>CAVTBF010000005.1:0-463457 GCA_963732915.1 uncultured Actinomycetes bacterium | reverse complement strand
CGATCAGTTCCTCGATGACCTGGGCGGCCTCGATCGCTCGGTTCTGGTAACGGCGAAGCGACTGCTCCAGCAACTTCGCGAACGAACGTGCCTGGACGACGTTCTTGCGCCCGCGTGTCTTGATCTCGTCGTCGAGCAGCTTCCGCAGCAGCTCGACGGCCAGATTCCGCTGCGGCAGCCCGCGCACCTCGGCGAGGAACTCGTCGGACAGGATGGAGATGTCCGGGGTTCTCCAGACCGGCCGCCGCGAAGATGTCGATGACCTCCTCCGGAGACCACCGCGCGGAGACGATCTGCCGGATCGCGTGGTCGAGGTCCTCGTCGGTCTTCCGCTCGCCGGGCGCGGTCTTGGCGAGCACCGCCCGCACCGCCTGGAAGAATGCCACGTCGTCGCGGATCTCAAGCGCCTCGTCGCTCGGCACTGCCAGCGCGAATGCCTTGGAGAGCGCCGTCACCGCGTGCAGCAGGCGATCCTTCCCGTCCTCCTGCGCCAGCACGTGCTCCTGCGCCGCGGCAGAAGCGGCGCCGCTCGCTGCGTGCCCGGGACCCAGGCGACCAGTCGAAGCCGTGGAAGATGCCGCTGCAGATCTCGTACTTCTCCAGCATGACGGCGACTGCCTCGGCCTGTCGACGTCCGTCCGCCTGCGCCGCCGCTCTCGGTGTAGTCGCCAGCGCCTGCTTCAGCTCGTCGGCGATGCCGATGTAGTCCACGACGAGCCCGCCCGGCTTGTCGCGGAACACCCGGTTCACGCGCGCGATCGCCTGCATCAGCCCGTGCCCGCGCATCGGCTTGTCGACGTACATCGTGTGCAGGCTGGGCGCGTCGAAGCCGGTCAGCCACATGTCGCGGACGATCACGAGCTCGAGCGGGTCGTCGGGGTCCTTGACCGCTTCGCGAGCGCCTCGCGCCGCGCCTTTGTTGCGGATGTGCGGCTGCCACTCGGCCGGGTCCGACGCCGAGCCGGTCATGACGACCTTGATCGTGCCGTCGTCGTCGTCGTCGGAGTGCCACTCGGGCCGCAGCTCGACGATCGCGTTGTAGAGGTCGACGCAGATCCGCCGGCTCATGCAGACGATCATCGCCTTGCCGTCGAGCGCCTCGAGGCGCTGCTCGAAGTGCTTCGACGAGGTCCTCGGCGACCAGCTTCGAGCCGCTTCTCGGCGCCGACCACGGCCTCGAGCTGCGCCCACTTGCGTCTTGAGCCTCTCCTTGCGCTCGCCTCCTCGCCCTCGGTCACCTCGTCGAATTCGGCGTCGATCTTCGGCCGCTCGGCCTCGTCGAGCTCGAGCTTGGCGAGCCGGCTCTCGTAGTAGATCGGCACGGTGGCGCCGTCCTCGACGGCGCGCTGATGTCGTAGACGTCGATGTAGTCGCCGAAGACCGCACGGGTGTTCGCGTCGGCTCTCTCGATCGGCGTGCCGGTGAAGCCGATGAACGAGGCGTTCGGCAGCGCGTCGCGCATGTGGCGGGCGAAGCCGTCGATGAAGCCGTACTGGCTGCGGTGGGCCTCGTCGGCGATCACGACGATGTTGCGGCGATCGGAGAGCACCGGGATGCGGTCGCCGCGTTCTCGTCGGGGAAGAACTTCTGGATGGTGGTGAAGACCACGCCGCCGAGGCCGACGAGCAGCTGCTCGCGCAGGTCGCGCGCGGTTGTCGGCCTGCACCGGCGTCTGCCGGAGCAGGTCGCGGCAGCGCGCGAAGGTGCCGAAGAGCTGGTCGTCGAGGTCGTTGCGGTCGGTGAGGACGACGATGGTCGGGTTCGCCATCGCCGGCTCGCGGATGACCGCGCCCGGCGTAGAACAGCCATCGTCAGGCTCTTGCCGGAGCCCTGGGTGTGCCAGACGACGCCCACGCGCCGTCGCCCGGATCGCCGCCTGCGAGCCCGTCGCCGATCTGCCGCGCGAGCCGCGCGCACGCAGGTCTCCTCGAGCGCGACGTTGACGGCATGGAACTGGTGGTAGCCGGCCAGCTTCTTGACGAGCTTGCCGCCGCCTCGTCCTCGAACACGACGAAGTCCGTAGCAGTCGAGGAAACGGCGCTTCTCGAACACGCCCTTGAGCAGCACTTGGAGTTCGGGCAGCGCCGCCGGCGCGTCTCCTCGCCTCTCGATGGTGCGCCAGGGTATGAACCGCTCCTTGCGGCGCCGAGGTGCCGACGCGCGCCTGGACGCCATCGGAGATGACGAGCACCTCGTTGGTGCGAAGAGGACGGGATCTCCTTCTTGTAGGTCTGGAGCTGGTTGAAGCGCCGTCCAGAGTCGCGTTCTCGTCGGCCGCGTTCTTCAGCTCGACGACCGCGAGCGGCAGGCCGTTGACGAAGACGACGATGTCGGGGCGGCGCGCGTGCCGGTTCTCGACGACGGTGAACTTGGTTGACGGCGAGCCACTCGTTGTCTCGATCGGGTCGTCGAAGTCGATCAGCGTGAACGTGCGACGGCGATCGAGCCGTCCTGCCGTGCTGTATTCGACGTTCACCCCGTCGACGAGCATCCGGTGGACGAGCCGGTTGCGCTCGACGAGCGTAGCCGCCTCGACGTTCAGCAGCTTGCGGAACGCGTCGCCGCGAGCGTCCGCGGGTGGTCTTCTGATTCAGCCGATCGAGCGCCTCACGCAGTTGTGTCTCGAGCACGACTGCTTCGTCCCCGGGCTGCTCATCCTCGAGCTCTGGTCCGTAGCGAACGCGGTATCCGAGCGACGCGAGCCACGCCACCGCTGCCTCCTCCACCTCTGACTCCGCGAAGGGCGCCATCAGCCGGATGAGACTTCCTCAACTACTTCGGACAGCTCGAGCAATTCCGCACCGACCGCCGCGTATGCATCGAGATCCACCGAGAAGAGCAGCTCACTCACGGAATACACCTGCCCCGCCACCTCAACCGGGCCATAGAACTCATCGATCGCGGCGTCAAACTCCGCGCGCCGCTTCCGAGAACCACGGGGACCTGCGCTAGCGGCAACCTGCTCATCCAGGAGCTGCTCGACATCTTCGACGTCGAATAGAACGCCAAACAGCCATAGCGCCGCTGCTCGGCTCACTTCAAGGACATGCCTCTCCGGCGTTCCCCGTAAGCCGCCGTGGTATTGATCATTCCGCTGTTGATGCGCCCACACTATGTGCGAACGTTCTATCCCCCAGTCAAGCGCGCGCTCAGCCAGAGCCAAGTCGACGAAATCCAGTTTTGCATGATAGTTGGTTAACCACTCTTCTATGTTCTTCTTCGCATAGTGCCGATTCCCGCGCTGGATCGGATGCAGCGCAAGATCGGTGCTGACTGAAACCTCGATTGCATTGTCGAAACCCACGAGCGCAATTCTACGATCGAAATCCCCTCCGCTGCGTAGGTGGCCCTCAGCGTGCACGATCAGCTCTAAGGGCCCAGTCGCCCCCAAGGGGGGACCGCCATCAGTCCTCTGCCCGAATCTGAGTTGGTTGCAGGGCTCGGAGCTCGCCGGAAATCAACCTTGGGAGTAGAGCGTCGCGGATGGCGGCGAGAGTTTCCGACTCACGGCCGATTGCCACGATTCGAGCATGGAGTGGATTCACGATCTTTCCAAATTCGCGCATCGTGCTCGCGGGAGGTACGACGACACGGAATGTGTCTATGTCCGCCTTCCCAAGGTGAATCACCGTCGTACCAGTCTTTGATCGTTCGAAGAACGCCAGCGGCTGCTCGATGCTATAGCGCACAAACGCTTCCGGAATTCCTTCGAGCGGCCTGAAGCAGCAAAGTCGCTGGTTCAGCCACGCTTCAGGGCCACTCCAAAGATGTGCACGGAACTCGCCATCCATCCCAACAACCAAATCACCAGGCTTCACGATGTATCCACGGGGGTGCTCCTCGGACGTGAAGACCACAGGATTGTGGGTTCTGAGGTCACGGATTCGAATCAGCGGGCCGACCAACGCCGTCGCTGTTGAATAGTGTCGACCTAAAAGGCGCACCGTAGATGACTTCGGCGACTCTGTACACATCGCCACGCTCCCATCCGTCGGGAAGATCGCTCGCGTCGCCAGCTACTGGATCAATGAACCACGAACGGAACACCGCGCGCGCGGCCTTCTCGAGCGTCTCCGCCAGCCGCCGGTTTCGCGTTCAATCTTGTCATCGAGCGCGCCGAGGATCGAAGCGATGGCGCGCTGCTCTGGAAGGCTCGGCAATCTGAGGCGGATGCCCTTTAGCGAAGTTACGGGTCGACTGATGGCCGGAACGCCGGTCTGTGATGTGTTCGCCAACAGCGCGTGTTGGCCCTCGGGCGACTTGAAGTAGTAGTACACAAACAGCGCATCGGCCTGCTCCGGATCACCAGTGGCTCTTCATTTGACTCTGCGAGACCACGTACCGCTCGAACTGTCCACTCGGAATGATGCCGATCTGGCCGAGCGTTCCCCGGTGCGTGAAGACGAGATCGCCGGGGAATGCATTGGCATTCGCGAGGTCATCAGCCTGGTCCTCGCTCAGGAAGACAAAACCCTCACCGTGGAACCTCCCGACGCCTAAGTTGTTGCCTCGGATCACCGGCACGCCCTCGGACACGAAGTTGTCGGTCGTGATGTCCGAGCCAAAGAGGGCCCGTCGCAATCCGGGACGCAATAGTGCTTCTATCGGAACTTCAGGCCACTGAATCGCCATATCCGAGTTCCTCCAGGTTGGCCCAGATCATCTCATCTAGCTTACGTCCTCGGCCTGCTGCTCGCGCAGCGTCGCCGTCAGCCGCTCCATCTTCTCCTCGAACGGCTCGCCATCGTCCTCGACTTCCTCCGCGCCGACGTAGCGGCCCGGGGTGAGGACGTGGCCGTGGGCGCGGATCTCGTCAATCGTCGCAGCCTTGCAGAAGCCGGGCACGTCCGCGTACTCCCCGGCGCCCTGGTCGCCGCGCCAGGCGTGGTAGGTCCCCGCGATGCTGCGCGATGTCCTCGTCGGTCAGCTCGCGATGGATGCGGTCGACCAGCGTGCCCATCTTGCGGGCGTCGATGAACAGCGTCTCGCCTCGCCGGTCGCGGAACCGTGCCGTTGCGCTTGTCGCGGGCGATGAACCAGAGGCACACGGGGATCTGCGTCGAGTAGAAGAGCTGGCCCGGCAGCGCGACCATGCAGTCCACGAGGTCGGCCTCGATGATGGCCTTGCGGATCTCGCCCTCGCCCGACTGGTTCGACGACATCGAGCCGTTGGCGAGCACGAAGCCCGCGATGCCCGGTCGGGCGCGAGGTGGTGGATGAAGTGCTGCACCCAGGCGAAGTTGGCGTTGCCCGCCGGCGGCTGCCGTAACTGCCAGCGCTTGTCCTCGCGCAGCAGCTCGCCGCGCCAGTCGCTGTCGTTGAACGGCGGGTTGGCGAGGACGTAGTCGGCCTTGAGGTCCGGGTGGAGGTCGTTGTGGAAGCTGTCGCCGTGCTGCGATCTTCGCGTCGATGCCCCGGATGGCGAGGTTCATCTTCGCCAGCCGCCAGGTGGTGTAGTTCGACTCCTGCCCGTAGATCGAGATGTCGCCGATCGTGCCCGCCGTGCGCCTCGATGAACTTCTCGGACTGCACGAACATCCCGCCCGAGCCGCAGCAGGGGTCGTAGACGCGGCCCTTGTACGGCGCGAGCATCTCGACCAGCACTCGGACGACGTAGCGGGGCGTGTAGAACTGCCCGCCCTTCTTGCCCTCGGCGCTGGCGAACTGCGAGAGGAAGTACTCGTAGACGCGGCCGAGGATGTCCTTCGAGCGGTCGGCCGGGTCGCCGAGGCCGATGTCGCCGATCGAGGTCGATGAGCTGGCCGAGGCGCTGCTTGTCGAGGCCGGGCCGGGCGTAGTCCTTGGGCAGCACGCCCTTCAGCGTGGGGTTGTCGCGCTCGATCGCGTCCATCGCGTCGTCGACGATCTTGCCGATGGTCGGCTGCTCGCGCGTTGGCCTTCAGGTAGGACCAGCGGGCCTCCTTGGGCACCCAGAACATGTTCGGCGGCGCGGTACTCGTCGGGGTCCTCGGGGTCGGCGCCCTCGGCTGCCTCTGCCTCGAGCTCGTCGTGCTGCTCCTCGAAGGCGTCGGAGATGTACTTGAGGAAGATCAGCCCGAGCACGACGTGCTTGTACTCGGCCGCGTCCATGTTGTGCGCAGCGCGTCGGCGGCCTTCCAGAGCTCGGCCTCGAAGCCGAGCGTCGCGCTGTTCGATGCCTGCTGTTTGCGCGGCCTACCCACGCCTTGTGTTGTTCCTCATCCGATCATCCGTCGTCATGGGGTCGGTCTGGGACACATCCAGACCGTATCGGTCAGAGCCAACGCGTTCTAGGGAGACGCGCTCTCAACCGACACGGGCAGAGGCGAGGAGCACATCTCGACAACTGTCGCCGGCGGCGGGATGGATTGAGACGGGCACCTGTGAGAGGGCCCCGGTTCAAGTCCGTCAGCTTGCAGCGTCCCTCCTCCGCCGGAGGAAACTCTGTTGGATGACAACCGGGCTCGAGATCTTCGATCGCGTCGTCTACGGCCTCACGGTCTTTCATCGCGATCACGACGCCTGGGATCTCATCGACGAGGCCGGGTTGGTGGCGGCTGTCCTCTGTCCCCGAACAGCCCATCTTTCGATCGCTATCCCAAGCAGGCGGATCGAACCGAAACCAGTCGGGCGGCGGATCCCGTACGGCGAGAAGGTCGCGTGGAAGATCCGGGAAGATGAGATAGACCGCGGCGTTGCCATCCTCGCCGAGCTCGCCCGACGCGAACCTGGTCGCGAACCCGCCATTCCCGCGGACTGTGCTAAGGCCATCGGCGCGGGTGGCCAACTCTACCGGGTGACCGATACGAATACTGCGGCGCCCGACAGCTAAACGAAACCCGGTGCCTGGGTCGCCTGACAGGCGCCACGGTGCGCTTGGCGATTCTGGATGGAGCTCTTGTTGCAGCGCTCGCGCTGATCAGGCCCTCATCCCGCTCGCGTCACGGCGGCCATCTCAATGGAGCGAGCCAACGCTCAGTTCGCCCCTTGGCTCAGCGCTCCGACTGACTCGACCCGGCAGGATCGCTCTGGTCGGCAGTCTCGTCCACGATCGCACTAACGGATCTCTGCTGCTGCATGAGGCGCGCGCTTGTGAGAACGGCACGGCCCCGCCGGGTAAGGACGAATCGCAGAAGACTATCGTCCCAGCGGCCGGCTGAATCCAGCCGACGACCCGAGACTACGCAAGTCATCGAAGATCAGATCTCGACCCCGACCGGCTGTCACGCCTACGACGTGCGCTAGCTCGCGAAGTGTGGCGGAACCGCGCTGCGCCAGAGCCTCAAGAGCCGCAAGATAACGTCCACCCGCGCTGCCGCTCACGACGCTCGCGCCGCACCCTCGGCCCGTCGATCGTAGCCCACGCGCCGCACGCTACACGCACTGCCGGATGTCGGCATCGAGGAAAGCGGAAATCAGCGGTGGTAGACGGTCCTGGAGGAGTGCGTCCGCCGGCTGCGTCTGTGATCAGGCGCACTCGCCTCATCCCGTCCTCCAAAATCGTGGCCCAGGTAGAAGAAATATGCGTACAGCTTTACTCGACTTTGTTCAGCGGCGGCGATGGCGTCCACCCTATGGCCGACCGCTCCGGCAAGACGGCACAGGACGGTCTCCGACATACAACTCTATTGCATGCGGCGGCGCTTTTCGCATACCGTAGCCTGCGTATGCAAGCTCCCAGAATCCCCCAGGCGCCTCCACATCCGCTTTATTCAGATCGCGCACCAGCGCGTCGAGAACGCTGGGTTTCGCCAACACGGCATCCACAATCGCATTGACTCCGACGACCGCGTCGCCTTTTAGGCGCTGGCGCAAATCTCTGACAAACTCCACCATGACCTGGCGCTCCGGCGTCTGTACGCCATCGCTGTACTGCTCGAGCATGCCGTCCATCGCCTCCGCCAGCGCTGGTTGCATGTGGCGAGCCGCCTCACTGTACTCTTCGGCCGTTTTCCACGCGGGGACGAAATTCTTGCGTCGAAATAGCCACGCTCTAGCGTATGTCGCGAGCTGCGCGCTTCGCTCACTCTTCGGTCGACTCCCAGTCACGCCGGCATGCCCAGTCAACTCGCCACTCGCAGTCAGATAGCTTCGCGCTAATGCTTCTCTCACCGTGGCATCACCAACACCGGCTTGCACCTCGGTACACCGCTCGTGGTTCCGCGCCAAGCTGGATTCAATCTCGCTTTCATCGAACCTTCTACCGCTCACTTCCACGCCCAGTTCCGTGCGATCTCCGTCAATGCCAGACCGCTTTCCTCTGCCACCCAAAGCGGCTGAAATATCGACCGCTCGTGGTGACCAGTACACGAGATTCGGTCGTGTCGTCGCAGACATGGTCCCGATTAGCGGCAAATAGCAGTCACTCTCGGTGGGACGGACATCTCCTCGTAAGGTTCGAATGCCAGCCGGAGAGCTACGGTGAATCCGACCACTCGCGGATCGATGCACCCACTGATAGGACTGGAGGCGATGCACCAGCAGGGTCTCCACCGCCGATCGCGCGCGCACGCTCGGCGCAATGCGAAAGTCTCGCTCTCCCAGGCTGGTGTTGGACATGCAGCTCAGCGCATCAACGAGCCGCTCCATCGATACTGCCAAACTCTCGTCCCAGCCGATAGCTATCCCGCATTCGTCAGTCGAGCCGATCGACATCGACCTCGCCGGCGATGATGCGTGGAGCGCGCTCGACCACGTGCGCCATTGGGATGACTCCCAAGAATCGCGGCGATATCTTCCTCTTCAGAGCGAGGTGGTGTATCTCGTCGTTATCGAGTGCATCGTCGCATATCTGCCGCGTGATGAGACGACCTGCATGCTCGTGGAAGACTTCCTCCCTCGCTCCAGCGCCTGCCACTCGGACTCGTCACCCAACTCGATCCCGTCCTCTACCGCGAGGCGAAGGGCAAGAAGCCCGAATTGCCGTTCAGACGTCGAGACGGTGGATGCCCCGACATAGTGGAGCAACGCCCCGCCCGCTACTGCCTGTCGCATGAGTACGCCGAGTCTGGCTACATATGGGTCGAGCTCGGGAATGTCTCTCCTCGCGGCCTCCATGAACGGCCGCTGCACGTCAACAAATCGCGTCGTCCAGACGTGGACCCCAGCGCGCCGTGCGAGATACATGGCGCCGAGGGCGTGCTCGGAAGCGCGACCCTGGATCGACGGGTAGCGTTCGTCGTTGCCGACGTCTGACTGACTCCCGCAGCCGCTGGACCAGCGGTGATCCAGAGTCCGCGTTAGCGGCTCTTCGATCCGGATGTCGCCATACAGCGGATCTCTGATCCTGCAGCTCGCGGCACCGGCACCTCCCCCAAAGGGTCTCTGCTCTTAAGCTCGGGGCGACCCGGTCGCACGGCAAACGAGAAAAGCAGTGTCGCGAATTCGCCCTTGCCGACTGCCTCCGGCACTCAACGTGATCAATACTGATCCGGCCTTGGCAAACGCGGCCAAGTACGTGTCCCACGAGCGTTCGAAGAACCATGACGGGATGGATGTCGCTCGCCATCGTGGATCCGGAAAGGAATCCAGTACGGTATGTCTTCACTGTTGGGTCGACGACGGGAACATCCTTCTTCGCCCCATCAGTCCCATCCGGGTTCGGCACGGATAGCACCAGAATGCCTCCTGTTCGGAGCAGTCACGTAGCTGCCGAGAGAACCCCCTCTAGTCTCGGTACGCATTGCAGCGTTTGAATCGCGACGAGGATCTCAGCTCGGTCGGGCGGCGTATCCCGCGCGTACAGCCTCGAGCGAGACGGAACAAATGAAGACATCGGGGTTTCGCCGTCGCGCATACTTGCACGACTGCGTGGATGGGTCGAGGCCAGTGACGATATAGCCCGCGTAGCGTAGACTCTCGATGGTGGCCCCAACGCCGCATCCAACATCAACTACAGCCCGCCACTCGCCACCGTACACCTCAAGCAACTGCAGCAACCGCTGTCTAATCGCGAAATGCGCCGAATCGCGATCGTCGCACAATTCGTCATTCCTAGTCGCGGCATTACTGCGAAGCATCTAACTACGTCGCGGAGTGAAGGCCACGCGCAACTGTCTAGCTCTAGCGACGGAGAGACTGCGCCATATTAGAAGCTCACGGCGGCGAGACTCCTTGGGTTTACAGGCAGGTCAAGGAGTTCACAAAAGCGGAAGAACTCGGCCGCTAACGTGACAAGATAGCGGTCACTCGACTCGATGAAGTTAATTCTCTGTCTCGGACCGCGCCGCGGATAACCAACCTTGTCGCGGATGATCAAACGATTGCTCACCGTCGTTCTGATGCAACGACATGGGCACGTGGATCTCAGCGACGCCCGGAACGCGTGACACTCGAACTCCGGCAGCGGACAGCTCTCGAACCACATCACTCGTGTCGTCTCTCACCCAGACCTGGATACGCTGCCCAACGTCCGCCAACGTACGCCTGATTGGCAGATTGTCGTCTCCCTCCAACCAGGCTAGATCGTCACAGTAGACAAAGTGGCGACCGTTCCTGCCATACCAGTTTGTATAGAACCTGACGAACCGCTTCGATCCCTCCGTCAAACTATGCCCATGACGTCCTTCAAACCAGTAGAAGAGCCCGCCGGTGGCGACGAGCGCAACGCCAGCGAACACCCACGTCAGCCAATTGCTCGTTGTTTCCAACGCAACCACTGCGGCGACAACAGGTAACGCGTTTGTGCCGTATTTGAGAGGTGTTGTCATGCTGCTTTGAGACCGTGTACGGGGTTGGTCACTGAGTTCATGGCGTCACATCCCATTCTTCCGAATGTTATGACTGTAGGCAAGGGACCGGATGTGAGGGATTGAAGAGCGGCCGCGCTCGGCCACCACTTTGGCCACCTCAGCCGAGATGGCCACATCGAAGCCGTACTGTGGCGGAAGATGTTGGAGGCGCTTCTCTCGGTTCTCGGCGCCGTTGAGGCATCGTCCTCAAATCCACTACTCGAGTTGGTCTCGGTCGAAAGGCAACACGCGATCACCTACTAGTGAACGGATCGCGTCCCTACGTAGCGACCACCTACCTTGAGCGAGTCCTGTCCGCTAACTCTTCACCGGCCGCCGCGACTGGCGTCAAGCAGCTCGCGAATGGGCTACGCACCGCGGCTAGTACGGTTGGACGATGCACGCTCGGGCGCTCGGGGCGGGGCTGCTGCGTCCGAGGCGCCTCCCGCGGGGACGCGCTCTCCCGCGCGCTCGCGCGCGGCGTGCTCCGCCTCGCCGGCTGGCGGATCGACGGCGACGCGCCGACCGTGCCGAAGCTCGTGCTCGTCGGGGCGCCGCACACGACCAACCTCGACTTCGTGCTCGCGAAGCTGACCGCGGCGGCGCTCGGGGTGCGGCTCTCCTGGGTCGGCAAGGCTTCGCTCTTCCGCGGGCCGTTCGGCTGGGTCGGGCGGCGGCTCGGCGGGATTCCGGTCGACCGCGCGGCCTCCGAGGGGTTCGTCGCGGCGATGGTCGACGAGTTCCGGCGGCGCGACCGCTTCTACCTCGCGCTGATGCCGGCCGGGACGCGCTCCTCGCGCGATCCGGGTCGACCCGGCACTTTCGGAGCGACCACCCGCCTCGGACGACGGTAGCTCCGAGTACGCGGGGCTAGTCGTTGAGGCTGATCGTCGGCACGGGCTCCGGGAGCCGGTTCTCGCCCTCGGTCGGCACGATCGCGGTGCCGACGGCGAAGAACTCGATCACGTGCGAGCCCCAGCCGTGGGAGCGCTCCTGGAGCTGCACGCCGACGATCCCCTCGGCCTGGAGCTCCTCGGCCTCCGTCTGCATCCGCTCCATCGCGAGCTCGCGCGCGTCGTAGAGGGCCTGGGTGAAGTTCGGCATCTCGACGTTCTGGCCCATCTGCCGCATCGACGCCATCATCCCCTGGTGGGCGACGTGGTAGACGCACGAGCCCATCACGAGCCCGACCGGCCGGTGGCCCGACGCGAGCAGCGTCCAGAAGTCCTGGCCCGAGAGGTCGCTCGTGAACGGCCGGCCGTTCGGGGCGCGGTGCAGCTCGCCGCCCGCGTGCTTGACGGCGGTGCCGACGGCGATGAACTCCGCGAGGTGCTGTCCCCACTCGTAGCGGCCGATGTCGAGCCGGACGCCGACGACGCCGTCGGCGCCGAGCTGGTCGGCCTCCTCCTCCATGCGCGTCATCGCGAGCTCGCGCGCCTCGTACATCGCCTGCGAGAGGACGGCCATCTCCATCGACTGCTTCCAGCTCGACTGCTGGAAGCCGATGTGGTAGATCGAGCTGCCGATGACGAGGCCGAGCGGGTCGAAGCCGGCCTGCTTGACGAGCAGGAACTCGTTCACGGACAGGTCCGAGGTGAAGAGGCCGCTCCGCATCCGGGCGAGGCGCTCCCGTCCGTGCTCCGGCACGCCTTCGGTCGAGGTCGGGTCGTAGCTCATCGGGTTCCTCCTAGGATGTGCGGTCCGTGGGTGTCCCTGCTCAGGTCGAGCCGGGTCGACACCTCGAGCTCGTCCCCGTCGGCGCTGCGGTGGTCGATCGCCGTGCCGAGGACGTGGAAGGTGACGACGAGGTCGCTCCGGCCCGCTCCGCCGCGGGACTCGCGCTGTTCGATGTGGTGAGAGATCGAGACGCCGACGACGCCGGCGGCTCCCTGCTGCCGCGCCTCGGCGGTCATGCGGCCGACGGCGGTCTCGCGGGCGTCGTAGACGCCGCGGGTGAAGTCGCGCAGCTCCTGGTTGACCCAGCCCGCGGCGAAGCCCGACTGCGCCTGCTGGGTCGCCCAGCCGGGGACGACGTAGTGGACCGTGGAGGCGCCGACGACGCCGAGCGGCCGGTAGCCGGCCCGCGAGAGCTTCCAGAAGTCCTGGCCCGACAGGTCGGTGAGCGCGGGCCGCTCCGGCCGCTCGCCGCCGTCGAGGCGCACGGCGGTGCCGACGGCGACGTACTCGATCGCGCCGACCGCGAAGTCGTGGCTGCCGGTGGTGAGGCGCACGCCGACGACCGCGTCGGCGCCGACGAGGGCCGCCTCCTGCTCGAGCCGGGCGAAGGCACGCAGACGGGCGGTGTTCCACGCCTCCGAGACGACGGTCAGCTCCAGCGAGAGGGCGCCGGGCTGCAGGCCCCAGGAGGCCGGCTGTTGCTGCCAGCCGACGTGATAGATCGAGCTGCCCATCACCTGGGCGAGCGGCCGCAGCCCGATTGCGTGCCCGAGGGCGAACTCGTCGACCGAGAGGTCGGAGGTGAAGAACCCGCCGCCCGCCCGGCCGGTCTCGGCGAGGCGCTGCTGGGCGCGCAGCGGCAGCTCTCCCCGTTCGAGCGCGGCGAGCGAGGCCGCCCGTTCGGCGTCCGCGGCCTGCCGGGCCGCGCGGTCGTCGTCGCTGCCGCGGCGGAAGAGCGTCATCGTCTCAGCCGAGCAGCTGCTCGAGGGCGAGGCGTGACTGCTCGCTCGCGCCGGCTTCGCGGCCGAGGTCGCCGACGAGCGCTTCGAGCCAGGCCTCGAGCGGCAGCGCCTCGGTCTTCAGCACGACGCCTCGCACCGCCTTCGCGCAACGGGTCTCGAGCACGCCGTCCTGCTCGACCGCGACGTAGCGGCTGTCTCCGAGCGCGAGCTCGATGCGCGTGACGCGTCGCTGCTTCGAGAAGCGCCGCACGGCCCGGCGCTCGATCGTCGCACGCCCGGGCAGCGCTCCCTCGAGCTTGTCCGCGAGCACCTCGATCAGCGTCTTCAGGTCGCCGCTCGAGGCGCGGAGCGACGCGGCCAGCAGGTCGAACCCGCCGCCCCCGTCGTCGGCGCCGTCGCTCCCGATCGCGATCGAGTCGGGCACTCCGCCAGCGTAGACGGTCGCTACCCCCGGGGCGGGCGGGAGCGGGAGCGGGCGAACGGCTTTAATCCGTCGCATGGTCTTCGGGCGCCTCGTCGGAGCCGGTGCGGCGCTCGTCGCGGCGGCTGCTCTCGCAGGGTGCGCGGGCGGCGGGTCGGCGCAGGCAGGCGGCGGCGCAGTCCCCTACCCCAAGGCCTCCTGGTCCGCGAAGGCGCAGGGCGCCTTCATGGACGCATGCGACACGAGCGGCGGGGGCGTCACCTACTGCGCGTGCGCGCTCGGCGACCTCATCCAGCAGCATCCGGACCTGCGCAGCCTCGACAGCTCCGCTCTGGCCGAGGGCAGGAGCGCAGGAAGGCAGCAGCAGCGCTTCCTCGACTGCGCGAGTCAGTAGAGGCGACGAGCGGGTCGGGCCGCAGGTCCGGGCCCGCTTCGCGGCGTCCGGGGTCGCAGGAGCGCGGGCGAGGCAGACGGCCGCCGGCGTCGACGCTTGCGTCACGTCGCCGGGCGGGTGGGGCCTGCCGTCCTCTAGGCTCGCGGTCGTGAGCGAGGCCGAGGAGCTCGGACGGGGCGGCCGCCTGCGCGGCGACGCCGCGGGCGAGCTCGTGGCTGCGGCGTACGCCGCCGAGAGCGCGCACGGCCCACGGCTCGCGCACGGGCTGTCGCTCGCCGACCTCGCGCACGCCGTCGCGCTCGTCGAGGGCGGCGACCTCGCCGGCGACGACGCCCGGGCGCTTCTGCGCGGGCTGCTCGAGCTGCACGCGATTCCCGGCGACGAGTTCCCGTGGGATCCGTCGCTCGGTGACGCCTTCAACGCGCGCGAGGCCGAGCTCGAGCGCCGCGTCGGCCGCTCCGCCGCCGGCTGGCTGAGCGCCGGCAGGCCGCGCCGCGAGGCGTTTCGCGTCGGGCTCCGCCTGACGGCGCGCGCAGGCGTCCGCGAGCTTCACGACGCGCTCGCCGCCCAGGCGGCGGCGCTCGCCGCCCACGCGCGCGCGACGAAGACGGCGCTCGCGACCGACTACACGTATCTGCAGCCCGCGCAGCCGACCACGGTCGGGCACCTGCTGCTCGCCTACGCCTTCCCCGCGCTTCGCGACGCCGACCGCGCCCGCCGCTCGCACACCTCGCTCGGCGCCGGCGTCGCCGGCGCCGGCGGCAGCGCCGGCTCCCGCTGGGCGCTCGACCGCGACCGGCTCGCCGAGCTGCTCGGCTGCGAGACGCTCGTCCAGCACACGAAGGACGCGGCCTGGCAGGCCGACGTCTACCTCGAGCTGCTCGCCGCGCTCGCGATCGCCGCGACGCACCAGACGCAGCTCGGCCAGGACTTCGAGATCTACGCGAGCCAGGAGTTCGGCCTCCTCGAGCTCGCCGACGCGCACAGCCGCGCCAGCGCGCTGATGCCGCAGAAGAAGAACCCGTACGCGCTCGCCGCGATCCGGACGCAGGCCGGCCAGGCGGCCGGCGACCTCGCCGCCGCGCTCGCCGCGCTGCACACCGGCTCGGCCCGCACCGACCACTTCCACCTGCTGAACGGGACGGTTCCGCGCGCGCTCGACGAGGCGGTCGCGATCGCCCGCCTGACGGCGTCCGTGCTCGAGGGGATCGAGCTCCGGCCGGCACGCTTCGCCGAGATCGCGCGCGAGAGCTTCGTCACCGCCGCCGACGTCGCCGACGTGCTCGCGCTCTCGGGCGAGCTCGACTACCGCAGCGCGCACAAGGTGGTCGGCCGCGCGGTCCGCGACCTCGTCGACGCGGGAGACCCGCCGTCCGCGCTGACGCCCGAGCGGCTCGCCGCCGCCGCCGAGGCCGTCCTCGGCCGGCCGGTCGCGATCGACGCCGCGACGCTCCGCGACGCGCTCGACCCGGCCGCCTGCGCCGCCGCCCGCAGGCAGACCGGCTCGTCGTCCGAGCAGGCGATCGACGCGATGCTCGCCGAGATCGCGGAGACGCTCGCCGAGCATGCCGCCTGGAGCGACGGCGCCCGGACGCGAGAGGCGGCCGCGGAGGCAGCGCTGGTCGACCGCGCGCGCGAGCTCGCCGGCGCGGCCTGACCGACCGCGGCACCGTCGCTCGCGGCCGGCCTCCTTCTTCGGAGATGCGCGCCGGGCACGTTCGGGGTGGTGACGGTCGTGCTCGTCGTCGTCTCGAGCGTTCGGCGACCTGCGCGAAGCGGCTGCCCGCCTCCTGGCGACGCCGCGGTCGTCGAGCGTCGAGCCGTGCGGCTCCCCTCAAACGGAGCGGGCGCGGACGGTGGGCTCTCGGGGCAGGAACAACCCGCGCTCGTCACGATCGAGCCGACATTCGCGGCCCGGCTGGGCGCCCGCACGCCTGACCCGGTAGCCGTGGCGCTCCAGCATGCGGCCGACACTGCCGTACATCCGGCGGATGGTCGCGTAGCTCGGGAGATCGTCGAGTCCCGCCCGGAGCTCGCGAAGCGTCGGGGTTCGGAGATGGCAGCGGTGGAAGCGATCGAGCGCGTAGCCGACCGATTCGTGCGTCCACCGGAAGCCGCTCTTCGATCGGCCGTGCGGAACGAGGGGTCGGCGCGCGCCCCCACCGCGACTCTCGTCGCGCTCCCCGCCATCGCCGCTCGAACAGCAGGCACCGCCGCCGGAGCTTTGCACGCGACGGGCAGAACCTATGAGCCGTCGCGGCCGTCGCTGACGGCGTAGTCGTCGAGCTTCGCTTCGCTGGTCATGCGCCAGTAGTCGACGAGCCGCCACGGAGAGTTGGAGACCACGCGACCCGCGCGGTTGCGGTACCACGTATCGACTCCCGGATGCGTCCAGACGAGCTCCTCGTGTGCGGCGTCCACCCGGGCGTTGTACGCGTCGTGCACGTCGGATCGGACCTCGACCGTCGAGAGGTCGTTCGCAACCATCTGCCGAACGAGGCTGGTGAGGTAGCGCACCTGGCACTCGGCGTGGAAGATGATGCTGCCGCCGTGCGCGAGGTTCGTGTTCGGGCCGTACAGGATGAAGAGGTTCGGGAACTCCGGAACGGTCATCCCGAGATAGGCACGCGCGTCGTCATCGCCCCAGCGGTCGGTCAGGCGCCGACCGCCCCGGCCCTGGACGTCGATCTGTCCCAGAAACTCCATGGCATGGAACCCCGTCGCCAGAACGACGGTGTCGAGCGGGTGCAGCTCCCCGTCGGCGGTGACGAATCCCTCGGGAACGACGTGGTCGATCGGCTCTGTCACGAGCTCGACGTCGTCCCGTCTCAGCGTCGAGAACCAGCCGTTGTCGATGAGCATCCGCTTCGCATAGGGCGGATAGCCGGGCACCGACTTCTCGAGCAGGTCGTCGCGCCCTCGTAGCTGCTCCTCGTAGTAGGCGACGAGCTCGGCGCGGTGCCGCTCGTTCGAGCGGTTGAGCGACCGTTCGGGGTGCGGCCAGGCGGGGTCGCGCTTCAGATGCCGATGGAGGCCGTCGCCGTAGCGCCACGAGAGGGTGAACCGGTACCAGCGCAGGTAGAACGGGACGTTCCGCATCAGCCACTTGATGCCGTCGGTCACCTCGGCGCGGTACTGCTCCATCGGTCGCACCCACTGCTTGGAGCGCTGGAAGACGACCAGGCGCTCGGCCTGCTCCGCGACGCGCGGCACGAGCTGCATGGCGCTCGCGCCGGCCCCGACGACGCCGACGCGACGACCGTCGAGCTCGACGCCTTCCGGCCAATTCGCGGAGTGGAACCACTCGCCGCGGAATTCGTCCAACCCGGGCAGGTCGGGGATCTTCGGCCGGTTGAGCTGCCCGACCGCGCTGACGAGCAACGACGCCCGCACGGTCTCGGCGCCGTCGGGACCGACTGTCTCGACCACCCATTCGCCCGCGACGTCGTCCCAGCTCGCGGCGCGGACGGTCGTGGAGAAGCGGATATTCGGACGAACACCGAAGCCGTCCGCGCAGCGCCGGAGGTACGCGTGGATCTCCTCACGACGCGAGAAGTAGTGGTTCCAGTCGGGGTCGGGGGCGAAGGAGTAGCAGTAGAAGTGGTTCGGCGTGTCGACGCCCGAGTCCGGATAGCGGTTCTCGAGCCAGGTGCCGCCGAGCTCGTCGTTCTTCTCGAAGACGACGTACGGGACGCCGAGCTGACCGAGGCGGATGGCGGCGGCGAGACCGGAGACGCCGGCGCCGACGATCACGGCGCGCAGCCCCTGCGCAGCCGGTTCGGGCAGCGGGTCGATATCCACACCACGAAAGCCCATCTCGTGGAGCATCATCGGCACGTACTCGCGGGGCACCACCTCCCCGAGGCACACGCTCATCATCTCGATGAACAGAGCCTCGTCGGGCTCGTCGATCGCCGGCTGCGGCGCACCATCGCGCAGCAGCTCGAACGCGGCATCGCGCACCCGCTCCTGAACGTCCGGCGACAGCCCGGCGCTCGGATCGGCGATCAGCCTGACGTCGCGATGCGGCCGAAAGGGCGGCTCGAGCCAGCGCCGGTCGCCCGTCAAGTGGACGAGCACGGCGAGCAGGACGCGCAGATCGGCGTCCGCGAGCGCGACGCGGAGGTCGCGATCGTCCGCTCGCTGCGGTGCCGGCTCGGCGACGGTCATCGCATCCCCCGAATCTGGCCACGGCGCGTCCGCGTGCCGGCGAGTTCCGCCAACTAGCGGCCGACTCTCCGACGCGCGGACGGGACCGCTGTGTCGCTTCCGAGATTCGCGGACGCCCCCATGCCGATATAATTGTAGCGCTCGCTTCAGTCGCTGTCACCCCCTCTGCGAGGAGATCCGCAATCGTCCAGACATGCGCGTAGGACTCGTCCTCGGGAGCGCCGACGATGCGGTGCGGGAGGCTCGGGACGCCGAGGCAGCCGGCTTCGACTACGTCGCCGCCGGCGAGCACGTCTTCTTCCACGAGCCCGCCCCGAACGCATTCGTCGCGCTCGCGGCGGCGGCGGGAGCGACCGAGCGGGTGCGTCTACTCACCTCGATCGCGCTGCTGCCGCTCTACGCCCCAGCCCTCGCCGCGAAGCTCGCGGCGACGCTCGACCGCGTCTCAGGCGGGCGCTTCGAGCTCGGTGTCGGCGCGGGAGGCGAGTATCGGCGCGAGTTCGCAGCGTGCGATGTTCCGCTCGAGGCGCGCTTCCGCAAGCTCGACGAGTGTCTGCGCGTCTTCGAGCTCCTGGCGACCGGCCAGCCCGTGTCGTACGACGGAGAGTTCGGCCGGCTCGACGAGGTAACGCTCGACCCGCCACCGCTCCAGCAACCTCGCCCACCGGTATGGGTCGGCGGGCGACGCGACGGAGCGAAGCGCCGCGCCGCCCGCTACGGCGACACCTGGTTGCCGTACATGGTCACTCCCGACATGCTGCGGGCCGGACTGGCCGAGGTCCGCGCCGCGGCGGCGGAGCTCGGCCGCGCGGTGACGGGAGCGATCTTCGTCTGGGCGTGCGTCGACGCCGACGAGGTCTGGGCGCGCGAGACCGGTACGCGCTTCGTGAGCACGCTCTACCGGCAGGACTTCGCTCCGATGGCCGACCGCTACCTCGTTCTGGGCTCGCCCGAGCGGGCGATCGCGCAGCTTCGAGAGTTCGCGGCGGCGGGGGCAGAGTCGGCGATCGTCGCACTCGCAGCGCCGCCTACCCAGCGCGACCGCGTGTTCAGAACGCTTGCGGACATGGTGTTGCCGGCCGTGCGCGAGATGTGAGCGCACTCCGACTGGAGCGGACGCTACAATCGTGTCACGATGGCCCTGTCGCCGCGAAGCAGTTTGAACGGGTCCTCCGACACGGATAGCGTGCCCCCTGTGAGCACGACCCGCCGCCGCCGCGACTACGTCGACAATGCGACGGCGAGGAAGCAGATCCTCGAGGCGGCGGCCGAGCTGTTCACCGACCGGGGGTTCCACGCCACGAGCGTCCGCGAGATCGGCGATCACCTCGGGATCGGCCAGAGCTCGCTCTACTACCACGCCAAGAACAAGGCGCAGATCCTCGTCGACATCAACACCGAGTTGATGGACGGGCTCGTCGCCGACATGGAGACGATCCGCGCCGGCGAGGGAACGGGTCTCGAGAAGCTCGAGGCCGTGGTACACACGCTGCTGCAGAAGATCGCCGAGCAGCAGGCGGCCGTCACCGTCGTCCTGCACGAGCGGCGGTCGGTGCCTCCCGAGGCGGCAACCAAGCTGCAGGCGAAGCGCGACCGGGTCGACGCGATCATCGACGAGATCCTCCAGCAGGGCTTCGACGAGGGGACGATCCGCCCGCTTCCGCTCCGGCTGACGAGGTTGGCGATCACCGGCATGACGAACTGGGCCTACACGTGGTTCGACCCGAACGGGTCGCTGCGAGTCGAGGAGATCGCGAAGGGCTTCGTCGACCTCCTCCGGCACGGAGTCGAAGGGCCCGCCGCCTCCTAGCCGCGGCGGCTGCGGCGCCGAAGCGACCAGAGCTGCGACGCGCGTTCGTACTCGAGCGCGGCGCGCACCGGCATGTTCGTGACGGCCTCCGTGCGCAGCGAGCGGATCGCGAGCCGGGCGAGTTCCGGATCGACGGCAGCCGCACGGGCGAGCTCGAGCGCGCGCGGCTCGACATCCGCGTCGGGGGTCGCCGCCCACGCGAGACCGAGCTCCGCGGCGCGTGCCCCCGATACCGGCTCGCCGAAGATCGCCATCGCGGCCGCGGCCTCACGGCCGGCTCTCGCGACGAGCATCGACAGGCTGCCTCCTCCGGGATGGACGCCGATCCGGAGGAACCCCGCCACCAGACGCGCCTCGTCCGCGACGACGCGCAGGTCGGCCACGAGCGCCAGGTTCAGCCCTGCGCCGACGGCGGCGCCGCGCACCGCGGCGATCGTCGGCACGCGCAGCTCACCCACGCGCACGAATGCCTCGTAGATCGAGTCGAGAGCCGCGTAGCGCTCCTCGTCGACCGGATCCTCGCCGACCGAGGCGAGCGTCTCGAGATCGGCTCCGGCGCAGAACGAGCCGCCGGCGCCTCGGACGACCACCGCGCCGACGTCGGCGTCGCCGTCGATCGCCGCGCACGCATCGATGAGCTCGCCCGCCATCGCCGGCGTGAGCGCATTCCGGCGCACGGGCGCGTCGAGCGTCAGAATCGCCACGCCGCCGTCGCGCTCGACCGTTACCTCGTTCATGGCGACTCCTCCACGATCCGCCGCCAGGCGTCGGCGCCGACGAGCGCGGCACCGAGGCGGCGCGCCCACAGCCGCTCGTCGCCGGCCTCGTCGCGTCGCGCCCAGAGCCTTCGAGTGTAGACCTGCAGCGTGTGCTCGACGGTGACACCGATCGCGCCGTGCAGCTGGTGCGCGATCCGCGCCACTTCACGCGCGGCGTCGGCCGTGGCGACCTTGGCGGCCGGCACTGCGACCTCACCGCGGCCCGCGGCGATCGCGGCCCGTGCGACGTCGACGGCTGCGCCCGCGGCGGCGACGTACTCCGCAAGAAGGGAGAGCCGGTCGCGGACGACCGGGAAGCGTGCGAGAGCCACGCCGAACTGCTCCCGTGTCTTCACGTGCTCGATCGTCAGGCGGCGCACCGCCTCGAGGAGTCCTGCCGACTCGGCCGCGACCGCGAGCGCGGCGCGAAGCTCGAACGCCTCCACGATCCCCTCGGCAGCGACCCACGCGACCGCGTCGAACGAGGTGACCACGTCGTCGCGCGGCTCCCCGGCGACGTTCGTCCCGGTGGAGATGGACGCGGCGTGCGGCGCGACGACGCCGACCCGGCCGTCCGCGACCAGAACGATCGTGCAGTCACGCGCGTGCGGAACCCGGCGAGCCGAGACCGTTCCGCCGGAAACCCCGGCGGCCGCGATCGCGAGCGGGCCGTCGGGGCATGGGACACCCGCCTGCGCGAGCGCCCAGCGTGCGATCGCCGTCGATGCGAGCGGCAGCTGCACCGCGTGGCGACCCGCCATCCGGAGCACCGACGCGAGATGAGCGACACTGCCGTCGCTGCCGCCGGCGTCGGCCGGTACGCCGAGCGACGCGAGGCCGATCTCCTCGACGTGGCGCCAGAGCTCCGGCGACCAGCCGCCGCCGGCGAGCTCGCGAAGCGCGTCCGGTCCGCCGTGCCTCGCGAAGAGCTCGTCCGCCGTCTCGACGAGCAGCTGGTCGACATCGGCGTCGAAGAGGTCCGGCGCCGCCGCCATCAGCTGACCAGCATCCGGCCGATGATCCCGCGCAGCACCTCGGTGGTGCCGCCGCGAAGCGTGAAGCTCGGCGCGGCGAGCTGCGCGTGGGAGAGCAGCTCCTCGAAACGCGCGCTGCGCGGCCCGTCAAGCAGCCGCAGCTCCTCGACGGCCTCCTGTTCGTAGATCGTCCCGAAGTCCTTGACGAGGGCCGCGTCCACGTCGACCGGCTGCTCGCGGTCGATCGCCTCCACGACGCCACACGAGAGGCGGCGCAGCGCGATCACGCGTGCGTAGAGGCGCCCGAGCCGCTCGAGATCGTCGTCTGCCGCGCAGAGCGCCGCTTCGGAGAGCAGCGGCATGACGCTGAGGAAGCGCTCCGGCCCGCTGCGCTCGAACGCGAGCTCCGACGTCACCTGCGCCCAGCCATCGCCGACCGCCCCGAGCACGTCGGTGTCCGGGACGAAGACGTCGGTGAGCACCACCTCGGCGAAGTGCGCCTCCCGGTCGAGCGTCTCGATCGGCATGACCTCCACCCCGTCCGCGTGCAGATCGACGATCAGCTGCGTCAGGCCCTCGTGCTTGCTCTCGCCCCCGCCGGACCGGCAGAGCGCGACCATGAAACGATTCGTCTCCGCGTGGCTCGTCCAGACCTTCCGGCCGTCGACGCGCCACCCCCCGTCCGCTCGCCGCGCGGTCGTCGTCACCGCCGCCAGGTCGGAGCCGGCACCGGGCTCGCTCATGCCGATCGCGAAGAAGCACTCGCCGCGCGCGATGTCCGGGAGGAACCGCTCGCGTTGCTCCTCCGTCCCGAAGCGGAGGAGCTGAGGGCCGACCTGCCGGTCGGCGAACCAGTGCGCCGCGACGGGCGCGCCGGCCGCGAGCAGCTCCTCGGTGACGGCGTAGCGCTCGAGGGCGCTCCGTCCGGCGCCGCCATAGCGCGTCGGCCACACCATCCCGATCCAGCCGCGCTCGCCCAGCTTACGGCTGAAGGCCGGGTCGTGGCCGTCCATCCAGGCGTTGACCGCGGGCTCGAACGAGCCGGCCGCGAGCTCCTCGGCGAGGAAGGCCCGGACCTCGCGACGCGACTCCTCGATCATGACGACTCGATCACCGTCGCCGTGCCGAGACCGCCGCCGCAGCACATCGTCACGAGCGCGCGACCGCCGCCTTGCCGCCGGAGCTCGTGGACTGCCGTCGTGCAAAGCCGCGCGCCGGCAGCGCCGACGGGATGACCGAGTGCGATGGCGCCGCCGTTCGGATTGACACGCTCGAGCGGGGCGCCGATCTCGCGCAGCCAGGCACCGATCACGCTCGCGAACGCCTCGTTGACTTCGAAGAGGTCGAAGTCGTCGACCCGGAGTCCCGTCCGCTCGAAGATGCGGCGCGTGGCGGGGATCGGCCCGGTCAGCTTGAGTACCGGGTCGACGCCGACAGCGAGTGCGTCGCCGATCCAGCCGAGCGGCTCGATCCCGAGGCGCGCCGCCGCACTGCCGGCGAGCAGGACGACCGCCGCGGCCCCGTCGGAGATCTGGGAGGAGTTGCCGGCGGTGTGGCGGCCGTCCTCGCGGAAGGCGGCCGTCAGCCCCGTCAGACCCTCCAGCGTCGTCTCGCGGAGACCTTCGTCGCGTTGGAGCTCTGCCAGCGGGAGCACTTCGTCGTCGAAACGCCCCTCCGCCCACGCCTCCGCTGCGAGAACCTGGGAACGGAGCCCGAGCCGGTCGCACTCGGCGCGATCGACCCCCCAGCGGTCGGCGATCCGCTCCGCCGCCTCGCCCTGCGTGGTCACCTCGTAGAGCTCGCGATAGCGCTCGGCCATCGGATGGCCAGGCCCCGGCTCGACATTGCTCCCGAGCGGGTGGCGGCTCATCACCTCGACACCGCAGGCGACCACCGCCTCGGCGGCCCCGGCGCGAATGAGAGAGGCACCGAGGCTGACCGACTGCTGGCTCGAGCCGCACTGCGCGTCGAGCGTCGTCGCGGCCGTCGTCTCCGGCAGGCCCGCCGTCAGCCAGGCGATCCGGCCGACGTTGTAGGCCTGGTCGCCGACCTGCGTGACGCAGCCGCAGAGCACCTGGTCGACCAGCTCGGCCGGAACGCCGCTGCGCGGGATCGCCTCCGCGAGGAGGCGGGCGAGCAGCTCGCCGGCGTGCGCATCCGCAAGGGCGCCTCGGCGACGGCCGATCGGCGTCCGGACTGCGGCGGCGATGGCGACGCGCTCCATCAGCTCACCATGTAGAGGCCGCCGTCGACGCAGAGCACCTGGCCGGTGACATACGAGCTCTCCGGCGAAGCGAGGTAGACGAACGCCTCCGCGACCTCGGCCGGCTCACCGAAGCGTCCGAGCGGGATCTGCGAGAGATAGCGCGCCGAGAGCTTCTCGTCGGTGCGCAGCTTCTCGGTCATCGGCGTCGCTGCGATCGGCGCGACGGCGTTGACCCGAATGCGGTGCCGGGCGAGCTCTCGCGCTGCGGACTTCGTCATCGCGGTGACGGCGCCCTTCGCGGCGGAGTAGTTGATCTGCCCGATCGTCCCGTTCAGCGCCGCGGAGGAGGTGACGTTCACGATCGAGCCCGGCGCCCCGGAAGCGATCATCCGGCGAGCGGCTGCGCGGATGCCGAGGAAGACGGCGCGACCGTTCACGGCCCAGACCGCGTCGAACTCGTCGGCGGTCATCTTGTGAAGCATCGCCGGCCGCGTGATGCCCGCGTTGTTGACGAGCACGCCGAGGGTTCCCAACCGCTGCTCTACCTCGTCGAGCAGCGCGTCGACGGAGGCCTCGCCCGCGATGTCGCACGCGAACCCGGAGGCCGCGCCCCCGATCGCGTCGGCGGTCTCCTCCGCCGCCTGCGCGTCGATGTCGACGACGGCGACGCGCGCGCCCTCGGCGGCAAAGCGCTCCGCCACGGCGCGGCCGATCCCGGCGCCGGCGCCGGTGACGACAGCGACGAGCCCGTCGAGGCGACCGCTCATCGGGCGCCTGCCGTCCAGGCGGCGCCAAGCGCGCCGAGCGCCTCGAGCACGGCGTCGTGGCCAGGTCCGCCGGGGTGCCGAATCGTCAGGGTGACGACGTCGGCGCCGGTCCGGGCCGCGATCTGCTCGATCTGGAGGACGCACTCCTCCGCCGGGCCGATAACGAAACGATCTTCGACGAACTCGGCGAACGTCGGCGGGATCTCGGCGGCTCCCTTCCGTCGGTAGTAGTCGAAGATCGGGGCGATCACCGGCTCGAAGCGGTCACGCGCGCCGGGCGCAGCGTCGATCCAGGCCTCGCGCATGACGACCACGGTTCCGCGCCGCTCCGTCGCCTGCCGATAGCGCGCCGCCATGGCGGCGATCTCCTCCGTCGTCCTGATCGGGTCGGCGATCCAGCCGTCGGCGAGCGTGGCGGCACGGTGGATCCCGGCGCTCGCCCACGATCCGATCCAGATCGGCGGCCGCGGGCGTTGGACGGGCGCGGGCCGGAGCGTCTCGTCGGAGACGAGCAGAGCGTCGACCTCCCGGAGGACGGCCTCGAACCGGGCGCCGCGCTCGGCGAGTTCGACGCCGAACGGCTCGAGATCCTCTTTCTGGTAGCCGGCGCCGACGCCGAGCACGACGCGGCCGCCGGAGAGCTGGTCGATCAGCGTCACCTGTTCGGCGACGTGCCGCGGATGGTGGGCAGGGAGTACGAGGATCCCGGTTCCGAGCCGGATCGTGCTCGTCACCGCGGCGAGCGACGCGCAAAGCGTGAGCGGCGCGACGATCGATGCGGCGGGGCCGACATGGTGTTCCGGTACGAGGCAGAGATCGAAGCCGGCGGCCTCGGCGGCCCGCACCTCCTCGACGAGCTCGCGGACGAACGCCGGGCCGTCCCCGCCGCGCGTCGCGAGCGGCAGCGCAAGCCCGAGCGCCGGGCGACTCACGTCGGCGCCCCGATCTCGATCACGGACGCGTACGCGTCGTTGACCGCACGGATCTCCTCGGCCGTACCGCACGGACCTTCGTACGCCACGGTTCCTGCCTGGAGGATCACGCAGCGGTCGGCGACCGCGGTCGCGGCCGCGACGTTCTGCTCGGCGATCACGACCGCGATTCCGTCGTCGGCAAGCGCACGGAACCGCTCGAACACGACGTGCACGACGAGCGGCGCGAGTCCGAGCGACGGCTCGTCCACGAGCAGCGCCGACGGGCCGCCGCAGAGGGCTCGGCCGATTGCCAGCATCTGCTGCTCGCCGCCGCTGAGCTGCCACGCCTCGCTTGTCCTGCGCTCCTCGAGGCGCGGAAAGGCGAGATAGACATCGCCGACCGAGTAGCCCTCGCGGCCGGTGAACCGCCCGGCCCGCAGATTCTCGTCGACGGTGAGCTTGCGGAAGAGCCGCCGCCCCTCGGGAACGAGCACCAGGCCGCGACGGGCGCGGTCCTCGGCACGCGTACGGCCGAGATCGGCGCCGTCGAAGCGGACGACGCCCTCGGTCTGCTCGACGAGGCCGGTGATCGCCTTGAAGAACGTCGTCTTTCCCGCGCCGTTCGGGCCGAGGACGGCGACGATCTCCCCCGCGTCGATGCTCAGATCGACGTTCCGGAGGACCGGCTCGGCGCCGTAGGCAACCACGAGACCGTCGACTTCGAGCAAGCTCATACCGGGGTTCCCAGGTAGGCCTCGACCACGTCCGGATGCTCGCGGATCTCCTCTGGCGATCCGTCGGCGATCAGGCGACCGTTCGTCAGCACGCTCACACGGTCGGCGAGCCGGAAGACGAGCGGCATGTCGTGCTCGATCAGCACGATCGAGCACGAGAGCTCGCGCCGCGCCCAGACGAGCAGCTCGGCGAGCCGGTCGCGTTCCGAGGAGGCGAGCCCGGCCGCGGGCTCGTCGACGAGCAGGAGCTCGGGTGCGGCCGCGAGCGCGCGAACCATGTCGGCCAACTTCCGAACCGGGTACGGCACCGCGTCCACAACGGAGTCCAGCCACCCGCGCAGGTCGAGGTCGACGAGGACGCTGTCGAGCCAATCCGCCGTTCCGGCATTCCTCTTGCGCCGGGCTCGCAAGGCGAGCCCCAGGTTCTCCCGAATCGTCAGCGTGCCGAAGAGCGCAGGATGCTGGAACGTGCGCCCGAGCCCGAGGCGCGTCCTCACGATCGCCGAGGAGCGCGTGCAGTCCCGGCCGAACAGCGCGACCGTGCCCGTGCGCGGACGTTGGAAGCCCGCGATGACGTTGACGAGTGTGCTCTTGCCGGCGCCGTTCGGGCCGATCAGCGCGTGGATTCCACCCGCCGCGACCGCGAGCGACACCCCGTCGAGAGCGCGGACGCCTCCGAACGAGACGGACACGTCGGAGACCTGCAGGGCGGGTCCGGCTGCGCCGGACCCGCCCTGCGTCATCGAGGTAGCGTCCGTGCTCACTTCACCGTCGGAAGCGCGGTCGGCTTCGCGATGATGTGCCAGCGCCGGTTCTTGAACTGGATCAGATACGACGAGCTGACACCCTGCTTGGCCTTCGCCGAGTACGAGATCCCCGGGATGACGCCGATCGACTTGTTCTTGAACGTGTCGAGGGCGGCGATGAGGGCCTTGCGCGTCGGCACCTTGCCCTTCGCGGTGATCTCCTTCAGGGCCTCGATGAACACGCTCGCGCCTGCCCAGCCATTGAGCGCGAGACCGGTCGGCGGAGTCGTCGACTGGTACTTCTTCAGCGCCGTCCGGTACTGCGTCAGGTACTTCGTGCGAGCGAAGAACGGCGTGAGGTAGTAGTTGAAGTACGCCCCGTCCATCGTGTTGACGTCGAGCGCGATCACGCTCGTGTCGGCGAGGAAGTAGGGGAGGAACCACGGGACGTTGAGCCCGTCGGCCATGGCGGCGGCCTTGCT
Source organism: uncultured Actinomycetes bacterium (assembly GCA_963732915.1). Lineage (GTDB taxonomy): Bacteria > Actinomycetota > Thermoleophilia > Gaiellales > Gaiellaceae > Palsa-739. The sequence continues at coordinate 435,733 of CAVTBF010000005.1, read as the reverse complement.
CTTCACCGTCGCGCCGGCGGTGCCCCAATCGACGACGACGTCCGGCTTCGCGTTCGCGAGCGCCTGGCCGACCGCGGAGAGGTCGGTGTCGGTCGCGAGATACGAGACGGCCGCTACGACCTTCACGCCCTTGTAGTGGGACTCGATGTACTTCTTGAACTTCGCCTCGACCGGCTGGCCGACGGCGTCGTTCTCGTACGCGAGCGCGATCTTCTTCGCGTGCAGGTGCTTGATCGCCCAGTCGGCCATGTAGATCGCCATCGAGCTGTAGGGCGGGATCACCGGGAACACGTTCGCGTAGGACTTGCCCACGTACGGGTCACCCGACTCCCCCGGCGGGACGTATGGCACGCCGGTCTGCGCGACGTACGGGACGACCTGCTGGTTCGGCGGGGAGCCAGGCCCCCAGACGATCGCGAAGACCTTCTTCCCCTCGATCTGGTTCCGGACCTCCTGGAGCGACTGGGTCGGATCGCCGCCCGTGTCGGGTGCGATGTAGTTGATCTTCCAGCCGTTGACGCCGCCGGCCGCGTTGTAGGTCGAGAACAGTGCCTTGACTGCGTTCGTCGTGTACACGAACGCGGCGTTCGGCCCGCTGGCGATCTCCCAGCCACCGACCGTGATCGTCTTCTTCGCGACGTCGACCCCGGGGTCCGCGGCCTGCCGGCTCGGAGCCGCATTCGACCGGACCGCGCCTGCAAGGGCCGCCGCAACGACCGCGAGAAGCACGACGGGGGCGATCACCGTCCTCCAGCGCAAGTGCCTCATGGAACCCTCCTCCTCTCACTGCCTACCTGTTTGCGCCTGTCATCCGGGAGGACGGGCGCGTCAGCGCCGCCTTCCCGATCGGCCATCGCAGACGCTTCGATGGCCGCCGAAAGCCCGCCTGCCGTACCATTCGCGAGCCGTACGCGTCTGAACACGTCGGCCACGTCGCGCTCGCGCGGCAGGAGAAACAACGTCAGAATCAGGATCAGTCCGAAGGCGCCGGTCGCGTAGAGAGGCTGGCTCTTGAGCCACACCGGCACGAGGACGATCACGGCCGCGCCCCAGGTCGAGCCGAGCATCGAGCCTGCGAGCACGGCGGCGACGAAGAGCGTCAACGCGAAGCTGAGCGAGTACGAGCTGCCGCTGACCACGTTGTTCTGGATCGCGGACATCGCCCCGGCGAGTCCACCGAGCGCCGCCCCGAGGCCCGCAACGAGGACGCGGCGGCGCTTGTCGGGGATGCCGAGCGACGCCGCCCCGAGCGGCGCGTCGCGGACCGCGACGACCGATCGGCCGACGGGCGAATTGCGAAGCGCGAGCAGGCCGACGAGGACGCCGACGGCAATCCAGGAGAAGACGCCGTAGAGGCTCGAGTAGCCGAGCATGTGCCCGTGCCACGTCGCGTAGGGCACGGAGATCCCGTTGACGCCGCCCGTCATCGCGACCCACTGGTCGGCGAGCAGCGGCGCGATCAGGGCGAGCGCGAGGGTCGCGACCGCGTAGTAGGCGCCGTGGAGGCGCAGGCACGGGATCTCGAAGAGCACGCCGAAGCCGCCCGCGATCAGCGCGGCCGCCGGAAGCATGAGCGGCCAGAGGGATGCCCGGCCGTTCAGCAGGTGCGGCATGCTGTACGCCCCGATCGCCATGAAGGTCGTCTGGGCGAGCGAGATCCGGCCGGCATAGAACGCCGTCAGCGCAAGACCTGCGACGGCGATCAGGTCCACGAGCCACGTGAGCAGGTTGAGCTGCTGCTCCTGCCCGACGAGCGAAGGCGCGGCGAAGATGAAGGTGATCGCGACGGCGAGCAGGCCCCACTGCGGGGCATAGCCGCGGAGCACCCGCGCCCGCGCGACCGCCGCACGGTTGCGTACGGCGCGCAGCACCGCCCCCGAGAGCCGCCCGAGGACGCCGACCCGCTCGCCCTCCTGCGCCGCGAGCTCCGACTCGGCCACGCCGAAGAGCCCCTGCGGGCGCACCCAGAGAAACACGACGACGGCCGCGTAGACGAGGACGGCCCGGTACGCGAGCGAGATGTAGGTCGCGATCAGATTGGAGGCGAACGCGACGAGGAATCCGCCGGCGACCGCGCCGTAGAAGGACGAGAGCCCGCCGACCACCGCCGCGGCGAACGCGATGATCAGGACGGTGTCCATCGTGTCGGGGGTCAGGTAGACGAGCGGGGTGAGGAGCACGCCGCCGAGCCCGGCCAGCGCTCCGCCGAGCAGCCACGACGCCGTCCGCATGCGGGCGACGCGAATGCCGCTGAGGCGTGCCGCGACCGGATCGTCGAACGTCGCGCGGAGCCCGAGGCCCGTGTTGGTGCGGTTGAGGACGAGGCTGAGCAGGACGACGATCGCGACGCCGACGCCGATCACGAGCGCGCCATAGGCGGAGAAGCTCGTCCCGAGCACATGCACGTTCGTGGAGGGGAACGGCGCCGGAATGTTCCGTGTGTCGAACGCCCAGATCCGCTGAATCAGAGCCCGCAGGACGAGGCTGATGCCGAACGTCGCGACCACGAGCTCGAGGACCGAGCGCTGATAGAGCCGCTTCAGCACGAGCTGCTCGGCGAGGTACGCCGCGCCGGCGCCGGCACCGCAGCCGGCGAGCGCCAGCACGATGAACGGCACCTTCCAGTGCGTCGTGATGTCGTACGCCACGTACCCGCCGAGGGCGGCGATCTGACCGTGCGCGAAGTTGAAGACGCGAGTCGTCTTGAAGACGGCGACGACCCCGAGGGCCATCACCATGTACACGGCACCCGTGACCATCGAGTTGACGATGATCTGACTCACGGCGCGTCCTGCCCGTCGAGCTCGCGGGCGATGAGGATCCGCTGGATCTCCGAGGTGCCTGTCCCGATCGTCTCCAGGTGCGCGTCGGCGACGAGTCGGCCGGTCGGGAACTCGGCGGTCAGGCCGTAGCTGCCGTGGATCTGCATCGCCTCCGTCGCGGAGGTGCGGGCGGCCTCGGTCGCGTAGAGCTTCGCCACCGACGCCGCACGGCGGAAGGGACGGCCGGCGTCGGCGAGCGAGGCCGCGCGCTGGATCAGCAGACGCGAGGCGTCGATCGCCACGATCATGTCCGCGAGCTTGAAGGCGACTCCCTGGAATCGGCGGATCGGCCGGCCGAACTGAACGCGCTGCCCCGAGTACCGCAACGCCGCCTCGAACGCGGCACGCGTCACCCCGAGCGCCCGCGAGGCGTGGATCACGCGCTCGGCGTCGAAGGTCGACATGAGCTTCTCGAAGCCGTCGAGGTCACCGCCGAGCAGCGCGTCCTCACCGACACGGACGTGCTCGAACGCGATCCAGGCGGTGTCCGACGATCGGACCGAGGTCTTGCGCATCTTCTGAATCGCGTCCTCATGAACGAGCGCTCGCTCTACTACGAAGAGACCAATACCCTCCCGACCACGGTCCGGCTCGACGACGGCGGCGACGATGTAGAAGTCGGCGAGCGTCCCGTTCGTCACGAACAGCTTGGAACCGGTGATCGCATAGCCGCCGTCGACCCGCTCGGCGTACGCGCGGATCGCCTTCACGTCGGAGCCGGCATCCGGCTCGGTCACACAGAGACTCCCGACCGCCTCCCCACGCCCCATCGGCTCGAGCCAGCGCCGGCGCGTCTCCTCGTCGCCGAAGTCGCGCAGCAGGCCGGGAACGACCGAGAGCTGGACGATCACCGATGTCGCGAACCCAGCGCAGACGCGGGCGATCTCCTCGACGATCACCGTCTCAGCGAGGCGGTAGGGACGCGACGGGTCATCCGGATGCTCGGAGGCGAGCAGACCGACCTCGCCCAGGCGGGCGATCACCTCGCGCGGGAAGCGCTCGTCGCGCTCGGCCTCCTCGACGAGCGGCGCGAACTCGGTCTCGGCGAGCTGCCGGACCGTGTCGGCGAGATCGCGGAGCTCCGGCGGCAGATCGAGCGCGAACGTCATGCAGGCTGGAACCTCAGGAGCGTCACGTCGTCGGCTACAGGGTCGAAGACGGGCGCGAGCGGCATCCCGATCGCGATCGCGTCGAGGTCGTCGGTGACGATGTTGGAGATGAGGAGCGGGCCTTCCTCCAACTCGACGACGGCGAGGGCGTAGGGCACGTCGTCGGCGAACGCCTCGAACGGCGCGCGGTGGATGACCGTGTAGCTGTAGACGGACGCCCGGCCCGAGAGGGTCTCCCACGTCAACCGGAGCGAGCCGCAGTACCGACAGTGGTTCCGCGGATAGAACTGGACACGCACGCAGGCGTCGCAGCGCTGCAGCCGGATCTCGCCTTCGCGCAGGCCGTCCCAGAAGGGCAGGCTCTCGGGCCGCGGCGTCGGCACCGGCTTCTTCGTGACGTCGAGCTCAGCCATCCCTCTCCTCGCGTAGGACGCCGTCGGGGTCGACGCGCGTGCGCAGTACCTCGAGCTCCTCCTCCGTCGGCGGCTCGGTCTCGTGCAGGTCGTCCGCGGCCTCGATCGGGAACCCGGTCGCCGCCTGCACCTGCTCGAGCGTCGTGCCGGGATGGACGCTCTCCACGCGGAGGCGCCGGTCGGGCCCGAAGCCGAGCACGCCGAGCGGCGTCAGCACCTGCGTCGGGCCGCCGCGCAGCCCGAGCTGCTCGCGGGCGCCGTCGGAGCCGTCGAGCCAGCCCGGGCAGCTCACGTAGTCGCAGCGCGAGACGAACGTCCGCGGATCGTGGCGGTTGACGACGAGCCGGAACGACCTCGCCACCGCGGTCACCGACGGGGTCCCGATCGCACCCGGCCCGCGCATGCGGAAGCCGCCGTCCTCGCCGCGCAGCCCGAGCAGGTTCGAGTTCCCGTACGGGTCGATCTGGAGCGCGCCGACATAGAAGCCCTCCCAGCGCGCGATCCGGCGCATGCCCGAGAAGATGTCCTCGACGATGCGGTAGTGCTCGGCCCAGCGCGACGAGCGCCAGTCGGTGATGAAGGAGAACCCGCCGATCCGGTCGACGTCGTAGAGGTTCGTCGTCGTCATCGAGATCAGCATCCGCAGGCTGGGGGCGTGCATCTGGTGGCCGAGGAGGACACCCGCACGCAGGGACGGCAGCGCCGCGCCGACGAACGCCGACCCGCGCTCAGGCACCTGGCGCGACACATGGCATGCGACGAGCTCCGCCGTCGAGTACGCGCTCATCCGAACTCTCCGAGCGAGAACACCCTGCGAAGCCCGACCACGTCGAGGTATCCGAGATGGTCGGCCGGCCCACGGACGTAGCGCTCGATGTAGTCGTCGAGCCGGGCGCCGCCTTCGCGAGCCGCAGCGACGTACTCCTCGAGATGCTCGACGTCCTCGACGTAGCGTCCGGGGCTCGCGTAGGGGTGCGCGCCGAACGGCGCGCGGACGATCGCGTCGGCGTCGGGCAGCGACGTGTACCACGGCGCCCGCCGCACCTCCTCGTTCGAGATCACCTGCTCGACCTGGACGATCGTCGAATCGGCGGCCTGGCTGTGCAGCCGGTCGGTGTACCCCGTGCCGACGGGCTGGACGTTGCCGTATGCGTCGGCACGGTCTGCGTGGAGCAGCGCCACGTCGACGGGCAGTGCTTCGACCGCCAGCACGCGTGGGCCGCCGAACGGATCCTCGACCTCCTTGACGTGCGGGTTCAGCTCAGGGATCGAGGTGCCGACGCCGCCGCGCCAGGTCAGGTACGGCACCAGCTGCGCGGCCGCCCGGAGCGCCTGGACGTAAATGCCCTCGTCGACCTCGCGGACGGCGATGCTCCCCTCCTCGGCGGCACGACGGTACGCGGGCCCGATCGGCGCGACGTGCTCGGCACCCACGTACGACGAGACCACTTCGCGCACGCACCCGGCTGCGATCAACAGGTCGACCTCGAGGCTCGCGGCCGGCCCGGCGACGACGAGCAGGTCGCGGATACCGCGGCGGATCAGCTCGCGGATCAGCGCCATCGGGTGACTCGACGTCCCGAGGCCGCCGATCGCGACGGTCATCCCGCTCTGCACGGCGCCGGCGACGTCGAAGTCGCGGAGGACGGTCTCGCGCCCGCTCACAGGCCGATCCGCTTGCCGATGATGTCCCGCTGCACGTCGGAGGCGCCGCCGCCGATCTCGTACATCTTCGCGTCGCGGAAATGGCGTTGGACCGCGCGGTCGAACGTATAGCCCCAGCCGCCTTCGAGCTGGACTGCGCGGTGGGCGCACCACATGTACGTCTCGGTCGCCGTCAGCTTCGCGACCGCCGCCTCGAGATGAGGGCGCCGCCCTGCCGCGAGGAGCTCGGCGACACGGAAGGTCGCGAGCTCGGCAGCCTGGATGCGCATCGACATGTTCGCGAGGTGGTGGCGGACGGCCTGCAGGTGGGAGAGCGGGCGGCCGAACTGCTCGCGCTGCTTGACGAAGGCGGAGACGTGCTCGAGCAGGAAGCGCGACGCGCCGGTCGAGATCGCCGCCGTCGCGAGCCGCTCGAGGTCGAGACCGGCGAGCAGGAGCGAGAGCCCCGAGCCAGGCTCGCCCACGACGTCGTCGGCCGCGACACGGACGCCGTCCAGATGGAGAGTGCAGGTGCCGGTCGCCCGGACCCCGAGCGTGTCGTGGCGCTCGATACGCAGGCCAGGCGCGCTCGGCTCGACGATGAGCCCGAGCAGGCCGTCCTTGCCGCTCGTTCCCTCGAGCCGCGCGATGCAGAGGATCGCGTCGGCGACGTCCGAGCCGGTCGCGTAGCGCTTCTCGCCCGAAAGCGCGTAGCCGCCGTCGACGGCACGGGCCGTGGTCGAGAGCGAGAACGCGTCGGAGCCAGCCTCCGGCTCGGAGATCGCGAACGCCATGTGCATGGAGCCGTCGGCGAAGCGCGGCAGCAACTCCTGCTTCTGCCGCTTGCTGCCAAACCCCTCGACGAGCGTCATGCAGAGCGTCTGCGAGCGCACGATCGTGTTCGCGAAGTCGGGGAACGCGCGGCCGGCCTCCTGAAGTAGCACCGCGATCGCCTTGGGATCGAAGCCGCGGCCGCCGTACTCCTCGGCGACCGAGATCCGGAAGATCCCCGCCGACGCCGCCGCCGCGAACAGCTCGTGCGGGAAGCGACCCTCGGCGTCGCACGCGTCCGCGTACTCCGGTGGGCAGTGCTCCTCGAAGAACGCACGCAGCTCCGCACGCGTCGCCTCCAGCTCGGGCAGCACTTCGGTCACGCCGTCCCCTCCACGGTCGCGCGCTCGCGATCCCAGGTCGCCGCGCCCGGGCCGCGCTCGCGCAGCCGGAACTTCTCGACCTTGCCGGTCGGGGTCTTCGGCAGCTCGTCGACGACGTCGACGTAGCGCGGAACCATGTAGGCGGGCATCCGGTCGGCGCAGAACGCGACCAGCTGGTCGAGGTCGAGCGACCGACCCGGCTTCGGCGCGACGGCGATCATCACCTCGTCCTCGGTGAGCTCGGAGGCGACGGCGAAGGCTGCGCACTCGGCGACGTCCTCGTGCTTGACGAGCACCGTCTCGATCTCCCACGACGAGATGTTCTCGCCGCGCCGGCGGATCGAGTCCTTGGCGCGGTCGACGAAGTAGTGGTAGCCGTCCTCGTCGCGGCGAGCGAGATCGCCGGTGTGGAACCAGAGGTTCCGGAACGCCTCGGCGGTCGCGTCGGGTCGCTTGTAGTAGCCGGTCATCATCGACCACGGCTCATGCGGTCGAACGGCGATCTCCCCGACCGCGCCGACCGGAGCCTCCTGGTCGAACTCGTCCACGAGGCGGACGTCGAAGCGGCCGATCGGCTTCCCGCACGACCCGGCCCGGACGTCGTCGAGCGGGTTCCAGAGCGGGACGTTCGCCTCGCTCGAGCCGTAGATCTCGACGAAGCGGAGGCCGAAGCGGCGTTCGAAGTCCCCGATGATCGACGCCGGTACCGGCGCGCCGAACGCCAGGCGCAGCGGCGTGTCCGCGTCGTCGTCGCGCTCCGGTTGCGCGTACACGAACGAGACGACCGCGCCCATCATGTTCGCGGACGTCGCGCCGTAGCGGCGAACGTCGTCCCAGAAGGCGGAAGCGCTGAAGCGCGGCGCGATCGCGGTGCAGCCGTCGTTGCCGAAGACCGGCATGGTCGCGAAGTACTGCGCGAGCGCGTGAAAGAGCGGGAACGAGCAGTAGTGCGTCTCGCCGGGGACGAGCGCGAGCAGCTCCGCCGTCTGCTCGGCCCACGCGATCGGACAGCCCTGGGGAAGGACGACGCCCTTCGGAGGCCCGGTCGTGCCGCTCGTGTACATCACCGCGGCGGGGTCGTCCGGCGTGACATCGGGCGCGGGAGCCGCGCCGGGATCGGCGCCGAGCAGCTCGTCGAGGGTGTGCATGTCGAACCCCGGCGCCTCTCCCGTTCCGCGGAGCACGACGTGGCGCAGGTGAGTCAGCTGCGGCGCGACCTCGAGCACACGACCGACGAGCGAGTCCTCGACGACGAGGTAGCGCGCCTCCGAGTGCTCGAGGATGTAGTGAAGCCCGTCGCCGCGGTACGCCGTGTTGATCGGGACCTCGACCGCGCCGAGCTGGTTGACGCCGAACCAGACACGATGGAAGTCGAGCGAGTTCTCGAGGAGTAGCGCGACGTGGTCGCCGCGGCGCACGCCGATCTGCGCCAGCCCGGAGGCCACCCGCCGTGCCGCCTCGTACGCACCGGCGAAGGTGACGATGTCGTCGCCGAGCCGCAATGCAGGCCGGTCGCCGTTGCGCTCGGCTCCGCGCGCGAGCAGCGCCGGCACGGTTCGGTCACGCCCTTCGAGGAAGCGCAGTGTCACACGACCTCCAGGCGCCGGAGGTCGGCGATCTCCGAGGAGCTGCGCCCGAGCTCGGCGAGGATCGCGTCGGTGTGCTCGCCGATCCGCGGCGCGCGCACGTGGTCGCCGGAGCCGAGCCCGTCGACGGCCGTCGTGAGCTGCCGCTCGACACCGTGGTCGGTCTGCACCTCGGCGACGAGCCCGCGCGCCTGCATGTGCGGGCTCTCGAGCGCCTCCTCGAGGGTCAGCACCGGCGCGAAGCAGGTCTCCGGCCCGCCGAGAAGCGCGTCCCATTCGTCGCGCGTCCGGGTCGCGAAGAGCTCCTGCAGGCGGACGCGCGCGGACTCCGCGGCCTCGCCCTGCGCGCCGAACGCCTCCGCGAGCTCCGGCTCGCCGAGTAGTTCGCAGGCACGCGTCCAGAACTTCTCCTCGGTGCAAGCGAGCGTCACCCAACCATCAGACGCCTTCCAGACGCCGTAGTTGGGGACGCCGCCGGAGAGCAGCATCCGGCCGCGCTCGAACCGGAGGCCGCCGGCGAGCCAGGCGGCTGCGTGATTCGTGAGCACGGCCGCGCTCCCGTCGTACATCCCGAGGTCGACGTAGCCGCCGCGGCCGCCGACGAGCGCGGCAGCGATCGCAAAAGCAGCCGTGAGCCCACCTCCCCAGACATCCGCGAGCTGGGCTCCGGGCATCGCCGGTGCACCGTCCGGGTCGCCGGTCGTGTCGAGGACGCCCGCGACGGCGAGGTAGTTGAGGTCGTGACCGGGACGATCGGCGAGCGGCCCGTTCTGGCCGTAGCCGGAGATCGAGCAGTACACGATCGTCTCGTTGACGGCGCGGAGGTCGTCGTAGCCGATCCCCAGCCGTGCGGCAACACCGGGCCGGAAGCCCTCGACGACGACCTGCGCGGAGCGCGCGAGGTCGCGTACGAGATCGCGTCCGTGCTCCGTCTTCAGGTCGAGGGTGATCGAGCGCTTGTTGCGGCAGCACGCCGAGAAGATCGCGCTCGTGTCCGGCTCGTCGGTCATCGGCTCCACCCAGCGCATGTAGTCGCCGCGGCCGCGCTCCTCGACCTTGACGACGTCGGCGCCGAGGTCGCCCAGCAGCAGGGTGGCGTACGCCCCCGGCAGGAGCCTGCTGAGCTCGACCACGCGCACGCCGCTGAAGGGGCCGCTGCGACTCACTGCCTGAGGATTCCCGTCGGGTCGACGCGCTCCCGAAGCACCGCGAGCTCGCGCTCGCTCGGCCCCGGGGTCTCCTCGACGACGTCCGGGATCACGAGCTCGAAGCCCGTGTTCTCGACGACCTCGTCGACCGTGTGCCCCGGGTGCACCGACTTCAGCCGCATGCGTTTCGTGTCAGGCTCGAAGTCCATGACGCAGAGGGGCGTGAAGCAGTAGCGCGGGCCGCCGCCGGGGATGTGCAACCGCTGCCGCGTGTCCGGCCCGTCGCCCCAGCCGAGCGCCGAGATGAAGTCGACCTTCGGCACGAAGATCCGCTTGCTGTGCTGGAGCGTGAACAGGTAGTAGCGGTTCGTGAAGGCGGCCATGTTGCCGGTGCCGACGCCGCCTGGCCCCCGGAATTTCAGCCGCTTGTAGTCGTCGCCGACGCCGATCAGGTTCGAGTTGCCGAACTGGTCGATCTGGAGCCCGCCGACGAAGAAGATCCAGTTCGCGCGCTTCTTGATGTTGAGGAAGCCGTCGTCGTGGGCCCAGAAGCTTTCGCCCCACTGCGCTGCACGCCAGTCGGTGATGAACTCGAACGGCCGCAGCTCGGGAACGTCGATCAGGTTCGCGCGCGTCCACGACAGGAGGACGAGCATGTTCGGGCCGTGCAGGAGGTGGGCGAGCAGGACGGCGGCGCGCGGGACGGGGAGGTTCGCGCCCACCGGGACGCCGAGCCCATCCTCGAGGTCGCGCGCCATCGCGCACGCGAGCAGCTCCTTCGTCGTGACGCCGGCGTGAGAGTAGGTATCGGTCATCAGAACTCGTTCAGGGAGAAGAGGCGGCGGGCCCCGAGACGCTCGAGATAGTCGAGATGGTCGGTCGGCTCGTGGACGTAGGCCCGGAGCCACTGGTCGAGCTTCGTGCGGTCATCCTCGCGCGCGTACGCGACGGCCGACGCGACATAGTCCTCGAGGAACGGGATGTCCTCGAGGTAACGGCCGACGCTCGAGAACGGGTGTGCACCGAACGGCGCGCGCACGACGGCGTCGACGAGCGGGATCGACGTGCGCTCCGGGAAGCGGCGGAGCTCCTCGTTCGAGATGACCGTCTCGACGGAGACGACAGTCCGGTCGGCCGCGCGCGCCATCGCGCGGTCGCCGAAGCCGCTGCCGACGTGCTGGACGTTCCCGTACTCGTCGGCCGCGGCGGCGTGGATCAGCGCGAAGTCGGGCGCGATCGCCGGCACGGCGATCAGGGGCTCGCCGCGGATGGGGTCGTCGAACACCTTCAGGTCGGGGTTCACCTCCGGAAACGAGGTGCCGACGAGCGCCCGCCACGGCAGGAAGGGCAGCTGCTGGGCGGCGGCGTTGAGGGCGCAGTAGTACATCGCCTCGTCGATCTCCCAGACCTCGATGTCGCCGTTCTGCGCGGCGCGCTGGAAGACGGGGCCGATGCCGACGATCGTCTCGCCGCCGACGTAGGGGCTGATCACCTTCCGGGTGCAGCCGGCGGCGATGAGCATGTCGACCTCGAGGCCCGAGGTCGCGGCGCCCATGATCGTCAGGTTCTGCTTCCCCGATCTGATCACCTCGCGCACGAGGGACATCGGGTGGCCGCTGTTCGCGAACCCTCCGATGACGACGGTCATGCCGTCTTCGAGCCCGGCGAGGGCTTCCGGCTCCGTGGTGATGACGGGGGTGCGGCGCGGCGAGCGCGTCGATACGGTCACGCGAGGATCTCCTTGGCGATGATGTTGCGCTGGATCTCGTTCGTCCCGGCGCCGATCGGATGGATGAGCGAGTCGCGCAGGAAGCGCTGCATCGGGTACTCGAGCATGTACGAGTACCCGCCCAGGACCTGCATGCCGTCACGCGCGACGTCGACGGCCGCCTCGGTCGCCCAGACCTTCGCCGCCGACGCGGCCGCGACCGACGATGCGCCCTGTGTCTCGAGCCACGCGGCCTGATAGGTCAGCAGCCGGGCGGCGTCGACCTTCAGGTACGCGTCGACGAGCTTGTGCCGGATCGCCTGGAAGGTGGAGATCGGCACGCCGAACTGCTCGCGCCCGTTCGCGTAGCCGATGGCGTAGTCGAGCGCGGCCTGGGCGGTGCCGGTGCACATCGCGGCGCATGCGATCCGCTCGCGGTTGAGGCTCTTGACGAGGTGGCGCCAGGCACCGTTCACCTCGCCGAGCAGCGCATCCTCGGGCAGCTCGACGTTCTCGAAGAAGATCTCGTAGGTCGGATACGGACGCAGGCCGAGCTTCGGCAGCTTGTGGTGTGCGACCCCGGCCGCCTTCGGGTCGACGAGGAACATCGAGATGCCACCCTGCGCGCTTCCCGGCTCCCCGGTGCGTGCCATCACGAGGATCAGCTCCGAGATGCCGGAGCCCGTGCAGAAGACCTTCTGCCCGTTGAGCAGCCAGCCGGCCGCGGTGCGTTCGGCCCTCGTGCGGATGCTCGCGGCGTCCGACCCCGCCTCCGGCTCGGTCAGCGCGTACGCGACGAGACCCTCGCCGCGGCAGATCATCGGCAGCCAGCGCTGCTTCTGCTCCTCGGTGCCGAGGTCGCGGATCGTCTTCCCGCAGGTCAGCACGGTGACGAGGAACGACGCCGCCAGCGGCATCATCGCGTAGCCCATCTGCTCGACGACGACCACCTCGTCGAGCTCGTCGCCGTCGGAGCCGCCGTACTCCTCGGGGAATGCGATGCCCGTCCAGCCGAGCTCGCCGACCCTACGGAAGAGATCCCACGGAAACTCCTCGTTCTCGTCGCAGCGCCGCGCGAACTCCTCCGGGCACTCGTTCGCCAGGAACTCGCGGGCGACATCGCGGAGCTCGCGCTTCTCGGCGGGCAGCTCGGCAATCACCCTGCGACCTCACTCACGCGCTCGACCAGCTTCACCTTGGCGGCGCCCGGAGGCGCGAGCACGCCCTCCTCGACACATTCGACGAGAGCCGAGAAGACGAGCCGGCTCGAGAGTGACCGCTCGATGTCGGCTGCCAGCGCCTCGGCGTCGACCGCCGCACCGGCGCGCTCGACCTGGACGCGCAGCGGCTTCTGCGTCGTATAGCCCTCGAAATCGGCGAGGATCCGCATCGCCCCCGTCGCGCGCGGCCGGAAGCCGGCGACGACCTCCTGGACGGCTGTCGGCCAGACGTTGATGCCGCGGACGAGCAGCATGTCGTCGGTCCGGCCGATGCAGCGCAGACGGAAGCTCGTCCGGCCGCATGCGCAGGAGCCCTCGTCGGCGAGGATCTCGACGATGTCGCCGCTCGTGAAGCGGAGGAGCGCGGAAGCCTCCCGGCGGAGCGCGGTGTAGACGATCTCGCCCCGGGCGCCGGCCGTCGGCTGGACGTGGAGGCCGGTCTCGGGGTCGACGAGCTCGGCCAGGACGATGTCGTGGCCGACGAAGTGCATGCCCTGGCGCTCGAGGCACTCCGCCCACACGATCGTGGCGATGTCGGAGTTGCCGAGCACCTCACACGAGCTCGCGTTCCACGCGCTTTCGATGTGCTCGCGAACCGACGGGATGCCGCCGCCCGGCTCGCCGCCGACGACGAGCCGGCGGATGCCCAGCTCGGTCGCGGCCATGCCGATGTGCTTCGGCGCCTGGCTCGCGAAGTAGGCCGCGAAGTTCGGTGCGGTGCAGAGCGCGGTGGCGCCGATGTCGCGGGCGACGACGAGCAGCCGCTCGACACCGGCCTCGGCGCCGATCGGGACGGCCAGCGCGCCGGCGCGCTGCAGCATGCGCACCACCGGCACACCGCCTGTGAAGCCCTTGCTCATCGACCACGCGTGCAGAACGACGTCACCAGGCCCGATCCCGGCGGCGCGGAACGCGCGCGCGCCGAGCTCTGCCCAGGTGTCGACGTCGTTCTCGGTCAGGGCGAGGTAGGACGGCGTCCCGGTCGTGCCGGACGTCGCCTGAACCTGCACGACGCGCTCGAGCGGCACACCGAGGTGCGAGCCGAGCGGAGGGTGTGCCGCGAGGCTCGCACGGATGTCGTGCTTGGACGTCGTCGGAATCGCAAGCAGGTCGTTCCAGTCGCGCGCGACGAAGTCGGGACAGACACCCGCCGCATCGAGACGCTCCCGGTAGAACGGCGACCGCTCATACAGCGAGCGCACCTGCGCGGAGAACAGCTCGAGCTGGCGCGGCAGGACGTCTCCCCACGGCTGCAGCTCGACGGCGTCGGGGGTCATCGCGCCACCTCGGGCCGGCGGATGCGGATCCCCTCCGCCTCGCAGTCCCACGTCGCCTCGGTGACTCCCTGGTCGCGCAGGACGAACTTCTGCACGCGCAGGCTCGGCGTCTTCGGCAGCTCGGGGACGAGCTCGACGTAGCGGGGAACCATGTAGTACGGCAGCTCGGCGCAGCAGAAGTCGAAGAGCTCTCGCTCGGTGATCGCAGCGCACGTCGTCACCACGAGCTTCACGTCGTCCTCGCCGAGCTCCGACGGGACGGCGACAGCGACGCACTCGTCGACCGCGGGATGACGTGCGACCAGCGACTCCACCTCCCAGGCGGAGATGTTCTCGCCGCGCCGGCGGATCGCGTCCGTCTTGCGGTCGACGAACCGGAAGTAACCGTCCGCGTCGCGGACGCCTCGGTCGCCTGTGTGGTACCAGAGGTCGCGCAGAGCGGCGACGGTGTCCTCCGGGCGTCCGAGGTACCCGAGCATCATCGAGGCGGGCTCGCGCGGCCGCGTCACGATCTCGCCGACCTCGCCCTCGGGCACCGGCCGCCCGTCGGCCCCGACGACGGCGACCTCGTAGTGCTCGCTCGCGACGCCGATCGTCTCCGGCCGCGGCGCGTCGTACGGCTGGGCGATCGTCAGCCCCTGTTCCGTCGACCCGTAGCCGTTCATCAGGGTGACGCCGAAACGCCGCTCGAAGTCGAGCCCGTAGCCGCTCGGCCAGGGGATGCTCCAGACGATGCGGACGCGATGCGCGCGATCCCACTCGTCCGGGTCGGCGCGGTAGAGCAGCGGCGTCATCGAGCCGAACGACCAGACGTGCGTCGCGCCGAGCTCGGCGATCCGCTGCCAGAAATGGGAGACGGAGAAGCGCTCGTCGACGTGCACGCGACACTCGACGATCAGTCCCGCGAGGACGTTCACGGCCTGGGCGGTGATGTGGTAGAGCGGAAGCGGCGTGTAGAGGAGGTCGCCTCGTCCGAGACGAACCGCGGCGCTCGTGTCGTCGCCCCAGCAGACGAAGTAGCCGTGCGGGCAGACGACACCCTTCGCGCGCCCTGTTGTCCCGGACGTGTACATGACCGCGATCGGGTCCGCGGCGGTGAGCTCCGCGGGATCGGCGGGACTGCCGTCGGCGACCTCGTCCCAGGACGTCTCGCTCTCCGCCGGGACACCGCCGACGACGACCGTCGCGTGCAGGAACGGCAACGCCCCCAGCACCCGCCGCAGCTCGCCGGCCAGACCGGAGTCGACGATCGCAACCTCGGTTCGCGAGTCGGCGAGCACGTGTTCGAGCAGCGGTCCTTTCAGCGCGGTGTTGACCGGGACCTCGATCGCACCGAGCAGCGCCAGCGCGAACCACGCGACGACGTACTCCTCGGAGTTGACGAGCATCAGCGCCACCGGCGTGCCGTGACCGACGCCGAGTGCCCGAAGACCGCCCGCCGCCCGGCGCGCCCGCTCTGCCAGCTCTCCGTAGCTGAGCGGCGCCGACGCGCCGACCGACACGAACGGCTCGTCGCCGAGCCGCGACGCCCGCTCGAGCAGCAGATCGCCCACGACGCGTTCCTGGAGCGCGAGCCGGCGCGTCATGCGTCTGCCCGCTCCAGCAGGATCGTGCAGTGGACGGCGAGCATCCCGCCGATCCCCGTCACGAGGGCTCTCCGCGCGTTCGGAACCTGGCGCTCGCCTGAGTCGCCCCGGAGCTGCTGGACCGCCTCCGTGATGTGGAAGGCGCCGTTGCCGTTGTAGGAGAGCAGGCCGCCGTGCGTGTTGACCGGGATCTTCCCGCCGAGCTCGATCGCCCCGCTCGCGGCGAACGGGCCTCCCTCGCCCTTCGGGCAGAGCCCGAGGTCCTCGAGGCCGACCAGGACGATGATGCTGAATGCGTCGTAGATCTCGGCGAAGTCGAGGTCGCCGGGGCCGAAACCGGCCTGCTCGTACGCGCGCTCGCTCGCCCGGCGGAAGCCGAACGAGGTCAGCGTCTCGGCCTGGAATGGGTAGTAGTAGTCGTTGTGCGCGCCCGTGCCGACGATCCGGACGCGCGGCCGGTCGGCGCGGGCGCGGTCGTCGTCGAGGCAGCCGACAATGACCGCGGCGGCGCCGTCCGAGACGAGCGCGCAGTCGGCCGCGACGAGCGGCGTCGCGACGGGCCGGCTGTTCAGAACACCCTCGATCGTGAGATCGTCGACGCGCTCGGCGCCGGGGCGCTTCTGCGCGTTCTGCCTCTGCAGAACCGGGATCGCCGCGAGCTGCTCGCGGGTGGTGCCGTACTCGTGCATGTGGCGGTGCGCGATCAGCGCGAGATTCGCGGGGATGAGCGGCCCGTACGGAAGCTCGTAGTCGGGATGGCCGACCTCGCCGATCATGGCGGCGATCGCGGCGTCCATCGACGCCCAGCCGGTCTTTCGATTGTCGCCGAAGATGACGAGCACGCGGCTGGCCTGCCCCGTGCGAACCGCGGCGGCTGCGTTGGCGACGCCGACGAACGGGGCGGCGCCGCCGACCTGCGCCGAGTCGATGTAGTCGACCTGCAGCCCGATGTACTCCGCAACCGCAGCCGACAACACCATCTTCGGCTCGGTGAGCGAGTAGCCGACGACGAGGCCGTCGATGTCGCCCGGCTGCAACCCGGCGTCGGCCATGGCTGCGCGCGCCGCCTGCGCGTGCAACTCGAGCGAGCTCGTCCCGCGCGGCGGCTGCACCACCTCCCCGACACCGAGAATCCCGGCAGCCGTCACGCGCGGACGGCCTCCCGGTCGAGGACGCCCGCATGGATCCCCTCGTCGCGGATGGCGAACTTCCGCACCCGCTGCGTATCCGTCTGCGGGAGCGCGTCCCGAAATTCGAGGTAGCGCGGAACCATGAACGCAGGCAGCTCCTCGTCGCAGTACGTCCAGAGTGCGTCGGCCGTGAGAGCGGCACCGGGTTGGAGCACGACCGCAAGCTTGACCTCCTCCTCCCCGTGCTCGGAGGGTACGCCTACCGCGGCACTCTCGAGCACATCGGGGAGCCGATCGACCACGCGCTCGATCTCGAACGAGGAGATGTTCTCGCCCCGGCGGCGGATCGCGTCCTTCTTCCGGTCGACGAAGTACAGGTAGCCGTCCGCGTCGAGACGTCCGAGATCGCCGGTGTGGTACCAGAGGTCGCGGAACGCGCCGACTGTCACCTCGGGCTGCTTGAAATAGCCTCGCATCATCGAGTCCGCGTGCTTCGGCCGGGTCACGATCTCGCCGACCACACCCGCCGGGACGGAGGCGCCGAGGTCATCGACGACGCGCACCTCGTACTCCGGGATCGGCCGACCGCTCGAGCCGCGACGCACCTCTCCCGGCCGCGAGTAGCAGACGACGCTGCACTCGCTCGTCCCGAACGGCGGCAGGAGGGTCAAGCCGAACCGCTCCTCGAAGCCGGGGTAGAGGTCGTCGGGGATCGGGACGCCGAGCGCGCGACGCACCGGGTTGTCGGCGTCGTCCTCGCGCGGCGGCTGCTTCGAGAGGAACGAGAGCACGCCGCCGGTGAAGTTGAAGAGCGTCACCTCGTCGCGGCGGCAGTCGTCCCAGAAGCGCGAGGCGCTGAAGCCCGTCCCGACGGCGATCCGGCTCCGCGTGAGCAGCGCCGGCACGACGCCCAGAAACTGCGACATCGCGTGGAAGAGCGGCGGGAAGAGGTAGTTCGTGTCGCCCGCACCGACGTCCATGTAGGTCGCGTAGTTGACGCCCCAGTGCATCGCGCAGCGGTGGCTCTCCATCACACCCTTCGGATGGCCGGTCGTCCCGCTCGTGTACATCACGGCCATCAGCGCGGACGGATCGACATCGGGACGCTCGACCGGCTCCGCCTGCTCGACGAGTTCCCGGTACCCGAGCGTCCGCCAGGGGAGCTCCACCTCGCCGCCGGCGACGACGACCGTCTCCACGGCCTCGAGACGTCCGCCGAGCCGCGCGAGGACCTCGGCGCGTTCCTCGTCCACGACGACGACACGCGCGCCGCAGTGGTTGAGCAGGTACTCGAGCGACGCGCCGCGAAAGGCCGGGTTGACCGGCACCTCGACCGCACCGAGCTGCGCGGTTGCGAACCAGGTCAAGAGGAGCTCGACGCGGTTGCCCATCAGCGTGGCGACCAGATCCCCGGCACCCACGCCGAGCTCGGCAAGCGCGGTCGCCAGCCGCAATGACTCGAGGTGCGCCTGCCCGAACGTCCGCCGTTCGGCGCCGACGAGAAACGCCTCCGACCCGCTGTCTTCGGCGCAGGCTCGGAGCAGCGTCCCGAGCGACCGGTCGACGGCCGTGTCGCGGTCCAGCCTCACGCCGCGGTATCCGTGGTCAGGGCCTGCGCGGACGCGTCTCGGCGCCGTCGGGCGCCGACCACGGCAGACAACCGCACTCGCCGTGAATTGAGCGCTCGCTCCACAGATGCCGACGATATGACAAGGACTTCGCGCCGTCAAGGCTGGATGTAGCGAGCGCTCCATAGTACGCTCGCGGCGTGCTCCTCGAAGCCGGGATCACCCCCGCGACCGTCACCGCCGTGCTCGAGGCGCGCGCCCGCTCGCAGCCGGATCGGCCTTGCATTCTCTTTGAGGGTTCGTCCATCGGGAACGGCGAGCTGTGGGAGCGGGCGGGCCGGCTCTCGGGCGGTCTGGCCGCCCTCGGCGTCGGGAAAGGCTCGCGGGTCGCGCTCCTGCTCGAGAACGGGCCTGCCTTCTACGTCGTCTGGTTCGCGCTCGCGAGGCTGGGCGCGATCGAAGTGCCGATCAACACCGCGTACTTCGGCGAGAGCCTCGCGCACGTGCTCGTGGACAGCGAAGCGGAGGCGCTGATCGTCGGCGAGGTCGGGTACGAGGCGCTCGCACAGCTCGATCACCTTCCCGAGCGGCTGGGCACGATCGTGACCGCCGGCGGCGAGCCCCCGGCGCTGCCGATGCCCGTCGTAGCGCTCGACGATCTCGACGGTGACCCGGTGGCCGCGGACGTCGGAGCGCTCGACCCGCTCGCGATCATGTACACGTCGGGGACGACGGGGCTGTCGAAGGGCGTCGTCCTCTCCCACCGCTACTACCTGCTCGTCGGCCGGGCGAATGCGGCGAACATGCGTCTCGGCCCGTCCGACCGGTATCTGACGTGTCTGCCGCTCTTCCACGGCATGGCGCAGCTGTCGGGCTCGATCGCGCCGCTCCTCGCCGGCGCCGAGATCGTCCTGACGCGGAAGTTCAGCGTCAGCGGCTTCTGGGATACCTGCCGCGAGACCGGCGTCACGGCCTTCGGCGCGATCGCCGCGATGACGTCGATGCTGTACTCCTCGCCGCCGTCGGAGCGCGATCGCGACCACGACGTCCGCTACGGCTTCGCCGTCGCCGTCCCTGCGTCGCTGCACGAGCCGTTCGAGGAGCGATTCGGCGTCCGCCTCGTCAACGGCTATGGCTGCACGGAGGCGTCCATGATCACCTACTGCCCCTACGACGACCGCCGGCCCGGGTCGGCGGGCGTGGCCGTCCCCCACTTCCAGGTCGAGATCCACGACGAGCGCGACCGCCCCCTGCCGCCGGGAGAGGTCGGCGAGATCGTCTGCAGGCCGCTCACGCACGGCGCGGTGATGAGCGGTTACTACAACCGCCCCGAAGAGACGCTCGAGACGTGGCGCAACCTCTGGCTGCACACCGGCGACCTCGGGCGGATCGAGGAGGACGGCCATCTCCGGTTCGTCGACCGCGGCAAGGACGTGATCCGCCGGCGCGGCGAGAACATCTCCTCGTTCGAGGTCGAGGCGGCCGTCGCCCGTCACGAGGACGTCGCCGAGGTGGCTGCGTACGCCGTCCCCTCGGAGCTCGGCGAAGACGAGCTGATGCTCGCAGTCGTGCCGAGCAACCCGGCCCTGACGCCGCAGGCGCTGCACGCGTTCTGCCGCGAGGTGTTGCCTCGCTTCTCGCTCCCCACGTTCATCCGCTTCGTCGACGAGATGCCGTACACGCCGACGAACAAGATCCGGAAGGTGCAGCTCCGCGAAGACGGTGTCACGGCCGACGCGTGGCGAGCGCAGTGACGACGACCTCCCTCCGCGGTGTCCACCGCCTGAAGATCCCGACGCCGTTCGCGATCGGCGACGTCAACGCGTATCTACTCGAGGGCGACCCGCTCACGCTCGTCGACAACGGGCCGAACTCCGCTCGCTCGCTGCTCGCGCTCGAGCGCGGCCTCGCCTCGGTCGGTCGCCGCGTCGATGACCTGGAGCTGCTGCTGATCACGCACCACCACGGCGATCACCTCGGTCTCACGGAAGCCCTCGCAGAACGCTCCGGGGCGCAGGTCGCGTGCCTCGCAGCGCTGGCGCCGTACGTAGCCGACTTCGACGCCGCCGCCGGACGCGACGACGATCTCGCCGCCGAGCTGATGCTCGCGCACGGGGTCGAGCGCGGCACGGTCCGGACGCTGCGCGACTTCGCCAAGATCATCCGAGGCTGGGGCGCCTCCTTCGGCGTCGACCTCCCGATCGCGGACGGAGCGGTCGTCGAGGCCGGCGGGCGGACGCTCCGCCTGCTCCACCGACCCGGGCACTCCGCCTCCGACACCGTCTTCGTCGACGAGCGCGTGAACGTCGCGTTCGGCGGCGACCATCTGCTGCCGCACACGTCGTCGAACGCCCTGATCGCCCACCCGCTGGGAGGCACCTCCGGCGTGACGGCGACGACGCGGCCGCGCGCGCTGCCGACGTACCTCGAGTCGCTCCGCGCGACGCGGGAGCTCGCGCCGGGCCAGGTCCTGCCCGGGCACGGCGACGCCGTCGACGCGCCGACCGAGCTGATCGACCGGCGACTCGCGTTCCACGAGGAGCGTGCCCAGCGGATCCTGACGCTGCTCGACGACGGGCCGCAGACGGCACACGAGCTCGCGACCTCGATCTGGGGCGAGGTCGCTGTCTCACAGGCGTTCCTGACGACGTGCGAGGTCATCGGCCACCTCGAGTTGCTGACCGATCGCGGCCTCGTGGTCGAGGGGGACGGCGAGCCGATCACGTTCCGGACGACGAGGAGGTGACCATGCAGGAGCCACCGGTGGTGGTCGAACGGATCGACGTGGGAAACGACCGGAGCGCCGGCCTGTTGACGTTGAACCGACCCGAGTCGCTCAATCCCCTGGGCGAGGACGTGTTCGGCGGGCTCGACGAGGGGCTCCGGGCGCTCGAGGCGGACGCCGCCGTCGCCTGTGTGTTGCTCACCGGGCGCGGCCGCGCCTTCTCGGCCGGCGGAGATCTCGCCTCGTACGTCGAGCTCCAGGCCGACGCTGCCGCCTTCCCCGCGCTGATGCAGCTCGCGCACGGCGTCTTCCGCCGCATGCGCCACCTGCGCAAGCCGGTCGTCTCGCTGGTGAACGGCGTCACGGCTGCCGGCGGCCTCGAGCTGATGCTGTCGTCGGACTTCTCCTACGCCGCCGCCTCGGCTCGGATCGGCGACGCCCATCTCCGCTACGGCCAGATGGGAGGCGGCGGAGCCCTCGCGCTGCTGCCGCGTGCGATCGGGCCGGCCCGTGCGCGCGAGCTGATCTTCTCGGCGCGACTGCTCTCCGCCGACGAGGCGCTCGACTGGGGCCTCGTCAACCGGGTCGTACCGGACGACGAGCTGCTCGACGCCGGCATCGCGTTCGCACGCGAGGTCGCCGCTCGCAGCCCGCTCGGCGTCGCCAACGCCAAGTACGCGCTGACCGCCGGCTGGGAGCAGGGCACGGGCGTCGACGCCGCGCTCGCGCTGGAGGCGGAACGCACCGCCTACTACTGCCTCACCTCCGAAGACGCACGCGAGGGGCTCGCGGCGTTCGCCGAGAAGCGCGAGCCGGAGTTCACAGGCCGATGAAGCGGCTCTCGCGTTTCCTGCCGAGCGAGCGCGTCCCGGTACATCAGGCGGACGCGCACTACGAGCTGATCCACCATCGCTTCGCGATGAGGATGTTCCGCGAGCACGCGCCGACCGTCCGCCTCTACGCCACCAACCACGCGGTCGGACAACGCGATCTCTCCGGCACGTTCCGCCGCCGGCCGGCCGCGTGGCGGTTCGTGATCATCGAGCTCGCCGATCCCGGCGAGGAGGCCGCCGGGGCGGGCGGCAAGGAGTGGCTGCCGCCGTGGGCCGAGCGGTCGATCGTCGACGACCACACCAACTTCCTGCGCGAGGTCCGACCCTTCGAGGTCTCGCCGACGGTGCTCCTCGACAGACGGACACAGCAGACGAGCCTCGCGAAGTACCTGCTCGAGATCGAGTCCACCGGCAGCGGCCGCGCCGCGGCCGAGGAGGTCTATGCCCGCCTGGGCGAGGCGGTCGCGGGGTCGGAGGCGTTCGGGCTGCGGCTCGCGATCCAGAACCGGGCGCTCCGCGAGGCCGAGATGGCCGCGGTCGACGAGCCGGGTCAGGCCTACACCGGCCGCTATCTCGAGACGACGTCGATGATTGGAATCGACGAGCTGTACTTCGACCATCGCGACTGGGCGGAGGAGTGCTTCCGCGGTCTGGCAGAGCTGCTCCTGCCGCAGCCGGAGGTGCGGATCGGCCTCTACGCGGTCGAGGAGCTCGTCGGAGTCGACCGCCGCTGATGCACCACGGCCTGCTCGTGACGACGCAGGACCCGCCGAACGGCGCACGCATCGCGGAGCGGTGGCAGGAGATCCTCGCACTCGCCGAGCTGGCCGAGGAGAGCGGGTTCGCGTCGTTCCACGTGCCCGAGCATCACGCCCGTGAGGACGGGTACCTGCCGCAGCCACTCGTCGCGTGCGCTGCCATCGCCGCGCGCACGTCGACGATCCAGGTCGGCACCGCGCTCACGGTGGCTCCGCTGCGGCATCCGCTCCACCTCGCCGAGGAGGCGGCGACGGTCGACGTGCTCTCGAACGGCCGACTCGTGCTCGCGCTGGGGATCGGGAACTTCCAGCCGGAGTTCGAGATGTTCGGGCTCGACATCCGCCGCCAGGGCGCGCTCTTCGACGAGGCGCTCCGAGTCGTGACCACGGGGCTGGCGGGTGAACCGGTGGACGACCGCGGCACCCTCGTTCGCCCTCGCCCCGTTCAGCGGCCACGGCCCGACGTCTGGGTCGGCGCCATGTCACGCCGCGGAGCGCGACGCGCCGCCCAGTTCGGCCTGCCGCTCCTCTGCGATCCGCTCAGCACGATCGGCGAGCTCGAGGAGATCGTGGCGGAGTACCGCCGCCACGCCGCTGCCGCCGGCCATGCGCCCAGGGTCATCCTGATGCGCTGGGGCTGGATCGGCGATCCCGCGACCTGGTGGCCGCACGTCCGTCCCGCGCTCTGGTCGTACCTCGTCGAGATCCCGCGCGTCCAGCGCGACGCGCTCGGCCTCGCCGCGTCGCCCGGCGACCTCGAGCTCGCCGCCGTCGTGGAAGACCGGCTGCTCGTCGGTGACGCCGACCGCGTGCGCGAGCTCGCGGAGAGATGGACGGCCCGGCTCGGCGCCGAGCGCCTGGTCGTGAAGCTCCAGGGCGCAACCGGCCCGTGGGGCGAGGAGTTGCAGGGCGCCGTTCGACGCTACGGGCGCGACGTGATCGCGCCGACCCGACCCGGAGGAGACCCGTGATCAAGATCATCGCGCTCGTTCAGCGGAACGACGACCTCTCCCACGAGGAGTTCGTCGACTACTGGCAGAACCGGCACGCGAAGCTCGTCTCCCAGCTCCCCGGCCTGCGGCGCTACGTGCAGAACGCGGCGCTCGATCTCCCTGACCGGGAGAGGCCGTACGACGGCTGTGCCGAGCTCTGGTACGACGACCTCGATGCAGTCCGCGCCGCCTCGCGCAGCCCGGAGTCGGAGCTCGTGCGAGCGGACGAGCCCCGGTTCGTCAAGACGATCGACTGGTTCCTCACGACCGAGCATCCGATCATCGCGTGATCCGCTTCGGGATCCAGCTGCCGCACTTCGGCAACGCACCGACGCGGATCGGTGTCCGCAGGATGGCGGAGCTGATCGTCGCAGCCGGTTTCGACGGTATCTGGCTGAGCGATCACGTCGTGCTCGTCGAGGACGCCGCGTCGCGTTACCCGTACGCTGACGACGGCTCGTACACGTTCGATCCCGCGATCGACTGGTACGAGATTGTCACGACACTCGCCTACCTCGCGGCGGCGACCGAGAGCGTCGAGCTCGGAACGGCGGTATGCGTGGTGCCGCAACGGCAGCCCGTGCTCCTCGCCAAGCAGCTCGCGACCGTCGACTGCCTGGCCGGCGGCCGCGTCGTCCTCGGCGCCGGCGCCGGGTGGCTCGCCGAGGAGTTCGCCGTACTCGGCTACGACCACCGGGGCCGCGGGGCCCGCACCGGCGCGTACCTCGAGGCGCTGCGCGCGTGCTGGACCGGCGCACCGGCGCCCGGGCGCTACGGCGACGTCCAGCTGCCCGCAGGAGTGCAGTGCAGGCCGACGCCGCCACGAGGCGCCATCCCGATCCTCGTCGGCGGCAACTCCGACGCCGCCTTCCGCCGCGTCGCTGCCTACGGAGACGGCTGGCTCGGCGCGGCGCCGATGGCCGGGCTGCCCCCCGACGAGCTTCGACGCCTCATTGCACGACTGCAGGGCATCTGCGAGCGCAGTGGGCGCGACCCGGCCGCCGTCGACCTCGCACTCCGCATCGCCCCTCCGCCGAAGAGCTTCGGCACGACCGAGCTGCGCGACGTGCTGACCGCGTACGCCGAGGCCGGCATCACCCGCTTCACGGTCGACTTCGGCTGGCGCGACGAGCAGTCGGCCGCCCTGCGGCTGGAGGCGCTGGCGCGAACGACAGCCGAGGTGCGACGGGCCGTCGCAGCATGACGAGAAGACCCGGCGCCGTCGACGCGATGCTGGTGACGACGGTGCTGTTGTGGTCGCTGTCGGTGATCGGCTCGCGCTTCGCGATCGCGCACGGCTTCCCGCCGATCGTCTTCAGCGCCACCCGCCAGCTCGGCGCTGCGTCGGCTCTCGCCGCGATCTGCGGCCGTCTCGAAGGCAGCCTTCGGCTCCCGCGGTTCGCGCTGTCATGGGTCGCCGTTGCGGCCCTGCTCGGCTTCGCCAACCAGCTCTGCTTCGTCTATGCGGTCAGGCTCTCGACGGCGGCGACCGTCGGGATGATGCTCGGGACGGTTCCGATCCTGACCGCGCTGATGGCGGCAGCGCTCGGCTTCGGGCCGGTCTCACGGCGGCTGGCGGTCGCAGCTGCCGTCTCGTTTGCAGGCGTCGCCCTCGTCACGTCGCAAGCAGGCGAGATCAACGCGACGGCCGCCGGCGTCGCGCTCGCCTTTCTGACCGCGCTCTCGTGGGCGGCGTACTCGGTCGCGATCGCGCGGCTCGGAGGCGTCGCCTCGCCGCTACGCATCAGCGCGTTCGTGATGCTCGCCTTCACGCCGCCGCTCCTGGCGAGCGCCTCGATCCAGCTGACGAGCGCCGACTACGGCGCACTCGACTGGAGCGTCTGGGCGTGCGTCGCCGGTGTCGCGGCGGGAACGGTGCTCTCGACCTTGATGTGGTTCACCGCCCTCGAACGCGTCGGCCCGTCCCATGCGACGCTCTTTGCGAACCTCCAGCCCGTGTTCGTGGTCGCGCTCAGCGTCCTGCTGCTGTCGGAGCGACTGTCTCCCTGGATGCTGGCCGGCGGTGCCGCCATTGCCGCCGGGCTGGCGCTCGCCCGGCGCACGCGGCACGCCGCGCCGATCGTCGTCGACTAGAGGCTGGATGCCCCGACCGCGCCCGGGACGGCATCCGGCGCCGCGGGCCAACGCACATCAAGCCTCTTAGGCGCGACGCCCGATCAACGATGTGATGAGCGCGTGCCAGACGAGCTCGCCGCGCTGATTTCGCAGCTCGCCCCGCAGCACGACGATGCCGCGGTCGGGTTTCGAACCGGACGGCCGCGTGCCCTCGACGACGGCGGCGCGGCCCGAGAGCGTGTCGCCGGCGTAGACCGGCTGGAGCCATCGCATTTCGTCGACGCCTGCACCGCCGAGGTTGACGGCATCGCCCATCACCGTGTCGGTGACGAGACGGCTGAACGTCGCGAACGTGTGCAGACCCGACGCGACGAGCCCGCCGAAGGAGCTGCGCGCGGCCGCCTCGGGATCGACGTGGAACGGCTGCGGGTCGAACTCCGACCCGAAGCGGACGATGTCGTCGGCCGTGAGCGTCTTCGAGCCGACGTCGAACGTCGTCCCGACCGTGAAGTCCTCGAAGTAGAGCGTCACGACTCGTCTCGCCCGCCGGCGGCGCAGTTCCCGCGGCTGCATGCGCACCAGCGCCCGTTGGCCGCACAGCGCCGCCGCGACCAGCGCCGATTGCGACCACGCGGTCGCGGCTGTAGACCCGCGGCGGTGACCGCCGCGTTCCAGGAGCCGAACTCCCTGATCACGGTCAGCCGGCAGGGATGGTCGGGCCCCGCCCGTTCCCAATCGTCCTGCGTAGGCGCCTCGAGGTGCCGCCGGTGCCACAGATCCATCGCATAGGAGATCAGGTCGGGTGTCCACCTGAAACCGGTGCGCGGTCCGCCGCCAATGAAACTGATGGAGCGCTCGCTCAAGTCAAGGTATTCAACCAGACCCGCACGCCAGGCGTCTCTCGGAGATCTCTCTGCGGCTAGCGTTGAGGCGTGGAGTACGTCAACCTCGGCCGCACCGGGCTGCGCGTCTCGCGCCTCTGCCTGGGGATGATGAGCTACGGGCCGCACGAGAGCCGGCCCTGGGCGATCGACGAGGACGCCGCCGAGCCGATCGTCCGGCGCGCGGTCGAGGCCGGGATCACCTTCTTCGACACCGCCGACGTCTACAACGGCGGCCAGAGCGAGGTGATCACCGGCCGGCTGCTGCAGCGCCTCTACGGGATGCGCGAGGAGTACGTGGTCGCGACGAAGGTGCACGGCAGGACGATGCCGGGCGAGAACGGCGCCGGACTCTCGCGCAAGCACATCCTCGCCTCGATCGACGCCTCACTCGCGCGACTCGGGCTCGACTACGTCGACCTCTACCAGATCCACCGCTTCGACCCGCGCACGCCGGTCGAGGAGACGATGGACGCGCTCGACGCCGTCGTCCGCGCCGGCAAGGCCCGCTACATCGGCGCCAGCAGCATGTACGCCTGGCAGTTCGCCAAGGCGCAGGCCGTCGCGGCGACGCCGTTCGTCTCGATGCAGAACCACTACAACCTCGTCTACCGCGAGGAGGAGCGGGAGATGATCCCGCAGTGCGTCGACCAGGGCGTCGCGATCCTGCCCTGGAGCCCGCTCGCGCGCGGACTCCTCGCCGGCAACCGCACCCGCGAAGGCGAGCGGCTGACGACGCGCGCCCAGACCGACTCGTTCGGCGACACCCTCTACACGCCCGAGGTCGACTTCGCCGTCGTCGACCGCGCCGCCGAGGTCGCCGCCGCCCGCGGCGTCGCCACCGCGCAGGTCGCGCTCGCCTGGCTCCTGCACCGGCCCGGCGTGACCGCGCCGATCGTCGGCGCGACCAGGCTCGCCCACCTCGACGACGCGCTCGCCGCCGAGCAGCTCTCCCTCGACGCCGACGAGATCGCCCGGCTCGAGGAGCCGTACGTGCCGCACGCCGTCTCGGGCCACGCCTAGCCGCGCGAGGCGCGCGCCGGCTCGACGCGCTCCTCGATGAACGCGCCGAGCCGGGCGACGAGCGCCTCCTCGTCCCACGTCCGCGCGTCGGCGTTGTTCGCGTCGATCTCGAGCACCGGGATGCCCGCCTCCTCGAGCGCGCGGGTCGCGAAGTGGGCGCTCCGGTCGGGCGCCACGAGGTTGACGACGCCGTGCACGCCGTGGCGCCTCGCCTCCTCGACGTACCAGGCGTCCGCCCAGCCGGGCATGCCGAGGAAGTCGGAGAACGCGACGAAGCGCCCGGCGAGCTGGCGCAGCGGCTCGCCGCCGTAGCGGAGGTAGCCGTCGGCCGCGATCGCGAGGTACATCGACCAGACGAAGACCGCGCCGTAGCGCTCCTGGAAGTGCTGGTAGAAGCCGAGGTTGAACCAGAGGCCGCGGCCGACCCACATCAGGCGCAGCCGCTCGCCGGGGCACACGGCGTCGCCGCGCTCGACCGCGGCGGCGACCTCCTCGTAGAAACGGCGGGCCGCGTCGCGCCCCCACTCCGAGCCGCGGTGCCACTGCGGCACCATCACGGCCGGGATGCTGTCGACGATGTCGAGCGGCGCCGGGCTCGTCGCCGCGAGCAGGTCGCGCGTCTTGCGGTTCCACTCCTCCTGCTCGTTCGCGAGCTCGAGAACCCGCGCGAGCCGCGCCTCGTCGAGCGTCCGGCCGGTGAGCGTCTCGAGCCGGGCCGCCAGCTCGCGCAGCTCGGCCTCCATCAGGTCGACGCGCGTGCGGCCCATCACCTCCTCCCACTCGCCGGCGACGCGCTCCCACCAGCGTTCGGGCAGCGCCGGGTCGACCGCCTTCTCGAGCACGAACGCCGGCACGCCGAGCTCGCGCGTCCAGGCCTCGGCGATCAGGCGGTGCCCCTCGCTCCACGCCTGCGTCACGTAGAGGGAGACCGGCGGCAGGCCTCCCCACGGCGCCTGCTCGGGGTCGGGCTCGAGCGCCGAGCCGAGGGCGATCGCGCTGTACTGGTCGATGTCGTCGGGGTAGCCGCGCTCGGCGAGCAGGCCGAGGTAGCGCGGCGCGCACTGCTTCGCGGCGCAGATCGACGCCCACCACTGGTTGACGACGTACGGCAGGCCCATGGCGCGGAAGAGCTCGTGCGGCGCGTCGGCGTCGGCGAGCACGAGCGGCTCGCCGCGCGCGGCGCGCTCGCGGATGCCCGCGAACCACTCGCGCTGGTGGCCGAGCGCCTCGACCGACGACTCGAGCCGCTTGACGCCGCGGGCGCTCACGCCGCCACCGCCGCCGCGAGCTCGGCGCGGGCCTCGCCGGAGAGCAGGTAGGGCGCCCGGCGGAGCGCGACGACGGGGATCCCGTGCGCGGCGAACGCGCGCCGCTCTTCGGGGAGCGCCCAGGCGAGGTGCTCGTCGGAGCGGCGGTGCCAGGCGAGCGCGACCTCGGCGCCGGCGGCGGCCGCGGCCGCCGCGGCCCGCCGCCCGCGCTCGACCGAGTCGTGGCGGCGCCCGAGCGCCGAGCCGAGATGGTGCCGGGCGGCGAGCGCCCGCAGCGGCTCCCCCACCTCGTCGACGAGACCGTCGAACCAGATCGACCCCCACGTGTGGCTCTCGCCGACGACCGCCGCGCCCGCGTCCTCGAGCGCCTCGTAGACGTCGGGCGCGTCGTGCGGGCTGCCGAGCAGGTAGACGCGTCGCGCGGCCGTCCCGCGCGGCGGCGCCGTCTCGGCGAGCACCGCCTCGAGAAGCGCGTTCAGCTCGCCGGCCGGCATGGCGGTCGCGGCCGCGACGGCGGCGAGCAGCTCCGACCCGCGCAGCCCGCCGCGGCGGCGCAGCAGGTCGAGGCGCCCGAGCAGGCGCCGGCTCTCGTTCGCCGCGGCGATCGCGCCGCGGAGCGTGTCCTCGCCGAGCGGCGTCCCGGCCTGCTCGCCGAGCGCCGCGGCGAGCTCGGCGACGCGGTCGCGGTCGTACGCCGCGGTCGTCGCCGCCGGCAGATGCAGCAGGTCGAAGAGCAGGACCGGCGGCAGCGGCAGCCCGGGGTCGGCGAGCGCGAGCGCCCGCAGCGCCGTGAAGAGGCGCACCGTGTGGTCCGAGTCGTGGCAGACGACGAGACAGTCGATCGGGTAGCGGCCCTCGAGCAGGCCGGCGAGCACGAGCCGCACCGGCTCGTCGACGCCCTCCCCGAGGAAGCGGTCGGCCCGCTCGCGCGAGGCGACCTCGACCGGGGCGAGGCGGAGCGGCCGGAAGCCCGCCGCCGCGAGCAGCTCCTGCGGAACGTCGGCGCCGACGTAGCCGGCGACGCGCTCCCCCGCCGCCCGCGCCTCGGCCGCGCGTGCGACCCGCTCGCGCGCGAAGAGCGTCAGCTCCGCGAGCGCGCCCACCGCTCAGCCCAGACCGAGCAGGCGCACCGCGTTCTCCTTCAGGATCAGCGGCCGCACCTCGTCACGGAAGCCCGCCTGCTCGAAGTCGGCGAGCCAGCGGTCGGGCGTGATCATCGGATAGTCGGAGCCGAAGAGCACCCGCTCGCGCAGCTGCGTGTTCGCGTACTGCACGAGCACCGGCGGGAAGTACTTCGGCGACCAGCCCGAGAGATCGATCCACACGTTCGCCTTGTGCAGACAGATCGAGATCGCCTCCTCCTGCCACGGAAACGAGGGATGCGCGATCACGATGTTCAGCTCCGGGAAGTCCGCCGCCACGTCGTCCAGGCACATCGGGTTCGAGTACTTCAGCCGCAACCCGCCGCCGCCCGGCAGGCCCGTCCCGATACCGGAGTGGCCGGAGTGGAAGAGCGCCGGCAGGCCCGCCTCCTCGATCGCCTCGTAGAGCGGGTAGAACTCGCGCTCGTTCGGGAAGAACGCCTGCACGTTCGGGTGGAACTTGAAGCCCTTGACGTCGTGCTCGGCGATCAGCCGCTTCGCCCGCTCGACCGCGTCGGGCCGGTGCGGGTCGACCGAGGCGAACGGGATCAGGACGTCGGAGTGCGCGGCGGCGACCCGCGCGATCTCCTCGTTCGGCACGGACGCGCGGCCGGTGACCGTCTCCGCGTCGACGGTGAAGACGACCGCGGCGAGCTTCCGCTCGCGGTAGTAGTCGACGAGGTCCGTGACGGTCGGCTTCGCGACGTCCTTGAAGTAGCGGTTCGCCGCCTCGCGCCACTCGGGCCGCAGCCCGTCCTCGCCCGCGTGGCCGATCTCGGCGTGGACGTGGACGTCGATCGCGACGATCTGCGAGAGGTCGATGCTCATCGCAGCTCCGCGAGCCCGTCCTTGAGGACGGCGTTGCCGCCGCCGTCGAGCGACGTGAACCCGTAGGCGCCGTTCGCGCCCCAGACCGAGGTGGTCAGCGTCGCGCCCGGGAAGAGCGGCGCCGAGAAGCGGACCGCGAGCCGGCGGACGGCGCGGGGGTCGTCGACGCCGGCCGCCTGCAGCACCGACCGGCCGGCGAGCGCGAGCGTGCAGAGCCCGTGGACGATGCGGCCGGGGAGACCGACCGAGCGGGCGAACTCGTCGTCGAGGTGGATCGCGAAGTCGTCGCCCGAGGCGGCCGCGTAGCGGACGGTCTGGTCGTGGGCGACCGGCAGCTCGACCTGGGCGAGCGGGTCGCCGCCGGTCTCGAGCCGGTGGTCGGGGGCGCGCTCGCCGACGCTCTCGGCCGCCTCGACGCCGCGGAAGAACTCGGTCACGTACTGCTCGTTGCAGAGCTCGCCCGAGGCGGTGCGCGTCTCGGTGCGGATCACGAGCGAGGCGCCGTTCGGGCGGCCGAGCAGGGCGACCGGCGTCGCGGTCGAGACGAGCTCCATGCCGGCCTCGAGCGGCCGGTGCAGGTGCAGGTCCTGCTCGTAGTGGACGACGCGCTTGCGCACCTCCTCGTCGGCGGCGACCGCGCGCGAGGCCGGCGCGATCGTCTCCCAGACCGGGAGGATCGCGAACACCGGGCCGCCCGGCACGTCGTCGGTCGCGGCCGCGTAGGCCTGCAGGGCCTCGTCGGTGACGAGGTAGCTGCGCGGCTCGCCGGCCCGGCCGATCGCGGCGAGGTCGAAGCTCACGTCGTCATCCCCGTCATCTGGCCGCCGCTCGCCGTGATCACCTGGCCGTGCACGAAGTTCGACCACGGCGTGCAGAGGAAGAAGATCGGGCCGGCCGCGTCCTCCGGGGTCGCCGCGCGGCCGAGCGGGATGATCGTCGCCGCGAGCTGGCGCATCTTCTCGGGGATGCCGAGCGGGATCTCGCGGCCGTCCTTCACGAACGTCTCGGCGTCCTCGCCCGACGCGGCGGTCAGCCGGGTCTCGACGAAGCCGAACGCGACGGCGTTGACGTTGACCTTGAAGGCGCCCCACTCGCGCGCGAGCGTCTTCGTCAGGCCGACGAGACCGGCCTTCGCCGACGAGTAGTTGACCTGGCCGAGGTTGCCCTGCGTGCCCGAGATCGAGGTGACGTTGACGACCTTGCGGAAGACCTCGCGGCCCGCCTCGCGGTCGGCCTTGCCGGCGTCGCGGAGGTACGGCGCGGCGGCGCGGAGCACCTTGAACGGCACGACGGTGTGGATCTCGAGCATCGCCCGGAACTGCTCGTCGGACATCTTGTGGGCCATGCCGTCCCAGGTGTAGCCCGCGTTGTTGACGACGATGTCGAGCCCGCCGAAGGCGTCGACGGCCGCCCCGACGAGCGCCTCGGGAACCCCGT
Source organism: uncultured Actinomycetes bacterium (assembly GCA_963732915.1). Classification (GTDB taxonomy): domain Bacteria; phylum Actinomycetota; class Thermoleophilia; order Gaiellales; family Gaiellaceae; genus Palsa-739. Next base: position 403,405 of record CAVTBF010000005.1, on the reverse strand, counting down.
CGGCCGTCAGGTCGCCGCCGAAGACCGCGGTCTCGCCGTCGATCTCCGACGCGGCCTGCGCGGCGAGATCGGCGTCGAGGTCGTTGACGAGGACGCGCGCACCGTGGGCGGCGAGCAGCTCGGCCGTCGCCCGGCCGATCCCGCGCGCGGATCCGGTGACGAGCGCTGCCTTCCCGTCGAGCACTCCCATCGAGCTCCTCCTGAAATCGTGGTCGAGTGGCAGTCAGGCTACCTGATAATCAGGCGCCGGGGAACCCCGCCCGGAGGGCGCGTACCGCTTCGATCAGCCCGCCGCGCAGGCTCTGCACCTGCCTGGCGGTGAGGCCGTCGAGCATCTTCGCCTCGAACTCGTCGACGACCGCGTCGCACGCGCGCAGCACCTTGCGGCCCTTCTTCGTCAGCGCCGCGGGATAGACGCGCCGGTGGTTCGGCGAGGGGCTGCGCTCGATCAGGCCCTGCCGCTCGAGCGCCTCGATCACCTCGCTCATCGACTGCGGCGTCATGTAGGCGCGGCGCGCGAGCTGCGCGTTCGAGAGCTCGCCGCGGCGGCCGAGGACGCTCAGCGTCGTGTACTGGAGCGTCGTCAGGCCGTGCGGCTTCACGAGCTCGTTGATCCCCTGCCGCACCGCCCGCTCGAGCCGGGCGATCACGTAGCTGATCCGCGGCTCGTGCGCGTCGCCGTCGGGGGGGTGCACGCCCGGCTTCACAGCCCGTAATGTAAGGGAACCTGCAACTCCGGTCTACGTGAATCTCTCGCTCATCCTCACGCACGCCGCCGCCCGGCAGCCGGAGCGGCCGGCCCTGCTCTGGGACGGCGCGCCGGTCTCCTACGGCGCGCTCGAGCGGCGCGTCGAGGCGGCCGCCGCCGAGCTGCGCGGCCGCGGGATCGCCCCGGGAGACCGGGTCGCGGTGCGGCTCGCGAACAGCCCCGACTGTGTCGTCGCCTACCTCGGCGCGCTCCGCGCGGGCGCCGTGCTCGTGCCGGTGAACCACCTGCTCGCGCCGGTCGAGATCGAGCAGCGGCTCGCCGAGTCGGGCGCGTCGCTCTTCGTCGACGCGCCGCTCGCCGAGCGCGAGCCCGACGGCGCCGAGACCGCCCCGGCCGCGCCCGGCGATCCGGCGGTGATCCTGTTCACCTCGGGCACCTCGGGCCGCTCGAAGGGCGCCGTCCTCACCCACGGGAGCCTCCGCGCCGCCGCCGAGAACGCGCGGAGCGCGCTCGAGCTCGGCCCCGGCGACGTCGTGCTCGGCGCGGCGCCGTTCTCGCACGTGCTCGGGCTCTCGACCGGTCTGCTCGCGACGCTCGCCGCGGGCGCCGCGGTCGCGATCGTCGAGCGCTTCCACCCCGAGGAGACGCTGCGCTTCATGACCGAGACGGGCACGACGATCCTGCTCGGCGTGCCGACGATGTGCATCGCGCTCTCGCAGGCGGCACGGTCGGCCGGGGCGCTGCCGCCGATCCGGATCGCGCACGTCGGCGGCGCGAGCGTCCCCGTCGAGGCGGGACGCGACTTCGAGCGCACCTTCTCGTGCGAGCTCTACGAGGGCTACGGGCTGACCGAGCTCTCGGGGATCGCGACCACGTACCTGCGCGGGCAGGAGCGGAAGGCCGGCTCGGTCGGGATGCCGCTCGGCGGCACCGAGCTGCGGATCGGCGAGCCCGACGACGCGGGCGTCGGCGAGGTGCTGTTCCGCGGCCCGTCGGTGATCCCCGGCTACTGGGAGAACCCCGAGGCGACGGCCGAGACGATCGACGGCGAGGGCTGGCTCGCGACCGGCGACGTCGGCTACGTCGACGAGGACGGCTACCTCTTCCTCGTCGACCGCAAGAAGGAGCTGATCATCCGCGGCGGCTACAACGTCTATCCGCGCGAGGTCGAGGAGGCGCTCTACGCCCACCCGGACGTGCTCGAGGCGGCGGTCGTCGGCGTCCCGGACGACACCTACGGCGAGGAGGTGGCGGCGCTCGTCGTCCTGCGGCCCGGCTCGTCGGTCGCGCCCGGCGACGTCCAGGCGTGGGCGAAGGAGCGGGTCGCGGCGTACAAGTACCCGCGCCTCGTGCGGATCGTCGACGAGCTCCCGAAGGGCCCGACCGGCAAGATCCACAAGCGCTCGATCGACCTCGCCGCGCTGCGGGCGGAGGGCTAGCGCCGGGCGGCGGCCGCCGGGCGCCCGATCCCGAGCTCCGCGAGCCCTTCGACGACGAGATCCGGCCGCAGCTCCGCCAGCCGGCGGCCCGTCCGCGCGGCGAGGTCGGCCTCGACGACGGTGGCGAGCGGCCACGAGATGTGGGTCGCGAGGAACGACGTCGCCTCGTCCGCGTGCCCGCCGGTCGCGAGCTCGTAGAGCCGGAGGTGCTCGGCGCGCGACTGGCGGTTGCCGCCGGGGCGGCGCTTCGCGACGAGCGTCCGGAACCGGAGCGCCTGCGTCGCGAGCAGGGACGTCCAGCGGAGCAGGGTGTCGGAGCCGCAGCCGCCGACGAGCGCGAGGTGGAAATCGGTGTGCGCGGGCTCGAGCTCGAACGGCGTCTTCGGGCGCTTGCGGTGGGCGGCGTCGAGCGCCTCCCAGGCGACGCCGAGCCGGTCGCGCCAGCCGGCGCCGTCGGCCTCGATCGAGAGCCGGAGCGCGAACGGCTCGATCGCGAGCCGCAGCTCGTAGACCTCGACCATCTCGTCGATCGAGACGCTCGCGACGCGGGCGCCGCGCTGCGCGTCGAGCACGATCAGCCCTTCGCCCGCGAGCGTGCGCAGCGCCTCGCGCAGCGGCGTCGCGCTCAGCCGCCACTCCGCGGCGAGCTGCTCGACGAGGATCCGCTGGTCGGGCGCGAAGTCGCCGACGATGATCGCCCGGCGCAGCCGCTCCTCCGCCCATTCCGCGCGGGTCTGAGGCCGCTCGTCCTCGGTTCTCGTGATGCCCATGCCGCGCTGGACCTTACGGCCTCTGCCAGTCGCCGTCACGGTGCGAGCTGGACGACGAGGTCGTCGCGGGCGCCCGCCGCGTCGGCGGCGATCTCGTGCACGAGCCGGCCGAGCTTCATCACCGAGACGCGGTCGGCGACGGCGAGGCTCAGGTCGAGGTTCTGCTCGACCATGAGGATCGTGCAGCGGCGCTCCTGCCGCAGCCACTTCAGGGCGTCCGCGACCGCCGCGATGACGGCGGGCTGCATGCCGTCGCTGATCTCGTCGAGCAGGATCACGTCCGGGTCGGCGACGAGCGCCTTCGCGAGCGTCAGCATCTTCTGCTCGCCGCCGCTCAGCGTGCCCGCCCGCTGGCGCAGGCGCTCGCCGAGGACGGGGAAGTACTCGAGCACCTCGGCGCGCAGCTCCGGCGGGCAGGAGCGGCCGCGGCCGACGACGAGGTTCTCGCCGACGGTGAGGTCGCCGAACAGCGTCTGCTCCTGCGGCGCGTAGGCGATCCCGCGCCGGACGATGCGGTGGGTCGGCCAGCGCGTGACGTCGTCGTCGCCGACCGCCACCCGCCCGCTGCTCGGGCGGATGTAGCCCATGACCGCCTTCAGCAGCGTCGTCTTGCCCATGCCGTTGCGGCCGACGATCGCGTGCGCGCCGTGCGCGGGCACCTCGAACGAGACGCCGTCGACGATCGTCGCCGACCCGTAGCCCGCGCTCAGCCCCTCGACGGCGAGCCTCACCGCACCGCGCTCCCGACGTACGCCTCGCGGACGACCGCCGACTCCGCGACCTCCGCCGGCGTGCCGGAGGCGGCGACCTGCCCGCCGTGGAGGACGGTGACGCGGTCGGCGACGGCGGCGACGAAGTCGAGGTCGTGCTCGATCAGGACGATCGTCATCCCCGCGCCCGCCAGCCGGCGCAGGATGCCGCCGATCACGCGGCGCTCGTTCTCGGTCAGCCCGGCCGTCGGCTCGTCGAGCAGCAGCACCTCCGGGTCCATCGAGACGGTCGCCGCGAGCTCGAGCCCCTGCTTGAGGCCGTGGGCGAGCTCGGGCGAGCGGACGTTCTCGCGGCCGGCCAGCCCGGTCGCCTCGACGATGTCGAGCACCGGCCGGCTGACCGCGACCTCGTGCGTGCGCCGCCAGAGCGAGGGCAGCCGCCCGACGCTCGACGCGAGCAGGATCGTCTCGGCGACGGTGAGGCTCGCGAAGAGCTCCGGCACCTGGAACTTGCGGACGATGCCGCGGCGCGCGATCTCGCTGCTCGCGGTCCGCCGCTGCGCGAACTCCTCGCCGCGCACCGTGTACGTGATCGAGCCGGCGCCGCCGAGCCGGCCGTCGGTCATCACGTTCACGAGCGTCGACTTGCCGGCGCCGTTCGGGCCGACGACGCAGAGCAGCTCGCCGCGGACGATCTCGACGTCGACGCCGCGCAGCACGCGCAGGTTGCCGTACGAGAAGTGGACGCCCTCGATCCGCGCGACCGGGTCGCCGCGCTCGCCGCCGAGCCGGTGCCGGGCGTCGGAGGGAACGAGCCGGCGCTCGTCGCGCGGCGAGGCCTTCCCGTGCACGAGCCGCCGGTAGAGCCGGGCGAGCGGCGGCAGCAGCCCGTCGGGGATGAAGACGACGACCGCGACGAAGAGGAGCCCGACGAAGAGCGTCCACTCCTGCGGGTAGGACGCCGAGAGCTTCGACTGGACGAAGCTGAGGACGATCGCGCCGAGGATCGGCCCGACGATCGTGCCGCGGCCGCCGACCGCGACCCAGACGAGCATGTCGGTCGAGAAGAGGAAGCCGAAGAACGGCGCCGAGACGAAGCCGAACATCATCCCGTAGAGGCCGCCGGCGAACGCCGCCACGCCGGCGCCGCCGATGAAGACGCAGAGCTTGACGAGCTCGACGTTGCGGCCGAGGAAGCGGACGCGGCGCTCGTCGTCGCGGATCGCCCGCATCAGCAGGCCGAAGTCGCTGCGCACGAGGACGAGCGCGACACCGGCGACACAGAAGAGCGAGACGACGCCGATCGCGTACCACGTCGTGAGCGAGACGCCGGTGTAGGAGAAGGCGAAGAGGCCGTTGTCGCCGCCCGTCCACTGCGGCAGCTCGCCGTAGACGGTCATCGCGACGACGCTCAACGCGAGCGTGACGATGGCGACGTAGAGCGGCCCGGCCGCCTGCTGGAAGAACGCGAACGCGCCGACGACCGCGGCCACGACCATCGCGCCGACGATCCCGACCGCGAGTCCGAGCAGGTGGCGCCCGAGGCCCGGGTAGGAGCCCATGACGAGGCCGCTGCTCGCGACCTTCGTCGTCAGCATCCCGACGCCGAGCGTGCCGAAGGCGAACCAGAGCGAGTGGCCGAGGTCGGGGATGCCCGTGTAGCCCCAGACGAGGTCGAGGCTGGCCGCGGCGATCGCGTAGACGATCGCGGTCGCGAGCAGGCCGAGGTAGTAGCTGCCGAGCAGGAACGGCATCACCGCGGCGAGCACGGCGAGCGCGACGACGCCGGCGACCGTCGGCGTCCGGCCGCCGCCCAGGCGGCGCGAGAGGGCCGCGCTCACGTCGTCCGCCGGAAGGTGAAGCCGTTCGGCACGAAGCGGAGGACGACGACCGCGACGCCGATCACGAACGCCTGCCCCCAGATCGGGTTGGCGTAGCGGGCGAAGAGGATCTGCGCGCCGCCGAGCAGGACCGCGGCGAGCGCGAGGCCCGGCAGCGTGCGGCCGGCGAGCAGCGCGGCGAGGAGGCCGGTCGCGACGAGCGCGGTGCCGAAGCTCGTGTCGACGCCGGTGGTCGGCGCGATCACCGCGCCCGCGCCGCCCGCGAGCGCCGAGCCGACGATGAACGTGATCTGGCGCACGCGGACGGTGTTGATCCCGTGCGCCCGCGCGAGCGGCTCGTTCACCATCACCGCCCGGATCGTCAGCCCCGCCGGCGTCAGCCACACGAGCAGGCCGAGCGCGGCGAGCAGGACGGCCGCCATCACGATCAGCAGCAGGCGGTAGGTCGGGTAGACGGTGCCGAAGATCGAGCTCGCGCCCTTCGCCGGGAAGTCCACCGACTTCAGCTGCGAGCCGTAGACGAGGATCAGCACCTGGGTGATCACGAGCGAGATCCCCCAGGTGGCGAGGATCGTGTCGAGCGGCCGCTCGTAGAGCCGGCGGACGACGGCGATCTCGATCACCGCGCCCACGGCCGCCGTGACGAGCGCCGAGAAGAGGACGCCCGGCCAGAAGCCGACCCCGCGGTCGACGAACTCGACCTGGGTGAACGCCCCGATCGCCATCAGCCCCGTGTGCGCGAGGTTGATCACGTGCAGCAGGCCGAAGATGAGCAGGAGGCCCGCGACGACGAGCACCAGGATCGCGCTCGTGACGGCGATGTCCAGGGTCAGGGTCATCGCGGGCCTCCTTCTATCGCTTGCTCAGCAGCTCGGCAAGGGGAACACGTGCGAGTAGCCGGCGACGAGCTTGAAGTCGCCGTTCGCCGCCACCTGCGAGACGAACACGGGCAGCACGAGGAAGCCCTTGTTCTTCGGCTGGTAGGTGACGATGCCGCTTGCGCCGGAGAGGCGGAGCGAGGCGATCGCGCTTGTCAGCTTCGCCCCGTCGGTCGAGCCCGTCTGCTTCAGCGCGGCCGCGGCGATCAGCACCGCGTCCCACAGGTGCGCGCCCTGCGGATCCGGCAGCGCGTTCTTGCCGTACTTCTTCGTCAGCCACTGCAGGTACAGCTTGCTGCCCTTCGTCTTCAGGCCGGCGATCCACGAGTTGCTGGAGTAGATGCCGGTCGCGTCGGAGCCGAGCGCGGTCACCTGGGCGCTCGAGAGGAGCGGGTCGACGCGCGCCAGCTTCGACACGCGCGGGTCGTTCGCGACCTGCTTCCAGAACGCGACGTCGTCGTTGCCGATGATCGTGTCGAAGATCGTGTCGGCGCCCGACGCGGCGATCTTCGCGATCTCCGCGCTCCAGTCCGAGGTGCCGAACGGCTCGTAGCTCGTGCCCTCGAGCGAGGCGCCGCCCTTGTTCTTCAGCAGCTTGCCGATCAGGCTCGCCGTCGTCTTCGCGGACGAGAAGTTGCTGCCGACGAAGTAGAACTTCCGGTGGCCCTTCTTGTAGAGGTAGTTGACGAGCGGGCCGTCCTGCTGGTTCGGGATCGTGCCGACCAGGAACATGTTCGCCGGGCAGAAGTCGCCCGCGCTCGGCTGGCCCGCGATGTAGGGGATGCTCTTCGCCGCGAGGATCGGGTCACACGCGGCGCGGGCCGGCGTCGACTCGAAGCCGATGACGATGCTGACGCCGTTCTGGTTGACGAGCCGGTTGCACGCGTCGGCGGCCGTCCGCGGGTCGGCCCCGTCGTCGGCGTTCACGATCGCGATCTTCGTTCCGGCGAGGTTCGTCTTGTTCGCGTAGGCGACCGCGGCGGCCACCGCCTGGTTCGCGATCTGCAGGTTCGTGGACTGCGGGCCGCTGGCCGTCTGGATGACGCCGATCTTCACCGTGCCGGCTCGCTGCGCTCCGAGCGCCGAGGCGGCAAGCGCCGCCGTCGCGACGGCCGTCAGGGCCGCCGTCAGGGCCAGGAGGCCCCGTCGCCCCATGCCGAATCTCATCTGTCCCTCCTCGTCGAGTGACCTCGCCTCGATGGGCGACTCACCTCGGTGAGACGACCATCGAATCTATAGGTTGGCCGATCGCGGTACTGTGACCCGGATCGCGTTGAGTGTCAAGTAACCTGTTACGCAGGCTCTTTGACCGGCCGCGCCGGGCGAGATTCAGGCCGCTGCGAGGCTCGCGACGAACTCCGCCGCGATCGCCGACTCGAGCGGTTGCGGGTCGTCGGCGACGGAGCTCTCGTCGTCGAGCAGCATCGTCGCGCGACGGGGGACGTCGTAGACGGGCCAGTGCGGCAGGCCGCTCTCGCCGGTGTTCGGGTCGCCGGTCTCGGCGAAGCACGCCCAGGCGCGGCTGAGCCGGTCGGCGATCGCGTGCGCCCGCACCCCGCCGCCGTTCAGCGCCTCGGCCCGGTCGGCGTTCGCGAAGACGAGCGCGACGTCGAGCGAGTGCGGCGACATCAGGCGGCCGCCGAGCACGGGCGTCTCCCAGTCGAGCCGGTAGACCCAGCTCGGCGCGCCGCCGAGCTCGGCATGCCGCTCGGCGATCGCCGGCGCGAACGGCAGCATCGTCAGGTCGGTGTGCAGGTACTGGAAGATCCGGGCGGCCGAGGCGTCCGGGTGGAGCCCGCGGTACGTCTCGAGCGCGGCGGGCGCGCGGGCGCCGAGCAGGCGGGCCGCGCGCTCCTCGAGCCCCGCGTCGTCGAGGTCGAGCGTCGCCTCGTCGGCGAAGAGCGTCATCTCGGTCCGGTTCCAGCCGACGATCACCGGCACCGCGGCCGAGAGCGGCGAGCCGACCGGGTCGAACGGGTGCGCCGGCACGACGTCGGGGTCGCGCACGGGCACGAACCCGGAGAGCATGTTCGGGACGGCGCGCGGGCCGAGCGCCGCCTCGACCGAGAACTGCGCGGCGACGATCCGCTCCACGGGCAGCTCGCGGAGCTCGTCGAGCCGCGAGGCGTCGAGCCCGAGCTCGTGGACGAGCAGCGCGGCCGTCTCGGCCGCCCGGTCCGGCTCGGCGATCCGGGGCGCCGAGCCGCTCTGGATCGCCGCGCGGTGGAAGAGACCGGCCGCCGGAGTCGTCGCGAGCGCGACCGAGACCTTCCAGCCGCCGCCCGACTCGCCGAAGAGCAGCACGCGGCCCGGGTCGCCGCCGAACGCCTCGACGTTGTCGCGGACCCACTCGAGCGCGGCGACGACGTCGAGCGTCCCGAGGTTCCCCGTGTGCGCGAAGTCGTCGCCGCCGAGGGCGGCGAGGTGGGTGTAGCCGAGCGCGCCGAGCCGGTGGTTGAGCGTGACGACGACAACGCCGTAGCGGCGGGCGAGGCTCGTGCCGTCGTAGGTCGGCGCCGAGCCGGAGAGCGCATTGAAGCCGCCGCCGTGCAGCCAGACCAGGACCGGGCGGCGCGCGGCCGGCCCGCCGCCGGGCGTCCAGACGTTGAGGAAGAGGCAGTCCTCGCTCTCGTCGAGCCGGTCGGTCGTCATCTGCCGGCTCAGCAGCAGGCCCGGCGCGGCGAGGCCCGGGCTCGCGGCGTTGCGGAAGCGGCCGGCGGGGTCGCGCTGCGGAGCGCTCGGCCCGTAGGAGCGCGCGTCGGCGACCCCCGGCCACGGCTCGGGCGGCTGCGGCGGCCGGAAGCGGCGGCGGCCGTCCGCCGGCGCCCCGTAGCGGACGCCCTTGTAGACCTGCACGCCCGCGGCGCGGAGACCGCGCACCCTGCCGTACCGCGTCTCGACGACGGGCTCCGCGGACATCAGCCGCTCTCCGCCGCGAGCAGGTCCGCGACCGGCGGCTCGCTCGGCTCGGCGAACCGGAGCACGCCGACCACCGACGCGGCCCCGAACGCCGCGGCGACGACGAACGCGAGCCGGTACCCGGCGAGCGTGCCTCCGCTCGAGCCGGCGGCCGCGCCGATCACGCTGCTGAGCGCGGCCACGCCGAGCGCCCCGCCGAAGCGGCGGTTGGCGTTGTAGAGGCTCGAGGCGTGGCCGGTGTCGCTCGCGGAGATCGGCGTGAAGGCGACCGTCTGGTTCGGGAGCTGGATGCTGATCATCGAGAAGCCGGTGCAGAGCATGAGCGCCCGCACCGCCCAGAGCTCCTCGCCGCCGCTCGCGAGCGCGAGCAGCGCAGCGGTGGCGGTCAGCCCGATCGCGCCGACGAGCAGGATCGGGCGCGGGCCGACCCGCGGGTAGAGGCGGGAGATCAGCTGCGAGCCGACGAAGAGCCCGATCGCCTCCGGGAAGGTCGAGAGACCCGACTGGAACGCCGAGAGACCGAGCCCCTCCTGGAGGAAGAGCGGCGTCGCGTAGAGGAGCCCGGCGAACGCGGCGACGCTGAGCAGCACGAGCACGTTGGCGTTCGCGAACACGGGCTCGCGGAGGAGCCGCAGCCGCAGCATCGGCGTGCGCGCCCGCAGCTCGACGGCGACGAACGCCGCGGTCAGGAGCAGTCCGCAGGCAAGCGAGACGTCGATCTCCGGCGCCGTCCAGCCGCGCACCGAGCCGTCGCTGAGCGCGAACATCAGCAGGCCGAGGCCGATGGCGGCGAGCACGAACCCGGTCAGGTCGAAGCCGCCCGCGTCGGGCTCGCGGCGCTCGCGGAGGAACACGGCGGCGAACGCGAGCGCCGCGACGCCGACCGGCACGTTGACGTAGAAGACCCAGCGCCACGAGAGCCGGTCGACGAGCGCGCCGCCGAGCAGCGGCCCGAGCGCGGGCGCGATCGAGGTCGGGAGCACGAGCACCCGCGCGGCCCGCACCCGCTCGGCGGGCGTGTAGGCGCGGAAGAGCATCGTCGTCCCGAGCGGCGCGAGCAGCCCGCCGCCGACGCCCTGGAGGATGCGGAACGCGACGAGTTGCGGCAGGTCGCGCGCGAGGCCGCAGAGCACCGACGCGGCAACGAAGAGCGCGAGCGAGGCGCAGAACATGCGCTTCGTCCCCCAGCGGTCGCCGAGCCAGCCGCCGACGGGGATCGCGACGGCGAGGCTGACGAGGTAGCCGACCGAGACGGTGCCGATCGACGCGACGGCGACGTGGAAGTCGCGGCTGATCGACGGCAGGGCGACGTTGACGATCGTCGTGTCGATGATGCTCATGAAGGCCGTCACCGCGAAGACGGCCCCGGTCGCGATGCGCTGGTCGAGGCTCGACGCGAGCCGACTGACGGAGGCGAGGCGCACGGCGGGTGATTCTATAAAGTCGATTTTCATGCCGGAGCTGCTCGACCGGGCGAGCCGTCTCTTCCTGCGGCTGCGCGACGGCCACCGCCTCTCGTACCTCGTCTGGGGCGAGACGACGAACCCCACCCTGCTGCTGCTCCACGGCGGAACCGCGTGCGCCGCCGACTGGTGGGAGGTCGCGTCGGCGTTCGCCGGCGAGTGGCGCGTGATCGCTCCCGACCAGCGGGGCTGCGGGCGCAGCGACTGGGACACGGCGGCGCGCTACGGCATCGGGCAGCTCCTCGACGACCTCGGGCAGCTCACGGCCGCCACGCGCCTCGAGAACGCGGTCGTCGTCGGCCACTCGCTCGGCGCCGGCGCCGCACTCCTGCTCGCGGCACGGCGGCCCGAGCTCGTGCGCGCGCTCGTCCTCGAGGACGGCGGCCCCCGCGACGGCTCGCCGCGCCCCCGGGCGCTCGACCGCGAGATCCCGCGCGGCTTCGCCTCGCCCGAGGCGGCGCTCGCCTTCCTCGCCGAGTCCGGACTCGGCGGCCGCGGCCGCGCCGACTGGGTGCTCCGGACGCGCTTCGCGGAGGAGCCGGACGGCAACCTCCGCTGGCTCGCCGACATGGCGGGCGCGAGACGCTGGTCGGCGGCCGGGGGCGAGCCGCTCCTCGCCGCGCTCTGGGACGAGGTGCCGCGCCTGCGCTGCCCGACGCTCTACGTCCGCGGCGCCGAGTCGTCGGTCGTGCCGCCCGACGTGCCCCGGCGGATGGCGGAGCTGAATCCGCTCGTGCGGCCGGTCGAGATCGCCGGCGCGGGGCACGGCGTGCACTACGAGCAGTCCGACGCGTTCATCGCGGTCGTGCGAGAGTTCCTGGCCGGACTGTGAGCGAGACGCCCCGCCGCCCGCTGGACGGGATCACCGTCCTCGACCTGACCGTCGCGCTCGCCGGCCCCTACGCGACGCTCCTGCTCGCGGGGCTCGGCGCGCACGTGATCAAGATCGAGAACCCGCGCCGCGGCGGCGACCAGTCGCGCGCGAACGCGCCGTACGTCGGGCCGGACGGGACGTCGCTGTCGCGCACCGGCCCCGACGACGTCTCCGCCTCGATGCTCGAGCGCGGCCGCAACAAGCTGAGCGTCACGCTCGACCTGAAGGACCCGCGCGGGCGCGAGCTCTTCGGCGACCTCGTCCGCCGCGCCGACGTCGTCGCCGAGAACTACGCCGCCGGGACGGCCGACCGGCTCGGCATCGGCTACGCCTTCTGCTCGGGGCTGAACGAGCGGATCGTCTACACGGCGATCAGCGGCTTCGGCGCCGCCGACCCCGGCCGGAAGGGCATGGACACGATCTTCCAGGCGCTGAGCGGGCTGATGACCGTCTCGGGCGAGGAGGGCGCCCCGCCCGTCCGCAGCGGGATCCCGTTCGGCGACATGATCGGCCCCCACTTCGCCGTCATGGGGACGCTTGCCGCCCTCTTCCAGCGCGAGCAGACGGGCCGCGGCCAGTTCGTCGACGTCTCGCTCGTCGGTGCGCTCACCTCGATGGTCGCGACCGAGCAGTTCGACGCGCTCGCCGCGCTCGGGGTGCCGACGCGGACCGGCAACACCGTGCCGCGGCTCGCGCCGTTCGGCATCTTCGCGACCACCGACGGCGAGGTGGCGATCTGCGCGCCGACCGACGGCTTCGCCGGCGGCGTGCTCGCGGCGATGGGCGAGCCCGAGCTCGCGCAGGATCCGCGCTTCGCCACGCGGGACGCCCGCGTCGAGAACTGGGTGGAGCTGCACGAGCGGATCGGCCGCTGGACGTCGGCGCGCGCGAGCGCCGAGGTGCTGGCGGCGCTCGCGGCCGCGGGCGCGCCGGCCGCGCCGGTGCGGGGGCCGGGCGAGGCGGTCCGCGACCCGGACCGGCTCGCGCAGGGCGACACGGCCGAGCTCGTCCACCCGACGCTCGGCCCGACCGGGCTCTACGGCAGCGGCATGCCGATCCGCTTCTCGGACGCAGCCGCCGGCTACGACCGGCCGCCGGCCGGCCTCGGCGAGCACAACGAGCTCGTCTACGGAGGGCTGCTCGGCCGCGACGCCCGCGCGCTGGAGGAGCTCCGCGCTGACGGCGTCATCTGAGCAGGCCCGGGCGCGGCTCCTGCTCGTCGGCGACCTCGTGCTCGACGAGCCCGACCCCGACTCCTTCTTCGAGCCGAGCGCGGCGCTGCTCCGCACCGGCGACGTCGTCGTCGGACACGTCGAGATCCCGCACACGCTGCGCGGGCGCGTCTCGAGCCGCGACGTGCCGGCGCGGCCCGCCGACCCGGCGCGGCTCGGCGCCCTGGCCCGCGCGGGCTTCACGGTCGCGACGCTCGCCGGCAACCACGCCGCCGACGCCGGCCCGGAGGGGATCGAGGACACGCGGGCCGCGCTCCACGCGCTCGGGATCGCGACCGCCGGGACGGGCGCGACCCTCGCCGAGGCGCGCCGGCCGGCGGTCGTCACCGCCGCCGGGACGACGAGTCGGCGTCCTCTCCTACAACTGCGTCGGGCCGCGCGAGAGCCGGGCCGCCGCCTCGGCCGCCGGCTGCGCGTACGTCGACGTCCTCACCCACTACGAGCTCGACCACGCGGGCCCCGGCGGCCCGCCGTCGATCTACACGTTCGCGACGCCGCAGACGCTCGACGCGATGCGCGCCGACGTCGTGGCGCTGCGCGCGGTCGCCGACGTCGTCGTGGTCGCGCTGCACAAGGGGCTCGTGCACGTCCCCGCCGAGCTCGCGATGTACGAGCGCGACGTCGCCCACGCGGCCGTCGACGCCGGCGCCGACCTCGTCGTCGGCCACCACGCGCACATCCTCAAGGGCGTCGAGCTCTACCGCGGCCGCCCGATCTTCCACGGGCTCGGCAACTTCGTCACCGTCACGCGCGCCTTCTCGCCGGCCAACACCGAGACGCCGGAGGCCGCGGCCTGGGCACGCAGGCGCGTCGAGCTGTTCGGCTTCGAGCCCGACCCGGCGCTGCCCGCGTACCCGTTCCACCCCGAGAGCCGCAACACCCTCGTCGCCGACTGCCGCCTCCGCGACGACGGCTCGCTCGACGCCGGCTTCGTCCCCTGCTGGATCGACGACGGGGCGCGACCCGCTCCGCTCGGCCCCGACGACGGCTCGAGCGTCGTGGCCTACGTCGAGCGCATCTCGCGGCAGGCCGGCTTCGAGACCGCGTTCGCCTGGGACGGCGACCGCGTCGCGATCGGCGCCCGGTGAGCGGCCCCGTCGTCGAGACGAGCGGCGGTCTCGTCCGCGGCGTCTCGGCCGGCGGCGTCCGGGCGTTCACGGGCGTGCCGTACGCGCAGGCCGGGCGCTTCGGGCCGCCGCGCCCGGTGACGCCGTGGACGGACGTCCGCGAGGCGACGGAGTACGGGCCGACCGCGCCGCAGCCTCCGCCACCGCAGGCGCGCCTCGACCGCGGCGCCGCTCCGCCGGCGGGCGAGGACTGCCTCGTGCTCAACGTCTGGACCTCGGGCGGCTCCGGCAGACCGGTGCTCGTCTGGCTGCACGGCGGCGGCTTCAGCACCGGCTCGGGATCGCAGGCGTGGACGTCGGGCGCGGCGCTTGCACGCCGCGGCGAGGCGGTCGTCGTCACCCTCAACCACCGGCTCGGGCTGCTCGGCTTCCTCGACCTCGGCGCGGTCGCGGGCGAGCGGTACGCAGGAGCCGCGAACGCGGGGATGCTCGACCTCGTCGCCGCGCTCGAGTGGGTGCGCGACAACGCCGCCGCCTTCGGCGGCGACCCCGGCCGCGTGACCGTCTTCGGCGAGTCGGGAGGCGGCGGCAAGGTCTGCGCGCTGCTCGCGATGCCCCCGGCGGCCGGCCTCTTCCACCGCGCGGCGATCCAGAGCGGCGTCTTCCTCGGCGGCGCCGGCGAGGTCTTCCGCACGCCGGCGAGCGCCGCCGCGACCGCCGAGCGTGTCGTCGCCGAGGCGGGCGGCGTCGACGCGCTGCTCGCGGCGCCGCTCGAGCGGGTGCTCGAGCTCCAGCAGCGCGAGGAGAGCCGCCGCGCCCCGGGCTCGGCCGGCCTGATGCCCTTCTGCCCGCTCGTCGACGGCGCGACGCTCGCCGACCACCCGCGCGCCGCGCTCGCCGCGGGCGCGGCGGCCGACATCCCGCTCGTTCTCGGCACGAACAGCCACGAGACGGCGCTCTTCCTCTGGCTCTCCGACCCCGCCTTCCGCGCCGATCCGGCGGGCTGGCGGCCCGACGACGAGCAGCTCGTGGCGCGGCTCCGGCCCTACGCGGGCGCGCAGGCCGCCGAGCTCGTCGAGCGCTACCGCGAGCTCCGGCCCGGCGCGGACAACGCCGAGCTCTACGTCGCGATCTCGAGCGACAACATGCGCCTGGGCGCGATCCGGCTGGCGGAGGCGCGGCTGGCGGCGGGCGGCGCTCCCGTCCACGCCTATCTCTTCGCCTGGGAGAGCCCCGTCGCGGGCGGCGCGCTCGGCGCGGCGCACGGCTTCGAGATCCCGTTCGTCTTCGACACCGCCGGCGAGCGCGCGGCGACGCGCGAGGGGCCGGGGCGCGCCCGGCTCGCGGCGGCGATGAGCGGCGCGTGGACGAGCTTCGCGGCGACTGGCGCCCCGGAGGTTCCGGGGCTCGGCGCCTGGCCGGCCTACGACGCCCCGCGACGGGAGACGGTGCTGTTCGACGCGGAGCCCCGGCTCGTCGACGATCCGTTCGGCGCCGAGCGCCGCGCCTGGCCGGCCGATCTCAAATAATCTATATTTCCCGCCGGTGGTGGATCTCGCACATCCGCGCGCGCCCGAATGGGATCCGTTCGGGCACGAGAAGCTCGCCGACCCGCCCGCCGCGCGGGCGTGGCTGCGCGACGAATGCCACGTCGCCCTGCACCCCCGGGCGGAGGACGATGGCTGAGCCCGCACGGCAGCCGACGGACTTCGACCCGCGCGAGCCGGAGTCGTTCACGAGCTTCCACGAGCAGTTCGCCGGTCTGCGCGCGGGCTGCCCGGTCGCGCACAGCGAGGCGTGGAACGGCTTCTGGGCGCTGACCCGCTACGACGACGTCGTCGCCGCCGCGAGCGACCCGTCGCTCTTCACGACCACCGTCCAGAACGTCGTCCCGAAGATCGCCTTCACCGGCCGGCGGCCGCCGCTCCACCTCGACCCGCCCGACCACACCCCGTACCGCCGCGCGCTGAACCCGTACTTCACCGCCGAGAAGATCGCCGCGATGGAGCCGGCGCTGCGCGAGATCACGGGCGAGCTGCTGCAGCCCTACGTCGACCGCGGCGGCGGAGACATCTGCGCCGAGTTCACCCACCGGCTGCCCGGTCATGCGCTCGCGCAGTTCTTCAACCTGACGCCGGAGCTCGGGATGGAGATCCGCGAGGCGACGCGCGAGTTCGTCGCCGCCGTGCAGCGGTTCGCGCTCGAGGACGCGAAGCGGACGAGCATCGCGCTCTACGACCTCGCGCGCACGCTGATCGCGATGCGCCGGGCGGAGCCGCTCGACCCGGCCGACGACCCGGTCACCGGCCTGCTCGCCGCGCGCGCGGACGGCGAGCCGCTCCCCGACGACATGGTGCTCGGCACGATCCGGCAGTTCATCGTCGTCGGCATGGTCGCCCCGTGCGTCTTCATCGGCAGCATGGCCGTGCACCTGGCCGAGAACCCCGACCTGCAGGCGCAGCTGCGCGGCGACCTCGACCTCGTGCCCGCCGCCGTCGACGAGTACCTGCGGCTGCTGACGCCGTACCGCGGCTTCGCGCGCACGGCGACCCGCGACGTCGAGGTCGGCGGGCGGACGATCGGCAAGGACGAGCCCGTCGCGCTCGTCTACGCGTCGGCGAACCGCGACGAGACGGTCTTCCCCGAGCCCGACCGGTTCATCCTCGACCGGCCGAACATCCGCAAGCACGTCGCGTTCGGCGTCGGCCCGCACCGGTGCGCGGGCGCCCCGCTCGCCGTGCTGATGCTGCGCGTCGCGCTCGGGGAGCTGCTCGCCCGCACGGCCTCGATCGAGAGGGCGGGCGAACCGGAGATGACCGGCTGGCCGGAATGGGGGACGCTCTCCGCGCCGCTCGCGGTGCGCGCCGCGGTGCCGGCGTGACGGCGGCCGGCCCGGCGCCCGACTTCGACCCGCTCGCGCCCGAGTTCGCGCGCGACCCGCACGCCGTCTGGGCGCGGCTGCGCGAGGCGTGCCCGGTCGCGCGCGGCGACCGCTGGGGGTTCTGGGCGCTGACCCGCTACGACGACGTCGTCGCCGCCAGCTCGCGGCCGGCGCAGTTCACGAGCTCGCAGGGGATCGTCGTGCCGCGAAACCCGGTCTCGGGACGCCGCGCGCCGCTCCACTTCGACCCGCCAGAGCATGCGCGCTACCGGCGGCCGCTGAACGCCGTTCTCCGCGACGAGCGGGTGGCCGCACTCGAGCCGCGCGTCCGCTCGCTCGCGGTCGAGCTGCTCGCGCCGTACGTGGCGGCGGGCGGCGGCGAGTTCGTCGGCGAGGTCGCCTCGCCGTTCGCCGGGCTCGTCTTCGGCGACTTCCTCAACCTGCCGCGCGAGCGCGGCGCGGAGCTGAACGCGATCGGCGAGCGGTTCGAGCACGCGCAGGCCCACTTCCGCGCCGACGAGGCGGAGGCCGAGAACCAGCTCCTCTACGCGGAGTGCCGGCGAATCGTCGCCGAGCGCAGGCAGGCGCCGCTCGACCCGGGCGAGGACGTCGTCAGCGCGCTGCTCGCGGTGCGGGTCGACGGGGAGCCGCTCGACGACGAGTTCGTCGCGGGCTCGATCCGGCAGCTTCTGATCGCCGCGCACGTCGCCCCCACCGCGGCGCTCGCGAGCGCGGCGCTCCACCTCGCCGACCATCCCGAGCTGCAGGCGCGCCTGCGCGCCGAGCCGGAGCTCGTCCCGGCCGCGGTCGAGGAGCTGCTGCGCGTGTACGCGCCGAACCAGGGGTTCGCGCGGATGGCGGTCGCCGACGTCGAGGTGCGCGGCCGCACGATCGCGGCCGGCGAGATGGTCGCGCTCGTCCTCCCCTCGGCGAACCGCGACCCCGACGTCTTCGACGAGCCGGAGCGCTTCCTGCTCGGCCGCGACCCGAACCCGCACGTCGCGTTCGGGCACGGCCCGCACAAGTGCCCGGGCGCGTCGACCGGGCGGCTCGAGCTGCGCGTCGCGCTCGAGGAGCTGCTCGCGCGCACCGAGCTGATCGAGCGCGCAGGCGAGCCGGCGATGCTCGGCTGGCCCGTCTACGGGCCCGAGCGGCTGCCGCTGCGCTGCGTCTCCGCCTGAGCGGCCCGGCTACAGCCACCTTCCTGAAATAGAGACTATTGCCCCAGATGAGAGATCCCGGCCAGATGGATCCGCTCGCCGGCGTCTCCGTCGTCGATCTGACCCACGCCTACGCGGGCCCGCTCTGCACGTACCAGCTCGCTCTGCTCGGCGCGGACGTGATCAAGGTCGAGCCGCCGGACGGCGACGACTTCCGCTCGTGGTTCGCGGACGCGTTCCTCGCCCTCAACGCCGGCAAGCGCTCGCTGACGCTCGACCTGAAGACCGAGCCGGGGCGCGAGGCGCTCGGCCGGCTGCTCGCCGGCGCCGACGTGCTCGTCGAGAACTTCCGCCCCGGCGCGGCGGCACGGCTCGGGCTCGACCCGGAGCGCCTGCGGCGCGAGCATCCCCGGCTCGTCTACTGCTCGATCAGCGGCTTCGGCGCGGACGGTCCGCTGCGCGACGCGCCGGCGATCGAGTGGGCCGTCCAGGCCGCCTCGGGGCTGACCGCGACGTATCTCTCCGAGGACGACGACCCGCTGCGCGCCGGCCTTCCGGTCGTCGACGCGTTCAGCGGCTTCAGCGCCGTCTCCGCGATCCTCGCGGCGCTGCTGCGGCGCGAGCGGACGGGCGAGGGCGCACGACTCGACATCGCGATGCTCGACGCGGCACTCGGGCTGCTGACCGCCCCGGCCGCGGCGGCCGCGAACGGCGTGCCGCCGCGCGGGCTCGCGATTCCCGGCAGCGGCCGCTACCGGGCGCGCGACCGCCTCCTCTACGTGAGCACCGTCCACGACCGCTGGTTCCGCGGGCTCTGCGAGCTGCTCGGCGCCCCCGAGCTCGCCGACGACCCGCGCTTCGCCGCCTCGGCCGCACGGTTCGAGGCGCGGCAGGAGCTCCGGGCCGAGATCGAGTCGCGGCTCGCGACGCGTGACGCCGCCGAGTGGCAGCGCGAGCTGAACGCGGCCGGCATCCCGGCGAGCGTCGTGCGGACGCTCGCCGAAGCCGTGCGGCACGAGCAGGTCGCCCACCGCGGGCTGCTGCACGAGGTCGACTCGCCCGACGGCCCGGTCGTGGCGCTCGGCAGCCCGTTCGCCGGCGCGGCCGGCCCGCCCACCCGCGGCGTGCCGGCGCTCGGCGAGCACAGCAGGGAGATCCTCGCCGGCCTCGGCTACGACGACGCCGCGATCGCGGCGCTGCGGACGGACCGCTAGCGACTCGCCCTACGTCTGCGGCCCCGCTCCGTCCGCGCCGGGGCCGGGAGGCCCGGAGCCGCCGCCGCGGCCAGGATCGTAGGCCGTCTTTCACAGGTGAATCACAGGTTGCTCTCAGAGCCGGCTCATCCCGTGCAGCGACAACTGGGCCATGACATCGATCGCCCAGGAACGTCCCGCTCCCCGCACCTCCCCGACCACCGCGCCCGCCCGCGCGCATCCGAACCTCGTGCTCGCGCTGCTCGCGGCGGGCGCAATCGCCACCGTCGGCCTCTGGTGGCACGACACGACCTCGATCCACGGGCTCGGCGACTGGCTGACGAACGCCGGCCGCGTCACCGGGCTGCTCGCCGGCTACGGCATGGTCGCCCTCGTCGCGCTGATGGCGCGCATCCCGCCGCTCGAGCGCGGCGTCGGCGCCGACCGGCTCGCCCGCTGGCACGCGATGGGCGGCCGCTACTCCGTCGGCCTCGTGGTCGCGCACGGGCTGCTGATCACCTGGGGCTACGCGGTCACGGCGCACACGAACGTCGCCGGCCAGGCGAAGACACTGCTCCTCAGCTATCCGAACGTGCTCGCCGCGACGGTCGCGGGCCTGCTGCTCGTCGGCGTCGGCGCCGTCTCGGCACGCGCCGCGCGCAGGCGCATGCGCTACGAGACCTGGCACTACCTCCACTTCTACACGTACCTCGCGGTCGCGCTCGCCTTCAGCCACCAGTTCACGACCGGCGCGGACTTCATGCAGCACTTCGGCGCCCGCGTCGTCTGGGGCGGGATGTACGCCCTCGTCGGCGGCGCGATCGTCTGGTACCGGTTCCTCACCCCGATCCGGCAGGCGTTCCGCCACCGGCTGCGCGTCGTCTCGGTCGAGCCGGAAGGGCCCGGCGTCGTCAGCATCGTCATCGGCGGCCGCCACCTCCAGGAGCTGCGCGCCGAGTCGGGGCAGTTCTTCCGCTGGCGGTTCCTCGCCCGCGGCATGTGGTGGGTCGCGTCGCCGTACTCGCTGTCGGCGCCGCCGCGGCGCGACCGGATGCGGATCACCGTCAAGGCGCTCGGCGACCACAGCGGCGGCGTCGCCGCCGTGAGGCCCGGCACCCGCGTGCTCGCCGAGGGCCCGTACGGCGCGATGACCGCGGCGCTGCGCCGGCGGCGCAAGGTGCTGCTGATCGCGGGCGGCGTCGGGATCACCCCGCTGCGGGCGCTCTTCCAGACGATCCCCGCCGAGCCCGGCGACCTGACGCTCGTCTACCGGGCGAGCCGCGAGGAGGACGTCGTCTTCCGCAGCGAGCTCGAGCAGCTCGCCGCCCGGCGCGGCGCCAACCTCCGGATCCTCGCCGGCCGCCGCGCCGACCTCGGCGGCGACCCGCTCTCGGCGAAGGCGCTTCGCAGGCACCTCCCCGACCTCGCGCGCCACGACGTCTACCTCTGCGGCCCGGCCGGCATGACCGACGCCGCCAAGCGCTCGCTGCGCACCGCCGGCGTACCGCGGCGGCACATCCACCACGAGTCATTCGACTTCTAGAAGAAGAAGGAAGGAACCGGCCCATGCTCCGCTTCGCCGTCGCCGTCGCCAGCACCGTCGCAGGGCTCGTCCTGCTGCTCTCGTTCAAGACGCACAGCACGACGGCGCTCGCCACCGCCGCCCCCGCCATTCCGCACCACGACCGCCGCCTCGACGACGACCACGATGAAGGCCAGGCGGACGACCGCGAGCGCGGGCGGCTCGTCGCCGAAGACGACGACGAGAGCCGCCGCGAGCGCGGGGACGAGGACGGTGACCGGCGACGTCCAGCAGACCGTCTACGGCCCGGTGCAGGTGCAGCTGACGGTCACGAGCGGCACGATCACGGGCGTCACGGCGACGCAGTCCCCGGCCAACGACCCGCACAGCCAGCAGATCAACGCCTACGCGATCCCGGTCCTGAACCAGGAGGCGCTGCAGGCCAAGAGCGCCAACATCGCCCTGATCTCCGGCGCCACCTACACCTCCGACGGCTACGTCGCCGCGCTGCAGAGCGCCCTGAGCAAGGCGGGGATCGCGTGAGCGCGACGGCGACCCGCCCGGCCCGCACGCTGCACGAGGAGCACTGCATGGGCACGGTCTTCACGATCGACGTCCGCGACGACCGCTCGGCCGCGGCGACTGGGACGAGGCGATCGGCGAGGTCGTCTCCTGGCTCCACCACGTCGACGCCGTCTTCAGCACGTATCGCCCCGACAGCGACGTCAGCCGGATCCGCCGCGGCGAGCTGCGCGTCTCCGACGCCGATCCGGCCGTCGCCGAGGTCGTCGAGCGCTGCCTCGAGGTGCAGCGCGAGACGGACGGCTTCTTCAGCGCCGTCTGGGACGGCCGCCTCGACCCGACCGGGCTCGTCAAGGGCTGGGCGATCGAGCGAGCGAGCGCGCTGCTCCGCGCGGCGGGGAGCGACAACCACGCGGTCAACGGCGGCGGCGACATGCAGATCGCCGGCGAGATGGCGCCGGGCGAGCCCTGGCGCGTCGGCATCTCCGACCCGCGCGACCCGGCGCGGCTGCTGGCGATCGTCGAAGGGCGCGACTTCGCGATCGCCACCTCGGGCGTCGCCGAGCGCGGCAGGCACATCGTCGACCCGCGCGACGGCGCTCCGGCCGCCGAGCTCGCCGCCGTCACCGTCGTCGGCGCGTCGCTCACCCGCGTCGACGCGTACGCGACGGCCGCGTTCGCGATGGGCGGCGCGGCGCTCGGCTGGCTCGAGGCCCAGCCGGCGCACGAGGGGCTCGTCGTCTCGGCCGACGGCGCCGCCGCCTCGACCTCGCGCTTCTACGCCGGCTAGCCGGGCCGCGGCAGACGCGGCTGCGAGCGCCCGGCGGCTCAGGCGTTCGCGTCGTGGACGGCCGGCTGCGCCCGCACCCACGCGCTCGCCGCGCCGTCCTGCCCCGACTCGTCGAGCAGCGGCGTGAACGTCGCCCGCAGAACGAGCGCGGCGGCGCCGACGGCCCACTTCGTGTCGTCCCACGGGTCGATCTCGACGGAGACTCCGGCCAGCGGCGGGAAGAGGTTGGCCCGGAAGCTGCGCTCGAAGCGGGCCGCGAGGTGGCTCCACGACTCGCTGCCCTCGCCGCTGATCAGGACGAGCTCCGGACTCAGGACGTTCACGAGGTCGGCGACCGAGCGGCCGAGGATCGTCGCCGCGTCGCCGAAGATCTCGACCGCGCCCGCGTCGCCGCCGTCGGCGAGGCTGCGCAGCTTGTCGATCCCGGCGCGGCGGGAGATCACCGACCGGCGTCTCGCCTCGGCCACGAGCGCGGGATCGGCGACCGCGGCCTCGAGGCAGCCGCGCTTGCCGCAGCTGCACACCGGCCCGTCGGGCACGGCGGTCACGTGGCCGAACTCGCCCGCCCCGCCGCCGAAGCCGCGGTAGATGTCGCCGTTGAGGATCAGCCCGAGGCCGACGCCGCGGCCGAGCGTGACCGTGGCGAAGCTGTCGACGGCGCGGCCGCGGCCGTAGAGGCGCTCGAAGACCGCCAGCGTGTTGACGTCGTTGTCGACGAGCACGGGCACCCCGAGCCGCCGCCGCAGCATCGCGCCGAGGCGCAGGTCGCGCCAGCCGAGCATCGGCGAGTTCAGCGTGCCGTGCGCGGGATCGACGACTCCCGGGACGCCGAGCCCGACGCCGAGCACCGGCGTCCCGGCCTTGCGCGCGCCCGTCCACTCCACGAGCAGCGCCGTGATCCGGTCGACCGCGTCCGCAGCCGTGACGTCGAGCGGCTCGAAGAAGCGCTCGAGGATCTCCGCGTCGAGATCGACGTGGACGCCGACGACGTGGTCGGGCGCGATCTTCACCCCGAAGGCGGTCGCCGCGCCACCGACCAGCTCGAGCAGCACCGCCGGGCGGCCGCGCCGGGACGGCACGCGGTCGACGACCCGGAGCAGGCCGCGGTCGAGCAGCTCGCGCGTCAGCGAGGTCACGGTCGCCGGGCTCAGGCCGAGGCGCTCCGCGATCCGGTTCCGCGCGATCGGGCCGGCGGCGCCGATCAGCCGCAGGACGGCGGCGCGGTTCACCTCCCTGCTCATCCCCTGGGATCCGATGCGGAGGTCGCTCACGATGGTGGCAGTGGTCGAGAGAAAGACGTGGGAGAGGACGCGAGTCGCGCCGGAACGGCCCTACTTACTTACGACTATAAATTAATCATCGGAGAGGAGCGAGCCCCCGCTCACGGGGTCGAAGAGCCGGACGTGCTCGACGCGCACGCCCAGGCCGATCCGCTCGCCGGAACCGGCCGAGAAGCCGGCGTCGAACCGCGTCACGATCGTGCCCGACAGCTCGGCGGCCGCGTCGGGCTCGCTGCCGGCGCCGCCTCCGAGCTGGGCGACCTGGACGCCGTCGGCGCGCAGGTGGACGAGCACCTCCGGCCCGAGCCGCTCGCTGATCTCCACGTGCGCGGAGATCGCTGCGGCTCCGTCGTCGGGCACGAAGTCCTCCGGCCGGACGCCGACGACGACCTCGCCGCTCGTGCGAGCGAGCCGGCTCCGCAGCGACTCCGGCAGCTCGAGCGTGTGCGAGCCGACGAGCAGGCGCCCGCCGTCGAGCGAGCCGGCGAGGAAGTTCATCGCCGGGCTGCCGATGAAGCCGGCGACGAAGATGTTCGCCGGCCGGCGGTAGAGCTTCTCGGGCGCATCGACCTGCTGCACGACGCCGCGGTCGAGGACGACGACGCGGTCGCCGAGCGTCATCGCCTCGATCTGGTCGTGCGTGACGTAGATCGTCGTGATGCCGAGCCGCTGGTGGAGCGCGATCAGCTCGGCCCGCATCTGGACGCGGAGCTTCGCGTCGAGGTTGGAGAGCGGCTCGTCCATCAGGAACGCCTGCGGCCGGCGGACGAGCGCACGGCCGATCGCCACGCGCTGACGCTGACCGCCCGAGAGCGCACGCGGCCGCCGCTCGAGCAGCTCCTCGATCCCGAGCAGCTGCGCGACCTCGTCGACGCGCGCCCGGATCTCCTTCTTGTCGAGCTTGCGCTGGCGCAGCGGGAAGGCGATGTTGTCGGCGACCGACATGTGCGGATAGAGCGCGTAGTTCTGGAAGACCATCGCCACGTCGCGGTCGGTCGGCGCGAGGTCGTTGACGACGCGGCCGCCGATGCGGATCTCGCCGCTCGTGGCGTCCTCGAGCCCGGCGACCATCCGCAGCGCGGTCGTCTTGCCGCAGCCGGACGGCCCGACGAGGATCAGGAACTCGCCCTCCTCGACCTCGAGGCTCAACTCGCTGACAGCGAGCGTCTCCGCGCCGAAGCGCTTCGTGACGTTCTCGAACTGGACGGTCGCCACTAGTGCCCCTTCCGGTCGTGCCGTCTAGGTCCTCGGGGATGTACTGCCTGCAGGGACACCGTCAGACCTCCGCTCGCTCGGCCCGCGGCCGCGGCGCCTCGCCGTCGAGCTCCCGGAAGAGCGGCGCGAGGTCGGCGGCACGGGCGGCCGTGATGAACACAGGGATCCGGTCGAGCGGCGCCGGCGCCTCGACGACGGCCGGGCCGCGGCACGGCTCCTCCGTCCAGGCGTCGACCCATTCGCCCGCCGGCAGGTAGACGGCGAGCGCGTCCGCTCCCTCCGTCGTCACCGGTGCGACGAGCAGGTCGTCGCCGAGCAGCCACTGCTCCGGGAAGTCCCAGATGCGGTCGTCGCCGTCCACCTCGAAGCAGAGCGCGCGCATGAGCGGCTTTCCGGTCGCGAGCGCGCGCTCGCCCTGGGCGGCGAGGTAGGGGACGAGCCGCTCGCGGAGGCGGACGAAGCGCCTGAAGAGCGCGAGCACCGTCTCGTCGCCGCTCTGCTCGGCGACGTTCCACGGGGTGCGGTCGCGCGACGGCGCGCGGTGATGGTTGAACTCGGAGTGGAGCTGCATGACCGGGCAGAGGCAGGCCGCGGCGGCCGCGCGCAGGTAGAGCTCCGGCGCCGGCAGCGGGCCCGAGAAGCCGGCGAGATCCCAGCCCCAGAAGAGGATCCCGGAGGCGCCGGCGCTGAGCCCCGCCGAGATCGAGGCGCGGAACGCCTCCCAGGTCGAGTCCTCGTCGCCCGCCCAGTGACAGGGAACCGCCGCCGAGCCGGTGAAGCCGGCGCGGCTGAACGTCACGGGCTCGCGTCCGGCGGAGCGGAGCAGGTCGTGGTAGGCCTGCCCGTAGAGGACGGGGTAGCGGTTGTTCGTCTCGCCGCCGCGCGTGCCGTCGGCGTAGCGGAGCCCGAGGCTCCACGCGTGCTCGCCGCCGTCGGTCTTGAAGCCGTCGACGCCGACCTCCTCGACGAGGTAGCGGCGCTTCTCGAGCCACCACGCGCGCGCCTCGGGGCTCGTGAAGTCGAGGAGGAGCGCGTCGTGGAACCAGCCGCCCGGGTTGCCGTACGGCTCGCCCGCCTCGTCGCGGACGCAGAAGCCGCGCTCGACCATCGTCCGCCGGTCGGCGTCCGCCTGGCCCGGATGCGAGGGCGCGAGCGGGATCTGCCAGAGCAGCACCTTGACGCCGCGCCGGTGGAGCTCGTCGACGAGCCCTTTCGGGTCGGGCCACGGGCCGTCGGCGGGAAACGAGAAGTCGGCCAGGCGCTGCGGCGAGCCGTCCGCCCGCACGTCGTAGCCGGCGCCGTTGAACGCGACGAACGTCTCCTCGTCCGACCACGCCTCGATCACGACGACGCCGACGGGGATCCCCTCGACGGCGCTGCGGTCGACCTCCGCGAGCACGCGCGCCTGGGTCGACCACTCGTTGCCGCTGATCCAGAGCCGGTAGATCCACTCGGGCGGCGGCTCCGGCCGGCCCGTCTCCGCGAGGAACGCACCGAGCACCTCCGCCGGCGTCCCCGCGAAGAGGCGCAGCCGCGCTCGCGGGGACGCCTCGCCCGGCTCGAGGTCGAGCTCGACGAGGATGCGGTCGGGCCGGCTGCGGCCGACGTCGAAGCGGACGCGGCGCCCCGTGTCGACGTGGAAGCCGAAGCCGCCGCCGGCGACGATCGCGAAGGGCGCCGGCAGGTAGCTGCGCGCGCCCTGGCCCTTGTACTGGTCGAAGACGACCGCGTCGACGAGCCGGCCGGTCTGGTCGAGCCCGTCGAAGCGCTCCCCGAAGCCGATCACGCGCTCGCCGGGCGCGAGCCGCAGCTCGAAGCGGAGCGCGTATGCGAGCTCACCGTCGGCGAGGACCGAGACGCTGCCGGGAACGAGCCTGTCGGCGACGCGCCCGTCGGCGGCGAGCTCGACCGCGTCGGGCGCCGCGCTCCACTCGCAGCCGCGAACCTCGAACCACGCGGTCGACGCGCCGCCGTCGAGGAAGCGGTAGCGGAGGAGCTCGCCGGCCGTGAGCGGCGGGCCGGCGGCGGCCCACGAGGTGCGGCCCTCCTGCACGGCCTCGGCTGCCGCGTGGTCGCTGAGGTGCCCTGCGCCGGCGGCGGCTGCGAGCGTGCCCCAGCCGGAGACGCTCTCGGCGACGGCCGGGCCGCGCCGGATCGCGTCGACGACGGCGGACACGCCGCGGTGCTCGAGCTCGGCCCTGACCGCACTGCACGTCCTCCCCGGCGGTCGCGCGGAGCTCGAGCTGCTCGCCGGCGGCCGGACGGACGGGCACGCGCTGGTCGGGCTCGACGAGGTACGGGTGGCCGCGACCGGAGGGGCTGTGCCGGATCACGCGCCGTCCTCGTCGGGAAGCCAGACGAGCGCCCACGTCCGGAACGGCGGCAGCTCGACCGTGTCGTAGCGGCCGTCCCACTCAGCCGCGAGCGGGGCGAGCGCCGGCGCGTCGTCGGGCGAGGCGAAGAGCACGCGTGGCCCGCCGCGGCGACGCCGCTCGATCGAGAGGCGGACGCCGGCGAGCGGCTCGGCCGGCCGGTGCGGCGCGTCCCAGAGGTCGTGCTCCTCCCGCGAGAGGTCGATCAGGCTGAGCAGCAGCCCGTCGCGCAGCCGGATCGCGCGCACCCAGACCGACCCGGGCCGCGCGTCGACCGAGAGCGGCACCGGCGCCTCGCCCGTGATCTCCTCGTTGACGCCGCCGAAGTGGGTCATCGTCACGTCGACGGCGTCGCGGGCGAAGAGCAGGTCGCCGTAGCGGACGGCGAAGTCGAAATAGCGGCGGGCGGCCTCCTGGCTCGCGTCGGCGAGCTGCTTGTGGCTGACGTAGTAGGCCTCGGTGAGCGCGGCCCGGCTTTCCCCGTGGAGCAGGACGCTGCCGCCGTGCGAGAACGCGGTCGCGTGGAGGAGGTTCTGCGCCGCGCAGGCCGTCCGCTCGTCGGGCGCGTTCGCGTAGACGGAGAGGTAGGCGGCGAGGATGACGCTCTTCTCCGGCGCGTAGCTGCGCGCCTTCTCGATCAGGCGCGCGAGGTCGCCGAGCCGGACGTGCGGCGGCCAGACCTCGATGTAGACAGCGGCCTGGTCGGCGGCCGCGGTCGCCCAGGTCGGGAAGTCGTTGACGTTGTTGAAGATCAGCCGCGACCCGGGCAGCTCGCCGGCGAGGAAGTCGATCAGCGCCGGGAACGCCTCGGCGAGGTCGACCGGGGTGCCGTCGCGGCGGAACGCGAGCTTCGGCGCGCCGTACTGGTCGAGGTGGAAGCCGGCGAAGCCCACCTGCGCGGCGCTCGCCTGCAGGTCGGCGGCGAAGTGCCGCCGCCAGCGCTCGGCGCCCGGGTCGAGGTCCCAGAGGAAGTCCTCGCCGAGCGTCCACGGCGTGCCGTCGGCGCGGTAGAGCCCCTCCTCCTCCCACTCCGGCCACTCGTCGGCGCCGGCGGCGTAGACGGCCGCGTAGCCGATCGGCAGGGAGCCCGCCTCGCCGAGCGCGTCGACGAGGGCGCGCACCGCCGCGAGCGAGAGCGGCCGGTCGAGCGCGTCGACGAAGTCGTCGGCCGGAGGCAGGAGCCGCGCATGGCGGTACATCCAGTCGTAGAACTGGACGGCGTTCAGGTGGAGGCGGCGGACGTTCTCGGCGACGCCCTCCGTCGCGCGGCCGGCCGAGTAGTCGGAGACGAAGCCGTAGCGCGCCCGGCCGAGCGGGTCGGCGAGGACGTCGAGCGCGGTGCGCGCCGACCCGGCCTCGACGCCGTAGCCGGCCTCGGGCTGGGCCGGAAAGGCGACGCTCGCCGCGCCGGCCTCGACCTCGGCCTCGGCGACGAGGCGGTCGAGATGCCAGAGCGAGACGGTCGCGGGCGCGTCGACGCCACGCAGCTCGATCTCGATCGGCTCGCCGGGCGCGAACGTCGCCCTGGTCGGAATCAGCTCCATCTGCTTGTTGCCTCCGTTTCGACGATCAGGTACATGGCGTGCGACCACAGCAGCGGTGTGGCGACCGGCCCCCACCGCTCGACCCACGGCGTGACCATCGCCGGTGTCTGCGCATGACCGGTCGTCTGCTCGGGCAGATCGCCGTTCGGGCGCGCCTGCGAGCGAACCCAGTCGCGGAGCGGCTCGGCCGCGGCCGGGTCGCCGCTGCGCAGCTCGTGCCAGGCGAGCGAGCAGGCGAGAAGGAGCCACTCGCCGCCGCCGTAGTACGTGTCGCCGAGGTAGCGGTAGAGGCCGCCTTCTGGCCGGTGGAGGTCGCGACGCACCGCGGCGACGGTGGCGGCGAGGAGCGGGTCGTCGAGCGGCAGGACGCCGAACGGGACGCCGAGCCAGAGCAGGCTCGCGTCGACCCGCTCGTCGTCGGGCCCGCGCCCGAGGCGGTCGCCGTGGCGGAAGCGCTCGCGCAGCGCGGTGCGGACGCGCGCCGCCTCGTCGGCCCAGCCCGCGTCGTCGAGGAGGCGGGCGGCGGCGTCGAGCCCGGCGACCGCGGCGCCGAGCGTCGAGGCGTGCTCGCCGCCGTCGAGCTCCTCCCAGCAGCTGTACGACTTGAGCCGCCAGGTCGCCCGCAGGTAGCGGGCCGCGAGCTCGACCGTGTCGCGCAGGCCGGCGGGCAGCCGGCCGTCGAGATGCTCGGCGAGCGCCCAGAGCCACATCCCGTAGCCGTCGATCTGGAAGTTCGGCCACGGCTCGTCCTCGTCCGTCTGCTCGAGCGACCCCTCGAGCGTGTAGCGGGCCGGCGGCATCTCGTCCGCCGGCGGCGTCTCGCCGCGCTCGACGCGGGCGATCGCCGACTCGATCAGCGACCGGTGCGACTCGACGCTCTGGGCGACCCAGCCCTGGAACGCCGCCGCCGCCGCCGTCTCGCCGACGAGGTCGAGCGCGTGCGCGCAGAAGGCCCCGTCGCGCAGCCAGGCGTAGCGGTAGGTCGGGTAGTCGGGGCTCGCGACGAACGCTCCGCTCCGCGCCTGGCCCGCCGCGAGCACCGCGACGCTGCGCGCCGCGAGCGGGTCGCCGTTCAGCGTCACGCCTTCACCGCCCCCGCCGCGATCCCGGCGACGAACTGCCGCTGGAAGATCGCGAAGATGGCGATGACGGGAGCGATCATGATCGCCGAGGCGGCGAAGACGAGCCCCCAGCTCGTCGAGTGCTGGCCCTGGAAGAGCGAGATCGCGATCGGCAGCGTGTACTTGCCCGGGTCGTTGATGATCGTCAGCGCCCAGGTGAACTCGTCCCAGCTCGCGAGGAAGGTGAAGATCCCCACCACGGCGAGCGCCGGCCGCGACAGCGGCAGGATCAGCCGCCAGAAGCGCGTCCACGGCCCGGCGCCGTCGACGACCATCGCCTCTTCGAGCTCGACGGGGATGTCCTGGAAGAAGCTCCGGAGCAGGAAGGTGTTCAGGGCGAGGTTGCCGCCCGTGTAGAAGACGACGAGCCCCCAGAGCGAGTTCAGGAGCAGGAGCTGCTTCGCGAGCAGGAACTGCGGGATCAGCATCATCATCGTCGGCACCATCAGCGCGATCAGCACGAGGCCGAAGAGGAACGTCCGGCCCGGAAAGCGGAAGCGGGCGAACGAGTAGGCCATCATCGCCGAGAGCAGCACGGCGGCCACCGTCGTCAGCACGGCGACGATCACCGAGTTGAGGAAGTAGCGCCCGAACTGGTTCGACGTCCAGGCGTCCGTGTAGTTCGCCGTCGTCGGATGGTGCGGGAAGAACTGCGGCGGGATCTCGAGCACGAGCGTGTTCGGCTTGAACGAGGTCAGGAGCATGTAGACGAACGGCAGGATCAGGACGATCGCGCCGAGGCTCAGCAGCCCGAGCCGCACCGCGACGATCAGCCGCGCCTGCCGCGTGCCGGCCACGGCCATCAGACCGCCTCCGCGGGGCGCCTGAAGATCCGCAGCTGGACGAGCGCGAGCGCGAAGACGATCAGGGTGAGGATGAAGCTGATCGCCGAGCCGTAGCCGAAGTCGAGGTACGAGAACGCCCAGCGGTACATGTAGGTGAGCAGCACCTGCGTCTCGTCGAGCGGCCCGCCCTTCGTCATCAGGAAGACGGAGATGAAGACGTTGAAGCCGCCGATGACGAGGATCACCGTCACGAACGCGACGACGGGCCGGATCGCCGGCAGCGAGACGGCGCGGAAGCGCGCCCAGGCCTTGGCGCCGTCGACGGCGGCGGCCTCCTTCAGCTCGACCGGGACGCCCTGGAGCGCGGCGAGGAAGATGACCATCGACCAGCCGACGCCCTTCCAGATCCCGAGGATGCTGAGCGCCGTCATCGCCGTCCAGCGCGCGCCGAGCCAGTCGATGTTGTGCCCGACCAGGTGCAGGTTGTCGTGGAGGATCCAGTTGACGAGCCCGCCGTCGGTGATGAAGAGGTACTGGAAGAGGAGCGAGACGACGACCCAGCTCGTCACCACGGGCAGGTAGTAGAGGGTGCGGAAGAGTCCCCGCGCGGGCATCCGCGCGTCGAGGAGGACGGCCGCGACGAGCCCGAGCACGATCTGCGCCGGCACGGTCACGCCCATGTAGAAGCCCGTGTTCTCGAGCGACCGCCAGAAGATCGGGTCGTGCAGCGCGCGGCCGTAGTTGTGCAGGCCGAGGAACGTGCTGGCGGTGCCGGGGACGAGCGACCAGTTGTAGAGGCTGATCTGGAACGCCCTGACGATCGGGTAGAGGATCACGAGCGCGAAGAGCAGGAACCCCGGCGCGAGGAACAGGTACGCCGCGGTCACCTCCTTGCGCCGGCGGGCGGTCCCGTAGGAGAGCCGCGGGCGCGGCGCCGAAGCGCCGCGCCCGCCCGCTCCCGGCAGATCCGGCCTATTTGAGGAGGCCGTCAATCTGCTTCGCTGCGTCGGTCAGCGCCTGCTGCACCGACTCGGATCCCTGGAACGCCTTGGCGACGTCCGTCGTGATCACCTGGTCGATCTGCGTCCACTTCGGCGTCGGCGTCCTCGGCTTCGCCGTCGCGAGCTGCTGGACGTAGGGCGCGTAGTACGCGTGCACCCGCGTCAGCCACTTCGACGACGACTTCAGCACGGGCATCTGGCCGGCGAGCGCGAGCTGCGCCTGCGTCCCGAAGCCGAGCATGTAGCGGAGGAACTGCAGCGCGGCCGTCTTGTTCTTCGAGGACTTCGTCAGCACGATGTTCTCGCCGCCGACGACGCTGACGCTTCCGCCCGGCCCGGAGGGGACGAGCGTGCCGGCGACCTTCGTCTTCGGGAAGGCCGCACCGAAGATGGCGTCCATCCACGGCCCGTCCAGGGTGGCCACGTACTTGCTCTGGTTGATGCCGTCGTAGGTGCCGAGGCCGGCGTTCGAGTTGACGATGATCCCGGGCATCTCACCGGCCTTGTACAGGTTGACGAGCATCTGGATCGCCGCGACGCTCTTCGGCCCGTTCAGGTAGCCGGTCGCCTTCGTATACGTCTTGTTCGTGACCGCGCCGCCGTTCGACCAGATCCACGGACACACGTTCCAGCAGCTCGTCCCGCTCTCGGCGTAGAGGTAGTACCCCTTCGCCTTGGCCTGCGCGGACATCGACTGCAGCTGGGCGAACGTCTTCGGGGGAGCGCTCGCCCCGATCGCCTGGAGGGCGGCCGGGTTGTAGTTGAAGATGCGCGTGTTCGTGTCGAGCGGCAGGCCGTAGTAGTGGCCCTTCCAGTAGTTCGTCGCGAGCGGGCCGGGGAAGACGAGGCCCGGGTAGGTCTTGGTCTTGCCCTTGACGACGGCCTTGCCGCCGGCGTACTTCGCGAAGTCGGGCATGACCGTGTCGAGCGGCTCCAGGACGCCGAGGTTCGCGAGCTCGGGCACCCAGATGATGTCGGTGCGGACGAGATCGGGAAGCTGGGAGCCCGCCACCGCGGTGATCAGCTTCTGGTGCAGGCTGTCGTACGGGATGGTCACATCCTTGACCACGATCCCGGGGTGCGTCTTCTCGAAGCCGGGGATGACGACGGTCTCGAGCGTCTTCACCTCGGGGCCGTCCGAGCTGTACGAGTCCCAGAACGTGATCGTGGTCGTCTTGGCGTGCTCGACCTGCGCGCCGGCGGTCGTCGCGGCAGCGGCGACGACGACGAGCGCGGCGAGCAAGACGACGATCCGACGGAGATGCATTTCTCGAGCTACCTCCTCACGAAAGAGCTAACGATGTCCGACCTCACGCCTCGGCGAGCGGCCGTACCTGACGCGGGTCAGGCTCCAAGCTCTTGACATTGTTTGCGACTATAAATTTAGTTCGTAGCGAAAGTCAAGCGGGTGCCCGGCAGACCGCGCGAGACGCATGTTCTACGGGGGAATCGCCGCCCGCGCCGGGACGTTCTTACGGGTGTGAGGCGACAATGACGCCGCCTCGTTCTTGCGAGGAGTCCAGATGACGTTGCATCCCCACCTCCATCTCGTCGGCGTGCGCTGCTCGTCGTGCGGCGCGTCGTTCGAGGTCAGCTCGACCGCCGAGTCGATCGCGGTCGACGTCTGCTCGAGCTGCCATCCCGCGTACACGGGCCGGGCGCAGACGGTCGCGGCCGGCGGCCGGGTCGAGCGCTTCAACCGCCGCCGCGCGCTCGCCGCGGGCTAGACACGCGGCGCTGATAGCGTCACGCGACGTCCGGCGCGCGGCGGCGAACCGCGTGCGCCGGTCTCGTCTCGGGTCGCGGCGGCGACGCTCGGGACCGGAGCCAACGACGAGATGACACCCGACGCGACGCGCCGACATCCCAGCGCCACCTTCGCCGTCCTCGCGCTCGGGGGCGTCTCCTACTCGCTGCTGCAGTCGCTCGTCGCGCCCGCGCTGCCGAACCTCCAGCACGCGCTGCACACCTCCGAGAGCTCCGTCAGCTGGGTGCTCACCGCCTACCTGCTGAGCGCCTCGGTGGCGACGCCGGTGCTCGGTCGGCTCGGCGACATGTACGGGAAGGAGCGGCTGCTCGTGATCGTGCTCGCGCTGCTCTGCGCCGGAACGGTGATCGCCGCGGTGTCGTCGTCGCTCGCCCTGATGCTCGTCGGACGCGTCATCCAGGGCGCGGCCGGCGGCATCTTCCCGCTCGCCTTCGGGATCATCCGCGACGAGTTCCCGCACGAGCGGGTGGCGGGCGGGGTCGGGCTGATGTCGGCGCTGCTCGGCGTCGGCGGCGGCGCCGGCGTCATCCTCGCCGGGCCGATCGTCGACAACCTCTCGTTCCACTACCTCTTCTGGCTGCCGCTGATCCCGATCGCCGTCGCGACGGTGCTCACCCACCTGCTCGTGCCGGAGTCGCCGATCCGCGTCCCGGGCCGGATCAACTGGGCCGGCGCCGCGCTGATGACGGCGGGCCTGGTCGCGGTGCTCGTCGCCGTCAGCGAGACCGCGACCTGGCACTGGCTGACCGCGAAGACGCTCGGCACGATCGCGGCCGGGCTCGTGCTGCTCGCACTCTGGGTGCGCAGCGAGTCGCGATCCGACCAGCCGCTCGTCGACATGCGGATGATGCGGATCCGCGGCGTCTGGACGACGAACGCGGTCGCGCTGCTGCTCGGCTTCGGCATGTACTCGTCGTTCATCCTCGTGCCGCAGTTCGTCGAGACGCCGTCCAGCCACGGCTACGGGTTCGGTGCGTCGGTCACGCGCGCCGGCCTCTTCATGCTCCCGCTGACGCTCGCGATGCTCGTCGTCGGCGCGCAGACCGGCCGTTTCGAGAAGCGGTTCGGGTCGAAGCCGCCGCTGCTCGCCGGCGGGGTCTCGAGCCTCGTCGCCTTCACGCTGCTCTCGGTCGCGCACGGCGCCCAGGCGGAGATCTACGTCGCCATGCTCCTGCTCGGCAGCGGGATCGGGCTCGCCTTCGCCGCGATGGCGAACCTGATCATCGAGAACGTCGGCCCCGGCGAGACCGGCGTCGCGACCGGCATGAACACCGTGACGCGCACGATCGGCGGCGCCTTCGGCGGCGCGGCGACCGCGTCTCTGCTTGCCGCGACGATCGGCCCCGGCGGCGCCTATCCGACCTCACGCGGCTACACCGAGGCGTTCGCCTTCTGCGCGATCACGCTCGCGCTCGGCCTGCTCGTCGGCCTCGCGATCCCGCCGCGGCGGCCCGAGGCGACGTTCGCGCGGCACGCGGTCGGCGACCTCGAATCGGCGCCCGCGGGCGCGGACGCCGGCTAGACGAGCGCTTCCCGGAGAGGCGTAGGATCGGCTGCAGTGTCCGCGGCGGCCGAGCTCGTACCCGCGCCGCGCTCCGCGCGCCTCCGGCGGATGCGGATGCTGACGCCGCTCGTCGCGAGCCGGCCGGCGCGTGTGGGCGTCTCGCTGCTCGCGCTCGTGCTCGGGGTCGCGGTCGTCGGACCGTTCACGGCGCCCGGAGACGGATCGATCGAGTCGATGCTCGCCTCGCGCGACACGCCGCCGTCCTGGGCGCACCCGTTCGGGACGACGATCCAGGTCGGGGTCGTCAACGAGGACTACGTCCAGCTCGCCCGCGCGAAGGACCTCTCGCCGGGCCGGATCCTCTTCCGCTACGCCGGCCGCAACGCGCTCCTGCCGGCGCTCACCGGCTTCGCGGTCGCGTTCAGCCTCGCGATCGGCGGTGTGCCGGCAATCGAGGAGGTCTTCAGCTACTCGGGCGGCGGCTGGGAGCTGCAGCAGGCGGCGATGAGCGGCAACGTCGCCGTCGTGCAGGCGCTGTTCGTGGCGATCGCGCTCTCGGTCGTGGTCGTCAACGTGCTCGTGGACGCTGCCCAGGTGGCGCTCGACCCGCGGTTGCGGACATGACGGGCGTCCGCGCCGCGCTCGATCTCGTCGTCGTGGGCGAGGTGATGCTCGACGTGACGCTGCTCGGGTTCGCGCCGGGGGAGGTGCGGCACGCGCCCGTGCGGGTGCGGGCCGGCGGCACGGCCGTGAACGCGGCGCTCGCGGCGGCGGGCACCGGCGCGCGCGTGGCGGTGGTCGGGCGGGTCGGCGCCGACGCGGCCGGCGAGGCGATCCGCGCGAGCCTGCGCGCCGCGGGCGTCGAGCCGCTGCTCGCGCGCGACGACTCCGGGCCGACCGGCACGTTCGTCGAGGCGCTCGGCGACGGGCCGCCGACGATCGTCTCGGATCGCGGCGTCACCGACGCGCTGGAGGTCGGCGATCTGCCGGCGGTCGCGGCCCGCGGGACGCTCGTCTCCGGCTACCTGCTCTTCCGCGAGCGGACGCAGGCGGTCGCGCGCGCCGCGCTGCACGCGTTCGGCAGCGAGGTCGTCGGCGTCACGGCCGGAGCGGCGGCGCTCGTCGAGCGCCTCGGTCTCGCCGAGGTGCGCCGGCTGGCCGGCGGCGCCGGCGTCGTGTTCGCCAACGGCGAGGAGGCCTGCGCTCTGACCGGGGTCGGCGGCGACGCGGCGGCGCTCGCGCTCGCGGACGCCTTCGGGACGGCGTGCGTCACCTCGGGCGCGGACGGCGCGGTCGCCGTGGCGGGCGGGCGCCTCGAGCGCGCCGCGCCGGGCGCGATCGCCGCGGGGAGCGCGCTCGGCGCCGGCGACGCGCTGGCGGGAGCGATGGTTGCGGCCCTCGCGGGCGGCAGCGACCTCGCCGGCGCGCTCCGTGCCGGCGTCGAGGCCGGGGCGCGGGCGGCGGCCGAGACGGTGCGCTAGCGTCGCGACGGCAATGGCATCCCCGTCGAGCACCGCGTCCAGCGACTTCGTCAGCGGCCACTTCGGGCTGACCGGCCGGGTCGCCGTCGTAACCGGCGCGACGGGCGCTCTCGGCGGCGAGATCGCCCGCGGTCTCGCGGCGGCCGGCGCCTCGATCGGCGTGCTCGCGCGGCGCCGCGACCGGCTGGACGCGCTCGTCGCCGAGCTCGAGTCGCGCGGAGCCGACGCGCTCGCGCTCGCGGCGGACGTCCTCGACGCGGACGCGCTCGCGACCGCGCGCGACGCGATGCTCGCCCGCTGGGGCCGGATCGACGTGCTCGTCAACGCGGCCGGCGGCAACGTCGCGGCCGCGACGACCGGCGAGCGCTCCTTCTTCGAGCTGCCCGCGGACGCGTTCGCCGACGTCGTCGCGCTCAACCTCATTGGCACGGTGCTGCCGAGCCAGGTCTTCGGCGCGGCCATGGCGAGCGCCGCCGGCGCCCCGCCGGGCGGGCGCTCGATCGTCAACGTCTCGTCGATGGCGGCGCACCGCGCGCTGACGCGGGTCGTCGGCTACGGCGCGGCGAAGGCGGCGGTCGAGAACGTGACGCGCTGGCTCGCCGTCGAGCTCGCGCCCGCGGGCGTGCGCGTCAACGCGGTCGCGCCGGGATTCTTCGCCTCCGAGCAGAACCACGCCCTGCTCTTCGCCGCCGACGGCTCGCTGACCGGACGGGGCGAGAAGATCGTCGCCGCGACGCCGGCCGCGCGCTTCGGCGAGCCGTCGGAGCTCGTCGGCGTGACGATCTGGCTCGCCGGCCCCTCGGCGTCGTTCGTCACCGGCGCCGTGATCCCGGTCGACGGCGGCTTCGACGCCTTCAGCGGCGTCTAGTAGCCCAACCGATACGCGCGCCGCGCGAGCCCGTAGGCCAGCTCGCCGGCCAGCCGGTGCGCGTCGGCCTCGTCGACGATGCCGGCGGCGACCTTGCCCGCGAGCCAGCCGCAGGTGCGCCGCCGCCAGAGGTCGTGCCGCACCGGCACCGCGGTGAGCGCGCGGGCGTCGTCGACGAAGCCGGCGAGGTTGTAGATCCCCGCGGTCTCGGTCACCCGGTCGAGGAAGCGGACGATCCCGGCGGGGCTGTCGTGGAACCACCAGGGCGAGCCGAGCGAGACCGCCGGATAGTGGCCGGCGAGCGGCGCGAGCTCGCGGCTGTACGTGCTCTCGTCGAGGGTGAAGAGGACGAGCCCGAAGCCCGGCGCGGCGCCGTGTGCCTCGAGCAGCGGGCGCAGGCCGCGCGTCCAGTCGGCCGCGACCGGGATGTCGGCGCCGAGGTCGGGGCCGAAGCGGCGGGCGAGCGGGCCGTTGTGGTCGCGGAGGCTGCCGAGGTGGAGCTGCATGACAAGACCGTCGGCGGCGCTCATGCGCGCGAACTCGTGGAGCATGTGCGCCTCGAAGCGCCGCGCCTGCGCCGCCTCGACGGAGCCGCCGAGCGCGGCGGCGAAGACGGCCTCCGCCTCGGACGGGTCGAGCGGTGTCGTGTCGGCGCTCGTCGCGGCGTGGTCGGTCGCGGTCGCGCCGAGGTCGCGGAAGGCGGCGCGCCGCTCGACGAGCGCCGCGAGATACGCCGCGTAGTCGCCGATCTCTCGATCGCTCGCCGACTCGAGCTCGGCCAGCGCGCCGCGCCAGCCGGGCGCGTCGAGCGCGACGACGGCGTCGGGGCGGAAGGTGGGCCTGACCCGCTCGCCGTAGCCGTCGGCGGCGAGCTGCGCATGGCCGGCGAGCGTCGAGCCCGCGGCGTCGGTGGTCGAGAGGCACTCGACGCCGAAGCGGTCGAGCAGCGCCCGCGGCGCGAGCTCGGGCGAGGCGAGCCGCTCCTCGAGCCGGTCGTAGATCGCGTCGGCGCTCGCCTCGTCCAGCCGCTCCTCGACCCCGAAGACGGTCGCGAGCGTCTCGCGTACCCAGATTCCCGTCGGCGTGCCGGCGAAGAGGTGCGCGTGCCGGGCGAAGAGCCGCCAGACCGCGCGGTCGTCCGTCTCGGCCGGGCCGCCGTCGCGGGGGCGGACGCCGAGCCGCTCGAGCGCGATGCCCTGCGAGTAGAGCAGCCGCAGCACGTAGTGGTCGGCCGTGACGAAGAGCCGGCCGGGCGGCTCGAGCCGTGCGTCCGGGCGGGCGAGGAGCGCGACGTCGATGTGGCCGTGCGGGCTGACGATCGGCAGGCCGGCGACGCTCTCGTAGAGGTCGAGCGCGAGCGCCCGGGCGGGCTCGGGCGCCTCGAGGTAGCGGTCGGGACGGAGCGTCAACGCGCCGCCCGCCAGAGGCCGAGACCGGGGTTCGGTACGAACACGAACGGCTCGCCGTCGGAGCGGTCGCGCCGCTCCTCGCCCGGCCCGAGCGGGAAGCGCTCGAGCGCCTCGTCGAGCGCGAGATAGCGGAAGCCCACGCCCTCGACGTCGCCGCGGTCGAGCTCGGGCCCGGGGCAGTAGGTGACGTCGAAGCGGCCCTCGGTGGAGCCGTGCGCGAGATGCGCGACCGCGGCGAGGTTCGCGGCGAGCTCGGCGTCGGCGCGCATGGCGGCGAGCGCGGCCTCCCGGCCGCGGTAGCCGTGGCGGCGGATCAGCCGGTCGACGAGGTCGTCCTCGCCGAACCGCGTCACGCCCGGCGCGATCACGTAGAGCTCGCCGCCGTCGGCCATCGCGAGCCTCGTCCGGTAGATCGCCTTGTTGCCGAGCCAGGTGGAGTGGTACTCGTCGGCGTTGAGGAAGGCGACGCAGCGCCGGAACGGCTCTGCGACGGTCTCGATGTTCACGGCGCTCGACAGCTCGGCGGCCGCCCGGAACGCGGCTCCTCCGGCGGCGCCCGTGCCGCCCTCGCCGGCGAAGACGCCGCGCAGCACGTTGCCGCCGGCGCGCGACTCGACGACGGTCAGCACGAAGAGCACGCGGCAGCGCGGCTCGAGGAAGCGGTCGAAGCCGCGGTCGAGCAGCACCCGCACCGGCGCGTCGACGCGCCCGAGCGTCTCCTCGATCCCGCAGAGGGCGCCGACGAAGTGGCTGCGCTGGATCGTCTCGCGTCCGCCGAGCCCGATGCAGACGTGCTTCGAGTAGCCGCCGAAGCCGGCGACCTCGTGCGGGACGATCTGGCCGACGGAGACGACGAGGTCGTAGGCGCCGCCGGCGAGCGCGCGGTTGACGGTGAACGGGAGCGGCAGGCCGATCGGCAGCCCGGCCAGCTCGTCCACCTCGGCGGCCGGGATCTCGCCGATCGTCTCCACATCGTCGCGCCAGCGGTGCACGAGCAGCCGGTCGACCGGGATCGCGTCGCCGAACATCAGCCGCGCCTCCGCGGCACCGAGCGGCCGGTGCGTGCCGAGCGCCGGCATGACGTCGACGGTCTCGAGCTCGCCGTCGAGGATCCCGGTGAGCTGCGCGACGATCTCGCCGGCGCGGGAGTGCAGGCGCGTGTGGTCGGGCGGGACGAGCAGCACCCGCCGCGCGCCGGTCGCGACGACTCCCTCGGCGAGGGTGCGCACGAGCGCGGCGAGCTCGTCCACCGACAGCTCGGCGCGCGGGCCGCCGGCGGAGACGAGCGGGGCGAGACCGGTGCTCGAGGACTCCACGGCCCGCCGATCATGCCCGAGCGGCGCGCGCGGAGGCGCGACCCTCTAGGCCGATGATCTCCTGGCGACGGCCGCGAAGACGGCGCCGCCGCCGAGCAGGAGCAGCACACCGCCTCCCGCGAGCAGCCCGACCCCGATCCAGAGCAGGTCCGGCAGACGCGCGCCGACGGCGACGGCCGCGGAGACGCCCTGCGAGCCGTCCGCGTTCATCAGCACGACCCGCCAGTCGCCGCTCGCCGGCGTCCAGGTGGCCACCTGCCTGCCGGAGCCGACCGCCTGCGCCGCCCAGAAGCTCTCCGCGGCGGGCGGCCCCGCCGGCGCTCCGCCGGCCCGCAGGCTGAAGTCGGTGCGGCGCGAGTCGAAGCGCGTCGCCACCTCGCGGCGGACGCCCGCCAGGTAGTCGTCGACGACGGCGGCCGGACCGATGCCGACGAACACCGGCGCCCGGCTGTCGACGCGGATGCGAACGGTGCCGAGCAGGTCGCGGGCGACGAACCAGTCGCCGGCGGTTCCCGCCCGGTAGCTGTCGGACACGAAGGCGTACGTGCCGGTCGAGAAGGTCTTCGAGCTCGTCATCAGGTAGCCGCCCGCGTCGCGCTGGGTCTGGTCGAGGACGACTGCACCGCCGCCCGCGACGAGCGCAGCGAGCGCGACGAGAACGGCCAGGCTGCCGGCGACCACGGCGAGCACGCGGCCGACGCCCCACCGCTCCGTCCGGGCCGCGGCCGGCTGCCCCGTCGCCTCCTGCGCGGCACCGCCGCCCAGCGTCAGCCCGCCGGGATCGCTCTCGCCGGCGTCGAGCCGGAACGGCGGATACTCGCGCGTCATCAGCGCCGCGTAGGCGCCGACCCGCAGCACCCACCGGTTGAGGCCGAGCACGAAGTCGAAGATCGAGCGCGGGTAGACGCCGCGGAACAGCAGCACGACGACCGCGACGAGCACGAG
This sequence comes from uncultured Actinomycetes bacterium, assembly GCA_963732915.1. Classification (GTDB taxonomy): domain Bacteria; phylum Actinomycetota; class Thermoleophilia; order Gaiellales; family Gaiellaceae; genus Palsa-739. The sequence goes on along the minus strand of CAVTBF010000005.1, from coordinate 362,826 downwards.
CAGGCCGATCAGGCCGCCCGAGCCGACGGACCACGACCAGTGCGTCTCGCTCGCCTGCCAGCCGGCCACGCCGCCGCCGGCGAAGATCCCTGCGACCAGGTACTGCGGCACGCCGAGCAGCCACCAGCCGATCAGCGGCAAGCCGTGGCGCTGGTCGTCCGGATACGCGACCTCGAGCCGGGCCGGATAGCCGGGATCGTCGGCCAGCGTGAACGGCGGATAGCGGTCGGTGCCGTTCGCGGAGTACGCGTAGAAGGAGACCCGCCACGTCCAGCGCAGCACCCCGACGTTGAATCCGAAGATCCCGCGCGGATAGCTCCCGCCGAGCAGGAGCACGACGAACGCCGTCACCGAGAGCAGCGCGAAGGCCAGCCAGAGGAAGAAGAGCACCACGTAGTGCGGCAGCGCGAGCAGCCACTTGACGAGCCACAGCCAGCGCGAGGGCCGGTCGAGATGCCCCTCCAGACGTACGGGATACGGCGCGACGGCGGACGGAACGGTCGCCTGCATCGACATCACCTCTCTCGGGTGCGGCCCGCGCGCGCGGGCAGGGATCACCTCTGGTCAAGAGCCTCGCTCGCGGAGCCCGTCGAGACCATGGGGGCCAGACCCCATCCCGCCGCTCCGCCGCGGCGAGACGGCCGCTCTCCCGAGCTCAGGCGGCCACAGGCAGCTCGATCGCGACGATCTCGTAGCGGAACTGGCCGCGCGGCGTCTCCACGACCGCCAGCTCGCCGCGGCGCCGGCCGAGGAGCGCCCGCCCGAGCGGCGACTCGGCCGAGATGCGACCCGCGATCGGGTCGGCCTCCAGCGATCCGACCAGGTGGTACGCGTGGTCGGTGCCGGTGTCGAGATCGCGCAGCTGAACGAGCTCGCCGAGGTCGACGACGTCGTTGTCCGCGTCGGGGCCGGCGACCCGCACCGCCGACAGCCGCCGCTCGAGCCCGGCGATCCTGGCCTCGAGCCGCGCCTGCTCCTCCCGGGCGGCGAGGTAGTCGGCGTTCGCGCTCGCATCCGCGTCCGTCGAGATCGCCTGGCGGATGCGCTCCGCGATCTCCGTCCTGCCCGCCGTCTTCAGACGGTCGAGCTCGGCGCAGTGGCGCGCGAACCCGGCCGGGGTGATCAACATCTCCTTCATCGGTCCTCCTCGGGGAAAGCGGCCCGCGGCTTGTCGCGGAGCAGCACGGTTCGGGAAGGCTGCCGGTCGCCGGCCGGCCCCGATATGAGGTCGAGAACCCATCTTGTGGCGCGGGCTTGTGGCGTGGGGCGAATGGGGTCACGCGCCCATGGCGGCCGCGGCAGCCGTCGGCGATCGTGAAGGCGATGGCCGGGACGATCGTCTGCGGTGTGACGGCTGCCGCCGAGGGCCCTGCCGCCGCGCAGCTCGCGGCCGCGCTCGCGTCCCGGCTGCAGCTGCGGCTCGTGCTCGTCCACGTCGTGGCGTCGACGCGGCCTGATCTGCCCGGCCACGCCTCCGAGCAGCGGCAGGAGGAAGCCGAGCGCCGGCTGCGGGCGCTCGCGAGCGCTCTCGGCGACGACGCCGAGGTCCGCGTCGTGCTCGGCAGCCGGGTCGACGGGCTCGCACGGGTGGCGACCGACGAGGGGGCGGACGCGATCGTCCTCGGCTCCCGGCCTCGCGGCGCACGCGGCCGGCAGCTCCGCTGCTCGCTCGCCCGCGACCTCGAAGCGGCGACGGCGGTGCCCGTCGTGATCGCTCCGCCCGCGACCCGCGAGCGAAGCGGCCGCCGCCTGATGCTGGCCGAAGCCGCCACCAGCCGCTAGAACTGGACCCGGCGATTCCTCCGCGATGGGCTTCTCACGGCTACCGCTGCTCTGGCGCGTCTTCGCGATCAACGCGGGACTGCTGCTCGCCGGGACGCTCGTGCTCGTCGTCGCGCGCGGTCGGATCCACGCCTCGGTCGCGGTCGTCGAGATGGTCGACCTCGTCGTCGGGCTGATCGTCATGCTCCTCGCCAACCTCCTGCTGCTCCGCCCGACGCTCTCCCCAGTCGACCGGCTCGTCGAGCGGATGCGCACGGTCGATCTCCTGCGGCCGGGGCAGCGCCTCGCCGAGCGCGGCGGGATCGAGGTGGTGGCGGTCGTGCGCGCATTCAACGAGATGCTCGACCGGCTCGAGAGCGAGCGCCGCGACAGCAGCCGCCGCGCGCTCGCGGCGCAGGAGGCCGAACGGCTCCGGATCGCGCGCGGCCTCCACGACGAGGTCGGGCAGGTGCTGACCGGCGTCCTGCTCCAGCTGGACCGGCTCGGCCAAGGCGAGGCGGCGGAGGGCGAGCCGGCGGACCGCCGCCTCCTTGCGGACGAGGCGCGGGACGCGGTCCGGCAGGCGCTGACGGAGGTGAGCCGGATCTCGCAGGAGCTGCGGCCGGCGCTGCTCGAGCATCTCGGCCTCGTCAGCGCCTTGACCGAGCTGTCGCGCACGTTCGCCCGCCAGAGCGGGGTCACCGTCGAGCCGCGCTTCGCAGGCGGCCTGCCGGAGCTCTCGTCGGAGGTGGAGCTCGCCGTCTACCGCGTCGCGCAGGAGAGCCTCACGAACGTCGCCCGCCACGCGCACGCGAGCCGGGTCGCGCTCACGCTCGAGCCCGGCTCGGCCAGCGTCGTCCTCCACGTCACCGACGACGGCCGCGGGCTGCCCGAGACCGCGTCGGCGAACGGTCGCGGCGGTCTGCGCGGCATGCGCGAGCGAGCGATGCTCGTCGGCGGCGCCCTCGCGGTGACCACCCGGCCGGAGGGTGGTGTCGAGGTGCGCCTCGAGGTGCCCGCCGAGGCGGCGTGATGCCGATCCCGCTCGTCACCCGCATCCTCGTCGCCGACGACCATCCGGTCGTCCGCTCCGGCCTGAAGACCGTGCTCGACGCGCAGCCCGACCTCGCGGTCGTGGCCGAGGCCGAGAACGGCGCCGAGGCGGTCCGCATCGCGCTCGCCGAAGACGTCCACCTCGCCATCCTCGACGTCGCGATGCCGAAGCTGACCGGCATTCAGGCCGCAGCCGAGCTGCGCAAGCGCAAGCCGGAGCTGCGGCTGCTGATGCTCTCGATGTACGACGGCGAGCAGTTCCTCTTCGAGTCGCTGCGGGCGGGCGCGTCCGGGTACGTGCTCAAGTCGGACGCCGACCAGGACATCGTCGACGCCTGCCGGCGCACGATGCGCGGCGAGGCGTTCCTCTACCCGTCCGCGGTCGCGACGCTCGCGCGCGACTACGCCGAGCGCCGTCCCGACGACGCCGAGTTCGAGGTCCTCACCCCGCGCGAGCTCCAGGTGCTGAAGCTGATCGCCGAGGCGCACACCTCGAAGGAGATCGCGGCGGAGCTCGTGATCAGCATCAAGACGGTCGAGCGGCACCGTCAGAACATCCTCGACAAGCTCGGCATGAGCGACCGCGTCGAGCTCACCCGCTACGCGATCCGCCGCGGCCTGATCCAGCCGTAGCCGCCCGGCTCGACGGCGCGCGAGCGGCCGAGGATGGAGACACGACCCCATTCCCACCCGGGCGGCGGCCCGGCACCGTGGAGGTACCCGATCAGGAGCCCGAATGAGCAGCGCCGGAACCGAAGGGCGCCTTCGCGTCGTCTACCCGGACTCCCGCGGCTGGGACGAGGCGCGACGCGCGTGGAACCTCGCGGTCGACCAGCAGCCGGAGGCGGTCGCGTTCCCGGAGTCCGTCGCCGGGGTGGCGGCGGCCGTCGAGCTCGCGCGCACGCGCCACTGGCAGGTCGCTCCGCAGGCGACCGGCCACGGCGCGGCGGCGATGGGCTCGCTCGAAGGCACGCTGCTCCTGAAGACGGATCTGCTGCGCGGCGTCTCGGTCGACCCGGCGGCGCGCCTCGCACGCGTCGAAGCGGGCGCCGTCTGGCAGCAGGTCGTCGACGCGGCGGCCGAGCACGGACTCGCGGCGCTCGCCGGCTCCTCCCCCGACGTCGGCGTCGTCGGGTACTGCCTCGGCGGCGGGCTCGGCTGGCTGGGACGCAAGTACGGCCTCGCCGCGAACAGCATCCTCGCCGTCGAGCTCGTCACCGAGGAAGGGCGGCTGATCCGCGTCGACGGCGACACCGAGGCCGAGCTGTTCTGGGCGCTCCGCGGCGGCGGTGGCGGCTTCGGCGTCGTCACCGCGCTCGAGCTCCGCCTCTTCCCGCTCGCCGAGGTCTACGCGGGCATCCTCTGGTGGCCGATCGAGCGCGACGGCGACGTCCTGCAGACGTGGCGGGCGTTGACCGAGGCCGGCCTGCCGGACGAGCTGACGACGGTCGGGCGGCTCCTGCGGCTGCCTCCGTTCCCGGAGATCCCCGAGCCGGTCAGGGGAAAGTCGTTCGTCGTCGTCGAGGTCGTCCACGCCGGCGACCCCGCCGAGGCGGAGCCGCTGCTCGCGCCGCTGCACGCGCTCGCGCCGGCGATGAACACGCTCCGGCCGACGGGCCTGGCCGAGCTCACCCAGCTGCACATGGACCCGCCGCAGCCGGTCCCGGGTGTCGGCGACGGCGCGCTGCTCGCAGAGCTGCCTGCCGACGCGGTCGACGCGCTGATCGGCGTCGCGGGCTCGGACTCGGGGTCGACGCTGCTGTCGCTCGAGGTCCGGCATCTGGGCGGGGAGCTGGCGCGGGCGCGGCCCGACGGCGGCGCGCTGTCCTCGCTCGAGGCCGACTACGCCGTCTACATGGTCGGGATGGCGCCGACGCCCGAGGCCGCCGCCGACCTCGACGCGCAGGCGCGGGCCGTCCTGCACGCGCTCTCCCCGTGGACGGCCCGGCACGCGTACCTCAACTTCGCCGAGACACGGCGCGACCCGAGGGCTCTCTGGGGTGAGCACGGCGCGGCGCGGCTCCTGCGCGCCAAGCGGGCGTTCGACCCGGACAACCGGATCCGCGCCAACCACCCGGTCATGCCCGCGTCACGCTGAGACGAGAGAGGAGAGCCGATGCGCCTCGCACTCGGAACCCGAAACCCGTTCTCGTTCCTGTTCGTCTCGTCCAGGCGCGAGCAGTACCTCGCCCGCTACCTGATCCGCGAGTACGCGTCCGGGCGGTCGCTCGACGACGTCCTCGACGACCCGTACGTGCGCAACCGCTCCACGCCGGCCGAGCGCGCGAGGCTCCTCGAGCGGCCCGAGATCGTCGAGGCGCTCGGAAAGCAGGTGATCGCCGAGCTGAAGCGCTCGCTCGACCGCGGCGAGCCGGTCGCCGCCGAACGCGCATGACGGCGATGGGACGCGGGACTCTCAGCGGCCCTGGAACCGCGGCGCCCGCTTCTCGTTGAAGCGGTGCTCGCGCGGATCCGCGACCTCGCACGGATCGGCCGCGACGAGCTGAGCGACCTGCTGGTCGACGCGTGGCTGACCCGCGCGCCGAAGCGGGTCTCGAAGGCCTGGCTCGCCGAGCACGCCGAGGACTAGATGGTTGACGCTACGGCGTCGTCAGCGTCGCGTAGAGCGAATAGGAACTGCCCGAGGAGGACGGCGGGGGAAAGCTCGCCGGCGGATTCGCGCTCGCCGAGTAGGCGGCCGCCGCATAGCGCTCGGAGCCCGAGACGCTTGTGTAGTAGTGGCGGCTCGACGAGTCGGCGTACCAGTAGCCGAGCCAGTAGCTGCCGGCCGGAAGCGACACCGCCGACGCGAACGGGAGTCCGATCCAGCCCGCGGCCTGGCCGGCCGCGATCGCGACCTCGGGCGTGACCGCGACGAGCGCGCCGGGCGCGCCGCCCGCGTCGGCGTAGACGACTCCCCGGATCCGGCTGGCGCCGTTGCCGCCGGCGACGTACGCCGTCAGCGCGCTCAGCGTCCCGGCCGCCGGGACGGTGTAGGGGCCGGAGACGTCGAGATAGCCCGCGCCGCCGCCGTCGATCAGCGTGCCGGCGCTCGTCCGCCCGAACGTCGTGCCGCCGGCCCCGCCGCCCGCAGCCGTGACCACCGCGGTCGGCGGCGAGAGCGCCGGCGGGGAGCTGCCGGACGCGTTCGAGGCGGTCACGGCGACCTCGACCGTGTGACCGACGTCTGCGGCTTGCACGAGATAGGACGAGCCCGTCGCGCCGGCGATCGCGGTGCACGCGCCGCCCGAGGCGTTGCAGTCCCGCCACTGGTACCCGAACGCGGTCGGGCCGCTCGTCCACGCGCCCGTCGAGCCGGCCAGCGTCTGGCCCTGCTGCGCGGTGCCCGAGATCGCCGGCGGCGCCGTGCTCGCGGGCGGCGAGCCGGAGCCAGACGACCACGGGAGCGCCGCCCACGCCGTCGCGGCGACGGCGGCCTCGCCGGCCGGGGTGAGGTGGAACCAGTCGAACGCGAGGTCGCCCGCGGGCAGGCCCGGCCAGAGGCGGAAGACGGCGCCGCCGTCGGTCCGGCAGCCCGCGAACTGGCCGCAGACGCCGACGATCGCGGCGTTCAGCGCGGAGATGCGCTGCTGGACGGCGGCGCGGTCGGCGGCGGTCGCCGAGGCGCTCAGCAGGTCGGGGCAGCGGTTCGCGTACGTCGCCCAGGCGCTGACGGCGCTGCCGTTCGCCTGCTGCGCCTGCCAGAAGCCGTACCAGTCGGGAATCGAGACGACGAGCACCTGCACCCCGGGCAGGTGGGTCGTCAGCTCGCTCAGCGTCGACTGCAGCGAGCTCGTGAAGCTCGCGACGCTCGTCATCTGCGCGGTCGTCGAGGAGCACACGTCGTTCGTGCCGGCCCAGATGGTGACGAGCTGCGCGCCCTGCGAGACGGCGGTCGCCGCCTGCGCGACGTCCGCGGACATCGTCGAGCCCGAGACGGCGTCGCTGTAGGAGTGACCCGAGATCGCGCCGTCGAGGCCGAGCAGGCGCAGGTAGACCGAGGCGACGCCCGGGTCGGTTCCGGTCGACCACGACTCGGCGGGATAGTCCTGCTCCGCGCCGCCGGCGCCGTAGGCGCGGGTCAGCGAGTCGCCGAGCGCGGCCAGCGACGACGGCGGCCCGTTCGAGGCGGCGGCGACCGGCCCGGCCGCGGCGGAGGTCGCGGACGCCGACCCGCTCGCGTTCGTCGCCGTCACGACGACGCGGACCGTCCCGCCGACGTCGCCCGACTGCAGCACGTAGCTCGACCCCGTCGCGGCCGCGATCGCCGAGCACGACCCGCCCGACGAGTCGCACCGCAGCCACGCGTACGCATACAAGGTCGGTCCGTTCGACCAGGAGCCCGTCGACGCGCTCACCGTCTGCCCCTGTTGCGCCGTCCCCGAGATCGCGGGCAACCCCGTGCTCGCCGGCGGCGAGCCGCCACCACCCCCATCCGAGCCGACCGTCGCATAGAGCGCGTAGGAGCTCGCGGAGGTGCCGGCCGACCCGAAGCTGCCCGGCGGCGAGCCGGTCGACGAGTAGGCGGCGGGCGTGTAGCGCTCGGCCCCGCTCGAGGCGACGTAGTAGTGGCGGCTCGCCGAGTCCGCGTACCAGTAGCCGAGCCAGTAGCTGCCGGCGGGAAGCGACACCGCCGAGGAGAAGGGCAGGTCGAGCCACCCGGCGGCCCGACCGGCCGGGATCGCGATCTCCGGGGTGACCGCCGCGAGCGCGCCGGGCGAGCCGCCCGCATCGGCGTAGACGACACCGCGGATCCGGCTCGTCGAGCTTCCGCCCGCGACGTAGGCGGTCAGCCTCGAGATGCTGACGGCGCCGACCGCGTACGGGCCGGAGACGTCGAGGTAGCCGGCGCCGCCCGAGTCGGTCGCGGTCCCGACCGCGGTCTGGCCGAACGTGCTCCCGCCTCCACCGCCACCGGAGGCGGTCACGACCGCGGTCGCCGCCGACGCCACGGGCTGCGAGGAGCCGCTCGCGTTCGTCGCGGTCACCGCGACGAGGACCGTCCCGCCGACGTCGCCCGACTGCAGCAGGTAGCTCGACCCGGTCGCGCCCGGGATCGCCGAGCACGACCCGCCCGACGAGTCGCACCGCTCCCACTCGTACGCATACGACGTCGGCGCATTCGACCAGGAACCCGTCGACGCGGCGAGCGTCTGTCCCTGTTGCGCCGTCCCCGAGATCGCCGGCAACCCGGTGCTCGCGGGCGGAGAGCCACCGCCCGCACCCGAGCCGACCGTCGCGTAGAGCGAGTAGGAGCTGTCCGAGGTCGCCGCGCTGCCGTAGGAGGCGGGCGGGCTCCCGCTCGAGGAGTACGCCGCGGGCACGTAGCGCTCGCCGCCCGAGACGGCGGCGTAGGCGAAGGTCGCGCCGGAGCCGCCGAACCAGTAGCCGAGCCAGTACCGCCCGGCGGCGACCGTGACGCCCGCGGGGAGCGGAAAGTCGACCCAGCCGGCCGCCTGCGAGGGGGCGATCGTCACCTCCGAGCTAACCGCGACGAACGCTCCCGGCTCGCCGCCCGAGTCCGCGTAGACAACCGCGCGCAGCGGGAAGGCGACCGGGCCGCCGCTGACGTACCCCGTCAACGTCGTCACCGTCGCGGCCGCGGCGAGCGTGTACGGCCCCGATGCGTCGAGGTAGCTCGCGACGGCGCTCGCCGAGAGACTGCCGACCGTGGTGACGCCGAGCGTGTCGGTACCTGCCGCGAGCGCCCCGCGCGCGCCCAGACCCACGACCGCCGCGACGGCGCACCCGAGCAACGCAGCACGCCGGACCACCGGCTTAGTCTTCCGTCTAGGCGCGCCGCCATGCGTCGAGGCGCGACCCCGACTTCCGTCTAGGCTGCGGGGCCGGCGTGAACCTCCGAGGTCAGGACTCGGACAAGCGCCGCAGCAGCGGCACCGCGTCGATCAGGATCTGCTGCTCGTCGGCGTCGAGACCGGCGATCGCGGTCGCGAGCCAGCCCTCGCGCCGCCGGCGGTCCTCGGCGAGCCGGTCGCGCCCGCGGCGGGTGATCTCGATCAGCACCTGGCGGCCGTCGTCCGGGTCCGGCCGGCGCACGACGAGGTCGTCGGCGGCCAGCTCAGCGAGCGTCTGCGCCATCGACTGCGGGCGCATGCGCTCGGCCGCCGCGAGCGCGCTCGTCGTCTGCGCGCCCTCGCGGTCGAGACGGCTCAGCACCGCACCCTGCGCGATCGGGAACGAGTGCTCGACGCGCAGCCGGCGAACGAGCTGGCCGAGGACGATCCGGAGCTCGGAGGCGGAGACGGCGATCTCGGCGCTGCGCGGCACGCCCACAGTGTACGCAGGTAAGCTGTTCAGGTTGCCTGTCGATCCGAACCGCTACAAGTGGGTCGCGCTGTCGAACACGACGCTCGGCGTGCTGCTCGCCACGCTCGACGGCTCGATCGTGCTGATCGCGATGCCGGACATCTTCCGCGGCGTCCGCCTCGACCCGCTCCAGCCCGGCAACAGCTTCTACCTGCTCTGGATGATCCTCGGCTTCCTCGTCGTCTCGAGCGTGCTCGTGGTCAGCCTCGGCCGGCTCGGCGACCTCTACGGACGCGTGCGGATGTACAACCTCGGCTTCGTCGTCTACACGCTCTCGTCGCTCCTGCTGACGATCGACTGGATGCACGGGCACGCGGGCGCCGACTGGCTGATCGGCTTCCGCATCGTCCAGGGGATCGGCGCGGCGTTCCTCGTCGCCAACTCGGTCGCGATCCTCACCGACGCCTTCCCCGAGAACCAGCGCGGGCTCGCGCTCGGGATCAACAACGTCGTCGGGATCAGCGGCATGTTCATCGGGCTCGTGCTCGGCGGCGTCCTGGCGCCGATCTCGTGGCGGCTCGTCTTCCTCGTCTCCGTCCCGTGCGGGCTCGCAGGGACGATCTGGTCGTACCGGAGCCTGCGCGAGATCGGCGTCCGCAGCCGCGCGCCGATCGACTGGCCCGGCAACCTCACCTTCGCGGCCGGCCTGATCCTCGTGATGGTGGGGATCACGTACGGGATCCAGCCCTACCACGGCGACGCGATGGGCTGGCGCTCGCCGTTCGTCGACGGGTGCATCGCGGGCGGCGCGGCGCTGCTGGCCGTGTTCGCCGCCGTCGAGGTGCGCTCGGCCGCGCCGATGTTCCGGCTCGGGCTCTTCCGGATCCGGGCGTTCACCTTCGGCGTGCTGTCGAGCTTCCTCTCCGCCGTCGCGCGCGGCGGGCTGATGTTCATGCTGATCATCTGGCTGCAGGGGATCTGGCTGCCCGAGCACGGCTACGACTTCGCGGCGACGCCGCTCTGGGCGGGGATCCGGATGCTGCCGCTCACCGTCGGCTTCCTGCTCGCCGGGCCGCTGTCGGGGATCCTCTCCGACCGCTACGGCTCGCGGCCGTTCGCGACCGGCGGGATGATCGGCTCGGCGGTCAGCTTCGGGCTGCTGGCGCTGCTGCCGGTGAACTTCGCGTATCCGCTGTTCGCGGCGATCCTGCTCGGGATGGGGCTCTCGATGGGCGCCTTCGCCTCGCCCAACCGCGCCGGGGTGATGAACAGCCTCCCGGCCGAGCACCGCGGCGCGGGCGGCGGCATGAACCAGACGTTCCAGAACTCGGCGCAGGTGCTCTCGATCGGGATCTTCTTCACGTTGATGATCCTCGGCCTCTCCTCGACGCTGCCGCACGCGCTCGACGCCGGCCTGGCCGCGAACGGCGTCCCCGCCGCGACCGCGGCGAAGGTCGCGCACCTGCCGCCCGTCTCGGTGCTCTTCGCCGCGTTCCTCGGCTACAACCCGGCGAAGGAGCTGATCGGCCCGCACGTCCTCGCCCGGCTGCCCGCGCACGACGCGGCGACGATCTCCGGGCACGGCTTCTTCCCGCAGCTGATCGCGGCGCCGTTCCGCAGCGGCCTGCACGAGGCGTTCACGTTCGCGATCGCAGCCTGCCTCGTCGCCGCAGTCGCGTCGTGGTCGCGCGGCGGCCGTGTCGTCGCACCGCGCCCGCACGCCGCCGAGCTCGGGGTCGAGCGGACCGAGAACATCTGACTGGGCGAAAACCCGCAACGACGATGCGTGTGCGCACCGATGGGCCGACCGGCGCCGGCCGTCAGCCTGTGACGATCCAAGGAGGTCGCACATGAGCGGAGTCGCACGTCTCAGAACGTTCTTCGGCGGCGCGAGCTCGCCCCGGCAGCCCGAGCACGGGCAGTGGGGGGAGCCGAGCGGGAAGCCGCGCATCCTGATCGAGAACCCCGACCGCGCCGAGCTCTGGGCGCACGAGGAGATCCTGCGCGAGGCCGGCTACGAGGTCGCGACCTGCGTCGGCCCGACGGCCGGCGACGCCGCGACCGGCGAGCCGCACTCCTCCTGCCCGCTGCTCACCGAGGGCCAGTGCCATCTCGTCTCCGCTGCGGACGTCGTCGTCTCGACGACATCGCTCGGCAGCGGCCCCGAGATCCTCGCGAAGCTGAGCGCCCGGCTCGCGCCGCGCCTCGTCGTCGAGGGGACGACCGCCGACCTGGCCCGGAACGCCGACGCGATCGCCGGAGCGACCGAGATCGCGCAGCCGGTGACGCCGCAGACGCTCCTCGCCTCGGTCGAGCACGCGCTCGCAGACCGAGCCGCGGCGCGGGCGTAGGCGGCCGAGCCGTCCCGTCCCGCCGCCGGCTTCGCCGGACCATAGGATCCACCCGATGGCCGCGGCGACGATCGACTTCCACGCCCACGTCCTCGAGGCGGACGTCTTCGCCCGCACGCTCCCGCAGTCCGTCTTCGGCGCGTTCGGCGAGAAGCCGGAGGCTGCCCGGCCCGACCCGGGGTCGCGGATGGCCGCCGCGCACGCGCGGATGCTCGACCCGGAGCTGCGGCTCGCCGACATGGACGAGACCGGAATCGGCGTCCAGGTGCTCTCGTCGAGCACGGTCATGCAGTACACGCAGTGGGCGGAGCCGCCGCTCCAGCTCGAGCTCGAGGCGCGTGTCAACGACGCGATCGCCGCCCTCGTCCGCAGCCGGCCCGACCGCTTCGTCGGCTCCTTCACGCTGCCGCTCCGCGACGTCGCGCTCGCCGTCGCCGAGACCGAGCGGGCGGTGCGCGAGCTCGGGCTCCGCGTCGCCAACCTGCCCGCGGCGGTCGACGGCGCCTACCTCGGCGCGCCGCGCTTCCGGCCGCTCTGGGAGTCGTTCCGCGACCTCGACGTCGTCGCCTTCGTCCACCCCGACGGCGTCCGCGACCCCTGGTTCCAGGAGTACGCGCTCTGGAACTCGCTCGGCCAGTCGATCGAGGAGAGCAAGGCGATGACCTCGCTGATCCTCGAGGGCGTGCTCGAGGACCTGCCGGAGCTGCGGATCGTGATCGCGCACGGCGGCGGCTTCCTCCCCCACTACTTCGGGCGGCTCGACCGCAACTTCCGCAACCGGCCCGGGACGGCGCGCCACATCACGAAGGTGCCGAGCGAGTACCTGCGCGCCTTCTACCTCGACACCTGCGTCTACGACCCGGCCGTGCTCTCGGTGCTGCTCGACCGCGTCGGTCCGGACCGGATCGTGCTCGGTACCGACTACCCGGTAGGCGACCCGGACCCGTTCGCGGTCCTGCACGCGGCCGGGCTGGCGGGCGACGACCTCGCCGCGGTCGCCGGCGGCAACGCGGCAGCGCTGCTCGGGATCTAGCGCAGCGCAGGAGGGTCTGGCGGGATGGTGCTCGTCGCCGGGGCGCTCAGCGCGGCCCGGCGGCACAGCCACCATCTCGCCAAGCACTCCTAACAGTTGCAACGCACGACGAACTCGCGCTCGTGGCCCTGGAGCGAGCTGCCGAGGCGGGCGTGGTCGGCGATGTGCTGGGCGACGGTGGCGCGGATCTCGCGGTCGAGCCGGTAGACGTTGTCCACGTAGGCCTCCCAGCTGCGGTCGCCCGGCTCGCCCCACGTCTGCGGCAGGCGGCGCAACTCCCACTCGGGCCAGTCGCCAGCGGCGAGCCGGAGCGCCTGGCGGAGGATGTCGCGCTGCTGCTCGGCCTCGCCCGGGCGGCCGCAGGGGCAGCCGAGCGGGAAGTCGAGGAAGGTCGCCCGCGGCGGCTTCAGCGCGAGCACGTTCCGGTGCAGCGTCGCGATGCTCGTCGTCGGCAGGCCGCGCGCCTCGATCGCGCGGGCGAGCACGCCGGCCGAGACGTGGCACTGCGGGCAGAAGGGGAGCACGAGCACGAGGTCGACGCCCATCCGCTCGAAGTCGGCGACGATCCGCGGGACGGTCTCCATGGCCAGCTCCTCGTAGCGCGTGATCGAGCCGACCATCGAGACGGCGGCGTCGGCGAGGCGACCGATCGTGCCCTCCTCCTCGAGCTCGAGCAGACGGTCGCGCGGGTAGGCGACGTTCGGGTCGGCCTCGGCGAAGACGCGGATCGGCGTCCGGTGGGCGATCAGGACGTCGCGCGCTGGCCGGTCGCGCGGCAGCAGCCGGTAGTCGATGTCCTCGGTCTCGCCCAGCCGCTCCTGGTCGGCGAAGTAGGCGCCACAGGTCGTCAGGAGACCGATCGTCGCCTCCTCGAGCGGCACCGTGAAGGGCGTCAGCCGCGGCGGCTCGAACTCCGGCAGCGGCGAGGGCGGCACGCGCAGGATCTCGGCGCGAACCCGCTCGAAGTCGAAGACCGGCTCGGCGGCCACCCTAGGCCCCCACCATGCTGTGACCGCCGTCGCAGAGCAGGAACGCGCCGGTGATGTGCCGTGAGTCGTCGGAGGCGAGGAAGATCACCGGCGGCACGATGTCCGCGGGCTGCGGGATGCGGGCGAGCGGCGTGTGCGCGAGTACCGACTCGCGGCGGCCGGTCTTCCAGTCCTCGCGGTCGAGCAGCGCCTGCGTCTCGACGAAGCCGGGCCCGAGCGTGTTCACCCGCACGTGCGGGGCGAGCGCGTGCGCGTACGACTTCGAGATGCCGAGGATCGCGTACTTCGCGGCCGCGTACTGCGGCGCGCGCGGGCTGCCCTCGACGACGACGCGCGAGCCGATGTTGACGATCGAGCCCGACTGCTGGTCGTCGAGCATCCGCCGGCCGAACTCGTGCGTCATCAACATCGTCCCCTTGATGTCGAGCGTCAGCGTGTGGTCGATCGACTCGGGGGTCATCTCACGCCACGACATCTGGTGGGCGGCCATGTCGCCGACGTTGTTGACGAGCACGTCGACCCGGCCGAACGCGTCGACCACCTCCTGCGCCATCCGCGCGATGTCCCCCGCATCGACGAGGTCTGCCTGCACCGTGATCGCCTCGCGGCCGAGCGCGCGAATCCGCTCCGCGGTCTCCTCCGCGCCCGCCGCCGAGCTGCGGTAGTGGACGGCGATGTTGGCGCCCTCGCGCGCGAGCCCCTCGGCGATCGCGACACCGAGGCCCTTGCCCGAGCCGGTGACGAGCGCGTAGCGGCCCTCGAGCCGGCCGCTCATGCCCGTACCTCCGTCCGCGTCGCGACACTCGCCGCGAGCTCGCGCAGCTCGTCGTCGGTGACGAGCCCGCGCTTCGCGGTCGCACGCGCCTTGACCGCGGCGAGCAGGTCGCGACGCGACTCCTCCGGCACGTCCAGGCCGAGCTCGCCGGCCTTGATCCGGATCGAGTCGATGCCGCTCTTCTTGCCGAGCACGAGCCCGCGACGGGCGCCGACGAGCTCGGACGCGTACGGCTCGATCGCCGGCGGGTCGTGGAACTGGGCGGCGACCGCGCCCGTCTCGCGACGGAAGAGGTTCTCGCCGACGAGCGGCTTCCACGGCTCCATCGCGTAGCCGCAGAGCTCGGCGACGCGGTGCGCGGCGGCGACGGAGCCTTCCAGCCGCAGACCCGTCTCGTAGCCGTAGAGCGCCTCGAGCGTGAGCGCGATCTCGCAGAGGTTCGCGTTGCCGGCGCGCTCGCCCATGCCGTTGACCGTGCCGTGGATCCAGTCCGCCCCGGCCGCAACGGCGGCGACCGCGCCGGCGGTCGCGAGGCCGAAGTCGTCGTGGCCGTGGTAGTGGAGCGGCACCTCCGGCCCGACCGCTTCCCTGACGAAGCCGACGAAGTACGCGACCGCCTCGGGGGCGGCGATGCCGAGCGTGTCGACGACGACAACCTCCTTCGCGCCGGCGGCAACGGCCCGCCGGTAGACCTCGGCGAGATAGTCGAGGTCGGCACGGGAGCCGTCGACGCCGAAGAACGCGACGTGAACGCCCGCCTCCGTGCCGGCCCGCACCGCGTCCTCGATCCGGCCGAGCATCTTCTCGCGCGAGACGCCGAGCGCGTCGAGCTTGAGATCCGAGATCGGGGCCTCGATGACGGAGTGCGCGAGCCCGAGCTCGACGATCGCCTCCACATCCGCGGCGAGTGCGCGGGAGAAGCCCCAGAGCTCGGCCTCGAGACCGGCGCCGATCACGAGCTCGATCGCGCGCCGGTCCTCGTCCGAGATGCGTGGGAAGCCGACCTCGATCCGGTCGACCCCGAGCCCGTCGAGAATGCGCGCGATCTCGAGCTTCTGCTCGGGCGTGATCACGACCCCGACGGTCTGCTCGCCGTCGCGGAGCGTCGTGTCGTAGAGGCCGACGCGGCGCCCACCGGCGACGATCGCGTGCTCGTTGAGCGTGCCTGTCCAGACCTTCGCGCGATCGATCACGCCTCCACCTCCTCGATCCAGCGGACCTTTTCCGGTGCCGGCGAGCCGTGCGCGTCCTCCCACGAGATCACCGGGTTGCGCAGGACGCCGATCCGCTCGATCTCGGCCTCGACCACGTCACCCGGTCGCAGGTAGAGCGACGCGGCGTCCTCGCTGAAGCCCGCGACGCCCGCGACGGTGCCGGTCGAGAGCACGTCGCCGGCGCTGAAGCCGAGCGGCGAGTAGTGGGCCACGATCTCGGCGATCGTCGTCGACATCCGGCCCGAGTGCGAGACCTGCCGCCGCTCGCCGTTGACGCGCAGCTCCATCGCGAGGTCGTGCGGGTCGGGAATCTCGTCCGGCGTGACGATCCACGGCCCGAGCGGGCAGAACGTGTCGATCGCCTTGCAGAAGGAGAAGACGCCGCTCTTCATCTCGCGACGCTGGATGTCGCGTGCGGTGATGTCGTTGAAGATCGTGTAGCCGCCGATGTAGTCGGCCGCTTCCTCGGGGCCGAAGTGCTTGCCCGCCTTGGCGATCACGACGCAGAGCTCGAGCTCGTAGTCCAGCTCGTCGGTCAGGTGCGGCGGGTAGACGATCGGCGCGTCGGGGCCGACAATCGCGTCGAGGTTCTGGAAGAAGACGATCCACGGCGCGACCGGATGCGACCAGCCGACGCGCGTCGACTCCTCGTGGTGCTCGCGGAAGTTGCCCGCGGTGTGGAAGAACTTCTTCGGGACGATCGGCGCCTGCAGCCTGACCTCCGCGAGCGGGTACTCGCGACCCGTGGGCGAGGCGACGGCCCCGCGCTCGAAGTACTCGCGCATCGACGGGACGTCGAGCTCCACGACGGTGTCGTCGCCACCCAATGTCCCGACCAGCTCCCTGCCGCCGTACTCGAACGTCGTGAGTCTCATCCAGCCTCCTCCCGCCTCTCGGTTTCCCGGCGAGTCGCGGCACCTTCCGAGGAAAGACGCGGGCCGGCCGGCTTCGTACTCGTGCGGATCGCGCTCACCGCCTAGCGCGGCGTGAAGACATGCTCGCCCTTCATCTGGTCTGTGATCAGGTTGGCGGTCTTGACGAGATGGTTGTAGAGCGCGAGCGCAGCCGCCTCGGCGTCGCCCTTGACGCAGGCGTTGAGCATCTGCTTGTGCTCGCGATGCGCCTCGCGGCGGCGCCGCTCGCTGCTGAGCGGCGCGATCGTCATCCGGTAGCGCTGGCTCGAGTTCCACAACGGCTCCGCGAGGCGGAGCAGCCACGTCGCCCCGCTCGCGCGGTAGAGGGCGAAATGGAAATCGGTGTGAGCAGCCCAGATCTCGGAGCTCGCCCGCGTGTGCTCGGCCTCCGCCTGCCGCGCGAGCGCCGCGGACGCGGCCACGGCGTCGGCGTCCGTGAAGTTGCGCGCCGCGATCTCGATGATCGCGGGCTCGATCAGCAGGCGCGCGTCGTACAGCTGCCGCAGGTCCTCGAGCGAGATCGCCGCGACGCTCGCGCCGCGGTGCGGCACGTGCGCGACGAGCCCCACGCTCTCCAGCTGGCGGATCGCCTCCCGGATCGGCAGATGGCTCATCCCGAGCATCGCCGCGAGCTTCTCGATGCGCAGGCGCTCCCCCGGCACGATGTCTCCGTTGACGATCGCGGCGTGCAGCGCGTCGAACGCCTGCTCGGCGCGCGTTCGCGGCGCCTTCGAGGCCGCCGCCGCCCATGTTGTCTGTTCGGCCACCGTGTCCAAGATCAAGCGAGTCTATCCCGCGGAGCTTGCAATTCCTAGATTTGCGCAAATATAGTCCTCGGACTGCGACGATGCAGTAGCCAGGATCGAGCAATCGGCCGGCTATCCCCAGCGGAGGAGGAAGAGCTGATGGGCGAGTTTTCCCCAGCACCTCGGAGTTGCCTCGACGAGCGGCGCGAGCCGAGCGCTCGCGAGACCGCGTCGATCGGGCCGGCCGGACGGCTCGCGCTCGCGATCCTGACGGTGGTCGCCACGGCGCTCGCGGGCGCGGTCGCGGCGAGCGCACGGCCCGCGGCACAGAGGTTCAACGTAGCGGTGATCGCGCCGTTCAGCGGCCCGGCGGCGAACCTCGGCAAATTCATCAGTCTGAGCTGCTATGCCGCGGCCGAGGAGATCGCGAAGGCCGGAGGCGTGCTCGGCGGCCAGCTGAACTGCAGCACGGTCGACGACACGGGCGACCCCGCCGACGCGGTGCCCGCCGTGACGCGCGCACTCGCGACCTCGCACATCACGTGGGCGAGCGGGCTCGAGACGAACACGGCCGCCGTGACCGTTCCGCTCGTCGAGAACGCGAAGGTGCCGATCTTCACCTCGAACGGCCTGCCTGCATTCGACACGCAGACGAACCCGTACTTCTGGCGGCTCTCGCCGTCGGACGACCAGAACGGCGCGGCCTACGCCGTCTGGGCGAAGCTGAAGCACTACAAGAGCGCCGCGGTCATCCTCCAGACGAACGCCGGCAACGACACCGTGAAGCCCGGCATCACCAAGGCGTTCGAGAAGCTCGGCATCAAGCTGTCGATCGAGGTCGACCTCCCCGGTGACGCGGCGTCGTACGCGAGCGTCGCGGCCAAGGTGCTGAAGACGAAGCCGCAGGCGATCATCGCCGCGACCGATCCGCAGACGGCGGCGACCTTCTTCTCGCAGTACAAGCAGCTGAACCACGGCACCGTGCCGCCGCTGATCACCGCGACGGACTCGCTGACGCCGGACTACTTCAACGCGTTGAAGAAGGTGCTCGGCGCGACCTACGTCACGCACGACATCTCGCTCGTCGGCTACCACGTCAACCCGGGCTCGACCGCGTTCGCGGCGTACAAGGACGGGCTCACCTCGTCGTCGAGCGTGCCGCAGGCGGCGGTGCCGGTCGTCACCGGCATCGGCGTGATCGCCTCGCTCTACGACGGCGACATCGTCGCGGCGCTGGCGATGACGGCGGCGAAGTCGGCCACCGGCACCGACTGGAACAAGGCCGTGCTCAGCATGACGACGCCCGGCAAGAAGAAGACGATCGTCCACACGTACGCCGACGGTCTCGCCGCGCTCAAGGCCGGCAAGCAGATCGACTACGTCGGCACGGGCGGACAGATCCACTTCGACAAGTACCACAACTCGGCCGGCAACTTCTCGGCCACGGCGTTCAACGCCGACGGGAGTCCCCACTTGCTGAGCGTCTTCGGCGGCAAGCTGATCGCCAACGCGCTGAAGTAGGGACGCGCATGATCGGTCGCGCGCCGCGCGCTTGCCGCGCGGCGCGCGACCGGAGAACGAGAGCTCGCCGACGAGGCACTGCGAGGGAGGTTCGCGTGGGGGTAGTCATCCAGACGATCGGCTTCGGCATCGCGGCCGGGGCCGTGATCTCGCTCGGCGCCGTCGGCTTCACGGTGCAGTTCGGGATCAGCAACGTGCTCAACATCACCTACGGCGCCTTCATGACCCTCGCCGCCTACCTCGGCTACGCGCTCCTCAACCGCGGCGTCGACGTCTGGGCCGCGCTCGTCGTCGTCGCGCTCGCGCTCGCGCTCGCGTCGCTGCTCTTCAACCGCATCTTCCTCGCACCGCTGCAACGCCGGGGGGCCGGCTTCGTCAGCCTCGTGATCGCGACCGTGGCGGCCGGGGTGATCGTCCAGGGCGTGATCGTCATCCTCGTCGGCCCGGGCGCGATCACCTACGGCGCCCAGTTCGGCCAGACCGTCTCGGGCCTCGGCTTCGACTTCACGGCCGCGCAGCTGATCATCGTCGGCCTGACGCTCGCGCTGATGCTCGGCCTCCACCTCCTGCTCACCCGCACCAAGGTCGGCCGTGCCATGCGCGCCACCTCGAACAACCCGACCGTCGCGCGCGCCTGCGGCATCCGCACGCAGCGGATCAGCGACCTGAGCTGGCTGCTGACCGGGTTCCTCTGCGGCGCCGCGGGGGTCGCGCTTGCCGTGACGACGGTCACCTTCGACTTCAGCCTCGGCTCGACGTTCCTGATCTACATGATCGCGGCCGCCGTGCTGGGCGGAATCGCGCAGCCGTACGGGGCGATGATCGGCGGCCTCGTCGTCGGCATCGCGAGCCAGTTCGGCGCCGCCTACTGGAGCCCGGCCTACCAGGACGTCGTCGCCTTCTCGATCCTGATCGCGATGCTGCTGATCCGGCCGCGCGGGTTGTTCTCTGCGGCGGGCGTCAACCGGAGGAACCTCTCGGCGACATGAGCGGCTGGGAGTACTACGCCGTCGTCCTGCTCGTCTACTTCGGGACGTTCCTGATCTCCGCCTGGGGTCTCAACCTCGAGTTCGGCGTCGCGGGCGTCCCGAACTTCGCGTACATCGTCCTCGTCGCCACCGGCGCCTACACCTACTCGGTGATGACGCTCGGGCCGAGCGCCGACAGCGGCGGCTTCCAGCGCTACATCGTCGGCGCGAGGCTCCCGTACCCCGTCGCGATTCTCATCGCCGCCGCCGTTGCGGCGGTGCTCGGGGCGGTGATCGGCATCACCGGCCTGAAACGGCTGCGACCCGACTACCAGGCGATGGCGATGCTCGTCGTCTCGATCACCGCGACCACGATCGTCGTCGCCGACGTCGGGCTCGTCAACGGCAGCGCCGGCCTGGCGCTGATCCCGAACCCGCTCCACTCGCTCGGTGGCGGCTCCAAGCAGGCCTGGAGCTACGTGGGAATGGTCTTCGGGATCTGCCTGCTCGTGTGGGTCGTCCTCCGCCGCTTCTCGAGCGGGCCGTTCGGGCGGCTGCTGCGCGCGATGCGCGACGACGAGGACGCGGCGCTCTCGATCGGCAAGAACGTCGTCGCCCTGCGGATCGCGGTGCAGGCGGTCGGCGGCGCGATGGCCGGTCTCTCCGGGGCCCTGCTCGCCGGCTTCATCGGCGGCTGGTCGCCGAGCGCCTGGCTCTTCATCGAGACGATGGCGCTCCTGACCGCGATCATCGTCGGCGGCATCGGCAGCGACTGGGGCGTCATCGCCGGCACGCTGATCGTGCCGACGCTGATCGTGCAGGGCGTCCAGTTCCTGCCGGAGGTCGGCGGCAACCCGGAGCTGATCCCGCAGCTCGGCTGGATCATCCTCGGCGTGCTGACGATCGGCTTCATCTTCTTCCGGCCGACCGGGCTGATCCCCGAGCGCCGGCCGCGTCCCGCCCGCACGCTCGTGCGGCCGTTGCCGGCCGAGGCGCGGGACGCAGAGGTCGTCGATCTGCTCTCGTCGCTGGCCTGGCCGGTCGCCCGCGCCCGTCCCCTGGCCGGTGCCGAGACCCGCGACGACGTCCTCACGGTCACCGAGATCCACCGCGACTTCGGCGGCGTGCGCGCGGTCGACGGAGCGACGTTCGCGGTCGCGCGCGGCTCGATCACCGGCCTGATCGGCCCGAACGGCGCCGGTAAGTCGACCGCCCTCGGCATCGTCAGCGGCTTCATCCCGCCGAGCCGAGGCACGGTCCGCTTCGACAGCGCCGACGTCACCGGCGCACCGGCGCACCGGCGGGCGCGGCTCGGGCTCGTGCGGACGTTCCAGCTCTCGCACGAGTTCGGCAGCCTGACGGCGCTCGAGAACCTGATCGTCGCCGCGCCGCGGGCGCGCAGCGAGTCGGCGCTCGGCGTTCTCGCCGGCCGCCGCTACTGGGGTCGCGAGGAGCGCGAGATCACCGAGCGGGCGCGCTCGCTGCTCGCGCTCTTCGGGATGGAGGACAAGGCGTACGAGCGGGCGCGGCAGCTGAGCGGCGGCCAGAAGCGGATGCTGGAGATGATGCGGGCGGTCATGACCGAGCCGGCGCTGCTGCTCCTCGACGAGCCGACCGCGGGGCTGAGCCCGATGCTGACCGAGAAGCTCGGCGACGCGTGCCTCGCCCTGCGCGAGCGGGGGCTCTCGATCCTGCTCGTCGAGCACGAGCTGGACACGGTCGACCGCCTCTGCAGCACCGTCGTCGTCATGGTGCAGGGCAAGGTGTTCGCCGAGGGCTCGATGGCCGACCTGCGGACGCGCCGCGAGGTGCAGGAGGCGTACATTGCCGGCTGACCGCGCGGGCGGGCCGGCGCTCGAGACGAAGGGCCTGGCGGCGGGCTACGGCGACATCGAGATCGTCCGGGAGATCGACATCGCCGTCTCCGAGGGGTCGCTCGTCTCGATCGTCGGGCCGAACGGCGCCGGCAAGAGCACCGTCCTGAAGGCGATCCTCGGCCTGGTGACGATCTTCGACGGGAGCGTCGTCCTCGACGGGGCCGAGGTGACCCGCACGCCGCTCGAGGAGCTCGTCCGGCTCGGGATCGGCTACGTACCCCAGGTCGACGACGTGTTCGAGACGCTGCGCGTCCACGAGAACCTCGAGATGGGCGGCTACCTGCTCGACAAGCAGACCCGCGCCGAGCGGATGGAGGAGGTGCTCGAGGTCTTCCCGGTGCTGCGCACGCACCTGCGCCGCTTCGTCGGGACGATGAGTGGCGGCGAGCGGAAGATGGTCGCTGTCGGCCGGGCGCTGATGCTCGCACCGCGCGTCGTCGTCTTCGACGAGCCGACCGCCGGGCTCTCGCCCGCGCTCGTCCGCTCCGTGCTCGAAGACCAGGCGCGCGCGCTCGCCGACCGCGGCAAGGCCGTGCTGCTCGTCGAGCAGCGGGCGCACGCCGCGCTCGAGCTGTCCGACTGGGCCTACGTCCTCGTCGGCGGGCGGATCGCCGTCTCGGCGACCGCGAGCCAGGTGCTCGCCGACCCCGAGATGGGCGAGGTCTTCCTCGGCGGCCAGGTCAAGGCGTAGGCCCGACGGGCGCTAGGCGTCCGGCTCGCGCGCCTGGACGAACTCGAAGCCGAAGCGTCCCTTGACGCAGAGGTTGCCGTGCGTGACGTCGTGGTCCTGCGGTGAGGTGACCTTGACGATCTCGTTGTCCTGGACGTGCAGCTCGAGGTTGCAGCCGACGCCGCAATAGGGGCAGATCGTCGTCGTCACGGTCTGGGCTTCCTCGTCCCAGGTGCCGGCCTGCCGCAGGTCGTACTCGCTGCGCGGCATCAGCGCGCCGGTCGGGCAGACGCCGATGCAGTTGCCGCAGTAGACGCAGGCCGAGTCGGGCAGCGAGACGTCGTATTCCGTCGAGATGCGCGCCTCGAAGCCGCGGCCCGCGACCGCGATCGCGAACGTGTTCTGCGCGTCCTCGCCGCAGGCCTCGACGCACTTGTAACAGAGGATGCAGCGCGAGTAGTCGCGGACGTAGCTCTCGTTGTCGAGCTTCGCCGGCTCGGCGACCGTCGCGGCGGTGCGGCCGTCGGGGGCGTGGTGCTCGCCGGGGCGCGCGGCGTCCCGCTCGCCCGCCGTGCGGGGCGCCGCGGGCGGCCCGAAGCGCGCCGGGTCGGCGTCGTAGCGCTCGATCCAGCCGTGCACCTCGGCGCCCGCGAGCGAGAGGTCGACCGCGGAGGCGAGCAGCTCGAGCACGAGCTTCCGGCTCGTCCGCACGCGCTCGGAGTCGGTGTGCACGACCATCCCGTCCTCGGCCTTGCGCGAGCAGGAGGGCACGAGCGCGCGCGAGCCCTCGACCTCGACGACGCAGACCCGGCAGACGTTCACGGGCGTCAGGCTCTCGAGGTAGCAGAGCGTCGGCGTGTCGATCCCCTGCCGGCGGCAGGCCTCGAGCAGCGTCGTCCCCTCGGGCACGCGCACCGCCTCGCCGTCGACGGTCACCTCGACCAGGCGCTTCGGCGCGCCGACGAACGTGCCGCTCACGATGCCGCCCCCACGACGCCGAGCCTGACGGCCGACTGGATCGCGTTCGCGGCCGTCTGGCCGAGCCCGCAGATCGAGGCGTCGCGCATCGCCTGGGCGATCTCGTCGAGCAGCGCCGTCTCGGCGGCGAGCGAGCCGTTCGGGCGGCCCTCGGCGAGCCGGGCGACGAGCTCCTCCTGCCGCGCCGTGCCGAGCCGGCACGGGACGCACTGGCCGCACGACTCGTCGCGGAAGAAGCGCGCGATCCGCCGGCAGACGTCGGCCATGTCGACGCTGTCGTCGAAGACGGCGACGACGCCGGAGCCGAGCGACGCCCCGATCGCGCGGGTCGCCTCGAAGGTGAGCGGGGTGTCGAGCGCGTCGGGCCCGACGAACGTGCCGGCCGCGCCGCCGAGCAGCACCGCCCGCAGCGCCCGTCCGCCGGCGACACCGCCGGCGAGGCCGAGCAGCTCGCGCAGGGTGGCGCCGAACTCGAGCTCGTAGAGGCCGGGCCGCTCGACGCCGCCGGAGACGCAGAAGAGGCGCGTGCCGGTCGAGTCGGGCGTGCCGGTCGCGGCGAACGCCGGCCCGCCGACGCGCAGGATCTCGAGCACGTTGAGGATCGTCTCGACGTTGTTGATCGCGGTCGGGCGCCCGAAGAGGCCCGACTGCGCGGGGAACGGCGGCTTGTTGCGCGGCTCGGCGCGCTTGCCTTCGATCGCGTTGAAGAGCGCGGTCTCCTCGCCGGCGATGTACGCGCCCGCGCCGCGCCGCACCTCGACGTCGAAGGCGAAGCCGCGCCCCATCACGTCCGGCCCGAGCAGCCCCCGGGCGCGCGCCTGCTCGATCGCGTGCCGGATCCGCGCCTCGGCGTCCGGATACTCGCCGCGGACGTAGAGGTAGCCCTGCTCCGCACCGCAGGCGTAGCCCATGATCGTCAGCGCCTCGACGACCGCGAACGGGTCGAGCTCCATCAGGACGCGGTCCTTGAACGTGCCCGGCTCCGACTCGTCGGCGTTGCAGACGACGTGGTGCGGCCGCGCGGGGTTGGTCGCGACCGCCTCCCACTTGACGCCGGTCGGGAAGGCGGCCCCGCCGCGGCCGAGGAGCTTCGCGTCCTTCAGCTCCCGGATCACGCCCGCCGGCCCGAGCTCGAGCGCCCGGCGGAGAGCGCCGTAGCCGCCCTCGGCGCGGTAGGAGTCGAGCGAGGCGGGGTCGACGGCGCCGACGCGGCGCAGCAGCCGCAGCGCGTCGCGGCCGTCCGCGCCCTGGGGGATCGGGGCGGCGGGCTCGGGGGCCGCGCCCGAGTCGAGCGCCGCGCCGATCGCCTCGAGGTCGGCCGGCGCGACGGCGAGCCGCCGCGGCCGCTCGCCCGCCTGCTGGATCAGCGCCGCCGAGCCCTTCTCGCACTGGCCGAGGCAGGGGCTGCGCAGCCAGGCGCCGCCCTCCGGCCCGTACGCCTGCTCCATCTGCGAGCACAGCTCCTCGGCGCCGTTCGCGCGGCAGACGACGTCGTCGCAGACGTGGACGACCGCCGACGGCGCGGGGCTCGTGTGGAAGAGCGCGTTGAAGCTCGCGACGCCGAACGCGTCGGCCGGCGGCACGGTCAGGCGCGCACAGACGTAGTCGAGCGCGCCCGGGCTGATCCAGCCGACGCGCTCCTGGACGGCGTGCAGGACAGGCAGCAGCAGGTGGCGCTGCTCGCGCGCTGCGCGGCCGCCGTAGGCGACGTGGCCGTCGACGCGCGAGCGCTCGCCGCCGTCCCAGCCCGACGAGGGCGCCCCGAGCACGCCGTCCACGGCGGAGCGCTCGACCTCGGTCGGCGGCTCCGCTGCAGCGAGCCGTATGTCCATCAGGCGGGCACCCCGGCCGTGAGCTTCTCGATCCGGACCGCCGTCGCCTTGAACTCCGCCGTCCCCGACTTCGGGTCCCAGGCGTCGAGCGTGAGGATGTTCGTCTGCACTTCCTCGGGGAAGTGCAGCGTCATGAAGGCGAGCCCGAGCCGGAGCGTCGAGTCGACGTGCACCGGCGCCTCGACGCTGCCGCGCCGCGACGAGACGAGAACGCGCTCCCCCTCCGCGAGCCCGAGCGCCTCGGCGTCCTCGGGCGAGACGTTGATCGACTCGCGCCGCCGGATCGGGGTCGCGTAGCGCCCGCTCTGGACGCCCGTGTTGAACGAGTCGAGGCGGCGGCCGGTGGTCAGCCGGATCGGGTACTCGTCGTCGAGCGCGTCGAGCGGCGGCGCGGACTCGACCGGCGAGAACGGAGCGGGCCGGCCTCGCTTCTCGGGGTCGTCCTCCCAGAGCCGCGCGTGCAGGAAGAGCTCGCCCGGGTGCTCCTCGTCGGGGCACGGCCACTGCAGGCCGCCGAGCTCCTCGAGCCGCCGGTAGCTCATGCCGCCGTGCATCGGCGAGAGCGAGCGCAGCTCGTCCCAGGCCTCGACGGCGGTCGGCGTCGGCCAGTCGGCGCCGAGGCGCCGGGCCAGCTCGGA
This sequence comes from uncultured Actinomycetes bacterium, assembly GCA_963732915.1. Taxonomy (GTDB): domain Bacteria; phylum Actinomycetota; class Thermoleophilia; order Gaiellales; family Gaiellaceae; genus Palsa-739. Next base: position 337,239 of record CAVTBF010000005.1, on the reverse strand, counting down.
GATGATCTCGACGTCGTCGCGCGCCTCGCCCGGCGGCTCGAGCGCCTTGCGCACGCGCTGGACGCGGCGCTCGCTCGAGGTGACGGTGCCCTCGGACTCGCACCACGAGGCGGCGGACGGCAGCACGACGTCGGCGAGCTCCGCGGTGTCGGTCAGGAAGATGTCCTGGACGACGAGACAGTCGAGACCCGAAAGCAGCTCGCGCGTGCGGTGCGTGTCGGCCTCGGAGCGGGCGGGGTTCTCGCCGACGATGTAGGCGGTGGTCAGCTCGCCGCGCTCCATCGCCTCGAACATCTCCGACAGATGCCAGCCTTTCTTCGCCGGCAGCGCAGTCCCGTAGACCGCCTCGAAGCGGCCGCGGATCTCGGCGTCCTCGACGTCCTGGAAGCCGGGGAACTTGTTCGGGAGCGCGCCCATGTCGCCGCCGCCCTGGACGTTGTTCTGGCCGCGCAGGGGCACGAGCCCGGAGCCATAGCGGCCGACGTGGCCGGTCAGGAGCGAGAGGTTGATCAGCGCGAGCACGTTGTCGGTCGCGTTGTGGTGCTCGGTGATGCCGAGCGTCCAGCAGATCTGCGCGCGCTCGGCGCGGGCGTAGTCGTGCGCGAGCGCTCGGATCGCCTCGGCCGGGACGCCGGTCTCGCGCTCCGCGCGCGCGAGCGTGTACGGCTCGACGGCGGCGGCGTAGGAGTCGAAGCCGGTCGTCGCGCGGCGAACGAACTCGTCGTTGACGAGACCGGCCGCGATGATCTCCCGCCCGACCGCGTTCGCGAGCGCGATGTCGGAGCCGACGTCGAGCCCGAGCCACACGTCCGCCCACTGCGCCGAGGTCGTCCGCCGCGGGTCGACGGCGTAGATCGCTGCGCCCTTACGGATCGCCTTCAGCACGTGGTGGAAGAAGATCGGGTGCGCCTCACGCGCGTTCGAGCCCCAGAAGACGATCAGGTCCGCGTCCTCGGCCTCCCGGTAGGAGCTCGTTCCTCCGCCTGCACCGAACACCGCCGCCAGACCGGCGACGCTGGGCGCGTGTCAGGTTCGGTTGCAGCTGTCGATGTTGTTGCTGCCGACGACGGCGCGCACGAAGCGCTGCGCGACGTAGTTCATCTCGTTGGACGCCTTCGAGCAGCTGAACATCCCGAACGCGCTCTCCGCGCCGCGCTCGCGGGCGGCTGCGAACCCGGCCGCCGCGCGGTCGAGCGCCTCGTCCCACGACGCCTCGCGCAGCACACCCGCCTCGCGGACGAGCGGCTTGGTCAACCGAACGCTCATCGAACACCTCCCTTCAGGCGAGAGGAACAGATGCGCGGACGATAACAACCGTCCTCCGCCGCGGACTCGGCTCCCGTGCCCCGTCCGAGACGAGCTTCTAGGCGAGCGCCTGCTCGGCCGCCTCGACGAGCGCGTCGAGCGGGAACGGCTTCGCGAGGAAGGTGACCCCGGCCGCGTCGGGGTCGAGGGTCGGTGCGTCCTCGCTGTAGCCGGACATGAAGACGATCGGCAGTCCCGGCCGCGCGCTGCGGAGACGCTCGGCGAGGTCGCGGCCGTTCAGGCCCGGCATGACCATGTCGGTGACGAGCAGGTCGACGGGCGCGGCGAGCTCCTCGTGGAGCACGAGCGCCTCGCTGCCGCTCGCGGCGGCGTGGACGGTGAACCCCGCCCGTTCGAGGATGCGAACGGCGAGACCGCGGACAAGCTCCTCGTCCTCGGCGAGCAGAACGGTCCGCCGCGCGCCGGGCGCCCAGGCGGCGTGCGCGGAGCCGGCGAGCGCCGGCCGGGCGGCCTCCTCGTCTCCGTCCGGGACGGCGTCCGCGGCGGTGCGCGCCGCGCACGGGAAGTGGAGCGCGACCGTCGTGCCGTCGCCGGGTGCGCTCTCGAGGCGGATGAAGCCGCCGCTCTGGCTGACGACGCCGTGGACGCTCGCGAGGCCGAGACCGGTGCCCGACCCGGCCGACCGCGTGGTGAAGAACGGCTCGAACGCGTGCGCCCTCGTCTCCGCGTCCATGCCGACGCCCGTGTCGGCGACCGCGACGACCACGTAGTCGCCCGGCTTCGGGCCGGGCATGCCCCGCGGCCCGGCGTCGACGCGGACGTTCTCCGTCCCGATCGCGAGCGTGCCGCCGGCGGGCATCGCGTCGCGGGCGTTCAACGCGAGATTGACGAGCACCTGCTCGATCTGAGCCGCGTCCACGAGCACGGCCGGCGCCTCCGCGGCGGGAGAGACCTCGAGCGCGATCGCGTTGCCGATCAGCCGGCGCAGCAGATCGCTCGCCGCCGCGACGACCTCGTTGAGGTCGGTCAGCTTCGGCTCGAGCACCTGGTTGCGGCTGAACGCGAGCAGCTGTCGCGGCAGGGTCGACGCCTGCTCCACGGCGCGGAGGATCTGCAGCGCCTCGCGGTGGCCGTCGTCTCCGGCCTCGAGCCGGCCGAGCAGAAGCTCGCCGTAGCCCTTGATCGCCGTCAGCATGTTGTTGAAGTCGTGTGCGATCCCGCCGGCGAGGCGGCCGACCGCCTCGAGCTTCTGCGCCTGGTGGAGCTCCTCCTGGAGCTGGTCGCGGTCGGCCTCGGCGAGCTTGCGCCGGGTGATGTCCTCCAGGAACCCCTGCACGAAGCACGGCGTCCCGTCGACGTCGTGGACGAGATACGACTCGTCCGCCACCCAGACGACGCCGCCGTCCGGCTTGACGAACCGGTACTCGAGGCTGAACGGCTCGCCGTGCTCGCGCAGGCGGACCGCCGCCGCGATCACCCGCTCCCGATCCTCCGGGTGAAGCGCCTTCGCGTACAGCGCCGGGTCGCTCAGCCAGTCGTCGGCGGGATAGCCGAGCATCTGCTCGACCTGCGGGCTGACGTAGAGGTTGGACGCGTGCACCTGGAGCTGACGGCTGAACATGGCCAGCGGCAGGTGCTCGACGAGCGTCCGGTACTGCTGCTCCGCCTCGGCGAGCTGCGCGCGGCTCCGCTCGAGCTCGCCCCGGGCGCGCCGGTGCTCGGTGACGTCCTGCGCCGTGCCGCGGTAGGCGACGATCTCGCCGGCGCCGTAGACGGGGGCGCCGCGAGCCTCCACCCAGCGGATCCGGCCGTCGCGCGTGACGATCCGGTACTCGACCGTGTACTCCTCGCCCGCCTCCGTGGCGCCCTGGACGACGCGCTGGAACAGCTCGCGATCGTCGGCATGGACGCTCGCGAGGAACCGCTCGTGTCCCATCTCGACGCCGGGCTCGAGCCCGAAGATCCGGTAGAGCTCGTCCGACCAGGTCGCGGCGCCGGTCGCGAGGTCGCGGTACCAGCTGCCGAGGCCGGCGATCCGCTGCGCCTCGGCGAGGTCGCGCTCGCTGCGCTCGAGGGCGAGCTGCGACCGCCGGCGTTCCGTGACGTCGACCGTCTGGCCGACGAAGTGGAGCGGCTCGCCCCGCTCGTCGCGGACGAGCGACACGGCGAGCATCACCCAGACGACGCGGCCGAGCTTGTGGACGTAGCGCTTCTCGCGCTCGTACGTCTCCACCTCGCCGGCGAGCAGGCGGCGCAGGCCGGCACGGTCGAGCTCGACGTCGTCGGGGTGGGTGATGACGCTGACGTCGCGGCCGAGCAGCTCCTCCGCCGTGTAGCCGACCATCGCGCAGAGCGCGCGGTTCGCGAGCAAGAAGCGGCCGTCGGGCGCGACGAGCCCGATCCCGATCGGCGCCGCGTCGAAGGCCTGGCGGAACTGCGCGACCGACGTGGCGCCCCGCTCCCGGCGGCTCGGCGCGCTCACCCGACCGCCTCGAGCGAGACCGCCTCCTGCAGCCGGCGCACGAGCTCGTCGGCGGTGAACGGCTTCTGGATGAACGAGACGTTGCTCGGGATCGGCGCCGCCTCGCGGCCGTAGCCGCTCATCAGCAGCACCGGCAGCTCCGGCCGTGCCTCCTGGAGCGCCTGCAGCGCGTCGATGCCGCAGCTCCCGGGCATGTTCACGTCGAGCAGCACGGCGCCGATCGCCGGGTCGCCGGCGGCGAGCGCGACCCCCTCCGACGCGGTGGCGGCCGTGACGACGGCGTAGCCGAAGTACTCGAGCATCCGGGAGGCGACTGCGCTGACCTGCTCGTCGTCGTCGATCACGAGCACGACGCCCTCCCCCACCTCGGCGAGCGGCGGCGGCGCGGCGTCCGGGCACTCGGACGCGGAGACGGACGGCAGGAGGATCCGGAAGCTGGAGCCCTCGCCGGGACGGCTGTGCAGCTCGATCGCGCCGCTGTGCGAGTGGATGATCCCGGCGGCCGCGGCGAGACCGAGCCCGTGCCCGGCCTGCTTCGTCGTGAAGAACGGCTCGAAGATCCGCTGCCGGGTCTCCTCGTCCATGCCGGCGCCCGTGTCGTCGACGCGCAGCTCGACGTACTCGCCCGCCTCGATCACGTCGCCGACCACGCACACGATCTCGTCGCCGGCCCCGATCGTCCGCCGCCGCGTCGTCAGGGTCACGGTGCCCGGGACCGGGCCGATCGCGTCCGCGGCGTTCGTGATCACGTTGAGCAGCACCTGCCGCAGCTGCGCGGGGTCGGCGAGCACCGGCGGCAGCTCCTCGCCGAGGTCGAACAGGAGCTCGATGTGGTGCGGAACCGACGCGCGCAGCAGCCGGTCGAGCTCGCGCGCCTGCTCGTTCGCGTCCACCGGCTGGAGGACGGCCTCGCTGCGGCCGGCGTAGGTGAGCATCTGGTTGGCGAGATCGGCGCAGCGGCGCGCGCCGACCTCGATCGCGGCGAGCGACTCGTGCGCGCCCGAGCCGGCGGGAAGCTGGGCGCGCGCGATCGACGCGTGCCCGAGCACGGCGAGCAGGAGGTTGTTGAAGTCGTGCGCGATCCCGCCCGCGAGCACCCCGAGGCTCTTCAGCTTCTCGGCGTGGCGCAGCTGCGCCTCGAGCTGCGCCTGCTCCCACTCCGCGGCCCGCCGCTCGCGCAGGTCGCGGATCACGCAGGCGAGTCCTACCATCCGGCCGGCCGCGAGCAGCGGGGCCGACGTCACCTCGACCGGGATCCGGACGCCGCCGGCGGAGACGACCTCCGCCTCGTAGCACCGGCCCGCGTCGTCGCCGCCGACGCGGGCTGCGAGCAGCGCCTGCAGCTCGTCGAGCGCGTCCGGTGGCACATGCCTCCCGAAGTGCCCGCCGACGAGCTCGCCGCGCGGGCGGCCGAGCAGAGCGGCGCCGGCTTCGTTGATGTCGACGATCGTGCCGTCGAGCGAGACGACGGCGATCGCGTCGTAGACGCTCTGGAAGAGCGCCCTGTGGCCGTTCTCGAGCCCCTCGAGCCTGCGGAGCTCCGTCAGCTCGCGCACGACCAGCAGGACGCGCTCACCGCCGTCCGGGGCCGCGAACCGCTGCGAGACGATGTCCGCGTCGAACCCGTCGCCGCCGATGCGCCGCAGCCGGAGGTGCGCGCGCGCCGAGCCGGTCGCCGCCCGATCCGCCAGCAACGCGTCGACACGCGAGTCGCCCGGCTCGACGACGCCGGAGCAGCCGAGCCGGCGAAGCGTGGCCCGGTCGCAGCCGAATATCGCGCAGGCGGCCGCGTTCGCGTCGAGCACCTCGCCGGCGGGAGTCGCGACGAGGACGGCGTCCTGCACCGTCTCGAAGAGGAGGCGCCCGAAGGCTGCGTCCGCCGCAGGCGCGCCGGCGCCCTGGGGAGCACGACCGGCCGCCGATGCGCCCTCGGCCGGCGCAGGCGGCCGCCGCCGCAACGAACGTCCGCGGGGCGCGGCATGCCACCGATGACCGCTCGGTACCACCTCGGTGTCGTCATCGGCGACTCGCCGCGAAAATCGAGTCCCGGCGCACAACTCGCGGTCCGGCAGCCGTCACGGGTGTGTGTAGGGTCCGGCGATGCCGGCCGGCCCGGAACCGTTCCGAGGCGGAGATGGTGGCGCTCCGCCGGCCCGGGACGCCGCCGCCGGCCCTCGCCGGCCCCCGGCCCTCGAGCGCGCTCTGTGCGCGGGCCGGCGCTCGCCGTCCCTCGTCTCGATCGCCGGCGGGGCGACGCTGCGGGTGACCGGGCCCGGGGGCGCGCCCGCAGTCGTCTGCGTCAACGGCGGACAGCGCGGCGAGGTGGCGGGAACGTGGAGCGCCACCCTCGAATGGCTCGTCGGCCGGCTCGCGCCTCGCTTCCCGGGGCTCGCCTTCGGCGAGGTGCGCTACCGCGTCAAGTCGTGGCGGCGGCTGGATTCGTGCATCGAGGACGCGCAGGCGGCGATCGAGGCGATGCGCGCGCCCCGCGTGCTGCTCGTCGGCTTCTCGATGGGAGGCGCGGTCGCGGTCGCCGCCGCCGCCGCGCCCGCCGTCGAGACCGTGCTCGGGCTTGCACCGTGGCTCCCCGACCGCCTGCCCCTCGACACGCTGCGCGGCCGCCGGCTGGCGGTGCTGCACGGCTCGCTCGACCGCTACCTGCCGGGAATCCCGGGCGTCCACCCGGCGAGCTCCCGCGCCGGCTTCGAGCGGGCGCGGGCACTCGGCGTCGAGGGGGACTACCGGCTCCTGCGCGGCGGCCTGCACGGCGTCGCGCTGCGGGCGCCGTGGGGCGGGCTGGTGCGGCTTCCCCGCGCGGGCGTCTGGGAGCGCCTGGTCGCGTGCGAGCTCGAGCGCTTCGCCTGAGCGGCGGGGTCAGCGAGCGACGGCGCGGCGGGCGAGCTGCTCGGCGCCGGGGGTGCGCACGTCGCGGACGAGCCCGAGCCGCTCGAGGCCCCGGATCACCCACCACGACATGTCGACCTGCCACCGGCGCAGGCCGTGCCGCGCGGAGACGGGAAACGCGTGGTGGTTGTTGTGCCAGCCCTCGCCGAAGACGAGCGCGGCGACGAGCCAGTTGTTCCGGGCCTCGTCACGCGTGCGGTAGTCCTGGCGTCCGAACATGTGGCAGATCGAGTTGACGCTGAAGGTGGCGTGCTGGTACGCGAACACGCGCAGCAGGCCGCCCCAGACGAGCCCCTCGACGCCCGAGCGCCAGTCGCCGCCGACCCAGTAGCCGACGGCGAACGGGATCCCGAACGTGAGCACGACCCAGAGCCCGTAGAGCCGGTCGATGATGCGCACCAGCCGGTCGTCGTACAGGTCCTTGCCGTACTCGCGGCCCTGCTCCATGCCGAGGTTCGCGAACAGCCAGCCGACGTGCGCGTAGGCGAAGCCGCGGAGCGCCCCGAGCGCGCCCTCGCCGTGACCGACGTGCGGCGAGTGCGGGTCGCCGGGCTGGTCGGAGAGCGCGTGGTGCTTGCGGTGGTCGGTCACCCACTGCGTGATCGGCCCCTGCATCGTCATGCAGCCGAGGATCCCGAGCGCCGCCTCGACCGCCGGATGGGCGGTGAAGCCACGGTGGGTGAAGTAGCGGTGGAAGCCGATCGTGATCCCGAAGGCGCACACGACGTAGAGCGAGGCGAGCAGCACGAGGTCGAACCAGTGGAAGGCGACGCCCCAGAGGACGCCCATCGCCGAGAGCAGGCCGAGCGGCGGCACGACGACGGCGACGAGCGTCACGACCTGGCTGATCCGGCTCGTGCCGGGGCGGACGGTGCCGACGCGAACGGCGGGGGAAGAGATCTCGCTCACCTCATTGCTCGGGCAATATCCAGACGGCCTTCGGACGAGCGCGCGCAGCGGCCGAACGCCAGACAGCATGACTGATTCGCACATGATCCTCTGGGAGCTGTCGGAGCGGCTCCGCTTCCGTGAGGTGCTCACGGCGCTCTACCGCGCGCGCGTGACCGGCGCGGAGCGCATTCCGGACGGGCCGTGCATCCTCGTCGCCAACCACGAGTCGGTCGCCGACCCGTGGTTCCTCTGCCTCGCCACCCCGCGGCGCGTGCGCTTCATGGCGAAGGCGGAGCTCTGGCGCTGGCCGCCCGTCCGCTGGGCGATGGAGGCGTACGGCACCTTCCCGGTCGAGCGCGGCAACGGCGACACCGGCGCGATGAGCCGGGCCGGCGACCTGCTGGCCGAGGACGCGATCCTCGGGATGTTCCCGCGCGGCACCTCGAAGCCGGCCGGCAACCGGGTCTGGCACCGCGGAGCGGCCCGACTCGCGCTCGCGCACGGCGCGCCGCTCGTACCGGTGCGGCTCCTGAACACGCGGCAGCTCGCCCCCCGGCGGGCGGTGGAGGTGCGCGTCGGCGAGCCGATCGTCGTCGAGCCGCGCCGACCGACGATCGCGGCCGCGAAGGAGCTGACCGCGCGGGCCGAGGCGGCGGTCGAGCGCCTGTGAGAGTGCGATAGGTCTCGCCCTCCGGTTCGTGACGGCGCGGACCGACGACGCGGGGGCCCGCGATTCGTTCCGGAAACGTGCGTCCGGCCGCAAAGGTGTTACCATTTGACGCGGCGGTTTCCCAGTCATCGGTGCCGCAGGTTGTTGCCGGGCCCCAAGGACGTGCGGCCCGGCGAAACGTCCTCCCATAGTCGTTGCGGGTTGGAGCTGGATGCAGCCGACCTCAGGCAGCGCGGTCGGCGACCACGCCTAGGCCCACCGGAAACGACGGGGCCGACAAGGGAAGGACAGCAGATGACACCTTCGAACCGCCTGCGGCGCACGGGACGCTCACGAACCGCCACGACGATCGGGCTGTGCACGATCATGCTCCTCGCGACGCTGATGGTCTCGGGGAGCGCCGGGGCTGCCTCCCCGGCGACGGTCGGGCTAGGTACCGCTGAACCCTTCGCGGTACTGGCCAACACCACGATCACCGACGTCCCCACCTCCACGATCACGGGCAACGTCGGGCTCAGCCCGGGCACGGCTATCACCGGGATGACGTGTGCCGAGGTGACCGGCACGATCTACGAGGTCGCCGCAGGGCCGCCCGCTCCCTGCACCGTCGTGAATGCCGGCCTGCTGACGACCGCCATGAGCGCTCAGAGCACCGCCTTCGGCGACGCTGCAGGGCGGACACCCGGCACGACGTACGTCACCGCCGACGACCAGCTCGGCGGCGGGCAGACACTCGTCGCCGGCGTGTACCGCTTCGGCGCCGCCACAAACTACAACCTGGTCGGCAATCTGACGCTCAGCGGCAACGCCGACGACGTCTGGATCTTCCAGGCCACGTCGAGCCTCTTGATCGCGAGCTCCGCCAACGTGATCCTCACCGGCACCGCTCAGGCCTGCCATGTGTTCTGGCAGGTGGGGAGCTCCGCGACGCTCTCTACCGGCTCCCACCTCGTGGGAACCGTTCTCGCCTCTGCAAGCATCAGCGCCCAGAGCGGTGCGACGGTTGCCGGCCGCCTGCTCGCCTACACCGGCGCGGTGACGCTCGACACGAACACGATCACGAAGCCGGCGACCTGCGTCACGCAGGCCTCGCTCGACAGCGTGACGACGGCCGCGTCCACGGCCACGGCGGATGCGGCGGCGGCAGCAACCGCAGCGGCGCAGGCGCAGGCCGCGGCAACCGAGGCGGCGGCGGCGGCCAAGGCCGCGGCGGCGAAGACGGCAGCCGCAGCGGCGGCGAAGGCCGCGGCGGCAGCCAAGGCGGCGACGGAAGCGGCAGCGGCGGCCAAGGCCGCGGCAGCCCAGGCGGCTGTGGTCGCGGCCCAGGTCGAGGCAGACAAGGCGGCGGCTATCGCCGCGCAGATCGCGTCCGACGCCGCGACGGCGAAGGCGGCTGCCACGAAGGCCGCGAAGGCCGCAACAGCGGCGAAGGCCGCAGCGGCGAAGGCCGCGAAGGCGAAGGCCGTCGCGAAGGCGAAGGCCGCCACAAAGGCGAAGGCCGCAGCGAAAGCGAAAGCAGCCGCGGCAAGGGCCGCAAAGGCAAAGGCGATCGCGAAGAAGATCGCCGCCATCCCGACGGGGCAGACGAGCATCGGCTTCACCGGCTGAGCACCTCTGCGTCCGCAATGGGAACCGCGGAGAACGACAGGCACGCAGGGTGGGCGCCCCGGTCGCCCACCCTGCGGCGAGGCGTCCTGGTGGCGACGCTCGCGGCGCTCGCCTGCAGCTCGAGCGGCAGGGCCGAAGCAGCGCCGCCCGTGCGGCCGACGCAGAAGCTCGTGACGCTCCTCGCCTCCCATGCGGTGCGCTCGGCACCGAATGCGAACGCCCCGACGCTCCGGACGCTCGACGCACGGCGTCCGATCACCGGCGCGCGCACCGTCCTGCCGGTGCTCGACAGCGCCGCCGGCGGCTGGCTGCGGGTGCGGCTTCCGGGTCGCCCGAACGGCGCAACCGGGTGGATTCGCGCCCGGGCGACGGCTGTCGGCGTCACGCGCTGGCACATCGTCGTCGAGCGCGCCGGACGGCGCGTGCTCGTCTACCGCGCGGGACGAGCGGTCAGGACCTTCCGGGCGGTCGTGGGCGCGCCTTCGACCCCGACGCCGGCGGGAGCGTTCTTCGTCGAGGAGGCGGTGCGCGTCGCGCCCGAGAACGCCGGCGCGCCCTTCGCGCTGGCGCTCAGCGCCCGCTCGAACGTCTTCCAGCAATTCGACGGGGGACCGGGACAGGTCGCGCTGCACGGGCTTGCGCACCTCTCGGGGGCGCTCGGCACCGCCGCGTCGCATGGCTGTGTCCGGCTCGCCGGCAGCGCGATGCGCTGGCTCGTCGGGCGAATCGGCGCCGGCGTGCCGGTCACGATCGCCGGCTGAAACGTGCTAGCGTCCGAGATGTGGTGCCGTAGTCCTCGGCGCTGCGGAGTGCTCGCCCGGCCCCAACGATGCGCAGCCTGGCGAACTGTCCTCCCACAGACGTCGCGGGTTGGAGCTGGATGCGGCCGACCCCACGCAGCGCGGTCGGCGTTCACGCCTCGACCACGGAGCCGACATGATCGAAGCACCCGCACTGCCGCTCGTCGAGCATCTGCCGGTCGTCCGCCCGGCACGGCCGAATCCACGCGGCGCCTGGTCGTCCGAAGGCCTCCACCGCGTCGAGATCGTCGTCCCCGATTCGGAGCGCGCCGCCCTGCTCGTGGAATACGCCTCCCCCCTGTTCCCGGCCGAGATCGTCAGGGGCCGGGGGTTGACCGTCCGGTTGCAGCCGCCGATCGGCACGGGATGGGCGATCGAGCTCCTCTCGCTCGTCGATCGCTGGCTCGGGGTGGCCCGCCTTCCGCGTGCAAAGGTGCTCTACGGCGGACGCAGCTACCTGATCCGCGCCCCGCTCGACGTCACGAAGCTCGTCGTGGCGGCCGGGCCGCCGGCGCTCGTCGCCTAGGAGAGACTCATGACCTCGATCGATCCCACTCCGCCCGAGCCGCCCCTGGAGCCCGCGCCGGCTCCCCTGTCCGAGACGCGGACCGAGCGCATCGTCCGCCACGGGCACCGAGCCCGCCTCTACGCCGGAGCATTCGTGTTCGTCGCGCTGCTCGCCGCCCTGGTCGTGCTCAGCTCGAAGAACACGCGCAGCGTCAAGCTCGACTGGGCGGTCGGCTCGACGCATGCGTCGCTCGTCTGGATCATCCTCGCCGCCGCCATCCTCGGGTGGCTGCTCGGCATCGCGACGAGCATCGCCTTCCGGCGGCGCACCCGGCGCAGACGCCCTGCCGAGGGAAAGTCCGGATGAGCGCGCAGCCGTGCCCGGCGAGCCGTTGGCGCAACGACCGCGACTGGGCCGCGCGCCTGCGCGAAGACGAGACGACCCTCGAAGCGCGCACCACGACCCCTCAACGCGACGGGATCCAACGAGTCATCGCCTCGGCCGGCGACGGCAACCTCGACTTCCTCGTCGTGTACGGCTCGGTGAGCCGCGGACAGCAGCGCGCCGACTCCGACCTCGACGTCTACTACGAGACGTCGCAGCTCGAGGCGGAGATCGCGGCGGCCGATCCCGACTCGCGGTGGCACGTCTTCGGCGCGCCGTCCGGGGCGCTGCTGGCGAGCCTGCGCGGCGGCGACCGGTTCGCCTTCGACCTCACGAGCGACGCGCTCGTCGTCCGCGACAGCGGGCGCTTCCGCGACCTCGTGGTCGCCCTCGACGAGGAGCACCTCGTCGGCCACAGCACGTAGAGATCGGCGCCGGCGGCGGACGAGCTCAGCTTGCCCTGGTGCACTTCCTGTAGTTCGCCCCGTTCGTCGGGCCGACGATGCAGACGTCGGAGGACTGGGCCTTGACAGTGTCGTTGCCCCCGCCGCCGACGATGCAATTGTGGCCGCCGGTGGCGGTGATGGTCTCGGCGTCGGCGCTGCCGACGATGAGCGCGTGGGTGGCCGCGGTCGAGAAGTTCCCGCTCCCGACAACGAGCTTCGTCAGCAGGAGCGAGCTGCACCCCACAGGCGTCAGCTGGCTGATCTGCAGCGCCTGGACGGACGTGCCGGCGTTGCTCGTCGGCACGTTGGTCGACGCGGTGAAGCTCGTCACGAGCGTGACCGCGACGACGAGGACGAGCACCGCGCCTGCGATCAGGGCACGGGGCCGACGCAGCTTCCGGCCGCGCGGGTGCACCACCGGCGCACGCGACGCCTGCTCCGAGCTCGGCTGGGCCGCCGGGGCCGCCGGGCCGGCCCGGTACTGGTAGACGCGCGTCTCGTCGTCGACGGCATAGGTGCGCCCGCTCGCGTTGGACTGCCGCAGGATCGGCCGTTCGAGATACCGCGCGAGGCGCGCGAGGCTCGGGAAGTCGCCGACGAGGGTCGGCGCCGTGCCGGCAGGCAGAGCGAGGTCCGAGACGGGCGCGACGAAACAACCGAGGTGGATGGCGATCTGCTCCTCCTCGGGCAGCTGCGAGTGCCTGCGCAGCAGCACGTCGTGGAGGACGCCGATCAGGAGCGCGAGCACGAGGAGGACCGGCCCGAGGACGCGGAACGCGGACACCGGGACCGCGTACCTCGCGACCGTGACGAGATTCGCCGCCTGGACCGGGATGCTGCCGGACTGGACGGGCTTCACCACCGAGTCGAGCGCGGCATGGCTGCTCTCGGGGACGTACGTGGCGCCCGGAGGCGCTGCGGCGGGCGCCACGTCGAGCGCCACGACCGCGGCCGTGACCGAGAACGGGACGGACGAGGAGAAGGTCGTGTCGACGAAGGTGCCGCCCACGGTTCCGACGATGTGGACGACGGGCTGGATGTCGATCGTGTACGAGCCGCCCGCGACCCCCGACGCCGCGCCGACCTGGTTGAGCAGCGTGTACAGCTCCTTCAGCTGGACGACACCGGCGGCCTCGGCCCTGTCGCCGGTGAATCGGGTCTTCGCCACGACCGAGTAGAGGCTCTTCCAGTTCGAGGACTGGTCGAGGATCAGCCCCTCGAGCGCGATCGTGCCGTGAATCTGGTGCGGGAGCGCCGAGACGAACCGGTACTTGAAGCTCAGAGTGGTCGTGTCGACGAGGCTCGTGAAGAGCGGATCGCCGGTGACGGCGACCCCGCTCGGGTACGCGAGGCTCGGCTTGGTCACCGCGCGGTAGCCGAAGGCGCCGGTGTGCCGGTAGGCGTCCTGAAGGGGGACGATGCGCTTGGACGAGGACGTGAAGCCGACGGCGACCAGGACGGTGCCGAGGGCTCCGAGCACGACGAGCGCGGTGAGCGTCACCCGGCCCACGGGCATCAGGTACCGGCGTGCGTGCGCGCGCGGACGAGGACCCGCCGCCGGGATCTGGGGGCCGCGGCGCCGGCCGCGCCTGCGACGCCCGGCTCTCAGTCCGCCGGCAAGCAGAAGCAGCACGGTCAGACCGGCGAGCAAGCCCGCGTGCGACGGCTTGCCGATCCAGCCGACCGCGCCGCCGACGGCGGGCACATGGAGCCAGAGCTTGCCCGTCAGCTCGCCCGGCGTCGCGTAGCCGGGGTCGACGAAGTTGTTGTTGTCGCCCTGGAAGAAGTAGTGGCCGTTCTGGATGACGACGATCCGGTGCAGGACCGGCCGGTGGATCGTGCTGCTCTGGTAGAGCACGACGTCGCCGACCTTGTACGCGGGCTGCGCGCGGACGATCGCGAGGGCGTTCTTGTGCAGGAGGGGCTCCATGCTGATGCCGTCGGTGATCGAGTACGTCGCCCCGCCGCCGAGCTGGGTCGGCGCGAAGTAGAGCCACGTCGCGCCGAAGGCCGCCGCGGCGGCGACGCCGGCGGCGATCCGTGCACCACGCGATCGCAGCAAGCGCCGCCGGCCGGAAGCCATGGTCTCGCTCCTTTCTCTACTGCGCCGCGGTCACGGTGACACCGGTCAGGGTCGCCGTGGTCAGCACCGGAGTGGTCGTCGGGCAGGTGACCGTCGCACCGGTCGTGTCGGTCGTGCAGGTGTAGGTGCTCGGTCCGCCGGTGCTGAGCGCCGCCTGGATGACGACCTTGCCGGTGCTCGTGCTGGGAACGGCCGGGTTGATCGTGAAGGTCAGCGAGTCGATGTTCGCCGGGTTCGTCGCGTTGAGGTTGTAGTGGAGGTTCGTGACGGTGTACCCCGACACGACTCCGCTACCCGAGCCGGCAGTGGTATCCGGGACGGTGTTCGACGCCGTGAACGCGTAGGCGCCGCCACCGATCGCCATTGCGGCGACTGCGGCGATGACGAATTTCATGCTGAAGAGGTGCGCAACCATGGTCGTCCTTCCGATTGCGGGAAGAGCTCCCCGATCGATTCAGGCTCTGCGGCGGCGGCCGCGCAGGCGGGAGACCGTCGCGCGGCACGAAACCGTGTCTTCTGCTCGAGGGGAATCTCCTCCGCCGGGGCTGTTGGTGATCGCGATCGCGAGCTGCGACCGATCGAACCGAAGCCCGTCCTGCGCTGCTGAGGGCGGCTGCCACCGGCCAGGGTGCGGCCGACAGGCAAATCCACCGGATCGTCTAGGTTGACGAATCCGTTACCACGAAGGATAGCACGGAAAAATGGCCGTTCCTCCGGCCCCGGCGGGGTTCGCCGCCGTCACGACGAGCGCCCGGTGCTAGCCGATGGTGGGGCGGGCGAGCGCGCAGCGAAGGCCGGCCGCGCCCCGCGTATCCTCGCGGCGTGCACTTCGGCGCCCAGCAGGATCTCGAGCTTCTCGGGCTGCTCATCGCCGTCGGGGCGCTGCTCGCGCTCTCGCCGACGCTGCGGCTGCCGCTGCCGATCCTGCTCGTGCTCGGCGGCGTCGTCCTCAGCTTCGTCCCCGGCCTGCCGCAGGTGGCGCTGCCGCCGGAGGTCGTGCTCGTCGCGGTGCTGCCGCCGCTCCTCTACTCGGGCGCCTTCTTCACCTCGCTGCGCGATCTCCGCGCGAACAAGCGTCCGATCTCGCTGCTCGCGTTCGGGCTCGTCGCGACGACGATGGCCGCGGTCGGGGTCGTCGCGCACGACTGGATCGGGCTCTCGTGGCCGGTCGCATTCACGCTCGGCGCGATCGTCTCGCCGACGGATGCGCTCGCGGCGACCGAGATCGCCGGCCGCCTCGGCGCGCCGCGGCGGATCGTCTCGCTGATCGAGGGCGAGAGCCTCGTCAACGACGGCACCGCGCTCGTCCTCTACAAGGCGGCGGTCGGGGCGGCGCTCGGCGGTGCGTTCTCCCTCTTCGACGCGTCGGCGCGGGTCGTCGTGAACACGCTCGGCGGGATCGCAATCGGGCTCGCGGTCGGCTACCTCGTCCGGCAGGTGCGCAAACGGCTCGACGACCCGCCGGTCGAGGTCGCGATCGCCGTTCTCAGCGGCTACCTCGCCTACCTGCCGGCGGAGGCGGCCGGCGTCTCGGGCGTGCTGGCGGCGGTGACGATCGGCGTCTACATGGGCTGGTACACGCCCGAGCTGACGAACGAGCGAACGCGACTCTCCGGCGACGCGTTCTGGGAGATCCTCGTCTTCTGCGTCAACGCGCTGCTCTTCGTGCTCGTCGGCCTGCAGCTGCACCGGATCGTCAACGCGCTCTCGGGCACCTCGTCGCCGCGACTGACCTGGTACGCGGCGATCGTCTCGCTGACGGTGATCGCCGTCCGGATCGTCTGGCTGCCGATCGCCGCCTGGCTGCCGCGCCTCGCGGTCCCGGCGATCCGCCGCAACGACCCGTACCCGCCGTGGCAGTGGCTGGCAGCGATCTCATGGGCGGGGATCCGCGGCGCCGTCTCGCTCGTCGCTGCGCTCGCGCTGCCGACCGACTTCCCTCAGCGCGACCTGATCGTCTTCCTGACGTTCGGCGTGATCGTGGCGACGCTCGTGCTGCAGGGGCTGACCCTGCCGGCGCTGATCCGGGTGCTCGGCGTCGTCGACGACGGCAGCGCCGCGCGCGAGGACGCGAAGGCGCGGATCCACTCGGCCGAGGCGGCGCTCGTGCGGCTCGAGGAGCTCGTCTCGGAGGGCGCCGTGCGGCCCGAGACGGCACAGCGGCTCCGCGGCTCGTTCGGCTTCCGGCGCGACCGCTTCCGCGCCCGCTTCGACGACGGCGACGACGGGGCGATCGAGGAGCAGTCGATCGCCTATCAGCGGGTGATACGCGAGCTGCTGCGGGCCGAGCAGGCGGCGGTCGTCGCGCTGCGGAACGACGGCGCGATCGACGACGCGGTCATGCAACGCGTGCAGCGCGACCTCGACCTCGAGGCCGCACGGCTCGACCAGCCCGAATAGGTGGAGGGTTCCTCCTACTGCTGGTAGCGCTCGACAACGTCCGCGGGGCGGACGCCGGCCACGTCGGGGTTCTGCCCGGCGTCGCGGCGCGCGCGCCGCTGCCGGAGCAGATCCCAGCACTGGTCGAGCGAGACCCTGAGACCCGCGAGTCGCAGCCGGTCCTCCTCGCTGGCGCCCGCATCCTCCTCCTCGCGCTGCCACAGCTCGTGCTCCTCGGCGACGAGCTTCTCGATCACCTCGTGGATCTGCGAATCGTCCATCTCAGCCTCCCTCGCCCGGTGTGAGCGCAAACGCGACCTCGTCTACGAAGCACCAGCTCCAGTCCTCGCCCGCCTCGGCCGAGCGGATGATCGGATGGCCGGACTCGCGCGCGTGCCGGCTCGCGTGCCGGTTCGGCGAGGAGTCGCAGCAGCCGATCTTGCCGCAGCTCTGACACATGCGCAGGTGCAGCCAGCGGCCGCCGATCTTCAGGCACTCCTCGCAGCCTGCGATCTCCGCGGGCAGCTCGGTGACCGCGATCTGGTCGAGATGGGTGCAGGTGGGGTCGCTCATCCGGTCACCCGAACCGCGAACCGTCGCGCCTCGTAGACCTTCGCGGCCTCGCCGCGGGTGAGCGCGAAGACGATCGCCGTCCGGCCCGCCCGCACCGCCTTGAAGACAACGACCACGGTCGAGCCGACGTCGCCCTCGGTGACCTCGCGGAGCACCTTCGAGTCGAACGCCCGAGCGATCCGCCACGAACGCCCGCCCGAGCGGTGCGGCAGCGCGACCGACACGAGCTGCCCCTTCTTCGTCGCGATCGTCGAGGTCGGGCCGGCCGGGAGCGGGCCGACCGGCGGCGCGCTCGCGAGCGCGGCCGGCCCGGTGGCGGCGCCGACGACGAGCACGGCAGCCGCCGTTGCGAGCGGGCGCAACCTCGTGCGAGACCGCCGCGTCGCGTCCGTCGCATTCGCCGGTGCGACCTGCTCGGTCTCGTGAGCCGGGATCGGCGACTCCACCGTCGTCACGCCCATGGTTCCTCCCCTTGCGCTGGCGGCCAGACTCGAAGCATGACCTCTGGAGGCATGTCTGTGCGGTTACGCTCCGCTCGTGATCGCGGTGACCGTCGAGTTCCGGTACGAGGAGGGCTTCGATGCCGAGCGGATCGCGACGATCGCCCGCGAGGCGCGCGGCCGCTTCGAGGGCATGCCCGGGCTACGGCAGAAGGCGTTCACGGTCGACGCCGAGCGGCTGCGCGCGACGAACGTCTACCTCTGGGACTCGGAGGAGGCGGCGCGCGCGTTCTTCGACGACGCGCTCGTCGAGCGGGTGACCGGCCTCTACGGCGTGCGGCCGACGGTCACGTTCGTCGAGGTCGCCGAGCTCGTCGACAACGCCGCCCGGTGAGCGTCGTTCCGTGGGAACGGCTGCCGCGGCCGATCCGTGAGCTCGAGCACACCTGGATCGAGCTCGCCGACGGGACACGGCTCTCGGCGCGGATCTGGCTCCCGGAGGACGCCGAGCGCGACCCCGTGCCGGCGGTGCTCGAGTACCTGCCGTACCGCAAGCACGACGGCACGGCAGTCCGCGACTCGGTGCGCCAGCCGCACCTCGCCGGGCACGGCTACGCGGCCGTGCGGGTCGACATCCGCGGCAGCGGCGAGTCGGACGGGATCCTCTCCGACGAGTACACCGCCCAGGAGCTGGCCGACGCGGTCGAGGTGATCGCGTGGCTCGCCGCGCAGGAGTGGTGCTCGGGCGCGGTCGGGATGACCGGGATCTCGTGGGGCGGCTTCAACGCGCTCCAGGTCGCCGCGCTCCGGCCGCCCGCGCTCAGGGCGGTCATGACGCTCTGCTCGACCGACGACCGCTACGCCGACGACGTGCACTACCGCGGCGGCTGCGTGCTCGCGTCGGACATGCTCCACTGGGCCTCGTCGATGCTGACGTGGAACGCGCGGCCGCCCGACCCGGCGCTGCTGCCCGAGACGTGGCGCGAGGTCTGGCTCGACCGGATGGAGCACACGCCGGCGTACATCGAGCACTGGCTCGGGCACCAGCGACGCGACGCGTACTGGCGGCACGGCTCGGTCTGCGAGGACTACGCGGCGATCGAGGTGCCGGTCTACGCGGTCGGCGGCTGGGCGGACGGCTACACGAACGCGGTCTTCCGGCTCCTGGCCGGGCTGCCGGGGCCGCGCAAGGGGCTCGTCGGGCCGTGGGCGCACGCGTTCCCCGACGACGCCGCGCCGGGGCCGAGCATCGGCTGGCTGCAGGAATGCGTCCGCTGGTGGGACGAATGGCTGAAGGGGCGCGAGACCGGGATCATGGCCGAGCCGATGCTGCGGGCGTACGTGCTCGACGCGGTCGAGCCGCAGCCGAGCTACGAGCTGCGCGCCGGGCGCTGGGCCGGCGAGGAGGCGTGGCCGTCGCCGCGACTCGAGACACGGCAGATCGCGCTGCCGCTCGCGGCGCCGCTCGTGCAGAGGCCGGCGCAGACGCTCGGCACCGAGGCGGGCGTCTGGTGCGCGGAGGGCTCGTCGGCCGACCTCGCCGCCGACCAGCGCCCCGACGACGCGCTCTCGGCGTGCGTCGACCTGGAGCCGCTCGCGGAGCCGCTCGAGCTGCTCGGCTTCCCCGCGGTCGAGCTGGAGCTCGAGGTGGATCGCCCGCTCGCGCTCGTCTGCGTCCGGCTCTGCGACCTTCGCCCCGACGGCGCCTCGGCGCTCGTCACGCGCGGGCTGCTCAACCTCACGCACCGGGCCTCGCACGCCGAGCCGGAGCTGCTCGAGCCCGGCCGCCGCACCCGCGTCCGCGTCGAGCTCGACTCGATCGGCTACGCGCTCCCGGCCGGGCACCGCCTGCGGGTCGCCGTCTCCTCGACGTACTGGCCGTGGGCGTGGCCCTCGCCGGAGCCGGTGACGCTGACCGTGCACGGCGGCACGCTGGAGCTGCCGGTGCGGCCGCCGCGCGCCGAGGACGCGGCGCTGCCCGCGTTCGGCGAGCCGGAGCACACGCCGAGGCTCGAGACCGAGCAGGACGCCGCCGGGCCCGACGGCCGCTCGCTGCGGCGTGACTTCGCCACCGGCCGCGTCGAGCAGCACTTCGACTACGACGCGGGCGGGACCGTGCGACTCGTCCCGCTCGACCTCGTCTCCGAGGAGGAGAACCACACCGTCTACTCGATCGTCGAGGGCGACCCGCTCTCCGCGGAGGTCTCGTTCCACGCGACGACGGGGATCGCGCGCGGCGCGTGGAGCGGTCGCGCCGAGGTGACCGCGTCGATGCGCTCCGACGCGGAGGCGTTCCACGTCGAGACCGAGCTGACCGCGACCGAGAGCGGCGCGGTCGTGTTCGCACGGCGCTGGGAGCACCGCTTCCCGCGCGACTGCGTCTGACCGTAGGATCGCGCGCGTGATCGACTGCGACGTCCACCCGCAGATCGGCGACCCGGAGGAGCTGCTCTCCTACGTCGAGCGCTCGCAGCGGGAGTGGTTCCGCGGGCAGACGTACTGGGGACTGCCCGGGTACTCGTGGGCGCACCCGACCTCGTGGTACCGGCAGGACGTCGTCGAGCCCGACGCCGTTCCCGGATCGGACGCCGCCGCGGTGGCGCGCGACCTGCTCGACCCGACCGGCGCCGAGATCGGCGTCCTCAACGCCGACGACGCGATCCTCGTCTCGCTGATGCCGAGCGCCTACCGGGCGGCGGCGCTCGCCCGCGCACACAACGACTGGCTGCGCGAGCGCTGGCTCGACGCCGACCCGCGGCTGCGCGCCTCGATCATCTGCCCGGCGCAGGATCCGCGCGCGGCGGCCGAGGAGATCCGGCGCTGCGCCGGGGACGAGCGGTTCGTGCAGGTGCTGCTCTGCGGCGGCTCGGAGCGGCCGTACGGCGACCCGCGCTACCTGCCGCTCTTCGAGGCGGCGGCCGAGTGCGGGCTGCCGGTCGCGATCCACACCGGCGGCGAGGGGATGGGGATCGCCGCCTCGCCGGGCGGCGCCGGGCCGGGCTCCTTCTACATCGAGTGGCACACGCTCGGCTCCGCCGGCTCGCAGATGGCGCACCTGGTGTCGCTGCTCTGCCACGGCGTCTTCGAGCGGCTGCCCGGGCTCAGGGTCGTGCTGCTCGAGGGCGGCCTCGCCTGGCTGCCGGGGATCCTCTGGCGGCTCGACACGAACTGGCGCGGGCTGCGCGGCGAGGTGCCGTGGCTCGAGCGCAGGCCGAGCGAGGTGGCGCGGGAGCACGTCCGCTTCACGACCCAGCCGCTCGAGCACACCGACGGCCACGACGAGCTGCTGTTCGAGATGCTCGCCGCGGTCGGCGCACCGGAGACGCTTCTCTTCGCCTCCGACTATCCGCACTGGGATTTCGACGACCCCGCGTTCATGCTGCGCCGCCTGCCGGAGGCGTGGCGCGAGGGCGTGCTGCACGGGAACGCGGCGGCGCTCTACGGCGCACGGCTCGGGCTCACGGCGGCGTGAGCGGGCCCGCCGGCTGGGTCGAGGTCGGCTCGCTCGCGGAGCTGCAGGCGGCGGGCCGGCTGGTCGCGCGGGTGGGCGGGCGCGAGGTCGGCGTGCTCTGGGACGCGGCGACCGGGACGGCGCACGGTGTCCGCAACCGCTGCCCGCACTCGGGCGCGCCGCTCTGTCTCGGGCGCGTGCGCGAGCGCGAGGCGGGCGTCCCGGGCGAGTACGAGCTCGCCGGAGAGCGTGTCCTGCGCTGCCCGTGGCACGGCTGGGAGTTCGACCTCGGGAGCGGCGCCTGCCTCGACGACCCGGCCCTCCGGGCCGCGATCTACCCGGTCGAGATCGCCGACGGCGTCGTGCGCATCCGCGCCTGACCCACGCCGCGCGCACCACGCCGTCGTCGCAGACGAGGCCCACCACACTCTCGTCACACCCCAGTCACGGGGTCTGGCCCGGGCCTGGCACCGGTCGGAGGAGGAGCAGGCAGGAGCGGAGCGGCGTCGCACGCCGTGGGAGGCCGAGATAGGTGCCGGACGTGGTCGCGAAAGGGTCGCGGCTTCGCAACGAGGCGGCTATGACCAGTTGCAGCTAACGCCCGACGAGGATGCACGCCGCCCGGTGGCCGTCGGCCCCGGTCGTGCCGAGCTGCGGATCCGTCGTCCGGCACGCCGCGACCGCCACCGGGCAGCGCGGATGGAAGCGGCAGCCGGAGGGGACGTCGACCGGGTTCGGCGTCTCGCCGCGCAGGATCTCCGGCGTGACGCGGCGGCGCGGGTCGCGGCGCGGCACCACCGAGAGGAGCGCCTTCGTGTACGGGTGCCGCGGATCCTCGACCACCTGCTCGGCCGGGCCCTCCTCGACGATGCGGCCGAGATACATGACGCAGATCCGGTCGGCGAAACGGGCGGCCGTCGAGAGGTCGTGGGTGATCATCAGGACGGCGAGCCCGCGGCGGCGCAGCTCGTCGAGGATGGTCAGGATCCCGGCCCGCACGGAGACGTCGAGCATCGACACCGGCTCGTCCGCGACGAGCAGATCCGGGCCGAGCGCGAGACTCGCGGCGATCGCGACCCGCTGCCGCTGCCCGCCCGAGAGCTCGTGGGGATAGCGGTCGAGATAGAGCTCCGGCGGCGAGAGGCCCGCCAGCTCGAGCGCCTGCTCGACCCGCTGCCGCCGCTCCTCGCGCGTGCCCTCGCGGTGGACGACGAGCGCCTCCGCCACCGTCGTCTCGACGCGGAAGCGCGGGTCGAGCGACTCGTATGGATCCTGGTAGATGATCTGCATCCGCCGCCGCAGCCGCCGCAGCTCGCGCGCGCCGAGACCGGTGACGTCGATCCCGTCGAAGCGGACGGCGCCGCTGTCGGACTCGACGAGCCGCAGCACCGCCTGCGCCGTCGTCGTCTTGCCGCAACCCGACTCGCCGACGAGCGCCACCATCTCGCCGCGCGCGACCGCGAACGAGACTCCCGAGACGGCATGCACGTGCTGCCGCTCCCGGCGCAGCAGCGCGCCCGCGAGCCCCCGCTGCACCGGGTAGCGGACGACGAGCTCTTCGACCTCGAGCAGCGCCTCGCTCACGCCGGCACCTCGTCGGCGGCGTGGCAGGCCGCGCGGTGCGCCTCGCCGACCCGGCGGAGCAGCGGCGCCTCGGCGTCACAGCGCTCCACCGCCCGGTCGCAGCGCGGCCGGAACGGGCAGCCGACGATCTCCTCGTCGAGCCGCGGCGGCATCCCGGGGATCGAGACGACGACGTCGCGCGACTCGAGATCGGGCGTCGCCGCGAAGAGCAGCCGCGTGTAGGGATGGCGCGGCTCGTGGTAGAGCGCGTCCATCGGCCCGGTCTCGACGATCTCGCCCGCGTACATGACCGCCGCCGCCGTGCACGTCTGCGCGACGACCGGCAGGTCGTGCGTGACGAGCACGAGCGCGAGCCCGAAATCGTCGGCGAGCGCGATCAGGAGCTCGAGAATCTGCGCCTGCACCATCACGTCGAGCGCGGTCGTCGGCTCGTCCGCGAGCAGCAGCTTCGGCCCGCACGCGAGCGCCATCGCGATCGCCGCCCGCTGCCGCATCCCGCCCGAGAACTCGTGCGGGTAGCTCTTCGCCCGCGCCGCGGCGATCCCGACCCGCTCGAGCAGCTCGCCGGCGCGGCGCTCCGCCTCCGCCCCGCTCGCGACCCCGTGCAGCTCCATCGGCTCGACGAGCTGCTCGCCGATCCGCCGCACCGGGTTGAACGCGTTCATCGCGCCCTGGAAGACCATCGCCACGTCGCGCCAGCGGTGCGGCGCCACCGTCCGCTCGCCGCGCGCGAGCACGTCCTCGCCGTCGAGCAGCACCCGCCCGGCGACCGACGCCGTCGGCGGCAGAAGCCCCATCAGCGCGAGGATCGTCGTCGTCTTGCCGCTGCCCGACTCGCCGACGAGCCCGAGCCGCTCGCCGCGGTCGACGCCGAACGAGACGCCCTGCACCGCGTGCAGCTCGCGCCCGTGCGGCAGGTCGAACCAGACGTGGAGATCCTCCACCTCGAGCAGCGCGGTCACGCGCGCTCCCGCGGCTGCGGCAGCGGGCGCAGCCGGAACCGCCGCACCGAGAGGTACCCGGAGCGGAGTCGCGGGTTCATCGAGTCCTCGAGCGCCTGCCCGACCATCGTGCAGCCGATGACGAGGATCATCACCGCGACGCCCGGCGGCACGATCGCCCACCACGCGTTGTTGAGGATCGCGTCGTCCGTGAACGCGTTCTCGATCAGCCGCCCCCACGAGACGACGCTCGGGTCGCCGAGGCCGAGGAAGGTGATGAACGTCTCGGCGAAGATCGCGTAGACGACGAGCAGGACAGTGTTCGCGATCAGAAGCGGCATCACCTGCGGCAGCACGTGCCGGAAGATCAGCCGGCTGTTGCCGGCGCCGAGCGCGCGCGCCCGCCGCACGTAGACGCGCTCGCGGACGCTCTTCGTCTGGGCGCGCAGGAGGCGCGCCGTCGACGTCCAGTAGATGCCGCCGATGATCAGGATGATGTTCCGGAGGCTGCGGCCGTACAGGGTCGCGACGACGATCATCAGCGGCACGTCGGGGATCACGAGCACGTAGTCGGTGATCCGCATCAGGACGATGTCGACCTTGCCGCCGAAGAAGCCCGAGAGAAGCCCGACGGTGCCGCCGATCAGGGCCGACATGGCCGCCGCGGCGAAGCCGACGAGCAGCGAGATGCGCGCCCCCTCGACGAGCAGCTTGACCATGTCCGCGCCGCCGCCGTCGGTGCCGAGCCAGAAGCGCCCGCTCGGCGGCGCGAACACCGGCCCCACCTTCGCCTTCACGTCGCCGTGGATGAAGAGCGGCCCGACGAGCGCCACCAGCACGAACAGGACGATGACGACGAGCCCACCCAGCAGCTGCCGGTTGGCGAGCAGCGGGCTCCCGAGCAGGCGGCGGAGACGGGCGCGACCGGCGGGCGGGACGGCGACTGCGCTCATTCCGTCACCCTGGGATCGAGCTTGAGGTAGAGCAGGTCGGCGAGGAGGTTGAAGAGGATCACCGAGAGCGTCAAGAGGAAGAACGCGCCCTGCAGGATCGGGTAGTCGCGCTGGTCGATCGCCTCGACGATCTCGAGCCCGATCCCCGGATACGAGAAGACGTACTCGATCGTGATCGAGCCGCCGATGATGAACCCGAGCGAGAGCGCGACGAGCGTGATCACCGGCAGCATCGCGTTGCGCAGGCCGTGCTTCCACACGGTCGCCCAGCTCGAGAGGCCCTTCGCGCGCGCGGTCAGCACGTAGTCCTCGCCGAGCGTCTCGAGCATCGCCGAGCGGACGATCAGCGTGTACTCGCCGAAGAGGACGAGCCCGAGGGTCGCCGCGGGCAGGATCATGTGCTTCAGCCGGTCGAGCACGATCGTCCACTCCGACGGGTTGCCGAGGATCCCGAGCGTCGGGTCCTTGATCCCCGAGGTCGGCAGCCCGAGCTTGCCGGCGACGGCGAGCACGACGACGAGACCGAGCCACTGCGGCGCCATCGAGTAGAAGGCGAGGCTCCCCCAGAGACCCACCTTGTCCACGAGCGTCCCCCGCCGCCAGGCGGAGATCATCCCGGTCAGGATCCCGAGCGCGATCGAGAAGAGCGTGCCGAGCGCGACCATCGGCATCGTGTTCTCGAGCGGCGGCCAGAGCGTCGAGGTGACCGACTCCTGCGTGCGCAGGGAGCTGCCGAGGTCGCCGTGGGCGAGGCGGTCGACATAGAGCCAGTACTGCTTCCACTTCGACTGGTTCAGCCCGAGCGTGCGCTCCTCGTAGCGCTTGAACGCCGGCGTGCACTGGCGGCAGCGCAGAGCCTCGACGGCGTTGCCGGGGACCGCCCGGAAAAGGACGAAGTTCAGCGTGATCGCGACGAAGACGGTCGCGACGGCGAAGAGCACGCGCTTGACGACGTAATCGCTTCCGCGCACGCCGTCAGCCGCTCAGTGCCGTCGCAACCGTCCTCATCCGCGAGCTCTACGCCTTGTGCGGGCTCGTGTAGTAGTCCTTCGAGTACGCGTTCAGCTCGATGTGGAAGCCCGTCCACTTCGTCGAGTGCGCGTCGATCAGCTCCTCGTTCACGAGCTGGGTGTAGACGAAGTTGTCCCAGATCATCTGCTGCATCTTCCAGACGATCTGCTTGCGCTTCGCCGGGTTCACCGTCTCGCCCTGCTGGACGTAGAGCTTGTCGTAGGCGGGGTTGTCCCAGCCGGTGTCGCTCCACGAGCACCACTGGCCCTTCGTGACGACCGAGAGCATGAAGTCCGGGTCGACGTAGCCGGCCCAGTCCCACATCGCGATGTCGAAGCCGCTCGTGTAGCCGACGTTCTTCGCCGGGTCGCACTTCGAGCCGGTCTCGTAGGTGTACGCCGCCGTCGAGTCGCCGCCGACGTGCTGCGTCACGTTCACGCCCGCAGCCTTGAAGCCCTCGGCGACGATCTGGTACTCGCGGTTGATGTTGAAGTCGGTCGAGGTCGGGGTCATCACGTCGTAGCTCATCGGATGCGCCGCCTGGGCGTACTTGCCGGTCGTCGCCGGCGCGACCCGGATCCCGTCGGGCCCCTTCTTGTAGCCGAGCTTGTCGAGCAGCGCGTTCCCGGCCTTGCAGTCGTAGCGCAGGGGCCCGAGGTGCGGGTTCTCGAGCGACGAGACGTGCCCGACGAGGCTCTCGACGAGCGTCCCGTAGCCCTGGAAGACGACGTTCAGGATCTGCTTGCGGTCGATGCACATCGAGATCGCCTTCTTCACCTGCGGGTCGAGCAGCTCGCGGTTCTTGGGCTTCCGCGGATTCGAGTTCCAGGTCACGTTCGTCGTCTCCGAGCCCGGCGTCTTGTCGAGCGCGACACCCTTCGTCGCACCGACGACCTTGATCGCGTTGAACGGCACCTGGTCGACCCAGTCGAGGTTGCCCTGCCGCAGGTCCGAGATCATCGAGTCGGCGTTCGTGTAGTAGGTGAGCGCGACCGCGTCGGCGTGCGACGGCGGGCCCCAGTAGTTCGGGTCGGGGATGAAGACGGTCGTGCCCTTCTTCTCGTACGACTTGATCGTGTAGGCGCCGCCCGTGACCATCGGCAGGTGCTGCTCGGGATGGAACGTGGCGAGCCCCTTGCCCTTCGGCGTCGACGCGTACTGCTGGTAGACGTGCTGCGGGACGATGAACAGCTGCTCGAGCTGCGCGAGCACGTTGCCGACCGGCGCCGCGTAGGTGATGACGAGCGTCGTCGCGTTCGGCGCGGTCGCCTTCTTCACGTGTCCGAGCGCCGGCGCCGCCACCGCGGCTGCGCCGTTCGCGTACTTGACGATGGTGTTGATCGTGAACGCCGCGTCGGCGGCGGTCATCGGCGTCCCGTCCGACCACTTCGTGCCGGAGCGGAGAGCGAACGTCCAGGTCTTGCCGTCCTTCGAGGTCTTCCACGACTTCGCCCAGTCGCCCTCGATGAAGTAGCCCTTCTTCCCGTAGCCGTACTGGACGAGCTGCGGGTAGATCATGATCATCGCGTTGTACGCCTGCGACTCGATGAACTTGAACGGGTTGAGCGAGTCGATGTAGGTCGTCGTGCCGACGCGCAGGATGCCGCTGCCGCCGGCCTTCGCGCCTGCGGGAGCGGCGGCGGCGCTGCGACCGGCCGAGCCGGCGGCCGCGATCGCCACAGCCACGACGGCAGCCGCGAACAGCAGCCGGCGAGCTCGATGGACACCTTTCATGTTCCCTCCTTGATGACGCCTGGATGGGCGATGACGAGCGAGCGGGCGTCGGCATCGAGCGTCGCCTCGACCCCGAGCGGTAGGGCGGCCAGATGCTTGCCGTGGCCGAGGGGGAGCTTGTAGATGACGGGGACGCCGAGCGGCTCGAGGTAGCGCTCGAGCACGTCCTCGATCGACCGGGTGCGCGGCCACTCGGGCCGCCGCTCCTGCCAGTCGCACTGGAACATGTCGCCGACCACGACGCCGACCACGCCGTCGAGCTTCCCGGCCTGGTGGAGCTGGGTCAGCATCCCGTCGACGTACCAGGTGGGCGCGTCCACGTCCTCGAAGAAGAAGATGCAGCCGTCGAGCGAGACCTCCCACGGCGTCCCCATCGTCTGCAGCAGGAGCCAGAGGCAGCCGCCGACGATCGGCGCGGTGACCCGGCCGCCGGCGATCGCGCGCACGTACTGGTCGTCCGGGTCGCGCGGCACCTCGCCCGCGCCGCCGCCGCGCAGCACCGAGAGCAGGCGGTCGCGGCTGAAGTCGGTCGAGTCCTTGTCGCCCATGCCGGCGAGCCCGTAGCCGTAGAAGGTCGCGAGCCCGGCGCGCTGCCGGAGCGCCACGTGGAGGGCGGTGATGTCCGAGTAGCCGACGAACGGCTTCGGATTGGCGGCGATCGCGTCGAAGTCGAGGAACGGGATCGTCTGCATCGAGCCGTAGCCGCCCTGGTAGCTCTGGACGACGTCCACCTCGGGGTCGAGGAACATCGCCATCAGGTCGGCGGCGCGCTTCTCGGCGGCGCCCGCGACGTAGTCGTCGCGCTCGAAGACGTGCTCGCCGAGCTTGACCCGGTACCCCTTCGCCTCCCACCACTCGACGCCGCGGAGCACCTCGGAGCGGTTGAAGAAGCCGCTCGCGGGGGCGGGGACGCCGATCGTGCCTCCGTCCGGCAGCGGACGTCCGAAGCAAGTGGCCGCCGCTGTCACAGCGGGGGACGATACAACGCGCTTGCGAAGAGTACGACCGATCGTAGAGCGATGAACACGCCCGCTCTCAGCGCAGCTCCGACTCCACGCCGCGGAGGGCGGCGAGGACGAGCGGGCCGATCGTCGCGAGATCGTAGCCGCCCTCCTGGACGATCACGGTCGGCAGCCCGAGCGCGCCGAGGATCCGCCCCGCCTCGCGGTAGCCGCTCTCGCTGACGCGGAGCGGGCTCTCCGGGTCGCCGGCGGCGGCGTCGACGCCGAGCGAGACGACGAGCCCGCGGGCGCCGCCGGCGCGTCCGGCCCCCTCGGCGACCGCGGCGAGCCACTCGTCGTCGCCGGCGCCGGGGGCGAGCGGCAGGTTGAGGTTCGCGCCGAGGCCGGCGCCGGCTCCCGTCTCGTCGGCGAAGCCGAGGACGTGCGGGAACCACCCGGCGCCGGGGTCGACGTGAACCGAGGCGACGAGGACGTCGGCGCGGTCGTAGAAGAGCTCCTGGGTGCCGTTCGAGTGGTGCGCGTCGACGTCGACGACCGCGACCGGCCCGCCGAGCCGCGCGCGCAGCGCCTCGGCGGCCACGGCCGCGTTGTTCAGGTAGCAGGCGCCCCCGAAGCCGTCGCGGCAGGCGTGGTGGCCCGGCGGCCGGACGCAGGCGTACGCGGCAGCCTCGCCGGCCGCGACGAGATCGACGGCCGTGAGCGCGCAGTCGACGGCCGCGCGGGCTGCCTCCCACGTCCCCGGCCCGATCGGCGTCATCGTGTCGTAGGCGAACCAGCCGGCCCGCGCCCAGGTCGCGACGGGCTCGCGGCGGGCGCCGACGCCGCGGCGCATGAAGTTGTAGGGGACGACGCGGTTCTGGCCCGGGTCGTCGCAGAGGCCGGACAGCTCCCACTCCGCCCACGCGCCGCGCAGCCACTCGACGAGCGCCGCGTCGTGCACGGCGAGGAGCGCCTCGTCGCCGTGCGGCTCGGCGGCGACGGTCGGCGCGCCCGCGGCGACGAGCGCCTCGCGGATCCGCTCGACGCGCGCGGCGACCTCGACGGCGGGCATGCGAACGCCGACGAACACCTCGGCGTCCGGATCGTGCCGGAGGCACTCGTCGCTCCAGACGACGGGCAGCCGCACCGCTCAGCCGTCCGCGAGGCCGGGCAGGTCGACCTCCTCGAAGGGGGTCGTGCAGGGGTTGCCGGGCGCGACCCACAGGCGCCCCTGCTCGAGCTCGCAGACCATCGAGAAGAGCACCACCGAGGCCTCCGGATCGCCGGGCGTGCCGTGCTCGCAGATCGCCTGCGGCTCGGATGCGTGATCGGCGAGCAGCGCCATCGCGTCGTCCGGGCTCTGCGGCAGCCGCTCGCGCAGCAGCTCGGCGAGGCGGGCGTGGCGCGCACGGCTGCCGGGGCTCGAGTCGCCGTCCGCCGCCAGCCCGGCGTCGAGGTAGTGGTTCGTGTGCGCGCCCGGGCCGGGAAGGAGAGCGCGGCGGCCCGCGGTCGTCTCGACGGTCAGCGTCTCGCCGCCGCGGCGGGCGAGCACGTGCGCGTAGCCGCCGGCGCGCCCCGGCAGCGCGGCGCGCCCGGCCGCGTCGTCGA
This sequence comes from uncultured Actinomycetes bacterium, assembly GCA_963732915.1. Lineage (GTDB taxonomy): Bacteria > Actinomycetota > Thermoleophilia > Gaiellales > Gaiellaceae > Palsa-739. The sequence continues at coordinate 307,582 of CAVTBF010000005.1, read as the reverse complement.
GCGAGGCGGCGGCAAGCGCGTGGCGCGAGACGAGCACGCGCGGCACGCCGACGCGGTCGTCGGGCGCGCTGAGCGAGTCGATCCCCTGCGCGAGCCCGGCGGAGTTGAGGCCGACCGCGGGCAGGCAGCACGTCACCGTCGGCGAGGCGAGCCAGCTTCCGTCCTCGCAGACCTCGATCACGACCGCGAGGTTGCCCGCGTCGCCGGCGAGCCACTGCTCGTTGTGGGCGAGGATCGTCGCGCCGGGCGGCGCCGCCGTGAACGTCGAGCAGCGCTCGATCGCGGGCTCGAGCTCCTCGTAGGCGTTCACGACCCAGAGCTCGTCGGCGGAGACCGCGGCGCCCGCGGCCATCCCCTCGAGCAGGGCGACGTGCTCGGGCAGCGCGGCCGCCGCGGCGGCGCGGAACGGCGCGACGAGGCGAGCGAGCGCGTCCGGGCCGATGCCGCGCGCGGCGAGCAGCCCGCGGTAGAAGGCGAGACTGCGCGCGATCTCCTGCCCGAGCTCGCGACCGATCGTCCGGCCCCGCTCGGCCGCCGTCCCCTCGGCACGGACGATGCGCAGCACGCGGCGATCCTACGCCCCGTACGATCCCGGCTGACGATGGCGACGACGCGGCTGACCTACACGACCGGAACGAGCGCAGAGGTCGACGAGGCGTTCGAGAGCGCGCTCGCCGCCGCACGCGCCTCGGCCGCCGAGCCGCTGCCGCATCTCGTCGGCGGCCGCGAGCTCGAGTCGGGCGCGCCGATCGAGCGGGAGGACCCGTCGCGCACCGAGCAGGTCGCGAGCCGCGGCCGCGAGGGCGCGGAGGTCGTCGCCGGCGCGCTCGCCCGCGCCCGTGAGGCGGCGCCCGCGTGGCGGCGGCTCCCGTACGCGGAGCGCTGCGAGCTGTTACGCGGCGCGGCGCGCCTGATCGGCGAGCGCCGGATCGAGATCGCAGCCGCGATGAGCATGGAGATCGGCAAGGTCCGCACGGAGGCGATCGCCGAGGTCGAGGAGGCGGTCGACCTGATCGAGACGTACTGCGGCCAGCTGGACGAGCACGCCGGCTTCGTCCACGAGCTCGGGCAGCTCGTCCCGGACGAGCGCAACCGCAGCGTCCTGCGCCCGTACGGCGTCTTCGGCGTGATCGCGCCCTTCAACTTCCCGGTCGCGCTCGCGGCGGGCATGAGCTCGGCGGCGCTCGCGGCCGGCAACACGGTCGTGCTGAAGCCGTCGGAGGAGGCGCCGCGCTCGGGCGACGCGCTCGCCCGCGCCTACCTCGACGCGGGGCTTCCCGAGGGCGTCTTCGGGCTCGTCCACGGCGGCCCGGCGACCGGCGCGGCGCTCGCCGACGGCGACCTCGACGGGATCGCGTTCACCGGCTCGGCCGAGGTCGGCCGCGCGCTCTCCGCGAAGCTCGCGGCCGGGCCGTACCCGCGCCCGGTGCTGGCGGAGATGGGCGGCAAGAACCCGGCGATCGTCACCGCCGCGGCCGACCTCGACAAGGCGGCGGAGGGGATCGCCCGCGCCGCGTTCGGCTTCTCGGGCCAGAAGTGCAGCGCCTGCTCGCGCGCGATCGCCGCCGCCGAGGTCTACGACGAGCTGGTGGCCCGGCTGGGCGCGATCGCCTCCGCCTACCGCGTCGGCGACCCGTCCGACCGCACCGCGCAGACCGGCCCGGTCGCGAACGCCCGCTCGGTCGAGCGCTTCGAGCGGGCGGTCGCCGAGGCGCGCCGCGACGGCGAGATCGCGGCGGGAGGCGAGACGCTCGACCTCGGCGGCTGGTATGTCGCGCCGACCGTCGTCGCCGGGCTCCCGGCCGGGCACCGGCTGACGCGCGACGAGCTCTTCCTGCCGTTCCTGACCGTGACGCGCGTGCGCGACCTCGGCGAGGCGCTCGCCGAGGCGAACGCCGTGCCGTACGGGCTGACCGCCGGCGTCTTCTCCGAGGATCCGGCCGAGGTCGAGCGCTTCCTCGACGAGATCGAGGCGGGCGTCGTCTACGTCAACCGGCGCGCGGGCGCGACCACCGGCGCGTGGCCGGGGATCCAGTCGTTCCCGGGCTGGAAGTCGAGCGGTCTCTCGGGCAAGGGCGGTCTCGGGCCGTACTACGTGCAGCAGTTCATGCGCGAGCAGAGCCGGACGGTGGTGTCGTCGTGAGCGCCGCCGAGCTGGCCGCGATGGACGCACCGAAGCTCGTCACGGAGCTGCCCGGGCCGAAGGCGCGCGCGGTGATCGAGCGCGACGAGCGGGTGACGAGCCCGTCGCTGACGCGCGTCTACCCGCTCGTGCCGGCGCGCGCGGCGGGCTGCGTCGTCGAGGACGTCGACGGCAACCTCCTGCTCGACTTCAACGCGGGCATCGCCGTCACCTCGACCGGCCACAGCCACCCGAAGGTGGTCGAGGCGATCCGCCACCAGGCGGGCGAGCTGCTCCACTTCGCCGGCACGGACTTCTACCTCCCCTCGTACGCGGAGCTCTGCGAGCGGCTGACCGCGCTCTACCCGGGCGGCGGCCCGGCGCGCGCGTTCCTGACCAACTCGGGCACGGAGTCGGTCGAGGCGGCGATCAAGCTCGCCCGCTGGCACACCGGCCGCCAGTACGTGATCGCGTTCTTCGGCGCCTTCCACGGCCGCAGCTACGGCAGCGTCTCGCTGACCGCGTCGAAGGCGCGCTACCGCGCGCGGTTCGGGCCGCTGCTGCCGGGCGTGCTGCACGCGCCGTACGCCGACTCGTTCAGGCCGGCGCTCGGCGAGTCGGAGTGGAGCTTCCCGACCGCGCAGTACCTCGAGGGCGTCCTCTTCGAGCGGCTCGTCGAGCCGAGCGAGGTGGCGGCGATCGTCGTCGAGCCGATCCAGGGCGAGGGCGGCTACGTCGTCCCGCCGCCGGGCTGGCTCGCGGCGCTGCGCGAGCTGTGCGACGCGCACGGGATCCTGCTCGTCGCCGACGAGGTGCAGAGCGGCATCGGCCGCACCGGCCGCATGTGGGCGGTCGAGCACGAGGGCGTCGTGCCGGACATCCTCGTCGCCGGCAAGGGGATCGCGAGCGGGCTGCCGCTCGGCGCCATGCTCGCCCGCGAGGAGGTCGCGACGTGGACGCCCGGCACGCACGGCTCGACCTACGGCGGCAACCCGATCGCCTGCGCCGCGGCGCTCGCGACGCTCGACCTCGTCGAGGCCGGCCTCGCGGAGGCGGCCGAGCGGGTCGGCGAGCGGCTGCGCGGGGGCCTGCGCGACGCTCGCGGAACGGCACCCGGCGATCCGCGACGTGCGCGGCCGCGGGCTGATGGTCGGGATCGAGCTGGCCGACCACGACACCGCCGCCGCGCTCGAGCAGGCGTGCTTCCGCCGCGGCCTGCTCATCCTCTCGGCGGGCGACGCCGCGGTGCGGATCTCGCCGCCGCTCGTCGTCTCGGACGCCCAGATCGAGCGCGGGCTCGCGCTGCTCGACGAGGCGCTCGGCGACCTCTGATCGCGCCCCGCCGCTAGCCGACCGCGGCGAGCACGAGGTCGGACGCCCGCTCGGCGATCATCACCGTCGGGGCGTGCGTGTTCCCGGCCGTGACCGAGGGCATCACCGAGGCGTCGGCGATCCGCAGCCCTTCGAGCCCGCGGACGCGCAGCTCCGGGTCGACCACCGCCAGCTCGTCGACGCCCATCCGGCAGGTGCCGACCTGGTGGTGGTAGGTGATCGCCGTCTGCCGGACGTGGTCGACGAGATCCGCGCCCGTGCCCGGGTGGGCCTCGACCGCGCCCCACTCCCGGAGTGCGCTCTGCCCGCCGATCTCGCGGCAGAGCTCGACCGCGGCGACGAGCGCGTCGACGTCCTCCTGCGCGCTCAGGCAGGCGGGATCGATCGCGAGCCCGCCCGACTCGGTCAGCCGGATCGAGCCGCGACTCTGCGGCCGCACCATCCCGGCCATCAGCGTGAAGCCGTCGGGCGGCCCTTCCATCCCCTCGGCGTAGAGCGGCATGTGGAAGAAGAGCGGCTGGATGTCCGGCGCAGGGCAGCCCGGGGCGGCTGCGCCAGAAGAGCTGGCCGTGCAGCTGCTGGAGTCCCGGGAACGGGCGGCGGCACCGGCGTGCTCGTCGTGAAGACGACCGGCGAGAGCAGGTGGTCGTGCAGGTTCAGCCCGACGCCCGGCAGGTCGGCGAGGACGTCGATCCCGAGCCCGCGCAGCTCGGCGCCCGGGCCGATTCCCGAGCGGAGCAGGAGCGGCGGCGACTCGATCGTCCCCGCACACACGACCACCTCGTGCGCGGCGCGCGCGGTCCGGAGCTCGCCCTCGACGGCGACCTCGACGCCGACGCAGCGCGTGGCCTCGACGAGCAGCCGCCGTACCTCGGCGCCGGTGACGACGGTCAGGTTCGGCGCATCGGCGACCGGCGCGAGGAACGCTGCCGCCGCGCTGTGCCGCCGGCCGCCCGAGATCGTGAGCTGGCAGAAGCCCACCCCGGCCTGCTCGGCACCGTTGCAGTCGTCGTTGAACGGGATCCCCGCCTCCTGCGCCGCGGCGACCGCGGCCGCGGTCACGGGATGCGGCTCGTAGTCCGCCATCACGTGCAGCGGCCCGCCCGCGCCGTGGAACTCTCCCGCGCCGCGGTCGAAGTCCTCGCTGCGCCTGAAGAGCGGCAGCACCTCGTCGTAGCTCCAGCCGGGCACGCCCCAGCCGTCGTAGTCGGAGCGGTGGCCGCGGACGTAGATCATCCCGTTCAGCGAGCTCGAGCCGCCGAGCACCTTGCCGCGCGGCCAGTGCAGCTCGCGGCCGGCGCAGGCCGCTTGCGGAACCGTCCGGTAGCCCCAGTCCTCGGGGCCGTCCCAGAGCTCGAAGAGGCCGGCCGGATCGTGGATCGCCGGGTTCGAGTCGGGCCCGCCGGCCTCGAGCAGGAGCACCTCGAGGCCTGCGTCGACGAGCCGCCGCGCGAGCACGCAGCCGGCCGAGCCGGAGCCGACGACGATCACGTCCGCGTTCATGCCGCACCCCCCTCGCCCTCGGCGAGCAGCGCGCGCACGCGTTCCTTGTAGGGCTCCCGGTCGTAGCCCGCGACGAGCGCGCCGGCCATCCGCACCGGGTCGCCGAAGAAGAAGTACTCGTAGAGGCTCTGCCGGCCCGCGAACGCCGACAGGCACGTGTCCCAGGCGAGCCGGAAGAGCTGCACCCGGTCGACGCCGTCGATCGCGGCGCCCTGGAGGTAGCGCTCGACGTCCTCGCGGCCGGGCCCGAACGCGTCCGCCTCGGTCGGCAGCGCCATCAGCCCGCTCGCGCCCAGCTCGCGCAGGATCGCCGGGAAGCGCTGCGAGAGACGCGGGTACCAGTTGCGGCACGCGTTCAGCGGCGCCCACGCCGGGGTCATCGTCCCCCAGCGGTTCGGCGCCGCGTCCGCCTCGGCGGCGCGCAGCAGGGCGCGGACGATCTCGACCGCGATGATCGTCTCGGCGACCTTCTCCTGCACGTGCTGGAAGCCCTCGATCCCGATCGACTCGGTCAGAAGCGAGACGAGACCGAGCATGTACTCCGTCTTCGCGCTCGTGCGCGTCACGACCTGATGGGTCATGTGCGCGGCGGCCGAGGTGTCGTTGTAGATGCCGTTGCAGAGCTCCGGGTTCGCGAGCACGAAGCAGCGCTCGTAGGGCACGAGCACGTCGTCGAAGACGACCACCGCGTCGATCTCGTCGTAGCGCGAGCCGAGCGGGTGGTCGAAGCGGCTGCGGCCGAGGTCGAAGCTCTCGCGGCAGAGGAAGCGCAGGCCGGGCGTCGAGGTCGGGATCGCGAACGCGTACGCGTAGGGCGCGTCGTCGGCGCTGCCGCGGATCACGGTCGACGGCATGACGACGAGCTCGTCGGCGATCGGCCCGATCGTCGCGAGCATGCGCGCGCCGCGGATCACGACCCCGTTGTCGGTCTCCTCCACGATGCGCGCCGCGAGGTAGGGGTCGGCCTGCTCGGAGACGGTCTTCGAGCGGTTGGCCTGCGGCATGATCAGCGTGTGCGTGAGCAGCAGGTCGTGCTCGCGCACGTGCTCGTAGTAGGCGCGGATGTTCGCGCCGAAGGCGGGGTCGGCCTGCGCGAACCACTCCGAGGCGCCGGCCATCGCCATGATCGCCGCGTTCAGGTAGTCGCCGGTGCGGCCGAGCATCCCGTTCGACGAGCGCGCCCAGACCTCCATCATCGAGCGGCGGCGGATCAGGTCGTCCTGGCTCTCGGGCTCGAGAAACGACATGCCGACGCGCTCGCCGCTCGTGGGCGAGTCGTAGGTCATGACGTCGCGCAGGTCGGGGTCGTGCTGGAGGTCGTAGAGGCCCGCGTAGGTCTGCATGACGTTGCGGAAGGCGGGAATCTCGGCGACCTTCCCGGTCGTCCGCTCGCCGTGGATCTCGACCGTGATCGCCGCCTCGGCGATCCTCTCTGCGTACTCGGCTCCTGTGCGGGCGCCCATGCGCGAACCTCCTAGTAGAGAAACTCGATCCCGCGCACGGGCGCGTCGATCCTGAGCAAGCGGCCGTTGAAGAAGCCGAGCGCGTCGCCGTCGCGACAGTCGAACTCCTCGACCTCGCCGAGGACGAGCGAGTGGTCGCCGCCGTCGTAGACCTGCCACGGCGCGCAGGCGAGGTGAGCGAGCGCACCGGGGAGCCGCGGCGCGAGGCCGCTCTCGTCCCAGCCGGTCCCGGCCGGCTCGCCGATCCCGGCGAAGCGGCGGGCCAGCTCCTCCTGCTCGGCGCCGAGGACGTTGACGCAGAACGGCCGGCCCGGGAGCAGGTCGTGGGCGCGCGAGGTGCGGGCGAGGCTGACGAGGACGAGTGGCGGCTCGAGCGAGACGGCGAGAAACGAGCTGACGGTGACGCCGTGGACGCCGTGCGGCGCGTCGAAGCTGACGACGCAGACGCCGGTCGGGAAACGGGAAAGCGACGAGCGCAGCTCGAAGCCGAGCGTGCGGCCTGCGGAAGGGCCGGGCTGCGCCGTCTGCTCCACCGCGCGAGACCCTACCACCGTTATTCGTACGCTGTGTCCGACTATCGTTCGTTGCGCTATCGTCCCGCGCGATGAGCGAGAAGACCTCGAACAGCTCGCAGACGCTCGCACGCGGGCTGCGGATCCTGCGGGTCCTCGCGGACGAGCCCGAGGGGCTCTCGGTCTCCGAGCTCGCGGCCGCGCTCGAGACGCACCGGCCGGTCGTCTACCGGTTGCTCGGGCCGCTGACCCAGGAGCGGCTCGTCGTCCGGGGCGCGGGCGGGCGCTACACGCTCGGACTCGGCCTGCTCGAGCTGGCGAGCCGCGTACGGCCGCGGCTGCAGGAGGTGGCGGCCCCCGCGCTGCGCGCGCTCGCCGACGAGCTCGACGCGACCGCGGCGCTGACCGTGCGCGAGGGCGACGAGGCGGTCGTCGCGCTCGTCGTCGAGCCGCTCGGCACGCACCTGCGCGTCGCCTACCGGGCCGGCTTCCGGCACCCGGTCGGCCGTGGCGCGCCGGGGATCGCGATCCTCGCCGCCGGTCCGCCGCTCGACGGCGAGCGCGCCGAGATCGCGGCGGCGCGCGGGCGCGGCTGGTCGTCCTCGAGCGGCGAGCTGCTGCCGGGCGCGACCGGCGTCGGCGTCCCGCTCGTCGTGCCCGCGCAGGCGCTCGAGGCGAGCATCAGCGCCGTCTGGCTCGATGCGCGAGACGCGGCGAAGGCAGCCGCCGCGGTGCGGCGGGCCGCCGCCGCGATCGCAGCGGCGCTGTAGCTACTCGGCCGCGATCAGCCGCTCGTCGAGCAGCGGCTCGGCGAGCGCCGCCGGGCGGCCGTCGGCGCCGCGCACGAGCGTGCCCTCCTCGAACCAGCTGTCGGGCACGTGGTGCGACCAGAACGCGCGCCGGCGCGGGTCGGAGGCGCTCCAGCGGATCGGCTCGTGGTCGGGGTCGCCCGTGTAGTAGTCGGAGACGTAGAGCTCGATCCGGTGGCCGTCGGGGTCGCGCAGGTAGACGTAGAACGCGTTCGAGACGCCGTGCCGGCCCGGGCCGCGCTCGATGCAGTCCTCGAGGCGCCCGCCCGCGAGCGCGTCGCAGAAGGCGACGATCGCCAGCCGGTCCTCGGCGGTGAACGCGAAGTGGTGCAGCCGCGGCCCGCGGCCGGTGGTGACGGCGACGTCGTGGACGGTCGGCTTGCGGTAGAGCCACGAGGCGGCGATCCGGTCGTCGCCGTCGGAGGCGATGTACTCCGAGCGGCGGAAGCCGAGCCGCCGGTACTCCTCGTCGGCACGCGCCGCGTCCGGGACGTAGAGGTTGACGTGGTCGGCGCGCATGATCTTCGCGCCCCGGTAGAGGTCGTAGCGCTGGAGCAGGCACTCCGCGCGCTCCATCTCGTGGAAGAACTCGAGCGGGAAGCCGAGCAGGTCGTGGACGCGGAGCGCCGGGCCTTGTCCTGCTTCGACACCCTCGACGACCCGCGGCTCGCAGCCGAGCGCGACGTAGTGCCGCTCGAGCGCGGCGAGGTCGTCCGGCGCGGCCACCCGGTAGGCGACGTGGTCGAGCAGGGGCTCCGGCCCGAGGCGCAGAACGAGGCTGTGGTGGAGCCGCTCCTCGAAGCCGCGCAGGTAGAGCGCGTCCGCCGTCTCCTCGGTGACGACGAGCCCGAGCGCGTCGACGTAGAACGCGCGTGAGGCGGCCAGGTCGGTGACGACGAGCTCGGCGTGCGCGAGCCGGACGATGTCGAACGGGACGGTCATTCGCCCAGCCCGAGCCGGGGCACGCGATGTTCCGCGAGCGCGACCTGGATCGTCTCGAGCTCGCAGTAGAACTCGAAGCTGAACTCGCCGCCCTCGCGGCCGATGCCGCTGCGCTTGACGCCGCCGAACGGCGTCCGGAGGTCGCGGACGTTGTGCGAGTTGACCCAGACCATCCCCGAGTCGATCGCGCGCGCGACGCGGTGCGCGCGCCCGAGGTCGCGCGTCCAGACGTAGCCGGCGAGCCCGTACTCGGTCGCGTTCGCCAGCTCGACCGCCTCCGCCTCGGTGGAGAACGGCGTCGCGACGAGCACCGGCCCGAAGATCTCCTCTCCGAAGACGCGCATCTCCGGGGTCACGTCGGCGAAGACGGTCGCCTCCAGGTAGTTCCCGTCCGGCAGCGCCTCCGGGCGGCCGCCGCCCGCGAGCAGGCGCGCGCCCTCCTCGCGGGCCGAGGAGAGGTAGCCGAGCACCCGCTCGTGGTGCTCGGGATGGATCAGCGGGCCGAGCTCGGTGCGCGGGTCGAACGGGTCGCCGACGCGGATCTTCCGCGCGCGCTCGGCGACCGCCTGGACGAGCTCCTCGTAGATCGGCGCCTCGGCCAGGAGGCGCGAGCCGGCGGTGCAGCGCTGGCCGTTCATCGTGAAGATCTGCGCGCAGACCGCGTCGACGGCGCGCTCGAGGTCGGTGTCGGCGAAGACGACGACCGGCGACTTGCCGCCGAGCTCCATCGAGTACCGCTTCAGCGTCGCCGCGCCGTTCCGGACGATCTCCGAGCCGGTTGCCGACTCGCCCGTGAACGAGATCAGGTCGACGCCCGGATGCGCGACGAGCGGCGCGCCGCACGTCTCGCCGAAGCCGTGGACGACGTTGAAGACGCCCGGCGGCAGCAGGTCGGCAACGAGCTCCGCGAGCTTCGTCGCGGTCAGCGGCGACCACTCCGCCGGCTTCAGCACGCAGGTGTTCCCGGCGGCGAGCGCGGGTGCGATCTTCCACGTCGAGAGCATCAGCGGCGCGTTCCAGGGCGTGATCAGCCCGGCGACGCCGACCGGCTTGTGCACGGTGTAGTTGAGGAACTCCTCGCCGACCGCGTACGCGTCGCCCGCAAGCCGCTCGATCGCGGCCGCGAAGAAGTCGAAGTTGTCGGCGGCGCGGGCGGCGAGCGCGCCCATCTGGGCGATCGGCATACCGATGTCGAGGCACTCGAGCGCGACGAGGTCGGTCGCGTTCGCGCGCAGCGCGTCGGCGACCCTGCGCAACACGGCGCCGCGCTCCTTCGCCGCCATCCGCGGCCACGGCCCCTCGTCGAAGGCGCGGCGGGCGGCGCGGACGGCGTCGTCGACGTCCTCGGCCGTCCCCTCGGCGACCTCGCAGATCGGCTGGTTCGTCGTCGGCGCGAGCGTCTCGAAGCTCCGCCCCAGCCGGCCCGGCCGGAACTCGCCGTCGACGAAGTGCAGCTGCTCGCGCACGTCCACGGCGGCCGTCGCCGGGGCGCTCACGCCGGGATTCCCGCCTCGGCGAGCTTGGCGAGGATCGCCTCCTGCGTCGCCGGCAGCGGCGAGACGAGCGGCGGCCGCACCGCGCCCGACTCGAGGATCCCGAGCCGCTCCATCGCCCACTTGACCGGGCCCGGGTTCGTCTCGAGGAACGCCATGTCGACGAGCGGGTGCAGGTCGTAGTGGAGCCGTCGAGCCGTCTCGTGGTCGCCGGCCGCGAACGCGTCGTAGAGCGCGGCGCAGCGGACGGGCTCGACGTTCGCGACGCAGCTGAGGAAGCCGACGCCGCCGATCGCGAGCAGCGGATAGCAGAGCAGCTCGATGCCGCTGTAGACGAGGAAGTCGCGGCCGCACTCGTGCAGGACGTAGGAGGCGTGCTCGAAGTCCTTCGTCGTCTCCTTGACCCCGACGATGTTCGCGTGCGCGCGGCGGAGGCGGCCGAGTGTCGCCGGGTGGACGTCGACGGCCGTCCGGATCGGCACGTTGTAGGCGACGATCGGCAGCTCCGGGTAGGCCTGCGCGACCGTCGAGTACCACTGGAAGAGGCCCTCCTGGGTCGGGCGGCTGTAGTACGGCGCGATCACGAGCACCGCGTCGGCGCCGAGGTCGGCTGCGACCCCGGTCAGCTCGAGCGTCTCGTCGAGCTTGCCCGAGCCGGTGCCGGGGAAGAACGGCACCTTGTCGGCGACCGTGGCCGCAGTCACCTCGAGCACGCGGCGGCGCTCCTCGACGCTCTGCACGCTCGGCTCGCCGGTCGAGCCGAGCACCGAGATCCCGTGCGTGCCCTTCGCGAGCTGGAACTCGATCAGCCGCGCGAGCGCGTCGTAGTCGACGGACAGGTCGGCGGCGAACGGCGTCACGACGGGCGCGATCGAGCCCTTGATCTGCGACGGGTCGGCACGGAACCTCACGAGCGACGCTCCTCGCGCCAGCGCTCGAACTCCGCGCGGCGCTCCTCGGAGAGCGGGTAGACGCCGCGGATCGACTCGCCCGCGTCGACGCGCTCGGCCGCCCACGCCTCTCGTTCCTCCATCTCGGCCGCGGCGGCGGCGACCTCGGCGGCGAGGTGCGGCGGCACCACGACCACCCCCTCCGCGTCGCCGACGAGCAGGTCGCCGGGCAGGACGAGCACGCCGGCGCAGGCGACCGGCACCTGCGTCTCGAGCGGGAAGTGGAGGACGCCGAGCACGCTCGCGTGCAGCGAGCGGTGATAGGTCGGCAGCTCGAGCCCGGCGACCGTCGGCGTGTCGCGGACGCCGCCGTCGGTGACGACGCCGGCCGCGCCGCGGCGCAGCGCACGCAGGGCGAGGATGTCGCCGATCGTGCCCGCGCCCTCCTCGTTGCGGGCCTCGATCACGAGCACCTCGCCCGGCCGGATCTCCTCGATCGCCTGCTTCTGGGCGTTCAGCTCGCGCGTGTCGGCGGCGACGACGTCCTCGCGCACCGGCACGTAGCGGACGGTGTGCGCGAAGCCGACCATGCGCAGGTCGGGCCGTGTCGGCTTCAGGCCGGCGAGGAAGGGCATCCGGATCCCGCGCTTCTGGAGCTGGGTCGTCAGCGTCGCGGTCGAGACCTGTCGGAGCAGGGCGAGGGTCTCCTCGGAGACGGCCGGCCGCGCGGGCGGCGCGCTCTCGCCCAGCGCGTCGGCGCGGATCGCGGGCGTCACCTTCGGCATCGCGCCGAGGGGCTCGAGCGGCAGCACGTCCTCGACGATCTCGTTGCGGACCGAGCCGACGCCCTCGACCTCGACCTCGACGACGTCGCCGGGCGCGCACGGGCGCGAGTTGGCTGGCGTGCCGGTGAGGATGACGTCGCCGGGCTCGAGGGTCATGAAGCGCGAGAGGTCGGCGACGAGCAGCTCGAACGGGAAGATCAGCTCGCTGCTCGACCCCTCCTGCACGATCTCGCCGTTCAGGCGCGTGCGGACGGTCAGGTTGCCGAGGTCGAGCCCCGCTGCGAGCGCCGGCGCCGAGAGCGGCGTGAAGCCGTCCTGGCCCTTCGCCAGCACGTTCGAGCCGCGGTCGGCCCAGCGCAGGTCGTAGACGCCGAGGTCGTTCGCCGCCGCGACCCAGCCGATCGCGGCGCGGGCCTCGTCGAGAGAGGCGCGGCGGACGGCCGTTCCGATCACGATCGCGATCTCGCCCTCGTAGCAGAGCAGCTCGCAGCCCTGCGGCCGCACGACCGGGGCGCCGTCGGCCGACAGCGAGGACGGCGGCTTGAGGAAGTACGACGGCTCGGCCGGGACGCGACCCCGCTCCGCGGCACGGCTGCGGTAGTTCAGGTGGACGGCGACGACCTTCGAGGCGCGCGGGGCGTCGTTCACGTCGGGCACGTTATCACGCTATTCGAACGGTCTGTCCGATAATCGGTCATGTGTCGTCTCCGTGTCGAGGGAGTGCGGATCGTGCCACGTCGCCGGGCGGGACGTGCCGCGCCGCGACGCGAGCCGAGATTCCGCGAATGCGCGGATGGGATCGCTCCCCGCCCGCAAGAGGGTCGTGTCAGCGGCCGTATGCCGCGCTCTTCGCGGCTGCGCATGTCTCGCACGAGAGCGAAGGAGGTCTCGATGGCGACCATCGAGAAGACGGGCCTACACGAGGCGCCCGGCCATCCGGGCAGCCCTGTGGAGCTGAAGGAGCGCTACGACAACTTCATCGGCGGCCATTGGGTGGCGCCGGTGAAGGGAACGTACGCCGAGAACCGCGCCCCCGCCACCGGCGAGCCGTTCACCGAGGTGGCCCACTCGACCCCGGAGGACATCGAGCTCGCGCTCGACGCCGCCCACGCGGCGAGGGAGGCCTGGGGAGAGACGTCGACCACGGAGCGAGCCCGCGTGCTGAACCGGATCGCGGACACGATCGAAGAGAACCTGGAGCTGCTCGCGGTCGCCGAGAGCTGGGACAACGGCAAGCCGGTGCGCGAGACGCTCGCCGCCGACATCCCGCTCGCGGCCGACCACTTCCGCTACTTCGCCGGCGCGATCCGCGCCGAGGAGGGACGGATCTCCGAGGTCGACAAGGACACGATCGCCTACCACTTCCACGAGCCGCTCGGCGTGGTCGGCCAGATCATCCCGTTCAACTTCCCGATCCTGATGGCGGCGTGGAAGATCGCGCCGGCACTGGCCGCCGGAAACTGCACGGTGGTGAAGCCGGCGAGCCCGACGCCGTGGTCGATTCTCAAGCTGATGGAGGTGCTCGAGGACGTCGTGCCGCCGGGCGTGATCAACGTCGTCAACGGCCCCGGCGGTGAGATCGGCAAGGCGCTCGCGACGAGCAAGCGGATCGCGAAGATCGCCTTCACCGGCGAGACGACGACGGGGCGGCTGATCATGCAGTACGCCGCGCAGAACATCATCCCGTCGACGACGGAGCTGGGCGGCAAGTCGCCGAACGTCTTCTTCGCCGACGTGATGGCGGCCGACGACGAGTTCCTCGACAAGGCGGTCGAGGGCCTCGTGCTCTACGCGTTCAACAAGGGCGAGGTCTGCACCTGCCCGTCGCGGGCGCTGATCGAGGAGTCGATCTACGAGCCGTTCATGGAGCGGGCGCTCGAGCGGATCCGGTCGATCCGCCAGGGCCACCCGCTCGACGAGGCGACGCAGGTCGGCGCACAGGTCTCCACCGCGCAGCTCGAGAAGATCGAGAGCTACGTCGGGATCGGCCTCGACGAGGGGGCCGAGCTGCTCACCGGCGGCGAGCGGACCCACCTCGGCGGCGAGCTCGAAGGCGGCTACTACTTCGAGCCGACCGTCTTCAAGGGCCGCAACGAGATGCGGATCTTCCAGGAGGAGATCTTCGGCCCGGTGCTCGCCGTGACGACGTTCAAGGACGAGGCCGACGCCCTGAGCATCGCGAACGACACGATGTACGGCCTCGGCGCCGGCGTCTGGACGCGCGACACGGCGAAGGCGTACCGGATGGGCCGCAAGATCCAGGCGGGACGGGTGTGGACGAACTGCTACCACCTCTATCCCGCCCATGCGGCCTTCGGCGGCTACAAGGTCTCGGGCGTCGGCCGGGAGAACCACCGGATGATGCTCGACCACTACAGCCAGACGAAGTGCCTGCTCGTCAGCTACGACCCGAAGCCGCTCGGGCTGTTCTGAGGCCATGACGCCGGCCGGAGAGATCAGCGCCACCGACGCCGCCCGCGCCGAGCTCGACGCTCTGCGCACCCGGCACGGCCCGCTCGAGCTCTTCCAGTCCGGCGGCTGCTGCGACGGCAGCTCGCCCCTCTGCCTACCGAGGGGCGAGCTGCTCGTCGGCCCGAACGACCTGCTGCTCGGCGAGATCGACGACACGCCCTTCTACATCGACGCCGAGCAGTACCGGCGCTGGAACGAGCCGGCGTTCGAGCTCGACCTCGCCGCCGGCGCGACCGACGCCTTCTCGCTCGAAGCCGTCGACGGCGTCCACTTCGTCACCCGCTCGCCGGCCTGCGGCGTCTGACGCACCGGGCGCTTCCGAGCGGGCCCACCGACCCCGTAGGCTAGGCCGATGGAGACGGTCACGGCAGGCCGCGCCGCCGTCGAGGCACTGCGCGGCGAGGGTGTCCGCTTCGTCTTCGGGCTGCCCGGCGGCCATGTCCTCTCGATCTACGACGCGCTCTACTCGACACCCGAGATCCGGCACGTGCTCGTCCGCCACGAGCAGACCGCCGCGAGCATGGCCGCGGCGCACGCACAGCTCACCGGGGAGCCCGGCGTCTGCCTCGTCACGGCGGGACCGGGCTGTACGAACCTGCTCTCCGGGATCGCCGAGGCGTACGTCGGCTCGCTGCCGGTCGTCGTGATCGCCGGCCGCGGCGCGACGCCGAACGTGCTCCGCGGCGCGGCGCAGGAGGTCGCGACCGAGAAGATCTTCGCGCCGGTGACGAAGTGGGCGGTGCGCGTCGACCGGCCCGAGCTCGTCGCCGACGCGCTGCGCCAGGCGTTCGCGACCGCGCGCTCCGGCAAGCCGGGGCCGGTGCTCGTCGACGTGCCGCGCGACGTGCTCGACGCCGAGATCCCCGCGATCCCCTACCGCCGCTCGCCGGCGCGGACGCGCCCGCCGGCCGACCCGGCGCTCGTCGCCGCGGCGGCCGAAGCGCTCGCCGGCGCCGAACGGCCGCTTCTCGTCGCCGGCGGCGGCGCGGTCGCGGCCGACGCGCAGGCCGAGCTGCGCGGGCTCGCCGAGCTGCTCGCCGCGCCCGTGCTGACGAGCCTCGCCGGCCGCGGCTCGATCGCCGACGACCACCCGCTCTCGTGCGGCGGCCTCGGCGCGCATCGCACCCGGCTCTCGAAGCGGCTCCTCGCCGAGGCGGACGTCGTGCTCGGCGTCGGCACGCGCTTCGAGGAGATGGAGACGAACTGGCGCGAGGGCTCGACGCCCGCGCCGGACGCGGTCTACGTCCAGCTCGACGTCGACCCGGTCGAGATCGGCCGCTCGATCCCGGCGGCGATCGGGCTCGTCGGCGACGCGCGAGCCGTGCTCGCCCAGCTCGTCGAGGCGGTCCGCGCACGCGGCGCCGGGTTTGCGGCGGGCGCCTACGCCGAGCACCCGCGCGTCCGCGAGGCGGTGGCCGAGCTCGCCGAGATCGAGTCCGAGATCGACGCCATGGCGGCCTCGACCGAGCGGCCGCTGCACCCGCTGCGCGTGCTGCGCGCGATCCGCGAGGCGTTCCCGCGCGAGACGACGATCGCGGTCGACGTCGGCTGCACCGCCCAGCACATCGCGGGCGCGACGCCGTACTTCAAGGTCTTCGAGCCGCGCTCGACGATCGTGCCCTCGAGCTTCTACGGCATGGGCTTCGCCGCCGCAGCACTCCCGGCCGCGCGGCTCGTCCATCCGGAGCGGCCGGCGGTCGGCTTCGTCGGCGACGGCTCCTTCCAGATGGTGATGAACGTGCTGCCGGTCGCCGCCGAGCACGGGCTCGCCGTCACCTGGTGCATCTTCGACGACAACGCGCTCGGCTCGATCCGCGACATCCAGGAGTACCGCTTCGGCGAGCGCTTCCTCGGCACCGACTTCGACGTGCAGCCCGACTTCGCGCGGATCGCGGAGGCGTGCGGCTGCCGCGGCGAGCGGGTCGAGGACCCCGACGAGGTCGACGCCGCGGTCGCGCGCGCGCTCGAGGCGAACGAGGCGGGCGTCCCGGCCGTGCTCGACTTCGCCGTCTCGCGCGAGCGGCTGCTCGGCTCGCTCGAGCACTACGCCTTCTATCCCCGCGAGCTGCTCGAGCGGCAGCTCCGCCCGCTGGAGGCCCGATGAGCACGCTTCTCCCCTGGGGCCAGCCGCTCGAGTCGGTCGTCCAGTTCGCGTACGTCGTCGACGACGTCGAGGCGGCGGCGCTGCGCTACGTCGAGCGGCTCGGCGTCGGCCCGTGGTTTCTGCGCGGCCCGTTCCAGCCGCCGGCGGGCGTCTACCGCGGCTCGCCGACGCACGCGACCTTCGAGATCGGGCACGCGTTCTCGGGCGGGATGATGATCGAGCTGATCCGCCAGCACGACACGAGCCCTTCGGTCTTCAACGAGAAGCCCGCCCCGGAGCGCTTCGGCTTCCACCACTGGGCGACGCTGACGGCACGCTTCGACGCCGAGCTCGCGCGCTACGAGGCGCTCGGCTACGCGCGCGCGTTCTCCGACACGCTGCCCTCCGGCGCGCGCGTCCAGTACCTCGACGCGACGGCCGACCTCCCCGGGATGATCGAGCTGCTCGAATGGAACCCCGCCCAGGAGGAGGCGTACGCCGAGTTCTGGCGGCCGTCGGTCGACTGGGACGGAAGCGACCCGATCCGGCGCGATTGATGGCGGGCCGCTGCGAGGGCAAGCTCGTCGTCGTCACGGGCGCGGCCGGCGGGCAGGGAGCGGCCGAGGCGGCGGCGCTCGCGCGCGAGGGCGCGACCGTCGTCGCAACCGACCGCCACGACGAGGCGGAGACGCCGGCAGGGGTCGCCTACCGCAGGCTCGACGTCTCGCGCGAGGCCGACTGGGACGCGCTCGGCGCCTGGCTCGCGGTCGAGCACGGCCGCGTCGACGGGCTCGTCAACAACGCGGCGATCCCGTTCCGGGAACGGCTCGAGGAGATCGAGCCGGCCGACTTCGAGCGCGTGCTCGCCGTCAACCTGACCGGGGCGCTGCTCGGCATCCAGACGGTCGCGCCGCTGATGGAGCACGGCGGCTCGATCGTCAACGTCGGCTCGGTGGCGGCGCTCGGCGGCTACCACGCGGTCGCCTACACCGTCTCGAAGTGGGGCCTGCGCGGCCTCTCGCGGGTCGCGAGCCTCGAGCTCGGCCCGCGCGGGATCCGCGTCAACACGATCCTGCCCGGCTTCGTCGAGACGCCGATGACCGCCTCCGCGCCGGCGGCCTTCCGCAGCGCGAACGTCGCGCAGACGCCGCTCGGGCGCACCGGGCAGCCCGAGGAGGTCGCCCCGCTCGTCGTCTACCTGATCTCCGACGAGTCGGCGTTCGTCAGCGGCGCCGAGATCCCCGTCGACGGCGGCCAGTCGGCGCACGGCGGCGCGATGTCCCTCTCCGACGCAGTGAGGAGCGAGCAATGAGCAGGATCGAGACCGTCCGCGGCCCCGTCGCCCTCGCCGACCTCGGGCCGACGCTGATGCACGAGCACATCGTCATCCTCGAGCCCGAGTCGCTGCAGAACTACGCGCGCGTCTGGGGCGCGCCGTACTGGGACGAGGAGGCGGGCGTCGCCGACGCGATCTCCAAGCTGCGCCGCCTGCGCGAGAGCGGCATCCGGACGCTCGTCGACCCGACCGCGATCGGGCTCGGCCGCTTCATCCCGCGCATCCAGCGGATCAACGCCGAGGTCGACCTGCACGTCGTCGTCGCGACGGGCGTCTACTCGTTCCTCGAGCTGCCGCGCTTCCTCGCCTACCGCTCCGACGACGCGCTCACCGGCCTGTTCGTGCGCGAGCTGACCGAGGGGATCGACGACACCGGCGTCAAGGCCGCGTTCCTCAAGTGCGCGGTCGAGGAGTGGGGGCTCGTCGGCGACATCCCGCGCATCCTGCGCCTGATCGCCGCCGCCGCGGTCGAGACGGCGAAGCCGGTGATGGTGCACACGCACGCGCCGACGAGGTCAGGCCTGCTCGCGCTCGAGGCGCTGACCGGCCACGGCGTCGACCCGCGCCAGATCGTGATCGCGCACGCCGGCGACTCGAACGACCTCGACTACCTGCGCGCGATCGCCGACGCGGGCGCCTGGCTCGGGCTCGACCGCTTCAACATCCCCCACTTCAACCCGGACGAGAGCCGCATCGCGACGATGCTGACCCTGCTCGAGGAGGGCTACGGGCCGCAGATCCACCTCGGCCACGACGGCGCCTGCTTCTACGACTTCATGCAGCACAACCCGCCCTTCGCGGACGAGAAGCCGGACTACCTGCACCTCTCGAACGTGATCTTCCCTGAGCTGAAGCGCCGCGGGGTGACGCAGGAGCAGATCGACGAGCTGCTCCTGGTCAACCCGCAGCGCTTCTTCGCCTAGCTCCTAGACGAGTCCGGCGAGGCGCTCGCGGACGCGGGCGATCTCGGCTCCGTAGAGCTCGAGCTCGTCCGCGTCCGCCCCGTCGTGCTCGCGCAGGCTGCGCACGAGCACGAGGCCTTTCAGCTGGAGCACGAGGTCGTCCAGCTCGCGGAACGCGCGCCCGACGGTGAGACCGGCCGGGCTCACGCCGCCTGCTCCAGCTCGACCGCCTCGAAGGGCTCCTCGTCCCGCTCGGCATGCGGCCGGACGAAGGCGAGCGAGATCGCCGCGCCGACGACGAGCAGCCCGGTCAGCGCGTAGAGGCCGGTCTGGTAGCCGTGGTCGAGCGCCGCCGCGTGCGAGCCGGAGCCGCTCGTCGTGGCGGACGCGATCGCGCTCACCGCGGCGAGGCCGACCGCGCCGCCGATCTGGCGGCTCGTGTTGATCAGGCCCGAGGCGACGCCCGCGTCGGCGCGGTCGACGCCGGTCAGCCCGGCGATCGTCACCGGCACGAACGAGAGCCCCATGCCCGCGCCGCCGAGCACGAACGCCGGGAAGAGGTCCCAGAAGTAGTGCCCGTGCACCGGCAGCCGGGTCAGGTAGGCGACCGACGCGGCCGAGATCAGCAGCCCGGCGGTGAGCGCCATGCGGACGCCGATCCGGGCCACGAGGACCTGCGCGACGTTCGAGACGACGACGACCGAGCCGGCGAAGGCGACGAAGGCGACGCCGCTCTGAACCGGCGAGTAGTGGAGGACGTCCTGCAGGTACAGCGTGAGCAGGAAGAACTCCGCGAACGCGGCGGCGCCGATGATCGCGATCGAGGCGTTCGCGGCCGACACCGTGCCGAGCCGGAACATCCGCAGCGGCAGCAGCGGCGACCGGGAGCGCGACTCGATCCCGAGGAACAGCGCCACGAGCGCGGCCGAGCCGGCGAGGAGGCCGACGGTCGACGCCGAGCCCCAGCCGTCGGTCGTGGCGCGGGTGAGCGCGTAGACGAGCAGCATCAGGCCGGCCGTGACCGAGACCGCGCCGGCGAGGTCGAAGTGCCGGTGCTCGAGCTCGGCGCGGCTCTCGCGCAGCAGCACCGGCGTGAGCGCGATCGCGGCGACGCCCACCGGCAGGTTGATGAAGAAGATCCACGACCAGCTCAGGTACGAGGTGAGCACGCCGCCGAGCAGCACGCCCGCCGCCGCCCCGCTCCCGGACGCGGCGCCGTAGATCCCGAGCGCGAGGTTGCGCTCGCGCCCCTCGGCGAAGGTCGTCATCAGCAGCGACAGGGCCGCCGGAGCGAGCAACGCCCCGCCGAGGCCCTGCAGGCCCCGGAACGCGATCAGCGACCCCGCCGACCAGGCGATCCCGCACAGAAGCGAGCTGCCGGCGAAGAGCGCGAGCCCGGCGACGAAGACGCGCCGCCGCCCGAGCAGGTCGGCGAGCCGGCCGCCGAGCAAGAGCGTCCCGCCGAAGAGCAGCGCGTAGGCCGAGATCACCCACTGCAGGCTCGACTGCGAGAAGCCGAGGTCGCTCTTGATCGACGGCAGCGCGACGTTGACGATCGCCACGTCCAGGACGACCATGAACTGGGCGGTGACGATCAGCGCCAGCGCGCTCCAGCGTCCCCGCCCGGCAATGGTGGAAACTCCCACTAGTTATTCCCCCTAATCGTTGAATTGCTCAATTGTATAGCAGTCCAACGCTTGGTCGCGCTACGGTATTCCCGTGAATCCCAACGTCACGTCCGCCTCGCCTCTTCCCCGGATCCCGGACGAATTGATGGCGTCGCCGACCTTCCTGCTCAAGCGGCTCGGCTTCGCCGCGAAGGCGACCTCGATCGAGGCCTACGAGCAGACGGGTCTCAACCCGTACCACCACGCCGTGCTGGCGCTGCTCGACGAGGGCATGACCGAGACGCAGGGCGCGATCGCCGACGCCCTCGACTACGACCGGGGCCAGCTCGTGGGCCTGCTGGACGAGCTCGAGGAACAGGGCCTCGTCGAGCGCCGCCGCGACCCGGCCGACCGCCGGCGACACATCGTGCGCCTGACGCCCGCGGGCCGGAAGACACTCACGAAGCTGCGGGCGCTCGCCGCCTCGCTCGAGGACGAGTTCCTCGCCGGCCTCGACAGCGACGAGCGCGCCCGGCTGCACGCGCTGCTCCTGCGGGTGGCGCAGCGGCACCTGCCGGGCTGCGCGCAGAACAGCGGCTAGAGCACGAGCCGGGCGGGATACCTCGAGCTAGACGGCGACCGTGAAGCGGTCGACGACAGATTGCTCGCCGGCAGATTCATGCGCGGGGCAATCGACCCGCAGATCGGTAGTTGAGCCTCTTCATTGCGCGCCGCTCCGGTCGATCCGGCGGCCCTCGGTTTCCGGACAGGCGGGATCCCCCGGCCGAGGGATCGGCGCCCGCGCCTACTTTTGTCGAACAGGCGAGAGTGGAGCGGGCGGCGGGCGGCTGAACCTCGATGCAGGTCGACATGACCTTCGACGTCGCGTTCGACGGCGATCCCGAGGACCTGCTCGTCACGACGCACGGCAACGCAAGCGTCGACGGCCTGTCGGAGATGGCGCGGACGGCGTTCGCCGACCCCCGCTCCCGCCGCGCGACGCGGATCCTGATCGACCACCGCGGCCTCGACTGGCGCACGATGACCGCCGACGAGATCCGCCTCCGCGCGGAGCGACTGCTCGACGAGGAGGCGCATCTACTCGTCGGCCGCCGCCTCGCGATCGTTCCGTCCGGACCGGCCGGGTTCGGGGTCGTGCGCATGATGTGGTCGCACATCGAGACCGACATCGCGTTCGACCTCGGCATCTTCGGCACGATCGAGGAGGCGCGCGCCTGGCTGGCGGCCGGCGCGCGGTGACGCCCGGCTCTGCCGGGTGCTGGCGCCGGCCGGCCGGTACCCTGGTGCGGCCGCCCCGAGCCGTCCCACCCACGAGGCGGCGCGGCATCCTACGATGCGACGTGGTTCCAGGGACCTACATCCCTGCTCGAGCGAGCCGATGAACCGATCACGAGGGTTATGGGGACGAGGGCGCACAACCTGAAGACGACACTCGGACGGCGTCCCGGCAGCCTCCGTCCGTCGACGGACGCCGAAGCCGACCTCGCGCGGCTGCGCGAGTCGCTGCGCGTCGCCGGCGCCGCCCTCTGGGAGTACGACGAGGACACGCACGAGATGACCCGCGTCGACTCCGGCGGCGACGACCTCTTCGGCCATCCGATCGCCGACTGGCTGAGCTCGACCAGCCGGCGCTCGTTCCGCCATCCCGACGACGTCGCCGTCAGCTCCGCCGCGCTCGCCCCGCTTTTCGCGGGCGAGGTGATGCAGGTCGAGTACGAGACGCGCATCGCCGACGGGGAGGGCGGCTGGCGGCGCCTCCACCACACGGCCACGCGCGCGCCCGAGCCCGGGCGTCCGAGGTTGATCCGCGGCTTCACCATCGACGTCACCACGCGCCGGCTCGAGCAGAACGTCTACGAGACGCTCTTCGAGTCGACGGTCGTCGGCGTCTCGGTCGTCGACGCCGACCGCCGCATCGTCGACTGCAACGGAGCGCTCTGCGCGCTCTTCGGGCTGCCGAAGCACGAGGTGGTCGGACGGCTCGCCTCCGAGTTCGACTTCGACGCAGACGACAGCGAGTCGGCCGGCGAGATGGCCAGGCTCGTCGCCGGCCAGCTCGACCGCTATACCGTCGAGAAGCGCTTCCGGCGGGCCGATGGAACCCCGGTCTGGGCCCGCGTGACGACCTCGCGGATCGCCGCGACGCAGCACCTCTACGTCGGGATCACCGAAGACCTGACCGAGCGCGACCGCGCCGAGATGCAGCTACGCGAGCGGACGACGCTGCTCACCCGCGCGCAGCACGTCGGCGGCGTCGGCAGCTATGTCTACTACCCGCACGAGGACCGCGACGAGTGGTCGCCGGAGGCGCGGCGGATCTTCGGCTTCGACGACGACGAGGCCGACCGCGGCGACCCGGCGATGTTCTACGCCACGGTCCACTCCGGCGATCGCGAGTGGGTCGAGCGCGCCGACCACGAGCTGGTTGCGAACGCGACGCCGTTCGAGGCCGAGTACCGGATCGTCCGCCGCACCGACGGCGAGGTGCGCTGGGTGCGCGATCTCGCGGACGTCGAGTTCGGCCCCGACGGCAAGCCGTTCCGCGTGCTCGGTGCGATCACGGACATCACGGAGCGCCGGCGCGCCGAGACCGAGCTGCGCGAGCAGTCGGCGCTGCTCGAGCGCGCGCAGCAGATCGGCGGCGTCGGCCACTGGGTCCATTACACCCGCGAGCGCCGCGACCGCTGGTCGCCCGAGGCGCGGCGGATCTTCGGCTTCAGCGAAGCCGACGCGAGCCGCGGCGACCTCGACCTCCTCCTCGAGACGGTCCATCCCGACGACCGGGAGCGGGTCAGGCGCGCCGGCGAGACCTTCGAGCAGACGGGTGCGCCGCTCGAGCTCGAGTACCGCATCGTCCGCCGCTCCGACGGCGCCGTCCGGTGGATCCGCGAGCAGGTGAGCGGCGAGGTCGACGCGGACGGGACGCCCTACCGCGGGATCGGCGTCGTCATGGACATCACCGAGCAGCGGGAGGCCGAAGCGGAGCGGCGTGAGCAGGCGGCACTGCTCGAGCGCGCGCAGGCGGTCGGCAAGCTCGGCAGCTACACGATCGATCTGGAGACCCGCGTGATCCGGATCTCTCCGGAGCTCGCCCGCGTGCTCGGGCTGCCGCGCAGGGCGTTCGAGACCGCGATCGAGGAGTTCCGGGCCCGCTTCGTCCACGAGGACGACCTCGACGAGTGGGCGGCGATCGGCGACGCGGCGCTCGCGGACGGCGCCCATGTGAACATCGAGCGCCGGATCCGCAAGGCCGGCGACGGTGTCATCTGGGTCAGCCTCCACGCCGAGATCGAGCGCGACGGGAACGGCGTCCCGCTGCGTGCGGTCGGCGTCATCCAGGATGTCACCGAGCGGCGCGAGGCGGAGGCCAGGGCCCGCGAGCAGACGGCGCTGCTCGAGCGCGCCCAGGAGGTCGCGAAGATCGGGAGCTTCGTCGTCGACTACGCGCGGCACCGGCTCCACTGGTCGACCGCGCTCGCGAGCATGCTCGGCGAAGAGCCCGAGAGCCGGCCGGTGCAGACGAGCTCCGAGTTCCACGAGCGCTACGTCCACGAGGACGACGTCGACCGCTGGAGCGAGACCGTCGAGCGCGCCCGCCGCGAGGACGGCGAGTTCACGATCGACGCCCGGATGCGGCGCGCGAACCGCTCGGTGATCTGGGTGCGCTTCCACGGGACGGTCGAGGGCGGCGACGGGCAGGGCGTCCCGCACCGCCTCTTCGGAGTCATCCAGGACATCACCGCGGAGCACCGGCTCGAGCAGCAGCTGCGGCAGGCGCAGAAGCTCGACGCGGTCGGCCAGCTCGCCGGCGGCATCGCCCACGACTTCAACAATCTCCTCACCGTGATCGCCGGCAACGCTCTGCTCGCGGCGACCGGGGACAGCCAGGCCCGGATCGAGGAGCAGATGCGCGAGATCCTGCGCGCGGCCGAGGGCGCCTCCGAGCTCGTGCGCCAGCTCCTCTCCTTCTCGCGCTCCGACGCGCCGGAGCCACGCGCGGTCGACGTCAACGGGGCCGTCAAGGCGGCGCGGCGCATGCTCTCGCGTCTGCTCGAGGAGAACATCGAGGTCGAGTCCGAGCTGAGCGGCGCGGACACGACCATCCTCGCCGACCCGGTCGAGCTGGAGCAGGTGCTGCTCAACCTCGCCGTCAACGCACGCGACGCCATGCCGGGCGGCGGGCAGCTGAAGATCACGACCACCTCCGATCGCGAGAGCGTCACCCTCTCGGTCGCCGACAGCGGCGTCGGCATGGACGAGCACACGCGCCAGCGGATCTTCGACCCGTTCTTCACCACGAAGCCGCGCGGCAAGGGCACGGGCCTCGGCCTCTCCACCGTCTACGGGATCCTCACGCGCACCGGCGCGCGCGTCGACGTCGACTCGGAGCTGGGCCGCGGGACGACGTTCACCATCCGCTGGCCGCGCGCGCACCTCGACGAGACGCTCGACACCGCCGTCGAGCCGCGGCCGCTGGTGCCGGGCGCGGGCGAGCGGATCCTGATCGTCGAGGACGAGCCGATGGTGCGCGCGATCGCCGCCGAGATCCTGAGCCGCGCCGGCTACGAGATCGCGACCGCCGAGAACGGCGAGGACGCGCTCCACGTGTTCGAGCAGGCGCCCGGCTTCGACCTGATCGTCAGCGACCTGATGATGCCGAAGCTCACCGGCACCGAGCTGACCGAGGCGCTCCGTGCGCGCGGCCACACGGTGCCGACCGTCTACACCTCCGGCTACCCGCAGGGCGTCGAGCCGAACGCCGCCACCGACGACGACCCGCTGATCACCTTCATCGGCAAGCCGTACTCCGCCGAGGCGCTGACCGCCGCCGTCCGCGGCCAGCTCGACCTCGAGCGCTAGCCGGCCGCAGCCTGGCGGCGCGGCGCTGCGGGAAAGTAGAGCCGCACGGTCGTTCCCCGGCCGGGCGTGCTGGCGAGATCGAGCGCGCCCCGGTGGGCGCGGACGACCCCGAGCGCGGTCGCGAGACCGAGGCCGCGCCCGGCGAACCGCGTCGTGTAGAAGGGGTCGCACGCCCGCGCGAGCGTCTCGGCGCTCATCCCCTCGCCGCGGTCGACGACGCTGAAGACGACGAACTCGCCGGGAAGCGCGGCCGAGTGCGTGACGGTCGCCAGCTCCTCGTCACGAACCTCGCGCAGCGCGATCGTCACCTCCACCTCGCCCTGCGCGTCACCGTAGGCCTCCGAGGCGTTCGCGACGACCGAGCCGAGGGCCTGCCGGACGTGCGGCTCGTCGCCGAGCAGCGTCGCCTCCCGCGCGGCCGGCCCCGCCGAGACGCGGACACCCGCCGCCTCGGTCTCGGGCAGCGTGGCGGCGAGCTCGGCGGCGGCGACCGGGCGGCGCACGTAGAGCCCGTGCCCGGAGGCGACGAGCATCGTGCGCGCGAGCCGCGCGGCCTGCCAGGCGGCGGCCTCGATGTCGTCGAAGCCCGAGCGGGCGAGCTCGGGGACGGACGCCCGCAACAGCTCGGTCCGGCCGATGATCGCCTGCAGCAGGTTGTTGAAGTCGTGGGCGACGCCGGCCGCGACGATGTTGAGCGACTCGAGTCGCGAGGCCTCCTGCTTCGCGGCGGCCAGCTCGAGCCGCGCTTGCGTGCGCTCCTCCTCGAGGCTGCGCTCCCGCTCGAGCGTCACGCGCATCCGGTCGACCTCGGCGGCGATCGTCGCCAGCTCCTCCGGGCCGACGACCGGCACCGGCGTGTCGAGGTCGCCGCCGGCGACCCGCGAGACGGCGCGCTGGAGCACGAGCGCGGGCCGGACGACCATCCGACGCACCTCGATCGCCGCGAGCAGCATCAACCCGACTGCGAGCGCCAGGAGGCCGCCGGCCCCCTCGAGCAGGTGGGTGCGCAGACTCGACGCGTCCTCCTCGGCCGCGACCGACGCCTCCTGCTTGGCGGAGACGAACGCGAGCAGCGCCCGCTGCCCGGCGTCGACCTGCCGGTCGACGAGCTGACGCCGAGCGTGCTTCGTCGCGGCGGAGGTGTGTTTCCAGGAGCGGACGCCGGGCGTGATCCAGCTCCTGACGATCGCCGCCTCGGCGGCGCGCAGCCGCACGACGATCGCCCGCTGCCCGGGCGTGTCCGCCGAGGCGAGCACCGACTGCGCGAACCTGTCCTGGCTGGCGAGCTGCGGCAGGACCGCGTCGATCGCCGCCGGATCGTCGACGTCGATCGAGGCGTGGACGGCCGTGCTGATCCGGAGCAGATCGGTGTTGAGGGTGTCGATGTCCGCTATCGCCTGGGCGGACAGCCGCCAGCTGCGCGTCGTGTGCGAGCCGACGACGATCGCGTAGCCGAACAGACCGCACGCGGCCGCGACGAGCACCGACATGAGCACGGCGAAGCCGACGTAGCGCCGCTTGATGCTCGACGAGGCGGCACGCGGTGGCCCTACCGACGGCATGAGGCGGAAATCGGCGGCGTCGGAGACCTCTTGACGAAGAGGTGGGGGAGCCGGCGTAAGGTTTTCGCACGATCGGTCGATTTCTCCTGGTCGAAGAGCGTTTTCACGTTCTTGCCCAAAGGAGAAACGACGTGTTCAGACACTTCCGAAGACGAAACATCGCCGCGGCCGTCGCAGTGGGTGTCGCCTGCATCTCCGGCGCCAGCGCGTACGCGTTCACGGCGAGCAACACCGTGCCCGACCACATGGCGGGCGGCGGGCAGGGAGCCGTGACCGGCTACACCGCGACGTCGCCGACCGTCTACACGTTCAGCCCTGACGGGACGACGGTGGAGGAGGTCGACTTCGACCTCAGCGCCGCCGCCTCGGACGTGAAGGTGGCGCTCACGACCACGTCGACGCCCGTCCAGGGCGACTGGGTGGACTGCGGCGCGTCCGGGGCGAGCTCGCCCTGGCTCGTGCAGTGCACGTTCTCGACCCCGGTCGCAAACGGCGCCGACAACTACCTCTCGATGGTCGCTGTCAGCACCGGCACCGCCACGATCGCCAGCTCGTAAGGCGGTCTGCACGAACAACGAGCGGCCGGGCCTCGCGGCCCGGCCGCTCCCCACTCGACAGCCATGCGCAAACTCGCCGGCCAATCTCTCGCAGGGGCGCTCGCCCTGATGGCCGTGCTCGCCTGGTTCTTCCTCGCACCCACCTCGCTCGGCGGCTCGACGACGTACGTCGTCACCGACGGCATCAGCATGCTCCCCCACTTCCACGGCGGCGACCTCGCGCTCATCCGCGGCGAGAGCAGCTACCACGTCGGCGAGATCGTCGCGTACCACAGCACGATGCTGGACACGATCGTGCTGCACCGGATCGTCGGCCGCGACGGCGACCGCTACATCTTCAAGGGCGACAACAACACCTTCCTCGACGTCGAGCACCCGACGCGCAGCCAGCTCGTGGGCAAGCTCTGGCTGCACCTGCCGGGGATGGGCTCGAAGCTCAGGCCGCTCCGGAACCCGCTCGTCGTCGCCTTCTTCGCCGCGCTCGCGGCGCTGCTCGGCCTCGGCGGCGCGTTCGAGCGCAAGCGGCGGCGGCGACGGCGGCGCGGCGGCGAGGCGCCTCCCGCCCGGACGCCGGCCGGCGACTGGCGCGCCCCGGTGCTGGTGGCGGGCCTGGCGGCGCTCATGTCGTTCGGCCCCCTCGCGATCGTCTCGTTCGGGCGACCGGCGGCCGGCCCGACGCCCGTCAGCGTCCCGTACCGCCAGAGCGGAACCTTCTCGTACTCCGCCCGGGCAGCGGCCGGAACGGCGTATCCGGCCGGGCACGCCGCGACCGGCGACCCGCTCTTCCTCAAGCTCGTCGACGCGGTCCGGTTCGCCTTCGCCTACCGCTTCGACTCGGCGCCCGCACACCAGGTGCGCGGGACGGGCTCGCTCGCAGCGACGCTCGCGTCGTCCACCGGCTGGTCGCGGACGCTCCGCCTCGAGGCGCCGACCCCGTTCGCCGGCGACCGCGTGACGCTCCACGGCTCGCTCCGCCTCGCCGAGCTGACGGCGCTCCAGCAGGAGCTCGCGACCAGCACGGGAACGCCGGGGAGCTACACGCTCACGCTCGTCCCGCATGTCCGCGTGCACGGCGTCGCGGGCGGACTGCCGCTCCGCGCCGCCTTCTCCATCCCGCTCTCGTTCTCCTTCGACTCGTTCGAGCTGCAGCCGCAGACGTCCGACCCTGCGTCAGGCGTCACGACGTCCGCGCCGCCCGACGCGCTCACGCCGTCCGCGTCGGGCTCCGCGACCGGAACGAAGCAGGGGTCGCTCGTGCTCTCGTTCGGCTTCTTCCGGGCGGGCGTCTCCGGCGTACGCCGCCTGGCGATGCTCGGCCTCGGCGCGGCGATGCTCTGCCTTCTGCTCGGCTACCCGGCCGGCGTCGCACGCCTGCGGCGGCGCTCGCAGGGCGAGGCCGACCGCATCCGGGCCCGCTACTCGCACGTGATCGTCCCGATCGCCCGCCTCGACGAGGTGCCGCAGCGCCGCGTCGTCCACGTCTCCGACATCGACGCCCTGGCACGGGTCGCGGAGCGGTACGAGCGGATGATCCTGCACGAGCGGCGCGGCGGCCGCGACTCGTTCTGCGTCTCGGACGACGGCGTGCTCTACCGCTACGTCGTCGACGACCGGAGCCACGGCGAGCCGCCGCCTCCGGTGCAGCTCCGCCGCGCCTGAGCTCCGAGCCCTCCTACGCGTTCTCGCAGCTCAGGAACGCCTCGACGACGCGCGGGTCGAAGGCCGCGCCGGCCGATGCGGCGATGTAGGCACGCGCCACGTCTGGCGTGAAGCCCCGCCGGTACGGCCGATCGCTCGTCAGCGCGTCGAAGACGTCGGCGACGGCGACGATGCGCCCTTCGAGCGGAATCTCCTCGCCGGCGAGGCCGTTCGGGTAGCCGCTGCCGTCCCAGCGCTCGTGATGGGAGCCGGCGACGACGGCGGCGAGCTCGAGCAGCTCGTTCCCGGAGCCGGTCAGGAGCTCGTAGCCGGCATCCGCGTGGAGCTCGATCGCGACGCGCTCTTCGGGAGTCAGCGAGGCCGGCTTGCTGAGGATCCGCTCGGCGACGGCGAGCTTGCCGACGTCGTGAAGCGGGCTCGCGAGGCGAAGCAGCTCGGCACGCTCCGGGTCGAGACCGAGCCGCGCCGCGATCGCAAGCGCGTACTCGGCGACGCGCTCGACGTGGGCGCCGGTCGTCCCGTCGTGGTACTCGATCGCCCGCGCGAGGCGATGGATCGTCTCGCGGTACGCGCGCCGCAGCTCGGTCTCGGAGGCCTCGAGGCGCTGCACGGTCTCCTGCAGCTCGGCGGTGCGCAGCGCGACGATCGCCTCGAGCGTCTCCTCATGCGTACGCCGATCGAGCTCGAGACGGCGCCGGTAGACGGCGTTCGCGATGTTGATCCGCAGCGCGTTCTCGCCGAAGGGCTTCGTCACGTAGCCGTAGGCGCCGAGCTGGAGCGCGAGGTCGGCGACCTCGGGCGCGTCCTGGCCGGTGACCATCAGGATCGCGACGTCGGGGCTGCGTCCGGCCAGCTCGCGCAGGAGCTCGAGCCCCGACTCGCCCGGCAGCTCGATGTCGCAGAGCACGATCGAGAACTGCTCGCGGTCGAGCAGGTCCCGCGCCTCGTGCGCGTCGCCGACGCCCTCGCAGTCGTAGCCGGCGGCCCGCACCAGGTGCGTGATCACCCGCCGGACGTGGAGGTCGTCGTCGACGCAGAGAATCCGCTCTTCGACGGCGGCCACAACGCTCGATTCATCGGCTGCGCACGGGCCGCCTTGAGCCTGGGGCGCCTCAAGCCCGGCCGGCCCCGGCCGATTACGGGCAGCGTCGTCATGCGCCGCTTTCGGTTCAAGCTCGAAGCTGTGCGAGAGCTTCGCGAAGAAGCGGAGACCTCCGCGAAGGAGGCTCTCGCGCGTGAGCTTGCGCTCGGACGGGCATGCGAGCAGGAGCTCGTGCAGGCGGACGCCCGTCTCGCCGCCGCCCGGCAGGCGTGCAGCGTCTCGCCCGACGAGCCGGTGGACGCCGCCGACCTGCGCGCCCGCCAGGGCTACGTCGAGCGCCGCGAGCTCGAGCGCGCCGTGGCGGCCCTGAACGCCAAGACCCAGGCGGAGCGGATCGCGGCCGGACGCCGCGTCCTCGCCCTCGCCGCGCGCGAGCGCGAAGCGGTCGAGCGGCTGCGGCGCTGGCAGGAGCGCGACCATGCCCGCGCGTCCGAGCGCGCCGAGGAGCGCCTACTCGAGGACATCGGCCTTCGGCTCCCCAGCCCCTTCGGACAGGCGGGACGGGCATGAGCCTGACCACCGCGCTCGAGCGCGTCGCCGAGCTGACCGCGAGCTTCACGCCCACCCGGGCCGCTCCGGCGACGGCGGCCGCGACGGCGCCCGCGCCGGCGAGCGCGTTCGCCCAGACGCTCCAGGCCGCCACCACCGCCGGAGCGAGCAGCGCCTCGGCCTACGCGCCCGAGATCCAGGCGGCGGCGGCGAAGTACGGCGTCGACCCGAGCCTGATCGGCGCCGTCATCCAGCAGGAGTCGGGCTTCGACCCGAACGCGACGAGCGCTGCGGGCGCGGCCGGGCTGATGCAGCTCATGCCGTCGACCGCGCAGGCGCTCGGCGTCACCAACCCGTACGACCCGACGCAGTCGATCGACGGCGGCACCCAGTACCTGAAGAGCCTCCTCGACCGGTTCGGTGGCAACACGAGCCTGGCGCTCGCCGCGTACAACGCCGGCCCGAACGCGGTCGAGAGCTACGGCGGCGTGCCGCCATACCCGGAGACGCAGAACTACGTGAGCCGGATCCTCTCGAGCCTCGGAGCCCAATGACCACCGTCCCGACGCCCCTCCCCGCAGCACCCGCGACGCCCGCCCCCGCGACGGCCGCCCCCACGGCGACCGCTCAGGCGGCCGCGGCGGACGGCCAGACCGCAGGCGGCTCGACCGCCGAGGGTCCGGCGGCGTTCGCGCCGCTGCTCGCCGCGCTCGCCGCCCAGGCCTCCGCGACGCCGGCGGGGAAGGCGGCCGTTCCCGCCGCTCCCGCCCAGACGGCTGCTCCGGGTCCCGCCGATCCCGCCACGGCTCTCGCCGCCGCGGTCGCCGCCGGCCAGGCCGCGACAGGCCAGGCCGCGGCAGGCCAGGCCGCGGCGAAGGGGGCACCAGGCGCGACACAGCCGCAGAAGCCGCGCAAGGACGCGGACAAGCAGGCCGCACAGGACGGAGCACAGAACGGAGCGGCGGCGACCGCGCCGGCGCTCGCCGCGGCAGCAGCCGCAGCGGCGGTCCCGGCGCAGGCGACCGCAGCGCAGGCAACCGCAGCGCAGGCGGCCGCGGCGAAGACCGGCGCCGCGCAGGCCGGCGCACCTCCGAACGGCAAGGGACAGAGCGCGCCGGCGGCTGCCGCCACTTCGGCTGCCGCTGCGGCTGGTGCCGCTTCGACGGTCGCAGCGCAGGCGGCGCCCGCGTCCGCCCCATCCGGCGCCCCGGCGGCTGCCCCGGCTCCGGCGACCGCACCGGCAACCGCGGCGGCGACCGCACCGGCAACCGCACCGGCGCCGGCCGCGCCCGGCGCCGCCGCTTCACCGACGCCCGCCTCCCCGACGGCGTCGACTCCGACCTCTGCTTCCGCACCGCCCGCCGACCCCGGCGCGGCGCAGCCCACGAGCACCGCCGGTGCGGCCTCCGCACCGGATCACTCCTCGCCGCAGCCCACGGCCGTCGCCCCCTCCCTCACGGCCGGGCAGCACCCCGCGGCGCACCCGGCCGGGCGGGCCTCCGAGCCCGCCCCGGCCCCCTCTTCCGCTCCGGCGGTCGTCGCGCCGGCGCCGGTGGCGTCGTCCCCTGCCCCGGCGCCGGACGCGTCGAACACGGCGGCGCCCGGCGCGCAGCTCGCCGCCGCCCAGGTCGCCGCTCCCGCGCCCCTTCCCGCTCCGGCCCCTGCGGTCGCGCCCCAGCCTCTGCCCCAGCCCCACCTGGCGGCGCAGCTCGCCGACCTGCCGCAGGCCGTGGATGCGGTCGTCCGCGTCGCGGTCGACGGCTCGGCGACCTCGGCGCACATCGTCCTCTCGCCGCCCGAGCTCGGGCAGGTGCACGTCGAGCTCCACTACGGCGCCGACGGCGTCAGCGCGACCCTGACCGCCAACCACCCGGAAGCAGCCCAGGCGCTCGGCCAGTCGGCGGGCGAGCTCCGCCGCTCGCTCGAGGCGCAGGGCGTCGCCGTCCAGACGATCAACGTCGGCCACGCCGGCACGGAGGCGGACCGCGGCGCGCGGCGCGACCCGAACCCGACCCCGTCCGGCGGCGCGACCGCGCGCCTCGACGACGTGGAGCCCGAAGAGATCTCGATCCCGACCTCCCGCCTGCGGCTCGGCCGCAGCGCGGTCGACATCCTCGCCTAGGAGAAAGCCCCGTGACCCAGACCGCCGCAGTCGGCACGACCGCCCAGACCCCGCCGCCGAGCGCCACCACCCCGGCCAACCCGTCGTCGCAGCTCGGGAAGGACGACTTCCTGAAGCTCCTCGTCGCCCAGCTCAAGAACCAGGATCCGACGAACCCGACCGACTCGAGCACGTGGATGGCGCAGCTCGCGCAGTATTCCTCGCTCGAGCAGGAGACGAACGTCGCCCAGTCGGTCGGCCAGCTCGTCACCTCGTCCTCGGTCTCCCAGAGCGTCAACCTGATCGGCCGCCAGCTCACCTGGACGCGTGCCGACGGCACGACCGGCATCGGCGTCGCCGACGGCATGACCCTCCAGAGCGGCTCGCCCGTGCTCGACGTGAACGGCGAGAGCGTGACGCTCGACACGATCACCTCCGTCGCACAGGCGCCCGCCGGCCCCTAGCTCCCAGCCCCCAGACCTCGACCACGGCCTGTGTGGCCGGAAGGAGAAGACCAGAAACCATGATGAGGAGCCTGTTCGCCGCGATCAGCGGCCTGCGCGCCCACCAGACGATGCTCGACGTGACGGCGAACGACATCTCGAACGTCAACACGGTCGGCTTCAAGAGCTCGACGACGAGCTTCAAGGACGCGCTCTCCCAGCTCCAGGCCGGCGCGACCGCCCCCGGCACCGCGCTCGGCGGCACGAACGCCCAGCAGGTCGGCCTCGGCGTCCAGCTCGGGTCGATCTCGAACAACATGGGCTCGGGCGCGATCCAGTCGACCGGGAACCCGCTCAACGTCGCGATCCAGGGCTCCGGCTGGTTCCGCGTCGCGCCGATCGCGACCCCCGGCACGCCGCCCACGTTCGGCACCGTCGAGTACACGCGGGCCGGCAACTTCACGACCGACGCGAACGGCGACCTCGTCACCCAGGACGGCCTCTACGTGATCGGCTACGACTACGGCACGACCACCGAGGACAAGATCAACATCCCGACAACGGCGGAGTCGGTCTCGATCGGCCAGGACGGCACGGTCAGCTACATCCAGGCCGGCGCCACCGTCAACGCCTCGCAGCTCACCCTCGCGAAGTTCCCGAACGAGGCCGGCCTGCAGCGCGCGTCCGGCACGAAGTTCCTCGAGTCGACGAACTCCGACAACACGACGAACCCGATCGTCGTCGGCACGCCCGGCGACACCAACGGGCTCGGCACGCTCGCGTCCGGCTCCCTCGAGATGTCGAACGTCGACCTCGCGCAGGAGTTCACGAACATGATCGAGGCGCAGCGCGGCTTCCAGGCGAACGGCCGCGTCATCTCCACCGCCGACCAGATGCTCCAGGACCTGGTGAACCTGGGCCGCGGATAAGACCCTTCGCACACGGCGGAGGCCGCCCGTCAGCGGCCTCCGCCGCCCCCACCTAGGAGTCCCTCATGATCCCTCTCCACCGACTCACCCAGCCCGACCGCCCCGTCTACGTCAATCCCGACCTGATCCAGGCCGTGGAGTCGACGCCGGACACCGTCATCGCGATGACGAACGGCTCGAAGCTCGTCGTCGCCGAGAGAGCGGACACGGTGATCGAGCTGATCTGCGGCTGGCGCGCCGCCATCTACCAGCGCGCGCTCGGCCTCGAAGATACGCCGCCGCCCCTGCCCGAGCCGCCCCACCTCGCGCAGGTGCTGCATCTCGCGACGACGAGAGACTGAGCACAGACACCGCTCAATGACTCGGGCGCCCGGCCGATTACGGTCGGTGCCTGCACCAACGTGGCCAAGGAGGGCTGCGTGACAACTCCAAGGATGGAAAGCTCATGAAGGCGATCACCGCCATCGGAATCGGCGGCTCATTCGCGCTGCTGCTGCTCGCCGTGATCATGGAGGGCGGCAACCCGATGTCGTTCATCAACATCCCGGCGATCCTGATCGTGATCGGGGGATCTGCGGGAGCGACGATCGCCTCGACGCGCGCCTCGGGGATGAAGTCCA
This sequence comes from uncultured Actinomycetes bacterium, assembly GCA_963732915.1. Lineage (GTDB taxonomy): Bacteria > Actinomycetota > Thermoleophilia > Gaiellales > Gaiellaceae > Palsa-739. The sequence goes on along the minus strand of CAVTBF010000005.1, from coordinate 272,988 downwards.
TGATCACCGGCGCGAAGCTCGCCTTCAAGGGAGCGGAGATCGACGTCCAGTCGACCGTCGAGTCGATGGTCACCCTCTCCGAGAAGGCGCGCCGCGACGGCCTGCTCGCGCTCGAGGACGACGTCGAGGCCCTCGACGACGAGTTCACGAAGAAGGGCATCCAGCTCGTCGTCGACGGCGCCGACTCGGAGCTCGTCCGGGCGATCCTCGCGGGCGAGATCGACGGCATGTCGGCCCGCCACAACCACACCGCGAAGATCTTCGCCACGGCCGGCGGCTTCGCCCCGACGCTCGGCGTTCTCGGCACCGTCATGAGCCTCGTCCACGTGCTCGAGAACCTCGACGCGCCGTCGTCGCTCGGGCACTCGATCGCCGGCGCGTTCATCGCGACGCTCTACGGCGTCGGCAGCGCCAACCTCGTCTTCCTGCCGATCTCGAACAAGCTCAAGGAGCTGTCGGCCGACGAGCTCCTCTACCGGGAGCTCACGCTCGAGGCGATCCTCTCGATCCAGGCCGGCGACAACCCGCGGCTCCTGCGCGAGAAGCTCGAGACGTTCCTGGCGCCGGGTGCGCGCGGCGTCGCTGCGGCCCCGAGCGCGACGGCCGACAAGCCCGCCCAGGCGGTCGAGCCCGACTCCGAGGCGGCCGCGGTATGAGCCTCGCTCGCCGTCCGCACGCCGACAGGCAGGCACGGGTCGTCCGATGAGCACGCCCGGCCACGGCCGGCGTCGCGGCGACCGGCACGCAGAGGAGCACGACGCGGGGATGGAGCGGTGGCTCCTGACCTACGCCGACATGATCACGCTGCTGCTGGCGCTGTTCATCGTGCTCTGGTCGATCTCGTCGGTGAACATCTCGAAGTTCGACCAGTTGAAGGCGTCGCTGCACGAGGCCCTCAACGGGAAGGTGATCTCCGGCAGCTCCGCGCTCCTGAACGGGGGCGCTGCGGTGCTCTCGCCGCAGGGGACGCAGATCCCGACCCCGAACCCGTCGGCGACGCTCGACATCAGCCAGTCGATCGCGACGAAGATCGTCGCCGCGCTGGCCCAGCAGGAGACGCAGAGCCTCGCGCGCGTCCAGCAGCAGGTGCGCCACTACGCCAAGCAGAACGGCCTCTCCGGGAAGCTGCAGACGTCGATCGACCAGCAGGGGCTCGAGATCCGCGTGCTCACCGACGACCTGCTCTTCGACCCGGGCGAGGCGACCCTGAAGAGCAAGGCGATCCCGATCCTCTACCACGTCGCCCGCGCGCTCACCGCCAACCGCCTGACCAATCCGATCCGCGTCGAGGGCAACACCGACAACGTCCCGATCTCGACGCCGCAGTTCAAGTCGAACTGGGAGCTGTCGACCGCGCGCGCCACCGCCGTCCTCGAGTTCATGCTCACCGCGGGCATCAAGCCCACCCGCCTCTCGGTCGCCGGGTACGCCGACACGCGGCCGCTCGCAAGCAACGCAACCGCCGCCGGGCGGGCGCTCAACCGCCGCGTCGAGCTCGTCGTCCTCCGCCAACAGAAGAAGGTGACCCCGTGAAGCGCAAGCTCAAGTTCATCCTGCCGATTCCGATTCTCCTCGTCGTGCTCGCAGGGGCGTATATGACCGTGTTGGCGCCGAAGAAAGCCGCGGCGACGCCCCCGAAGGTCAACGGCACGCTCGTCGAGCTCTCACCCGAGTTCATCATCAACCTCTCCGGCGGCCACTACGGCAAGCTCTCGGTGGCGGTGCTGCTCTCGTCGCCGCCGCCCGCGAGCGCGAGCGGCTCGACGACGCTGCCGCAGGACGCCGCCGTCCGCGCGGTGATCACCGACGCGCTCACGGGGCTCGACCCGAACAAGCTGATCAACCGCACCGCCCGGCTCGCCGTCCTCGGCGACGTGCTCAAGCAGCTCAAGGCCAAGACCGACGAGCCCGTCACGCAGGTGCTGATCACAGACCTCGCGGTCCAGTGAGCGAGCTCGCCGCCACCGACGCGGTCTCGTTCGAGACGCTCGAGACGGCAGGCGCCGTCGACGGCACGGGCGATCTCTCGCTCGTGCTCGACGTCCCTGTCGAGCTGTCGGTCGAGGTCGGGCGCACGACGATGACGATCCGCGAGACGCTCGAGATCGCACCCGGCTCGATCATCTCGCTCGACCGGATGGCCGGCGAGCCGGTCGACCTGCTCGTCAACGGCCGCCGCATCGCACGGGGCGAGGTCGTGGCCGTGGACGAGGAGTTCGGCCTCCGCGTCACCGAGGTCGTCTCCGAATAGCGCGCGGAGCTTCGCTTCGCGCGCTGGGGAGACGGAACTGCGCGTGCTCCATTGGATTGCTGACTCGGGTTCGGGTTCGGCGGTCCCGGCGCGTCCGGCTCGTGCCCCTTGCAGGGGCAGGACCGGGGACGCTGGTTCGGCCGGATCGTAAGTCCGCCTGCGGCGTGTCTTACGCTCCGGCCTTTTGCCGCTTCGAGCTTCGAAACGGAGCGTGCCGGGGTAGAGAAACCGCCGAGATCGTCCGACCAGCGAAACAGCACGAAGCGAGCCGGAAACCGCGCTTTCCGGCTCGCGTAGTTCCGCTCTCAACGGGCCGAAAGCGCAGCTTTCGGCCCGGAGCTAGACGGCGATCTGGTGTGCGACCTCTTCCTCGTAGCGGTCGAGCTCCGCGCGGAGCTTCTTGCGCGCCGAGGAGAGGATCTGCGAGACGCGGGACTCGGTGACACCGAGCATCCGCCCGACCTCCGCGCCCTGGACGTTCTTCACGTGGACGAGCGCGAGCACGGTGCGCTCCCGCTCCGAGAGGGTGGCCATCGCGCGGCGGAACTGCTCCGAGTACTCGTTCGAGAGGAGCGCCCGCTCGGGATCGCCCGAGTTCGCCGGGTCGACGATCGTCTCGCCGATCTCCGTCTGCTGGTCGTTGCCGCGACCCGAGAGCGTGTTGAGCGAGAGGACGTGCGCACGGTCGAGCTCGCCGAGCGTGTCGCGCAGGTCCGAGACGTCGATCTTGAGGGCGCCGGCCAGCTCGCTCTCGCTCGGCTGGCGGCCGTGGCGGACGAGCCACGCGTCCTGTGTCCGCTCGATCGAGCGGGCGAGGCCGCGCGAGGAGCGGGAGACGCGGTCGAGCCTGCGCAGCTCGTCCACGATCGCGCCGGTGACGCGCATCCAGGCGTACTGCTCGAAGCTCGCTCCCTTCTCCGGATCGAAGCGGTCGACGGCGGCGACGACGGCGAGGAGGCCGCACGAGACGAGGTCATCGAGCTCGCAGTGGGTCGGCAGCTCGCGGATCTTCTTCGACGCGAGGTACTTGACCATCGGCGCATAGGAGAGGACGAGGCGATCACGTGCCTGCTGGTCGCCCTGGGTCTTCCAGGCGCGCCAGAGCGCTTCCGCCTGAGCAGTGGTCAGCCGGGTGACAGTGGGGGCAGTCATTGGAGCGCGAACCTCCGAAACGAGGGGGACGAGACGACACAGCAAGAATCGATCCGTGCCGTCGCCGCGCCCATCCCGCACGCCGTGGTGCGCCGGTGGACGCAACCGTGAACCGGTCGCACGCCTCCGGGAATGGCCCCGTCCCCGATTCGGGTGAGGGGTATCCGCATTTCCCCACCGCGGCGACGCGGACAGGAGCACGTCGCTCAAGCGTCGCCGTGACGCGACGATTACGCGGTCGCTGTGAGCTTCGGTCGTCTCCCGGCCCGCAGCGGCGCCGCCGCGCTTCTCGCGTGGGCGGCGGTCGCTGTCATGGCCCCCGCCGCGCTCGGCGCCTCCTCGCCGTTCAAGCGAGACGAGACGCCCCTGCCCAAACAGCTGACGAGCCCGTCGACGGTGCACTCCGCCGCCCATGCGGCAAGCACAGGCGGGACGATCGCGCGCACGATCGCCGGGCTGGCGATCGTGATCGCGGTCGTCTTCGCGATCTACTGGCTGCTGCGCGCCTACTCGCGCGGCAAGCGCGGACGCGGCGACGGGAAGATGGAGGTGATCGCGACGACGCCGCTCGCGCCGAACCGCGCGGTCCACCTGCTGCGCGTCGGCGACGGGCTGATCCTCGTCGGCAGCGCCGAGGGCGGGGTCACGCGGCTGCGGTCGTACTCGCCGGAGGAGAGCGACCTGATCCAGGCGCAGCTCGAAGGCAGCGCCGATCCGCTCTGGCAGCTCGACCGCAGCGCCGACCCGCAGCGCGCCACGCGGTCGTTCATCGACGAGCTGCGGCGCAGGACGGCCCGCTGATGGGTGTCGTCTCCGCGACGACGGTGAACGCCGGCGGCGTGTCGACGCCGGTGCAGATCCTCGTCCTGCTGACGCTGATCACGCTCCTGCCGGGCGTGCTCTTCGCGGTCACCGGCTTCACCCGGATCCTGATCGTGCTCGGCTTCGTCCGGAACGCGCTCGGGACGGCCTCGACCCCGCCGAACCAGATTCTCGTCGGCATCGCCTTCTTCATCACGCTCTTCGTGATGGCGCCGACGCTGCACAAGATCGACACGCAGGCGGTCAAGCCGTACCTGAACCACACCGTCTCGCAGAAGGTCGCGCTCGAGCGCGCCGCCGAGCCGCTCCGGACGTTCATGTTCAAGCAGACGCGGACGTCCGACCTCGCGCTCTTCATCGGTCTCTCGCACGGCAAGCGCCCGCGCACGCGGGCCGACGTGCCGACCCACGTCCTCGTGCCGGCCTTCATCATCAGCGAGCTGAAGACGGCGTTCCAGATCGGCTTCCTGATCTACCTGCCGTTCCTGATCATCGACATGGTCGTCGCCTCGACCCTGACGTCGATGGGGATGATGATGCTGCCCCCGGCGCTGATCTCGCTGCCGTTCAAGATCCTGCTCTTCGTCCTCGTGGACGGCTGGCACCTCGTCATCCAGTCCCTCGTCAACTCGTTCCACGGATGACCCAGGACACCGTCACCCAGCTCGCGCTGCAGGCGATCGAGGTCTCGCTCAAGGTGGCCGGCCCGTTCCTGATCGCCGGGCTCGTCGTCGGCCTGCTGATCTCGATCTTCCAGGCGGCGACGTCGATCCAGGAGGTGACGCTCACCTTCATCCCGAAGATCATCGTCACCGGCGTCGTGATCACGATCGGCGGCCCCTGGATGCTCGGCCAGCTGCTCGCCTACACGACGGCGCTGTACCAGAGCATCCCGTCGCTCGTCGGTCCGTGATGGTCGGCGCCGCGGCCGTCCAGATCTCGCTGCCCGACCTCGCGGCGACCCAGATCGTCGGCTACGTGCTCGTCTTCTGCCGCGTCGGCACGCTCTTCGTGTTCGCCCCGATCTTCTCGGCGCGGATGATCCCGGTGCAGGCGAAGGTGGTCGTCGCCGGCGCCGTCTCCTTCGCGCTCGCGCCGCTCGTCACCGGCGGCGCGCCGGTGCCCACCGGCCTCGCGGTCGCGCCGCTCGTGCTCAAGGAGCTGCTCGTCGGCCTCTCGATCTCGCTCGGGCTCGCGGTGGTGTCGGCCGGGTTCCAGGCGGCCGCCGCCCTCCTCGACATGACGATCGGCTTCTCGTTCGCGCAGCTCGTCGACCCGCTGACCCAGGCGCAGTCCGCCGTGATCGGCCAGCTCTACTCGCTCTTCTCGGTGCTCGTCTTCATCCTGATCGGCGGCGACCGCCTGATGATCCAGGGCCTGAACGCGAGCTACCGGCTGATCCCGGTCGGGCAGATGCCGAGCGCCGCCCAGTCCGGCGCGCTCGCCCAGCACGACCTGACGCAGATCTTCCTGATCGGCGTCGAGGTCGCCGCGCCTGTGCTCGTCGCGCTCGGCGTCGTCGACGTGACGCTCGCCCTCGTCGCCCGCGCCGTGCCGCAGATGAACGTCTTCTTCGTCGGCATCCCCGGCAAGATCCTCGTCGGCGTCGGCGCGATCTCCGCGTCGCTGCCGTTCGTGACCGGCCATGTCCAGGACATGCTCCAGCAGGCGGTCTACCAGGCCCTCTCGACCCTGCGCGTGCACTAGATGGTTGCGGCCGCGATCTCGCGCGTCCGGTTGCGCGCCCCGGCACGTCCGGGCCGCTCCGGCTCGCCGCGGCACCCCGGCCCCACGAGCCCGTGCCCCGGGACCGGCGACCCCGTGGCAGCGACCACCTGAGCGGCCATGGCGGGAGAACGCGACGGCCGCACCGAGAAGGCCACACCGAAACGCAAGGGCGAGGCGCGCAAGAAGGGCCAGGTCGCCCGCTCGCAGGAGCTGAACTCGACCGCGGGCCTCGCCGCCGGCTTCGCCGCGCTCGTGATCGGCGGGCCGCACATGCTCTCGCAGCTCGAGGCGGTCGTCTCACGCGGGCTCGCGCAGGCCGGGAACCCGCAGCTCGCGACCGCGGCGGGGATGGGATCGCTCGTCTCGTGGGGCATCGGCGCGTTCGCGAAGGCGATCGCGCCGGTCGTGCTCGCGGCCGGGCTCGCCGGCCTGCTCGCGAACGTGGCGCAGGTCCGCCTGAACCTGACCCTGACGCCGTTCAAGCCGACCTTCTCGAAGCTCAACCCGGTGTCGGGCCTGAAGCGCGTGTTCGGGCCGTCCGGCGCCGTCGAGGCCGGCAAGGCGCTGATCAAGCTGGCGGTCGTCGGCGGCATGGCCTTCCTCACCGTCTGGCCGCGCCTGCCGCGCCTGGGCGCGCTCGTCGGCATCCCGCCGGCCGATCTGCTCTCGGAGGTCGGCGGCCAGGTCGTCTCGATCGTCGTCCGCGTCGGCGGCCTCCTGTTCGTGCTCGCCGTCGCCGACTACCTCTGGGCGCGGCACAAGATCGACAAGGGCCTGCGGATGACGAAGGAGGAGGTCAAGCAGGAGTCGCGCCAGGCGGACATCGCCCCGGAGGTGCGCGGCGCGATCAGGCGCAAGCAGTTCCAGCTCGCCCGCCGCCGCATGCTCGCCGAGGTGCCGACCGCCGACGTCGTCGTCGTCAACCCGACGCACTTCGCCGTGGCGCTCCGCTACGACGGCACGAAGCCCGCTCCGGAGCTGGTGGCGAAGGGCGTCGACCACGTCGCCGCGGCGATCCGCGCGGCAGCGGAGGAGTACGGCGTGCCGATCGTCTCCAACCCGCCGCTGGCGCGGACGCTCTACCGCCAGGTCGAGCTCGGCGCGGAGATCCCCGAGGAGCTCTACGCCGGTGTCGCCGAGGTGCTCGCGTACGTCTACCGCGTGGCCGGCCGCCGCCGCCACGCCGCCCGCCGGCGGAGGGCGGCACTTGCCCGCGCCTGACCCCCATCCGCGTTCCGCTCAAGCGGCCGGGGCGACTGACGATTACGGGGAAGCCGTGCGTCGCCGTCGTCCCGATCGGCCGTACCCACAAGCCCCACCGAGGGCCTGCTGACCGTGGACTCGTTCGTCGCGCGCCTCTTCCGCCACAGCGACCTCGCCGGGATCGTCGCCGTCGTCCTCGTGGTCGTGATGATGATCGTGCCGCTCCCCTCGGCGCTGATCAGCATGCTCGTGACGGTGAACATCGCCACGGCGCTGACGATCATCGCCGCGACGATGTACGTACGCAGGGCGCTCGAGTTCGCGGCGTTCCCGTCGCTCCTCCTGCTCACGACCCTGTTCCGCCTCGCGATCAACGTGAGCGTGACGAGGCTCGTGCTGGTGCACGGCGAGGCCGGCAGCGTAATCCACGCGTTCGGCTCCTTCGTGGTGGGTGGCAACCTCGTTGTCGGCCTCGTCGTGTTCCTGATCCTCGTCGTGATCCAGTTCGTCGTGATCACGAACGGCGCCGGCCGCGTCGCCGAGGTGTCGGCCCGCTTCACCCTCGACGCGATGCCCGGCAAGCAGATGGCGATCGACGCCGACCTGAACGCCGGCCAGATCACCGAGGCCGAGGCGCGCCACCGCCGCGCCGAGATCGCCCGCGAGGCCGATTTCCACGGCGCGATGGACGGCGCCTCGAAGTTCGTGAAGGGCGACGCGATGGCGGGGATCATCATCGTCGCGGTCAACCTGCTCGGCGGGATCGTGGTCGGCGTCCTCCAGCACCACCTCGGCTTCTCCGCCTCCCTGCACACGTATTCGCTGCTGACCGTCGGCGACGGTCTCGCGGCGCAGATCCCGGCCCTCCTGATCTCGACCGCCACCGGCATCCTCGTCACGCGCTCGGCGACGAGCAGCGACCTGGGCAGCGAGATCACGACCCAGCTGCTCGGCCATCCGCGCGTGCCGCAGATCGCCGGCGGCGTCATCCTCGCCATGGGTCTCGTTCCCGGCCTGCCGAAGCTCCCGTTCTTCATCGTCGGCGGCCTGCTCTTCATGATCGGCCGCGCGCTGCCGCACCGCGAGCAGGGCGAGACCGGCCAGGGCGAGGCGGTCGCGGCGACCGCCGCCGACGGAGGCGCCGCGCCCGCGCCGGTGGACGCCGCGGTCGGCGCGCTCGCCGTCGACCCGCTCGAGCTCGCGATCGGCTTCGGCCTGATCCCGCTCGTCGACCAGAGCTCCGGCGGCGCGCTGCTCGCGCGCGTCGGCGTCGTCCGCCGCCAGATCGCCGCCGAGTTCGGGATCGTGATCGCGCCCGTCCGCATCCACGACGAGGCCGTCCTCGACCCGCACGAGTACGTGATCCGCGTCCGCGGCAGCGAGGTCGCGCGCAGCCGCGTCATCCCCGGCCACCGCCTGGCGATGAACCCCGGCGACGCGGTCGGCGGCCTGGCCGGGATCGAGACGATCGAGCCCGCCTTCGGCCTGCCCGCCGTCTGGATCGAGGACGGGGCCCGCGCCGAGGCCGAAGCGCTCGGCTACACGGTCGTCGACGCCGAGTCGATGGTCGTCACGCACCTGACCGAGGTGATCCGCGCGCACGCCGCCGAGCTCCTGACCCGTCAGGAGACGAAGCAGCTGCTCGACACGCTCCGCGAGCAGAACGCGGCCGCGGTCGAGGACGTCGTCCCCGAGAAGCTCGGGCTCGGCGACGTCCAGCGCGTCCTCCAGCAACTCCTGCGCGAGGGCGTCTCGATCCGCGACCTCGGCGCGATCCTCGAGTCGATCGGCGACCGCGCCGCGACGACGCGCGACACGGCGGCGCTCGTCGAAGCCGCGCGCCAGACGCTCTCCCGCTCGATCACCGCGGCGTACCTCGACGAGGAGCGGATCCTGCACGTGATCACCCTCGACCCGACCACCGAGCACGAGATCGTCGAGTCGCTCGTCCAGACGCCCGACGGCGAGCGGCTCGCGATGGAGCCCGCCCGTGCCGAGGAGCTCGCGACCGGGCTCGAGCGCGAGGTCGATCGTGCGACCTCGCTCGGACGCCGGCCGGCGCTGCTCTGCTCGAGCCGGATCCGCCGCCACGTGCGCACGCTCTCCGAGCAGGCGTACCCGCAGCTGCCGGTGCTCTCCTACAACGAGATTCCCTCGGGCATCCGCGTCGAGGCGACCGGCACGGTCTCGCTCGCGGCCCGTGAGCCCCTCGAGGCGGTGGCGGCATGAACGCCATGCCGGACGAGACTCCGGAACGGCGCTCGTTCCGCGCCGAGACGCTCGAGGCGGCGCTGCGGCTCGTCAGCGACGAGCTCGGCCCCGACGCGCTCGTCGTGCGCCAGCGCGAGGGCGTGATCGGCGGTGTCGGCGGGTTCTTCGGCCGCCGCTGCGTCGAGCTCGAGGTCGAGCTGCCGCAGTCCGCCCCGCATCCCGCGGCGGCGCCGACGCTCGCCACGCTGCCGGAGCTGGACTGGGCGCCGACCCCCGAGTGGGTGCAGACGAAGGCGCGCGCGGTTCCCGCGGGGGCCGTCGTCGACCTCTACGACACCGGCGCGCCGCGGCACGAGCCGCAGGAGGACGAGACTGCCGGGAGCGCGACCGGCGACGAGCCCGAAAGCGAGGAGCGCTACGGCTGGCCGATGCCCGACGAGACGCCCCGGGGCTTCGTGCCGCTGATCCCCGAGCCCGCCGCGTCCCCGCTCGTCGACACCGACGCGCAGCCGACCGCCGAGCTCGACGCGGTCGAGCCGCAGGCCGCCGCCGAGCCGGAGCCGCAGCGGGCCCCGGAGCCGGTGGTGGAGATCGCCGAGCCTCAGCCGTCCGCCGAGATAGAGCCCGCAGCAGAGACAGAGCCCGCAGCAGAGATCGAGGTCGCGGCCGAGATCGACCCGGCGGCAGTGTCCGACGTCGTCGCCGAGCCGGAACCCACGGCCCGGCTCGAGACGGTCGAGCAGCCGGCCGACGAGATCGAGCTCGTCGAGGACGAGGGGGAGCTGATGCGCACCCTGATCGCGCAGGCGCACCCGTTCACCGACCAGTACGCGACCGCGTACGAGCGCACCGTGTTCGGACGCCGGCTCGCCGACGCGGGCCTGGGCGACAGGCTCGCCCGCGACATCGTCGCCGAGGCGGAGACCGAGCTGCGGGTGTTCGACCCGACCCAGCCGTTCGAGAAGCAGGTGCAGACGGCCCTCGCACGGCGGATCCGCGTCGCGCGCGGCTCCCGCCGCAAGCGGCGCGTGATCGCGCTCGTCGGCCCGCCCGGCGCCGGCAAGACCCTGACCGCCGCCCGGCTCTGCCACGCCTACCGCTCGCAGCGGCGCGAGATCGCCGCGCTCAGCCTGCAGCCGATCCGCGAGGCGTTCCGTCTCGTCGAGCACACGCGCGCGCTCGACGTGCCGCTCGTCGCGGCCGACCAGCTGCGCACGCTCCCCGTCGAGCTCGAGAAGCTCGAGGACGCCGAGCTGCTGATCGTCGACACGCCCGGCGTCCGCCCAGGCGAGAACGACCGGCTGCGCACGCTCGGCGCCCTGCTCGAGCTGGTCGGCGCCGACGAGACGCACGTGCTCGTCCCCGCCTCGCTCGACGCGAACCAGGTGCGCGCGCTCGTCGAGTCCTTCTCGGAGACGCTCGGCGCCAACCGGATCATGATCACCCATCTCGACGGCCCCGGCGGCCCGAGCGCCGCCGTCGCGGCCTCGATCGACAGCAAGCTGCCGATCTCGTTCACCGCGACCGGCGTCAGCTGGGGCATGCGCCCCGCCGACCCGCACGACCTCGCCGAGCTGGTGGTCGCATGACGCCGCCTCCCGACGTCAACACGCTCGTCTACATCCGCGTCGCGGGCTCCGAGATCGTCATGCGGTCCCGCGTCGAGGGCGGCGACCCCGGCAGGCTGGCCCTCGCGCTTCCCTCCGACGGCCGGACCGAGCACCGCCTCCCCGTCCGCAGCGAGCTGACGATCGAGTGGATGGTCGGGCGCGGCCTCGGCAGCGTCGAGGGCCTCGTCACCGGCCACGCAGACCTCGGCGTGCAGACGCTGACCGTCGAGCTGGTGAGCGACGTCGTGCTGAAGCAGCGCCGCGACTACGCGCGCGCCGACCTGATCCTGCCGGTCGAGATCTGGCCGGACGCGGAGTGCGACGAGCCCGTCGCCGGCATGACGCTCGACGTCAGCGGCGGCGGCCTGCGCGCCGTCCTCCAGGCGGATCTCGAGGCCGGCGAGCTCGTCCGGATCGCGGTCGAGCTGCCGGAGGGGCACGCGGTCGAGGGCCTCGCGCGCGTGATCGGGCAGCGCGACGACTGCACGGCGTTCCAGTTCCACGACATCGTTCCCGCCGACCGCGAGCGCCTGATCAAGGCCGTCTTCGCGTCGCACCGCCGCGACGCGGCCGTCCGGAGGCCCGATCAGTGACCGTGGACGCGCCGCCGCTCATCGCCCCGAAGGACGACGTCCGGGCCACAGCCGGCATCCGCCGCGCCAAGTCGTGGTGCGGGCTGATCGGCTTCGGCCTCGCCGGCTTCTCCGCGTGGGCGCACGGCGACCTGGTCGCCGCCGTCCTCGAGCGCGCGCTCGTCGGCGGAATCGCCGGCTGGCTCGTCGGCTGGGCGGTCGCGCTCGCCGTCTGGCGGCGGATCCTGCGCGCCGAGACGCGGCACGCGATCGACATCCTCCGCGAGCGGGCGGAGGCGAAGCAGGCGGCAGCCGGAGCGGCTGAGCAGTGAGCGCGATCCCGCCGATCGAGCCCGCGCGGCCGCTCGTGCCGGTGCAGCGCACGCGGCACCGGCAGCCGCAGGAGGAGCAGGAGCGCCGCTTCGACTCCGACCAGGAGGACGAGGCGGCCGAGCAGGACGACGGGGCGGAGGACGACGGCCGCCCGCACGTGGACGTCCGCGCGTAGCCGCTCTCTCCCCTGTCGAGGGACTGCTCTCAACTCCCTCGCCGCTCCGCCGATAAAGACACTGCGACCCGACGCCAAGGAGGCCGAGGAGCGCGAACGACCCGGGACCACACACGCCCTTCAAGGAGGAAGAGCATGTCCCTTCGGATTCAGACCAACATCGAGGCGTTCGACGCCCACCGCAACCTCGTCAACACGCAGAACCAGCTGTCGACGTCGATGCAGCGTCTCTCCTCGGGCTTCCGGATCAACCGCGCCGCCGACGACGCCGCCGGCCTCGCGATCTCCGAGAAGCTGCAGTCCCAGATCGGCGGTCTCGACCAGGCCCAGCGCAACGGCCAGGACGCGGTCAACCTCGTCCAGACCGGTGAAGGCGCCCTCGCCGAGGTGCAGTCGATGCTGCAGCGCGTCCGCGACCTCGCCGTCCAGTTCAACAACGGCACCCTCGCGGCCTCCGACCAGGCGGCGATCACCGCCGAGGTCGCCCAGCTCTGCGCCGAGATCAGCGACATCGGCTCCCAGACCGCCTTCAACGGCATCAAGCTGCTCAACGGCACCGGCTCGATCACCTTCCAGGTCGGCGCCAACGACGGCGAGACGCTCTCGGTCAGCGCCGTCGCGCTCTTCGGTTCCGGCACCAGCTACTCGGTCAACTCGTCGATCTTCACGTTCTCGGGCACGGTCAACCTGTCCGCGATCGACGGCGCGATCCAGAACGTCTCAAACGACCGCAGCACCTTCGGCTCGGTTCAGAACCGGCTCGACCACCGGCTCAACAACCTCGCCACCTACCAGGAGAACCTCACCTCCTCCCTGTCCGGGATCAAGGACGTGGACATGGCCAGCGAAATGGTCAACTTCACGAAACTCCAGATCCTGAACCAGGCCGGCACCGCAATGCTGGCACAGGCAAACAGCGCCCCACAGTCGGTGCTGAGCCTCCTCCACTAACCACTAGTGGAAACAACATAGAGGGACGACCGCCCGGGGGCCGCTTACGCGGCCCTCGGGCGTTCGTGCTTCATCCGCTTCGCCCGCTCCGCTGGGACACGCGCGCCCCGGCGCGCGTGTCCAAGCGCTCCGCTTTCCGCTCGCGCGGCAAGCGACCCGGCAATGCCGGGTCGCGCCAGACGCGGGGCCACCCGACAACTCAATCGCGCCCGCACAGGTCGGTCGCGACGGCGAACCGGCCCGAGCGATCGCTGCGCTCCTCGGCCCGACGGACCATCGCGCAGCCGATCTGCCAGAGTGGTCTTCACTCCAACAGAAGGAGCACCATGGCGGTACTGATTCGGAACCGCGTCGAGGGCATGACCGCGGCGCTCTACGACCAGATCGCGCCTCCGCTGCTCGAGAAGCTCAAGACGCAGCCGGGCTTCGTGCTCCACGTCTCCTACGAGGCTGCCGGCAGCGGGTTCACCGTCGCCGAGATCTGGGAGAGCCGGGAGCAGCACGCCCAGTGGTTCGACGACAACGTCAAGCCGAATCTCCCCGGCGATGTGACGCACGAGGTCATCGAGCTCCACAGCGTGCAGCAGGCATAGACGACGAACGAGGCCCCCTGCGCGCCACGCGCAGGGGGCGGTGCGGCGGAGAGGCAGCGGCAAGCGCACGGCGGCGTGCACCCGCGGACCCTGGGATACGCACTAGGAGCCGCCCCAGCACCCCCGGGCGCTCGTGACGCGGAGCCGCTACGGGCTGCGCCTGAACAGCCGTGCGAGATTGAGCGCGTAACCCCATCCGAACGGTCTCGGCGTGATCAGACGCGGCTCTGCCGGATTCCACCAGCGCTGCTTGAGACGCGCTTTGACGCCGTGCCGCCGCCAGTCGTACGGCACCCCGAAAAACGTGCCGGTGCCCGGCTCCTTGCCTGCAGCTGACATCGCGTACTCCTTCGCGTCGTTTCTGCTCGGAGCGTACGTCGCGTACCCGGCCCCAACCCCCGTACTTTTCACGCAACCGATCTGACGTCCTTCGGGCGTTCGCTGGACTACAGCCGCACGAAGCCCGTGGCTTCGGACGGCATGCGGTGGACCCGGCTCACGGCCTGGTCGTAGTTGCCCTCGACCGTCGTCAGCGAGCCGTCGGGATTGACGGACTCGACGACGCCGACGTGCTGGTCGCCGTACAGGATCAGGTCACCCGGTTGCGGCGTCGAGCCCGCCGGCAGGTAGCGCCCGGTGCGCTGCGCCCAGTCGGTGATCTCGGCCACTGAGCCGAGGCCCTGGCCGGCGTCGCCGAGTGGAGTGCCGGCCTGCTGCGCGGCCCACGAGGTGAAGTACGCGCACCACGGCTCGCCGGGCTGGGCGCCCTGGACGGCCGACCGGTAGACCGCGACCGCCGGCCCGTCGTTCGAGCCGGGCGGCTGCTCGGTCTGACCGACCTGCGACTCGGCCGCGGCCAGGACGGCCGAGCCCGAGCCGCTCGCCGCCGGAGCCGAGTAGGTCAGGCCGGCCGTGGCGAGCGCCTGCGCGAACGCCGAGCCGCCGGCTGCGGGCGCCGCACTCGGCGCCGGGGCCGGCTGGTCGAGCGTCGAGACCGCGAGGGTCTGGAGCTCGGCGACGCGGGAGACGACGTCGGTGAACTGCACCGTCTACGTAATCGGCTCCGAGCAGGGGTTTTGTAGCCGCGCCGAGCGCCGCTCAAGTTCCCGCCGCCACCGTCGATGACGGGAGGGCACATCGCATGCCAAGGAGGCTGACGCGGTGTGTGTACCCGGGACCACACACGCCCTTCAAGGAGGAAGAGCATGTCCCTTCGGATTCAGACCAACATCGAGGCGTTCGACGCCCACCGCAACCTCGTCAACACGCAGAACCAGCTGTCGACGTCGATGCAGCGTCTCTCCTCGGGCTTCCGGATCAACCGCGCCGCCGACGACGCCGCCGGCCTCGCGATCTCCGAGAAGCTGCAGTCCCAGATCGGCGGTCTCGACCAGGCCCAGCGCAACGGCCAGGACGCGGTCAACCTCGTCCAGACCGGTGAAGGCGCCCTCGCCGAGGTGCAGTCGATGCTGCAGCGCGTCCGCGACCTCGCCGTCCAGTTCAACAACGGCACCCTCGCGGCCTCCGACCAGGCGGCGATCACCGCCGAGGTCGCCCAGCTCTGCGCCGAGATCAGCGACATCGGCTCCCAGACCGCCTTCAACGGCATCAAGCTGCTCAACGGCACCGGCTCGATCACCTTCCAGGTCGGCGCCAACGACGGCGAGACGCTCTCGGTCAGCACCGTCGCGCTCTTCGGAGCCGTCGGCACGACCACCTCGAGCTCGGTCAGCGCCTCGATCTTCAGCTTCTCGGGCACGGTCAACCTGTCCGCGATCGACAGCGCAATCCAGAACGTCTCAAACGACCGCAGCACCTTCGGCTCGGTTCAGAACCGGCTCGACCACCGGCTCAACAACCTCGCCACCTACCAGGAGAACCTCACCTCCTCCCTGTCCGGGATCAAGGACGTGGACATGGCCAGCGAAATGGTCAACTTCACGAAACTCCAGATCCTGAACCAGGCCGGCACCGCAATGCTGGCACAGGCAAACAGCGCCCCACAGTCGGTGCTGAGCCTCCTCCACTAACCACTAGTGGAAACAACATAGAGGGACGACCGCCCGGGGCCGCGCAAGCGGCCCCACGGCGTTCGTGCTTCATCCGCTTCGCCCGCTCCGCTGGCGCAGGCACGGCTCCGCCGTGCGTGTCGCAAGCGCTCCGCTTTCCGCTCGCGCGGCAAGCGACCCGGCAATGCCGGGTCGCGCCAGACGCGGGGCCACCCGACAACTCAATCGCGCCCGCACAGGTCGGTCGCGACGGCTAACGGGTGGCCTGGCACAGATACCGGCAACGCGTCCTCGACTTGCATACTTCGGGCGTGGACGACGAGCGCCCACCCATCTGCCCGGTGTGCGGCGTGACGATGGTGCCGGCGGAGCTCAGCGCGGGCACCGCACCGCCGGGCGACTGGATCTGCCTCGAGTGCGAAGAGACCGGCGGCCCCGAGGCGGGCTGAACGCGACAGCCACCGCCGCCGGCACGAGCCCGCCGCCGCGACCGACATGGCGGCCGCGGCCCACAACCGCCAGGCCCCACAGGGCGCGAGCCGGCACAGCCGGCTCGCCTGCCGAGCGAGCGGAAAGCGAAGCGCTTGCGCACGCGCGCCGCAGGCGCGCCTGCGCCAGCGCAGCGGGCGAAGCGGGAAACCCCGTTACAAAGATCCAGCTCGAACAGCGGCCAGGCACGAGCCCGCCGCCGCGACCGACATGGCGGCCGCGGCCCACAACCGCCAGACCCCACAGGGCGCGAGCCGGCACAGCCGGCTCGCCTGCCGAGCGAGCGGAAAGCGAAGCGCTTGCGCACGCGCGCCGCAGGCGCGCCTGCGCCAGCGCAGCGGGCGAAGCGGGAAACCACGTTACAAAGATCCAGCCCGAACAGCGGCCAGGCACGAGCCCGCCGCCGCGACCGACATGGCGGCCGCGGCCCACAACCGCCAGGCCCCACAGGGCGCGAGCCGGCACAGCCGGCTCGCCTGCCGAGCGAGCGGAAAGCGAAGCGCTTGCGCACGCGCGCCGCAGGCGCGCCTGCGCCAGCGCAGCGGGCGAAGCGGGAAACCCCGTTACAAAGATCCAGCCCGAACAGCGGCCAGGCACGAGCCCGCCGCCGCGACCGACATGGCGGCCGCGGCCCACAACCGCCAGGCCCCACAGGGCGCGAGCCGGCACAGCCGGCTCGCCTGCCGAGCGAGCGGAAAGCGAAGCGCTTGCGCACGCGCGCCGCAGGCGCGCCTGCGCCAGCGAAGCGGGCGAAGCGGGAAAATCAGCTCAACACGTCTCGGACCGCGACGACAAGCTCGGCCGAGGAGAACGGCTTGCAGAGCAGGGTCGCGGCGTCGTCGAGGAGGCCGCGGCCGGCGATCGCGTCGGCGGGGTAGCCGGAGGTGAAGAGCACGCGCAGCGCCGGCCGCTGGGCGACCAGGCGCCGGGCCAGCTCGGAGCCGTTCATCTGCGGCATGACGACGTCGGTGAGGAGGAGGTCGATCTCGGGCTCGGCGGCGGCGATCTCGAGCGCTGCCTGCGGGTCGGCGGCGGTGAGCACGGTGTAGCCCTGGCGCTCGAGCATCTCGGCGGCGAGCCGCCGGATCACCGCCTCGTCCTCGACGAGCAGGATCGTGCCGTCGCCGCGCGCGGTCTCGATCTGCGCCTCGGCGTCGTCGACGTGGACGGCCGCCTCGTCGATGCGCGGCAGGTAGACGCGGACGTTCGTGCCGCGTCCGGGCTCGCTCTCGATCGAGATGCCGCCGCCGCTCTGGCGGGCGATCCCGTACACGGTCGAGAGGCCGAGGCCGCTGCCTTCGCCGACCGGCTTCGTGGTGAAGAACGGCTCGAACGCCCGCTTCGCGGTGGCGGCGTCCATGCCGAGGCCCGTGTCGGCGACGCTGAGCGTCACGTATCCGCCCGGCTCGAGCCCGAGCACGGCCGCCTCGGCGGCCTCGACGAAGGCGTTCGCGGTCTCGATCGTCAGCCGGCCGCCGTCCGGCATGGCGTCGCGGCCGTTGACGGCGAGATTCACGAGCACCTGCGTCAGCTGGCTCGGGTCGGCCATCACGGTCCCGAGCGGCACCTCGAGGTGGCTGACGACGGCGATGTGCTCGCCGATCAGCCGCAGGATCAGCCGCTTGGTCTCGTCGATCACGTCGTTCACGTCGAGGGCGCGGGCGCGCACGACCTGGCGGCGCGCGAAGGCGAGGATCTGAGCGGTCAGCGTCGACGCGCGCGCGGCCGCTTTGCGAACCTCGAGCAGGTCGCTGCGGAGCCGGTCGTCGCCGGAGACGCGGTCGAGCGCGAACTCCGTGTAGCCCTCGATCGCGGTGAGGATGTTGTTGAAGTCGTGGGCGATGCCGCCGGCGAGCTGGCCGACCGCGTCCATCTTCTGGGCCTGCAGCAGCTGCTCCTCGAGCCGCTTCCGCTCGGAGATGTCGAGCAGGTAGCCCTGGGCGCGCGCATCGAGCTCGTCGTCGCTCACGAGGACGAGCGACGTGTCCTCGAGCCAGAGCACGCTGCCGTCGGGGCGGATGATCCGGTACTCGAGCGTGAGCGGCGTGAGCGTGTCGTTCGCGCGCGCCATCTCCGCGAGCACGCGGTCGCGGTCGTCGGGGTGGAGCAGCTCGCGCATCCGGGCCGGAGTGAGCTCTCCGAGCGGGACGCCGCAGAGCTCGGCGGCCCGCGGCGAGACGTAGAGGGCCCGGCTCGGCTCGTCGAGCGTGACGAGGTACGTCGCGAGCGGCATCGTCTCGACGAGCATCCGGTAGCGCTCCTCGGCCGCCCGCAGGGCGTCCTCGACGCGCCGCTGCTCGGTGATGTCGTAGTGGATGGACGCGGCGCCGGCGACCTCGCCGGCCTCGTCGCGGACCGGCGCCAGGTCGATCCGCACGCGCACCCGCGTCCCGTCGCGGCGTATCCGCTCGGCCTCCCAGCCCCGGATCGTCTCGCCGGCGCGCAGCCGCTCGCGGGCAGCCACGAGCTCGTGGTGCAGCTCCGGCGGCGCGGTGATGAGCACGTCCTCGCCGATCGCGTCCTCGGCCGTCCAGCCGTACAGGGCCTCGGCCCCGCCGCCCCAGCTCGTGATGCGGCCGTCGACGTCGGTGGAGAAGATCGCGATCCCCTCGGACGCGGCGAGCGACTCGAGCGTCTGCGCGATCGCGAACGCGGAGACGCCGCCGCGCCCGCCCTCCGGCGGAGGGGCGGGCGCGGGGTCGTCCGACTGCTGGCTCGGTCTAGCCACGCAGGAGCGACAGCACCGACTGCGGCGAGCTGTTCGCCTGCGCCAGCATCGCCGTCCCGGCCTGCTGGAGGATCTGGAGCTTCGTGAAGTTGACCATCTCGCTGGCCATGTCCACGTCCTTGATCGTGCTCTCCGAGGCCTGGAGGTTCTCCTGGTAGGTGCTGAGGTTGTTGAGCGCGTGGCCGAGCCGGTTCTGGATCGAGCCGAACGTGCCACGGGCTGCGGAGACGTTGTCGATCGCGCTGTCGATCGCGGACAGGTTGACCGTGCCCGAGAAGGTGAAGATCGACGAGTTGACCGTGTACGTGTTGCTGGAGCCGAACAGATTGATCCCGCTGACGGTGATCGTCTGGCCGTTCTCGGCCCCGACCTGGAACGTGATCGTCGCGCCGCCGGTCAGCAGCTTGATCCCGTTGAACGACGTCTGAGCGCCGATGTCGGCGATCTCGGCGCAGAGCTGGGCGACCTCGGAGGTGATCGCCGCCTGGTCGGATGCCGCGAGGGTGCCGTTGTTGAACTGGACGGCGAGGTCGCGGACGCGCTGCAGCATCGACTGCACCTCGGCGAGTGCGCCTTCACCGGTCTGCACGAGCGACACCGCGTCCTGCGAGTTGCGCTGGGCCTGGGCGAGACCGCCGATCTGGGCCTGCAGCTTCTCGGAGATCGCGAGGCCGGCGGCGTCGTCGGCGGCGCGATTGATCCGGAACCCCGACGACAGCTTCTGCATCGACGAGGACAGCTGATTCTCGGTGTTGACGAGGTTCCGGTGGGCGTCGAACGCCTCGATGTTGGTCTGAATACGGAGGGACATTCCGTTGTCCTTTCAGGAGCTGTTCTTGGTACCGCCGCTGCGGCGAGAGTGGTCGGACGGCAGGTCCTCGAGCGAGGCCTCGGCCGCTGCGCGGTTCTCGGCCTTGACCTCGAGCCAGATCTCGTGCCGGAAGATCGGAACGGCCGCGGGCGCTTCGATGCCGATGCGGACCGTGGAACCGACGACGTCGAGCACCTCGACGGTGATGTCGTCGCCGATGCAGACGCGCTCTCCGATCTTGCGGGTGATCACGAGCATGACCTGCCGTGCCTCCTAGCTAGTCGCCGTTGCGGGCACGGAGACTTGTGCCGCCGTACCGGCCCGCACCTGGTTCAGCTCCACCTCCGAGAACAGAGGCTGCCGAACAGCGTAACCGCCTGCGGCGTTGATGATCTGTCGTCCGACGCGCCGGTCGGCGTTCACGATCACCGGGCCTGCCAGGTTGATCGTGAACTCCTCGAGCGCGGCGGCCGCCCTGACGACGCAGAAGATCTCCGCCGAGCCGAGGTCGTCGCCCAGCATCAGCTGGGCCGCGTCCTCGTCCGGCACGCGGACCTCGTAGTCCGCAAAGAAGAGCCACGGCATCGTCACGGGCACGGCCATGTTCGGGTGGTCGGCCGAGTGCAGCCAGTAGAACGGCGTCCGGTCCGACTGGGCGATGAGCGCATAGCGCGTGCCCGGCAGACCGATCAGCCCGTCCGGGAACGCGAGGACCGTGTCGTCACGGACGTCGAGCCTCCCGAATCTCGTGCTTTCGATCAGCATGCTTCCTCCTTCGTACCTAGCTCAGGAAGTCCATGAGCGACGGCTTGATGATCCCTGCGCCCGCCCTGAGCGCCGCCGTGTAGACGGCCTGTTGCTGCGAGA
Source organism: uncultured Actinomycetes bacterium (assembly GCA_963732915.1). Lineage (GTDB taxonomy): Bacteria > Actinomycetota > Thermoleophilia > Gaiellales > Gaiellaceae > Palsa-739. The sequence continues at coordinate 252,483 of CAVTBF010000005.1, read as the reverse complement.
ACTCGACCGAGAGCTGCGCCATGTCGGCGTCCTCGGTGTTGGAGAGCAGCTCCGTCGTCGACTGCTGCAGCTGCTGGAGCCTCGAGAGGGCGGTCGAGAGCCTGTCGGACGTCGCGCCCACGGTCGCGCGCGCCTCGGTGACGGTGTTGTTCGCGCTGTCGAGTGCGCTCAGGTCCGTGGTCCCGAGCGCGGTCTGGTTGTTCGCCGTCAGGTCGGTCGAGATCTGCCGCAGCGTCGCGAGCAGGCTGCCCGGCGTCGAGCCGTCGCCGATCACGCTCGAGCCGACGACGTTCAGCGTCACCTGCACGCCTCCGGGCCCGATCTCGCGCTTGAGCGTGGTCGCGTCGCCATGATAGGCGTCGTCGGTGAACGAGTAGGGCGGCGTCGTCGTCTGCGCGCCCGAGAAGATGTAGGTGCCGGCGTACTCGGTGTTCGCGGCCGTCTTGACCGAGTCGATGAGCTGGTTCATCTCGTCGGCGATCGTCTGCCGGTCGGAGGCGCTCAGCGTGCCGTTCCCGGCCTGGACGGTGAGGTCGCGGGCGCGCAGCACGAGGCTGCCGATGTCGCCGAGCGCCGTGTCGGCCGAGTTCTGCCACGCGGACGCGTCGTTGACGTTCTTCTGGTACTGGACGTTCGAGGCGAGGTCGGCGCGAAGCTGGAGCGCGCGGGCGGTCCCGAACGGGTCGTCCGACGGCTTCTGGATCTGCTTGCCCGACGAGAGCCGGTTCTGCGTCTGCAGCATCTGGTTGGTGACGTTCTGCAGATCGGCGAGCACGTTCGTCGTCAGCATCGACTGGGTGACGCGTACGGTCACATTCCCACCTTTCCGGTGCGGTTGATCAGCTCGTCGATCATCGAGTCGATCGCCGTGAGCGCACGGGCGGACGCCTGGAAGCCCCGCTGGTACTGGAGAAGCTGCGCCATCTCCTCGTCGAGCGACACGCCCGACACCGAGGAGCGCTGGTTGGTCAGCGAGTCGACGAGCGAGCTCGCGTTGGCGAGGTTCTGCTGCGCCTGCTGCGAGTCGGCGCCGATCTTCGTCACGAGCTGCGAGTAGGCGGTGTCGACCGTCGCCGTCGCCGGCGGGCCGCCGACCAGGAGGCTCTGCTGCAGATCGGCGATCGCGAGCGCGTTCGAGGCGTCGCCGGGCGCCGGGTTCGCGGGCGTCGCGGCGCCGGAGCTGGCGGCGATCAGCGCAGGATTGGTGAGGATCGACGAGTTGACCGCGATCGACGAGGCGTCGGTGCCGGTGAAGAACGGCACGGCCGAGCTGCTGTTGCCGTTCACGTCGGTGCCGGCTTCGTGCTGGGTGTTCGTCGCCGTGATCAGCGTCGAGGCGATGTCGTTCAGCTGCTTCAGGTAGCCGGTCGTCGGGTCGCTGATCGACGTCAGCACCGACTGCATCCCGAAGAGCTTTCCGGAGGTCAGCGAGGTGAGGTCGGTCAACGCGAGCGGCGGCGAGGCCGCCGTCGTGTCGGTGACGAGCGTCGCGCCGCCGAACGTGACGTCGATCGAGCCGAGGGTGCCGGCAACCCCGGCGCTCACCGACGGGGTGACGTTGCCGAGCTGCGCGAGCTGGTCGAGCAGCGCGTCGCGCCGGTCGAGCAGGTCGTTCGGCGTCTGGCCCGCCAGGTTCGACGCCTTGATCGAGCTGTTCAGCGCGGCGATCTGCGAGCCGATCGTGTTCACCTGGTCCATCGACAGCGACTGCTGCGTCGTCGTCTGGCTGACGATCGTGGACATCTGCGAGGAGAGCGAGCTGAAGCCGTCGGCGAGGCTGGCTGCCGACTGCGCGAGCGCCTGCCGCGTCGCCATGTCACCCGGCGCGTTCGTCAGGTTCTGCCACGCCGACCAGTACTTGCCGAGCAGGGACGAGAGGCCGTTGTCGGACGGCTCGGCGAGCGTCAGCTCGACCTGGCCGAGGCCGTCCTGCTGCGCCTGGTAGGAGCCCTTGAGCATCGTCTGCGTGCGCAGCTGCAGGTCGATGTACGAGTCGCGGACGCGCTGGTAGGACTGGACGTCGACGCCGGTGCCGAGCAGCCCGGCCGGCGTGTCGAGGTACGGCTGGGTCGTGACGAGGTTCGCCGTCTCGCGCGAGTAGCCGGGCGTCGAGGCGTTGGCGATGTTGTGGCCGGTGACGTCGATCGCGCGCTGCTGGGCGAGGATGCCGCGCAGCGCGGTCTCGAGGCCGAGGAAGGTCGAGACGCCCATCAGACCCTCGCGTCGACGGCGCTCGTGGACTGCGGCGCGCGCGTCCAGCCGTTCGGCGAATAGCCGGCTTCGGGCGCGCCGGAGAGCACGCGCATCAGGTGGTCGAGGAACGACAGCTCCTGGCGGATCAGCACGCGGTTCGTCGTGTGCACCCGCTTGATCTCGGCGAGGAGGCCACGGAGCTCGGCGCTGGCGCGGCGGGCGACGTCGGCCTCGGAGGCGGGCAGGAGCGAGACGATCGCGTCGAGGTCGATCTCGTCGGCGGGGACGCCGAGCCGTGCGGCGGCGAGGCCGACGACCGTGTCGCGCTCGCGCTCGAGCTGCTCGCGCGTGCGCATCTCGAGCTGCACGTCGGCCAGCCGGGCGAGCAGCGACTCGACGTCCTGCTTCTTGATCGACTCGTTCTGGGCGAGCACGATCCCGAGCAGCTTCCGGGCCGAGTCGACCTGCCGCGCGAGGTGGGCGAGCAGATCGGTCACTGCGCTCCCTTGGGCGCCGACGGCGGGACGGAGACGGAAGCACCCGGCGTCGTCGCCGGCGGCGCGGTCGAGATGCCCTGCGCGGCGGCGAGCGACTGGTAGAGCTCGTTCGCGAGCCCGAGACCGCCGGCGCCGCTGATGCCCTGGGCGAGCGCGCCGGGGAGCATCTGGCTGTAGAGCGCGGACGTGCCGTCGCTCGAGCCGTCGCTCGAGCCGTCGCCGGAGCTGCCGTCGGAGGAGCCGTCGGTCGACTGGAGCCCCTGCGCGAGCTGCTCGACGAGCAGCTGCTCGAACTGGAGTGCGGTCGCGTAGAGCTGCTGCGCCTGCGGACCGGCCTGCCGGACGGAGGCCGGCATGAGCGAGGTGTCGATCGGCGCCGTCATCGCACGAGCTGGTTGGCCTCGTCGAGGAGCTGATCCTGGGTCTTGATCGCGCGGCTCGCGAGCTCGTAGCCCCGCTGCGCGTCGATCATGTTCACCATCGCGGCCGCGAGGTCGACGTTCGAGCTCTCGAGCGCGCCCTGCTGGAGCGTCGAGCCCTTGACCGCGGCGGGGGCGCCGCTCGCGGCGGTGGGAGCGAAGAGGTTGTCGCCGACCGAGAGCAGGCCGCCGGGCGCGGGCACGTCGACGACCGAGATCTGGCCGATCTTCGCGCCGCCCGCCGTGACGGTGCCGTCGGCGGCGATCGCGATCTTCGACGGGTCGGTGCCCTGCGGCACGGTCAGCGGCGGCTGCAGCCGCTCGCCGCCCTGGGTGACGATCGCGCCCTTGGCGTCGATCGCGAGCTGGCCGGCGCGGGTCAGGCCGACGCTGCCGTCGGCGCGCCGCACCTGGATGTAGCCGGGGCCGACGATCGCGACCGAGAGCGGGTCGCCCGTCTGGGTGAGCGAGCCCTCGGCCTGGGTGCGGCCGAGGTCGATCGTCGCGGCGCCGGCGCCGACGGGCTGGCCCTGCTCCGCGGAGTAGACGAGGTCGCGGAAGCCGAGCCGCTCCGACTTGTAGCCGGTCGTCGAGACGTTCGCGATGTCGTTCGAGATCGCGTCGAGCTGCGCCTGCTGCGCAGACATCCCGGCGGCCGCTGCGTAGATCCCTTCAGGCATCAGCCGCCACCGACCGAGCCGCCCTGGTCGATCCCACGGCTCAGCGTCTCGTCGATCGAATGGATGACCTTCTGCGAGGACTCGTACGCCCGGAGCGAGACGATCATGTCGACCATCACGCGCGCCGGGTTCGTGTCCGAGCTCTCGAGCGAGCCCTGGACGAGGCTCGTGCCGGCCGGCGTCGCACCGGGCGTGCCCGTGAGGAGCGTGTCGCCCTGCTTCGCCGGGTTCGTCAGCGAGACGATCGCGAGCTTGCCGAGCGTCTTGCCGCCGCCCGAGACCGTGCCGTCGGGCGCGATCTGCAGGTCCGAGGCGTGGCCCGCGACCGAGACCGGCTTGCCCTGTGCGTCGAGCACGGGGTAGCCGGTCGCGGTCGTGAGCGTGCCCTTGGAGTCGACGGCGAGTTGGCCGTCGCGTGTGTACGACGTGCCCTGGGGAGTCTGGACTGCGAGGAACCCCGGCCCCTGCAACGCCACGTCGAGCGGCTCGCCCGTCTGGGTGAGCGCGCCCTGGGCCAGGTCGAGCTTCGTCTCGGCGATCTGCACGCCCTGGTCGAGCGAGCCGATCTGCTGGCCGTTGGCCGTGTTCTGGAGCAGCACATCGCCGAAGCTCGCCTGTGACGAGCGGTCGGCCTTGTAGCCGGGCGTGGTCGCGTTCGCGAGATCGTTCGCCAGCTGGTCCTGGCGAACCAGCTGAGTGAGCATGCCCGAGGCAGCGATGTAGAGACCGCGTTCCATAAGTGGAAACAAGAGGGGGACGACATTCCCCGTCGCGGGCTGTCATCGACTCGACCGCCGCCGAGTTGAGCCGGATCGCGAGCGGTGAGCCGGATCCCTCGTACGGGTCATTCACTTCGGCGCCGGCCGGCCGTTTATCAGGCCCATCGTGAGCGACACGTTTCAGGAGACCGAGGTCGAGACCGAGACGGCCGCGCGGGACGAGGACATCGTCTTCGGGTGGCGCCTCGAGCAGCTGGAGAACGCCGGCTACGACCAGTGCTCGGCGATCGAGCTTGCGGGGCGGCACGACGTCGACCTGCACCTCGCCCTGGAGCTGCGCTCGCGTGGCTGCCCGGCCGACACGGCCGCGCGCATCCTCACGTAGCCCCGGCGAGGCCGGCGGCGCTCCGAGGAGGACGGCGGCCGGCGTGCCGGCAGGCCGCATCCCCGCCCGCCGTCTCCGCCCCTGCCACGCGGCGCCGCTACGCCGCGGCGCGGAGAAGCGCGGGCGGGCGGGCGATGTCGCCGTTCGCGTGCTCGGGCCGCACCGTCAACTGGAGCGGTCCGAGCATGCACTCGCTCTCGCCGAGCAGGAGCACCGACGAGGCGACGATCCCGAGGGCGCGCGCGGCGCACACCCGGTGCTGGAGCGGCAGCGGCGAGCCGGCGATCTCGGCCAGCGCGCCGTCGACGTCGTAACGGCCGTCGAGGGCGGCGATCGCATGGAGCTCGGCGGCCGCCTCCGTGGCGACCCGGGTGGCGAGCTCGCGGGACGGCTCCTCGAAGCGGGCGAGCACGTGCGGGACCTCGACTCCGTGCCGGCACGCGCGCAGCACGAGCCACCCCTCGTCGACGCGGCCGCTCGAGACGCGGTGGCCGACGGCGGCGCCGGGAGCGTAGGCGGTGCGGCCGGCGCCGAGGTCGGCGAGCCGGAACGCGACGCAGGTCTCGTCGGCGACGAGCTTGCAGTCGTCGCTCGTGCCCCAGCGCTGGTCGAATCCGCCGGCGCGCTCGAGCGCGGAGCGGCGCGCGGCCCAGTTGGCGCCGTAGAGCGGGCTCTCGTCGCGCACGAGGTCGGCGTCGCCGAGGTCGAGGACGCTGAAGTAGCCCTCGAGCGCGAAGTCCGGGGCCGGCCAGCCTTCCGGCCGCTCGGCGGGCCAGAGGCCGTGGATCGGGCCGCCGGCGATCTGCACGGCCGGATCGACGAACGCGTCGCGGAGATGCTCGAGCCAACCGGGCGCCGGCCTCGCGTCGTCGTCGAGATAGCAGAGCAGGTCGTGCCTCGCCGCCGCGGCGCCCGTGTTGCGGGCGCGCGAGAGCCCGTGGACGGGCTCGTGGACGACCGTGATCCCCGCGTGCCGCGCGGCCGCGGCGCGGGCGACCTCGGCGGTGCCGTCCGTGGAGCCGTTGTCGACGATCACGATCTCGTTCCCGCCGGCGAGGACGCCGTGCGCGACGAGCGCGTCGACGCAGGCCGCGAGCTCGTCGGCGCGGTCGAGACTGCAGACGATCACGCTCGCCGGCTCGCCGACCGAGGCTCGGCCGACGCGAGACTCCGGCACGACCGCGAGCGGGCCGCGCCGTCGCGCGGCGTCCGCCACGGCGACCTCGTAGTGGCCGTCGCGGGCCGAGAAGGCGGGCAGGTCGGCGAGCCAGAAGGAGCGCGGCGCGGCGAGGCAGTCGAGCGCCAGCGCGTCCGGCGCCGCCTCTCCCGCCGCGAGCGGCCAGAGACTGCCGTCGGCGCCGGCGCGGTAGCCGTGGATCTCGCCGGCCGCCGTGACGAGCACGGGCGCGGCGAGCGCGGCGCCGGCACGGACGGCGGCGTCGAGGGGCGCAGCGAAGCCCGGACGCGGGCGTGCAAGTGGGCCGAGCGCGATGCAGGTGACGCTGTGGGCGGCCTCGGCGGCGAAGGCGAGCGCGGCGCGGCGGCCGACACGGCGCTCGACGCGGCGGACGACGACGTCGCCGTCGAGCGAGCCGAGCAGGGCGCGCACGGCGGGCCCCGAGGCGTCGTCGACGATCACGACCTCGGTCTGCGGGTCGAGCGTCTCGGCGAGGCTCTCGAGCTGCGCGAGCAGGGCGCGCTCGTTGTCGTGCGCGACGAGCAGGACGCTGGAGGTGTACCGGGACGGCACGGGCGGTGTAATCGGCGCGGGGCGCGAGTCTTTACCGCCGCCGTCGGCGAGCCAGCGCGGGCGGGCGAGCGCGACGAGCCGCTCGATCGAGCCGTCCCCGGCGCGCGGCAGCTGCGAGAAGACGCCCGCCTGCGGGCGCTGCGAGAGCACCGCCTCCACCTGGGCGGCGAGGAAGGCGTCGTGGGCGCCGTCCGCTTCGCCCGGCACGACGAGGAGGTCGGGGCCGCCGGAGGCGAACACGCCGGCCTGTCGGCGACCGCGCTCAGCCGCTCCGCGAGCCCCGGGTCGAGCGCGGGCGCATAGATGACGAGCGAGGCGTCGTCCGCCTCGGAGAACGCGTCCGCGTACGCGGCGAGCAGCTCGGGCGCGGAGACCACCTCCTCCGCGAAGGCGAGCGTCGCGAAGCTGCGCACGTCGAGCCGGCGGACGCGCCGCCCGGCCGGCCGGAACGAGAACCCGCCGGCGAAGCGCTCGTCGAGCGTGCTGCGCACGCCCGAGGAGAGGATCCGCTCGACGAACGAGTCCAGCGTCTCGTCGCGCAGCACCTCGGGGACGACGTTGCCGGCGTAGGGCGACGCGGCGAGATACGAGCGGTAGAGGTCGTCGTCGCCGTCGACCCGGACGATGTGCTCGAGCAGCTCGTCCTCGCTCGCGAAGTCGTGCGCGTTGATGAAGCTGCGCGGGTCGAAGTCGCGCGCGACCTCCGGGTTGCCCCAGTAGATCGGCACGCTGCCGGCGAGGAACGGCTCGACGATCTTCTCGGTCGTGTAGCCGACCGCCGACTCGTTCTCGAACGCGAGCGTGAACTTGTACTGCGAGACGAACGCGAGCTTGTCGGCGACGCCCGTCCCGATCGGCGGCATGTTGTTGCAGGAGACGCCCGGCGCGTCGACCCGGCGGTAGCCGGAGAGCCGCTCGCAGAAGCGCTCGCGGAACGGCACCGGGTTCGAGTGGACGAAGTTGCAGAAGCGGCGGCTCCCGGCGCCCGCGGGCACCGCTCCGTCGCGGCGAAGCGCCGCGGGCGAGAGGCCGTTCCGGCGCAGGCGCAGGACGTAGTTCGGCAGCCGCAGGTGGCGCGGATGCTCGAGCGGGTGGAACGAGAGCGCGAAGTCGAACAGATCGAGGTCGGGCGGCACGCACTCGGGCGTGTAGAAGACGCTCGTGTGCGGGTGCCGCGGCACCGGGCGCTCGTCGGGGAAGACCGAGTAGACGACGACCTCCGCCTCCTCCAGCGCCTCGACGACGCGCACGTCGAACCGCTCGCGGACGCGCGCCCCGAACGCGAGGAAGTCCGGCCCGGCGAAGCCTGGCCAGAAGCCGTGGAAGCCGGCCGCGACCGGCACACGGGTCACGGAGCCGGCCTCACAGGGGCTCGCGGTCGAGCCGGAAGATCGCCAGCGGCACCTCGAGCACCTTCTCGTGGTTGACGCCGTGGCCGTAGTAGCCGTCCTCGCCGAAGCACTCGCCGTGGTCGCCGCAGAGGACGACGACCGTCTCGCCGGGAAGCCCGTCGAAGAGCCGCGGCAGCTGCGCGTCGAGGAACTCCGCCGCCTCGACCTGGTGCGCATAGGCGGGATGGTCGCGGCCGGCGGGGCCCGTCTCGGCCGGCGGCCAGGTCATCGCCCGGGCCTGCACGATCGCCTCGCACGCGCCCTGCTTGCCCTCGTAGTGGAACGGGTCGTGGGTCTCCCCGAAGTTGACGAAGCCGAAGAACGGCCGCGCCGGGTCGAGGTGTCCGCGGACGAAGTCGATCTGGGCGCGGGCGTCGGTGCCGGTGAACGCGAAGTGCTCGAAGCTGCTCGTCAGCGAGGTCTGCTTGAACCAGTTCATCGCGCCGGCGCCGACCGTCTGGTGCCCGCGCGCGCGGAAGCCGGCGACGAGGTTGTAGTCGGAGGCGACGGTCGCGTAGGCCTTGCGCAGGTCCTCGCCGACGGCGGTCAGCTTCCAGAGCTGCTTCGTGAAGCGGTTGTGGTACGGGTCGCTGCCGGTCGCGTTCGGGAGGATCCCGACGAAGAACGACTGGTGGGCCGCGTACGTGTAGTTGGCGGGCGACTGCGCGCGGACGATCGGCGCGTACGAGTCGAGGACCGGCGTGCGCGCGTCGCAGAGGACGTCGTAGCGGCAGCTGTCGTAGGTGACGAGCAGGAAGCTGCGCGGCGCCACGTCGGCCTCGCCGCCTTCGGCCTCGAAGAGGCGGCGCAGCCCGTCGAGCTGGCCCGTGCCGAAGCGCGTCGTCCAGCAGAAGGGCTCGCCGAGCGTCCGGTCGGAGTAGACCGCGTCGAGCTTCTCTTGCAGCGGCCACTCGTGGCTGAGGTCGGCGCCCGGGGCGAAGAGCAGCACGTCGGCCGCGTCCTCGCCGTCGACGCCCGCGAGGCGGACCGCCTCCTCGAGCTGCGCGGCGGCGGCGGCGGGATCGAGCCCGCGCGCGTAGACGACGAGGGTCGCGTCGTCGGCGCCGCCGAACGTGCGCGCGTAGGCGGCGAGCCGCTGCGGCTCCGCGGCGAGCTCGTCTGCGAACGCGAGGGTCGTGAAGGAGCGGGTTGCGTCCATCGGTGGTCGCGGGGGTCGAGGGACGCCCGTGGCCCGGGTAGTCGGCAGGAACGGCGTGTCTTTTACACTCGCGCGGTGGAAGCGAGCCCACCCGCCGCACCGCTCGGCGAGATCGCGCTCTCGTCGATCGCACGTCACCTGCCCGCCGACCCGGTCGTCGTCGAGGCGGGCGCGCACGTCGGCGTCCACACCGTCCAGCTCGCCGAGCTCTGGCCGGCGGCACGCATCCACGCGTTCGAGCCCGTGCCGTCGATCTACGCGCAGCTGCGCGAGCGCGTCGCGGCCCTGCCGAACGTGAGCACGTACCCGTTCGCGCTCGCCGACGCCGACGGCCGTGCCGTCATCCACGTCTCGAGCGGCGCCTCCGACGCCTCCAGCTCCCTGCTCGCCCCGAAGGAGCACCTCGCGCTCCACCCCGACGTGCCGTTCGACGAGGAGGTCGAGATCGAGACGCGGACGCTCGCGAGCTGGGCCGGCGAGCACGCGATCCCGAAGGTCGACTTCCTCTGGCTCGACATGCAGGGCGGCGAGCCGATCGCGCTCGCGGCTGCGGGCCCCGTGCTCGACGGCGTGACGGCGATCTACACCGAGGTCAACATCGTCGAGACGTACGCGGGCGTGATGCTCTACCCCGAGTACCGCCGCTGGCTCGAGGACCGCGGCTTCCGGGTCGTCGAGGAGGCGATTCCGTGGCCGGGCGGCGGCAACGTCCTCTTCGTGCGCGAGCGGGCCGCCCGTCCGGTCGCCGTGCCCGCTCCCGTCCCGGCGCCGGAGCCGGGGCCGGAGCCGGCGCACGAGCCGTTCGAGCTCTCCGAGCGGGTCTGGCCGCCGCCGCCCTCGCTCAAGCGCGCACACCTGCTCTCGCTCTTCCGGCAGCGCGGCCACCGCGTGCTGATCGAGTCGGGCACGTATCTCGGCGGCACGGTCGAGCATTTCATCCCGCACGCCGAGCGGATCGTGTCGGTCGAGATCGACCCGGCGCTGCACGCGCGCGCCGCCGAGCACTTCGCGCCCTTCCCGCACGTGGAGATCGTCCTCGGCGACGCGGCCGAGCACGTGCCGCGGATCGTGTCGCGCCTCGACCTGCCGCCGCTCGTCTACCTCGACGGGCACTACTCGGGCGCCGGCACGGGCCGCGGCGAGGAGTTCGAGCCGGCGGCGACGATCGTCGGTCGCATCGCCGCCGCAGGGGTTCCGCCCGGAACGACGATCGTCGTCGACGACCTCCGCATCTTCGGCCGCGACGCCGAGGCGCCCACGCTCGAGCAGCTGCTCGCGGCGGTCGGCGCCTCCTTCCCGCACGCGCGGGTGCGCGCAGACGTCGACGCGCTGATCGTCCTGCTCTAGCCGCCTTCCCTCAAGCGCGGCGCGCGACGGACGACTACGGGACCGGACTCGTCTCCGTCCCTGACCCATGTCCAGCGCGCAGCCACGCCATGTCGTCGTCTCGGTGGTCGTCCCCTGCCACGACTACGGCCGCTACCTGCGCGAGGCCGTCGAGAGCGCGCTCTCGCAGGACGTTCCCCTCGAGGTGCTGATCGTCGACGACGGGTCGACCGACGACTCGCTCGCCGTCGCACGGGCGCTCGCAGCCGCGGACGACCGGGTCGGCGTGCACGCGCAGCCCTGCTCGGGGCAGCCGGCAGTGGCGCGGAACAACGGCATCGCCCGCACGAGCGCGCCCTACGTCGTCTGCCTCGACGCCGACGACACGCTCGCTCCGGGGTACCTGCGCACGTGCGTCGACACGCTCGCGCGCGACCCGTCGGCTGCGATCGTCTACGGCGACGTCCAGGGCTTCGGCGGCGACGAGACGCTGCACCGGCACCTCCCCTACGAGTTCCGGCGGCTCACGCACCAGAATCTCGTCGGCACCGCCGCGATGTTCCGGCGCGCGGCCTGGGAGGCCACCGGCGGCTACGCGCCGCATCTCGGCTACGAGGACTGGGACTTCTGGATCGCGTGCGGCGAGCGCGGCTTCACCGGCCGCTACGTGCCGGAGGCGGTCTTCAACTACCGCACGGGTCACACCGGGCGCTACGCCGGCGACCAGCGCCGCGACGTGACGACGAAGGCGCAGATCGTCCGCCGCCACCCGCGCCTGTACACGACGGGCGAGCACGCGTGGGCGCGCGCCGTCCAGGCGGGCGACCCCGTGCCGCCGTCCCCGCTCGGGACGATCCCCTTCGTCGCGCCGACGCTGCTCGTCCCACCGGGCGGGCTCGTCGTCGCCGCCTCGACCGAGGAGCTCGCGGGCGCCCCCGAGCTGCTCGAGCACTACGACCGCGTCGCCCCGGCCGGCTCGACGCTGCTGCTCCACGTCGAGTCGCAGGAGGCGCTCCGGGCGCTCTCCCCGTACGCGGAGCGGGTCGCCGCGGACGTCCTCGCCGCGCCCGGCGCGACCGAGGCCGACATCGCGCTGCAGGCCGACGCGGTGCTCTCGCGCGGCTCGAGCTCGCCGCTCCTCGGCCTCCTGCAGCCGTTCCGGCTCGAGGTCGCCGCGTGACCGAGCCGCTCGTCACCTGCGTCATGCCGGCGTACAACTACGGCCGCTACGTCGCGAGCGCGATCGACAGCGTCCTCGCCCAGGAGGAGGTGGCGGAGGCGATCGAGATCGTCGTCGTCGACGACGGCTCCACCGACGACACGGCCGAGGTGGTCGCCCGCTACGGCGACCGCGTCCGCTACGTCCGCAAGGAGAACGGCGGCCTCGTCTCGACGGTCGACCGCGGGCTCGCCGAGGCGCGCGGCCGCTTCGTGACCCTGCTCGACGCCGACGACGAGTGGTTGCCGTCCAAGACGCGCGTCCAGCTCGAGCTGCTCGAGCGCAAGCCCCACGTCGGCATGGTCTTCGGCGACCTGGAGCTGATCGACGCCGGCGGCGCCACGACGCATCGCTCCTACTTCCGCTCCGAGCGGGTGACCCCGCGGCGCGGGAACGCCCTCGGCCACCTCTACGTCTCGAACTGCGTCCCGGGCGCCTCGATGATGCTGCGCGCCGAGATCGTGCGCGCGCTCCGCCCGATCCCGCAGGTCGCGCCCTACCCGGACTGGTGGCTCGCGCTCGGCGCGGCCGGGATCGCGGACATCGACTACGTGCCCGACCCGGTCTACCGCTACCGGCGTCACGGCTCGAACATGGGCTTCGGCGTCGACCCGGACGAGAAGTACCGGCGCGAGATCCGCGAGCGCGACCAGCCGTTCCGCCGCTGGCTGCTCGCCAACGCCGTCCCCGGAACGCTGGAGCCGCGCCTGCTCGTGCGCGCGCTCGTCGAGTACCTCGGCGAGGCCTCGCTGGTCACGCGCGCGCTCGGCGAGGCCCGACACTCGGACTGGCTCGAGATCGACGCCGACGAGCGCCGCCTCGCGGCCGAGCGGCTCGCCGCGGCCCGGTCCGACCTGCTCCGCGGCCGCGACGACCTCGCGCTCTTCGGCGCGGTCGCCGCGGCCGCGCTCGACCCCGACCTCGGCGACGCGCTCGACCTCGCCCGGCGGCTCGGCCCGGGCGGCCGCCGCCCGCAGGCGCCATCCGAGCCGCCGCGGCCGCTCGAGGGCCTGAAGGACTTCTCCGCCGTCGCGTTCGCCGACGAGCTCGCGCAGACGCCCGAGCTGCTCGCCGCCTGGGCGCGCGAGATCGGCGGGGACGGAACGCTCGTCGTGCACGCGCCGGGCTGGGACGACGAGCGCACCGAGCGCGAGCTCGCGGCCGCACTCGCCGCGGCCGGGATCGACGACTGGCCGGACGTGCTCGCGATCAACGGCAGCGACGACGACCGGCACCTCGACGTGCTCGCCGCGAGCGCCGGCGCGGTGCTGACGCGCCGCCCGCGGCAGCTGCGGCTCGAGCGGCTCCCGCACGCGGACGACCGCCGCGCCGACGCGCTCCACGCGGCGAAGCCCGGTGTCGCCTCCCGGCCGCGGGCGCTCGTCGTCGTCGACTTCTTCCACCCGTCGGTCGGCGGCGCGGAACGGCTCGCCGAGGCGGCGGGCGTCGCGCTCATCGGCTGCGGCTGGGAGGCCGAGGTCGCCTGCCGCGCGCTGCCCGAGCGGGAGGTCTGGGCGCACCGCGACCTCGAGGTGCTCGAGCTCGCGCGCCGCGACCCGGCGGCCGAGCTGGCCGAGCTCGTCGCCGAGCGCGCCTTCGACGCCGTCCTCGCCTTCGCACCGCCGTACGCATGGCCGCTCCCTGCGACGCTCGACCTGCCCCGCCACCTGCACGGCCCCGGCCCGCGCCTCGTCGTCGTGCCGTGCATCAACCCCGAGGGCTACGCGCTCCTGCAGCAGAACCTCGCCTTCCGGGAGGACTATCGCCGCCGCCTCGCCGCGGCCGACGTCGTCGTCTCGAGCTCCGAGGCCGGCTTCGACGCGGCAGTCTGCCGCGAGCTGGCCGTGCCCTTCGAGTTCGTCCCGAACGCGACCGACCTTGTCGAGCCCGAGGGCTCGCTGCGGGCCGAGCACGAGATCCCCGCCGAGACGCCGGTCCTCCTCCACGTCGCCAACTTCTGGCCGGAGAAGAACCACCTCGGCCTGCTCCGCGTCCTGCGCGAGACCCCCGGCGACTGGCGGCTCGTGCTGATCGGCGCCCCGTCGCCCGACGCGCCCGCGCTCGCCGACGAGATCCGCGCCGAGGCGGCGCTCGACCCGCGCGTCCTCGTCATCCCCGGCGCGACGCCGGCGTTCGTCGCCGCCGCGATGACCGAGTCCGACCTGCTCCTGCAGCCGTCGCACGCGGACGCGACGCCGCTCGTCCTGATCGAGGCGATGAGCCACTCGCTGCCGTGGGTCGCGACGCCGAACTGCGGCTCCGCGCACGACCACGCCGGCGGGATCGTCGCCCCGGTGGACGCGTTCCCGACGCTCGTGCCGAGCCTGCTCGCCGACCCGCGCGCCCGCGAGCGCCTCGGCGCCGCCGGCCGCACGCACTGGGCGGCCTGCTACACGTGGGAGGTCGTCGGCCCCCGCTATGCGAAGCTTCTCGCCGGCGAGCAGGTCGGGCCGCTCGCCGCGCCCGCCGACGCCGTCGCCGAGACCGCGGCCGTCCGCGCCCGGCTCGCGCAATCGGAGCTCGCCGCGTGACGAGCGTCGTCGTCACGTGCTTCGACTACGGCCGCTTCCTGCGCGAGGCGGTCGAGAGCGTGCTCGCGCAGGAGCCGCGGCCCGACGAGGTCGTGATCGTCGACGACGGCTCGCACGACGACTCGCTCGCGGTCGCACGCGCGCTCGAGCGCGAGCATCCGGGCGTCGTCCGGGTGATCGCCCAGGCGAACGCCGGCCCCGCCGCCGCCCGCAACGCGGGCGTCGAGGCGGCGCACGGCGACCGGATCGTCTGCCTCGACGCCGACGACGCGCTCGCGCCCGGCTACCTCGCCGCCTGCCACGAGGCGCTCGACGCGCACCCCGCCGCCGGCTACGCCTACTGCGACCAGCAGAACACCGGCGGCCGCACCGACTTCGAGCCGCACCCGGCCTACGACTGGCGGATGCTGCGGCGCTTCAACTTCATCCTCTCGTCGGCGATGTTCCGCCGCGACGCCTGGGTCGAGGCGGGCGGCTTCGCCTCCGGCGTCGGCTACGAGGACTGGGACTTCTGGCTCGCGCTCGGCGAGCATGGCCGGCACGGCGTGCACGCCCCGCGCGCGGTGCTGCTGCGCCGCGTCCACGGCGACGGCGTCTACGCGCGCGACATCCGCTCGGACGCGGGCACGAAGGCCGCGATCGTGCTCCGCCACCCGGCGCTCTACGACGGCGCGCAGCGCGCCTGGGCGGAGGGCGTGCTCGCCGGCGAGCAGGACGCGCTCGCCCGCGACCCCGGCCTCGGCATCGTCCCGAAGCTCGACTCGCTGCACGTCGTCTTCACGATGTTCGGCTGGCAGCACGAGGGCGGCGGCACG
Source organism: uncultured Actinomycetes bacterium (assembly GCA_963732915.1). Taxonomy (GTDB): domain Bacteria; phylum Actinomycetota; class Thermoleophilia; order Gaiellales; family Gaiellaceae; genus Palsa-739. The sequence goes on along the minus strand of CAVTBF010000005.1, from coordinate 237,399 downwards.
ATCCTGCCGCGCCAGATCGCCAAGGCGCTCGTGCGCCGCGGCCACCGGGTGACCGTGCTCTCGGCGGCGCCGGAGCGGCGCGGCGACCTGCCGGCGTACGGGCTCGCCGAGCGGGTCGACGAGGGCGTCCGCGTGATCGAGCTCTTCAACCGCCCGACCGTCTTCTACGACCCCGCGCAGCCCGATCTCGACGCCGACGATCCGGCGGCCCGCGAGGTCGTGGCCGAGGTCATGGCCCGGCTCGCGCCGGACGTCGTCCACTACCACAGCCTCGCCGGGCTCTCGCTCTCGGCGCCGCGCGAGGTGGACGAGCTCGGCATCCCGGCGCTCTACACCTCGCACAACTACTGGCCGGTGTGCCCGCGGATGTACCTCTTCCGCGACGACCTCTCGCTCTGCTCGGGCCCCGAGCCGTCGGGCGAGAAGTGCGCGTCGTGCCTCGGCCGGCCCGAGCTCGCGCCCGCGTTCGCGCGCCGGCTCGCGGTCGGCAAGACCGCGCTCGGCCGCCATCTCGCCGTCTCGCGCCGCGTCAAGGAGCTCTTCGTCGCCGGCGGCCACGACGCGAACGGGATCCACGTCCTCCAGCAGCAGCCGCAGACGGTCGCCTGGATCTGGGAGCAGGCGGGCGCGCGCCGCGAGCCGGTGGCCCGGCTCGACCGGCCGCTGCGCGTCGGCTTCATCGGCAGCCTCTACGCCCACAAGGGCGCGCACGTCCTCGTCCAGGCCGCCCAGCTCGCGGACGGGGTCGAGGTGCACCTCTTCGGCGGCGGCGCGCCGCAGTACGTCGAGCAGCTGCGCGCGCTCGACGGGGCCGGCCGCGCCGTCTTCCACGGCGGCTACGAGCCCTCGCAGCTGCCCGAGCTGCTCGCTTCGGTCGACGTCGTCTGCGTCCCCTCGCTCTGGGAGGACTGCGCGCCGCTGACCGTCGCCGAGGCGCTCGCCGCCCGCGCCCCGGTCGTGGGCAGCGCGATCGGCGGCATCCCCGAGTTCTTCACCGACGGCGTCGACGGGCTCGCCGTCCCGCACGGCGACCCGGCCGCGCTCGCGGCCGCGCTCCGCCGCTTCTGCGACGACCCGCAGCTGCTCGGCCGCCTGCAGGCCGCGATCGCCGAGCCGAAGGGGTTCGACGCGTACCTCGACGAGCTCGAGGCGCACTACCGCGCCGCGATCGCCGAGTACCGCCGCCGCCCGTCCAGGCCGATCGAGGGCGCCCGCTCGCTCGCCGTGCTCGCCTTCGCCGAGGAGCTGGCCGCGGAGCCGGCGCTGCTCGCGGCGTGGGGGCGGAGTATCGGCGGCGGCGACGACCTGACCCTCGTCATCCACGGCGACGGCAGCGAGCAAGAGCTCGGTGCCCTGCTCGGCCCCGCGATCGCGGCGGCCGGGCTCGAGGACGAGAACGCCGCCGACCTGCTCGCGGTCGTCGACGCCGACGAGGCTCGGCTCGCCCGCGGCGTCGTCGCGGTGCTCAGCCGCCGGGCGCCCTCGGCCGCGCTCGCGCGGCTGCCGCACGTCGACGAGACGGGCGTGTCCGGGCTCCGGGCGCTGCTCGACGCGTAGCGGGCGGCTGGGCCGGCAGCTTCAGGCCGGCCACGGCTCAATCGCCGTCCGGGAGCGCCGATTACGGAGTGGCATGGCCGTCCCGCCTTCAGTGCGCGCCGATTCGGCGACCCCGTCGTGCGTCTGGCGCGGTGACTGGGGCTCCGCGCACTCGCTTTCCGTCGTCAACGACGGCGTCACCGGCGCGCTCGAAGCGGCGGGCACGGCGGTCGCGCGCATCCGGCGCCTCGACGCGCCCGCGCAGGCGCCCGCCGTCGGGATCGCCGGCCAGTGGCCGCCCTCGTTCGAGGCGCCGTCGGCCGGCCCGTTCGTGCTCTACCAGCCGTGGGAGTTCGGGCGCATCCCGATCTCCTGGCTCGAGCCGATCCGCCGCGGCGTCGACGAGGTCTGGACGCCGTCGGAGGCGGCCCGCCGCGCCTATGTCGACTCCGGGGTCGCGCCGGAGCTCGTGCACGTGCTGCCGAACGGCGTCGACCTCGGCCGCTTCTCGCCCGCGGCGCCGCGCGCCGCGCTGCCGACCGCGAAGGGCACCGTCTTCCTCTTCGTCGGCGGGACGATCTACCGCAAGGGGATCGACGTCCTGCTCGACGCCTACGCCGACGCGTTCGGCGCCGACGACGACGTCGCGCTCGCGATCAAGAGCTTCGGCGGCGCGAGCTACTACGCCGGCCAGAGCTCCGAGGCGATGTTCGAGGTCTTCCGGGCACGACCCGGCGCACCCGAGCTGATCGTGCTCGACCAGGAGGTTCCCTTCGAGGCGATGCCGTCGCTCTACCGCGCCGCCGACGCCGTCGTGCAGCCGTACCGCGGCGAGGGCTTCTGCCTGCCGGCGCTCGAGGCGCTCGCGTGCGGCGTGCCGGTCGTCGTCACGGCCGGCGGCTCGACCGAGGACTTCGTCACCGACGCCTGCGCGTGGCGCGTCCCGGCCGCCCGCATCCCGCTCGACGCCGACACCTTCGCGGCCGAGGGACTGGCGCTCGCCGGCCCCGGCTTCCTGCTCGAGCCCGACCGGAAGGCGCTCGCCGCCGCGCTGCGCGAGGCCGCCGACCCGGCGCTGCGCGCCCCCCGCGCGGCCGAGGCGCGCCGCCACGCCGAGCGCTTCGGCTGGGACAACGCCGCCCGGATCGCCGCCGGGCGCATCGCCGCACTCGGCGAGCGCACGCCTATCCGCACCGTTCCCTCGGCGAGCGTGCCCGGCCGCCGCGGCTTCCTCTTCCTCGCGCCGGCCGAGCCCGCGTCGTGGGCGCCGACGCTCCACGCCTACGTCGAAGCGTTCTCGCAGGACGACGACGTGACGCTGCTCTTCCCGTCGAGCGGCTCGCAGACGGAGCTCGAGCTCCTCGGCGGCGAGCTGGCGCGCAGCGTCCGCGACGAGACCTCCGCACCCGACATCGCGCTGGCCGACCCGGCCGGCCTGCACGCGAGCTCGCTCGCGCTCACCGCCGACGCGGTCATCTGCGCCGGCGAGGGCCCGCCCCGCGCCCGCCGTGTGCTTCCCCCGGATCCCGCGGCCCTCCGCGCCGCCCTCACCTCGCAGGAGGCAGCCTGATGGCTCTCCGTACCGTCACCCTCGCAACCGAGGAGCAGCAGGCTCCGCTCGCGCCCGTCGACCCGCGCCGCCGCCTCGAGCGCCTGCTGGCGCAGGCCGCCGCGGCCGCCGGCGCAGGCCGGCTCGACGAGCTGCGCGAGCTCTTCGCCGAGCTCGCGACGTGGGAGCCCCAGCGCGCCTACCAGGCGCGGCGCCAGCTCGCCGAGCTCGCGTTCTCGTCCTCGGGTCTGCCCGAGGCGGCCTGGACCCGCCTCTACCTGACGGTCGCGGAGATCCTGCTCGCCGCGCTCGAGTCCGAGCCGGCCGAGCCGGTGCTGCTCAACTACGGCGGCGTCCTCCTGTACGAGGTCGGCGAGCTCGGCGGCGCCGAGGCGCTCTTCGAGGCGGCCGGCCGTCTCGATCCGGAGCTCGAGTACGTCGGCCGGAACCTCGCGGAGGTGCGCCGCCGCAAGCGCAACCACCGCTCGTCGCTCCGCGGCCCGGCAGCGGCGCAGGCGCGCGCGCTCGGCGTGCGCGCCCGCCGCCTGGCCGGCTCCGCGCGGGCGGCCACGGAGCTGACCCTGTCCCTGACGATGATCGTCAAGGACGAGGAGGAGATGCTCCCCGGCTGCCTCGAGGCGATCGCAGACGCCGTCGACGAGATCGTGATCGTCGACACCGGCTCGACCGACCGCACGGTCGAGATCGCGGAGTCCTTCGGCGCCAAGGTCGTCCACTTCCCGTGGAACGGCTCGTTCGCCGACGCGCGCAACGTCTCGATCGAGAACGCGACCGGCGACTGGATCCTCTACCTCGACGCCGACGAGCACCTCGTGCCCGAGGACGCCGGCCTGTTCCGCGCGCTGCTCGGCCGCACCTGGCGCGAGGGCTTCTACCTCGTCGAGACCAACTACACCGGCGGCGAGGACGCGGGCTCCTCGGTCGCCCACCTGGCGTTGCGCCTCTTCCGCAACCGGCCGGACTACCGCTTCGAGGGCCGGATCCACGAGCAGAAGACGCACACCATGCCGACCTACGTTCCCGAGCGCTTCGAGACGACCGCGATCCGCCTCCGCCACTACGGCTACCTGAAGAGCCGGATCGGGGCGCGCGAGAAGTCGCAGCGCAACCTCCAGCTGCTGCAGCAGGAGGCGCGCGAGACGCCCGGCCCGTTCGTCGACTTCAACCTCGGCTCCGAGTACCTCGCGCTCGGCGAGTTCGACCTCGCCTGCTCGCACCTCGACCGCGCCTGGGCCGCCCTCCGCCTCGAGAGCGGGTGGACGGGCAAGGGCTACGCGCCGATGCTCGCCGCGCGGGTCGCACAGGCGAAGCGCGAGGCCGGCGACACCCGCGGCGCGCGCGCCGGGATCGACCTCGCGCTCTCCTACTACTCCGACCACACCGAGCTGATGCTGCAGGCGGCGATGTGCGCCCGCGACGACCGCGACCTCGACGAGGCGGCGCGCCTCGCCGAGCGCTGCCTCGAGCAGGGCGACGCGCCCGCGAAGTACGGCGCCGTCGTCGGCGCCGGCACGTATCTCGCCCGCACGCTGCTCGCCGAGATCCGCACCCACCAGGGGCGGCCCGCCGAGGCCGAGGCGCTCTACCGGAGCTCGCTCGAGCAGCATCCGGACTACGTCGGGCCGCTGCTTCCGCTCGTCTCGCTCGAGATCGCGCGCGGCGCCGAGCCGAGCGCGGTCTGCGTCCGGCTCGCCGACGAGCGTCCGAGCGCCGCGCTCCTGCTCGCAACCGCGCTCTACGAGGGCGGCCGCCCAGCCGAAGCGGAGAAGCGCTTCCGCGACCTGCTCGCCCTCCAGCCCGGCAACGGCCCGGCGCGGATCGGGCTCGTCGAGACCCTGCTCGCCCGGCGCGCGTACGCGGAGGCGGCGGCCGAGGCTCGCCTCGAGCCGGCCGACTCGCCCGTCGCCGCGGTCGCGGCCGGCGCCGAGCTGTTCGCCCGCGCGGCGGCCGGAGACACCGACGGGCTCGCGGACGCCCTCGCCGCGGCGAGCACCCGCCGCCTCCCCGCACACGACGTCGAGCTGTACCGCGCCTGGCTGACGCTGCTCGAGGGCGGCGAGGCGCCTGCGACGCTTCCCGGCGAGGCGGCGCACACGGCCTTCACGGCACTCGAGGCGCTCCTGCGCGTGCTCGACGTCGACTCGTTCTCGCGGCTGCACGAGCTGGCCCAGCGGCTCGCGATCGACCCGCGCGAGCGGCGCGAGGCGCTCGCGCGCATGTACCTGCGGCGCGGCTTCCTCGACTCGGCGGCCGAGGAGTGGCTGGCCGCAGCCGAGTCCGGACCCGATGCACGGGCGTATCTCGGGCTCGCGCAGGTGGCCGTCGCGCGCGGCCTCGAGGAGGACGCGCAGACGCTTGCGGCCGCCGCGCGGCAGGCGGATCCCGGCAGTGCGGCCGCCGCGCGGCTCTGCGAGGCCCTGGCAACCCGTGCGGCAACTCGTGCGGCAGCCTAAAGACCGACGGCCGCCCGCCGATCACCAGGCCAAAGCAGCACGACGATCGGATCCAGGGAGGGATCAGAACATGGTTGACGGACTACCGCCCGTCGATGGAAGCCAGGGAGGAACGCCCGCGCCGGTGCAGCGCAACGCCGAGGCGCCGCGGCTGTTCGCCGTCTCGCCCCCGGCCGCCGGCCAGCTGCCCGACCTGCCGCCTGCCGAGGTGCTCGACGCGCTCGACACCGCGGCCCGCGTGCTTCACGAGCTCGACCGCAAGCAGGTCTCGATCAAGCTCGAGCACGACCCGGCCACGAACGAGCTGCGGGCGCATGTCGCCGACGCGAACGGCTCGACGCGCGAGATCTCGCATGGGCGGCTGCTGAACGTGCTGGACGGCGACACCGCCAGCCTCTACGCCAAGAGCTGACCGCGTGGCCGGGTCGATCAGCACGTCGACGGGCGCCAACCCGCTGCTGCCGACGTTCAACATCGGCGGCCTCGCGTCGGGCCTCGACACGAACACGATCGTCCAGCAGCTGATGCAGATCGCGCAGCTGCCGCAGCAGCGCATCATCAACCAGCAGACGCTGGAGACGACCCGGCAGAGCGACCTGCAGGCGATCCAGACGCAGCTGACGAGCTTCTCGAGCTCGCTCGCGACCCTGATCTCGCCGACCACCTGGTCGACCGGCCAGCAGATCACCTCCAGCGACCCGACCCACATCACCGCGAGCGGCGCCGGCGTCCCGCCGGGCGGATTCCAGGTCTCGGTCAGCCAGATCGCGCGCGCGCAGCAGCTCACGCAGCAGACGAGCCTGCAGAACGCGAGCGCGGACGACACGCTGACCATCAAGGTCGGCGCCGCCGCGTCGTTCGACGTCGCGGTCAAGTCCGGCGACTCGCTGCAGACGATCGCGTCGAACATCAACCAGGCGAGCGCGACGCAGGTCTACGCCTCGGTCGTCAACTCGAAGCTCGTCCTCTCGAGCCAGGTCACCGGCAGCACCAACACGATGGCGGTGTCGAGCACCGGCACGCTCGCCACCGATCTCGGGCTGAGCGAGAGCGTGTCGGCGCGCGACGCGACCTACACGGTCGACGGCGGCTCGACGCAGACGAGCGCGAGCAACATCATCACGTCGATCGCCTCCGGGCTGAACGTGACGCTGCTCGGCACGACCTCCGGCGACGTCTCGGTCAACGTCTCGACCCCTGCGCCGAACACCGACGCCGTCACCTCGGCGATCCAGGACTTCGTCACGAACTACAACCAGACGGTCGACATGATCACCGCGAAGGTGAACGAGCAGAAGGTGGTCAACCCGCAGAACGACGCCGACCGCGCGAAGGGCGACCTCCAGGGCGATCCGTCGCTCCTCTCGCTCCTCTCGCAGCTGCGCGAGGCGGCGAGCAACGTCTTCACCAACGCCCCGAGCTCCCTGCAGACGCTCGCGCAGGCCGGGCTCTCGACGGGCGCGGCGGTCGGAACGGGATCGATCAGCCAGTCGTCGCTCCAGGGCGATCTGACGCTCGACACGACCGCGCTCTCGACGGCGTTGACGACGAACTTCTCCGACGTCAAGAACCTGTTCACGAACGTCACGAACACCTACAACACGGAGGGGCTCGTCCAGCGTCTGAACGGCGTCCTCAACGGCTTCGTCGGCACCGGCGGGATCATCAACTCGCAGATCACGAGCGAGACCCAGATGATCAACGACCTCGCAGACCAGAAGGCGCAGTGGGACGTGCGCCTCACCGACAAGGAGACCGCGCTCCGCGCGCAGTACACGGCGATGGAGACGGCGATGGGGCAGGCGCAGTCGCAGGGCCAGTGGCTGAGCGGCCAGGTCTCGAGCCTGGCGGGCATCAACGCGACGGCGTCGAGCCCGGCCAAGACGATCGGCTAGAGCCTCGAGCGCCGCTCGCTCGCGGCGAGCCCTCAAGCGCAGGACGTTCCGGCCGACTACTCGGCTGTCCCCCGTTCCTCACCAGCGAGGTCAGCGTGAACCAGTACGCCGCCGCCAGGCTCGCCTACACCGAGGCCAGCGTGATGACCGCGACCCCCGAGCGGCTCGTCGTGATGCTCTACGACGGCGCGATCCGCTTCCTGCTCCAGGCCGCGGCGGCGCTGCGCGAGGGCCGGCACGTCCAGTCCCGCGACCGCCTGCACCGCGCCCAGGCCGTGATCGAGGAGCTCAACCGCTCGCTCGACCTGCGCCAGGGCGAGGTCGCCCACGGGCTGGCCTCCATCTACCGCTTCTGCCTCCGCCACCTGAACGACGCGACGGCGTCGTCCGACCCGGCCGGCTACGAGAAGGTCGCCGATCTACTCACGGGCCTGCGCGAGTCGTGGGCCGAGATCGAGACGTCCACCGAGAGGCAGACGGCCTGATGTCGCCGTACGAGCGGCTGCTCGAGCTGACCCGCTCCCAGCAGGAGCTGATCGCCGGCGGACGCTGGCCGGAGGCGGTCGCCGCCGGCGAGGCGTGGCAGCAGCTCGTGGACACGCTGCCGGACCGGGCGCCCGAGGAGGCGCGCGCGCTGCTCGAGCAGGCGGAGGAGATCGCCTGGTCGAACACGGCCTCGATCGAGGCGCACGCCGCAGCCCTCGCACGCGAGCTCGAGCACGTCGGCCGCGGCCGGCGGGCGCTCGCGTCGTACGCCGTCGCCGGGCACTAGAGCTCCTCGCTCCGGCACTCAACTCCGTCGCGGGCGCACCGATTACGGGACCGCCTCATGGATGAGGCGTCGGACCCACGGACGGGCGCCCTTCGACACGGGAGGACGAACTCGTGGGCTTGTTCGACGTCACCCAGATCGCACTCGAGAGAGCGCTCGCAGGATCCGCGCAGCGGCAGCAGCTCCTTTCCAACAACCTCGCGAACGCCGACACGCCGGGCTTCAAGCGCACCGACCTCAACTTCCACGCGACGCTCGCGGGCGCACTCGCGAACGGCGCCTCCGCCTCGCAGATCGAGTCGGTCGCGTTCAGCCCCCAGACGGACACGACCAGCTCGATGCAGCCCGACGGCAACAACGTCGACGTCGACACCGAGATGTCGCGCCTGAGCCAGAACGCGCTCGACTACGAGTCGCTCGTCACGGTCGCGAACGCGCGCCTGAAGATGCTGTCCACCGCGATCGGGCTCGGCGCCTGATGAGCAACGGCCTCTTCGGCTCGCTCGGCATCTCCGCCTCGGGCATGTCGGCCGACCGGCTGCGCATGGACGTCGTCGCCGAGAACCTCGCCAACGCCGACACGACCCGCGGCGCGAACGGCCAGCCGTACCAGCGCAAGGAAGTCCTCATGCAGGAGGCCGGCGGCTCGCCGTCGTTCGCCGCCCAGCTCGCGGGCGCGCAGACCGGCGGCGTCGACACCTCGCCCGGCAGCGGCGTCGAGGTGACGGGCATCGTCAACGATCCCAGCCCGCCCCGCCGCGTCTACGACCCGGGGCACCCGGACGCCGACGCGCAGGGCTACGTGACCCTCCCGAACGTGAATCCGGTGACCGAGATGGTCGACCTGATCACGGCGAGCCGCGGCTACGAGGCGAACGTGCAGGCGATGAACGCCTCCAAGCAGATGTTCACGAAGACCCTCGACCTCCTCCGCTGATGGCGATCCCGCCGATCAGCCCGATCACGCCCGTCACCGCGCCGGCCCCGCCCGTCGGCGGCTCGACCGCAGCCCAGGGCTCCGGCTCGGGCTTCGGCTCGATGCTCGCGGGCGAGCTCGGCAAGCTCGACGGGTTGCAGCAGCAGGCGACGACCGCCTCGCAGCAGCTCGCGGCCGGCCAGGCGACCGACGTCTCGACGGTCGCGATGGACGTCGAGCGCGCGAGCCTCGCCCTCCAGCTCGCCGCCCAGGTGCGCAACAAGGCGGTCGACGCCTACAACGAGCTGTTCCGGATGCAGGTCTAGGGAGAGCCCGATGACCCTCAGCCGCATCAGGGACCTCTGGCGGAGCCTCGAGTCGCGCGGCCAGCTGACGGTCGTCGTCAGTGGCCTGCTCGTCCTCGTCACCTTCTACTTCCTCTACAGCTACGCGGGCCGGACGAGCTACTCGTCGCTCGTCACCGGCGTCGACCCGGCGCAGGCCGGCCAGATGACGAGCGCGCTCTCGTCGGCCGGCGTCGCGTACAAGGTCGCGAACGGCGGCACCGAGATCGACGTCCCCTCGAGCCAGATCTCGGAGGCGCGGATCGCGCTCGCGTCGAAGGGGCTGACGAACGGCGGCCAGGTCGGCTTCGAGATCTTCGACAAGCTGAGCATGGGCACGACCGACTTCCAGCAGAAGATCGACTACCAGCGCGCGCTCGAGGGCGAGATCGACCGCGCCATCCAGCAGATTCAGGGCGTGACGAGCGCCGACGTGCAGCTCGTCCTCCCCACCGACACGCTCTTCGTCGACCAGAGCTCGAAGGCGACCGCGGGCGTGCTGCTGACCACCGGGGGCCAGCTCGATTCGTCGACCGTCGCCGGGATCGCCCACCTCGTCGCCTCGAGCGTCAAGGGACTGTCGACGGCCCAGGTGACGATCACCGACCAGACGGGCCAGCTGCTCTGGCCGCAGGCGAGCCAGACCGGCACCTCGGCGAGCGCGAAGCTCGGCGCGGAGCAGCTCTACGGCGCCCAGCTCGCGGCCACGATCCAGGCGATGCTCGACTCGACGCTCGGCGCGGGCAAGGCGCAGGCGCGCGTCCACGCCGACCTGAACGTCGACCAGACGACGATCGACCAGGTGACGTACGCGAAGAAGGGCACGCCGCTGCAGGCGCAGACCTCGCAGGAGAACCTGACGAGCAAGGGCGGCGCGGCCGCGGTCCCGGCCGGCACGGCGTCGAACACGACGACCACGCCGAGCTACGCGACCACCGGCGGCGCCAACTCGTCCTCGAACTACAAGAACCAGACGTCGAACACGAGCTACGGCGTCGACAAGACCGTGCAGCGGACGACCGTCGCCCCCGGCGCGGTCAACCGGCTCGACGTGGCGCTGCTCGTCGACGCATCCGTCCCGAAGAAGACGGTCGCGAGCCTGAAGCAGTCCGTCGCGAGTCTCGCGGGGATCGACACGAAGCGCGGCGACACGCTCGCCGTCTCGCAGATCGCGTTCGCCAAGCCCGCCGTGGTCACGACGCCGAAGACCTCGCCCGTCTCGTCCCTGATGGCGAACCCGCTCGCGCTGCTCAAGTACGTCGGGCTCGCCTTCGGCACGCTGATCTTCCTCTTCGGCGTCCGCCGCGGCCTCAAGCGGCGCGAGGCCGAGGGCGTCGGCGCCGAGCCGACCTGGCTGCGCGAGATCGAGCGCTCGGTCGCCGTCGCCGAGCTCGAGGCGGCGCCCGCCACCCGCGGCGCGATCGACCCGGTGCACGCGCGTCGGGCCGCGCTCAAGGCGGAGGCGGAGGAGATCGCGTCGAAGCAGCCCGAGCAGATCGCGGTGCAGGTGAGCGAATGGCTGAAGGACTAGCAACGGAGGCGAAGCGGCTCCCCGCTCTCACGGGGAGGCGCAAGGCGGCGATGCTCTGCGTCGCGCTCGGGCCGCAGGGCGCCTCGCAGATCTTCAAGCACCTGCCCGCCGAGATGGTCGAGAAGCTGACAGTCGAGATGGCGCGGACGACCTCGGTCGACTCCGCCGCCGCCGAGGCCGTGCTCGAGGAGGTCGTCGAGACCGCCTACGCGCGCGGCTACATCGCCGAGGGCGGCGTCGCCTACGCGCGCGAGGTGCTCGAGCGCGCGGTCGGGGCCGCGAAGGCGTCCGAGATCCTCTCGCGGCTCGCGACCGTGATCGAGCAGACGCCGTTCGAGTTCCTGCGCGCCACCCCGCCCGACCAGGTCTTCGCCTTCCTGCGCGGCGAGCACCCGCAGATGATCGCGCTCGTACTCGCGAACCTGCCGACGACGGAGCTGGCCGCGAAGGTGATGCAGCTGATTCCGCCGACCGAGCAGGCCGACGTCGCGACCCGGATCGCCCTCATGGGCCAGACCGCCCCGGACGTCGTCAAGGAGATCGCGCACGTGATGCGCCAGAAGCTCGAGACGGTGCTGCAGACGGAGTACGCCGCCGCCGGCGGCGCGCCCGCGCTCGCGCAGATCCTCAACTCGGCCGACCGCGGCACCGAGCGGAACATCCTCGAGTACCTGACCGAGGTCGACCCGGAGCTCGCCGAGGACGTCCGCTCGCTGCTCTTCGTCTTCGAGGACATCCTCAAGCTCGACGACCGCTCGATCCAGCTCGTGCTGAAGGAGATCGACGCCCGCGACATCGCGCTCGCTCTCCGCGGCGCCAGCGAGGACGTCAAGGAGCGGATCATGGCCAACATGTCGCAGCGCGGCGCCGAGATGCTCGCCGAGGAGATGGAGTTCATGGCGCCGCAGCGCCGCAAGGTGGTCGAGGACGCCCAGTCGAAGATCGTCGGCGTCATCCGCCGGCTCGAGGACACGGGCGCGATCTTCGTCGTCCGCGACGGCAACTCCGCCGAGGAGCAGGTCCTGTAGATGTCGACGCAGGCGCTCGACGCGTTCGCCTTCCCGGTGCTCGAGGGCGAGCCGGAGCAGACCTCGCCGCTCGCACGCGAGCAGGCGCTCGCGGCTGCGCACGCCCGCGCGGAGGCCGCCGCCGCGGAGGCCGCCGCGCGCGCCCACGAGGAGGGATTCGCCGCCGGGCTGGCGGACGCCGAGGAGCACATCGCGCCGCTCCGCTCCGCGCTCGTCGAGGCGGTACGGGGGTTCGAGCAGCACCTCGAGGACGCGGCCGCCGAAACCGAGCGGCGCGCGGTCGAGCTCGCGATCGCCCTCGCCGAGAAGATCCTCCACACCGCGCTCGACGCCGACCCGACGCTCGTCGTCTCGGTCGTGACCGGCGCGCTCCGCCGCGCCGCCAACCGGGAGAGGATCGTGCTCGACGTCAACCCGGCCGACGTCGAGCTCGTCCACGCCGCGGCCGGACAGATCCAGTCGGAGCTCGGCGCCCTGCCGCGGCTCGAGGTCGCCGGCGAGCGCCGCGTCGCCCGCGGGGGCTGCGTCGTGCGGACGGTCGAGGGCGAGATCGACGCGCGGCTCGACGACCAGCTCCGGCGCGCCGCGGAGCTGCTGCGCGGGACCGTCACCCCGCCGGCGTGAGCGCAGTCCCCGTCCTCACGGAGGCGTTCCGGGCCCTCCACGACGCCGACCTCTGCGCGGCGCACGGGCGCGTCACGAACCTGATCGGTCTCGTGATCGAGGCGAGCGGCCTGCGCGCCGAGGTCGGCGAGGTCTGCACGATCCAGGCCGGCCGCCGTCGCATGCTCGTCCCCGCCGAGGTGGTCGGCTTCCGCGACGGCCGCACGCTCTTGATGCCGCTCGGCGAGATGCACGGGATCGGCCCCGGCAACACCGTCGTCGCCACCGAGCGCCCGTTCCTCGTGCCGGTCGGCGAGCAGCTGCTCGGACGCGTCCTCGACGGGCTCGGCAACCCGATCGACGGCGGGGCGCCGCTCGAGGCGCGGGAACGCCGCTCGACCTCGGCGCCGCCGCCCGACCCGCTCGGGCGCAGCCGGATCGACGAGCGCCTCTCGCTCGGCGTCCGCGCGCTCGACTCCCTCGTCCCCTGCGGCCGCGGCCAGCGGCTCGGCATCTTCGCCGGCTCGGGCGTCGGCAAGTCGTCGCTGCTCGGGATGATCGCCCGCTCGACCCACGCCGACGTCAACGTCATCTGCCTCGTCGGCGAGCGCGGCCGCGAGGTGCGCGAGTTCGTCGAGCGCGACCTCGGCGAGGCGCTCGAGCGGTCGGTGGTCGTCGTCGCGACCTCCGACGAGCCGGCGCTCGTGCGGATCAAGGCGGCGTTCGCGGCGACGACGATCGCCGAGGCGTTCCGCGACGCGGGCGCGCACGTCGTGCTGATGATGGACTCGCTGACCCGCTTCGCCACGGCGCAGCGCGAGGTCGGCCTCGCGATCGGCGAGCCGCCGACCACCCGCGGCTACACGCCGTCGGTGTTCGCACAGCTGCCGCGGCTGCTCGAGCGCGCCGGCACGAGCGCCCGCGGCTCGATCACCGGCCTCTACACCGTGCTCGTCGAGGGCGACGACATGAACGAGCCGGTCGCCGACCACGCCCGCGCGATCCTCGACGGCCACTGCGTGCTCAGCCGCTCGCTCGCCCACCGCGGCCACTATCCCGCGATCGACGTGCTCGAGTCGGTCTCCCGCCTCGCCACCGAGATCACGAGCGACGAGGTGCGCGCCGCCGGCACGGCGCTGCGGGAGACGCTCGCCGTCCACCGTGCGAAGGAGGACCTGATCTCGATCGGCGCCTACAGCACGGGCTCCGATCCGCGCGTCGACTATGCGATCGCGAAGCTGCCGGCGATCGACGCGTTCCTGCGCCAGGGCGTCGACGAGGCGGACGAGGCCGACCTGACCGACGCGCGGCTCGTCGAGCTGATGGCCGACCGGGCCGCGTAGCGCCCGGGCGCCTAGGCGTAGACGTCGATGTGGCGCGGCGCGACGGGCGCCGGGCTCGCCTGCGCGATCACGCCGGCGCGACCGAGCTTCCGGTACGCCTCGACGACCGCCGACAGCTCCGCGGTCGGGCGCGAGCCGGGGTTCGCATCGGGGTGGAAGCGACGCACGAGCGTCCGGAACGCCCGCTTGACGTCGGCCGGCGACGCCGACGGGTCGACCCCGAGAACCCTGTAGGAACGGACGACATCCGCCGTTGTAGTGATACCCCCGACCACGTTCTCAGCATAGTCGGATGCCCCTTTTGCGCAACCCCTCGGCCTCCTCAGGTTGAGGGATTCGCTGCCGATTACGGGACGGCCACTCTCGACCGTGCCTCAACGACCACGGAGGGTCCATGTCGACCGCAACCGCAACGTCCGAGCTCGCGCAGCAGCTCGTCGTCTTCTCGCTCGGAGCGGAGGAGTACGCGCTGCCGATCACGCAGGTGCAGGAGATCATCCGCTACACCGAGCCGCGTGCCGTCGCATCCGACGCCCCGTGGATCAAGGGCGTGATCAGCCTGCGCGGGAAGATCGTCCCGGTCTGCGACCTCGCCGCCCGCCTCGGCCTCGGCGCCGAGCTGGCAGCGAACGCGAAGATCGTCATCGTCGAGACGGGCGGCGGCACCGCCGGCGTCATCGTCGACGAGGTCGAGGAGGTGCTCACGGTCGACGCGAGCAACCTCGACGCGGTCCCCGCGGCCGGCACCGACTTCATCGACGCGATCGCGAAGATCGACGACCGGCTCGTCGTTCTCCTCAACCCCGAGGGCATCTTCTCCGGGTTCGCCTTCGCCGCCTAGCGAGCGCCGGTGAGCTCAGCGAGACCTCTGCGAGTCGTCGTCGCCGACGACTCCGCCTTCATGCGCCGGCTGCTCGCCGACGCGCTCGACCGCAGCGGCTTCGACGTCGTCGCGGCCGTCGAAGACGGAGACCAGGCGCTGGCGGCATGCCGCACGCGCAGGCCGGACGTGCTGTCGCTCGACCTGGCGATGCCGGGCCTCGACGGCATCGGTGTCCTGCGCGCGCTGCGGGACCAGCGCCTGCCCGTACCGGTCGTCGTCGTGTCGGCGTTCTCGCCGGCGCACGGCGCGCGCGCGGTCGACGCCCTTGCAGAGGGCGCGGTCGACCTCGTCGCGAAGCCGCACGCGGGCGCACCGTTCCAGGCGTTCCTCGACGAGCTCGCCGAGAAGATGCTGCTCGCGGCCAGCTCGCGGCAGGTCAACGGGCACGCCGCGCCGGCGCGGCTCGCGCAGCCGCCGCAGCCGGCCGAGCCGCGCCGCGCGGCCCAGCGGCCGCCCCGCCCACGGACGGTCGTGATCGCCTGCTCGACCGGCGGTCCACGCGCGCTCGCCGAGCTGCTGCCGAAGCTGCCCTCGCCGCTCGGCGCCGGCACGCTGATCGTCCAGCACATGCCCGCGGGCTTCACGGGCTCGCTCGCGGAGCGGCTCGACCGCGCCTCCGCCCTCAACGTCCGCGAGGCCTCGCCGGGCGACCATCTCGACCCGCGCGCCGCGCTCGTCGCGCCGGGCGGCCGCCACCTGCGGCTCGTCCGCGGCGACGCGACCCTGACCGACGAGCCGGCGATCGGCGGCCTCCGGCCCCGCGCCGACCTGACGATCGCCGACGCCGCGAAGCAGTACGGCAAGGACCTGCTCCTCGTCGTCATGACCGGCATGGGCAAGGACGGGCTCGAGGGCGCGCAGGAGGTCCGGCGCCAGGGCGGCCGCATCCTCGCCGAGGCCGAGTCGAGCTGCACCGTCTACGGGATGCCGCGCGCGATCGTCGAGGCCGGGCTCGCCGACGGCGTCTACGACCTCGCGGGACTGCCCGCGGCGATCGCCGCGGAGGCGGGAGCATGAGCCGGGCCGACACGAGCCGGCTCCGCCGGCCGGCAGCGGGAGTCGCGAACTGCGTGCGGGTTCCTCGGGCGCCGCTGACGGTGCGGGGCCGGAGGTCACAGTACGGCGGTACGGGGCCGGAGAGCGCCGCTCCGTCAGCGGTGCCAGTCGTTCGCGGAGGCCGGCTCCGCCGGCCGGTAGCGGGCGACGGCGAGGGACTCGCATGAGCGCCGCGCTCGCCCATCGTGAGCCGTACGACGAGTACATCGAGTTCTGCGAGGGCATCCACCGGCTCTCGGGCATCGACCTGCTCCAGTACAAGCGCGGCCAGATGGAGCGCCGGCTGCGCACGCTCGCCGAGCGGCGCGGCTTCGGGCCGCTGGGCGACTACCTCGCCGTGCTCGGCCGCGACGCCGAGGAGCTCGACCGCTTCCTCGACCGCGTCACGATCAACGTCTCGCAGCTCTGGCGCAACCCCGAGCAGTGGGAGATGCTGGGCCGCCACGTCGTCCCCGACCTCGCCGCGGCCGGCCGGATCCGCGTCTGGAGCGCCGGCTGCTCCTACGGCGCCGAGTGCTACACGGTCGCCGGGGTCTGCCTCGAGAGCGCGCCCCAGGCGCGGCTCGAGGTCCGCGGCACCGACATCGACCCGCGCATGATCGAACGCGCCCGGGCCGCCGTCTTCTCGGCCGAGGACGCACGCACGGTTCCCGCCTCCTCCCTCGGCCGCTGGTTCGAGGGCACCGCCGACGGCGGCGTGAAGGCGAACGCCAGGCTGCGCTCCACGGTCAGCTTCGACCGGGACAACCTTCTGACGATGCGGGTGCCGGCGGCGTCCTACGACCTCGTCATGTGCCGGAACGTCGTCATCTACTTCACCGAGGAGGTCCGCGACGCGCTCCACGCGCGCCTCGCGTCGACGCTGCGGCCCGGCGGCTATCTGCTCATCGGCTCGACCGAGCGCGTCAGCTCTCCCGCTCAGCTCGGACTCGAGCTTGCTCATCCCTTCGTCTATCGGAAGGCGTGATGGATCTCAACGAGTATCTGCCGATGTTCCTCGCGGAGAGCCGCGAGCACCTCCAGGAGCTGAACCTGGCCGTCGTCCGCGTCGAGGAGGAGCCCGACGATCACGAGACGGTCGGCGACATCTTCCGGATCGCGCACTCCCTGAAGGGCATGAGCGCGACGATGGGCTTCGAGCGCATCGCAGCCCTCACGCACGCGATGGAGGACGTCTTCGAGCTGCTGCGCCAGCGGCGCGGCGGGCTCGAGCGGGCCGCCGTCGACGCCCTGCTCGAGTGCCTCGACGCGCTCTCCGAGGCGTTCGAGGCGATCGAGGTCGACGGCGTCGAGCGGCTCGACGAGAAGCCCCTGGTCGACCGCCTGCACACGCTCGTCCGCGAGCCGACCGAGGCGCCTCCGCCCGACGAGCCGCTCGAGCCGGAGATCCTGCCGGTCGTCGTCGAGGGCAACCCCGTCCTCCACGTGACCGTGACGTTGCGCGAGGACGCCCTGATGCCGTCGGTGCGCGCGTACATGACGCTGACCGCGCTCGCCGACCACGGCGAGATCGTCGCCTCGGAGCCGGCCGAGAGCGCCGTCGACCACTTCGCGGGCCGCACGATCGAGGTCTGGCTCGCAACCGGCCACGAGACCGCGGTCGTCCAGGCCGCGGCCGCAGCCGTGCCCGACGTCGCCGAGGCGACCGTCGAGGAGCCGCGCGCCGCGAGCGCATCGACCCCGACCGACGAGCGGGCCGCGGACCCGGGCAAGTCCGCCGTACGCCACCGCTCGCCCGCGACGAGCACCGTGCGGGTCGACTCGGAGCGTCTCGACCAGCTGATGCATCTGATGGGCGAGCTCGTCGTCCACCGCACGCACGCCGAGTCGCTCGTCAGCCAGGCGGACGTCCCCGGCCTCTCGCAGGCGATGCAGGACGTCGCGCGCAGCTCCCAGGCGCTGCAGGCGATGGTCATGCAGATCAGGATGATCCCCGTCGAGGCGGTCTTCCTGCGCTTCCCGCGGCTCGTGCGCGACCTCTCGTCGCGGCTCGAGAAGAAGGTCGACCTGCAGCTCTCCGGCCAGGACACCGAGCTCGACCGGACGGTCGTCGACGCGCTCGGCGACCCGCTCGTCCACCTCGTGCGCAACGCGCTCGACCACGGGCTCGAGTCGCCTGAGGAGCGCGTGGCGGCGGGGAAGGAGCCGACCGGCACGCTCGAGATCTCGGCCCGCCATGCCGGCGGCAGCGTCCTGATCACCGTCTCCGACGACGGGCACGGCGTCGACCCGGCCCGGGTCGCGCGCAAGGCGGCCGAGCGCGGGCTGATCGCCGCGGACGCCGTCGACTCGATCGACACGAAGGGCGCGCTCGAGCTGCTCTTCGCGCCGGGCTTCTCGACCGCCGAGGAGATGAGCGACGTCTCCGGCCGCGGCGTCGGCATGGACGCCGTCCGGACGACGATCCGCGAGCTGGGCGGCGAGGTGCTGCTCCAGTCCACGTTCGGCGAGGGGACGACGGCGCAGATCCGGCTGCCGCTGACCCTGGCGATCGTCGCCGCGCTCGTCGTCGAGTCGCGCGACGTCCCGTTCGCGATCCAGCTCGACCGCGTCGAGCGGACGCTGAAGCTCGCCGACTACCCGGTGCGCTCGGTCGCCGGCAGCCCGATGCTCGTCCTGCGGGACGGCGTCCTGCCGATCGTCGACCTCGCGGGCGCCCTCGGCCACGGCCGCTCGGAGTCGGCGACGCACGCGGTCGTCGTGCGCGGCGACGACCACCGGATCGCGCTCGCCGTCGAGCATCTCGTCGGCCAGCGCGAGCTCGTCACCCGCCCGCTGCCCCAGGAGCTCGCCGGCGGCAGCGGCGCCACGAGCGGCGCGGTGCTCTCGAACGGCCAGATCGCGCTCATCGTCGACTGCGACGCGGTCGGCGCGACCACGTCCAAGGACACCCTCTCCGTTCCGGCAGCCGCGTAAGGAGGCTCCAATGCACACGACGTACTCCGACCAGCAGCTCGACGCGCTGCGCGAGCTGGCCAACATCGGCTCCGGCACGGCGGCGACGGCTCTCTCGACGATGCTCGGACGCCCGATCGACGTCTCGGTGCCGTCCGCGCTCGCGCTGCCGCTCGCCGACGCCGTGGATGCGGCCGGCCCGGCCGACTCGCCCGTGACGGCGGTCGTCCTGCCGATCTTCGGCGACATCGATGCGATCGTCCTGCTCCTCTTCCCGCCCGACGACGCGGCCGCCCTCTGCGGCCTGCTCGGGGTCGAGGCGGACACCGAGGTCGGCCTCTCGGCGCTCGGCGAGATCGGCAACATCCTCGGCTCGGCCTACGTCGGCGCTCTGGGGATGATGACCGGGCTCGAGATCGAGCCCGCCCCGCCCGAGTCCGCGACCGACATGCTCGGCGCGATCGTCGCGACCGTGCTGGCCACGGGCGCGGAGGAGAGCGACATCGCGCTCATGCTCGACTCCGACCTCTACGTCGAGGGAGAGGCGTGCTCGCTCTCCTTCATGCTCGTTCCGAGCCGCGGCGGAATCGGCCACGTCCTGGCCGGGCTAGGGCTCGCCGGGTGAGCGAGACGCCCCCGGAGGCGATGGTGCGGATGGGTGAGCTCTGCGTGTCCCAGACGTCGGGCCACGTGCTCGCGTCGATCGGGCTGGGCTCGTGCATCGGGCTCGTGCTCGTCGAGGCGTCGCGCCCGCTCGCGGGGCTGGCGCACATCATGCTCCCGTCCTCGAACGGCGATCTCGGCGCGCCCGCGGGCAAGTTCGCCGACCGCGCCGTGCCTGCGCTCGTCGCGGAGATGGCGAAGATCGGCGCGGTCGCGTCGCGGCTCGAGGCGATCCTCGTCGGCGGGGCGCGCATGTTCTCGTTCGGCTCGTCGGAGACGCTCGACATCGGCCGCCGCAACGAGGAGGCGACGCGCGCCGAGCTCGGGCGCCTCGGCATCTCGATCCGGGCGGCGGCGACGGGCGGCAGCAAGGGCCGCACGGTTCGGGTGCACGTGCACAGCCGTCTCGTGACCGTCAAGGAGCCCGGCGCCGCCGAGGTCGAGCTCTTCGCACCCGGTCTCGGCAGCGCCCGGAGGGCAGGATGACCGACGTCCTCACCCCGGAGCAGATCGCCGAGCTCGTCGCCGCCGCGAAGGAGGGCGACGTCCCGACGAAGACCGCCGCGCCGACCCGCCGGCCGCGGCGCGTCCGCGACATCGACTTCACCCGCCCGGTGAAGCTCGCGCCCGACCAGCAGCGCCGCTTCGAGCGCGCACACGAGACCTTCTGCCGCACCGCATCGACCCGCCTCTCCGCCGAGCTCCGCACGCCGTTCGAGCTCGAGGTGATCAACGTCGAGCAGCTGACCTGGTCGTCGGCCCTGAGCGGCGTCCCCCAGCCGTCGATCTTCGGCATCGTCACGACGCAGCCGGCCGACACGACGATCCTCGTCTCCATGGAGCAGCCGTGCGTCTTCAACCTCCTCGAGCGCCTGATCGGCGGCGGCGACTCGGAGTCCGTTCCCGCCCGCAACCTGACCGAGATCGAGCTGGCGCTGACCCGCCGGACGTTCGCCGGCATGGTCGAGCAGCTCTCCAACGTCTGGCAGGAGCTGTTCGACCTGCAGCTCAGCCTCGTCGAGATCGAGTCGCAGGTCGCGAACGTCGAGCTCGCGCCGCCGAGCGAGCCGACCGTGGCGATGACGATCGAGACACGCGGCGGCCGGATGTCGTCGACGATGTCGCTGCTCATCCCGCACCGGTCGATCGCGGCCGTCACCGGCCGGCTCAGCAGCCACTACGCGGACGCAACAGGGTCGGCCGCCGACGACGACGCGCTCGGCGAGCTCGTACGCACGTCGATCGGCGCGGTCGAGGTCGAGATTCGCGCCGAGGTCGGAGCGGTCGAGATGACGATCGGCGAGGTGCTCTCGCTCGGCGAGGGCGACGTCGTCCGGCTCGGCAGCACCGCCGCCAACGGCGTCTTCGTCTGCACGGACGGCGTCCGCCTGCACCGCGCCCGCCCGGGCCGCAACGGCTCACGCCGCGCGGTCGAGATCATCGAGAGTCTGGAGGAGCAGGCATGACCTCGGACGAAGCGCTGCTCGAGCTGAGCTCCTCGACCGCCGAGGCCGTGTTCGGCGTCCTCTCGTCGCTCGTACCCGACGGAGTCGAGATGGGGGCCGTCGCGATCGTGCCGAACGGCGCCTCGCCGCTGCAGGCAGTGCCGGCGCCGGCGGTGACCGCCGGCGTCTCGTACGTGGACGGCGTCACGGGCGGCAACATCTTCGTGATCACCCGTCTCGGCGCACGGCGGCTCGCCGCGGCGATGATGGGCGCGGAGCCGCCCGCCTCCGACGACGGTCAGGATCTCGACGAGATCGAGCTGTCGGCCGTCGGCGAGGCGATGAACCAGAGCATGGCCGCCGCCGCCGGAGCGACCGGAAAGGTGCTCGGCCAGGAGGTCGAGATCTCCGTTCCGGAGACGCGCGTCCTTGCGACCGTCGCCGAGGCGGAGGGCGCGTTCCCGCAGGCGCCGCACGCGACGGCCGCGTCGTTCGTCCTGCTCGGGGAGCCGTGCCGGCTGATCCAGCTCGTGCCGAACGCATTCGTCGTGCGCATGACCCGCGCGCTGACCGACCTCGTCGCCGAGCACGTCGGCGACGGCACCGGCGGCGACCCGATCCTGTCGTCGACGTCGATCCGCGAGCTGCCCGTGCAGGTCGCGGTCGAGCTGGGACGCGCGCGCCTGCCGCTGGCGAGGGCCGTCGGCCTCGGCTCCGGGGCGCTCGTCGAGCTCGACCGGCTCGCAGACGATCCGATCGACCTCTACGTGAACGGCCGGCGGTTCGCCGTCGGCCGGCTCCTGCTCATCGACCAGACCGAGTGGGCTGTCCGCGTCGAGCGCGTGCTCGACCCGAACGCAGCCTACGAGACGACTCGCCAATACGAACCGACTCATCAAGGAGGGATCTGACCATGGCCCGTGTGCTCGTTGTCGACGACGCCGCTTTCATGCGGAAGGTTCTGAGCGACGCGCTCGCCAAGGGCGGGCACGAGGTCGTCGGAGAAGCAGCGAACGGCACTGAGGCCGTGAGCCAGTACCAGACGCTGCATCCCGACGTCACGACGCTCGACATCACCATGCCGGAGAAGGACGGCCTCGAGGCGCTGCGTGAGATCATCGCCTCCGACCCGGGCGCGCGCGTCGTCATGTGCTCCGCGCTCGGACAGGAGAGCAAGGTGCTCGAGTCGATCAAGTCCGGCGCGAAGGACTTCGTCGTCAAGCCGTTCCAGGCGGACCGCGTGCTCGAAGCGGTCGGCAAGGCGCTCGCCTAGCCGGGGCTCGCCTCCCGATACGCGGGGCCGCGGGCCGATCCCGCGTCGCCGAGGCCTCTCGTCAGCTGATCAGCCCGGCCCGCAGCGCCTGGGCGACGGCCTGTGTCCGCGTGCGTGCGCCGAGCTTCGTCAGAGCCTTCGCAACGTGAGCCCGCACGGTCTCGGGCGAGATGAACAGCTGCTTGCCCGCCTCGTCGTACGAGCACCCGTCGGCGAGCAGGCGCAGCACCTCGCGCTCGCGGTCGGTCAGGGTCGGGCCATCCGAGTCGAGCAGGAGCGAGGCGCTCACGACCGGGTCGACGTAGCGGCCGCCGCCCGCGACCGTCTCGAGCGCGCGGTTGAGCCCCTCGAGCGGCGCCTCCTTGACGACGAAGGCCCTGACCCCGGCGTCGAGCGCCTCGCGCACGGTCGCCGGATCGCTCTTGCCGGAGTAGACGACGATCGAGGTGTCGGGCGCCTCCCGTGCGGCGCGGCGCGCGATCTCGAGACCCGTGAGCCCCGGCAGCTGCAGGTCGATCAGCGCGAGCGCCGGCTTGAGCTCGGCGATCCGCCGCAGGGCGTCCTCGCCGTCGCTCGTCGAGGCGACGATCGTCCAGTTCCATTGCCGGAGCAGGTCTGTGAGCGTCCGCAGGACGGAGGGGTGGTCGTCTGCGACCAGGCACGTCCGTGCCCTTTCACTGCTATTCACGATGGCCTCCGGCGATTCCGAGACATTCCGCCGCCGCTGACGGAACCGACTCCATGATGCCTCCCGGCAGCAGCGAGAACAAGCCTCCTTCAGGGGGAGCTTCGCGAGACGATCAGACCGCGGCGAGGGCTTGCGCCACCCGCTCGGCGAGCGCCGCGGGCGTAAACGGCTTGTCGAGCACCTCGATCGGCCCCTCGCCGGAGTAGGCGCCCAGCACCCGGTCGGCGTAGCCGGAGATGAAGAGGATCGCCAGCGCGGGCCGCTCGGCGCGGACGCGCTCGGCCAGCTCGATGCCGTTCATCCCGGGCATGACGACGTCGGTGACGAGGAGGTCGACGGACCGGCCGCTCGCGAGCAGCGCGAGCGCTTCCTCGCCGTTCGCCGCGAACACCATCTCGTGGCCGGCGCGCGTGAGGGCGACGCCGGCGATCCGCCGCACCGAGGGCTCGTCGTCGACGAAGAGGATGGAGCCCGTCTTCGCGACGAGCTCCTCCTCGTCCTCGTCGTCGACGAACGCCGGGCTCCGCTGCGATGCGGTCGCGGGCAGCGTGACCCGGAAGGTCGAGCCCTCGCCGAGCTCCGAGTCGACCTCGATCTCGCCGCCCGCGCGGAGCACGATCCCGTAGACGTTCGCGAGCCCGAGCCCCGCGCCCTCGCCGGCCGGCTTCGTCGTGAAGAACGGCTCGAACACCCGCTCGCGGGTTGCGCCGTCCATCCCGGTTCCCGTGTCGGCGACGCTCAGCGCGACCGCGTCGCCGGCCCGTTCGGTGCGGATCGTCAGCCGGCCGCCGCCGGGCATCGCGTCGCGTGCGTTGGCGGCGAGGTTGATCAGGACGAGCTCGAGCTGGACCGGGTCGGCGACCACGGCCGGCAGCCCCGGCTCGAGCAGGACGTCGACGGCCACGCCGGCGCCGATCAGCCGGGCGAGCATGTCTTCGAGGCCCGCAACCAGCCGGTTGAGGTCGATCTCGCTGAGCTCGGGCTCCTGTGCGCGCGAGAAGGTCAGGAGCTGGCGTGTCAGCGTGCCGGCGCGGTCGGCGGCGGCCGAGATCTCCGCGACATGGGTGCGCGCGTCGTCGGGAAGCTCGGTCATGCCGGCGAGGAGCACGTTGCCGCCGATCACGGTCAGCAGGTTGTTGAAGTCGTGCGCGATCCCGCCCGCGAGCTGGCCGATCGCCTCCATCTTCTGCTTCTGCCGTACCTGGGCCTCGCGGCGGCGCTGGGCGGCGATCGGCTCGAGGATCGCGACCGCGTGGAGCGGCGCGCCGTCGTCGTCGCGGACGAGCGAGACGGTGACGCGCACCGGAACGCGCGCCCCGGCCGCGTCGAGCATGGCGTCCTCGAAGCGGAAGGGGCCGGGATCTCCGCGCAGGATCGCGTCGAGCACCTCTGGATGGCCCCCCTCCCCGGGCGCGACGAACTCGCTGAAGTGGTGGCCGACGACGTCGTCGCAGGAGCGGCCGACGAGCTCGCAATAGACGTCGTTCGCCTCGAGGTAGACGCCGCCGATCGTCGTGAGCGCGACCCCGACGGCGGCCGACTCGAAGAGCCCGCGGAACCGCTGCTCGACCGCACGGCGCTCCTGTTCCGCGGCCTGCTCGGCGGTGATGTCCTTGATCGCCGAGAGCCGGGCCGCGCGGCCCCGGTGGACGACGTCCTGCGAGACGACGCGGACGGTCCGCGGCCGCCCGTCCCCGGCGAAGGCGCCGATCTCGATCGGCCCGCTCCCACCCGTCAGCATCAGCTGCCTCGCCGCCTCGACCGACTCGGGCGCGACGAAGTCGAGCAGCGGCCGGCCGTTCGCCTGCTCGCGGCTCAGGCCGGTGAGCGCCTCGAAGCCGGCGCTGACGTCGACGATCATGCCGTCGGCGCTCAACACGATCGCGTCGAAGGTCATGTCGAGGAGCCTGCGGTGGCGCTCCTGCTCCTCCGCGACCGCCTGCCGGCCGAGCCGCTCGCGCGCAAACGCCTTCGCCACGCCGATCCCGGCCAGTCCGGCGACGATGACCCCGGCGACGACGCCGCCTGCCGTGACCGGCTGCGGGTGCGGCCGCAGGAGGAGAAGGACGGCGAGCGCCTCGGCGAGCGACAGGGTCCCGACGAGCGCGCCCGCGACGTACGAGCCTGCGGCCGCGCCGGCGATCAGCAGCACGCCGGGGAACTGGTCGACAAGCGGGACGCGCACGGCGACGAGCGCAAGCAGCGGCTGGAGCACGACCACGGCCGCAGCACGTCGCCAGTCGAGCCCCGCGCGCCGCAGCGCCCCAGAGAGCGTGGACCCTCCGACCACTAGGAGAGGATCATAGGCGCGGCCCGGGCGAGAATCGAGCGAGCGGGAGGCCGCCGGGCCCGGCGTCGCCGCCGGGCCCGGTAGACACGTCGCGGCCCTAGTGAAGCGAGACCGGGAAGGTGACGAGGCGGTGGGTCGAGATGTCGCCCGTCGTCGAGCCGCCCGGCTTGCGCGCGCGCAGGAAGACCGCCAGCCGCTGCTGGTGCGTCGACGCGGGGAAGCCGGCGCGCTGGTTCATCGTCAGCGTCACCGTCCCGTCGGCGCCGGTCGGCGCCTCGAGCCCGTCGAACTGGTTGTACGGGATCGCGCTGCCGAAGACGAGTGCCCCCTGCACCGGCCTGCCGTTGCATGCGGTCACCCTGACTCGCACCTGCACCGTCGTCGTCGAGAGCGTGACGACGCTCGGCGAGATCGTCTGGCTGCCGACCGAGAGCCGCGCCGGCAGCGAGAGAGCGGACGCCTGGATGACGCCGGTGCCGCTCGGACAGCCGGTCGACGGCGTGGTCGTCGGCGTGGTCGTGGTCGTCGTCGGCGTTGGCACGACGCCCGTCTGGGCGGAGGTCGCCGCGGTCTCGCCGGTCCCGTTCTTCGCCGTGACGATCGCCCGCACCGTCGTTCCCGCGTCGGCGCTCGTCAGTTTGTATTGCGGCCCGTCGGCGCCGCTGATCGTCGCGCACGCGTTCCCGTTCTGGTCGCAGCGGGTCCACGCGTAGACGTACCCGGTCGGGCTCCCCGTCCACGTGCCGTTCGTGACGCTCAGGATCCCGTCGACGGCCACCGTCCCCGAGATCACCGGCAGCGCCGTGTTCGTCGGCGCGGCGGCGGCGAGGACGACGGCGCTCGGGGCGGACGTCGACGACGCCGAGCCGTCCGCGTTCGTGGCCGTCACCGTCAGACGCAGCGTGTGACCGACGTCGGCCGCCGCGAGCGCGAACGTCGCGGCGCTCGCGCCCGCGACCGTCGAGCAGGCGTCGCCGTTCGCGTCACAGCGGCTCCAGGCATATGCGTATGCCGTCGGCGTGTTGCTCCACGTGCCGTTGGCGCCGGTGAGCGTCGAGCCCTGCTGCGCCGTGCCCGTGATCGTCGGCGTCCCGGTGTTGGCCGGCGCCGTCGCGCTCGCTGCCCGGCCATCTCCGGCCGCGCCGAGCGTGGAGCCGATCGCGATCGCCGCTCCGGCGATCGTCAGCGCCGCAAGCGCGCGTCGCCCTCCCAACGAGATCCTTGCCATGACCGAAGTTCCCCCTTGCTGGACGAAGATCGGTTCACGATACGACGCGGAGCCGGCTAGCCCTCCCTGCCGGGCCCGACCGCACGCGGCGGCCGGACCCGGCGGCGGCGCCCGCGTCGGTCAGCGGAGCGACACCGGGAAGGTGACGAGCCGGCGGCTCGAGATGCCACCCAGCATCGGCTCCGAGGGCTTGCGCGCACGGATGAAGAGCGCCAGCCGCTGCTGATGCGACGTGGCCGGGAAGCCCGCACGCTGCGCCATCGTCAGCGTCACCGTGCCGTCGGCGCCGGTCGCGATCTCGCCGCCCGCGTACTGGTTGTACGGGACGGGGCTCGCGAAGACGAGCGCTCCCTGCACGGGCCTGCCGTTGCACGCCGTGATCCGAACGTGCACCTGGATCGAGCGCACCGACGGCGTGATCACGCCCGGCGAGACCGACTGCTGGCCGATCGCCAGCCGCGCCGGCGCGCTCAGGTCGCCGACCTGGATGAGACCGTTGCCGCTCGGGCAGCCGTTGGAGGCCGGCGCGGGCGTGGTCGTCGTCGTGGTGACCGTCAGCTCGGGCACGACGTCCGACTGGACCGACGTCGCCGAGGTCTTGCCGTCGGCTGTTCTCGGCGGTCACGACCGCACGCACGGTCGAGCCGGCGTCAGCCGAGGTCAGCTTGTACTGCGGGCCGTCGGCGCCGCCGATCTTCGCGCACGCGTTGCCCTTCTTGTCGCAGCGCGTCCAGGCGAACGAGTACGCGGTCGGGTTGTCGTCCCACGTCCCCTTCGTGACGGTGAGGATCGAGCCGACCTTCGCCGTGCCGGAGATGACCGGCGGCTTCGTGTTCTTCGGCGCGGCCGCGGCGAGACGACGGCGCTCGGCGCGGAGGTCGCGTCGCTCGAGCCGTCGCTGTTCTTCGCGGTGACGGTGATCCGCATCGTGTGGCCGACGTCGTCGCTCGTGAGCGTGTACGTCTTCGCCGTCGCGCCCTTGATCGTCGCGCACGCGTTGCCGTTGGCGTTGCAGCGGCCCCACGCGTACGTGTACGAGGTGGGGCTGTTGTTCCACGTGCCGTTGCTTCCTGTGAGCTGCGATCCCTGATGTGCGGTACCGGTGATCGTCGGCGTTCCTGTGTTGGCCGGCGCGGCCTTGGTGGCGGCGACGCCGCTCCCGACCGTCCCGAAGACGGCTCCGATTACGAGCGACGCAACGGCGATGACGAGCGCGATCGCGCCGCGGCGGCCTCTGAGCGAGAACCCTGACATTGTTCGCGTATCCCCCCTTTGTCCAGCCGGACCGCGTGTCGATCCGGATACACGATCCTCCGGTAATCGCCCGACTCCTAAACGCGCCGCGGACGAGTCTTCACATCGCCATCACAAGAGCGACGGGAGGTCGAGACACAGAGGAAAGGCTGCCGAACCCTCCGCAGACCCGTCGCCGAGCCTGCCGGGAGCTCGGCGGATCCCGGGGGCTAGCGCGCCCAGTCGATCGTCAGCGTCGGGGCCGACGACGACGAGCTCGAGCCGAGCGAGAGCGCCGAGTGGTTGTAGCTCGCGCCCTCGTCGTCGATCCGCCAGCCGAAGCGGCCGCCCGGCGCCTTGATCAGCGCGTCGACGTCGACCGTGACGGTCGCCGAGAGGGTCGCGCCGTCGCTCGTGCCGGTGTCCACCGTGGTCGTCGCGGCGCCGTAGGCGAGCGACTGGGCCGCGTTCCAGGTGAGCGAGCCGTCCCACGCGCCGAGCACCGGCGCGAGCGTCAGCGTCCGCGACTGGCGCGGGGCGCTCGTCAGGGTGAGCGTCAGCGTCGCGGAGTCGGCGCCGCCGGTCGTGGGCAGTCCGCAGCTCGAGAGGTCGAAGGAGACGAACGTCCAGCGGTCGCGGTTGTTGCGCCGCTCGACCTGGAGGCTCCGGCCGCCGCCGTGGGCGGCGCCCGCGTTGTTCTCGTCCACCCACGCGTCGGTGGTGACGCTCGTGCCGCTGAGCGTGCACGTGCCCTTGACCAGCGTCTGCGCGCCCGACCAGACGTGGGCCGAGGAGACGGTGAGGGTCGCTGCCGCTGCGACCCCAAGGCCCGCGAGCGCGGCGGCCGCCGCCGCAGTGGCGCCGCCGATCAGGAGCTTCCGCCGTCTCACCGGTCACACGATGCATCGGAGACAGATGAATGACGGGGATGGAACGGTATGCGGTGCGTATGGCGTGAAACCGCGATGAATCCGCTCCCGGCGCGGCGTCTGACCCCACGATGGAGACGGAGGAGCTAGAGGCAGCCGAGGCCGTGCTCGAGCAGCCGGTAGGCGCGGTCGAGGTCGGCTCGCAGCCTGCGGGCCGCCGCCGGGCCGGTGCGGCCGGCGAGTGCGAGTCCGCGCGCGTTCCGGAACAGCTGCCAGTGCACGCCCATCAGCAGGTTGGCCGCGATCTGGGCGTCGAGCTCGTGCGCGCCCAGCCCGTCACGGATCGCGGCGGCGAGGATGTCGCAGGACGCCGCGATCAGCTCCACCTCCTTCGCCTGGAGGGCCGGCGACTCGTCGATCGCCCGCGCGAAGTGCGCGAACCCCGGATCGCTCAGACGCGTCGCCTGCGCCGCCTGCAGCCGGTGCAGCGGTGCGACGACCGACTCGCCCGGCTCGCGGGTACGGACGGCGTCGACGAGCTCTGCGAGCCGGTCCGGCGCCTCGTCGAAGAAGATGTCCTCCTTCGTCGGGAAGTAGTTGAAGACGGTCTTCTCGGAGACGTCCGCGGCGGCGGCGATCTCGGCGACGGTGACGTGGTCGAAGCCACGCTCCACGAACAGACCCATCGCCGCCGAGGCGATCGCCTGCCGCGTATGCCGCTTCTTCGTCTCCCGCAGACCCACGCGGAAATGCTATCAAGTTGTTACAGCGACAGAAACATTGCTGTGTCTGTACCTTGTCGGCTTCTCGATCGCTCGTGGAAGGAGAACGCGTGCTCGCCCGCCTAGCCCATTTCGTCGCTCGCCACCGCTGGCCGGTGATCGGCGTCTGGATCGTTCTGACGCTCTTCGGCGGCTTCGCCGCCGGCCAGGTCTCCAAGCGCTGGTACCAGAGCTTCTCGATCCCCGGCAAGTCGGCCTACGAGGCCGACCAGCGCACGCTGCACGAGTTCAACACGGGTGTCCGTCCGCCGAACGTCGTCGTCTTCCACACGAGCGGCGACGCGACGAAGAACCAGGCGATCGCGCAGGCGATGAAGCGCGCGGCGGCGACGATGCCGGGCGCGCGGATCAGCTCGTGGTTCTCCACCCGGAACTCGATGTACGTCTCGGCCGACCGGCACACGACGTTCATGGAGGTCTATCCGCCGGGCACCGCGACGTTCTCGTCGACGAGCGGCGCCGCGCCGATGCGCGCGGCGGCAGCGCGCGGGCTGCCCGCCGGGATCACCGTCGAGGTGACCGGCCACGACCCGCTCGAGGAAGCGAGCTCGCATGGCTCGAGCGGCGGCGGCAGCGTGCTCGTCGAGGCGCTGATCGGCGGTCTCGGCGCGCTCGTGATCCTGCTCTTCGTCTTCGGGACGCTGCCCGCGATCCTGATGCCGATCGCCGTCGCGGTCGCGGCGATCCTCAACACCTACACGCTGATCTGGGCGCTCACCTACCTGACGAACGTCTCGATCATCGTCCAGTTCCTGATCGCGCTCGTCGGCCTCGGCGTCGCGATCGACTATGCGCTGCTGATGATCTTCCGCTTCCGCGACGAGTTGCGGGAGGGCGAGGACGTCGAGACGGCGCTCGTCGAGACGATGACCCACGCCGGCCGCTCGGTGATCATCTCCGGCTCGACCGTCGCGGTCGGCCTGCTCTCGATGCTCGTGCTGCCGCTGCCGTTCATCCGCTCGATGGGGATCGGCGGCATGCTGATCCCGGCGGTCTCGGTGATCGCCGCGATCACGCTCCTGCCGGCGATGCTCGCCGTGCTCGGCACCCGGATCAACAGCGTGCGGCTGCTGCCGAAGCGCTTCTCGGACCGCGGGCATCCGGAGGACGGCGCCTGGGGCCGGTGGGCGCGGTTCGTGCTGCGGCGGCCGTGGGCAGTCGCGACCGTCGGCGCCGCGATCGTCGCGGTGCTCGTCGCGCTCGGCGTCCAGCTCAACCCGAACGAGTCGCAGCTGAAGAACTTCCCCGGCACCGGCACGGCGATCGCCGGCCGGCAGATGCTCGCGGACGCAGGCATCTCGCCCGGCGTCATGAAGCCGTTCGTTACCCTCGTCGAGCACGGCGGCGACCCGGGTGCGGTCGCGGCGAAGCTCCGCACGGTGCAGGGGATCGCGGGCGCGTCGGCGCCGGTGAGCTGGCGGAAGGGCCCCGACTCGCTCGTCGAGGCGTTCCCGACGGTCGACGGCGCGGCACCGGCGATCCAGGGGATCATCGATCGCTCCAACGCGGCGCTCGAGGGCACCGACGGGACGCTCGGCGGCGTGCCCGCGGTCGACCGCGACTTCGTGCACGCGATCTACGGCAACTTCCCGTACGTCCTCGCGTTCGTGCTCGTGCTGACGCTCGTGCTGCTGGCGCGGGCGTTCCGGTCGATCGTGCTGCCGATCAAGGCGGCGATCCTCAACCTCGTCTCGCTCGGGGCCGCCTTCGGGATCGTCGTCTTCATCTTCCAGATGGGGCACGGCTCGTCGCTCTGGAACATCACGGCGACGCAGGCGATCACGGCCTGGATCCCGTTGATGATCTTCGCCTTCCTGTTCGGCCTCTCGATGGACTACGAGGTGTTCATGCTGACGCGGATGCGGGAGGCGTACGACGAGACCGGCTCGACCGAGAAGGCGATCGAGCTCGGCCTCGCCCGCACCGGCAAGCTCGTGACGAGCGCCGCGCTGATCCTGATGTTCGCGTTCCTCGTGCTCTCGTCGAGCCCGGGCTTCGAGATCAAGGAGTTCGCGATCGGGCTCGCAGCGGGGATCATCTTCGACGCGACGGTGATCCGGGCCCTGCTCGTGCCGGCGCTGATGCGCCTGCTCGGCGACGCGAACTGGTGGATGCCGCACTGGACGCGCAAGGCGCTCTTCATCGGCGGCGATCAGCCCGAGGCCGCGACCGAGAACGTCTAGCGTCGCTCGCGCGCGAGGTTCTCGAAGAACCCGAGCGCGTCGGGGTTCGCGAGCGAGTCGCGGCTCGCCACCCGATCGGCCGGCAGGCCCATCAGGATCCGCTTCACGGGCACCTCGAGGATCTTCCCGGACAGCGTCCGCGGCACCGCCGGCACCTGCACGACCTCGTCGGGGACGTGGCGCGGCGAGCAGTCGTCGCGAATCCCGGCACGGATCGCCGCCTCCAGCTCGGGCGTCAGCTCGTCGCCCTCGCGGAGCACCGCGAACAGCGTCATGCGACTCGAGCCGTCGTTCCGGGGCACGTCGACGACGAGCGCGTCGACGACCTCGTCGCGCGCGAGCACGCTCCGGTAGAGCTCGCTCGTGCCCATGCGGACGCCGCCGCGGTTGATCGTCGCGTCGGAGCGCCCGGTGATGATCGCGGTGCCGCGCTCGGTGATCTCGATCCAGTCGCCGTGCCGCCAGACGCCCGGGAACGTCGAGAAGTACGCGTCGCGGTAGCGCGAGCCGTCCTCGTCGCCCCAGAAGTAGAGCGGCATCGAGGGCATCGGCTCGGTGAGCACGAGCTCCCCCACCTCGCCGACGAGCGAGCGCCCGTCCTCGCTCCACGACTCGACCTTCGCGCCGAGCGAGCGCGCCTGCAGCTCGCCGCGGTGGACCGGGAGCACCGGCACGCCGCCGACGAACGCGGTGCAGACGTCGGTGCCACCCGAGGTGGAGAAGAGCCAGACGTCGGCGCCGAGCTCCTCGCGCACCCAGTCGAAGCCCTCGGGCGCAAGCGGCGAGCCGGTCGAGCCGACGCTGTCGAGAGCGGACAGGTCGCGTCCCGCCCGCGGGTGCACGCCGGCCTTCAGGCAGCCGGCGATGAAGCCGGCGCTCGTGCCGAAGCAGGTCACGCCCGCGTCCGCGGCGAGCTGCCACAGCGTGCCGAGGTCGGGGTAGGCCGGGTTGCCGTCGAAGCAGACGATCGTCGCCGGGCTGAGCAGGCCGCCGACGAGGAAGTTCCACATCATCCAGCCCGTCGTCGTGAACCAGAAGAGCCGGTCGCCCTCGTGCGCGTCCAGCGAGAGGTGCGTCGTCTTCAGCTGCTCGAGCAGGATCCCGCCCTGCCCGTGCACGATCGCCTTCGGCAGGCCGGTCGTGCCGGAGCTGTAGAGCACCCAGAGCGGGTGGTCGAACGGCAGCTGTGCGGGCTCGAGCTCGGCCCCCTCCCCGGCCTTCAGCGCGTCCTGCCAGCGGATCGCGCCGCTCAGGCCCGAGAGGTCCGGATCGACGGCGAGGTAGCCGAGCACGACGGTCGCGCGCAGCGTCGGCAGCTCGTCCTGCAGCCGGGCGACCGTCTCGAGGCGGTCGAAGTCGCGGCCGCCGTAGCGGTAGCCGTCGACCGCGAAGAGCACGGTCGGCTCGATCTGGGCGAAGCGGTCGACGATCGAGCGGACGCCGAACTCGGGCGCGCAGCTCGACCAGACGGCGCCGATCGACGCGCACGCGAGGAACGCCGCGACCGTCTCGGGCACGTTCGGCATGACGGCGCAGACGCGGTCGCCCGGCCCGACGCCGAGGCCGCGCAGCGCCGCGGCAATGCGGGCGGTCGTCTCGCGCAGCTCTCCCCACGTCACCTCGCCGAGCGGCCGCAGCTCCGACGCGTGCCTGATCGCGACCGCGTCGGCGTCGCGGCCGCGGAAGACGTGCTGGACGTAGCTCAGCCGTGCGCCCGGGAACCACTCCGCGCCGGGCATCTCGCGCGACCCGAGCACCCGCTCGTACGGGACGGACGCCTCGACGTCGAGGAACTCCCAGAGCGAGCCCCAGAAGCCCTCGAGGTCGCCGACCGACCAGCGCCAGAGCTCCTCGTACGATGCCGTCTCGATCCCGCGCGTCTCGCGCAGCCAGGCGGCGTACCGGGTGAGCGTGGCCCCGGCGACGCGTTCCGGGCTCGGCGTCCAGACGACGGGCGGTGCCACGCGGGGATGCTACCCCGCTGCCGCCTCGCGGATCGCCGCCCAGACCCGCGACGCGGTGTAGGGCGGGTCGAGGTGACGGATCCCGAGCGGGCCGAGCGCGTCGGCGACGGCGTTCGCGATCGCCGCCGGGGTGGGCACCGAGCCGCCTTCGCCGACGCCCTTCGCGCCGAGCGGGTTGAGCGGCGACGGCGTCTCGCGCAGCGCGCTCACGACCGGCGGCAGGGTCTGCGCGGTGGGCAGGTGGTACTCGTAGAGGTTGACCGCGAGCGGCTGCCCGTCGCCGTCCCAGCCGGTGTGCTCGGTGAGGCACTCGCCGACCGCCTGCG
Source organism: uncultured Actinomycetes bacterium (assembly GCA_963732915.1). GTDB lineage: Bacteria > Actinomycetota > Thermoleophilia > Gaiellales > Gaiellaceae > Palsa-739. The sequence continues at coordinate 203,630 of CAVTBF010000005.1, read as the reverse complement.
CGATCGCGCCGACGATCTGGCCCTCCGCGAGCAGCGGGTTGATCACCCGTCCGCAGTCGTCGACGGCGACGATCCGGCCGAGCGCGACCTCGCCCGTGACCGGGTCGATCTCGACCGAGGTGACGGCCGCGCCGAAGGAGAACACCGGCCCCGGCAGCTCGAAGCGCACCGACGCCTCGAGCGGCGGCGCCTCGCCGGCGTCGAGGCGAGCGCGCAGCTCCCGCGCCGCGAGCAGCGCCGCCGAGCCGCCGACCGCCACCGAGCGACTCGCGAACGTCCCGGTGCCCTCCGGGATCTCGGCCGAGTCGCCCCAGCGGACGCCGACCGCAGCCGGGTCGAGCCCGAGCTCTTCGGCGACGATCTGCGCAAACGTCGTCTCGTGTCCCTGCCCGTGCGGCGAGGAGCCCGTGTAGAGGACGGCTCCGCCGTCGCCGAGCGCGAGCCGGGCCGTCTCCCAGCCCGGGCCGACCCGCTCGACCACGAGCGCGAGCCCGACGCCGGCGAGACGGCCGGCGGCGCGGGCGAGGTCGCGCTCGGCGAGCAGGCCGTCCCAGCCTGCGAGCTCGAGCGCCGCGTCGAGCGCGCCGAGGTAGTCGCCGGAGTCGTAGGTCGTGCCGAGCGCGGTCGCGTACGGGAAGCTCTCGGCCCGGACCGCGTTGCGCCGCCGGATCTCGACGCGGTCGATCCCGAGCTCGGCGGCGGCGAGATCGACGAGCCGCTCGATCGTCAGCGCCGCTTCGGGCCGGCCGGCGCCGCGATACGGACCCGTCGGCACCTTGTTCGTGGCCACGCCGACCGCCTCGACGTCGGCGGCCGGGATCGCGTAGCAGCCGGCGAGCAGCGTCGCGGCCGTGCACGGCGTCACCGGCGTCGTCGAGTAGAGGTAGGCGCCGAGGTCGGCGAGCACCCGCGCGCGCAGCGCGAGCATGCGGCCTTCGGCGTCGAGCGCGAGCTCGGCGTCGATCTCGAGCCCGCGGCCCTGGTAGACGGCGAGCGAGCTCTCGGTGCGCGTCTCCGTCCACTTGACCGGCCGTCCGAGCGCGACCGCGGCGAGCGCGACCGCGACCGTCTCCGCCTGCGGCACGCCCTTGCTGCCGAATGCGCCACCGACGTCGGGCACGACGATTCGCAGCCGCTCGCGCGGACGACGGAGCACCGCCGAGAGACCCGCGAGCTGGCGGTGGGTGTCCTGCGCCGAAAGCCAGAGCGTGAGCGCGTCGGCGGCGGCGTCGTGCGAGGCGAGGACGACACGGGGCTCGAGCGGCGCGGCGATCAGGCGCGGAGCCTCGACGCGCGCCGGCACGACCGCGTGCGCGCGGGCGAACGCGCCGGTGACGTCGCCCTCGGTATGCCGCCAGCGCAGCATGACGTTGTCCGGGACCTCCTCGTGCAGCGGCGCCGAGACCTCCGCCTGCAGCGGGTCGACGAGCGCGGGCAGCTCCTCCACCTCGGCCAGGACCCACTCGGCCGCGTCGACGGCCTGCTCGGCGGTATCGGCGACGACGATCGCCACCGGCTCGCCGACGTACCGGACGCGCCCGCGTGCGAGCACGGGATGGATCGCGGCGCGGGCGAGCTCCGTGCCGGCCGGCACAGTGAGCGGAAACGGATCGACGAGTGGCGCGAGGTCGTCGCCGGTGAGCACGGCCCGCACGCCGGGCCGCGCGCGCGCCGCGGCCGTGTCGACGCCGATCAGCCGCCCGTGCGCGTACGCGCTGCGCACGAAGGCGGCGTGCAACATCTGTGGCAGCTTGAGGTCGTCGACGTACCGCGCCTCCCCCTTGAGGAAGCGCTCATCCTCGACGCGCGGCAGCGCCGCGCCGATCCAGCCGCGCGTCGCCGTCCGCACGGTCACCCCCTCCGCCTCTGCCGGAGCCGTCCCCGGCGGCCAGCCGCGAGCGGCTCCGCCGGACGCGGGCCGGTAGGGTTGGCGACATGGCACGCGTCTCCTACGTCTCGCCCGACTCGCTCACCGATCCGCACGACCGCGAGCTGCTCGAGCGCGCCCGGCTGCACGGCACGCCGCGGCCCGAGAGCCAGTCCGTCCGCGCGCACGTGCCCGAGATCCTGCGCACGTTCTCGGCCTACTGGAACGCAACCTTCGAGGACGGGCTCGTCGACAACCGGCTCAAGGAGCTCTGCCGCCTCTACGTCTCGAAGACCGTCGCCTGCAACTACTGCGGCGGCCAACGCTCCGAAGCGGCGCGCGCGCAGGGGCTCTCCGAGAACCTCGTCGACGAGGTGCTGCTCTTCGAGAGCTCGGACTCCTTCGACGAGCGGGAGAAGACGGCGCTCGCGTACACGCGCGCGATCGCCTGGGATCCCGAGCAGGCGGACGACGCGCTCTGGGAGCGGCTGCACGCGCACTTCACCGACGCGCAGATCGTCGAGCTCGGCAGCTTCGTCTCGCTCACCGCGGGCGCGCAGCGGTTCGTGAAGACGCTCGACCTCGGTCACCGCGAGGTGCTCGGCGACACCGAGGCCGGGCTCGCGTCTCACGCGGCCTCCTGACCCAGCAGCCGTAACGCGTTGCCGCCGAGGATCGCCGCCTCGTCGGCGGGGTCGAGCCCGAGCGCGCGCACGATCTCGGCCGGCCGCTCCGCGCCCATGTCGAACGGGTAGTCGGAGCCGAGCAGGACGCGGTCGGCGCCGAAGAGCTCGACGAGCCCGCGCAGGACGTCCGCGTCGTGGACGACCGTGTCGACGAGGAAGCGGCCGAGCGCGGCGCCGACGTCACGGCCGGGCGGATGGATCTCCTGCTCGCGCGCGAGCCGGCCGCGCAGCGCCGGGAGCGCGCCGCCGCCGTGGGCGAGCAGCACGTTCAGCCGCGGGTGGTCGTCGAGCACGCCCGCGCCGAGCATGTGCGCCGCCGTCACCGTCGTCTCGAGCGGGTTGCCGACGGTGTTCCACAGGTAGTGCTCCTCGAGCGCGCCGAGGCCGAAGCCGCGCGACGAGGGATGGACGAAGACGAGCGCGCCCGTCTCCTCGGCGGCCGCCCAGAAGTCGCGGAAGCGCGCGTCGCCGAGGTACGCCCCGCCGGGCGCCGCCGGGATCTCCACACCGCCGAGGCGGCCGTCGGCCATCAGCTCGGCGAGCTGCCCCGGCCGCTCCGGATCGACGGTGCCGAGCACGCGGACACGCTCGCCGGCGAGCCCCGCGAGCGCCTCGTTCTGCCGCTCGACCTCGACGCCGCAGAGATCGACCCACGGGCAGAGGACGACGACGTCGACGCCGGCCCGATCCTGCTCGGCGAGGATCCGCTCCAGGTCGACGAACTCGCGGACGGCGGCGCGGATCTCGCGCCCGCCGCGCGCGACGACCTGAACGCCGTCGCGCCACGAGACCTCCGCCCCGAGCCCCGGCACGATCACGTGCGCGTGCGCGTCGACGACGGCGCTCACGTGCGCGCGGGCCGGCGGACGGGCGCGGTCATCACCTCGCGCGGGTCGCGGCCGAGGTCCTCGAGCAGGATCGTCGCCGCGTTCCGGCCCGGGCCGCCGGTGACCGAGCCGCCCGGATGCGTCGTGGCGCCGGTCTGGTAGAGGCCGGGGATCGGCAGCCGGTGCTGCGCCCAGCCCGGCACGGGCCGGCGCGGGCCGGCGTTCGGGGTCGACCGGTCGCCGCCGTGGATCGTGCCGTGCCACATGTGCGGGTTCGCGTGCTCGATGTCGACCGGGCTCTTCACGAGCTCGGCGAGGATCGTCTCGTCGGTCATGTTCGGCGCCGCGCGGCGCAGGGCGGCGAGGTTCTCGGCCGCCACCTCGTCGCGCAGCCCGTCCCAGTCGCCGCCGTTCCACGGGACCATGCCGAGCAGCTTCACCGTGTGCTGCCCGGCCGGCGCGCGCGACGGGTCGACGAGCGTCGGCGTCGCGATCAGGAGCCAGCGCGCGTGCAGCTGCTTGCCGTCGCGCACGTCGCGACCCGCCTGCAGCACGTCCTCGGGCCAGCCGACGACGCCGGCCGAGACAGCGGTCTGCGTGCCGCCGCGCGCGACGAGCTGAGGCGCCTCGGTCGTCGCGTAGTACTGCGCGAACGAGGAGATCCCCGGGTCGTAGGTCTCGACGCCGTCGAGGAAGTCGTCTCCCCAGGCGTCCGCGGGCGCCATCTCGACGAGCGACTTGACGTGGATCGTCGAGACGACCGCCTGCCGTGCGAGGTAGCGCTCGCCGTCTGCGGTGACGACGCCCGCGCAGCGGCCGTTCTCGAGCACGAGCTCGGTGACCCGCGCGTTGCAGACGATCGTCGCGCCGTGGTCGGCGAGGAAGTCGCAGAGCGCCCGCGCCAGCTCGCCCGAGCCGCCGCGCGGCAGCGACCAGCTCCGCTGCTGGCGTCCGGCGACGATCGAGTACGCGAGCAGCCCCGAGCCCGGCGAGTCGACCGCCTGGGCGGTCTGATACGCCTGCCAGAGCAGGTACGACTGGACGTACGGGCTGTCGTACGAGCGCCGGATCACGTCCCAGGCGCTCGACGCGATGCGCCGCAGCCAGCGCGGCCGGTCGGCGAGCGCAGCCTCGAGCGGCGGCGCATGGCCGATCGGGTTGAAGCGGTAGGCGCCGACCGCCGCGCGGATCTCCGCGAACTCCTCGAGCCCGCGCCGGTACGTGTCGGCGTCGCGTGCGGAGAAGCGCGCGAACTCCTCGAGCGCCCGGTCGAGATCGAGCCAGTGCGTGAACGACTCGCCGTCCGGGAAGACGACGTGCGCGATCGGGTCGGGGCTCAGGTACTCGAGCCCGTACTCCGAGCGGAGGCCGAGCTCGTCGTCGCGGAGCACCGGGTTGGGCTGGATCAGCGTGTGCCCGGTCGAGCAGGTGTCGAAGTGGAAGCCCGGGAGGGTCAGCTCCTCGGTCGCGACGCCGCCGCCGGGACGTCGGCCGGGCGTCGAGGACGAGCACCTCGTAGCCGGCCTTCGCGAGGTAGGCGGCGGCGATCAGGCTGTTGTGGCCCGCGCCGGCGACGACGACGTCCGCGGTCGCGCCCACGCGGTCAGTGGCCCGCGTTGCGCGTGAGCAGCTTCAGCTCGGTCATCTCCTCGATCGCGTAGCGCAGCCCCTCGCGGCCGAACCCGGAGGAGCGGACGCCGCCGTACGGCATGTGGTCGATCCGGAACGTCGACACGTCGTTGACCATCAGGCCGCCGACGTCGAGCCGGTCGAAGGCGTCGTCGATCACGCGCGTGTCGTGCGTGAAGATCCCGGCCTGGAGCCCGAACTCGGTGCGGCCCGCGGCGTCGATCGCCTCCTGCACGTCCGAGAAGCGGCTCAGCCCGACGAGCGGCGCGAACGCCTCCTCGCAGCAGACGCGCGCGTCCTCGGGAGCATCCGCGAGCACGGTCGGCCGCCAGACGTTCCCCTCGCGCTCGCCACCGGCGAGAACGGTCGCGCCCGCGGCGCGCGCCTCGTCCAGCCACTCCTCGACCCGGTCGGAGTTGCCCTGGTCGATCACCGGGCCGACGTCGGTCGCCTCGTCGAGCGGGTCGCCGACCTTCAGCGCCTCGACGCGGGGAATGAGCTCGCCGACGAATGCGTCGTAGACGCGCTCGTGGACGAACACGCGCTGGACGGAGATGCACGTCTGGCCGGAGTAGGCGAAGCCGCCCCAGGCGACGCGCTCGGCCGCGTACGCGACGTCGGCGTCGTCGTTGACGATCACCGCCGCGTTGCCGCCGAGCTCGAGCGTGACCCGCTTGCGGCCGGCGCGCGTCTTCAGCCCCCAGCCGACGACGGGGCTGCCGGTGAACGTGAGCAGCTTGATCCGGTCGTCCTCGACGAGCGGCCGCGCCGTGTCGGTCGTGCACGGCAGCACGGCGATCCCGTTCTCGGGCCAGCCGGCGTCGAGCAGGATCCGGCCGAGGATGAGCGCGCTGACCGGCGTCTGCGAGGCGGGCCGCAGCAGGATCGGGTTGCCGGCGGCGAGCGCCGGGGCGACCTTGTGCGCGACGAGGTTGAGCGGGAAGTTGAACGGCGAGATGCCGGCGATCGGCCCGAGCGGGACGCGGCGCACCTCGGCGGTGCGGCCCTCGTTGCCGGGCAGCCAGTCGAGCGGCACGAGCTCGCCGTAGATCCGCTTCGACTCCTCGGCCGCGATCTGGAAGGTGAAGACGGCGCGGTCGACCTCGGCGCGCGCGGTCTTGATCGGCTTGCCGGCCTCGAGCGCGATCGTCCGCGCCAGCTCCTCGCGACGCATCGCGATTCCGGCGGCGACCGCCTCGAGGATCTGCTCGCGCCGCCACGAGGGCAGGTGCCGCGTCTCCTCGAAGGCCTCGACGGCGCCCGCGATCGCGCGCTCCACCTCGGCCGGCCCGGCCCGGTGCACGACGGCCACCACCGCGCCGTCGTAGGGGCTCGCGATCTCGTACGTCTCACCGGTCTGCACCTCGGCGCCCCCGAGGACGATGCCGAGCTCTCCGAGTGCCGTCTCCGTCACTGCCATCTCAGTTCCCTCCTACTCGACGAGACCCGCCGGCTCCTCGACGAGCGAGGCCAGCGTGTCGAGAAAGTCTGCACCGCGCGCGCCGTCGACGACGCGGTGGTCGAAAGACACGGTCAGCGCCAGCAGCGGCCGGACGACGACCTCGCGGGCGACCGCGACCGGCTTCTCGACGATCCGGCCGACGGCGAGGATCGCGGCCTGCGGCGCGTTGACGATCGCCTGGAAGCTGTCGACCCCGAACATGCCGAGGTTCGAGATCGTGAAGACGCCGCCCTGGACGTCGTCGGGGCGCAGCCTGCCGGTGCGTGCGGCCTCGACGATCTCCTTGCGGCGCACCGAGATCGCGGCGAGCGACAGCTCGTCGGCGTGGTGGACGACCGGCACGACGAGCCCGTCGTCGGTCGCGACGGCGACGCCGACGTTCGCACCCGAGCCGGCGACGAGCCCGCCGTCGCGCCAGGACGCGGTCAGCCGCGGATGCCGGTGGAGCGCCTCGGCGCAGACCTTGACGAGCAGGTCGGTGACGCTGACGCCCTCGCAGCCCGGCCGCCGCCGCACCGCCTCGCGCCAGCTGCCGAGGCGCGACGCGTCGACCTCGCGCGCGAGCACGAAGTGCGGCACCTCCTGCCACGAGCGCTGCGTGCGCTCGGCCATCGTCCGCCAGAGCGAGCCGACCTCGAGCCCGGCCCCTTCTAACTCGGCCCCTTCGAGCCTCGGCCTCGGGACGCGCCCCGCGCCGTTCGTGCTCGGAGCGACCGCCGCGGCTTCGACGTCGGCGGCGACGACGGCGCCGTTCGGGCCGCTGCCGGCGACCGCGTCGAGGTCGACGCCGCGCAGCTGCGCGAGCCGCCGCGCCTTCGGCGAGGCGAGCCGGCGCCGCGAGGGCGCGGCGGGCGCTGCGACCGCGGACGCGGCGACCGGGCCGGGGTCCGGCGCGGCGACCGTCCCCACCACGGCGACCGTCCGGGGAACGGCGGCGAGCGCCTCCCCCTCCGCGAGCACGAGCGCGATCACGGTGCCGACCGGCACCTCGGCGCCGTCGGCGGCGCCGACGCCGGCGAGCGTCCCGTCGGCGGGCGCCTCGATCTCGACCGTCACCTTGTCGGTCTCGACCTCGAGCAGCGGCTCACCCTTGGCGACCGTTGCGCCGTCCGGCTTCAGCCAGCGCACGATCTTGCCCGTCTCCTGCGCCATGCCGAGCGCGGGCATGATCACGTCAACGGGCATCGGCCCCCCGGGGGTCGTCGGAGACGCCCCGTGCTTGCGGCCGGGCGGAGGCGGCTCCGCCGCCTCCGCTTCCAGCTTCGTTGCGGGCGGAGGCGACCACGGCGTCCGCGACGGCGTTGTGCTCGACGCGCGGGTTGTTCAGGTTCGACGTCACCTCGCGCTCGCCGGGCACCTGGCCGGCGACCGTGTACTGGCCGCCCGCGGTGACGAGCAGCTCCTCCGCCGGGAAGCGCGTGATCACCTGCGCGCCGGTCGCCGTGACGACGAGCTCCTCCTCGATCCGCGCCGCCGACCAGCCGTCGGTCGACGGCCAGAACGTCTCGAGCGCGAAGACCATCCCCTCCTCGATCGTCTCGGGGTAGTCGAAGGAGACGAGCCGGCTGAAGATCGGCTTCTCCCAGATCGAGAGCCCGATCCCGTGCCCGTACTGGAGCGCGAACGCCGCCTCCTCGTCCGGGAAGCCGAACTCCTCGGCGCGCGGGAAGATCTCGACCACCTCGGCCGTCGTCACGCCGGGGCGGATCATCGCGATCGCCTGGTCGAGGATGTCGCGGCAGCGCGCGTACGCGTCGATCAGCGCCCGCGACGCCGAGCCGACCGCGAACGTGCGGTAGTAGCAGGTGCGGTAGCCGTTGTACGCGTGGAGGATGTCGAAGTAGGCGGGGTCGCCCGGGCGGAGCATCCGGTCGGTGAAGACGTGCGGGTGCGGCGAGCAGCGCTCGCCCGAGATCGCGTTCACGCCCTCGACGTGCTCGGAGCCGAGCTCGAACAGCACCTTGTTGACGAGCGCGACGCAGTCGTTCTCGCGGAAGCCCGGACGCATCGCGCGGTAGAGCTCGTCGTAGGCCGCGTCGACCATCGAGCAGGCGGTGTTGAGGAGCGTGATCTCGTCGTGTGACTTGATCTTGCGCACGTCCTGCATCAGCGCCTGCCCGTCCACGACCTCGATCCCCTCGGCCTGGAGGGCGAACAGCACGGGCAGCTCGATCATGTCGACGCCGAGCGGCGCGTCCATCAGGTCCTGCTCCTCGAGCTCCGCGCGGATCTTCTTCGCGACCGACTCGGCGCGGCCCTTCACCGATCCGCGCAGCGTCGAGATCCCGGGACGCGAGCGCTCCTCGCCGAGCCACGGGTTGTAGAGCTTGTGGTGCCGGGCGGCCGAGCCGAAGTCCCACATGATCGGCTCGCCGCCGCGCGGCAGCAGGCAGAAGCGGTTGAGCTTGTCCATCGCCCACGTGCCGATGTGGGTCGCGGTGATGTAGCGGATGTTCGCCATGTCGAAGCAGAGGAGCGCGCCGATCTCCGAGCGCTCCAGGTGCTCCTTGGCGCGGGCGAGCCGCTCGCGGCGGAGCCGATCCATGTCGGCCCGCTGCTCCCAGTCGACCACGTTCGTGCCGTAGGTGTGCAGCGCCATCTCTCTCCTCTAGCTGTTGCAGAGCTCGCGCGCGGTCTGCGCGACAAGTGCCGGTGTCGGCACCGTAACGTCCTCGAGCGGCGGCGAGAACGGCACCGGGACGTCCATCGCCGCGAGCCGGCGCACCGGCGCGTCGAGGCCCCAGAACGCGCCCTCGGCGATCACCGCGGCGAGCTCGGCGCTCGCCCCGTAGCTGCGGTGCCCCTCGTCGACGACGATCGCGCGTCCGGTCTTCTGCGCGCTCGCGACGAGCGCGTCGCGGTCGAGCGGGACGAGGGTGCGCGGGTCGATCACCTCGGCCGAGATCCCGTCCGCCTCGAGCTCCTCGGCTGCGGCGAGCGCGACCCGGACCATCGAGCTCGTGGCGACGATCGTCAGGTCGGAGCCGACCCGCTTCACGTCGGCGACGCCGAGCGGGATCTCGTATTCGCCCTCGGGCACCTCGCCCTTGACCGCGTAGTCCATCTTGTCCTCGATGAAGACGACCGGGTTGTCGTCCCGGATCGCCGACTTCAGGAGCCCCTTCGCGTCGGCCGGCGTCGCGGGCAGGACGACCTTGAGCCCGGGCACGTGCGCGACCCAGGCGTGCAGGCTCTGGCTGTGCTGCGCGGCCGAGCGACGCGTCGCGCCCATCGTCGTGCGCAGCGTCAGCGGCACCTTGAGCCGCCCGCCGGACATGTAGTGGGTCTTCGCGGCCTGGTTCGCGAGCTGGTCCATGACGAGCGTCAGGAAGTCGCCGAACATGATGTCGACCACCGGCCGGAGCCCCGTCATCGCGGCGCCGACGCCGAGCCCCGCGATCCCGGCCTCCGAGATCGGCGAGTCGACGATCCGCTCGGTCCCGAACTCGTCGACGAGCCCGGCGAGCACCTTGAACGGCGTCCCCGCCTCGGCGACGTCCTCGCCGACGACGAAGACGGCCGGGTCGCGGCGCAGCTCCTCCGCGAGCGCCTCGTTGATCGCCTGGGCGAAGGTGAGCGTCCGCGTCCCTGCGGGCGCCTCGAGGCTAGGCGTAGACATCTTCGGTCACCTGGGAGGCGTCGGGGAAGGGAGCGTCGAGGGCGAAGGCGAGGCCCTGCTCGATCTCCTCGCGCGCTTCGGCCTCGACGCGGCGGAGGTCGTCGGCGGTCGCGAGCTTCGAGGCCTCGAGCCAGCGGCCGTGCAGCGCGAGCGGGTCGCGCTCGCTCCGCCACAGCTCCTCCTCTTCCTTCGAGCGGTAGTAGGAGCGGTCGATGTCGCCGACGTGATGGCCGTGGTAGCGGTACGTGTTCGCGAGCAGGAACGCCGGGCCGCCGCCGCCGCGGGCGCGCTCGACGAGCTCGGACGCAGCGGTGAAGACGGCGCGCACGTCCTGCCCGTCCACCTCGTGCGCCTCGATCCCGAAGGAGCGCGGCCGGGCGAGGATCTCGCCGGCGGTCGCCTCCTGGTAGGGCGTGTACTCGTTGTAGCCGTTGTTCTCGCAGACGTAGATCACCGGCAGCGACCAGAGCGACGCCATGTTCATCACCTCGTAGAGGAGGCCCTGGCCGAGCGCGCCCTCGCCGAAGAAGCAGACGGCGACCTGGTCGGTGCCGCGCCGCTTCGCGGAGAAGGCGGCGCCGGTGGCGATCCCGGCGGAGCCGCCGACGATCGCGTTCGCGCCGAGGTTGCCGTTCTCGTGGTCGGCGATGTGCATCGAGCCGCCCTTGCCGCGGCAGTAGCCGGCCTCCTTGCCGAGCAGCTCGGCGAACATCCGCCCCGGCTCGGCGCCCTTCGCGAGGCAGTGGCCGTGGCCGCGGTGGGTGGAGGTGATCCAGTCGTCGCGGCGGAGCGCGGAGCAGATGCCGACGGCGACCGCCTCCTCGCCGATGTAGAGGTGCGTGAGGCCCGGCATCTTCGCGCTGCGGTAGAGCTCGTTCGACTGCTCCTCGAAGAGGCGGATCGAGGTCATCCGCCGGTACATCTCGAGCGCGAGCCCGGCGTCGATCCCGGTGCGCGCAGCGGTTGCGCTCACGTCGCCGCCCCCTCGAGGATCTCCGTCTCGACACCGCTCATCGACGCGAGCACGTCGAAGAGGACGGCGAAGTCCCGGCCGCCGATCCCCATCCCGTTCGCGGCGGTCAGCAGCTCGTTCGTGACGGCGGTCGTCGGCAGCGGCACCTCGAGCTGGCGGCCGAGCTCGAGAGCGAGGTTCATGTCCTTCTGCATCATGTGGCAGTCGAACCAGACCTCGTCGGGATGCCCGAGCACGAGCGGGCCGCGGTAGGCGACCATCGGCGAGGAGATGACCGAGGCGAGCATCACCTCGACCGCCTTCTCGCGCGAGATGCCGCTCTTCTCGGCGAGCAGCACGCCCTCGCTGAAGGCGAGCATCTGCACCGCGAGCGAGAGGTTGACCGCGATCTTCATCGTCACCGCCGCGCCGCTCGGACCGACGTGGATCACGCGCGGGCCGATCGCCTCGAGCACCGGCCGCGCCCGCTCGAACGCCTCGTCGGAGCCGCCGACGATCAGCGACGCCTTGCCCTGGTCGACCGTGATCGACGTCCCGGAGACCGGCGAGTCGAGCATCGCCGCGCCCGCGGCCGCGACCCGCTCGGCGAGCTCGCGCGTGTTCGCGGGGCTCGCGGTCGACATGTCGACGTAGACCTTCCCCGGCGCGAGCCCGGCGAGGATGCCGTCGTCGCCGTCGGTCACGGCGCGGACGGCGGCCGTGTTCGTGACCATGGTGAAGACGAGCTCGCTCCGCTCGGCGACCTCGCGCGGGGTGTCCGCCCAGCGCGCGCCCGCCTCGAGCAGCGGCTCTGCCTTCGCGCGGGTGCGGTTCCAGACGCTCACGTCGTGGCCGGCGGCGAGCAGCCGGCGGACGACCGAGCTCCCCATCACTCCGAGACCGACGTATCCGAGCTCAGCCATGCAGGACTCCCTTCGCAACGTCGCTCTCGACCCGGGTGAGGTGCAGGCGCATCTCGCGCCGCGCGCGCTCGCCGTCGCCGGCGGCGAGCGCGGCGCGAATCGCGCGGTGCTCGCCGACGGCGCTCTCCGGGCTCTGCGGAATGTGGTAGACGGTCATCAGGGCGCGCCGGAGCACGTCCCGGACGGCGTGCATGCTGTGGACGACGAGCCGGTTTCCGGTCGCCTCCGCGAGCGCGAGGTGGAAGTGGAGGTCGCCGTCGATGAAGCTCTGGTCGCGGCCCGAGGCGCCGAGCGACTCGGCCATCTGCTCGATCGCGGCGTCCATCGCGTCGAGGTGCGCGTCCGAACGCCGCTCGGCGGCGAGCGCCGCAGCCTCGCACTCGAGGATCCGGCGCAACTCGAACAGGTCGTGCATGCCCGCCTGCTCGTCGAGAGCGAAGAGCATCCGGAGCGAGCTCTCGAGCGGATTGGCGGCGTCGGCGACGACGAACGCGCCGCCGTTCGCCGGCGCGATCACGCCCTGTGACTCGAGCATCCGCAGCGCCTCGCGGATCGAGGAGCGGCCGACATTGAACGACTGCGTCAGCTCGCGCTCGGGCGGGAGCACGTCGCCGGGCTTCAGCCGGCGGCTGCCGATTTGGGCGAGCAGCTGCTCGGCGATCTGCACGTAGACCTTCCTGCGCTCGACAGGCTGATAGCTCGTTCCGGGTTCCGTCACGTTGACCTCACGTTGTCCGACAAGCAGACGTCCGCCGGACGATACGCCAAGCCGGCACAAGAAGGCAAGGGGCATAAAACGGCTTCCCGGGCCGGACTTGCATCGGCGGTCACGATCTGCTTGACTCGCCCGCTGTCTGATCGTCTGACGATTATCGCGGCCGACAGCTCGTCCGCACATCAACACTTCGGCAGGCAAGGGAGGCTGGTGTCGTGACCCATAGACCCATTCGTCTGGCCATTCTCGCAGCGGTTCTGGCCATCGCGGCCGTCGCGACGACGGCCGGAAGCGCAGCACGAAAGGCGGGGCCGATCAAGATCGGCATCTCGCTTTCGCTGTCGGGAGACTTCTCCGACCCCGGCAAGTTCGCCGAGCAGGGCTACAAGCTCTGGGCGAAGACCGTCAACGCCAAGGGCGGAATCCTGGGCCGGCAGGTGCAGTTGATCATCCAGGACGACGCATCGAGCCCGACGCAGGCGGCAACCAACTACCAGAACTTCATCACGAAGGATCATGTCGACCTGACCTTCGGTCCGTTCTCGACGCTGCTGACGGCCCCGTCGGCCGCGGTCGCGAACCGCTACGGCTACGCGTTCATCGAGCCGGCCGGCGGCGGTCCCGCGGTCTTCGACCAGAAGCTGCACAACGTGTTCTTCACGCAGCCCGCGCCGATCGTCGAGAGCGGCGACGTGTACGTGAACTGGGTGCTCTCGCTGCCGAAGTCCAAGCGGCCGAAGACGGCGGCGTACCCGGAGCTCGACGACCCGTTCTCGGCGCCGATCGCCGAGCGGATGCGCCAGCAGTTCGAGAAGGCGGGCATCAAGACCGTCTACAAGACCGTGTATCCGTCCGAGACCGTCGACATGACGCCGATCGTGTCGAAGATCGCGGCTGCGAAGCCGGACATGATCGTCGGCGGCACGCAGGCCGGTGACGGCTACGCGCTGATCAAGGCGCTCGTGCAGGCGAAGTACAGCCCGAAGTTCCTCTTCGAGGCGAACGGGCCGAACAGCCCGGGCGAGTTCCCGGACAAGGTCGGCGCCTCGAACACGCAGGGGATCTTCTCGGCCAGCGACTGGTTCCCGAAGGCGAAGACCTACGGCAACCCGTTCTTCCTCAAGCAGTTCCTGAAGACGTACGGCGGCACGGCCGGCAGCATCGACCCGGGCTCGGCCGAGGCATACGCGGTCGGCCAGGTCGCCGAGCGCGTGATCAAGAAGGTCGGCCTGAACAACGCGAAGATCATCGCGGCCCTGCACCAGGGCAAGTGGCCGACGGTCGAGGGAACGCTCCACTGGGACGCGATCGGCCAGCCGACGGGCAAGTTCCTGCTCGTCGAGTGGCTCGGCGGGAAGCTCTACCCCGTCCTGCCGAAGAACGTCGCCGTCCGCAAGCCCGTGTGGCCGAAGCCCGCCTGGGGCGGCTAGGCCGGAACTGACGGAGAGAAAGGGTCGACGTGCATCAGGTCATCCAGGCGATCATCCTCGGCGTCCTCATCGGCGGCGTCTACGCCCTGATGGCGAGCGGCTTGACGCTCGTGTTCGGGATCATGAAGGTGATCAACGTCGCCCAGGGCGCGCTCGTGATCCTCGCGGCGTACCTGAGCTACGCGCTGTGGTCGAACCTGGGCGTCGACCCTTTCCTCTCCATCCTGATCGTGGCGCCGGCGATGTTCGTGCTCGGCGTGCTCGTGCAGATCGTCTTCGTCCGCTCGTTGAGCGGGCCTGACGGGACGGAGCTCTCGCTGCTCGTCACCTGGGCGCTCGCGCTCGGGATCGAGGGTGTGCTGAGCGTGATCTGGCGGACGACGTACCGCGTCTCCAACCCGTCCTACGCGAACACCACCTGGACGATCTTCGGCTACCAGGTGAACGAGGTGCGCGTGCTCGGCTTCGCCGCGTCGGGCGTCCTGCTCATCCTCCTCTCGCTCCTCCTGACCCGGACGAAGTTCGGCCGCGCGGTACGCGCGACCGTGCAGAACCCCACCGCCGCGACGCTGCTCGGCGTCGACTCGAAGCGCGTCCAGACGCTCAGCTTCGGCCTCGGCGTCTCGATGGCGGCAGCGGCGGGCGCGGTCTACGGCGTCATCTACCCGTTCAACCCCGGCAGCCACTACGACCTGATCTCGCGACTGCTCTCGATCGTCGTGCTCGGCGGGCTCGGCAGTCTCGGCGGCGCCGTGTTCGCCGCGCTCGGGATGGGGATCATCGAGTCGCTCGTCGCGGTCGAGATCTCGCCGATCTGGGCGTCGTTCTCGTTCTTCGTCGTCCTGATCGCGTTCCTGCTCGTCCGCCCCCAGGGGATCTTCGGCGTCCGCGAGCGCGTCCTGTGAGCCGCGCGTCCGCGCTGGGCCTCGGCCGCGGCCTCGGGTTCGCGGCGATCGGGATCGCCTTCCCGTTCGTCTTCCACGAGGCGTGGATCGTCAACATCGGCGTCCTGACGCTGATGTACGCCGCGCTCGCGACGGCGTGGAACCTCTTCTCCGGCTACACCGGCTACATCACGCTCGGCCAGGCCGCGTTCTTCGGGCTCGGCGCCTACACGCTCGGGATCACGTTCGAGCACGTCGGCGTCGGCGCGGGCTACAACCCCTTCTACGCGCTGCCGCTGATCGGCCTCGGGGTCGCGCTCGCCTCGATCCCCGTCGCCTGGATCGCGCTGCGCACGCGCCACATGACCTTCGCGATCGTGACGCTGACCCTGCTCTTCATCGTCCAGCAGCTCGCGTTCAACCTGCGCTCGCTGACGAAGGGCTCGACCGGCCTGATGCTGCCGACGCCGCGCTTCCCGATCGACTCCTACGACACGCCGTTCTACCTCGCGATGCTCGCGATCCTGCTCACCGGGATCGGGCTCTCCTGGCTCGTCCTCCGCTCGAAGCTCGGCCTGATGATGCTCGCGATCCGCGAGGACGAGGAGAAGGCCCGCGGGCTCGGCATCCGCGTCACCGGCGCGAAGCTGACCGCGTGGACGATCATGGTCTGGCTGACCGCGATGGTCGGCGGCGTCTGGGCGTACTACCTGACGTTCATCTACCCGGAGTCGTCGGTCGACCCGCTCGTGATGATCGGCGCCGTGCTGATGACGTTCCTCGGCGGCAAGGGGACGGTCTGGGGGCCGGCGATCGGCGCCCTCGTGCTCGTGCCGGCGCAGCAGTACATGATCACGAAGCTCGGGGCGAGCGAGCTCTATCTCGTCGGCTACGCGGCCGTCTTCATGGTCGTCCTGCTGCTGCTGCCGCGCGGGATCCTGCCCTCGCTGCGCGACCTCGTCGCCCGGCTGCGCGAGCGGCAGCGGACGCGCCGCGGCGGGTCGCTCCACCGCGAGGAGGCGGCGGCGTGAGCGCCCTGCTCGAAGTCGAGGGCCTGACGAAGCGCTTCGGCGGCGTCACGGCGGTCGACGGCTGCTCGTTCTCGGTGCCCGAGGGCTCGGTGACGGCGCTCGTCGGCCCGAACGGCTCCGGCAAGACGACCGCCTTCAACCTGATCACCGGCTTCGCGCGCGCCGACGCGGGCACCATCCGCTTCGCCGGCGGCTCGGTGTCGCGACCCGACCCGACCCGGCTCGCGCGGCACGGGCTCACCCGCACGTTCCAGCAGGCGCGGATCTTCTCCGACCTGACGCTCGTCGAGAACATGGCGGCCGCGATGCAGCTGCCGTGGCATGCGGCGTTCCGCGGCGCGGTGCGCACGCACGAGCGGAAGCGGTCGCTCGAGCTGCTCGAGGAGTTCGGCCTCGCACGCCTCGCCGGCGAGCGGGCCGGCAACCTCTCGTACGGGCAGAAGAAGCTGCTCGAGTTCGCGGCCGTGCTGATGGGCGAGCCGCGGCTCGTGCTGCTCGACGAGCCGACCGCCGGCGTCAACCCGGTGCTCGTGGAGCAGATCGAGCAGCGCATCCGCGCGCTGAACGAGCGCGGTCTCACCTTCCTCGTCGTCGAGCACAACATGAACCTCGTGATGCGGCTCTGCGACCCGATCGTCGTCCTCGACCACGGGACGAAGCTCGCAGAAGGCCCGCCCGACGTCGTCCGCAGCGACCCGCGCGTGCTGGACGCGTACCTCGGCGGATGAGCGGCGCGGCGCTTCTCCAGTTCGACGCGGTGATCGCCGGCTACGGCCGGGGCGACATCCTCAACGGCATCGACCTGACCCTCGAGGAGGGCACGATCATGTGTCTCGTCGGGCCGAACGGCGCCGGCAAGTCGACCGTCCTGAAGACGCTGAGCGGCCTCCTCCGTCCCCGCAGCGGCCGCATCCTCTTCGAGGGCGCCGACATCTGCCGGCTCTCGCCCGCGAAGGTGCTCGCCCACGGGATCGTCCACGTCACCCAGGACCGGAGCCTCTTCCCGACGATGACGATCTGGGACAACCTGCTGATGGGCGGCCACGTCCTCGCCGACCGGGCGCTCGTGCACCGCCGCGCCGAGACGATCGCCGAGCGGTTCGCGCTCGTCGACGAGCGCCGCCACGAGCGGGCGGGCGAGCTGTCGGGCGGCCAGCAGAAGCTCGTCGAGATCGCCCGCGCGCTGATGCTCGAGCCGCGGCTGATCCTGCTCGACGAGCCGACGATGGGCCTCGACCCGAAGGCGCGCCACCTGATCTTCGAGATGGTGACCGAGCTGAACGGGGAGGGCCGCACCGTGCTGCTCGTCGAGCAGAACGCACGCGCCGGGCTCGCGATCGCCCACCACGGCGCCGTGCTCGACAGCGGCCGCGTCGCGTTGACCGGCTCCGGTCTGCAACTCCTCGACGACCCGCGCGTCGCACAGCTGTATCTCGGCGGCGCGCCGGAGTGAGCGGGCGGCTGCGGGAGCGCCCCCGGCCGGTGAGGCGGTAGGGTCCCGGCATGGCCGACGAGACGCTCACCATCCGCGACAACCGCACCGGCGACGAGGTCGAGGTACCGATCGTCGACGGGACGATCCGGGCAACCGACCTGCGTCAGCTCGGTCTCACCTCGTACGACCCGGCGTTCCTCAACACCGCCTCCTGCCGCAGCGCGATCACCTACATCGACGGCGACGCGGGCATCCTCCGCTACCGCGGCTACCCGATCGAGCAGGTCGCCGAGCGGGCGAGCTTCCTCGAGACGGCGTGGCTCCTGCTCGAGGGCGAGCTGCCGACCGAGGCGCAGCTGCGGGCGTGGGACGACGAGGTGCGGTCGCACACGTACGTGCACACGAACCTGACGCGCTTCCTCGACGGCTTCCGCTACGACGCGCATCCGATGGGGATGCTGCTCGGCGCGGTCGGCGCGCTCTCGACCTTCTACCCGGACGCGAAGGAGATCTCCGACCCGGAGAGCCGGCGTCTGCAGGCGGTGCGCCTGATCGCGAAGTTCCCGACGATCGCGGCGTGGATCTTCCGCCACTCGCGCGGCCTCCCCTACGTCTACCCGCGCAACGACCTCGACTACGTCGGCAACTTCGTCAACATGACGTTCGAGATCGGCGGGCGCCACGAGCCGAACCCGGTGCTGCAGCGGGCGCTCGAGATCCTGCTCATCCTCCACGCCGACCACGAGCAGAACTGCTCGACGAACGCGGTGCGCGGCGTCGGCTCCTCGCAGACCGACCCGTTCTCGGCCGTCTCGGCGGGGATCGCGGCGCTCTACGGCCCGCTGCACGGCGGCGCGAACGAGGCGGTGCTGCGCATGCTGGACGAGATCGACCACGTCGAGAACGTCCCCGGCTTCATCGAGTCGGTGAAGGCGGGCAAGGGCCGGCTGATGGGCTTCGGCCACCGCGTCTACAAGAGCTACGACCCGCGGGCGAAGCTGATCAAGCAGGTCGCCGACGACGTCTTCGAGCAGACCGGCCTCAACCCGAAGCTCCAGATCGCGCTCGAGCTGGAGAAGATCGCGCTCGAGGACGACTACTTCGTCTCGCGCAAGCTCTATCCGAACGTCGACTTCTACTCCGGCCTGATCTACCAGGCGATGGGCTACCCGACCGACTACTTCACGGTGCTCTTCGCACTCGGCCGGCTTCCCGGCTGGATCTCGCAGTGGCAGGAGATGCTCGGCGACTCCGAGCAGAAGATCGCCCGGCCGCGGCAGGTCTACACGGGCGCGGACGAGCGCGACTTCGTGCCGCGCGCCCAGCGCGGCTGAGCGCCCCCGAGCGCGGCTGAGCGCGCCCGCGGCGACAACGGCGACGTTCTCGCTCACCGGCGGCGCGTCGAGCCGGACGGCTCTCACGGGTGCGAGCGCGGTGACGATCACGGCGACCGTCTCCGTCACCTGCGGGCGTCCGAGCCGGTTTGTCCACAGGAGGAACGGGTAGGTAGCAATAGGATCGCAGGACGATACTTACCCTCGTACAGTCGACCCGCCGCGCCTACCGACGCCGCCTCGCGGCGGTAGCCGCGCGAAAGGAGCCCAATGCGGACAACACCCCTGAAGACGTCGATCGCGCTCGGCTTCGCGGCCGTGGTGGCCTGCGCCGGCGTGCTCGCCTCGGCCGGCGCCGCCGCGACCGACGTGAAGCCGCCGCGCTACATCAATCCGCCCGCGGTGACGACCGTGCGGGTCGGGCAGACCCTCACGGTGAGCCCCGGCCAGTGGGTCGGCGCCACTCCCATGTCCTTCTACTACACGTGGATGTACGGCAAGCCCGGCCTTTCGACACCGATTCCGGGAGCGACCGGACGGACGTACACGCTGACGAGAAACGACATCGGCAAGTCGATCTGGGTGCAGGTGAAGGCGACGAACTCGGCCGGCCACTTCTGGGCGAACTCGGCGCCGACCCCGGCCGTCGCCGGGCCCAGCACGACGGACGGGATCACGCTCGCCGACGGACGCACGTCGATGCCGGTGCAGCAGGTGACGCTGCCCAACCGTCTGGTCGTCGCGACCGCGCTGTTCGATCCGCTGCGGATGGCCGCCAACGGCAGCGCGACGATGCAGGTCACGGTCGTCGACCGCTACCGGCGTCCCGTTCGCGGCGCCTTGGTGCAGGTCACCGCGCTGCCGTTCGGCTCGCTGAACGTCGTCCCGAGCGCGGTCACGAACGCGAGCGGCGTCGCGACGATCACCCTCCACGGCCGTCCGAAGGTGCTCGACCACGTTCCCGGATCGGCGATCGCCCTCTACCTGCAGGCCACGAAGCCGGGCGGCGACCCGTCCACCGGCGTGAGCGGAACGCGGCTCGTGCAGCTGAAGTTCTCGCACTAGAGGCTTGATGTGAAATAGCCTGCGGCGCCGGCTGCCGCCCCAGCGGGCGTCTATTTCACATCTAGCCTCTAGTCGAATTGGCGGGAGCCCGCGCGCCGCGGGCTCCCGCACCTCCGATCGTGGCTTTCCCCGGATTCGCCGCCGGGACGGGCCCGGCACCGTGACCGCTGTGCGCACGACTGCACTCGATCTCGACAGCCGGCCGATCCTCGTCTTCTGGGAGGCGACGAAGGCGTGCGGCCTCGCCTGCCGGCACTGCCGGGCGGAGGCGCTGCGGGAACCGGCGGCCGGCGAGCTGGACGACGCCGAGGCGAGAGCGCTCCTCGACGCCACGGCGGCGTTCGGGAGCCCGAGGCCCGTCCTCGTCGCGACCGGCGGAGACGTGCTCGAGCGCCGCGGGCTCGACGGACTGCTCGACCGGGCCGGCGAGCTGCGGATCCCGGCCGCGCTCGCGCCGAGCGTGACCCCGCTCCTGACCGACGAGCGCATCGCCGCCCTCCGGGCGCGCGGCGTCAAGATCGCCTCGATCAGCCTCGACGGCGCCGAGCCGGCGACGCACGAGAGCATCCGCGGCATCCCCGGCCACCACGCCGCCACGCTCGAGGCGATCCGCGCTCTGCGACGGCACGGGATCGTCGTCCAGGTGAACACCGTCGTCATGCGCGAGACGGTCGAGGAGCTGCCCGACATCTTCGGCCTCGTCCGCTCGCTCGACGCCTCGGTCTGGGAGCTGTTCTTCCTCGTCCACGTCGGACGCGGCCGCGGCCTCGGCGAGCTGACGCCGGAGGAGAACGAGGACGTCTGCCACTTCCTGGTCGACGCGTCGCACTACGGCGTCGTCGTCCGCACGGTGGAGGCGCCGTTCTTCCGCCGCGTCGTCGTCCAGCGTGCCGACGGCGGTTCGCCCGCCGGCGGCGCGCTCTACGCCCGGCTCTCGTCGCGGCTTCGAGCCGAGCTCGGGCCGGCCGGCTCGCGCTCGCAGGCGCAGACGAAGGGGACGCGCGACGGACGCGGCATCGTCTTCGTCGGCCACGACGGCGCGATCCAGCCGTCCGGCTTCATGCCGCTCACGCTCGGCAACGTCCGGGAGGACGACCTCGCGGAGGTGTACCGCGAGCATCCGCTCCTGCGGCGGATCCGGCGCGCCGAGTTCTCCGGGCGCTGCGGCACGTGCGCCTACCGCGAGCTCTGCGGCGGCTCCCGGGCGCGGGCGTTCGCGTCGAGCGGCGACCCGCTCGGCGAAGACCCCGCCTGCGTCCACGCCGCGGTCTAGCGGCCCGGCGCGGCCGTCGAGCCACGGACGACGAGCCGCGTGTCCAACTCGACCCGCAGCCGCTCGACCTCACCGTCCTCGAGCAGCCGCCGCAGCAGCTCGACGGCGATCCAGGCCATCTGGGCGAGCGGCTGGCGGACGGTTGTCAGCGCGGGCGAGAGCAGCGCTGCGTAGTCGGCGTCGTCGAAGCCGACGATCGACAGGTCGCGAGGGATGTCCAGGCCCCGCTCGTGCGCGGCCTGCATCGCACCGGCCGCGAGGTTGTCGTTGAAGGCGAGAATGGCGGTCGGAGGCTCCTCGAGCGCGAAGAGCCAGGACGCCGCGCCGCGGCCGCCTGCGATCTCGAAGTCGGCCTCCGCCTCGAGCGCATGGTCGAGCGCGACGCCGGCGCGGACGAGCGCGGAGCGGTAGCCGTCGAGCCGCTCCTCGGTCGCGCACCAGCCCGCCGGCCCGGTGATGACGCCGATCCGCCGGTGCCCGAGCTCGAGCAGGTGCGAGGTCGCCGCGGCGGCCCCGCCCGCGTTCGCGGCGGAGACGGACGGAATCCCGGCGGCGGGCGGCGTCTTCGGGTCGAGAACGACGAAGGGATAGCCGCGCTCCGCCAGCGCGAGCAGCTCGTCGGACGACTCGGCCGGCAGGATCAGCACGGCGCCTTCGGTCGTCCCGTGCATCAGCCGCTCGAGCAGCCCGACCTCGCGGTCGCGCTCGTGCCCCGTCGGGCAGAGGACGGCGTGCAGGTCGTGCGCGGAGAGCGCCTCCGCGACCCCACCGGCGAGGGTCGAGAAGTAGGACGTCTGGATCATCGGCAGCGTCATGGCGATCAGGCCGGTGCGGCCCGCGGACAGGGCGCGCGCGGTGCGGTTGGTCGCGAACCCGCTCTCCTGGATCACGCGGAGCACGCGCTCGCGCGTCCTCGGCGCCACCTCGGGACGATGGTTGAGCACCCTGGAGATCGTCGCCGTCGACACCCCCGCCTCTCGCGCGATGTCACGGATCGTCGGCGCCCGGGGTCTCGACCGTAACCGGTTGCTCATTGCGCGATTGATAGGCGCACCGGGGGGACCGCAGATCAGGGAATCCCCCCATGGGAAGCGGGCTCTAGCGCTGCAGCAATCGTTGGTAACGGTTACGACGCGAGGGGAGCTGGGCTCTGAGCACCTGGGTCGGTGCGAACTTTTGGTCGCGAGCGGGCGGGCCACGGATGTGGAGCCGCTACGACGCCGACGTCGTCCGCGAGGAGCTCGCGACGCTCGCGGCGCACGGGCTCACTGCGACACGCTCGTTCTGCTTCTGGCCCGACTTCGTGCCGGAGCCTGGCGTGCTCGACCCCGAGGTCGCCGCCCGGTTCGCCGACTTCCTCGACGCGCACGTCGAGACGGGCCTCGTCACCATCCCGACCTTCCTCGTCGGTCACATGTCGGGCGAGAACTGGGATCCGGCCTGGCGCCGCGGACGCGATCTGTACCGCGACGTGACGCTCGTGGCGGAGGAGGCGTGGCTCGCCGCCGAGATCGCGGGTCGGTTCGGCGGCCACGAGGCGATCGCCGGCTGGCTCGTCTCGAACGAGATGCCGCTCTACGGCGGGCCCGCGAGCGCCGAGGAGATCACCGCCTGGGCGCGGATCCTCGTCCAGGCCGTCCGCTCGGCGGGCGCGACGCAGCCGATCTCGCTCGGCGACGGCGCCTGGGGTGCGGAGACGACCGGCGACGACAACGGCTTCTCGCTGCGCGCGCTCGCGCCGCTCGTCGACTTCGTCGGCCCGCACGCCTACCCGATGGCCGACGACCCGCTGCGCCGCACGCTCGCGCCGGCGTTCGCGTGCGAGCTCGCCGACGGCTTCGGCCGTCCGGTCGTCCTCGAGGAGTTCGGCGCCACCTCGGACTTCGGCTCGGACGAGGACATCGCCGGCTATTACCGCCAGGTGCTGCACACGACGCTGCTTGCCGGCGCGCGTGGCTGGCTCGCGTGGTGCAACACCGACTTCGACGACCTCGCGGACGAGGATCCGTACCGGCACCACGGCTTCGAGCTCCACTTCGGCCTGACCGCGGCCGACGGGACGCCGAAGCCGCAGCTCGAAGCCATGGGCGAGTTCGCCGCGCTCGTGCGCGAGCTCGACGCCGTCGGCTGGGAGCGGGTCGCCGGCGAGGTCGCGCTCGTCGTGCCCGAGCACTTCGAGGCGGCCGTGCCGTTCACGGCGCCGGAGTACCGGCACGACCTCCGCGACGATCTCTTCCACGCCTACGCCGCGGCGCGCGAGGCCGACCTGCCCGTGCGGCTCGTGCGCGAGCGCGACGGGATCCCCGCCGGCGCGCGGCTCTATCTCGTGCCGTGCGCGAAGCTCCTGACCGCACCCGGCCTGCGGCGGCTCGGCGAGCTCGCCGACGCGGGCGCCACGGTCTACCTCTCCTGGTTCGCAGGCAGCACCGCGAACCAGCGCGGCGCCTGGCTGCCGTGGCTCGAGGAGCTGTTCGGCGTCCGGCACCTCCTCCGCTACGGGCTCCTCGATCCGGTCGTCGACGACGAGGTCGGACTCGAGCTCGTACGCCCGCTCGGGGAGCTCTCCGCGGGCGAGCGGCTCGTCTTCGAGGTGCCGCAGGACTCAGGCGCCCGTGCGTTCCTCCCGGTCGAGCCGGCAGCGGCGGAGGTCCTCGCGGTCGACGGACACGGCCGCCCGGCGCTCCTGCGGAACCGGCGCGGCGAGGGCGCGACGATCCTCTGCACCTATCCAATCGAGCACATGGCCGCCCGCACGCCGCGGGCGAACCCGGAGGACACCTGGCGGCTCTACGGCTCTCTCGCCGGCGCCGCCGGCGTCCACAGGCCCGTCCGCGTCGCCGACCCGCGCATCCTCGCGGGCCGGCTCCGCACCGGTGACGGCGAGCGCACCGTGCTCGTCAACTGGTCGCGCGACACGGTCGACGCCGAGGTGCTCGCCGAGCCGGGCTACGAGGTCGTCCCGGGCGAGGTGACGCTTGCACCGTCTGGCGTCGCCGTGCTCGGGACCGGCTTCCCGGTGGCTGTCGCCGAAGGGAGTGATGCCGGCGTCTGAGTGGCAGTTCCCGGTCGTTCCAAGGCAACGAAGGAGAAAAGATCATGAAGGCCATCTGGAAACGGACGACTGTGGGCCTCGCGCTCGTGGCGCTCGCCGCAGTCGCCCTCACAGCCGGCGGCGCGGGCGCGAGCCCGACCGCGAAGAACGCGGGCACGATCGGCTATCCGCGCTCGCAGACGCTGGTCACCAGCGGGACGCAGTGGGGCAACATCGCAGGGACGAACCCGTACACCGGCAACTACGCCGCCGGCATGATCGGGCTCGACCTCGAGACGCTGCTCCGCTTCGACCCGGTCAAGGGCCAGTACATCAACTGGCTCGCGAAGTCCGCCACCTGGACGGGTGCGAAGCAGTTCACGATCGTCGCCCGGTCCGGCGTCAAGTGGGGCGACGGCAAGACGTTCACGGCCGGCGACATCGCGTTCAACCTGAACCTCACGCGGTTCAACACGTCGCAGTGGAACAACCTCTACCGCAACCTGAAGAAGCCGATCAAGGCGACCGGCAACACGGTCGTCGTCAACTTCAAGACGACGCCGAACTACGTGCAGTGGCAGAACGCGATGTGGAACATCCCGATGATCAGCCCGACGCAGGCGAAGAACGCGATCGTCAACGCGGCGAGCCTGACCACCTACAGCCCCGGCAACCCGATCGGAACCGGCCCGTACAAGATGGATCCGAAGGGCTTCGACCCGACCACCAGGGTCGTCTGGGTCAAGAAGGCGCACTGGTGGGCCGCTGACCAGGGCATCTCGCCCTCGCCGGCTCCGAAGTACGTCATCGACCTCGTCAACACGTCGAACACGAACAGCCTCTCGGCCGTCCTCGCGGGCGTCGAGGACCTGAACAACAACTACCTCCCCGGCGTCAACCAGCTCGTCGACCAGGGGAAGGTCTCGACGTACTACAAGAAGGCGCCGTACATGCTGTCGGCGAACACGGCCTGGCTGGAGCCGAACACGACCCACAAGCCGTTGAACGACCCGGTGTTCCGTAAGGCACTGGCCGAGTCGATCAACATCAACCAGATCGTGACGCAGGACTACCAGAACCTCGTCCTGCCGGCGAGCCCGACCGGGCTGCTGCCGACCTGGTCGAAGTACGTCGACCAGGAAGCGGTCGCCCAGAACGGCTTCAAGTACAACCCGTCGGACGCCGCCAAGCTCCTGACGAATGCCGGCTACAAGAAGAACAGCTCCGGCATGTTCGTGAACAAGGACGGGTCGCCGATCAACCTCGACATCTCCGTCCCGCAGGGCTGGTCGGACTGGGAGGCTGCACGCGACATGATCGTCGCCTCCGCGAGGACGGCGGGGATCCAGCTCACCGCCAAGGTGAAGGACTTCAACACCTGGCAGAGCGACCGCAACACCGGCCACTTCGACCTCGTGGTCGACAACAACTACCAGATCAGCGACAACCCGTGGACCTACTGGAACGGCATCTACCACCTGCCGATCCTCACCGAGGGCGCGGGGCAGACGAACTTCAACTACGAGCGGTACTCGAACCCGACCGCGTGGGCGCTCGTCCAGAAGCTGGACAAGACCCCGCTGTCGAACACCGCGGCGATCAAGGAGCTCAACTCGAGCCTCCAGACGACGCTGATGAAGGACCTCCCGCTGATCCCGCTCTGGTACAACGGCCAGTGGGCGCAGTTCACGTCGAAGTACTGGACGAACTGGCCCTCCTCGGGCACGAGCCGCCAGTTCACCCCTGTCATGTGGGGCGGCTACCTCCAGATGACGGGCATCGACATGTTCACGCACCTCAAGCCGGTGAAGTGAGGCGCGGGACCGTCGACTGAGGCAAGACGTCCGCGAGTGACCGTGGCTCCTCCCCGCCGAGGCGGGGAGGAGCCACCACTCGGCGGCCGGACACCGTGAGCGAGGAGATCGCGTGCTGCGCTACTTCGTCAGGAAGCTCTTCGTCTACAGCGTGACGTTCGTCGTCGCGGTGACGATCGACTGGGCGATCCCGCACCTGATGCCGGGCAACCCGGTGCTGTCGCTCATGGGCCGGATCCAGATCCAGGACCCGAAGGTCGCCCAGCAGCTCTACGACCACTACATGCGGGCGTTCAACCTCGACCTGCCGCTCTGGAAGCAGTACTGGTACTTCTGGGTCTCGCTCTTCCACGGCGACCTGGGCACGAGCATCCTGCAGTTCCCGACCTCCGTCGTCACGATCATCATGCACGCCGTCCCGTACACGCTCGGCCTGCTCATCCCGGCGATCCTGCTCAGCTGGTATGCCGGCAACAAGGTCGGCGCCATGGCGGCCCGCCGCAAGGTGCTCGACAACACGGCGCTGCCGCTCGGCTACGCGCTGACCGCGACGCCGTACATGTGGCTCGCGATCCTCCTCACCTGGCTGCTCGCGGTGACCTGGCAGGTCTTCCCGGTCGGCTTCGCCTACGACCCGACCGCCACCCGCGGCTGGACGTGGGCGTTCATCTCGAACCTTCTCTACCACTGGTTCCTGCCGTTCATGTCCCTGTTCCTCGTCGCCTTCGGCGGCTGGGCGATCGGGATGCGGAACATGATCATCTACGAGCTCGAGTCGGACTACGCGCACTATCTCGAGGCGCTCGGCGCGCCCAACCGGCTGATCCGCAAGTACGCGTTCCGCAACGCGATGCTGCCGCAGATCACCGGTCTCGCCCTCCAGCTCGGCGCGCTCATCGCCGGCGCGCTCGTCACCGAGATCGTCTTCTCGTATCCGGGCCTCGGCTACCAGATCTACCGGGCGATCACGAACGAGGACTACTTCGTCATCCAGGGCATCTTCCTGTTCATCATCGTCGGCGTCCTGATCGCCAACTTCCTGGTCGACCTCGTCTACGTGCTCGTCGACCCGCGGACGAGGGTCGGAATGGAAGGAGGCCGGACGTGAGACCTGCGTCACCGACAAGAGGCACGGGCGTTCCTCGGGCGGCGCTGACGGCGCGGGGCCGGAGGTCACAGTACGGCGGTACGGGGCCGGAGAGCACCGTGCCGTCAGCGACGTCAGCCGTCCGCGGAGGCCGGCTCCGCCGGCCGGGAGCGGACGGCAGCGAGGGGCGCACGTGATCAGCCTGCGCGAGAACCTCCACTTCGCCGCCCGGAACCGGAAGCTCGTCGTCGGGCTCTCGATCACCTTCGCGATGCTCCTCTTCGCGCTGATCGGGCCGCTCTTCGCCCAGCATCCGGCGCTCGAGTACGGCGGCAGGCTCTCGTTGTCGCCGACGACGAGAGACGGCTACTGGTTCGGGACGACCCTGCTCGGCCAGGACGTGTACGCGCAGTTCGTCAACGGCCTGCGGCTCGCGTTCATCGTCGGCGCGCTCGGCGGCGGCATCGCGGCCGCGATCGGGATGATCGTCGGCTTTACCGCGGGGTACCGCAGCGGAGTCGTCGACGAGGTGCTGAACATGCTCACGAACGTCGTGCTCGTCATCCCGACCTTCGCGGTGCTGCTCGTGATCGCCGCCTATCTGAAGGTGCGCGGGGTGATGACCGAGTCGATCTTCATCGGCCTCACCTCCTGGCCGTGGGCGGCCCGGGCGCTGCGCGCGCAGACGTTCTCGCTCGTCTCCCGCGACTTCGTCGACATGGCGCGCCTCTCGGGCCGCTCGAGCTGGCGGATCATCTTCACGGAGATCGCGCCGAACATGAGCAGCTACCTGTTCATGATGTTCATCCTCCTCTTCGGAGGCTCGATCCTGATCGCGGCGACGCTCGACTTCATCGGGCTCGGCCCCTCGAACACGATCTCGCTCGGGATGATGATGCAGCTCTCGGTGCAGAACGCCGCGCTGCAGCTCCATCTCTGGTGGTGGTTCGTGCCGCCCGGGCTCGCGATCATGGCGATCGTCGGCTCGCTCTACGTGATGAACGTCGGGCTCGACGAGGTCTTCAACCCGAAGCTGCGGGAGACCTAGGAATGCTGCGCGTCGAGGACCTCCGGGTCTACTACCGCACGCTCGCCGGCGACGTGCAGGCGCTCGACGGCGTCACCTTCGAGCTGGCCGACGGCGAGATCATGGGCCTCGCCGGCGAGTCCGGGTGCGGCAAGTCCACCCTGGGCAAGAGCCTGATCCGTCTCGACAGCCGCATGCACCACGTTTCCGGGCGGGTCGAGCTGGACGGCGCCGAGCTGCCCGTCTGGGACGACGAGCGCATG
Source organism: uncultured Actinomycetes bacterium (assembly GCA_963732915.1). GTDB lineage: Bacteria > Actinomycetota > Thermoleophilia > Gaiellales > Gaiellaceae > Palsa-739. The sequence goes on along the minus strand of CAVTBF010000005.1, from coordinate 175,276 downwards.
AACCCGCACCGCTTCCACGACGTCTCGCTGATCCCGCAGTACGCGATGAGCGCGCTCAACCCGACGCGGAAGATCGGCCGGATGACCCGCGAGCTCGTGCACGCCCGCGGCGTCGACTTCGCGACGGTCAAGCCGGAGCTCGAGCGCCGGCTCGAGCTGGTCGGGCTCTCGCAGGACGTCCTCGGGATGTACCCGATCGAGCTCTCGGGCGGGATGAAACAGCGGGTGGTGATGGTCGTCTCGACGCTGCTCGACCCCTCGCTCCTGATCGCCGACGAGATCACCTCGGCGCTCGACGTCTCGACGCAGAAGGCGGTCGCGCAGGCGCTCGTCGAGTTCCGCGACCGCGGCTTCGTCAAGAGCATGATCGTGATCACGCACGACATCTCGGTGCTCTACCAGGTCGCCGACACGATCCTCGTCATGTACGCCGGCAAGCTGGCGGAGAAGGCGCCCGCCGAGCAGATCGTCTCGGCGCCGCGCCATCCGTACACGCGGATGCTCATCTCCTCGCTGCCCGAGGTCGGCGTGCGCTACGCCGACAAGCGGCTCGCCGGGATCGCCGGCCGCCCACCGTCGCTGCTCGGACCCCCGGCCGGCTGCCGCTTCGCGGACCGCTGCCCGCTCGCGACCGCACGCTGCGCCGAGGAGCCGCCCTTCGTCGAGGTCGCCGACGGCCACAGCGTCGCCTGCTGGGAGAGCGCCGCGGCCCTGCCGCTCGCGCACCCGCCCGCCGAGCCGCTCCGGGCGGCGGAGGCGTAGGGATGCTGAGGCTCGAGAACGTCTCGAAGACGTACCGGGTCGGCGCGTTCGGCAGCGGCCGCCTGATCGCCGTGCAAAACGTGAGCTTCGACGTGAAGCCGGGCGAGGTGCTGTCGCTGATCGGCGAGAGCGGCAGCGGCAAGTCGACGATCGGCCGGATGATCCTGCGGCTCGTGCCCCTCACCTCGGGGACGATCTCGTTCGAGGGCGACGACGTCTCGAAGCTCCGCCGCCACGAGCTGAAGGAGTACTACCGGCACGTCCAGGGCGTCTTCCAGGACCCGTTCAGCTCGTACAACCCGATCTTCAAGATCGACCGCGTGTTCGGGATGCTGCGGGCCGTGTTCTTCCCGGGCGTCGACGGCGCGGAGTGGCACACGAAAGTGGAGACCGCGCTCGAGTCGGTCGGCCTCAATCCGGCGGACGCGCTCGGCAAGTTCCCGCACCAGCTGAGCGGCGGGCAGCTGCAGCGGCTGCTGATCGCGCGGGCGCTCCTGCTCGACATCCGCTGCCTCGTCGCGGACGAGGTGATCAGCATGCTCGACGCCTCGACGCGGATCGACGTGCTCAACCTGCTCGCCGAGCTGAAGGAGCGCGGGCTCGGGATCGTGTTCGTCACCCACGACCTCTCGCTCGGCAACTACATCAGCGACACGACGGTCATCCTCCGCCGCGGCTCGGTCGTCGAGATGGGCGCGACCGAGAAGGTCTTCGGCGACCCGCGCCACCCGTACACGCAGCACCTGCTCGCCTCGGTGCCGAAGCTCCACAGCAAGTGGGCGCCCGACCGGACGGAAGCCGTGAGCGGGGCGCCGCCCGCCGACCGCGTCGCGCCGCCGCTCGTCGCCGTCGCGGACGACCACCTCGTGGCCGCCTCGTGACGCGGGCCACGCCGTGACCGACGCGCTGCCGCTCGCGCGCCGAGAGCGCCCGCGCGGCGGCGACCCGTCGGTCGTGCGCGAGCCTGCCGGCCGGACGCCCGGCGGGTCGGAGGTCGACCGCTACACGCTCAGCGCGGGCCGGCTCACCGTCTCCGTGCTCACGTTCGGCGCGATCGTGCAGCAGCTCGTTGCGCCGGACCGCACGGGCGAGCGGCGGAACGTCGTGCTCGGCTTCCCGCGGCTCGACGACTACGTGGAGCGGAACACGCCGTACCTCGGGGCGGTCGTCGGGCGCTACGCGAACCGGATCGCGAACGCGGCGTTCACGCTCGGCGGCGCACGCCACCGCCTCGAGGCGAACGACGGCCTGCACTGCCTCCACGGCGGCCGCCACGGATTCGACCGGCACGTGTGGCAGGCGGCGCGGGCGTACCGCACACCGGGAGGCGTCGCGCTCACGCTCCGCCACGCGAGCCCGGACGGGGCCGGCGGGTTCCCGGGGGCCGTCGTCGTCGAGGTCACGTACACGCTCTCGCGCGACGACGCGCTGCGCGTCGACTACCGCGCGACGACCGACCGGCCGACCGTCCTCAACCCGACGAGCCACGTCTACTGGCAGCTCGCGGGCGAGGGCGCCGGCTCGATCGAGGCGCACGTGCTCACGGTCGCCGCGTCGCGCTATCTCCCTGCCGGCCCGGGGCGGATCCCGACCGGCGAGGTCGCACCGGTCGCCGGCACGCCGTTCGACTTCACGACGCCGACCGCGGTCGGCGACCGCCTCCGCGACGCCGACTCCCAGCTCGCGTCGGCCCACGGCTACGACCACCATTTCGTCCTCGACGGCGCCGGCGACGACGGGCTCGCCCCGGCGGTGCGGCTCGAGGATCCGACCAGCGGGCGGCGGCTCGAGATCGCGACGACCGAGCCGGGCGTCCAGGTCTACTCCGGCAACTTTCTCGACGGCTCGCTCGCCGGCACGGGCGGCCGCCTCTACCGGCAGGCCGACGGAATCGCGCTCGAGACGCAGCACTGCCCCGACTCGCCGAACCGCCCCGGGTTCCCCTCGACCGTGCTCGAGCCGGGCGGGATCTTCTCGTCGACCACCGTGTTCCGGCTCTCAGCGAACGAGGAGGAGGACCCGTGACGACGTACGGCCACTTCGACGACGCCGCCCGCGAGTACGTCGTGACGCGGCCGGACACGCCGCTGCCGTGGCTCAACTACCTCGGTCAGGACGACCTCTTCGGCCTCTGCACGAACACGGGCGGCGGCTACACGTTCTGGCGGGACGCGCGCCTGCGCCGGCTGACCCGCTACCGCTACAACGACGCGCCGTACGACTCGGTCGGCCGCTATCTCTACGTCCGCGACGGCGAGACGGTCTGGAACCCCGGCTGGAAGCCGTGCAAGACGCCGCTCGACCGCTACGAGTGCCGGCACGGGCTCGGCTACACGCGGATCACCGGCGCGCGGAACGGCGTCGAGGTCGAGTTGCTCCTCTTCGTGCCGCCGGGCGAGACGGCCGAGGTCTGGAAGACGACCGTCCGGAACACGGGCGCGACGCCCAAGGAGCTGACGCTCTTCTCGTACGTGGAGTTCTGCTTCTACGAGGCGCTGAACGACATGACGAACTTCCAGCGCACGTACTCGATCGGCGAGGTCGAGGTGGAGGGCTCGGCGATCTACCACACGACCGAGTACCGCGAGCGCCGCGACCACTACACGCTCTTCGGCTGCACGCGCGAGATCGCCGGCTTCGACACGTCGCGCGACGCGTTCGTGGGCGTCCACAACGGCCTGCACGAGGCCGCGGTGCCGTTCGCCGGCGAGGCGACGGGCAGCGTCGCGCACGGCTGGAACCCGATCGGCTCCCACCAGGTCGATCTGCGGCTCGAGCCCGGCGCGGAGGAGAGCTTCGCCTTCGTCCTCGGCTACATCGAGCAGGGCGAGCCGAAGTTCGAGCGGCCCGGGATCGCGAACAAGGAGTGCGGCCGCGCGCTGCTCGAGCGCTACGCCCGGGGCGGCGCCGTTGATGCCGCCTTCGAGGCGGTGCGTGACCTCTGGCGCGGACTGCTCGCGGGGTTCCAGGCGGAGTGCCCGGATCCGCACGCGACGCGGATGCTGAACACGTGGAACCAGTACCAGTGCATGGCGACGTTCAACCTGTCACGGTCGGCGAGCTTCTACGAGACCGGGATCGGTCGCGGCATGGGCTTCCGCGACTCGAACCAGGACGTGCTCGGCTTCGTCCACCTCGTCCCCGAGCGTGCGCGGCAGCGGATCCTCGACCTGGCGGGAACGCAGCTCGCCGACGGCACTTGCTTCCACCAGTACCAGCCGCTGACCAAGCAGGGGAACGCCGACATCGGCGGCGACTTCTACGACGACCACCTCTGGCTCGTCCTCTCGACCTGCGCGTACGTGCGCGAGACCGGCGACGCGTCGATCCTCGAGGAGCCCGTCGGCTACGCGGACACGCCGGGCAGCGGCGAGAGCCTGCTCCACCATCTCGAGACGAGCATCGCCTACACGCTCGGCCACCGCGGCCCGCACGGCCTGCCGCTGATCGGGCACGCCGACTGGAACGACTGCCTCAACCTGAACTGCTTCTCGACCGAGCCGGACGAGTCGTTCCAGACCGCGGGCGACGTCGAGGGCTCGCAGGCGGAGTCGGTGCTGATCGCCGGGCTCTTCCTGTACGCGTGCAGCGAGCTCGCCGGCCTCTACCGCCAGCTCGGCCGGACCGGCGACGCGGCGCGCGTCGAGAGCCGGAGCGACGAGATGCTCGCCGCCGTCGAGGAGCACGCCTGGGACGGCGACTGGTACCTGAGGGCGTTCGACGCGAGCGGCGCGCCGGTCGGCTCGCACGTCTGCGACGAGGGCCGGATCTTCGTCGAGAGCCAGGGCTGGTGCGTGCTCGGCGGGGCCGGACGCGAGAACGGCCGCGCCCGGTGCGCGCTCGAGAGCGTGCGCGAGCACCTCGGCACCGACCACGGGATCGTCCTCCACCAGCCCGCGTACACGCGGTACCGCCCCGAGCTGGGCGAGATCACGAGCTATCCGCCGGGCGTGAAGGAGAACGCGGGCGTCTTCTGCCACAACAACACGTGGATCACGCTCGCCTGGTGCGCGCTCGGCGAGGGCGAGCGGGCGCTCGAGACGTATCTCGCGATCTGCCCGTCGGCGCAGGCCGACCTCGACCTCTACCGCGCCGAGCCGTACGTCTACGCGCAGATGATCGCCGGCCCCGACGCGGCGAGGCCCGGCGAGGCGAAGAACTCGTGGCTCACCGGCACGGCCGCGTGGACGTTCGTCTCGCTCGCGCAGGGCATCCTCGGCATCCGACCGGACTACGACGGGCTGCGCATCGACCCGTGCATCCCGCGCGACTGGGAGGGCTTCCGCGCGACGCGACGCTTCCGCGGCACGGTCTACGAGATCGACGTCTCGAACCCCGACGGGGTCTCGACCGGCGTCCGCTCGCTGCGCGTCGACGGCGAGGAGGTCGAGGGGAACCTCGTGCCGCTCGCCGACGGTGGTGCCGTCCACGTCGAGGTCGTGCTCGGGCACCGAGCGGTCGAGGGCGAGCGTCCCGCGACCGGGTCCCGCCGGCCGGCGGGAGCGAGGTAGCCCCGACGACGCCGATGCCCGGCGCGCGCGGATGAGAGACGGGGGAGCCAGTCGCCCAGGGTCGATCGCCTCCGCTGTCGACCCGCCCGCGGTCAGGGGAAGAGCGCGCCGATCGCCTCCCGCTCGCCCGGAGCGAGCGGCATGGCGAGCGCCGCGAGCGCGGGCGCGAGGTGCTCCGGCCGCCGCGGGCCGACGACGACCGCGGTCACGCGCGGGTCGGCATAGAGCCAGGCGAGCGCGAGCTGCGCCGGGTCTCCGCGCTCCGCCAGCGCCTCGAGGGCGTCGAAGACGGCGTCGGTGCGCAGGCGCTCGTACGGCTCGGGACGCATGGTCATCCGCGAGCCCGCCGGCGCCGCCTCGCCGCGGCGGTACTTGCCGGTCAACCAGCCGCCGGAGAGCGGGCTGAACGGCGTGAAGCCGAGCCCACGCTCGGCGCAGAGCGGCAGCACCTCCGCCTCCGCGTCGCGGTCGAGCAGCGAGTACGAGTTCTGCACCCAGCCGAAGGAGCCGGCCGCCAGCCCTTCGCGCAACTCCGGGCCACCCACATTCGAGAGCCCGTAGGCGCCGACCTTGCCCTCGGCGACGAGCTCGTCGAGGACGCCCGCCGTCTCGGCGACGGGCACGTCCGGGTCCCATTCGTGGGTGAGGAACATGTCCACGCGCTCGACGCCGAGCCGGCCGAGGCTCGACTCGAGCTGGCGGCGGACGCGGGCGGGAGCGAGCCCGTGGTCGGCGCCCTCGGCCATCGGGTTGAACGTCTTCGTCGAGAGGACGATCGCGTCGCGGACCTCGGGCCCCTTCGTCCGCAGCCAGGCGCCGATGGTCGTCTCGCTGCGGCCGCCACCGTAGGCGTCGGCGGTGTCGAAGGTCTCGATCCCGGCCTCCCAGGCGGCGTCCATGAGCGCGAACGCCTGCTCGCGCGTCTCGCCCTTGCCGAAGAACGCGGGCGACGAGCCGACGCCGCCGAAGTTGCCGCAGCCGAGGATCACCCTGCTGACGCGGACGCCCGTCGCGCCGAGATAGGCTCTTTCCATGAGCGCGACGCTACTCGACGTCGAGGCGGCACGGCGGCGGTTCTCGTCGCTGCGCGGCGATGGCGGTTTCGTCTACCTCGACGCACCCGGCGGCTCGCAGGTGCCGGACGAGGTCGGCGAGGCGATCGCGCGCTGCCTGCGCGAGGCGAGCGCGAACATCGGCGCGACCTACGAGGCGAGCAAGCGCGTCGAGGGCGTGCTGGTCGGCGCACGCGACGACGCGGCGCGCTTCCTCGGCTGCTCGGCCGACGACGTGATCTTCGGCCAGAACATGACCGTGATCGACTTCGCCCTCGCGCGCACCGCGGCTCGCGACTGGAAGGAGGGCGACCGGATCCTCGTCTCGCGCCTCGACCACGACGGCGGCGTCGCGCCCTGGCTCGAGCTCGCCGAGGATCGAGGCTTCGTCCTCGACTGGATCGACGTCGACGAGAACCTCCGCCTCGACTACGACGACCTCGCGCGGAAGCTCGACGAGCGCGTGCGCGTCGTCGCCTGCGTCGCGTCGTCGAACGCGCTCGGCACGATCGTCGACGTGCCGCGCGTCGCCGAGCTCGCCCACCAGGCGGGGGCGCTCTGCTGGGTGGACGCGGTGCAGTACGCGGCGCACGTGCCGGTCGACGTGCAGGCGCTCGGCTGCGACGTCTTCATCACGTCGTCGTACAAGTTCTGCGGGCCGCACCTCGGGATCGCCTACGGGCGGCACGAGCTGCTCGAGTCGTGGCGGCCGTACAAGGCGCGCCCGGCGCAGGCCGACCCCGTCGGCCGCCGCTTCGAGCCGGGGACCGCGCCGTACGAGCTGCTGGCCGGCTTCTCGGCGACGGTCGCCTACCTGGAGTCGATCGGCGGGATGGAGGCGGTCGCGGCCTACGAGCGCGAGCTCGGGCAGCGGTTCCTCGACGGCCTGCCCGAGAGCGTGACGGTGTACGGCGAGCAGACGATGGACGGCCGCGTGGTCACCTTCCTCGTCAACGTCGACGGCGTGCCCGCGGCGGAGGCTGCGCAGCGCCTCGGCGAGCGCGGCTACGGCGTCTGGGCGCACGACACGTGGTACTCGCTCGGCCTGCGCGAGAAGCTCCCGTACCCCGAGGACGCGATCCGCGTCGGGCTGATCCACTACAACACGTTCGACGAGATCGACGGCTTCTGCCGCGAGCTCGCGGCGCTCGCCGGCTAGCCCCGCCGCTTGCCGCCGAGCCGCTGCTCGTAGTAGCGCGAGCCCGAGCGGCTGAGGACGCCGCCGCCGATCCCCGCGGCCACGCTGACCGCGACCGCGATCGCGAGGAAGAACCCGAAGACGAGCGCCGCTCCGCCGCCCCACGCGACGCCGACGGCGAGCCAGAGGCCGAGGAGGACGGCGACGATCGCGGCGCGCCAGAGCACGGCGTGCAGCGTATCGGCCGCTACCGGCGGAGGAGGGCGCCTTCGGCCCGAGCCCGTGCATGTGCGTGTGCGTGTGTGTGTGCGTGTGCGTGTGCGTGTGCGCGGTGAGGCTGCCGCACGGGCACGCCGCGTGGCGCACCTGGCGGCGCCACCGCCACACCCTCACGAGTCAGGCGACCGCGGGCGCCGGCTCGAGCGCGTCGGCGCTCAGCGTGATCCGCAGCGAGAGCCCGGCGGCGACGAGGCAGAGCACACCGGCGGTGACGAACGCGAGCGTGTAGCTCCCCGTCCAGGTGCGGCTGGCGCCCGCGGCCCACGCGGCGAAGGCGGCGCCGACCTGGTGGGCGGCGAAGATCCAGCCGAAGACGATGCCGACCCGCTCGCGCCCGAACGAATCGGCCGCGAGGGCAACGGTCGGCGGCACGGTGGCGACCCAGTCGAGCCCGTAGAAGACGGCGAACGCAACGAGCGCCGCCGTCGAGCCGAACGCGTACGGCAGCGCGATCACCGCGAGGCCGCGCAGGGCGTAGTACCACGCGAGCAGCCGCCGCGGGTCGACCCGGTCGGTCAGCCAGCCGGAAACGGTGGTGCCGACGATGTCGAAGACGCCCATCAGTGCGAGCAGCGACGCGCCCGCGACCTCGGTCATGTGGTGGTCGACCGCGGCCGGGATCAGGTGCGTCCCGATCAGCCCGTTCGTCGAGAGGCCGCAGATGAAGAACGACGAGCAGAGGAGCCAGAACGTGGGCGAGGCGACGCCGAGCTTGAGCCCGTCGATCGCGGGACGAAACGGCCGCGACGAGCGCTCCGGCACGGCGACCGGCCCGGTGGCGCCGTACGGCTCGAGGCCGAGCGACTGCGGCCGGTCGTGGACGACGAGCGCGACGACCGGAAAGACGAGGAGCATCGCCACCGCGACGACGGCGATCGGCGCCCAGCGCCAGCCGTAGGCGGTCACGAGCAGCGCGAGCACGGGCAGGAACACCATCTGGCCGCCGGCGTTCGACGCGGTGAGGATGCCGGTGACGAGGCCGCGGCGCTCCCAGAACCAGCGGTTGGCGATCGTCGCCGCGAGCGGCACCGAGACCGCTCCGGTCGCGCCGCCGACGACGACGCCCCAGAGCAGGTCGAGCTGCCACGGCGCGGACATCAGCGTCGTCAGGCCGGCGCCGAGCGAGATCGTCAGAAGTGCGCAGAGCATCACCCGGCGGACGCCGAAGCGCTCCATCAGCGCAGCCGAGAACGGCGCCGTCAACCCGAACAGCAACAGCCCGAGCGAGACGGCGAGCGAGATCGTCGCGCGCGACCAGCCGAACTCGTCCTGAAGCGGGACGATCAGGACGCCCGGCGTCGCGCGGAAGCCGGCCGTCGTGATCAGCGTCACGAAGGTGACGACGACGATCAGCCAGGCGTAGTGCGCCCGCCCGCGCAGGATCCGCTCCACCACCCCGCCAGATATACATGCGCCGCCGCGCGCTCAGCCGCGCGAGCGACGCGCCCGCGACAGCCCCGCCGGCGGTCAGAGCCCTGACATGTCCCTCAGGGAGAGGTCAGGCAGGCGTCTCGCCGGCGAGGATCCGGCTGAGAACCGCGGCGTCGACGTTGCCTCCGCTGACGATGCAGACGCAGCGATCCTCGCGGTGGAGCGCAACGGCGAGCGCGAGCGCGCCGGCGCCCTCGGCCACGACCCGTGCGCGCGACGCAAGCAGGCGCATCGCCGCGGCGACCTCGTCGAGCGGCACCGCCACCGCCTCGTCGACGAGGCCGCGCGCACGCTCCCACATCGACGGCAGGAGCGACGGCCCGCCGGCGCCGTCCACGAACGACGGCCGGTACTCGATCTCGCGCGGCTCGCCCGCGGCGACCGACGCCGCCATCGGCGCGGCCGTCTCCGGCTCCGCGGTGACGACCCGCACGTCCGGCCGCAGCGCCTTGACCGCGCTCGCGATCCCGGTCGCGAGGCCGCCGCCTCCCCAGGGGACGATCACCGTGTCGAAGGCACGCAGATCCTCGACGAGCTCGAGCCCGATCGTGCCGTTGCCGGCCATGACCGCGTCGTCCTCGACCGGGTGCACGAACAGGCCGTCGACGCCGTCGCGGCCGCCCTCGACCATCGCCTGCCACCACTCGTCGCGCGAGACGAGGATCACCTCGCCGCCGAGCGCCTCGACCGCGTCGAGCTTCGCGCGCGGCGCGCTCTCGGGCGCGATCACCCGGGCCCGCACGCCGACGGCCCGCGCCGCCCACGCCACGCCCTGGGCCATGTTGCCCGCGCTCGCGGTGACGACCCCGCCGGCGAGCTCCGAGTCCGAGGCCGCCCGGATCGCCGAGAGCGCGCCGCGGAGCTTGAACGAGCCGATCGGCTGCAGGCACTCGAGCTTCAGCCAGAGGCGCTCCTCCAGTGCGACCAGCGGCGTTCGCAGCACATCGTCGCCGATTCGCTCGCGCGCCCGGCGGATCTCGTCGAGCGGGATCACCTAGCCCGGGTCGCTCTCCCGGGCGAGCTCGGTCAGGTCGGTGCGGACGGTCCAGAGCTCGGGGTACAGCTTGTGCTTGATCAGCCCGGCCAGCAGCTCGACCGGCGTGCCCTGCGTGCCGACCACGTCCTCGCCGATCACGCGCCCGACCATCTTCACGTGCCGGAAGCGCCAGACGCCGATCTGCTCGTCCCAGTCGATCAGCGCCTCCGCGAGCTGGTACAGCTCCTCGTGCTCGCGGCCGCGCGTGTACACCTCGAGCAGCGAGAGGCCCCGCTCGCGCCGGAGCGCGTCGAACGCGCCGTACAGCCCGGGCGAGACGCGCCGGATCTCGCGGAAGCCCGGCGAGTCGAAGCCGGAGCCGTGGCCGAGGACGCGCCGCACCTCCTGGTACTCCCACGGCGACATCAGCTCCAGGTGCTCGAGGAAGCCGACCACGTAGCGCACGCTCGCGCCCGCGCGCCGCAGCAGCCGCAGCGCGCCTGCGACGTCGCGCGCCTCGACGAGCCGCGTCGCCTCCTCGACCTCCGTCCACGCGTGCTTCAGCCAGAGCTCCGAGGCCTGGTGCACCGTCTGGAAGAGCAGCTCGTCGCGATGCGCCCACTCCTCCGAGGTCTTCTGCAGCGAGAGCAGCTCGTCGGTGCGCAGGTAGCGCTCGTAGTCGCTCTCACCCGGCCCCGGAAGGATCGGGGCGAACTCGTCCGTGTCGGTCGCCATGCCCGGACCCTAGCGCGATTCCGTGCCGTCGTAGATGCGCATCTCGAGGCCGGCCAGCGGCTCGCCCGCGGTGTCGCCGACGAGCCACGTGTCCTGCATGTAGAGGCATGCCTGGCCGTCCTCGGAGATCGCATGCGGATGCATCGAGAGCACCATGCCCGCCTGCAGCTCGGTCTCGTCGGTCTCGCCGATCTTCGGGAACTCGATCATCGTCATCCCGATCGAATGGCCGGTGACGTGGCCGAGCGTGTAGCCGCGGTCGTGGAAGCCCTTCGCAACAGCCCGGTGCGCCTCGCGGGCGGTCACGCCGGCCCGGAGCACGGAACGTGCCGCGTCGTAGTACTCCTCGTACGCCTCGAACATGCGCTTCGTCTCGTCGCTCGGGCCGCCCGGGCAGATCGCACGCGAGACCTCGACCCAGTGGCCGCCCGGGCCGGCGACCTCGAGTGACGGCAGGACACCGTCGGTCGCCGCGAACACGCGGTCGCCGGCGATCTTGAACTCGGGCAGCGCCGAGCCGTTCGGGCCGTCGAGCACCATGTCCATCGTCCAGCGGCCGCAGCCCTGCGAGACGAAGTACTGCTCGCACGGCGCGAGCACCTCCCGCTCCGTCTTGCCCGGCGCGAAGTGCTCGAGGAAGACGCGGAAGCCCTCGGTGTTGATCCGCACCGACTCGCGCACCGAGGCGAGCTCCAGCTCGGACTTGACCATGCGCGCGTGGTCGAACGAGACGTCCCACGGCACGAGCTCGCAGCGGCCGTCGAGCGCGCGGAAGTCGCGGACGGTCATCACGTAGTCGAGCCCGTACACGCCCACCCGCTTGCCACGGACGGCGTCCGCGTCGGCGAGCCAGTCGCCCGGCCTGTCGACGAACACCTGCTCGTCGATCCAGGTCGTCCCGTGCTCGCCGACGTAGCGGGCCTCGCTCGGGAAGACGATCGCCGGCTCGCCGTCGACCGGCAGCAGGACGTACGCGTACCGGTGGACGATCACGAAGCCGGAGAGGTACGTGACCGCGCCCTCGAACCCCGAGTACTCGTTGCCGCAGACGATCACGGCATCCAGGCCGTCGCGCGCGGCCGCCTCGCGGACGAGCCGGTAGCGCCGCTCGACCTCCGCCGGCGGTAGCCCCGTGTAGCTCAGCTCCCCCATGATTGCTCTACTCCTTTCACGAGTGCCCAGATCGCCTCGTTCAGCGGTGTCGGTACGCCGTGCTCGCGGCCGAAGCGGACGATGCCGCCGTTGAGGAAGTCGATCTCCGTCGTCCGGTGCGCCTCGACGTCCTGCAGCATCGACGCCTTGTGGTCGTAGGCGACGCCCGGCTGCGCCATGTGGTCGATCACCGTCTCGGTGTCCTTCTCGAGGACGATGCCCTGCTCCCAGGCGACCGCGACGCCCTCGGCGACGAGGCCGGAGACGAGCGCCCGCAGGTCGGGGCGCTCGCAGACGCGGCCGTGCGTGAGGCCGGTGAGCGCGCCGATCGGATTCGTCGCCGAGTTGAAGATCACCTTGCCCCACTGCGGGCCGCGCGCGTCGGCCAGCGCCCTCGTCGGCAGACCCGCGCGCGTGCACGCGTCGGCGAGGCGCTCCACCTCGGCGAGCGGGACGCGCTCGTCGTAGGGCCCGAGCGACGTGTCGCCTTTCACGTCCCACTGGACGTGTCCCGGCTCGACGATCTTCCCGGCGGGGAACGTCGTGCCCCGGATCACGCGCTCGACGTGCTTCGCGAGGGTCTCCTCGTTGCCGAGCCCGTTCTGGACGGTCGCGACGCAGCCGTCCGCGAACGCGTGCGCGGTCGCGGCGATCGCCGGCTCGGTATGCATCGCCTTCGTCGCGACGATGCCGAAGTCGCAGGGCGGCAGCTCGGCCGCGTCGGAGGTGGCGCGCGGTCGCCCGACCACCTCGCCCGCTCCCGAGAGCCGCAGCCCGCCGGCGTTGATCGCGTCGACGTGCGCCTGCGAGAGGTCGTACGCCCACACCTCGACGTCCTCGAGCAGCGACAGGTTGGCCGCGAACAGCGACCCCACCGCCCCGCATCCGACTACACAGACCTTCACGAGTAGCTTGCCTCCTTTGCCTTGACGAGTCGGTAGACCGCGGTGTGGAGCGGCACGGGGACGCCGTGCCGTCTCGCCTCGCGGACGAGCGCACCGTTGATCGACTCGAGCTCGGTCGGGCGGCGCGCCTCGACGTCCTCGAGCATGGACGGGGAATGCCGGAAGCCGCGCTGGGTCGCGAGCAGGTTCATCTCCCACGGGTCGTCGGGCAGCTCGACGCCCGCCGCGGCCGCCACCGTCTTGCCCTCGTCGATCAGGTCGCGGACGAGGTGACCGAGGTCGGAGAGCCGCTCCGTCTCGCCGAAGTGGAAGTCGTGCGGCAGCTCGGTGAGCGCCGCGACGCCGTTCACGGTCGCGTTGAAGATCAGCTTCGACCACTGCGAGGGCAGCAGGTCGGGGAACGCCTCGGCCTTGAGGCCGCCCGCGATGATCAGCTCGGCGACCCGCTGCGCGTCCTCGTAGGTCGTGCCGCGGTTCGGCCCGACCCAGGTCGCGGTGTCGAGGACGTACTCGACGTGGGCGTCGCCGTGCCGCGTGCCGCTCATGAACGTGACCGACGAGAGGAGCGGCCAGTCGCCGTGCGCGCCCACGATCTCCTCGGCGCCGAGCCCGTTCTGGGCGGTCATCACCGTCGCGCCCTCGAGATGCCCGGCGAGCTGCGCGGCGAGCGGCTCGAGATCGGTGCCCTTGCACGCGAGGATGACGAGGTCGGCCCCGCCGGCGATCGAGTCGAGCTCGGCGGGGTCGGCCGTCGCCCCGACCTGCACGGTGAAGTCGGCCCGCCCGGAGACGCGCAACCCGTGCTCGCGCAGCGCGGCCGCGTGCTCGGCGCGGCGCGTCAGCACCGTCACCTCCGCGACGCGCGCGAGGTGCGCCGCGAAGAGGCTCCCGATCGAGCCGCCGCCTGCGATCACGATGTGCGTCACGCGCCCCGGAACTCCGGCATCACATGCTTTGCGAACAGCTCCTGCGCCTTGATCGCCTTCCAGTGCTCGGCGCCGCCCGGGTTGGGCGTGATCGCGATCTCGGTCAGGCCCTCGCACACGTCGATCGTCTCGCGCACGCGCTGGACGACGTCCTCGGGCGTGCCGACCCAGACGATGTCGCCGGCGATCATGTCCTCGTAGGGCGTCGCCGCGAGCTTCTCCATGATCCCGGACGCGTAGAAGCCGTAGCCGGCCGCGTTGAGCGCGTCGGTCGGCGGCGGCGCGTGCTCGGTCAGCGGCGACGCGTTGCCGGCGAGGAAGCCGCGCATGTGCTCCTCCGCCTCGCGCTTCGCCACCTCGCGGTCCTCGTCGATGTAGCACGCGTGGATCCAGACGATGTCGGGCGCGGTGCCGTACTCCGCGCACTTCGAGCGGTAGAGGTCGAGCTGGTCCTTGAGCGCCGCGTACGGCAGCAGCGGCGGCACCGCGACGCCCCAGCCGTGCTTCGCGGCGAGGTCGTACGTCTTGTCGGACGTGCCACCGAGGATGACCCGGAAGCTCTGGCCGCTGAACGGGACGATCCGGCTGGCGTCGACGTTCCAGTACTCGCCGTGGAAGGTGACCGTCTCGTTGTGGAGCGCCTCGATGAAGAGGTCGAGCGCCTCCTCGTAGCGCGGGCGCGAGGTCTCGTCGAGCGGCAGGCCGGCGGGCATCGGGATCCAGCCGTGGCCGCGGCCGACGCCGAACTCGTAGCGGCCGTTCGTCTGGATCGCGAACTGGTGGATCATCGCGGCCAGGACGAGCGGGTTGTGGTACGGGAGGATGTGCAGCATCGTCCGGAACCTGATCTCCCGCGTGCGCGCGGCCGCCATCCCGAACAGCCCGAAGACGTTGGCGGAGGCCGAGAACTTCGGGAAGAAGAGGTGCTCGACGGCCGCGTACGCCGAGTAGCCGAGCCGATCGGCGTTCTCGATCTGCTCCAGCACCTCGGCGTAGAGCGTCTCGTACGACTTGCCGGGCCAGCTCTGCAGCTCGGAGTAGATGCTGAACTTCATCGGTCGCTCCTCCTGTCTCGATCGCGCGCTAGAGCGTCTCGCCCAGGCGCCTGAAGGTCCGGTCGTAGTAGACGAGCGGGTTCGGCGGCACGGCACCGCCGTCGTCGACGATCGCGTGCTCGACGGTGCCGACGACGAGCGTGTGATCGGCGACCTCGAACGTCTCGGCGACCGCGCAGTCGAGGTGGGCGAGCGCGCCGGCGATCATCGCCGGGCCGCCGTCCTCGGGCCGCTCGGCAAAGACGTCGACGTACTTCGGCCCACCGGGAACGGCGCCGAGCTCCGCGAGCTCGCGCTGCCGCTCGGCGAGGATCGACATCCCGAAGCGGCCGCGCTCGAGCAGAGGCTCGCGGCAGCTTGCGCTGCGGGCGAGCGAGATCAGCACCTTCGGCGGCCGGGCCGAGATCGAGCAGCACGAGTTGATCGTCAGGCCCCAGATCCGGTCGCCGACCTCGACCGTGACGATCACGACGCCGGTCGCGAACGAGCGCATCGCGGTCTTGAACCGCTCCGGGTCGACCGCCGACGGGCTCTCGTCGATCGCCTCGGCGAACGAGCGGTCGGCCTCGAGCAGGCCGCGCACGAGCACGACGTCGGGCGAGACCTCGAGGTCGGAGTAGTCGCTCACGCCACAGGCTCCGGCGACGGCGGGGCGGGAGGGGACGGACGGCGGCGCGGCAGCGACAGCTCGCGGCCACCGGTGAGGCCGCCGGGCCGCAGCACGAGCACGACCGCCATCAGCGCGCCGACGACGATCAGGGAGGTGCCCGTCGGCAGGTCGATGTTCCAGCCGAAGATGTTGACGCCGTTCTCCGCCGCCGAGAGGAACGAGTTGAGGCCGCTCACCGCGAGGGTGCCCACGACCGCGCCGAGGAGGCTGCCGGAGCCGCCGACGACGAGCATGGCGAGCGTGATGAACGTCAGGTCGAGATACAGCGAGTCGATCTCGACCGGCAGCAGGTGGACGTAGAGCCCGCCCGCGAGACCGGCGAGACCGCCGGAGAGCGCGAACGCAAGGAGCCGCTGCCGGTAGATCGAGATCCCGGCCGCCGACGCGGCCGCCGGATCCTCCCGCGTCGCACGCAGCTGCCGGCCGAAGCGGCTGCGCTGGTAGGCGAACGCGACCGCGACGCAGATCAGCGCGCCGATCGCCGCCTGCCAGATCCCGGTGGTCGCGGGCACCGACGAGAACGCGTTCAGGCCGGGACCGACCGACTGCCAGTAGCGGAGGACGTTGTTCGTGATCTCGAGCACGCCGAACGTCGCGATGCCGGCAGCAAGGCCCGAGAGGCGCATCAGCGGCAGCCCGACGACGAACGCGATCACGAGCCCGGCCACGGCGGCGAGCAGGAGCGAGACGACGTTGCCGACCTGCGCGTGCAGGAGGAAGTTCGCGAGGCCCGGCATGATCGCGTTCTTCTGGTCCTCGGGCACGGTCAGCACGCCGGCGACCCAGACGCCGACCGCCATGAAGCTGACGTGCCCGAAGGAGAGCACGCCCGAGTTGCCGATGAAGACGTAGAGCCCGACGACGATCGCAACCTTGACGAGCGTGTCGAGGAAGTACGCCTCGAGCGCCGTCGAGACGGTGAGCCCGAGCAGCGCCGTCGCGAGCACGAGCAGCGCGGGGACGAGCAGCTCCGGGAGCCGGCGCAACCTCAGCATTCCCGCTCCGTCGAGACGCTCATACGCGTTCGCCCCCCGCGTCCGCGCGGACGAAGAGCCCGTTCGGGCGGATGAGCAGGACGAGGATCACCGCGGCGAAGAGGAACGTGGGCAGGTACTGGCTCTGGTTCGTCGGCAGCGCGCCGCCGAGGATGCCGCTGCCGAAGCCGATCGCGAAGCCGCCGAGCGTCGCCGCGAGCGGTCGGTTCAGCCCCCCGAGCACGACGCCGGCCAGGACGATGATCGTGTCGTCGAGCCCGAAGATCGGCGTCACCTGCGGGTTGCGGACGGTGAGCATCACCGCGCACACGGCCGCGAGCAGGCCCGAGATGAAGACGGCGCCGCCGACGACCCGGTTCGCGCGCACGCCGAGCAGCCGCGCCGTGCGGAAGTCCATGGCCGCGGCGCGCATGTGCAGGCCGACCGACGTGCGCGTCAGGAGGAGCTGGAGCAGCACGAGGCAGAGCAGGGCGATCCCGATCGAGACCGGCGCGATCTTGCGGATCGCGACCCCGGCGATGATCCACGGCCGGTTCAGCGTCGCGACCGTCGAGGCGATCGTCCCGAGCTGACCGAACGAGAGCACGGCGATGCTCTGGAGCAGGAACGCCACCGCGAAGGTCGCGATCAGCATCACCGCCGGCGAGTGCGTCCGCAGCGGCCGGAAGACGAGCAGGTCCATCGCCGTCGTCAGCACGAGCACGACGGCGAAGCAGAGGAGGATCCCGCTCCACTCCGGCCAGCCCCACACCGACGAGTACGCGAGGGCGTACGCGCCGGCCATGATC
This sequence comes from uncultured Actinomycetes bacterium, assembly GCA_963732915.1. Taxonomy (GTDB): domain Bacteria; phylum Actinomycetota; class Thermoleophilia; order Gaiellales; family Gaiellaceae; genus Palsa-739. The sequence continues at coordinate 157,901 of CAVTBF010000005.1, read as the reverse complement.
AGCTGCCCGTAGGCGAAGTTGACGAGCCGGAGCACGCCGAAGACGAGCCCGATCCCGACCGCCATCAGGGCGTAGATGCCGCCGAGCGAGAGCGCGTCCGCCAGCGTCTGCCACGAGATGTTGAGGACGGCGAGAGTCATCCGCGTCCCTCGCCGGCGCCGGCTGCCGCCGGGCAGAGCCCGGCTCCGCCGGCGCCTGACGCCGCTGGCTGCGAGATCCGGCGCTCGCGGCGCTTGTCCGTACCGACTGTACTGTCCCGCGCGCCGCTCGCTTGGCTCTCTTGCCAGCGACGCCCGAGGAACACGGATGACTCGCGGAAGGTCGTCATGTCAGCCCATGTACGCCGCGACGAGCGCTTCGATGTCGCCCGCGTCCTCCGGGCCGAGGGTGAGGCGCTGCTCGCCGTGCGCGAGCACGTGGCTGCGATCGGCGAGCGCGACCGTCCGCTGCGCCCGCTGCTCGACGAGGAGCACGGCGAGGCCCTGCGCGCGAATCGCGGCGAGGGACTCGAAGACGACGTCGACGATCTTCGGCGCGAGCCCGAGCGACGGCTCGTCGAGCAGGAGCACGTCGGGCTCCGCGACGAGCGCGCGGGCGATCGCGAGCTGCTGCTGCTGGCCGCCCGAGAGCGCGCCGGCGGGCCGGCGGCGGAACTCCCGGACGATCGGGAACAGGGCGTAGGCGCGCTCGATGGCCGCGGCGCCGTCTCCTCCCGGACGGCGGCCGGCGAGGCCGAGACGGATGTTCTCCTCGACGGAGAGCTCCGCGAAGATACGGCGGCCCTCGGGCACGAGCGCGACGCCGCTGCGGGCCACGTCCTCGGGACGGCGGCCGAGGAGCGAGGCGCCGCCGAGCCGGACGTCGCCGCCCAGCACGGGCGCGGTGCCCATGATCGCGTGCAGTGTGGACGACTTGCCGGCGCCGTTCGGCCCGATCAGCCCGACGATCTCGCCGGGCGCGACGTCGAGCGAGAGGCCGCGGACGGCGTCGACCGCCCCGTAGCGGACGCTCAGATTCTCGAGGGCGAGACCGTTCACGCCTCGTCCTCCTCGATGGCGGCACTCTCGCCGAGGTAGGCGGCGGCGACGCCGATGTCGGCGCGAATCTCCTCCGGCGTCCCCTCCGCGAGCGTCTGGCCCTGGTCGAGAACGTGGATCCGCTCGCAGACGTCCATCACGAGCGCCATGTTGTGGTCGATCAGGAGCACGCCCGCGCCGTGCTCGTCGCGCATCGAGCGGACGGCCGCTGCGAAGGCGGGCACCTCGGCCTCGGGAAGGCCGGCGGCCGGCTCGTCGAGCAGCACGAAGCGCGGCTCTGTTGCAAGGGCGCGGGCGACGCCGAGCCTGCGCTCGTCGCCGTGGGCGAGCGACGCGGCCGACTGGTCGGCGTACGCGTCGAGACCGAGCAGGCCGAGCAGCTCGTCGGTGCGCCGCGTCGCCTCGCGCGGGGAGGCGCCGACGCCGAGCGCGGACACCTCGACGTTCTCGCGCACCGTCAGGCCGCGGAAGGCGTGGCTGTGCTGGAACGTGCGGGTGAGCCCGTGGCGGCCGCGCCTGCTCGCCGACCAGCGGGTCACGTCCCGGTCCGCGAGCAGCACGTTGCCGTTGCTCGGCCGGTCGAAGCCGCTGAGCACGTTGACGAGCGTCGACTTGCCGGCGCCGTTCGGGCCGATGAGCCCGACGACCTCGCCACGCCGCAACTCCAGCGAGACGTCGCGGAGCGCCTCGACGCCCGCGAACGACCGCGACACGGAGGAGGCCCGGAGCGATTCTCCGGGCCTCCCCTCGTTTCCAGACGCGTCCGTCAAACCGCTACGGAATCGCCGGTACGACCTTGGCCTTGATCAAGCCAAGCTGCTTCGGCTTGTTGTTGTTGATCTCGATCACGCGGTACTTCCGGCCGAAGACCGTGTGCAGCTTCGGCGAGAAGCTGACGAGACCGGAGAGCGTCGGCACGTTGTGGAACTTCACCATCACCGCCGCGAGCTTGGCGCCGTTGAGGGAGCCGTGGGCCCGCCGGATCGCGGTCGCGACACCGTCGATCGCCGCCGGGCCGGCGATGAAGCCGCCGGTGCCGGCCTTGATCTGCTTGGCGAGCTTGTTGATCGCCTTGCTCGGGTCCTGGCCGAACGCGTTGGCATAGGTCAGGAAGTAGTAGTTCGTGATCGCCGGGCTCTTGGGCAGCCAGTAGGTGCCGTCACCGGCCCACGAGTTGAGCACCGGCGTGTTGTTGCCGAGCGTGCGCAGCCCGTTGATCAGCGGTGCGAGCGCGTTCCAGGCGCCCGCCGTCGCCGTGACCACGACGTCGGCCGGATGCTGGTTGATGCGGCTGACGGCGTTCTGGACGTTGTTCCCGTGGAAGACCGGGTCCTGGTAGGTCTCCTCGTCGACGATCTTGCCGCCGAGCTGCTGGAAACGCACCTTGAAGGCCGCGACGACGTTCTTGAAGTAGACGATCACGCTGTCGGTGGCCAGGTCGGCCGTCTTCCAGCCCTTGTTCCAGGCGAACTGCGCCATCGCCGAGCCCTCGTCCTGGGCGACGTTGCCGAAGCTGAAGGCGAGCTTGCCCTTGGCGCCGAACCGCTTCGGCCCCATCTGGTCGGTGCCGATGCACGGTGCGATCGTCAGCAGACCGGCGTTGAGCGACTCCTGGATCGCCGGGGCGCCGAGATCGACGTCGCAGGTCGTGAACATGATCTTCGCGCCCTGGCTGATCAGCTTGTCGGCGCAGGACTTCGAGACCGCCGCGTTGTCGCCCTGGGTGTCGCACGTCTTGATCTCGAGCGGATGGCCCATGACGCCGCCGTGCGCGTTGAGCTGCTTGACACGGATCTCTGCGGCGGCGAGCGCCGGCCCGTCGAACGGCGCCATCGGGCCGGTCGAGTCGTGCGCCCAGCCGATCACGATCGGCGAGGCCATTGTCGTGCGTGCCGCCGCGGTCGCGGCGAGGACGAGCGCCGCGACGCCAACGAGGACGAGCGCGAGACGCGCCCGTGTGGATCCCGTCATTCTCTCTCCTCTCCGGTCCCGGCGCATCAGGCCGCGACCCTCCGTTTCTCCCAACTGCGGATGAAGCTCTCCCGACCGCGGCGCGCCAGCTCGAGCGGCTGCAGATCCCAGAGCGAGTCCGGGTACGCGCTGCCGAAGGCGCCGTTGTCGGAGAAGATCTCGAGGTCGTAGTAGCCCTGCCAGCCGGCGCGCTCGAGCGCCGCGAGGATCCCGGGCAGGTCGGCGGCGCCGTCGCCGGGCAGGGCCCGGTCGGCCCAGCCGCGTGTCGGCTCGCGCCAGTCGTTCACGTGCACGGCGGCGATCAGGCGGACGTGCCGCTCGATCTCGTCGAGCAGGTCAGGCGTGTTCCAGAGGTGCCAGACGTCGAACTGGATCCCGACCGCCGGGCTGCCGATCTCGTCGATCAGCGCCGCGGCCTCCGCGAGCGTGTTCACGAGCGACCAGTCTTCGATCCCCTCGCGCTGGAAGGGCTCGAGCGCGAGGCGGACGCCGGCGCGCTCGGCCTCGGCTGCGACGGTGCGCAGCCCGTCGACGGCGAGTGCGCGCGCCCCGTCCGGGTCACGGTCGCCTGCCGGGCCGGTGAGACAGACGATCGCGGTCGGGCCGAAGGCCGCGAGGCGGTGCACCGACGCGCAGAGGCACTCGATCCGCTCGCCCGGGTCGGCGGGCCCCTCGAGGTGCGGCAGCGGCAGGACCGAGGGAATCGCAGGCACGGCGGAGGCGGAGCCGAGCCCGCTCGTCGCGAGCTGCTCGAGCGCCTCGGTGTCAGGCCCCTCGCCGAGCTTCAGCTCCCAGACACCGATCGCGTCGACGCCGGCCTCCGCATAGGCGCGCACGTCGTCGGCGAAGCTCGCGGCAAGCGTGCTCACCTGCGAGATCGAGAACGGGGGGAAGGTCTGCGAGTCGATCGGCACGCGGAGCTGCAGATGGTGTCACGCGTTTGACATCTGATCAAGTGTGGTTCACGCTCGACGTTCGTGGAGCCGACTATGCCAGCTTCGGGAACCGCTGTCAGACACAGGACGATGGCCGAGGCGGCCCTCGAACGGTTGCGCGAGGCGATCATCCTCGGCGAGTTCAAGCCGGGCACGCCACTGCGCCTCGAGGACCTCGCGCGCGCTCTCGGAATGAGCATCTCGCCGATCCGCGAAGCGGTCCGCCAGCTCGAGGCGCTCGGCCTCGCGGAGCACGTCCCGCACCACGGCGCGAAGGTGATGGGCATCGACGTCGAGGAGATGCGCGAGCTCTTCTCGATCCGGCTGGCGCTCGAGACGCTGGCCGTGCGCCGAGCGGCGGAGCTGTTCGAGCCGGCCGACGAGAAGGCGGCGCGCTCGCACCTGACCGCACTCGAGGCGGCGCGCCACAGCGGTGACGTCCGCGCGGCCGTCCGTGAGCACACGGCCTTCCACTTCGCCCTCTACGAGGCCGCCCGCTCGGTATGGCTGCTGCGCTCGATCCGCCCGGCCTGGGACAGTTGCGAGCGCTACCGCCCGGTGCTGCTCGCCGCCACGGGCGACCTGCAGGACCAGCACGAGGCGCTCGACGAGGAGCTGCTCGCCTCGTGCGCCGCCCACGATCCCGGCCGCGCCGTCGAGGCGCTCCGCTCCCACCTCGAGTCGGCGAGCGAGTTCTACGCGGTCGAGCTCAAAGGGCGATCCATCTTCGCCTTCTAGCGCGTCGCTTCGCTTCTTCGATCTCGCCCGCGGGCGTTTGGCACGCCGCGAGAGCACGGTCGTGCCGCGGCGGCCGTGCCGAGAGCTACGCGAGGATCAGCACCGCCAGTCCACCGACGAACGCGAAGAGCGACCCGAACGCGAGGTAGAGCGGGCTCTGCGGCAGTGCGGCGCTCTGGCTCCAGTAGGTGCCGAACGCGCCCCAGCGGGCGCGGGCGAGGTTGTCGCTCGGGCTGCCGGAGCCGCCGGTGACCAGCCCGACGATCGCCCCGCCGGCGACCATCCCCCAGCCGACGCCGTTGACGGCGCCGCCCCAGCCTCCGAAGTGGACGACGAGGAAGCCGACGAGGGCATAGAGCGCAGCGAGCCCGATCGTCGCGACGACGAGCTGCCGCAATGCTGCGACGACTCCGCTCATGGGGCGAGCCTATGCCGGCGATCGGCGCGAGGCGAGCGAGCGCGCCTTCGCGAGCGCGCGACGCGAGAGCGGCGGCTCGAGCAGCTTCGCGGCGACGATCGTCCCCGAGCCGCCGCCGAGGCCGGGGCCGGGCCAGGTGCTCGCGCCGATCTGCCAGAGCCGCTCGACCGGCGTCCGGTGGCCGGGGCTGGCCGGGAACGGTCGCCAGAGGAAGTTCTGGTCGAGCGAGAGCGCGCCGCCGTACGGGTCGCCGTGGCGAAGGTTGACGTTGGCGCGCTCGAGGTCGTGCGGGCCGAGCGCGACGCGCTTGACGATCGACGACTCGAGGTTCGGGATGTGGCGCGCGAGCCGGGCCTGGACGCGGTCGGCGTACCGCTCGCGCAGCTCGTCCGTCCACTCGGGGCCGGGGTCGAGCTCGCCCGCGGCGTCGCCCTTGATCCGCCACGGCAGCTCCTGGAGCTGGATCCAGAGGATGCCCTTGCCCTCCGGCGCACGCGAGGGGTCGACGGCCAGCGGCTGGCCGGCGACGATCGTCGCCTCCGCCGGCAACAGCCCGCGCTCGGCCTCGTTCACGGCCCGCGAGACGCCGTCGAGGCCGGGCGTGACGTGGACGATCGCGGTGCGGCCGAGCCGTTCGTCGCCGTCCCAGCGCGGCGGCTCCGAGAGCGCGTAGTGGATCTGCATCTCGGCGCGGCCGTGCCGGAAGCGCCCGGCGCCTTCGCGGACGGCCGGCGGTGCGTCCCCGTCCTCGAGCAGGCGCTCGTAGAGCTGCGACGGCGTCACGTTCGCGACGACGGCCTGCTCCGCGGTCACGACCTCGCCGTCCGCGAGCCGCACGCCGACGGCACGGCCGGCGCGGACGAGCACGCGCTCGACGTCCCGGCCGGTCTCGCAGACGCCCCCGTGGTCGCGGATCAGCTGGACGAGCGCGTCGGCGAGCCGCGCGCCGCCGCCGCGCGGGACGGGCATCCCGCCCTCCTGGACGGCGACCGCGATCACCTGCGTCATGAAGCCGGAGCTCGCCTGCTCGGGCCCGAGCCCGGTGTGCAGCACCCAGGGCGCGAGCAGGCCGTGCGCGCGCTCGGAGGCGAAGGTTCCCTCGAGCCAGTCGCGGCTCGACTGCAGCACCTCGCCGAGGAACGCCGCCGCGCCGTCCCGGCCGAACCGCCGGACCGCCTTCGCCGCGAGCGCGAGCCCGGCCGGCGACCAGAGCTCGGTGCCGAGGACGCCGAACGAGAGGTCCGCGTTCGGAAAGAAGCGCTCGAGCACGCCGGGCCACTCGGGCCCGAGCTCGGCCGCGTTCGCCTCGGCGGTGCGCAGGAGGAAGGCGGCGCCGCCGTCGGGGTACGCGGTGGCCGTCGGCAGGTCGGTATTCAGGTACTCGAGCCCGCGCGCGGCGAGGTCGGCGCCGAGCTGCGCGTGTGCGGCGCCGCCCACCCAGAGCGGATGCCAGGCGCTGAACACGTCGTGCCGGAATCCGGGCTCCGTCAGCTCCTCGGTCTTGATCGCGCCGCCGAGCCAGTCGTTGCGCTCGAGCACGCAGACACGCCAACCGGCCCGCGCGAGGAGCGCGCCGCACGCGAGCGAGTTGACGCCGCTGCCGACGATGACGGCGTCGTAGTCAGCCATCGTCGCGGTGCATGCCGGGGCCGGAGGTGCCGCCCCAGTCCTCGGGGATCAGGTCGGCGATCGACTGCGAGAACGTCCAGCGATGGCCCGCGTAGTCCTCGGCCGTGTACTGGCGCTCGCCGTACGGGTAGTCGGCGGGAAGGGTCAGGATCCGCGCGTTCCACTCGCGTGCGCGCGCGTGGTGGGCGTCGACGTTCGCCACCCGCACCATCACCGAGTGGGCGCCGCAGCCGCCGGTCGCGTCGCCGTCGACCACGACGACCGCGCCGCCGTCGCCGACGAGGAGCTGCGCGCGGTGGCCCTTCGCCTCCCAGCGCTCGACGAAGCCGAACGCCTCGCAGAGCCAGTCGACCGCGGGGCGCACCTCGGGGTAGACGAGCACCGGCATCACCGTCCCGGACGGCGGCATCGTGCGGTTGTCGGGCAGGCTCACTCCCCTTCTTGTACCAGCGCGCGGAACTCGTCGTCCGAGACGAGGCCGCGCTTCCGCGTTCCGAGCTCCTTGACGCGGGCGAGCAGCTCGCCGCGCCGCTCCTCGGGCACGTCGAGTCCGAGCTCGGAGGCCCTGATCCGGATCGAGTCGAGCCCGCTCTTCTTCCCGAGCACGACCGCCCGCTCGGCGCGGACGAGCTCGGAGGAGAACGGCTCGATCGACGGCGGATCGTGGAACTGCGAGGCGACGGCGCCCGACTCGCGCCTGAACAGCGTCTCGCCGGTGACGGGCTTCCACGGCTCGAGCGCGTAGCCGGAGAGCTCGCGGACGCGGTCGGAGACCTCGCGGATCCGGTCGAGGCGGAGGTTCGACTCGACGCCGTAGAGGGCGCGCAGCGTCAGCGCCGCCTCGCCGAGGTTGGCGTTGCCGGCGCGCTCGCCCATGCCGTTGATCGTGCCGTGCACCCAGCGCGCGCCGGCGCGGACGGCCGCGACGGCCGAGGCGGTCGCGAGCCCGAAGTCGTTGTGGCCGTGGAAGTGCACCGGCACGTCCGGCCCGACCCACTCGACGGTGCGACCGACGAGGTCGGCGACCGCCTCGGGCGAGGCGATCCCGAGCGTGTCGACGACGACGACCTCCTTCGCGCCCGCCTCGACCGCCGAGACGTAGACCCGCTCGTAGAAGTCCGGCTCGGCGCGGGTCGAGTCGACGCCGAAGAACGCCGCGTGGATGCCGTGCTCGGCGGCGAAGCGCATGGCGCTCGTGATCCGGTCGAGCATCTTCTCGCGGTCGACGCCGATCGCGTTCAGCTTCAGGTCGGAGATCGGCGACTCGATCACCGAGGCGGGCACGCCGAGCTCGACGAGCGCCTCGAGGTCGGCGGGCACCGCGCGGGAGAAGCCCCAGACCTCGGCGGCGAGCCCGGCCGAGGCGATCAGCTCGACGGCGCGCCAGTCGTCGGCCGAGACGCGCGGGAAGCCGGCCTCGATCCGCTCGATCCCGAGCGAGTCGAGCAGCTTCGCGATCTCGAGCTTCTGCTCGGGGTCGAGGACGACGCCGACCGTCTGCTCGCCGTCGCGGAGCGTCGTGTCGTAGAGCCCGACGGAGCCGCCGACGCGGTAGGCGTCGTTGAGCGCTCCGGTCCAGATCAACTCGCTCATCCCTGTCCCTTCCGGCAGTGTTTTCCGAGCAGGTCGCTCACGGGCACCGCACCACGCCGTCGGGGAACGCAGACAGCTTCTCGACGCCGCCTGCGGTGACGAGGAAGTTGTCCTCGACGCGCAGGCCGCCGCCGCCCTCCCAGTACACGCCCGGCTCGACCGCGAGCACCATGTCCGCCTCGAAGGAGCCGCCGCCGGCCTGGTGCGGGTACGGCGGCTCGTGCGCCCGGGCGCCGATGCCGTGGCAGACCGGATGCGACGGCTGACCCGGGTAGCCGATCTCGGCGAGCCCCTCGCGCACCGTCCGGTCGAACTCGGCCATCGACGCGCCGGGGCGGATGACGTCGAGCCCCGCCTGATAGACGGCCACGAGCGACCGCTCGAGCTCGGCGTACTCGGGCTTCAGCTCGCCGACGACGAGGTTCTTCGTGTGGTCGGCCCAGTAGCCGTCGGCGCAGACCCAGATCTCGAACAGCACCGGCTCGCCCTCGACGACGGGCAGGTCGCCGGTCGCGGTGAACGTCTTGATCCCCTTGCCCGACCAGATGAGGGAGAACGGCAGCGCCAGCTCGACGTCGTCGCGGGCGGTGCCCTCGCCGTGGACGTAGCCCTGCCAGAGCGCCGCCACCTGCGACTCCTTCATCCCCGGCTCGAGGCGGTCGCGGACGTGGTGCATCGCCTGGCAGGCGATCTCGTTCGCGATCCGCATCCGCTCGACCTCCTGCGCGCTCTTGAGCGAGCGCGCGCGGGCGAGCAGCGGCGTCGCGTCGGCCGCGCCGGGGAACGCGTCGAACCACGCCTTCGTGAACGTCGTCGGCTCGCCGACCATCCGGTCGGCCGCCTGGGTGCCGAGCGAGAGCTCGAGGCCGACGGTCCCGAAGCCGCGCGCCGCCTCGACCGCCGCCTCGAGCGTGCGCGTGAGCGGCGGCCGCGGGTCGTCGGGCGCGTAGCCGGCGATCAGGCGCACGTCCGCCGTCCACGCCGTCCGCCCGGCGTCCTCGGCGGACGCCTCGAGGCAGATCAGCACCGGCTCGCCCTCGCGCGGGAAGACGCAGGCGTCGTAGCCCTTCATCCCCCAGAAGCCCGTGAGGTAGAGGACGTTGTCGGGCGCCCGGACGACGAGCGCGTCGAGGCGCTCCTCCGCCATCAGCGCGCGGACGCGATCGAGCTTCGTATCGTCCTTCGCCCAGCCCACGGCTCTAGAGGTAGTGCTCCTCGAGGCGGCCGCGCTCGCGGTCGGCGTCGACCATCAGCCGCACCAGCTCGCCGAAGCGGACCGTCGGCTCCCAGCCGAGCTGCGAGCGCGCCTTCGCGTAGTCGCCGATCAGGACGTCGACCTCTGCGGGGCGGAAGTAGCGCTCGTCGACCTTCACGTACTGCGCCGGGTCGAGGCCCGCGTACGCGAACGCCTCGTCGAGGAACTCCTGCACCGAATGGGTCTCGCCGGTCGCGAGCACGTAGTCGCCCGGCTCGTCGGCCTGGAGCATCCGCCAGGCGCCCTCCATGTAGTCGGGGGCGTAGCCCCAGTCGCGCTTCGCGTCGAGGTTCCCGAGCCGCAGCTCGTCCTGCTCGCCGCGCAGGATCGCGCCGATCGCGCGCGTGATCTTGCGCGTCACGAAGGTCGGGCCGCGCCGCGGCGACTCGTGGTTGAAGAGGATCCCGTTGACCGCGTACATGCCGTACGCCTCGCGGTAGTTGCGCGTGATCCAGTAGCCGAAGACCTTCGCGACGCCGTAGGGGCTGCGCGGGTGGAACGGCGTCTCCTCGGTCTGCGGCGTCTCGCGCACCTGGCCGAACATCTCGCTCGAGCCGGCCTCGTAGAAGCGGCACTGGACGCCCTCCTCGCGGATCGCGTCGAGCAGCCGCAGCGTGCCGAGCCCGGTCACGTCGGCCGTGTACTCGGGCACGTCGAAGCTGACCTTGACGTGGCTCTGCGCGCCGAGGTTGTAGACCTCGTCGGGGCGGATCGTCCGCATCAGCCGGTTCATGACCGAGCCGTCGGCCAGGTCGCCGAAGACGAGCTCGACGTCGCGGAAGATGTGGTCGATCCGTGCCGTGTTGAACGAGCTCGACCGGCGCACCATCCCGTAGACCTCGTAGCCCTTCCCGAGCAGCAGCTCGGCGAGGTAGGAGCCGTCCTGGCCGGTGATGCCGGTGACGAACGCCTTTCGCTTCACCAGCGGATTCTCTCCGGTGGCGGCGAGCCGTGGGCCTCCTGCCAGGAGACGACCGGGCTGCGGAGGACGCCGACGCGCTCGATCTCGGCCTCGATCACGTCGCCGGGCTTGAGGTAGAGCGAGGCGGGGTCGTCGCTGAAGCCGGCGACACCCGAGACGGTGCCGAGGGAGAGCACGTCGCCGGCCGAGAAGCCGAGCGGCGAGTAGTGGGAGACGATCTCGGCGACCGAGCCGGACATGCGGCTCATGTTCGACGACTGCCGCACCACCCCGTTGACCCGAAGCTCCATCGACAGGTCGTGCGGGTCGCCGACCTCGTCCGGGGTGACGATCCACGGGCCGAGCGGGCAGAACGTGTCGATCGCCTTGCAGAACGAGAAGACGCCCGAGCGCATCTCGCGCCGCTGGATGTCGCGCGCGGTGATGTCGTTGAAGACGACGTAGCCGCCGACGTAGTCCATCGCCTCCTCCGGCCCGAACCACTTGCCGGAGCGGCCGATCACGACCGCCAGCTCGAGCTCGTAGTCGAGCTCCTCGGTCAGATGCTCGGGATAGACGACCGGCTCGTCGGGGCCGACGATCGCGTCGACGTTCTGGAAGAACATGATCCAGGGAGCGATCTCGTGCGACCAGTTGACGTTCTTGGACTCGTCCTCGTGCTCGCGGAAGTTGCCGGCGGTGTGGAAGAACTTCTTCGGGACGATCGGGGCGCGGAGCGTCGCGTCCGCGAGCGGCGTGCGCTCGGCGGTCGGGTCGGCGCCGCCGCGCTCGAAGTACTCACGCATCGTCGGCACGTCGAGACGGACGATCTCCTCGCCCTCGACGCGCCCCACCTTGCCGTCGTCGTAGGTAACCAGCTTCATCGTGTTTGCAACCACCTCAGGACGTCGCCGGCGTTCGCGTCCGGCGGGAAGACGGGATAGAAGACCTTCACGACGCGGGCATTCTCGGCCACGAGCGTGAGGCGCCTGTAAAGGGTAAGGCCTGCGATCTCGAAGGTCGGGAGGTCGAGCGCGGCACCGAGCTTCCGCTGCGGGTCGGCGACGACGGGAAACGGCATCCGGTTGCGGAGCGCGAACTCGGCCTGGTCGTCGAGCTCCTGCGCCGAGAGCCCGGCGACGCGGGCGCCGAGCGCCGCCAGCTCGCCGTGCAGGTCGCGGAACGCGCAGGACTGCGGCGTGCACCCGCGCGCGCCGGGCGTCTCGTCCCAGCCCGGCAGCGGCGGCCGCCCGGGGCGGCCCGAGCGCGGGTAGACGTAGATCACGTCGAGGTCGCGGAGCCGAACGGGCCCCTGCGACGAGTCGAGCTCGAGGTCGGGCAGCTCGAGGCCGACGAGGTGGTCGGCGGCGCCGTCGTCCTCCGGCACCGGCAGCCCCTCGGGCAGCGCCGTCCGCTCGGCCGTCACGCGACTCCGCAGACCTGCTGGGCCACGCGCGCGTACGTCTCCGCCGTCTTGACGAGCCCGTCGATCTCGAGGTTCTCGCCGAGCTCGACGTCCATGAGGCCGGTCGAGGTGCCGTAGTTCACCGTCGGGATCCCGTAGCGCGTGAGCGCCGACGCGTCGCTGAACCAGCGCGTGACGTCGCGCTCGGGCGTGCCGCCGAACACCTCCGCGTGCGCTGCGTCGATCGCGCGCACGAGCTCGTGCCCCTCCTCGATCTCGGCGCCGGGCGCGGTCACGTAGACCTCGCCCTCGACCCCGTACTCGGGGAAGCGCGCCGCGAGCCCGCGCACCATGTCGAGCACCTCGCGCCGCGCGACGCCCATCGGCTTCGTCGGCGGCACGCGCACGTCGAGGAAGAGATCGGTGTGGTGCGGCGTCCGCGAGACGCGCCAGCCGAAGCCGCCCTCGACCGCGCCGACGTTGACGATCGCCTTCGCGCCGCCGTAGGAGTTCGACGGGTCGCCCTCCCAGGTCGGGATCCACTCCTCGACCGCGGCGAGCACGTCGCGCATGCGCAGGATCGAGTTCTCGCCGCGCCGGCCCTCGCTGAACGCGGTGTGGATGAAGTTGCCGTGGACGCGGATCCTGAGCCAGAGCGCGCCGAAGTGGCCGAGTACCACCTTGCCCTCGGTCGGCTCGCCGAGCAGGCACATGTCCGCGACGCCGCCGTGCGAGACGAGGTAGCGCGTGCCGGCCGCGTAGCCGCGGTACTGCGCGCCGCGCGCGTCGCCGTACTGCGTCTTCTCGATCTCGCCGCAGACGGCCGCGATCAGCACGTCGCCGCGCAGACGCACGCCCGCGTCGACGAGCGCCCGCACCGCCTCGACGTAGCAGGCGAGCGCGCCCTTCATGTTCGAGATGCCGAGCCCGTACAGGCGCCCGTCCCGCTCGAACGCCTGCGGCTGGAAGCCGGGAACGTGACGCAGCCACGGCTCGCGGCCGGAGTACGACGTGTCCATGTGGCCGTTGAACATCAGCGACGGCCCGCCGCCCGCACCCGCCCAGACGCCGAGCGCGTTCGCGCGCCCGTCCTCGACCTGCTGCCACTGGACCTGGAGGTCCATCGCCTCGTAGAGCTCGACCATCAGCCGCGCCATCGGCTCCTCGTCGCCCGTGAAGGAGTGGACGCCGATCATCCGGCTCGCCGTGTGGACGAGCCGCTCGCGGTCGACGCGGATCTCGCCGTCGCTCATCCGCGGAAGTGCGGCAGCACGCGCTCGCCGAAGAGGCGGATCTGCTCGTGCCGGTTCTCGCCCCAGAGCTCGAGCATCACGTGCGTGCAGCCGGCGTCGCGGTAGGCCTCGATCGCGGCGATGCAGTCGTCGGGCGTGCCCGCGATCGGGCTGCACTTGTCGAGGAGCGCGTCCGAGACCTGCGCTTTCGCGGCCAGCCGCCCACCCTGCTCCATCGCCTCGGCGACGGGCCGGATCTCCTCCTGCGTGATGCCGGCGAGGTCGAGCAGCGTGTCGGCCGAGCCCTGGATGTTCTGCACCTTGTTCGCGAGGTACATGCCCGCGATCTCGCGCGCCCCGTCCCGGCCCGCAGCGCGGTCGGTCGCGTGGATCGAGGAGACGATCGTGCAGCCGATGTCGATGTCGGCCGCCACGTTGGCGCGCGTGTAGCGGACGAAGTCCGGCGTCGTGATCGACGGGGTCAGGCAGCCGTCGCCGATCTCGCCCGCGAGCGCCTGCATCTTCGGCGCGGTCGCCGCGACGTACACCGGCGGCACCTCGCGCGGCGCGTGCGCGTCGGCCGCGAGCGCGGGCACGTCGGCGCTCCACGTGTCGCCGTCGTAGTCGAAGCGCTCGCCCGAGAGCACGCCGCGCACGATCGTCACCGCGTCGCGCATCGGGCCCAAGGTCTTCTTGGTCTGCGTCTTCGTGTTGTTGAGGAAGATCTTCGAGGTGCCGAAGCCGAGGATGAACCGGCCCGGGCCGGCAGCCTCCTGCACGACCCGCGCGTCCATCGCGACCTGCACGGGATGCCGCGTCGAGGCGGCGATGATCCCCCAGCCGATCGTCAGCCGCTCGGTCGCGCGGCCCATCAGCGCCGCGACGCCGGTCGACGAGCGCGCCTCCATGCCGTGCTTGCGCCACCACGGGTAGGCCTCGGCCAGCCAGATCGTGTCCATGCCGGCCTCGTCCATGGCGCGCGCCGACGCGAGCATCTCGTCGAGCGGCTCCATCGTCAGCTGCATGACGCCGATGCGGAAGGGAACCGCCATCAACCGGCCGCGCCCAGGGCGTCCTGGATCTGCGCGTCGAGCGCCCCCAGGACGTGCTGCACCTGCTGGTTGACGATCGGCTGCAGGACGCGCTGGCCCATCGAGCCGACCGGGCCGGCGATCTTCACGTCGGCCGACCAGGCCATCGACGTGCCGCCCTCCGCCTCGGTGAGCGTGAACGAGGTCGTCATGTTCATCATCGCGCCGACCCCGTTGCCCTTGATCGCGAGCTGCGCGAACTCGGGCTCGCGCTCCTCGACCTTCTCCATCGAGACCTTCATCTTCAGCCCGCCCAGACCGAGCGGGATCTTGACGTTCGCCGTCCAGCGCCGCTCGTCCTGGACGTCGAAGCTCTCGACGCCGGGCATCGTCTTCGCCATCGACGCCGGGTCGTTCAGCACCTCCCAGACCGTCGGCCGCGGGGCCGCGAACGTCCGCTCGCCTGACACATTCACCTAGCTCGTCACCTCCACGCGGGCCCGGGTCGACGCCGGGTCGTTCAGCATCTCCCAGACGCGCCGGTACGGGTTGCAGGAATCCCAGACGACCGCGTCGCCGTGGCCGCGCAGCGCGTCCTGCACCGCAGCGCAGATCGCGTGGATGCCGGCGCCGCCGCCCTCGCCCATCCCCTTCGTGCCGAGCGGCGTGAACGGCGACGGGCTCTCGATCGCGCCGGTGGAAAGCGGCGGCATGTCGAGCGCGTGCGGGACGTGGTAGTCGTAGAAGTTCGGGGTCAGCAGGTTGCCGTCCTCGTCGTACTCGAAGACCTCGTGCATCGCGGCGCCGATCGCCTGCGCGGTCGCGCCCATCACCTGGCCCTCGACGATCTGCGGGTTGATCCGCTTGCCGCAGTCATCCACCGCGGCGTAGTCGACGACCTCGTAGTAGCCGGTCTCCGGGTCGATCTCGATCACGGCCGCGTGGATCTGCGCGGCGTACGTGAGCGTGAGGTTGCCGAACTTCCGCTCGAGGTCCGGCACCTCGAAGGGGGGCCGGTAGACGTAGCGGCAGTTGAGCGTGACGTCGAGATCCTCGGGCAGGCCCGCGTTGTTCGCGTTGATGATCGCGCCGCAGGCCATGAAGGGCAGGAACGCGTCGGGGTTGTCCTTTATCCGGACGCCCCCGTCGGCGAGCTCGAGCGCCTCGGCCGGAACGCCGCCGAAGACGGCGCCCGCGAGCTTCTTGATCTCCGCTGCGAGCATGTCGGTCGCGCCCTTCACCGCCGAGAGGCCGGTGACGGCGAACTGGCTCGCGTAGGTGCCGGAGAAGCCGGCGTGCGAGTTCCAGTAGCTGTCGTGGCCGGCGCGCACGTGCACGTCGTCGACCGAGCACTGGAGGATGTCGGCGGCGATCTGGGCGGCCGTCGTCTCGTGGCCCTGGCCCTGCGGGGTCGTGCCGAGCGTGACGACGATCTCGCCGAAGATGTCGAGCTTGACCGTCGCGACCTCGTTGTTGCCCGAGAACTGGAGCTCCGGGTTGATCATCCGCGACTGGGCGAAGTTGTTCGTGCCCGAGTCGAGCGTCGAGCCGATCCCGAAGCCGAGCAGCTTGCCGCGCGCCTCCGCGTCCGCGCGCCGCGCCGCCAGCCGGTCGTAGCCGACGAGGTCGAGCGCGACGTCGAGCATCGCGGCGTAGTCGCCGGAGTCGTAGACGCAGCCGTTCGGCGTCTCGTACGGCATCTCGTCGGCGCGGATGTAGTTGCGCTTGCGCACCTCGACCGGGTCGAGGTCGAGCTCGTGCGCGACGATGTCGATCACGCGCTCGGTGAACCAGAGGTGCTGCATGCGCGAGTAGCCGCGGTTCGGCGAGACGGGCGCCTTGTTCGTCGCCACCTGCGCGAAGTCGAGGCGGACGTGCCGCCAGCGGTACATGCCCGGCACGACCTGCGCCCAGATGACGCCGCCGAGCGGCTCGTAGCGCAGCCACGCGCCGGCGTCGTCCAATGCCTTCGTCCGGAAGCCGAGCATCGTCCCGTCGGCCTTGACCGCGACCTCGGTGTCGTGGAACCAGCGCTCGTTCCCGTGCGACATCGAGAGGTGGAAGTCGGTGCGCCACTCCGTCCAGTTGACGGGTCGCCCGAGCTTGCGGGCGAGCAGGCAGCAGACGACGAGCTGCGGGTGCGTCGTGATCTTGTTGCCGAAGCCGCCGCCGATGTCCTGGGTGACGAAGCGCAGCTTGTCGATGCCGCAGCGCATCGCCGGGCCCATCATGATCGCGGCGAAGCCGGGGAACTGGTTGTTCGTGTGGATCGTCCACTGCCCGGTGCCGCGGTTGAACTCGACGAGCGCGCCGTCGGTCTCGAGCGGCGTCGAGTTGAAGCGGTGGAAGTGGAGCTCTGAGATCTTCACGACCCGGTCGGCCTCGGCGAACGCGGAGTCGACGTCGCCCCACTCGTAGACGCCCTCCCACATCAGGTTCGAGCCGGCGTCGTCGTGGAGCACCGGCGCGCCGGCGGCCTGGGCCTCGCGCGCGTCGACGAGCGCGTCGAGCGGCTCGTAGTCGACCTCGACGAGCTCGGAGGCGTCGCGGGCCAGCTCGCGTGTCTCGGCGACGACCGCGACGACCGCCTCGCCGACGTAGCGCACCTTGCCGAGCGCGAGCGCGTAGTCCTTGAGGTGCGCGCCGGGCGGCGTCGAGAGCTGGAAGAACGGATCGGTGAGCGACGCCACCTCCTCGCCGGTCAGCGTCCCGTAGACGCCCTTGACCGCCTCGGCGGCGGAGACGTCGATGCGCGTGATGTGCGCGTGCGCGTAGGGGGAGCGGACGAAGTGGATGTAGCCCATCCCGTGCCGCTTGATGTCGTCGACGAAGACGCCCTCGCCCTCGAGCAGCCGCTTGTCCTCCTTGCGCGGGACGCTCTGGCCGGCCCAGCCCTTCTGCACCTCGACCGGCGCCGTGGTGAGCTCGGTGGTGCTCACTGCGCAACCGCCTTGACCGCCTCGATGATGTTCCAGTAGCCGGTGCAGCGGCAGATGTTCCCCTGCAGCGCCTTGCGGATCTCGTCTTCCGAGGGGCTCGGGTTGGCGCGTAGCAGCGCGGTCGCGCTCATCAGCATCCCCGGCGTGCAGTAGCCGCACTGGAGCGCGTGGTGCTCCTGGAACGCCTGCTGCAACGGGTTCAGCTTCCCGTCGTCGGCGAGCCCGCCGACCGTCTCGACGGTCGCGCCGTCGGCCTGGACGGCGAGCATCATGCAGCTCTTCACGAGCGTCCCGTCCACGATCACCGAGCAGGCGCCGCAGTTGCCGGTGTCGCAGCCGATGTGGCTGCCGGTCAGGTCGAGGTCGTCGCGCAGGAAGTGGATCAGCAGCTTCCGCGCCTCGACCTCGCGCTCGTAGGTCGTGCCGTCGACGGTGACCGAGATCGACTTCGACGAGGCAAGCGATGGCAGCGGGATCAGCTCCTCTCCGCGGCCTGGGTGGCCGCGCGGACGGCGAGCACCTCGGCGAGGTGGACGCGGTACTCGCTCGAGGCGTGGACGTCGGACGGCGGGTCGAGGTCTGCGGCGCGCACGGCCGCGGCGATCGCGTCCGGCGAGTCGGCGGTGACGATCACCGGCACGGCGTCGACGCAGCCGATGGCGACGCGCACGGCGCCGTTCACCGACGCGGCCGCGTTGACGATGCAGGTGCCGTCCGCGCCGAGCGTGACCGCCGCGAAGCCGTCGTGCTTGCCGGCGGGGATCGCGATCTTCGTCAGCAACTCGCCCGGCCCGACCGCGGTCATGTAGACGCCGAGGAAGAACTCCTCCACCGGCACCTCGCGCTCGCCGCCCGCGCTCGCGATCGTCATCCGCGCGCCGACGGCCGCCATCAGCGGCGGCAGGTGGTTGGTCGGGTCGTTCGAGCAGACGTTGCCGCCGATCGTGCCGCGGTTGCGCACCTGCACATCGGCGATCTGGGCGCACACCTCGCCGAGGATCGGCCGCGCCTTGGCCTCGGCCGAGGCCATGAGCTCGGTGTAGGTCGTCATCGCGCCGATCGTCAGCGTCCCGTCGGCGGCGAGCTCGACGCCCTTCAGCTCGTCGAGCCC
Organism: uncultured Actinomycetes bacterium; assembly: GCA_963732915.1. Lineage (GTDB taxonomy): Bacteria > Actinomycetota > Thermoleophilia > Gaiellales > Gaiellaceae > Palsa-739. Next base: position 139,706 of record CAVTBF010000005.1, on the reverse strand, counting down.
GTTCAGGTCGACGAGCGCGTCGGGCGAGGCGGCGCGCGCCTTCATCACGTTGACGAGCGTCTGGCCGCCGGCAAGGGCACGGGCGCCGTCGTTCGCGGCGAGGAGCCCAAGAGCCTCGGCGACCGAGGCAGGCTTCGCGTACTCGACCTCGCGCAGGAGCACGAGAGCGATCCTATGCACCGCGCTAGTCGATTTGCAAGCGGGATTTTATTTTTTGTCGGACCCGGCCTTCACCGGCTCCGCGTGGATGCGGTTCCGGGAGTCCTTCAGGCGCCCGCCGCTGCGGCCTGTCCGCACGGCGAGGATCTCGGCGAGCATCGAGAACGCGGTCTCGGCCGGCGTGTCGGCACCGATGTCGAGCCCGCACGGGCCGGCGATCCGGTCGATGTCCGCCTCGGCGAGGCCCTGCTCGAGCAGCACGCCGCGCCGCCGCGCCTGGTTGCGGCGCGAGCCGAGCACGCCGACGTAGAACGCGTCCGAGGCGAGCGAGCCGGTCAGCATCGGCAGATCGAACTTGTCGTCGTGGGTGAGGATCACGACGGCGGTGGAGGTGTCGGGGCGCACCTGCTCGAGCGCCTCCTCGGGCCAGAGGACGTGCAGCTCGTCGGCGCTCGGCATCCGCTCGCGGGTCGCGAAGCGGGGGCGCGCGTCGGCGACGATCGTCGTCCAGCCGAGCACCTTGGCGACCCGGCAGAGGAACTCGGCGGTGTCGACCGCGCCGTAGACGAACAGGCGCGGCGGCGGCCCGAAGACGTCCGCGAAGACGGTGCGGCCCTCCTGCTGGATCACGTGCCCGGCGCCGCGCAGGAGCGCGTCGTGCGCCAGCTCGGCGAGGTCGGCCGGCCCGTGGCCCGCGGTCGAGCCGTCCTCGCGCACGAGCAGCTTCTCGCCGACGCCTTCGCCGGCGACGATCGTCAGGACGACGCCGCGGCCGCCCTCCTCGATCAGCCGCTCGAGCTCGTCGAAGAGGCTCATCGGCGGGAGGTCACTCGAGCGGCTCGACGAAGACGTCGATCTCGCCGCCGCAGGGCAGACCGACCTCGAACGCCATGTCGTCGGTGATCCCGTAGGTGAGAAGGCGCGGCGCGCCGCCTGCGATGACCTCCTGCGCCGCGAGGACGACGTCCGACTCGACGCACCCGCCGGAGACCGACCCGCAGAGCTCGCCGCTCGCGTTCACCGCAAGCTTCGAGCCGACCGGCCGGGGCGACGACTGCCGGGTCGCGACCACCGTCGCGATCGCCACCTTCTCGCCGCGCTCCCGCCAGCGCTCGATCTCGGGAAGCAGCTCCTTCATGCCACGCAATCTACCGGCGCGCTCCCGCCCGGGGAGCCCTCCGACCTTGGTGCATCGACACCGGCCGCGCGGAGGGCTGACCGCGCTCTGCCCGGAGCGCCCGACCAGCTCCGCCACGCGCCCCGAAGAAGAAGGGGGCCCACGGGGGAAACATGGTTTCCCCCGTGAAGCGAGGCGTCAGCCGATGCGTCAGCGGCCGAGGTAGGCCTTGCGCAGGTCCTCGTTCTCGCGCAGCTCGTCGGCGGCGCCCTCGAGGACGAGGCGGCCGGTCGAGAGGACGTAGCCGCGGTCGGCGATCGAGAGCGAGACGTTCGCGTTCTGCTCGACGATCAGCATCGCGACGCCCGACTCGTGCACCTGCTTGATGATCTCGAAGCTGCGCTCGACGAGGATCGGCGCGAGCCCCATCGAGGGCTCGTCCATCAGCAGGAGCTTCGGCTTCGCCATCAGCGCCCGGCCCATCGCCACCATCTGCTGCTCGCCGCCCGAGAGCGTTCCGGCGAGCTGCGTGCGCCGCTCGTGAAGGAGCGGGAAGAGCTGGTAGACGCGCTCGAAGTCCTCCTTCGTGCCGCCGCCGTGCAGGTACGCGCCCATCTGCAGGTTCTCGAGCACCGTCATCGGCGCGAAAAGACGGCGGTTCTCGGGGACGATCGCGATCCCCTTCCGGATCCGGTAGCTCGTCGACCGCTGCGTCACGTCCTCGCCGCCGAAGCGCACCGCGCCCCGCTTCGGCTGCACGATCCCGAGCACCGTCTTCAACGTCGTCGACTTGCCGGAGGCGTTACCGCCGAGCAGGCAGACGAGCTCCCCGGCGCCGACCTGGAGGTTGACGCCCTGGAGGATGTGGATCTGTCCGTAGTAGGTGTCGACCGCGTCGAGCTGGAGGAGGGGCGACTCGCTCACGGCGCTCACTTGGTCGCCGTCGCCTTCGTGCCGAGGTACGCCTCCACGACGCGCGGATCGGTCGCGACCTGCTCGAAGACGCCCTCGGAGATCTTGACGCCGTGGTCGAGCGCGACGACGCGATCGGAGATGCCCTCGACGACGTGCATGTCGTGCTCGATGACGAGGATCGTGTAGCCGCCCTCGACCCGCAGCTGCCCGATCAGGTCGGCGATCTCGTGCGTCTCGACCGGGTTCATTCCCGCCGCCGGCTCGTCGAGCAGCAAGAGCCGCGGCTTGGTCGCCGTCGCGCGCGCGATCTCGAGCCGCCGCCGGTTCGCATACGAGAGGCTGTACGCCGGCTGGTCCCAGCGGTAGCCCATCAGCCGCTGCCCGAAGAACGAGAGCTTCTCCTCGGCGAGCTGCTGGATCTCGCGCTCCTCGCGCCGCATTCCGGGCGTGCGCAGCATCGAGCGAAGGAGGCCGGCCCGCGTGTGCGGGTACGCGGCGGCCATCACGTTCTCCTTCACGGTCATGTTCAGGAACAGGCGCAGCGTCTGGAAGGTGCGCGCGATCCCGCGGCCGGTGATCTGGTGCGGCGGCAGGCCGACGATGCTCCGGCCCTCGAAGAGGATGTCTCCCGCGTCGGGCGCGTAGATGCCGGTCACGAGGTTGAAGAGGGTGGTCTTGCCGGCGCCGTTCGGGCCGATGACGCTGACGATCTCGCCCTCGTCGACGTGCAGGTCGAGCTCCTCGATCACGGTCAGGCCGCCGAAGTGCTTCGAGACGCCGTTCAGCTCGAGCAGCTTCGTCACACGATCTCCACCCTCGCGCTGCCGAGCAGGCCCTGCGGACGCGCGTTCATCAGCACGATCAGGATCACGCCGACGAGGATCAGGCGCGTGATGCTCGGCTCGACGACGAGCCGGTTCTCCCAGACGAACGAGGCCAGGTAGAGCGTCGGGATCAGGACGAGCTTCTGCACCCACCCGCGCAGGGTCGTCAGCCAGAGAACGACGAGGATCAGGATCACGAAGGCGACGTTGCCGATCGTGTGCGGGTTCGCCGGCAGCAGCTGCCAGCCCGCGATCGCGTCGCCGAAGGAGCCACCGATGGCGGACTGCCCGTGGACGCCGCGCGACCAGACGGCCCCGACGATCGCGTGCGCCGCGAAGCCGAAGCCGATCGTCCCGAGGACGACCGCCGCGAGCCAGCGCCACGGCCGCAGCTTCGCGACGACCGCCGCGGCGAGCAGGGCGTAGAAGATGTACGTCGCGTGGTCGGGCGTGCGGAGCACCTCGAGCGAGACGTTCACCGTCAGGGCGCCGAGGATGACGCCGCCGAGGCTGCCGGCGCCGCCGAGGATCAGCATCGCGTAGACGATGATCAGCGTCGGCACGTCGAAGTCGGGCGCGAACACGGCGGTGTTGAGCGCAGCGAAGAGCGTCCCGGCGAGGCCGCCGATCGCGGCGCCGAACGCGAACGCGATCAGCTTCAGCCGGTTCACCGGCATCCCCATCAGCTCGGCCGCGAGCGCGTCCTCGCGCAGCGATCGCCAGGCGCGCCCGGTGCGCGACTGGTCGACGAGGTAGACGAGCCCGAGCACGACTCCGAACACGATCAGCGCCGCGTAGAAGTAGCCCTTGAGCGAGCTGATATGCGCCCCGAAGGCGTTCCAGCCGTCGATGCCGGGGATCCCGTTCGGCCCGCCGGTGACGTCGTACTGGCGCGTGAAGCCGAGCGCCGTCATCGCCTGCCCGTTCTGGTAGACGGTCACGAACAGCTGCCCGAAGAAGAGGGTGACGATCGCGAGGTAGTCGCCGAGCAGCCGCCGCGACGGGAGCGCGACGAGGAAGCCGAGGATCGCCGTCGCGACGACGACCACGGGGATGACCGCGAGCGTCGACCAGTGGAGACCGAACTTCGGCGAGGCGAGCATCGCGTAGCCGTAGGCGCCGAAGCCGTAGAAGGCGACGTAGCCGAGGTCGAGCAGGCCCGCGTAGCCGACGACGATGTTCAGCCCGAGCGCCAGCAGCATGTAGAGGAGCGTGTCGAAGCCGACGCGGATGATGTAGCCGTCACTCGTAAGCACCGGCAACAGGCCTGCCGCGATCCCGAACAGCAGGTAGAAGCCCGGCCGCGGCACGCGCGCGAGCTCGCGCTGGATCCGCCCGAGCTGGCTTCGCGCCGCATGCGAGGCGACCCACTCGTCGACGCCGATCCGCGGCGACCCCTCGCCCTGCGGCTCTTCCGGGCTCTGCGGCTCGTCCGTCATACCTTCTGCACCGCCGCCCGCCCGAGCAGCCCGCTCGGCCGCAGCACCATGACCGCGATCAGGATCACGAAGACGATCGCGTCGCTGAAGGTGGAGGAGATGTAGCCGATCGAGAACGACTGCGCGAGGCCGATCACGAGCCCGCCGACGACGGCCCCCGGCAGGTTGCCGATACCGCCGACGACCGCCGCGATGAACGCGTACAGCCCGGCCTGGAAACCCATGTACGGCCACACCTGCTGGTAGGCGAGCCCGTTGAAGACGCCGGCGGCGCCCGCGAGCGCCGAGCCGATGAAGAAGGTCGCCACGATCACGCGGTCGACGTCGATCCCCATCATCGCCGCCGCCTCGCGGTCGAACGAGGTCGCCCGCATCGCCTTCCCGAGCTGCGAGCGCTGCACGAACAGCGTCAGCGCCACCATCAGCACGATCGCGCCGACGACGTCGATCACGTACGGGAGACCGACGTGGACGCCGGCGGGGAGGTTGAAGCCGTGCGACCAGTAGGTGCCGTGCTCCCAGCTGTAGCTGTTGTAGCTCTGGTACTGGGCGCCGAGGATCAGCTGCGCCGCGTTCTCGAGGAAGAACGAGACGCCGAGCGCGGTGATCAGCGGGGCGATTCGAGGGGCGGTGCGCAGTCGCCGGTACGCGAAGCGCTCGATCATCACGCCGAGCAGTCCGCCGCCGAGCATCGCGCAGAACAGCATCACGAAGAGCAGCACCCAGGTGTTCACCGAGAGCGACTGGGCACCGCCGAAGACGGTGATGATCCCGAACCCGACGAACGAGCCGACCATGTAGATGTCGCCGTGCGCGAAGTTCAGGAGCTTCAGGATCCCGTAGACCATCGAGTAGCCCAGGGCGATCAGCGCGTAGACGCTGCCGTGGGCGATCCCGGCCACAAGTTCCGTGATGAAGAGGTTCCAGTTCACCGCGAGAAGCCTACGGGGGCGCGGCCACGAATGGCCACGCCCCCGTCAGTCGAACCGCTAGGCGACGGTCTTGTACGAGCCGTCGCTCTGGATCTTGAAGATGTGGAACGTCGCACCCGCGACGTCACCGTTCAGGTCGAACCGCATCGGCGTGCCGAGGATGGTGTTCCGGATGGCCACGCTGGAGAGGTTCTTGCGAACCTCGGCGCGGCTGATCTTCCCGTCCTTGCACGCCTTCGTGATCGCACTCGCGTACATCTGGGCAAGCACGAAGTTCGGCGCACCGAACGGCGTCGTGCTGTTGCCGTAGGCCTTCTTGAAGTTCGCGACGGCCTTCGCGTCCTTCGCGATCGTCGTCACGTCCGGCGCGAAGAACGAGACGTAGGCGCCCGGCGTGTTGAAGTTGGCCGAGTCGAACGTCCCGTCAGAGCCGAACACAGGCGCCGTCTTGCCCTGCGCCTTCATCTGCTGCGAGAACAGCTGCGCCTGCGTGGCGAGCTGGAACGGCAGGAAGACGACCTTCGTCGACGAGCTGACCTTGGCGATCAGCGACGAGAAGTCGGTCGACTTCTGGCTGACGGACTCACGGTCGACGTTGACGCCCTTCGCCTTCAGCTTCGCCTGGACGATGTCGGCGAGACCGGTCGAGTACGACTCCTGGTCGTCGACGACCATGACCGAGTCGCCCTTGGCCACGCCGAGGTCGGACATCATGTACGCCGCGTCCGTCGGGCCCTGGACGCCGTCGTTCGGGACGTCACGGAAGAAGTAGCCCCGCAGCGAGCCGTTCGTGAGCGAGACCCGCGTCGCCGAGCCCGAAGCGAAGGCGAGTCCCGCCTTCTTCAGGATCGGTGCGATCGCCTCGACGACCGAGGAGCTCGCCGGCCCGATCACGCCCATGATCGACTTGTTCGAGGCGAACTGCTGCGCCACGACCGAGCCCTTCGACGGATCGAGCTGCGTGTCGCCCTGGACGAGCTTGAGCTGGACGTGGTGCTTGTTCTTGTTCCAAATGCTGACGAAGAACTGCGCCCAGTGCAGCTGATCGCTGCCAATCGAGGCAGCCGGCCCCGTAATGGGCGCCATCATGCCGATCGAGACTGTGCCGCACTTCGGTGCCTGAGCCGACGCCGAAGCCGCCGGCTTGGCCGTGGCGGTCGCGGCGACCGCAGCGGCGGTCACGGCCGTGGCAACCACGACCAGACCAACCCTCCTCACTTTCGACACTGCTCCTCCTTCTTGGGGGTACGCCCGATATAGACGAACCGCAACCGCGACGGTTGGCCGCAACGTCACGATCGGGTGGCCGATGGTAGGCGACGAGCGATGCCTTTTGCAACCTGCATTTGACAATGTAGGCTGCCGACGCGCAGACAACGACCCGAGGAGAGAGCCGTGAGGTACTGGCTGGATAGCGCCGACGTGGTCTCCGAAGCCGCCGCGGCGGGCGACGTCGAGACGCAGGCGCTCTTCGGCGCCGAACGCGGCTGCGAGCCGTTCGAGCAGCGGCTGTTCGGCTTCACGGGGAGCGCTCCGGAGCACCGAGACGACGCCTGCGACGAGGTGCTCTACGTCCTCGCCGGCAGCGGCACGGCGACGATCGGCGGCGAGCGGCACACGCTGGCGCCGGGCGCGGCGCTCTTTGCCGCCCGCGGCACGGCGTGGCAGGTCGAGTCCGCCGACGGGCTGCGCATGCTCTCGGTGCTCGTCCGCGAGCCGCTCGCAACGGACGCGACGCACGCGGTCATCTCCGGCGGCGAGCGCGCGGGCGCCACGGCCGGCCGCCAGTTCACGCTGCTGGCGACGCCCGAGCACGGCTGCTCGTCGGTGACCCAGTTCGTCGGCTTCATCCCGCCCGGCCGCGCGCCCGACCACTTCCACACGTACGACGAGGTCGTCTACGTGCTCACGGGCGAAGGCGCTCTGCATATCGGAGGCGAGTCGGCGCCGCTCCACCCGGGCGCGTGCGTGCACCTGCCGGCGCGGCTCGTCCACTGCCTCGAGAACGCCGGCCCCGGCGAGATGGAGGTGCTCGGCGTCTTCCGCCCCGCCGGCTCCCCGGCCGAGGCCTACTACCCGGACGGTACGCTCGCCGTCGTGCCCGGAGGCGACAGCTGATGCCGAGGATCGAGCGCCGCGCAGAGATCGCCTGGAGCGGAAACGTCGCCCGCGGCCAGGGCTCGCTCACCGCGACGTCGAGCGGCGCCTTCACGGCGCTGCCGTTCTCGCTCCCCTCACGGATCGGGGCGCCCGAGGGTAAGACGAGCCCGGAGGAGCTGCTCGCGGCCGCGCACGGCGGCTGCCTGACGATGTCGCTCGCGGGCGAGCTGACCGGCGCGGGCACCCCGCCCGGCCAGCTCGAGGTCTCGTGCCTGATCGTGATGGACGAGGTCGAGGGCCAGGGTCACCAGATCGTCGCCTCGCACGTCGACTGCCGCGTGACGGCCGAGGGCCTGGGCGACGCCGGGCTGCAGGCGGCGCTCGCGAAGGCGGACGAGGGCTGTCCGTTCTCCGGCCTGCTGCGGCGGGCGGGGGCCGAGGTGCACGTCTCGGCCCGCCTCGCGACGTGAATCTGCCCGAGCTCGCCCACGCGCGCCGGACGCACAAGGCGTTCGGAGCCGAGCCGGTCGACCGCGCGACGCTGCTCGAGCTGCTCGCGGTCGCGGCGTATGCGCCCACGCACCACATGGCGCAGCCGTGGCGCTTCCGCGTGCTCGGCGCCGGGACGCTCGCGCGCCTGAAGGAGACGGCCGGCGAGAAGGAGGCGGCGAAGCTCGACCGCGCGCCGACACTCGTCCTCGCGAGCGCGAAGCTGACCGGCGACCTCGTCCAGGACGAGGAAGACGTCTGCGCGACGGCGGCGGCGATCCAGCTCGTCCTGCTCGCGGCGACCGAGCGCGGAATCGCCACGTACTGGCGCACGCCGTCGGTGCTGCGCACGCGTCCCGGACGCGAGGCGCTCGGCGTGCCGGTCGGGGAGCGTGTGCTCGGCCTGCTCCACTTCGGCCCGCCCGAGCGCGAGCCGGCGCCGCGCGAGCGCGAGCCGGTCGACGCGTACGTGTCCTTCCTCCCGTAGCCGCCTCAGGGTTCGTTCCGGGTGACGCCGGATGGCGGCCGACGCGCCGCCGCGGCACGCTGGAGTCGATCATCCGACAGGAGCGAGCCGTGACCGAGACGACGACAGACAGCATCCCCACGCCGCGCCGGCTCTACCGGACGCGCGACGACCGCCAGCTCGGCGGCGTCTGCGCTGGGCTGGGCCGCTACTTCGACCTCAACCCGACGCTCTACCGGATCGCGTTCGTCGCGCTCGCGCTCGCCGGCGGCACGGGCATCCTCGTCTATCTCGCCGCCTGGGCGGTCATGCCCGACGAGGGCGTCGAGGACTCGTACGCGAGCGCGCTGCTGCGCCGCCACCAGGGCCAGCCGGTGCGGCTGATCGGCCTCGCCGTGCTCGCGTTCGCGGTCGTGCTGACGCTCTCGGAGGCCCGCTTCTGGCCGAGCCCGGGCAACCTCTGGCTCGCGCTCGCGCTGCTCGTGCTCGGCGTCGTCTGGTGGCAGCTCGGCGACCGCCGGCCGGTGACGACGGGCGAGGCGCCGCCGACGCCGCCGGGCCGGGTGCCGGGCCTCTTCCCGGCCGCGGTCGGGCTGGCGCTGCTCGCGCTCGGAGTCGTCGGGGTGCTCGACGCGACCGGCGCGGCGAGCGTCGACTGGCGCATCGTCCTGGCCGTGCTCGTGCTGCTCACGGGCGCGCTCGTCGTCGCCGGCGCCGCCGCGGGCCGCAGGGTCGGCGGGGTGGCCGTTCTCGGTCTGGTCCTGCTGGCGCCGCTCGTCCTCGGGCTGAGCGTGCGCGTGCCGCTCTTTGCCGGGGTGGGCGACCGCAACGTCCAGCCGGCCGGCATCTCCGACCTGAGCTCGAAGTACGAGCTCGGGATCGGCAAGCTGACGGTCGACCTGGCCGGTGTGCGGCTGCCGCGCGGCGAGACGTTCCTCAAGACGACGGTCGGGATCGGCAACCTGCACGTGGTCGTGCCGCGCGACGCGACCGTCGAGGTCGACGGGCGTGCGCAGGGCGGCGACGTCGTGCTGCTCGGGCGCGAGGAGAACGGCGCGCACGTCCACCAGACGCTCGTCGACCGGGTCGGCTCCGGACGTGTGCTCGTGCTCGACGCCCGCATCGGCTTCGGCAAGATCGTCGTGGAGCGGAGCTAGTGCCTGCTCCGTCCACGAGGCCGGTCGAGAGCGGAGCGGACGGCGCGGGGCGCGCGTGAGCGTCGGACCGCTGAAGCTGCCGATCGGGCTGCCGCAGCTCGCGCGCTCGGACGACGGGCGCGTGGTGGCGGGCGTCTGCGCGGGAATCGCGGAGCGTGGCCGAAGCGACCCGGCGCTCGTCCGGCTCGCGTTCGCCCTCTTCTCGTTCGCGGCCGGCGCGGGCGTCGTCCTCTACCTCGGGCTCTGGGCGCTGCTGCCGGCGCCGGGCGCCACGCGAACGACGCGGCGGCGGAAGATCGTCGCGGTCGCGATCATCCTCGCCGCCGCCCAGTTCGCGCTGCACGGGCTCGGCCTCGCCGACTCGCTCGTCTGGCCGCTGCTGCTCGCCACGCTCGCCTATCTCGTCTGGGCGCACGGCTCCGATCTCGGCATGAGCGCGCGCGCGGAGCGGATCTCCGGCACCGTGCTCGCGATCTTCGCGCTGCTCGCGTTCGTCTCCACCAACGCGCGCGGCACGGCGACGACGCTGCTCGCGCCGGGCGCGGTCGCGATCGCGCTGCTGCTCGTGCTCGTGCCGTGGGCGTGGCGGCTCGTACGCGAGCGCGACGCCGAGCGCGACGCCCGCGTTCGCGTCGAGGAGCGCGCCGACCTCGCCGCCCGCGTCCACGACTCGGTGCTGCAGACGCTCGCCCTGATCCAGCGCGAGCCGGACGACCCGCGACGCGTCGCGACGCTCGCGCGGCGGCAGGAGCGCGAGCTGCGCGCGTGGCTCTACCCCGACCGCGAGCCGGGCGCCGCCGGCACGCTCGCCGCGCTCGTCGAGGCGGCGGCCGCGGAGATCGAGGAGGTGCACGGCGTCCGGGTCGAGCTCGTGCGCACGGGCGATGCGCCCGAGGACGAGCGCCTGCGCGCTCTCGTCCTCGCGGCGCGCGAGGCGATGGCGAATGCGGCCAAGCACTCCGGCGCCGTCGAGATCTCCGTCTTCTGCGACGCGACCCCCGAGCGCGTGCAGCTCTACGTCCGCGACCGCGGCGCCGGCTTCGACCCGGAGGCGGTGCCCGCCGACCGGCGCGGGATCGCACACTCGATCCGCGAGAGAATGGAGCGCGTGGGCGGAACGGCGCACATCGTCTCCTCCCCCGGCGGCGGCGCCGAGGTCGAGCTCGAGCTGCCCGGCGAGAGGCCGGCGTGAGCAGGCCGCTGCGTCGCGTCGTGCTCGTCGACGACCACGATCTCTTCCGTGCGGGTGTACGCAGCCAGCTCGGCAAGACGGTCGAGGTGGTCGGCGAAGCGGGCACCGTCGCAGACGCGGTGCCGCTGATCCGCGAGCTCGACCCCGACGTCGTGCTGCTCGACGTCCACCTCCCCGACGGCGGCGGCCAGGCGGTGATCGTGCAGGTCGCGCCCGAGCGGCCCGGCGTCCGCTTCCTCGCGCTCTCGGTCTCCGACGCGGCCGAGGACGTGATCGGCGTCATCCGCGCGGGCGCGCGCGGCTACGTGACGAAGACGATCTCGGGCGAGGAGCTGACCGAGGCCGTCCATCGCACCGCCGACGGCGACGCGGTCTTCTCGCCGCGGCTCGCGGGCTTCGTCCTCGACGCGTTCCGCTCGGGCGAGGCGGCCTCCGACACCGAGCTCGACCAGCTCACCGCCCGCGAGCGCGAGGTGCTGCAGCTGATCGCGCGCGGCTACCGCTACAAGGAGATCGCCGCGCGCCTGCACCTCTCGGCGCGCACGGTCGAGTCCCACGTCTCCGCGGTGCTGCGCAAGCTCCAGCTCTCGAGCCGCCACGAGCTGACCCGCTGGGCGGCCGAGCGGCGGCTCATCTAGCGCGCCGCTACGACGAGGCCGCGTCGCGGAGCGCCTGCGCCTCCGGGAGGTGCTCGAGCTTCTTCAGCGTGTTGTTCTCGATCTGCCGGATCCGCTCGCGGGTGACGCCGAACGCGCGGCCGACCTCCTCGAGCGTCCTCGGCGGGCCGCCGAGCAGACCGAAGCGGAGCTCGATCACCTGCCGCTCGCGCTCGGGAAGCGCGTTGAGCGCGCACTCGATGTCCTCGCGGCGGAGCGAGAGCTGGGCGGTGTCGAAGGGCGACTCCGCGGCCTCGTCCTCGACGAAGTCGCCGAGCGCCGAATCCTCTTCCTCGCCGATCGGCTTCTCGAGCGAGATGGGGAGCTGGGACATGCGCAGGATCTCGCGCACCTCCTCGGGGGCGATCTCGAGCTCCTCGGCGATCTCCTCGGCGTTCGGCTCGCGGCCGAGGCGCTGGACGAGCTGGCGCTCGATGTGCACGACCTTGTTCAGCTTCTCGACCATGTGGACGGGGATCCGGATCGTGCGCGCCTTGTCGGCGATCGCGCGCGTGACCGCCTGCCGGATCCACCACGTCGCGTAGGTGGAGAACTTGTAGCCCTTCCGGTAGTCGAACTTCTCGACCGCGCGGATGAGGCCGAGCGAGCCCTCCTGGATCAGGTCGAGGAAGGAGAGGCCGCGGCCGAGGTAGCCCTTCGCGATCGAGACGACGAGGCGGAGGTTGGCCTCGATCATCGCCGTCTTCGCCGACATGTCGCCGCGCTCGATCCGCTTCGCGAGCGAGACCTCCTGGTCGGCGGTCAGCAGCTGCACCTTGCCGATCTCGCGCAGGTAGAGGCGCAGCGAGTCGAGCGACGGCTCGACCGTGAGGTCGAGCTTGGGGCTCACCGCGGCCTTCTCGTCCTCCGGCGGCGGCTGCTCGTGGGGCGGCGCCTTGTGCTGCTCGCCCTCGACGAGGTCGATGCCGTGGTCGATCAGATAGGTGTAGAAGTCTTCGACCTGCTCCTTGGTGAGCTCGACCTCCTCGAGCCCGGTGACGATCTCGTCGTAGGTGAGAAACCCCTTCTCCTTCCCGTCTCCAACGAGCTTGTGGAGCTCTTCGACGTCGGGAAGCGAGATATCGACTGTGAGCAAGTCAGGGACCTCCAGCGTGGTCGTGGTGACGGCTGTCTCGAAGCTCAACTACAAGAGCCGCCGGCGGCGCACCGCCACGGCCCTCCCTCGAAGTGAGCCGGATATTAGTGAGCAGTTACCGGTCCGTAAAGAAACGCGTTCGTGTCACGAGCGGACGGCGAGCTCGCCGACCTGCTCGCCGCGGCTGTTCGAGACGGCCACGAGGGCGAGGCCGGGGAGGTGGACGCCGAGAGGCTCGAGGAAGGCGGCCAGCGCCGGCGGCAGCGGTCGTGCGGCGCCGTCGGCGACCTTGAGCGCGACGCCGAGACCGTCCGGACCGGAGGCGCAGAGCAGGCCCTCGGCGCCGCCCTTCGCGATCCAGCCGGGCGCCGCGCGCATCAGCTCGAAGTCGGCGCCGTCGGGGCCGCCGACGAGGTCGGGGCGGGCCCGCATCGCGGCGGCGACGCGGCCGCCGCCGGGTAGCGACGGGAGCCTGGCGAACGCGTGCGCCATCCGCTCGAGCGGAAGCGCGAAGGTGAGGACGCCGCAGCCGTCGGTCGCCGCCCGCAGCTCGTCCGCGTCGACCTCGGCCGCCTCGGCGTGCGCGTCGCGACAGGCGAGCTGGACGGGGTGGCCGGGCAGCCGGTAGCCGTGCGAGTCCCAGCCGTAGGCCCGGCAGAGGGCGAGCATGCCGGCGTGCTTGCCGGAGCAGTTGTGGTGGATCGGCTGCGGCGGGCGCCCCTCCTGGACACCGACCTCGAGGTCGTCCTCGGTCGCGGGCGCACGGGCGAGCAGCGCGCGGGCGGCGGCGACCTGGTCGGCGGTGTCGCGGTGGGAGGCGCACGCGATCGCGAGCTCCGCCTCGGTCAGGTCGTCGCGCGCGCGAGCAAGCGGCAGCGCCTGGATCGGCTTCGACGAGGAGCGCATGAAGCAGACGAGGCGCGGGTCGCCCGCCGCGGCGACGATCCGGCCGGCTCGTACGGCGACGGCGTGGACGCGGTGCACCGCCTCGACGACCCCACCGTCGCCGCGCCGCACCTCGACCACGATCGGCTCGGTCACGCGCGGCAGCCTACGCACCGGCACGACGCGAGTGCCGGGCCAACGGCCGGTGCCAGACCCGGGCCAGACCCCGTGACGAGAGTGTCGCAAGTTCCAAAAGGACAATTGTCGGACCGCACCCGCGGCGCGATGCTCGCCACATGCCGCGCGAACACCGAGACACGGCGGCCGGCCTGTTTCACATCACATGCCACTCCGTGTGGACCGCCGAGCTGTTCCGTGACGACCTCGACCGGCTCGACTTCCTCCGAGAGCTCGCCGTCACGTGCGCCGACTTCGCGTGGACCTGCCTCGCCTACTGCCTCATGACGACCCACTTCCATCTCATCCTCGAGGTCGGCGACGAGACGCTGGCCGCCGGAATGCAGCAGCTGAACACGCGTTTCGCCTGCCGCTTCAACCGTCGTCACCGACTCCGCGGTCACGTCTTCGGCGACCGCTACGACTCGCGCCGTCTCGCAACCGACGCCCATCTGGTGGCCGCCTTCGCATACGACGCCCGCAATCCGGTCGAAGCTGGAGCATGCGACTCTCCGGAGGACTGGCAGTGGAGCAGCTACGCGGCGATCGTCGGGCTCGCGGAAGCGGCGTCTTTCCTCGACCCGGGTCGGATCCTTCGGTTCTTCGGCGGGTCACGCGACACGGCGATCGTGAGACTGCGCGCCTACGTCGAAGAGTCGTAGGCGTTCCGTCACGGGGTCTGGCCCGGGTCTGGCCCGGGTCTGACCCCGGCCGTCCGGCCCGAGCGGCCGGCGGCGTCTTGCGAATGGTCGGCAAATCCCGTACGTTCCGGCGATGCCGACCGAACCCGCTACGCCTGCCGCCGGCTCCACGGGCCACGACTACGCGGCTCCCGACACGCTCGTCGTGGACCAGCCGGAGCAGCTGCGCGCACTCGCGGACGACCTTCGTACGGCGGTGATCGCGCTCCTCCGCGAGCGCGCGTTCTCGACGCAGCAGCTCTCCGAGAAGCTCGGCGTTCCGAAGGGCACCGTCGGGCACCACCTGAAGGTGCTCGAGCACGCCGGGCTGATCCGGGTCGTGCGGACGCGCAAGGTCCGCGCGGTGACCGAGAAGTTCTACGGGCGCACAGCGCGTCTCTTCCTCTTCCGGGCCGAGGATCCCGCGGACGCGCGCGCGCTCGGCGCCAGCGTGCTGCGCAGCGCTGCAAGCGAGGTCGACCGTGCGCCGGAGGGCGCGAGCTTCGGCCACCCGAAGGCACGGCTCACACCGAAGGACATGCGCCGCCTCGATCGGCGCCTGTCCAGGCTGATGGACGACTTCCTCGCCGCCGAGTCTCCCGACGGCGAGCCGTACGCGTTCGTCGCCGCGCTCTACCGCCGCCCCGATGCCTAGCGTGCGCCGCCCGCGCGGCGGCCTCTGGTCCCACCCCGACTTCGTCAGGCTCTGGACGGGCCAGTCGATCAGCGAGCTCGGCTCCCAGGTCTCGCAGCTCGCGATCCCGTGGCTCGCCGCGTTCGGCCTGCACGCGAGCCCGTTCGCGTTCGCGCTGCTCGGCGTGCTCGGCTTCCTGCCGTTCATCCTCTTCGCGCTGCCGGCCGGCGTCTGGGTCGACCGCCTCCGCCGCCGGCCGATCCTGATCGTCGGCGACGCCGCACGCGCCGGCCTGCTCGCGCTGATCCCGATCCTCTGGGTTGCCGGCGTCCTCCAGATCTGGCACCTGCTCGTGCTCCAGTTCGCGATCGGCGTCTTCACCGTCTTCTTCGACGTCGCCTACCAGTCGTATCTGCCCGCGCTCGTCGAGCGGGAGCACCTCGTCGACGGGAACGCGAAGCTGCAGCTCACGGCCTCGGTCGCCCAGGTCGCCGGGCCGAGCATGTCCGGTGGTCTGATCGCGGCGATCACCGCCCCGTACGCGATCGTCGGCGACGCGGTCAGCTTCGTCGTCTCGGCGGTCTTCATGCTCCGGATGGGCCACCGCGAGGAGCTGCCCGAGCTGGAGGCCGGCACGTCGCACCCGAAGATGTGGCCGCAGGTGAAGGAGGGCCTCCGCTGGGTGGTCGGCAACGTCCACCTGCGCGCGATCGCGGCCTGCACCGGCGTCTCGAACTTCTTCAACCAGCTGATGTTCGCGACCTTCCTCATCTACGCGGGCCGGAGGCTCCACCTCTCGGCCGTCGAGGTCGGCGCCGTCTTCGGCGTCGGCTCTGCCGGCTCGATCGTCGGCGCGCTCGTCGCCAACCGCCTGCAGCGGAGACTCGGGATCGGGCCGACGATCGTCGGCACGGCGGTGCTCTTCTCCGTCGGCGGCCTCTTCTTCCCGCTCGCCCCGGCCTCCTTCCCGCTGCCGGTCCTGATGGCCGGCATGGCGCTGTACGGCTTCGGCGGCGTCGCCTACAACATCACGCAGGTCAGCTACCGGCAGGCGATCACGCCCGAGCGCCTCCAGGGGCGGATGAACGCGGCCATGCGGTGGGTCGTCTGGGGGACGATCCCGCTCGGCGCGCTCGTCGGCGGCTCGATCGGCCAGTGGGTCGGCCTCAAGACCGCGCTCTGGGTCGGGGCGATCGGCGGCTTCCCCACCTTCCTGTTCGTGCTGCTCTCCCCGGTACGCTCGATCCGCGAGATGCCCGAGCACGTCAAAGAGCCGACCCCCGCCGAAGCCGAGCTTGCCGGCGGCCTGATCGAGGGCACGCCGCTGCCGGGTCCCGCCTCCGCGGATGCGTAGCCGCTCGCTCCGCCTGCGGAGCGAGCTCTGGCGCGACCGCGGCTTCGTCCGGCTCTGGGTGGCCAACGCGGTCAGCCAGCTCGGGACGCAGGTCACCCTCCTCGCGCTCCCGCTCGCCGCGCTCTACGTCCTGAAGGCGAGCGCGCTCGGCGTCGCCCTCCTGCGCTCGTTCGCCTTCCTCCCGTTCCTGCTCTTCTCGCTGCCGGCCGGCGTCTGGGTCGACCGGCTACGGCGGCGGCCGCTGATGATCGCCGCCGACCTCGGCCGCGCCGCCGCGATGGCGTCGATCCCGCTCGCGTACTGGCTCGGCCACCTGACGATGGCGCAGCTCTACGTCGTGGCCGGGGTCCACGGGCTCCTGAGCGTCGTCTTCGACGTCTCGTACCTGTCCTTCCTGCCGACGCTCATCGGGCGCGAGCGGCTCGGGGAGGCGAACTCGAAGCTGCTCGGCGCGCAGTCGGCGGCGGCGCTCGGCGGGCCGACGCTCGCCGGCGGGCTCGTCTCGGCGTTCGGCGCGCCGGTCGCCATCCTCGCCGACGCGGTCAGCTTCCTCCTCTCCGGCAGCTTCGTCGCGGCGATCCGCGGCCGCGAAGCGCGGCCCGAGCCGACGCGGACGCGGGCGCGCGCCGAGCTCGCCGAGGGCCTCCGCTACGTCTTCTCGCAGCCGTACCTGCGCACGCTGACGATCTGGATCTCGGCCGGGAACCTGTTCACCTCGGCGCTCTTCGCGCTCTTCATCGTCTACTTCGTGCGCGACCTCCATCTCGGGGCGGCGACGATCGGCTGGCTCTCCGCCGTGATCAACCTCGGCTTCATCGCGGCCGCGTTCGTCAACGGACGCCTCGTCCGCCGCTTCGGGGTCGGGCCGATGATCGCCTACACCGGCATCCTCTCCTCGGTCGCGCTCGTCGGCATCCCGGCCGCGCCGCAGGCGTCGCCGCTGCCGGTACTCGTGCTCAGCGGCCTCGCCGGCACCTTTCTCGGCTTCTTCATGAACGTCAACCAGCTGACCCTGCGCCAGGCGATCACCCCGCACCGCCTGCTCGGGCGGATGAACGCGGTCACCCGCTTCATGTACTGGGGGACGATGCCGCTCGGCTCCGCGCTCGGCGGCGTCGTCGCCCAGAGCGTCGGCCTGCGCGAGACGCTCGTCGGCGCCGCGGCAGGCGGCATCCTGACGCAGATCCCGATCGCCGTCTCGCCGATCCGCCGGCTGCGCGAGCTGCCGTCGGCGCCGCCGGAGCAGGCGATCTCGGTCGAGCCGCTGGACGCCGTGCGGAGTACCGTTTCCGGCGATGCCGGAGCTGCCGGAGATGGAGGCGTGGCGCCGGGCGCTGACTGACCCCGTCTCGGCGTTCCCGGTCGCGAAGGCCGGGCCTGCGCACATCGCGACGCTGAAGACGTTCGACCCCCCGCTCGCGGCGCTCGACGGCAAGCGGTTCCGCGGCGCCGAGCGGCGCGGCAAGCGGCTGCTCTTCCCGACCGGCGACGGCGAGCTCGTCCTGCTCGTCCACCTGATGACCGCGGGCCGGCTGAAGACGCTCGCCGCCGGCGCCGCCGCGCCGAAGTCGCCCGCCTTCCAGCTCGAGTTCGGGGGAGGCTCGAAGCTCGTGCTCACCGAGGCCGGGAAGCGCAAGCGGGCGGGTGTCTGGCTGCTGACCCCGGCGGGCGCCGAGGCGGAGCTCGCCCACCTCGGCCCGGAGGCGCTCGGGCTCGGCCCGGAGCGGCTCGGCGAGATCGTGCGGCGCGAATCGCGGCGGCTGCACGCGCTCCTGCGCGACCAGCGACTGATCGCCGGGATCGGCCGCGCCTGGGCGAACGAGATCCTCCACGCCGCGAAGCTCTCGCCGTACGCGCTCTCGACCGACCTCGACGCCGAAGAGGTCGCGCGCCTCGCCGCCGCGATCGACTCCGAGCTCGCGCGCGGCCTCGCGCTGCGCGAGCAGGGCGCCTCCGACGCGAAGACCTACCGCGTCCACCGCCGCCTCGGCGAGCCGTGCCACGTCTGCGGCACGCCGCTCGCCCAGGTCGACTTCGAGGAGCACACGATCTTCTACTGCCCTGCGTGCCAGACCGGCGGCCGCGTGCTCAAGGATCGGCGCCTGTCCCGGCTCCTGCGCTAGCGCAACCGACCGGTTAGGCTCCAGCCCATGGCGAGCGTGGGCGAGGCGATGACGAAGGACGTGCTGACGGTCGACCCGGCCGACACGATCGGCGAGGCCGCGGAGAAGATGCAGGACGGGAACGTCGGCGCGGTCGTCGTCGTCGAGGATCTCGTCCGGATCGCCGGCATCATCACCGAGCGCGACCTGATGCGCGCCGTCGCCCAGCGCGCCCGCGCGGCCGAGGCACGCGTCCGCCAGTGGATGACCGCCGACCCGGTGACGACCGAGCCGGAGACGCCGGTCGAGGAGGCGCTCGCGATCATGTTCTCGCGCCACTTCCGGCACCTGCCCGTGGTCAAGGACGGCCGCGTGCTGGGCATCGTCAGCCTGCGCGACCTCGCTCGCTGGAGCTTCGAGCACTCCGCCTAGCGCCGTCAGGGCCGCTCGTTAGGGTGGCCTACGTGATCAGACTCTTCCCCGAACGCGGCGGCTGGCTCGAGGTCGTCTGCGGGCCGATGTTCAGCGGCAAGAGCGAGGAGCTGATCCGCCGCCTCCGCCGCGCGGAGATCGCCGGGCAGCGGGCGCTGATCGTGAAGCCGCGGATCGACGACCGCTACGACATCGGGCACGTGGTCAGCCACGCGGGCGCGACGATGCGCGCCGTCGCCGTCTCCGCCCCGAGCGATATCCCCGGGCTCGTCGACGGCTACGACGTCGTCGGCGTCGACGAGGTGCAGTTCTTCGGGCCGGAGATCGTGTTCGTGATCGACACGCTCGTCGAGCGCGGCATGCGGGTCGTCGCCAGCGGGCTCGACCAGGACTTCCGGGGCCGCCCCTTCGGCTCGCTTCCCGAGCTGCTCTGCCGCGCCGAGCTCGTCGACAAGCTGCAGGCCGTCTGCCACCGCTGCGGCGGCCCGGCGACGATGACCCAGCGGCTCGTCGACGGACGCCCCGCGCCGGCGGACGGCGCGACGATCGTCGTCGGAGCGCTCGAGCAGTACGAGGCGCGCTGCCGCACCTGCCACGAACTGGCCGAGCCGGCACTCGCGACCGGCTGAACGCCCGTCTCAGGCGAGACGGATGGTCAGCGTCCCGTCAGCCACGGTGACGCTTCCCCCGAGCTGCTCGATCGCCAGCACCGCCACCGCGGCGCCGAGGTCGCGCAGCTCCTCGCCGAGCAAGACCGGCGCCGAGGCGCCGCTGATCGGCGAGACGTCGAGCTCGGCTCCGCGCACGACGACGGTCACCTCGTCCATCCCGCCGTGGCGGAGCGCCGATTGGACGAGCGCGGAGACGCCGCGCTCGACCGCGCCGCGATCGGCGTCGACCGTCGTGCCCTCCCCCGAGACCCGGACGCGATCCTCGCCGAGCCGCTCCGCCGCCGCGTGCGCGAGCGCGAGCGTGTCGACCTCGCGAAGCGCCGGCTCGTAGCGGCCCGACTCGATCCGTGCGGCGAGCGCCAGCTCGTCCAGCAGCTCGGCCATCTGCGCCGAGGCCGCCTCGATCATCTCGACGTAGCGATCGGCCGGCGGCTCCAGCTCGCCGCTGCGCGAGAGCGTCTTCGCGAAGCCGTGCACGGTGGCAAGCGGCGTCCGGACGTCGTGACAGGCGAGCGTGACGAGTTGGGCGAAGGACGTGTCGTTGTCCACCGGAGGACTAACCTAGCCGTATGACCGAGACCGCGCACACGCCGCTCGACCTCCAGGCGGCCGCGCCGGACATCCCGATCGGCCTCTCGCGCGCCGGCGTCACGGGCGTGCAGAAGGCGGTGCGCATCGGCCGCGGCGCCGGCGAGAAGCTGATCGCGGCGACGATCGACTGCACGGTCGACCTCGACCCGTCGCAGAAGGGCGTCCACATGTCTCGCTTCCCGGAGCTGTTCGAGGAGGCGATCGAGGGCGTCGTGGACGACGACGCGTTCCTGATCGAGCATCTCGCGGAGCACGTCGCGCGCCACATCGTCTCGCGCCAGTCGGCGCTCGTCGCCGAGGTGAAGATCGTCGCGCGCTACCCGTACGAGCGGCGGACGCCCGTGACGGGGCTCTCGACCCAGGAGATGGTTTCGCTGATCGGGATCGCCGCCGCCGCGGGCGAGACGGTGCGGAGCGTCGTCGGCGTCGAGGCGACCGGGATCAACGCCTGCCCGTGCGCGCAGGGCCTCGTCCGCGGCCGGGCCGCCGAGCGGCTCGCCGACGCCGGCTTCGGCGAGGTCGACGTCGAGCGGATCCTCGAGCTCGTCCCGATCGCGACCCACAACCAGCGCGGCCAGGGCACGCTCTTCGTCGGCACGCGGCGGCGCGTCGACGCCGAGCACCTAGTCGAGATCGTGCAGCAGTCGATGAGCTCGCCGATCTACGAGCTGCTGAAGCGGCCGGACGAGCTCTTCGTCGTCGAGCATGCCCACCTGCAGCCGCGCTTCGTCGAGGACTCGGTGCGCGTCGCGCTGAAGAGCGTGCTCGACCAGCTGCCGCGGCTCGACGACGGCGACTTCGTCCTCTCACGGCAGCTCAACTTCGAGACGATCCACGCGCACGAGGTCGTCGCCGAGCGCTACGGCACGATCGGCGAGCTGCGCTCCGAGTTGCGGGACGGCGTCCACGGGCCGCACGCGCACACGGTTCTCAGGGACTGGCTGCGGAGCTAGACCGCACCCAGCGCCGCCAGAGCATCGAACGGTTTTCCTCGCCGCGCGCGAGCCGGCGGATGTTCTCCCGGTGGAGCAAGATGACGCCGCCGCCGGCAAACGCCGAGAACGCCATGACCGGCCACGGGTAGCCGAGCAGCCAGGCCCAGGCGATCAGCGAGGCCGCCGAGGTCATCGAGGCGAGCGACGGATAGCGGAACGCGACGAAGACGACGATCCAGACGAGCAGACCGACGCCGCCGACGAGCGGCGCGACGCCGAGGAAGGCCCCGCCGGTCGTCGCGACGATCTTGCCGCCGCGCTGGAAGCGCATGAAGAGCGGCCGGTAGTGGCCGAGCATCGCCGCCGCACCGGCGAGCACGCCGGTGCCGTGGCCGACGACGAGCGTCGCGGCGAGCGCCGGCGCGAACCCCTTCGCCGTGTCGAGCAGGACGGTCGGCAGCCCGAGCTTCGACCCGTAGACGCGCCAGACGTTGGAGCCGCCGATGTTGCCGCTCCCCTTCGTCCGGACATCCTCGCGCCGAAAGATCCGTACGAGCCAGAGGCCCCACGGCATCGAGCCGGCCACGTAGCCGGCCGCGACGAAGATCGCGGTCACCATGACGGCCGGCTACGAGGGAATGCCGTACTGCGCGACCCAGCCGTTGACGACATCCCAGTCGAGGTTGTCGAAGAACGCGTCGATGTACGACGCGCGGTCGGTCTGGTAGTCGAGGAAGTAGGCGTGCTCGTAGACGTCGAGCGCGACGAGCGCGGTCGCGTTCCACACGGGGAACGTGTTCTGCGCGTCGCCGACGTAGTTGAAGAGACGCCCCTCGTCCCAGTCGTATGCCGTCCAGGCCCAGCCGCGGCCGGCCATTCCGGTGGCCTTCAGGTCGGCCTTCCAGGCGGCGGCGGAGCCGAAGTCACGGGTGACGAGCGCGCCGAAGGCGCCGGTCGGGTCGCCGCCGCCCCCGCCGAGGTGGCCGAAGTAGATCTCGTGGTTCTTGATCCCGCCGATCGCGAAGGTGAGATCGACCTTGAGCGCGCGCAGCTCCGAATACGTCTGGTTCGCGGAGGCGAGGTCGGCGTCTGCGAGCTTGCCGAGGATCTCGTTCCGCTTCGCGACATACCCCTGGTAGAGCTTGTAGTGCGCCTCGATGGTGGCGCTCGAGATCCCGTCCAGCTCGTGCACCTGGGGGCGTAGCGGCCGCGGCGCGATCTCCTCGAACTTCGTCGTCATTCGGTGCGACTCCTCTTCTCGACACAGGTTCCAGCCAGCAGAGCCGGGCGGGCGGAGCATATCCTCCTTGCCGGAAAGCGGAGTCGCGAAAGGAGCCCGGAGATGCCCTTCGAACTGCCCGAACTGCCCTATGCGTACAACGCGCTCGAGCCGCACATCGACGCCGAGACGATGCGCATCCACCACGACCTCCACCACGGCGCGTACGTCACGAACGCGAACGCGGCGCTCGAGGGGACCGAGTGGGCGGACGCGTCCGTCGAGTCGGTGCTCGCGAGCATCGAGGCGATCCCGGAGGCAAAGCGCGGCGCCGTGCGCAACAACGCCGGCGGCCACGCGAACCACTCGCTCTTCTGGACGATCATGAGCCCGGACGGCGGCGGCGAGCCCGGCGGCGCCCTCGCGGCCGCGATCGCCGACACGTTCGGCTCGACCGCCGATCTCAAGGCGGCGATCAACGACGGCGGCGCGAAGCGCTTCGGCAGCGGCTGGACGTGGCTCGTCTGGGACGGCACCGGCCTCGCCGTCTACTCGACCGCGAACCAGGACTCCCCGCTCATGCAGAGCGACGTGCCGCTGCTCGGCATCGACGTCTGGGAGCACGCGTACTACCTCTCGTACCAGAACAAGCGTCCGGCGTATCTCGAGGCCTGGTGGAACGTCGTCAACTGGCCCGAGGTCGAGCGGCGCTTCGCGGCGGCGACGAGCTCGTAGCGGCACCGCGCGGCGCCCGAGCGCTCGTCTCGGAACGGCGCTTCGTCGCGGCGGTGGCCGGCAAGGACGCAGGGAGCGCTCATAGCGGCGCTATGGGCGCTCCCGGGGACGGTCGGGCGACACGAGGCTTCGTCTCGACACGAGCTCTGACATGGAGCAAAAGGTCAAGGGGCGATCGGTAGATGGGTTGTCCTCTCGGCCTGGAGCAGCGGATGGCCCGGAGCAGCGACGGTGGATCAGACTGACATTCGCGGGTCGGGACCGCATGACTGGAAACCGTCGGGAGCTGCCTCTGTCTAAGGTCGCGGGTCACCGGCGAGCGGTGCCGCATAGAGCTGTCGAGGGTTCTCCGTGTGGTCGGACGCATCCGCTGCTCGAGGCCGAGAGGTTGGATCAGAGACTCCTGACTGGTTGGTCGGTGGCGATTGCCCAGACGAAGCCGGCGAGCTCGCGCGCGCAGGCGACGACGATCTTTTGGTGTGGCTTGCTGCGGCCGGCCATCCGCTGCCAGCGCTGATAGAGGCGCTGCTGGCAGCGCCACGCGCGTTCGATCACGACTGCGTCTTGGCCGCGTTGGCGGCGGGCGAGCTCGTAGCCGACCTTCGGGCGTCGGCGTGCGTGCCAGGCCGACTCGACGAGCAGTCGACGCGCGTGGCTGTTGCCGACCTTGGTGATCGACCCCTGCCGGCGTTTCTCGCCAGAGGAGTGCTCCGAGGGGACGAGGCCGACGAAGGCCATGAACTCGGCGGCGCTACGGAAGCGGTTGAAGTCGCCGATCTCGGTGACGAGCGCGAGCGCGGTCAGCGTGTCGATCCCGCGCAGGCAGCGAAGCCGACCAACCAGCTCGCGCCATGGCTCCTGCTCGGCGGTCTCGCGGATCGCTTGCTCGAGCTTGTCGATCCGCGCGTCGACGAGATCGACGGCGTGCACGTAGGTGTCGAAGGTGAGCTGCTCGCAGGCGTGCTCGAACCGCTGCTCGCCGAGCCACTTGCGCCGCACGACGGTCCAGGAGCTCGTCGGCAGCAACCGCCCGTGCCGCAGACAGAACTTCGACAGCCGGTGCCGGTCGCGCATCCGATCGAGCCGCGCGTCCTCACGGGCGCGCACCAGATCGCGGGCCGCCTCGAACTCGGGCGAGGGGACGTGGATCGGCTCGAGCAGACCGCCGGCGAGCAGACGCGCCAGCTTTCGTGCGTCACGCGGATCTGTCTTGACCCGATCGCCCGGTCGCTGCGGCACCAAGCCGGGCGCGACCACGCTGCAGTCGATCCCATGGCCGACGAGGTGCCGGTAGAGCCCGAAGCCGGTCGGGCCAGCCTCATAGCAGCAGTGCACCGACGGCCAGCGACGCAAAAGCCGCTCAACCGCGTCCTCGTCGTAGGGCAGCGTCCGCTCCTCCAACAGCTCGTCGGCGCGCACCGCCGCAAGGCGGATCGAACGCGCGTGAACATCAAGCCCGACCGCTACCGTCGTCGTAGAGTCGTACATGGTCGGCGACCTCCGTATGTGGCTCTACCGGGCCAAACCCCGGCAACCCACGAGATATGCGTAGGCGCCGACCACTCTCCGCCAACAACCGGACGCCGCCGCCCCAGGGGCTACGGCTCCATCCTGTCTAAGATCCGGTCGACGGCGCCGTGCGTAGTAGAGACCGGAACATGGAGCTCACACTCACCGCACCGCATCTGCGCCCGGTCCCGGCGGACCGGGCCGAACCGCCGGCCGACGTGAGCGACGCCGACCTGCTCGCGCAAATCGGCGAGCGCGACCGGCTGTCGTTCGAGCTGCTCTACCACCGCTACATCCGCTCGGTCTTCGGGCTCGCGCTGCGGCGGCTCGGCGACCGCGGCCGGGCCGAGGACGCGGTGCAGGAGGCCTTCGCCGCGATCTGGCGCTCCGCGGCGTCGTACCGGCCCGAGCGCGGTGCGGCAAGCGCGTGGATCTACACGGTCGCGCGCAACGCGATCGTCGACCGCTTCCGGTCGGCGGGCGACCCGGCCGCCGAGGTGCCGGAGCTCGTCTCGGGCGAGCTGGGCCCGCCGGAGCAGGCGGAGGCGTCGTATGTCTCGTGGCGGCTGCACCGCGCGCTGGAGGACCTGCCGGCGCGTGAGCGGGAGGTGCTCGAGCTCGCGTACTGGAGCGGCCTCTCGCAGAGCGAGGTGGCCGCGTACCTGAACATCCCGATCGGAACGGTCAAGACGCGGACGCGAAGCGCGCTCGCCCGGCTTTCCGGCGTGCTGGAGGGAGAGGTCGCGTGAGCCCGAGCGACTTCGACGAGCTGGTCGGGAACGAGCCGGTCGGCGGCGAGCGCGAGCGGCTGCGGCGGACGCACGACCTGCTCGTCGCTGCGGGGCCGCCGCCGGAGCTGACACCGGAGCTCGAGGCGGGGCCGACGCTGGCGATGACGCTCACCCGCCGCCCGCGGCAGGTACGACGCCGGGCAGCGGTGCTGGTCGCCGCCGCGATCTCGGTCGTGCTCGTCTTTCTCGGCGGCTACATCGTCGGCAACAGCGGCACGTCCTCGACGCCGGCCGCGATCCATACGATCGAGCTGGCCGGGACGAGCCTCGCGCCCGACGCGCTGGCCTCGCTCCGCGTCCAGCCCGAGGACGTCGCGGGGAACTGGCCGATGACGCTCGATGCGACCGGGCTGCCGGCGCTACCGGCCGACGGCTACTACGCCGTGTATCTCGTCCGGGACGGGAAGCCGTGGAAGCCGTGCGGCTGGTTCACGATCGACAGCCCGCGCAAGAGCGTCACGATCGCGATGACGTCGCCCTACCAGGCCGAGCAGGGCGACAGCTGGATCGTGACGAAGCAGGCCGCCGGCACGAAGGGCGCCGGCGAGACCGTCCTGAAACCGGCGAGCGCGTAACACGACGAACATGTCCCGGCGTCTGACACCGGTGACGAGAGCGTGTCGGATCAGTCGACGACGGCGCCGTGCGAGCGCGCGAGCTGGACGGCGCCGGCCAGGTCGAGACGGACGCCGCGATGGAGCGCGGCCGCGAGGTCGACTCCGTCGACGTTCGCCTCGCGGAGGTCGGCACCGGCGAGGTTCGCGTTATGGACGATCGCCCGTGTCAGGTCGGCCCCGCGCAGGTCCGCCTCGGAGAGGTTCGTCTCGGAGAGGTCTGCCTCGCGCAGCCTCGTCCCACGCAGGTCGGCGCCGCCAAGATCCTGGCCGCGCAGGGAGACGTACGACCAGTCGCCGCCCTCGATCGTGAGCCCGGTCAGCGTCGCGCCGGCGAACGACGCACCGACGAGCCGACACTCGGTGAAGCGCGCCCCGAACAGGTAGGCGTTCTCGAAGATCGCGTTCGCGAAGTCCGAGCCCTCGTGCTCGGAGCCGTTCAGCCGCGCCAGAGTGAAGTCGCACGCCTGGAAGGTGGAGCGCCGCGTGACGACGCCCTCGAGCCGTGCGCCGCGGAAGCTGCAGCGGAGGAAGGTCGCCCCTGCGAGCTCCTCGTCCTCGATCTCCTCACCCTTGAACGAGGCGTCCTCCGCCTCGCGGGGGAGGTTCACTGTCCGGGGCGCCGCGACTCGCTACGCATCTCGGAGAGCAGCCGCTCGAGCCGCGGCTCGGTCTCCGCGTCGGTGAAGGTCATCGCCGCCGCGACGTTCGGATGCTCGCCCGCGATCTCCTCGCGCATCTGCAGCGCGACCGCCCGGTACGACGGGTGGCCCTCGCGCCCGGAGCGCAGCTCGATCAGGTGCAGCGCCTCGCGCGCGTCCAGCTCGAGCACGTAGCGGATCCGGTAGGCGAGGCAGAGCGCGTACGGCGCCTCCTCCGCGAGCCCCTCGCCGCGCAGCCGCTCGTACTCGGTCTGCGACACCTCGAGCGCCCGCCGGAACTCGCCGCCGAGCCCAGCCTCCTCCACCTCGCCCGGCACCTCGGCGCCGAGATCGGGCGAGAGCCGCTGCCACTGACATGTGAGCAGCCGGTGCCGCTGGAGGTCGCGGAACGCGCCGTAGTCGGAGACGATCTCGAACCGGTACGAGAGCGTCTCGAAGCCGCGGCCCGGCCGGTGGCGACGGTTCTCGCGCTCGCCGACGAGCTCGCGCAGGAGCACCGCCCGCTCCTCGCCGGAAAGCCCGGCCACCGCCGCGAGCGCCTGTTCCTCGCCGGTAGCCGACGCCTCGTAGAGCAACGCCGCCAGCAGCTCCTCCTCGCTGCCGTGCACGCGCAGCAGCCGCACCGACGGAACGGCCTCACCCTCGCGCGTCTCGCCGAGCCCGAGCCGCGCCGCGGCCGCCACCGCCGCCTCGCCGCGCCCGCGCAGAAACTCGACCCAGCGCCCGCCGCGATCGGGGCGCGGCACGCGGGTGACGAAGCTCGGGATGATCGCCTGCAGCTCCTCGAGCAGCATCGCGCCGTACGCCCGCGCCTCGGCGAGCGGGTGCGCGAGCAGATGGAGGACGAGCTGCTCGTAGGTCTGGCCGCTCGCGTAGATGCCGACGTGCGAGAGCGACGCCGCGGGCAGCAGGCCGCGGACGAGGTCGAGCGCCTTCGCGCGCACCGCACGCCGGTGTGCGGCGGGCGACTCGCTCTCGGCGGCCGGGAACCGCTCCGCCACCCACGCCGACACGCCCTCGAGCAGCCGCGAGTAGGTGGCGAAGAGGTCGTCCATCGCCGTCTCGTACGCCGGCCCGAAGCGGGCGTCGCGGTGGTAGCGGTAGCCGAAGCCGTCGACTCCCGCGTCGTAGGCGATGTAGCGCGTCGACTGCTCGAGGTAGGCCGCGAGCCGCGGCCGCTGCAGGATCTTCGTCAGCAGGTTCGACGTCCACTCGCAGGCCACATGGGCGCCGCCGAGCTGCGCCACCGAGTCGTCGCCGTAGCCGAGGAAGATCGTCTCGTAGAGCTTCGCGGCCCGCTCGCCTTCGTCGCCCTCCCATGCGGGCAGCTCGGCGACGGAGTCGGCGAACTCGTCGAGGAAGAGCCGCCGCAGCGTCCCCGGGTAGCGCGAGTAGCGGGCGAAGAGCGCGCCCTTGACCGTCTCGGGCAGGTTGACGAGCCCGAACACCGGCCGGTCGAGGTTGGTGAAGTGCGGCGCCAGGCGGGCCCGCTCCTCTTCGGTGAACTGCTCGACGGGAACTGTCACTGTCTCCACCGTGGACAAAGGACCGCTCACAGTAAACCGCGTCTCGGTCGGCACCTCGGGCTGGTCGTATCCGAGCTGGCGGCCCGGCTTCTACCCGGCCGGGCTCGACCCGTCGGCCTTCCTCGGCTTCTACGCGGAGCGCTTCCCGACGGTCGAGCTGAACACGACCGGCTACCGCCTGCCCGCGGAGGACCAGTTCCGGCGCTGGGCCGAGCAGGCCCCCGGCGGCTTCGAGTTCGCGCCGAAGCTCCCGGGCGAGCGGCTGCGCATGCTGCGCGAGTTCGAGACGCGCTTCCGCGCGCTCGGCGAGCGTCTCGGCCCGATCCGGATCTCGCTCAAGTCGGGCCGAGACGAGGGCGCGCTCGAGCTGCTCCTCGGCTCGCTCGACCCGTCCCTCCGGCTCGCGTTCGACCTCGAGCACCCGTCCTGGGACGGGGTCGAGCCGAGGCTCGCCGAGGCGGGCGCCGTCCGCGTGAACGACCTCGACCACCCGGCGCCGTTCCGCTACCTGCGCCGCCGGGAGGCTCCGGACGAGACGTTCGCGGCCGCCGTGCGCGCGGCCGCCGAGCCCGTCTACGTCTACTTCCGCCACGACGACGAGCCGGTCGCACCGGCGCATGCCGCGCGCCTGCTCGAGCTCCTCTAGGACGCCGCGGTCAGCGCCTGCAGCCGCATCTGCTCCAGGCGGCGGGGCGTCGAGGCGTCGCCCGACCACGCCGGCCACGAGAATGCCGTCGCCGTCTTCAGCTGGCAGCCGATCGTGCAGCCGAGCTCGACGGCGCCCGTCCTCGTCGTCGAGAGCAGCCCCACGCCGCCGACGATCCGGCCGACCGCCGCCGCGCCGCGCTTGTGCCGGACGACGTTCAAGATCTCCCAGTCTTCGATCCCGTTGCGAATCTGCTCGAGGCGGGCGCTCGGCAGCGGCGCGTCCTTGCCCGGATAGATCAGCACGAAGGAGCCGTTCCGGTCGACCGACTGCAGCGGGTTGCCGCTCGAGTACGTCGTCGTTCCCTGCCCGTAGAGCATGCCGCTCAGGTTCTCGATTGCGGCCCAGTCGAAGATGAGCCGCGCGTCCGAGAGCGGCTCGGTCGCGGTGAAGCTCGGCGTCTTCGTCCCCGCGTAGTTGTACGCCCAGATCTGCTTGTCGCGCTTCCGCACCTGGTCGATCAGCTTCAGGTTCGCGGTGGCGTTCGACCTGCCCTGCCGCGTGAGCGCCGGCACGGTGTACTTGCCGTAGTAGCGGCTCGCGAGCACGGCCCACGCGTCGACGTCGTTCGCGCCGCCGTCCCAGAGGAACCGGTTGTCGACCGACGGGTTGCCGGTGACGACCTCGTGCGCCCCGGGGAAGCAGGCGTGGACCGCCGTCGCCTGCTGCCCGACGATCTTGAAGCCGGCGAGGCCGGGCTCGTCCATGCCGTAGAGGTACGGGTAGGAGCCGAGCCAGTCGTGCTGCTGCCAGAAGCCGTGGACGGCCCGCAGGTAGGGGCACCACACCTGCGGCGCGTTCGGCGACAGCCCGGCGACCGGCTGTGCGCTGCGGTTGTTGCCGAGCGGCAGGGACATCGCCGCGAACGCGCGCGGGTCGCCGGCCTCGGCGGCCATCATCGCGGACGAGTCCCTCCACCAGCGGCGGTCGGTCTTGTAGCCGGAGGCGTCGTGCGGCGAGCCGTAGCCCCACGCGTTCGGCGAGAGCCGGTACGAGGCGACGAACGCGTAGAGCTGCGGCGAGGACGTCTGGCCGGTCGGCCCGTACAGGCTCGCGACCTTGTTGCTGTACGACTGCCCCGAGACGTTGAACGCCGTCAGCAGGCTGCCGGCGACCTGGTTCTTGGGGGGCAGCGTCACCGCGAAGACCTTCACCGAGATCGGGACCGTCGTCGCGGCGCCGTCGGCGTCGACCGTGAGCGAGCCGGTGTAGGTCGCCGGCGCGGTGCCCGGCGGGACGGTGACCTGGATCCAGAGCGGCTGGTTCAGCTGCTCGGTCGGGCGCTCGCCGCCGTCCCACGGCTCGAGCGCGTCCGGAACGAGCGTGCCGCCGAACGAGACGTAGTGCGCGAAGAAGAGCGTCGCCGTGACCGGCCCGTCGAGGCTCAGCTGCGCCGCCACCTGCCTGGCGCCCCGGACGAGCACGACCGAGTCGTCCGTGCCGCCGATCGCCATGGCCAGCGACACCTGCGACGACGGCGACGATGACGGCGCGGCCGAGGCGCGAAACGACGTCGCCGACGGGAAGACGCCGACACTCGCCGCCTGGGCCGAGACACCGGCCGAGCCTGCGGCGGCGAGCACCGCAGAGACGAGCACCCCGACCGGAAGGAACGGCGACACACGAGCGGTGTACCCTCCGCCGGGATTCAGAACCGGGCGGCGGCCCCTGTGTGCTTCGCGTAGGCACCGGTCGCGACCACGTCGGCCAGCTCGCCGATCGCGCGCCGTACCTCGTCCTCGGAGTTGAAGAAGTGCGGGCCGAGCCGGATCCCCGCTTCCGGCCGGAAGTCGCAGATCACCCCGCGCTCGCTGAGCTCCCGGTGACAGCCGGCGTGGTCCGGCGTCGAGACGACGACGGCGCCACCGCGCCGCGCCGGGTCGCGCGGGCTCACGACCTCGAGTCCGGCCTCGTCGCAAAGCGAGATCAGCAGCCCGGTGAGCGCAAGCGAGCGCTCGCGGATACGCGGCACGCCCACCTCCTCGATCACGTCGTAACCGGCAGTCGCGGCATAGAGCGCGGGCACGTTGGGCGTGCCGGTGAGGAAGCGGCGCGCGCCGTCGGCGTAGTCCATCTCCGGCTCGAAGGCGAAGGGGCGGGCGTGCCCCTGCCAGCCGACGAGCGTCGGCTCGAGCCGCTCGGCGACGTCCGGGCGGGCGTAGAGCCAGCCGGCGCCCGGCCCGCCGCAAAGCCATTTCACGCTGCCGCCGACCGCGAAGTCGACCCCGAGCGCGGTCAGGTCGACGGGGACGACCCCGGCCGACTGGTAGCAGTCGAGCACGACCGTCGCCCCGACCTCGTGCGCGCGGCGCACGATCGGCTCGACGTCCTGGATCTCGGCGCGCGAGAAGAGGACGTGGCTGATCGGGACGAGCAGGGTGCGCTCGTCGAGCGCGTCGACGATCGCCGCATCGTCGGCGACCGCGACGACCTCCCGCTCCGGACTGGCCTGGTAGAGGTAGCGCACCGACGGGAAGTTCGCCTCCTCGTAGACGATCCGGTTCCGCACGCCCGGTTGCGGGAAGCACGAGAGCACGATCGCCTCGGCGACGGTCACGTTCTGGTGCATGACGATCGAGCCAGGCGGCGCACCGAGGATGCGGCCGAGCTGGTCGCCGACGCTGACAGACATCTCCCACCAGCCCTCGCCCCACGCCCTGATTCCGCGCTCCCGCCACATGCGCGCGTACTCGAGCAGGTTGTCCTCGGCCGCGGCGGGCATCGCCGCGAGCGAGTGGTTGATCAGATACGTCGTCTCGGCGAGGATCGGAAAGCGGTCACGGTAGGCGAGGAGGTCTTCGTGCATCGCCTAGATGCCGACGCTGCGAAGACCCGCCGTTTCACCGGCCGCCGGGCGGCGCATGGGCGGCAGCGAGATCTCGAGCGTCGTACCGCCTCCGGGGGTGGAATCGATCCGAAGGGTCCCGCCCAGCAGCTCGACCCGCTCACGCATCCCGAGCAGCCCGAAGCCGCCGCGGACGGCCCCCGGGTCGAAGCCCGCGCCGTCGTCGCTGACCGTCACCCTGACCGCGTTCTCGTCCTCGACGACGTCGACGCGCGCCTTCTGGACGCCGCCGTGCTTGCCGACGTTCGTCACGGCCTCCTGAACGATCCGGTACAGGCCCGCCTCGAGCTCCTCGGTGTGGCGCGTCGCGGCCCTGCCGCACTCGAATGCGAGATCGACGTGCAGCTCGACCTCGAAGCCGTCGCGGCCGGCGCGCTGCGCGAGCGACTCGAGCGCGCCGCCGGCGCCGTGCTCGTCGAGAACGGCCGGACGGAGGTCGGTGATGAGCGAGCGGACGCCGGCGATCTGCTCCTGGAGGGTGTCGATTGCGTCGTCGGCCGCGCGGTCGAGCGCCTCCCGGTCGCCCGCACGACGGGCCGCGGAGAGCCTCAGCCGGAGGGCGGCGAGCTCCTGGAGCGTGTCGTCGTGCAGCTCGCGCGCCCAGCGGCTCCGCTCGGCCTCGGCGGCGGCGAGCCTCTGCCGCTGGTGCTCCGCCGCGACCGAGGTGGCGGTCGCGACCGCGGTCGCCGCGCTCGCCGCGAATGCCTCGAGAAGGCGCTGGTCGTCGGAGTTGAAGCGCGGCCCGTGCTCGAGCCGGTCGAGCGCGACGAGGACGCCGTACGCCTGGTTGCGGAAGACGAGCGGCACGACGAGCCCGCTCGCGGCCTCGAGCCCGAAGCGGCCGAGCCCGTGCTGCTCGAAACGCGAGCGGTTCAGCTCCTCCTCGAGCCGCTGCGTGCGGCGGGTGCGGAGCGCCGCGCTCGCCACCGTCTCGTCGAGCGGCAGCCGCGCGCCGAGCACCTCGGGCGGGAACTCACCGGCGGCGGTCGCCACCTCGAGCTCGTCCCCGCGGACCAGCTCGACGAGCAGCGTGCGGGCGGCGACGAGCGCGCGGCCGCGCTTGGCCACCAGCTCGAGGATCAGCCCGAGGTCGGTCTCGCCGCCGACCGCCCTCGCGATCTGAGCGGTCGCGTCGAGCGTCGCGTTGATCCGCTCGAGCTCGTCGCCGCGCTGGCGGGCGCCCGTGTAGCGGCCTGCGTGGTCGATCGCGACCGCGGCGAACTCGGCGAGCAGGGTGACGGCCTGCTCGTCCTGCGGGGTGAAGTCCGCCCCGCCTTCCTTCTCCGTCAGGTAGAGGTTGCCGAAGGGCCGGTCGCCGACGACGATCGGCACGCCGAGGAAGGTCTCCATCGGCGGGTGGCCGGGCGGGAACCCCCACGAGCGGGGATGCAGGCCGACGCGCGAGAGGCGCAACGGCTGCGGGCGCTCGATCAACTCGCCGAGGACGCCGCGGCCACTCGGCAGGTCGCCGATCTCGGCGCGCTCGTCCTCGCTGATGCCGACGGTGAGGAAGCGGGCGAGCCCGGTGCGCGACTCGTCGACGATGCCGAGCGCGGCGTAGCGCGCCTGTGTCAGCTCCTGAGCGGCCGCGAGCACTCGCTCGAGCACGACCTCGAGGTCGAGCTCGGCGACGACGCTCCTCGCCACCTCCAGCACACCCAGCAATGCCCGATCCGCCATCCCCACCCCCGCCCGTTGCCGCCAGGCCACACACAAGCGACGTTCGCCACATTTTCTCCCCGCAGCGCGCGCGGCGCAAACGAAGCCTCGCTCAGACCTCCTGCAGCGTCCTCGGCTCCGGCCCAGCGTAGTGCGCCGACGGGCGGATGAGAACGCCGAGTCGCTTCTGCTCGAGGATGTGCGCCGACCAGCCGGCGGTCCGCGAGCACGCGAACATCGCAGGCGCGAGCGCGGGCGGCACCTCGGCCGCGTCGAGCACGACCGCCGACCAGTACTCGACGTTCGTCCACGAGTGGCTGGGGCTCTTGCGCGCAATCGCCTCGTGCACGACCTGCTCGAGCTCCTCGGCGACGGCGACGCGCGGCGAGCCGAGCTCCTTCGCCGTCCGTTTGAGCACGCGCGAGCGCGGGTCCTCGGCGCGGTAGACGCGGTGGCCGAAGCCCATGATCCGCTCGCCGCGGGCGAGCGTCTCGGCGACCCAGCGCTCGGCGTCGCCCGACTCGGCGACGGCGTCGAGCATGGGCAGGACGCGCGCGGGAGCGCCGCCGTGCAGCGGGCCCGAGAGCGCACCGACGGCGGCCGAGAGGGCGGCGCCCGCGTCGGCGCCTGTCGAGGCGACGATCCGGCCGGTGAACGTCGACGCGTTCAGGCCGTGCTCGGCAGTGCAGATCCAGTAGGTGTCGATCGCGCGGGCGTGCCGCTCGTCGACCTCGCCGCGCCACTCGAGCAGGAACCGCTCGGCGGCCGTCCGCCCGTCCGCGACGGTCTCGGCGGCCACGGGCGGCAGGTCGGCGCCGCGGGCCGACTGGGCGACGACCGAGAGCGCGGCCGCGGAGAGCCGTCGCAGGTCTTCCTTCGCCTCGTCGTCGTCGATGTCGATGAACTGGCCGAGCTTCCACTCGCCGGCGAGGCTCGCGAGCGCGGTCTGCAGGTCGCCGATGTAGTGGCCGGTGCGCAGCTCGAGGTCGACGTGCGCGGCCGGCAGGCCCGGGTGCAGCGACTCGTCGACGAGCAGGCCCCAGACCTGCTCGAACGGGACGCGACCGACGAGCTCCTCGATCGAGACGCCGCGATAGCGGAGCTCGCCGCCCTCCTTGTCGGGCTCGGCGATCTCGGTCTCGAACGCGACGACCCCGGCGAGACCGGGGCTGAACTCGGGTGTGCTCATGCGCGGATCTCCTCCAACTCGATCTGGAGGCCGGCGCCGCGCTCGCGCGCGGTGGCGAGGACGAGCGCCGCCGCGGCGACGTCCTGGGCGGCGACACCGACCGACTTGTACAGGGTGATCTGTTCCGGCGAGGTGCGGCCCTCGCGCGTGCCGGCAACGAGCTCCCCGAGCTCGACCGCCGTCTCGGGGTCGATCCCGGCAAGCTCGACAGCGCCGGCGGGCGGCTCGGCGAAGGCGGACGAGCGCGACTCGACCGCGAGCACGCCGGCGGCCTGCACGAGCTCGAGGTCGAGCTCCGAGCCCGGCACCGCATAGCCGACCGAGCCGACATGCGTCCCCGGCGCCACCCACTCCGCACGGACGACCGGCTCGGGCGAGTGCGTGGTCGCGGCGACGACGTCGGCGCCGCGGACGGCGTCCTCGAACGAGCAGGCGCGGGCGCCGAGCTCGGCGGCGAGCGCCGCGGTCCTGGAGGCGTCGCGGCCGGCGACGCGGACCTCGTCCCAGTCGCGGATGGCGGCGAAGGCGCGAGCGTGCGAGCGTGCCTGGACGCCGGTGCCGAGGATCGCGAGCGTGCGGGCGTCCGGGCGCGCCAGCAGGCGCGCGGCGAGCGCGGCCGCGGCGCCGGTGCGGGCGGCGGTGATGTGCGTTCCGTCCATCAGCGCCACCGGCGTGCCGTTCGCGGGGTCGAAGAGCGCGATCACCGCCTGGTGGCTCGGCCGGTCGGCGTTGTGCGGGAAGAGCGTCACGAGCTTGCACCCGAGCCCTGCTCCCGGGAGGTTCGCGGGCATTGCGCCGAGCAGGCCTGCGTCCCCGGCGAACGCGGCGACGCGCGGCGGCAGCGAGACCGTTCCGGCGGAGAGCTCCGCATGCGCCGAGGCGAGCGCCTCGAGAAGCGCGTCGAGGTCGAGCAACTCCTCCACCTGCGTGCGCGTCAGGACCAGCACGCCATGGACGCTAGCGGTCAGCGGTGAGCGGATGACGCAGCGGGAGGCGGGGGAGCCGGCTGCGGCGGCGGCTTCGCGTCGACGAGCACGGCCGCCAGCAGCAGCACCGCCATCGCGACTGCGCTCTCGCCGAGCAGGCTGCGCCCGAGCCGCGCCCCGGCCTCCCCCCTTGCGATGCGCGGCGCGACGAGGAAGCGGTGCGCCGCGCCCCAGGCGAGCGCCAGCGCGACGAGCGACAGCTTGACGATCAGCACGTGCCCGTAGCCGGTCGTCCAGAGGTCGCGGACGTGCGGGAAGCGGAGCACGCTCAGGTACGTCCCGGCCGCGAGCAGCAGTGCCACGAGGACGGTCGCGAGCCGCGAGAAGCGCAGGAACGCGTCGCGCCGCAGCGCCGGCTCGGGCCAGACGACGGCGAAGAGCTGCACGAGCCCGCCGACCCAGAGCGTCGCCGCGCCGAGGTGCACCCAGTCGGCGAGCTCCGACAGCCACGAGTGCCCGGCGTCCGCGGCGGAGTGGCCCGAGAGCGAGAGCCCCGACGAGAAGACGAGTCCGAGCGCGAGCACGGCCCACAGCAGCCAGCGCCTCCCGGTCAGCCAGGCGAGGACGA
This sequence comes from uncultured Actinomycetes bacterium, assembly GCA_963732915.1. Lineage (GTDB taxonomy): Bacteria > Actinomycetota > Thermoleophilia > Gaiellales > Gaiellaceae > Palsa-739. The sequence goes on along the minus strand of CAVTBF010000005.1, from coordinate 103,694 downwards.
CGGCCGCGAGCACGAGCGCGAAGCCGAGGGTCATCGCGACGAACGCCTGGCCGAACCGCGTCCCGTTCGCGAGCGACGAGAGGTCGCCGTAGAGGAAGTCGACGAGCGGCAGCTGGAGCGCGTCCTGGGCGCGGAGCATGAAGGCCGCGATCCCGATCTCGATCACGGCGACCGCGCCGGCGCCGGCGAGCCAGTAGAAGCGCCGCTCGGCGGCCGCCGAGAGCGTGCGCGGCAGGCAGGTCAGGCGGAAGCCGGTCCCGCCGACGACGAGTGCGAGAGCGAGGAAGTAGAGCCAGCGCACGGCGTCCTCGGTGCGCGTCGGCCCCTGCGCGCCGACCGCCTCGGTCACCGGCGGCGCCGGCACGCGAACGCCGAACGTGTAGATGCCCGAGACGACGTGACCGTCGCTCGAGAGCGCGCGCCAGCGCACGGTGTAGGCGCCGGCCGGCAGGTTCTTCGGCAGCGTCGCGATCAGCTCGCGCTTCGTCTTGATCGACTGCGCCGGCTTCGCGACGTTCTCGCCCTTCTCGTTCAGGACGACGAGCGCGTCGCGGACGGCATCGACGGGCTGGTCGTAGGTGAGCACGACCTGCGCGGGCGCCGTCTCGATCCGCTCGCGGAGACCGGGCGACTCGCCGATCAGCGTCGCGTGCGCGAATGCGAGGGCGGGCGCGGCGAGCGCCGCCGCTGCGACGGCGAGGAAGACGAGCCGCCTCATCGGTGCGCGACTCCCGCGTAGAAGGAGAGGTGCCCGAAGATCGCGGCCGTGTCGCGATCGCAGTAGAGGACGACGGCGATCAGCACGAACGTCGTCGCGAAGCCGAGCCCGGCGGTGAGCGAGCGCGGCCGGAACGCTTGCAGGAGCGGGAAGAGCGCGCAGACGAAGACCGACCAGCCGAGCAGGTGGTGGAGGAAAGCGGCCCGCGAGAAGAGCCACGCGTTCTGCTCGTGGACGAGGAACGCGCCGCCGGAGACGAAGAGCGCGAGCGCCGAGCAGAGCCGCCAGTACTGCGAGTGGAGCTTGCCCCGCGCGACGCCCAGCTCGGCCGCACCGGCGAGCATCATCACCTGGGCCCAGGAGCCGTGGGCGACCATGTGGATCGTCGAGCTGGTGAAGAAGGTCATCACCGGGAACATGAGGACGCCCATCCCGAAGGCGAACCCCGGCCAGAGGTAGCGCCGCCACGGCCGCCGCCCCCAGACCTCCGGGCCGACGAGCGCCTCCGAGAGCAGCAGCAGGCCGAGGACGAGGAAGCCGGTGGCGAACCACCAGTGCACCATCTCGGCGGCGGGCTCGATCCCGGCGAGGATCACGGTCCGTCCCCGTCTCGCCCCGGTCCGCCTCGCTCCGCTCTCCGGCTTGCGGAGGCGGCAGCGAGCGAGGACGCGCGGCTCCCGTGCCCTCCGTCCTCGGCCGCGAGCACGTCGGCGACGATGCCGGGCGCGAGCAGCCCTCGGAAGAGGAGGCCGACGAGCACGACGTAGAGCGGCGGCTCGGCGACGAGCCACCAGAAGCCCTGCCCGTACGGGTGGAGCACGGTCAGCCGCCACGGCTGGGCGAACGCCCAGGCGACGCCGGCGGCGGCGGTCAGCGGGCCGAGCGCGAGCACGATCCGAGCGGCAAGCGGTAGCGCCCGCTCGGCGTCGGCGTACTCCGATTCGCGTTGCAGCTCGTGGGCGACGTCCGCGCTCACGGCAGTCCTCCCCTGTTCGAAGGCGGTCCGGCGTGGGCCGCGGGAGGACGGATCGTCCCGCGGCGCTTACGCGGCGGCGGGAGGCGGACGCGACTCGAAGGCGAGCCCGAAGCGGGTGCGCGGACCGTGATCGCCACCGAGCGCGCGGGGCCGCACGACGCGGAGCACGCCTCGCCCGACCAGGAGCCGCGCACGGGCGACCGCCGCGGCGGCGATCCGCTCGACGTCTGCGAGCCAGCCCTCGACGGCGCGGTACACGAGTGCGACGAGGACGGCGAGGACGGCGAAGATCGGCAGCGCGGAGGTGTGGAGCCACGGCGCGAGGAGCGGCCAACGCCCGCTCGCGATCGTCTCGGCGTCAGTCTGGACGAGGTAGATCGTCGCGGTGCCGAGGAAGGAGACGAGCCAGAGCCGGAACCCGAGCTCGATCGGCATGCGTGCCGAGCGGGCCGCGCTGGCGCCGCCGACGATCCGGTGCGCCGCGCGGGCGGCCGCGGTCGCCTTCGCGAACCGCCAGGCGAGCCGTGCGAGCACGAGCGCCGCCACGACCTTGACGCCGGCGAGCAGGACGGGGTAGTAGGTCTGGTCCGCGTAGGAGACGGGGCCGACGTGCTGCCCGACGTCGAGCCGGTGGGTGAGGCTGCGCCCCGAGAGCTCGGCCACGAACGCGAGCAGACCGAGCGTCAGCCGGGCATAGAGCCGCTGGTGCCGACGGGCACGGTCCACCCCTGGAGTCTGCCCCGAGCGCAAGACGCTGGTCAATACGTTCGGGTCGCTCCCGACACGCGCGGCCGCGACCCACCACCGGTCGGCCGCGCGAAACGGGCGAAGCAGCAACTAGCCGAGCAGCGTCAGGCGCCAGTCGGCGCGGTGCTCGGCGTCGAGCGAGAAGAGCATGACCCGCTGCCACTGGCCGAGGCAGAGCTTCTTGGCGGCGACCGGCACCTGCTCGGCACGCGAGCCGAGGAGGAACGCGAGCAGCCGCTCACGCGCGACCGTCGTCGCGGGCACGACCCGCTCGAGCATCCCCTCGAGATCCTCGAAGAAGCCCGTCTCCCGCTCCTGGACGCGCACGAGCGCGTGGTTGTGGACGGCGTGGATGTAGGCGATGCCGTCCTCGACGCTCGATGCCGCAACGGCACGCGCGACGTCGTTCGTGATGTCCATCACCGAGAGCGTCGGCAGCGCTGCCGCGATCGAATAGGGGATCTCAATGCTGGTCACGACGCGCGTGCCACCTCCTTCGGGAGCCGGAAATGAACGTCTTCCCGGGCGACGGTGAGCTCCTCCGGCAGGCCGTAGCCTCGCGCCGCGAGCCGTTCCGCCGTCGCACGGACGAGTTCCTCGGGCGTCGACGCGCCGGCCGTGAGCCCGACCGTCTCGTGCCCGTCGAGCAGTGCGTCGTCGAGCGCACTCTCACCGTCGATCAGCGTCGCGGTCGCACCCATCGCCTGGGCGACCTCGACGAGTCGCACGGCGTTCGAGCTCGTCTCCGAGCCGATGACGAGGATCAGCGAGGCGCCCTCCGCGACCATCGCCTTGACGGCGTCCTGGCGGTTCTGCGTCGCGTAGCAGATGTCGTCGGCATGCGGTCGCCGCAGCTGGCCGACGTGGCCCTCGAGCGCGTCCACGATCGGCGCGACGTCGTCGAGCGAGAGCGTCGTCTGCGTGACGACCGCGACCGGCTTGTCGGTCTGCAGGTCGCGCGCCTGCTCCGGCGACTCGATCACGACGGTGTTCTCCGGCCGCTCACCGAGCGTCCCGATCACCTCGACGTGGTTCTTGTGACCGACGAGCGCGACGAGATGGCCGCTGTCGGCGTAGCGGCGCGCCTCGGCGTGCACCTTGTTCACGAGCGGGCACGTCGCGTCGACCACGCGCAGACCGCGCGCCGCCGCGTTCGCCTTCACCGAGGGGGCGACGCCGTGCGCGGAGAGGACGCAGATCTCACCCTCCGGAATCTCCGACTCGTCCTCGACGAAGACGGCGCCGAGCCCCTCGAGGCGGCGGACGACGTGCTCGTTGTGGACGATCTGGTGGCGGACGTAGACGGGCGGTCCGTGCTGCTCGAGCAGCCGCTCGACGATCTCGATCGCGCGGTCGACACCGGCGCAGAACGACCGCGGCGCGGCGAGGAGGACTCTCCCGGTCATGCGGCGACCGCCTGCTCGAGCGAGCGGAGCGCCCGCAGCGCGTCGCGCATCGAGCGGATCGCGTCGCCGCGGCGGGTGGCGATCCAGCGCAGGAGTCCTGCGACGTGCGTGCGCCCGTCGGGATGAACGGTCGAGTCGACGCCCTCGATCGCGCTCGAGCCGTCGTCGGAGACGGCACGGAGCACGCCGGCCAGCCGGCCGCTGCGCGCGAGCACGCCGCTCTCCATGTCGACCGCGTCGGCGCCGGTCGTCTCGCGGAGCTGCTGCCGCTCGGCCGCGTCCCAGACGAGCGCGTCGCCGCCGAGCACGACGCCCTGCCGCGCACCGCGGACACCGAGCCCCGGCCCCTCCCAGAGCGTCGCTCCCGAGGCGTCGACCACGCGTGTCGCGTCGAGCACGTCGCCGACGCGCAGGTCGCCGAGCGCACCCGCGAGGCCGAACGAGACGAGCCGCCCCTCCGGCACGCCGTTGGCGACGCAGACGCCCACGCGCACCGCGTTCAGGCCGAGCCGCCGTGCGACGCGCTCCTCGGCGCTCGTAGCGCAGGCGAAGGTGAGGTCGCTCAACCCGTGAGCGTCCATGCAAGGCTCCTGACGGTCTCTTTCAGGCTGCTCGACGCCTCGTAGGCGGCGGCGGGCTCGAAGCCGCAGTGGATCCCGCAGTGCTCGCAGCGCGGATCGTTCCCGGGCCCGTACGCCTCCCACTCCATGCCCTCGATCAGGGCCTCGTACGTCGGGAAGATGCCGTCCGTGAGCAGGTAGCACGGCCCTTTCCAGCCGTACGGGTTGCGCGTGATCGATCCCCACGGCGCGCACTCGAGCTTCCGCTCGCCGGTGAGGAAGTCCTGGTAGATCGGCGTGGCGATCCAGCGATAGCCGTGCTCGCGGCTCGCGGCGCGGATGGCGCGGAACTTCACCTCGTGCTCCTCACGCGTCATCGTCAGCGCCGGGTCGATCTGCGAGTACTGGTAGCCGGGCGCGATCAGCATCCCGTCGATGCCCACGTCCTTCGTGAGATAGCGCATCATCTCGATCACGTCGGAGACCTCGGTCTCCTTGAAGATCGTCGTGTTGGTGGTGACGCGGAAGCCACGGGCGCGCGCCGTCTTGATCGCGTCGACCGCGATCTCCCACAGGCCCGGGTAGTCGCAGACGTAGTCGTGGATCTCCTGCATCCCGTCGAGGTGGACGACGAAGCTCAGGCGCGGCGACGGCTCGAACCAGTCGAGGCACTGCTCGAGGCGCAGCGCGTTCGTGCAGAGCTCGATCGTCTTGCCGAGATCGAGCACCTGGGCGACGACCTCCTCGATCCCCTTGTAGACGAGCGGCTCGCCGCCGCAGATCGAGACGACCGGCGCGGGGCACTGCACCGCCGCGTCCACGCACTCCTCCACGCTCAGGCGGGCCCGGTTCGACTCGTACTCGCGGATCTTCCCGCAGCCGATGCAGGCGATGTTGCACGCGAGCGTCGGCTCCATCATCAGCACGAGCGGGTAGCGCTCGCCCTTGCGCTGCTGGGCGGCGACGTACTTGCCGATGGAGACCGTCGATTGGAGCGGAAACTTCATGCAGAAAGCCTTTCCCTGAGTCGTCCGAGTGCGAAGAGCGGGAACGTGAGCCGGTAGAGGTGATAGCGGATCATGAAATCGAGGGGAAACCCCGTGCCGGTGAAGTGCTCCTCCTCCCAGTCGCCGTCCTCGCGCTGTACCGAGCACAGATAGTCTGCCGCGCCACGCGCGCCTGAATCTTCAGCGTTTCCTGCGGCCACGTAGGCGAGGAGAGCCCACGCGGTCTGCGAAGGCGTCGCGAACTCCGCGCGGCCACGCCACGCCGGGTCGGAGTACGAGCGGATGTCTTCGCCGAAGCCGCCGTGCTCCTGCTGCACCGAGTCGAGCCACGCGACGGCTCGCCGCATCGCCGGATGGTCGTGCGGGACGCCGCACGCCTCGAGCGCCGGCAGCGCCGCTCCGGTGCCGTAGAGGTGGTTGACGCCCCAGCGGCCGAACCACGAGCCGTCCTCCTCCTGCTCGGCGAGGAGCCAGTCGAGCCCGCGCCGGGCGGCGGCGTCGTGGCCGCCGAGCACGCCGAGCGTCTCGAGCGTGTGCGCGGTGACGTCGGCGCTCGGCTCGTCGGTCACCTTGCCGAAGTCGCAGAACGGGATCTTGTAGAGCCACATCGCCTTGTTGTCGACGTCGAACGCGCCCCAGCCGCCGTCGCGCGACTGCATGCCGACGAGCCAGTCGACGCCGCGGCCGATCGCCTCGTCGCCGATCCCGAGCTCACGGAGCGCGAGCGCGATCACCGCCGTGTCGTCGACATCGGGATAGACGTCGTTCTCGTACTCGAACGCCCAGCCGCCGGGTGCGAGGTCGGGGCGGCGGATCGCCCAGTCGCCGGCGACCGCCACCTCCTCGCGGAGCAGATACGCGCCGGCCTTCGCGAGCGCGGGATGGTCGGGCGCGAGGCCGCAGGCGCGGAGCGCGAGCACAGCGAGTCCGGTGTCCCAGACCGGCGACTGACACGCTTCCGGACGCAGCCGGTCGCCGTCGTCGACCATGAACCCCTGCCAGCCCTCGACCGCGCGGCGGAAGGTCTCGTCTTCGAAGCCGTGTCCGAGCGCCTGGAGCGCGACGATCCCCCAGACCCACGGCGGCTGGATCCCGCCCCACGACCCGTCGGCTTCCTGCCGGTCGCGGATCCAGCGCTCCGCTTCGCGGAGCGCTAGACGGCGCAGACGGCCCGGTCGGCGAGGTGGTCTTGTTCTTCCCGGCCGGGCGCCGATCGCGCGCAGGTCGACGTCGGCGTGCCGCACCGGCCGCAGCGACTGCGCGACCGAGAGGGCGACGAACGTCTGCCGTGCCCAGCACGCGAAGTTGTAGATCGAGAACGGCGCCGAAGGCGGCAGGAGGATCAGCTCGGGCGGGATCGGCACCATTCGCTGCCACGGCCACTGGCCGATCAGGGCGAGAAAGCACTTCGTGAACAGACGGGCCTTCGAGATCCCGCCCCCGCGCTGGATGTAGGCAAGCGCCTTCGGGCCCGGGTCGACGCCCGCGAGGCGGCAGGCGACGTACGCCTCGATCGACGTCGAGAGGTCGGCCGGCCCGTCGAACCAGATCGACCAGGTGCCGTCGTCGCGCATCCGCGCCATCAACTCGTTCGCGATCCGCCGGTCGAGCTCGGGCGTGCGCAGCCCGAGCATGTGGTTCCAGAACAGGTGCTGCGCGGTCATCGTCACGTTCGACTCGAGCTCCCCGACCCAGATGCCGTCGGGGCGCTGCAGCTCGAGCAGGCGACGGGTGCCGCGCTCGATCGCGGCGTCGATGCGGGCGAGCTCCACCGTGGTGCTCATGCCTCGAGTCTCACGGAAACCGTGCTCGAGAGGCGCCGAGCCGCTGCACGGCCGCTGCGGACGGCGCTTTCCATCGTCGCCGGCCAGCCGGTGTCCGTCCACGCACCGGCGCGAACGACGGTGGGAGCGGCCGTCTCGAGGCCGGGCCGCTCGACGCCGGGGCGGAGCGCGACGGTCGCGTACGGCTCCCGGCTGACGCGCGACCAGAGCAGCTCGGCGGCGCCGAGGCGCTCGGTGAGCTGGCCCGCGATCCGCTCCACGAGCTCGCGGCCGCGCACCTCGAGCAGCTCCGGTACGCCGCTCGCGACGACGGTGAGGTACTGCCCGCGCTCGGGCCGGTGGCCGGTCAGCGCTCCGCGGTCGAAGACCCAGTGGGCGTCGGAGGCCAGCAGCGCGGCGAGCGGCGTCTCGAGCAGCGGGCGGTCGAACCAGAGGTGGACGCTGACGATCGGCGAGTCCTCGAGCGCGGGCTCCGCCTCGCCGAGCAGGCGCGCGCTCTCGCGCGGGGGAACGGCGACGACGACCGCGTCGGCCTCGAGCGCATCGCCGTCCGACGTCTCGACTACGTTGTCTTTCATGACAACAGCCTTGCAGTCGAGCCGGACGGACGCCCCCGCGGCGCCGAGCACGCGGCCCGCTGCGTCGCCGTGCATCCAGCCGAGAGGTTTCAGCGGCAGGATCAGGTCGGCGTTCGCGCGCGGCCCGAGCAGCGCCGTGCGAACGGTGAAGAGGCCGGCCTCCGCGCTCGCCTCGTCGCTGGGGAGGTTGAGGGCCGGACGCACGAAGACGTCCCAGAAGCGGTCGACGGCCGCGTCCGCCGCGCCGGCGCGGCGAAGCAGCGCGCCGAAGCTCTCCCCCGCGCGCGGGCGCGACCGGCGGAGCCTCAGCAGCGTCAGCGGAATCGCGACCCGGTCACGCACGGGCAGATGGCGGTACCGGAGCAGCGCGAGCGGGCTCGGCTCGATCGCGGAGACGGAGCGATCCTCGGCGATCACGGGCAGCGCCAGACGCGTGCGAAGCACCGAGCCGGCCTCGCCGACGCGCTCGAGGAAGCGCAGATACTCCGTGAAGCAGCCGAGCGCGATGTGCTGGCCGTTGTCGGGCGGCGGCTTCGGGTCCTCCTCGCGCTCAGGGAGCGTCTGGACGGCGCCGCCGAGCGTCGGCCGCGCCTCGACGACGGTGACGTCGTGCCCGCCGTCGACGAGGTCGAGGGCCGCGGCCAGACCGGCGAGGCCGCCCCCGACCACCGTGACCTTCACGGAAATAGCCCCCTGGCCACGACGGCCAGCTTGCGGGGCGTCGAGAGACGCGTCTTCGCGCCGAAGACGTCGTAGCCGCCGGCCTCGATCCGGTCGAGCGTCGCCCGGTAGAGCTCTGCGAACGTGCCGACGCAGAGCGTGCTGCGTCGGTCGAGCGAGTCGAGCAGCCCCAGCCCCTCGGCGAGATACGCCCGCGCGCGGATCGACTGCGCGGCCATCAGCGAGCGCCATTCGGGCGTCAGCCGGCCGGCGGCGATGTCGTCTTCCGAGACGCCGTGGGCGGCAAGCTCGTCCTGCGGCAGATAGACGCGGCCGAGCTGCCAGTCCTCGCGGACGTCGCGGGCGATGTTGATCAACTGCAGCGCGATCCCGAGCGTCAGCGCACGCTCGGCATCCTCGGAGCTCGCCGCCTGCTCGTTGTAGACCGGCAGGCAGGCGAGCCCGACCGCGCCGGCGACCTTCTCGCAGTAGCTGCGCAGCTCGGCGAAGTCGGCGTAGCGGGACTGCTCGGTGTCCTGCAGGCCTCCGTCGATGAGCGCCGAGAGGGCGGCGTCCGGAATCGCGTAGCGGGCGCGCGCGTCGGCGAGGGCGATCAGCATCGGCCCGGCCGGCGCCCGGTCGGCGAGCGCGGCCCGAAGCGCCTCGAGCCGTTCGCGCTTCTCGGGCAGCGTCAGCGTGCCGTCGGCGACGTCGTCCACGCGCCGGGCGAACGCGTAGATCGCGGCGATCGCGCGCCGCTTGGGAGCGGGCAGCACCATGATCCCGTACGCGAAGTTCTTCGCCTCGCGCCGGGTGATGCTCTGGACCTCGGCGTAGGCCTGCTCGACGGTGACGCTCATCGCACCAGCACGAGCGCCGCCTCGCGCGCCAGCCGCGCGCGCGAGGGTCGCGGGCGCTGCGTGAACACGTCCCAGCCGGCGTCTTCGAGCACGTCGAGCGCGGCACCGCCGCCGCGCGCGAAGAGCGCGACCGCCCGGCCGAGCCGGCCGCCGATCCGCTCGCGGAGCACCTCGCCGCCGGCGAGCAGCTCGCGCGCGCGCTCGGCCTCGAAGCGGAGCAGCTCCCGCAGCTCCGGGCTGGGCCGGTCGAGCGCCGGGTCGCCGAAACGGCGCCGGTCTTCGCCCGGCAGATAGACCCGACCGAGCTCGAGGTCGCGCGGAACGTCCTGAAGGAAGTTGACAAGCTGGAGCCCAGTGCAGACGTCGTCGCTTGCCGCGACGAGGTCGGGATCGCCGGCGAGCCGGAGCACGCCGAGCACGAGCCGGCCGCACGGGTCGGCCGAGTGGACGCAGTAGTGCTTGACGTCGTCCCAGGTCTCGTACTCGGTGGTGCGCTGGTCGATCCGGTTCGCCTCGATCAGCCGCAGGAACGGCTCGCGCGGCAGGTCGAACGCCCGGACGGTGGGCTGCACGTTGCGAAGCACCTCCCAGGCCGGCTCGCCCTCGAAGACCGCCTCCACCTCGCGCTCGAGCGCGTCGAGCGCGTCGAGCCGGTCGCCGTCGTAGGAGTCGCCGAGCTCGTCCACGAGCCGTGCGTAGCCGTAGAGCGCCCGGACGTGCGGGCGCAGCGGACGTGGGAACAGCACCGAGCCGACCGGGAAGTTCTCCCCGGCCGCGCGCGCAGCGATGTCGGCGACGGCGGCGACCTCGGCGGGTTCCATCCGTTCCATTCTCACAGCCGGGGCCGACCGCGCCGCGCACCGGCACACGATCGGGCCGCGACACGATACGTTTGCGGCGTGGCACCGGAGCCGCTCCTGCCCGCCGCGGCACTCGCCCGCTACGCCGACGCGATCGTCAAGACGTCGCTCGGGGTCGGGAAGGGCGACACGCTCGTCGTCCAGGGCGAGCCCGAGCACCGCGAGCTGCTGGTCGCGGTCGCCGAGTCGGCGTACCGTGCCGGCGCGCGCTGGGTGGAGTCGATCACGGGCGACCCGCTCGTGCTGCGGGCGCGGATCGCGTACGGCTCCGACGCGGCGCTCGGCTCGCTCACTCCTTGGGCGCAGCGCCGCTTCCGGGAGCTCGCAGGCCCGCGCGGCGCCTTCGCCGCGATCGTCGGCGACGGCGAGGCCGGCTACCTCGACGGGCTCCCGCCGAAGCGAATCGCCACCGACTTCGAGCGCATCTCCAGGGCGACCGCGTCCATCCGCAAGGCACGGCTCGACATGACCGCCCGCTGGACGATCGCCGCCTGGCCGACGAACCACTGGGCCTCCCAGGTCTACCCGAAGCTGCCGGTCGAGAAGGCGAAGCGCAAGCTCGCGCTCGACCTGCTCCGCTTCTGCCGGCTCGCCGACGAAGACGGCAAGGGCACCCGCGGCTGGCTCGACCACGTCCGCGCGGTCACCCGCCGCAGCGACAAGCTGACGAAGCTCGGACTGCGGCGCGTCGAGCTGCGCGGTCCCGGCACCGAGCTCAACCTCGGCCTCTCGACGGGCACGCGCTGGGCCGGCGGCCTGGAGGAGACGCCGGACGGCCGCAAGCTCGCGCCGAACATGCCGACCGAGGAGACGTTCACGAGCCCCGACGCGCGCGCGACCGAGGGCACGTTCCGCTGCACGTTCCCGCTCTCGTTCCGCGGCCGCCTGATCGAGGGCCTGCGGGGCGAGTTCCGCGGCGGCCGGCTCGTGCGGCTCGACGCCGACTCCGACGACGACCGCGACTTCGTCGCCGCCTTCATCGACAGCGACGCGAACGGCCGGCGGCTCGGGGAGGTCGCCCTCGTCGACTCCTCCTCGCGGATCGGCCAGAGCAAGCGCGTCTACTTCAACACGCTGCTCGACGAGAACGCCGCAACCCACATCGCCTTCGGGAGCGGGTTCGGCTACACGCGCACCGAAAAGCCCGCTCGCGGCGTCAACCGCTCGCAAACGCACCTCGACGTGATGATCGGCAGCCCGAAGCTCGAGGCGACCGGCGTCGACGGCGGCGGCAAGCGGATCCCGCTGATCCGCGACGGCGCCTGGCAGATCTAGCCGGTAGCGCCGGCTAGCCGTCGACGACGAGCCCGTTCAGCGGACCCATGAACGCCTTGGCGCGCCGCGAGACGCGCGACAGGAGCGAGAGCCGGTGCGGCGACCAGCCGTCGCGGAGGCGGCGCTCGAGCTCCTCCTCGGCGCGCGGACGCCACAGCTCGTCGACCACCTGCGCCGTGTCGCCGCCGACCTCGTCCTCCGCGAGCTCGAGGTGCTCCGCCCACAACCGCAGCCGCGTCGCCCGCGCCAGGCCTTCGTCCCGCACGACGACGTTCGCCTCCGTGTCGTTCAGGAGCGAGTGCTCGTTGAGGTTCGCCGAGCCGACGGTCAGCCAGGCGTCGTCGACGATTCCGACCTTCGCATGGACGTAGACCGGCTCGCCTGCCGGCCCGGGCTGATGGAGGGTGCAGGCGAGGAAGCGCCCGGGCCGGTCGCCGGACTCGCGGTCCGCGTCCACGAGCACGCCGAGCTGGCCGCGGGTGTCGTCCGCGCCGTTGTTCGGGTGCGCGGGAAGCACCGCCACGACGCGGAACTCGTCGGTCGGCGGGTCGCGCAGCTTCGCGGCGAGCACGGCGGCGATCTCGGGCGACCAGAGGAACTGGCTCTCCAGGTAGACGAGCCGCTCGGCTCCGCGCAACGCGCGCAGGTAGCTCTCGAGGATGCCGAAGTCGCCGTGCCGACAGGCGCCGTAGAGACGCTCGGGCACGGTGCGGACGAGCTGCGCGTCGATCCCGCCGGGAGCCGGCTCGGACGCCGACGGCTCGGGCGGCGCGTCGGTCGCGATCGCTCGCCAGCGGAGGAGGAAGTGCGCGGCGACGTCGGCGACGATCGGGCCCGAGAGCCTGACGCACGCGTCGTGCCAGCCGAGCGAGCCGCGTGCCGCGTGCCGGCTGTCGTCGAGCCGGTCGCCGGCGAAGGACGTGAGGTCGAGGCCGCCGACGAAGGCGACGCGGTCGTCGACGACGAGCAGCTTCTCGTGGTGGCAATGGAACGGCGAGCGGTCGTTGGCGTCGAGCGCGATCGAGATGCGGGTGCCGCCGACGAGCTCGTCCCGCATCCTCCGCACCTCGCTCCGGTCCGGGTGGAAGAGCGGGAGCGCCGCGCCCGCCCAGCTCAGCACCCGCACGTCGACGCGCTCGGCCGCCTCCGCGAGCAGCTCGCGCAGCGTCGGGCCGTCCGCGGCGAGCCGGAACGAGGGCGTGAAGTGCCAGCCGGCGAGATGGACGTGCGAGCGGGCGCGGGCGATCTCCTCGGCCATCCGGGGCAGTGCGTCGGCGCCGTCGACGAGCACCTCGACCTCCGTCCCGGGCCGCGGCGGGAACGCCCCGTTCTCGGCCCAGCCTCCGGGGCGCGGGTCGATCGCCGCAGCATGGCCGAGCCGCCCGAGCCGCCGGCGGTGGTGCGCGCGCACCGCGCGCTCGAGTGCGTCGCCGGCGAGGTTGTCCAGACGGTCGAGCGGAAACGGCGCCATGCCGGCTCAGTCTGCTCGGGCGGACCCCGCCGGAAACAGCCACCTCCGTAGTTATCCGCGGCGCGCCTCGGTGGCGCCGCGGATCAGGCGTCACGCGGCGCGCCGGAGACTGGCGCATCACCGCACCGCTCAGCCTCTCCGTCGTCTGGTCCGAGGGCGCGGGACCGTCTCGTCCGGGCCGTCTCGACGTCGGCGAGGAGACGCTCTCGCTCACGGGCGGCTCGCGCCACGAGCCCGCCGCCCTCGACCTGTCGTTCGCCGATCTCCGCTCGGTCCGGATCGGCCGCGGCCCCCGCGAGCGGCTCGGCGGACGGGCGACGCTCGTCCTCGAGCTGCGCGACGGACGGCTGATCTCGATCGCGGCCGTCGCGACGGTCGGCATCGTGCACGAGCTGGCCGACCGGCTGCGCGCAGCGGTCGAGGGCTAGGTGATCCGGAGCACCGGGCTCGAGTAGTGGACGACCGGCGTCCAGATCCGCAGCTTCTCGCCGGCTCGCGCCCGGATCACGCGCTCGAAGGTGCCCGCGACCGATGTCTTGCGGGCGCTGCCGACACGCACCCAGTGCCTGCCGCTCCAGCGTTGGAGCACGTACGTGCGCCGGCCGACGCCGGGCCTCACCTGGCCCCAGACGACGGTGCGCACCCCGTGCCGTGAGACCTGCGCGAGCGGCAGGCCGAAGGCGCGGAAGGCGGGCTTCTGCCTGTCGCGGGCCGTGAAGAGCCCGCTCTGCCAGCCGCCGACCTCGGGCTCGTCCTGGATCAGGAAGTGGATCAGGATCGTCACGCCGGCCTGCTGCCAGACCCGGAGCGCCGCCTCACCGACGTAGGCCGCCTGCTTCGCGGGCGAGACGCCGAGAATCCGGTCGGGCGGGTCGGTCTGGTAGCCGTACTCGGTCAGCCAGATCGGCTTGTGGCCGAAGTACCGCGACACCGCCGCGCGGATCGACGGCAGGCGCGCCATCGTCAGCGTCAGGCAGTGCTTGCACGGGTCGACGTACGGCGTCTCGAGCTTCGAGCCCGGATAGGGGTTCTGCGCGTACGCGTCGAGCTTCGCGTGGAAGTGGTGCATGACCTTCATGAAGGTCAGAGGCGACATCGAGCTCGGCGTCGAGCGCGGCGACGTGACACCGCCCGCGACGGTGTTCGCCGGGTTGAGGACGTGGAGGAGCCGGTACGCCGGGTTGAGCAGTCGCCGCACGTACAGCTTCGGCGAGACCGGACGGGAGAACGTGCGCGAGTTCGGCTCGTTCCAGACCGTCCACAGGCGCACCCACGGGAAGCGCTCCGCCGCGGCGTACGCGAAGTTCCCGAAGCCCGACTTCGGCAGCCAGTTCGGGGGATGGCCTCCGTTGGCCCAGCGCGGCGAGCCCCAGATCGTGACGATCACGGGGATGTTGCGCTCGTGAAGGCCCTTGAGCGCGAGCTCGTACTCGTTCCAGTGGTAGGCGGGGTCGAAGGGGTCGCGGACGTTTGCGGGTTTCGTCGGGGCGATCTTGTCCCAGCGGATCGTCAGGCGGACGATCTTCACGCCGAGCGTGTCGAGAGTGTTCAGTCTGTGGTCGAGGGTGCCGGGCCCGTACATGAGCCAGGCGTCGTCTTGCACGCCGTAGCGAGCGTTGTGCGATGCAGACGCGGGCGCAGCAGCGATCGTCGCCGCCGCGGCCGCGAGAACGGTGATCAGTACGAAGCGATGCAGCATGCGTAGCCCCTTGCCCGGGGCCACCCGTTGTTATTCATGGCCGGGCGCAGGCCCGGCCGAAGCTCCCGCCGGCCGCCTGTTCAGCCGGCCTCGACCTGCTCGAGCACGGGCACGAGGCGCCGGGCACGCTCGAACAGCTCGTCCTCGAGCCAGTGGCCGCCGGTCGAGGTGACGACGAGCGCCTCGCCCGCGGGGAAGCTCGCGAGCGCGTCGCCGAGCGACTGCAGCGGGTCGTCGACGCCGACGCGGCCCTCGGCGTGGAGCCCGCGTGCGCGCAGCCCTGCGAGAACGGCGTCCAGCCGCGCCTGCGCCTCATCGCCTTCGGCGCCCTCGTCGTCGGCGAGATAGTGAAGCGGGCCGGCGAGCACGGGCGCGACGACGAGCACCTCCGGCGTACGGCCGGCGAGACGGGCGGCGACCGTGTCGCAAAGACGCTCGCCCGTGCAGCGCGCGTCCGCGAGCACGAGCAGCCGGTCGGGAGCGGGCGCGACGACCGCGGCGACGTTCGCGCGCATCCGGGGGAAGAGGACGAGCCCGCCGGCGCCGAGCGCGAGGCCGACGACGGCGACGACCGCGAGCCCGATCCAGCCCACCAGCGGCGGCTGGACATAGAGCGCGGCGACGAGCGCCAGCAGCGCCAGGTAGGCGGCGACCGGCAGGCCGATCGCGAGGATGGCGGTTCTGCTCGGACGCATCGCGTTACCTCCTGCTCGGGGCCCTCACGTCAAGCCTGCTCCTCGGCGGCGGAAGCGGCATCGGCGCGGCTCCCGATCACGCGTTCGGCGAAGTACGCAGCCCGTTCGAGGACGTCCGGGGCTCAGACGGCGAGCAGGAGCCTGGCTGCGAGCGCGAGCAGCGCCGCTGCCAGCAGGCGCTCGATCAGCCGTCCGTGCAGCCGCCGCGAGACCCGCGCGCCCGCCTGGGCGCCGACGACGACGCCGACCGAGAGCGCGGCCGCACGCCGGATCCCCTGCGCGTGCGAGAAGCTGCCGGCGACCGCGTGCGTGACCGTCCCCGCCCCGGCCATCCAGGCGAGCACGAAGTGCGAGGTCGCCGTCGCGACGTGCGTCGGGAAGCCGAGCGCCCGCACGAGCAGCGGCACGTGGATGACACCGCCGCCGATCCCGAGGAAGCTCGACGCGAAGCCGACCGCGAGGCTGTACAGCGCGCCGCGCAGGAGTGGCACGTCGTACTCGTAGAGCAGCCCGTCACGGTCGACGAGCACCCTGCGCCGGACGCCGCGGTGCGAGGTCTGCGGCCGCCAGCGCCCGCCGGCGACGAGCCAGACCGCGAGCAGCGCGAGCACCCCGCCCATCAGCCCGTCGAACAGGCGCCGCGAGACGGCCCCGGTCAGGAGCGCGCCGCCGACCGCCCCCGGCAGGGTCGCCGCCGCGAAGACGAGCCCGCTGCGCACGTCCACCCGTTTCTGTCGCAGGTATGCGGCCGTCCCCGAGGCCGCGTTGAAGAACACCGCGGTCAGGCTGATCGCGGTCAACGTCCGCGCCGAGTCGTGCGGGTAGAGGAGCAGCAGCACCGGCGTCAGCACGAAGCCGCCGCCCGCCCCGACCACCGTGCCGAACGCCCCCACGCCGACACCGAGCAGTACGAGCAGCAGAGCCGTCGTCACGTCCCAGGACACCACCGGATTTAACCCGGCCGCAAGCCGCCGCAGGTGACAATGCGGTGAATGCAGACCGTTCTGGTCGTGGACGACGAGGAGATCGTCCGGGACGTCGTCGTGCGCTACCTCAAGCGCGACGGCTACCGGACGCTCGAGGCCGCCGACGGCGCGGAGGCGCTGCGGCTGCTCGCCGACGAGACGCCGGCGCTCGTCGTGCTCGACGTGATGCTCCCCCACCACGACGGCCTGGAGATCTGCCGCCGCATCCGCGCCGACTCCGACCTGCCGATCATCATGCTCACCGCCCGCGGCGAGGAGGCCGACCGCATCGTCGGCCTCGAGCTCGGGGCCGACGACTACGTGACGAAGCCGTTCAGCCCGCGCGAGCTCGCGGTCCGCGTCCGCAACCTGCTCAAGCGCGCCGGCGCCACGCCGGCGCTCGGCGCGAGCACGAGCTTCGGCGACGTCGAGCTGGACGCCGACGCGCGCGAGGTGCGCAAGGCCGGCGTGCCGCTGAAGCTGACGCTGAAGGAGTTCGACCTGCTCTGGTTCCTCGCGTCGCATCCACGACGGGTCTTCTCGCGCGACCAGCTGATGGAGAGCGTCTGGGGCTACACCTCGACGCTCGACACCGGCACGGTCACCGTCCACGTCCGCCGGCTGCGCGAGAAGATCGAGGACGACCCGTCGCGGCCGCGCCATCTCGAGACGGTCTGGGGGGCCGGCTACCGCTTCAGCCCATGAGGGTCGGCGCGACGGAGCTCAGCACGGGCGTAGGCTCGACGGAGCCCACCGGTGGCGCAGGCGGCGGCTTTGCCGGCGCCGGGGCGAGACACGAGCGGGTCTGCCGGCTCTGCCGGCGCCGGGAGCGGGATTGACCGGCCTCGCCACCGAGATCGCGTTCGCGGCGCTCGCCGCCGGGGTGCTCGCTGCGCTGATCCTGCGCGCACTGCCAACGCTCCGCCTCCAGCTCGCGGGGCTCGCGCTCTTCGCCGGCGTGCTGCCGCTCGGCGCGGTGATCGTCGCCGGGCTCGCGCGCTTCCACATGGGCGCGGACGTCCAGATCCTCGAGGTCTCGGCCGCGGCCGCCCTCGCCGCCGTGCTCGCCGCGCTCGTCGTCGCCGAGCTGGTGACGCGCCGCGTCCGCGCCCTCGAGCGCGCCGCGGACGAGCTCGCCGCCGGCGAGCTGTCGGCGCGCGCGCCCCACGAGGGCCCGCGCGAGCTGGCGCGTCTCGGCGAGTCGTTCAACGAGATGGCCGCGGCGGTCGAGCAGCTCTTCGACGCGCGCCGCCAGCTCGTCGCCTGGGCGAGCCATGACCTGCGGACGCCGCTCGCCTCGATCCAGGCGATGCTCGAGGCGATCGAGGACGGCCTCGTCGAGCCGGCGGAGTACCTGCCCGATCTCCGCGCCCAGGCCCGCGCGCTCTCGCGGCTCGTCGACGACCTGTTCGAGCTCTCGGCGATCGACGCGGGCGCGCTGACGCTGGAGCTGCGCGAGACGCCGCTCGGGGCGGTCGTCGATGCGTGCGTGAGCGGGCTGCAGGCGGAGGCGGCGGCACGCGAGGTGCGGCTCGAGAGCCGGCTCGACGGCGCGCTGCCGCCCGTGCGCTGCGCCCCCGAGCAGGTGGAGCGCGTGCTCCTCAACCTGCTCGTGAACGCGCTCCGGCACACGCCGTCCGACGGCTCGGTGGTCGTCGTCGCGCGTCCGGTGGGCGCGGAGCTGGAGATCAGCGTCGAGGACACGGGCGTCGGCATCGAGCCGGGCGACGAGACGCGGATGTTCGACCGCTTCTGGCGCGCCGACCGGGCCCGCGCCCGCAACGGCGGCGGCGCGGGTCTCGGGCTCGCGATCGCGCGCGGACTCGTCGAGGCGCAGGGCGGCCGCATCTGGGCCGAGCGCCGCCGTGAGGGAGGGGCCCGCATCGCCTTCACGCTGCCGCTCGCGCGGCGCGACCCGGCGGTCGCCCGCTAGCGGGCTTCGAGCGTCAGCACGTGCGCTTCGAGGCCGAACGAGACCTCGCGCACGATGTGGGTGCGGCCGTTCAGTCGTAGCTCGTCGCCGACCTCGGGCAGGCCGTCGAGCGTCAGCCGGCCTGTCGCGACCAGCTCGCCCCCCTCGTATGCGTGATAGACGCAGCTCACCGGTCCCCCCATCCGCAGGCGCGCAACATACACCGCCGCGGGATCCTCAGGCCGCTTCAGGTCGCCGGGTCGGAAGCTCCTCCAGGTCGAGCTCGTACGGAGCGACCGGGTTGCCGGCGGCGTCCCAGCCGACCCGGACGCGCGGCCGGTCGACGCGATAGTCGGGCACGGAGACGACGACGCCGCGGCGACCGTCGTCGAGAACGATCTCGTTGCCGGGCGGGTACGGGGCGACCGAGCGCCGGAAGACGGAGACGACGTCGGGGTCGAACTCGACGCCGGCGCCTTCGACGACGATCTGCCAGCCGACGTGCGGAGGGCGGGCGCGCCGGTGCGGGCGCTCGCTCGTGATCGCGTCGTAGACGTCGGCGACCGCGGCGATGCGGGCGAACTGGTGGACCGCGTCGCCGGCCTTCCCGTCCGGGTAGCCGGAGCCGTCCCAGCGCTCGTGGTGCGAGCGGACGACGGTGCGGGCGAGCGGGCTGATCGCCGCCGACGCGAGCAGGTCGATCCCGGCGAGCGGATGCCGGCGCATCAGCTCCCATTCCGCGTCGTCGAGCGGGCCCGGCTTGTTCAGGACCTCGGTCGGGACGATCAGCTTGCCGATGTCGTGCAGCATCAACCCGAGCCCGAGCTGGACGAGGCGCCGGTCGACGCGGTCGTAGCGCCGCTCGCCGCGATAGTTCGTCCAGCCGCTCTCCTGCATGAGCCGCCGCCCGAGCAGCAGGCCGACCGCGGTCACGTCGACGCTGTGCTGGATCGTGTACGAGTCGGCGGCCGCGAGGTCCTGGAACGCGAGGACGGCGTCGCCGCAGCCCGCGAGCTCCTCGGCGATCGCGCAGGCGATCTCCGAGAGCTCGGACGCGGTCTGCTCGGTGAGGGCCGGCTCGCCGCCGGGACCGCCTCGCAGGACGCGGTCGAAGGCGCTGCCGAGCGCCTTCGTCGCCTGGCTCCGAACCTGCTCCGACAGCGCCTCGGGGACCTCGATCCCGCGGCCGAGCCCGTCGTCGACGTACACGGCGTGGATGCCGGCGCGCTCGAGTGCGTCGAGCTTGCGCGCGTCGAGGACGACGCCGCGCGTGAGCAGCGGCACGTGGCCGTGGGTCCCCGTGTGCACGTCGCGCGCGAGCACCGATCCCCGCTCAACCCGTCCGACCCCGACTAGACGCATGCCTTGGTCATCGGCTCGCTCCGGGGCGGGTTCACACCCGGTTCCGGGCGACGGTTCACCCCCGTTTCCGGGCGTTTCGTCTCAACCCGGCGGCTCCCTGGGCGATGACTTGAGTGTCCGGTGGGGGGCCGTCGGACAGCCGAAGGCATGCCCAGTTGTCAGAGACGCCGCACACTTCGACACCGCTGAGCCCGCGCACGCGTGGGAGCCTCTCGCGCGCCCTCGCCGCGGTCGCCCGCCGCCGTGGCCGCGAGCCGAGCTACGTCGACCTCGCGCTCCGCGACCGCGCGATGCGCGCGATCCCCCACGGCGTGACGATCGTCGACGCGCGCGCCCCCGGCCAGCCCACCGTCTACGTCAGCCCGAGCTACGAGCGCCTCACCGGCTACACCGCCGCCGAGCTGGTCGGCACGAGCTGCTCGATGCTCGCAGGCGCGGACACCGACCAGGCCGCGCTCGCCTCGATCAAGGAGGCGCTCGCAGCCGGCACGGAGTGCTCGGTCGAGCTGCTCAACTACCGCAAGAACGGCAGCACGTTCTGGAACGCGCTCACGCTCTCGCCGGTCGTCGACGACGGGGAGCTCACGCACTACGTCTGCGTCGCCGAGGACATCACCGAGAAGCGCGAGCTCGGCGAGCACATCCGCGAGTCGCAGCGCCTCGAGGCGCTCGGCCAGCTCGCCGGCGGGGTCGCGCACGACTTCAACAACCTGCTGACCGTGATCATGGGCAATGCCTTCCTCGCGGTGCAGACCGCCGACCTCGAGGTGCGCCGCGGTCTCGACGACATCCTCGCCGCGGGCGATCGCGCGACCGTGCTCGTGCGCCAGTTGCTCGCCTTCTCGCGCCAGCAGCCGATCGAGCCGGGCCCGGTCGACCTGAACGACGTCGTCAACGACGCGCGGCGGATGCTCGACCGGCTGATCGAGGCGACGGTGGAGGTGCGCTACGAGCTGGTCGACGAGCCGGTCACCGTGGTCGTCGACCGCGGCCAGGTCGAGCAGGTGCTCGTCAACCTCGCCGTCAACGGCCGCGACGCGATGCCGGACGGCGGCCGGCTGACGATCCGCACGGGGATCGTGGACGGCCCCGACGGACGGCTTGGCGTGCTCACGGTCTCCGACACCGGCACCGGCATCGCCGACGAGCTGCGCGGGCGGATCTTCACGCCGTTCTTCACGACGAAGGAGGTCGGCAGGGGGACCGGCCTCGGTCTCGCCGCCGCCTACGGGATCGTCGACGCCGCCGGCGGCGAGATCGACGTCGAATCCGTCCTCGGCGCGGGCAGCGTCTTCACGATCCGGCTGCCGATTGCCGCGCACGCGATCGGCGCGACCGACCCCGACCATCTCGCCGCGGCGGGCGCCGGAGCGCTCCACGGAGCGCGCACGCTGCTCGTCGAGGACGACAGCTCGGTGCGCGCGATCACCGAGGAGCTGCTGATCCGCGCCGGCTGCGAGCTGGTGCTCGTCGCCGACCCCAATCGCGCGATCGAGCTGACCGAGGACGGGGAGCCGTACGACGTGCTGATCACCGACCTCGTGATGCCGAAGACGACCGGGATCGAGCTGGCGAAGACGATCCGGGAGCTGCGTCCGGAGCTCCCCGTGCTCTTCGTCTCCGGCTATCCGCGAAACCGCTTCGACGAGGCGATCGCCCTGCCGAACTCGGCGTACGTGGCGAAGCCGTTCACCCTGGCCTCCCTGCAGACGGCGTTCGGCGAGCTGAGCAGAGAGGACCGGGTCGCCTAGACGATTTCGCGGCTGGCGCCGGCCGTCCAGCGCTCCTCGATCCGGCGCGCCTTCCAGACGACGGCCGAGCCCGCCCAGGCCATGACGAAGAGGCCGGCGACCGCGTAGCCGAGCAGGTGCACGTCGAGCCAGGCGGCGCGGACGACGAGCTGCAGCAGCTCGACCCCGCCGACCCCGAGCGCCACGACGACCGAGAGCAGCGTCACGGTGAGGTTGTAGTAGACCTTCCGCACCGGGCTCGCGAACGCCCAGCCGTAGGCCTCGCACATGAACGCGCCGTCCGCGGTGTCGAGCAGCGACATGCCGGCCGCGAAGAGGAGCGGCAGCGAGACGACCGCCGCGAGCGGCATGTGTCCGCCGGCCGCGCTCGCGGAGAGCGCCAGCAGCCCGACCTCGGTGGCGGTGTCGAAGCCGAGCCCGAACAGCAGTCCGAGCGGGTACATCTGCCAGCTCGAGCGAATCCAGCCGCCGGCGCGCCGGAGCGCCCCGCGGCTCATCAGCCCCCGGTCGAGGAGCCGCGCCTCGAGCCGCTCTTCGTCGAGGCCGCCGCCCCGTAGCTCGCGAGCGATCCCGAGCACGTCGACGAGCACGAGCAGGTTGAGGAGGCCGATCGCGACGAGGAACGTGCCCGAGACGCCGGTGCCGACCGGCCCGCCCCAGTGCTGGACGGACGGCAGCCGCCCCCTCACCGTGCCTGCCGCGACGCCGATCCCGGCCGCGAGCGCGAAGACGACGGTCGAGTGTCCGAGCGAGAAGAAGAAGCCGGCGCCGAGCGGGCGCTTGCCGTCCTGCAGGAGCTTCCGCGTCGTGTTGTCGATCGCCGCGATGTGGTCGGCGTCGAACGCGTGCCGGAGCCCGAACGTGTAGGCGAGCGTGCCGAGTCCGACGAGCGCCGGGGTCGAGCGCGCGTACCAGGCGAAGAGGCCCCAGCCGGCGAGGTGGAGCAACCCGACCGCACCGGCGAACGGAGCGAGCCGCCGCCAGGGGAGAGAGCGCGCGCCTTTCACGCTCGGAGGATCGGCCAGGACGGGCCGGGGCGCCTCGGTAGAAGAGCGCCGCGCCGCTGCGGTTTCCGCGGGGCGAGCTCGCTAGTTCGCGAGCGCGCGGACGACGTGGCTGCCGATCGCCGCGGCGTCCGCCGGGGCGAGCGACGGGAACGAGAGCGAGACGAGGTACTCGAGCCCGCTCGCCCGAGACCGCACGACGCGCGCGGCGGTCTCGAAGCGGAGTCCGAGCGTCTCGTGCCCGACGACGACGTAGAGCTCCGCGCCGGGCGCGAGGCGCACCGGCGACTTGATCGCCATCCCCGACGCGGACAGGTCGACGGTCGCGGTCACCCGCGTCGTCCCTTCGGCGACGTCGCGCCATGCGACCGGCAGCTCGACCGGTGCCCGCAGATTGCGACGGCGGTTGTCCCGTGACCCTTGCGCACTCACGGTTCTCGATCATGTCCGAAGAGCGGACGTCGCGCGCAGGTCAACCGCTCGAGAAAGAGAGCCGACGCTTGGCGATGGCGACTCGTTCCCTGCCGGCTGACCGAGCGACGTGCGACCCTGGGCCGATCGCGTACGAGGTGCGCGACCGACCGCTGGTGAGATGTCTGCTGTCCGGGTTCGCGGATGGCTTTGTCGGCACCCCGTTCCTCGCGGCTCTGTTTCTCCTGGATCACGTAGACCACCCCGGTAACACGAGCAGAAGCGAGAGAACGATCATCCCCGATTGACCTCGCACTGGCCGTGCGCAAAGATCGCAACAATGAACACGCCAAACGACAGACTGAGGCGCGGTCGATTTCGGACGAAGGGTTTCGGGGCACCGGCGCTTCTCGCCCTCCTCATCATCGCAGCTACTAGCCCCGGATCGGGGAGCGCGACCCCTTCAAGGAAAGCCTCGTCAGTCTCGTCGGTGCCTATACAGAACGCCATTAGCTCGGCTAAGCAGTACCTCCACGGGCAGGCGTTCTCGAAGCAAGGGCTGATCGACCAGCTCGACTCGTCTTTTGGCGACAAGTTCCCCGTCAGCGTTGCGACGGCGGCCGTCAATAGCTTGAAGGTGAACTGGAATGCTGAAGCCGTGCTAGCGGCAAAGGACTACCTCCACAACCAATCGTTCTCCTGTCAAGGGCTCATCCAGCAGCTCTCGTCGTCCTATGGCGACAAGTTCACACCGGCCCAAGCCCGCTACGCCGCACGCCGAGTCGGGCTCTGCGCATCCGGCAGCAAGACCGGCAGCAAGACCAAACCAGGCTCGACCTCTTCAGGCTCGTCGATCATTGAACGGAACGCCATTAGCTCGGCTAAGCAGTACCTCCACGGGCAGGCGTTCTCGAAGCAAGGGCTGATCGACCAGCTCGACTCGTCTTTTGGCGACAAGTTCCCCGTCAGCGTTGCGACGGCGGCCGTCAATAGCTTGAAGGTGAACTGGAATGCTGAAGCCGTGCTAGCGGCAAAGGACTACCTCCACAACCAATCGTTCTCCTGTCAAGGGCTCATCCAGCAGCTCTCGTCGTCCTATGGCGACAAGTTCACACCGGCCCAAGCCCGCTACGCCGCACGCCGAGTCGGGCTCTGCTGACGGACATCCTCTGATCACGATGCGCTTGAACTCTCATCCCCGACAAGAGGGGAAGAGATGAGACGGCTCATCCCACACGATGACCAGGGTGTCGCTGCTGTGGACGGGCGTGATGTTCGCTTGGGCAATCGGCGGCGGCAGCTCGCAGTCCAGAACTCAGATAGCTATTGCCAGCCGCATGCGACGGCGTACTTTTCCAAACAAGACTGCCTAGCCGCGAGTCATGCCGGTCGTTCACGCGCAAGTCGGATGCGGAGAGCTTTGCGGCGCTGGTGCAGTCGGTGCGCGAGTTCGGTGGTGTGCTGGACCTGGATCGCGGCAAGAAAACGGTGGCGGAGTTCATGGAGCGATGGTGGCGCGACTACGCGCTAGTGCAGCTGCAGGCGAAGACGCGGGGCAGCTACGGGCGGGTGCGGGAGAACCATCTACGCCGACGGCTCGGGGCTACCGGCCCCGCGACGTGACTCCGGCCGTGATCGACGGAGTGAAGACCGAACTGGTCGAGCGGGTGTGGGTGCGCCGACCATCCGGAAGGCCCTGGCGGTGCTGTCGGGGATGTTCCGGTGTGCCGTGACGTGGGATCGCGTCGATCCGAACCCTGTGCGCGAGGTGCGGGTGCCAGTCGCAAGACGCGCGCGCCACGTTCGGCCCTATCCGCCGCGGACGATCGAGGCGATGCTGGCTCGGCTGCTGGCGGCCGCGGCCTACCGCGACGCGGCGCTCTTGTCGTTGCTCGCGTATTCGGGGCTACGTCCCGAGGAGTGCGCGCGCTGCGCTGGTCGGATATCGGGGAGCGGACGATCCTGGTCGAGCGCGCGGCTGCCCGCGAGACGGTCAAGAGCACGAAGGCGGGGCGGATCGCCTTCTCGAACCTCTGTCGGACGACCTGCGGCGTTGGAGGGGTCTGTCGCCCAGTCAATCCCGTCGAGTCGCAGCAGGGTCTGGACGGACTGGGACAGGCGGAACTGGCGGATGCGTGTCTACAAGCCGCTGGCCGCGTCCGTAGGCATGGGAGGTGGCGCGTCAGATGGGGAACGCGCCAAACGCGACGCCGGACACCTACGCGCACATGTTCGACGAGCGAGACCTAGTGCCTGTGGGCGCGGCGGAGGCGATCGGGGCGGCGCGGGCCGAGTTCGATGTACGCGAGGGAGCGCCAGACGGCGCAAACCCCGATGACTTCTCGAAGCCGACGCGCGGATTCGAACCGCGGACCCCATCATTACGAGTGATGTGCTCTACCAGCTGAGCTACGTCGGCCTGGGGCCCCCAGTCTAGCCCGACGGCTGCCGCAGCTGAGGAGCCGGGCGGCTAGCGCTCTTCGCGCACGTACGGCACGCCGAGCGCGCTCGGGGCGCCGAGCCGCCGCCGCGCTCCCGCCGACGAGACGAGCACCAGGACGAGCACGGTCATCACGTACGGGAGCGCCTGGAAGAGCTCCGGCGCGATCGTGACGCCGCGCGCCTGCAGGATCAGCGGCAGCCCGGCGAAGGCGCCGAAGAAGTACGCGCCGACGAGACAGAGCAGCGGCCGCCAGAAGGCGAAGATGACGAGCGCGATCGCGATCCACCCGGCGCCCTGCGTCAGCCCGTCCACCCACTGCGGCGTGATCGCGAGCGAGAACGCCGCCCCGCCGATTCCCGCCAGCGCCCCGCCGGCGAGCGTGTGCGCGTAGCGGTAGGCGGTGACGTCGATCCCCATCACGTCCGCGGCGGCCGGCGACTCGCCGACGGCGCGCACGTTCAGGCCGAACCGCGTCCGTCCGAGGTAGAGCATCGCCAGGATCACCGCCACCCAGGACGCGTAGACGAGCGCGTCCTGGTCGAACAGGATCGGGCCGACGACGGGCGCGGTGCGCAGGCCGTGCGGCAGGAAGGAGCCGAACGCGCGCCGCGCCGGCTGGTCTGCGAGCGAGAGGTCGTTGCCGAGATACGACGAGAGCCCGCCGGCGCCCGCGAAGATCGTCAGCGCGAGCCCGGAGACGATCTGGCTCGCGCGCAGCGTGATCACG
This sequence comes from uncultured Actinomycetes bacterium, assembly GCA_963732915.1. Classification (GTDB taxonomy): domain Bacteria; phylum Actinomycetota; class Thermoleophilia; order Gaiellales; family Gaiellaceae; genus Palsa-739. The sequence continues at coordinate 77,823 of CAVTBF010000005.1, read as the reverse complement.
AGGAACGCGTGCACGAGCGCCATCGCGGCGCCGGCGAGCGCGGCGACCGCGACCGCGAGCACGAGCGCGACCGGGCTCGAGCCGGGCACGTGCTGCACCGCCCAGAAGCCCATCACCGCGCCGACGAGCATCATCCCCTCGACGCCGAGGTTCAGGACGCCGGAGCGCTCCGCGAGCAGCTCGCCGAGCGCGGCCCAGACGAGCGGCGTGCCGTACGTGACCGCCGAGGCGAGCACGACGACGAGGATCGAGTGGTTCACGGCGCCGCCTCCGCCGGCGGCGCGGACGCGGCCCGACGCGGCGGCCGCGCGACGCGGATCCGGTAGCGGACGAGCAGCTCGCCGCCGAGCACGCAGAAGAGAATCAGCCCCTGCATGACGCCGACGAGCCCGGACGGGAAGTCGGCGCCCTGCAGCGTGTAGCCCGCGTTCTGGAGCCCACCGATCAGGAACGCGATCGCGCAGACGGCGGCCGGGTTGTAGCGCGCGAGCGCCGCGATCACGATCCCGCTGTAGCCGTAGCCCGCCTGCTGGAGCCCCTTCGGGTCGAGCACGTGCCGGAAGTCGCCGTCCTGGCTCGCCCCGCCGACCCCGGCGATCGCGCCCGAGAGCGCCATCACCGCGAGGATCTTCCGCCGCGTCCGCATGCCCGCGTAGGACGCCGCCCGCGGCGAGTCGCCGATCACGCGCACCTCGAAGCCGAAGCGGGTACGGGCGTAGAGGACGTAGACGGCCGCGGCGATCCCGGCCGCGACGAGGAAGCCGAGCGGCACGACGAGCCCGAGGTGCGCGCCGGGCCACGAGGCCGCGTCCGGGAAGATCTTCCCCTGCGGGAAGACGCGCGCGTCCGGCGTCGACGTGTCCCGCCAGTACGAGAGCGAGTCGAAGATCAGGTAGTCGAGGACGAAGCCCGCCACGTAGTTGAGCATCAGCGAGGTGAGGATCTCGTTCGTCGAGAGGAACGCCCGCAGCAGACCGGGCACGAGCGCCCAGAGCGCGCCGCCCGCGGCACCCGCGACGACCATCGCCGCGATCGCGACCGGCCCGGGCGCGCCGCCGAGCGCGATCGCCGCGGCGGCGCCCGCGATCGCGCCGGCGTAGAGCTGGCCCTCGCCGCCGATGTTGAAGAGGTTCATCCGGAACGCGACCGCCGCCGCGAGGCCCGTGAAGGCGAGCGGCGTCGCCGAGACGAACGTCGACTCGAGCGCGCGCCGGCTGCCGAACGCCGCGTCGAGCAGCCGCGAGAACGTGTGCCCGACCGGATGGTGGGTGACGACGAGGACGAGCGCCATGACGACGAACGCCGCCACGAGCGAACCGGCGGGGACCGCGGCCGACAGCCACCACGGCTGGCGCAGCCGCCGCTCGATCCTCACGCGCGCCCCTCGCCGTCGCCCGGCCGCGGCCGGCGGAGCCGGTCTCCGCGGACGACCGATGCTCGAGGAGCGGGCGTACCACGTGCAGGAGGCGCGAACATCTCAGCTGCCGCCGGCCATCAGGAGCCCGACCTGCTCGCGCGTCGCGGTCGCGGCGTCGAGCTCGCCGACGAGCCGGCCCTCGTACATGACCGCGATCCGGTCGGCGAGCGCGAGGATCTCGTCGAGGTCCTCGCCGATCAGCAGGATCCCCATGCCGCCCGCCGCGCCTTCGCGCAGGTAGCGGTGCACGGCGTCGGTGGCGGCGACGTCGAGGCCGCGCGTCGGCGAAGCGGCGACGAGCACCTGCGGCGCGCCCGAGAACTCGCGCCCCAGCACCACCTTCTGGAGGTTGCCGCCCGAGAGCTGGCGTGCCGGCACCTGCGGGCTCTGCGCCTTGACGTCGTAGCTGTGGATCAGCCGCTCGGCCCGCTCGCGGATCGCCCCGAAGCGGAGCAGCGGGCCGCGCCGGATGTCGGGCTCGCGGTACTCCTTGAGCACGACGTTGGACGCGACGCTGAGGCTCGGCGCGACGGCGGTGCCCAGCCGGTCCTCGGGCACGTGGCCGACGCCCGCCCGGATCGCCTCGCGCGGATCGCCGCCGCGCAGCTGCCGCTCGCCGACCCGGATCGTGCCGCGCGCGGGCGGCCGCAGGCCCGTCACCGTCTCGGCGAGCTCGCGCTGCCCGTTGCCCGCGACGCCGGCGATGGCGACGATCTCGCCGCGGCGCACCCGCAGCGTCACGCCGCGAACCGCCTCGACGCCGCGGTCGCCGCGCGCCCAGACGTCGTCGAGCTCGAGCGCCGGCTCACCGAGCTCGGTCTCCCGCTCCCGCCGCCGCGCCGCCTCCAGCTCGCGGCCGACCATGAGCGAGGCGAGCGACTGCGGGGTCGTCTCCGCGGTCGGCAGCGACGCGACCGTCCGGCCGCCCCGGAGCACGGTGACGCGATCGGCGACCGCGCGCACCTCGTGCAGCTTGTGCGAGATGAAGACGACGGTGCGCCCCTCGGCCGCGATCGTCTTGACGGTGGCGAAGAGCGACTCGACCTCCTGCGGGGTCAGCACCGCGGTCGGCTCGTCGAGGACGAGGATCCGGGCTTCGCGGTAGAGCGCCTTCAGGATCTCGACCCGCTGCTGCTCGCCGACCGAGAGCTGCCAGACCCGGGCGCGCGGGTCGACGGCGACGTCGTATCGGCGGCCGAGCTCCGCGACGCGCCGCTCGATCTCGCGCGGGTTGACGAGCAGCTTCCGCCCCTCGGCGCGGTGGTCGCCGAGCAGCACGTTCTCGGCGACGGTGAACGTCGGGACGAGGCGGAAGTGCTGGTGCACCATGCAGATGCCCGCGTCGAGCGCGTCGCGCGGCGCGGTGAGCTCGACGAGCTCGCCGTGGATGCGGATCTCGCCCTCGTCGGGCCGGTAGAGGCCGGTGAGGATGCTCGAGAGCGTGCTCTTGCCGGCGCCGTTCTCGCCGAGCAGCGCGTGCACCTCGCCCACGGCCGCGTCGAAATCGACGGCGTCGTTGGCGACGACGCCCGGGAACCGCTTCGTGATTCCTCGCAGCGAGACGGCCAGCATCGGCGGCAGTGGAGGTTGAGGCGGGGCCGGGGAAGCGCGACGGCTCCCCCGGCCCCGGCCCGGCTAGCCGGTCGCGCTCCCCTGGACTCCCTTGACGAGCCAGTTGATCGCGTAGAGCTGCTTGACGTTCAGCTTCTTCCCCTTCGGGACGCGCAGCTTGCCCTTCTGGTCGTAGAGCGGCCCGGCGAACTCCGAGAACATGCCGTGCTCGATCGCCTTCTCCTTCGCGGCGATCGCCTTCTTCGTCTTCGCGCTGACGAGCGGGCCGTACTTCGCGAGCTTCGTGAAGCCGTCCTTGAGACCGCCGTAGTAGAAGCCGGTCTTCCAGGTGCCGTTCATCGCGGCCTTGATCCGCTTCAGGTAGTACGGCCCCCAGTTGTAGACGGCGGCGGTCAGCCACTGCTTCGGCGCGAACTTCGACGAGTCGGAGTCGTAGCCGACCCACGGCAGGTTCGCGGTCTTCGCGTACTGGCCGGTCGCCGGACTGTCGACGTTCTGGCCGAGCACGTCGGCGCCGGCGGCGACGAGGCTCTGCGCGGCCTTCTTCTCGAGCGCCGGGTTGAACCACGAGTTCGTGAAGACGACCTTCACGGTCGCCCCCGGATGCATCGCCTGCACGCCGAGCGCGAATGCGTTCGTGTGCCGGATCACCTCGGGGATCGGGAACGCGGCCACGTAGCCGACGACGCCCTTCTTGGTCGCGGCGCCGGCCGCCATGCCGGAGAGGTAGATCGCGTCCTCGCCCGCGCCGTAGTACTCGGCGAGGTTCGCGGACTGGGCGGTACCGGTCGCCATCTCGAACTTCACGTCCGGGTAGCGCTTCGCAGCGGCGACGAAGTACGGCTGGTAGCCGTACGAGGTGCCGAAGATGATCTTGTTGCCGTCCGCGACGAGGCTGTCGATCGTCTGCGCGACCTGCGGCCCCTCGGGGATGTTCTCCTTGTACGTCGTCTCGACCTTCGAGCCGAGCTTCTTCGCCACATAGAGCCGCCCCTGGTCGTGCGCCTGCGACCAGCCGCCGTCGTTGTGCGGCCCGACGTAGATCCACGCCGCCTTGAACGTCGCCGCCTTCGCCGCCGCGCCGACGCCCGCTCCCACGAGCACCGCAGCAACCGTCGCCGCCAGCGCGGCGACGCCCACCCACCTCAACCGTCCACTCACGTGATCCTCCGATTCTTGTCCGCGTCCCCGAGACGAGAAAAGCCCCGGGATCGCTCGTTCGCGACACCGAGGCCACAGCGCCTCACGCGACTCGATCCTCCGCCGACCCGCGACGCGACACTATCGCAGCGGTGCCTGTGATTCCACGGGAGCCGTCGCGGCCCCGACGGGGTCCGCCGCGCTCCACGGAAACGTGATCCAGCGGTCGGTCCGCCGCCACACGTACTCGCACTTGACCGCGCTCTGCGGCTTCTCGTAGAGCACCGCGCAGCGCACCTCGGCGACCTTGCCGGCGCAGAACTCGCGGACGAGAGCGAGCGTCGCGCCGGTGTCCGCGACGTCGTCGGCGACGAGCACGCGCGTCTCGGCGAAGTCGACGAGATCGGGCACCGGCGGCAGGAGCATCGGCATGTCGAGGCGCTCGTCGACGCCGGTGTAGAACTCGACGTTCATCGCGAACGTGTTCTTGACGCCGAGCGCGTAGCCGACCGCGGCGGCGACGAGCAGCCCGCCGCGCGCGATCGCGAGCACGATGTCCGGCCGGTACCCGTCCTCCCAGACCTGGACGGCGAGGGCGCGCGAGCCGTCCCCGAGGTCGTCCCAGCTCATGATCTCGCGCGGCGCGTGAATAGGGCGACTGTACCCGCTCGCCCGCTTCGCGTCCGCGCAGGTCGGACGCGCCGGCCGGAGTACGCTGCGCGGCATGCCAGCCGAAGAAGCGAAAGCGGGTGCAGGGCGCGGCGCGGCGCGGGAGCTCACGCGCACGGAAATCGACGCCTTCCTCTCGGATCAGCGGATCGCCCGGCTGGGCTGCCACGCCGACGGCGAGACCTACGTCGTCCCCGTGATCTACGGCTACGACGGCGAAAGCGTCGTCGCGGTGACGACCGAGGGCCGCAAGATCACGATGCTGCGCGCCAACCCGGCGGTCTGCGTCGAGGTGGACGAATACGACACCGACGGGCGCGGCAGCTGGCGGAGCGTGATCGCGCAGGGCGTCTACGAGGAGCTCTCGGGCGACGACGTCTCGGCGGCCCTCGAGGTGCTGCGCGAGCGCTTCATGCGCTCCGCCGGCCGCGCCGCCGAGCCCCGCCCGCTGAGCGAGAACGTGGTCGTCTTCCGGATCACGCTCGACGAGGTCACAGGTCGAGCGGTCGAGCGGAGCTAGAGGCCCCGCCGGGCCCCGCGGGCCGAAACCTGCTTCTTCGCCGCACGAGCCCCCGCGACAACCCACATTAAGCCTGGCTAAGAAACTGTTTGGGAATCGCAAATTTGCGATACCTAGGAATGGACGCGGCGGCTCCGGCGTTCTATAAATCGGAACGGCTAGTCGGATCGTCGTGGTTACGACTACCGCGCACCGGCAGTCAACGGGGCCGCACCCCTCGGCGGCCCGACACGAAGGAAAGGGATTCCACTGAGCGAGACGATTCATCTGCATGACCTCTCCCCTGCCGAGCGCCTGCTCGAGGAGGCCGCCGAGCGCGGTTTCGTCGAGGACAAGGAGCTGCAGGTCTTCGCCGACGAGCACGAGCTGAGCGAGGAAGATCTCGCCGGCCTGCGCGCCGCGCTCGAAGAGCGCGACGTCGTCGTGCGTGAGGAGTCGCCCGAGGAGAGTCGCCCGGTTGCGGCCGCGGCGCATACGGGCACCCTCGACCCGCTTCAGCTGTTCATGGACGCGGCCGGCCGGCACAAGCTGCTCACGGCCGCGGACGAGGTCACTCTCGCCAAGCGGATCGAGCGCGGCGACGCAGCTGCCAAGGAGCGGATGATCAACTCGAACCTCCGGCTGGTGGTCTCGATCGCCAAGCGCTACCAGGGCCACGACGTCCCGCTGCTGGATCTGATCCAGGAGGGCGTGATCGGCCTGAACCGCGCCGCGGAGAAGTTCGACTGGCGCAAGGGCTACAAGTTCTCGACCTACGCGACGTGGTGGATCCGCCAGGCCTGCCAGCGCGCGGTCGCGAACCAGTCGAAGACGATCCGGATCCCGGTGCACGTGCAGGAGCGCCGGATCAAGCTGAACCGCGCGTCCGCCGAGCTGCAGGCCAAGCTCGGCCGCGAGGCGACGATCGAGGAGCTGGCGCAGGCGACGCGGCTGAAGCTCGAGCACGTTGCCGAGGCGCTCGACGCCGTCGACTCCGTCTCGCTGAACCAGGGCCTCGGCTCGGACGGCGACTCGGAGCTCGGTGACCTGTTCGCGGACGAGAGCTCGGTCGACCCGGCCGAGGAGGCCGTCGAGTCGGTGCGCCGGCAGCGCGTCCAGCGCGCGGTCGCGGACCTGCCGGAGCGGCAGCGCCGGATCATCGAGCTGCGGTTCGGCTTCGAGAACGAGCCCGCGTCGCTCGAGACGATCGGCAAGGAGCTGGGCCTGACGCGCGAGCGCGTCCGCCAGCTCGAGAGCGACGCCCTCGCGCGGCTGCAGCTCGCGCTCGGGGACGAGCTCGTCTACGCCGCCTAGCGCTCGGAGACAGACGACACACGAAGGGCCGGGAGCGATCCCGGCCCTTCGCCGTTCAAGGACCTGCCACGCGCCGGCCGGGCCGGCCGCCCGCCCCGGCTTTGCTCACCGCCGCGGGCGCGGCCCTTGGCTTCAGCGATCCGAGTGCCGGAACTCCCGGCCGGGCGCCGCCGCGGGGGGTCCGCTCCACGCGCTCGCGCCGCGCGGGCTGCTGGTGACGACCGGCGCGGCCACGACCGGCTGCGCGGGAGGCGCTGCGGCGGGAGGTGCTGCAGCGGGAGGCGCTGCGGCGGGCGGCGGCTGGACTGCGGGCGGGGCCGTCACGGCCGGCCGGCTGTCGCCGGACGGAGGGGAGCCGTGCGGCGAGTTGTCGTGGCGGTCGTCCCGGCGCCCCCAGCCGTTGTCCGGCTGTCCGCCGCCGCTCGGGCCGGTCTGGGGACCCGTCGGGGGGCCGGACGCCGGACCGGCCGCCGGGCCGGGGCCGCTCACGGGAGCCGTCTGCTGCTGCGTCGGCGCGGCGGCGGGCGGCGGGGAGGTCGAGCTCGAGTCGCTCGGCGAGGAGGGCGCGGGAGAGGACGGCGGCGGGCCGGCGGCGGGGCGCGGCGAGCCCGGCGACGGGTCGGACGACCAGTGCGAGAACGACGACAGCGTCGAGGGCGCGGCCTGGTAGGGGCCGGACGACGAGGTCGAGGACGGCGAGGAGCCCCAGCCGGACGTCGTCGTCAGGGTCTTCACGTGCGGGCCGGCCGTCCCGTGGCTGCTCGTGTCGCCGAAGCGCGCGCGGGGAAGCTTCGCCGGACCGCTCGTGGCGGTGCTCGTGTCGCCGGAGGTCTTCCCGTCGTTCGTCGTGCCGCGCCCGGTGTCGCCGGTCGTCTTGACGCTGGTCGTCTTGACGGTGATGACGGTGTGGGGGCCGCTCCACCGCGCGTCGCCGCTCGGGGTGCCGCCGCTCCTGTTCCCGTGAGCCTTGCTCGATCCGGCCGCGCCGTGCGTCGCCGCGGTCGGGCCCGAATCGGTGTTGCCCTTCCCCGAATCGCTGCCGGTGGCCGTCGACTGGTCGCCGGAGCCGGCGGACGTGCTCGCGGGCGCGGTCGTCGCCGGAGCGCTCTGCTGCTTCGGCTGCGAGGGCGCAGACGACGACGAGGTCTTCGCCGCGGGCGAGCTCTGCGCGGGCTGCGAGGGAGCCGAGGAGTGAGCGTCGGAAGCGCTCGGCGCCGGCTGCGAGGGCGTGGCCGGCTGCGGGGCGGTGGCCGGCTGCGACCGCGTGGAGGCTGTTGCGGGCTGCGTCGAGCTCACGGGCGCCGGCGTCGTGCCCGTCGCGCCGGCGGGCTCGGCGATCGAGAGGTGCTGCTGGCCGCCCCACACCCCCGCCTGCGGCGCGCTCTGCGCGCTCGCGGCCCGGTGGGCGTGCCTGGCCGGGTGCTTCGCCGGCTTCTTCGTCCGCGCCGCCGGAGCCGTCCCCCCCGATGACGGCTGCGGCGACGCCGGCCCTCTGCTCGCGGCGGATGACGGCGTCGAGCTCGAGGAGGTGGACGGGGCGCTCGCGGACGGCAGGTTGCGCCGGGCGACCCGGTGCTGCACCGGCGCGGTCGCGGCGACCGTGGTCGCGCTCACGACGGCGACGGTCGCCGCCACCTTCGCCGCGGCGCTGCCGCCGACGAGCAGCGACTTGAGCCCCGCGAGGACGTTCCCGAGGTCGGCGCCGCGGCGCACACGCGCGCGCTTGGGCTCGGACGGCGCCTCGAGCCCCGCGGCGAGCGAGCGGCGCGCGCGGAAGATCAGCGTCTCGACGGCCGACTGCGACAGCTCGAGCTCGTCGGCGATCTCGCGGTAGGAGAGCCCCTGCCACTCGCGCAGGAGGATCGCGCGGCGCTGGTTCTCCGGCATCTGCTCGAGCACGTCCTGGAGGCCGATCAGCTCGTCGCCGCGCTGCGACGGCGCCGGCGTCAGCTCCTCGACGAGGTCGAAGTCGGCGGGCGACTCGATCCGGCCGCGGCGCCACGTCGAGCGGCGGCGCGAGAGGCAGACGTTCTCGGCGATCTTGAACAGCCAGGCCGACTCGGCCTCCGGCACGACGCCCCGCTTGAGGCCGCGGAACGCGTTCAGGAACGTGCTCTGGACGGCGTCCTCGGCCTCCTCCCGCGAGCCGAGCTGATGCTGGCAGTAGCGGAAGATCTGGTTCGCGTAGCGCTCGTAGAGGTCGCGTGTCGCCGTCGCCTCGTTGGGAACGGACGTCTCGACGCGAGATGCACGACCTGTGGACGGAACTGCAGCCAAGGGACGACTCCTTGAGTGGACCGCCGGCTCCGCCCGAGCCAGCGCTCCGTATCTTGCGTCACGAGTCGCAGGAACGCAACCCGTTGGAAGGGGTATTTTCTCGCCGGCGGCTCTGCTCCCTTCAGGCAGCGGTGACCGCACCGCCGAGCTCACGGTGGAGCCGGATCAGCAGCGCCTCGAGCGCGAGCGGCGTCGAGACCTGCAGCTCCTCCGCCTCGCGCCACGCGGCGCGCACGAGCTCGCAGGCCCGCTCGGCCGCGTACAGGCGCTCGCGCGTGGCGTCGGCGCGCAGGTCGGCGAGCCGGTCGACGTGCACGACCGCCGCCTCGGCGCCGACGGCGAGCACGACGAGGTCGCGGTACCACCACTCGAGCTCCTCGAGCACGGCGAGGAGCTCGTCGCGCTCGGCGCCGCGCTGGGCGCGCCGGACGCGCTGGTCGGCCTCGCGCGCCGGCAGCTCGAGCACGGCGACCTGCTGTTCCTCGTGCGCTTTCGCCTCGGCGCCGCGCTCGGCGATGCCGGCGAGGACCGCCGCCGCCGCGTCGGCCGGCTCGAACCCGGGATCCCCGTAGACCGATCGCGCGACCGCGATCACCGCGCCGCGCCGCCCGGCCGCGGCCGGGTCGAGCAGGCGGTCGGCGCGATCGAGGCGGCCGCCGGCGACGCGCGCGAGCGTCGTCACCTCGGTGTCGGACAGCTCGGGCGCCCGCTCGCGGATCGCGTCCCGCACCGCCTTCTCCGACAGCCGCCGGAACGGGACGAGCTGGCAGCGGGAGCGGATCGTGTCGGGCAGCGGCCCGAGATCCTCGGCGACGAGCACGATCACCGCGTACGGCGGCGGCTCCTCGAGATCCTTGAGCAGGGCGTCGGCGGCGTCCTCGTTCATCGTGTCGGCGCCGAAGACGAGATAGACGCGGCGATCGGCCTCGAACGGCCGCATGTGCAGGTCCCGGCGCAGCTCGCGGACGTCGTCGATCCGGATCTGGTCGCCGAGCGGCTCGAGCACGTAGAGGTCGGGATGGGAGCCGCGCTCGACGCGGGCATGGTCGCCGAGCAGCTCGGCCGCGAAGCGCCGGGCGAGCGCGCGCTTGCCGACGCCGGCGGGCCCGTGGAAGAGGTAGGCGTGGACGGGCGCCTCGGCGAGCGCCGCGGAGAGGAGGCGCTTCGCCTCGTGCTGCTCAGGAACGGTCTCGAAGACGCTCACGGACCTCCTTCGCGATCTCGTCGGGTGCACGGCCGGCGTCCACGACCACGATCCGGTCGGGGAAGCGCTCGGCGAGCTGACGGTAGGCGGCGTCGACCTTCGCCTGCAGGCCGACGCCCTCGCGCTCGAGCCGGTCGGGCTCGCCGGAGCGGGCGGCGGCCGTCTCCGGGTCGAGCAGGAGCAGGACGGTCGCGTCGGGGAGCAGACCGTCGGTGACGACGAGGTTGAGTGCGAGCACCTCGTCGACGCCCAGCCCGCGCGCGATCCCCTGGTAGGCGAGCGAGGAGTCGAGGTAGCGGTCGCAGACGACGACGGCGCCGCGGGCGAGGGCGGGCCGGATCACCTCGGCGGCGTGCTCGGCGCGCGAGGCCGCGAAGAGCGCCGCCTCGGCCCACCCGGTCATCTCGGCACCCTGCAGCACGAGCTCGCGGATCCCCTCGCCGAGCGCGGTTCCGCCCGGCTCGCGGGTCAGGACGACCTCGCGCCCCTCCGCTTCGAGAGCGGCGCGCAGCAGCTCCGCCTGCGTCGACTTGCCCGACCGGTCGGCTCCCTCGAAGGTGATGAACACGCGCGCCGTACGATAGAGCGCGATGCGGGCCCTGGTCACCGGAGGAGCGGGATTCATCGGCTCGCACGTCGCCGACGCGCTGCTCGCCCGTGGCGACGAGGTGCACGTCGTCGACAGCCTCGCGACCGGGTCGCGCGCGAACGTGCCCGCGGGCGCGGAGCTGCACGAGGTGGACCTCCGCGACGCGGCGCTCGGCGAGCTCACGGCGCGGGTGCGGCCGGAGGTCGTGTTCCATCTCGCCGCGCAGGCGGACGTCGGCACCTCGGTCGAGCGCCCCGACTTCGACGCGGACGTGAACGTCGTCGGCACCGTGCGCCTGCTCGAGGCGACGCGAAAGGTCGGTGCGAGCGTCGTGTTCACGTCGACGGGCGGCGCGATGTACGGCGAGTGCGAGACGCCCGCCGACGAGCAGCACTCCCGTGAGCCGCTGTCGCCGTACGGGACGTCGAAGCTCGCGGGCGAGGAGTACCTCCGGACGTGGAACCGGCTGCACGGGATGTCGAACGTCATCTGCCGGCTCGCGAACGTGTACGGGCCGCGGCAGCTGCCGAGCCTCGAGGGCGGCGTCGTCGCGATCTTCCTCAACCGGCTGCGCTCGGGCGAGCAGACTGCGATCTACGGCGACGGCCTGCAGACGCGCGATTTCGTCTACGTGGGCGACGTCGCGTCCGGGCTGCTGGCGGCCGCGGGCGGCGGCGGCGTCTACAACATCGGGACGGGCGTGCGGACATCGGTGCTCGACCTGCACCGTCTCTGCGCCGCGGCGGCGGGCGTCGACCGGGAGCCGGAGCTCGGGCCGCCGAGGGCGGGCGACCTGCGCGACAGCGTCCTCGATCCGGGTCGCGCCGAGCGGGAGCTCGGCTGGTCGCCGGCCCACTCGCTGGCGCAGGGTCTCGCCGAGACCTGGGCCTGGGTCGACTCGAGCTCGTAGCCGAACCGGCGAAGCCACCCGCCCGCCGCCGCGTCCGACCTGCGCGGACGCGGCCCGCAACCGCCGGCCCCACGGTGGCGCGAGCCGCCCGGCGGCTCGCTTGCCGAGCGAGCGGAAAGCGAAGCGCGAAGGCACGCGCGCGCAGCGGGCGAAGCCACCCGCCCGCCGCCGCGTCCGACCTGCGCGGACGCGGCCCGCACCCGCCCGGCCCCACATTGGCGCGAGCCGCCTCGGCGGCTCGCTTGCCGAGCGAGCGGAAAGCGAAGCGCGAAGGCACGCGCGCGCAGCGCGCCTGCCAGCGCGAAGCGAGCGAAGCGGGAAGCAGGAGCCGGGGGAGGCCCGGCGAACCGAGACGGCCGTGGACTTCGCCGGACAGTTCGCCGAGCGCGACGAGCGCACGTTCCCGTGGCGTACGGCTGCGATCGCGGTCGCGGCGGTGGCCGCGGCCGAGCTCGTGGCGTTGCTCGCGCTCGCGGGCGTGAAGCTGGCGCCGAGCGTCGGTCACGCCTCCTCGCCGCCCGCGGCCGCCTCTCCCGCCTCGCCGGCGGCGCCTGCAGCAGCGACGAGCACGCCGACGATCCGCGCCACGACGACCGCCGCCGCGGCATCCTCGGCGCTGAAGTGGACGGGCCAGACCGCGAGGCAGCCGCTGCGCGCGCGCTCGCACGTCGCGGTGCTCGTGCTGAACGGCAACGGCGTCACGCATGCGGCCGGAAACGAAGCCTCGCGCCTGCTGGCGCTGGGCTACCGCTCGGCCACCCCGGCCGATGCGCCGAACCACTCGTACGCGCACTCGCTCGTCCTCTTCGCGCCCGGCTTCGAGCGCGAGGGGAAGCGGCTCGGCCGCGACGCCGGGATCTCGATCGTCGGCCCGCTCGACGGCCTCACGCCGTCGCAGATCAAGGGCTCGCAGCTGGTCGTGATCCTCGGGGACAGCTAGACGGCCAGACGCCGAGCGCCTTGTGGCGCGCCTGGTCGAGCAGGCCGCAGGGCGTGCCCGCCGGCCCGTGCATGTCGTACTGCCACGCCTTGCTGAGCGCCGCGTAGGCGCGCGCCCACGCCTTGTGCTCGTAGTAGAAGCTGCCGAGCGCCCACCAGGTCTCGCTCGACTCGGGCTCGAGCGCGGTCGCGTCGGTGAAGCGCCGGGCCGCCTCGAGCGTGTTGCCCTGGATGTCGGCGAGCGTGCCCCACTCGAGCAGCGCCGAGGTGGAGAGCGGGTCGTAGGAGTGCGCCTTCTTCACCGCGGCGATCGTCACCGCCGAGGCGAGCTGCCGCTGCGCGAGCCAGGGCGCCGCGAGCGAGTAGACGCCGCCGAGCGCGACGAGGACGGCGGCCGCGGCGACGAGCCTGCGCAGGCCGAAGCCGGCCGCGGGCCGACCGGCCGGCCGGCGCCCGAGCAGGAGCCCGGCGACGAGCAGCATCGGCCCGCAGGTCGCGACGAAGCTCCAGTCCATGTCGACGACCGTGTGGAGCCCGAAGACGGCGAGCGCGAGCCCGAGCGCGGTGACGGCTGCGCGTTCCTCCGGGGCGGCACGGCGGCGGGCGGCGAGAATTCCCGCGCCCGCCGCGGCTGCGGCGCCGAGGTAGAGCAGGAGCCCGACGATGCCGAGCTCGCCGAGGAACTGGAGCGGCGTGTTGTGCGGCTCGTCGGTGGTGACGAGCGAGCTCGTCCGCAGGCGCAGGTCGGTGACCTTGAACGTGCCCGCGCCGGTGCCGGCGAGCGGGTGCGCGGTGAAGGCGCTCCATTCCTCCTGCCACCAGCGCCAGCGGTTGCTCGAGTTGAGGCTGGCGAAGTGCCCCGAGCCGGAGCCGATCTGGCTCGAGATCGGGTTCGCGAAGCCGCGCCAGATCCGCTTCGCGGAGACGCCGCCCGCGACGACGAGCGCGACGACGAGCACGGCCGCGCCGACCGCGGCGGCCCGCTCGAGCGCGCGGCGGCGCTCGCCGGAGAGCGGACGGCGCTCCTCCCGGCGGCCGAGGGCGACGGCGGCGAGCGCGACGACGGCGGCTCCGCCGAGCACGACCGCGGCGAAGATGCCGCCGTCGAGCGCGCGCGTCGAGTGCGGCTCGCCGTCGGAGGTGATCCCGGGCAGGGCGAGCGCGACGCCGAAGACCGCGACGCCGGCGCCGCCGCCGAGCGCGAGCGCGGCCATGCTCTCGACCCGGTCGGCGGCGAGCAGCACCCAGGCGACGGCGGCGAGCACGGCGAGCGCGACGCCGACGCGCGAGTAGGTGAGCAGCGTGACGAGGACGGCGGCGTAGAGCAGGACGACGCCGGCGGTGCGGCCGGCCGGTCGCCGCGTGCCGGGCGCGACGAGCCAGAGCGAGACTGGCACGCCCGCAGCGCCGAGCAGCCCGAGCTCGTTCCAGTAGCCGAGCGGCGCCCGGAGCCGGGCGACACGCTCGTAGTCGGGATAGAGCGAGGGGACGCACTTGGCGAGGAGCGCCCAGCCGAAGAGCGCCGCGAGCAGCCAGGCGGCTGCGCGCGCGCCGGCGAGCGCCGGCCGCGGCAGCCACGAGCCGAGCACGATCCCGGCGACGGCGAACGCCGCATAGACGAGCATCCGGTTCGTCGCCTGCCAGGAGCGATCCGGGGAGAGCGACCAGGTGAGGGAGGCGCCCATCCAGACGACGAGCCCGAGCACGCAGCCGACGAAGACGGCGCCGGCGCGCTCGACCCGCACCGCCGGCGCCCAGCCGGCGAGCGACGCGGCGAGCGGCAGCACCGAGAACGCGAGCGCGAGCGCCCCGATCCAGACGAGCCGCGACACGTCGGAGCCGTTCGCGAGGAAGAGCGCGCAGAACGCGGCCGCGCCGGCGCCGAGGGCGGCGACGAGGCCTTTGGCTCCGGCCCGTTCTCCCGCGGCGCGCACCGGCGATGACGCTAGCATCGGCCCACGCGCGCAGCGGCCCAACTCACAAACGGTTTACATCGGACTAACCCCCGGAAAACCCCGGCAGTGGAGACTCCTCGGGTGTCGCCAGGGACAAGGTTTGCTGCGCGGATGCGCACAGCATGACAAGAGCGGTGACGGGAAACCCGGGTAGACGGAGGCGCGGTCGTCGTGTCGTGCTCGCTCTCGCGACCACGGCGGTCCTGCTCGCCGTCGGCGCGGGCGCCGCAGCCGCCTCGCCCACCGGCCAGGCCGACTCGACGTCCACCTGCTGGAAGGACGTGATCAACGACTGGGTCCAGCACGAGCCGAACGTCGTCGGCACCTACGCGATCCCCTGCTACACGCAGGCGATCCAGCATCTCGACTCCTACGCCGACATCCAGGGCTACTCGAACGCGCCCGACGACATCCGCCGCGCCCTCCTGGCGGCGCTGCACAACGAGGGCAACGGCGGCCAGAGCGGCGGCAACAACAGCTCGTCGTCCGGGCCGAGCAGCCCTCCGAGCAGCGGCGGCGGCAAGAGCGGAGGAGGCGGCGGCAAGACCGGCGGCGGCACGACGACGACCTCGGCGCCCGCCGCGAACCGCAACCCGGTGACGCGCTTCTTCGACTCGATCGGCCCCGGTAACGCGCAGTCGGTCCCGCTCCCGCTGCTCGTGCTCGCCGGCCTCGCGATCCTGCTTCTGCTCGCCGCCGGCGGGACGTGGCTCGCGAAGCGGATCCAGGCGCGACGCGTCGACCCGGCTCCCGCGCCCGCGCCCCGCGATTAGCGGGCGTTTCCGCGCGTCGATCCGTTCCGTCCGACCCGCTCCCTACTCTCCGGTCCCCCGTCGACCGACAGCCTGGCCGGCGGCGACTGTCAAACGGGGCGTCGAAGCTACAGTGCAGGAGGGGACGGGATGGCGAGCGTCGAGCAGGTCAAGAGCACGGATCCGGCGACCGAAGAGGTCGTCAACGTCGTCGTGGAGGAGGGCGCGAAACTCGGCGTCCGGCGCTATTTCACGATCCCGGGCCGCGACCCGTTCGACGAGATCGAATGGGAGACGCGCGACGCGATCATCCCCGGCCGCAACGGCCCGGCGTTCGAGCAGCGGAACGTCGAGTTCCCGAAGTTCTGGTCGCAGACGGCGACGAACATCGTCGCGCAGAAGTACTTCCGCGGCCGGCTCTCATCGCCGGAGCGCGAGTCGTCGGTCAAGCAGATGATCGGCCGCGTCGTCGACACCGCCGTCGCCTGGGGCAAGCAGGGCGGCTACTTCGCCGACGACGAGGAGGCCGACACGTTCGAGGCCGAGCTGAAGGCGATCCTCGTCAACCAGTACGCCTCGTTCAACTCGCCCGTCTGGTTCAACGTCGGCTTCGAGGAGAAGCCCCAGTGCTCGGCCTGCTTCATCCTCTCGATCGAAGACTCGATGGAGGCGATCCTCGACTGGATCCGCCGCGAGGGCGTCATCTTCCGCGGCGGCTCGGGCTCGGGCGTCAACCTCTCGCGGCTGCGCTCCTCGAAGGAGCAGCTCTCGAAGGGCGGCCACGCCTCCGGGCCGGTCTCGTTCATGCGCGGCGCCGACGCGTCGGCCGGCACGATCAAGTCGGGCGGCAAGACGCGGCGCGCGGCGAAGATGGTCGTCCTCGACGTCGACCACCCGGACGTCGAGGAGTTCATCTGGTGCAAGGCCAAGGAGGAGCGCAAGGCGCGCGTCCTCGAGGCGAACGGCTACGACATGTCGCTCGACTCGCCCGACTGGGCCTCGATCCAGTACCAGAACGCCAACAACTCGGTGCGCGTCTCGGACGCGTTCATGGAGGCGGCCGCGAAGGGCGAGGAGTTCAACCTGACCGCCCGCACCGACGGCAGCGTGATCGAGACGCGCGACGCGCGCGACCTGCTCCACCAGATCGCGGCGGCGGCGTGGGAGTGCGCCGACCCGGGCGTCCAGTACGACACGACGATCAACTCGTGGCACACGCTCCCGAACACGGGGCGGATCAACGCGTCGAACCCGTGCTCGGAGTACATGTCGATCGACGACTCGGCGTGCAACCTCGCCTCGCTCAACCTGATGAAGTTCCGCCGCGAGGACGGCGAGCTCGACGTCGAGGCGTTCGAGCACGCGTGCGACGTCGTCTTCCTCGCGCAGGAGATCCTCGTCGGCTACTCGTCGTATCCGACGCCCGAGATCGAGCGCAACGCGAAGCGGTTCCGCCAGCTCGGGCTCGGCTACGCGAACCTCGGCGCGCTGCTGATGGCGCGCGGCCTGCCGTACGACTCCGACGAGGGTCGCGCGTACGCGGCGGCGATCACGGCGCTGATGACCGGCCGCGCCTACCGCAAGTCGTCGGAGATCGCGGCGCGGATGGGCCCGTTCGACGGCTACAAGGTGAACACAGCGCCGATGATCGGCGTGATCGCGAAGCACCGCGCGTCGGTCGGGAACATCGAGAACTCCGACGTCGTCCCGTCCGACCTGCTGGCCGCGTGCCGCAGGGCCTGGGACGAGGCGCTGAACCTCGGCGAGGTGCACGGCTACCGGAACGCGCAGGCGACCGTGCTCGCGCCGACCGGGACGATCAGCTTCATGATGGATTGCGACACGACCGGCGTCGAGCCCGACTTCTCGCTCGTGAAGTCGAAGAAGCTCGTCGGCGGCGGCGAGATC
This sequence comes from uncultured Actinomycetes bacterium, assembly GCA_963732915.1. Lineage (GTDB taxonomy): Bacteria > Actinomycetota > Thermoleophilia > Gaiellales > Gaiellaceae > Palsa-739. Next base: position 60,678 of record CAVTBF010000005.1, on the reverse strand, counting down.
ACGATCGTCAACAAGACGGTGCCGATGGCGCTCGAGCGGATGGGCTACGCGCCGCGCGAGGTCGAGGAGATCGTCGCGTTCGTCGACGAGCGCAACAGCATGATCGGCGCGCCGTACGTGAAGACCGAGCACTACCCGGTGTTCGACTGCGCGGTCGGCGAGCGGGCGATCCACTACAGCGGCCACGTGAAGATGATGGGCGCCGTCCAGCCGTTCATCTCCGGCGCGATCTCGAAGACGGTGAACCTGCCGGAGGAGGCGACCGTAGAGGACGTCGCCGCCCTCTACCTCGACGCCTGGAAGCTCGGCGTCAAGGCGATCGCGATCTACCGCGACAACTGCAAGGTCGCGCAGCCGCTGTCGAGCTCCGGCAAGGACGGCCAGCAGGTCGCGGCGCTGCCGCCGGTGCACGTGCAGGAGCGCAAGCGCCTGCCGCTCGACCGCACCGAGGTCGGCCGCAAGTTCCAGGTCGGCGACCACGAGGGCTACATCCACGTCGGCCTCTACGACGACGGCAGCCCGGGCGACATCTTCGTCGACATCGCGAAGGACGGCACGACGATGGCGGGCCTGATGAACTCGCTCTGCCTCGCCGTCTCGATGGGCCTCCAGTACGGCGTGCCGCCCGAGGTGTACGTCTCGAAGCTCAGCCACATGCGGTTCGAGCCGAGCGGGATGACGAACGACGCCGACATCCGGGTCGCGAAGTCGATCGTCGACTACATCTTCCGCTGGTTCGGCAAGCGCTTCCTGACGCCCGAGCAGCAGGAGGAGGCCGGCATCCTCTCGCCCGAGGTGAAGGCGATGCTCGCCGAGCGGTACGCGGCGGGAGCCGAGGCGCAGCCCGTCCCGGGAGACGCCCCGCCGCCCGGCCAGACCGCGCTCTTCAACAGCTGGGAAGACGCCGTCGAATGCGCCCGCTGCGGCGGCCGCATGGTGCGGACAGGCAGCTGCTACACGTGCCGCGACTGACAGTGGCCGCGGGAGAACTGTCGAACAGTCGACACAGGCTAGAGTTTTGGGAGGGGCGGGATGGCGAGCGTAGAGCAGACGAAGACCACGCGAGCAGACGGCCGCAGAGGTCGTCAACACCGTCGTCGACGAGAGCGCGAAGCTCGGCGTCCGGCGGTACTTCACGATCCCCGGCCGCGACCCGTTCGACGAGATCGAATGGGAGGTTCGCGACGCCGTCATCCCCGGCCGCAACGGCCCCGCGTTCGAGCAGCGGGGCGTCGAGTTCCCGAAGTTCTGGTCGCAGACGGCGACGAACATCGTCGCGCAGAAGTACTTCCGCGGCCGCTCTCAGCTCGCCGGAGCGCGAGTCGAGCGTGAAGCAGATGATCGGCCGCGTCGTCGACACGGCGACCGCCTGGGGCAAGCAGGGCGGCTACTTCGCCGACGACGAGGAGGCCGAGACGTTCGAGGCGGAGCTGAAGACGATCCTCGTCAACCAGTACGCCTCGTTCAACTCGCCCGTCTGGTTCAACGTCGGCTTCGAGGAGAAGCCCCAGTGCTCGGCCTGCTTCATCCTCTCGATCGACGACTCGATGGAGGCGATCCTCGACTGGATCCGCCGCGAGGGCGTCATCTTCCGCGGCGGCTCCGGCTCCGGCGTCAACCTCTCCCGGCTGCGCTCCTCGAAGGAGCAGCTCTCGAAGGGCGGCCACGCCTCCGGGCCGGTCTCGTTCATGCGCGGCGCCGACGCGTCCGCCGGCACGATCAAGTCGGGCGGCAAGACGCGGCGCGCGGCGAAGATGGTCGTCCTCGACGTCGACCACCCGGACATCGAGGAGTTCATCTGGTGCAAGGCCAAGGAGGAGCGCAAGGCGCGCGTCCTCGAGGCGAACGGCTACGACATGTCGCTCGACTCGCCCGACTGGGCCTCGATCCAGTACCAGAACGCGAACAACTCGGTGCGCGTCTCGGACGCGTTCATGGAGGCGGCGGCGAAGGGCGAGGAGTTCAACCTGACCGCCCGCACCGACGGCACCGTGATCGAGACGCGCGACGCGCGCGACCTGCTCCGCCAGATCGCGGCGGCGGCGTGGGAGTGCGCCGACCCGGGCGTCCAGTACGACACGACGATCAACTCGTGGCACACGCTCCCGAACACGGGGCGGATCAACGCGTCGAACCCGTGCTCGGAGTACATGTCGATCGACGACTCGGCGTGCAACCTCGCCTCGCTGAACCTGATGAAGTTCCGCCGCGAGGACGGCGAGCTCGACGTCGAGGCGTTCGAGCACGCGTGCGACGTCGTCTTCCTCGCGCAGGAGATCCTCGTCGGCTACTCGTCGTATCCGACGCCCGAGATCGAGCGCAACGCGAAGCGGTTCCGCCAGCTCGGCCTCGGCTACGCGAACCTCGGCGCGCTGCTGATGGCGCGCGGGCTGCCGTACGACTCCGACGAGGGCCGGGCGTACGCGGCGGCGATCACGGCGCTGATGACCGGCCGCGCCTACCGCAAGTCGTCGGAGATCGCGGCGCGGATGGGCCCGTTCGACGGCTACCAGGTGAACACGGCGCCGATGATCGGCGTGATCGCGAAGCACCGCGCGTCGGTCGGCAACATCGAGAACTCCGACGTCGTCCCGTCCGACCTGCTGGCCGCGTGCCGGAAGGCGTGGGACGAGGCGCTGAACCTCGGCGAGGTGCACGGCTACCGGAACGCGCAGGCGACCGTGCTCGCGCCGACCGGGACGATCAGCTTCATGATGGATTGCGACACGACCGGCGTCGAGCCCGACTTCTCGCTCGTGAAGTCGAAGAAGCTCGTCGGCGGCGGCGAGATCACGATCGTCAACAAGACGGTGCCGATGGCGCTCGAGCGGATGGGCTACGCGCCGCGCGAGGTCGAGGAGATCGTCGCGTTCGTCGACGAGCGCAACAGCATGATCGGCGCGCCGTACGTGAAGACCGAGCACTACCCGGTGTTCGACTGCGCGGTCGGCGAGCGGGCGATCCACTACAGCGGCCACGTGAAGATGATGGGCGCCGTCCAGCCGTTCATCTCCGGCGCGATCTCGAAGACGGTGAACCTGCCCGAGGAGGCGACCGTCGAGGACGTCGCCGCCCTCTACCTCGACGCCTGGAAGCTCGGCGTCAAGGCGATCGCGATCTACCGCGACAACTGCAAGGTCGCGCAGCCGCTGTCGAGCTCCGGCAAGGACGGCCAGCAGATCGCGGCGCTGCCGCCGGTGCACGTGCAGGAGCGCAAGCGCCTGCCGCTCGACCGCACCGAGGTCGGCCGCAAGTTCCAGGTCGGCGACCACGAGGGCTACATCCACGTCGGCCTCTACGACGACGGCAGCCCGGGCGACATCTTCGTCGACATCGCGAAGGACGGCACGACGATGGCGGGCCTGATGAACTCGCTCTGCCTCGCCGTCTCGATGGGCCTCCAGTACGGCGTGCCGCCCGAGGTGTACGTCTCGAAGCTCAGCCACATGCGGTTCGAGCCGAGCGGGATGACGAACGACGCCGACATCCGCGTCGCGAAGTCGATCGTCGACTACATCTTCCGCTGGTTCGGCAAGCGCTTCCTGACGCCCGAGCAGCAGGAGGAGGCCGGCATCCTCTCGCCCGAGGTGAAGGCGATGCTCGCCGAGCGCTACGCGGCGGGAGCCGAGGCGCAGCCCGTCCCGGGAGACGCCCCGCCGCCCGGCCAGACCGCGCTCTTCAACAGCTGGGAGGACGCCGTCGAATGCGCCCGCTGCGGCGGGAGGATGGTGCAGGACCGGCAGCTGCTACACGTGCCGCGACTGCGGGACGAACACCGGCTGCTCGTAGTAGTGAACAGCGACATCTAGTTTCCCGGTTCGCGACAGCCGGGTGCACAGGTCGCGACAGGTGACTGATTATGCAAGGAGGGCCGCGAGTATGCGGCCCTCCTTGTGCCCTGACTCGCGGGAGCCCGAGATCACCCGAGGCCATGCTACGGTCATTGCACTTTGCATCGATCTACGATGAAAACTCCAATCGGTCGCGTCACACGGATACACCGAGTGGCTTCAGACGGAACGAACGCAGCCACGCGCTGCAGAAAGGTTGGTCGCCTAGCCAGGTGAGCCGACGAGCCGCGGCGGCGCGCGCACGACCTTCCGCGCGCTCCACCGCTCGATACGGGAGGGCACCATGGCCGACACCGCTGAAATGATCCGCGCCGAGCGCGCAAGCCGCCCGATCGCTCGTGATCAGGCAGCCGTCGAGAACCTTCGCTCCTATGGCTGGGCGTTTGGGCTCTCCGGCATCTTCTTCGTCCTCTATCCGGTCCTTCGCCCCTTCTCCAGTGAGGTGGGCCTCGACGGCGCACGAGCCTTCGGCTCCTCCTCCTGGGTCGCCGCCCACACGTTCGGGATCCTCGGCTTCATCCTCCTCGCGCTCGGAGGCCTCGGGATCTACCTCCGGCTCCGCGGTGCCGCCACCGAGCAACGCGCGCTTCGCTCGCTCGTTCCCCTCTGGGTCGGCGTCGGTCTGACGCTGCCCTACTACGGCGCCGAGGTCTTCGGCCTCCATGCCGTGGGCCAGCGGGCGCTCGGCCAGAACAACCCCGACCTGGTCAAGCCGCTCACGCACGACATCCGCTGGGAGGCCGGAATCTGGTTCATCATCACCGGCCTTCTGCTGCTCGCGATCGGCGCGATCGTCCTCGCGACGGCGGTTTGGCGCTCCGGATCGCTGCACCGCTGGGCCGGCGTCCCGCTCGCTGCCGGGCTCGCGCTCTACATCCCGCAGTTCACGGGGCCGCAGGCGATCCGGATCGCGCACGGGCTGCTGATGCTCGCCGGCTGCTGGTGGCTCGGCTGGAGCCTGGTCGCGAGCACGCGACCTACGCAGCCGATCTGCGACGACGGCGCAGCTGTCGCGGGGCGCTAGGCGGGCTGACACGAGAGGAGCCGCCGATGACTGCGAGCGAACGCCTCAACCTCGTCCTTCGCGTCCTGATGGAGGTGGGCATCGTGGTCGCGCTCGCCTACTGGGGCGTCGCGACCGGCGGCGGCACCGGCGCCAAGATCGCCCTCGGAATCGGCGCACCCGTCGTCGGCTTCGGACTTCTGGGGAGCGATCGACTTCCACCAGGCGGGACGGCTCGCCGAGCCGCTTCGCCTCGTCCAGGAGTTGGTCATCTCCGGCCTCGCGGCAGCCGCCTGGTATGCCGCCGAGCGCCATATCGCCGGGTTCGCCCTCGGCGCCCTCTCGGTCGTCTACCACTCCTCCGTCTACGCCGGCGGGCAGCGGCTGCTCGAGCCGAAGCGTGACCGCTCGGAGACGGACGCACGGATCGAGGGGGACCAGCTCGGTGACGACGCAGCCCGCTCCCGGTCGCCTCGCCCGCCAGCGCGTGCAGGGCGCCGTCATCGGCGGGACGTTCGGCTCCGTCTTCCTCTTGGCGAACGCGCAAACGCCGCTCGGAGCAGCTGCGGCCGACCTCTTCCGCGTGCTCGCCGTGCTCGGCTTCGTCGCGCTGCTGATCGCCAGGAGACGCGCGCTGGCGAGCCGCTCACGCGGCCGTGCCGCACCGAGTGGCGAGCGCGTCGACCTGTTCGGCCGCGGCTGGCGGCGGATCGTCGCCGCAGAAGGAGCAGCGCTTGCCGCCGGGTTCGTCGTCATCTGGCTGATCGGCGCCCCCAGCGAGACCTACCTGCCTTGGACGGTCTTCGTCGTCGGCCTCCACTTCATCGCCTTCCACCTCGCCGGCGTCTGGCAGGGCCGTATCGTGCAGACCGCGGGAGTCCTCACTGCCCTCGGCATCGCCGGACTGGCGCTCGCCGCGAGTCCCGCCACCGACTGGATCCCTTTCGTCAGCGGCGTCCTCGCCGGGATCACCCTCCTCACCGGGAGCCTCTTTGCGATGCGCCGAGCGTTCAGGTAGCTGACCGGCCGGGCTAGTAGCGGCCGAGCTCGATCAGCCGCTCGTCGCTGATCCCGAAGTGGTGCGCGACCTCGTGCAGCACGACGTGCCGCACGGCCTCGGCCAGGCGCTCGCCCGTCGCGCCGTAGAGGCGCTCGAGCGGGCCGCTGTAGATCGTGATCTTGTCCGGGAGCGCGCCGACGTAGCCGCTCGTCCGCCGCGTCAGCGGGACGCCCTCGTAGAGGCCGAGCAGCGGCTGGCCCGGCGGCGGCTCGTCCTCGACGAGGATCGTCACGTTCGACATCGCGCCGCGCAGGTCGGCCGGCAAGGCGTCGAGCGCGTCCTCGGCCGCCCGGACGAAGTCGAAGCCGGCCTGCTCGTCGTGATGCTCGCCCACCGGCGAAGCGTAGAGGTGGCTCAGGTGTCGCCCTCGCCCTACGCGGCGGAGCCGCCGGACTCTCGTTCCATCTGGCCCGCGTGCTCGTCGATCCACGCGCGCCAGTCGGACTGCTCGACACCGCCGCCGCCGAGCAGCTCGCTGTCGGGGCCGACCGCGCCGGCGAGCGCGCGGCGCAGGTCGGCGTCGGCGACGTCGGGGCCGCCGGCGCAGCGCACGCGCCACGTCCCGTCGGGCTCGAGCTCCACCTCGACACGGCGTCCGTCGATCGCATAGGTCTGCCACACGGTCGCCCTGTGTACCGGCCGATGCTGCTTCTTGTCAACCACGCGATCCCCCGAAAGGCGGAGACGAGGCAACCGGCTCCGCGACATCGCGACGCCGCTCGGGGGGCTGCGCGGCGCGGGCGGCGGCACGACGGTGAGGCCATGGAGCACCTGAGATCGCATCCCCTCGTCGTGCTGGCGGACGACGACCCGGACGTCCGCAGCCTCGTCGGGACGATGCTCGCCGCGCGAGGGCTACGCGACCGCACGGGTGACGACGGGCTGGGACGCGCTCGCCGCCGTCGAGCGGTTCGCACCCGCCCTCCTCGTCCTCGACGCCGACGTCGAGTCGCCGAACGGCATCGCGCTCACACGGCTGCTGAAGCGCAACCCGCGCCACAGCCACGTGCCCGTGCTCCTCCTCACCGCCCACGCGGACTCGACGCGGGTCGAGGAGGCGCTCGCCGCCGGCGCGGCCGGCTACCTGACGAAGCCGCTCCACGCCGACGCGCTCCGGAACGCGATCGCGTCGCTCGTTCCGCTCGGCGCCCGGCTCGCCGCCTAGGAACTCCGGACCGCGCCGCTACCGCTTCAGCAGCGCGCGCAGCCGCCGCCGGTAGACGTCCATGTCGGCCCGCACCCAGTCGCCGTGCGTCTGGTGCGCCCACGGCTTGTACAGCTCCTTGTGGAACGGGCTCGAGAGGCTCTCGTTGTGGCCGATCACGTTGCGGATCGCGATGTGGAACCGGCCCATGAGCCACGCCGTGAGCGCGAGCGAGGCCCGCATCTGCGCCGCGTCGCCGAGCACCTCCGCGTCGGAGACGCCGACGTGCTCGATCCCGATCGCCGCGTAGTTGAGGCCGACCGTGTGCCGGCACATGACGGTGAGCGGGACGAGCTGGTAGATCGTCCCGTCGCGGTCGATCACGAAATGCGCGCACGTGCCCGGAAGCTCGCCCAGCTCGGGGTCGGGCGAGTTCGCGGCGAACGTGTTCCAGACCGACGAGAAGCTGTCGGTCGCGGTCACGTGCTCGACGATCACGCGCGGCTTCAGCCGCCAGCTCGAGATGCCGTAGTGCCGCTGCGCGTACCGGGCCATCTCCGCCTTGCGGGCGGCGCCGTACGGGATCGGCTTCCACACGACGTGCGGCTTCGGCGCGACGGCGAGCACGACGGCGAGGGCGAGCGCGACCACGGCGTCACGGTAGCCGGAGGCGGTAGAGCCGGTCGGCGACCTCCTCGGCGTCCGAGCCGCTCGAGGAAGCCGCGCGCGAACGGCCGCCCCGGCTCGGCGAGGAGCACCTCGGCGCCGAGCAGCGGCAGCAGCGTCGCGAGCTGCTCGGCGTTCCGGGCCTCGTAGAGCAGGTCGGCGCCGAGGACGAGATCCCACGGCGCGCCGCGCAGCAGCGGCTCCGGCGCGTCCCAGCGCACCTGCTCGGCTCGCAGCGCGATCCCGTTGCGGGCCGCGTTCTCGCGCAGGAGCTCCACCGCGTCGGCGGCCCAGTCGGTCGCGAGCACGTCGGCGCCTCCGAGCGCGGCCGCGAGCGAGGGGAGGCCGAGCCCCGCGCCGAGCTCGAGCACGCGGGAGCCGCGGAGGTCGAGCTCCGCGACCGCGGCGGCGAGCGCGACGCCGCTCGGCCACAGCTCGGCCCAGTAGGGCAGGAACTCGTCCTCGTCGAAGGCGGCCTCGTCGATCAGCTCGTCGGCGCTCGGCGGCCGCCGGAGCACGACCGGCACCCCGGCGAGCTCGACGGTCTCCTCGACGAAGCCGGCGGTCATGGGACTAGCCTGACGGACATGCAGACCAGACGGCTCGGCTCGAGTGACCTCGAGGTCTCGGAGATCTGCCTCGGCTCCTGGCTCACGTACGGCGGCGGCATCGCGCGCGAGCAGGCCGAGGCGTGCGTCGCCAAGGCGTTCGAGGTCGGCATCAACTTCATCGACACGGCGAACGTCTACTCCGGCGGGCGCGCCGAGGAGTTCCTCGGCGAGGTGCTGGCCGGCCGGCCGCGCGACTCCTACGTCCTCGCGACGAAGCTCTACTTCCCGATGTCGGAGACCGACCGCGGCCTCTCGCGGGAGCAGGTCCTCAAGCAGATCGACGCGTCGCTCGCGCGCCTGCGCACCGACTACGTCGACCTCTACCAGTGCCACCGCTACGACTGGGACACGCCGCTCGAGGAGACGATGGACGCGCTCACCGAGGTCGTGCGCGCCGGCAAGGCCCGCTACCTCGGCTTCAGCGAGTGGCCGGTCGAGAAGATCGAGGCGGCGCTCGCCCTGCCGGGCGTGGAGCCGTTCGTCTCGAGCCAGCCGCAGTACTCGATGATCTGGCGCGGCCCCGAGCGCGACGTGATCCCGTTCAGCCGCGAGCACGGCATCTCGCAGATCGTCTGGTCGCCGCTCGCGCAGGGCGTCCTCACGGGCAAGTACAAGCCCGGCGAGGAGATCCCGGCCGACAGCCGCGCCGCGTCCGAGAAGATGAACGTCTTCATGGACAAGGCGCGCGACGACGTGCTGCTCGAGCGGGTGCAGCGGCTCGGCGCCGTCGCCGACGGCCTCGGGCTCACGCTCGCGCAGCTCGCGCTCGCCTGGGTGCTGCGCGAGCCGAACGTCGCCTCCGCGATCATCGGCGCCTCCCGGCCGGAGCAGGTCGCCGAGAACGCCGGCGCCGCGGGCGTCCGCCTGGACGCGGAGACGCTGAGCCGGATCGACGAGATCCTCGGCGACAGCGTCGCCTGGGACGGCCCCGCCTCGTAGCCCGGCGCGGGCGCCGGTCAGCGCACGCCGAGCGCGGCCTCGAGCGCCGGCCGCTCCGTCGAGCAGCCACGCCCGCCGGCGGAGGATCCGGTCGCCGGCGCCCTCGGCCCACATCCGGGCCCAGCCGCCGCCGCGCGCCTCCGCGTTCGCCCGCATCCGGTGCCACGACCGGCTCGCACCGTCGATCGCGACGTCGCAGAACGCCGCCCGCCCGGCGCGATCGAGCCCATACGCGTCCGCGAATGCCGCGAGTCGCGCGGGAACCTCGCCCGACGCGAACGCGGGGTCGCGGTCGGGCGGCGGAAGAGCTGCACCCACCACATCGCCGTGTTGACGACGTCGCGCAGCCGGGCCGCGGGCCGGGCCAGGTCGAAGTCGACGAGGGCGACCGGGAGGCCGTCGCGGAAGACGACGTTCTGCGGCGTGACGTCGAGGTGGCAGACGTAGTCCGCCGGCGGCTCCGGCCCGACCTCGGCGGGGAAGTCGACGCTGACGTCGTCGCCGAACCAGCACGCGCCGGGCGGCGGCACGAACGAGCTCGACGCGACGTGCAGGCGGCCGAGGAGCTCCGCGATCGCCGCGAGCACGGCCGGCGTCGCCGCCCACGGCTCCACGACCGGCTGCCCCGGCACCTCACCGGGGACGAAGTCGAGGACGTCCCTCCCCTGCTCGTCGATCCCGAGGAACCGCGGCGCCCCCTCGAACCCGACCCGCTCCAGGTGGCGCAGGTACGCGGCGACCGAGCTCGACCACGGCCCACGCGGACGGCGCACCGTGTCACCGACCCGCACGACCCCCTCCGTGACGTCACCGCCCGCGAGCGGCATCTCGACCGGCTCGGCCTCCACCCCGACAACGTAGCGGCGGTCTAAGCTCGCGCTGATGGACAGGGACGTGGCGCGTCGTCCTCTCGGGCGGCGCCGTCAACGGCGTGCTGATGGAGCTCGGCTTCCTCCAGCGGCTGCGCGAGAGCGACCTGTGGCCGCGGATCGGCTGGATCTACGGCACCTCCGCCGGCGCGCTCTCCGGGACGATGGCGGCGCTCGACCGGCTCGACGACCTGGAGCGGTTCCTGCTCGAGCTCCAGCCGGACGACACGTTCCGGCCGCACTCGCTGTGGCGGCTGCCGCTGCTCGGCTCGCACGACTACCGCCTGCCCGAGACCGTCGCCGCCCGGCTCGGCGACCTGACCGAGCTCGCCGGCCGGCTCGCCGAGTCGCCGGTCGAGGTCGTCGTCTGCGCCACGGACGTGACCGAGGTGGAGCACGGCGTCGGCGCGCGCGCGTACGAGCTCTCCTACTCGTCGCGGCAGACTCCGCCCGAGACGTTCGCGCAGGCGGTGCTCGCCTCGGCGGCGATCAGCGCGCTCGTCCTGCCGCGCGCCGGTCGGCGACCGGATCGCGACCGACGGCGCCTGGGTGCGCAACTTCCCGCTCGGCCACGCCTACAAGCAGCCGGGCGTGGAGCTGATCGTCAGCTTCCGCTACCTGCCGACCTACCCGCAGATCGGCGCCGGCTGGCTCCCGACGCTGCGGCGGCGGCTCGAGCGGTTCTCGAAGGTGCCGCCCGTGCGCGCGCTGATCGCCGAGCTCGTCGAGGCGGAGGAGCGGGGCGAGCGCGGCGAGCCGGCGCACTGGGGCGACATGATCGTCCGCCTGATGCGCGTCGCCGTGCAGCAGAACACGGTGCTCGAGGAGCAGGCCGCCCACGAGAAGGACGTGTCGCTCGCCGAGCTCGCAGCGGCTGCGCGAGGACGTCGAGACGATCGTCCGCCGCGAGGGCGGGCGCCGCGGCGACCGGGTCGCCGCGGCGGTCGCCGAGCGGTTCGCGGCGGCGGAGTTCCCGTTCCTCGGCGACCGGCTCGTGCCGCGCATCGCCGTCTCCGGCGGCGCCGGCGAGATCAACCTCGAGACGGGGCTGCGCAACCCGGAGCCGTGGGACGACGCCGCGAAGCGCGAGCTGATCGCCCGCGGCTACGCGCTCCTCGACGACGCGCTGCGCGAGCGCGAGGCCGCTAGCCTGCCGGCGGGACGACCTTGCCGGGATTCATGATCCCGTTCGGGTCGAGGAGCTGCTTGATGCCGCGATAGAGCGGCACCAGGTCGCCGTGCTCGCGCTCGAGGTAGCCGAGCTTGCCGAAGCCGATCCCGTGCTCGCCGGTGCACGTGCCGCCGCGGGCGAGCGCGTCGTCGACGATCGCGGAGTTCAGCCGCTCGGCCCGCCCGACCGACTCCGCGTCCTCGGGGTCGAGCAGGAACGCGACGTGGAAGTTCCCGTCGCCGACGTGGCCGACGATGCCGCCGCGCAGGCCGGAGCCGTCGATCGCCTCCCGCGCGTGCCCCATCGCACCGGCGAGCTCGGAGAGCGGGACGGCGACGTCGGTCGTCATCGCACTGGTGCCCGGGGCGAGCGCGAGCGAGGCGTGCAGCGCGTTGTGGCGCGCGTCCCAGATCCGCGCCCGGGCGGTCGGGTCGCTCTCGGCCTCGAAGCCGGCGCCGCCCTCGTCCTCCAGGAGCTCGCGGGTCGTGACGAGGTCGCCGGCGACGCTCGTCTCGCTGCCGCCGAACTCGACGAAGAGATGCGGCGCCTCGGGGAAGGTCGTGTCCTTGTAGGCGTTCAGCGCGCGCGATCGTCACCGCGTCGACGAGCTCGCAGCGCGTGACGAGGACGCCGCAGCCGATGATCGCCGCGGCGGCGCGGCACGCGGCCTCGACGGACGGGAACGCGGCGCGCGCGACGACGACGTGCTCCGGGATCGGGTGCAGCCGCAGGGTCAGCTCGGTGATCGCGCCGAGCGTCCCCTCGGAGCCGACGAAGAGGTTCGTGAGGTCGTAGCCGGCCGACGTCTTGACCGCGCGGCTGCCGGTCCGGACGACGCGGCCGCCCGCGAGCACGACCTCGAGCGCCAGCACGTGGGCGCGCATGCCGCCGTAGCGCACGGTCGTCGTCCCGCTCGCGTTCGTCCCCGCCATGCCGCCGAGCGTCGCGTCCGCTCCCGGGTCGACCGGGAAGAACAGGCCGTGCGGCCCCGTCGCCTGCTCGAGCTGCGTGCGCGTGACGCCCGGCTGCACCGTCACGGTGAGGTCGTCGGGGCGGACCGCCAGGACGCGGTTCATGCGCGTGAAGTCGAGCGTGATGCCGCCGTGGATCGGCAGCACGTGGCCCTCGAGGCTCGTGCCGGCCCCGTACGGGACGACCGGCACGCCGGCTCCGTCGGCGTAGCGCAGGACGGCGGCGACCTCGTCGGTCGTCTCCGGGAAGACGACCACGTCGGGGCGCTGCGAGCGGGTGGTACGAGAAGTCGGTCGAGTGCTGGTCGCGGACGGAGTCGCCGTCGCTGACGCGGCGCTCGTCGGGGACGAGCCGGAGGAGCTCGGTGCGCAGGTCGGCGGTGACCGCCACGGGGCGAACGCTAGCGCGCGCGGCGATGCGAGCCGAACGGGCCGTGCGCGCGCAGCCCCGACCAGAGCCAGGCGGGCGTGCGGGAGCGGGCCCGCGTCACGGCGTCGCGCAGCGCGGCGGCTGCGTCGTCGTGGATCCCCTCGCCGTGCCCGACGAGGATGTGCTCCGGCTCGACGCGCAGGAGCTTCCGCGGCGGCAGGAGCCGCAGCACCGGCGAGACGGCGAGCCGCTCCTGCGGGCCGCGGTAGTACTGCGCCGTGCCGACGGCGTCCGCGGAGACGAGCGTGCGCTCCGCCGGGAACCAGAGGGCGACCTCCTGCCAGAAGCGGTTCCGCAGCAGCGGGATCACCTCGAACGGCGCGCCCGTCGGGAGCCGCCGCGGGAACGACGTGGAGCGGGACGCCGAAGTGCTCGGCGACGCGGGCGCAGTCGCGGCCGTGCCGGTCGAGGAGCTGGACGACGCCGGCGGGCTCGCCGAGCGCGGCGGCACGCTCGAGCGCCTCCTCGTCCCACACGGGATCGATCAGCCAGACCCGGCCGTCCACGGCGAGCGCGTGCGAGCAGCGCCGCATGAAGGCCGGCTCGGGCGCGATCCAGCCGAACCCGTGCTCGGACTCGTCGACCCAGGCGGCAGGCATGCCCGGACGTTACCCGGCCGGCAGCTCCTCCCGCGTCGGCAGCACCTTGTCGGCGAGCCCGTAGGCGACCGCCTCGTCGGGCGCGAGGAACCGGTCGCGGTCGATGTCGCGCATCACCTGCTCGACGTCGCGCCCCGCGTGCGCCGCGATGATCTCGGCGTAGCGGCGCGTGAGCGTGAGGATCTCCCTCGCGGCGATCTGGATGTCGGCGGGCGTGCCGCGGAAGCCGCCCGAGCCCTGGTGGATCATCACCTTCGAGTTCGGCAGCACGTACCGCTTCCCGGCCGCCCCGCCGGCGAGGAGCATGGCGGCGGCGGACATGGCCATCCCGATGCAGTACGTCTGCACGTCCGGCTTCACGAACTGCATCGCGTCGTAGATCGCCATGCCGGCGTACGCGTCGCCGCCCGGCGAGTTGAGGTAGAGGCGGATGTCCGCATCCGGGTCCTCCGCCTCGAGGAAGAGGAGCTGCGCGACGATGAGGTTCGCCGACGACGGCTCGACCTCGCTGCCGAGGAAGACGATCCGCTCGCGCAGCAGGCGCGAGAAGATGTCGAACGAGCGCTCGAAGCGGCCGTCGGACTCGACGACCATCGGGACGAGGTGCTGCACGGCGACTCCCTTCCACGGTAAAGTGCAACCCAGTGGTTGCGGATCGTTAACGCAACCGAATGGTTGCGCGTCGGAAGGAGTGGCCCGTGCAGGTCGAGCGCGAGATCGTCGTCCCGGAGTCGCCCGCGGAGCTGTGGGAGGCCCTGACGGAGCCGGAGCGGCTCGAGGAGTGGTTCGCCAACGACGTGGAGCTCGACCCGCGGCCGGGCGGCGAGGGCGTCTTCCGCTGGGGCGACGGCGAGGAGCGCCGCGCGGTCGTCCGCGAGGCGTCCGAGCCGGAGCGGCTCGTGCTCGACTGGGACGACGGCGGCGAGGTCGTGATCGAGCTGGAGGAGGTCGACGCGGGGACGCGCGTGCGGGTTCTCGAGACGTCCCCGGAGTTCGGCACCGCGCTCGGCCTGCGCGCCATGGCGTGGACGGCGGTCGCGTAGACAGGGTCTTCGCGGCGCTCGGCGATCCGGGGCGCCGTTCGCTCGTCGAGGCGGTCGCCGCGCGCGGCAGCGCGACGGCGACCGAGCTCGCGGCCGAGCTGCCGGTGACGCGGCAGGCGGTGGCGAAGCAGCTCGGCGCGCTCGCCGACGCCGGGCTGCTGCGCGCGTCGCGCGCCGGCCGCGAGACGCGCTACGAGGTGACGCCGGAGCCGCTCGAGGACGCCGTCGCCTGGATGGTCGGCGTCGGCGCCGCCTGGGACGAGCGCCTGGCCGCGCTGCGGCGGAGCCTCGCGCGCCGCCGCTGACGCAACGCGTCCCGCGTCGCGCTAGGGCGCGAGGCGCTCGATCGTCCAGCCGCCGGCCGCGCGGCGGTAGCGGAAGCGGTCGTGCAGGCGGCTGTCCCGGTGCTGCCAGAACTCCCAGAGCTCGGGAACGACCCGGAAGCCGCCCCAGTGCTCGGGCCGCGGCACCTCGTCGCCGAGCTCGCGCTCGAGCTCCGCGACCAGCCGCTCGAGCTCCGCGCGCCCCGCCAGCGGCTCGCTCTGCCGCGAGGCGTGCGCCCCCACCTGGGCGCCCCGCGGGCGCGTCGCGAAGTACGCGTCCGCCTCGGCCGCGGCGACGTGCTCGACCCGCGCCCTCGACGCGCACCTGCCGCCCGAGCGGATCCCAGGAGAAGAGCAGCGCGGCCCGCGGGTTCGCCTCGAGCTCGCGGCCCTTGCGGCTCGTGGCGTGCGTGAAGAAGACGAGGCCCGCCTCGTCGGCGCTCTTCAGCAGCACCATCCGCGCCGACGGCGCGCCCGCCGGCGTCGCGGTCGCGAGCGTCATCGCCTCCGGCGCGCGCACCGCCTCCCGCGCCTCCGCGAACCAGCGCTCGAACTGCCGCAGCGGATCGGGGTCGAGGTCGCCGCGGCGCAGCGGCCGGTCGCGCCCGCTCACGAGATCAGCGACTGGCGCAGCGCGGTCGCGACCGCCTGCGTGCGCGTGTCCGCCTCGAGCTTCGTCATCGCCTTGCGCACGTGCGTGCGGACCGTCTCGGGCGAGATGAACAGCCGCTTGCCGATCTCCTCGTTCGCGAGCCCGTCCGCGAGCAGGCGCAGCACCTCGCGCTCCCGCTGGGTCAGCGTCGGCAGCTTCGCCGTCATCTGCGCGCTCACGAGAATGCCGGCGAGCACCGGGTCGACGTAGGTCTCGCCGGCCGCAACGCGCTCGACCGCGCGCACGAGATCGGTGAGCGGCGCCTCCTTGAGCACGAAGCCGCGCGCGCCGGCGTCGAGCGCCTCCGACAGCAGCGCCCGATCGCCGAACGCGGTGTAGAAGACGACCGAGGTCTCGGGCGACACCGCCGGCACGCGGTTCGCGACCTCGATCCCCGACAGCCGCGGCATCCGGATGTCCACGAGCGCGACGCGCGGCTTCAGCGCCTCGATCTGCTCGAGCGCCTCCTCGCCGTCCTGCGCGCGGCCGAGCACGCGGATGCCGTTCCGGTCGAGGATCTCCGCCAGCGCCGCGAGCATCGCCGGATGGTCGTCGGCGACGACGCACGTGATCGGCCCACCGGTCACACTGCTGTCCTTCTACGCTTCATAGTGCTGTGGCACCGCCCCCCGATTTCGGGGATTCCGCCGCACGACCGCCAACCCTCGACCCGGTGGAGATGGACACGAACGACGACACGTTCCCTACGGTCAACGGAAGTGTGCTCGATCTCTCGGACGATGTCCTGCTCGAGCTCGCGCCCGACGGCCCGCCTGGCCGCCCTCGGCGCGATCGCGGGCGGCGCCGCGCACGGCCTCGGCAACTCGCTCTTCGGCGTGCTCGGCCTCGTGGAGCTGCTGCTCGCAGACGCCGAGCCGGGGTCGGCGGCGGCGGAGCGCCTCGTCCTCGTCAGACGCGCCGCACTCGAGCTCAAGGAGACGCTCGGCGCGCTCGCCGGCGCGACGCGGCCCGCTCTGGACGGCGACGTGCCGGCCCCGCTCGACGAGATCGTGCGCGCGACGGCGGCCTTCTTCCGGCGCGTGAGCGCGGCCGTCCGGCTCGAGCTCGTCGAGCGCTACCCCGAGGAGCCGCTGCCGGTCGCGGCGACCGCGCGCGACCGTGCGCCAGCTCGTCCTCCACCTGCTCCAGCACGCCTGGGCGGCGGCCGGCACGGACGGCGCGGTCGCGCTCGAGGCGGCCTCGGACGGCGGAGCCGCCCTGCTGCGCGTCCGCGCCGTCGGGCAACGGCGGCGGAGCCCGACACCGGCCTCGGCCTGCTCGCCGCGGGCGCGCTCGCACGCGCCGAGGGCGGGTCGCTCGAGACGCCCGCACCGGGCGAGCTGCTCCTCCGGCTCCCGCTCACGCCGGCCGCTGCGGAAAAGCCGCGCGCCGATTCGGCGGCCCCCACGATGGCGCCCGCGCCCGCTCGGGACGACGATGGCAGTGCTTCACGTTGAGCACGACAGGGAGTCGCACCCGCCCCGCACGCCCGCCCGCGTGGATTCGATGCGCGGGCGGTCGCGGGCGACGCGGCGTCCACCCGGCGAAGGGATGTAGCCCATGACCACGATCGCGTACGAACCAACCGACGTCATCCTCCGCGACGGCTCGACGCTGCGCCTGCGGCCGCCGGTCGCGGCCGACACCGAGATGCTGCTCGCGTTCTTCGAGCAGCTCTCCGACCAGAGCCGCTACCTGCGCTTCCACGGCTTCCCGGCGCTCGGCCCGAAGCTCGTCGAGCCGTTCGTCGACCCGGACTGGGAGGAGACCGGCGCGCTCGTCGGCTGCCTCGAGGGCCGCGTCGTCGCGCTCGCGAACTACGCGCGCCTGCGCGACCGGCGCGCCGCCGAGGTCGCGTTCACCGTCGGCGACGACTACCAGCGGCGCGGGATCGGCACCCGGCTGCTCGAGCGCCTCGTCGCGCTCGCGGCCGAGCACGGGATCGAGCAGTTCGTCGCCGAGGTGCTGCCCGAGAACCGGAACATGCTCGACGTGTTCCGCGACGCCGGCTTCAACGCCGTCCGCGAGCTCGACGGCGGCGAGGTCGAGGTGCGCTTCCCGATCGCGCCGACCGCGCACTACCGCGACGTCGTCGCCGCGCGCGACCACGTCGCCGTGCGCGCGTCGCTCCGGCCGTTCTTCGAGCCCGCGCACGGTCGCCGTGCTCGGCGCCTCGTCGCGCCGCGGCTCGATCGGCGGCGAGCTCTTCCGCAACATCCTCGCCGCCGACTTCCACGGCGCCGCCTATCCGGTGAACCGGAAGGGCGAGCCGGTCGCCGGCGTCCGCGGCTACTCGAGCGTCGGCGACATCCCCGACGAGGTCGAGCTGGCCGTGCTCTGCCTCCCCGGCGAGCACGTGATCCCGGCCTGCGCCGAGGCGCTCGCGGCCGGCGTCCGCGCGCTCGTCGTCATCTCCGCCGGCTTCGCCGAGATCGGCCCGGAGGGCGTCGCGCGCCAGGACCAGCTGCTCGCGCTCGTCCGCTCCCACGGCGCGCGGCTGATCGGCCCGAACTGCCTGGGCATCGCGTCCGCCGCGGTCGACCTGAACGCGACGTTCGCGCCGCGCGCCTTCCCGAACGGGAAGATCGGCTTCTCGTCGCAGAGCGGCGCCCTCGGGCTCGCGCTGCTCGAGCGCGGCCGAGGCGAGCGGGCTCGGGCTCACCTCGTTCGTCTCGATCGGAAACAAGGCCGACGTGTCCTCGAACGACCTGCTCGAATGGTGGGAGGACGACGACGCGACCGAGCTCGTGATGCTCTACGTCGAGTCGTTCGGCAACCCGCGCACGTTCGCGCGGATCGCGCGGCGGATCGCCCGGCGCAAGCCGATCCTCGCGATGAAGGGCGGCACGACCCGCGCCGGCAGCAAGGCGGCGAGCTCGCACACCGCCGCACTCGCCGGCTCCGAGGCGGCCGTCGACGCGCTCTTCCGCCACGCCGGCGTGATCCGCACGCGCACCCTCGACGAGCTCGTCGACGTCGCGACGCTCCTCTCCGCCCAGCCGGTGCCCGCACGGCCGCCGGGTCGCCCTGCTCACGAACGCAGGCGGCCTCGGCATCCTCGCCGCCGACGCGTGCGAGGCGGCCGGCCTCGAGCTGCCGACGCCGAGCGAGGAGACGCGGGCCGCGCTCGCCGAGGTGATGCCGAGCGAGGGCTCGACCGCGAACCCGGTCGACATGCTCGGCTCCGCGAACGCGAAGAGCTTCGCCGCCGTCCTGCCGATCGTCCTCGCCGACCCGGGCATCGACGCCGTGATCACGCTGTTCGTGCCGACCGTCGGCGTCGACGAGGAGGAGGTCGGCGCCGCGATCAGCGCGGCCGCCGCAGCGGCCGGCGAGAAGCCCGTCCTCTGCGCGTTCCTGAGCGCGAAGGGCCCGCCGGCGTCGCTGCGCAGCCACGCGTCCGTGCCGTCGTTCGCCTATCCGGAGGCTGCGGCGCGCGCGCTCGGGCGCGCGGCGGACCGCGGCGACTGGCTGCGCCGGCCCGCCGGCACCCTGCCGGACCTCGAGCTCGACCGGGAGGCCGCCGAGGCGGTCGTCGCCGAGGCGCTCGAGAGCACCGACGACGCGTGGCTCGAGCCCGCCGCCGGCGCGGCGGCTGCTCGAGGCGTACGGGCTGCCGCTCGTGCCGGAGCGCGTCGTCGACTCGGTCGACGACGCCGTCGCCGCCGCGCGCGAGCTGGGCTTCCCCGTGGTCGTGAAGAGCGCCGCAGCGGGCGCGCACAAGACGGAGTCCGGCGGGGTCGCGCTCGATCTCGCCGACGAGGCGGACGTGCGCGCGGCCGCGGAGCGGATCGGCGCGCCGCTGCTCGTCCAGCCGATGGTGCGCGGCGGCGCGGAGCTGCTCGCCGGCGCCGTCCAGGACCCGGTGTTCGGGCCGCTCGTCGCGTTCGGCCCCGGCGGCGTCCTCGCGGAGCTGATCGGGACGGCGCAGTTCCGGCTGGCGCCGCTCACCGACATCGACGCGCACGAGCTCGTCCACGCGGGCAAGGCGGGCCGGCTCGTCGCCGGCTTCCGCGGCGCGCCGCCGGCCGACGGCGACGCCCTCGTCGACCTGATGCTGCGCCTCTCGCGGCTCGCCGAGGAGCTGCCCGAGGTGGCCGAGCTCGACCTGAACCCCGTGCTCGCGCTCCCGGACCGGACCGTCGCCGTGGACGCCCGCGTCCGCGTCGCCCGCCAGGCACCGAGACACCGAGCGAAAAGCTGGTAGCGCGTGAGGGGAACCAAGGTTCCCCTCAGGGCTCCCCTCCTTCGCGCCGCGTGCGTGCACGCGGACGGTGGCTGGTGGCGGCTGCGGCGGCAGAGCACGGTCTCGCCTCCGCCGCCGGAGCGCACGTCGCCCAAGAGTGGATCTGGACGGGATCGTGGTGTCGGCGCGGCCGGTCGTGGCCTGCGGCCAGGACCGGCCGCTGGTTCGGCCTCCGGCTAAGCGCCGCTGCGCGGACGCTTAGCCTGCGGCCTGGACGGCTGCGCAGCCTCGCGCAACCGTTCAGGCCTCGGGCTAACGCGAGCCGCAGGCGCGTTAGGACGAGGCGAACCAGCGGGTGCGCCCGGCCGCAGGCCGCGCGCGACCGCGCCGGGGCAGCCGCATCCCGTCCAGATCCGCTCTTGGGTGACGCGCGCTCCCTCCGCGTGCTGAGGAGACCGCGCTCTCCTCAGCAGCGCCACCACGACCTCCCGTCACGTCGCCGCCGAAGGCAGGGGGCCCGTGCGGGGAACCGCAGGTTCCCCGCACGCCCAACGGCGCCCGCCGAGGCGGGCGCCGTTTGGTGGTGGATGCGCCGGAGCTTCGAGAAGCCCGGATATGTGGGCGGAGCCGCGGGAACGCACCATTGGAATGCGACTCGCCGGGTCCCGTCTCTCCCTGGAGATTGCCCCGTGGGCCGGGAGGTCGGCATCAGCGGCCGCCCGCATGCGATCTGCGGCTTTTCCGCGATGGCGGAGCACCCCGTACCGATGCATCGGCGGCGCGCCGCGGCGACGATCGGAGCAGAACGCCACCGGCTTGGAAAGGGAGAGACCATGCGCATCGCAGACGTCATGACCACCGAGGTGCTCACGGTCACCCCGGACACCACGCTCAAGCACGTCGCCGAGCTGCTCTCCGAGCGCGGCATCTCCGGCGCGCCGGTCGTCGACGCGGCCGGCCACGTGCTGGGCGTCGTCAGCGAGGCCGACATCCTCGCCAAGGAGCGCCGGCCGCGGCCGCAGAACCGGTTCGAGCGCCTGCTCGGCTACCGCGAGCGCGTCGACGCGAAGGCCGCGGCGCGGACCGCCGGCGAGGCGATGACGGCTCCGGCGATCACGATCGCGCCCGACCGGCGCGTCGACGCCGCCGCGGCGATCATGCTCGACCGCCAGGTCAACAGGCTCCCGGTCGTCGACCGGACGGGTGCGCTCGTCGGGCTCGTCACGCGGGCCGACCTCGTGCGCGCGTTCGTGCACAGCGACGCCCAGATCGCGGCCGAGATCCACGACGGCGTGCTCCTGCACGAGCTCTGGCTCGACCCGAGCGAGTTCGAGGTCGAGGTCACGGGCGGAGAGGTCACCGTCACGGGCCGCGCCCTCGGCGACGACGAGCGCGAGCTGCTCGTCCGCCGGGTCGCGCTCGTCCCCGGCGTCGTCAGCGTGGCCGTCCAGGAGCACGCGCTCGTCTAGGCGGCCGGCCCGCTCCGCTACCGTCCCGGCTATGCACGCGTTCGGCGTCAAGCCGGTTCTCGAGAAGCTCCGCGCGGCGGGCGGCGGCTACGAGGTCGTGCACGAGTCCCCGGGCGTCGAGCTCGGCGTGTACGTCCTCGTCGCGCCGGAGCCCGACCGCCAGCAGCCGCACGACGACGACGAGGTCTACGTCGTCCTCGAGGGGACCGGCGTGCTCGAGGTCGAGGGCAAGAGCGTGCCGGTGTCCGAGGGCGACGCCGTCTTCGTCGAGGCCGGCGCCGACCACCGCTTCACCGCCTACGAGCACCTCGCGGTGCTCGTGATCTTCGAACGTGCGCGCTAGAGCCGCGGCGGCGCTCGCCGCGGGGCTGACCCTCCTCGCCGCCGCCTGCGGCTCCGCCGCTCCCGCCCCGCCGCCGGGCTCCGTGGCGCTGACGCCGCAGGAGCGGCAGGGCAAGGCGCTCTTCATGCGCCACTGCGGCGCCTGCCACACGCTCGCCGACGCGGGCACGAAGGGGAACGCCGGCCCCGACCTCGACGCGCACCCGTGGCGCGAGGTCACCGTCGGCGAGTCGATCGCCTCCGGCCCCGGGCTGATGCCGGCCGGCCTCCTCGCCGGGCGCGACGCGAGCGAGTCGCGGCCTACGTCGCCGCGGTCACGCGCCGCTGACGCCGCCCGCCCACGTCCACCCGGAGACCTCGGGCGCGTCCTCGCCGTGCTCGCGCGTGTACGCGCGGGCCGCGCAGGCGCGCGTCGACCATCGCCTGGCGCAGGTGCGCGGCGCTCGTCGGCCGAGCCCGGGCACGCCGGTCGATCACGTCGATGACGAGGTGGTAGCGGTCGAGGTCGTTGAGCATGACCATGTCGAACGGCGTCGTCGTCGTGCCCTCCTCCTTGTAGCCGCGCACGTGGATGTTGTCGTGGTTCGTGCGCCGGTAGGTGAGCCGGTGGATCAGCCACGGGTAGCCGTGGTAGGCGAAGACGACCGGCCGGTCGGTCGTGAAGAGCGCGTCGAACTCGCGCGTCGGAGAGCCCGTGCGGGTGCTCGCTCTCCGGCTGGAGCCGCATCAGGTCGACGACGTTGACGACGCGCACCTTGCAGCTCGGGCAGCTGCTCGCGCAGGATCGCCGCGGCGGCGAGCGTCTCGAGCGTCGGGACGTCGCCGGCGCAGGCCGAGCACGACGTCGGGCTCGCCGCCGTCGTCGTTCGAGGCCCAGTCCCAGATGCCGATGCCGCGCGTGCAGTGGACGATCGCCTCGTCCATCGACAGGAAGTCGAGCGCCGGCTGCTTGCCCGCGACGATCACGTTCACGTAGTGGCGGCTGCGCAGGCAGTGGTCGGCGACCGAGAGCAGGCATGTTCGCGTCCGGCGGCAGGTAGACGCGGATGATCTCGGCCTTCTTGTTGACGACGTGGTCGATGAAGCCCGGGTCCTGGTGCGAGAAGCCGTTGTGGTCCTGGCGCCAGACGTGCGAGGTGAGCAGGTAGTTGAGCGAGGCGATCGGCCGCCGCCACGGGATGCCGCGCGTGACCTTCAGCCACTTCGCGTGCTGGTTGAACATCGAGTCGACGATGTGGATGAACGCCTCGTAGCAGTTGAACAGGCCGTGCCGGCCGGTGAGCAGGTAGCCCTCGAGCCAGCCCTGGCACTGGTGCTCCGAGAGCACCTCCATCACGCGCCCGTCCGGCGCGAGGTGCTCGTCGGCCGGCAGACGTCTCGGCCTCCCACGCGCGGTCGGTCGCCTCGAACACCGCGCCGAGCCGGTTCGACGCCGTCTCGTCCGGGCCGAAGATGCGGAAGCGTCGTCGGGTTCGCGCGCGATCGACGTCGCGCAGCCACTCGCCGAGCACGCGCGTCGCCTCGCTCGATCGCCGTGCCCGGCGCGGTCGACCTCGACCGCGTAGTCGCGGAAGTCGGGCAGCGCGAGGTCGCGCAGCAGCAGGCCGCCGTTCGCGTGCGGGTTCGCGCTCATCCGCCGCTCGCCCTCGGGCGGCAGCGCCGCGAGCTCGGGCACGAGCGCGCCCGTCGCTCGTCGAACAGCTCCTCGGGCCGGTAGCTGCGCATCCACGTCCTCGAGCAGCGCCAGGTGCTCGGGGTTCGTCGCGCACGTCGGCGAGCGGCACCTGGTGCGAGCGCCACGTGCCCTCGACCGGCACGCCGTCGACCTCTTCGGGCCCGTCCAGCCCTTCGGCGTGCGCAGCACGATCATCGGCCAGCGCGGCCGCGCCGTCGCGCCGCCGCGCGCGCCGCCTCGCTGGATCGCGGCGATCTCGTCGAGCGCCTCGTCGAGCGCGGCCGCCAGTCGCCTGGTGCACGGCGTCCGGGTCGTCGCCCGTCGACGAAGAGCGGCTGCGTAGCCGTAGCCCTCGAGCAGCGCGACCAGCTCGTCCTCGGGGATGCGGGCGAGCACCGTCGGGTTGGCGATCTTGTAGCCGTTCAGGTGCAGGATCGGCAGCACGGCGCCGTCGCGTCGCCGGGTTCGAGGAACTTGTTCGAGTGCCAGCTCGTGGCGAGCGGCCCCGTCTCGGCCTCGCCGTCGCCGACGACGCAGCAGACGAGCAGGTCGGGGTTGTCGAACGCGGCGCCGTAGGCGTGCGACGAGCGCGTAGCCGAGCTCGCCGCCCTCGTGGATCGAGCCCGGGCGTCTCGGGCGCGACGTGGCTCGGGATCCCGCCCGGGAACGAGAACTGGCGGAAGAGCGCGCGCAGCCCGGCCTCGTCCTGCGGCGACGTGCGGGTAGAGCTCGCTGTAGGTGCCCTCCAGGTAGGCGTTGGCGACGAGCGCCGGGGCCGCCGTGGCCGGGGCCGGTGACGTAGATCGCGTCGAGGTCGCGCGTCGCGGATCGCCCGGTTCAGGTGCGACGTAGAGGAAGTTCAGGCCGGGGGTCGTCCCCCAGTGGCCGAGCAGGCGCGGCTTCACGTGCTCGGGCGCGAGCGGCTCGCGCAGCAGCGGGTTGTCGAGCAGGTAGATCTGCCCGACCGAGAGGTAGTTCGCGGCCCGCCAGTACGCGTCGAGGAGGCGAAGCTCGGTCTCAGTCATGAGAATCCCTTTCGATGGACGTCCTTGTCGTCAACGCCGGCTCCACCAGTTTGAAGCTCAATCTCGTCCGGTGCGGCGAATCGGAGCCGGTCGACGGCTTCGTCGCGGCCGACGCGGTCGGCCACCGGGTCGTGCACGGGGGCGATCTCGCCGAGCCGCAGCTCGTCGACGCCGCGCTGGAGGCGACGATCGAGCGCCTGGCCGTGCTCGCGCCGCTCCACAACCGGCCCGCGCTCGAGGCGATCCGGCGGGCGCGCGAGGCGCTCCCCGACGTACCGCACGTGGCCGTCTTCGACACCGCGTTCCACCGGACGATGCCCGAGGCGGCGTCCACGTACGCCGTGCCGGAGCGCTGGCGGGCCGAGTGGGGCGTACGCCGCTACGGCTTCCACGGCATCAACGTCCAGTGGGTCGCGTCACAGGTGCGCGTGCCACGCCTCGTCGTCTGCCACCTCGGCGGCGGCTGCTCGATCACGGCCGTCCGGGACGGGCGCTCCGTGGACACGACGATGGGGTTCTCGCCGCTCGAGGGCGTGCCGATGACGACCCGCTCCGGCTCGGTCGACCCGGGCGCGCTCGTCTACCTGCTGCGCGAGGGCCTCCTCGACGCATCCGGGCTCGAGCACGCGCTCGAGCACGAGTCGGGGCTCGCAGGCCTCTCCGGCGGCGGCTCCGGCGACGTGCGGGAGGCCTCGCCGCTCGCGCTCGACGTGTTCGTCCACCGCGTCGCCGCCGCGGTGGCGGCGATGACCGCGGCGTGCGGCGGCCTCGACGCGCTCGCGTTCACCGGCGGGATCGGCGAGCACGCGACCGCGGTGCGAGAGCGGATCGTCGAACGGGTCCGCTTCCTCGGCGACTTCCGGGTCGAGGTCGTGCGGGCGCGCGAGGAGCTCGTGATCGCCGCCGAGACCGAGCGCATCCTCGGCAAGTGACGACGTGTTACTTGGGTTCAAAAGCCGGGCACGTGGAGCGGCCCGGCGGCCGGCTTCGTCCACGAGAAGATCGGCTCGGCCACGCGCGGCTTGCCGTCGATGCAGGCCCGCCACTCCGTCGCGGCCGCCCACACATCCGCCTCGCCGACGACGTGCTCGACGACCGCGCGCGCGTCGGGGCCGTCGAAGACGAACACGGCCTCGCTGTCGGTGAGGTAGACGCAGTGCCCGTCGAGCGGGGTGTCGCCGAGGTCGAACGGCGGCCCCTTCGCGATCAGGCCGCGCGCAACCTCGATCGAGTCCAGCCGCAACGGGACGACGACCGCGACCTTGCTCATACCGCGAGCCGCGTCGCCGTGAGGCGGCCCAGCCGCTCGGCGAGCTCGGCGAGGACGCCGAGGCCGCCGACGCTGCCGATGCGCAGCGGCCCGCCGACCGCGCGCTCGACGACGAGCGACGGCCGGCCGGCGAGACGCTCGGGCTTCTCGCGGCCGACGTGGACCGACTCGATGTCCTCGTAGAAGATGCAGTGGGTGAACGGGATGCGGCTCGGCCCCCGGGCACCCTCGAACCGAAGCGCGTTCCGCTCCAGCTCGAGCTTCCCTGCCTGGACGCTCTGCTCGGGTTCGCTCCAGAGAACCGCGTAGCTCTCCATGGGTGCATCGTGTCGGCGGTTGGAGCAGCCGCCATCGGTAAAGCCCGCTGAACCGCCGTTCGGGTTACCCGCAGGGGAGAGCCGGCCGGCCCTAGGTCGTCTCGTCCTCCTCGAGCAGGCCCTGCTGGAGCGCGTAGCGGACGAGCTCGGCGCGGGTCGAGAGCCGCAGCTTCTGCATGATGTGCGCCCGGTGCGTCTCGGCCGTGCGGACGGAGATGTAGAGCATCTTCGCGATCTCCTGGTTCGTGTGGCCGAGGGCGAGCAGGCGCAGCACCTCGCGCTCGCGGTCCGAGAGCGGGTCGGCGGCCGCGCGCGCCTCCGCCTCGGCCTCGGCGGCGGCGAGCCGCGCGCCGAGCGTCGGGTGGACGTAGCGGCGCCCCGCGGCGACCTCGCGCACGGCGGCGACGAGCTCGGCGTCGGCGGCCTCCTTCAGGAGGTACCCGCTCGCGCCGGAGGAGAAGGCCTCGCGGACGTAGCTCGGGTCGTCCTGCATCGAGAGGACGAGGATCTGGGTCTTCGGCGCCGCCTGCTTGATCTCGGGCGCCGCCTCGAGCCCGCTCTTGCCGGGCATGACGACGTCGAGCAGCACCACGTCGGGCTTGTGCAGGCGCGCCTTGCGCACCGCCTCCTCCGCGTCGCCCGCCTCGTCGTCGACCGAGATGTCCTCTTCGGCGTCGAGCAGCAGGCGCAGTCCCGAACGGACGAGCGCGTGGTCGTCGACGATCAATACGCGTATCAAGTCAGCGGCACCTCCGCCACGAATGTCGTTCCTGCTCCCGGCCGCGACTCGATCGCGACCCGGCCGCCCAGCAACGAGACGCGCTCACGGGTCCCGAGGAGGCCGAGCCCGCCCTCGCGGACCCGCCCGGGCTCGAAGCCCACGCCGTCGTCTTCCACGATCACCGTCACCGAATCATGCTTCTGGGTCAGGACGACGCTGACGCTGCTCGCCCTCGCGTGCTTGACGATATTCGTCAGGGACTCCTGGACGATGCGGTAGAGCGCCGTCTCGATCTCGGCCGGCAGGCGTCCGCCCGGGAGCGCCGCCTGGAACGCGACGGCGATCCCGGTCTGCTCGCCGAAGCTCTCCGTCAGCCGCTCGAGCGCCGGGACGAGCCCGAAGTCGTCGAGCGCCTTCGGACGCAGCTCGACCGCGAGCTGCCGGACGTCCTGGAGCGTCGCGCGCACGAGGTCGCGCACGTCGGTCACGGCGCGGCGAAGATCGTCGCCGTCGCGGGCCTCCTCGACGGCGCGCAGGCCGAGCAGGATCGAGGTGAGCGCCTGTCCGGTCTCGTCGTGCAGCTCGCGGGCGAGCCGGCGCCGCTCGAGCTCCTGGGCGCTCACGACGCGCTGGAGGGCGTCGCGGGCGACGCGCTGCGAGAGGTCGACGGCGAGCGACGCGCGCGAGGCGAACGTCTCGACGATGCGCAGGTCCTCGTGCGTGAAGCGCGGGTCGGCGCCGACCTTGTCGTGCGCGCCGATCACGCCGATCGCCTGGTCGCGGACGACGAGCGGGACGTACAGGGCGGTGCTCATCTCGAGCCGTCGCGCCGACTCCTGGTCGACCTCGGGGTCCTCGAGGACCGAGTCGACGCGCTCGCTGCGCTTCCGCTCGAGCACGCGCGCGGTCTTCGAGCGCGGCGGCAGCAGCATCCCCTCGTACCCGCCCGCGCCGTCGCCGGCAGCGGCCTCGATGCGCATCTCCGCGCCGTGCGGGAGGGCGATCGTCACGGCCCGCGCGCCGATCAGCTCCTGGACGCGGGTGACGACGATCTGGAGCAGGCGCCCGAGCTCGAACTCGGTGACGAGCGCGTTCATGACCTCGTTCAGCGACTCGAGCTGCGCCGCCCAGCGCGTCGAAGCCTCGTAGAGCCGCGCGTTCTCGATCGCGACCGCGGCCTGCGACGCGAGCATCCCGACCGCGTCCTCGTCCTCCTGGGTGAAGTCGGCGCCGCCCTCCTTCTCGGTCAGGTACAGGTTCCCGTAGGCGACGCCGCGCAGCGACACCGGGACGCCGAGGAAGCTCCGCATCGGCGGGTGCCCGGGCGGGAAGCCGACGGAGCGCGGGTCGTCGCCGAGGTCGTGGAGACGCAGCGGCGTGCTGTCGCGGATGAGGACGCCGAGGATGCCGCGGCCCGTCGGCAGGTCGCCGATCGCGCGAGCGCACCTCCGGCTCGACGCCGATCGTGAGGAAGCGCTCGAGCTGCTGCCCGGTCGGCCCGAGCACCCCGAGGGCCGCGTAGCGCGCGCCGGTCAGCGCCGCGGCGGTCTCGACGAGCTTCTGGAGGACCGCCTCGAGCGACAGCT
Organism: uncultured Actinomycetes bacterium; assembly: GCA_963732915.1. Classification (GTDB taxonomy): domain Bacteria; phylum Actinomycetota; class Thermoleophilia; order Gaiellales; family Gaiellaceae; genus Palsa-739. The sequence goes on along the minus strand of CAVTBF010000005.1, from coordinate 32,755 downwards.
CGGACGAGAGCGCGATTCCCGCCTCGACGAGCGCCTTCGTGCGGTCCTGTGCAACCTCCATCGCCCCGGACAATATCCGCGCGATCCCGCATGGAGGACTGCGGCGAAGCGCCGATGCCTTCCGGCAAGCCCGCGACGAAGCTGGGATCGTGAGCCGGAGAACGCTCATCGGCGTCTCTGCCGTGGCCGCGCTCGTCCTGGGCGGCGGCCTCGCGACCGCGCTCGCGCTGACGTCGGGCGGCACGTCGAAGCCGGCGACGACCGTGACCGGGGCCGCCCGGATCGCGACGCTCCTGGACGGGATCGAGCAGCACGGCACGGTGCTCGGCTCGCCGTCGGCGCCGGTGACGCTCGTCGAGTTCGCCGATCCGCAGTGCCCGTACTGCGCCGAGTGGGAGGCGCGGGCGCTCCCCGACATCGTCACGAGCTACGTGCGGACGGGCAAGGTGCAGGTGCACTTCAGCGGCATGACGTTCGTCGGGGCCGACTCGGAGACGGCCTTCAGGACGGCCCTCGCGGCCGGCCGAGCAGGGGCGGTTCTGGAACGTGCTGAGCCTGCTGTTCGCGAACCAGGGGACGGAGAACACCGGCTGGGTGACGGATTCGCTCCTGCAGTCGATCGGCGCCGCGGTGCCCGGGCTCGACACGCAGACGATGCTCGACGCGCGCGACTCGGCGGCCGTGAACCGGGCGCTCTCCGCCGCGGCGACGCTCGCGAGCACGGCCGGGATCGACTCGACGCCGACGTTCGCGGTCGGCAGGACGGGCGGCACGCTGCAGATCGTCAAGCTCAGCTCGTTCGACGCGTCCGGGATCACGCCCGCGCTCGACGCGGCGCTGTCGCAGTGACCGACCGGCGCCTGCGCGTCGCGATCGGTCTCCTGTCGCTGGCCGGCGCCGGCATCGCCGCCTACCTGACGGCGGCGCACTTCGCGGACGCGACGCTCCTGTGCGCGACCGGCGGCTGCGAGACGGTGCAGCGGTCGCGCTACGCCGAGCTCGCCGGGGTGCCGGTCGCCGCGCTCGGCCTCGCCGGGTACGTCGCGATCGCGGCGACGGCGGCGTCCCGGGGCGAGCTCTGGCGCGCGGCCGGGTTCGTCTTCGCGCTCGGCGGCCTCGCCTTCGCCGGCTACCTCGTGTGGGTGCAGGTCGGCGTGCTCCACGCGCTCTGCCAGTGGTGCCTGGGCAGCGACGCGATCCTCGCGCTGCTCGTCCCGGCGACGCTGCTGCGCCTGCGCGCAGGCGGCCTAGCCGCGAGCTGCGTGCGCAGGTCGGCCGGGCGGATGAGCTTGCCGCCGAGCTCCTCGTCGGTCGGGACGAGGTCGCGCGCGACGCGGAGCACGAGGTCGGCGTCGTCGCTGAACGGGCTGAGGATCTTGTTCCCCTTCAGGAGCGCCTTGCCGCGCGGGCCCGGATGGACGCCGAGGTCGCGCTCGGCGTAGCCCTTCCGCCGCAGCGCGTCGTTCGCCTCGCCGATCGGATCGCTCGCCACGCCGCGAGCCTACCTGGCGCTCTCGCGGAAGAGGTCGCGGTCGGCCGGGATCACGAGATCCTGCGCGCGGCCGTCGCCGGCCGCGTCGAGGCCGCGGACGACGGCCACGGGGACGCGGGAGAGCTTGCCGCACACGAGCTCGGCCGCGGCCGCGAGCTCGTCGGCGACGGCGATCGTCGTCGCGTGCAGCTCGTAGCCGGCCGGGTCGTGCGAGCCGCGCAGGTCGCGCAGCACCTCGACGCCGGCGGCGCCGATCGCGACGTCCGTCGTGCCGGCACGCCACGGGCGGCCGAACGAGTCGGTGACGACGACGCCGACCTCGACGCCCGTCCGCTCGCGCAGCGCGTCGCGCAGCGCGGCCGCGGAGGCGTCCGGGTCGACCGGGAGCAGGACGAGCGTGTCCGGGCCGGGAGCGTTCGAGGCGTCGACGCCCGCGGAGCCGCAGACGTAGCCGTGCCTCGTCCGGGCGATCACGAGCGGCGGGCGGACGCGCACGAGCTCGACCGCCTCGTCGAGGATCACCTGGATCCGGCGCGGGTCGACCTCGTCGCCGGCGATCTCGCGGGCCTGCGCGGAGGCCTCGACGCCGTCGAGCGCGACGACGCGTCCCTCGACCTTCGAGATCGCCTTCTGCGTGACGACGACGACGTCGCCGTCGCGCGAGCTCGACGCGCTCGGCGATCGCGGCGGCGAGGTCGTCGCCCTCGCGCAGCTCCGGGATCCCCTCGACCGGCGAGACGGAGTAGCCGGCCTCGATGCTCTTGACGAGCAGCAGCGCCGGGTTGCCCTCGTCCCAGAGGGTGCGGGAGCTCCTCGAGCGGGACGAAGCCGAGCGCCTCGTAGAACGCGCGCGTCGCGGCGTAGCCGTCGTCCGGCCGCGACGGGCCGAGCGTCTTCACCTGGAGGAAGCGGATCCCGTGGGCGCGGCACCACGCCTCGGCGGCCGCGACGAGCGCGCGCCCGAGCCCCTGCCGGTGGTGGTCGCGGCGGACGCCCATGACGTACAGCTCGGCGGCGCGCGGGCGTGTGCTGCTTGACGCAGACGAAGCCGCGGTCGGGCGGCGCGACGAAGGTCGGCAGCGCGGCGGCCTCCTCGACGTAGCCGCGCGTGGCGTCCTCGATCCCGAACCAGTCGGGGAGGTCGCGCAGCACCGCCTCGGCGACGCGCGAGCGCTCGGCGGGGTCGTGGAGCTCGACGACGTCGGTCACGGGAGGCCGGTGACCGAGATGCCGGCGTGGCCCTTGTAGCGCTTGTTCAGGTTGACGATCACCGCGGTGAGCCCCTCGAGCGCGCGGGCGCTCGCGAGCGGGCCGGCGTCGAGCGAGCGTCCGGTGACGACCTTCGCGGCGAGCTCGAGCGCGAGCCGCTTCGCCTCGTCGTCGTCGCCGCAGACGAGCGCGTCGCCGCGGGCCGGGCCGGCGGCGAGCGAGGCGGCGGCGAGCGAGTGGAGGCCGGCCGCGACCGGGCCGCGGAGGAGATCCTGGGTCCGCTCGGCGATCGAGCGGGCGTCGTCGGTCGGGAAGACGCCCTGCTTCGTGAAGCGGAGCTCGCTCGCGACGCTGAGGACGGGCGTCTCGCCGATCGCGTCCGCGAGCGAGGCGGCGGTCGGGAGCGCCGCGTCCGCCTTCGTCGCGAGCACGACGAGGTCGACGCCGCGGACGGCGTCCTCGTTCGCGGCGCCCGCGGCCGCTCCGGCCTCGGCGGCCTTCTCGGCGGCGCGCCCGGCGTCGCGCGAGCCGATCACGACCTCCTCCCCGCCTCGGCGAGCCGGCGCGCGAGCGCGAGCCCGAAGTCGCCCGTGCCGCCGACGACGGCAACCCTCACGCGGCCACCATCCCGAGCGCGGCCTCGGCGACGCGGCGGCGCGCGTCGGCGTCGGACATGAGCGTGCGCGTGACGATCGGCCGCACGTCGCCGAGCCCGTCCAGGTCGTCGGCGTCGGCCTCGTCGACGACGAGCGCGTCGATCAGGCCGGGGTAGCAGCCGGCGACGTGGCGGGGCGCGGTGCCGCCGGCGGTGCGGGCGAGCATCCGGTCGGCGGGGCCCTTCACGGCGCGGCCGCCGATCAGCGGGCTGACGGCGACGCAGGGGACGCGCCGAGCGGCGAGCGCGTCGCGGATCGCCGCGACGGCGAGGATCGGCCCGACCGAGACGAACGGGTTGCTGGGGGCGACGAGCAGGAGGTCGGCCTCGGCGAGCGCCTCGGCGACACCCGCGCGCCGGCGCGGCGCGTCTCGGCGCCCTCGAAGCGGACGGCGTCGACCTCGTCGCGGTGGCCGCGCGCGACGAACCACTCCTGGAACGGGAACGAGCCTGCGGGCGTGTCGAGCCACGTGCGCAGGCGGTCGTCGGTCGCGGGCAGCAGGGTCGTCTCCACGCCGAGGGACGCGGCGAGGCGCGCGGTCACCGCCGAGAGCGGCTCTCCCGCGCGGAGGGCCTGCGTGCGGACGAGGTGGACGCCGAGGTCGCGGTCGCCGAGCGAGAACCAGCCCTCGCCGCCGAGCGAGCGCACGGTCTCGATCGCCTCCCACGTCTCGCCGGCGCGTCCCCAGCCGCGCTCCTCGTCGTTCAGGCCGGCGAGCGCGTAGAGGATCGAGTCGAGGTCGGGCGAGACGTGCAGGCCGAGCACCTCGACGTCGTCGCCGACGTTGCCGATCGCGGAGACCGCGCCGGCGCCCGCGACCTCGGCGAGGCCGCGCACGAAGCGCGCGCCGCCGACGCCGCCGGAGAGGACGGCGATCCTCACGCGAGCTGCCCCTCGAGGGCGGCGAGGCAGGCCTGGGTGTGCGGGCCGCAGCGCAGCCGGAGCCGGTGGAGGTCGTCGAGCGTGTCCACGTCCTCGGCGAGGTTCGGCACGGCGACCGACACCGCTTCCAGGCCGAGGCCCGCGGCGTGCGCCTGGAAGCGGCTCGCGCTGCCGGGGCCGTAGACGGGGGCGAACGCGGCCGGGCCGGAGAGGCCGAGCGCGTTCGTGGTGCCGTCGAGCGCCCCGACGAAGCGCGAGCCCGCCGGAGGGCGTGGCCGCGAGGAGCGCCTGGAGGTCGTGCGGCCCGACGCAGGGGACGTCGGCGTTGACGACGAGGATCGCGCCCGGCCCGAGCCCGTCGAACGCGGCCCGCACGGCGGCACCCTGGCCGCCGCCCGGATCGGCGACGGCTTCCGCCCCCGACTCGCGCGCGGCGTCCGCGCCCTCGCCGTCGGGCGTGACGACGCGCGTCCGGCCGACCGCGACGCAGGCGGCGAGAACGTCGCGGAGCATCGCGAGCGAGAGCGCCCTGCGGATCCGGCTCGACGAGTGGAGCCGCGTCTTTCCTCCCGAGCCCGCGAACGGAATCACGACCGTGGTCACGGCGAGAGCGTAACCGGGCGGCGATGGGCTACAGCGCTTCGACAGGAACCCGTCACCCCGCCGTGACGATTCCGCGCGGTACGGTCACTGCAGGGGGTCTTCGCACCCCTTGGGGGTACGTGGGGCCGGAACGCCGCCGAATCGGCGATACTCGCCCGGTGCGCATCCTCGCCACGCAGCGGCTGCCGGGGCCGGCCTGGGACGAGCTCGGCGACGTCGAGCTTCTCGACGGCGCCTGGCCGGACGCGCTCACCGAGCCCCGCCCCGGGGTCGAGGCCTGCGTCGTCGTGAACCAGCGCGTGGACGCCTCGGTGCTCGAGCTCCTGCCCGACCTGCGGCTCGTCGCGAACTACGGCGTCGGCTACGACCAGGTCGACGTCGCCGCCTGCACGCGCCCGCGGCGTCGCGGTCACGAACACGCCCGGCGTCCTCGACGCGGCCACGGCCGACCTCGCGCTGGCGCTCGTGCTCGCGTGCCGGCGGCGGCGTCGTCGCCGGCGACCGCTTCGTCCGCGCAGGCCGCTGGGCGAGCGGCTGGGCGAAGCCGCACATCATGGGCGGCGACCTCGCCGGCGCGACGCTCGGAATCGTCGGCCTCGGCCGGATCGGCTCCGCGGTCGCGCGCCGTGCGCTCGCCTTCGACATGCGCGTCCTCTACCACCGGCGCACACCGGGCACGGAGACCGGAGCCGAGTACCGCCCGCTCGACGACCTGCTGCGCGAGTCCGACGTCGTCTCGCTCCACGTCCCGCTCTCGGCGGAGACGACCGGCCTCGATCTCACGCGAGCGGCTCGCGCTCCTGCGCGACGGCGCCACGCTCGTGAACACCTCCCGCGGCGCCGTCGTCGACGAGGAGGCGCTCGTGGACGAGCTCGTGTCGGGGCGGATCTGGGCCGGCCTCGACGTCTTCGTCGACGAGCCGCACGTGCCGCCCGCGCTCTACGACCTCGACAACGTGGTGCTCACGCCGCACATCGGCAGCGCGACCGTCGAGACGCGCGCGGCGATGACGCGGATCGTCGTCGACAACCTGCTCGCCGCCGCGCGCGGCGAGCCGCTGCGAACGCCGGTCTAGTAGCCCTCGACGCCGGGCCGCCCGGCGGCGATCCAGTCGCGGACGTCGAACCAGTGCGTCGAGCGGAGCGCCTCGGCGACGCGCTCGTCGGTGTGCTCGGCGTAGAAGACGTGGCTCTCGAGGTCGCAGCAGATCGCGACGGTCGAGAGCGGCAGGTCGGGGATCTGCATCAGCGCCTCCGCCGGGAGCCGTGTCTCGGCGACGGTGTAGTGCTTGAACTGCAGCTCCGGAGCGAGCTCCATCAGATCCGGCCAGTCGGGACAGCTTCGCGTGCTCATCGAGCCTCCAGTTCGGCGGCGGGCGTGGACTCTTTAGGCATGAGCCCAGCGTCCGTCGAGGCGGACGAGCCCACGCTCGTCACCGCCCGGGTAGACGACGAAGACGAGCGCGTCGTCGAGGGAGTGGTACTGCGTCTCGCCGCGGGGGTCGGTCAGATCGAGCCGGAGGTGCAGGCGCCCGTCCGAGAAGGGCGGCCGCTCGACGTCGAAGCGCAGCGGCAGGCGACGCGTCGTGTCGTCCCAGCCGAGCTCCTCGGTCGAGACCGCGTCGGCGGCGACGAGGACGGAGGCGTCGTCGCGCAGCTCCCAGGAGAGCCGCGGCGCCGGCAGCGCCACCTCGGAGACGACGTCGAGCGCGATCGCGAACGGCTCGCCCGACAGGAGCTGCGAGCGCTCGCCGCCCTCCGGCCCGAGGATGCGGGCGCCGGCGACGCGGGCGACGTCGCCGCCCCACTCCTTGAGCCCGGCCGCGCGCTCCTCCGGGTTGCGCTCGCCGGCGAGGAGGCGGCGGTACTCGACGATCGCGTCGTGCGTCGGGCCCGTCGAAGGCGACGACGCCGTCCTTCAGCAGGACGGCCCGGTCGCAGAGCCGCTCGACCGCGGCGGCGTCGTGCGAGACGAAGACGATCGTGCCGCCCGCCTGCTTGAACTCGAAGATCTTGCCGAAGCACTTGCGCTGGAACGCCTCGTCGCCGACCGCGAACACCTCGTCGAGCAGCAGCACGTCCGCCTCGACGTGCGCGGCGATCGCGAAGCCGAGCCGCATGTACATCCCCGACGAGTACGTGCGGACGGGCAGGTCGATGAACTCCTCGAGGCCGGCGAACGCGACGATCTCGTCGAGCTTCTCGCGGATCTGCGTCCGCTTGAGCCCGTGGATCGAGCCGTTGAGGTAGACGTTCTCGCGGCCGGTCAGGTCGAGGTGGAAGCCGGCGCCGAGCTCGAGCAGCGAGCCGACGCGGCCGCCGACCGCGACGCTGCCGGAGCTCGGCTTGACGATCCCGGAGAGGAGGCGCAGCAGCGTCGTCTTGCCGGAGCCGTTGCGGCCGACGAGGCCGATCGCGCTCGCCCGGCTCGACGCTGAAGGAGACGTCGCGCAGCGCCCACACGTCGGTGCCGCGGACGCGGCCGCGCGCGACGACGAGATCCTTGAGGGTGCGCTGCTCGCGCGGGTAGACGCGGAACCGCCGCGCCGCATGCTCGACCGCGATCTCGCCGGGTTTCACGCCGTCGGACGGTACCGCGAGGGCCCGCCGGACGATCGTCGCGAGGACGCCCACGAACGCCGGGTCGGCGTTCGGCATCTCGATCCGCTCGAGCTCGAGGCCGAGCTCGGCCGCCTTCTCGCGGGCCTCGACGTCGATGTCCCAGCGGATCTCGAGGTGGTCGGAGACGAAGCCGACCGGGCAGACGAGCACGCGCCCGACCCCGGCGGCCGAGAGCGCCTCGAGGTGGTCGAGGATGTCCGGGCCGAGCCACGGCTCGCCGGTCGGCGACTCGCTCTGGAAGGAGAAGCTCCACTCGTCGCCGATCCCGGCGGCGCGCGGCGACGAGCGCCGGCGGTCTCGAGCAGCTGCGCCTTGTACGGGTCGCCGAGCGCGAGGATCCGCTCCGGCAGCGAGTGGGCGGTGAAGACGACGTGCGCGCCGCCCTGGACGAGCGCGGAGCCGCGGACGCGGCCGGCGAGCAGGTCGATGAAGCCGGGCTCTTTGTGCCAGCTCTCGACGAAGCGCAGCTCGGCGCGGCCGGCGACCGCACCCTCGAGCTGGTCGCGGTAGCCCTTGATCGACATGACCGAGTAGTGCGGCGCGAGCACGAGCCCGACGAGCACGTCGGCGCCGCCCGCGAGCGCCGCCCCGGCGGCGTCGGCGATCCGCGGCGTCCAGTGCTTCATGCCGGAGAAGACCGGGACGCCGAGCTCGGCCTCGAGCGCCGCGCGCGCGGCCTCGGTGATCGCGTTCAGCGGCGAGCTGTCCTCGATCCCGAGCCGCCGGTAGCGCTCGACGAGATCGGCGAGGTTCTCGGGCGCGATCGGCCGCCCGCCGCGGATGTCGGCGTAGTAGGCGGGCACGTCGGCGAGCCGCTCGGGCGAGCCGTACGCCATCAGGACGACCGCAGCGCTCATCCGCCGGACGGTAGCTGACCGCCCAGGCCCTCCAGCCGGAGCGTCAGCCGCGGAGCTGCGGCGTCCGCTCGCGGACGAGCGCCGCGAGCCGTGTGACCGCGTCGGGATCGGTCTGCGGCAGGACGCCGTGGCCGAGGTTGAAGACGTGGCCCGGGCGGCCGCCCGCGCGGGCGAGCACGTCGAGCGCGGCCGCCTCGACCCGCTCCCACGGCCCGAGCAGCGTCGCCGGGTCGAGGTTCCCCTGGACGGCCTTCCCCTCGCCGACGCGTGCGCCAGCCCGCGTCGAGCGGCGTGCGCCAGTCGAGCCCGATCGCGTCGCCGCCGGTCGCGCGCCAGCGCCTCGAGCAGCGGCGTCGAGACGCCGGTGCCGAAGTGGATCGTCGGCACGTCGACCGCCTCGAGGATCCGCGCGCGAGTACGGCGCGACGAACTCGCGGTAGTCCTGCGGCGAGAGCGCGCCGACCCACGAGTCGAAGAGCTGGATCGCGTCCGCGCCCGCGGCCGCCTTCGCCGCGACGTAGCGCGGCGAACTGGTCGGCGAGCCGGTCCATCAACGCGTGCCACACCTCCGGGCTCCCGTACATGAGCGACTTCGTCCGCACGAAGTCGCGGCTCGGCCGGCCCTCGACGAGGTAGCCCGCGACCGTGAACGGGCCGCCGCAGAAGCCGATCACCGCCCGCTCCGGCTCGAGCTCGGCGCGCACGATCCGCACCGCCTCGAGGATCGGCCCCGCCCACTCCTCCGGGTCGGCGACGCGCAGCCGCTCGACGTCGGCCGCCGTCTCGATCCGGCTCCTCGACGACCGGCCCGACGCCCTCGACGAGCTCGACGTCGATCCCCATGCCGAGGACGGGCGACATGATGTCGGCGAACATCACCGCCGCGTCGACGCCGTGGCGGCGCACGGGCTGGAGCGTCACCTCGGCGCAGAGCTCCGGCGTTCCGGCGACCTCGAAGAAGCCGTGCCGCTCGCGGATCGCCCGGTACTCGGGCAGCGAGCGCCCCGCCTGGCGCATGAACCAGACCGGCGTGCGCTCGGTCGGCTCGCGGCGCAGCGGCCCGCACGAGAAGCGGCTCGGTCACGCGCCTAGACTAGCCCGCGCCATGCCCGAGACCGGCCCTCTCGTCGTCCGCTGGCGCGCCTGCGAGCGCGAGCCCGTCGCAGGCGGGCGCGGAGCAGCTCGCGACGGTGGAGCTCGAGAACGCCGGCAGCGCGACGTGGCGCACGCGCGGCGCCGGAGGACGGGCTCTTCCTCGCCTACCACTGGCTCGACGAGCGCGGCAACCCGATCGTCTGGGACGGAACGCGGACGCCGCTCGAGCGGCCGGTCGCGCCGGGCGAGACGCTGCGGCAGCAGATGCGGCTGCGCGGGCCGATCCCGCCGGGCCGCTACCGGCTCGCCGTCGACCTGATCGAGGAGCACCGCTTCTGGCTCGCCGAGCTCGGAAACGCGCCGCTCGAGGAGAGGTCGACGTGGTGCCGCGCGACGCCTCGGGCGCGCGCGCGTTCCTTCCCGACGGCGCCGAGCCCGCGCCGGACTGGCAGGAGCGCGTCGCCGCGCTGCACGCCGAGGGCTACGCGGCCGTCGGCGGCGCGGTCGAGCAGCCGCGCGGGCCTGCCTCCGCCGCGGCGGCCCGCCCGAGCTGGCGCCGTACGCGCCGGGCAGCGGCCGCCATCCCCGCTTCCCGCACCCGCTCGTCTGCCCCTCGCTTCTGCCGCGCCGCTCGAGCCGAACGACGAGATCGCCGGGCCTTCCCGCCTACCGCCCGCGAGGGCGGACGAGCCGCTGGATGTTCGACGGCGCGGGCGCTCGTGCCCGTCGACGACTAGCTCGATAGCGATCTGGTCGTCGACGCGGTTGAAGACGAACGCGCCGAGCGCGAGCGCGAGCGCGCACTCGACGACGAGGTAGAGGGCGTCGCCCCAGAACGGCAGCGTGCCGAGGAAGAGCGGCGCCCGGATCGCCTCGATCGCCGGTGAGAGCGGGTTCAGCCAGTGGATCGCCGCGACCACGTGCGGGTGGGCCGCGCCGCCGGGGAAGTTCGTGAGCGGGTAGATGATCGGCGTCAGGAAGAACCACGGGACGAGCGCGGCCGCGACGATGAACTCGACGTCCCGGAAGAGCACGTTGAGCGACGCGACGGTGAGCGCGAGACCGCAGACGAGTCCGACGAGGAGCGCGGCGAGCGGGATCGAGAGCAGCTCGGTCGCACGCACCCTCGGCAGGAGGATCCCGTTGAGGACGAGCAGCCCGACGAGCATCACGGCGAAGCTGACGAGGTGCGCCCCGACGACCGACAGCGGTACGAGCTGGCGCGGGAAACGCGTCTTCCGGATGAGGTTCGCGTTGTCGAGCATCGAACGCGACGACGACTGGAGCGCGGCCGCGAAGAACGTCCACGCCGCGAGCCCGGCGAGCAGGTAGAGCGCGTAGTTGTCGCCGTTCGCGAACGGCGATCTCCAGACGACGCCGAACACGAGGTAGTAGACGCCCATCAGCAGCACGGGGTTCGCCACGGTCCAGAGCACGCCGAGCGCCGAGCCGCGGTACTTCGCCTGGAGGTCGCGGCGGAAGAGGTTCGCGAACAGCTCGCGGTACTCGACGAGGGCGGCGTACGTGCTCATCGCTTCCTCGCGTAGATCGAGACGCCCGCGTACGGGTAGGCGCTCAGATGCGCGAGCGTGCCGAGCGCGGGCCCGGGGCCCGGCAGCTTCGAGAGCCGGCGCCCGTACGGCGTCGGCGGCGCGCCGTCGGCGCGCTCGAGCAGACGGATCGCGAGCCGGCCGCGCAGGAACGCGGCGACGTAGGCCCAGACCGTGTGGACGTGCTCGTTGATCCCCAGCGCCTTCTCCGCCTCCTGCTCCGGATTCTCCGGGCTGCGCAGGACGCCGCGCGTGCCCTCGTTCAGGCCGGCGACGATCGCGCCCCGGCCGCGCGACGCGCGCCATCTCGCGCACCATCTGCGTCAGGTCGAGCGCGTGGTGGAGCGTCGCGACGCAGTAGACGACGTCGAAGCTCGCGTCGGCGAACGGCAGGTGCTCGCCGTCGGCCTGGACGCGGCCGAAGTCGCCGTAGAACGCGCCGCGCCCGAGCCCGATCTTCGGGTCGGCGAGGATGTCGGTGGCGACGTACTCGCAGCCGCGCTCGAGCCAGAACCGCGAGCCCCACGCCTTCGCGGCGCCGAGCTCGAGCACGCGCAGCCCTCGCCGCTCGCCGACGAAGCGGTCGAGCAGCACCCGGATCGAGTGGCTGTTCGAGCGCCAGTTGAGGTCGTCCCAGCCGAGCTCCTCGTTCACGAACGGGAGCACCGAGTCGACCGCGTCGTCGGGCTCGTACCAGCCCTCCGCCCGCGCCTTCTCGACCCAGCCCGCCGCCTCGGCGAGCTTCGCGCGCGCGCCCGGCAGCTCCTCGTGGAGCATGAGCGGGATCCCGTCCGCCACGGCGAACGTCCGCCCGCAGCCGGGGCACGCGAGCGAGCCCTCGCCCCCCTCGAGCGAGGCACGGCAGAAGGGGCAGCGGAGGAGCTCGAGGAGAGGCGCGTCCACGTCTGACTCGTCGGCCAAACTACCCGACGGGGGCGGTCAGCGTCCCGCGCCCAAACACGCCATTTACAGCATTCGGTTACCGTGACCGCCGTGCCTCGAGCCGCACATTCCGCTTGGCCTGGGCGGGGTGCGCCGTGACCGCCGCCGCAGCTCTCGCAGCGTTCCCGGCGAGTCTCCTCACGATCTGGGCGCTGCGCCGGACACCGGCCGCCCGCCACGTCGTCGCGGCGCCGCGCGCCGACCGGTGGCACACCGCGTCGACGCCGCTCCTCGGCGGCAGCGGCATCCTCGCCGGCATCCTCGTCGGCTGCGGCGTCGCCGTCGCCGCGGCGCGGTCGACGCGACCCGAGCAGCTCGGCGGGATCCTCGGCGGTTGCGTCCTGCTCTTCGCCGCCGGGCTCGTGGACGACATCTTCGGGCTGCGGCCGCTCGCGAAGATCGCCGCCCAGGTCGGCGCCGCGGCGCTCGTGCTCGTCTCCGGCATCCGCGTCGAGGTGATCTCCAACAACGTGCTCGCCGCCGATCGTCGGCGGGCTCTGGCTCGTCGGGATGACGAACGCGTTCAACCTGCTCGACAACATGGACGGCCTCGCGGCGACCCTGGCGGCGATCGCCTGCGCCTTCCTCGCCATCGACGCGCTTCGCCGTGCACCGCGCACCGGTCGTCGCGGCGGTCAGCCTCTCGACCTGCTTCGCCTGCCTCGGCTTCCTGCCCTACAACCTCGCGCGTCAACCGGCCGGCCTCGGTGTTCATGGGCGACAGCGGCAGCCAGGTGCTCGGGTTCGCGGTCGCCGCGCTCGGGCTCGCGGCCAGCTGGACGGCCGCCGGCGCGGGCGTCGCCGACGCTCCTGCTCCCGATCCTCGTGCTCGCGGTGCCGATCCTCGACACGACCCTCGTCACGGTCGTCCGGCTGCTCGAGGGCCGCCCGGTGACGCAGGGGGGACGCGACCACACGTCGCACCGGCTCGTCTACGAGGGGCTCTCGGACAAGCGGGCCGTCGTGATGCTCGCCGTCGTCTCCACCGCGCTCGGCGCCACGGCGCTCGCCTACAAGGTGCTCGACAACACGCTGACCACGCTCGCCGGCGTGCTCGTCACGTTCGCGTTCCTCGTCCAGTTCGGCAGCTACCTCGCGGACGTGAACCGCGGCGCGGAGACCGACTCGACCGCCGGGATCCTGCGCTCGCTGATCGTCCACCGCCGCCGCTTCGCGGAGGTGATCGTCGACTTCGCGCTGATCACCGCCTCGTTCACGATCGCGTTCATCATCCGCGTGCGCGGCACGGACTTCGGGATCTTCCGCCACGTCTTCGACATGACGCTCCCCGCGCTCGTCGCGGCCCGCTACCTCGCGTTCATCGCTCTTCGGCCTCTACCGCGGCGTCTGGCGGTACGCGGGCGCCACGGACGCGATCCGCATCTTCGCGGCGATGGTCGCCTCCGAGGCGGCGGCCTTCCTCTTCATCTGGGGCACCGTCGGCTGGCACCTGTTCCCGCGCGGCACGTTCCTGATCGACCTCCTGCTGTGCTCGGGGCTCATCGGCGCCGCACGCTTCTCGGAGCGCGGCGTCGCCCACGCGATCGCGACGTTCGTCGGGCGCGGCTCGCGGCGCCGGGTGCTCGTCGTCGGCGCGGGCCGCAGCGGACGGAGCCTCCTGCGCGAGCTGCGCGAGACGCCGGGCGAGCAGGTCGTCGCGCTTCGTCGACGACGATCCGGCCCTCCGGCGGCGGCGCATCCAGGGCGTCTCGATCGTCGCCGGCCTCGAGGAGATCGGCTGGGCGCTCGGCCGCCTCGAGCCCGACGCCGTCCTGATCACGATCCCCGACGCGCCGCGGGCGCGCCTCGACGGCGTCGTCGAGGCATGCGGCCGCGCCGGCGTGCCGTGCAGGTTCGTCCGCCGCGAGATCGACATCGACCCCGCCGTCGTCCTCGGCGCGACCGCCGAGTGAGCAGCATCTCGACCGCGCAGGAGCGACGCTCGCGCGGCGAAGGCCCCACGCGCGCCCGCTCTCCGACCGCGTGCTCGCGGTCGCTGCCGCTCCTGAGCGTCTACGCCTGGCTCTGCACCGTCTACATGGTCGAGGTCTGGGCGCACGTGACGCCCTGGCTCTTCACCGACGAGCTCGAGTTCACGCAGCTCTCGCGCGCGATCGCCGCGACCGGCCTTCCGGCCGAGCGCGGCGCGCCGTACCCGTCGCACTCGCTCTACACGTACCTGATCGCGCCGTTCTGGCTGATCCACCACGTGCCGACGGCCTACGACGGCGATCAAGTACGCGAACGTGTTCCTGATGGCGGCGGTCGTCTTCCCGACGTACTTCCTCGCGCGCATGATCGTCCGCCGCCCGCCGCGCTCTTCGCGGCCGCCGGCGCCGGCGCGATCCCGGCGCTCGCCTACTCGGGCTACATCGTCGAGGAGAACCTCGCGTACCCGTTCGCGGCGCTCTGCTTCTTCCTGATCGCGAAGGCGGTCGTCGCGTCGCGACGCGGCACGCCGGCCTGGGGCTGGATCGCCGCAGCTCGCCGTCGCGACGGTCCTCGTCGCCGTTCGTCCGCGGCGAGCTCGGCGTGATCCCCGCCGTCGTCCTGCTCGCGCTCGTCTTCGTCGCCTGGTCGAGCGACTGGGGCCGCGAGCGCCGGCGCGCGTGGTCGGTCGGCGACTACGTCGGCGTCGTGCGTGCTCGTCTTCGGCGCGATCTTCCTGATCAGCGGCTACGGCAGCGTCCACTCGTACGCCTGGCTCGTCGCAACCCGCGCTCTTCAAGCACCGCATGGTCAACATGACCGGTTGGGCGGCCGGGACGCTCGCGATCGGGATCGGCGTCGTCCCGCTCGCCGCCGGGCTCGCGTCGCTCTTCCGCGCCCGCGGCGAGACGTCGACGCGCGAGCTGCGAGCGTTCCGCTCGATCGTCGTCGCCGCGCTGATCAGCTTCGGGCTGTACACGGCGATCAAGGCGGCCTTCCTCTCGACGGAGTTCGCGACTCGCGTCGAGGAGCGCAACCTCATCTACATCGCACCGCTCCTGTTCGTCGGCACGGCGCTCCTGCTCGACCGGCGGCGCAGCAACGTCTGGGCGCTCGCTGGCCGCCGCGGCGTTCACCGCCTACCTCGTCGGCTACGCGATGTACCACCCGACGCAGTTCCCGTACGAGATGAACGTCCAGCTCTACTCGGACGCGCTCGGGCTCGCGATCCTCCAGCAGGCGAACCGCTACCTCCTCTGGACGCCCGAGTTCGCGCGCGTGCGTCCTGCTCGCGATCGTCGCCGCCGGCACGCTCGCGCTCCTGCTCCTGCCGCGACTGCGGTCGCACCGCGAGTCGCCGCAGCGCGCTCGCGGCCGTGCTCGCAGTCGGCATCGTCGGCTGGACGCTCACGGGCGAGATCGCCGCAGCCGCAGGCGACGCAACTCGATCGCGCCGCGAAGCCGCCGCAGACGCTTCGAGCACCCGTTCTCGTGGGTCGACGACCGCGACGAAGGGCACAGCCGACGCTGTACATGGGCGAGGGCGAGGCCGACCAGAACGCCGAGTGGATGCTCGAGTTCTGGAACCGCTCGATCACCGAGCGTCTCGAGCCTCGACGGCACCGTGCAGGGCCCCGGCCCGTGCCGGCGGGCCGAACCTGACCGCCGACGGCTCAGCTCTACTGGACGAACAGCCCCGCGGATCCCGGGCGCACGATACGCCTACGCGGTCGAGGACTACCCGTGCGTCGACCTCGCCGGCACGCTCGCCGGCACGCACCCGCACCGTGCCGGCGGCCTGATCAAGAACTGGCGCCTGATCAAGCTGACGACGCCGAACCGGCTGCGCGCCATGTGCACGGGCATCTATCCGGACGGCTGGAGCGGCGCGACCGACAGCGCGTACTTCCGCTTCTCGGCAGGGGCAGGGCTGGCTCCACATCGTCGTCTCCCGGAAGGAGTGGGGCGGCGCGAGCGGGCCGAGCCCGGTGCACCTGCTCGTCGGCAAGCTCGTGATCAACGACAACGCCCAGCCGATCCTCGGCGCGTTGACGCGCCAGGTGGACACGACGATCGACTCGAACCAGCTGCAGACGTGCTGGCTGCACACGACCGCGGTCGCGCTTCGCCGTCCACGTCGTCGTCGACAAGAAGTTCGTGCCGCGCGACTACGACCCGACGAGCGGCGACACGCGCGAGCTCGGCGCCCAGGTCGACTACCACTTCTTCCCGACGCTGCCGAAGGGCGCAACGCCGGGCTGCACCGCCGGCTAGGTCTAGCGCAGCGCGAGCAGCCGCTCGGGATGCTTGCGCAGGAAGCGGAGCATCGCGCGCGCGTGCCAGAGCGTGTGCCGCGTCAGGAACCGCTTGTCGATCACGGCGGCGTACTCGTGGTGGACGAGCGCGGCGGGGACGTACCAGCGCTCCCAGCCGGCGCGGGCGGCCCGATAGTTGAGGTCGATGTCCTCGCAGTACATGCGGAAGCCCGGATCCCAGCCGCCGATCGTCGTCGAGCATCGCGCGGCGGAGGAGGATGAACGCGCCGAGCATCGTGTCGGTCGGCACCGGCTCGTCGGGGCGCTCGTCCAGGAGGTAGTGGCGGCGCTGCCAGCGGAGCGGCGGGAAGAGCAGGCGGAGCGGCGTGCGCCGGACGAGCGTGGCGCCGACGGTCGGGAAGCTGCGCCGGGAGGCCTGCCAGGTGCCGTCGCGGTAGAGCATGCGCGGGCCTGCGGCGCCGCAGCGCGGGTGCTCCTCCATGAAGCGGCGCAGGATCGAGACCGCGTCCGGCTCGGGCACCGCGTCGGGATTCGCGATCAGGACGAGCTCGTGCTCGGTGTTCGCGGCGCCGAGGTTCGCGTTCGCGGCGAACGAGAGCCGGGCCTCGTTGGCGAGCACGCGCGCGCCCTCGGGCAGCTCGGGCGGCAGGCTGCCCGGGATGTTCGCGATCACGAGCAGCTCGTCGACCTGCGGCGCGAGCGCCGGCAGCGAGACGGCCAGCTCGTCGGCGTGGCCGTGCGAGACGACGACGGCAGAGACCTTCATCCGAGCGCCTCACGATAGACCTCGACCGTGCGGCGGGCGGTCTCCTCCCAGGTGAAGAGCCGGGCGCGCTCGAGCCCGGCCCGCGACCACGGCTCGGGGTCGGCGAGCACGCGCTCGAGCGCCTCGGCGAAGCCGTCCGGCTCCGCGTAGACGATCGCGTCGCCGCCGACCTCCCGCACCGCCGCGTCCGGCGTCGAGACGACGGGCGTGCCGCAGGCCATCGCCTCGGCCACGGGCAGCCCGAAGCCCTCGTAGCGGGTCGGGAAGACGAAGGCCGCCGCCTCCTGGTAGAGGCGGACGAGCTCCTCGCGGGAGACGAAGCCGCGCACGTCGACGCCGCGGCGGCGGAGCTCCGCGACGAGCCGCGGGTCGCGCTCGGGGCCGGCGACGACGAGCGGCCGGCCGACCGCGGCCGCAGCGTCGGCGGCGGCGAGCGGGTTCTTGCGCTCCTCGACCGACGAGGCCAGGAACAGGTAGTCGCCGCGCGTGCCGCCGGGGCGGAACGCGGGGTCGACGGCGAGCGGCGTGACGACGACCTTCTCCGGCGCGAGGCCGTAGAGCTCGACGAGGTCGTCCTTCGTGCGCTGCGAGATCGCGAGCACGCGCCGTGCGCGGCGGGCCGAGCGGGGCACGACCGCCCGGAAGATCGCCGTCTCGCGGCGGCCCATGAGCGACGCGTCGCGCTCGAAGGACAGGTCCTGCACGGTGAGGACGGCCGGGCACGGGAGCGCGAGCGGCAGCGAGTGGACGAAGTGCGCGAGCGCCGGGCGGAGCCGCCGGAGGAGCCAGGGCACGCGCAGCGCCATCCGCAGCTCCTGCACGCGGGCGGGCAGGTGGACGGCCTCGATCCCGTCGGGCACGAGGTCGGGCCGCCGGGTGATCGCGGCGAAGCGGAGCCCCTCGCCGGCGGCGGGCAGCGCGCGCAGGAGCTCGCGCACGTACGTCTCGTCCCCGGTGCGATGGCGCCCGAGCACGTCGGCGTCGATGACGACGAGCGGCTCGCTCATGCCGGGCGCCCTCGCGGTGTCAGACACCAGGACATGTCCCGACGGGAGGCACTCCTCGCCCATCGAGGACAAATCCCTGCACAGCGACGCTTTGGCGCACGGTCGTGACGCTCCCGTAGCGGTGTCGGACACCGGGACGTGGCTCATCCGGACACCTCGCGGTAGATCTCGACCGTGCGGCGGGCCGACTCGTCCCAGGAGAACGCCCGCGCCCGCTCGAGGCCGAGCGCGCGCAGCTCCTCGCGCCGCGCGACGGCCTCCTCGATCCCGGCGGCGATCGCGTCGGGGTCGAGCGGGTCGACGAGCACGGCCGCGCCGCCCGCGACCTCCTCGGTCGCGCCGCCGCGGCTCGTGACGACGGGCGCGCCGCAGGCCATCGCCTCGAGCACGGGAATCCCGAACCCCTCGTAGAGCGACGGGTACGCGACGCAGAGCGCACCGCGGTAGAGCCGCGCGAGCTCCTCGTCGCCGACCTCGCCCAGGTAGCGGACGCCGTCGAGGCGCACGCCGCCCCAGCCGGCCGCTCCGACCGCGCGCAGCTCCCGGCCCGCGCGGCGCGCCGCCTCGGCGAGCCGCGGCAGGTTCTTGCGCGGCTCGATCGTGCCGACGGCGAGCACGTACTCGCCGTCGGCCGCCTCGCCCTCGGCCGAGAACACGTCCTCGACCGCGTTCGGGACGACGCGGATCTTCTCCTCCGGCACGCCGAGCAGCTCGACGAGCTCCCCGCGCGTGAACTCCGAGACGGCGATCACCCGCGCCGCCGCCCGCAGAACGCGCGGCACGGCGCGCGGCACGTACGCCCTCGTCCAGCGCCCGAACGCCTCGGGATGCCGCCAGACGGCGAGGTCGTGGACGGTGACGACGACCGGCACACGCGAAGAGGCGGGGCCGTAGTAGGTCGGGCAGTGGAGCACGTCGAGACCCTGGTGGGAAGCCATGCGCGGCAGGACGAACGGGTACCAGCCGAGCTCGCGCGCGAGCACCGAGGCGCGCCCGGGGCCGCCGAACGCGAGCGTCCGCACGCGCACCTCGGCGGGCAGCCGCGCGAGCAGGTTGCGCAGGTAGCGGGCGGTGCCGGCGCGCGTCAGCGCGAGCGGCGTCACGTCGACGCCGACGTTCACGAGGCACCCCAGGCGCGGAGATGGGCCTCGCCGTTCGCGCGCCAGGTGAAGGGGCGCGCGTGCTCGATCCCGCGCGGCACGAGCTCGTCGCGCTCCGCGAGCGCGCGCCGGATCCCGTCGGCGATCGCATCCGGATCGTCCGGGTCGACGCGCACGGCCGCGTCGCCGCAGGCCTCGTCGAGCGAGGGGTGCGAGGAGACGACGCACGGGCACGCCGCACGCCATCGCCTCGACGACGGGCATCCCGAAGCCCTCGAAGCGCGACGGGTAGACGAAGACGCTCGCGCCGCGGAAGAGCTCCGGCAGCTCCTCGTGCGGCGTGTAGCCGAGCCGCAGCACGCCCGGCGCGTCGAGCGCGGGCTGCTCGCCCCAGCCCGCCGCGCCCGCGACGGCGAGCGCGAGCTCGTCCGGGTCGAGGCGCCGGTACGCCTCGACGAGCGTGCCGAGGTTCTTGCGCGGCTCGAGCGTCGCCACCGTGAGCGCGTACGGCCGCCCGAGCTCACGCCGTTCGCCGGCCGGGGCGAAGGCTCGCGTCGACACCGGGGTGGGCGACGTGGATCCGCTCCCGGGGAACACCGAGCGTCTCCGCCACGTCGGCGGCGGTGAAGGCCGAGTTCGCGATCACGACGTCGCACGACCGCGCGGCGTGCCGGTACTTCGCGCCGTGCATCCGCGCGGTGCGCCGGTGCACCCAGTCCGGGAAGTGGAGCGGGACGAGATCGTGCACCATCGTCGAGCGCAGCCCGCCTCGCTGCGGCGGGTACATCCAGTCGCTGAAGTGGAAGACGTCGAGCGGGCCGACGACGCGCTCGACCGGCGGCGCCCCGAGCCGGCTCCACGCGGTACGGACGGCGTGCGCCGCCGGCAGCACCGGCAGCCGCCGCTCGAGCTCGATCCCCGCGAGCGACGCCTCGATCTCGCGCCGCCCGGCCCTGCTCGCGGGCGCGAACGCGACGAGCTCGTGCCGTCCCGCCGCGGCCTCCGCGAGGCCGGCGAGCGAGCCCCGGACGTAGTTGCCGACGCCGGTGCGCTGGTGCGACAGCGGCGACACGTCCACGACGATCCTCATCGCGGCGGCGCGTACCGGAGCACGTCGAAGTGCAGCCCGAGGCGGCGCGGGTCCTGGATGCCGAGCTGCGGGTAGTCGTTCGGGACGCGCGTCGGCGAGATCTCGAAGCGGACGCTGCACGTGCCGCCGTGCGCGGCGAGCGGCAGCGTCAGCGGCCGGTGGTCGGTCGTCGGCGCGAGCCGGAGCGTCCGCGGCCTCGTGTCGCCGCCGATCGTGAGCGTCTGGACGACGCCGGCGAAGAGCCGCGATGTCGCTCGAGACGGTGACGTGGAGCGTGCCGCCGGCGCACGCGTACCGCCGCCACGTGACGAGCGGGCCGGACCAGGGCCGGGTCGGATCCTGGTAGAGGCCGCGAACCTGCTGGACGACGCGCACCGGCTCGCCGACCTTGTAGAGGACGAGCCGCTTCGCCGCGTCGCGGGCGACCGGCGTGCCGGCGAGGCGAAGAAGTCGGGCGTCAGCACGTACGGCGAGTCGATCGCGCCGCCGCCCGCCTCGCGCAGGACACCGGTCGCGGCCACGTGCAGCAGCGGCGAGGGCATGTCGCCCGGCGGCGTCGCGCCGAGGCCGTAGACCCGGTCGACGCTGCGGTTCCAGAACTCGTTCTCCCAGACGGAGAGCAGGTTCCCGCCCGTCCAGAGCACCGCGACGTGCCCGTCGCGGCCGGCGGCCTGGTCGATCCAGCTGCGGTTCGCGACGCCGATCCCCTGGGCCGCGGCGCTCTCGGAGAGGCGCGGGAACGAGTGCGTCCACTGCTCGAGCGGCAGCCAGGTGGCGAGGAAGCCGAGCGCGACGACGACCGGGAGCACCGGCGCGTAGCGGCGCGGCAGCCAGAGGAACGCGGCACCGAGCGCGAGCGAGACCGCGACGACGACGATCGTGACGCTCGATCGTCCCGTCCAGGTGTCCGCGACGTACCACCACGGCTGCAGGCCGAGCGTGTCCGACTGGGCGGTGATGTTCAGCAGCTCCCCGAACGGGATCACCGCCGGGCAGCACGGCGGCGAGGCCGCCCGCGACGACGGCGGCACGCGGCGGCCGCGGCTGGCCGCGCTCGATCCAGGCCAGCAGCGCGATCAGGAAGAGCGGCGCGACGTAGAAGAGGTTCCGCTCCTCGATCCGCAGCGAGTAGTGCGAGGCGAAGACCGCCACCTCGAGGACGAGCCAGGCCGAGAGCGCCGCCGCCGCCGCCGTGAACGCCCGCAGCCGGGCGTCGAGGTGGCGCGCGTTCGCGACGAGCACGACGAACGCCGCGAACGGCAGCACCCAGAGGTAGAGGTCGAGCTCCGCGACGTGCAGCACGAGCCAGCGCAGGGCGGGCCACACCCGGTAGCCCGCATGCGAGGTGACGCTGTAGTTGCCGAGCACGGCGGCAGGCGAGTGTCCCCGCGCGATCTCGACCGCGACGACGAGCACGGCCGCCGCGACGACGAGCCCGTAGAGCGGCGCCCAGGCGGCGAGCCGGCGCGGGCGGCCCCGCTCGATCCAGGCCAGCAGCAGCGGCGCCGTGAGGACGGCGGCGACGATCGCGACGGTCTGGGCGCGCGTCTCGAAGGCGACCGCGCAGGCCGCCACGAGCGCGACCTGGCGGCCGCGCGTCGGGCGCTCGAGCGCGAGGACGAGCGCGAGCGCGAGCCAGAGGAAGACCGGGTAGAAGAGGTTCTCGGTCATCACCGTGCCGACGAACGCGAGCGAGGGCAGCGCGACCGCGAGCGCCGCGGCGGCGAGCGCGGACGGCCTGCGCACGACCCGCCGCGCGAGCAGGTACGCGGGGAAGACGGCCGAGCACATGAGGAGCGCGTTCACGACCCGCTCCCACTGGTAGACGTCGCTCATCGGCCCGATCGCCGAGTAGACCGGCGAGAGCAGGAGCGGGTAGAGGAAGCCGTAGTTGCCGTGGACGCCGCGGATCAGGAAGTGCCCCGTCGCGGCGAAGCTGCGCGCCATGTCCGAGTAGACGAGCTCGTCGACCATGATCCACGGCGAGACGACGCGGAGGCCGAGCGAGAGCGCGACGACCGCGGCGACCGCGTAGAGCGAGCCGAGCCACGCCCAGGTCGGCCAGGCCCGAAGCGGCCATGTCCCGGGACCAGATCCCGGGACGTGTCCGGACGGGACGCGT
The DNA here is from genome assembly GCA_963732915.1 of uncultured Actinomycetes bacterium. Classification (GTDB taxonomy): domain Bacteria; phylum Actinomycetota; class Thermoleophilia; order Gaiellales; family Gaiellaceae; genus Palsa-739. The sequence continues at coordinate 10,557 of CAVTBF010000005.1, read as the reverse complement.
CCGTCCGGGGAGACGAGACCCGCGCGCTCGAGCTCTGGCGCGAGCGGCTCCGGATCGAGCCCGACCTCGGCGGCCGCCGCCGCGACCTCGCGCAGCACCTTCTCGTCGACGATTGCGCGACCGGCCGCCTCCTCGAGCGCGGCGGCGTACTGCCCGGCCACCCGCTCGAGGTCGTGCTCGGTCTCGACGAGCGCCCGCGCCGCCTCGCCCATCCGCGCCGCGACGCCCGGCTCGGCGAGCCGCGCGAGCGCGGCCGCGAGCGCGCCGACCTCGTCGTCGCCGCCGGGCGGCACCTTCAGCGCCACCTCGTCGGGGAGCTCGGCGAACCAGCCGACGTCGCTGACGACGAGCGGCTTGCCGAGCGAGAGCGTCCGGATCGCGCTGCCCGAGGTCTCGCCCATCGTCGGCGCGCGCAGCAGCACGCACGCGTCGCAGGCGGCCATGAGCGCCCAGAGCCGCGCCTCCTCGACGTACGGCTCGCGGATCACGCCCTCTGCCGCGAGCCCGATCCGCTCGAGCCGCCCGGCGAGGTCGAAGCCGGGCGCCTCCGAGCCGACGAGCAGGAGCCGTGCGCCCGGATGCGTCTCGCGCAGCTCGGCGAACGCGCGCAGGAGCTGCGGGATCCGCTTGCTCTCGTTCAGGTGCCCGAAGCAGCCGATGAGCGGCGCCCCCTCGACGGCGGCCGGCTCGACCGCGGGCGCCGGCCAGGCGGGATGCGGGATCCGCCAGAGCGGCCCCTCGTAGCCGTGCGCGCGCGCCCGCTCCTCGACGTAGCGCGAGTGGACGATCAGGCCGGTGGCGCGGTCGAGCACCTCGCCCGCGAGCGGGAACTCCTCGGGGCGCACCTCCCAGAGCGGCGGCACGCGGCCCTCGAGCACGCCGTAGCCGAGCAGCCGCCCCGGCACCCCGGCCTCGCGCTCCATCGCGGCGAGATACGCGTGCCCGTCCTTGCGGCCGATCGTGATCCCGGCGACGAGGTGGTGGATGACGAAGTCGTGCAGGACGACGACACCGGGCCGGCGGCGGAGCGCGTCGACGATCCAGCCGTGCGCGTCCGGGTTGTTGCCGACGTGGTAGAGCGCGACGTCCGCGGCGACCGGCCGCGTCCGCCCGGGGCGGACGACCTCGACCTCGACGAGCCGCTCGAGCGCCGGCAGGAGCAGCGCCGAGTAGTCGGCGATCCCCGAGGTGTCCGGGGGCAGCGGCGAGAAGTACGCGACCTTCACGTGACGGCGGCCAGCAGCCTGTCGATGCACGAGTCCCAGGTCACGGCGCTCGCCGCCTCGCGCCCGGCCCGCCCGTAGGCGGCCGCCTCGTCGCGGTGGGTGTCGAGCCAGGCGGCCGCACGGGCCACCTCGGCGGCGCGCGGCTCGACGACGAGCCCCGTCCGCCCGTCGTGGACGACGTCGAGCGGCCCGCCCGCGTCGGTGGCGGTGATCACCGGCTTGCCGGAGAGGAACGCCTCGAAGGGGACCATCCCGAAGTCCTCGTCCACGGGCGCGTAGTAGACGCCGAGGCAGCGCGCGTAGAGGTCGGCGAGCTCCTCGTCGGAGATCCGCCCGGTGAACGTCGCGCGGCCGTCGAGGCCGCGGTCGCGTGCGAGCGCCTCGAGCCGCTCGCGGTCGGGCCCGTCGCCGGCGATCACGACGCGCAGCGCCGGGCTCGGCCGCCGCCGCCTCGAGCAGCAGGTCGATCCGCTTCTCGCGGTGCGAGCCGGTTCACCGAGAGGACGAAGTCGCCGTACTCGTCGCAGCGGTAGGCGAGCGGCGCCGGCGGGTGCGGCATGATCTCCGCCTCGAGTCCGGTCGAGTCGCGCAGGCGGCCGGCGACGTTGCCGGAGGTCGCGAACACCTTCCGCGCCTCGGCGAGCACCGTCCGCTCGAGGTCGAGCACGCGCCGCCGCAGCGCCCGGTCCTCCGCCGACTCCGAGAACTGGCCGAACTCGGTGCGGTCGAAGTCCCACGCCTGGCGGAACTGGTGCAGGAGCCACACGACCTTGCGCGGGTGCCGGACGGCGTAGGACGGGAACTTCGTCGCGACGACCGCGTCGATCGGGCGCCCGTTCGCCTCCTCGAGGTCGAGCAGCCGCCAGAGGAACGCCTGCGTCAGCACGCGCTCGCCCGGATACCACTTGAACGGCACGGTGACGAGGGTCGCCTCGTGCTCGCGCCGGCGCAGCTCGGAGACGAGGTCGTCCGCGAAGATCTCGGCGCCGCCGCGCTCGAACGGCACCTGCGGAATGCACACGCATATGCGCATCAGCGGCTCTCGAGCTCGTCGACGCGGCGCGAGAGGTCGTCGACGAGCCGCAGCAGCGCGTCGTTGACGATCCGCTGCTCGGCGAGCGCGGGCTCGACGTACCAGCGCATGCACTTGCGCAGCACCCGCTTGACCTGGAACGCCACCCAGCCCTGCGGCCCCGGCCGCCGCTCGAGCGGCTTGTCGGCGCTCACCGGCCAGAAGCGCTCCGCGAGCCCGCGCGTCGAGGCGAGGTCGCGGGAGCCGCGGTCGACCGCCGCGCGAAGGCGCTCGTAGACCTCGTCGACCGAAAGCTCCTGCTGATCCGCGCATTTCCGCCAGAGTCTACGAGTGGGGTGTTACGAAGTCGTGAGCCGGGCGACCGCAGCATCGACGAGCAGCCGGACGAGCTCGTCGAAGCCGACGCGCGGACTCCAGCCGAGCACCGTACGCGCCTTCGCGGGATCGCCGACGAGCCGGTGCAGCTCGGCCCGGCCGCGCAGCAGCGTCTCGTCGACGCGCACGTGCTCCCGCCAGTCGAGCCCGACGTGCGCGAACGCCCGCTCGGCGAGGTCGCGCACGGTGTGGAGCTCGCCGCTCGAGATCACGTAGTCGCCGGGCTCGTCCTGCTGGAGCATCAGCCACATCGCCTCGACGTAGTCGCCGGCGTAGCCCCAGTCGCGCTCCGCGTCGAGGTCGCCGAGCAGGAGCTCCTGCTGCCGCCCGAGCGAGACGAGCGCCGCCCCGGCCGCGATCTTGCTCGGCACGAAGTCGACCGGCCGCCGCGGCGACTCGTGGTTGTAGAGGATCCCGCAGCTCGCATGCAGCCCGTAGCGGCGGCGGTACGAGTGGACGATCAGGTGCCCGTACGCCTTCGCGACGCCGTACGGCGTCACCGGCGCGAGCGGGGTCGACTCGGTCTGCGGCACGTCGGCCGGCTCGCCGAAGATCTCGCTCGAGGAGGCCTGGTAGACCCGGATCGCCGGATCGACGGCCCGGACGGCCTCGAGCAGCGAGGTCACGCCGACCGCGGCGAACTCCGCCGTCTCCACCGGGTGCTCCCACGAGCGCGGCACGAACGACGGCGAGGCGAGGTTGTAGACCTCCTGCGGGCCGTGGCGGCGGAGCGCCTCGCGCAGCGCCTGCTCGTCGAGCAGGTCGGCCTGGACGAGCTCGATGCGGTCGCGCACCGCGTCGAGGTTCGGATACGGCGCCGCCGGGTCGCCCCTGACGACGCCGGCGACCTCGTAGCCGCGATCGAGCAGGAGCTCGGCGAGGTAGGAGCCGTCCTGGCCCGGCGATGCCGGTGACGAGCGCGCGGCGGCTCAGTGGAGCCCCCGCACGTACGTCCAGGCCTCGCTCAGCCCGAGCGAGCGCAGCGCGACGACGATCGCCGCGTAGACGAGCACGCCGAGCGCGGCCGCGGGAATCGGCGAGAGCGCGAGCGAGAGCGCGCCGAACGCGAGCGCCGTCGCAACGCCGACCGCGAGGGCGAGCCGCGCGAGACCGACGAGAGCGATCGCGAGCGTGCGCGGCGAGAGGGCGGCCATCAGCCCGAAGGCGATCCCGAGCGTGGCGATCCCGAGCGCGATCGCGATCCCCGGCAGCCCCCACAGAGCGCGCAGGCCGAGCCCGAGCGGCACGAAGAGCGCGAAGGCGCACGCCGCGAGCGGCACGAGCAGCCGCCGCCGCCCGGCGACGAAGACGAGCGGGAACGAGACTGCGAAGCCGACCCAGGCGAGCATCCACGGCGCGAGGTAGACGACGAGGCGGCCGAGCTCCGCACCGACGTTGCCGCCGTAGGCGTCGCCGAGAACGAACCCCATGATCCGTCCGCCGACGAGCGCGAAGACGCCCCCGGCCGCGCCGACGAGCACGAGGCTGACCCACGCGGCGTGGACGACGTGGCGACCGGCCGCGACGGGGTCGATGCCGCGCCGGGTCAGGGGAGCCGAGGAGATGAGACCGAGCGAGAACGCGGTCGAGCCGACGAGCGTCGACGCGACGAGGTACGCGTACGAGAAGCTCGAGACGCGGCCCACGCCGAGATGGGCCGCGAGGCGAAGCGAGACGAGATAGCACCCCTGCAGCGCGAGCGGCACCGACGCGCCCTGCACGAGACGCCAGAGTCGCGGACCGACGCCGAGCCTCTCCGCCCGCGGCCCGCTGAGCGCGTCTCGTCCGAACAGAGCGAGGAGCGGTACCGACACGGCGAACGCGGCGTTGACCGCGAGCCCCCAGGCGAGCGCGACGATCCCGCTGCGCTCCGCGAGCGCCGCGAAGACGACGAGCCCGGCGACACCGCCGAGCGCGAAGCCGGCCGCGGCCGTCCCGTAGCTGTCGAGCGCGGCGAGCGCACTCGCCGCGAGCGCCGCGAACAGCTGCGCGAACGCGGCCGGCACGAGGATCACGAGCGCGCGGGATGCCACGTGCGCCGCCTCCGGCGGCAGGCTCCCGGTGATCAGGTCGCCGAGCCGGCCGGAGAACACGCCGACGAGCACGGACACCGGGACGGCGAGGACGAGGATCGAGAGCGCGTACGCGCGGGTCTCGCCGCCGAGCCGCCCCTCGGCGGCGGCACGGGTGAGGTCCGGCACGATGACCATCCGGAACGCCTGGGCGGCGAGCACGAGCACGAGGTAGACGCCGTAGGCGGCGAGGAACCCGTCCGTCTTCGCGTTGCGGCCGAACTTGTGCGCGAGCAGCGCCCCGGCCCCGGCGGCCGCGATCGCGACGACGACCTGCGCGAGCCCGGTGAGGAGGCCGCTGCGAACGGCGCTCCGTCGGCGCCAGCGGCTCGTGCCCGTCGATTCCACCCGCCGATCAAAGCAGACGCCTCACGAGTCCGTAACACCGGGCTTGTACCCTTCTCGCGTGCGCGTCCTGGTCACCGGAGGAGGGGGCTTCCTCGGCTCGCATCTCGTCGAGCGCCTGCGCGCGGACGGGCTCGATCCGTTCGTCGCCCGCCGGCGCGACTACGACCTGACCGTCGCGACGGACACGGAGCGCCTGTTCGCCGACGCGCGGCCCGAGCTCGTCTTCCACCTCGCCGCCGAGGTCGGCGGCATCGGCGCGAACCGCGCGAATCCCGGCCGCTACTGGTACGCGAACCTGATGATGGGCGCCCACGTGCTCGAGCAGGCGCGGCTCCACGGGGTCGCGAAGACGGTGCTGCTCGGGACGATCTGCGCGTATCCGAAGTTCGCGCCGGTGCCGTTCCACGAGGACGACCTCTGGAACGGGTACCCGGAGGAGACGAACGCCCCGTACGGCGTCGCGAAGAAGGCGCTCCTCGTCGGCGCGCAGAGCTACCGCGAGCAGTACGGCACGAACGCGATCTACCTGCTGCCCGTGAACCTGTACGGGCCGCGCGACAACTTCGACCTCGAGACCTCGCACGTGATCCCGGCCCTGATCCGCAAGATGGTCGAGGCGCAGGAGCGCGGCGAGCGGGAGATCGTCCTCTGGGGCGACGGCAGCGCCGACGCGCGAGTTCCTCTACGTCGACGACTGCGCCGAGGGGATCCGGCTCGCCGCGCAGCGCTACGACGGCGCCCGAGCCCGTGAACCTCGGCACCGGCCACGAGATCCCGATCCGCGACCTCGCCGAGCTGATCGCCGAGCTGACCGGCTTCGACGGCGACATCGTCTGGGACACCTCGAAGCCGAACGGGCAGCCGCGCCGGCAGCTCGACGTGAGCCGCGCCGAGGAGCTCTTCGGCTTCCGCGCGCACACACCGCTGCGCGACGGGCTCGAGCGGACCGTCGCGTGGTTCCGGTCGCGGGTCGTTCCCGCCTGATGTCCGCGCCCGACCGGCACACGCGGCCTTGCCGCTCGGAGCGGAGGCGGCGCGGCGCGTGCGCGCGCTCGTGGCGATGCTCGCGCGGCGGCTCGAGACGGTGCGCGCCCGTCCGTGTGCTCGCTGCCGCTCGTGGTCGTGCAGTGGCTCGCGGTTGCCGCACTCGCCGCTGTCCGTGGGCCACAACGGCTGGATCTTCTACCAGGGCGGCGACCAGCTCTGGCTCTACACGACCGGCTGGCTGCTCGCGCACGGGCACCTCGCCCAGCCGCTCGTCGGCTACGGGCTGCCCACGGTCCTCGCGCCGATCGCGCGGGATCTTCGGGCCCGAACTTCGCGCAGGCGCTGCCGGCGATCGTGATCCTCCAGTTCCTGTTCCTGCTGCCGGTCGCGCTGGTGACCGCGTACGGGATCGGCGCACGGCTCGGCGGTCGGCTGTTCGGCTACTGGACGGCGGCCGCCTGGATCGCGGCGCCGTTCGTCGGCATCGAGTACACGAACGCCGGCTACCACCAGCGGTACACGGAGTTGACCCTGCCGCAGGCGTTCGGGCTGACCGGGATGGCCGACTTCCCGTCGATGGTCGCGCTCATGGTCGTCCGCGTACCTTCTCCTGCGGGTCGTCGCCGGCGAGCGACTGGACCGGACGCGGCGCTTGCGGGCCTGCTGGGCGGGCTTCGCGATCGGGATCAAGCCGTCGAACTCGCTCTACCTCGGCGGCGTCGCCCTCGCACTCGTCTGGGCCCGCCGCTGGCGCGGGAGCGCCGTACTTCGCCGCCGGCCTCGCGCCCTCGCTCGTCGTCCTCGCGGTCTGGAAGTGGCACGGCTACGGCTACCTGCCGCTTCTGCACCGAAGCCTCGGGCCGGCCGTCCGCCTCGCGGCCGGCACGACCGGGCTGCCGGTGGCGATTCTCGGCGGCAAGTACATCCATCTCGACTGGCACCACCTGAACCTCCAGCTCCAGTCGCTCCAGGAGCACTTCTTCAGCTCGCGGCTCGTCGAATGGTTCAGCTTCGCCGGAGTGGTCGGCGCTGCTCCGGCTCTCACGGCCGGCGGGGCTTCTGTTCGGGGGCTGGTTCTTCGCGTGGGTCGTCGCGAAGGGGACGTTCGCGGAGGGCAACCTCGACGACTCGAGCCTGCTCCGGCTGATGATCACGGCCGGGCCTGCGTTCCTGATGCTGCTCGCGGCTCTGCCGCTGCTGCTGCCCCGGCTCCCGCGGCGGCTCCCCCGGAGCGTGCCGGCCCCCTGGGCCTCGCCGCGCGTGCGGATCGGCGCGCTCGCGGCCGGCGTGACGCTGTTCGCGGTCGTGCCGCTCGGATTCGCCGCCGTCGCCACGCCGCTGCGTGCGTCCGACGGGCTGGCCTACGTCGTCTCGAACGACGTCCCCGTCCCGGTCGACGGCGGAATCCCCCTGGCGGCGACCGCCTCCGGCGGCTCCGTGACGCTGCGCTGGCCCGCGGCGCACCCGAGCGGCGGCGCTGTCTTCTACCGCATCTTCCGTGGCGCGGCGGGGGCTGCGCCGGACTGCTCGAAGTACCCCGGGCGCGCCGTGAACTGCCTCCTGCCCCTGACGATCGTCGGCACGACCCGCGAGCCCTCCTTCGTCGACCGGCCCGGCGCCGGGCACTGGGCGTACCGGGTCGGCGTCGCCGCGAACTGGCTCAACGACACCTCGTACGGCGACGTCTACGTGCTGAGTCCCGAGGCCCGCGCCGTCGCTACCGGCTAGGTCTCTCTGCCTGCTCGTGCAGCTCCTGCTCGAGCAGCGCCAGCCGCTGCGCGAGCACGACGTTCTCGTCGGAGAGCCGCGAGATCACGGTCGAGTAGTGCAGGAGCACAGCGAGGATGAAGAGGATCCCGACCGCGAACAGCACCGCCGGCGGGTAGCTGCGCACGCCCACCCAGCCCGCGATCGTGTTCAGGCCCTCCCGCCACGCCGAGAGCACGGTCAGGACGACGCCGGTCGCGAGCCAGAGCAAGGCGTAGCGCTCGCGGAGGCGGCGGCTGCGGATCAGCTCGAACACGACGACGAGCAGCGCGAACGAGGCGAGCGAGCCGAGGATCGAGACGGCGAGCGGGGTCACGGCGGCCCCTCGTCGAGGAGGTCGGGCCGGCGGAACAGGCCGACGAAGATCGCGAGCAGCACCTTGACCATGTAGTAGATCGAGCGCAGCGCGGTGATCGAGGAGCGGCCGCCGCCGCGCTCGCGCATCGTCACCGGCACCTCGGCGAGCCGCAGGCGGTGGCGGAAGACCATCACCGTCGCCTCGACCTCCGGGTAGTCGTGCGGGTAGTCGCGGGCGAAGAGCGCGATCGCCGTTCCGGTTCAGCGCCTGGAAGCCCGAGGTGGTGTCGGTGACGCGCTGGCCGACGATCCGCGAGACGACGGCGGCGAGGATGCGGATGCCGACGCGGCGGGAGCGCGAGGAGCGGTACCCGTCCGGGCCGGCGGCGGCGAAGCGCGAGCCGACGGCGATGTCGACCTCGCCGCGCAGCACCGGCGCGAGCACGGCCGCGAGCTGGGCCGGATCGTGCTGCCCGTCGCCGTCGACGCGGACGGCGAGGTCGTAGCCGCCCTCGAAGGCGAAGCGGAACCCGGTCTGGACGGCGCCGCCGATACCGAGGTTGAACGGGAGCCGGAGCACGCGGGCGCCCTGCGCGGCCGCGACGGCGGCGGTGCGGTCGGTGGAGCCGTCGTCGACGACGACGATGTCGAGGCCCGGGTCGAAGGCGCGCAGCTCGTCGATGACGCGCGGCACCGTCACCTCCTCGTTCAGCGCCGGCACGATCGCGACGCGGCGCAGCTCGGCGAGCCCGGGCAGGGCCGCAGCGCCGGCCGGCTGCTGCGCGAGGTCAGGCACCGGCCACCACCGGGACGCCGAGGTCGAGCAGCTCGAGCAGCCGGCGCGCGCGATGCGTGTAGGTGTGCTCGTCGAGCACACGCTCACGGGCACGGCGGCCCATCTCCTGCGCCTGCGCCGGGTCGGCGAGGAGCGCGCGGTAGGCGTCGGTCGCCTCGTCGGCGTCGTGGACGACCAGCAGCTCGCTGCCGGGCTCGAACCAGCGCTCGATCCCCTCGTGCGGGTTCGAGACGATCGCGGCCGCGCACGCGGCGAGCTCGAACGGGCGCACCGTCGACGAGCCCGGAACGGTGCGTGCGAGCGACGGGTCACGTTGAGGTTGATCCGCGCCGCCGAGATCGCACGGGGGAAGACGTTGTAGGGGATCGGCCCGAGCACGCGCGCCGAGCCGACGTCGCCGCGAAAGTCCTCGCCGCCGAGCGCGAAGCTCGCGTCCGGGAGACGGCGGCTCGGCTCGCCGACGAGCTCCCGCATCCACTCGCGCCGGAACTTGTCGCCGTAGCCGTAGAAGAAGACGTCGTGCTCGGGCTCGACGGGCTGCGGCGCGAAGAGCTCCGGGTCGATCGCCCAGTAGAGCGCCTCCGCACGGCGCGCCCCGAGCTCGAGCAGGCGCGGGATGCCGCCCTCGGAGTTGGAGAGGACGAGGTCGTACTCGGACGGGTCGGCGCCGTGGTAGTAGTTGAAGCCGGTGTCCATGCCGCCGAACTCGGGCAGGCTCATCGGCACGTCGCCGTCGTAGAAGACGACCGGCACCCCGAAGCGCTCGCGCAGCGCCGTCGGGATCCCGCGCAGGTGGCTCATCGGCACGGTGAAGACGACGACGGCGTCGACGTCCCGCTCCCGTTCGAGGATCCGCTCGAGATGCCGCTGCCAGCGCGGCGTCACCGTGCGCCAGATCGTCTCGCGGACGAGCCGATCGGCGCGCGTGTCCTCGGGCGAGTCCTCGGCGCGGCGCAGGTAGCGGTCGCCCTTCAGCCGCGCCACGGCGCCGCGGGCGGCCGCGAACGCCTCCGCCTCGCGGTAGAGCGGGTTCGGCGCGGTCCGCCACCACGGCGACTCGATCGGCCGGCCCCGGTACGGCGTCACGATCAGGTCGATGCCGGCGTTCGCCATCCCCTTCCAGAGCTGCCACCACGCGGGCGTGCAGCCGTACCGGAAGTCGAGGTCGACCGCAGACGCGACCGCAAGGATCTTCGGAGCCCTCATCGCGCCATTGTGGCAAAGGCGTGGGGGAACCCGTGTTCCCCCGCACGGGCCCGCTCCTTCGGCGGGCATGACGTGAGCTGTGTGGCGCTGCGGGGCGAGCGCGGTCGCCCCTTCGCGGGCGGGAGCGCTCTCGACCAACGTCGGATCTGGACGGTCTGCCTGCCCCGGCGCGGCCGCGCGCGGCCTTCCGCCGGGCGCACCCGCTGCTTCGCCTCGTCCTAACGCGCCTGCGGCCGCGTTAGCCCGAGGCCTTGACCGTGGAGAGATGCGCAGCCGCCTCAGGCCGCAGGCTAAGCGCCCGCTCTAGCGGCGCTTAGCCGGAGGCCAAAACTCAGCGGCCCGGTCCTCCGCGGGGCCGGCAGCCGGCCGCGCCGACACCGCGAATCCGTCCACATCCACTCTTGGGCGAGTGCGCTCTTTCGGCGAAGGCGAGACCACGCTCTCGCCGCA
>CAVTBF010000004.1:0-86771 GCA_963732915.1 uncultured Actinomycetes bacterium | reverse complement strand
GTGAGCAACTCCGCGACGAACTCGATCAAGCGCATCAACAACGACGCCGCCGTCAAGGCCGTGCGGTGGATCGGAGAGTTCGGCGCGCAAGGCGTCGTGCCCGCCGCGGTGCTTTCGGGCGTCTACAAGCTGACGCATCTTGTAAGCGGGCAAGCGAACGGCCTCACGCTGATCTGGGCGCACGACCTCGACGCGCTCGTCAACTGGATCGAAACGACGCGTCCGTCACGGAGTTTTTCGCTCGCTCGGGCGTAGGCGTAGCGTGTGAGCCGGCCGGGGTCAACGTGGGAACGCTGAGCGTTCGGCTCGCCACCCGGCCCGCTTTTCCCTAACGGTCAGACGCGACGTCCGCCGGACGGTCGCGTCGGCCAGGGCCGAGAAGTCTTCCGGCAAACGCGAGGCGTCTTGCGTGACGCCACCCGGCAGCTCCCGGACATCCGGGTGCTGCGTTCGAGCCTCCGCGGCTCTTCACCATAGTTCTATGTTATGTGCTAAGTTGATCTCTGTGGAGAGAACAATTTGGCTGTAGTAGCGATTAATATAGATCCAGAATTGTATGAACGAGTCGCGCAGCGAGTACGGGACGGCGCCTATCTCGACCTCGACCAGTTCTTCGCCCTCGCGGCACGGGATCAGCTCGCCCTTGAGCCCGATCCGGAGGCGCTGACCCGTGCGCGCCAGGCCCTCGACGGTCCGGTTACCACTACCGATGAGGTCGCGCATCCGATTGCGCCCGCCGGGTATGACGTCGGCGCGCCTCCCGATCAACAGACGACCGCAGATCCTTCGCACAAGCGGGATGAACTCGTGTCGCGCGCAGAGCCACGATCGAACGGTTCCCGCGACCAGACTTAGATCGTGACCCCAACCATCTGCTGTGGGCCCGGGCCAACCGTGTGTTGCCGATCGCCGCCGGGGTGCGCGTACTGGCGAACCTGCTCGAGGACTCCGACGACGTGCCGATCGCCACCTGGTGCCGGGAGGCGACGCGCGTGGCGACTGGATTACGGGATGAGCTGCGGAGTTGGGACGAACGCGCGAAGCGGCCTCACGGTAGTCGGTGGGCCACCGCCTTCCCGGAGAAGAAGGAATCAAGCGCCGAGAGGTATGTCAGCCAGTTCCTAGGCGCCGCGGTCTTCCTCGGATTTGCCTCAATCGTGGGGGCTGGCGAGGGCGCTCAGCGACACTGACGACAGGCGGCGCGTCTTGGGCGGGGCTTCCGAACCCGATCTTCGACCCCGACTCCGAGCCTGAGCAGGACCTCAGTGACGAGGAGGTACGGCTCTTCCTGGATCACCTGCACGAGTTCCGGATCGGTGAGCACCGATTCCTCAACACCATGGCAATGCTCGTCGCCGACGGGCTGACGCGCGACGAGCAGAACGAAGCGATCGCACGCGCCTACCCGCGATGGGCGTCGGTCGCCTCCACGATGCGCGCAGGCGGGATCGGGCGCCTTGGCGACCTGGGTCTCCTCGAGCGAACCCGGCGCGGCCTCAAAGTGGACTACCGGTTGTCGGCGCTTGCCGGGAGCGTCGGACTGCCGCATGCCGCGGAGGTGGTCGGGGGATGACGACCCAGACGAACCCGACCGAAGTGCTTTCGAAGGACCAACTTGTCGCAGCAATGCTCGCGGCAATGGGCGGCGATCGGCGCGACGTCAACGAGCGCGATCTGTTCCTCGCATGCTGGCATGCGTTTCCCAACGCCATGCGCTGGGCCGACAGCGCGCTACCTAACCCGGACACGTTCACAGCGTCGCTGCGTCGCCTGGACGCTGATGGCGTCATCGTCCGGATTGGGAAGCAGGTTCGCGCGAAGTCGAAGAAGGTCCCGCGCAGAGCCGCTCTCGAAGTCGGGCGTTCGGGCGTCGTCAAAGCTCGGATAAAGGAAGGCGGCCTTGAGAAGGCTGGCATCACCGAGGAGGAGGTTGAGGCTGTCCGCGGGCTCGCGCCTGCGCCCGAGAGCTACCGGGGCTCGCCACGCCCGCTCCTCGTCTTGCTGTGTATCGCTGCGCGCGACGCTGAGGGACGCGTGACCGACGAAGGAGCGCTCGTGGAGACGGCCTTCCACAAGTTTCCAGCGGTCTTCGCCTATGCCCCGCGGCCCGAGTTCCCCGATGTCGAGACCGTGCGTGCGGCGGTGTCGGAGGCTCGCGCGAGCGGTCTGATCGGGTCGCGCTTCGAGCTCACTGATGCCGGCAAGCGCATGGTCAACGAGCACGGGTCGTCCCCTCGCGCTGAGCATCGATGCGTCAGAAAGCTACAAGACAGGTGCCTTCCGCTTTGCGCAGCGACTCGATATCTCTCCGGCCTACCAGCGGTTTCGTGCAACAGGGTCAGTCTCTGACACGAAGGGTGACGAGCTGTTCCGCGCGCTCCGCCTACCGGCGACGACCGATGCGCGCCGGATCGCAAACGCGCTGCAGTCCCGGTCGAGGGAGCTTCGCCGCATCGATCGCGGCGATCTCGCCGACTATCTGCTCTTCGTAGCCGAGAAGCACAACCCCGAAGTGATCCCGCTCCTCGACGGAGACGCAGCCGGGGCGACCGAGAATTCCGAACAGCCGGAGGGCAAACCATGAGCACGCCGACAGAGACCGTCGAAGGCTACGAACCGTACGAGTTCGATCCTCGTTACTACATCCACACCGCAAAGAACAACATCACCAGCTTCGGCCACGTGATCGCCGAGATCGTTTCAAACAGCGACGAAGCGATCACCAAGCGCGCAAAGCGCGACGACGAACCCGACGTGGGTGTCATCCACATTCATTACGACCCGGCCTCAATGGACTTGTTGGTCACCGACGACGGCATCGGAATGGCGACCGCGGAGATGCGCAAGAGACTGAAGAAGATCGGGGCCGAAGCGATGGAGGAAGCGCGGCGGGCGTTCTTCCACCGCGGGGTCCACGAAGTCTTCATCGCGATGGGCAAGAGCGTCGTGGAGACCATTGCGATGAAGGACGGAAGCGCCGTCTACACGAGGGCGGAGTTCCATCCGACCGACGGGATGAAGATCGCCGTAAGCGACGAGCCCGTGAATGCAGAGCTCCGTGAGCAGACAGGTATCTCGGGTACAGGCACGCGACTCACGATTCCCCTCCGACCCCTCGCGTCTTCCAAGCCGAGCCAGTACACGTTCCCAAAGCTGTCCGAGCAGATCGAGAACTGCGTCCAGGTGAGGCCGGTTCTCGTGGGCCCCAATCGCGAGATCCTCTTCGAGTTCGGCGACGCACCTGCGCGTGCGATCCGCTTCGCATACCCCGAGGGCGATGCGCTCGTCGACGCGACCGACGTGGAGATGGACGGGATGAGTGGCACGCTCTGGGCAGGCGCGACGGAAGAGCCGATCAAGGGCGGAGGCATGAGCCGCCAAACCCGTCGCTTCGGCATCCTCGTGAGGGGAGAGCGTGCGGCGTACGAGGTCTCGCTCGGTACGAAGCTCCAGGGCTATGCGTCACACAAGCAACTCTTCGGGGAGCTGCGCCTCGACGGGATCGAGAAGGCTCAGCGTGACGCTGATGATGCGGCCGACGACGATGCCCAGCTCATTTACAAGGCCGATCGAAGCGGGCTCAACCCCGACCATCCACTCGTCGAATCCATCTACGCGTTCCTCGATGAGAAGCTCGGGCCGCTTCTTGCCGGCCTTGAAACGAAGGAGCGGAAGAAGAAGATTGGCGCAGATGTGCAGCGGCAGCTGCACGAGCTTGCCCGCCTGATCAACGATGCGGTGAAGCTAGAGGACTTCGGCGACATCGATTCCCCCGACGGGAAGCCGAAGAAGGACAAGCCGAAGAAGGATGGCGGCGAGCCGCCTGAACCACCCGAGAAGCATCCGCCCGTCGTCGAGGACGGAATTGCGTTCGCACACGGCCGCATCTTCATGCCGGCGGGCAAGGAGCGGACCGTGAAGGTCTGGTTCGATACGGCGAAGATCTCGGTCGGCAGCGCTGTGGAGATCGAATCGGATCCGGACGGCGCGGTCCGCGCGGCGAAGTTGTCCGCGAACACTGTTCCCGAGCCGCCCGATCACGGTATCGCCGAACTGTCGCTAACACTCAAGGCGGATGAAGCGGAGGGACGGCACGAGGTCGTCGTGCGTTCGGAGGCCTACAAGGCGACGCTTGTCGTCTACGTGCGCTACCCCCGAGCCACGGGCTTCATTCGCGACATCGTTCCGGTTGAAGAGGACTGGGAGTCGGGCGCGGCGGTTTATGACCCGCAGACCGGTCGCGTGAAGGTGTACGTCGGCCGGCCCGAGTTCGTGAACCTCGCAGGACACGCGAAGAAGGAGAAACTCGACGATCCTTTCAAGTATCTCCCTTACCGCACTCTCACGGTCGAGAGCGTGCGGGAGGCTGCACTACGCACGGCTGCGGAGCGGCGCGCGGAAGTTCTGTTCGACGAACTGCCTCAAGAGGAGCGGCAAGAGCAGGACGCGTTGTCGAACCTGATCCTTGTCGAATACCAGGCTCTGGACTACAAGCTTCGACGTCTGCTTGTCGAAGCATTTGTCTATGCCTAAGACTGCGTCCATGGTGGGGCAGAGGCGAGATGCGAGACGCGGTCGCGCGGCCCGGATGGCCGATGCGTACGCTGCCGGCGCCACGCTTCAAGACATCGGGGACGAGTACTCGCTCAGTCGCGAGCGCGTCCGGCAGATCCTCGGGGATGCCGGATACGACTTGGACAAGCTCAAGGCAAAGGCAAAGCAGGCGAGATCGCGCCAGATCAGGCAAGAGCACGGGCCGGCGATCCGCGAAATCCTTAGCCGCGGACGCACGCCTAACGAAGTCGCTTCCGAGCTCGGCGTTCCGGTCGATCTCGTGAAGCGCATCGACGCGAGCGACCCTTCGTTCGCGAGGACACGGAAGGTCGTGCGGCGAAAGACGTACTCGGTGAAGTACGCCGAGGACGATGTACTCGGCTGTCTTCGGGAGGCGAACGCAGCGCTTGGCGGCATCCTCACCACCGCTGCATACGACGGCTACGCCCGCGGGCGCGAGTTGGCTGATGGGCGGCTTTGGCCCACGCACCAAACGGCTTTTCTCCGCTTTGGATCTTGGATCGCCGCGCTGGGACGTGCAGGTCTTCCTGCTAACGCGAGCTCGCCGATCGCTGGGCGGCGCTTGTTTACGGAGGGCCACTGCATCGACGCGATCCTTGAAGTTGAGCGCGCCGTTGGGCACCTGCCGACCGTCGTCGAATACGACCGCTACGCGTCGGAGATGGCGGGCGTGTTGCCGAGTTCTCCAACGATCCGCAACCGCTTTGGTAGCTGGCGGCGTGCGCTGCAGGCAGCCGCGGACTTCGCGGAGTGACGAGCCTCAGATTCGGGCCGCTTATGCCAGCGTGGCTCCATTCCACCTGATAGCGAGTGGTTACTGAGCTGGCGCCCTTGTCTGATGGCCCATCGAGCGCAGGGCTGGTCGCTCAGATGACGATGACCGCGATCCGCTCAGGGCCGAGTAGAAATCGCTGGGCCGCCCCGGCCAGTTTGCTTGACTTCGGTCAGGGGCGAACGAGAATCCGCTAGTCAGGTCGTGGAGCCGCAGATGTTGGTGGCGGTCGTCTCGACTGGCAGGCAAGCAAGATGGCGACCGTAAATTTCCTAATGCTGCAGGCCCGTGCCGGAACCGAGGAGGGCGCGCGCGTGCGCTTCGCCCAGCTGGTCGTCAACGTCGTGAAAGTCCTTCACGGCAACGTGCGCGACATCCGCGCCAATCCCGGTGACTGGGGAATCGACGCTTTCGTCGGCACGCTCGACGAGGGCGAGGCGGTAATGGTCTGGCAGTCGAAGTTCTTCATCAACGAGGTCGCGAAAGCGCAGCAGGCTCAGATCGAAGAGTCGTTCGCCAGTTGTATGAAGGCGGCGCAGCGCGAGGGTCACGTCGTTCGCGCCTGGACCCTCTGCATCCCGAGGTCGATGGACGGCCCGACGACGAAGTGGTGGGAAAGCTGGAAGAAGGAGCAAGAGAAGAAGCACAGCCTGGTGATCGAGCTGTGGGAAGAAGCACGCTTTCGCGAAATCTTCCGCGCGCCGCAGATGGAGCCGATCGCGGCCGAGTACTTCGGCGCTGACCCCCTCAGTCGGGTGCGCGAACTCGAGTTGCCGGGAGACGAGGAGACGTTCGACGAGATGTTGTTCATCAAGCAGCTCGTCGCGGCTGAACTCGACCCGGCACCGGCCAAGTACGAGTTCTTTAACGCCGAGCTGCTGCGCCGCGACGCGATCGACAAGACGGGTGAGCGCGCGCACAGCGGTTCCTTGACGGCCTCCAAGAGGTGCTCTACGGGATGTGGTCGCACCGGTGGCAGGCGAGCTGCGAGCGAAATGTCGGTGACTCGTTGCTGCCCGGCCTCCATTCGGAGGTGATGAGCGCGATCGAGCAACTCCACGCGGCGCCGGCATCGGGCGACGACGTTGTGCCGATGCACGTCGCTCACCGCAAAGGTGTGATGCATCAGGTCGTCGAGACCGGTCGCGCTGGCTGGATCCGTGAGTTCCGCAAGCTTGCCGAGGAGCACGGCGTATGAGCGCGCAGCCTGAGCGGCGGCCGCTTCTCGAGCAGCAGCCGACACCCCCTGAGGATCTCGACCTCTTCAGGCTCGCTCGGTTGCTGTTGTTGCTCGCCGAAATCGGCAAATTGAAGAAGCCGCGCGCGCTCGATATCGAACGGCTCGGGATCTACGACTTCTTCGCTGCCCATCCCTTCCTGATGGTCGACGTCGAGTCGCCAGCCGGGACGAGACTGGCCTTGGCGGGCTTCAACTCGCGCACGCTCGGCTACCAGTCGGCAGCCCACTTGTTCGCGACCCGTCGCGAGCGGATCCGCTTCGACCTCAGCCGCCTCGTCGGTCTGGCCGCGGTCGAAACTGTCGTCCAAGACGGGAAGATCGCCTTCGCCGTCTCCGAGCGTGGTGTCGAGGTTGCGGATACGTTCGCCAGCCTCTACGCCCAGAGTTACCGCGAGAGTGCAGCGTTGGTAGCGAGTGCATTCAACAAGCTCTCTGACACAAAGCTTCGCGTTGAGGCCGGTAACTGGTTGCGGGCCGAGTCGTTCTTGATCGATCTCGTCGATGAACCCCTGGACGACAGGGGCGAGGCGTGAGCATTCGAATCCGGCAGCTGCGTCTGCGCGGCGTCGAGAAGGACTACAACGTCGATTTTATCGACGCCGCTGGCAAGGTCAGACCGCTGTCAACGATCGCTGGCGACATCTCGACCGGCAAGACCTCGGTGCTCGAGTTCATCAGCTACTGCCTCGGAGGCTCGTCCCATCCCACCGGGATTGAAGTCAGGCGCCAGGCGCGCGCGGCGTTGTTGGAGGTCGACCTGGACGACGGGCGGGCAGTCATCGAGCGGCCCTTGTTCGGGGACAACGAGTACGCGACCGTGCACCGCTGCTCGCTCGCCGACATCGACGCCGGGCTCCGACACGAGCGCGAGATGCGCCCTATCGACCCTGCCGGTGCCCCCGACTCGTTGTCGATGTTCCTCTTGGGGCAGGTCGGTCTAGCCGGCATCTCGCTCAAAGAGGCGCCGACGCAGGCTTCGACGAACGTTGACCCTCTGAGCTTCCGCGATCTGATGTGGCTTTGCTACCTGAGCGACGACCGCTACGACTTCCGCGGCCTTCTGTTCGAGCAGAACCATATGAAGGAGCTGAAGCTACGCCAAGTCATCGAGGTTGTCTTCGACGTCCACGATGACCAGGAGGCGAAGATCGCTCAGGCGCTTCATCAGGTTGAGGTTGAGTTGGCTCGTATACGTGCCGAGGCAGACGCGTTGAAGCGCTTCCTACAAGACGAAGAGGTGCCCGATCCGATCGAGCTTGCTGCGAGGCGCGAACAGGTCGAGCTCCACGGCGCCCAACTCGGCGAGCAGCTCGATCGCCTGAGTATCGAAATGCGTGCCCTATCCGGTTACGCCGACGCGGCGCGCGAGGCCTACGGGGCGCGAAGCCGTGAAGCCAGTGAGGCGGCGTCAACCGTCCGCTATCAGGAGACCTTGATCAGACGTCTCGTCCCATTGCAAGCGCAGTACGCCGAGGACGAACGCAAGCTTGTTTTCTATAACGAGGCAAAGACGCTCTTTGATCCCTTGCAGCTGGTGATCTGCCCGAGCTGCTTGGAGCCGTTGAGCGAGCCGTTGACGAGCGATGGCGGCGAGTGCTCGCTCTGCCACCGGCCGATCGTGCGCGGAGAAGAGGACTTCGACTTGAGTGCCGAGTTGCGCGCCGTCAGGGCGCGCCTCAAAGAGATCGGACGTTACCTCGACGACACACGTCGTCTGCTCGACGAGGGAAAGATCGCCCACAGCGCCGCAGCGGCGGCAGAGGAGGCGGCGCAGCGTCAACTCGACGACGACGTTAGTAGCAGCTTGTCGCCATTCCTCGGCCAACGCGAACAACTCGTCCGCGACCGCGAGGAGACCCGTGCTGCACTCGGGGAGATCGAACGGCAGCAGCGTTGGCACCAGACGCTCGATCGTCGGTACGCCGAGATCCAACGACTGCAGGAGCGCGCCACTGACTTGCGCCGGCAACGCGCCGCGCTCGAAGGCGAGCGCCTGACCAAGCAGGAGGTCGTCGCCGACCTATCCCGTCGCTTTGACGAGATCTTGCGCCGATTCGACTTCCCCAAGCTCGACGATCCGTCGCCGCCATACCTCGACCAGCGCTTCATCCCGCACGTCCGCGGGATCAGCTACCACGAACACACGTCACGAGGTGCGCTGACGCTGATCTCTCTCGCATGGCAAATGGCGATCTTCGAGCGCGCTGTCGAACTCGGCCACGCGCACCCCGGCTTTCTGTTGATCGACAGTCCGCAACAGGCGCTGGCTCAGGCGGACGAGGAATATCAAAGCGAGCAGATTCGCCTGAACGTCTGGAACTACTTGATCGGCTGGTCGCAAGGAGCGGGACTCGGAACTCAGGTCGTGATTGCCGACAACACACCGCCGGCGGTTGCGGAGGAGACGATCACCGCCCGCTTCGGTGGCAAGTATGGGCCGCCGCCTTACGGATTGATCGACAACGAGACCGGTTGACACACCACCTGAGGTCCGAGAAGGGGCTCCACGTGCGCTGTCCCAACCCGAATTGCAAGTCGAGGAGACTTGGGAAGCCGCCGGCTTGAGTACCGCTGACCTTGCGCGCCCAGCGCTGCTCGACCCAACCAGTAAGACTTCTGGGATGGCCTGTCCGATCGAGGTTCTCCGGCGCACTCCTCGCTCGCTCGACTTGAGCCGATACCACTACTTGCATGCGGACGGCCGCGCGCTGATCCAGGGTTGGCGGGATCGCGAGGTAGGGCAGGGGCCGGACGCGAGCTTCGAGTCGTTCATCTATCTATGGATCGCGTTCAATAGTTGGTCCTCCTGCGTGACCGGGATGGACGCGGACCATGACTGGCAGCGAGCATTGACCGCTGACCCAACGGTCAATGATCTATTCGATGTTCAGCTGTCCCGGGATACGCGCACGGCTGAAGCGGTGCGCCAGTTTGCTGCGGTGTGGCCGATCTTCCGCGTCTCGAAACTGCGCGAGCGCGGGATTGACCACTGGAGCGGGTCATATGGCTCGCGTGCCGACATGACGCGTGCATACATCGACGCAGGCGCTCGTGAATTCGCGCCGTCGTGTTACCTCGAGCATGTGCAGATGCCAATCGACTGGGGGCATACGCTGGCGGCCCTCTATCGCGTCCGCTGCAACCTGTTCCATGGCGAGAAGGCCCGCAATTCGGAAAACGATCGGCTTGTTGTAGGCGCGGCGTACGAGGCCTTGCGTGCGTTCATCGATGACTCCGGGCTGCTCGACTGACGCGCTTCCGGCGACGCCGCCGCCCAGGAAGAAAGCTTTGGGCTCGGACCCAGGAGCCGTCGCCGACGCGAAAGCTCCATAAACGGCTCCATACCCACCGCACGTGCGACGAAGAGCAAGTCGTCCTGAACGGAAAATCCCCGTGAGCGGGGATTTTGCAAGCCCTCTGACGGACTCGAACCGTCGACCCCCTCCTTACCATGGAGGTGCTCTACCAACTGAGCTAAGAGGGCTGGCGCCGGGCATTGTAGGCGCTCGCGGTCGCGCCCAGGGTTTCGCTGCGCGCCGACGCGATTTGCCGTGGCGGCGCGGGCCGCGCGGGGACGCTGGCGCTCGGCCCGCCGCCGCTCGCGCCGACGCCATGGGCGTCCGGGTCGCCTCGCACTCCGCCCGCCCGGCTCCGGACGCGTACCTTCTCGTCCGTGAGGTACGAGCTCGACCCGCTCGAGGTCCATCTGCTCGAGGCGCTGCGTGCGCTTCCGGCCGCGGGCGGTGGGGCCGTGCCTGTGCCCGAGGCGGAGGCGATCTGGCGCGCCCAGGTGGACAGCCGCCTCTGCGACTTCGCCGCCCGCTACCTCAAAGGGCAGGAGCGGAGCTTCTACTCGATCGGCTCGGCCGGGCACGAGTCGAACGCCGCGGTCGCGCTCGCTCTGCGGCCGACCGACCCGGCGCTTCTCCACTACCGCTCCGGCGGCTTCTACCTCGCGCGCGCCGCCCAGGTCGGGCGCGACGGCGTTCCCGACGTGCTCCAGGGCGTCACCGCGGCGAGCGCCGAGCCGATCGCCGGCGGCCGCCACAAGGTCTTCGGGCACCACGACCTCGCCGTCATCCCGCAGACGTCGACGATCGCCTCGCACCTGCCGCGCGCGGTCGGGGTCGCGTTCGCGCTCGAGCGAGCGACGCATCTCCGGCTCGCGACCCCGTGGCCCGAGGACGCGGTCGTCGTCTGCTCGTTCGGCGACGCCTCGCTCAACCACGCGACCGCGCAGGCGGCGCTCAACACCGCGGCCAACCTCGCGCACCAGGGGACGCCGCTGCCGCTGCTGTATGTCTGCGAGGACAACGGGCTCGGAATCAGCGTCCGCTCGCCGGCGGGCTGGGTCGCCTCCGCGCTCCGGGCGCGGCCGCAGCTCCGCTACGAGCCCGTGCCCGGCGACGACCCCGAGCAGGTGCTCGAGACCGCGCAGGACCTCGCCGACCGGATCCGCGCCGACCGCGTGCCCGGGGTCCTCCACCTCGAGACGGTGCGCTACCTCAGCCACGCCGGCGCCGACGTCGAGAGCGCCTACCGGACGCCGCACGAGATCCGCGACGACTGGGACCGCGACCCGCTGCTCGCGACCGGCGCCTGGCTCGCCGCCGCGGGCGCGCGGAGCGGGGAGGAGCTCGCAGCCGACTACCTCGCCGCCCGCGAGCGCGTCCTCGCCGCCGCCGACGAAGCGGCGCGGCTGCCGCAGCTCGAGACGGCGGACGCCGTCATGCGCCCCCTGGCTCCGCGCTCGGCTCTCCCTCCCGCCGCCGAGCCGGCGGGCGGAGACGAGCTCACGCTCGCGCTCGCGATCAACGCGGCCCTGGCGTCGGCGCTCGAGCGGGACCCGGGCGTGCTCGTCTTCGGCGAGGACGTCGCTGTCAAGGGCGGCGTCTACGGCGTCACGAAGGGCCTGCAGGAGCGCTTCGGCGCCGCCCGCGTCTTCGACACGCTGCTCGACGAGACCTCGATCCTCGGCCTAGCGCTCGGCTCGGCGATCTCGGGCCTGCTGCCGCTGCCGGAGATCCAGTACCTCGCCTACCTCCACAACGCCGAGGACCAGCTCCGCGGCGAGGCCGCGACGCTCCAGTTCTTCTCCCAGGGCGCCTACCGGAACGGCATGGTCGTGCGCGTCGCCGGCTACGCCTACCAGCGCGGCTTCGGCGGCCACTTCCACAACGACAACGCGCTCGGCGTGCTCCGCGACGTGCCGGGCCTCGTGATCGCCTCGCCGGCGCGACCCGACGACGCGGCGGCGATGCTGCGCACCTGCCTCGACGCGGCGCGCGCGGACGGCGCCGTCTGCGTCTACCTCGAGCCGATCGCGCTCTACCACACCCGGGATCTGCACGACGACGGCGACGGGCTCTGGCTCGCGCCGGCCGCCGGCGACGCGCCGCTCGGCCGGGCCCGCGTCTACGGCGACGGCGGCGACCTGACCATCCTCACGTGGGCCAACGGCCTGCGCATGTCGCTCCGCGCCGCCCGGCGTCTCGAGGAGCGCGGCGTGCGGGCGCGCGTCGTCGACCTGCGCTGGCTCGCGCCGCTTCCGCTCGACGACCTCCTGCGCGAGGCGGAGGCGACCGGCCGCGTGCTCATCGTCGACGAGACGCGCCGCAGCGGCGGCGTCTCGGAGGGCGTGCTGGCGGCGCTCGTCGACGCCGGCTTCGACGGGCAGATGGCGCGGGTCGCGAGCCGCGACTCGTTCGTGCCGCTCGGCGACGCGGCGAACCTCGTCCTCCTTGCGGAGGCCGAGATCGGCGAGGCCGCGCTCGCGCTCTGCGCGAACCCCTCCAGGTCGTAGAGCGCGGCGCGGACGGCGAGCGCACCATCCCGGCCGGCGACGGCTTACGGCGAGGCCGGCGCCGGCAGGCGCGACTCGGCGAGGCGCCATGCCTCGCCCGCTCCGGGGGCCTCCTCCGGGACGAGCACCGTCGCGGTCGACAGCGGCATGCCCGCCGCGGCGAGCGTGGCGGCGGCGTCGGCGGCGAGCGCCTCGGGGTCCGGGACGTGGCGGCGCGGCGCGAGCACCCAGAAGTCGCCGCCCTCGCCGCGATAGGCGGACGCCCACTCGCCGAAGCGCTCCTCGAGGGCGATCGCCGCCGCGTCGAGCGCACGCTCACGTGCGTCCCGCCCGTCGCTGCGGACGAGCCCGTCGAAGCCGTGCAGCTCGCACAGCGCGAGCACGCTCGCGGAGCCGTGCCGGTAGCACCGCTCGAGGTCGTGCAGCAACGCGAGCCGGTTCCCGAGGCCGCTGATCGGATCCTCGCGCCGCGCCGCCCGCGCGGCGAGCGGCCCGGAGGCGAGCTGGAAGAAAAAGAGCACCTGCGCGCCGACGAGCATCAGCAGTGCCGGCTTCGGCGTCTCGAGCGCGCCGAGGTACTCGGCCACCTGCGTCGCGATCGCGATCGTGCAGACGAGCTCGGGCAGGAGGGCCGATCGCCAGTCGTCGCTCGCGACGGCCCGTACCTTCGCCTCCGGCGTCCACGCTTCCCACGCTGCTCCACTGCTATCCGTTCGTCCGCGAGGCGGGCTGGCTCGCCCACGTCTACGGCAACGTCTTCCTCGACCTCTCGCTGACGATCCCGCACGTCGCCCGTCCCGCCGCCGCGCTCGCCGAGGCGCTCGAGCTCGCGCCGGCCTCGAAGCTGCTCTACGCCTCCGACGCGGCGCGGACGCCGGAGCTCTATCTCCTCGCGGCGACGTGGTGGCGCGACGCGCTCGCCGAGGTGCTGCCGCGTCTCTACGGCGACGGCGCCGAGGCGGCGGCGCACCGGATCCTGCGCGACAATGCGCTCGAGCTCTACGAGCCGGGGCCGTACTAGCGATCGGCGTCCGGGGCTAGCGCGCGGGAAGCTCGGCGATCGCCTCGAGCCCGCCCTCGGCGCGGGCGCGCAGCCGCAACTCGCCGCCGTGGCCGCGCACGATCGCCTCGGCGATCGCGAGGCCGAGCCCGAACCCGCCCGCGCCGGCCCGCTCGCGGCGGCGGAAGCGTTCCGTCAGCGCCGGCACCTCGCCGGGCGCGAGCACGGGGCCGTCGTTCTCCACCGCGACGAACGCCGAGCCGTTCCGCGTCGCCGTTCGCACCGCCAGCAGGCCGCCCGGGACGTTGTAGCGTGCCGCGTTCTCGACGAGGTTGCCGACCAGCCGCTCGAGCAGCGCCGGATCGCCGGCGACCGGCGCGGACGCGAGCTCGAGGCGGACGTCGAGTCCCGAGGCGCGGGGCGTCGCGGTGACGACGTCACGGGCGATCGCGGACAGGTCGGTCGCGGTCCGCGCGCTCACCGAGTCGGAGCGCGAAAGCGTCAGCAGCGCCTCGACGAGCGCGTCGGCGCGGTCGAGCACCGAGCCGACCCGGTCGGCGGCTGCGCGCAGGTCGTCCGCCTCGGCTGCCGGATCGGCGAGCGCCGCGTCGAGCTCGGCGCGGATCGTCGCCAGCGGCGTGCGCAGCTCGTGCGACGCGTCGGCGACGAAGCGGCGCTGCGACGCGAACGCTGCGTCGAGCCGGTCGAGCATCGCGTCGAACGCGTCCGCCAGCTCCTTCAGCTCGTCGCGCGGGCCCTCGAGCGCGATCCGCCGGTGCAGCGACACGTCGGAGATCTCGTGCGCGGCGTCGGCGAGCGCGTGCACCGGCCGAACCATCCGGCCCGCGACGAGCCAGCCGATCCCGACCGAGCAGAGCGCGAGGATGCCGAGCGCGCCGAGTCCGACGAGACGTGCCTCGTGCAGCGCGCTCTGCGCCGCCTGGCCGCGCTGCATCTGGTTGATGTGCTCCGCGGCCGGGCTCCCGGGGAACACGCCCGGCGGCAGCGGCTGCGCCGGCCGCGCCGCGTCGTGGAGCAGGCTGCCGGTCAGCGAGACGACCGCGAGCACGACGATCGCGCCCGCCACCGTGACGAGCCCGGCGCACCAGAGCGCCAGCCGCAGCCTGATCGACGCGCGCTTCACGAGAGCCGGTAGCCCTTGCCCGGGATGGTTGCGATCGGGTCGGGCTCGCCGAGCTTCCGGCGCAGCCGCGACATGACGACGCGGACGACCGAGGTGAACGGGTCGGCGTTCTCGTCCCACGCCTTCTCGAGCAGCTCCTCCGCGCTGACGACGCGGCCCTCGGCGCGGACGAGCAGCTCGAGCACCGCGAGCTCGCGCGGCGACAGGCCGAGCGGCCGCCCGGCGCGCGACGCCTCGAGACGGCCCGGGTCGAGCTCGATGTCGCCGCGTCGCAGCACCGCGGGAGCGGGGGAGCCGCCGCGGCGGCCGAGCGCGCGCAGCCGCGCGGTCAGCTCCGCGAGGCGCACCGGCTTGACGAGGTAGTCGTCGGCGCCGAGGTCGAGCCCGTCGACGAGATCCTCCAGCTCGCCGGCGGCGGTCAGCATCAGGATCCGCGCGTCGGCGCCGTCCGTGTTCAGGCGCCGGCAGACCTCGTCGCCGTGGACGACCGGCAGGTCGCGGTCGAGGACGATCGCGTCGTAGTCGGTCAGCGACGCCTTGCGCAGCCCGGCGCCGCCGTCGGAGGCGAGATCGACCGTGAACCCGTGCTGGCGCAGGCCCCGCGCGAGGGCCTGCGCCAGCTGGGTCTCGTCCTCGACGATCAGGACGCGCATCGCTGCATCATCGGGGATCTACGGACGAGGCGGGCGCCGCCGCGGCGGGAGCCCGGAGCCGTTGCCCGCTCCGGCGCCCGCGCCCGCACCTGCGCCCGGCCTCGAGCCGCCGGTGCGCGCGATCCGCGCGTTCTTGATCGGCGTGCCGTGGAAGCAGCCGACCGTGTACGGGTACTCGAGCGTGGCGACGTAGTGGTAGATCCTCGTCGCCTTGCCGTTCCACGTCACCGTGCTCGTGGTGCCGTGGCAGGCGTCGAGGTCGGTGTTCGTCGGCAGGTTCCCGTTCTTGTCCTTGACGACGTAGATGCCGTAGCCGTCGAGCGCGTAGCCGACGAGCGTGGCGGTCCCGTTCGGCGTCTTCGAGACGATGCACGGCGGCACGTCGTGGTGGTGATAGCTCGACGAGGAGTCGGGATGGCCGCCGCAGGCGTCCTGCACCTCGTGCGCGGCGGCGTCGCGGCCGGCGGCGTCGAGCGCGTTGTAGAGGTAGACGCCGTCGTTCAGCACCCCGATCGGCCCGAGCCCGACGCACGACGGCTTCGCCGCCGCCGACGGCGTCGCGTCGAGCGACCACGAGACGCTCTGCTTCGCGATTCGGTTCGGGTTGCGGTCGTACTGGTAGGCCGGATCGGTCGAGGCGATCGGGAAGACGCCGGTCGTGTGGTCGATCGGCAGGTCGTCGAACGTGACCAGCCGCTTGCCGCCGGTCACCCGGATCGAGTACTTCGCGTCGGGCCACGAGACCTTGCCGCTCACCGCGATCTTCGTCGAGATGTCCCAGGTCTTCGCCGTGCTGTCGATCCACGAGCCGGCGTGCTCGGCGCCGCCGCCGCGGAAGCTCGTCTGGCACGAGTCGAGGTAGCCGACCTTGGGGCTCGTCGACACGTAGCCGTCGCCGAGCGGGATCGCGGTCGGGTCGATCGCGCCGGGCTGGGTGACCGTCTTCGCGTAGCGGGGCGCGCTGAAGGCGACGGAGGCCGCGACCCCCGCGACGGCGCAGAGTGCGACCACGCCGGCTGCGAGGATGCTGCGCCGGTTGTGCATGAAGGTGAACATTGCGACTCCTTACGTACTGGGCGTTGTCGCCGCAGCATGGAAGGGCCGGTGTTACGTGGGCGTTACGCCGCGATGACCGCGGCGGTCGGCCGCCGATCAGCCCGCAGGGGGCGTCCGGCCCGGTTACTTCAGCGTCTTCAGGTACGCGATCAGGTCGTCGATCTGCGTCTTGGAGAGGATGCTGCCCCAGTGCGGCATGCTGACGATCGGCGCCTTGCCGATGACGCTGCCGCTGCGGATGATGTCGGCGATCGCCTTGTCGGTCGGGAAGTCGTGGCGGAAGCCCTGGCCGGAGAGCGGCGGGATCGACTTGTCGGCCGAGAGCGGGTTGGCGACGCCGCCGAGCCCGTTCGGCCCGTGGCAGTTGATGCACCCGTAGCGCACGTAGAGCACCGAGCCGGCGACGGCCGGGCCCTGGCCCGTCGGGACGACCGGCGGGTCGGCGGTCGGCACCTTGGGCAGGCCGGCGTGGAGGTAGGCGATCAGGTCGCTGACCTGCGTCGAGGAGATGACCTCGCCCCAGACGGGCATGTACGGCTTCGTCGGGTTCGCCGACTCGCCGAGGCCGTGGTCGATGATCGAGCGCAGCTTCGCCGGGCTCAACGTCTTGCCGATCGACGTCAGCGCCGGCACGTCCGGCGAGACGCCGCCCTTGCCCTGCTCGCCATGGCACTGCGCGCACGCGAACTGGACGAAGATATGCCCGCCGGAGGCGACCTGCGGGTCGATCGAGGCGGGCGTGGAGGTCTGCGTCGTCGAGGCGCCGGCGACCGTCACCGTCGTCGTTCCGGCTCCGCCGGAGTAGTGGCCGATCGCCCAGCCGGCCGCGCCCGCGGCGAACGCGAGCCCGAGCACGATCAGCACGATCGCCGCCTCGGCGGCAGCAGCAGAGGGTTTCGGCCGACGCATCGCCGTGAGCATTGCGAACCGGCGGGGCGAGATCAAGGGCAGAGCTACCGATCGGAGGATGGGGGATTTGCCGCAGCGGAGGTGTGTGGCGTCGCAGATGCCGGACGAGCGGGCCTCGCGCACCCTTCAGCAATGGCTGCCGCGACCTCGTATCCCATCGTCTGGTCGGAACCCGGCGCGGAAGCCGTGACCGGCCGCCTGACCGCCGCTCCGGACGCGCTCCGGCTCGAGGGCGCGGCGGCGGGCCGGCTCGTGACCGAGACGATCGCCGTCGGCGGGCTCGCCGGCGTGCGCATCGGGCGCGCGCACGGGGAGCGCCTCCGGGGGCGGGCGACGCTCGTTCTCGAGCGCCACGAGGGGCCCGATCTCCTCGTCCAGCCGCTCGGCCCCGGGCTGCTCGCCGAGCTGGCCGACATGCTCGCGGAGCTCTGCTCGGCGAGCGAGCGCGTCGAGCGGGTCGCCGTCGTCCTGCCGCTGAAGCCGGACTCGCTCGAGCGGGCGCGCGAGCTGATTGCGGAGGGGCCGCCGTTCGACCCGGACGACAAGAGCCTGGCGCGGCACGACGTCTTCGTCACCGGCAGCGAGGCGATCTTCGTCTTCACCGGCGCGGACGCCTGCGAGAGCGTGCGGGCGATCATGCGCGACGCGGCCGTCTGGCCCGCTGCCGAGCGCTGGGGCGCCTGCCTCGCCGACCGGCCGCGGCTCGCCGAGGCCGGCTTCGCCTGGGCTTCGCCCGAGTAGCCGCGGCGTCAGTCGCCGGGCTCGCGCACGAGTTGGTAGACGAGCGCGCCGAGGGTCGTTCCCACGACCGGCGCGAGGATGTAGACCCAGATCGCGTGCGTCTGGCCCGAGACGAGCGCCGGGCCGAGCGAGCGCGCCGGGTTCATCGACGCGCCGGTGACCGGGCCGCCGAAGAGCGCGTCGAGGCCGATCGTGCCGCCGATCGCGATCGCCGCCGCCTCGCCGACCGCCCGCGTGTCGGTGGCGACGGCCATGATCACGAGCATCAGGAAGACGCTGAGGACGAGCTCCCAGAGGAACGCCTGCCCGTCCGAGCCGGCCGGCCGGGTCGCGCCGATGTCGGCGACGTTCCCCAGCGAGCCGCGCAGGACGGCTGCGGCGAGGAGCGCGCCGGCGAGCTGCGCCGCCCAGTAGGCGAGCGCGCGCGTCCACGGGAAGTGCCGGGTGACCGCGAACGCGAACGTGACCGCAGCGTTGAAATGCGCCCCCGAGACGTGTCCGAAGGTGTAGATCATCGCCATGATCACGAGCCCGAAGACGAGCGAGACGCCGACGTGCCCGAGCGCATGCGTGGATCCGTCGACCATGATCGCGCCGCAGCCGGCGAAGACGAGCGCGAAGGTGCCGACGAGCTCCGCCAGCAGGGCGCGCGCGAGCGGGTGCCTCACCTCTCGAGCAGCTCGGCGACGAGCGCGCGGACGCGGCCGTCGATCTCGTCGCGGATCGCGCGCACGGTCTCGAGATCCTGGCCGGCCGGGTCCCGGAGCTCCCAGTCCTCGTAGCGCTTGCCCGGGAAGATCGGGCAGGCGTCGCCGCAGCCCATCGTGATCACGACGTCGGCGGCGCGCACGACCTCGTCGGTCAGCGGCTTCGGGAACTCCTGCGCCATGTCGACGCCGAGCTCGGCCATCGCCTCGACCACGGCCGGGTTGATCTGGTCGGCGGGCGTGGAGCCGGCGGAGCGGACATGGATCCGTCCCTCGGAGCGGAGCGCCACGAGCCCGGCGGCCATCTGGCTGCGGCCCGCGTTGTGGACGCAGACGAAGAGCACCTCGGGCTGTTCCGTCGTCAGCGTGCCCTCGACCTGCGCGAGCGCGCGCAGCCGCTCGCGGGCGAAGCGGTGCGCGAGCACCGGCACGAAGACGGTGATGCGCGAGCCGCCGAGCAGGTCGAGCGACTCGGCGATGTAGCGCTCGATCGTCTCCTTCGCGAAGACGCCGGCGAACTCCTCGGCGAGCGCGTCGGCTGCCTGTCGGACATGGTTCAACGTGACGGGGTCGAGCGTCTCGCTCATCGTCTTCTCCTCGGACATAGACGGCGGTCGATGGCGCGATTGTTCCCGACGACATCGACGTGTGTCAATATCCAGGCGTGACAATCACACCGCTGAAGCTCGTCGAGTCGGTGACCGCCTCGTGCCCGCCGCTCTCGGCCGGCGCTCTCGACGCCGGCGAGGCCGAGGCGCTCGCAGCGGCGCTGAAGGTGCTCGCCGACCCCGCGCGGCTGCGGCTCTTGAGCCTGATCCAGGCCCAGCCGGAGGGGGAGGCGTGCGTCTGCCACCTGACCGAGCCGCTCGGCCTCAGCCAGCCGACGGTCAGCCATCACCTGAAGGTGCTCCGCGACGCGGGTCTCGTCGACCGCGAGCAGCGGGGGAGCTGGGCCTACTTCCGGGTCGTCGGCGACCGGGTACGCGCGCTCAGCCGCCTCCTGGCCTGAGAACCCCTGACAGAACGAGCACTGGCCGCCTGAACGCGCTGTGCACGCACGCTGCGGCGTCCTCAGTCGCCCCGATAGCGCTGCTATCGAGGCTCCCTGCGTCCTTGCACCGCACGCACTCATCGCGCCCCGCCGACGAGTGGGTCATTCAGTTAGAGGTTCTGAGCCTCGCCCAGGCCTCGACAGCGGCGGGGGCGAAGCCCTTCTGCTCGAGCAGGGCGACGGCCGTCGCGCGGGCGTCGGTCACGAGCTCCTCGAGATAGAGCGGGTTGCCGCCCGAGCGCTCGACGAGCCCGGTCAGCGCCGGTTCGTCGATCCGGCCGGGGAGCGTCGCCACGCGCGCACCGTACCGCGCGGCGTTAGCGGATCGTTAGTCCCCGGGACGATGCTGCCTACGAATGACGGCAATGCTGCATCGCACGTACTAAGCGGGTCGGGCGGCCGTCTGCGGCGGACGGCCGCCCGACCCCGTGCAACGCGCGCAAGCCGGCGAGGATTCACCCAACCGGGGAAGTCTCGGGCCCGCCGCGACGCGCGTTGCCAGCATAGCCCGCGCATCCCGCCGATAATCGTCCGAGCGCGCCCCTTCGGAAGCGATCGTCTAGCCGGCGGGGCTCTGCCGGAGCAGCACGGGGACGAGCGAGGCCGCGGCGGACGAGACGGTGATGTGGATCGTCCGCGGTGTGCGCGTCCACGCGATCAGGTCGCGCGCCTGGAGCCGCTCGAGCTCGTACTGGAACGCGGCGGCCTGCGCCTGTGAGGCGTAGGTGCGGCGGATGTCGAACGCGTAGCCGGTCGTGAGGAGCGAGTAGCCGCCGCCGGAGCTCGGGTCGGCGGCCGGGAGTTGCTGCCGGTAGGAGTCGTCGAGCACGGTCGTGCCGACGATCAGCGCCGGTGCGCCGCTGAAGGCGTTGACGCGGCCGGCGAGGTAGAGGAGCAGCGCGAGCGCCTCGGGTCGCAGGCCGCGGTAGAGGCTCGGTTTCTTGCCGAGGCGGCCGGCGAGCGACCCCATGGTCGGGGCGACGCGGAGGTGGGAGGCGGCCGGCGCGTGCGGCAGCGGCTGCACGAGCCCGTCCCGCCAGGCCGACTCGAGCTGGTCGGGCGTGGCGAAGCTGTCCGTCTCGGCCGGCGGATGGAGGACGTCCGCCGCGCTCTCGGCCTCGCGGTGCAGCGTCGCCAGGCGGCGCAGCTCGGCCGGGTCGGTGCGGTAGAGGCGCATGATCTCCTTCGCCGCGAGCACCCGCCAGAAGTACGTCTGCGAGTCGTCGCCGAAGCTCGCGAGCCGGACCCACGCGGCGCGGTGGCTCGCGGGCGAGGAGGCGAAGTAGACACGCGGCCAGGAGAGGCCGTCCTGGGCGACGAGTTGCTTCACCTTCACCGTGGTGCCGTCGCCCGCGTAGTCGTGCAGGAGGTTCTGGAGGTTGCCGATGCCCATGTGGTAGGAGACGACGGCGAGGTCGGCGCGGCCGAAGCGCTTCTTCGCGGTGACGAGGTAGCGGACGGCGCCGGCGAGCGCCCGGGCGGGGACGAAGCGGGCGTCGACGCGGCGGCGGCGCGCCTCGAGAGCGCCGACGGCTTTCTTGTCGCCGCGGGCGTGCGCGGCGGCGATCGCGGCGGTGAGGGCGCGGCTCTTCGCGAGGTCGACGTGCATGCCGAGGAAGTCCTTGGCGGTCTCGGCGAGGATCTGCGTCAGCCCGGCCGCGCTCGCCGGGTCGTTGCCGGCGATCACGTCGGGCCGGCCGGCGCTCTCGAGGAAGACGATCGCCTCGAGCAGGTCGGGGTCGATGCCGGTGCCGGCGACGGCCTTCTCGACGAGCGTCCGGTAGCGGGCGGTGCGCCTCGCGGCCGCGACGACTCCACCCGGACTCTTCGTGTAGAGCACCTGTGCGTATCCCTGCGCCGCCTCCTGCTCGAGCCGCGCGTCCTGCGCGGGCGCGTAGGCGAGCGGGTCGAAGGCCTGCCCGCCCGCGCGCGGGACGAGCCTCGGCGCCGGCTTCGAGGTGCCGCCGCCGCGCGTCGCGACGAGCGTCGCTACGACGCCGGCGGCGACGAGGAGGGCGATCAGCGCGACGAGCAGGCGCCGCTGCCGGAGCCGTCGCCTGCGATCTGCGGGGCCGGGGCCGTCCGGGATGCTGCTGAGAGGCGGTTCCACGGAGCGACCCAGTGTCGCACGCGCGCACCCGGTCGCTGTGCGGCGGGGCTCCCTAGAAGAGCCCGAAGGTCTGCCCGAGCAGGAAGACGTTCAGGGCCGAGATGACCGCGGCGATCGCGATCGCGATCCACGTGGTGGCGCGCTGGTTGACGTGGACGCCCATCACGTCGCGCCTGCGGGTGAGCAGCAGGAGCGGCACGAGCGCGAACGGGATACCGAAGGAGAGGACGACCTGGCTCAGCACCAGGGCGCTCGTGGGGCTGACGCCGAGGGCGAGCACGACGATCGCGGGCAGCATCGTGATCGCGCGGCGCAGGAGCAGCGGGATCCGGAGGTTGACGAACCCGGCCATCACCACCTGGCCGGCGTAGGTGCCGACACTCGACGACGACGCGCCGGAGGCGAGCAGGGCGACCGCGAAGGCGAGCGCCGCCGTGCCGCCGACGAGGTGGCCGAAGCCCGCGTGCGCGCCCTGGATCGTGCTGATCTCGCTGTAGCCCGGGCGGTCGTGGAAGAGCTTCGCGGCGACGGCGAGCATCGCCATGTTGACGAGGCCGGCGAGGCCGAGCGCGACGATCACGTCGGTGCGCTCGAAGCGGAGGACGCGCGCGCGCTCGGCGTCGTCGCGCACGGGCATGCGGCCCTTCGTGAGCGCGGAGTGGAGGTAGATCGCGTGAGGCATCACGGTGGCGCCGATGATCCCGACGGCGAGGTAGATCGACTTGGAGCCGTCGAGGCCGGGCAGGAGCCCGCGGGCGGAGCCGCTCGCGGAGGGGCCGATCTTGAGCGTCTCGTAGAGGAAGCCGAGGAAGATGATCCCGAGCAGGGCCGTGATCGCGAGCTCGAAGCGCCGGAAGCCGTGCCGCTGCAGCTCGAGGATGCCGAACGCGATGAAGCCGGTCATCACGCCCGCGACCAGGAGCGGCACGTGGAAGAGCAGGTTCAGGCCGAGCGCCGCGCCGAGGAACTCCGCGATGTCGGTCGACATCGCCATCACCTCGGCCTGGATCCAGAGCCCCCACGAGACCGGCCGTGGGTAGTGCTCCCGGCAGAGCTCGGGCAGGTCGCTGTCGGTGACGATGCCGAGCTTGGCCGACAGGTACTGGATCAGCATCGCCATCGCGTTCGCGGCGAGCACGACCCAGAGCAGCAAGTAGCCGAACTCGGCGCCGCCCTGGATGTTGGTGGCGAAGTTGCCGGGGTCGACGTAGGCGATCGCGGCGACGAACGCCGGCCCGAGCATCGTCAGCGTCGCGCGGACCCTGCCCCGGCGGAGCAGCGTCTCGAGCGGGCTGATCGTCGTCGGAGGCTCGATCGCCGCGGTCTCGCCGGGAGGCGGTGTCACTGCTGCTCCTCCGCCGTGACCCGCATCGCGCGGGCGAGCTGCGCGCCGAGCACGTGCACCTCGTCGCCGGCGCGCACGTAGAGCGGGCCGTCGAACGGCTGCCGCTCGATCGCCTCGAGCCGCGCGCCCGGTGCGATGCCGCGCTCGCTGAGGAAGCGGAGCATCTCGGGGTCGGCGTCGGAGACGCGCACGAAGACGGCCTGCTCGCCGGGCTCGAGCGTGTAGAGGCTGCGGCTCTCGTCGTCGGCGATCGTCAGCTGCGGGCTGGGGATCGGGTCGCCGTGCGGGTCGAGCGTCGGGTTGCCGAGCTTGGCGGCAATCAGCGCCTCGAGCTCCTCGGAGAGCACGTGCTCGAGCCGCTCGGCCTCGGCGTGCACCTCGTCCCAGCCCATGCCGAGGCTCTCGACGAGGAACAGCTCGAGCAGGCGGTGATGCCGGATCACCTCGAGCGCGACCGCCCGGCCCCGCTCGGTGAGCGAGACGCCGCGGTACGGCGCGTGCACGACGAGTCCGAGCGCGTCGAGCTTGCGCAGCATCCCCGAGACCGAGGCGGGGCGGACGTTCAGCCGCTCCGCGAGGGCGGTCGTCGACGCCGACCCCTCGTCCGTCTCGAGCGCGTAGATCGCCTTGGCGTAGTCCTGCACGGCAGCCGAGAGTTCGCCCGCCTGAACTGCATCTTGAGCCACGCCTAAATTTTACCTGAGGTGCGACTGTCTCGCAGGGGTTGGTCGACGTCGCGTCGAGCGGGCTGACGTTGGATCGGGGGACGCCAGGCCCAGTAGACTGCGCCGGGCGATGTCCGCAGCGGAGGTCGATGAGTATCTGCGCGGCATCGAGGAGCCGAAGCGGAGCACGCTCCAGGGGCTGCGGCGCACCATCCTCGAGATCGTCCCCGATGCCGAGCAGGTGATCTCCTACCGCGTCCCCGCCTTCCGCGTCGAGGACAGGACGATCGCCGGCTTTGCGGCGTTCAAGAATCACCTGAGCTATCTGCCGTTCAGCGGCTCCGTCCTGCCGCAGCTCGCCGACGAGCTCTCGGGATACACGATGACCAGGAGTGCGCTGCACTTCCCGGTCGACCGGCTGCTGCCGAAGCCGCTCGTCGAGAAGCTCATCGAGAGGCGTCTCGCAGAGCTCCGTTGACGCGATGAGATCTCGGTCGTGGTTTCGCCGCCGGCGCGTCGGTGTCGGCTGGCGCCCGGTCAGCTGGCAGGGCTGGCTCGTCACGCTGCTCGCGGCCTTCGGTGTCGTCGCCGTGCTCGCGCTGCTGCGGGCGTCGCCGGAACGGATCCCGGTCCTGGTCGTGATCCTCGCCGCCTACGGGATCGTCGCGCTCGCGACGGGTGGGAGCCGGCGACTCGAGGAGGAGACGCGGCCGGAGCTCGCCGCCGCCGACGAGAGCGCCGACCTGCCGCTCGGCGGCGGCGCCGAGCAGCGGCAGGCGCTTCGCTCGCTCACCGGGCATCGCGGCGGGGGCGCGGCGGCGGATGGGCCGGCACTGGTGGTGGAGCACTTGACGAAGCGTTTCGGCCCCCGCGTCGCGGTCGACGATCTGTCCTTCAGCGTCGAGGCGGGCGAGGTGTTCGGCTTCCTCGGCCCGAACGGCGCCGGCAAGACGACAACCGTCCGCATGCTCGGAACCCTCATCGCGCCGAGCTCGGGGACGGCGTCGATCGCGGGTGTGCCGCTCGAGCCCGCCAACGGAGTCGAGATCCGTAAGCGGATCACGGTGATGCCGGAGAACGCCGGCCTCTATGGGCGCCTGACCGTTGCCGAGAACCTGGAGTTCTTCGCCGGCCTGTACGAGCTTCCGCGCCCGCGGGAACGGATCGAGCAGGCGCTCGCGGCGGTCAACCTCACAGCCCGGGCCGGCGATCCGTGCGGCAGCCTCTCGAAGGGGCTCAAGCAGCGGGTTGCCCTGGCGCGCGCGCTGCTGAGCGACCCGGCGATCGTCTTCCTCGACGAGCCGACCTCGGGTCTCGATCCGGTCGCGAGCCGGGAGGTGCACGAGCTGATCGACGGGCTGCGCAACCGCGGGGTCACCGTCTTCCTCACGACGCACCGGCTCGAGGAGGCCGAACGTCTCTGCGATCGCGTCGCGATCATCAACACCCGGCTGCGCACGATCGGACGGCCGGACGAGCTCCGCGATCGCCTGTTCACGAAGACGCTCGTCGTTCGCACGGCGGCGCCGCTCGCCGCCCCGGAGGCGGTCTTCGGGATCGACGGCGTGGAGAGCTGGCAGCGCGACGACCGCGGCGGATACGTGCTGACGGTCGCCGACACGCAGCGCGCGGCGCCCCCGGTGACGCGCGCGCTCGTCGCGGCCGGCGCCGACGTCCTCTCGATCGCGGAGGCCCGCCACTCGCTCGAGGACGTCTATCTCGAGTTGATCGACGAGGACGTCGAGGCGGCGCGATGAGCGGCGAGCGCATCCAGGCGGTCATGCGGAAAGAGGCGCGTGAGTTCCGCCGCAACCGCTTCGTGGTCGGGACGATGGCGGTGCTGCCGCTCGTCTTTCTGATCACGCCGATGGTGACGCTGTTCCGCATACCCGAGTCGGCCGGCAGCGCAGCGGTTAGAGCGGCCGTCGGCTCGCTCTCGCTGCTGATGCTGATCATCCCGCTCGTGATCCCGCCGGTGATCGCCGCCTATTCGGTCATCGGGGAGCGCGACCAGGGAACGCTCGAACCGGTGCTCGGCACGCCCGTGACCGCCTCCGAGCTCCTGCTCGGGAAGGCGCTGGCGGCCTTCCTGCCGGCGGTGGCCATCGCCTACGGCGTCTACTTCATCGCCGCGATCAGCGTCCGCGTCGGCGCCGCGCACGTCGTCAGCAGCGTCGTCTGGCACACGCCGCAACTCCTCGCCCAGCTTCTCTTCACGCCGTTGCTCGCGGCCTGGTCGATCTGGGTCGGCATCGGCATCTCCAGCCGCGCCGGCGACGTCCGCGTCGCCCAGCAGCTCGCCACGCTCGCCGGGCTGCCGCTGCTCGCCTTCACCTCCCTCATCTCGTTCCAGCTGATCAGGCCGTCGGTCCCGCTCGCGATCGGACTGGCGCTCGCGCTCCTCGCCGCCGACGTCGTCGCGTGGCGCGTCGTCTCGCGTCTCTTCGACCGAGAGCGGCTCGTCACCGGCCGCAGCAACAGCTCGGATCGCTAGCGTCGCGCCCGACCTGCGCGGGCGCGGACCGCACACGCTCGGCCCCCGAGCCGCGCGAGCCGGCTCCGCCGGCTCGCTTGCCGAGCGAGCGGAAAGCGAGAGCGGAAGGCCACGCGCGCTTCGCGCGCCTGGCCGACGCGAAGCGGGCTCGCGGGAAACATGGGGGCGGGAGGATTCGAACCTCCGTAGGCTGAGCCGACGGGTTTACAGCCCGTTCCCTTTGGCCGCTCGGGCACACCCCCTCAGGGCGGGCGCCATTGTAGCCAGGCGGCCGCCTGCGGCCGGCTAGCCGTTGAGCCGGACATTCCTGGCCGCCGCGCTAGCGTTGCGGGCGTGAGCGCATGCGACGTGGCGGTGGTGGGGGCGGGGCCGGCCGGCTCGACGGCCGCGTACCGGCTCGCGACCGCCGGCGCGAGCGTGCTGCTCGTCGACAAGGCGGTCTTCCCGCGCGACAAGCCGTGCGGCGGCGGGGTGACCGGCCGGGCGGCGCGGCTGCTGCCGTTCTCGATCGCGCCCGTCGTCGAGGACACGGTCGAGCGGCTCGACTGCGCGCTCCGCTACGGCTCGCGCTTCAGCCGTCGCGCCCGCGGCCCGCTCGCGTTCATGACGCAGCGGCGCCGGCTCGACCACTTTCTGCTCGACCGGGCCGCCGAGGCGGGAGCCGACGTGCGCGACGGCGTCAAGGTGTCCGACGTGCGCGAGGGCGGCCTGACCGTCGACGGGGAGGAGGTCGCCGCCCGGATCGTGATCGGCGCCGACGGCTGCAACGGCGCGAGCGCGAAGCAGCTCGGGCTCGCGGCCGAGATCGTCCACGGCGTCGCGCTCGAGGCGAACTACCCGCACGACGCGCGCTTCGCCGGCGCGATGCTGCTCGAGATCGCGGTCGTCCGCGGCGGCTACGGCTGGATCTTCCCGAAGGGCGACCACGTCAACGTCGGTGTCGGCGGCAACGAGAGCGAGGGGCCGCGGCTGCGCGCCGAGCTGCGCCGGATGTGCGAGCACTACGGCGTCGACCCGGACGCGGCCGCCGACACGCGCGGCTACCGGCTGCCGATGCGCCGGCCGGGCACACGCCTCGCGCGCGGGCGGACGGCCGTGGTCGGCGACGCGGCCGGGCTCGTCGACCCGTTCTCGGGCGACGGCATGTACGAGGCGTTCCTCTCCTCGCAGCTCGTCGCCGAGGCGGCGCTCGACGTCCTCGCCGGCCGCGCCGAGACCCTCGAGCCGTACGAGGCGGCGGTCGAGCGGCGGATCGCGCCGCTGACGCGCGCCGGCTGGGGGGCGAAGACGGCGTTCGAGCGCTTCCCGCGGACGACGTTCGCGCTGGCGCGGCTGCCGGTCACGTTCCGTGCGCTCGACAAGCTGCTGCGCGGCGACCTCTCGCATCCGGGCGCGGCCCGCGGCGCCGAGAAGGCGGCGATCCGCGCGATCTACGCGGTCGCGCGCCGGGCGGCCTGAAGCGCCTCGCGGAACGGCACGCGCGGCCCGATCCGCAGCACGCCGAGCTCGTAGATCCGGCCCGCGAGCCGGACGAGCGCCCAGATCGCGACCAGCATCAGGACGACCGAGACGACGAGCTCCCAGGCCGGGATCGTCGTCAGCGCCGCCCGCGACGGGATGGCGAACGGCGCCGAGAGCGGGATCAGCGTCAGCGCGGTCGCGAGCCCGCCGTCCGGCTTCGAGAGCTGGCCGAACGAGAGCAGGTAGCTCGCGAGCATCGTCATCGTGATCGGCGTCGCCACCGCGGCGTCCTCGACGCGTGAGATCAGCGAGCCGGCGGCCGCGAACGCCGTCGCGTAGAACGCGAAGCCGAGCAGGAACCAGAGAACCGCGAGCGGGGCCGTGCTGCCGAGCGAGGGCATGTTGAGTACGCCCGCCGCGCCCGCGACGGATGCCGCGACCGCGAGCAGCACGATCTGCGAGAGGCCGAGCAGGCCGATCCCGGCGACCTTTCCCGCCAGCAGGTGCCGCGGCCTCAGGGTCGCGAGCAGCACCTCGACGATCCGGCTGGCCTTCTCCTGGACGACGCTCGTCAGCACCATCTGGCCGTAGATCGAGACGGCCACGAAGAGGACGATCGTCGTCACGAGGCCGAGGCCCTTCCCGTCCGAGCTCGTCGCCGGCTCGACCTTGGCGACCGCGAGCGGCGAGGCGAGCGCGGCCCGTGCCTGCGCGACGGTGATCCCGATACTGCTCGCCTGGGCCGGCAGGAAGACCGCGCGCCCGGCGGCCGTCGCGATCGCCGTCGCGGCGCCGCTCGTGTCGCTGCGGACGAGCAGCCGCCTGCCGCCGTCGACGAACGCCAGCTCGAGCTTGCGGTGCGCGACGGCGTCGCGTGCGGCGGCGGCCGTGGCGTAGCGCCGGACGTCGATCTTCACGTCGAGTTGCTTCGCCGCCGCGTCGAGCCTCGAGGCGAGCTGAGCAGGCGCACCGCCGCCGATGCCGATCGGGGTCGCGTTCGAGCCGCCGACGAAGGACTCGATCCCGATCACGAGGCCGAAGACGAGCACGAGCACGACGGTCGTGATCAGGAACTGCCGGCCGCGGATGCCCTCTCGCACCTCGCGGCGGGTAACGAGCCAGATCAGCTTGCCGGCGCTCACGTCTGCACCGCCTCGAGGAAGAGCTCGGCCAGCGTCGGCGGGCCGAACGAGAACGCGCGCACCGCGCCGGCCGCGCGCGCCTGGGCGAGCACCTCGTCGGGGTCGACGTCCTCGCGTGCGAGCAGGCGCAGCGAGCCGTTCCGCCGTTCGAGCAGCTCGCCGCCCGCGACGGTCGGCGTCCAGTCGGCCGGCGCGCCGTCGAGCTCGACGTCGATCCGCACCCGCCCGGCCCGCGCCCGCAGCTGCGCGACCCGCCCGGCGGCGACGACCCGGCCGGCCGCGACGATCGTCACCTCCTCGCAGAGATCCTCGACGAGGTCGAGCTGGTGGCTCGAGAAGAGCACGCCCGCGCCGCGGGCCGCCTCGTCGCGCAGCACCTCGCCGAGCGTCTCGACGGCGACCGGGTCGAGGCCCGCGAACGGCTCGTCGAGGACGAGCAGCTCCGGCTCGTGGACGAGCGCGGCGGCGAGCTGGACGCGCTGCTGGTTGCCGTGCGAGAGCTTCTCGACCGTGCTGTCGGCGCGCTCGCCGAGATCGAGCCGCTCGAGCCACGCGTGCGCCGCCGCGACCGCCGCCGGCCGGTCGAGCCCGTGCAGCTCCGCGAGGAACGCGAGCTGCACCGCCGCCGGCATCTTCGGATAGAGGCCGCGCTCCTCCGGCATGTAGCCGAAGCGCAGCCGCGTCTCCCGGTCGACGGGACGGTCGTCCCAGCGCACCTCGCCGGCGTCGAGCGCGACGAGGCCGAAGATGCTGCGCATCGCCGTCGTCTTGCCGGCGCCGTTCGGGCCGAGGAAGCCGACGATCCGGCCGCGCGGCACCGCGAGCGAGGCGTCGTCGAGCGCGACGACAGAGCCGAACCGCTTGCTGGCGCCCGAGACGGAAAGCATCTCCTTCGTTCTACACGAGTTGCGCTAAAGCACATCAGCTGGAACGCCGATCCCTTTCCGGAAGCGGCATGGACCTGAACGCCCTGCTCACGCGCGCCGTCGAACTCGGCGCCAGCGACGTCCACCTCAAGCTCGGCGGCCCCGCGGTCGTGCGCCGCGACGGCGCGCTCGAGCCGGTCGACGGCGCGGCGGCGCTCACCGCGGCCGACCTCGAGTCGGTGCTCGACACCGTCGCCTCGCCCGAGAAGGCGCGCGCGTTCCGCGAGTCCGGCGACCTCGACCTCGCCTACCAGGGCGAGGGCCTGCCGCGCTTCCGCGTCAACGTCTTCCGCCAGCGCGGCTCGACCGCGTTCGCGTTCCGGGTCATCCCCGCGCACGTGCCGAGCTTCGACCAGCTTGGCCTGCCCGCCGGCGTCGAGCGGCTCGCGACCGAGCAGCGCGGTCTCGTCCTCGTCACCGGCGCGACCGGCTCCGGCAAGACGACGACGCTCGCGGCCATGCTCGACCACATCAACCGCACCCGCCGCCAGCACGTCGTCTCGATCGAGGACCCGATCGAGATCCTCCACGCCGACAAGGGCTGCGTCGTCAACCAGCGCGAGGTCGGGCTCGACACCGTCTCGTTCGGCGAGGCGCTGCGGCGCGCGATGCGCCAGGACCCGGACGTGATCCTGATCGGCGAGCTCCGCGACGCCGAGAGCGCCCAGATCGCCCTGCAGGCCGCGGAGTCGGGGCACCTCGTGCTCTCGACGCTGCACACGATCGACGCGGCGGAGACGTGCGGCCGGATGATCGAGTTCTTCCCGCCGTCGAAGCAGGGCGTGATCCGCGCCATCCTCGCCGGCGTTCTGCGCGGCGTCGTCAGCCAGCGCCTGCTGCCGCGCGTCGGCGGCGGACGCGTGATCGCGGTCGAGCTGATGGTGACGAACGCCCGCATCGCCGACCTGATCCGCGAGGGACGGCCCGACGAGATCGGGGACGCGCTCGCCGACGGCGACTTCCTGCAGATGCGGACCTTCGCCGACTCGCTGATCGAGCTCGTCCTCTCCGGCCAGGTCGAGCGCGAGGTCGCCGCGGGCGCCGCCTCGAACCGGCACGACTTCCTCGTCGCGCTCGAGCGCGCGGCCAAGCAGCGGCGCGCCGACGAGGCCGCCACCAGCGCGCCGGTCGTGGCGGAGACGGCGGCCGAGCCGCCTCCGGCTGCGGTCAGCGAATCCGGCCTGCGTCTCGTCCCGGCGGAGTAGGCGTGCGCCGCCTCCTCGCGCTCGGGCTCGTCCTCGCGGCCGCGGCGCTGGCCTGGTCGGCGCTCGCCGGGACGGCCCGGGCGGACACGTTCGAGGTCGTCGGCGCGCAGTCGCTCGCCGGGGTGCTGCTGCCGAGCGCGATGCTGCCGAACCTTCCCGGCTCGGTCGCCGTCCCCGCCGACCTCTCGGCGGCCCCGTCCGCGCCCGAGGCGCTCTCCGACACGCAGCTGCTCGGGCTCTGGCAGGCGGCGGGCGCGGCGTACGGGATCCCGTGGACGGTGCTCGCGGCGATCAACAAGGTCGAGTCGAACTTCGGCCGCAACATGGGGCCGAGCTCGGCGGGCGCGATCGGCTGGATGCAGTTCCTGCCCTCGACCTGGCTCGAATGGGGCGTCGACGCGACGGGCGACGGGGTCGCCGATCCGTGGAGCGCCGAGGACTCCGTCTACTCGGCCGCGCGCTACCTCGCCGCCGCGGGCGGCGCCTCCGACCTGCCGCGGGCGGTGTACGCGTACAACCACGCCGACTGGTACGTGCGCGAGGTGCTCGACCTGGCGAACGTCTACGCGCAGGGCGCGGGCGTTGCCTTCTCGCTCGACCGGCTCCAGGAGACGCTCGACCAGGCGCGGACCGCCGTCGCCGACGCGAGCGGCCGGCTTGCCACGGCGCAAAGCCGCGCGCGGTCGCTGAGCTCGACGGTCGTGCGGCACACCCGGCTCGCCGCGGCGCAGACGCTGCTCTCCGCGCGCCTCGTCGAGGAGCAGCGGGCGGGCACGGCGCGGGAGCGGCTCGCGGCGGCGCAGACGAGCGAGCAGGACGCCCGCTCCGCGCTCGCGTCGGCGCGCAGCGACCTCGCGCGGGCGCGTGCGGCGGCGGCGCCCTCGTCGTTCGCGTCGAGCGTCTCGCCGCTGCTGGCGGCGCCGAGCTACTCGTCCGGGTGGGCGTTCCCGGTCGGCGGCGGCGCGGCGGTCGTCTCGGTCGCCCACACCCACCACGACTACCCGGCCGCCGACATCTCGGCGCCCGCCGGCTCGCCGGTGTACGCGCTCGCCGACGGCGTCGTCGAGCAGGCGTGGACGGAGCCGGAGCCGACCTGCGGGATCGGCTTCACGTTCCGGAGCGCCGACGGCCAGACCTGGACGTACTGCCATCTCGCGTATCTCGAGCCCTCGGTGACGCCCGGTGCGCCTCTCGGAGCGGGCGCTCCGGTCGGGCTCGTCGGCTCGACCGGCGACGCGACCGGCCCGCACCTCCACCTCCAGCTCGACCCGACCGCCTCGTACCCGCAGGACGAGGCGTGGTTCCGGGCGTTCGCCGGCAGCGCGTTCAGCTGGCAGGACACCGCCTCCGCACAGGAGCCACCGGCCACCGGGATCCGGTTCCTCGCGGCCGCCGTCGGCGCGCCCGCGTCGGCCGGCGGCCCGGTCTTCGCGGTCGTCTCCTCGCCGGCGGAGCCGTCGCCGCCCGTCGTCCTCTTCGACCGCCCTTGA
Organism: uncultured Actinomycetes bacterium; assembly: GCA_963732915.1. GTDB lineage: Bacteria > Actinomycetota > Thermoleophilia > Gaiellales > Gaiellaceae > Palsa-739. The sequence continues at coordinate 54,282 of CAVTBF010000004.1, read as the reverse complement.
GTTCCGGGCCGCTCGTGCCGAAAAGGGATTCGTGGTGCTGAATCGTCTCGTCGTCTACGTCGCACGGCTGCTCGCGGTCGTCGTGGTCGCGGCCGTCACGACCGCCGGCGTCACCTGGGCAGCGTCGCACGGCGTGCCCGCGACGGGCGCGGCGCCGCAGGCCTCGAAGCCGAAGGCGGCCGCGCCGCTGATGGTCCCCGACGTGCGGAACCTCGCGTTCGTGTTCGCGAAGGAGACGCTCGAGGACGCGGGGTTCGCCTGGCGGGTCGCCGGCAAGGTGCACGGCTACTCCGCGAACACGGTCGTCTCGGAGACGCCGTCGCCGGGGGCGAAGCTCGTCGACCGCGGCGCGCCCGTGGTCGTGCTGACGCTGAAGCGCGTGAAGGGGTATCCGCAGGCCGGCGAGCCGCAGGACGTCTCCCCCTACGGCGCCAGCAAGGACGTCCCGGCGGGACTCGCGAAGGGATAACGGCGCAGACATGGACCTCGCCATCGCCGCCTTCGCGCTCGCGCCCGGACTCGCGCTCGGAAGCTTCCTGAACGTCGTCGCGGCGCGCGTGCCGCTGCGGCGCTCGATCGTCAGCCCCGGCTCCGCGTGCATGACCTGCGAGCACGAGATCGCCTGGTACGACAACGTACCGCTTGTGTCCTGGCTCGCTCTCCGCGGTCGCTGCCGCAATTGCGGCGGACGGATCGCGGCCCGCTACCCGGCCGTCGAGCTCGCGACGGCGCTGCTCGTCGCCGGCTGCGTCTGGAAGTTCGGGCTCCACGCCGAGGCGGCCGTCGCCGCGTTCTTCTGCCTCGCGCTCGTCGCGGTCTCGGCGACCGACCTCGAGCACCGGATCATCCCGAACCGCATCGTCCTGCCCGCGGCGGCGATCGTGCTCGCCGCCCAGACGGCGCTCCACCCCTCGCCGCAGTGGGCGCTCGGCGCGCTCGGCGCCTCCGGGTTCCTGTTCGCCGCGGCGCTCGCGTACCCGCGCGGGATGGGGATGGGCGACGTGAAGCTCGCGCTGCTGCTCGGGGCGATGCTCGGCAAGCTCGTGACGGTGGCGATGTTCGTCGGGATGATCGCGGCGCTCGTTCCGGCCGTGATCCTGCTCGCCCGGCACGGCAGCGAGGCGCGCAAGCAGGGGATCCCGTTCGGGCCGTTCCTCGCGCTCGGCGGCGTCGTCGCGCTCTTCGCGGGCCACCCGCTGCTGCACGACTACTGGGCGCTGTTCGGGCGCTAACGCTCGCGCGCCGGATTGCCGATACCTCGTTCGAGGGACGGCAGATGACGGCTACCGACACTCAGGCGCCATGAGGCGCTCGACGTCAACCTCGAGTGGTGCGTGCGGGCCCCGGGCGGGCGACGGCGAGGGCCGCGCGTGAGCGAGCGCGACACCGAGCTCCACCCCCTGCGCACCTCTGCGTCGCCCGCGTCGCTCGGGCTCGGCCGTGACGCGTTCGGCGTCAACGAGTCGGTCGAGCTCCTCGTCGACCTGCTCGCGGCGACACGCCTGATCCCGGCCGACCGGCTGGCGGTCGCGCGCGGGCGCGCGCAGCAGACGGGCTCGCTCGCGGGCGCGCTCGTCGCGGAGGGGATCGCCTCGGCGGAAGGCGTCGCGCGCATGTACGCGGCGCGGCACCGGCTGCCGCTCGTCGATCTGGCCGTCGCGGGCGTCGACGCGGAGGCGGCGAAGCTCGTGCCGGCGCATGTGCTCGAGCGCGTGGTCGCGATCCCGTACGGCCTCGACGGCGACGTGCTCCGGATCGCCGTCGCCGATCCGTCGAACCTGCACGGGATGGACGAGCTGCGGCTCGCGACGCGCCACCCGGTCGAGCTCGCGGTCGCCTCGCGCGACGACGTCCTGCTGGAGATCCGCCGCGTCGTTCGCGCCAAGGAGACGTTCGGCGAGCAGGCGCAGGCGCTGCAGGCGGCTGACGCGGCGGTCGCGCTCGAGGTCGAGGAGGAGGCGGTCACCGACCTCGAGGCCGACGACGGCGTCTCGGACGCGCCGCTCGTGCGGCTCGTCAACTCGGTCATCTTCCAGGCGGCCGAGGACGGGGCCTCCGACGTCCACTTCGAGCCGCAGGAGGACTCGCTGCTCGTCCGTTTCCGGATCGACGGCGTGCTCCAGGAGATGCAGCGGATCCCCAAGCGGCTCGCGCCGGGCGTGACGACCCGCCTGAAGGTGCTCGCGAAGCTCGACATCGCCGAGCGGCGCAAGCCGCAGGACGGCCGGATCTCGCTCAACGCGGCCTCGGCCGGGCGGATGCTCGACGTCCGCGTCGCGACGCTGCCGACGGTCGAGGGGGAGTCGATCGTCATGCGTCTCCTCGACAAGTCGAAGCGTCCGCCGACGCTCGAGGAGCTCGGCCTCTCCGAGGACATGCGCCGGCGGCTGACCGAGATCATCTCGCGACCGACGGGCGCCCTGCTCGTCACCGGTCCGACCGGCTCGGGGAAGTCGACGACGCTGTTCGCCGCGCTGAATCAGATCAGCCGCGCGGAGATCAACGTGATCACGGTCGAGGATCCGGTCGAGTACCGGCTGCCGGGCGTCAACCAGGTGCAGATCAACCAGCGTGCGGGGCTGACGTTCGCGGCGGCGCTGCGCTCGATCCTCCGTTCCGACCCGGACGTGGTGATGGTCGGCGAGATCCGCGACGGCGAGACGGCGAAGATCTCGATCGAGGCGGCGATGACCGGCCATCTCGTCCTCTCGACGCTGCACACGAACGACGCGCCGAGCGCGCTGACGCGGCTGAACGAGATGGGCGTCGAGCCGTTCCTCACCGGCGCCGCGGTCACGGGCGTGCTCGCGCAGCGGCTGGCGCGGAAGCTCTGCTCCCACTGCTGCGAGATGGTCACGCCGTCGGTCGACGAGCTGATCGCGGCGCGCGTCTCGCCCGACGTCGCGGCGGCGAGCGACGGCATGGTGCTCTACCGCAAGCGCGGCTGCCCGCGCTGCAACCAGACGGGCTACCGGGGCCGGATCGGCATCTTCCAGCTCCTGGCGATGACCGAGGAGCTCGCGGGGCTCGCCGCGGCGAAGGCGAGCCGCGAGGAGATCGAGCGCGCCGCGCTCGGCACCGGCATGCGGACGCTCTGGGACGACGGCCTCGCCAAGGTCTCCTCGGGTCTGACCTCGGTCGAAGAGCTCGCCCGCGTCACGGTCTGATCCGCCCGAAGAGCTGCGCTCTTCGGGCGGGAGAAGCGGTACTGCGCGAGCCCGAGAGCGCGGTCTCGGGCTCGCTCCGTGCTGTTCTTGGATTGCTGACGCTGATTCGCGATCGGCGATCCCGGCGCGTCCGGCTCGTGCCCCTACCGGGGCAGGACCGGGGACGCTGGTCCGGCCGGATCGAGGTCAGCTTCGAAGCGAAAACCCCGGCCCCCAGCGTCGGCGTAACACGATGCCGAAGGCGACGTTACGACGACGCGAACCAGCATTCGCTCATGTCCGAAGGACACGAGCGAATGCGCCGAGGCAGAGAAATCGCCCAGACCATCCGACCAACAAAACAGCACGGAGCGAGCCGGAAACCGCGCTTTCCGGCTCGCGCAGTTCCGTCTCACCCCGGGCGAAGAGCAGAGCTCTTCGCCCGGCTATTCGGCGTAGACGTCGCAGCCGAGGTACATGAGCGACTCTACGGCCTCGGTGACGAAGCCGGTCGCCTGGGTCGCGTCGGCGAACGTGTAGGGGCCGGGGCGGATCGCGTCGAGGTCGCCGGCCGGGAAGACCTCCGCCTCGACGACGCACGAGGCGCCGTAGTCGACGGCGCGTAGCACCGCGACGGAGCGGCCGTCCCGCTTCGCGTGGCGGACGAAGAGTTGCCGGCCGGCGTCGTCGGTCACTGCCCGGTGGGGGTCGCGGACGCCGCGACGCTCGGGTCGGCGACCGAAAGGCCGAACCGGCCGTCCGCCGCGCTCGCCGCCGCCTGCGCGACGGCGTTCCGGTCGACGAAGCCGTCGAAGCGGTAGACGAGCCGGCCGGGCGCCCGGAAGATGAGCACGCCGGGGTTCGGGAGCAGCCCGCCGCCGGGGAGCAGCGCCGTCATCGGCCCGGCGACCTTGTTGTTCAGCACGTTCACGAGCAGGTACCCGACCTTCGCGGCCGACGCGCCGGCGTGCGCCTCCGCGACGGAGATCGCGTCGACGTTCGCGCGCGGGTTGTAGAGGCTGACGACGACGATCCGGTGCTGCGAGAGCGCCCACTGCAGCGGCGCAGGCAGGCGGGCGTCGACGAGGTTCCCGCGCCGGGCGGTGCTCGGTGTCGCCGTGTGGCGGGCGGTCGCGGCCGGCGTCGCCGCGTGCCGGGTTGCGGGCTTGGCCGGCTGCGCGGCCGGGGCGCTGGCGGCGGGCGTGGGCGTGCTCGTCGTGACCCGTGCCGGTGCGGGCGGCACGGTCGTCGCGTGCTGCGAGCGGCCGAGCAGCAGCACGGCGCCGCCGCCGACGACTGCGAGCAGCAGTCCGGCGAGCGCGACGATCCTGATCTGCGGGCTGATCTGGGTGCTCACGTTCCCTCGGCTCCGTATCGGGACGCGGCGGCGGCTCCTTTAGCGCCAGGCGAGGGATTCGCTCTCATGGCGGGGCGCTCCGCTGCCGATCTTGTTCGGCGATGGTCCGTCGTCTCCAACAGGAGCAGGGCGTCATGCTGGTCGAGCTCGTGGTGACGATGGTCGTCCTCTCGATCGCGCTGCTCGCGTTGATGGCGTCCTACGACCAGGCGTTCTTCTCGCTCCACTCCTCGGCGAAGACCTCCTCCGCGAGCCTGATCGCGGAGAGCCAGCTGGAGCTCTATGCGGCGCTCCCCTTCGCGTCGGTCGGTCTCGACGCGTCGACGCTCAGCGCGGTGAAGTCGAGCGACTCGACGTACGTCTCGGACGAGAGCGCGCTGCCGGGCAGCGGCTCCGACGTGACGATCTCAGGTTGCGGCGGCGCGGCGCAGTGCGCTCCCGTCCAGACGGTCACCGGCAGCGATCGCCACTCGTACAAGCTCGAGACGTTCATCCGCTCGCTCGTCAACATCGTCAACGCCGACGCGACGACCTGGAACGAGACGGTCGTCACGGTCGTCGTCCGCGACCTGAGCGAGTCCGGCTCGCCCAAGGTCGTGACGATGCAGACCGCGTTCGACCCGGGCCCGCCGGCCTCCTGACGGGTCAGCCGGACCAGTGCGTGGGCGGCGTGCCGGGCAGCTCCACGGTCTCGGTGGCGAGCGGCGTCCCCGGCGGGAAGTGGTGGAACGGGATCAGCGTGCTGCTGCCGCCGCCGACGGTCAGCGTGTTCGCGAGCACCGGGCCCATGTTCGAGGAGCCGCCGTCGATCTGGTACGCCGTCGTCGCGTAGGCGCCCCACTGGGCGCTCGAGCCGCCGGTGACGTAGACGCACTTGGACGAGACGAGCGTGCTGCCGGTCGAGTTCGCCCAGCAGCCGGCGATGAAGATGATCCCGTTGACGTCGGGATCCCACGAGGCGGTGCAGTTGGCGATCCCGCACAGCTGCGTCCCGCCCTCCTGCGTGACCGTGCCGGTGAAGTAGAGCGTCGCCTGGCCCGAGTACTGGATCTGCCGGCCGCACCCGAGGTCGAGGCTGCCGTCGAAGTAGAGGGTGCCGCTCACGGTCAGCGTGCCGGTGCTGCACCACTTGCCGACGTCGTTCCACTGGATCTCCCCGATCGTCGTCCCGCCCGAGACGATCTTGCAGTCGTACGAGCTGTTGTTCGGGAACATCGCGCTCGTCAGCTTCGAGGCGCTGAGGCTGTTGTTCAGCGCCCAGCCGCTGTCGTCGAGCAGGTTCGCCGGGCAGCCCGTCTTCGTTGCCGCTCGCTCGGTGTCGTAGACGGTGTTCAGCGTCGACCAGCTCGCCGTGCTCGACGGGCAGACGGGATTCAGCGTCGACGACTGCCCGATGCACGGCATCAGGGGGGTGACGTCGAGCGTGCCGCCGACGTCGCTCGCCCACAGCGGCGAGTGGGCGCCGTCGCAGTAGCTCGTGCCCGGTGCGACGGTGATGATCGTGCTCGGCTGCAGGGTGCACGAGCTGGTCGTCGAGGTCGCGCACGAACCGTCGCTGTTCCACGCCGTGCAGCCGCCGATCTGCACCTTGCTCAGCTTCTGGCTCGAGGTGCCGATGTTCGATCCGCCGACGTCGCTCAGCGTCCCGCCGACCTGGAGCGTGATCGCCTGCCCGTCCGACGGGTTGACGACGTGCCCGCCGCCGGAGATGCAGACGTTGCCGCGGGTGAGGACCGGGACCGACACGGTGACGCCGCCGCTGATGCTGAGACAGCTCGAGGTGTCGTCTGCGTACAGGTAGTTCCAGACGCTGGTCCCCGCGACGGTGGTCGATGAGGGGGGAGTCGCGTCCGCTCTCACGGTCCGGGTGACGCCGCCGCTCGTGCCGGTGCCGACGAGGTGCCAGGTGCGGCTGTCGGAGGTGCTCGCGTAGTACGTCCCGGTCGCGCCGTCGGGCCGGGCCGGGAGGTACTGGAGCGTCGTCGGCGGCACGGTGCCGGTGACACCGCCGTTGTAGACCATGCCCTCGTCGTAGGCGAGCGCCTCCTGGGCGGCTGCGAATGCCTGCTTGGCCTGCAGCGACGTGTACGAGCCGTGCTGGTTGACGACACCGTTCAGCAGCAGAGCGGTCGTCGTCAGCGCGAGCACGGACATCATCGACAGCGCGAGCACGAGGGCGACGCCGTCCTCCTCGTGGCGCAGGCGGGCGAGGGCGTGGCGGATCAGGTGCATGCAGCCGTCTCGCCCGAGGTCACGGCCGCATTGCGCATGGCGATGTCGTCGACCGCCGAGGTCGCGTCGGCGGCGAGGCCGTCCGTGCTCGCCGTCAGCGACACCTCGAGCCGCGGCAGGTCGCCGGTGGGCGTGAGGCAGCTGAACGGCGTCGCGGAGCTCACGTCGGTGACGAGCGTCTGACCGCTCCCCGTGCAGTCGGTGCCGCCGGCGATCCGGACGAGGGAGCCGCTCTGCACGCACCAGGCGACGTCACCGGTCGCGTTCGGGCACCAACCGGGCAGCGACAGCGCGACGCCCGCGCCGCTCGAGACGAGTGTCGCGGTCTCGGCGCAGCGCGTCTCGTACTCGAGCCGGTCGAACGCCGTGCGCACCGCTTCCTGGCTCGCGAGGCGGGCGTTGCCGTTCGTGCCGGCGCGGAGCCCCGAGACGAACATGTTCGAGAGGCCGGCCATGACGAGCACGAGGACGACGCTCGCGATCATCAGCTCGACCAGGGTCATGCCCGACTCGTCGCGCAGTAGACGACGCATTGCCCTCTCGGTGTCGGCGTGGAACGGCGCTCCCTTTACGCCGGGGTTGGCTCGTCCGAGGGATGCGGCGGAGAACGAGAGAGGGCGCGGTTGCCCGCGCCCTCTCGAGTCGAACGGTGAAGCTCCTCGTTAGCCGGAGACCACGGTCGCGCAGAGCGACCCGGTGGTGACGGTCGAGTCGGTACCGGTGTCGGTGCCGAAGCCGTTGCCGTCGCTGCCGATGTTCTGGTCGCCGCCGATGTAGTAGGCGTTGTTGGAGCCGTTGACGTCGTCGATGCAGTACGCCTTTCCGTCGGTCGAGACGGCGACGTCGGTCACGGAGACGCCCGGCGCCTGACCGGCCAGAGCGGCGGCGTCCATGCCGGTGTACGTGCCGCCGGCCTGGTAGTAGGACTCGGCGGCCGGAATGGCGGAGCGGACGTTCGCCTCGGCCGCGGACTGCTCGGCCTTGCCGCGGAAGCTCAGGTAGGACGGGACGGCGATCGCGACGAGGATGCCGAGGATGATGATGACGACGAGAAGCTCGATCAGGGTGAATCCCTGCTCGGAGCCCAGGCGCGTCTTGACGCGGTCGATCATGTGATGGGTCTCCTTCCACGGGGTGGATGGCGGGTGGCTCGCCGTGTATCGGCCCCCGGCTTTTCGAGCGCCTAGCCCCGTTTGGGGGATTCGCATCCCTCGTCTGAGGTGAGCCGGCCGAACTCTCAAGGCTCCGGCCGCGTGTGCCGATAGGCGGCCCGAGGGAGATGTCGCAGCCGACGTCCATCGACGCCTTGCTCGAGCGCATGGTCGCGCTCGGAGCCTCCGATCTCCACCTGACGGTGGGGAGCGCTCCGGCGTTCCGGGTGCTCGGGCACATCGAGCGCGCGACCGATTCCGCGCTGCTCGACGGCGACTCCACGCGCGACGCGCTCTACGGGATTCTCTCCTCCCAGCAGCAGAAGCAGCTCGAGTTGAGCCGCCAGCTCGACTTCGCGTACGCGCTCCCCGGCGTCGCGCGCTTCCGCGTCAACGTCTACTTCCAGCGCGAGGCGATCGGCGCCGCCTTCCGTCTGATCCCGCAGGAGATCAAGACGCTGGAGGAGCTCGGCCTGCCCGCCGTCCTGCACACGCTCGCCGAGAAGCCGCGCGGCCTCGTGCTCGTCACCGGCCCGACCGGCTCGGGCAAGTCGACGACCCTCGCCGCGATCGTGGACGAGATCAACCGCACCCGCGCCGAGCACATCCTCACGATCGAGGATCCGATCGAGTTCGTGCACGCGCACAAGCGCTGCATCGTCAACCAGCGCGAGGTCGGCGCCGACGCGACCGGGTTCGCCGACGCGCTCAAGGCGGCGCTCCGCCAGGACCCGGACGTGATCCTCGTCGGCGAGCTGCGCGATCTCGAGACGATCTCGACCGCGCTCACCGCCGCCGAGACCGGCCACCTCGTCTTCGGGACGCTGCACACCCAGAGCGCGCCCTCGACGATCGACCGGATCATCGACGTCTTCCCGCCCGCCCAGCAGCAGCAGGTGCGGATCATGATCGCCAACTCCCTCCAGGCGGTCGTCACGCAGGCGCTGCTGCCGACCGCCGACGGCGCCGGCCGTGTCGCGGCGCTCGAGATCCTCCTGCCCGACGACGCCGTCCGGAACCTCGTCCGCCAGGCGAAGATCGAGCAGGTCTACACGGTGATGCAGACCGGGACGGCGCGCGGGATGCAGACGATGGAGTACGCGCTCGCCGACCTCGTGCAGCGCGGCGTGGTCACGCTCGCCGAGGCGGTATCGCGGTCGAGCCGTGCCGAGCAGCTCGTCGGCTTGCTCGAGCGGTCCGGCTTCCCGGTCGACGGCGCGGGCGCCGGTCTCGCCGGCGTGCTGCGGACGGTGGCGGCGGCCCGGTGAGCGACTCGATCTGGAAGAAGGAGATCTCCTTCTCGCGGAAGCCGAAGCCCGCCCGCGCGCAGCCGGCTGCCGGCGACGCGCCCGCGGACACGGTTGCCCTCGGCACGGCTGCCGTCGAGGCGGTGCCGTGGTGGAAGAAGGAGGTGACGGTCTCGCGCAAGCCGAAGTCGCCGCAGCCCGCGCCCGCCGCTCCCGCGGAGCCGGTTGCCGTCGACACGGCTGCCGTCGAGAGCGGTGCCGTGGTGGAAGAAGGAGGTGACGCTCTCGCGCAAGCCGGCCTCGGTCGCGCAGCCGGTGTCCGCCGAGCCCGCGACCGAGCAGACGACGCCGTGGTGGAAGCAGGAGGTGACGCTGCCGCGCCGCAACCGCGCGCGCGAGATCGAGGAGCTCACCCGCGAGGCGCTCGCCGCGTCGCTCGCCGAGGCCGCACCGGCCCCGCCGCCGGCGCACGTCGCGCCGGTGCCCGCCGCGTCGCCGCCTCTCGCCCAGCCCGTCGCCCAGCCCGTCGCCCAGCCGGTCGCGCCCGCCCCGATCGCGCCGGAGCCGGTCGCGCCGGAGCCCGTCGTTCCCGAGCCGGTCGTTTCCGAGCCGGCCGGGGTCGAGGTGGACCGAACCCGCCAGGACGAGGAGCCGTGGCTCGCCGGGCCGGAGCTGCCGCCCGTCCCCGAGCCGGAGCCCCAGCCCAGCGCCGCGGCCGAGCCCAGCGCCGCGGCCGAGCCCAGCGCCGCGGCAGAGCCCGTGACCGTGCTGGAGCCCGATCCCGAACCCGAGGCCGTGCCGGAGCCCGAGCCCGTGCCCGAGCCTCCGGTCATGCTCCATCCGCCGGTCCGTGAGGTGGAGCCGTCGCCGGTCCCGGCCGCCGGGACGCCGTTCTGGAAGAAGGAGCTCTCGCTCTCGCGCAAGCCGAAGGCGCCGAAGCCCGCGCGGGCGCCGAAGGGCAAGCAGAAGGCGCCGAAGCCGAAGCGGCAGAAGCAGCCGCAGGCGCGCACGCGCTCGCGGCGGGCGCTCCGCCTGCCGGTGCCCCGCTTCGCGGTCGCCGGCCGTGGCCACGGCGTCGTCGGCCTGAAGATCGGCGCCTCCCAGCTCGCGGCCGCGCGGATCTCGAACGACACGGTCGCGGAGCTGCAGCAGGTCGCGCGCACCCCGCTCGCGAGCGGGATCGTCGTCGGCGGAGAGCTGCGCGACCCGGAGGCGCTCGCGGCCGCCCTGCGGCGGTTCTTCTCGGCGAACCGGCTGCCGCGCAGGGGCGTCAGGCTCGGCATCGCCACCTCCCGGATCGGCGTCCGCATCTTCGAGCTGGCGGGCATCGACGACGAGCGCCAGCTCGCCAACGCCGTCCGCTTCCGCGCGCAGGAGGTGCTGCCGGTCCCGCTCGACGAGGCGGTGCTCGACTTCCGCGTGCTCGGCGAGAGCGTCGACGACGACGGCCGCGTCGTGAAGCGCGTCCTGCTGGTCGTCGCCCACCGCGAGCTCGTCGACCGCTACGTCTCCGCCTGCCGCAAGGCGGGCATCGTCCTCAGCGGCATCGACCTCGAGGCGTTCGCGCTGCTCCGCTCGCTCGCGCCGCCGGTGGAGCGCGACGGCTCGGCGCTCGTCGCGGTCTCGATCGGGCACGAGCGGACGACGCTCGCCGTCTCCGACGGCCGCGTCTGCGAGTTCACGCGCGTGCTCGAGTGGGGCGGCTGGGCGCTGAACGTCGCGCTCGCGCGCGCCCTCGACTCGACGCCGTCGGAGGTCGAGTCGCTGAAGCGGCGCCTCTCGCTCGACGGCGGCTCCACGCCGGAGCCGCTGACGCCTGAGCAGGCGTCCGTCGCGGTGGACGCGCTCCGCCGCGGCGTCGAGTCGCTTGCGCGCGAGCTCGTCTCCTCGCTCCAGTTCTACCAGGGGCAGCCCGGCAGTCTCGGCATCGGCGAGATCGTGATCACGGGCGGCACCGCGCACATGGCGGGCCTCGCCGCCGAGCTGGAACGGGTCGTCGGCGTCCGCGTACGGGTCGGCAATCCGCTCAACCGGATCCGCGTCTCGAAGCAGGTCGCCGAGCCGGACGTCGGCTCGCTCGCAGTCGCCATCGGACTCGGGATCGAGGACTAGGCGGCCGCCGATGCGCTCGGTCAACCTCCTCCCGCGCGACGCCCAGCCCGCACGCAGCTTCCGCGGCTCGGGGGCGGCGATCGTCGGCGCCGTCGCCATGCTGGCCGTCGTCGCGATCGCGCTCGGCGCGGGCTTCATGACCGCGCACGCGCGCGCTCAGTCGGAGCAGGGGAAGCTCGCCGACGCGCAGCTCCAGCTCGCCCGCGTCGTCGCCTCCCAGCAGGCGGCGCCCGCCGCGAAGCTCGCAAAACCGGCGAAGCCGATCGTTCCCGTCCCGGCGGTGACCGCCGAGCAGCAGCCGCGCCTGGCCGCGCTCTCGCAGGCGCTCGCCTCGCGGGTGGCGTGGGACCGCGTGCTGCGCGAGTTCTCGCTGATCGTTCCGGGCGACGTCACCGTCTCGTCGCTGACGATGAAGGCGCCCGATCCGGCCGCCGGCGGCGCCCCGGCCGCGCAGGGCTTCGCGCTCGCCGGCGTCGCCTTCTCGAACGACAGCGTCGCGCGGCTCCTCTCGCGGCTGATGCTCGTTCCCGACCTGGCGAGCGTCTCGCTCGCGTCGAGCACCACCGACCCGTCGACCGGCCAGGTCTCGTTCACCGTCAACGCCGCGATCAAGGGCGGCGCGACCGCCGCGGCGGGGGCGACCTCGTGAGGACGATTCCGCTCGCGCCCCCGGCCGTCGTGGCGATGATCGTGTCCGCCGGCCTGCTCGTGCTCGGCGCCGGCTGGTTCGTCGTCGTCGCGCCGCAGCGCCACGACGCGGCCGCGGCGGCCGACCAGGTCAACCAGACGCAGGCCCGGATCCACCAGCTCGAGGCGGCCGCCGCGGCCGCCGCCGCGAGCGACACGCCGGCCGCGAAGCAGCCGGTGATCCGCACCGCCGACCTCTACCGGATCTCGAAGGCGATGCCGTCGAGCGAGGACCAGCCCGACCTGCTGCTCGAGCTCGACCAGGTCGCGCGCGCCGCGGGCGTCACCGTGCTGACGATCACGCCCGGAGCCGGCAGCGCGAGCGGCGACTACACGAGCGTCCCGATCGACCTGTCGGTGACCGGCGACTTCTACTCGCTCAGCGACCTGCTCTACCGGCTGCGTGCGCTCGTCGCCGTCCGGCACGGCGCGCTCGACGCGACGGGACGCCTCTTCTCCGTCTCGTCGCTCGCGCTCAACCCGGCCGGAGCCGGCAAGACGCTGAACGCCGACCTGACCGTGAACGCCTTCGTCTACGGAGCGGCCGCCACGACCGCCTCGACGACGACGGCGGCGGCCACCTCGAGCACGACCACTTCGACCACGTCAACGACCGGCGCGACCACGACCGGCGCGAGCGGCTAGCCAGGGAGGGAGACCATGGCCAGGAAGAGCACCGAGGCGGCCAAGGCGAAGGCCGCGAAGGAGAAGAAGATCCTGCTCGTGCTGTCGGGCGTGTTCGTGCTCGCGCTCGCGTACGGGCTCTACACGATGCACGGCCTCGGCGGCAACAAGGCCGCGGCCGCGCCTCCCGCGGCGGCGGCGACCACGGCTGCGACGACGACGACCGCCGCCGTCGCGGCGCCCGCGCCGGCCGCGAGCTCCGCGCCGCCGGGCGGTGGCGCCGCGACCGCGTCTCAGTCCGCCGCGATGCCGCTCGTCTCGGCGGTGAAGCCCGCGGCCGGCACCGGCCAGCTCGAGTCGTTCTCGCGCTTCGAGAGCAAGGACCCGTTCGCCGCGAGCGGGCCGAAGCCGCTCTCGAGTGCTCCCTCGGGCGGTGCGCCGGCCGCCGCGAAGAGCACGGCCGCCGCACCGACCGGGCTCGGCGCCGGCACGACCGCGACGCTGACCTTGCCGGCGATGACGACGCCCGCGCTCCCCGCCGTGCCGCCGCCGACCGCCGCGGTGATCGCCGTCAACGGCAGCGCCGCGATGGTGTCGACGAACGCCGACTTCCCGGTGTCGACCGATCCGGTCGTGAACGGGATCTTCCACCTCGTCGGCCTGACGCAGACGACCGCGCAGGTGACGATCGTCGGCGGCTCCTACGCGAGCGGCACCGCGACGCTGACGCTGAAGGAGAACCAGCCGGTGACGCTCGTGAACACGGCCGACGGCAAGCGCTACACGCTCGAGCTGTTCCCGCAGGGCACGGTCGCGCCCGCGGCGGCCCCGACGGCGAGCGCGCCGTCGACGACGGGGTAGCGACATGACGACGTACGCGTACAACGCGATCAACGCGCAGGGCCTCGAGGTCGACGGTGTGATCAGCGCCGGCGACCTCGCCGCGGCGCGCGAGCAGCTCCGCCTGCGCGGCCTGCTCGCCCAGTCGCTCGACGAGGTCGACGCCCGCCTCTCCACCGGCTCGATCGGCGGCCTCGGCAAGCGCGTCAAGGCGAAGGCGCTGCAGGTCTTCTCGCGCCAGTTCGCGACGATGATCGAGGCGGGCCTGAACGTCGTGCAGGCGCTCGTCGTGCTCGAGGACCAGACGAGCGACCCGGTGCTCGCGGAGGTGGTCGTCCAGCTCCGCCGCGACGTCGAGGGCGGGCTCCTGCTCTCCGAGGCGATGGCCCGCCACCCGAAGGTGTTCTCGCGTCTCTACGTCTCGATGGTCGAGGCGGGGGAGGCGGCCGGCATCCTCGACGTCGTCCTCGACCGCGTCGCCTTCCAGATCGAGAAGCAGGAGGCGATCCGGCGCCGCGTCAAGGGGGCGATGATCTACCCGACGATGGTGCTGATCTTCGCGACCCTCGTCCTGCTCGGGATGCTGATGTTCCTCGTCCCGATCTTCGTGAAGATCTTCGCCCAGCTGAACGGCCAGCTGCCGATGCTGACCCAGGTGGTCGTGAACGCGTCGAACGTGCTGCGCGACTACTGGTACATCGTCATCCCGCTGCTCGTGGCGTCGCCGTTCGTCTTCCGCTGGTGGAAGGGAACCGAGAGCGGCCGCCAGAGCTGGGACCGCTTCAAGCTGCGGCTGCCGCTGCGGATCGGCGACACGGTGCGCAAGGTGGCGATGGCCCGCTTCTCGCGGACGCTCTCGACCCTGGTCGCGGCCGGCGTCGACATCATCAAGGCGCTCGAGATCACCGGCCAGACGGCGGGCAACTGGGTGATCGAGGAGGCGCTGCACGGCGTCCGCCAGAAGGTGCACGAGGGCGTCCCGATCGCCCAGCCGCTGCTCGAGAACGAGGTCTTCCCGCCGATGGTCAGCCAGATGGTCAAGATCGGCGAGGAGTCGGGCGAGCTCGAGCAGATGCTCGGCAAGATCGCCGACTTCTACGAGGACGAGGTCGACGCCGCCGTGTCCTCCCTGACGAGCATCATCGAGCCGGTGATGATGATCGGCGTCGGCGCGATGGTCGGCCTGATCATCATCAGCATGTACCTGCCGATGTTCAAGATGCTCACGCTCGTCAAGTAGCGACGACGACGGGCGGGGGCGGCAGCAGCGCGACTTCGCAGGCGGGTCGTGACGACTGCTATACACTGTCATACAGTCGCGACATGGGAGGGGCTGCATGGGGCGTGGAGCCGAGAGCGAGGCGAAGAAGGCCTTCAGCGCGCGGTGGAGCCCACGCACGCTCGACGAGGCGCGCGCCCGCGCGGAGCGGGTCGGCGTGAAGTTCAACCAGCTCACAGAGCGCTACGTCCAGGAGGGGATACGGATGGACGAGCATCCGCTGATCTCCTTCCGTGACGGAGCGACCGGGCGACGGCCGACCCTGCTGGGGACGCGCCTGGACGTGGCCACCGTCATCGCCACCGTGCGCCAGAACGACAACTCGGTGGAGGAGGCAGCCGACTACCTGCGGCTACCCGCATCGCACGTCGAAGCGTGCGTCGGCTACTACCTCGCCTACCGGGACGAGATCGATGCCTGGATCGAGCGCGACGAGCAGGAGGCGGAGGCGGCCGAGCTCTCCTGGCGGCGCCGCCAAGACGCCTTCGCGTGAGGCTGCTGCTGGACGAGATGTATTCGCCCCAGATCGCAGAGCAGCTCCGCGATCTCCGGCATGACGTCGTCTCCGCTCAGGAGCGGCGCGACCTCAAGGCGGCACCCGACCGGGACGTCTTCCGGCTGATGCAGCTCGAGCAGCGCGTCATCGTCACGAACAACCATCGTCACTTCGCTCCGCTCGCCAACGCAGCGCTTCAGGCCGGCGAGATCTTCCACGGCATCCTCTTCACCTCCGACAGGTCGCTCCCGCGCAACAAGCGAACGGTCCCGGTCATGGTCGAGCTGCTCGATCGATTCCTGAACCGTCACCGCGACGCCGAGACGCTCCCGACGGGCATCGAGTGGCTTGCACCGAGGAAGCCGGAAGAGCGATAGATCGCCGACGTCTATGAGGACGAGGTGGACGCCGCGGTCAGGTCCCTGACGAGCATCATCGAGCCGGTGATGATGATCGGCGTCGGCGCGATGGTCGGCCTGATCATCATCAGCATGTACCTGCCGATGTTCAAGATGCTCACGCTCGTGAAGTAGCTGCCGTAAGCTCTCACGTTTGTTCTCACGTTCGACCACATCGAAAACCCCTGCAAAACCGTGTCGCGGCCGGCGTCGGGGCCGAACCTTCGGGCGCCTCGAACGCTTCCCCGGCGCCTGCCGGCCGCCAATCGAACTTACGCTTGCCAAGAGGCGGCTCCCAGCGGCCGTTCCGGACTAGCCCGTCTCTGCGCGCGCGGCGAAATCGGCGAAGCAACGGGCGTTGAAGCTCAGGCGATGCTCCGGGGTCGGGCCAAGCTCCGCAACCGCGGCCATGTGCTTCGGCGTCCCGTATCCAGCGTGACGCTCGAAGCCGTAGCCGGGGTAGCGCTCGCCCAGACCAGCCATGAGCCGATCGCGAGCCACCTTCGCCACGATCGAGGCGGCCGCGATGGTTGCGCTCGTCGCGTCTCCGTGAATGATCAGCTCGTGCGCCGGCGCTCCGGCGCCGAGCTGAAGGCGGCCGTCCACGAGACGAAGCTCCGCCCGCTCCCCCACGGCGCAGAGCACCTGCTCAAGACAAGACACGTTGGCGGCGTCGATCCCTATCCGGTCGATCTCGGCTGCGGGGACGGAAGCGAGCGAGACCGCCTCTGCGTGCGCGTGGATTGCCTCAGCGAGCCGTTCGCGCTTGGCGCGCCCAAGGCGTTTCGAGTCGTTCAGCTCCTCGAGGAAGTCCCTGTCCGCGCCGGAGGCAAGCCGCTCCAGGTCGAAAAGAACACCTGCGGCCATGATCGGGCCGGCTATGCAGGCGCGGCCCACCTCGTCGACGCCGGCGAGTAGGCGCACGCCACGCGCGAGGTCATGGGCAAGCAGAGGTGATTCGCTCATCCGGTGGTGCGTCAGTGCCCGAAACAGGTGCCGCAGAGCGTGATCTCGCCGCCGACGGTGCCGCGCGCCCACGTCTCGAGCGCAGAGTGGTCGGTCGACGCGATCTTCACGTAGTCCTTCGTCCAGTGCACTGAGTCGCTTCCCTTGAAATGCGGGCAGCCCGACTTGTGCAGCACGAGGTAGTTCGGGTTCGGCTTGCGCTCGGTATTGATGAACTCGCCCTCGGGGTGCGCGTCCTGCCACTCGAAGAACGCATCGTCGTCGTCCTTGAACATGACGAGGTTCGGCGTGTCGGTTGCCAGCACTCTCGTTCCCTCCTTCAGCCGGATCTTCGACCCGTCCTTCTCGAACAGGTCGCCGTAGTTGTTGATGCGCGCGTGCACCTGGTTCACCTCCACCGGGCTGCCGTCGCGCTTCCGATACAGGCGCCGGCGGTTCACAGAGTCCGCGAGCTCGCGGGCCGTCATCGCCTCGTTGCCGGCGTCCTCAAGCACTCGCGCCAACGCTTCGTGCAGCGTCAGCTGGCCGCCCGTCGAGCGCGACCGCCGGCGCCTCGAACCGCGTCGGGGGTGGCGCGCCGCCGCTGAGGATCATCTCCGCTCGGTCGATCAGGTCAAGTAGCTTCCTGCCGCCGCGCCTCGACCGTCTCGAGCTCCGCGCGCGCCTCGACTAGCGCCTCCTCGATCATGCCCCGGCTCCTTTCGAGCGCGTCCTCCAGATTCGTCATGTGCGAATCATGCAACACTTTTAGTTGCATGGCAATTGCAACACAGAGTGGCAGCAGTGATGACCGGCCATGCTGCTGCTTACGACGCCGAACCTCAACTGCCGTTCCGACCGGGAATGAGACGGCGGAATCCGCCAGCTACGACCAGCTCTGCCGGACGCGGGTTGGCCGTGCCCGCCGGAGAAGCCGCTGAAGCACTGGAACGGTGTCGCGGCCGCCGGCGCAGACATCGGCAAGCGCGGCGAGCGCAAGCTGAGACTCAGTCAGCGTCAGCCCCGCCGACTCCATCTCAAGACGCCCGTGCCAGCGGACAGCCGCCGCCGCTGCCCGCTCCGGTCGGACTTCGGCGAGCAGAAGAACGTAGTCGAGCGCATCAATCAGTGAGAGCCCACCGAGTTCGCGCGCGGCCATCTCCGCAGCGAGCAGGTTCCGTCGCTCGATCGCTCGCGTGAACCGGCCATGTGCGCTGCCCTGACTCGTCACGCCGGGCTGGCAGGGGAGCCCTAAGCGGCGACAGGGAGAGCCGGTAGCTCGCGCCGCCGGAGTCGGCGCGGGAAGCTCGTCAGGTCGCCGCCCTTGCGGTCGCGGGCTCCGAGCTCTCGATCGATCGATGTTCCCAGCTGCTTCATGTAGAACGCGACGCCGTGCTCGTCGCATGCTTGGAGAAGTTCGTCTTCCCACCGAAATCTAGCCGCCTCGCTCGTAGACCGGCTCATCGCCAATGCTCAGCCAGTCAACTTCGGCGAGGTAAGGGTTGTCGATTGCAGCCTGTCGAGCAGAGACTGTCGAGGAGGGTTCAGCGGCGACGAACCGGAGTGCCGCTGGGATCGCTCGGAGCTCGTCGACCGCCACGTGAATCGACTGTTCTCGACGGAGACGCCAAGCCACACGTTCGAGTATCCGTCGCCCCAGTCGTCCGGCAGGCGCTCCGCGTTGAGCTCGGGTCGCTTCGTCAGTACTTGATAGGTCAGGTGCGGCGTCTCGCGGATGATCTCCCACGCCTCCGGTCGCCACTCGTCTGCGCCCGGATGGAACCACTCGGACGATGAGCACGTGAACACCAGCCGTGGCGCCATCCAACGGAGTGGCTCCTGGAACTTTGTCCGGGAGCGGCGGAGAGCCGACGGGTCATGGCCGTACTGCCGTTGCTCGCGATACATGTAGCAGTGGGCGCAGCCGGGGCTGACCTTCTCGCAACCCATCCATGGGTTCCACGTGGCATCGGTCCATTCGATGGGGCTGGACGTTGCCATTGCCCTATCTTCGCCGCCGGCGAGCACGCTCATCTGCGTGGAGCGCATCGAACATATGTTCGCATGCTCCGCGGAGTTTGGGAACCCCGTCAGCCCTTCGCTCGATGCGAGTGCGGTCAGGGCTCATGCGAACCCCATCCTCGTGCCGGGGGTGAAGCTGCCGGGACGCCCCGTCCGTATGACCTCGAGGCGGCCTGCTTTTTCGGCTGGCGCCAGAGTCGGACGCTTGAGATGACCGTTGTCGCGGAACGGCGTGTCGATCAGGGTGAACCACTCCGCTTCCTCGATCGTGAACCAGTCGCTCCCATACCGTTCGCCGAGCATCTTCGCAAGTGCCGCGTCTTCGGTCTTCTCCTCGAACAGGACGGGGTGAGCAGTCAGGGTGGAGTCGCGAAGCCGGCGCCACCATCGGGATCTGCTTTCCACATCGCATCCTTCATCTTCCGGAGGCCCTGCTCGGCGTTCGCGGTGCCGAAGACGAGGTGGTACGTGTTTCCTCCAGCCTCATGTGCCGGCGTGATGGCGAACGAGCGCACGTAGGGAACGCGCTCGCGCAACTTCCGCATGAACCGGTCGAGCAGCATCCGCTGGCAACATCGGCGTCGAGATCGGCCGCGAACGCGTCGCGCCAGTCCTCGCCGCCGAAGACGCTGACCATCGTCTCGACGAACTCCGGCCGATCTCCGAACCGCGCGAGAAACGCGACGGGAAGTAGAGGAGCACCTCGCACTTAGGCACGTTGAGGAGCGGCGTGGAGAGAGCCACCGGCAGATCCGAGGCGCCGAACGGGTCGATGAACGCAAACGTTCTTCGAAGCTCCCCGAACCGCCATCTGAGCCATTCGATCAGGCTCAGGAACTCGGGATCAACGAGGAATTGGAATCGAGCCTCCACGGACTGCGGATAACCAGTCTTGCGAAGTTCTTCACTCAGGTGCTCCGCTCTGAAGCGCGCCTCCTCGATGAAGAAGTTCGTGCGGCGAGGGTGTCCCGAGTGCTCAGTACGCCATCACGATCAGTGGGGCGACCCAACCTCGCCCGTGAGTAGCGCCGGGACGGGTGAATGCGGCGATCTGGACGACCTCATCGCGCGGTCGGCCACCGCCGAGGATCGAGCCACGCATCCAAGTACTTGCGGAGAATCGTGTGCTCAGGTTTATCAATCCACGAAAGCGGCTCTTTAGTCTTCCTCGCAACGGAATCTTTCCCGATGGCTCGTTCTCTTCATCGACCATCATCGCTGAGGCGGAGAATCGATGCAAGGGCATCTGAGCCCGCGGCCCGTCTAGCCGCCGCGAGCGATCTGCAGGGCCTCGGCAAGTGCGGCCGCAATCACGGCCCGATCTTCCGGGTGCCCGTTCAGCCAGCGACCGCTGGGATGCGGCGCTCGCAGAACCCGCAGATCAGTGTCGATAGCAGCGTCATCCCATCCCTTCTGCGCCTTCTTGCCGAGCAAGTGACTACTCGGAGGATCCGCAGATCTCGAGCAGTCGCTGAACGCAGGCCGTGCCTCGACGATTCGCCTTCTTCACGTCTCGATCATGCGGTCGTCGCCGAGATACCACGGAACGATGTTCCAGGCGACGACGTCGGTCCGGCGCCTGATGCCGGCGTCGCGGAGGAAGTGCCACATGTTGTTCGCGGTCTGATCGTTGTTGTCGGGACTGATGAAGCCCGAACCCTGAGCCGCGTCGGCCTTCCGGCCGGGGTTCTCGAACAGCATCAGGATGCGCGCCTCAATGCCCGCCTCCGTCGGGTCGAAGAACGGGACAGAGCCGCCTCCGCGTGCCTCGCGTAGCTCACGGACGAAGTCGGTGAGCGGCTTGACGTGCGGCTCCTCGATCAACGCGAGCTTGCGGTCGACCTCGCTCTGATGCTTGTTCGTCTTCAGCTCGATTGCGGTTCTGGAGCCGCGTCAGTCGGCTTGGAGTCGCCCGCCGGAACCGCCTTGACCACGAGGCACGGCCTCGCGAGCGCGTCGATCTTCGGCAACCAGCCCGACCATGCGGCCGCCGCGCCGACCAGCGAGAGCGGCTCGTCCGCGACGACGGCGTTGTGTTGCTCCGGATCGGGCAGAGCCGTCATGAACGCCTCGACCGCAACCGCGGCGTCGTCCACGTGAGTTGCCGCCTTCGCGCGGTCCGTCACGAACGCCTCCCACACGTAGACGCCCCCCGACTCTCGGAAGGTGGACCAGTCGAGGTGCAGTTGTGTTGCGCCGCTCCGGTGGTGGAGTTCGCGCAGGATCCATGCGACCTGAACAAGTCCTGTGGCGAGGGCGCCGGAGCCCGCGCCGGCGGACCACGACCGGATGTGCTCCCCCTGCCGTGCCTTGCCAAGGTTGAGCGGGTTCGTCGGAACCGGAACGAACAACGGACACTTCGAACCCGAGCGCGATGGGCATCCCGTCGCTGAGATCTGCTTCGACGCTGTCCACCAGCTCGATGATCTCGGTGCCGCCGCGATCGCGTTCGACTGCCGGATCGTCTACCTCGGCGCGAGTCCAGCCGAACTTCTTGTTCGGGACAGACCCAATGTCGGCGCAGTTGACGGCGAGCTTCATCAGCAGAGCCTAGCCGTTCAGTTGTGACAGGGAATTCACCAGTTCGCGGTCGAGTCGTCAGCGTAGGCGGGGTCGGAGGGGGCTTCTTTCCTCCCTCTCCGGCCGGAAGCGCAAGGTCACGGTTGCCAGGAAGAAGCGCGCCGCGATCTTCGGCCGACCTGTCCAGCTGCTACGCGAGACCGATTGGTGCAGCCGGAGACACGCGGTGATCGCCGTCTCGACCTCGCGGATAGCGGAACGTCGGCATCGCGCTCGAGAAGGAAACGATCTCCTCGAGCTCGCACAGCACGGAGACCATCCGCGAGAGGGCGAGCTTCGCGTGTGCGATCGCGGGCTCGGTGAAGCCGGAGGCGGAGATGAACATGCCGTTCGCGGCATGTCGGAGGAAGACGCGCGAGTGGTGGTAGCCGATCGGCTCCGGGCCGACCTTCTCGACCAGCCACTTCATTTCGACCAGGTAGAGCTGGCCGTCGAGGTCGATCACGCCGTCGATCTGCTCCACCACGCCCTCGCTCTCGTCGCCGTTCAGGTGGAAGGCCTCCCGGATGCTCAGACCGTCGAGGGCGAACAGGCGGTTTAGGACGCTCTCGAGCTGCTTGCCGCGCTTCCAAGGATCCTTCTCGCCGAAGAGTGCGAACAGGTCAGCCTTCACCATCGCGCGCTCCGCGCGCTGCCGTTCGCGCTCCTCCTGCTCCTTCCGCTTGGCCGCGAGGTGCGTCTCCCGCTCCCGATCACGCTCGGTCTTCATGCGTGTGAACGAATCCTTCGTGCCGACGACCTTCTGGATCTCGGCGACGACGCCCTTCGCGGCGAGGCGGTCGTTCGGCCAGCAGTGCTCGAAGCTCTCCGTCTCGACGATCCGCTTAAGGATCTCGCGGCGCTGACCGAGCATCTTGTCGCCGGCCTCGTTCAGCCGGACGAGCACAGTGCGCGCAATCTCGAACTTGTTGATCTTCTCGCGGTCAGTCGCGATGCGGTGGGCGACATCGCGGAGGTACTGGTCGGGGACGCCGGCGCCGCGGAAGAAGTCGATCTCCTGATCCTTGCCGCGGTTCAGCCGCGCGACCGCATCGACGACTAGCTCGAGCAGCTCGGGCGGGTAGTGCCAGGTAGCTGACGGGGCGGCCGTCGTCACCCCGGAAGACTAGATCCGCAACCTGCCGATCCACGGCCGGCGGGCAGCTCGTAGCAGCTGTGCTGGCCGGACCTAGTAGTTGGAGTCGGCCGCGGCGACCGTCGCGCCGTACTGCTTGTCGAGGAGTGGGTTGATGCTGCAGAGCACGCAGTAGGCGACGTTGGCCCAGTCGACGCGGTCGAAGCTCCCGACTGCGCTGAAGGCCCGGCGGAGCCCGGCCTCGAGCAGGAGCTCAAAGAGGCCTTACGACAAACCACCCAGACGCCGTGGTCATCCTAAGGTTCCGGGCTCAGGTCTTGCGTTCGCGCAAGAGCACGAGACCTACCTCTGATCGGACCGCCGAAGGACTCAGCGCACGAGGACGGTGAGGGTGAGGACGTTGTCCTCGCCGGTCGTCTTGAAGCCGGACCTGTAGTCCTCGCCGGCACGGGTGCGGAACCGGTAGACGCCGGGCTTCGTGAGGCGGACCTGGGTCGCGGCGCCCATGTGGTTCATCAGACCGGGTGTGGCGGAGCCGCGCATGCCGCCGCCCATCCCCATCGTCGAGGTGTTCTGCATCGCGACGTGCGCGCCGGCGAGCTGGACGAGCTGGTGAGGCATCACGTCGTTGTCGACGAAGCTGATCGTCGCGCCGCGCCGGACGCTGAGCCGTTGGCTCGCGCGGAACGGGCCGCCGTTCACGGACCACGTGTGGCAATGGGCGACCTGGTGGCGGATCGACACGGTCGCGTCGCCTGCACGGCTCGGGGATGCCGCGGCGAGGGCCGCGACGGCGACGGCGGCGAACGCGGCGGCGACCAGGATGGCGATGCGGTGCATGGCGGCGACTCCTCGGAAGGCGATGTCGTCGCAGTGTCCCGGTCTCGCAGCGGCGCGACCTCGGGGAAACGCCCGCCTCGGCCTGCGGTCTTCCCGGCGGGCGGGAAGCGACGCGGGAACAGGTCGCCGAACGCGGACGTTGTAGAGGAAATACCCTGGTGGGGTATATGAACTCGAAGGAGGACGCCATGCAGCACACGCCGATCTCTCTGACCCGCAGCGCCGTCCAGGCGACGCTGCACTGCCTGACCGGCTGCGCGATCGGCGAGGTGCTCGGCATGGTGCTCGCGACCGCGCTCGCGCTCGGCAACGGCGCCTCGATCGCCCTCTCGATCGTGCTCGCGTTCGGCTTCGGCTACTCGCTCACGCTCCGCCCGGTTCTCCGGGCCGGCGTGCCGCTTCGCCAGGCGCTCGGGCTCGCGTTCGCCTCCGACACGGTCTCGATCACGACGATGGAAGTCGTCGACAACCTCTTCATCCTGCTCGTCCCCGGAGCGCTCGCCGCCGGGCTCGCCGACGGCCTCTTCTGGTGGAGTCTCGGGGTCAGCCTCGCGATCGCGTTCGTGCTGACCGTCCCGGTCAACCGCGCCTTGATCGCACGCGGTCGCGGGCACGCCGTCATGCACGAGCTCCACTCGCACTGACGCCGAGCCCCTTACGGGATCCGCACGTCCCGGTGCTGCGCCGCGAGCTCCCGCTCCGCCTCGGTGAGGTTGGCCTCCTTCACCGGCGCGACGAGCGTCCAGTGGTCGCCGAGCGGGCAGTGCTGGATCCGCCACCAGCCGAGACGAACCGTCTTGAGCGAGCCGCCCGGCAGCCAGACCGTCGTGAACAGGTGGCCGGCGCGGCAGCGCACGATCGTGTGGCCGCCGGCCGTATTGCTGCGGCGCCGGGCGGCCACCGTCCCGACGAGCAGGAAGACGACGATCGCGCCGAGGACGATCGACACCACGGTGTGAGCCGCCACGCTCCGGAGGCTACTCGCCGCTCACAGGCGACTCGCAACCACCGCGCAGAGCGGTCACGTGACCGCGTAACCGCCTGCGGGCGCCGTCAGCCCCACGACGCTCAGCTCGAGATCGCCCGGCGGCGGGGCCACGGCCCCCGGCTCTGCCGCCGACTCGCGGCGCCGGTACGCGGCCGCGACCGCCAGCATCGCCGAGCCCGTCAGCACCCAGAGCGAGTTCGAGAAGATGACCGCCGGGTTGCGCAGCGCGATCCCGTACGCGCCCCACGCGGTCCCGTTCGCGACCCCGCCCGCGAGGAAGCCGAGCGAGACCCCGGCCGCGCTCCGCGTCCGCGTCATCCGCGCGATCTGCAGCAGCGGCAGCAGTCCCGAGACGGTGCCCGAGGCGGTTGCGACGGCGGAGAGGACGGTCACTGAGAGCACCGATCTCGCTATCGACCGCCGCGACGGCACCGTGATCGGCGAATCCACTGATCGTCTAGTCTCGGGGCGTGCCGCTCGAACGCCCCGAGATCGACAAGCCCGACGGCGAGATCCCGTTCGAGCTCGAGATCGACGACCTCGTCGTCGGCGACGGCGTCGAAGCGGTCGCCGGAACGAAGGTCACCGTCCACTACGTCGGCGTCGCCTTCCGCACGGGCGAGGAGTTCGACGCCTCCTGGAACCGCGGCCAGCCGTTCGAGTTCAAGCTCGGCAAGGGCCAGGTGATCGCCGGCTGGGACCAGGGCGTCCAGGGCATGAAGGTCGGCGGCCGCCGCAAGCTCACCATCCCGTCGGCGATGGGCTACGGAGCCCGCGGCGCCGGCGGCGTCATCGCCCCGCACGAGCCGCTGATCTTCGTCGTCGACCTGCTCGCCGTCTCCTAGCCCCTCGGCAGCGTCACGGTGAAGCGGGCGCCGTGGCCCGGCTCGCTCGCCGCGGTGACGTGGCCGCCGTGCGCGCGCACGAGCTGCTCGACCACCGCGAGGCCGACCCCGCTGCCCGCCGTCGCGCGGCCGTTCGTCCCGCGCCAGAAGCGCTCGAACACGTGGGGCAGATCCTCGGCCGGGATGCCGCGGCCGCTGTCGGCCACCGTCAGCTCGACCTCGTCGCCCGCCACCAGCGTCACCTCGACGCGGCCGTCCGGCGGCGTGAACTTGAGCGCGTTCGAGAGCAGGTTGCGGACGACCTGGCCGAGCCGCAGCTCGTCGCCGGGGATGCGCGCCGGCTCGAGCATCGTCCCGACCGCGACCTCCGCCGCGTCGAAGTGCGGCCCGAAGAGCCGCACCTGCTCGTCGACGAGCGCAGCCAGGTCGACCTCGTCCCGGTCGAGTCGCAGCGCTGCGGCCTCGGCCGAGGCGAGCGTCTCCAGGTCCTCGATCACGCGCCCCAGCCGCAGCACCTCGTCGTGGAGCGAGGCGATCTGCTCCGGGCCCGCCGGCTCGACGCCGTCGAGCATCGCCTCGCACTGGGCGGCGAGGATCGTCACCGGCGTCCGCAGCTCGTGGGCGACGTCCGCGGTCAGCGCCCGCCGCAGCTCGTCCTCGCGCTCGAGCGCCGCCGCCATCGCATCCACCGCCGCCGCCAGCTCGCCCAGCTCGCCGGGGGCGTCGAGGTTCGCGCGCGCACTGCGGTCGCCCGCGCCGAGCCGTCGCACCGCACCGGTCAGGCGGCGCAGCGGCCGGGTGATCCCGTCCGCGACGACGAGCCCGACGAGCAGCGCGACCGCGGCCGCGATCAGGACGCCGTAGAGCGTCGTCCGCGTCAGCGCGTCGCGGAGCTGCCGCTCCGCCGGTGGCAGCGCTCCCTTCGGGAAGCTGACCGACGCCGAGCCGACGGACGCGCCGCCGACGACGACGGGGAGGACGATCGCCGGCCCGTACGCCGTCGCCACGCCCGGCGCGCCGCGACCTGCGCCCGCCCCGCCCGCGCCCGGGCCGCCGAGGCCCCGCGCCGCCTGCAGCAGCAGCGTCCCGCTCGTGTCCCGCACCTCGAGCAGCGCATCGCCGCTGACCGCGATCGCCCGCGCCGGTCGCAGGTCGGCGTTCGCCCAGCCGCCGCCCGCGCGGTACGCGTCCACGAGCGCGGCCGTCACCTCGCGCGCGCTCGCCTGCTGCTGGCGGCGGACGAGGTCTGCGACGTCGCCGCGCCCCGCCCACAGCGTCAGCGCCGCGAAGGCCGCGATCGCCACCGCCGCGACTCCCGCGAAGGCGCCCAGCAGCCGCAGCCGCAACGGCGCGCTACGCATCGCGGCGCAATCCCAGCCGGTAGCCGGCCGAGAGGACGGTGAGCACGATCTCGGGGGCGCGCGGATTCCGCTCGACCTTCCGCCGCAGGTTCTTCACGTGCGAGTCGATCGTCCGCTCGTAGCCCTCGAACTCGTAGCCGCGCACCCGGTTGATCAGCTCGTAGCGCGAGTAGACCCGGCCTGGCGTCAGCGCAAGCGCGGCCAGCAGGCCGAACTCGGTCGGCGTCAGCGCCACCGGCGCCCCGTCGATCCGCACCTCGCGCCGCGACTCGTCGACGACGAGCCGGCCGTCTCCGAACGACGGCGGCGTCTCGCTCCCGCCCGGCTCGCCGCTCCGCCGCAGGATCGCCTGCGCGCGCAGCACCAGCTCGCGCGGGCTGAACGGCTTCGTCAGATAGTCGTCGGCGCCCAGCTCGAGGCCGTGGATCCGATCCTCCTCCGACGCCTTCGAGGTCAGCATCAGGATCGGCACCCGCGAGAAGCCGCGCACCTCGCGCGCCACCTCCTCGCCGGGCACGTCCGGCAGGCGGAGGTCGAGGATCACGAGGTCGGGCCGGGAGTCGCGGACCAGCGCGATGGCCTCGGCGCCTGACTCGGTGGTCAGGACGCCGAGGCCTTCCCGCTCGAGGTAGCCGCGGACGAGGTCACGGATCTTCCGCTCGTCCTCGACGACGAGGACGGTGGACGGGCGACCGTTCACGCGCCCCGCCGCCTCAGCGCCGGCCCCCGGGGCCGAAGCCCATGCCGAGGCCCATACCGGCGCCCATCCCAGCGCCGCGCCCGGACTGCGGGCCCGTCGCGGTGCGGTCGATCGCCGTCTGCACGTTGGTCTTGAACTGCGCGAGCACCTGCGCGGCCTGCGCCGCGGTCAGCTTGCCGTCCGCGACCGCCGTGTCGAGGTTCGCCTTGAAGGCGGTGACGAGCGCCTGCTCGAGACCCGCGACCGACTTGCCCTGGTCGGCAGCGATCTGCGCGAGCGAGGAGCCGTCGTGGCGGGCGGTTGCGAGCGCCGTCTCGTCGAGGCCGAGGTAGTTGGCCGCCGCGTCCGTGACGACGCCGCCGAGCCTCAGGCCGTAGCCCGTGCCGTAGCCGGTGCCGTAGCCCGTGCCGTAGCCGGTGCCGTAGCCCGTGCCGGGCGCGTGCAGTCCGAGCTGCGGGGCGGAGCTGGGCGGACCGGCCTGGATTGCGGCCGCGGCCGTGCCTGCGCCGACGAGCAGGGCGCCGGTGGCGCCGAGGACGGCGATGGTGCGCTTGCGGATGGTGATCATCGTGGTCTCCTTACTGGTTGACGATGGTGAGACCAGCGTCGTCCTCCGCCGCGCAGCCACCGTGGAGGCGATGTGGAGACCGGATGGAGTCATGAGGACTGCATTCCGTCGCGCAGTTCTACCGCTAAACAGTTGTGTAGCTGTATAGCCGAGGCGCCGTAGCCACTTCGCGAGCTCGACGACCGCGAGCGGCGCGAGCGCCAGCGCCAGGACGACGGCGCACTCCCGCGCTCCGAGCGAGACCGTCACGAACGCCCCCTGGAGCCCGGGCACGAAGATCGCGGCCGCGACCGTCAGCACCGAGGCGGCGACGCTCGCGTCGAGCCACGGGTTGCGCGGCAGCCGCCACGCGGCGGTCACCGGCGAGCGCATCCCGTAGACGAGCGCGAGCTCGGAGAGCGCCAGTGTCGCGAAGGTCATCGTCTGCTCGACCCCGTCGCCGAACGCCCGCCCGGCGAGGAACGCGCCGAGCGTCGCGACGCCGACGAGCGTGCCGATCCAGAAGAGCCGCCGCCAGGTGCCCGTGTCGAACAGCCCGGCGCCGGTGCGCGGCGGCGAGGACATCGTCTCCGCGGCGGCCGGATCGCGCGCGAGCGCCACCGCAGGCAGCCCGTCGGTGACGAGGTTGACGATCAGGATCTGGATCACCGCCAGCGGGCTGCCGAGGCCGCCGCCGATCGCGATCGCGAACAGCAGCACCTCGCCGAGATTCGCCGAGAGCAGGAAGGCGACGAACTTGCGGATGTTGTCGCCGATCCGCCGCCCCTCCTCGACCGCGGCGACGATCGTCGCGAAGTCGTCGTCGGTCAGCACGATCGCCGCCGCCTCGCGCGCCGCCTCGGTTCCGTCGCGGCCCATCGCGATGCCGACGTCCGCCCGGCGCAGCGCCGGCGCGTCGTTGATGCCGTCGCCCGTGACCGCGACGACGTGTCCCTGCTCCTGCAGCTGCTCGACGAGCGCGAGCTTGTCGGCCGGCGTCACCCGGGCGTGCACGTTCTCGGCGGCGAGCCCGAGCGGCCGAGCGATCGCCGCCGCCGTGGCCGGGTGGTCGCCGGTGAGCATGCGTACGGCGATGCCCGCCGCTCGCGCCGCGGCGACCGCGGGCGCCGCGGAGGGACGGAGCGGGTCGTGGAGCCCGACCGCGCCGAGGACGATCAGCTCGTGCTCGCAGTCCTCCGCCGCGGTCGCGGGGTCGAGGGTGCGGCGCGCCGTCGCGAGCACGCGCAGGCCGTCGGCTGCCCACGCGTCGGCGGTGTCGAGCACCTCCGCGCAGCCGTCCGCCGCGAGCGCCGCGAGCACCTCGGGCGCTCCCTTCGTGTATGCGACCCGACCGTCGCCGTCGCCGTAGACCACGGTCATCCGTTTCCGCTCCGAGGTGAACGGGAGCTCGCCGACGCGCGCGCGGCCCGCTGCGGCGTCTGCCGGCGAGACGCCGTGCTCGGCGGCTGCGCGGACGAGCGCCTGCTCGATCGGGTCGCCGGTGAGCGCGCCGTTCTCGAGCGGATCGGACGCGAGCACAGCCGCCGCGAGCACCTCCTCCTCGCTGACGCCGGCCGCGGGCAGCACCGCCGCCACCTGGATCCGGTTCTCGGTCAGCGTGCCGGTCTTGTCGGTGCAGATCACGGTCGTCTCGCCGAGCGTCTCGATCGCCGAGAGCGTCCGGACGATCGCGCCGCGTGTCGCCATCGCCCGCGCTCCGAGCGCGAGCGCGGCGGTCACGGTCGCCGCGAGCCCCTCCGGCACGGCGGCGACGGCAACGGCGACCGCGGTCAGGAACGCCTCGTCGCCGCCGGCCCCGCGGAGCAGCATCGCGGCGGTGAGCGCGGCCGTGATCGCGAGCCCGAGCACGACCATCTGCCGGGCGAGTCGGGCGAGGCGGCGCGTCAGCGGCGTCGTCGGCGCGCGCGCCGCGGTGGCGAGCCGCTCGATCGCTCCCATCTCGGTTTGCACGCCGGTCGCGCAGACGAGTGCCCGGCCGCGCCCGCGCGTGATCGACGTCCCGGCGAAGAGCATCGACGACCGCTCCGCGAGCGGGGCATCCTCCGGGACGGCCGCGGGCGCCTTCGTCACGGGCAGCGACTCGCCGGTCAGCGCCGACTCGTCCGCCTCGAGCCCTGCGGCCTCGAGCACGCGCGCGTCGGCCGGCACGCGCTCGCCGGCCGAGACGACGGCGAGGTCGCCGGGCACGACCTCCTCGGCCGGGATCATCCGCTCGACCCCGTCGCGGACGACGAGCGCCGACTGCGTGAACGCCTGCGAGAGCGCGAGCACGGCGCGGTCGGCGCTCACCTCCTGCCAGAACCCGAGCGCGCCGTTCAGGACGAGGATCGCCGCGATCGCGAGCCCCTCCGCCGTGTCGCCGATCGAGACCGAGACGACGGCCGCTGCGCCGAGCAGGCCGACGAGCGGGTCGAGGAGCTGGCTCGCGGCGAGTCGCAGATAGGGCGGTCGCTGCCGCCGCTCGGGCCGGTTCGGGCCGTGGAGCGCGAGGCGCGCGGCGGCCTCGTCGGCCGACAGCCCGCGCACGGGGTCGGTGGCGAGGTCGCCGGCAACCTCGCCGGCCGGAACGGCGTGGGCGGTCACTGTGGCCGTGAGCGGACGACGAGCACCGAGCACGCCGCGCTGTGGGCGACCCGCTCCGACACGCTGCCGAGCGCCCGGAGCCCGTGCAGGCCGCGGCTGCCGACGACGAGGAGCCCGGCGTCGCGCGACGCGTCGACGAGTGCTTCGACCGGGTGCGCGTCGACGAGACGCGCTGCGGGCGTCTGGCCCAGAGCGAGATCGGTGTCCACGGTCCGGCCGCGGGTCGCGACCACGATCTCGAGCGGCACGGAGAGGCGCGCGGCAAGCGCCGTTGCCGCCTCGACGGCGACTTCCGCGTCTGCCGATCCGTCGGTGCCGGCGACGATGCGACCGGGAAACGGCTCCTCCTCGGGGCGCGGGCGAGCGACGAGGACCGAGCACGGAGCGGAATGGAGGAGCTCGCCGGCGACACCGCCGATGAGGATCTCGGTCGCGCGCCGGTGGCCGTGCGAGCCGATCGCGAGCGCGGTCGCACCGAAGACGCTCGCCTCGCGGAGGATCGCGTCGGCTGCGAAGCCGTTGACGAACCGGAACCCGGCTCGGTCGCCGACGATGCGGACGGCCTCGGCGAGCGCGGCCACCGCCTCCTCGCGCAGCGTGTCGCTCGCGAGCGCGGCGCCACCGAGACCGACCTGGATCGCGTCGGAGAGGTGGACGACGGCGACCGCCTCGATCGCGGCCTCCGGCCCGGCGAGCGCCGCCGCCTGACGGCACGCGTCGAAGCCCGAGCTCGTGCCGTCGACGCCGACGAGCACCCGCTCGAAGACGTCGTCCTGCCCGGCTGTGCGCTGGCTCCCTGACATGGCGGCCTCCTTCTCCGGCGGCTGCGCCCGACGAGGAGCGCGCCCGTCCGGTCGGACTGCGGGGCGCCGAGAGTCTCTTCGCCCGATGGGGGTTGGCGCTCCGGGCCGGGACGGCCGTGTTGACGGGGCGCCGACGCCGGATATTCCCTCTTCGTTGGGGTGAGCCTACGAGCGCGGGCCGCGATTCGCATCCGGGGTTCTCCGCGGTCCCCGGCGCCGGCTCTTCCGGCGCCTGCGCACGCCTTCGAGCACCAGGGCGAGGAACGCCGCGAGCGAGAGCGCGACGCCGACCGCGTAGAGGGGCCGGTCGGCGAACGCGACGCCGCCGAGGGCGCCGAGCACGGTGGCGTAGCCCGCCCAGAGCACCGCCGCCGCGAGGTCGAACGCGGCGAAGCGCCACCAGTGGAGCCCGGTCACGCCGGCCGCCAGCATCGTCGCGGTCCGCCCGCCCGGGACGAAGCGCGAGACGATGATCAGCGTTGCGCCGCGTCGCTGCAGCTCGCGGTCGGCCCACGCCCGTGCGTCGCGCACGCGCCGCCAGCGCTCGAGCCGACGCACGCCGCCGGCGGAGACCCGTCCGAGGAGATAGCCGCCGTTGTCGCCGAGGAACGCGCCGCCGGCGGCCGCGAAGAAGACGGCGGCGAGGTCGAGCCGGCCGGCTGCGGCGAGCGCGGCGGCGGTGATCACGGTCGCCTCGCTCGGGACGACGGGAAAGACGGCGTCGAGCGCGGCGATGCCGAGCACGAGCAGGTACGCCCAGTCCGAGCGTGTCGCGAGATCGATCAGGTGCTGCGTCAAGGGCGCCGTCCCTTCCTGCCACCGATGCTACGGCGTCCGACAACCCGAATGCGGGTCACACTCCAACCGGACGGGGGGTTGTGCTGACAAACGGCGACGGCTACGGTTCGCCGAGATGTTCGTGCGGACAGGGGGCGAGACGGTGCCCGGCGCGGCGAAACACACACCGGACACCGCCGTCGTTACTTCAGTGCTACCAGGGCCAGGGGGGACCGTCGCCTAGCATCATCGCGGCGGAAACCACGGCAGCCATGAGCAACGCGAAGCGAAAACCTCGCATGGGACTGAACTCCTTCGGTCGTTTTCACAGCCCCTGACGCCAGTGGTGACAAGAGACTACAGAGGGGGTCAGACGTGACTGCAAGTCCGCGCAAGCGTTTTGTTCGTCTCACGCCGCTCGACGATCCGGCCGCGTTCGGCCCGCGCTTGCGCGCGGCGCGCGAGGCTGCGGGGAAGTCACTCCGTGAGCTGGCGTTTCCGGGCTGCAGCCCGTCGTACATCTCGCGGCTGGAGAACGGCTCCCGCGTGCCCTCGCTCCAGCTCGTCCACGCGCTCGCGGCGAAGCTCGCCGTCCGCCCCGAGGACCTGCTCGGGACGACCTCCTCGGCGAATCTCGAGCAGCTCCTCACCGACGGCGAGGTGGCGCTGCGCCTCGGCGAGCTCGACACGGCGCGGGAGTGCTTTCGGGAGGTCGCCGAGCGTGCAGACGGAGACACGCGCGCCCTGGCGGTCGGCGGGCTCGCGCAGGTCCTCGCCCGCGACGGCGAGAACGAGGAGGCGATCGCGCTGCTCGAGGACACGCGCGAGCTGCTCGGTGCGCGATTCGCCGAGCATTCCTCGCTCGTGCAGACGCTGGGGACGCTCCGCGCGATGCGGAGCGAGTACGACGAAGCACTCGCGCTCTTCCGCGAGGGCCGCCGTGCCGCCGCGGAGCGCGGCGACCGGACGCTCGCGCTGCAGATGACGCTGCTCGCCGCGAACGTCTACATCGATCTCGGCGCCCTGGCGCAGTCGACCGACCATCTCGCCGCCGCGCTCGGCGAGGCCGAGGTGCTCGGCGACCGCGATCTTCACGCGCGCACGCTCTGGTCGCAGTCGCGGCTGCACACCGTCGAGGGCCGCCACGACCTCGCCGCGTCCTTCGCGCGGCGGGCGCTCGCCGTCCTGCAGGTCTCCGAGGACGAGCTCTCGATTGCGCGGGCGAAGCAGCTGCTCGCATACATCGAGCTCGAGCGCGGCGACCCCGAGGCGGCGCTCGAGCAGCTGGCCGAGGCGCTGCCGATCGTCGAGCGAGCCGGGAACGCCGACGAGCGGGCGCGGATCCTGCTCGAGCAGGCGCGTGCGCTGGCCGCGGTCGGAGAGCTCGCCGCCGCGCGCGAGCTGGCGATCGAGATCGCGCCGGTTCTCGAGCGGACGACGCGCGCCGACGTCGGCCGTTGCTTCATGACGCTCGGCGACATCTGGATGGCGATCGACGAGCCCGTGGCCGCGGCGTCGATGTACGACATCGCGATCGAGAAGCTCGCCGGACACCGCAGCCCGCACCTCGTACGCGCGTACCGCCAGAAGGCGTTGCTGCTCGAGGCGCAGGGCGACGGCGCGGCCGCGTTCGAGCTGCTGAAGCAGGCTGTCGACGTCGAGGCGGGTACGAAGACGGGGCCGCCCGCCGCGTAGCCGACAGCCGGGAGACGGGGGTACCCTCCGCGGCGCAGGCCGGGCAAGCGACGGAGAGGGACGGAGTGCGCATCCAGCTCGTACCGCGGGCGGCACACGCCGACTTCCTCGACCTCCCGTGGCACGAGCCGCTCGAGGAGTGGACGTCGACCCGGCTCGTCGAGGTGCCGCGGGGGATCGGCCGCCACGTCGTGCGGTTCGTCGACTACGCGGGCGCCTTCTTCGCGCTCAAGGAGCTGCCGCCCCCGATCGCCGCACGCGAGTACCGGCTGCTGCGGGCGCTCGACGCGCGCGGGATCGCCGCCGTCGAGGCGGTGGGCACCGTCGGCGACCGGGCCCGCGACGGCGAGGAGCCGCTGCCGGACGTCCTGATCACGCGCTATCTCGACTTCTCGCTTCCGTACCGGCTCGCGCTTGCGCGGCGGCCGCAGCCCGACCAGCTCGAGCGGCTCCTCGACGCGTTCGCGCAGCTGCTCGTCCGCCTCCATCTGACCGGCTTCTTCTGGGGCGACTGCTCGCTCTCGAACGCGCTCTTCCGCCGCGACGCGGGCGAGCTCGCCGCCTACCTCGTCGACGCCGAGACCGGCGAGCTGCAGCCGCACCTCTCCGACGGGCAGCGCGCCTACGACCTCCAGATCGCGGAGGAGAACGTCTTCGGTGAGCTGCTCGACGTGGAGGCGCAGGAGGGCGGGGGCGAGGCGGACGGCGACGACCCGGCCGAGCTGGCCGCCGAGATCCCGCGGCGCTACGAGCGGCTCTGGTCGGAGCTGATGCACGAGGAGGAGCTGCGGCCGGGCGACCCCGAGGCGCTTGCCGAGCGGCTACGGCGGCTGAACGAGCTCGGCTTCGACGCCGACGAGGTGGAGATCGTCGAGACCGCCGGCGGCTTCCGGCTCCGGCTCGAGCCGACGGTGATGGAGCCCGGCCACCACCGCCGGCGGCTGCTGCGGCTCACCGGCCTCGACGTCCAGGAGAACCAGGCCCGGCGGCTGCTCGCCGACATCGACTCGTACCGGAGGTCGCTCTCCCAGGGCCCGCTGCCGCCGCCGTCCGAAACCGCCGCCGTCGGCCGCTGGCTCGCGGAGGTCTTCGAGCCGACGATCGCCGCGGTGCCGCCCGAGCTGCGCGGTAAGCGCGACCCGGCGCAGCTCTTCCACGAGCTGCTCGAGCACCGCTGGTACCTCTCCGAGCGGGCCGGCAAGCAGGTGCCGCTCTCGGACGCCGTCGCCGACTACGTCGAGACGGTCCTCCGCGAGCTGCCCGACGAGCGGACGATGATCGGCGCCGACGCGGCCGACGGCTACGGCGTCGGCTTCGGCTAGATCTAGCGCGCTACTGCGGCGGGCCGCTCGCCGGGGTGATCGTCCCGGACGAGACGGTGCCGAACTGATCCTCCCACTGGATCGAGACCGCCGTGCCCGGCGTGAGCGTGAGGACGACGTCCTGCAGGTCGGAGGCGGAGTTGAGCGCGACACCGTTCAGCGAGGTGATCAGGTCGCCGCCCTGGATGCCGGTCTGCTCGGCGGCGGAGCCGGAGAGGACGTCGGCGATCGCGGCGCCGCCCGGCACGCGCGGGTCGATGCTGACGCCGAGGAAGGCGGTCGGCCCGACGTGGATCCGCGTCGAGGCGTTTCCGGCGACGATCTGCTTCGCGAGCGCGCGCACCTTGTTGATCGGGATCGCGAAGCCGCGGGTGCTCGACGCCTGGAAGGCGAAGCCCGAGGAGCCGGCGGTGACGATGCCGATCACGCGGCCGGCGGCGTTCACGAGTGGCCCGCCCGAGTCGCCTGGCTCGACCGCCGCGGTGGTGGCGATCAGCCTGGTGAGGTTCTCGGTCGTGCCGCTCGACGCGTCCGAGGCCGTGATCCGCTGGTTGAGCGCCGTGATCCGGCCGGAGGCGACGCTGGGCGTTCCGCCCCGGCCGCCGGCGTTGCCGATCGCCTGCACCGCCTGCCCGACCTTGAGCGTGCTGGACGAGCCGAGCGGTGCCGTCTTCAGCCCGCTCGCGCCGACGAGCTGGAGCACCGCGACGTCGTCCGCGACGTCGTACCCGACGACGTTGGCGGTGTAGCGCTTGCGGGTGACGACGTCGACGACGGAGATCTTCGTCGCGCCCTTGATCACGTGGTTGTTCGTCAGCACCTGGCCGGACGAGGAGACGATGATCCCGGTGCCCGCCGCCGCGCTCCGCTGGTAGCCGAGCGTCGTGTTGATGTCGACGATCCCCTGGTAGGGGACCGGTTTCGCGGGGGCGGCGCCCTGCCGGGCGAGCGCCGGCGCGGCGGTGGCCGCGGCGACGACCGTGGCGAAGGCGAGGGCGAGGGCACGCAGCACGGAGCGGTTCACGGATACAGAGAAGCAGCGGTCGATGAGGCGCAGCTAAGGGGATTGCAAGAGCGCGGTAAGGACGATCCGCGCCTGCCCCGATGGCCGCCGGCCGGAAGTGCGCGAGCCTGGAGACATGCAGATCAGAACGACAGCACGGTGCGTCGCCGGCCTCGCCGCCGCCGGCGCCGGCTACCGGTTGCTCGTCCGGCGGCGCATCCTCGACTGGGGCGCGACACGCGGCGAGGCCGCCGGCGCCCTGCCCGGCGACGAGCTGCTCGCCGACCCGGACGTCGTCTCGACGCGGGCCGTGACGATCCCGGCGCCGCCGTCCGCGGTCTGGCCGTGGCTCGTCCAGATGGGGCCGGGCGAGCGCGGCGGCGCGTACACCTACGACTGGATCGAGAACCTGCTCGGTCTCGGCATGCACAGCGTCGACCGCGTCCTGCCGCAGTTCCAGCACGTCGAGGTCGGCGACGTCGTCCCCGACCGGCACGGCAAGCCGTGGCTGCGCTTCGAGCGCGTCGAGCCGGAGCATGTTCTCTCGTTGCGTTCCGCCGAAGGGGGCTGGGTCTGGACGTTCGTGCTCGTCGAGCAGGCCGGCTGGACGCGGCTGCTCAGCCGCAACCGGATCCGTGCCGAGCGCTCGTTCCCCGCGAAGCTCGCCCTCGGCCTGATGGTCCCCGGCTCGCTCGTGATGGAGCGCAAGATGCTGCTCGGGATCCGCGACCGGGCCGAGCGCCTCGCCGCCGGCCGCGCGGGCGAGGTGGACGCGGCCGCGCGATCGTTCTAGCGCCCGAGTAGGCGTGAGAGCAGGCCGCGCTTCGGTTGCGCGGGCTCGGGAGCCGGCGTGCCCGGCTCGGCGGCGGCGGCCGGCCGGACGTCTTCGGTCGAGATCATCGACCTGGGCACGGCCTGCCGCTCGCGCTGCGCCCTGATCGCCGCGTTCATCTCGTCGAGATGGGACTCGTCGGGCATCGCCCGGATTCTGTACGCCGCGCACCGCCGGCTTCCTTTTCCGTAGGCTTCCCGGCGGATGTGCTTCGAGCTCGACTCCGAGCCGCCGATCCCCCGGATCGCCGGCGCCGCCGTCTCGCATGACGACATCGTGCTCGAGGCGGCCGACGGCAATCGCTTCGCGGCTTTCCGCGCGACGCCCGAGGAGCCGGCCACCGTCGGCGTCGTCGTCCTGCCGGACGTGCGAGGCCTCTACCGCTTCTACGAGGAGCTTGCACTGCGCTTCGCCGAGCGCGGGATGGCCGCGGTCGCGTTCGACTACTTCGGGCGGACGGCCGGGGTCTCGAAGCGCGGCGAGGACTTCGACTACATGCCGCAGGTGCAGCTGACGACGCCCGAGGGCGTCCAGGCGGACGTTGCCGCCGCCGTCGCCGACCTGCGCGCGCTCGGCTGCACGTCCGTCTTCGCGGTCGGCTTCTGCTTCGGCGGGCGCAACTCGTGGCTCGCCGCCGCCTCCGGCCACGGGCTCGCGGGCGCGGTCGGCTTCTACGGGAGTCCGGTGGAGCGGAACGGCCAGCCGGGCCCGACGCAGCGCGCCGGCGAGATGTCGTGCCCGGTGCTTGCGCTGCAGGCGGGCGACGACGCGAACATCACGGCGGAGATGAACGCCGAGCTCGACGCGGCGCTGACGGCGGCGGCGGTCGAGCACGAGGTCGTCACCTACGAGGGCGCGCCGCACAGCTTCTTCGACCGCAAGCACGAGGAGTTCGCCGCCGCCTCCGACGACGCCTGGCAGCGCGTCCTCGCCTTCGTCGCCGCCCATGCGTAGCGTGGTCCGGTCTTCGGGCCGCGGCGCCCGGCCCGCGCGGGCGCGGCACGTCTAGGCTCGGCGCCAGCCGCCCGGACGGCTCGCTTGCCGAGCGAGCGACGCGGGCGAAAGTCGCTACACTGCCCCGGCGCGAGGCGCCGTAGCTCAGCTGGTTAGAGCGCTGCACTCATAATGCAGAGGTCGGTGGTTCGAGCCCACCCGGCGCTACTCACGCGTCCACCTCGAGAGCGAGAACAGAAATGGCAACCGGAGTCAGAGTCGCAATCACGCTCGCTTGCACCGAGTGCAAGCGCCGCAATTACCAGACGAACAAGTCGAAGCGGAACTCGCCCGACCGCGTCGAGTTCAAGAAGTACTGCCGCTGGTGCGGGCAGCACACGCTTCACCGGGAGACCCGCTAGCCGGTTCCTGGGATGGCGAGGCAGACGCGTCAACAGCGCCGCGAGCGGCGCGCCCAGCAGCAGCCGCAGGCCGAGAGGCCGCGCGCCGCTGCACGTCCGGCCGAGCAACCTGCGCAGCGCCGGCCGGAACGCCGTGAGCGCGACGGCGGCGGGCGCGGCATCCCGGGCGTCCGCTTCGTCCAGGAGTCGGCCGCGGAGCTGCGGAAGGTCGAGTGGCCGGATCAGCCGGCCGTTGTCAGCGGCACCGCTGTCGTCATGATCGCGTGCCTGATCGTCGGCGCCTTTCTTTGGGCGAACGACGAGGTTTGGAAATACGTCGTGCACCACGTGCTGCTGCGATAGGGGAGACGAGGACTGAATGTTCCGCTGGTACGTGATCAACACCTATTCCGGGCACGAGAACAAGGTGAAGGCCAATCTCGAGCACCGGATCGAGTCGATGAACCAGCGCCCGCGCTTCCGGCGCGTCGTCGTCCCCACCGAGCAGGTGATCGAGACGAAGGACGGCCAGAAGGTGCAGGCGGAGAAGCGCGTGCTTCCGGGCTACGTGCTCGTGAACATGGATCTGAACGACGACGCCTGGATGGTCGTGAAGAACACGCCGGGCGTGACCGGGTTCGTCGGCGCCGGTGCGAAGCCGGTGCCGCTCTCGCAGCCCGAGGTCGACCGCATCCTCCACACGGGAGCGGCGACGTCCGCGCCGGCGCGCGCCCAGGTGGAGTTCCAGCTCGGCGAGTCGGTGAAGATCACCTCCGGTCCGCTCGCGGACTTCGACGGCGAGATCACCGACGTCAACGCCGACGCGCAGAAGCTCCAGGTGATGGTGAACATCTTCGAGCGCCAGGTGCCGGTCGAGGTTGGATTCGACAACGTGAAGAAGCTCGACTAGGGAAGTAGAGACGACGTGGCCAAGAAGGTTCTGACACTCATCAAGCTCCAGATTCCCGGCGGCCAGGCCAACCCGGCGCCGCCGGTCGGCCCTGCGCTCGGTCAGCACGGGGTCAACATCATGGAGTTCTGCAAGGCGTTCAATGCCCAGACCGCGGACCAGAACGGCCGGATCACTCCGGTCGAGATCACGGTCTTCGAGGACCGCTCGTTCACCTTCATCACGAAGACGCCGCCGGCGGCCGTGTTGATCAAGGAGGCGCTGCGGCTCGAGAAGGGCTCCGCGGAGCCGAACCGGCTGAAGGTCGGACGGCTCTCGCGCAACCAGGTGCGGCAGATCGCGGAGACGAAGCTGCCGGATCTGAACGCGCGCGACGTCGACCACGCGGCCCTGATCATCGCGGGCACCGCCCGTTCCATGGGTGTGGAGGTGGATCTGTAATGGCAGCGAGAGGCAAGCGCTACTCGTCCGACCGCGGCCTCTTCGACCGCGAGCAGGTCTACTCGCCGGTCGAGGCGGTGCGGCTGCTGAAGGCGATGGCGGGCACGAAGTTCGACGAGACCGTCGAGCTCCATTTCCGGCTCGGCCTGAACGTGCGCCACGCCGACGAGCAGCTCCGCGGCACGCTGATGCTTCCGCACGGCACCGGCAAGGAAGTGCGCATCGCCGTCTTCGCCGAGGGCGACAAGGCGCGCGAGGCGGAGGAGGCGGGCGCCGACGTCGTCGGCTCGGCCGACCTCGCGAAGCAGATCGAAGAGGGGTTCACCGACTTCGACGTCGCGATCGCCACCCCCGACCAGATGGGCAACGTCGGCAAGCTCGGCCGCATCCTCGGCCCGCGCGGGCTGATGCCGAACCCGAAGACGGGAACCGTCACGTTCGACGTCGGCAAGGCCGTCTCCGACGCCAAGGCCGGCAAGCTCGAGTACCGCACGGACCGCGGCGCGAACGTGCACGTCGCGATCGGCAAGAAGAGCTTCGACGAGCGTGCCCTGGTCGAGAACTACGCCGCGGTCATGGACGAGATCGTCCGCGCGAAGCCGTCGGCGGCGAAGGGCCGCTACATCCGCCAGATCACGCTCACCAGCACGATGGGCCCCGGCATCCACGTCGATCCGTCGCGCACGCGCGACATCGTCGAGGACCTGGACGCCGACGCCCAGGAGGCAGCTACAGTTACGGCCTGACCGACTAGCGACCGCCGAAGACCGCTGGCAGCCCCGCAGGGGTGGAAGACCAGCCGAGGTGGGGCAGCGCAGGGAGCTTCCGCTCCTGGCTCTTGGCCCGCCTCCGCGCGGGCCTAGTCATTTCCGGAGGAAATGACCAGATGAGAAAAGAGCAGAAGCAGGACGTCGTCGCGGAGCTGACCGATCGCCTGCGCTCGGCCGAGACGCTGCTGATCGCGGACTACCGCGGTCTGACGATGCCGCAGATCGATGCGCTCCGCTCGCGGCTGCTCGAGAGCGGCGCGCGCTTCACCGTCGTCAAGAACACACTCACGCGCCGTGCCGCCGAGGCGGCGGGCGCCGACGCGTTGTTGGCGCTGCTCGAGGGGCCGAGCGCGATCGCGTTCCTCGAAGCGGACGGCGACATGGTCGCCGCCGCGAAGGCACTCGCCGACGCCGCCCGCGAGACGAAGGTGCTCGCGATCCGCGGCGGCGTCATGCAGGGCCGTGCCGTCAGCGCCGAGGAGGTCGAGCAGCTCGCGACGCTGCCGCCGATCGAAGTCCTCCGCGGCCAGGTGCTCGGTGCGATCGTCGCGCCGCTCACCGCGCTGCTCGGGCTCGTCACCGCGCCGCTGCAGAACCTGCACGGCCTGATCGACGCCCGGATCGAGCAGCTCGGCGGGGAGGACGCGGCGCCCGCCGCCGACGCGCCCGCCGCCGAGGCGGCCGAGGAGCCGCCTGCCGCCGAGGCCGAGGAGACCCCCGCCGCGGAGGCCGAGGCGGAAGCGCCCGCGGCAGCGGAGGCGGAGACGGAACAGACAGAAGAGACAGCGGAGGCTCCCGAGCCGGCCGCGGAAGCAGAAACCACGACTGAGAGCGAGGAGGAGTGATGGCGAACGCCGTCGACACCATCTTCGATCAGCTCGGGAGCATGTCCGTCCTGGAGCTGGTCGAACTGAAGAAGAAGATCGAGGACGAGTGGGGCATCACCGCCGCCGCTCCGGTCGCCGTCGCGGCCGCCGGTGCCGCGGCTCCGGCCGAGGCCGCAGAGGAGAAGACGGCGTTCGACGTCGTCCTCACCGCGGCGGGTGGCCAGAAGATCCAGGTGATCAAGGTCGTGCGCGCCGTCACCGGCCTCGGGCTCAAGGAGGCGAAGGACCTCGTCGACTCGGCTCCGAAGCCGGTCAAGGAGGGCGTCGCCCAGGACGAGGCCGACTCGATCAAGGCGCAGCTCGAAGAGGCCGGCGCCAGCGTCGAGCTGAAATAAGGCCGACGCCGGCAGGGAACGTGCCGAGGGGCGCCGCCAGGCGCCCCTTGCCGTCCCCCTGGGCCGACGCTACAGTGCAACCGCGTACCGGTTCCTGCCGCAGGCTCTGCCTTGCGGTGAAGGGGGGTGATCCGGTACCCTAGTGGGTTGCGCCGTCGATCCGTTCGTCCGCACACCTGACGCCCAATTTTCGCCTGAGCTCGTACGTTCCAAGGGAGGCTTGATTCTTTGACCACCACGGTCGCTTCGCCCCGCGCGCGTAAGTCCTTTTCCCGGATCGAGCACGTTCTCGATCTCCCCAATCTCATTGACATCCAGAAGGCCTCGTTCCAGTGGTTCCTCGACGAGGGGCTGCGCGAGACCATCGACGACATCTCGCCGATCGAGGACTACACGGGCTCGCTCGCCGTCGAGTTCGGCGCCTACAAGTTCGGCGAGCCGCAGTTCTCGATCAAGGAGTGCCGCGAGAAGGACCTGACCTACCAGGCGCCGCTCTCGATGACCGTCCGGTTCGTCAACAAGGACACGGGCGAGATCCGCGAGCAGACGGTCTTCATGGGCGACTTCCCGATGATGACCGAGCACGGCACCTTCATCATCAACGGCACCGAGCGCGTGATCGTCACGCAGCTCGTCCGCTCGCCGGGCGCCTACCTGATGGAGCCCAAGGACGCGACGAAGCAGGTCTTCACCGCGAACCTGATGCCGAGCCGCGGCTCCTGGCTCGAGCTCGAGATCGACAAGAAGGGCATCGTCTACGCCCGCATCGACCGCAAGCGCAAGCTGCCGATCACGACCCTCCTCCGCGCCCTCCCTGCGGAGGACCCGTCGACCGGCTTCCAGCTCGACACCTCGTCCAACGAGGCGATTCTCGCGCTGTTCGACAACTCGTCGTACATCGTCTCGACGCTCGAGAAGGATCCCTCCACCCGCGAGGAGGAGGCCCTGATCGAGGTCTTCAAGAAGCAGCGCCCCGGCGAGCCTCCCACGCTCGACAACGCACGCAACCTCCTGCGGGCGCTCTTCTTCGATCCCAAGCGCTACGACCTGACGAAGGTCGGCCGCTACAAGCTGAACCAGCGGCTCGGCGTCGAGGTGCCCGAGGACACCCGCGTCCTCACGACCGAGGACATCGTCGCCCTCGTCCGCCGGCTGCTCGAGCTGCCGGTCAAGCTCGGCGTCCCGGAAGACTCGAAGGACTTCGCCGCCGAGGCGATGACGCTGCCGCGCGCGCCGATCATCAACGACCTCGACGAGTACGAGCACTTCGGCAACCGGCGCCTGCGCACGGTGGGCGAGCTG
Organism: uncultured Actinomycetes bacterium; assembly: GCA_963732915.1. Taxonomy (GTDB): domain Bacteria; phylum Actinomycetota; class Thermoleophilia; order Gaiellales; family Gaiellaceae; genus Palsa-739. The sequence continues at coordinate 11,795 of CAVTBF010000004.1, read as the reverse complement.
ATCCAGGAGGCGTTCCGGGTCGGCCTGTACCGGATGGAGCGCGTCGTTCGCGAGCGGATGACCACCGAGGACGTGGACACGATCACGCCGCAGACGATCATCAACATCCGTCCGGTCGTCGCGGCGCTGAAGGAGTTCTTCGGCTCGTCGCAGCTCTCGCAGTTCATGGACCAGACGAACTCGCTGGCCGGGCTGACGCACCGGCGCCGCCTGTCGGCGCTCGGCGCCGGCGGCCTGACCCGCGAGCGCGCGCCGATCGAGGTGCGCGACGTCCACCCGACGCACTACGGCCGCATGTGCCCGATCGAGACGCCTGAAGGGCCGAACATCGGCCTGATCGGCTACCTCGCCTCGTACGCCACCGTCTCCGAGTTCGGCTTCGTCCAGACGCCGTACCGGAAGGTCGCGGGCGGCAAGGTCTCCGACGAGATCGTCTACCTCGACGCCGTCGAGGAGTCCCGCTACGTGATCGCGCAGGCGAGCGCGCCGGTCGACAAGAACGGCAAGCTCGTCAACGACCTCGTGCTCTGCCGCTCGTCCGAGGGCGAGGCGGTCATGGCGCAGGCGAAGGACGTCAACCTGATGGACGTCTCGCCGGCCCAGATCGTCTCCGTCTCGACCGCGCTGATCCCATTCCTCGAGCACAACGACGCGAACCGCGCGCTGATGGGCGCGAACATGCAGCGCCAGGCAGTGCCGCTGCTCGTCCGCCAGGCGCCGCTCGTCGGCACCGGCCTCGAGTACCGGGCCGCCGTCGACTCGGGCGACGTCGTCGTCACCGCGAAGGCCGGCACGATCGTCGACGTCGACGCCGAGAAGGTCGTCGTCGAGACGAAGGACGGGCGCGACGAGTACTCGATGACGAAGTTCATGCGCTCGAACCAGGGCACGCTGATCCACCAGAAGCCGATCGTCCGCCTGGGCGAGCGGGTGAAGGCCGGCCAGGTGCTCGCCGACGGCAGCTCGACCGACGAGGGCGAGCTCGCCCTCGGCGCGAACCTGCTCATCGCCTTCATGCCGTTCGAGGGCTTCAACTTCGAGGACGCGATCGTCATCTCGGAGCGCGTGGTGAAGGACGACATCCTCACGTCGATCCACATCCACGAGTACGAGATCGACGCGCGCTCGACGAAGCTCGGCGACGAGGAGATCACGCGCGACATCCCGAACCGCTCGGAGGAGTCGCTCTCGCAGCTCGACGAGCGCGGGGTCGTCCGCGTCGGCGCCGAGGTGGGCGCCGGTGACCTGCTCGTCGGCAAGGTGACGCCGAAGGGCGAGACCGAGCTGACGGCGGAGGAGAAGCTGATCCGCGCCATCTTCAAGGAGAAGGCGCGCGAGGTCCGCGACACCTCGCTCAAGGTCCCGCACGGCGAGGGCGGCGTCGTCATCGACGTCAAGACGTTCTCGCGCGACGAGGGCGACGACCTCTCACCGGGCGTGAACGAGCTCGTCCGCGTCTTCGTCGCCACGAAGCGCAAGATCGCCGAGGGCGACAAGCTCGCCGGCCGCCACGGCAACAAGGGCGTCATCTCGAAGATCGTCCCCGAGGAGGACATGCCGTTCCTCCCGGACGGGCGGCCCGTGGACATCGTCCTCAACCCGCTCGGCGTGCCGAGCCGGATGAACATCGGCCAGGTGCTCGAGACGCACCTCGGCTGGGCGGCGGCGCACGGCGTCTTCGCCGAGGAGGGGGCGTCGAACGGCGGCCCCGGCTGGAAGCACCGCCGCCAGGTGATCAACGGCGGCAACCCGACCGCGGTGGCGACGCCCGTCTTCGACGGTGCGACGCCGGGCGACGTCGACGAGGCGCTGATCGAGTGGACGAAGCAGAACCCCGACTCGCCGATTCAGTTCGTCGTCGACCCGAAGCGGCCGGCCGGACGCCAGTGCTCGGGCAAGGTGCAGCTCTACAACGGCCGCACCGGCGACCCGTTCGAGCAGAAGGTCACCGTCGGCTACATGTACATCCTCAAGCTGCTCCACCTCGTGGACGACAAGATCCACGCGCGGAGCACCGGCCCCTACTCGCTCGTCACCCAGCAGCCGCTGGGCGGCAAGGCGCAGTTCGGCGGCCAGCGCTTCGGCGAGATGGAGGTGTGGGCGCTCGAGGCGTACGGCGCGGCGTACACGCTGCAGGAGATGCTCACGATCAAGTCCGACGACACCGTCGGGCGCGTGAAGGCGTACGAGGCGATCGTCAAGGGCGAGAACATCGCCGAGCCGTCGATCCCCGAGTCGTTCAAGGTGCTCCTGAAGGAGATGCAGTCGCTCGCCCTCGACGTCCACGTCCTCTCGGACGAGGGCCGCGAGGTCGAGGTGCGGGAGGAGGAGGACGAGCTGCTCCGCGCGGCGGAGGAGCTCGGCATCGACCTCTCGCCCGGCTCGCTCCGGGCCGTCGGCCGCGAGCCGACCGCCGAGGAGTCCGAGGAAGGCCAGGAGCGGGTCGACGCGGACGGCGAGCTGGCGCTGCCGGCCGACGAGTCGCTCGGCGACCTCGACGACACAGAGGCGTCGAACGACGACGACAGCGGAGGCGACGAGGACGACAGCAACGGCGGCACCGGCGCCGAGGCGATGAACGCCGATCTCGTGGATCTGGAACTTGAAGACTAGTCATTTGTTGTCACAAATGACTAGAGAAAATCTTGAGAATATAGGGAGCGAATTGACGCGCTACGAGAGCCTTCTTCTGGCGCAGTCACCGGAGGTGAATGCGCTTTGATCGATATCAATGACTTCGACGCGATCCGCATCGGACTCGCGTCGTCGAAGCAGATCCGCGACTGGTCGTCCGGCGAGGTCACCAAGCCGGAGACGATCAACTACCGCACGTTGAAGCCGGAGCGCGACGGCCTGTTCTGCGAGCGCATCTTCGGGCCGACGCGCGACTGGGAGTGCTACTGCGGCAAGTACAAGCGCGTCCGCTACAAGGGGATCATCTGCGAGCGCTGCGGCGTCGAGGTGACGCGGCAGAAGGTGCGCCGCGAGCGCATGGGTCACATCGACCTCGCCGCGCCGGTCTCGCACATCTGGTTCTTCAAGGGCGTCCCGAGCCGCATCGGCTACCTGCTCGACATCGCCCCGCGCGAGCTCGAGAAGGTGCTCTACTTCGCGGCCTCGATCGTGACGGCCGTGGACGTCGAGAAGCGCGCGTCCGACCTGAACATGCTCGAGGACCAGGTGAAGGCGGAGGCCGAGCGGATCGACGTCGACCGCGACGAGGCGCTCGCCGCGCTCGAGGACCGCCTGTCCCGCCGGCGCGAGTACTTCGCGAAGGGCAAGGAGCGGAACTTCGACGAGGACGACGACTTCTGGGCCCGCGGCCTCTCGAACTGGGCCGAGGAGCAGGTGCTGCCGTCGCTCGAGGACGTGCGCGGTCTCGTCAGTGGGCTCTTCGTCGAGCTCGTCCCGCAGATCACGACCGAGGACTCGAAGAAGATCCGCGAGCTCGTCCGCAACGCGGCGATCCGCGACGACCGCCGGCTCACCCCGCGCGAGCTGGAGCAGGTCGGGTCTGCGGCCGAGCAGATCAAGGCGGCGCTCGCACCGCTCGAGCACGAGCTCGAGAACGCCACCGGGGCGAAGAAGGGCGCGATCACGAAGCACATCCACCGGATCGTCGACGGCCTGCTCGCCGGCGCCGAGCTGAACGAGGACGACCAGGCGACCGTCGCCGGGGTCGAGCTCAAGAACCTCGAGAAGGCGCGCGAGCTGGGCAACGGCCTGCTCCGCGACACGATCGAGGCGGCCCAGCCGGACAGCGACCTGCGCGAGCTCGCGAACGACCTCTGCCTGCGCACCGACGGCCGGATTCAGAAGGAGGACCTGGACGCGATCATCCAGTGGGCGCTCAAGGTCCGCGAGATGTACCAGGACATCGAGTCTCGCCGCGAGGACGCGCGCGAGGCCGCGGTCGACTCGGTGCGCCGGCTCGAGCAGACGTGGCAGCTGTTCCGCGAGCTCGAGCCGAAGCTGATCGTCAACGACGAGCAGATCTTCCGCGAGCTGAAGGACCGCTTCGGCTCCCCGTACGGCTTCGGCGTCTACTTCCGGGGCGGCATGGGGGCGGAGGCGATCCGCGACCTGCTCAAGGATCTCGACCTCGAGAACGAGGTCGCGACGCTCCGCGAGACGATTCGCACCGGGAAGGGGCAGAAGCTGCAGCGCGCGATCAAGCGGCTGAAGGTCGTCTCGGCCTTCGTCACCTCCGAGAACCGTCCCGAGTGGATGATCCTCGAGGCCGTGCCGGTGATCCCGCCGGAGCTGCGCCCGATGGTCCAGCTCGACGGCGGCCGCTTCGCGACCTCCGACCTGAACGACCTCTACCGCCGCGTCATCAACCGGAACAACCGCCTCAAGCGGCTGCTGGACCTCGGCGCGCCGGAGATCATCGTCAACAACGAGAAGCGGATGCTGCAGGAGGCCGTCGACGCGCTGTTCGACAACGGCCGCCGCGGCCGCGCCGTGACCGGCCCGGGCAACCGGCCGCTGAAGTCGCTCTCCGACATGCTCAAGGGCAAGCAGGGCCGGTTCCGCCAGAACCTGCTCGGCAAGCGCGTCGACTACTCCGGCCGCTCGGTGATCGTCGCCGGCCCGCACCTGAAGCTGCACCAGTGCGGCCTGCCGAAGCTGATGGCGCTCGAGCTGTTCAAGCCGTTCATCATGAGCCGGCTCGTCGACCGCAAGATCGTCCAGAACATCAAGGCGGCCAAGCGGCACGTCGACCAGATGCACGCCGAGGTCTGGGACATCCTCGAGGAGGTCATCCAGGAGCACCCGGTGCTGCTGAACCGCGCTCCGACGCTGCACCGCCTCGGCATCCAGGCCTTCGAGCCGACGCTCGTCGAGGGCAAGGCGATCCAGGTGCACCCGCTCGTCTGTCACGCGTTCAACGCGGACTTCGACGGCGACCAGATGGCCGTGCACGTGCCGCTGTCGGCGGAGGCGCAGGCCGAGGCCCGGATCCTGATGCTCTCGGCGAACAACATCCTCTCGCCGGCGAGCGGACTGCCGCTCGCGACGCCGAGCCAGGACATGGTGCTCGGCTCCTACTACCTCACCTACACGGACGCCGATCTCGGCAAGACGGCCGCCGAGGACATGGACCCCCGCCCGCAGCGGTTCCGCGGCGAGGAGGAGGTCGAGTTCGCGCTCGACGCGAAGCAGCTCGGGCTCCAGCAGCCGATCGAGTACCTGTGGAACGGCGAGCTCGTGGTGACGACGCCGGGTCGCGTCATCTTCAACGCCGAGGTCGACCGCGCGCTCTTCGACGCGGTCGGGCACCGCAACGGAGGCGGCGACGGCGCGTACCACGACTTCATCAACCGCACGCTCTCGAAGAAGGAGCTCGCCGACTTCATCTCGACGCTCGTGAACGACTACGGCGCGCATGCGGTCGCGGTCGTGCTCGACACGATCAAGGACCTCGGGTTCAAGTACGGCACCCGGGCCGGGGTGACGATCTCGAAGAACGACATCGTCATCCCGCCGGACAAGGAGGCGATCCTCGCCGGCTTCGAGGAGCGCGTCGGCAAGGTCGAGCAGGCGTACGAGCACGGGCTCATCACCGAGTCCGAGCGGCACGAGCAGATCGTGAACATCTGGACGGAGGCGACCGACTCGGTGGCCGACGCGATGATCGCGAACCTGAACGAGCTGAACCCGATCTACATGATGGCCAACTCGGGCGCCCGCGGCTCCTTCACGCAGCTGCGGCAGCTCGCCGGGATGCGTGGCCTGATGGCGAATCCGAAGGGCGAGATCATCGAGCGCCCGATCAAGGCCAACTTCATGGAGGGCCTGTCGGTGCTCGAGTACTTCATCTCGACGCACGGCGCCCGCAAGGGCCTCGCCGACACGGCGCTCCGCACGGCCGACTCGGGCTACCTGACGCGGCGTCTCGTCGACGTCTCGCAGGACGTGATCATTCGCGAGGAGGACTGCGGCACCGACGAGTTCGTCGACCTGCCGCTCTTCCTGCCGGACGGGCTGAACAAGAGCGTCGCGGGCCGGATCGTGGCCCAGGACGTCTACAAGCCGCTCGCCTCGGGCAAGCCGGGCAAGACGGTCGTCGCCTCGAAGGGCGAGGAGATCCGGATGCCCCGGCTCCGCCAGATGGTCGAGGAGCTGGGCGAGGAGGCCGAGACGTTCTCGGTGCCGGTGCGCTCGGTGCTCAAGTGCAGGGCCGAGACCGGTGTGTGCCGCGCCTGCTACGGCACGTTCCTCGCGACGGGCGAGCTGTCGGAGATCGGCGACGCGGTCGGGATCATCGCCGCGCAGTCGATCGGCGAGCCTGGCACGCAGCTGACGATGCGGACGTTCCACACGGGCGGCATCGCCGGCGCCGACATCACGCACGGCCTCCCGCGCGTCGTCGAGATCTTCGAGGCGCGCAACCCGAAGGGCGCCGCCGAGCTCGCGGAGATCGCCGGCACCGTCGCGATCGAGGAGTCCGAGCGCCAGATCAAGCTGACGATCGTTCCGGACTCGGGCGACGAGGACGCGGAGGTCAGCGTCACCGTCCCGCGCCGGACGCGGCTCCTGGTCGTCCACGGCCAGAAGGTGGAGCCGGGCGATCCGCTGCACGAGGGCTCGGTCAGCCCCGCCGACTTCCTGCGGCTCAAGGGCTACACGGCCACCGAGCTGTACCTCGTCGGCGAGGTGCAGAAGGTCTACAAGTCGCAGGGCGTCGAGATCCACGACAAGCACATCGAGCTGATCGTCCGCCAGATGCTGAAGAAGGTCCGCATCGAGATGGCCGGCGACACCGATCTGCTGCCGGGCGCGCTCGTGGACAAGATCGTGCTCGACCGCGAGAACGCCCGCGTCAAGAAGGCGAAGAAGGAGCAGGCGACCTCCGAGCCGCTGATCCTCGGCATCACGAAGGCGTCGCTCGCCACCGAGTCGTTCCTCTCGGCCGCCTCCTTCCAGGAGACGACGAAGGTGCTGACCGACGCGGCGATCGAGGGCAAGGTCGACCGGCTGCTGGGCCTGAAGGAGAACGTCATCATCGGGAAGCTGATCCCGGCGGCGACGGGGCTGAAGCGGTACCGGACGATCGAGATCGGCCCCTCCGCTGCGGTGCCCGCGAGCGCGCTCGCGCGGCCGCAGACCGAGGAGCAGCTGCTCGCGGCGCTCGAGGAGATCGGCTCCGACGCCGACGGCCTGGCCGGGCTCGGCCTCGACTTCGGCGGCGAGGGCAACGGCGCCGACCCGCGCAGCGACCTCGAGGCGGAGGAAGCACCCGAGGTCGATACGCCGCTCGACGACTAGTCGCGCGACACAGATCCGAGCGAAGGGGGCGGCCGGTGTGGCCGCCCCTTTTGCTAGACAGGAACGGGTCGTGACGAAGCTGCTGCTCGCCCTCTCGATCGCCGTCTCGGCGTCGCTCCTCGCGGCGGGGCGCGCCTCGGCGACCCCGACCTGGGCCGGTCAGTGCGGGATTCCGGTCGCGCCGACGGTCTGGGGCGACTACGGGTGGCCGTCGCTCCTGCCGGTGTTCGGCAAGCCGGGCGTTCTGCTCGGGGTCGCAAGCGGCACCGCCTTCTCCCAGCACGCGCGCGCCGACGGCGCCGCCACGTTCTACTTCGACCTGCACATGAACAAGCGGCTCGGCACGCCGACGAAGCCGGGCGACACGGCGACGGCCCTCGCCCAGGCGGAGAAGGCGTACGCCTACGCGATCACCGAGACGGGCGGCTGCAAGACGCCCGTGATGATCGAGAACGAGCTGACCGGCGCCGGGCTCGTGACGCCCTGGACGTCGAACAACGCCCAGTACCGCGCCGACGTGCTCGCGTTCCTGCAGCGACTCGCCGCACTCGGCGCGCACCCGGTGCTGCTCGTCAACAGCACGCCGTTCACCGGCGGCGACGCGCTCGGCTGGTGGCTCGAGGTGTCGAAGGTCGCGGACATCGTCCGGGAGACGTACGTCCCCGCGACCCGGGTATGGAAGCAGGGCGCGCTGCTCGGGAACCGGCTGCTGCGCCAGCGCTACCGCCGGTCGATCTCCGAGTTCACGTCGATCGGGATCCCGCCGAGCCGGGTCGGCGTGATGATCAGCTTCTCGACCGCGAAGGCCGGCGGCGGTCGCAGCGGCCTCCAGCCCGCGTCCGCCTGGTACCAGGTCGCGAAGTGGGAGGCGCTCGCGGCGAAGACCGTGGCCGCCGACACCGGCATCGGCTCGATCTGGTCGTGGGGCTGGCAGATGTGGAACGCCGTCGAGAACGACCCCGACAAGACGAACGCTGCCTGCGCCTGGCTCTGGGCCCGCTCGCAGGGGCTCTGCGACGCGCCCACGATGCTCGGCCCGTCGTTCGACGCGTCACTCACCGCGGGCCAGATCACGCTTGCGCCGGGCGTCTTCTGCACGGTCTCAGGCGGCGGCTCGATCACGGTCGACCAGCTCCGCGCGCTGCAGGTGATGACCGGCGACCGCAACGCGGCGATGAGCGCGCTCTTCGAGCGCCTCGTCGAGAGCACGCAGGCCCCGGTCGCGACCGCCGCCGTGCTCGACGCGGAGAAGACGGTGATCGCGGACTCGTTCGACGGGAGCCGCACCGCGTACGTGGCCGCCCTGCGATCGGCGCACGCGACGGTGGCGATCGCTCGGGACGTGCTCGCCGACGAGCTGCGTCACGCTGCGCTCGAGGCGGCGCTCCCCGCTGCCGCGCCGAGCGTGACCGACGTCCTGACCTTCTACTCCTCGTATCCGCAGCTGCCCGTCCGCCGCGTCAAGGTCGCGCGGGCGGCGGCGTGGCTCGGCGGCAGGAAGACGGGATTCGCGATCGCCCAGGTGGCGCCCGCCGAGCTCTTCACGCTGCCGACCGGCAAGCAGGCGACGGTCGACACGCTCGCCGGCCCGATCACGGTCACGCCGCTCGCCGAGCCGACCCAGCTCGGCGCGCTCGAGCTGGCGACCGCCCGTTCGGCGATCACCGCCGCGCTCCACGGCTTCGCGCAGGGGAAGGCGTTCGAGCGCTGGACGATCGCCCGCCAGAACGGGGCGCGGAACTCGGCGACCTGCCTCGGCGACGAGATCCCGAGGCCCGCCGCGATCGACCTCGCCGAATACCTCCCGTTCTTGCGCATCGGTTGAGAAGCTGCGCTTCTCAACCGGGGGAGACGGAACTGCGCGCACCGGAGAGCGTGGTCTCCGGTGTGCTCCGTGCTGTTTTGTTGGTCGGATGATCTTGGTGGTTTGTCTGCCCCGGCGCGCTCGTCCGTGCCCTTCGGGCATGAACGAGCGCTACTCCGCGTCGTCGTAACGTCGCCTTCGGCATGGTGTTACGCCGACGCTGGGGGCCGGGTTTTGGCTTCGAAGCGGACCTCGGCAAAGGGCCGGAGCGTAAGACACGCCGGTAGGCGGTCTTACGATCCGGCCGACCCAGCGTCCCCGGTCCTGCCCCGAAGGGGCACGAGCCGGACGCGCCGGCATCGCCGAAGCCGAATCAGCGTCAGCAAACAGAAAGAGCACGGAGCGAGCCGGAAACCGCGCTTTCCGGCTCGCGCAGTTCCGTCTCCCGATCCTGGAAGGCGTCGCCTTCCAGGATCCCGGGAAGGCGTAGCCTTCCCGGGATGCTGCAGCGCCTTTGGGGAAACATCCCTGTCAGTCCGCAGACGCGGGGGAGGAAGGTCGTCGGTGCGGTCGGCCGGCGCTGGCTGCACGCGGTCGCTCGCTACGCGCCGCTGCCTCCGGCGACGCGCGCCTCGCTCCACCGGCTCCGCGGCGTCGCGGTCGGGCGCCGCGTCTTCATCGGCACCGAGGTCTTCATCGACGACGCCGTCCCGTCGTCGGTGACGCTCGAGGACGACGTGACCGTGATCGCGCAGACGACGATCCTCGGGCACACGTACTACCCGCCGCACTTCTACGGGCTGCTCGGCGACGAGGAGACGCGAGCCGGCATGCAGACGGTGATCCGGCGGGGCGCCTACCTCGGGCTGCGCAGCACCGTGCTCGCCGGGGTGACCGTCGGCGAGTACGCGATCGTGGGCGCGGGCAGCCTCGTCACCGGCGACGTCGCGCCGTACACGATGGTGGTCGGCGTCCCGGCGCGCGTCGTCCGCGAGTTCTCGCCCGAGGAGCTGCGCTCTTCGCCCGGCTGAGCCGTTCCCTGTCGCTTGCCGGGCGCGCTTGAAGTCGATCGCCGCGTGAGCCGGGCTGCGGCCTGACCTACGCTTCCGTCCCGAGGTTGCGCAGGCTCGAACCGACAACCCCGACCCGCGCGGCAGGACGCTTCGCTCAGATCGTCCGACGAGCAGACAGCACGGAGCGTCCGGAGACCGCGCTCTCCGGACGCGCAGTTCCGTCTCACAGCGAGCGACGCTTGCGTCGCGAGCTATGCGCCGTCGGCGGCCGAGAGCCCGCCGCCCTTGCGCGTCTGCTTCGCCGCGTAGAGCTGCTCGTCGGCGCGCTCGAAGAGGCTGATCGAGTCGTCCTCCGGCTGCAGCACCGCGATCCCGGCGGAGATGCGCACCCGGCCGGCCTGGACGAGCGGTCGTGACGAGACCGCCTGCTGGATGCGGACGACGAGCTGCTGCGCCGAGTCGCCGGCCGCCTCGGGGAGGATGACCGCGAACTCGTCGCCGCCGACCCGGCACGCGACGTCGGCGGAGCGGACGACCTCGCGCACCCGCTCGGCTGCCTCGGCGAGCACCGCGTCGCCGCCGAGGTGGCCGATGCGGTCGTTGATCGCCTTGAAGTCGTCCAGGTCGAGGACGACGAGCGCCAGCTGCCGCCCGTAGCGGTGCGCGCGCGCGACCTCGCGGACGAGCGTCTCGTGGAAGTAGCGCCGGTTGTGCAGGCCGGTGAGCGCGTCGAGGTCGGCGAGCAGGCGCGCTTCACGGAAGCGGCGCGCGTTCTCGATCGCCGGCCCGGCCCGCTCCGCCAGCTCTTCGAGCCGGCGCACGTCGTCGTCGGCGAATCGGCGCTCCGGGTCGCGGGTGAAGATCGCGATCCGGCCGAGCGTCCCGTGCTCGTCCTCGAGCGGGACGGAGAGCCCGCCGCGGAGGACGTCTCGCGCGTCGGGGCCGTGCCGGTAGACGATCTCGACCGAGCGGGCCGCGCTGCCGTCGGGCGGCCCGGGAAACGTCTGCCGCTCGGCCTCCTCCTGGGAGATCCCGGTCGCGGCGACGACCGGCTTGGCGGCGGGGCCCGCTGTCTCGTACGGCTCCAGCCGGACCAGGGCAGCGTCGGCGCCCGGGAGCGTCGCCGCCGCATCGAGCGCGCGGGCGAGGACGTCGTCGAGGTCGAGGGTGCCGGCGAGCGCCCCGAGGAAGCCGCTGCGCCGCGTCTCCTCCTCGGCGCGCGCAACCGCCCCCGCCAGCTCGCGCGCGAGCTCGTCCATCCGTGTCTCGAGGGTGGCGACGACGTCCTCGACCCGCGCGTCGCCCCGCCGGGCCGAGCGCCGTGCAAGCTGGGCGAGCACGACGACGAGCACGACGACGCAGACGCCGAGCGCCGCAGAAAGGCCGATGAGCACGTGATTCACGTCGAAACCGAGGGATCTCGGGACTTGAGCTGACTGTAGTTCCGGGGCCGGCAGACGGCTACGCCCCAAAGCGGGGATATTTCGCTTGTCGAAGCGGTTTGACGTTCCCTGCCGACCTCCGCTACCATGCCGCGGTCGGTTGGCCAGGGCGAGCCCCGGCCGGCCGTATCTTTTTGACTGCTTCGAAACGAGAGAACAACCACCCATGCCGACCGTCAATCAGCTCGTCCGGAAGGGCCGCAAGGCTCCGAAGGCGAAGACGAAGACGCCTGCGCTCGCCGGCTCGCCGCAGAAGCGCGGCGT
>CAVTBF010000003.1:0-774299 GCA_963732915.1 uncultured Actinomycetes bacterium | reverse complement strand
AGGTCGAAGAGGCTCCATTCGCGCCCGACGTGAACCTCCACAGGCCCGGAGATCGTCCAGTAGTTCCCGATGATTTCCTGGTGCATCCCCTCATCCCCCTACGTCGAGCGGCAAATGCGAAGCTCTGAGGAGCAAGACAAAGCTAGGCGTGACGCTTCTGCTGTCGCAATGCCGACAACGCTAGATTGCTTGGCAATGCGTGCGCCGATCCGGGTCACGACGTTGGGGCGGAGGGAGAGCAATCGCGCGGCGTCGTCACATCCAACCGGCGCCTACGGCGCGACCATGACCTTGATCGTGGCGTCCTTGTCGCACTGAAGCTCGAACGCAGCCGGAAGCTCTGACAGACGCGCCCGATGCGTGACCAGGCCGGTGCCCGTCGCCCTACCGGAACCGAGCAGATCGAGCGACTCTCTGAAGTCCTCGGGCGTCACCATCGCGCCGCCGACCAGAGTCACCTCCTTGTGGAGCAGCACCATCGGGTCGATCGTCGCGAGCGCGTCGTAAAGCGCCACGATCGTGACGGTGCCGCGTGGACGGACGAGATCGATCGCAGTCTGGATCAGCGGCGGCGCACCGGCGCATTCGAAGACGAGGTCGAGCTCGCGGTCGCCGAGGATGTCGCGTGCGCCGGACGCATCGACGACCTCGACGCCCAGCTCGACGGCGCGCTGCCGGCGGAGCTCGGAAAGGTCGTAGCCGAGGACCGGGTCGACGCCGTGGGCGCGCAGCACCTGTGCGACGTGCAGTCCTATCGTGCCGAGCCCGAAGACGAACGCCGACTGCCCAGCCGCGGCGTCTGCACGGCGAACGCAGTGAACGGCTACTGCGAGCGGCTCGACGGAAGCGCCGTCCTCCCACGCAAGGTCGTCCGGCAGTGCGAAGACGTTGACTCCGAGCTGCGCGTTGGGTATCCGGACCCGTTCGGCGAACGCACCGGGGATGCCGAAGCCGATGCTGGTCTCGTGCATGCGCTCGCACAGATGACCGAGTCCTTCGCCGCAGCGGCGACACTCCCCGCACGGCTGAATCGGGATGCCGGTGAGACGGTCGCCGACCTCGATTCCCTCGACCTCGCCGCCGATCGCGACCACTTCGCCGGCGAACTCGTGTCCGAGCACCTGACCCGGCTTGACAAGCGCGCCCTCGAGATACACGTGTAGGTCGGAGCCGCAGATGCCGCACGCCTTGACGTCGAGCACGATCCCGCGCTCGCCTGCTTCCGGCGCTACCGCATCCTCGACCTCAATCCTGCGGACGCCCTTGAAGACTCCGACGCGCACCCGGCGCGAGTCTATCTCGCATTGCCGCCAGGCTCCGTCTCTAGTCTTCGCGACGCCACCCTGTTACAGTCTGCGACCGGTGGGGATGTTGGCGACGCGAGTGGGCTGTATCACTTGAAACAGCTACGGCCAGGTCTCGGCGGTGGAAGTCCCATCGCGCTGCCCAGCCGCAGCTCCGACCTCAGCGGCGACGAAGGCGCGCCTGCCGAAGAGGGTAGAACGGTCGAGCGCTGGCAGGTCGCGGGACCGGTGTCGCGCGAACGTCTCGCATCGTGGGGATCAGTACTCGCGGATACCCACGTACCATTCGAAATTCGCGCGACAGACAACACGCCGCCGCTCTTCAACGGCGCCGTCTCGCGCTGCACGTTCGGCGAGCTCGCGCTACTCGACTGCGTCTGCACGCCGTTCGCCGGCTTCGGCAGCGGGGCTCCACCGGATGACAGCCGAGGCGAGTTCGTCGGGCTGCAGTGGGTCCGTCAGGGCTTTGAACAAGTCGGCCGGGGGGACGTGCTGACGATGACCGCGGGTGACCTCATTCTGTGGGACGGCACGCGACCGACCGAGGTCGAGGTGCTTGCGCCGTTCTTCAAGCGCACACTTCTCCTGCCCCGTAACCGCGTGCTGAGCGAGTGCCCGCAGTTGGGCGATGCGGAGGCAATCCGCATCGGCTCCGACGTTGGCTCGGCGCGACTGCTGACGCGCTACCTGAACGCTCTGGCGATCGAGCTGCCGTCGCTGAGCACGCAAGAGGCCGACGTGGCCGTGCGGACGCTGTACGACCTGCTGGCCGAGGCCCTGCGGCCGGCTGTCCCCTCCAGCCGAGAAGCGCGCCGAACCGCCCTCCGGGCGTCCGTCCGGCGATACATCTACGACCACCTGAGCGACCCGAGGCTGACGCCTCCTCGCATTGCCGCTGCCAACGCGATGTCGGTACGGGCCCTCCACGCGCTCTTCGAGGAGACAGACGAGTCGGTGGCGCAGATGATTCGCCGGGAACGGCTCCGGCGCGCCTTCGACGACCTCACCGGCTCGCGTGAGGAATCGGTCTCCGACGTCGCTCTCCGGTGGGGCTTCTCCGACGCGGCGCACTTCTCGAGAGTCTTCAAGCGAGAGTACGGCGTGAGCCCGAGCGACCTCAGAGACGTCTCTCGGAGTCGGCGCGAACGAACAACGCATCGCGCACGGATTGCCAAGCGCCCTACGCCTTCGAGACGGTATTACTGCGTTTGAGGCAGCGACAGCGCAGAAGCGCGCGCTGACACGCTGAACCAGATCTCGTAAATCGTCGGACAATCCAGGGGGTCTTGTTTCGTATCGTGAGGGCTGCAGCCCTGCGCGTGTTGCCTATATCCGCTCGGTATCGCTGACTGTTGTCATAACAGCGCGAATTTACGGGATCTTGACCGGAAGGAGCTGGGTCGTTGGCCACAACAGATACGGGCACGTTGCACGTTCTCGAGACACGTCGTCTCCGTCGTGAACCGCACCATGCTCTCGCCCGGCCGTGGAAGACGAATCGGCTGGATCGCTCCCAAGCGCTCGCTGGGAAAACAGTGAGTCTCGAGCACGGGACAGACACGTTCCTGAGCTACTCCTTCGAGCAGCACGCCCTCACCTGGGACTTCTCGGGCGGTGTCGTGCCGAAGAGCGCGGGTTCGGCTCCATACGACGCCGTCGAGGCCCGAGACTCGGTCTTCTTCGTTGAATACGTCGATGTCGCCGGCAATACGGCAGTGTCGTTGATCATCGACTTCGACGGCGGTTGCGCGTTTCTCGCCCGCAACGTCATCGTCGACATCGACGGGCGTCCGGTTCCCGGCGGTGCAGATGTCGATTGGCGGCATCTGGAGCTGCGTCAGGAGATCATCACCGCTCGTGTCGAGGGCAGCGATGAGTCGACCCCGCTCCCACATCTGACTGCAGATCTCGTCGGCAAGCGATGGTATGCCGAGTACGCCCCGGACATCGTTGCTGAACACATTTACATGAATCCTCGCCGGATCGCCTGGCAGGGACTCGGAGACGACAAGTACGACTCGGGAGCCGAGTGCGATGTCTCTTCGCTCTGGAAAATGCGCCCGTCCGGGCTGTACGTCCTCACCTGGGTAGAGGAGTACCAGCCCGTCGGAGCCGTGCTCCTAATGGATTACGAGAATCTCCGCAACACAGGCGGACTCTTCGGCGTTGACGACGAGGGAATCGTCCACGAGTTGTGCGGCGCAAGGCTCGGCCTTCTCAGCGAAACCGACTATCCGAAAGGCTATGAGCCTGCTCACTGGTGATCAGGGGCGACCGAGAAGGTTCCGCCCACGCGGTGTTGGAGAGGTGCCGCGGCCTGTCCGGTCGCAGCAGTCGGTGGGCTGACCGCGCTGCTGCGGATTATGGACGGAAGCCGCGGAAGCGCGTTCCGCGGCAGACGAAGCTTTACAGCGATTGAGCCGCGCACCTGACGTGTGGCGGCAAACGGAAGAGGGAGGAGAAGTCGGTGGAAAGACTGCAGACGCGGGGGATTCGCCCGGAGACGCCGTACGATCTCGGCTCGCCATGGGCCGATTTCCGGATCCCGTCTACGAAGGAGCTCGCCGGTCGCGAGATCTCACTCACGCTCGACGACGGCTCGACACTCAACATCGCCTTCGAGGCCGACACGCTCGGATGGTCATGGAACCGTGCTGACTCTTCGAAAGAGGATGTACATGGCGCGGCGTACGACGCGGTCGCTGCACGGGAGAACGTCTACTTCATCCAACTTCTTCACGAGGATCGAGCTACGGCGACCTCGCTCACGCTCAACCTGGGTTCCGGCGGCGGCGTTTTCATTCAGAACCGTCTGGTTTACGGGAAAGACCGCAGCGATCTTCAGCAGGATCTCTATGCCTGCAGTGTGACCGGATCGGACGGCGCGCTCCCTGAACTGTCCGCCGAGCTTGTGGGGAAAAGAGCGTATGCCGAATACGCCGACGGGCATACCGCCGAGCACGTGTATCTGAATCCGCGACGCTTCGTGTGGCAGGGCCTCGGCAAGTTCGACTATTCGGGGTCGGAGTGCGATCACTCGACGACCTGGAAGATCGACGAGGGACTCTTCCTGCTGACCTGGGTCGAGGAGTGGCAGGCGGTGGGGGCAGTGCTCCTCATGGACTTTACCGCGCTACGGAACGTGGGGGTTCTTTTCGGGCACGACGACAACGGTCTCGTTCACACGCTCTGCGGAGCGCGCCTCAAAGTGTTGGGTGAGATCAGCTATCCGGAGGGCTACGAGCCGGCAGGCGTCGCTGGTCCTTCCGAAAGGAGGTAGCAGGTCGCATGGTTGAAAGACTTCGCATACATGGGCGGCGGACACGCCTGGTCGTCCTCTCGCTCGCAGTCGCGACGGCGCTCGTCGCCGTCGCAGCGAGCGCGGCCGCCAAGAAGCCGGAAGCCGCCAAAGCATCCTCGGCGGGTGGAACCGTGACGTACGCTCTCCAGGCGGGCGTTCCGATCAACTACATCTTCCCCGTGATGAGCTCGCAGTACGTCAACAAGTCGAACCTGTCACCGTTCCAGGATCTGATGTGGCGTCCCCTGTATTGGTGGGACGGCAGTCCGTACAAGCTGAACGTCCAACGATCACTGGCCGCCCCGCCGGTCTTCAAGAATCACGACAAGGATGTCCTCATCACGCTGAAGCGGAACTGGAAGTTCTCGAACGGTGAACGGATCACGCCGAAGAATGTCGCGCTGTTCCTTGGAATGCTCCAGGCTGACCGGACGAACTTCTGGATGTACCTGCCGGGCGCGTTCCCGGACACGTTGGCGTCTGTGACCTATGACGACGCTCACAACAGCTTCACTCTCCATCTGAAGAAGAGCGTGAACCCGACATGGTTCCTGCAGAACCAGCTCACAATGATCTCGCCTTTGCCGACTGCCTGGGACCTCAGCGGGCCGGGCACCAAGGCGAACTGCGCGTCGGAGACCGCGAGTGTGCAGATGAAGGAATGCCCGCTCGTCTACAAGTATCTGGCAAAGCAGGCGGCGGACACGAGCAGTTACGCGACGAATCCCCTATGGCAGATCGTCGATGGGCCGTTCAAGCTCAGCAAGTTCACGCCGGGAGGGACGTCGGCCACGCTCGTTCCGAACACCGCGTATTCGGGCTTGCCGAAGCCTCGGATTTCGCAACTTGTGCTCAACGTCGCGACGTCCGACGCCGCGGAGTACAACCTACTGAAGTCGCATGCCCTGACGATCGGATATGTGCCGTTCGCGTCGGCGCCGCTAACGACGGCGGCGGCGATGCCGTCGACGAATCCAGTTCCCGGATACACGTTCGAGCATCCTATCGCCACGTGGTCGTACAACGACCTCTTCTGGAACTACAACAACCCGACGTTCGGGCCGCTCGTACGGCAGCTGTACTTCCGGCAGGCGATGCAGTCATTGATCGATCAGGAAGGCGACATCCGAGCGGCGCTCAGAGGTTACGGCTATGTCGACTTCGGGCCGAACCCGCCGCAGCCGCCGAACCCGTACGTGACGGCGTATGAGAAGAGCAAGCCGTATCCGTTCAGTATCGACGCCGCACGGAAGTACCTGCAGAAAAATGGCTGGAACGTGCCGAGCAGCGGGACGGCGACCTGCGTACGCGCGGGCACCGGCGCCGGGAAGTGTGGGAAGGGCATCAGGCAGGGCCAGAAGATGCCGCCGATCAAGCTGCTCTATGCAACCGGAAGCAGCGCGTGGGCGCTCGAGATGACGAGCCTCCAATCTGCAGCAGAGCAGGTGGGCATCAATATCACGCCGGTGGCAACGCCGGAGTCGAACATGGCGCAGTACTTCGCCGGCTGCACGCCGAAGCAGCGCGCATGCCAGTGGCAGATGATGTATCTCGGCAGTCCCGAGACGGACACGTTCACGTTCTACCCGGAGACCGGGGTGGTCTTCCGAACGCATGCGATCTTCAACGTGTCGAACTATGCGAATCCGTACGTCATGTCGCTCTTCGACAAGATCTACACGAAGCCGGGCGATGCTGCCCTAAACACGCTGGACAACTACCTGACAAGGACGGCCGCACTTCTCTGGGCCCCGGTCCCGACAGGCCTGCTATACGCGACTGACCCGAACTTGAAGGGGTTCGCTCCGAGTCCTATTGAGATCATCGAACCAGAGAATTGGTACTTCACGAAGTAGCAGCGTACTCTCCTCCCGCGCTGGCCCGGGTGGAATCCCTGAAACGCCGTAGGCCGTCAACGAGACGGCCTACGGCGTCCGGGGCTCCGATTCATGCGAGTGGGGCTCGCTCGAGGGATGTGTGCCGGCGGTCGGTGAGACCGGAGCAGCTGACGTGACGGCGTATCTCGTGCGGCGACTGGGGCAGGGTGTGCTGGTGATCGCGATTGTGACGGTCATCGTCTTTGCCCTTCTCAATGCGCTGCCTGGAGGACCGGCGAGAGCGATCCTCGGCGCAAAAGCCAACGCAAGAGCGATTGCCGAATTCAAACATGACAACTATCTCGATCGATCGCTCCCGATTCAATATGGAGCGTGGATAGGGCGCTTGATCAAGGGGAACTTCGGCCGCTCTTACAACCAGAATGAAGATGTATCGACGCTCATTGCGCAGCGTCTCCCCAAGACGTTGATCTTGACATCGCTATCGCTGCTTGTGTCTCTTGTGATTGGTCTTCCCCTCGGAATGCTTCAGGCTGTCAAGCGAAAGCGGGCGGTGGATCACGCAATTTCGGTTCTGAGCCTTGCTGCATACTCGGCCCCGATATTTCTTGTGGGCATCATCGGAATTTGGCTGTTCGCCGTGAAATGGCACATCCTGCCCGCGCAGGCGCCGCAAGGGACCTCGGCGATCGGGATCCTCTCGCACCCTTCGGGGCTGGTGCTTCCGGTGCTCGCGCTCGGAGTCGGTTCCACCGCAGTCTTCAGTCGCTACATGCGCTCGTCGACCGTCGAGAATCTCGTTCAGGACTACGTTCGGCTCGCGCGTGCCAAAGGCCTGAGCTCGACCCGGGTGCTCCTCGGGCATGTGTGCCGGAATGCATTGGGGCCGATCGCCACGCAGCTGGGACTCTTTCTCCCGGTGATCATGGCGGGGACGGTGATCACCGAGAGCGTTTTCAATTATCCCGGCATGGGGCTTCTGTTCTGGAACGCGGCTGTTGCGCGTGACTACCCGACGGAGTTAGGTGTCGTGCTGGTGGTGGCGGTCGCCACAGTATTCGGCTCACTGTGTGCCGACATCGCCTACGCGGTGCTGGACCCGCGCATTCGGTACGCGAGAAACAGGGTGTAGCGAGATGGGTGCGGGGCAGCTCGGGACCGGCACGGGGCTTCCGGCGGACGCCGCTGGTGCTGCGGCCGCCGCCGAGCATCTGGAGGTACGTCACGAAGCGCGGATGCGCGACGCGTTTCTCGACAGCCGCCTGGCGCTCCTCGGTCTGGTCATCTTCGGCGCAATCGTGGCGTTCTGCTTCATCGGGCCGCTCGTCTATCGCACCGACCAGATCCACATCGACTTCAGCCAGGTCGACCTTGCGCCCGGGGTAGGGCACGCGCTCGGGACGGATCAGTCCGGCTTCGACGTTCTCGGCCGTCTGATGGCCGGCGGCCAGACGTCGCTGATCGTCTGCGTCTCGGCAGCGTTTCTCGCAGCTTGCGCCGGCAGCCTCGTCGGCGCTGTCTCGGGATTCCTCGGGGGCGCAGCCGATGGTGTGATCATGAGAATCGTCGACGCCTTCCTGTCGATTCCTCAGCTGTTCGTCGTGATCGTTGTCGCCACGATCGTCACGCCCTCGCGCGTCAGCTTGACGCTGGTGATCGGGCTCTTGTCGTGGTTCAGCACGGCACGGTTGGTGCGAGGAGAAGCGCTTCGGATCAGGAGGCTCGAATACGTGGATGCCGCGAGAGTCGCGGGCCTCGGCAAGTTGCGCACGATCCTGCGTCATATCCTCCCCAACGCGATCGGCGTCATCGTGGTGTCCACGACGTTTCAGGTGGCCGACGCCATTCTTCTGCTTGCGGCGCTGGACTTCCTCGGTCTGGGCATTCCGCCTCCGGCCGCGAGTTGGGGAGGGATGCTGTCCACAGGGCTGCAGTACATCTACGACGGGTACTGGTGGCTGATCGTTCCAGCCGGGGCAAGCATCGTGCTGACGGTCACAGCGGTCAATTTCGTCGGCGACGGTCTGCGTGACGCCGCCGAGGCGCGTTTGCGCGAACGGTAAATGCGAGTTCTAGGGGGACTGTTGAGGAAGGGCAGCGAGTGACCCAGGGCGCGGGAGAGAGCGTGCTCAACGTCGAGGGACTGCGTACACAGATTCAGATGCGCCGGTCGACGGTGACGCCGGTCGACGGTGTGTCGATTGTGGTTGCTCCTGGAGAGACGGTCGGGCTGGTCGGGGAGTCGGGCTGCGGCAAGTCGATGACTGCGATGTCGGTCATGCGCCTCCTGCCGCCGGGCGGTCGGATAGCCGGCGGGAGCATCACGCTGGCGGGACGCGAGCTCACGTCGTTGTCCGAGAGGGAGATGCGCCGCGTGCGCGGCAACGAGATCGGGATGATCTTCCAGGACCCGATGACGTCGCTGAACCCAACCAAGACGGTCGGCGAGCAGATCGCGGAGACTGTCCGCGTTCACCGGAACGCGACGAGAAGGGCTGCGGAGGCGCGCGCGGCAGAGGTTCTCGATCTCGTCGGTGTGCCGAAGCCCTCGGAGCGACTGCGCGCGTATCCGCATCACCTGTCCGGAGGGCTCCGGCAACGAGTCGTGATCGCCATCGCATTGGCGTGTGAGCCAAAGGTGCTCATCGCAGACGAGCCGACGACCGCACTCGATGTCACGGTGCAGGACCAGATTCTGGCGCTCCTGGAAGATCTCAAAGAGCGACTCGGCATGGGAGTTCTCCTGATCACCCACGACATGGGCGTGATTGCCGAACATGCCGACCGCGTCCTGGTCATGTACGCGGGACAGATCGTCGAAGCGTGCAGTGCCGCCGACCTCTTTCGAGAGATGCGGCATCCATACACCGAGGCGCTGCTCGAGTCGATTCCGGAGCTCCACGGAGAGGGCGGCCGAACTCTCTACAGCATCCCGGGCAGGCCGCCTGACCTGTCGCGGAGCTTCGATCAGTGCAGGTTCGCGGATCGTTGCCGGTACGTGCAACAGCAGTGCCGGGACGTGAGCCCGGTGCTGGCTGGAGAAACGGCTCACCGCTACGCATGCTTCTTCCCCGTACACGGCAAGTCCGATCCGAGCCACGCTGCCGGGGAAGGGGAGCGGTCGGTCGCACCGAGCAGTGCTCACCGGCCTGAACGCGCAGAGGCGGAACCGCTTCTGAAGCTCGTCGACGTGAACAAGGAGTTCCCCATTACACGGGGCATCCTCCAGCGGCGGGCCGGCTCCGTGAAGGCCGTATCGGGCGTGACGCTGGAAGTGGCGAAGGGCGAGACGTTCGGGCTCGTTGGCGAGTCCGGGTGCGGAAAGAGCACGCTGGCTCGCCTGATCGTGGCCTTGGAGGCACCCGACTCCGGGGTTATCCACTTCGACGGCGAGAGTCTTGCGACGCTACGCGGCGCTGCACTTCGCCGTCGTCGCAGGGACATGCAGCTCGTGTTCCAGGATCCGTACTCGTCCCTCGACCCTCGTATGCGCGTGAACTCGATCCTTCGAGAACCGCTCATCGCCCAGCACATCGGCAACAGACACGAGCAGAACGCCCGCGTCCGGGACTTGCTGGATCAGGTCGGCCTGTCGCCGCTTGCGACCGGGCTGTACCCGCACGAGTTCTCCGGTGGACAACGTCAGCGCATCGCTCTGGCGCGTGCGCTCACCGTCTCGCCCCGCCTGGTGGTCGCCGACGAGCCGGTGTCCGCACTCGATGTGTCGATCCAGTCTCAGGTGCTGAACCTGATGAAGCGGCTTCAGAAGGAGCATGATCTGACCTACATCGTGATCTCCCACGATCTTCCTGCGGTTCGCTACCTCGCGGACCGGGTGGGAGTGATGTACCTGGGCAAGCTGGTGGAGATCGGGCCGATCGAGGAGATCTACGAGCGGCCGGCCCATCCGTATACGGTCGGCCTGCTCGCCGCCGTGCCGTCGACAGACCGCGCCGGGAAGCAGCGCGACAAGAAGGCGTCGGTGCGCGGCGAGCTGCCCTCGGCGGCGAATCCTCCGTCCGGTTGTCGGTTCAGGACGCGCTGCCCCCGGGCGGAGGCGATCTGCTCCGAGGAAGAGCCCGTGCTGCGGCCGTTCAACGTGACCTCGCACGCGGCGGCCTGCCACTTTCCGCTTCAGGAGCCGCTGGTCGAGAGCAGCTGACGGTAGGTGTCCACGACCGGCGGCGCGCTCCTTGACGACGCCGTGGCTGCATGCAATTCGCGTCGGCCGTGCGGGCCGATCCTTTGAAACGGCCCCTCGGGGTGTGGTTAGGTTGCATGCAGAAACTCGACCGAGGGGGACTCGATGGCGGCTGACTACGTGATCGTCGGTGCGGGATCCGCGGGCTGCGTGCTCGCGGGGCGGCTGAGCGAGGACCCGGACGTGAACGTGCTCCTGCTCGAGGCGGGCGGCCCCGACACCGCGCCCGAGATCCACGTCCCCGCGATGTTTCCGATCATGTTCAAGTCGAGCCTCGACTGGGACCTCACCGGCGAGGAGGAGCCGGGGCTCGACCGGCGCCGGCTCTACCTGCCGCGCGGGCGGATGATCGGCGGCTGCAGCTCGATCAACGCGATGATCTACCTCCGCGGCAACCGTGCCGACTACGACGAGTGGGCCGCGAACGGCGCCGACGGCTGGAGCTACGACGAGATCCTCCCGTACTACAAGCGCGGCGAGGACAACGAGCGCGGCGCGAGCGCCTACCACGGCGCCGGCGGGCCGCAGGCCGTCTCGGACAGCCGCTCGATGCACCCGCTCGTCGACCTGATGCTCGAGGCCGCGGTTGCCGCCGGCATCCCCGCCAACTCCGACCTGACCGGCGAGCGCCAGGACGGCTGCGGCCGCTTCCAGCTGACGCAGCGCAACGGGATGCGGCACAGCGCCGCCGACGCCTACGTCCACCCGGTCGCCGACCGCCCGAACCTCGAGGTGCGCGACAGCGTCTTCGTCGAGCGGATCGTCTTCGAGGGCAACCGCGCCGTCGGGGTCGAGCTCGTCCAGCGGGGCGTTCGCGAGACCGTCCGCGCCGAGCGCGAGGTGATCGTCTCCGCCGGCGCCTACCAGTCGCCGGTGCTGCTGATGCTCTCCGGCATCGGCCTGCGCGAGGAGCTGGAGCCGTTCGGGATCCCGGTGCGGCAGGAGCTGCCCGTCGGCCGCAACCTCCAGGACCACGCGATGGCGAACCTCAACTACATCAGCACGATGCCGGGACTCTTCGGGATCTTCACGCCGGAGAACTTCGAGCTCCTGCACGGCGAGGGCCGCGGCCCGCTCAGCTCGAACATCCCCGAGGCGGGCGCGTTCTTCCGCTCGCGTCCCGACCTGCCGGCGCCGGATGTCGAGTTCCACTTCTCGCCGTCGCTCTTCTACGACGAGGGGCTGACCGCGCCGCACGACCACGGCTTCGTCTTCGGGCCGGTGCTCGTGAAGCCGACCGCGCGCGGCAAGGTTTCGCTGCGCACGCCGATGGCCGAGTCGAAGCCGTGCGTCGTCTCGAACTTCCTCACGACCGAGGAGGACCGGGCCGCGTTCGTCGCGGGCACGCGCGTCGCGCTCGAGGTCGCCGGCCAGAAGGTGCTGACCGACGTGACGAAGGAGCCGTTCAGCGTCCCCGCCTCCGACTCCGCGGAGGACATCCTCGCCTGGGGCCGCCGCGCCTGCCATCCGGTGTACCACCCGACCTCGACCTGCGCGATGGGCGAGGTGGTGGACCACGAGCTGCGCGTCTACGGAACCGAGGGGCTGCGCGTGGTCGATGCGTCGGTGATGCCGACGATCGTGCGCTCGAACACGCACGCGCCGACGATGATGATCGCCGAGAAGGCGTCGGATCTCATCCTCGGCCGCCCGGCGCTTGCTCCGCTCGAAACGCTGCGCGGTTCGAGCGCCTGAAGCGGAACTGCGCGCGCCCGAGACGCGACTCGGGCGCGCTCCGTGCTGTTTCGCTGGTCGGATGATCTGGGCGGGGTCTCTGCCCCGGCGCGTCCGGCTCGCGGCCTTCGGCCGGGACCGGGGACGCTGGTTCGCGTCGTCGTACCGTCGCCTTCGGCATTGGGGTACGCCGACGCTGCGGCCGGGGTCTTGGTCGGTCCTGCCCTGATCCGGCGTCGCGCTCGTGTCTGCCGTAGCCGGTTCGAGGCTCGAGGTCGG
The DNA here is from genome assembly GCA_963732915.1 of uncultured Actinomycetes bacterium. Taxonomy (GTDB): domain Bacteria; phylum Actinomycetota; class Thermoleophilia; order Gaiellales; family Gaiellaceae; genus Palsa-739. Next base: position 761,702 of record CAVTBF010000003.1, on the reverse strand, counting down.
CTACGGGCCGGGCGCTAAGCGGATGGCCGCAGGCCGGACTTAGCGGCCGGCCGAACGCAGCGGACCCGGATGGCCGAAGGCCACCCGCGTCCGCGCCGGGGCAGGCAACCCGCCGAGATCATCCGACGACCAGCACAGCACGGAGCGGATCGGAGACCGCGCTCTCCGATCCGCGGAGTACCGCTTCTCAGCGAGCGAAGCGCCAGCTTCGCGAGCTAGCCGCGCATGTTGACCGGGTGGATCGCGTCCGGCTCGACTGTCACGACCACCCGGGACTCGCCGGGCCCGTCGTGGGCGCGCAGGTCGGCGCCGCCGTACTTCGCGCCGACCTTGTCTGCGAAGGCATAGTCGGGGTCCGGCTCGACGCGCGACCGGCCGCGCACCTCGAGGTAGCGGTACGGCATCTCGAGGTCGAGGATCAGGAGGCTGCACTCCGGCCGCTCGGCGAGGTTGCGCGTCTTCCAGCGCGAGTCGTTCAACGAGAGCTTCAGCTCGCCGTCCTCGTGCAGGAACCAGACCTCGGTCAGCTGCGGCAGCCCGTTGCGGTCGATCGTCGCGAGCGTGGCGACCTGCGCGTCGAGCAGGTCGCGATGGGATTCGGGGAAGTCGGTCATGCGCTCATTCTCCCTTACGTGCGGCCGACCGTCCGCCAGCCGCCCGGCGCGTAGCTCTTTCGCACCGCCTCGACGTACGGCACCGCGCTGACGATCGCCCGCAGCTCGACCTGCTCGTGACGCTCGACCGTCGGCTTGGCGGAGCCGCCGTCCTCCTCGCCCCAGACGAACGTCACCTCGGTGCCCGGCTCGGCGTGCTCGGCGTCGAGCACGGCCAGCGTCAGCAGCTTGCCCTCGTTCGCGCTGTAGCCGACCCACGTCGAGACGCCGACCGTCTCGCCGTCGACCGTCACCCGGTCGAACGGGTGCATCGAGTAGACCGCCGACGGCCAGTCGACGAACTTCGCCCGAGGCCCCTTGCCGAGCATCGTCGCGATCGTCCGGGTCACGTCCTCGTCCTCGAGCGCGAGCGTCACCTTGTGCCGGTGCTCGTCGCCGGCCAGCCGCTCGAGCGCCTCGTGGCCGACGAAGTCGTGGTCGAACTTGACGTAGTTGCCGTAGCCGAGGTCCCACGGCGTGAAGTAGTAGTCCTCGACGTCGGTCGAGACGAAGCTGCCGCCGATCGACGCCCGTCCCTCGTAGCCGTCGGCCGGCAGCCACTCGCGGTAGGCCCGCAGCCCCTCGCCGGAGTAGACGGCCGGCAGCGGCGACGGGATCCAGCCCGACTCGAGCGTGTTCGACGAGTACGCGCGGCCGCCGACCTTGCGCATGCCGAACTCCTCGCCCGCGGCGACGAGCGCCTCGAGCACCGCCTCGCCGTCGTCCCACGGGCCGAAGAGCTCCCAGCCCGGCTGGCCGGCCATGCCGTGGCGCAGCGCCCGGACGGCCCGCCCGGCGATCTGCACCTCGGTCATCGTGAAGAAGCGCAGCTCCGGCGGCGGCCCGCCGAGCGCCCGTTCGATCACCCGCATCGCGTTCGGGCCCTGCACCTGGTAGCGGTACGAGCGGCGGCGCCCGTCGGTGCGCATCGCCGTCCGCTGGTCGAGGGTCACCTCGACGTCGTAGCCGCCCGTCTCCGCGTGGTAGGTGACCCAGTTCAGCGCGGGCGCGCGGCCGACGAGGTTGTAGGCGTTCTCCGCGAGCGCGAACAGGATCACGTCGCCGATCACGTAGCCGTCGGGCGTGCAGGGGACGAAGTGCTTGGCCTTGTCGACCGCGAAGCCGGCGAAGCTGTTGACGGCGAGGTGCGAGAGCAACGCGAGCGCGTCGGGGCCCTCCACGGCCAGGTCGGCCATGTGGTAGCTCTGGTTGAAGAGGACGCACGTCTCCTGCCATGCGAGCTGCTCGTCGCGCCAGTTCGTGTACTCGGCCGGCACACCGGGATACACGTTCGGGCCGGCCTGCGAGTTGCGCAGCAGCTCGACGGGGCTCCCGACCTCTCCCAGCAGGTCCTCCAGGCTCCGGTGGCTCACGGTCATCTTCTCCTCTCCGGTTCCGGCGGGCGCGTGGCCGCTCAGGCCTGCACGCGCTCGCCGAGGTAGCTCGCGATCAGCAGTTGACGGTCGTCGCGCAGTCGTCCGGCGTCGTTCGAGAGCACGATCTCGCCGTGCGAGAGCACGTAGCCGCGGTCGGCCACCTCGAGCGCGAGGTGCACGTGCTGCTCGACGAGGAGCACGGCCGAGCCGCGGTCGAGCGCGAACTGGCGGACGACCGGCAGCAGCCACTCGACGATCACCGGGGCGAGCCCGAGGCTGAGCTCGTCGAGGAGCAGGAGCTTCGGCTGCCGGGCGAGCGCCCGCGCGACCGCGAGCATCTGCTGCTCGCCGCCCGAGAGCAGCCCCACCCGGCGCCGCTGCAGCTCGCGCAGCTTCGGGAAGTACTCGTATGCGAGGTCGACGTCGAGCGTCTCGCCGCGGACGGCGACGCGGAAGTGCTCGGCGACGGTGAGACCGAAGAAGAGGCCGCGCCCCTCCGGGACATGGGCGATGCCGAGCCGTGCCCTGGCGCTCGGCGCCGTGCGGTTGACGTCGTCGCCCGCGAAGACGACGCGGCCCGCCATCGGCTTGATCAGCCCCGAGACTGCGCGCAGGGTCGTCGTCTTGCCGGCGCCGTTCGCGCCGAGCAGGGCGACCACCTCGCCGGCGCGCACCTCGAGGTCGAGCTCGCGGATCGCCGCGGCGCCGTCGTAGCCGGCGGTCAGCCCTTCGAGCGCGAGGACGGCGTCAGCCATGCTCGACCTCCTGCCCCAGCTCGGACGGCGCCAGCGCCGCCGCGGCGCTGCCCAGATAGGCGGCGATCACCTGCGGGTCGCGGCGCACGGTGTCGGCCGGGCCGCGCGCGATCACCTTGCCGAACTCGAGCACGACGATCTCGTCGCAGATGCCGAGCACGAGCCCCATGTCGTGGTCGACGAGCAGCGTCGCCTGGCCGCCGTCGGCGAGCCGCCGCAGCCGCCGGCCGAGCTCCTCGCTCTCGCTCGTGTCGAGCCCCGCGGCCGGCTCGTCGAGGCAGAGCAGGCGCGGCTTCGCGACGAGGGCGCGGGCGATGCCGACGAGCTTCCGCTCGCCCTGCGAGAGCTCGCTCGGCAGCTCGTCGGCGACCGCCTCGAGGCCGAGCAGCTCGAGCGCCGGGCCGATCTCGGCCGTGCTCGCCGCCGGCGGGGTGACGGTCTCGCGGACCGTCTGCCAGAACGAGGGCCGGTGCGAGGCGACGAGCAGGTTCTCGCGGACGGTGAGGTCGTCGAAGAGCTCGATCGACTGCCACGTGCGCGCGAGGCCGCGCCGCGCGCGTGCGTGCGGCGGCAGGCCGCTCAGGTCCTCTCCGTCCAGCTCGACCCGCCCCGTGCAGCGGACGAAGCCGCTGATCGCGTCGATGAAGGTCGTCTTGCCGGCGCCGTTCGGGCCGATCAGGCCGACCAGCCGGCCCGGGCCGACCTCGAGGTCGACGCCGACGACGGCGAGGACGCCGCCGAAGCTCACGGAGATGCCCGTTGCCGTCAGAACCGCCGTCATCGCCTCGCAGCCCAAAGCTCGCCCGAGCGCATAGCGGCGTGAGCATATGCCAGCACCGGACCTGCCTCCGCGAGGCGCCGGATCACTGTGCGCCCAGTGTTAAGAGCGCGCCTCCGCAGCCCGCGAATATCACCCCCACGGGCCGCGACGGCGGGGGCCGCAGGCGGCGACGACGCAACCGAAGAAGGAGGCTGGAACGGAGATGAGGTCAGCAAAACGTGCCTCTCTTGGACGCCTCGCACTCTCTATTGGCGTCCTCACGTGCGGGCTTGCGGTCGCTGTGCCGGGCGCGCTCGGCCGCACCACCGCGGAGAAGCCCGTCACGAACTACGTGCGCTACATCGGCGGCAAGGCCGGCAAGGCGAACATGAAGCTGTCGCCGATCTACCTCGGCGCGATCAACACGCAGGGCGGCCAGGTGCTCGTCGGCCCGAACTGGACGAAGGGCGCCGAGCTCGCCGTCAAGTGGATCAACACGCACCTCGGCGGCATCAAGGGCCACCCGCTGAAGCTCGTCGAGTGCTTCACGACCTCCGCGGAGGAGGACGGCACGAAGTGCGGCCAGAAGTTCGCGAACGACAAGCGGATCTCGGCCGTCGCGATGGGCGCGCTCGCCGTCGGCAACCAGTCGTTCTACGCCGCCCTCGGATCGAAGATCCCGGTCGTGAGCGGCGTGGCGCTGCTCCCGGTCGACGCGACCCAGCGCAACGAGTTCGCCCTCTTCGGGACGAACGACTCGGTGCTCGGACCGTGGGGCACGTTCGCGAAGACGAAGCTGCACGCGAAGACGGCCGCGGTCATCTACCCGCAGGTGCCGGGCATCGACGTCGGCGCGAAGGTCGAGAAGACCAGCCTCGAGGACGCGGGCATCGCGACGAAGCTCGTCGGCTTCGATCCGAACTCGACCGACCTGACCGGCCCCTTGACGGCCGCGGGCGCGCAGACGGCCGACATCGTCGTGCCCCAGTCGAACGCGCAGGGCTGCGTCAACGTCGCGAAGACGCTCGAGCAGCTCGGTGTCTCCGGCTCGAAGATCGTCTCGAACCCGCTCTGCCTCAGCGGTGAGGTCGCGGCGGGTCTCGGCGGCGACCTCGCGAAGTGGGTCTACGGCATCGCCTCGAGCCTGGCGGGCGACAAGAGCGACAAGGCGGCCGTGCCGTACAACAAGGCGATGGCCAAGCTCGGCCAGGCGAAGCTCGCGCAGGACGCCTGGGTGATCGTGGCGTGGGGCCAGATCCTCACGATCGCGAAGGAGATGAACAAGCTCGGCCCCGCGAAGATCAGCTCGGCGAACCTGATGAAGGCGATCCGCGGCTTCCACGGCCCGCAGGCGCTCGGCGCGCCGAGCCTCCACTGCGGGAAGTACAAGACCGAGCCCGCGGCCTGCAACGACCAGGCCCAGTTCTTCCAGTACATGGGCGCAGGCGTCTTCAAGCGTCTGACCGGCTGGCTGCGGCCGCCGGCGAACTTCACCCCCGAGGGGTAGGACGCCCGCCCTCCTACGAGGCGGGGCCGTGCCGCGCGGCCCCGCCTCGGGGCGTCGGAGGACCGATCGCAGACCATGGACTGGAACCAGATCCTGCTCTTCGCGCTTCTCGGCCTCGGCGCCGGCTCCCTGATCGCCGGCATCGCGATCGGCGTCGTCCTCACCTACCGCGGCTCCGGGATCATCAACCTCTCCACCGGCGCGGTCGCGATGCTCGCCGGCTACGCCTACTGGTCGCTGCGCGCGGGCGAGTACGGCTGGCCGCCGGGACGGCGCCCGCGCTCCTCGTCACGTTCGCCGTTCTCGTCGTGCTCGGCGTGCTGGTCGAGTTCGTCGCCTTCCGGCCGCTCCGGACGGCGTCGCCGCTCGCGAAGCTCGCCGCCTCGCTCGGCGTGCTGCTCGTCGCGCAGGCGTCGGTCTCGGTCGCGTTCGGGATCGGCACGAAGCCGCAGCCGCCCGTCCTGCCGCGAGGGACGGCGACCGTCCTCGGCGCGACCGTCCCGATCGACCGTTTCATCCTGCCCGGCATCGTCCTCGCCGCGACGCTCGTGCTCTCGCTCGTCTTCCGGTTCAGCCGCTTCGGCGTCGCGACGCGGGCCGCGTCGGAGAACGAGGTGGGCGCGATGCTCCTCGGCCTCTCGCCGAACCGCCTCGCGCTCGCGAACACCCTGCTCGCCACGCTCGTCGCCGGCGGGCTCGGCGTGCTCGCGGCGTCGATCACGCAGCTCGACCCGACGTCGCTGCCGCTGCAGGTGGTGCCGGCGCTGACCGCCGCCCTGTTCGCGAACTTCACCTCGTTCTGGATCGCGACGCTCGTCGGCCTGGCGATCGGGATGCTCGAGAACATCCTCTACTACCTCCAGACCTTCAGCTGGTTCCCGACCGATCACGGCGTCGCGATGCCGGGGATCCAGCCGCTCCTCGTCTTCGCGCTGATGGTCGTGGCGATGTTCGTGCGCGGGACGAACCTGCCGAGCCGCGGCGAGCTGGTCGAGCAGCGCCTGCCGCTCGCGCCGCGTCCGCAGCGGCTCTGGCGGACGTCGCTCGTGGCGACGGGCGTTGCGGTCGTGGCGCTGATCGTGCTGCCGTACGACTTCCGGCAGGCGCTGATCACCTCGCTGCTCGCGACGATCATGTGTCTCTCGCTCGTCGTGATCACGGGCTACGTCGGCCAGATCTCCGTCGTCCAGCTCGCGCTCGCCGGCGTCTCGGGCTTCATCATCTCCCACCTCGCCGTCGACCACGGGGTCGGCTTTCCATGGGGGCTCCTGATCGGCGCGGCCGGCGCCACCGTCTGCGGGCTCGTCACCGCCGTGTCGGCGCTGCGCGTGCGCGGGGTCGCGCTCGCCGTCGTCACGCTCGCCGCGGCGGTCGCGATCGAGCAGTTCGTCTTCCTCTCGACGACGTGGGGCGGCGGCAGCTCGAGCTCGCCTGTCCCGGAGCCGACGCTCTTCGGTCTCGACCTCGGGCCGTACGGGCCGTTCCGGGGCGTCGACGGCAAGGTGCCGAGCCCCGTCTTCGGCTTCTTCGTCGTCGCCGTGACGCTCGCGCTCGGCTTGCTCGTGGCGAACCTGCGCCGCTCGAACCTCGGCCAGCGGATGCTCGCCGTCCGCTCGAACGAGCGTGCCGCGGCGGCGGCCGGGGTCAACGTGCGGAACGTGAAGCTCGCCGCGTTCGGGATCAGCTCGTTCATCGCCGGGGTCGCCGGGGCGATGTACGGCTACAACTTCAGCTCGGTCTCGGTCGACCGCTTTTCCGCGCTGACCTCGCTCAGCCTGATCGCCTTCGCCTACGTCGGCGGGATCACGATGGTCTCGGGCGCCGTCTTCGCCGGGCTGATCTCCGTGTCGGCGCTCGTGCCGTACGCGCTCGAGACGTGGTTCGGGATCTCGGGCAACTGGGCGCTCCTCTTCGGCGGCGTGGCGCTGATCGTGACGCTGTTCCAGAACCCCGACGGCGTCGCGGGCGCCACCCACCGCAAGCGGCAGCTGAAGAAACGGAAACGCAGCGGCTCGGGCGCCCCGCCGCGGGCGCTCGCGCTGACGGAGAAGAGCGGCTGACCGATCGCGCGGCGTCTTGACAGCGCGCGTCCGCGGACGTAGTAGTCAGGCCTTCCGATGACCCTGCTGATCGACACGGCGGTGGTGCCGGCCCGGGAGCGGATGGAGTTCTGGTCGGAGTCGTCGCGTGACGCCTACCACCCGGTCGAGATCCGGAGTCCCGACAGCGAGCGGTTCTGGGCGCGGATGTGGGGTTACGAGCTGGGCGCGATCAGCCTCTTCCGGATCGTCGCCGCCGCGAACACGATGATCCGCACCTCGCGCGCGATCGCGAGCGGCGACCCCGAGTGCCTGCACCTCGAGGTGATCCTCAGCGGCCAGATCAACGCCGCCCAGGAGGGCAGGACCGGCATCGCCCGCAGCGGCGACGTGATCAGCTACGAGACCTCGCACCCGGCCGTCTTCCGGGCCGACCGTCCGTTCGAGTCGCTCGTCGTGCGCGTGCCGAAGAGCCTGCTCGGCCGCGAGGCGGAGGAGATCTCGAGCCACACGGCGATCGCGCTCGCCGGCTGCAACCCGGTGCCCAAGGCGGCGGCGCGGTTCTTCCGGCGCCTCGCCGCCGATCTCGAGACGCATGACGTCACGGCCGAGGAGGCGTCGGCGCGGGTCGATCGCGCGGTCGACCTGATCCGCGTCCTCTACGGCCGGGCCGGCCAGGGCGACGGCCGCCAGCACCTGCGGTCGCGCGCCGAGATCCTGCTCGGCATCGAGTCGTTCATCGAGGCGAACCTCGGCGACCCCGAGCTCGAGCCGGACGACATCGCCCGCGCGACGTTCATCTCGACGCGCTACCTGCACAAGCTGTTCGAGCTCGAGGGGACGAGCGTCTGCCGCTGGATCCGCCGGTCGCGGCTCGAGTGCTGCCGCCGCGACCTCCAGGATCCCGAGCTCGGCCATCGCACGATCCTCGCGATCGCGAGCCAGTGGGGCCTGCCGGGCCCGCAGCACTTCAGCCGCGTCTTCCGGGCCACCTACGGCTGCTCGCCGCGCGAGTTCCGCCGCGAGGCGCTGGCGCGGCCGTAGCGGCCGCTCAGCGTGGACGCGCCGCGGCTCCGCGCGGCCGCGTGAGGTCGTCGAAGACGTTCCGCATGAAGCGCTGGAGGCGCGGGTCGGGCTGGATCTTGTCGCCGCCGAACCGGCGGGCGAAGCCGTCGAGGCCCCAGCTGAACTCGATCGAGCCCGCGGCGAAGACCGTCGCGCCCGACAGGGCCGTGTACCGGACGGCGTCCGCGTTCGTCGAGACCCACCCGAGCGGGCGGCTGTTCAGGGGCCAGACGGAGCCCGTGTAGTGGAAGAGCACTGACTCGCCTGCCAGGCAGTTCGGCTCGACGGCGTCCCATTCGTAGCCGACGATGCCGGGCACGCTGCTCGAGGCGGTGAACCCGGTATGACGGAACCAGGGGTCGCGGACAGCGTCGGGGCCGACGGAATACGTCTGACCGGGGAGCCACTGGCCGTCCGGCGTGCTCGCCGACTCGACGTGGTCGCCGACCCAGCCTCCCTGCCACTCGACGCCGGTGAGCTGGCACTCCGGCAGCCCCGACTGCCGGAAGAAGTCGCGCTTCACCATCGTCCGACCGGCGCCCTCGTAGGCGACCTCCCGGTAGCCGTCGTTGCCGCCGAGGAAGGCGAGGTTCACGCCGGCATCACGCGCGCGCTGGAGCCCGTTGCGCATCTCTCCCGACCAGTACTCGCTGTGGCCCGCGACGACGATCAGCCGATGCGCGAGCAGGGTTCCCGGAGCGGCGTCCACGTCGACGTCGGTCGTGTACGAGACGTCGTAGCCCGAGCGCTCGAGGAAGCGGACGAGCGGATAGTCGTAGTAGAGCGGCGACTGCGACCAGTCGGCCTGGTACGGGCGGTTGAAGGAGATACGGAGCGCCTTGTGGCCGACCGGGCCGACATAGAAGCTCGTGCCGCCGTAGTCGTTGTAGGCCTGCCACGTGTCGACCGGAGCGACGACGAGGATCGCCGAGTCGTAGCCGGGGTCCGCGCGCACGACGAACGGGATGCGCGCCGCCTCGCCGGCGGCCGCGCCCGAGGCGACGACGAGCTCCGCGAAGTAGTAGCCGCTCGTCCAGCCGCGGGTCACCGGCACGGTGTCGGTGACCTGCCAGTTCTCGTCGACGATGCCGCCCTGCGACATGTCGGCCGCGACGTTCGGCTGTGCGATGCCGGCCTTCGAGCTCGTGCAGGACGGGCTGCACGCGACCCGGCGGGCGCCGACGCCGCGATACCAGCCGAGCCGGTACACCTCCACCCGGTAGCGCGTGCCGGGGCTTGCGGAGACGGCGAGCCGGAGCTCCTCGCCGGGGGCGACGCTCGACGTGAGCGAATAGCCGGCGATCAGCGTGCTCGGCGCCTTCGGCCGCAGCCAGCCGGCCGTTCCCGGACGCGCGTTCTCCACCTGGACCGGGTTGCGCCAGCCCGCCGCCGGAGCCGCGCCGGCGAGCAGCACGAGACAGGCGCACGCCGCGACCGCCGCGCCCGAGCCGAGACGCAGCGCGCGTGCGCCGGTCGCGGTCGTCGAGCGCGGTCGGGCAAAAGCTCGAGTGACGCGCCGCAATCTCAGAAGCAACCCCGATACACGGATAGCACGCAGAGCCCGCCGACTTCAAATCGGAACCCGCCGACTCGCCGCGACCGACATGTGCGGGCGCGGCCAACAATCGCGCGGCCATCACATTGGCGCGAGCCGGCTTCGCCGGCTCGCTTGCCGAGCGAGCGGAAAGCGAAGCGCGTAGCACGCGCGCGCAGCGCGCCTGCTAGCGCGAAGCGGGCGAAGCGGGAAGCGAACAGTTCAGCTCGACCCGGACGCCGTTCGGGTCGGTGACGTAGAGCTGCCGGAACATGCCGGGTACGACGTTCGTCGCGGTCTCGACGCCCGCCGCCTCGACCCGCGCGGCGAGCGCGTCGTAGTCCTCGCGGCGGAATGCGACATGGTCGAGCGCGCCCTCGACGGGAGCGAGACCCAGGGCGGCGAGCGCGCCCATGTACGAGCTGCGCTCGGCGACGTGGATGCACGGGTCGCCGCCGAGCGAGAGCCAGAAGCCCGTGAACGGCAGTGGCGGGCTCTCGACGACCTGGAAGTCGAGGACGTCGCAGTAGAAGGCGCGGGTCGCCTCCAGGTCGTCGGTCAGCACGAGGACGTGATGCAGCCGCTGAGCGTCGGTCACCCGACGACCTTCAGCCGCACGAACCCGTACGCCTCGAGCGCCGCGAGGATCTCGCGGTGGCCGAACGCCGAGCACGGCGACGCGAAGCCGACCGCCTTCGGCGGCTGGAAGACGAGGTGGTGCGCCGCGAACGCCTGGATCAGGCCCGTCTGCAGGTACGCGCCCTGGCCGTGGACGACGACCTGGACCGAGTCGAGGCTGCCGCGCGCCGAGACGACGTCGATCGTCCGCTGGTGGCGGCGGTTCTCGCGCGGCGGCGTCCCCGCCTGCATCGAGTCGGCGATCCCGGCCAGGATCTGCTTCTGCTCGTCCGCGGGTAGCGGCCGGATCTTCTCCTGGTAGTCCCGCTGGCCGGCGACGACGCCCTCCATCAGCGAGCGGTCGAGCAGGCCGCCGAACGCGTAGACGTTCGCGATCCTCGGGTCGTCCTTGAACCAGACCGGGTGCGGGAAGCCGCCCCACGGCAGCGCGAGCCGCGTCCGGAACTCGCCGGGGATCAGCGCCTCGATCGTCGTCACCGGCGGCCACTCGACGTACTCGTTCTCCTGCAGGTAGATCGACTCCCACTGCAGCTGGCCGAAGATCGTCTGCGTCGAGCCGTACGTCGGCATGCCCATGAACATCGACAGGACATCGACCGTGTCGATCCCCGGCGCGTGCTCCTGCGCGACGCGGATCGCGACCTCGGCCGTCGCGGACATGTACGCGGTCGCCGGCGCGACGAGCAGCCCCGCCTTCGCGAAGCGCTCGTGCCAGTTCTCGCGGACGCTGCGCACCCACGGCGTCTCGCCGCCCGTGTCGATGTAGTGGCAGCCGGAAGCGAGGCAGGCCTCGATCACCGTGTCGCCGTAGTAGATGCACGGGCCGACCGTGTTGCAGACGACCTTCGCGCCCGTGAACAGCTTCGTCAGCTCGCCGACGTCGTGGCCGACCTCGACGACGTCGTAGGTCGCGGTCGAGATGCCGGGGACGTGGTCGAGCACCTCCTCGAGCCGCGCCCGGTCGCGGCCGGCGGCGACGAAGGGGACGTTGTACTCGCGGAGGAACTCGACGATCAGGCGGCCGGAGAAGCCGCTCGCACCGTAGACGACGACGGGCTTGTCAGCCATGCTTTCGCTCCTTGTCGAGGGGTCGGCCGGCACGCTCCTCGGCGTACGCGGCGAATGGCTCGATCGCGGTCGGGTCGACGAGGGCGTCGCGGCTCACGACGTCGGCGACCGCGGTGCCGGAGAGGATCCGCTTCACCGGCAGCTCGAGCTTCTTGCCGGTCATCGTGCGCGGGATCGCGGGCACGGCGACGATGTCGTCGGGCCGGTGCCGCGGTGAGAGGCCGTTGCGCAGCGCGTCCGAGAGGCGGGTGCGCAGGCCGCCGTCGAGGTCGGCGCCGTCCCGCAGGACGACGAAGAGGAGCAGGTCGTCGGAGGCCTCGAGATGGACGACGAGGCTGTCGACCACCTCGTCGAACTCCTCGACGACGCTGTAGAGCTCGCTCGTTCCCAGCCGGACGCCGCCACGGTTGAGCGTCGCGTCGGAGCGGCCGGTGATCGTCGAGCTGCCCCGCTCGGCGAAGAGGATCCAGTCGCCGTGCCGCCAGACACCGGGGAAGTGCTCGAAGTACGCCGCGCGGTAGCGCGAGCCGTCGTCGTCGCCCCAGAAGCGCACCGGCATCGACGGCATCGGCCGCCGGATCACCAGCTCGCCGAGCTCGCCGACGACCTCGTTGCCGTCCTCGTCGTAGGCGACGGCGTCGACGCCGAGGCAGGGCGCGGACATCTCGCCGCACCAGACCGGCAGCAGCGGGTAGCCCTGGACGATGCCGGTGCAGACGTCGGTGCCGCCGCTCCCGACGTTGAGGATCAGATCCGGGCCGAACTGCTCGTAGAGCCACTGGTAGCCCTCCGGCGGCAGCGGCGAGCCCGCCTCGCAGACGGTCTTCACCGAGGAGAGGTCGAGCTCGCGTCCCGGCTCGAGGCCCTCCTTGCGGCAGGCCATCGTGAACGCCGGGCTGAGGCCGAAGAAGGTGGCGCGCGTCTCCTCGGCGAGTCGCCACTGGAACGAGAGGTCGGGCCAGCCGGGATTGCCGTCGATCATCACGATCGAGGCGCGCGTCAGCAGCACCGAGACGAGCGCGTTCCACATCATCCAGGCGGTCGTCGTGAACCAGAGCAGCCGGTCGGACGGGCCGAGGTCCCAGCTCAGCGCCATGTTCTTGAGGTGCTCGAGCAGGATGCCGCCGTGGCCGTGGACGATCGCCTTCGGCAGGCCGGTCGTCCCGGAGGAGAAGAGGACGCACAGCGGATGCGCGAACGGCATCGGATCGAACTCGAGCGGGCCGGGCTCGGCGACGAGGTCGTTCCAGGAGACGGTGCCGGGGAGCGTGTCGTCGGAGCCGCCCACGTACGGGACGTGGATCACGGCGCGCAGCGTCGGCAGCCCCTCGCGGATCGCGGCGACCTGCTCGCGCCGGTCGACGAGCTTGTCGCCGTAGCGGTAGCCGGCGACCGCGAGCAGCACGTCGGGCTCGAGCTGGCCGAGGCGGTCGAGGACGCTGCGCGGGCCGAACTCCGGCGGGGTGGTCGCCCAGATCGCGCCGAGGCTGGCGGTGGCGAGGAAGGCGACGAGCGTCTCCGGGATGTTCGGCAGGTAGGCGACCACCCGGTCGCCCTCGCGGACGCCGAGCCGCTGCAGGCCGGCGCGGGCGCGCGCGACCTGGTCGCGCAGGTCGCCGAAGGTCAGGTCGATCGGGTCGCGCGACTGCGAGCGGGCGACGATCGCGACCCGGTCGGTGTCCTCGTCGCGGCCGAGCATGTGCGCCGCATAGTTGAGCCGCGCGCCCGGGAACCACTCGGCGCCGGGCAGCCCGTCGAAGCCGAGCACGCGCTCGTACGGCGTCGTCGCCTCGATGCCGAAGTAGTCCCAGAGCGAGCCCCAGAAGCCCTCGAGGTCCGAGACCGACCAGCGGTGGAGCTCGGCGTAGTCCGCGAAGTCGAGGCCGCGCTCCGTCTTCAGCCACGTCAGGTAGCGGCCCACCTCGAAGCGCTCGCGCGCGTCGGCGGGCGGCTCCCACAGGACGTCTCCCGGCTGAGGGACGGCACGCACTCTTGCGCGATCCTAGTACGAATTGCATGCAAACGTTAGGCTCTCGGGATGCGTGTCGGCGTCTATCGCGGGATCCGCTCGATCGTGGTCGAGGAAGTCCCCGAGCCGGTTCCCGGGCCGTCCGACATCGTCCTCGACGTGAAGGCGTGCGGGATCTGCGGCTCCGACTTGCATACATTCCTCGAGGGTGCGCTCGTCGAGCCCGGGCAGGTGCTCGGGCACGAGTTCTCCGGCGAGGTGATCGAAGTCGGGCCTGCGGTGAGCGGGATCGCGGTCGGCGATCGCGTCACCGGCATCCCGATCCAGCCGTGCGGCGAGTGCCGCCGCTGCGACGAGGGGCTCGGCCATCTTTGCGAGCACATGCACGAGACCGGGATCGGCTTCGGCATCCCCGGCGCCTTCGCCGACCGGGTGCGGATCCCGAACGCGACGCTCGGCGTCAACACGCACCTGCTGCCGCCGGAGCTCTCCTTCGAGGACGGCGCCTCGGTCGAGCCGCTCGCGATCGGCGTCCACTGCGTGCGCCGCTCCGGCGCCCGGGCCGGGCAGAGCGCGTTCGTCTTCGGGCTCGGCACGATCGGGCTCCACGTCGCGCAGGTGCTGCTCGCGAAGGGCGTCTCGCCGGTGATCGGCGTCGACCTCTCCGAGCTACGCCGCCGCAAGGCCGCCGAGCTCGGGATCGTCGCGCTCGCCTCGCTCGACGGGCTCGCCGACGTGCTGGACGGCCGCGAGCTCGACCACGTGTTCGAGTGCACCGGCGTCCCCGCGCTCGTGCAGGGCTCGATCGACCTCGTCCGCCACCGCGGCACCGTGACGATCGTCGCGCTCTACGACGAGCAGGCGACGATCGACCCGATGGTGCTGCTGCACAAGGAGGCGACGATCGTCGCGGGCGCGATGGTGACGCCCGAGGACTTCGCCGACTCGCTCGAGCTGCTCCGCACGGGCGAGGCCGTCGGCGAGCCGCTCGTCACCCACCGCGAGCGCCTCGCCGACCTCCCGGCCGCGTTCGAGCTCCAGTGCGACAAGGGCGCGACGATCAAGGTGATGGTCAGTCCGTGAGCCGCTAGGCGTCCGGCACCGAGAGCCAGGCGAGCGAGCCCGCGTCGACCGGCAGCGGCACGCCCGTCACGAACGACGCGTCGTCGGAGCAGAGCCACGCGACCGCGGCGGCGACCTCCTCCGGACGGCCGAGGCGGCGGAGCGCCTGCGGGAAGACGATCTGCGCCAGCCGCTCCTCCGAGAGCCCGTCGGCGAGAGCGGTGTGGATCGCGCCGGGGCAGACGGCGTTGACGCGGATCCCGTCCGAGGCGTACTCGACCGCCGCCATCTTCGTCAGGCCGACGACGCCGTGCTTCGCCGCCGTGTACGCGGTCAGGCCCTTCACCGCCTGCAGGCCCGCGTTCGAGGCCATGTTCACGATCGCGCCGCCGCCGTTCGAGCGCATCTGGCGGAGCTGGTGCTTCATGCCGACGAAAACGCCGCGCAGGTTGACCGCGAGCACGCGGTCGAACTCCTCGGTCGGCGTGTCGGCGAAGAGCCCGTGGTAGGCGATGCCCGCGTTGTTGACAGCGAAGTCGAGGCGGCCGTGCAGCGCGACGACGCGGCCGACGAGCGCCTCGCAGTCGGCCTCCTCCCGGACGTCGCAGGGGCGGAACTCGGCCGTGCCGCCCGCCGCCCGGATCGCCGCGACCGTCTCCTCGCCGCCCGTGCGGGCGCTCTCGAGGTCGGAGACGACGACCGCTCCGCCCTCGGCGCCGAGCCGGACCGCGCAGGCACGGCCGATCCCCGCGGCGGCCCCGGTCACAAGACCCGCCCTCCCGGCGAGCAGGCTCACGGGATCAGGACGGCGCGACCCGTGATCTCGCCCTCGCGGAGCTTCGCGAGCACCTCGTTGACGGCCTCGAGCGGGTGCGTCTCGGTCTTCAGGATCACGTCGCCGCGCACGTGGAGCTGCAGGAGCTGCCAGAGGTCGAGCCAGGTGCCGACGAGGTTGCCGGCCACCGTCTGCTCGTTCGTGACGAGCCCGACCGACGGCGTCGCGATCTCGCCGCCGTAGCCGACGAGCGAGAGCAGGCCGTGGCGGGCGAGGAGCGAGAGGCCGAGGTCGTGCGTGCCCTGGCTGCCGACGACGTCGAGGACGACGTCCGCGCCGCGGCCGCCGGTCAGCTCGCGCACCGCTCCCGCGACGTCGGCCTGCTCGCCGAGCACCTCGTGCGCGCCGAGCTCGCGGGCCAGCCGGCGCCGCCGCTCGTCGGTGTCGATCGCCACGACCGTGCTCGCCCCGAGCGTGCGCAGGAGCTGGAGGGCGATGTGGCCGACGCCGCCGACGCCGATCAGCGCCACGGTCGTGCCGGGCGTGAGGCGCGGGACGAGCTTCGCGACCGCGTGGTAGGCGGTGACGCCTGCGTCGGCGTGCGGCGCGACCGCGGCCGGCTCGACACCGTCCGGCAGCGGCAGCAGCGAGCGCTCGTCGACGAGGACGTAGTCGGCGAAGCCGCCGTCGCGCGTCAGGCCGGTGAAGCCGTGGCGGACGCAGTGCATGTCGTCGCCGCGCCGGCAGGCGACGCAGAGCCCGCACGTGAACGGCGGGTAGACGAGCACCGCGTCGCCGACCTGCGCGGCGGTGACGTCGTCGCCGACCGCGTGCACCCAGCCCGCGTTCTCGTGGCCGAGCACGACGGGCACCGTCAGCCCGGCCGGCTCCATCAGGCCCTCCTGCGCATGCAGGTCGGTCGCGCAGACCCCGGCTCCGCCGACCCGGACGACGACGTCGCGCGGGCCCACGGGCTCCGGCTCGGGGCGCTCGATCAGCTCGAGCGGGCGGTGGTACTCGCGTAGAACCGCCGCCTTCACGCTTCTGGCCGCCCTTCGCTCCCGCGCCGCGGAGCGGTGCTCCGCGAAGGGCTGACGACGTCGGCGTCGCGACGCCGACGCAGCCCCAGGAACGTGAGCGAGCTCATGCGGCGGCGCGCGCGGCGGAGGAGATGTAGCCCGCCTCGTCGGCGTCGAGGTGCTCGGCGAGCCGCGTCGCGAGCGCCATGATCGTCAGCGACGGGTTGACCGAGAGGGTGCGCGGGACGAGCGACGCGTCGCCGACGTAGAGACGGCGCACCTCGTGCGACTCGCCGGTGCGGTCGACGACCGAGACTGCCGGGTCGTCGCCCATCCTCGAGCTGCCCTGGACGTGGGTCGACGCGATCCCCGACCAGGCGACCTGCTTCGCGCCCGCGCGCTCGAGCACGCGGCGGCTGAAGTCGAGCGCCGCGTCGAGCCGCTCCTGCTCGGTGGCGTTGAAGTCGACCGCGAGCTGCTCGTTCCCGTCCGCGTCGAGCGTCACCGACGCGTTGTTCTCGTCGCTGACCATCGCGAGCACGCCGTTCCAGTAGCGGAACTTCTGCACGGCGTCGACGAGACGCTGCCCCCAGAACGGCCCGTTCTCGTCGGTCAGCGTCGTCGCGAAGGCAATCGGATCCTGGATCGTCGTCGCCTCGATTACGAACCCGCCGTCGGAGTCGTGCTGGTGCGCCATCGCGTGCGCGGTGATCGGATAGACCATGTGCGCGTCCTGCGGCTCGTCGAAGAGGCCGTAGACGAGCCGCACCGGGTGCAGGCCGAGGTGGCGGCCGATCGCGGGGCTCTGCAGGCCCGACCGGAGCAGGAGCTGCGGCGTGTTCAGCGCGCCGCCCGCGACGACGACCACGCCGGCCCGGACGAGGTGGCGCTCGCCCTCGCCGTCGACGTACTCGACGCCCGTCGCCTCGCCGTCCTCGACGAGCACCCGCTCGACCCAGGCGTTCGCCCGCAGCTCGAGCGCCTCGCGCGCGAGCGCGTCGGCGATGTACGTGTTCATCGTCGACTTGCCCGCGTTCGTCGAGCAGCCCTGCAGGCACGAGCCGCACTTCTGGCAGTTCGGGTCGGTGTACGCGTGCACGGCCTCGAGCGGCGCGCCGAGCTCGCGGAAGGCCGCCTCGAGCGCGTGCACGCTCTGCGGCCAGTCGGTGCGCTCGCGGATCCCGAGCACCTCCGTGACCCGGTCGTAGTGCGGCGCGAGGTCGTCGTAGCCGAACGGCTCGCCGCGCTCGTTCGTCAGGCCGGTCGCCGCGTGCCATTTCGCGAAGTCCTGCGCGTCGGCCCGCAGCGCCACCTTCGTGTTGATCGTCGTCGTGCCGCCGACGCAGCGGCCGCCGAGGAACGCGACGAGGTCGCCGCCGGGGAGCGGCGCGAAGCGGAGCGGCCACCAGATGTCGTGGTTCGCCTTCGCCTCCCAGCGCTGGAAGCTCGCGGCCGTCACGTGCGGGCCGGTCTCGAGCAGGAGCACGTCGCGGCCGCGCTGCGAGAGCTCGCCGGCGACGACCCCGCCGCCCGCGCCCGAGCCGACCACGACGACGTCGAACTCGCTGCGCATCAGGCGATCCCCATGAACGACCAGTCCTTCTTGATCCGGGTCGCGAGCGGCGAGTTGAAGTCGATGTCGGCGTAGGCGCCGGGCGCGTCGCGTCCTGGCGCGACGAAGTCGCTGTAGTACGCCTCGCAGGCGAGCGCACGGACGAGCCCGAACTCCGGCGTCCGCTCGTGCTCGGCGAGCGCCTCGGCGCCACCCGCCGCCGCGGGTGCGAGCGTGTCGATCGCGTGCAGCGCGAAGTCGCGCATCCCGGCCGGCATCCCGGCGAGCGTCGCGTCGACGTAGACAGCCGGGCCGACCGCGGCCGAGCCGGGCACGATCAGGTCGCAGAGCGCCTCGACCGCCGCCGCGCGAGCGTCGTCGAGCGTCGTCACTCCCGCTCCTCGACGAGCGCCTCCACCTTCTCGTCGTGCTCTCGCAGCAGGTAGGCGGAGTGGAGCCGCTCGGGGTTGTCGCGCAGCTCCTGCGCCGTACCGTGGTCGCGGATCCGGCCGCCCTCGAGGACGTACGCGCTCTGCGCGACGCCGAGGGCGACGTGCGCGAACTGCTCGATCAGGAGGATGCCGATGCCCGTCTCGGCGACCCGCTCCAGGGTCGGCATCAGGCGCTTGACGATCACCGGTGCGAGGCCGAGCGAGAGCTCGTCGACGAGGATGAACCGCGGCTGCGAGACGAGCGCCTGCGCGAGCACGACCATCTGCTGCTCGCCGCCCGAGAGTGCACGCGCGGGCGCCTTCCAGCGGCGCTCGAGGGCGGGGAAGAGCTCGAGCGCGTACTCGACGCCCTCCTTGCCCTTCGTGCGGCCGAGGGCATACGTCGCGACGCGGATGTTGTCCTCGACCGTGAGCCCGCCGAGCAACCGCCGCCCTTCCGGCACGATCGCGACGCCGGCGGCGCGGATCGCCTCCGGACGCCGCCGGGCGAGGTCGGTGTCGCCGAGCAGCACGCGGCCGGCGGTCGGGCGGAGCACGCCGCCGACGGCGAGGACGAGCGACGACTTGCCGGCCCCGTTCGGGCCGAGGAGCGCCGTGATCCCGTAGGCCGGGATCTCGATCGTCACGTCCTCGACGACCGGCCGGCCGCGCGAGACGCAGAGCCCGTCCAGATGGAGCATCGCAGGCTCGGTCATGCGCTCTCCTCTGCGCCTTCGATGTCCTCGGTGCCGAGATACGCCTTGATCACGTGCTCGTCGCGGAGCACGTCGGCGGTCGGGCCGAGCGCGATCAGCTTGCCGAAGTCGAGCACGGCGGTCGTCGTGCAGCAACTCGAGACGAGGGTCATGTCGTGCTCGACGAGCACGGTCAGTGCGCCGAACGCCTCCGGGATCTTCTGGATCACCTGGCTCAGGTGGTCGGTCTCCTCGTCCGGCAGCCCGGCAGCGGGCTCGTCGAGGAGCACGAGCCGCGGCCGGCCGACGACCGCGCGGGCGACCTCGACGAGGCGGCGCTCGCGCGCTCCGAGCCCGCCGACCTTCGCCTTGGGCGAGACGTCGAGCCCGACGAAGTCGATCGCCGCCAGCACGTCGGCGCGGCGCGAGGCGCGCTTCGCGCCGGAGTGCTCGTGGATCATCGCGACGTTGTCGAAGACGGAGAGCTTCTCGATCGCCATCTCGGTCTGGAACGTCCGGCGCAGCCCCCAGCGGGCGCGGCGGAAGTCGGCCATCTTCAGCAGGTTCTCGCCGAAGGCGTCGATCGAGCCCGCGGCCGGCTTGACGAAGCCGCTGAGGACGTTGAAGAACGTCGTCTTGCCGGCGCCGTTCGGGCCGATCAGGCCGCACGTGCCGCCCGGAAAGGTGACGCTCATGTCGTCGATCGGCGTGATGCCCGAGAACCGCACCGTGAGCCCGCTGACCTCGATCACGCTGCTGCCTTCCCGCGCGCGGCGAGCGCCCGGATGCCGCGGAAGATCAGGCGGCCGAGGTTCGCCATGTCCTTCGGGAACTGCTCGGCGAGACCGCCGGGGGCGGTCAGCAGCACCTGCAGGAGGCCCGCGCCGAAGATGATCAGCAGGTAGTTCGTGTTCACGCCCCACTGCGCCTGGAAGAGGAACGGCAGCAGCTGGTTGAAGATGCCGGCGACGATCCCGCCCCAGAGGCTGTAGATGCCGCCGATCAGCGCCGTCGCCGCGAGCGTCAGCGAGTCCTGCGTCTGGAAGGTGATCGCGCGCGGCGTGCCGACCTGGGCGGCGAGCAGGCAGCCGGCGATGCCGGCCATGAACGATGCGAGCGCGAACGCCCACATCTTGTAGAGCGTGATGTTGACTCCGGCCGCGAGCGCCGCCGGCTCGCTCTCGCGGATCGACGCCCAGGCGCGTCCCGGCTTCGTCGCGACGTGCACGAGCGCGATCAGGAAGACGATCGCCGTGACGACGACGATGTAGCGGTAGAAGGCCGTGTCGCCGACCGCCATCGACGGCCGCCGCACGGGCGGCGTCGTCGTCGTCAGCGTGCCCGTGCCGAAGCGGCCGAGCAGGCCGCCGCCGCCGTTCGGGAAGTCGGTGACCGAGAGGACGATCGTGACCGCGCCGGCGAACATGAGCGTGATCAGCGCGAGGTAGAGACCGGAGAGGCGCAGCGACGGCAGGCCGACGAGGACGCCGATCGCCATCGTGATCCCGCCGGCGACGAGCAGCACGAGCGGGAAGGGGAGCGACGTCCCGTAGGCGATGCGCGCGCCGACCCAGCAGCCGACGGTCAGCAGGGCGACCTGGCCGAGCGAGATCATCCCGACACGTCCGTAGAGGATCCCGAAGCTCGCGGCGACGATCGAGTAGATCGAGACGCTCGCGAACGTCGTCAGCCAGTCGGAGCCGACGAGGCTCGGCAGGGCGAGCAGCGCGAAGAGGAAGAGCGCGACGATCACGACCGCGCGGATCGCGAGCCCGCGCTCGATGCGGCGCCACGCAGGGGCGGTCGCGGCTCCGTCGATACGTGCCTCTGCGCTGCTCATGTGCTCAGTGGGTGGCTCGCGAGACGGTGACGACCCGCCGCCGCGAGATGATCAGCAGCGCCGCGATCGCGAGGACGAACGGCGCCGACGAGCGGTACGCAGTGAACGTCTGGTACGGCGTCAGCACCGACTGCGCCAGCCCGATCGCGATGCCGCCGAAGAAGGTGATCCAGAGTGAGCTGAGCCGCCCGATCAGGGCGGCCGCCAGCGACGAGATGACGAGAAAGGTCAGCGCCGAGTAGTCGAGCGAGGTGAGCAGGTCCGGCAGCACGAGCCCGGCTGCGCCGCACGCGAGGCCGGAGCCGAACCAGGCGGCCGCCTCGACCCGCCGCACCGGCACGCCGAGCGTGGCCGTGATCTCGCGGTCGTCGGCGAGCGCCCGCATCGCCGTCCCGAGCCGCGTGACGCGCAGGAAGACGGTGACCGCGGCCGTGAGGACGAGCGCGACGACGATCGAGAGGATCTGGGTCAGGTTCACCGACGTGCCGGAGATGAAGTAGTGGTGGCTCGTGCTCGGCAGCGGCAGGAAGCGCGCGAACGCGCCGCCGGCCGGAGCCCGCCAGGCCATGACCCCGAGCAGGATGAGCGCGAGCGCGAGCGTCCCCATCATCTTCGCGAGCGGGTCCCTGCGCGCGAAGGCGGGGCCGAAGACCATGCCGTAGGCGAGATTCACGACCCCGCCGAAGAGCACGCAGATGGTGAATGCGAGCCACTGGGGGGTTCCCGTGTGGTTGAGGAGGTAGTACGCGATCAGGGCGCCCGCGGCTCCGATGGCGCCGAACGCGAGGTTCAGCACACCGGTCGCCCGGTACAGCACGACCAGCCCGACGCCCGAGAGCGCGTACACGCCCCCGAACGCCAGGCCGATCACGATGAACGGCTTGAGGAAGAACCAGTCCACGCCGAACACGCTGAAGCCGAGTACGAGGTTCATCGCAGCCGGGGCACCCTGATCGTCATTCGCTTACGTCTCTCGTTCCGTTACTTGCCGATGAGGTTGTACTTCTTCTCCCACAGGCGAGTCTGGGAGATGGCCGGGTCGACCGCCTGGAACTCCGTGCACGGCTTCTTCTGCACGACCTGGCCGTTCTTGTAGTCGACGATGATGTTCGAGTTGTTCGGGATGTGGTACGGCAGACCGCCCACGTAGAACGGCTTGCAGAGCATGTCCGTCCGCTGGTTCTTCAGGCCCTCGACCGCCTTGTAGTACGAGTGCGCGGTGATTGCCCCCTTGATGCTCAGCAGCGCGTGGGTCGCGAACTTCGCGTCGAGGAAGCCCATCTGGGCGAACGCCTGCGGGGCGATCTTCGGCGCGTACCGCTTGAGGATGCTGAACATCAGGGCCGAGTCCGGGCCGACCGACGGGTCGACGTTCGAGAACTCGTTGTCGATCCAGAGGTGACCGTCGAACGCGGGCGAGAACTGGCTCGCCATGAACGTGTTCGCGATCGGGGTCGACGAGCCCCACAGCACCTTGTCGACGATCCCCTGCTGCTCGGCGGCCTTCAGGAAGGCCGGCGCGGTGTCCGGGGTGAAGTCGATCAGGATGCCGCCGCCGTTACCGGCGAACTGGTACATCTGCAGCAGCTGCGACGTCGCGTCGGTGACGGGCAGGTGGGTCGGGTAGACCTTCACCGGAATGCCCGCCTTCTGGGCGACGAGCGCCGGGCCGCCGTCGGCGTATGCCGAGATGGTGTCCGGCGAAGCGATCGCGAGCTTCTTGGCTCCTGCGGCGATCAGCGCCTGTGCGGCACCGACGTTCGAGTAGCGCGGGCCCGCGTTCACCTCGACGTAGGAGGGCTTCGAGTAGCACTCGGCCTGGACGCCGGCGCCGATCACGATCATGTGCTTGCTCTTGTAGTACTTCCAGTTCGTTCCGCACTCGGCGAAGCTCGTGTTGCCCACGATGCCGATCGCGTGGTCCGACTCGACCATCTTCTTCGCGAGCGCCTTCTCCTGGTTCGGGTCGAGCGCCTCGCTGTAGAGCGTGTACTTGACCGGGCGGCCATGGATGCCGCCGTTGTCGTTGACGCAGGCGAAGTAGGCGGCTGCGGTCTTGCCGACCGTCGTGAAGTCGACGCCGGGAATCAGCATGTCGAGCCCGTCGATCACGATCGGCTTGCCGGTTGCCTTCTTGCCGGTGCCCATTCCGCAGACGCCGGACGCCATCGCCTTGCCCATGCCGGGCGGCTTCGCAGTCGGTGCCGCGCCGGCGCCCGTGACGACCACAGCCGCCGCGAACGCCGCCGCAAGCGTGCCTGCGATCAGTGCCCTCCGAAACGTCATCCGCTCCTCCCTTTCTGTGACTCTCCGTCGAGCCTTTGGGTGGGGTGGTCCTCTGCCGACTCCGTTCGAGCATCCGGAACTCGACTCCGGATACCGGACGAGGGGACAATCTTTAGTGTTTTCGGATCCGGAATGCAAGGCCGGGTGGACGAAGATGTCCGGGAGCCGGGTTCCGGATGTCGGCGTCGGCGGCTCCGCCAGGCGGCGGGGAGGCCCTTACGGCTTGAACGAGCCGGTGGGCTCGATCACGCAGTCGAGCAGGAGCGGCTCGGTGCGGCCCGCGAGGCCCGGAACGACCTCGTCGAGGGTCGAGACGAGCTGGTCGTGTGTCTCGATCCGCTCGGCCGGGCAGCCGAAGCTGCGGGCGATCGCCGAGAGCTGGATCTCCTCGAAGCCGGGCCACGGCCCGGCGCCGCCCGCCTTCTCGGCGAGGCGGTCCATGATCGTGTAGCCGCCGTTGGCGAGGATCACGTACAGCGCGCCGCAGCCGTAGCGCTGCGCGCTCCAGACGGACTGGATCTGGTAGATCGCGGCGCCGTCCCCCGTGATCGCGACCACGGGCCGGTCGGGCAGCGCCATGCGCAGCCCGGCGGCGGCCGGGAGCGCGAAGCCGAGGCCGCCCTGGGCGGCGCTCAGGTAGCCGAGCGGCTCGCGGGCGGGTAGGCGGTCGTGGATGTCGGGCCGGTCGACCGGCGCCTCCTCGAGCACGATCGCCTCGCGTGGAAGCCGCGCCGCCAGTTCGGCGAGGACGTGCGAGGCGGTCAGACGCTCGCCCGGCGCGGGCAGCGGCGGCGCCTCGGGCCGCAGGTGGAGCGCCGGCGGCTCGGCGTCCCGCTGCTCGAGCCGGGCGGCCAGCTGGGCGCAGATGCTCGCCGGCGAGCCGACGGCCGCGAGGTGGGCCGGGCTGCGGTAGACCTCCTCGGCGTCGTCGGCGACGAGCGCGATCCGCGTGCCGGGGGCCGTGAACGAGCCGGGCATGTACGCGGTCTGGCGGAAGGCGGGCGCGCCGACGACGAGGACCGTGTCGTAGGGCGCCAGCACCTCCCGCACGCGGGGCCGGTCGGCCGGCAGCACGCCGGCGAAGAGGGGGTGGTCCTGCGGGAAGCCGGCGCGACCGCCGAACGGCTCCTGGTACACGGGCGCGACGAGCTTGCCGGCCAGCGCGACGAGCGCGGCCCAGGTCTCCGGCGTGTCGGCGCCGGCGCCGACGACGAGCGCCGGCGACTCGGCCTCCGCGACGAACGCGGCGAGCGCGTCGACCGTCTCGCGGTCGGCGGCGGCCGCGCGTCGCACCGTGCCGACCGCGGACGCGGGCTCGCGCTCCTCGTCGGCGGCACCGGCCCAGTCGTCCATCGGCACGATCACGAGCGCCGGGCCCCGTTCGAGCGCCGCCGCGTGGTAGGCGCGCTCGAGGGCGGCGGGGACGTCCTGGGCGCTCAACGGCTGCTCGACGCGGACCGGGTAGCTGCCGGCGAGCCCCTCGAGACGTCCGGCGAGGAACGGCTCGTAGGCGATGTGGCGGCGGTCCTGCTGGCCGACGACGACGACGAGCGGCGCGCGGTTGACGCGCGCGGTGGCGAGCGCGCCGACGGCGTTGCCGAGCCCCGCGGTCGTGTGCAGGAGGACGAGCGCCGGCTCGTCGCGACCGATCGCGTAGCCCGACGCCATGCCGACGACCGAGCCCTCGTGCAGGCCGAGCACGAAGTCGAGGTCGTCCGGCATCCCGGTGAGGAACGGGATCTCCGTCGAGCCGGGGTTCGCAAAGAGCGTCGTCAGCCCGCGCCGGCGGAAGAGGTCGAACGTCTGGTCGCGGACGGTGCGGGTCGCTGCGGGCGCCTTCGTTGCCAGGACTAGGCCCCCCAGACCTCGCCGGCGACCTCGGCGACGAGCCGGAGCTTCGCCACCTCGTCGTCGTAGGTGAGCGCGTTCCCCTCGACCGTGGACGAGAAGCCGCACTGCGGCGAGATGCAGAGCTGCTCGACGTCGACGTAGCGGCTCGCCTCCTCGATCCGCCGCTTGAGCGCGTCCTTCGCCTCGAGCTCGGGCTGCTTCGTCGTCACGAGCCCGAGCACGACCGTCTTGCCGGGCGGCACGAAGCGAAGCGGCGCGAAGCCGCCCGAGCGCTCGTCGTCCCACTCCATGAAGAAGCCGTCCACCGCCAGCTCGCTGAAGAGCGCCTCGGCGACGAACTCGTAGTCGCCCGACGCGACCCACGACGACCGGAAGTTGCCGCGGCACATGTGCGTCGTCACCGCCATCCCCTCCGGCCTGCCGGCGATCGCCTCGTTGATGTGGTGGATGTACTCGACGTGCTGCGAGTCGGGGTCGCCGCCCATCGTCGCGATGTAGGAGCGCTGCGCCGGGTCGTTCAGGTAGGCGAGGCTCGTGTCGTCGACCTGCAGGTAGCGGCACCCGAGCGCCCCGAGGCGTCCCACCTCGTCGGTGTAGGCGGCAGCGAGGTCGGCCCAGAACGAGTCCATGTCCGGATACACCGACTCGTCGATCGCCGCGCGGCCGCCGCGGTAGTGAACCATGCTCGGCGACGGGATCGTCAGCTTCGGGACGGCGGTCGAGACGGTGTCGGCGAGGAAGCGGAAGTCGTCGCCGAAGATCGTCTCCGAGACCGAGACCTTGCCGGTGACGTGGTGCTGGGCCGGCGTGAACTCGATGTCGCCGCCGGCGTTGTGGAAGCGGACGGCCATGTCGCCGGCCTCCTTCGTCACGCCGTCGAGCCGGTAGATGAAGTCCATGTGCCAGGAGGCGCGGCGGAACTCGCCGTCGGTGGCCGCACGCAGGCCGACCTCCTCCTGCATGCGGACGGCGGCGCGGATCGCCTCGTCCTCGACTCCGCGCAGCTCGGCCGCGTCGATCCGGCCGGCGGCGAAGTCGTCGCGGGCCTGCAGCAGCGCGGGCGGGCGGAGGAGGCTGCCGACGTGGTCGGCGCGGAAGGGGGGAGTCGTGCGGGGCGCCACGAGCGGTGTATACCACGCGGCGGGATCCTGTCCCGAGACCTCGAACATGCGATGATCGCGTGCGGTGGACGATGCGGCGGACCTCGGTGTCGTCGACGCGGCGGAGCAGCTCGGCCGGCGGGCGCTCTCGTCTCGTGAGCTGACCGAGGCGTGCCTCGCGCGCATCTCCGAGCGGAACGGCGCCTCGAGCCACGACGGCGATCCGGCGTCGGTCAACGCCTGGGTGCGCCTGTATCGCGACGAGGCGCTCGCCGCGGCGGCCCGGGCGGACGCGCGGCTGGCGGCGGGCGGCGCGCCGCCGTTGTGCGGGATCCCGATCGGGCTCAAGGACCTCTACGGCGTCGCGGGCAAACCGGTGACCGCGTCGAGCGGCTTCTTCTCCGAGACGCCGGCGCGCGACTGCGACGTGTGGGCGCGGCTCGCCGCCCAGGGCATGGTGCTGCTCGGCCACCTGCATACGCACGAGTTCGCCGCGGGCGGCACGACCGACCAGGTGGGCAACCCGTGGGATCTCTCCCGCTCGGCCGGCGGCTCGAGCGGCGGCTCGGGCGCCGCGCTCGCCGCGCGCATGACGCCCGCCGCGACCGGCACCGACACGGCGGGCTCGCTCCGCATCCCCGCGGCGGCGTGCGGCGTCTCGACCGTCAAGCCGACCACCGGGCTCGTGTCGATCCGCGGCATCGTGCCGCTCGCGCCGACCTTCGACCATGCCGGGCCGATGGCGCGCAGCATCGCCGACTGCGAGCCGCTGCTCGCCGCGATGGCGGGTGTCCGTGCGCCGCAGGAGCGCCGGCCGCTGCGGCGGGTCGCCCTCTCACCGCGCATCGCCGAGCTCGATCCGGACGTCGCCGCGAACCTCGAGCGCGCGCTCGCGCTGCTGCCGGTCGTCGAGCAGCCGCCGCCCGACGTTCCGCTCGACCTCGGCACGGTCTTCCTCG
The DNA here is from genome assembly GCA_963732915.1 of uncultured Actinomycetes bacterium. Taxonomy (GTDB): domain Bacteria; phylum Actinomycetota; class Thermoleophilia; order Gaiellales; family Gaiellaceae; genus Palsa-739. The sequence goes on along the minus strand of CAVTBF010000003.1, from coordinate 734,767 downwards.
ACCTCGTGGTCACGGAGATGCTCGCCTGGCACCGCCGGCTCGACGAGCACCGCGACTCCTACCGGCCCTCGATCCGTGGCTTCCTCGCCTACGCCGAGGAGCGCGGGCTGAGCGGCGTCGAGTACGCGGCCGCGCAGGCGCAGCGCGCAGAGGACGCGGCCCGCTGGGCCGACTGGTTCGCCGAGCACGAGATCGACGCGGTCGTCGAGCCGACGCTGCCGATCGTCGCCCGCGAGCGCGGCCACGGCTACGACGCCCCGTTCACCGACATCGAGGAGATCTCGCTCACCCACTACTGGGACTGGACGCGCCTGCCGGTCGTCGCTCTCCCCTCCGGGGTCGGCGCCCGCAGCGGCCTGCCGACGAGCGTCTCGCTGGTCGGCCCGCCCGGCGGCGACTGGGACCTGCTCGCCGCGGGCGCCGCCCTGCAGGCCGAGCTCGGGACGATCGCGCCCGCGACGGCGCTCGGGCCGGCGTAGGCCTGCAGCCGTCGCGCCCGACATGGCGGGCGCGACACGTCAACCGCGCGGCCTCAAATGGCGCGAGCCGGCACAGCCGGCTCGCTTGCCGAGCGAGCGGAAAGCGAGAGCGGAAGGCCGCGCGCGCGAAGCGCGCCCGGCCGACGCGAAGCGGGCGAGCGGGCTACCCAGGCCGGTAGCCGAGGTGCGCCGAGATGTCGGCGGCGGCGTGGCGCAGCGTCGGGCTGAGCTGCTCGGCGAGCCGGTCCATCGGCATCATCGAGCTGTGCGCGGCGAGGTTGATCGCCGCGACCGCGTCGCCGTCGTGGGAGAGGATCGGCGCCGCGATCGAGCGCAGGCCGTAGGCGAGCTCCTCGTTATTTGTCGCGAAGCCGGCCGCGCGGATCCGCTTCAGCTCCGCCTCGAGCGAGCGCCGCGAGACGATCGTGTTCGGGCCGCGCTGCGTGAAGTCGATGCGGTCGAGCGACACGGCCCGCGCCGGCTCGGGCTGGAAGGCGAGCAGGCACTTGCCGAGCGAGGTGCAGTAGGCCGGGAGCCGTGCGCCGACGTGCAGGTTCAGGTCGATCTCGCGCTGACCGGCCTGCGAGCTGCGGCAGCGCTCGACGTAGACGACGTCGGAGCCGTCGAGGATCGCCATGTTCACCGTGTAGCCGGTCTCGTCGCTCAGCCGGCGCAGGTGCGGGAACGCGACCTCGCGCAGCTCCATCGAGTTGATGGCCGAGAAGCCGAGGTCGAGCACGCGCGGCCCGAGGCGGTACTTCCGGGTCGGCGCGTCCTGCGTCAGGTAGCCGAGCGCGGCGAGCGTCGCGACGTAGCGATGCGTCGTCGAGCGTCCGAGGCCGATCTCGCGTCCGAGCTCGCTGACGCCGAGCAGCGGCCGCCCCGAGCGGAACGCCGAGAGGATGGCGAGGCCGCGCTCGAGCGACTGCGAATAGGCGGATCCGTCGGTGGAAGCAGGCATGTTCGAGTTAGTAGAACATCATCTTGACACTCGAACAAGGGTTATGTCGGGTATTTCGTCGCTCGGGCGGGGCGACGTCTAGTTCGAATAATCGGGACGACGTCTTGACGTAGCGACTCCTCGCCGACAGGATCAAGTCCCCACGCCGAGCGAGAGAGGAGTTAGCAGTATGGCCGCGACCGTGGCAACGGAGTACCAGCAGCTGATCGGCGGTGAGTGGGTGGCTGCCGCGGACGGCGCCACCTACGAGGACAGAGACCCCTTCACCGGCGAGATCGTCGCGCTCGCCCCGGCGGGCGGCGTGGCCGACGCCGAGCGCGCGATCGAGGCGGCCGCGGCCGCATTCGGCGCCTGGTCGCAGACGCCGCCGGTCGAGCGCCAGCGCATCTTCCTCAAGGCCGCCGACCTGCTCGAGGCGCGCCAGACGGAGGTCGTCGAGCTGCTCGCCCGCGAGACGGGCGCGAGCTTCGGCTTCGGGATGTTCCAGAGCATGTTCGTGCCGAACCTCTTCCGGCAGGCGGCCGCGCTCGCCTACGCGCCGATGGGGCAGATCATCCCCTCGGACACGGGCGCGTTCGCGATGGGGATCCGCAAGCCGGTCGGCGTCGTCGCCGCGCTCGCGCCGTGGAACGCGGCGCTGATCCTCTCGGCGCGCTCGATCGCCGCGCCGCTCGCGCTCGGCAACACCGTCGTGCTGAAGCCGTCGGAGTGGTCGCCGTTCACCGGCGGCCTGCTCTGGGGCGAGATCTTCGCCGAGGCCGGGCTGCCGGCCGGCGTGCTCAACATCGTCACCCACGCGCCCGGCGGTGCGGGCCCGATCGGCACGGCGCTGATCGAGAGCCCGCACGTGCGGCGGCTCAACTTCACCGGCTCGAGCCAGGTCGGGCGGCTGATCGCCGAGGCGGCCGGCCGGCAGCTCAAGCGCGTCGTGCTCGAGCTCGGCGGCCACAATCCGCTGATCGTGCTCGCCGACGCCGACCTCGAGTACGCGGTCAACGCCTCGGCCTTCGGCTCCTATCTCCACCAGGGACAGATCTGCATGTCGACACGGCGGATCTACGTCGAGGAGTCGATCGCCGACGAGTTCATCGCGCGGCTCGCCGCCAAGACGAAGGGCCTGAAGACCGGCGACCCGAGAGAGCACGACACGGTGATCGGGCCGCTGATCAACGAGCAGGCGCTCGCGATGGTCAAGGGCCGCGTCGACGACGTGGTCGCGGCCGGCGCCACCGTGCTCGCCGGCGGCGAGGCGGTCGGGCCGTGCTTCCAGGCCACGCTCCTCACCGGCGTGCCCGAGGACTCGGAGTTCGCGAAGCACGAGACGTTCGGGCCGGTCGCCGCGGTCGAGAGGGTCGCGGACGCCGAGGAGGCGATCGCGAAGGCGAACCGCACGAGCTACGGCCTCTCGGCCGGGATCATCACCTCGGACCGCGACCGCGGGCTCTCGCTCGCCCAGCGGATCGACTCCGGGATCGTCCACGTCAACGACCAGACGGTCGCCGACGAGCCGCAGATGCCGTTCGGCGGCGTCAAGGACTCCGGCTTCGGGCGCTTCGGCGGCCAGGCTGTCGTCGACGAGTTCACCGAGCTGCGCTGGGTGACCGTCCGCAACGAGGGCCACCCCTTCCCGTTCTAGTGCCCGAGATCGTCTCCCTCAGCGACGCAGTCCGCGAGCTCGTCCGCGACGGCGACACCGTCGCGCTCGAGGGCTTCACGCACCTGATCCCGCACGCCGCCGGCCACGAGCTCGTCCGGCAGGGCCGGCGCGACCTGACGCTGATCCGGATGACGCCCGACGTCGTCTACGACCAGCTGATCGGGATGGGCGCCGCGCGGCGGCTCGTCTTCTCGTGGGGCGGCAACCCCGGGGTCGGCTCGCTGCGGCGGCTGCGCGACGCAGTCGAGAACGAGTGGCCGCACGCGCTCGAGATCGAGGAGCACTCGCACGCCGGCATGGCGACCGCCTACGCGGCGGGGGCGGCCAACCTCCCGTTCGGCGTCCTGCGCGGGTACCGCGGCGGCGACCTCGGAGCGCGCACGCGCGTCGAGACGATCGCCTGCCCGTTCACCGGTGAGCAGCTCGCGGCGGTGGCGGCGATCCGGCCGGACGTCGGCATCATCCACGCGCAGCGGGCCGACCGGGCCGGCAACGTGCAGCTCTGGGGGATCACGGGCGTCCAGAAGGAGACCGTGCTCGCGTCGGCGCGCTCGATCGTCACCGTCGAGGAGATCGTCGACGTGCTCGAGCCGAGGCCGGGAGCGATCGTGCTGCCGAGCTGGACGATCGACGCCGTCTGTCTCGCGCCCGGCGGCGCCCACCCCTCGTACGCCCACGGCTACTACGACCGCGACAACGACTTCTACGTCGCGTGGGACGCGGTCAGCCGCGACCGCGACACCTTCCGGACCTGGATGCAGCGCCACGTGCTGGACACGGCCGACGTCGCGGAGTACCACGCGAGCCTTGCCGGCGCGGGCGAGGCGGCCGCCGTATGACGGAGTACACCGCCGACGAGATGATGGCGATCGAGGCGGCCCGCCGGCTGCGCGACGGCAACGTCTGCTTCGTCGGCATCGGCCTGCCGAGCACGGCCGCGAACCTCGCCCGGCGGACGCACGCACCGAACTGCGTCCTCATCTACGAGAGCGGCACGATCGGGGCGAAGCCCGAGGAGCTGCCGCTCTCGATCGGCGACGGCGAGCTGGCCGAGACGGCCGACGCCGTCGTCTCGGTGCCGGAGATGTTCGCCTACTGGCTGCAGGGCGGGCGGATCGACGTCGGCTTCCTCGGCGCGGCCCAGATCGACCGGCACGGGAACCTGAACAGCACCGTGATCGGGCCCTACGACAGGCCGAGCGTCCGTCTTCCCGGCGGCGGCGGCGCGCCCGAGATCGCGCTCGGCGTGCGCGACGTCTTCGTGATGCTCCGGCAGACGCGTCGCGCCTTCGTCTCCGCCCTCGACTTCACGACGAGCCTCGGCGACAACGTCCGCGTCGTCGTCACCGACCTCGGCATCCTCGAGCCCCTCGACGGGGAGCTCACTCTCACCGCCGTCCACCGCGGCATCGATCCCGAGACGGCCCGCGAGGCGACCGGCTGGGAGCTGCGTGTCGCCGACGGGCTGCGCGAGACCGAGCCGCCGACCGCGGCCGAGCTGACCGCGTTGCGAGCATTGCGAACGAAAGGATCCGCATGAGCGTGACCGCTGACCCCTATCAGGGCCCGGTCGTCCTCCCCGACGACCCGAGCTTCGGGCCGGAGGTGCAGGTCGACTACCCGGGCTACCGCTCGACCCAGTGGCGGGCGCCGAGGCGGCCGCTCGTGCCGCTGCCCGAGGAGCTGCACACGATCGACGGGCCCGTCTTCGGCGAGGACGCGCTCGTCGTCTCCGACAACGACCTCACCCGCCAGCACGAGGGCGAGCCGCTCGGCGAGCGGATCACCGTCTCGGGCCGGGTGCTCGACGAGGACGGCCGCGCGGTTCGCGGCGCGCTCGTCGAGGTCTGGCAGGCGAACGCGTGCGGGCGCTACCGGCACGGCGTCGACCAGCATCCGGCTCCTCTCGATCCGAACTTCTCGGGCGGCGGGCGCGTGCTGACCGACGACGAGGGTCGCTACACGTTCACGACGATCAAGCCCGGCGCCTACCCGTGGGGCAACCACCCGAACGCGTGGCGGCCCGCGCACATCCACTTCTCGGTCTTCGGCCGCCAGTTCACGCAGCGGCTCGTCACGCAGATGTACTTCCCCGGCGACCCGCTCTTCCCGTACGACCCGATCTTCAACTCGGTGCGCGATCCCAAGTCGCGCGAGCTGCTGATCGCCCGCTTCGACATCGCGACGACCCAGCCCGACTGGGCGCTCGCGTTCGAGTGGGACATCGTCCTCGGCCGCGGCGCGCGCGAGACGACACCGCTCGAGGAGGGGCACTGATGAGCCTCCGCAGCACCGCCTCGCAGACGGTCGGGCCGTACTACACGATCGGGCTCTGCCGCCGGGCCGACGACGAGCTCGTCGCGGACGGGGTCGAGCTGACCGGGACGCTCTACGACGGGCAGGGCGAGCCGATCGTGGACGGCATGGTCGAGGTCTGGGACGCCGCCGGCCGGCGCTGGGGGCGTTCGGGCACCCATCCGCACGGGCAGTTCCGGTTCGTCGTCCCTCGCGACTGCGACGTGCTCGAGGCGTTCGTGTTCGCGCGCGGCCTGCTGCGGCACCAGCGGACGCGGATCTACCTCGCCGAGGTCGACGACGCCGTGCTGGCCGGTCTCGACCCGGGGGAGCGCGCGACGCTGACGGCGTGGACGGAGGGCGACGGTATGCGGTTCGATATCCGCATGCAGGGCGACCGCGCCACCGTCTTCTTCGCGCATTGACGACGTTCGCGCCGATCTTCGTGCCGTCCGCGCTGCGCGACGCGGTGTCGGACGGCGCCTGGCTCGGCGCGATGCTCGACGCCGAGCGGGCGCTCGCCCGCGCGGAGGCGGCCGTCGGCGTCATCCCGGCGGCGGCGGCGGCGGCGATCGCCCGCGCCTGCGAGCCGGAGGCCTACGACGTCGCCGAGCTCTGCGAGCAGGGGCGCGCGGTCGGGAATCCCGCCGAGCCGCTCGTCCGGGCGCTGCGGGACCGCGTCGGCGGCGACGAGGCGCGGTTCGTCCACTTCGCCGCGACGAGCCAGGACGTGGTCGACACGGCGGCGATGCTCGTCGCGCGCTCGGCGGTGCAGCTGGTCGTCGAGGAGCTCGACGGGCTCACGGAGGCATGCGCCCGGCTCGCACGGGAGCACCGCTCGACGCCGATGGCCGCGCGGACGCTGCTCCAGCAGGCGGTGCCGACGACCTTCGGCGCGAAGGCGGCGGGCTGGTACGTCGACGCGGTCGTCGCGCGCGACCGCCTGCGCGCGGTCCGCTTACACGCGCAGCTCGGCGGGGCCGCGGGCACGCTCGCCGCGCTCGGCGAGCAGGGGCTCGCGGTGCTGTCGGCGTTCTCGACCGAGCTCCGTCTCGCCGAGCCCGTCCTGCCCTGGCACACCCATCGGGGGCCGGTCGCCGCGCTCGGCGCCGCGCTCGACGGCGTGGCGGCCGCCTGCGCGAAGATCGGTCTCGACGTGGTGCTGCTCGCACAGACCGAGGTCGGCGAGGTCGCCGAGGCGGCCGGCGGCGGCTCCTCGACGATGCCGCACAAGCGGAACCCGGTCGCCGCGGCGCGGGCGCGGGCCTGCGCGACCCTCGTCCATGCGAACGCGGCCGTCCTCGCCGGCGGCGAGCACGAGCACGAGCGCGCCGCGGGCGCCTGGCACGCGGAGTGGACGGCCCTGACCGAGGCGCTGGCCCACGCCGGCGGCGCGGCCGCGGCGGCGCGCGAGTCGCTCGCAGGGCTCGAAGTGTTCCCGGAGCGGATGCGCGAGAACATGCGGCCGGAGCTCTACTCCGAGCGGGAGCGTCTCGGCCTCGACGACGCGGCCTACCTCGGCTCGGCGGAGGCGTTCGTCGACCGCGCGCTCGCGCGGCGGAAGGAGCCGCGGGCGTGACCTTGCTCGCCCATCGGTTCGACGGGCCGGCCGACGCGCCCGTCCTCGTCCTGCCGAGCTCGCTCGGGACGACCCGCGAGCTGTGGGCGCCGCAGCTCGACGCGTTCGCACGCGAGTTCCGCGTGCTCCGGTACGAGCATCGCGGCCACGGCGACTCGCCGGCCCCGCCGGGGCCGTACTCGATGGCGGAGCTCGCCCGCGACGCGATCGAGCTGCTCGACGAGGTCGGGGCGGCGCGTGCGTCCTGGTGCGGGGTCTCGCTCGGCGGCATGGTGGGGATGTGGCTCGGAGCGAACGCGCCGGACCGGCTCGACGCGCTCGTGCTCGCCTGCACGGCAGCGCAGGTCGGCGCACCGGACGCCTACCGCGAGCGCGCCGGGTTCGTGCGCGAGCAGGGGCTCGAGCCGGTCGCCGACGCGGTGGTCGGCCGCTGGTTCACCGCCGAGACGTTCCGTGAGCGGCCCGAGCTGCCGGAGCGGTTCCGCGAGATCCTCCTCGACACCTCGGTCGAGGGGTACGCGGGCTGCTGCGAGGCGCTCGCCGGCTGGGACTTCCGCGACCGCCTCGCCGGCGTCTCGGTGCCGACGCTCGTGGTCGCGACGAGCGAGGACGAGGCGACGCCGAAGCCCGACACCGACCTGCTCGCCGAGCGGATCCCGGGCGCGAGGCTCGTCACGATCGAGGGCGCGGCGCACCTCGGCAACCTCGAGCGCCCGGCCGAGTTCGCCGAGGCGGCCCTGCGACATCTGAAGGAGGCGGCGTGAACGACGAGCAGCGCAAAGAGCAGGGCATGAAGACGCGTCGCGAGGTGCTCGGCGAGAGCCACGTCGACGCGGCGATCGCCGGTACGACCGCGTTCACGGCCGACTTCCAGGATTTCATCTCGCGCTACGCGTGGGGCGAGATCTGGTCGCGTCCCGGGCTCGACCGGCGGATGCGCAGCGCGGTCACGCTCACCGCGTTGACCGCGCTCAACCACCAGCACGAGCTGGCGATGCACGTTCGCGCCGCCCGCCGCAACGGGCTGACGCCGGACGAGATCAAGGAGATCCTGCTGCAGGCTGCGATCTACTGCGGCGTGCCGGCGGCGAACCGCGCGTTCGCGATCGCGCAGGAGGTGCTCGCAGAGGAATGAGGACACAGGTGGGAATCGTCGGTGCGGGCCCGGCCGGGCTGACGCTTGCGCGGCTGCTCGAGAACGCGGGCGTCGAGTCGGTGATCCTCGAGTCGCGCAGCCGGGAGTACTGCGAGGCCCGGATTCGCGCCGGGGTGCTCGAGCAGGGGTCGGTCGACCTCCTGACCGAGGCGGGAGTCGGCGCGCGGCTGGCGAGCGAGGGGCTCGTCCACCACGGCATCTCGCTCCAGTTCGACGGCGAGCGGCACCGCGTGCCGATGAGCGACCTGACGGGCGGCCGCACGATCGTCATCTACGGCCAGACCGAGGTGACGAAGGACCTGATCGCCGCCCGCGTCGAGAGCGGTCTGCCGCTCCTCTTCGAGGCGGAAGGGCTCGCTGTCGAGGCGCTCGACGGCTCGCGGCCGCGGATCCGCTACCGCCACGAGGGCGTCGAGTCGGAGCTCGAGTGCGACGTGATCGCCGGCTGCGACGGCTTCCACGGCATCTGCCGCCAGGCGATCCCGGCCGACGCGCTGCGCGAGTTCTCGCGCGAGTATCCGTACGGCTGGCTCGGCATCCTCGCGCCGGTCGCGCCCTCGATCGACGAGCTCGTCTACGCGCACACCGAGAACGGGTTCGCGCTCCTCTCGCTCCGCTCGCCGACGCTGTCGCGCTACTACCTCCAGTGCGCGCCCGACGAGAACCTCGACGAATGGCCGGACGAGCGGATCTGGGACGAGCTGGAGGCGCGCACCGCCGTTCCCGGCTGGTCGCTCGAGCGGGGGCCGATCCTCGAGAAGGACGTGACGCGGATGCGCAGCTATGTCTGCGAGCCGCTCCGGCACGGCCGCCTCTTCCTCGCCGGCGACGCGGCCCACATCGTCCCGCCGACGGGCGCGAAGGGCCTGAATCTCGCGATCCAGGACGTGCGGCTGCTCGGCGAGGCGCTCGTCCGGTTCTACGAGAGCGGGGACGAGGCGCTGCTCGACTCCTACTCGGACGCCTGCCTGCGGCGGGTCTGGCGGGCCGAGCACTTCTCGTGGTGGATGACGACGATGCTGCATCTGCCGCCGGGCTCCGATCCGTTCGACCTGCGGCTGCAGCGGTCGCAGCTGCGGTACGTGACGACCTCCGAGGCGCAGGCGAAGGCGCTGTCGGAGAACTACGTCGGGCTCGAGAGCGTCTGAGGCGACGGCTCGACCGCGGCCTGGGCGCGCGCCGCGGGCGCGGGGAGCCGCAAGCAGAAGAGGAGCCCGAACGCGGGCGCGAGCGCGCAGATCGTCAGCGCCGCCTTCAGGTCGATCGCGTCCGCGACCGCGCCGAGGACGACCGCCGCGAGCCCGCCGATCCCCATCGCGAGCCCGACCGAGAGGCCGGACGCCATGCCGACGTGGCGCGGCAGGTAGAGCTGGCTCAGCACCATCGTCACCCCGAACGAGCCGACCGTGCAAACGCCGACGAGCATCAGCGCGAGCGTGCCGGGGACGCCGCCGACGTAGATGAAGACGAGCACCGCGGGCGGGATCAGCGCCTGCGTCAGCGTCAGCGTGCGGCGCAGGCCGATCCGGTCGGCGACCGGCCCGAGCAGCAGCGTTCCCGCCGCGCCCGCGAGCAGCATCAGGAAGAGGAGCCTGTTTCCGTCCGCCTTCGAATGGCCGAGCGAGACGACCCAGAGGGGAACGAACGCGAGCAGCGTGAACCAGGAGACGCTGCGCAGCGCGATCACGCCGCTGAGGGTCGCCATCGCCGCGCGCCGGTCGTCGCCGCGGTCGGTGGCCGCACCGGGCTCCTCCGGCTTCAGCTCGCGGATCCGCGGCGTCTCGCGGGCGAGCCAGAGCGCGATCGCGAGCACCGGCGCCATCGCGGCGAGCCCGCCGGCGAGACCGAGCCAGACGACGAGCTGGCCGGTGGCGAAGGCGCCGAGCGCGAAGCCCGTGTTGCCGCCGATGTTGAAGTACGACATGCCGCTCGCGCGCTTGCGGCCCGAGGCGTAGGCGGCGTGCTTCGCGCCCTCGGGGTGGAACGCGGCGACGCCGAGCCCGCCCGCGAACACGAGCACGACGACGAGCGGGTAGGTGGGCGAGACGGCCGCAGCGCCGACGCCGACCGCCGCGAGGAGCGTGCCGCCGGGGATCAGCCAGAGCGCGCCGCGCCGGTCGGAGAGCAGTCCGAACAGCGGCTGCACGAGTGAGGACGAGATGGTCACCGCGAGCAGCAGCAGCGCCGCGAGCGCGTAGCTCAGGTCGAACTTGTCGGTGAGGAACGGAATCAGCGCCGGCACGGAGCCGGAGGCGAAGTCGACCGCGAGGTGACCGCCGGAGAGCGTCGTCATCCCGCGCCTGTCGATCCCGAGCCTCATACCGGAGCCACGCCTCGATGCTAGACGGATCTCACCGTGCTCCGGGCATACGGCTCGCACAGCCATGTCCGGGGTCTGACCCCGGCCATCTCCCGGCGGGACATGGCTCCCGCCACAACATTGAGGCGGACAGTGCTCGATGCCTCGAACGGACGCGTCCGTTCGAGGCGTGTCTGGGGTCAGACCCCGGTCATGGCCGATCGGGCCAGGTCCCGCCGGCGAGGCGGGCGGCGGCGACCGCGGCCTGGCCGTAGCTGACGCCGCCGTCGTTCGGCGGGACGCGGCGGTGGGCGAGCACGCGGAAGCCGTGTTCCTCGAGCCGGCGGCGGGTCGAGGCGAGCAGCCGCAGGTTCTGGAACGTGCCGCCCGAGAGGACGGCGACGCGCGGCTCGGCAGCCTCGGCGCACGCCTCCGCCGCGGCTGCCGCGACCGTCTCGTGGAACGCGGCCGCCAGCTCGCGCCGGTCGCGGCCGGCGGCCAGGTCGTCGTGAAGCGCGGCCACGAGCTCGACGCCGCTGCCGAAACGCCACGGATAGGGCCCGGCCTCGCTGTCGCCGGCGAGCAGCTCCAGCTCGATCGCGGCCTGGCCCTCGTAGGTCGCCTCGTCGCGAACGCCGAGCAGGGCGGCGACGGCGTCGAAGAGACGCCCCATCCCCGACGACGGCGGCGCGTTCACGGCGAGCGACGCCCGAACCTCCCGCCAGCGCTCCCATCGCACCGGCCGCCCGGCGAGCTCGAGATGCACGGCCGCAACGCGCCACGGCTCGCGGATCGCCGCCTCGCCGCCCGGCAGCGGCACCGGCTCGAGGTGCGCGACCCGCTCGAAGCCGGCGAGGTCGCAGCGCAGCAGCTCGCCGCCCCAGAGCGTCCCGTCGGTGCCGTAACCGGTGCCGTCGAAGACGAGCGCGAGCGCCGGCCCGGTCTCGCCGTGCTCCGCGAGGCAGGCAGCCGCGTGCGCGTGATGGTGCTGGACGCCGACGAGCTCCGCCTCCTGGGAGAGCGCCCACTTCGTCGCGAGGTACTCGGGATGGAGATCGTGCGCGATCGCCTCGGGTCGCACGCCGAGCATGGCCGTGTAGAGCTCCAGGTCGGCGAGGAAGGCGCGATACGCGAGCTCGCCGTCGAGATCGCCGAGGTGCGGCGAGAGAAACGCCTCGCCGCCGCGCGCGACGCAGAACGTCGCCTTCAGCTCGGGCCCCGCCGCGACGACCGGCCGTGGCGCGGCGACCGGCAGCGCGAGCGCGGACGGTACGTAGCCGCGCGAGCGCCGGATCGGGAACGCGGCCCGCACGACCGAGTCCTCGCAGCGCCGGTGGATCGGCCGGTCGTGCGCGAGGAAGGCGTCGGCGATCCCGCCCAGCCGCTCGCGCGCCTCCTCGTCGCCGGTCGCGATCGGCTCGTCCGAGCGGTTGCCGCTCGTCATGACGAGCGCTCCGCCCGTCTCCGCGAGCAGCAGGTGGTGGAGCGGCGTGTACGGCAGCAGCACGCCGAGCCACGGGTTGCCCGGCGCGACCGAGCCGGCGACCGCCGCGCCGGCCCGACGCCGGCACAGCACGATCGGCCGCTCGCGCGACTCGAGCAGCGCCCGCTCGGCGTCTCCGACCTCGCACAGCGCATCGGGATCGCGCGTCATCACCGCGAACGGCTTGTCCTCGCGCAGCTTCCGCGCGCGCAGCCGCGCGACCGCCTCCTCGTTCGCCGCGTCGCAGGCGAGGTGGTACCCGCCCAGCCCCTTGACGGCGACGATCGCCCCGGCGCGCAGCAACCCGACCGCTTCCTCGAGCGGCAGCGAGAGCCGCGGCCCGCACACCGGGCAGGCGATCGGCTCGGCGTGGAAGCGGCGGTCGGACGGATCCTCGTACTCGCGCCGGCAGTCGGCGCACAGCGGGAACCCGGCCATCGTCGTCGACGGCCGGTCGTACGGCGACGCGGTGACGATCGTGAAGCGGGGCCCGCACTGCGTGCAGTTGACGAACGGGTAGCGGTAGCGGCGGTCGGCCGGGTCGAAGAGCTCGCGCAGGCAGTCGTCGCACGTCGCGAGGTCGGCGGGGATCAGCGCGCTGCGGCCGCTCGGCGCGCTCGGCTCGATCCGGAAGCCGCGCTCCTCGAGCGGCGCGATCCGCTCCGCAGCGACCGACTCGACGCGCGCGATCGGCGGCGGCTCTTCATGCAGCGCCCGCTCGAGCTCGTCGAGCAGCGCCGCGTCGCCCTCGGCCTCGATCAGGACGCCGTCGCCGTCGTTCAGGACGAAGCCCGCGACGCCGAGATGCCGCGCCACGCCGTAGACGAACGGCCGGAAGCCGACGCCCTGCACGATGCCGGTGACGCGGATGCGCCTGCGTTCCATCCCGCGCATCATCGCTGACGATTCCCTCTTGCGTAATATGCGGTTCTTCGCGTAATATGCGAACGTGAACGACGCAGTGCACATCACCGCCGCCATCGTGGGCGCCTCCGGCTACTCCGGCCAGGAGATGCTCGACCGCGTGCTGCGGCATCCGGGCATGGAGATCCTCGCCCTCGGCTCCGACTCGCTCGCCGGCAGCCCCGCCTCGGCGCTCGACGTCCGGCTCAACGGCTCGCTGCCCGCGTTCGTCTCGAATGCGGAGGCGCTCGCCGCCGACGCCGACGTCGTCTTCGCGTGCCTGGGCCACGACCGCGCCGCCCGGCTCGAGCCGCCCGCCGGCGCGGTCGTCGTCGACCTCTCCGGCGCGCACCGGCTGCGGGACGCCGAGCTCTACCCCGCGTGGTACGGCTTCGAGCATCCGCAGCCCGGCTCGCTCGGCGAGTGGAGCTACGCCGTGCCCGAGCTCTTCCCGCCCGCCGGCAACCTGATCGCGAACCCGGGCTGCTACGCGACCGCGGCGATCCTCGCGCTCGCCCCGCTCGCCGGCGCGGTCGATCCCGGGAGCGTGATCGTCGACGCGAAGTCGGGCGTCTCCGGGGCGGGCCGCGAGCTGAAGGCGAGCTCGCACGCCGGCTTCGTGCTCGAGAACCTCTCCGCCTACAAGGTCGGCAGCCACCAGCACGCGCCCGAGATCGCGCAGGCGCTGGGCTTTCCCGTCTGCTTCGTCCCGCACCTGCTGCCCGTGCGGCGCGGTCTGCTCGCCACCTGCTACGTGACCCCGACCGGCGACGTGCGCTCCCTGCTCGAGGAGGCGTACGCGTCGAGCCCGGTCGTGCGCGTCCTGCCCGAGGGCGTCGCGCCGGAGCTGGCGCGCGTCCAGCACACCGACGGCGCCGAGATCGGCGTCTTCGAGGATCGCGCCACCGGCCGCGCGGTCGTCGTCTCCGCGATCGACAACCTCGGCAAGGGCGCCGCCGGGCAGGCGCTCCAGAACGCCAATCTCGCGCTCGGCCTCGACGAGACGGCCGGGCTGCGGCTCGCGGGAGTGCTCGTATGAGCGTCACCTCGGCGGCCGGGTACCTCGCGAGCGGCGTCCACTGCGGCATCCGCCGCAACCGCGAGCGGCGTGACCTCGCGCTCGTGCGGTCGACGGCGCCTGCGACCGGCGCGGCCATGTTCAGCCGCAACAAGGTGCAGGCCGCGTGCCTGCTCGTCAACCGGGAGCATCTGCAGCACGCCCAGCCGCAGGCCGTCGTGATCAACTCCGGCGTCGCCAACTCGGCCACGGGCGAGCAGGGCCGGGTCGACGCGACCGCAACCGCGACGGAGGCGGGGCGGCTGCTCGGGCTCCGGCCCGAGGAGGTGCTCGTCCTCTCGACCGGCGTGATCGGCGTGCAGCTGCCGATGGATCGCCTGCTTCCCGGCCTGGCCGACGCCACCGCTGCGCTCGGGCCTCACGGTGGGCACGACGCCGCGCAGGCGATCATGACCACGGACACGCGGCCGAAGGAGGCCCGTGTCGTGGGCGACGGCTTCGTCGTCGGCGGCATGGCGAAAGGCTCCGGGATGATCCATCCCGACCTGGCGACGATGCTCGCGGTGCTCACGACCGACTATCCGCTCGAGCCCGGCGAGGCGATCGACGTCCTCCGGCCGGCGGTCGACGAGACGTTCAACGCGATCTCGGTCGACGGCGACTGCTCGACGAACGACACCGTGATCCTGCTCTCCAACGGCGTGAGCGGGATCGCGCGGAGCGCCGAGAGCGACGCCGCTTTCGCCGCCGCCGTGCTCGAGGCCTGCCGGTCGCTGTCGCGCCAGATCGTCGAGGACGGCGAGGGTGTGACGGTGCTCGCCGAGATCTCCGTGAGCGGCGCCGTCGACACCGCGCAGGCGCGGGCGATCGCGCGCCGCATCGCCACCTCGCCGCTCGTCAAGACCGCGCTCTTCGGCCACGACGCCAACTGGGGCCGCGTCCTGATGGCTGCCGGCTCGGCGCCCTGGAACGGCGGCTATGCCGACATCGACCCGGAGCGCGTGACGCTGAGCTACAACGGCACGGTCGTGCTCGACCACGGCCGCCCCTCGTGGGCCGAGCCGGACGTCACGGGCCCGAGCTGCACGATCGACCTCGACCTCGGGCTCGGCTCCGGCTCCGCGAGCTATCTCACGAGCGACCTCTCCTACGACTACGTCCGCATCAACGCGGACTACCGGACATGACCGTCCTGCTGAAAGTCGGGGGTGCGTCGACCGCGGGTGTCGCGGACGCCGTCGCGAAGCTCCGCGCCGCAGGCGACGCCGTCTGCGTCGTCCACGGCGCCGGCCCGCAGATCTCCGAGGAGATGGCGCGGCGCGGGCTCGAGGTGCAGTTCGTCCGCGGCCGGCGCTACACGACGCCCGAGGCGCTCGAGGTCGTGCGCGAGAGCCTGGCTGCGGTCAACGCCGCCGTCTGCGCGGCGATCGGCCCGGACGCCGTTCCGCTCGAGGGGGACGCGATCGGCCTGCTCGCGGACGCCGTCCCCGAGCTCGGCCTCGTCGGGACAGCCCGGCTCTCCTCGCCGCCCGCGGTGAGCGCCGCACTCGCCGCCGGCCGCGTCCCCGTCGTGACACCGCTCGCGCTGGCTTTCAGCCAGGCGGACACCGCCGCCTGCGGTGGCGGTGGCGGTTCGCTCAATGTGAACGCCGACGAGGTCGCCGCGGCGCTCGCCGTCGGGCTCGGCGCCGAGCGGCTGCTCTTCCTCACCGACGTGCCGGGCGTGTTCCACGGTGGCGAGCTGCTCTCGGAGATCCGCGTCGCGCACGCCGAGGCGCTGATCGGCGACGGCGTCTTCGAGGGCGGCATCGTCCCGAAGCTGCTCGCCGCGGTGCAGGCCGCGAAGGGCGGGCTCGTCGCGGAGATCGGCGTGACGGCGGTGCTCGCGTGAGCGCGGTGACCGGGAGCGCGCTGCTGCCCGTCTATCCGCCCGCGCCGGTCGCGTTCGTCGACGGCGAGGGCGTCTGGCTGACCGACGCCGACGGTCGCCGCTACCTCGACTTCGCGTCGGGGATCGCCGTCGTCGGACTCGGGCACCGGCATCCGGCGCCGCTCGCCGCCGCGCACGCGCAGCTCGACCGGCTCTGGCACGTCTCGAACCTCTACGCGACCGAGCCGGCGCTTTCGCTTGCCGCCAAGCTCTCCAGCCGCTTCGCGGCTGCGAGCGCCGGAGGCGAAGCCGCCGGTGCCAGTGCGTTCTTCTGCAACTCGGGCGCCGAGGCGAACGAGGCGGCGCTCAAGTACGCGCGCAAGGCGACCGGCAAGCCCGGCGTGATCGCGCTCGAGCGGAGCTTCCACGGCCGCACGACCGGCGCGCTCGCCGTCACCGGCCAGCCCGCGAAGCGCGCCGGGTTCGAGCCGCTGCTGCCGGGCGCTCGCTTCGCGCAGCCGAACGACGCCGCCTCGCTGCGTGCCGCGGCGTCCGGCGACGTCGGCCTGATCCTGCTCGAGCCGGTGCTCGGCGAGGGCGGCGTCATCTCGCTCACACCGGAGTTCCTCGCCGCTGCGGCCGAGCTCGCCGCCGAGCTGGGGGCGCTTCTGGCCTTCGACGAGGTGCAGACCGGCGTCGGCCGCACGGGCTCGTTCTTCGCGTGGGAGCAGCTCGGCGTCCGCCCGCAGCTCGTCACGCTCGCGAAGGGGCTCGCGAACGGGCTGCCGATCGGCTGCCTGCTCGTCGCCGACGACGCGCCCGCCGGCTTCGAGGTCGGCGACCACGCCTCGACCTTCGGCGGCAACCCGGTCACCTGCGCCGCCGCCGGCGCCGTCCTCGACACGATCGACGACGCGCTGCTCGCGTCGGTGCGCGACAACGGCGCTCGCCTGATCGCCGGCCTCGCCGCCCTCCCGGGCGTCGTCGAGGCGCGAGGCGCCGGACTGCTCGTCGGCGCCGAGCTGGAAGGCCCTGCCGCGCCCGTCGTCGCGGCCGCGCTCGACGCCGGCCTCGTCTGCCTGACCTCGGGCGCGAACGTCCTGCGCCTCGCGCCGCCGCTCGTCGTGAGCGCGGCCGAGGTCGACCAAGCCCTCGCGATCCTCACGGAGGTCATGCGATGAACAAGGACGAGAGACACGCGGCGATCCAGCGCCTGATCCGCGAGCAGTCGATCTCGACCCAGGGCGAGCTCGCCGAGGCGCTGCGGGCCGAGGGCCACGAGGTCGTACAGACGACCGTCTCGCGCGACGTCCACGAGCTCGGGCTGACGAAGGTGCGCAACGGCGACGGGCACCTCGTGTACACGCTCCCGGAGGACTCGACGGGCTTCAACGAGGACGTCGCCGAGGCGCTGTCCCGGTGGGCGCTGACCCTCGAGGCGAGCGGCAACCTCGTCGTCGTCACCGCGCCGTACGGCTACGCGCAGGCGCTCGCCCAGGCGATCGACAACGCCCGGCACCCGCACATCGTCGGCACGATCGGCGGCGAGAACACCGTGCTGCTGATCGCGCGCGAGCCGGTCACGGGCGCACAGCTCGTGCAGGAGATCGAAGAAGTGCGGCGGGCCGCGTGAAGCTCACCGAGCAGCAGGGGGGTGCCATCCTCGGCGCATTGCCGGCCGGCGAGCGGGTCGGGATCGCCTTCTCGGGCGGACTCGACACCTGCTGCGCGATCACCTGGATGCGCGAGAACGGCGCCGTCCCGTACGCGTTCACCGCCGACCTCGGCCAGTACGACGAGCCGGACATCGACGCGGTGCCCGCGCGCGCGATGCGCTACGGCGCGGAGGAGGCGGCGCTCGTCGACTGCAAGGAGGCGCTCGCCCGCGAGGGACTCGCAGCGCTCCAGTGCGGCGCCTTCCACATCCAGACCGCGGGTCGCCGCTACTTCAACACGACCCCGCTCGGCCGCGCCGTCACGGGCACGCTGCTCGTCCGCGCGATGGCCTCCTACGGGGTCGAGATCTGGGGCGACGGCTCGACGTACAAGGGCAACGACATCGAGCGCTTCTACCGCTACGGGCTGCTCGCGAACGAGCGGCTGCGGATCTACAAGCCGTGGCTCGACGAGGCGTTCGTCGCCGAGCTCGGAGGGCGCAAGGAGATGAGCGAGTACCTCGCCGAGCGAGGCCTGCCGCATGGCTCCTCGGTCGAGAAGGCGTACTCGACCGACGCGAACATGCTCGGCGCGACCCACGAGGCGAAGGATCTCGAGCTGCTCTCGACGAGCATGCGGATCGTCGAGCCGATCATGGGCGTCGCGCACTGGATGGGCGTGGAGATCGAGCCGGAGGAGGTGACGGTCGCCTTCGAGGCGGGCGTCCCGGTCGCGATCGACGGCGCGCGGATCGACGATCCGGTCGAGCTGATCCGCGCCGCGAACGCGATCGGCGGCCGGCACGGGCTCGGCATGTCCGACCAGATCGAGAACCGCGTCATCGAGGCGAAGAGCCGCGGCATCTACGAGGCGCCCGGCATGGCGCTCCTGCACCTCGCCTACGAGCGGCTGCTGAGCGCGATCCACAACGAGGCGACGCTCGAGCGCTACGCGGTCGACGGGCGCAAGCTCGGCCGGCTGCTCTACGAGGGCCGCTGGTTCGACACGCAGGCGCTGATGCTCCGCGACTCGCTGCAGCGCTGGGTCGCCTCGGTCGTCACCGGCGAGGTGACGCTGGAGCTGCGCCGCGGCGACGACTACACGATCCTCGACACGCGCGGCGACGGCGTCACCTACGACCCGGAGCGGCTCTCGATGGAGCGCAGCTCGACCGCGTTCTCGGCGCGCGACCGGATCGGCCAGCTCGCGGTCCAGATCAACGACATCTCCGACTCGCGGGCGATGCTGACGCGGCACGCGCATTCGCCGCTCGCCGTCGAGGGCGGCGCGGAGGAGCTCGGCGCGTGACGCTCTGGGGCGGCCGCGTCGGCGTCGGGCTCGATCCCGAGGTCTGGGACTTCCTGCGCGCGCCGGACGACGAGCTGCTGCCGTACGACCTGCAGGGCACGCTCGTCCACGCGCAGCGCCTGCACGCCGCGGGCTACCTGACCGGCGAGGAGCTGGCCGAGGTCGAGCAGCGGCTCGGCGAGATCTCACTCGAGGACGTGCTGCCCGCCGACGAGGACGTCCATTCGGCGATCGAGCGCATGCTCGGCCCGCTCGGGCGGAAGATCCACGCCGGCCGCTCGCGCAACGACCAGGTCGCCGCCGCCGTCCGGCTCTACGTCCGCGACGCCTGCGCCGACGCCGACGCGGCGCTCGTGCGGCTCGCCGGCGCGATCCTCGACCGCGCCGAGGCCGAGACGGCGACGGCGATGCCCGGCTACACGCACCTGCAGCGCGCCCAGCCGGTGACGCTCGGCCATCACCTGCTCGGCTGGGTCGAGATGCTCGAGCGCGACCGGGCACGCTTCGCGTTCGCCTCCGCCCAGGCGACCCCCTCGCCGCTCGGCGCCGGCGCGCTCGCCGGCTCGACGCTGCCGCTGCCGCCGCCGCCCGACGCGATGCGCAACTCGCTCGACGCGGTCTCCGACCGGGACTTCGTCCTCGACTACCTCTACGCCGCCGCCGTGCTCTTCACGCACCTCTCGCGGCTCGGCGAGGAGATCGTGCTCTGGGCCGGCAAGGAGTTCGGCTTCGCGCGGCTGCCCGAGTTCGCCGCGACCGGCTCGTCGCTGATGCCGCAGAAGCTGAACCCGGACGTCGCCGAGCTCGTGCGCGGCAAGGCCGGGACGGCGGCCGGCCGGCTCGCCGGGCTGCTGGCGACGCTCAAGGGGCTTCCGTTCGCCTACAACAAGGACCTCCAGGAGGACAAGCCGCCGCTCTTCGCTGCGCGCAAGGACGTCGGCGGGGCGCTCGCCGCACTCGCCGTGCTGATCGGCGGGCTCGAGTTCGACCGCGTCCGGCTCGCCGACGCCGCCTCCGATCCCCTGCTGCTCGCGACCGACGCCGCCGAGGCGCTCGTGCGCGACGGCGTGCCGTTTCGCGACGCGCACGAGCAGGTCGCCTCCTCGGTGCGCGACGGCAGCTTCGCGCCGCCGCCCGCCCTGCCGCGGCTTCCCGACGTCGACGCGGCGGTGGCCGCAGCAAAGGAGCGCTGGAGATGAGCAGTGTGTCGGAGACCTCGCTCGCCGGTCGTGACTTCCTCCGCGCCTCCGACCTGTCGTCGGCCGAGGCGGAGGCGCTCCTCGATCTCGCCGTCGAGCTGCGCGAGAGCCCGAAGCAGCCGCTGCTCCCCGGTGCGACCCTCGGCCTCTACTTCGCGAAGCACTCGACCCGCACGCGGATCTCGTTCACGGCGGGGATGACCCAGCTCGGCGGCGCGGCGCTGCCGCTCGCGCCCGAGGAGCTGCAGCTCTCGCGCGGCGAGTCGCTGCCCGACACGGCGCGCGTCTTCTCGCGCTACCTCGACGCGCTCGCGGTACGCACGCACGAGCACGCGGAGCTCGAGGCGTGGGCCGAGTGGGCGTCGATCCCGGTGATCAACGCGCTGACCGCCGACGAGCATCCGTGCCAGGCGCTGGCCGATGCGCTGACGATTCGCGACCGGCTCGGCGGGCTCGGCGGGGTGCGGGTGGCGTGGGTCGGCGACGGCTCGAACGTCCTCGTCTCGCTCGCGGCGCTCGGGGAGTTGCTCGGCTACACGGTGGTCGCCGCCTCGCCCGCGGGCTACGAGGCGCCCGGCGTCGAGACGACGGACGATCCGCGGGCCGCCGTCGAGGGCGCCGACGTCGTCGTCACCGACACGTGGATCTCGATGGGCCAGGAGCACGAGCGGGCGAAGCGGCTCTCCGATCTCGAGCCGTACCGCCTCGACCGCGACCTGCTCGCGCTCGCCTCGGCCGGGGCGTTCGTGATGCACTGCCTGCCCGCGCACCCCGGCGAGGAGATCACCGCGGAGGTGCTGTACGGCGAGCGCTCGGCGATCTGGGACGAGGCCGAGAACCGGCTGCACGTGCAGAAGGCGCTGCTCGTCTCGCTGCTCGGCGCGTAGCGCGCGGCGAGTCGCTCAGCGTAGGGTTCCGGCGGAAGCGCCGGCCCGACGACCGAGAGGACCACCGTGATCAAGATCAGCGTGCTCTACCCGAACGCCGACGACCGGACGTTCGACATGGCCTACTACTCCGAGAAGCACATGCCGATGGTGCAGGACCTGTGCGGCGGCGCCTGCAAGGAGATCGCCGTCGACGAGGGGCTCGGCGGCGGCGAGCCGGGGTCGCCTCCCCCGTTCGTGGCCGTGGGCCATCTCCTCTTCGACTCGCTCGAGTCGTTCCAGTCCTCGTTCGGGCCGCACGCGGCGGAGATCATGGCCGACATCCCGAACTACACGAACGCGACGCCGACCGTCCTCGTCAGCGAGGTCAAGCTCTAGATGGTTGATGCCACGAGATCGTCCGTTCCGGGGCGTGGGCTGGCATGTCTGGGGCGCCGTGGCGGGCGCTTGCCGCTGCTGGTGCAGCGGTGAGCGATCGACGGGGCGAAGCGCAGGCCCGGCGGGGGCCGGCTCCGCCGGCCGCAGGCGGGTCGAAGCGGCCCAGGCGTGCCAGACCGCGCAGCCGGACGCGCGCGATCGTGGCATCAACCATCTAGCACCGACGAGGGAGATCCGAGCGATGCACGTCGATCTGGCTCCGTTCCTCGTCGTGTCGGTGCTGCTGATCCTGATCCCGGGGCCCGACACGGCCGTCGTGACGAAGAACGCGCTCATCTCGGGCCGGCGTCCGGGGGTCGCCGCGGCGGTCGGCGTCGCCCTCGGGCTGACGATCTGGACGGCGGCCGCGGCGCTCGGGCTGGCTGCGCTCCTGAAGGCCTCGAGCCTCGCCTTCGACGCGCTCAAGGTCGTCGGCGCCGTCTATCTCGTCTGGATCGGCGTGCAGATGCTGCGGGCGCGCGACACCATCGGCGAGGCGGGGGTGCGGGCGGCCGGCCGCGGGCACAGCGTGCGGGCGCTGCGGCAGGGGCTGCTCTCCGACCTCGGGAACCCGAAGATCGCCGTCTTCTTCACGAGCTTCCTGCCCCAGTTCGTCCACGGGACCGGCTCCGCGTTCGTGCCGCTGCTCGCGCTCGGCGGCATCTTCGCGGCGCTGACCCTCGCCTGGCTCGCCGCCTACGGCGTCGCCGTCGGCCTTGCCGCGGACGTGATCCGGCGGCCGCGCGTCCGCAAGACGCTCGATCGCTTCACCGGGATCGTGCTGATCGGCTTCGGCGTCCGGCTCGCGTTCGAGCACCGCTGAGCCGGAGGCTCGGTGCGAGATGCGCCTAGCCGCGGCGCCGGCGGCCGAGCAGCCGGGCGACGACCGCAAGCCCACCGAGCGCTGCGAGCGCCGAGCCGGCGATGCGGGCCGAGCGCTCTGCGTCCGCCGCCAGCTCCGCGCGGGCTGCGTCGAGCTTCGCCCGCTCGGCGCGGATCTCCTCGCGAACCTGATCGGGCGTCCGCCTGTCACTTGCCGGCAACGGTGCCTCCCTTCGTCGCGCGCGAGATCAACGCCACAGCGCCGCCGGCGAGCGCGGCGACGAGCACCAGCAGGACGCCGGCGACGATGAGGATCGCGAGCCACACCTGCACGACGGTGGCGAGCGCCGCCGCTGCGGCAGCCAGCAGGAAGACGACGAGCAGCGGCGCGAGCAGCACCGCGAGCAGCCCGAGTGCGGCGCCGATGCCGAACGGCGCCGCCCTGCGCTTCACCTCGACGGTCCGCAGCTCGGCTTCGAGCCGCACGAGCCGCGTCGCATGCTCGGCAAGCCGCCGCGCCGCTCCGAGCGGGCTCCTCACCGATCGCTTGCTCTTCAGGTCCATGGTCTCGGCCAGCCTAACCTGCCCGGTGCGGCGACCCGGTAGGCTCGGCTCGATGTTCGCGCTCGTCGTTCAGATCGAGTCTCCCCCCGAGTCGCGGGACCGCTTCATCGAGGCGATCTCCGAACAGGCGGCGGCGTCGCTCGAGCGCGAGCCGGGCTGCCTCCGGTTCGACGTCTGCGCGGTCGCGGACGACGAGAACCGCTTCATCCTCTACGAGGTCTACGCCGACGCGGCGTCGTACGAGGCGCACGGGCAGACGGAGCACTTCGCGCGCTGGAGCCGGGTGGCCGGGGAGTGCGGGCTCCGGATCGACCGGACGCTGGCGCGGCTGCTCACGTAGCGAGCTCGCGGATGCGCGCGGCGGCGCGTTCGAGCGAGCGCTCGTCGAAGAGGTACGGCGTCGCGTTTGCGACGATGTGGAGGGGGCCGTTCAGGCTCTCGCCGCCGGACGCGGCGTTGACCGCGTAGCGCACGGGGATCTCGTGGCAGACGGCGAGCGTCACGCCCTCGGGGCGGGCCAGCAGCCGCTCGAAGGCTCCGGCGTAGCGGAGTGCCGCCTCGTTCAGGCTCTCGCCGCCGGGGAAGCGGAGCGTCGGGTCGTCGTGCGCCGGCTGCGCGCGGTAGTCGTCGAGCGTTGCGCCCTCGAGCTCGCCGATGCGGACGTCGCCGAGGTCGTCGTCGAGCTCGTGGGTCGCGTGGCGGCGGGCGGTCGCGATGTTCGCGGTCTGCACCGTCCGGGGGAACGGCGAGACGAGCACGAGCTCGATCGGAACCGCGGCGAGCTGCCCGGCGAGCCGCTGCGCCTCCTCGATCCCTCGTTCGGAGAGCCCGCGGTCGAGCAGCGGGTTCCCGTTGACGATCCCGTCGACGTTGAACAGCGACTGGCCGTGCCGGACGAGCAGGAAGAGGCGCATCCCGGCAGCCTACGACCGCGGCGCGAGCCCATGCCGCGGCGTCAGAGCTCGGGACATGTCCGCAGACGACGAGCCGCGCGCCTGCGGCGCCGAGCAGCGCCGGCTCAGGCATCGTTGCCCGGTGGAGATCGGCGTCTACAGCTTCGCGGAGGTCGCGCCCGGCGAGCCGGCCGAGCAGCGCCTGCGCGAGCTCGTCGCCGAGATCGAGCTCGCCGACCGCGTCGGGCTCGACGTCTTCGGCGTCGGCGAGCACCACCGGCCCGACTTCGCCGTCTCCGCGCCCGCGGTCGTGCTCGCCGCAGCGTCCGCGCGCACCGAGCGGATCAGGCTCTCGAGCGCGGTCTCCGTGATCAGCTCCGACGACCCGGTGCGCGTCTTCGAGCAGTTCGCGACGCTCGACCTCCTCTCCGGCGGGCGGGCCGAGATCATGGCCGGTCGCGGCTCGTTCATCGAGTCGTTCCCGCTCTTCGGCTACGACCTGCGCGACTACGACGAGCTCTTCGCGGAGAAGCTCGAGCTGCTGCTCGCCCTCCGCGAGCGCGAGCTGGTGGAGTGGGAGGGCCGGACGCGCGCGCCGCTCCCGGGTCTCGGCGTCTACCCGCGGCCGCTCCAGAGCCCGCTGCCGGTGTGGGTGGCCGTCGGCGGCACGCCACAATCGGCCGTCCGCGCCGGCACGCTCGGCGTGCCGATGGCGCTCGCGATCATCGGCGGCGAGCCGGCGCGCTTCGCCGGCTTCGTCGAGCTCTTCCGCGAGTCCGCGCGCCGGGCCGGCCACGAGCCGCCGCCGGTCGGGATCAACGCGCACGGCTTCATCGCGGACACGCGCCGAGAGGCGCTCGACGACTCGTTCGGCCCCGTCGCCGGCGTGATGAACCGCATCGGCCGCGAGCGCGGCTGGCCGCCGATGCAGCGTCCCGACTACGACGCCGCGGCGACGCTGCGCGGCGCGAACTTCGTCGGCGCTCCCGAGGACGTCGTCGAGAAGATCCTCCACCAGCACGAGCTGTTCGGCCACGACCGCTTCCTGCTCCAGCTCACCGTCGGCCCGATGCCGCACGAGAAGGTGCTGCACGCGATCGAGCTCTACGGCACCGAGGTCGCGCCGGCCGTCCGCGAGGCGCTCGGCCGGTCTGCTCCGGGCTAGCCGGCGCGCCGGGCCAGCTCGGCCTCGACGTCGGCGACGTCGACGCCGGAGACGGCGAGCAGGACGTACAGGTGGTAGAGCACGTCGGCGGCCTCCTCGGCGAGTCGCCCGTCGCGCGCGGTCGCCGAGACTGCCGCCTCGACCGCCTCCTCGCCGAGCTTCTGCGCGGCCCGCTCGACGCCCGCCTCGGCGAGTGACGCGGTGTAGGAGCCCTCGGGCCGGTCGTGCACCCGCTCGACCACCGTCCGCCACAGCGCGGGCGCGAAGCACGAGACCGAGCCCGTGTGGCAGGCGGGGCCGTCGGCGCGCACGCGCACGAGCAGCGCGTCCCCGTCGCAGTCGTCGCGCAGCTCCTCGACGTGGAGCACGTTCCCGGAGGTCGCGCCCTTGTGCCAGAGCTCCTGCCGGGAGCGACTCCAGAACCACGCCTCGCCCGTCTCGCGCGTACGCCGTTCGGCCTCGGCGTCCATCCACGCGAGCATCAGCACGCGGCCCGAGTCGGCGTCCTGGACGATCGCCGCGCGCAGCTCGCCCTCAGGCATCGCGCACCGGGACGCCGAGCTCGCGGAGCTCGTCGCGGAGCGAGACGAGTCGTGCCGGGTCTTCGTGGAGGATCGAGGCGAGGAGCGCAGCCTGGGCGACCTCGAGCGCCGCGGCGACGTGGGCTGCCGAGCCGGCGCCGCCCGAGGCGATCACGGGCATCGAGACGGCGTCGCGGAGCTGGGCGAGCAGCTCGAGGTCGTAGCCGGAACGCATGCCGTCGCGGTCGATCGAGGTGACGAGCAGCTCACCGGCCCCGCGCGCCTCGCACTCGCGCGCCCAGAGCACGGTGTCGCGCTCGACGTCGCGCGTGCCGGCGTGCGAGTGGACGCGGCCGTGCTCGGTGTCGATCGCGACGACGACCGCCTGGCTGCCGAGCGTGTCGGCGAGCTCCTCGACGAGCTGCGGCCTGGCAAGCGCGGCCGAGTTGACGCTGATCTTGTCCGCGCCCGCCTCGAGCAGCGCGGTCGCGTCCTCGACCGAGCGGATGCCGCCGCCGACCGTGAACGGGATCGACACCTGCTCGGCCACGCGCGCCGCGACCTCGACCGCCGACACCCGGTTCGTGATCGTCGCGGCGACGTCGAGGAACACGAGCTCGTCGGCGCCCGCCTCGGAGTAGGCGGCGCCGAGCGCGACCGGGTCGCCCACGTCCTGCAGGTTGCGGAACTTGACGCCCTTGACGACGCGCCCGTCGGCGACGTCGAGGCACGGGATCAGACGCGGGAGAGGCATCGCTCGAGGTAGGTCGCAAGGAAGCGGTGGCCGGCGGCGCCGCTCTTCTCCGGGTGGAACTGGACGCCGAGGAACGAGCCGTGCTCGACGACGGCCGCGATCCCCTCGCTCGTCGCGGTCGCGTTCGGGCTCTCGGCGGCGTAGGAGTGCGCGAACCAGAACGCCTCGCCCCCACGGCCGCCGGAGGCGAGCGGGACGTCCGGCCCGGCGAGGACGGCTTCGCCCTCGTCGCTTCCAGCTACAGGCTCCACCACAGCCCAGCCGATGCGCGGCACGCGACCCTCCCGCAGGCGGACGGCACGGCCGGGGACGAGACCGAGCCCGGGGACGCCTCCGTCTTCCTCGCTCGCGTCGAGCGCGAGCTGGAGGCCGAGGCAGATGCCGAGGATCGGGCGGCCGGAGGAGGCGCGCAGGCGCAGCGCCTCGTCGAGGCCGCGGTCGCGGAGCCCCGTCATCGCGGCCGCCGCCGAGCCGACGCCCGGCAGCACCGCGAGGTCGGCGTCGAGCAGCGGCGCCGAGTCGTGGACGAGCACGCTCTCGGCGCCGAGCCGCGCGAGGGCCAGCTCCACGGAGCGGACGTTTCCGGCCCCGTAGGACGCGATCGCGACCTTCACAGGAGGCCCTTCGTCGACGGGAGCCCTGCGGATTCCCGCGTCACGGCCGCGCGCAGCGCCCGGCCGACCGCCTTGAACGCCGCTTCGGCGACGTGGTGGTCGTCCCGTCCGCTCGCCTGGACGTGCAGGGTCATCCGCGCCGCCGAGGCGAGCGACTCGAGGGCGTGCCGGGCCAGGCCCAGGACGCTGGAGGCGGCCCAGTCTTCCGGCCGGGCATCGTCGGCTCCGCCGACGATGCTTCCAGCCAGCCGCTGTTCGAGCGTGATCTCGGCGCCGCGGCGTCCACCGAGGTCGACCGCCGCCTGTGCGAGCGCGTCGTCCATCGGTACGACCGCGTTCCCGTAGCGGGCGATTCCACTCCGGTCGCCGAGCGCGCGGTCGAGCGCCTCGCCGACCGCGATCGCCGTGTCCTCGGCCGTGTGATGCGGGCCGGTCTCCCAGTCGCCGTTGCCGTCGACGACGAGGTCGAGGCCGCCGTGAAACGCGAGCTGCTCGAGCAGGTGGTCGTAGAGCCCGGCGCCGGTCTGGACGCGCACGCGCCCGTTCCCGTCGAGCCCGAGCCGGACGCGGATCGCCGTCTCGGCGGTGGCCCGAACCGTCCGCGCGCGCCGGCCGTTGCCGAGTAACAGACTGTTGCTCGGCTCCCGGTCGAGCGCGTGCGCCATCGCCTCGAGCAGCAGGTCGTCGTCCTCGCGGTCGCGGACGCTGATCCGGATCCCGCCGCCGGTGACGCGCGGGACGCAGCCGAAGCCGAGCAGCCGGTCGGCCAGGCACTGCGGATCGTCGAACGGGACGAAGACGAAGTTCGCGTGCGAGGGCAGCGGGTCGAGCCCGAGCGCGCGCAGCTCGGACGCGAGCCGCTCGCGCTCCTCGACCACCCAGGCGACGTCCGGAGGATGGCGCAGGGCGGCCACCGCGAGAGCCGCTGACAGGGTCGAGACCGGCGCGGGCGACTGCCGCTGGCGGAGCTCGGCCGCCAGGTCGCGTCCGGCGAGTGCGTAGCCGACGCGGGCGCCGGCGAGCGCGAACGCCTTCGAGAAGGTGCGGATGACGACGACGTCCTCGTCGTGGATCAGGCCCGCGGCCGTGTCGCCCGCATACTCGAAGTACGCCTCGTCTACCGCGAGCGGGCGGGCGGCCGGCAGGTCGGGCAGGTCGCCGAACGGGTTCCCCGGCCGGCAGACGAACGTGAGGACGGGATCGTCGCCGCCGACGGTCGCGCCCGCGAGTTGCGCGCCGACCCGGAAGAGCGGGTACGTCGGCGCCGGCGGGATCGCGACCGTGTCGCCGGGCCCGGCGAACGCCCGCGCGCAGAGCAGGATCAGGTCGTCGGCGCCCGCGCCGAGGACGACGTTCTCCGGGTCGACGCCCGCGTAGCCTGCGATCGCCGCCTCGAGGGCGGTGTAGCCGCCATGCGGATAGGTGTTGACCTCCGCGAGCGCGCCCGCGAGCGCGCCGGGCCGCGAGCTCGGCAGCGGCACCGCCGGGACGTTGCCGTCGAAGCGGACGATCTCGACCGGATCGAGCCCGGCGCGGCGCGCCAGCTCCTCCGTCGAAGGCGCCCAGGAGTACGGCGTGAACTCGCCGGCCAGCGCTCTCATCGGGCGACCGCCGCCGCGTGCGCGGGCAATCCCTCGACCGCGGCGAGCGCCTCGACGGTCGGCCGCACGAGCGCGAGCCCCTCGGGCGTCAGACGCTGCACGGTCACCGGCTTGAGGAAGGTCTCGAGCCCGAGGCCGCCGACCGAGCGCGCCCAGCCGCCGGTGGGGAGGACGTGGTTGCCGCCCGTGCCGAGGTCGCCGGTCGGAACCGGCGAGCTGGCGCCGACGAAGACCGCGCCCGCGTTGCGGATCCGCGGCGCCAGCGACTCCGCCTCGCCGAGCAGGACGACGTGCTCCGGCGCCCGCTGCTCGACCTCGGCCAGCGCCGCCTCGAGGTCGTCCGCCTCGACGATCGCGCAGACCGCGTCGGGGCCATGCTCCGCCTGCGCGGCCAGCTCGAGCTCGGCCAGACTGCGGTCGCCGCCGCGCCCGAGCACGACGACGACCTCCGACGGGCCCGCCGGCAGGTCGATCGCGACGTCGCGCGAGACGAGGAGCTTCGCCTCGTTCACGTACGCGTTCCCCGGGCCGACGATCTTGTCGACGCGCGGGATCGTGTCGGTGCCGTATGCGAGCGCGGCGATCGCCTGCGGGCCGCCGACCGCCCAGACGTCGGCCAACCCGAGCAGCTCGGCGGCCGCGGCGACGAGTCCGGCGCCCGCGGGCGGCGTGACGACGACGATCCGCTCGACCCCGGCCGCCTGCGCCGGCACCGCGCACATGACGAGCGTCGAGACGAGCCCGCGCGGGACGTAGATCCCGACCGAGCCGAGCGCCGTCCAGCGCCGTTCCAGCTCGACGCCCGGCTCGACCTCGAGCCGGAGGTCGGCGGGACGCTGCGCCTCGTGCCAGCGCCGGACGCGGCGCGCAAGGTCGAGCACGGCCTGCTCGGGGAGGCCCGCCGCGGGCCGGGCGAGCGCCGGCTCGACGCCGTCGAAGCGGAGCGACCAGTCGCGCAGCGCCTCGTCGCCGCGCGCGCGGACGTCCGCGACGATCTCCGCGACCGAGCTCACCGCGTTCCTCGCGCACGCCGTGGTGTCAGACACCGGGTCATGGTCGTTGCGGACGTCATCCCAGCATCCTCTCGACGGGCACGAGCAGGATCGAGGACGCGCCTGCCGCCTCGAGCTCGGGCAGCAGCCGCCACACGTCGGCGGCGGGCACGAGGCTGTGCACCGCGACCATGCCCGGCTCTGCGAGCGGCAGCACGCTCGGGGCGCGGGAGCCCGGGACGAGCGAGGAGATCCGCTCGACCGAGTCCTCGTGTGCGTTCAGCATCAGGTAGCGCATGCCGCGCGCGTCGACGACGCTGCGGAAGACGCCGGCGAGCTGGACGGCGTCCGGCCGGGGGTCGGGCGGGCCGATCAGGACCGCCTCCGACTCGAGCAGCGTCGCGATCGAGCGCAGGCCGTTCGTGCGCAGGGTGCTGCCGCTCGAGACGAGGTCGACGATCGCGTCGGCGAGCCCGAGCCGCGGCGCCAGCTCGACCGAGCCGTGCACGTCCACCAGCTCGATCGGCTCGGGCAGGAGCTCGCGCGCCAGGCGCGGGAAGCTCGTCGCGACGCGCGCGCCACGCAGGTCGTCGAGTGAGGTCGCGGCCGACTCGGCGGGGACGGCTGCCTCGAGCGAGCAGGCGCCGAAGCCGAGCTGGACGAGCTCGCGTACGTCGGAGCCGCGCTCGCGGACGATGTCGAGGCCCGTGATCCCGCAGTCGACGACACCGTCCTGCACGTACTCGGGGACGTCGTCGGCGCGGA
Organism: uncultured Actinomycetes bacterium; assembly: GCA_963732915.1. Classification (GTDB taxonomy): domain Bacteria; phylum Actinomycetota; class Thermoleophilia; order Gaiellales; family Gaiellaceae; genus Palsa-739. The sequence continues at coordinate 704,909 of CAVTBF010000003.1, read as the reverse complement.
CGAGCAGCGCTTCGATCGGCGCGTTGCGGCAGGGGAAGGCGAGCGCGCGGTCGCCGGGCGTCTCCGGCCCGAGGCCCGCGTCGTGGAGCAGCGTGACCGCCGGCTCGCGCAGGCGGCCCTTTGACGGGATCGCGATCCTCAACCGCGCCGCCGTCGCCGGCGCAGCGCCAGCGTGTAGCCGCCTTCGCCGTTGCGGAGCCACTGCGCGACCCGCGTCACCGTCGTCGTCGACGCGTGCGCCTGCTTCGCCACCTCGAGGTACGGCAGCCCCTCGTCCAGCAGCTGCGCCACCTGCCAGCGGTGCGCCATCGCGTCCAGCTCCGACCGCGTGCAGAGATCCCGCAGGAAGCTCTGCGTCTCTGCCGGCGTCTTCAGCGACGCGATCGCCGCGAACAGCTCCTCGTGCTCGCCGCTGGGCCAATGTCGGGGCTCCGCTGATTCCATCGTGTTAGCATGGTAACACGATGACGCAAGCGTTCGCAGTCCTGCCGGCAGTCGACGTGCTCGACGGCCGTGCGGTGAGGCTCGTCCAGGGCGACTACGACCGGGTCGGCTCGGAGGCGGGCGACCCGCTCGAGCTCGTGCGCCGCTTCGCCGCCACCCGGCCGCCGCTCGTCCATGTCGTCGCGCTCGGCGCGGCGCGTGACGGCGGCCCGCCGCTCGAGCTCGCACGCGCCGCCGTCGCGGCCGCCGACCCGGTGGGAGTGCAGCTCGGCGGCGGCGTCCGCAGCGTCGCCGACGCCGTCGCGCTCGTGGAGGCGGGAGTCGCGCGCGTGATCGTCGGCACCGCGGCGTTCGGGCCGATCCCGCTCGCCGAGTTCTCCGCCGCGCTCGGCGAGAAGCTCGCCGTCTCGGTCGACGTCGCCGGCGGAGTCGTCCGCACCGCCGGCTGGCTCGAGTCGTCCGGGCTCACCGCGGCGGACGCCTTCGCGCGCTGCTCCGCGGCAGGCGTCGCGACGGTCGTCTGCACGGCGATCGAGCGTGACGGGACCGCGGAGGGCCCGGCGCTCGCGCTGCTCCGGGAGGCACGCGCCGCCTTCGCGGGCCGCCTGCTCGCCGCGGGCGGGATCCGCGACGCCGCCGACGTCGAGGCGGTGCGCGAGACGGGCGCCGACGGCGTCGTCGTCGGCCGCGCGCTGCTGGACGGAACCTTCTCGCTGAGTGGCTAGGCGGCGCGCGAGCCCGCGCCGGCCTCGTGCGTCTGGCCGTCGGAGGAAAGCCACGCGTCGACGGCCGCCGCGCAGCGCCGGCCCTCCTCGATCGCCCAGACGATCAGCGACTGGCCGCGGCGCGCGTCGCCGGCCGCGAAGACGCCGGGGAGCGAGCTCTGGTAGCCGTCCGTCGCGACGTTGCCGCGTCCGTCGCGTTCGAGCCCGAGCGCGTCGAGCAGCGGCGACTCGGGGCCGAGGAAGCCCATCGCGAGCAGGACGAGGTCGGCGGGATGCTCCTCCTCGGTGCCGGGAATCGCCTCGAACGGCGGCGCGCCCGAGTTCTGCACCCAGTGGATGCGCTCGACGCGCCCGTCGCCGGAGAGGCCGGTCGTCGAGAGCGCGAAGATCTGGTCGCCGCCCTCCTTGATCGCGTACGAGCGGCGGTACTTGACCGGCCAGAGCGGCCACGGCGTCAGCTCGTCGGAGCGGTGCTCCGGCGGCTCGCCCAGGAGCTCGATCTGCGTCACCGAGGCGGCGTCCTCGCGGTGCGCGCTCGCGACGCAGTCGGCCCCGGTGTCGCCGCCGCCGACGACGATCACGTGCTTGCCGCGCGCGGTGATCCCCGGCTCGGCGGTGCCGGCGACCGCGCGGTTCTGGCCGTAGAGGTACTCCATCGCGAAGTGGACGCCGTCGAGCTCGCGGCCCGGCACCGGCAGATCCCGCGGCGTGCGCGAGCCGGTTGCCAGCACGACCGCGTCGAAGCCGTCGAGCTGCTCGGCGGCGGCGATGTCGACCCCGAACCGGAACTCGACGCCTTCCTCCTGGAGCTGCGCGAGGCGGCGCTCGATCACCTGCTTCTCGATCTTGAAGTCCGGCACGCCGAAGCGGAGCAGCCCGCCCGCGGCCTCGTCGCGCTCGAAGACGACGACCTCGTGACCGGCCCGCGCGAGCTGCTGCGCGCAGGCGAGCCCCGCAGGCCCGGAGCCGACGACCGCGACGCTGCGGCCGCTGCGCTCGACCGCCGGCTGCGGCACGATCCAGCCCTCGTCCCAGGCGCGGCTGACGATCGCGAGCTCGATCTGCTTGATCGAGACGGCGTTGCCCTCGTCGATCTCGAGCACGCACGCGGCCTCGCACGGGGCGGGGCAGAGGCGGCCGGTGAACTCGGGGAAGTTGTTCGTCCGGTGCAGCTCGGTGATCGCCTCGGCGAAGCGGTCGCGATAGACGAGGTCGTTCCAGTCGGGGATCAGGTTCCCGAGCGGGCACCCGTTGTGGCAGAAGGGAACGCCGCACTCCATGCAGCGCGCGCCCTGCTCGCGCAGCTCGACGAGCGGCAGCACGCGCACGAACTCGCGGTGGTCGTGCACCCGCTCGGCCGGGTCGCCCGCTCGGGCACGCCCGCGCGCGCGATCTTCTTGAAGGCGCCCAGCTCACCCATGACAGCAGTCGCACCCACTAGACGATCGCCTCTTCCGCCTCGGACTCGGTCGTGTAGAAGCCCTCGCCGCCGGTCGACACCGCGGCCAGCTCGAGCGCGCGCTTGAAGTCGTGCGGCATCACCTTGACGAAGCGCTGCGCCGAGTCGGTCCAGCTCGCGAGCAGCCCCGCGGCGACGGTCGAGCCGGTGCGCTCCTGGTGCTCGGCGATCAGCTGCCGCAGCGCCTCGCCGTCCTCGAGGCCGACGTGCTCGAGTCCGACGAGCTCGGTGTTGCAGCGCGAGGAGAAGGTCACGTCGTCGTCGAGCACGTAGGCGACGCCGCCGCTCATGCCCGCCGCGAAGTTGCGGCCGGTCGGGCCGATGACGACGACCACGCCGCCGGTCATGTATTCGCAGCCGTGGTCGCCGACGCCCTCGACGACCGCGTAGGCGCCCGAGTTGCGGACGGCGAACCGCTCGCCGGCGAGCCCGCGGAAGAAGGCCCGGCCGCGCGTCGCGCCGTAGAGCACCGTGTTGCCGGCGATCACGTTCTCCTCGGGGACGAACGCGGCGTCGTCGGGCGGCCGCAGCGCGAGCACGCCGCCGGAGAGGCCCTTGCCGACGTAGTCGTTCGCGTCGCCGACGAGCGTCAGCTCGATGCCCGGCGCGAGCCAGGCGCCGAACGACTGGCCGGCGGAGCCGTGGAGCGTGAACCGGATCGATCCCGGCTCGAGCCCGACGGCGCCGTGCGCGAGCGTGACCGCGTTCGAGAGCAGCCCGCCGACCGTCCGGTTCGTGTTTGCGATCGCGACCTCCGCCTCGACCTTGCCGCCGGCGTCGATCGCCGGGCGCGCCGCCTCGATCAGCTGCCAGTCGAGCGCGTCCTCGAGCGCGGGCGGCGGCGGCTGGACGCGGCGGCGCGGCACGCTCTCGGCCGCGTCGGGTTGCGCGAGCAGCGCCGAGAGGTCGATCCCGCGCTCGCGCCACTCGGCGACCGCCTCGTCGGCGTCGAGCAGGTCGACCCGGCCGGTCAGGTCCTCGAAGCGGGCGACGCCGAGCTCGGCCATCAGCCGCCGCGCCTCCTCGGCGACGAAGAAGAAGAAGTTGACGATGTGCTCCGGCTGGCCGGTGAAGCGCTTCCGCAGCTCCGGATCCTGGGTCGCGATTCCGACCGGGCAGGTGTTCAGGTGGCAGGCGCGCATCATCACGCAGCCCGACGCGATCAGCGGCGCGGTCGCGAAGCCCATCTCGTCCGCCCCGAGCAGCGCGGCGATCACGACGTCGCGCCCCGTCTTCAGCTGGCCGTCGGTCTGCACCCAGATCCGCGAGCGCAGGTCGTTGCGGACGAGCGTCTGCTGCGTCTCGGCGAGCCCGATCTCCCACGGGATGCCCGCGTGCAGGATCGAGGAGAGCGGTGCCGCGCCCGTCCCGCCCTCGTGACCGGAGATCAGGACGTGGTCGGCCCCCGCCTTCGCGACGCCGGCGGCGACCGTCCCGACCCCGACCTCGGCGACGAGCTTCACCGAGACGCGCGCCTTCGGGTTCGCGCAGCGCAGGTCGTAGATCAGCTGCTTCAGGTCCTCGATCGAATAGATGTCGTGGTGCGGTGGCGGCGAGATGAGACCGACGCCCGGCGTCGTCAGGCGGACCGACGCGATGTAGCCGTCGACCTTGTGGCCCGGCAGCTGCCCGCCCTCGCCGGGCTTCGCGCCCTGCGCCATCTTGATCTGCAGCTCGTCGGCGTTCGCGAGGTAGTGCGAGGTGACTCCGAACCGGCCGGAGGCGACCTGCTTGATCGCCGAGCGGCGGTCGTCGTCGAAGCGGACGGGGTCCTCGCCGCCCTCGCCCGTGTTCGACTTGCCGCCGAGCCTGTTCATCGCCTTCGCGAGCGTCTCGTGCGCCTCGCGCGAGATCGAGCCGAGCGACATCGCGCCCGTCGAGAACCGCTTGACGATCTCCGACGCGGGCTCGACCTCCTCGAGCGGGATGCCGCCGCCCGCCGGAGGACGGAGGCGGAGCAGGCCGCGCAGGTTGCCGAGCCGGGCCGCGTCCTCGTTCGCCGTCCGGGCGTACTCCTCGTACGTCTCCGGCGAGCCGGAGCGGACGGCGTGCTGGAGGCGCGAGATCGTCTCGGGGTTCCACATGTGGGGCTCACCGTCGCGCCGCCACGCGTAGAGACCGGCGACCGGCAGCAGCTCGTCGCCGACGCCCGGGAAGGCGCGCGCGTGCCGCTGGACCGCGCCCTCGCCGATCTCCGCGAGTCCGATGCCGCCGATCCGCGACGCCGTGCCGGTGAAGCAGCGCTCGACGAGCTCCGGCGCGAGCCCGATCGCCTCGAAGATCTGCGCACCGCAGTACGAGGTGAGGGTCGAGATGCCCATCTTCGACATCGCCTTGAGCAGGCCCTTCGCGATCCCCTTCACCGCGCGAGCCTGCGCCTTCTCCGCGGTCATCCCCTCCGGCAGCCAGCCGAGCTCGACGAGCTCGGCGAGCGTCTCGAGCATCAGGTACGGGTTGACGGCCGCCGCGCCGTAGCCGATCAGCACGGCGATCGAGTGCACCGACCGGGGCTCGCCCGACTCGACGACGATCCCGGCCTGCAGACGGGTGCCCTCACGGACGAGGTGGTTGTGCACGGCCGCGGTCGCAAGCAGCGACGGCATCGGCACGCGCTCGAGCCCGGCGGCGCGGTCGCTGAGGATGAGGATGTTCGCGCCGGCAGCGAGCGCGAGGTCAGCCTCGGTGCAGATCCGCTCGAGCGCCGGCTCGATCCCGGCGGCGCCCTCCTCGACCGGCCACGTCGTGTCCACCGTCCAGGACTTGAAGACGTCGGACTCCACGCTCCGGAGCTGCTCGAGCTCGCGGCCGCGCAGGATCGGGTTGTCGATCAGCAGCTGGCGCGCGTGCGCGGGCGTCTCGGTGAGCAGGTTCCGCTCCGAGCCGACGCTCGCGCCGACGCTCATCACGATCGCCTCGCGGATCGGGTCGATCGGCGGGTTCGTGACCTGCGCGAACAGCTGCTTGAAGTACGAGTAGAGGAGCCTCGTCGCACCGGAGAGCGCGGCGAGTGGCGTGTCGTTGCCCATCGAGCCGATCGGCTCCTCCGCCCGCGCCGCGAGCGGGGCGAGGATCACCTTCATGTCCTCCTGCGCGTAGCCGAACAAGAGCTGCCGCGTCCGCAGCGGCGTCTCGGGCTCGGGCACCGGGTCGGCCTCGGGCAGATCGCCCAGGTGCACGCTCTCCTCGCGGAACCACTGCTCGTAGGGGCGCCGGGTCGCCACGCGCTGCTTGAGCTCCGCGTCGGGGACGATCCGGCCTTCCGCGAGGTCGACGAGGAAGAGCTTGCCGGGCTGCAGGCGGCCCTTGTGGACGATGTTCGCGGGCTCGTCGGGGAGCGCACCCGTCTCGGAGGCGAGCACGACCCAGCCGTCGGCGGTCTCGTACCAGCGGCCGGGCCGGAGCCCGTTGCGGTCGAGCGTCGCACCGATCACGCGGCCGTCGGAGAACGCGATCGCCGCCGGTCCGTCCCACGGCTCCATCAGGCAGCGGTGGTAGCCGTAGAAGCCGCGCAGCTCGTCCGGCAGGTCGTCGTTCGACTCGTACGCCTCCGGCACCATCATCATCAGCGCGTGCGGCAGCGAGCGGCCGGCGAGGAGCAGCAGCTCGAGCACGTTGTCGAAGGTGGCCGTGTCGGAGCCGCCGTCGCGGATGATCGGCAGCAGCTTCGGCAGGTCGTCGCCGAAGAGCGCCGACGCGAGCTGCGACTCGCGGGCCCGCATCCAGTTCGCGTTGCCGCGCAGCGTGTTGATCTCGCCGTTGTGTGCGACCAGCCGGTACGGGTGCGCGAGCTCCCAGCTCGGGAAGGTGTTCGTCGAATACCGCGAGTGGACGAGCGCGAGCGCGCTCTCGACCCGGTCGTCGGCCAGGTCGAGGAAGAAGCCGTCGAGCTGCGGCGCGGTCAGCATCCCCTTGTAGACGATCGTCCGCGACGAGAGGCTCGGCACGACGAGCTCCGTCCCGGCCGCCTTCTCGACGAGCCGGCGGATCACGTACAGCTTGCGCTCGAACGCGTCCTGGTCGGCCGTCAGCTCCGGCGAGGCGGCGATCACGGCCTGCCGGATCGCCGGCATGACCGCGGCCGACGAGGCGCCGGGCACCGACTCGTCGAGCGGGACGTCGCGCCAGGCGAGCAGGCTCTGGCCCTCGGCCTCGACCGTGCGCTCGACGAGCGCCTCGACCTCGGCGCGCCGGGCCGTGTCGGTGGGCAGGAAGAAGACGCCGACGCCGTAGGAGCCGGCGGGCGGCAGCGCGTCGCCCAGCTCGTCGCGGAACAGGCCGTCGGGAATCTGGAGCAGGATCCCCGCGCCGTCGCCCGAGTCCGCATCGGCGCCCGAGGCGCCGCGGTGCTCGAGGTTCGCGAGCGCGGTCAGCGCGCGCCGGACGGTCTCGTGGCGTGCCGTTCCGTCGAGGCGCGCGACGAAGGCGACCCCGCAGGCGTCGTGCTCGTACGCCGGGTCGTAGAGACCGCTGCTGCGGGACGGGATCGGGTTGTCGTGTGCGCGGCTCAACGGGAACGGCTCCTCCGAGGGAGAGGACTTCGGGTACTTCCGCCTCTGGCGGCTAGTCGGCTGTGGCGGGGAGAGCGCCGACTAGCGCGGACGAATGCGCGCGACGAACGCGAAAGCGACCGGCTTCTTCGAGGCGTTCGTTGGGCGCGTCATCGGACTGTCGAGACTGCAGCGCCACGCCGGGTTCGTCAATCGTGTTCTCCGGTTAACGAGCGCGTCAACCCGCATGGCTACTCGTTTCCCACCGAGAGGCCCTGGCGCCGGCAAACGGCGGCGAGCGAGGAGTCGCTGCCGGCCCGGTTGCGGCAGACCGCCAGCGCCCGATCGCCGCAGTACTTCGCCGTCTGCCCGCCCATGAACCCGGGCTCGATCGTCGTCACGCAGCCCGGCGCGAGCTTCGGGTTGGTGTTCGCGCCCGCAATGATCGCGATAGGCGTTCCGACCGCGGTCGCGGCCACGACGAGACCGACGAACCAGCGATCCCGCGGTCGGATCCGCCTGAACATGCGTGCGTTTTCCGCCGGCATTGACGGGACGATCCTAGCCGCGACCCTCGCGGACTTACCCGGCTCCGCCGTTGAAGAGCAGGGCGACGCCGCGTGGGAGGACGAGCACCGGGCAGCCGGCGAGCTCGATCAGGTAGTCGGCTGCGGCGCTGATCCTGACGCGCCCCTGGACCGTGCCCGGCTTCGACCCGACGACGAGCAGGTCGACGTCGCGTGTCGAGCTCTCGGCGAGCGCGGCGCCGAGCTTGCCGGCGACCGACTGGGCGGTCTCGAGCGCGCACGGGTCGCCGTCCTCGCTCACGGCCGCGACCGTGCCGAGGGTGAAGCCGGTGTCGGCCGCGAGGCCGGACGGGGCGAGCCCGACCGCGAACTGGCCGCCGTCGAGCAGACGCCGTGCGGTGGGCTGCGGGTCGACGTGCCCCTTCGCGGTGCGGTATTCGGAGCCGAACACGACCACGCTCGCGCCCTGTGCGAGCGCGAGGTCGCGCAGCCCCTCCGCGGTGGAGCCGCTGATCACGACATGCTGCGGGACGTCGGCGAGCCCGACGGCCTCCGCACCTGCCTTCAACAGCGCTCTCGCTTCGTCCTCGGCGAGCCGCTCGCGGCCGCTCCGGGACTCTTGAGCGTGGCGGACGTACGCCAGCTCGAGCGTCGCTCCCGCGCCGGCGAGCAGCCGGCCGAGCGCGAGTGCGTCGCGGTCGTTGTCCGTTCCGTCGTACGAGACGATGATCGTCGGTGGCATAGGTTCCTCTCGAGCTCCGTGTCGCGCTTTCCGGACGGGCGCGGCAGCCGCGCCATTGCGGGGTGCGGGGACTGCGGAGCGTAAGCCCCGCAGTCCCCGCAGGGTGGATCACGCCGAGGCGGAAGGCGCGACACCACCTCCGACGACCTGGCTCGGCTGAGGCAGTCCCGAGGGGAACGCCAGCGAGGGGATGTCGGACGGGTAGACCTCGTGCCCGTGGACGGCGATGTCGCCGGTCTCCATGTCCTCTTCGCTCATCCGCAGCGGCACGAACAGGCCGACCACCTTGAGGATGATGAAGGTGCCGATCCCCGAGAAGATGATCACCCAGAGTGCGGTGAGCAGCTGCCATTTGAACAGGTGCAGACCGCCGGTCACGGAGAAGCCCGGCACGACCTGCATCGCCGAGTCGGCGAGCAGTCCGGTGAGGAGACCGCCGAAGAGGCCGGCGAAGCCGTGCGTGTAGATGACACCGAGCGTGTCGTCGACCGACCGGAACGGCCGCAGCAGCGCGAGATAGTTGTAGGCCACGTAGACGAGGATCGACGCGACGAGACCGATCACGATCGCGCCCCAGCCGTTGACGAAACCGGCGGCGGGCGTGATCGCGACGAGGCCGACGATCATGCCGTTGACGCTGCCGATCAGGGACGGCTTGCGCTTCGTCGCGTAGTCGCACGCGACCCACGTCAGGAAGGCGACCGCCGTCGCGAGGTTCGTGTTCAGGACGGCTGCCGCGGCGTCCGCGCCCGCGTTGTACGGGTCGCCGCCGTTGAAGCCGTTCCAGCCCATCCAGAGCAGACCGGCGCCGACCGCGACCATCGCGAGGTTGTTCGGCGCGTCGATCTCGCGGTCACGTGCGAGACGCGGGCCGATCACGGCCGCCGCGACGAAGCCCGAGATGCCGGCGGAGAGATGGATCACGTAGCCGCCGGAGAAGTCGACCGCGCCCTTCTGCGCGAAGAAGCCGCCGCCCCAGATCAGGAACGCGTTCACCGTGTAGACGCACGTGCCCCAGAGCAGGGTGAACGGGATCCACGCCTTGAAGTTCACGCGCCCGAGCACCGAGCCGAGCATCAGGATCGGCGTGATCGCCGCGAACACGAGCTGGAAGTACATGAGCGTGGACTGCGGGAAGTCGGTCGTGCCGACGAGCGGGATGTTCCCCTGGCCCTGCAGGTCCTTCGGGCTCAGCGAGCTCCCCGGCTGGCCGATGAAGTTGCCGAAGAAGCCCGAGTGCGACAGCCCGTGCCACGGGTTGCCGAAGCCCATCTTGTAGCCGTAGAGCACCCACTCCACGAGGATGATCGCGAAGGCGATGAACGCCAGCATCATGCTGTTCACCGACCAGCGCTTCTGCATCACCCCGCCGTAGAGGACTACGAGCCCGGGAATGCTCATCAGGCCGACCAGCGTGGCCGCCGTCATCTGCCAGGCGTTGTCACCTGGGTTGAGATACGAGGGATACAGGGCCGATGCAAGCACCGCCTCACTCCTTTCCGAGGCCGTTCCCGCGGGCCCGCCTCGTTTGCCGACACATCCCTTTTTGCCCAACAAAAAAAGCCCCAGGACTCTTGTGAGTCCTGAGGCTCCACTGCCTCCGCGGGCCGGCGACCTCGCCGTCCGCGTGGGCAGCACCCTAGGAGGGCGGTCGGACGGCCGTCAAGCCGCGGCCGCGTTTCGGGGCGGGGGCGGGAAGGCCCGGATCGCAGGCGGCAAGCGGGCACGGGCGGTCTCTCGAAAACCGGTCAACTGTCCGGGCGCGCCGGGCCGTGATTTGACTTGCGCCCGGATCGCAGGCATTGTCAGACCGCGATGACGACTGCGCTGACACGCATCTCGCCCGGGCAGACACGCCTGGCGACCGCGTGCGCGCTCTTCATTTTCATCGTTATCGCGATTCTCCCCCTCTAGGGGGAGTACACGAACACGCGCTGAAAGAGCGCAGACGCCGACCTCCCTCCGGGAGAGCTGCGTCCCCGTTTCGCACTCACACGAGGTAAGCGAAGGAGGAAGTGTTCGTGTCCCGCAGGATCCAGATCTTCGATACGACGTTGCGCGACGGCGAGCAATCGCCGGGCATCGCGCTGCAGCCGCACGAGAAGGTGGAGATCGCCCGTGAGCTCGAGCGGCTCGGCGTCGACGTCGTCGAGGCAGGCTTCCCGGGCGCGTCTCCGGGGGACTTCGATGGCGTCCGCGCTGTCGCCGCTACGCTCGAGCGGCCCGTGGTCGCCGCATTCGCACGCACCCGGCAGGTCGATCTCGAGGCTGCCGCAGAGGCGCTTGCCGGCGCCCGCCGGTCGCGCATGCACGTCTGCATCGGGACGAGCCCGGTGCACATGGAGTCGAAGCTCGGCCTCGAGCCGGAGGAGGTGCTCGAGCAGGCGCGGGACGCCGTCGCGTTCGCCGCGTCGCGCGTCGACGAGGTCGAGTTCACGTGTGAGGACGCCTCGCGCTCCGAGCCGGTGTTCCTCGCCCGCGTCTGCCGCGCTGCGATCGAGGCCGGGGCGACGGTGATCAATCTCCCCGACACGGTCGGCTACACGCTGCCGGGGCCGTATGCGAGCCTGCTCGCCCAGGTGCGCCGGCGCTGCCCGGAGCTCCGCCGCGTCACCCTCTCGGTGCACTGCCACGACGATCTCGGGCTCGCGGTCGCGAACTCGCTCGCCGGCATCGAGGCCGGCGCCGGCCAGGTCGAGTGCACGGTCAACGGCATCGGCGAGCGCGCCGGCAACGCGTCGCTCGAGGAGATCGTCGTCGCGCTGAAGGTGCGCAACGACCACTACGACGTCGAGACGGGCGTCGACACGTCCCGGCTCGCCGACGTCTCCCGGCTCGTCTCCGAGCGCACGGGCTATGTCGTCCAGCCGAACAAGGCCGTCGTCGGCGCGAACGCGTTCGCGCACGAGGCGGGCATCCACCAGGACGGGCTCCTGAAGGACGTGCGGACGTATCAGATCATCGATCCCGCCGACGTCGGCGTCCGGATGACGCTGCCGCTCGGCAAGCACTCGGGGCGCCACGCCTTCGCGCGTGCGTGCGCCGACCGGGGCTTCCAGCTGGCAGGCGAGGAGCTGAACGTCGCTTTCCGCCGATTCAAGGAGCTCGCCGATCGCGGCAGCACGGTCGAGCTCGAGGAGCTGTTCGAGGGGGTGGTCGCATGACCCGCAGGGCGACAGTCGCCTGTCTCGCGGGCGCCGGGACCGCGCCGGAGCTGATGGCGGAGGCCGCGCTCGCGCTCTCCGCGGTCGGGCGTCTCCACGCGGTCGAGATCGACGACGTGCACGTGCCGTTCGGAGCGCCGGCGGTCGCCCGCGCCGGGCAGGCGTTCCCGCCCGCGACGCGCGCGGCCGTTCTCGGCGCCGACGCGGTGCTCGTGGCCGGGGCCGAGGACCCGACGCTGGCCGAAGTGATGGCGGAGCTCGACCTACGTGCACGCCTAACGCGCGTGCGGTTCGGCCGCGACGACGACGTGGCGATCGTCTCGCCGCTCGACGAGTCGGCCGACGCGTGGACGCTCGAGACCGCATTCGAGCTCGCCGAGGCGCGCCGGCTGAGGCTCGCGGTCGTCGGCGACCGCGAGTGGCACGAGCTGGCGGAGGAGGTCGCCGAGGCACACGACCACGTCGACGCGGAGTACCTCTCGCCGAAGGTGGCCGTCCCGCTCGCCGCCTTCGACGCGGCGCGCTTCGACGTCATCGTGGTCGCGGAGCGGTGGGCCGAGCCGATCGTCGAGATCGTGGCCGCGCCCGCATCCGCCCGCGTCGCCGCGCACGCACTGCTCGCCGGGCACGGCCCGAGCCTGTTCATGCCGTCGCCGGAGGGCGGCTTCGCGCTCGCCGGCGAGGCGCGCGGCAACGGCGTCTCGGCCGCCCTTGCCCGGCCGGAGGCCGGAGGGGGAGTCGTCAATCCGAGCAGCATGCTGCTCGCGGCGGCGCTCGCGCTCGAGTACGGCCTGCACCAGCCGGGCGCCGCAGCGACCCTCGCCGGCGCGGTCTCGGCCGCGCTCGTCGACGGGCCGCGGACGCCGGACCTGCTGCGCCGGGGACTCGGCGCGTCGACCCGCGACTTCACGTCGCGCGTCGTCGCCGGCTTCCAGCTCTCGCTCCGCAACGCCGAGTTCTGGCCGGAGCGGGCATGAGCGGGCAACGGATGACCGGAGCCGACGCGATCCTCCGCTGCCTCGAGGCGGAGGGCGTCGACGTGATGTTCGGGATCCCGGGCGGCGCCATCCTGCCGCTCTACGACGCGATGGCGAAGGGCACGGCCGTTCGTCACGTCCTCGCCCGCCACGAGCAGGGCGCAGGTCACATGGCCCAGGGCTACGCGCGCGCGTCGGGCCGCGTCGGCGTCGCGATCGCGACCTCGGGCCCGGGCGCGACGAACCTCGTCACGCCGATCGCGGACGCGTGGATGGACTCGACGCCGCTCGTCTGCATCACCGGCCAGGTGAAGAGCTTCCTGATCGGCACCGACGCCTTCCAGGAGTGCGACATCACCGGGATCACGATCCCGATCGTCAAGCACTCGTGGCTCGTGCAGGACGTGAGCGAGCTGCCGCATGTCATGAAGGCGGCCTTCCACGTCGCGAGCACCGGCCGCTGCGGGCCCGTGCTCGTGGACGTTCCGCGCGACATCCAGGAGGCGGAGCTCGACTTCTCGTATCCCAGCGAGGTGTCCCTCCCGGGCTGGAAGCCGCCGCGCCGCGGGCATCCTCGCCAGATCACGGCTGCTGCTCAGGCCGTCGTCGCGGCGGAGCGGCCGATCATCTACGCCGGCGGCGGAGTGCTGAACGCGGACGCGACCGAGGAGCTGCGTGCCCTTGCGGCGGCCGCACGGATCCCGGTCGTGACGACGCTGATGGCCAAGAGCGCCTTCCCCGAGTCGCACGAGCTGCACGTCGGCTGGCCGGGGATGCACGGGCCGAAGTGGTCGAACTGGGCACTGAACAAGGCGGACGTGATCGTCGCGGCCGGCGCGCGGTTCGACGATCGCGTCACCGGCAAGGTCGCGGCGTTCGCGCCAGGAGCGAAGATCGTCCATCTCGATGTCGACGCGGCGGAGATCTCGAAGATCCGCCACGCCGACGTGCCCGTGGTGGGGCCGCTCAAGTCGGTGCTCGCCGAGCTGGCGAAGCAGGTCGCCGAGGAGGCGACGCCGGGGCGGACGGAGCCGTGGCTCGAGCAGATCGCCGAGTGGCGCGAGCGTTTCCCCCTTCGCTACGGCGCGGGCGGCGACCTGCTCAAGCCGCAGAAGGTGCTCGAGACGCTGCGCGACCTGACCGCGGGCCGCGACGACGTCGTCTGGACGACCGGTGTCGGCCAGCACCAGATGTGGGCGATGCAGTACCTCGACTGCGACCGGCCGCGGACGTTCGTCACCTCCGGCGGTCTCGGAACGATGGGCTACGGCCTGCCCGCCGCCGTCGGGGCGAAGGCGGCCCGTCCGGACGCGACCGTCGTCTGCGTCGACGGCGACGGCTGCTTCCAGATGACCTGTCAGGAGCTGGCGACGTCCGTACTCGAGGAGCTGCCGATCGTCGTGGTGATCGTCAACAACGGCTACCTCGGCATGGTGCGGCAGTGGCAGGACATGTTCTTCGAGGAGCGCTTCTCGCAGAGCCACCTCACGCACGCGCTACCCGACTACGCGATGCTCGCCCGCGCCTACGGCGCTCTGGGCTTCACGGTCGAGGCGGAGGAGGAGCTGGAGGGCGTGCTCGCCGAGGCGCTCGCCAGCGGCCGCACCGCGGTCGTGGACTGCCGCGTCGACCCGCGCGAGCACTGCTTCCCGATGATCCCGGCAGGGGCGGCCGCGCTCGACGTCGTCGAGTACTCGCCCGAGAGCGACTCGGAGGCGCTCGCCCTATGAGCTGGCGACGCCACGCCACGCCAGGTGGCGACGCCACGCCACGCCACGTGGCGACGCCATGGAGAAAAGCCGGTTTGCGTGCCGCCACCCGTCACCAGGGTGTGACGGGCGCTCCAGAAAATGCGACGAAAGGCTCACGGCTTTGAGACACACGCTCTCCGTCCTCCTCGAGAACAAGCCGGGCGCGCTGACGCGTGTGACGAGCATGTTCGCCCGGCGCGGGTACAACATCGAGAGCCTCGCCGTCGGCCCGACCGAGCGCCACGACGTCTCGCGGATCACGCTCCGCGTCGACTGCGAGACCCACTCCCTGGACCAGATCGAGAAGCAGATGCACAAGCTCGTCAACGTCCTCCGCGTCGCGGAGCTGTCGCCCGGCGAGTCCGTCGAGCGGGAGCTGGCGCTGTTCAAGGTGGCCGCGCCCGCGAGCAAGCGCACCGAGCTGATGGCGCTCGGCGAGGTGTTCAAGGCGCGCGTCGCCGACCTCGGGCCCGACTCGATCGTCTTCGAGCTGACCGCGTCCCCGGAGGACGTCGAGTCGTTCGAGGAGCTGATCCGTCCGCACGGCCTGCAGGAGGTCGTCCGCACCGGCCGTATCGGTCTCGGCCGTGTGCCACGGGCCGGCCGAACCAACCGTAAACAAGTCCTCGTCTGAAAAAGGAGCACACCACCATGGCGACGATCCATCGCGACGGCGACCTCTCCCTCCTCGACGGCACCGTCGCCGTCGTCGGCTTCGGCAGCCAGGGACACGCCCACGCTCTCAATCTCCACGACTCCGGCGTCGACGTCGTCGTCGGCCTGCGCGACGGCAGCGGCTCTCGGGCCGCCGCCGAGGAGGCGGGCGTCGAGGTCCGCCCCATCGCCGACGCCGTCCGCGGCGCGCAGGTCGTGGCGATGCTCGTTCCCGACCACGTGCAGAAGGGCGTCTGGGACGCCGACGTCGCGCCGAACCTCGCCCCGGGCGCGGCCGTCCTCTTCGCGCACGGGCTCAACGTCCACTTCGGGCGGATCGTCCCGCCTGCCGACCGCGACGTGATCATGGTCGCGCCGAAGGCGCCGGGCCACCGCGTCCGCGAGCTCTACGTCTCGGGCGCCGGCACCCCGGGCCTCGTCGCGATCCACCAGGACGCGAGCGGGCACGCGCTTCCGCTCGCGCTCGCGTACGGGGTCGGCATCGGCTGCGGCCGGGTCGGGCTGCTCGAGACGACGTTTGCGGAGGAGGCCGAAAGCGACCTCTTCGGCGAGCAGGCCGTGCTCTGCGGCGGCGTTCCCGCACTCGTCCAGGCCGGCTTCGACACGCTCGTCGAGGCGGGCTACCAGCCCGAGATCGCCTACTACGAGTGCATGAACGAGCTGAAGCTGATCGTCGACCTCCTCTACCAGGGCGGCCTCGAGTACATGCGCTATTCCGTCTCGGACGTCGCCGAGTACGGCGACCTCTCCCGCGGGCCGCGCGTCGTCGACGCGGGGACGCGCGAGCGGATGAAGACGATCCTCGAGGAGATCCGCAGCGGCGCCTTCGCGAAGGAGCTGTTCTCGGACGACGACGCGGGCCGCCCGGGCTTCGCGGAGCTGCGCCGCCAGGGCGCCGAGCGGTCGCAGGAGATGGAGCGGGTCGGCAAGGAGCTCCGCGAGCTCGCAGGGATCGAGGGCCTGCTCGGGGCGGAGGCGCGTGTCAGCGGTTGACGTCGGCGTCGCCCTCCTCGGCTACGGCACCGTCGGCGCGGCGGTGCACCGGCTGCTCGTCGACAGCGGCGACGAGATCGAGCGGGCGACCGGGCACCGGATCGGCGTCGTCCGCGCGCTCGTCCGCGATCCCGCCAAGCAGCGCGGCTTTCCGGCCGGCGACGGCGTGCTCACGACCGACTTCGAGTCGATCCGGGACGACCCGCGGGTGACGGTCGTCGCCGAGGTGATGGGCGGGCTCGAGCCGGCCGGTCGTTACGTCCGCGAGCTGCTCGAGGCGGGCAAGCCGGTCGTCTCGGCGAACAAGCAGCTGATCGCGCGCGAGGGCGCCGATCTGTTCGCGGCCGCCTCCGCGGGGGGCGTGCAGCTGCGGTTCGAGGCGTCGGTGTGCGCCGCGATCCCGGTCGTCAAGGTGCTGCGTGAGTCGCTCGTCGTCTCGAACGTCCACCGTGTGCTCGGGATCGTCAACGGGACGACGAACTTCGTCCTCTCGCGGATGGAAGCGGGCGGCAGCTACGCCGAGGCGCTCGCCGAGGCGCAGGCGCTCGGCTACGCCGAAGCCGACCCGACCGACGACGTCACGGGTGCCGACGCCGCCGCGAAGATGGCGATCCTCGCGACCGTCGCGTTCGGCTCGCGGGTCGAGCTCGGTGACGTCGACGCCCGCGGGATCGACATGGTCGAGCAGGCGCACGTCACGGCGGCCGCCGAGCTGGGGATGGTCGTGCGCCTCGTCGGGATCGCGACGCTCGCGCCGGAGGGCGTGGACGTCCGCGTCCAGCCGGCCTTCGTCGACCGCGCGCACTCGCTCGCGGCGATCGACGGCGCCTTCAACGCGGTCATGCTCCAGGGCGACGCAATCCGCGAGATCACGCTCGAAGGCCCCGGCGCGGGCGGGATCGAGACGGCGTCGGCGGTCGTGGCCGACCTCGTCAGCGTCGTCGGCACGGCCGGCACGGGCTTCCTCCAGAACGACGCCTGCTGGCGTGAGCTGCCGCGGCTCGACCCGGCAGCCTGGCGCTCGCCGTTCTACCTCCACCTGGAGGTCGCCGACCGGCCCGGCGTGCTCGCCCACACCACGAGCCGGCTCGCCGCGGCCGACATCTCCGTCGCGCAGATCGTCCAGCATCTGCGCGACGGCGAGGCGACGATCGACGTCGTGCTCCACGAGGCGCCGTACGGGGCGGTCGCGAAGGTGGCCGCCGAGATGGCGACGTTCCCCGAGGTGCTGCGTCCCCCTTTTCTCGCGCCCGTGATCTCGGAGCGGCCGCTATGAGGATGGCCGACGCCGCGGTGACGCTCGGTGAGGGCCGGACGCCGCTCCTGCCGGCGCCGCGCCTCTCGGCGCGGATCGGCGTCGAGGTCTGGCTGAAGTGGGAAGGGGCGAACCCGACCGGGTCGTTCAAGGATCGCGGCATGGCCGTGGCGGTCAGCCGGGCGGTCGAGCGCGGCGCGACCGGCGTCGTGTGCGCGTCCACCGGCAACACCGCCGCCTCGGCCGCCGCGTACGCGGCCCGCGCCGGGATCCGCGCGGTCGTGCTCGGGCCGCGGGGGGCGATCGCCGGCGGCAAGGTGGCGCAGGCGCGCGCGGCCGGCGCGGAGCTCCGCGAGATCGACGGCTCGTTCGAGGATGCGCATCGCGAGGCGCGCCGGCTCGCCGACGAGGAAGGGCTCGTCAACGTCAACTCGATCAACCCCGACCGGATCGAGGGCCAGAGCCGCGCCGCCGGGGAGATCGTCCGCCAGCTCGGCGGGGTGCCCGACGTGCTCGCGTTGCCCTTCGGCGGCGGCGGCAACACGGTCGCCTACGCCCAGGGCTTCGGCGACGAGCTGCCGCGCTTCCTGCTCGGCGAGGCCGCCCGCCGCGCCGACACGTTCGCGTCCGCGATCCGGATCGTCGAGCCCGTCCACCGCGCCGAGGTCGACCGGGTGCTCGAGCGCTCCGGCGGCAGCGTCGTCTCGCTCACCGAGCAGCAGATCGAGCGCGCCTGGCTCGCGCTCGCCCGCGAGGAGGGGCTGTTCTGCGAGCCGGCGAGCGCCTCCGGGATCGCCGCCGTCGAGGCGTCTCCGCCCGCGGCCGGCTCGCGCGTCGTTTGCATCGTCACCGGGCACGGCCTGAAGGACGTCGACGCGCTCGTGAAGGCGGTCGCGTGATTCACGTCAGGGCGCCCGCGACGAGCGCGAACCTCGGCTCCGGGTTCGACGTTGCCGCGGTCGCATTCGAGCTCTGGAACGAGCTCGAGCTCGGCGAGCGCAACGGGACGCCTCCGGATCGCGAGCATCTCGCCGTCCGCGCGTTCGCGCTCTTCGCCGACCCCGACGCCTACTCGTTCCGGTTCACCGACCGGATCCCGCGTGAGCGCGGCCTCGGCTCGAGCGCCGCCGTCGTCGCGCTCGGCCTCGTCGCGGGCGCGGCGGCAGCCGGCGCGACCCCGACGACCGACGAGCTGCTCGCGGCCGGGCTCGAGCTCGAGGGCCATGCCGACAACCTCGCGGCGGCGCTGGCCGGCGGCGTCTGCCTGACCTGGGAAGGACGGATCGCGCGGATCGCAGACGACGTGCCCGCGGCCGCGATCGCCGTCGTTCCGAAAGAGCGCGTGAAGACGGCCGAGGCGCGTGCCTCCCTGCCGCAGGAGGTGCGGTACGCGGACGCCGTCTTCAGCGCGGGGCGCGCGGCGCTGCTCGGCGCGGCGCTCGCCGCCGGCGACGCTCGGCTGCTCGCCGCAAGCGCCGACGATCGCCTGCACGAGCCGTATCGAGCGGCCCGCGCGCCCCACCTGCACGCCATCCGCGACGACCTCCCCTCGGGCGCGCTCGGCGCGACGCTGTCGGGCTCCGGGCCGACGGTGATCGTCTGGGCCGAGCGTCCGCACGCCGACGAGGTCGCCGCCCAGCTCGCGGCGCGCTTCCCCGAGCACGACATCCTCAATCTCGCTGTCGCAACCAAAGGAGCCGGCCAGGCATGAGCCACCGTATGTCAACCCTGAGAAGCATGCGCGTTCCTCGGGCGCCGCTGAGTGTGCGGGGCCGGAGGTCGCAGAACGGTGGTACGGGGCCGGAGAGCACCGTGCGCTCAGCGGGGCCAGGCGTCGGCGGAGCCGGGCTCCGCCCGGCGGGAGGCGACGACGGGAAGGTGCGTGCATGAGCGACCCGTACTCGACCCCGACCGATCCCGCCAAGCGGCACAGCGCCGCGATCACCGACGGCGTCGACCGCGCTCCGGCACGCGCGATGCTGAAGGCGATCGGGCTCGACGACGAGGCGCTCGCGCGGCCGCTCGTCGGCATCGCGACCAACTGGATCGAGACCATGCCGTGCAACTGGAACCAGCGCGAGCTGGCGCGGCACGTCCGGCGCGGGATCATCGAGGCGGGCGGGACGCCGGTCGAGTTCAACACGATCGCGGTCTCGGACGGCGTCTCGATGGGCACCGAGGGGATGCGCGCCTCGCTCGTCTCCCGCGAGACGATCGCCGACTCGATCGAGCTCGTCGTCCGCGGCCACCTGCTCGACGGGCTCGTCTGTCTCGTCGGCTGCGACAAGACGATCCCCGCGGCGGTGATGGCGCTCGCACGGCTCGACGTGCCCGGCCTCGTGCTCTACAACGGCTCGATCGCGCCGGGGCGCTACCGCGACCGCGACGTGACGATCCAGGACGTCTTCGAGGCGGTCGGCGCCGCCGCCGCCGGGAAGATGAGCCCGGAGGACGTGCACGAGCTGGAGGACGCCGCCTGTCCGGGCGCGGGCGCGTGCGGCGGGCAGTTCACGGCGAACACGATGGCGACCGTCGTCGAGTTCCTCGGCATCGCTCCGTCCGGGCTGAACGACGTGCCCGCCACCGACCCGGCCAAGAAGGATGCCGCCTACGAGGCCGGCAAGATCGCGATGCGCCTCGTCCGCGACGACGTCCGTCCCTCGCAGATCCTCACCCGGGTGGCGCTCGAGAACGCCGTGGCCTCCGTCGCCGCCACCGGCGGCTCGACCAACGGCGTCCTTCACCTGCTCGCGATCGCGCGCGAGCTCGGCGTCCCGCTCACGATCGACGAGTTCGACGAGATCGCCTCGCGCACACCGGTGGTCGCCGACATCACGCCGGGCGGCCGCTTCGTCGCCACCGACCTGCACGCGGCCGGCGGCGTCGCCCTCGTCGCCCGCGAGCTGCTGAAGGCCGGGCTCATCCACGGCGACGCGCCGACGGTCGACGGGCGCACGCTCGCCGAGATCGCGCGCGCTGCCGTCGAGACACCCGGCCAGGAGGTCGTCGTCCCGATCGAGCGTCCGCTCAAGGCGACCGGCGGGCTCGCGATCCTGCGCGGCAACCTCGCGCCCGACGGCTGCGTCGTCAAGCTCGCCGGTCACGAGCGGCTCTCCCATTCCGGGCCTGCCCGCGTCTTCGACTCCGAGGAGCAGTGCTTCGCCGCGGTCAAGGCGCGGAAGATCGAGGCGGGCGACGTCGTCGTCATCCGCTACGAAGGCCCCGCGGGCGGCCCCGGGATGCGCGAGATGCTCCACGTCACCGCTGCGATCGTCGGCGAGGGGATCGGCGACGAGGTGGCGCTGATCACCGACGGCCGCTTCTCCGGCGCCACGCACGGGCTGATGGTCGGCCACGTCGCGCCCGAGGCCGCGCACGGCGGCCCGATCGCCGCCCTGCGCGACGGCGACACGATCGAGCTGGACGTCGAGGCGCGCGAGCTGCGCGTCCTCCTCTCCGAGGAGGAGCTCGCGGCCCGGCTCGCCGCGGTCGTTCACCCGGAGCCGCGCTACACGACCGGTGTCTTCGCTCGCTACGCGGCGGGCGTCTCGTCGGCTTCGGAAGGAGCCGTCCTGCGTTGAGCTTGTTTTTGTATAGTGACACCGCACTACCGGAGACGGGCTCGTCCCGCTCCGCATCGAGAGAGGCTGAGGGAACCGGCCCGATGACGCCTCGGCAACCTGCCCGCCACAGCGCGAGAAAGGTGCCAAGCCCGGCCGGGCTCCACGGTGGAGCTCGGGGGATGTTGAGCGAAGGACGAAAGGAGACCGCTTTGCCCGCCGCCGCACTTCGGTGCCGCGTCTGCGAGACGCAGTACCCCCTCGATCCGATCGGTGTCTGCTCGCGCTGCTTCGGGCCGCTCGACCCGGTGTACGACCGGGACGAGCAGCGCCGCGTCGTCAGCCGGGAGTCGATCGCCGCAGGTCCGCCCTCGATCTGGCGCTACGCCCCGTTGCTTCCCGTCGCCGCACCCGCCGAGCAGCGGCTCGCACCGGGGTTCACCCCGCTCGTCACGGCTCCCAGGCTCGCCGCGGCGGTCGGTGTCGGCGAGCTCTGGCTCAAGCTCGACACCGCCAACCCGACGCACTCGTTCAAGGACCGTGTCGTCGCCGTCGCCTGCGCCAAGGCGCTCGAGGCCGGCGCCACGACGCTCTCCTGCTCCTCGACCGGCAACCTCGCCAACGCGGTCGCCGCCCGCGCGGCCGCGGAGGGGATCGAGGCGGTCGTGCTCTGCCCGGCCGACCTCGAGCCGGAGAAGTTGCTCGCCACCGCGGTCTACGGCGCCCGCATCCTCGCCGTCGACGGCACCTACGACGACTGCTCGCGCCTGTCGGTCGAGCTCTCCTTCGAGCTCGCCCATCCCGAGGGAAGTTGGGCGTTCGTCAACGTCGGCCTTCGCGCCTACTACGCCGAGGGCTCGAAGACGATCGCCTTCGAGATCGCCGAGCAGCTCGGCTGGCGGACGCCGGACGCCGTCGTCGCCCCGATCGCCTCGGGCGCGATGTACTCGAAGATCCACCAGGGCTTCGCCGAGCTGCAGGAGCTCGGTCTCGTCGACGGCTCCTCGCCACGCCTCTTCGGTGGCCAGGCGGAGGGTTGTGCCCCGGTCGCGACCGCCTTCCACAACGGCGGCCGCGTCAAGCCGGTGCGGCCCGCCACGATCGCCCGCTCGCTCGCGATCGGCAGCCCGGCCGACGGCGAGCTCGCGCTCGCGACCGCCCGCTCGTCCGGCGGCTCGATCCATGCGGTCGCCGAGGAGGACGTGCCCGAGAACATCGTCCTGCTCGCCGAGACGACCGGCGTCTTCGGCGAGACCGCGCCCGCGGTCGCGCTCGGCGCGCTCCGCGAGGCGGTCGCCCGCGGCGAGCTCGGCGAGTCCGACTCGGTCGTCCTCGTCGTCACCGGCGACGGCCTCAAGACCCCTGCCCTCGTGGCCGACCGGCTCGACCCGACCCTGGTCGCGCCCGACGCCGACTCGATCCTGGAGCTGCTCGGTGTCCAGGTGTAAGCGCTGTAGGCCAACGACGACCCAAGGAGGTGCGCGATGAGAACCGGCCCGCGGACGGGCTTCCGGTGGACGCCGGAGACGATCGTCTACGCGATCACTCTCTGGTACCGCAGGCATAGCCGGCCCCCGTTCACGAGCGAGTGGGACCAGGCGGGAGAGAACCATCCCTCCCGTCAGACTGTTGCTCGCGTGTTCGGCAGCTGGAACGAGGCGATGATCGCCGCAGGTTTCAATCCCCGCCCGCGCGGACGGCCGCGCCGGACGGTGGGCGAGGAGGGCGCGCTCCTCGATGTCTAGCCCGAGAGTTGTCCTTCTGCCCGGCGACGGAGTCGGGCCGGAGGTCGCACACGAGGCGCGGCTCGCGCTCGAGCTCCTCGCTCCCGACGTCGAGATCGAGGAGCAGCTGCTCGGCGGCGCGGCGATCCGGGCGACCGGATCCTCGCTGCCGGACGAGACGCTCGCGGCCTGCCGCGCGGCGACCGCCGTCCTCAAGGCGCCGATCGGCGACCCCGAGTTCGACGGGGCGGAGGTGCGGCCCGAGCAGGGGATGCTCCGCCTGCGCGCCGAGCTCGACGCGTACGCGAACCTGCGCCCGGCGGTGCAGGCGAATCGGGACGGCGGCGACGTCGACCTGCTGATCGTCCGCGAGCTGATCGGCGGGCTCTACTTCGGCGCCCGCGGCGTCCGCGAGGACGGCACCGTCTTCGACACGTGCGAGTACCACCCGAGCCAGGTGGAGCGGGTGGCGCGGCGCGCGTTCGTGCTCGCCGGCACGCGCCGCGGCTATCTGCTGTCGGTGGACAAGGCGAACGTGCTCGACACGTCGCGGCTGTGGCGGCGGGTCGTCGACCAGATCGCGCCCGAGTACCCGGACGTGACCGTCGAGCACATGCTCGTCGACAACTGCGCCATGCAGATCGCGACCCGGCCCGAGCGCTTCGACGTGCTGGTGACCGAGAACATGTTCGGCGACATCCTCTCCGACCTCGCCGCCGCGGTCACCGGCGGGCTGGGTCTCGCCCCTTCGGCCAGCCTCTCCGACTCGGGGCCGGGGATCTTCGAGCCGGTGCACGGCTCCGCCCCCGACATCGCCGGCCGCGGGATTGCGAATCCGGCGGCAATGCTCCGCTCGACCGCGCTTCTGCTCGAGCACGGGCTCGGACGGCCGGACGAGGCGCGGGCGCTCGCCGACGCGGTCGACCGCGGACTCGAGCTCGCACCGACACCGGATCTCGGCGGCACGGCGACGACGGCCGAGCTCGGCGCGGCGATTAGGGCACAACTCGCCGTTGACGGGGCTTCCGCGCACATCTAGCCTGCCGTCGATGGTGTTCGCGCCGACCGCCGCGCAGTTCATTCCGTTTTTCGGCGGCTACTCGGCGTACGCCTTTATCGGCTAGCCGGCGCTTTCGCTCCCCGCCCCGCCGCCGGCTAGCAAAGAAGCGTTTCTCCCCCGCGGGACTTCCCTTCTGTCCAGGAGGCCATTCCGCCTTGCATCAGACCACCCTCACCGAAACCGTCGTTCGCCTCGCCACCAACCACCCGGACCGCTGCAGCTGCAGCGATCCCGTGCCGGTGGAGCGGGCCGAGCGGAAGGGCGCGGCCGTCGTTCTCTGTCAGCGCTGCGGACTGCGTGTGCCGCTCCGTCTCCGGCGATGACCCCTCCGGTCGCCTATCCGGGACCTCCCGGCACGCACACCGCCGCTGCGGCGGTCGCGCTCTTCCCCTCGGGCCCGTACCTGCCGGTCGGCGGCTTCAGGGCGGTGGCCGACGCCGTCCTCGCCGCCGACGTCGCCTACGGCGTCCTGCCGATCGAGAGCTCGCTCGCCGGCTCGGTCGCCGAGACGCACGACCTGCTCTACGAGCGGTCGCTCTCGATCGTCGGCGAGACGATCATGCCGATCACGCACTGCCTCGTCGCGAGCGGTCCGACGCCGCTCGACGAGATCCGCACCGTCCACTCGCACCCGACCGCGCTCGACCAGTGCCGCAGCCTGCTCGCGAGCCTGGCGGTCGACGTCGTTCCCGCGGTGACGACGGCGGAGGCGGGGCGGCGGATCGCGGAGGCCGGCGACCCGGCCGTGGCGGCGCTCGTCTCGCCCGCGGCGGCCGAGCTGTACGGGCTGACCGTGCTCGTCGCCGACGCGGGCGACCGGCTCGCGTTCACGCGCTTCGTCTCGATCGCCCCGTTCACGCAGCTGGCCGCCGGCAGCAACTCGCGCACGGCGTTCACGTTCGTGACCGACCACCAGCCGGGGGCGCTGTTCAAGGCGATCGAGCCGTTCGCGCGGGTCGGGCTCGACCTCGTGCGCCTCGTGTCCCGCCCGCTGCCGGCGACGCCGTGGCGCTACCGCTTCGACGCCGTCGTCGCGGGCCACCCGCTCGAGACCAACGTCCGGCTCGCGCTCCGCGAGCTCGCATCCCAGGCCGCCGCGCTCCGCGTGGTCGGCGTCTACCAAGGCCACCCCGAGGAGGCGGCATGACCGACACGACAGCCACCACCGCGGAGGACCCGCACGTCGTCCGGGTCCGTCGCGAGATCTCCGACATCGACCGCGCGCTCGTCGAGCTCGTGAACAAGCGGCTGCGCCTGGTCGGCGGACTGAAGCGCTACAAGGACGAGCACGGCATCGGCTTCGTCGACCTCGCCCGCGAGGAGTGGATGCTCCGCTACCTCCAGCGCGCGAACCGCGGGCCGCTCTCCGAGCAGGGCCTCGCCGAGCTGTACCACGAGCTGCTCGACCTGATGAAGCGCGAGGTGCTCGCCAGCCAGGCGTAGGCGCCGGACCATGGCGCCGGCGCGGGAGGAAGCCGTTCGGCCTCCGCCCGCGCCGGGTCGCGCCGGGAGTATCGGTTGACGCTCAGGCGGTGACGGTGACGAACCCGCGCATGAAGCCGACGTGCTTCATCGCCCACGGATCGCACTTCGGATCGCAGTGCCACGCGTACTTGCCGGCCTTCTTCGGCGCGATGAACGAGAACTTCGTGGTCTTCCCCGCGTCGTTGCCGGGCATGATGATCGCGTTCGTCTTCAGGCCCTTCGCGTTGAAGCTGTGCGGCATGTCGTCGTAGTTGACGACGGTGACGAGCACCTTGGCGCCGGCCTTGACCTTGAAGCTGGCGGGCAGGAATGCGTCGTGCCACTTGCCGTCCGAGCCCTTCTTGCCGTGCTGGTCGTCCGACTTGACGACGAGCTTGACGTGCTGGACGAGCCGCTTGTGATGGCTGGCCGTCTGCGCTGAGGCGACGCCCGCGAAGACGAGCGAGGCGGCTGCGAGGAAGGCGAGCAGTGAAAGGCGGCGGATCATGCGGTTCATGGGGGCGTCTCCTTTGAGGCGGGATGTCTTGCCTCTAGGTCTACGGCCGATGCCCGTTACGGCTCCATAGCGGAGCCGTCACAGGTCCGTTACAGCTCGCCGGGACCGGCGAACATGTAGCCGTGGCCTGGACGGGTGACGATGTAGCGCGGATCGGCGGGATCGTCCGCGAGCTTCTGGCGGAGGCGCCACAGGGTCACGCGCAGGATCTCGTGCTCGCCGCGGTACCCGTCGCCCCACACCCGGGTGAGCAGCTCGTCCCGGCTGAGCACCGTGCCGGCATTCGCGGCGAGGCAGGTGAGCAGCCGGTACTCGGTCGGGGAAAGCCGCAGCTCGTTGCCGGCGAGCGTCACCTGCTTCTGCCGCGAATCGATGCGGAGCTCGCCGAACGCGAGCGCCTCCGGCCCCGGCTCTGCGCCGTCGGGCGGCCGAACACGCCGCAGGACCGCCTCGACGCGCGCGAGCAGCTCCTGCGCCGAGAACGGCTTCGTGACGTAGTCGTCCGCACCGAGCCGCAGGCCGACGACCTTGTCTTCCTCGGCGCCCTTCGCGGTGAGCATGATGATCGGGCAGGTGGAGTGCTCGCGCACCCGCCGGCAGACCTCGAAGCCGTCGATGCCGGGCAGCATGAGGTCGAGGACGATCAGGTCGGGCTCGTTCGCGGCGACCGCCTCGAGCGCCTGCTCGCCGCTCGCTGCCGTGTCTACCCTGTAGCCGGCCGTCTCGAGGTTGAAGCGGATGATCTCGAGGTAGCGCGGCTCGTCGTCGACGGCGAGGATCCGCTCACCCGGCATCCGGGCCCTCCCCGGGCGTCCGCGGTGATCCGCAGGGCGGCCGCGGCGCTCCACCGATGCGGGCTGTGAAGGGGACAGGCGACATTTCGACGATGAACGCTAACGGGCGGAGGTGGGGGAGGCTGCACGGTGTCGGCCGGCTGCTCTCGTTCTGGACGCGGCTCGCGCTGTGGCCGCGGCTCGCGATCGGCGTCACGCTCGGCTTCGGCATCCTCTTCGCCGGCTTCAGCGTCGTCGGGCTCCGTGCGGTCAACGAGAGCACGAACCGGATCCTCCAGCAGCGGCTCGCGATCACGGAGATGCTCGCCAACGACTTCGACGGGCTGCTCCGGCACGATTTCGACGACCTGCGCGCCTTCACGCCCGCGGCGCTCTCGTCGCCGGCCGAGCACGAGCTCCTGGCCGAGATCTACCAGCACGGCGACGGCGAGTTCGCGACCGTCTCGCTGCTCGGGCCGGACGGGCGCGTGCGCGTCTCGCTCGGGGCGGCGGCGCCGCGCGTCGGCGCCTCGCTCGCACGGAAGCCCTACGTCGCACGTCTGCTCGCCGGAGCGAGGCAGAGCGTCTCGCTCCCGTACTGGGACGCGCGCCACCGTCCGGTCGTCGCGCTCGCCACCCCACTGGGCGGGCACGGCTCGCCGCGCGCGCTGCTCGTCGGGACGCTCGAGCTCACCGGCCCGGCGGTGATGCGCCGTCTCGACGCAGCCCGGAAGCTCGGCAAGACCGGCCACGCGGAGCTCGTCGGCCCCGGCGGGATCGCGCTCGCCTCGACCGAGTTCTCCGACGAGCTGCGCCCGGGGGAGCACGCGGTCTTCTACCGGAAGATGCTCGAGGCGTCGAAGCCGGGGATCGGGGACGTCAGCCACAACGGCACGGATCCGAGCCCGAGCGACGGTGACAACGAGCGGCACGTGATGGCGTTCGCCCGGCTCGTCACGGCGCCCTGGGGCGTCGCCCTCGGCGGCACCGACAGCGAGACCTTCGCGTCCGCGCATCGCCTGCGGCGCACGCTCATGCTCGCCGGCACGAGCTCGCTCGCCGCGCTGTGGATCCTCACGCTGCTCGGCGCCCGCTTCCTCGTCCGGCCGGTCCGCGAGCTCACCCGCTCCGCCGAGCAGATGGCGTCGGGGAACCTCGAGCAGCCGGTCGAGGTCTCGGAGGGCGGTGAGATCGGCGTCCTCGGTGAGAGCCTCGAGACGATGCGCACGCAGCTCAGGGAGTCGCTCGACACCGTTCGCCGCTGGGGCGAGGAGCTCGAGCAGAAAGTCGGCGAGCGGACGGAGGAGCTCAACGCGCGCAACCGCCAGCTCGCCGCGGTCGGCGCGATCATGGCGGCCGCCGACGACGAGCACGACCTCGAGGGCATGCTCCACCGCTGCCTCGACGTCGTGCTCGAGGAGACCTCGGCCGACGCGGCGGCCGTGCGGCTCGCCGACGGCCGGGACGGACGCGCCGCCGAGACGGTCGTGCGCGGCGCCTGGAAGGAGTTCCCGTGCAGCACGTGCACGGACACGTTCTGCGCGACGGCGACCGCCGGCGGAGACGCGCTCTACCTCGACGCGGTCGAGCGCGAGCGCGTCCATCCGGGCTGCGCCGTCGCCGCCGAGGCGCTCACGGTCCTGCCCCTGCACGGCCCGAACGGCGTCGTCGGCGTCCTCACGCTCGCACGCCGCCGGGGCGCGCTGCCCGCCCCGGACGAGCGTCCCGTGCTGACCGCGATCTGCGACCAGATCGCCGTCGCGGTCGAGAACACCCGCCTCGCCGGGGAGCTGCGCCGGCTCGAAGCCCAGCACGAGGTGCAACGGCTGCGGAGCGAGCTGATCTCGGCCGTCTCCCACGAGCTGCGCACCCCGCTCGGGTTCATCAAGAGCTATGCGACGACGCTCCTGCGCGAGGACACGCCGATCGAGCCCGCCACCCGCCGGCAGTTCCTCGAGATCATCGACGAGGAGACGGTGAAGCTCGCGCACATGATCGACGAGCTGCTCGACGCCAGCCGGCTCCAGGCGGGACGGCTGCCGATCGACCCGCAGCCGGTGCCGCTCGGCGCGCTCGTCGCGCGCGCCGTCGGCAAGGCCGGCCCGACGCTCGCCGACGACCGCGGGGTCGTCGTGCATCTCCCCGACGACGACCCGGTCGTGCTCGCGGACGAGCTTCGCATCGAGCAGGTGCTCGACAACCTGCTCGAGAACGCGGCCCGGTACTCCGACCCCGGCTCCGACATCGACGTCGCGCTCGTGCGCGAGGACGGCCACGCGCTCGTGAGCGTCACCGACCGCGGCGACGGCATCGCCGAGGCGGAGTTCGAGCAGATCTTCGAGCCGTTCTACCGGGGCGCGAGCTCCAAACAGCGCGGCGTCCGCGGCGCCGGTCTCGGGCTCGCGATCTGCCGCGGCATCGTCGAGGCGCACGGCGGACGCATCTGGGTCGAGAGCGTCCAGGGCAGCGCAACGAGCTTCCTGCTCACGCTGCCGCTCGCCGAGAGCGCGTAGGCGCGGCGTGCGCCGGCTTCGCTGTCGGGGGATCCACCGGCTGGCCGAAAGCCGTGCCCGACGAACGCGGCGGCCGCTGCTTCCACCCCGCCCGCCTCTCCCGTAGCGACTTGACGTGCGCGGGCGCGCGCAGCAACGGTGTCGGCATGCGTGGGCGCTCGTGGCCGGGTGGGTTCCTGGGTCGGTTCCCGGGTGGGTTCGTGGTGGGACTCGCCGCTCTCGTCGCGTCGGCCGGACCGGCGGCGGCCGCTCCGGGCGTCGTGCCGCCGGGGACGATCCGCTCGCCGCGCGCGACCGGGAACATGGACACGAACCCGTCCAACCTGGCCAGCGCGGTGCTCACCCACGCCTTCGGCCAGCTGCCCGTCTACATCGACGGCGCGCGTCTACGGCTGCTGCCGCTCGACGTCTTCCGCGCCTTCGAGCCGGGCCGCACGCTCGGGCGCACCTACCGGATCGTCACGCCGCGCACCGGCCTCGTCCTCGACACGGTGTTCGGCGGCGGCACCACCGCGGTGGACGCGCTCGCGAACACGCG
This sequence comes from uncultured Actinomycetes bacterium, assembly GCA_963732915.1. Classification (GTDB taxonomy): domain Bacteria; phylum Actinomycetota; class Thermoleophilia; order Gaiellales; family Gaiellaceae; genus Palsa-739. The sequence goes on along the minus strand of CAVTBF010000003.1, from coordinate 675,561 downwards.
CGACTACGCGGTCGCGATCACGCTCGACGGCGCCCGGGTGCCGGACGTCGGGCGCTACTGGGTCGCCTACCGCAACAACGGGCCGCAGATCTGCCGCATCTACTTCCCCGGCGACCTCGGCTCGCTGAACATGCGGGTCAACTCGCTCGTCTTCCGGCCGCTGCCCGCCGGGAAGCACGTCGTCCAGGTCACCGTCGTCGACCGTACGCCCGGATCGGAGCCGGCCCGGGTGCGGACGACCTACGTCCTGCAGGTGCTCCCCCGCGGCCCGAACGCGCGCGAACGCGCGATCGCGCCCGAGGAGGATGCGACCCTGCCGAAGGACGGCACGCCGCTCGCGCTGCGAGGAGCGCACGGGTAGAGACCGTCGAGGCCCTGGCGGCCGGCGGCTACGCCGTGTCGAACGCGCGCACGGCGGCCTCCTGCTCGGCGCGCACGAGCAGCGCACGGTTGAGTGCGTTCACGACCGCGCGCAGCGACGCCGTGACGATGCTCGGGTGAACCGCGACGCCCCAGACGGGGTCGCCGTCGACGTCCGCCTCGACGTAGGCGGCCGCGACCGCGTCCTCGCCGCGGCTCGTCGCATGCTCGTGGTAGTCGAGCACCGCGACCGTGTGGCCGGCGCCCTGCGAGAGCGCGTGCACGAGCGCGGCGATCGGGCCGTTCCCCTCGCCGCTCAGCTCGATCGGCTCGCCGTCGACGCGCACCTTCGCGGTCAGCCGGTCGCCGATCTCGGTCGCCTCGTGGATGTACGACTCGAGCTGGAAGGGCGCGTTCACGTCGAGGTACGCCGACTGGAAGAGGTGGTAGATCTCCTCCGCCTCCAGCTCGCCGCCCTCGGCGTCGGTCACCGCCTGCACCTTCTGCGCCAGGTCGACCTGCAGGCCGCGCGGCAGCTCGAGCCCGAACCGGTCGGCGAGCAGATAGGCGACGCCGCCCTTCCCCGACTGCGAGTTGACGCGGATGATCGCCTCGTAGGTGCGGCCGACGTCGCGCGGGTCGATCGGCAGGTACGGCACGTCCCAGGTCGCTCCCTCGGGCTGGCGCTGCTGGGCGTGCATGCCCTTCTTGATCGCGTCCTGGTGCGAGCCCGAGAACGCGGTGTAGACAAGCTCTCCCGCCCACGGATGGCGCGGGTGCACCGCAAGCTCGTTGCACTGCTCGACGATGTCGCGCGCCTCGTCGAGCCGCGAGAAGTCGAGCTTCGGGTCGACGCCCTGCGTCAGCAGGTTCAGCGCCAGCGTGACGACGTCGACGTTGCCGGTGCGCTCGCCGTTGCCGAACAGCGTCCCCTCGACGCGCTGCGCGCCGGCCATCAGGCCCAGCTCCGCCGTCGCGACCGCCGTGCCCCGGTCGTTGTGCGGGTGCACCGAGACGATCGCGGCGTCGCGGCGGGAGAAGTTGCGGCAGAACCACTCGATCCGGTCGGCGTAGACGTTCGGCGGGAAGTGCTCGACCGTCGTCGGCAGGTTGACGATCATCGGCTTCGCGCTCGTCGGGCTCCATTCCGCGGCGACCGCCTCGCAGATCTCGAGCGCGTACTCGAGCTCGGTGTGGTGGAAGCTCTCGGGCGAGTACTCGAACCGGACCTCGCCCCTCGAGCCTTCGGCGAGCGTCCGGCAGAGCGACGTTCCGCGGACGGCCAGCTCGGTGATCCCGGCCTTGTCCATGCGGAAGACGACCCGCCGCTGCGTCACCGAGGTCGAGTTGTAGAGGTGCATGATCGCGTGCTTCGCGCCCGCGATCGACTCGAAGCTGCGCTCGATCAGCTCCGGCCGCGCCTGTGTCAGCACGGCGATCGTCACGTCGTCGGGGATCAGCTCCTCCTCGATCAGGACGCGCACGAAGTCGAAGTCCGCCTTCGACGCCGCTGGGAAGCCGACCTCGATCTCCTTGAAGCCGAGGTTCAGCAGCAGCGCGAAGAAGTCGCGCTTGCGCTGGGGATCCATCGGGTTGACGAGCGCCTGGTTGCCGTCCCGCAGGTCGGTCGAGCACCAGATCGGCGCCTCGGAGAGGACGACATTCGGCCAGGTCCGGTCGGGCAGGTCGACGGTCGGATACGGGCTGTAGCGCTGGTACGGCATCGGCATCGGAGGGCTCCTTCGCAACGTCGGCTAGGGCGTCCCGGGGACATGGGTGTCCCGTGGAACGGGGGACGGGTATGTGCGCAAGCGTGTCTCCCCTAGCGGGGAAGGAGGAGGCCGGTCAGGAGGGCCGTCGACTCGAACACGCCATGAACCGTAGGCGAGGCGGCCGCGCTGCGCGAGGAAAAAGCGGACAAGAGCGCCGCCGAGAGCGCCTGCAACGGCCGGCGCGTGCGGCTCCCGGACGGCGCGCGGGCGGGCGCTACGCGAGCGCGAGCGTCGAGATCGGCGCGGGGTGGGACGCCTCGTAGGCGGCGAGGTCGGCCTCGTTGCGGAGCGTCAGGCCGATGTCGTCGAGGCCCTCGAGCAGGCACTCGCGGGCGAAGTCGTCGAGCTCGAACGGGAAGCCGCCGGCCGTCCGCGCCTCGAGGTCGACGGTCAGCTCCTCGCCGGCGCGGGCGCGCTCCATCAGCGCCTTCACCTGGTCGGGCGGCAGCTGCACCGGCAACAGGCCGGTCTTGAGCGAGTTCTGGCGGAAGATGTCGCCGTACGAGGGCGCGACGATCGCCTCGAAGCCGTAGTCCTCGAGCGCCCAGGGCGCGTGCTCGCGCGAGGAGCCGCAGCCGAAGTTGCGCCCGGCGAGCAGGATCTTCCCCTGCTGGGTGTTCAGCTCGAAATCCGGGTCCTTGCGCCAATCGAAGAAGAGGAACTCGCCGAAGCCGGTGCGCTCGATCCGCTTCAGGAACTGCTTCGGGATGATCTGGTCGGTGTCGACGTCGAGCCGGTCGAGCACGACTGCGGTCGAGGTGACGGAGCGGAAGGCCTTCACGCCCCTGGCCGCCTTTCGCTCCCGCCCCGCGGAGCGGGGCTCCGCGCAAGGCTGACGGCGCTGGCGCCACGCTCCGAGGTCCGGCGGGCCGAGTCCGTACCCGGATGTACCGTCCGCGGCCCGCCGGACGATGGATCGCAACGCCAGCGACGCCCCAGGAACGTGAGAGTCACGCCGGCACCGCCTCGCGGTCGAGGTCGCGTGCGTCGGCGAAGTGGCCGAGGATCGCGGTCGCGGCGGCAACGGCGGGCGAGACGAGGTGCGTCCGGCCGCCCGCGCCCTGGCGGCCCTCGAAGTTGCGGTTCGAGGTCGAGGCGCAGCGCTCGCCGGGCGCGAGGATGTCGGGGTTCATGCCGAGGCACATCGAGCAGCCGGCGCGCCGCCACTCGAAGCCCGCCTCGGTGAAGACCCGGTCGAGCCCCTCCGCCTCGGCCTGCGCCTTCACGAGCGCAGAGCCCGGGACGACCTGGGCGCGCACGTCGGGGTGGACGTGGCGGCCCTTCGCGACGGCGGCGGCGGTGCGCAGGTCCTCGATCCGCGAGTTCGTGCAGGAGCCGATGAAGACGCGGTCGACGCGGATCTCGGCGATCGGCGTGCCCGGCTCGAGCGCCATGTAGGCGAGCGCGCGCTCGGCGGCGGCGCGGTCGTCCGGGTCGGCCAGGTCGGCCGGGTCGGGCACCGAGCCGTCGAGCGAGACGACCATGCCCGGGTTCGTGCCCCACGTGACCTGCGGGCGGAGCTCGGAGACGTCGATCTCGACCTCGCGGTCGAAGGTTGCGCCCTCGTCGGTGCGGAGCGAGCGCCAGCGCGCGACGGCCGCGTCCCAGTCGGCGCCGCTCGGCGCGCCCGGGCGGCCCTTCAGGTAGGCGAACGTCGTCTCGTCGGGCGCGACCATGCCGGCGCGCGCGCCCGCCTCGATCGACATGTTGCAGATCGTCATGCGGCCCTCCATCGAGAGCGCCTCGATCGCCGGGCCGGCGTACTCGATCACCTGGCCGACGCCGCCGTCGACGCCGATCTTGCCGATCGCGGCGAGCACGTAGTCCTTCGCGCTCACGCCGGGCGCGGGCTCGCCGACGAACGTGATCCGCAGCGAGCGCGGCTTGCGCTGCGGCAGCGTCTGCGTCGCGAGCACGTGCTCGACCTCGGAGGTGCCGATCCCGAAGGCGAGCGCGCCGAAGGCGCCGTGCGTCGAGGTGTGCGAGTCGCCACAGACGACCGTGAGCCCCGGCTGGGTGACGCCCTGCTCGGGGCCGATCACGTGCACGATCCCCTCGCGCCCGCTGCCGGTCGCGTAGAGCGGGACGCCGAACTCGTCGCAGTTGCGCTGCAGCGTGTCGAGCTGCTGCTGCGAGAGCGGGTCGGCGGGCGTGTCGTCGCCGGTCGCGACGTTGTGGTCCATCGTCGCGAGCGTCAGGTCGGGCCGGCGCACGCGGCGGCCGGCGAGGCGCAGGCCCTCGAACGCCTGCGGCGAGGTGACCTCGTGGACGAGGTGGAGATCGACGAAGAGGAGATCCGGGCGTCCGTCCTCGCGGCGGACGACGTGGCTCTCCCAGACCTTCTCGAACAAGGTGCGAGCCATGGGGGCGACGCTAGCGGATGCGGCCTGCCCTCCGGCGTGATTGTGCGGTTTCGCGGCGGTAGGCTCGCGCGGTGGAGCTGCCGAGGATCGAGGCGACGCGCTACGTGACCCCGCTCCGCGAGGGCGGCTCGCTGCCGGCGCTCGTCGAAGCGTCGGACGACGGGCTCTACGTGCTCAAGCTGCGCGGCGCCGGGCAGGGGCCGAAGGCGCTCGTCGCCGAGCTCGTCGCGGGCGCGCTCGGCCGCGCGCTCGGACTGCCCATCCCGGAGCTCGCTCTCGTCGAGCTCGACCCGGCGCTCGCGGTCGCCGAGCCCGATCGGGAGATCCAGGATCTCCTCCAGGCGAGCGCCGGACTCAATCTCGGCGTCGACTTCCTCCCCGGCGCGCTGCCGTTCTCGCCTGCCGCGGGGCCTGCGCCCGAGGCGGAGCTCGCGGCCCGCGTCGTCTGGTTCGACGCGCTCGTCACGAACGTCGACCGGACGCCGCGCAACCCGAACCTCCTGCTCTGGCACGGCCGGCTGTGGCTGATCGACCACGGTGCGGCGCTCTTCTTCCACCATGCGGCGGCGCCTGCGGCCGGGCACGAGCGGACGCCGTTCCCCCAGATCGCCGAGCACGTGCTGCTGCCGTACGCCGGCCCGCTCGCCGACGCCGACGCCGCGCTCGCTCCGCTCGTCACGCGGCCGCTGCTCGAGGAGATCGCCGCCGCGATCCCGTCCGGCTGGCTCGAGGGCGAGAATCCGCGCGTGTACGTCGACTACCTGCTCGGCCGGCTCGCCGAGCCGCGGGCGTTCGTCGCGGCAGCGGAGGCGGCACGTGGCCGGTAAGCCGTTCTCGTATGCCGTCTACCGGCTCGTGCCGCGCATCGACCGCGGCGAGCGGATCAACGTCGGCGTGCTCCTGTTCTCGCGACCGCTCGACTACCTGGGCGTGAGGACCGCGCTCGACGAGGAGCGGGCCGCCGCGCTCTGGCCCGCCCTCGACCTCGAGACGATCCGGCCGCAGCTCGCCGCGCTCGAGCGGATCGCGGCGGGCGACGCCGGGGCGGGGCCGATCGCGCTTCTCGACTCGACCGCCCGCTTCCACTGGCTCGTCTCCCCGTCGAGCACGTCGATCCAGCCGTCGGAGGTGCACACCGGCCTCTGCGGCGACCCGGACGCGGAGCTCGACAAGCTCTTCGCCGCGCTCGTGCTCGAGCCGGCGGCCGGCTGAGCGCGGGAGATTGTCCGGTTTCGCCGGACGCACCGGCCTACGCTTGCCGGAATGGCCGTTCGCGACGCTCCCGCCGACGCGCCGCTGAGGCGCGACGTCCGCCTGCTCGGCGACCTGCTCGGGCGCGTCCTCGTCGAGCAGGAGGGGGAGCAGCTGCTCGCGGACGTCGAGCGGGTGCGGGCGCTCGCGCGCGAGGCGCGGGGAGGGGCGCCGCTCGACGACCTGCGCGCGGCGGTCGCGTCGCTTCCGCTCGACCGTCAGGCCGGCGTCCTGCGCGCGTTCGCGCTCTACTTCCAGCTCGCGAACGCGGCCGAGCAGCAGCACCGGATCCGGCGCCGGCGCGAGTACGCGCACGAGGGCCGCGTGCCCGCCGAGTCGCTCGAGGCGGCGTTCGCGCAGCTCGACGGTGTGCCGCCGGGGCAGCTCGAGGAGCGCGTCTCGCTCGAGCTCGTCCTCACCGCGCACCCGACCGAAGCCGCGCGGCGCACCGTCCTCGCGTCGCATCTGCGGATCGCCGGCCTGCTCGCCGAGCTCGACGACCCGCTGCTCACGTCCGAGCGGCGCGACGAGATCGAGGCGGCGCTCGCGGCCGAGATCACCGCGCTCTGGCAGGCGGACGAGGTGCGCTCGCGGCGGCCGCGGGTCGTGGACGAGATCCGCAACGGCCAGTGGTTCTTCGAGCAGAGCCTGATCGACGCGTCCGAGCGGCTGCTCGCGGACTACCGCGTCCGGCTCCCCGGGGCGCCGCCGCCGCTGCGCTTCGGCTCGTGGATCGGCGGCGACGCCGACGGCAACCCGCACGCCGGGCCCGAGACGGTCGCCGAGGCGCTCGACCGCGCCCGGGCGATGCTGCGCCAGCGCTACCGCGACGAGGTGCGCGCGCTCGCGGCCGAGCTGGGCGTCTCCTCGCGGCTGACGCCGGTGAGCGACGAGCTGCGGGCCTCGATCGCCCGGGACGAGCGCGAGCTGCCCGAGGCGGCGGCCGAGATGGCCGACCAGAACCTCGACGAGCCGTACCGGCGCAAGCTCTCGTTCATGTGGCGGCGCCTCGACGCGGACGGCTACGCGACGGTCGAGGCGTTCGCGGACGATCTCGCCGTGCTCGACCGCAGCCTGCGCGCCAACCGCGGCGCCCGGATCGCCGACGGGTCGCTCGCCGCGCTGCGGCGGCGGGTCGAGGTCTTCGGCTTCCACCTCGCGAAGCTCGACGTCCGCGTCCACGCTCGCGACGGCGAGGAGCGCGTGCGCGGCCTGCTCGACGCGGCGCGGGCGGTTCGGGTCCGGCACGGCGCGGCGGCGCTCGACACCGTGGTCGTGTCGGGCACCGAGAGCGCGGCGGACGCCGTCCGCGTGCATGTGCTTGCCGGCGGCGAGCTTTCGACGGTGCCGCTGTTCGAGTCGGTCGACGCGCTGCGGGCGGCGCCGGGGATCTACGAGGAGCTGCTCGATTCCGCGGGCTGCCGCGAGGTGATGGTCGGCTACTCCGACTCGGCGAAGGACGCGGGCTACCTCGCCGCGCAGGTGGAGATCCGCCGCGCGCTCGTCGCGCTCGCCGAGGTCGCGCGCCGGCGCGGGGCCGAGCTGACCGTGTTCCACGGCCGCGGCGGCAGCGCCGGGCGCGGCGGCGGGCCGACGCACGCGGCGATCCTCGCGACGCCGCAGGGCGTGCCGCCCGGCCGGCTGAAGCTGACCGAGCAGGGCGAGACGATCGCGTTCAAGTACGGCCTGCCGGGCCTCGCGTACCGGAACCTCGAGGCGGCGCTCGCGGCGACGTTGCTCGCCGCCGCGCCGGAGCGCACCGACGTGGCGGCGCCGGACGGCGCGGACGCGATCGTCGCCGAGCTCTCCGACCGCTCGCGCGCCGTCTACCGCGAGCTCGTCGACGGCGACGGCTTCGGCGCCTTCTTCCGCGCGTTCACGCCGGTCGACGAGCTGGCGCTCCTGAACATCGGCTCGCGCCCGTCGCGGCGGCCGGGGGACGGCGTTGCACTGCTCGAGTCGCTGCGGGCGATCCCGTGGGTGTTCTCGTGGACGCAGAACCGCTGCCTGCTGCCCGCGTGGTATGGCTGCGGGAGCGCCTTCGCGGCGGCGGACGCCGGCGAGCTGCGGCGGCTGTACCGCGATTGGGGCTTCTTCCGCTCGCTCGTCCAGAATCTGGAGATGACGCTCGCCAAGGCCAGCATGGAGATCGCCCGCGAATACCTCGACCTCGTCGACGACGACCGTCTCTGGGCGACGATCCTCGCCGAGCACGAGCGGACGGTCGCGGCCGTGCTCGAGGTCGTCGAGGCGGACGAGCTGCTCGACCGCCATCCCGTCGTGCAGCGCTCGGTGCGGCTGCGGAACCCGTACGTCGATCCGATGAACGCGATCCAGGTCGAGCTGCTGCGTCGCTACCGGGGCGGCGACGAGGATGCCGCGCAACCGCTGCTGCGCTCGATCGCCGGCATCGCCGCCGCACTGAGGAACACCGGATGAGCGAGTTGAGGGATCAGGTCGAGCGCGAGGCGCGCGCGGCGCACGCCGCGGTCGGGGCGCTCACGGACGAGGGCGTGGCTCGCGCGCTCGCGCGTGCGGCCGAGCTGGTCGGCGAGCGGCGTGGCGCGATCGCCGCCGCGAACGCCGCCGACGTCGCCGCCGCGACCGGGCTCGACGAGGGCGCCCGCGACCGGCTCCGGCTCGACGACGCGCGGATCGCCGCGCTCGGCGACCAGCTCGCGCAGCTCGCCGCGCTGCCGCCGCTCGAGCGCGCCGAGGACTCCTGGACGCTCGAGAACGGGCTCCGCGTCGAGACGCGGCGGATCCCGGTCGGCGCGGTCGGCGCGAACTTCGAGGCGCGGCCGAACGTCGCCGTCGACGTGGCCGGGCAGCTGCTGAAGAGCCTGAACGCGGCCGTCCTGCGCACCGGCGGCGCGGCGCTCGCGACCGTGACGGTGCTCGTCGAGGAGGTGCTGCGCCCGGCGCTCGCCGAGGCGGGGCTGCCGCCCGAGGCGGTCGGGCTCGTGCGCTCGCCCGACCGCGAGGGCGCACGGATCCTCGTCTCGCTGCCCGGCGTCCTGCCGCTCGTGATCCTGCGCGGCAGCGGCGAGACCACGGCGGCGCTCGCGGCCGAGGCGGCATCCCACGGCGTCCGCACGCTCGCCCACGCCGAGGGTGGCGGCGTTCTCTATATCGACGAGGCGGCAGACCCCGCGAAGGCGGAGGCGCTCGTCGCGGCGAGCCTCGACCGGCTCGGCGTCTGCAACCGGCTCAACCTCCTGCTCGTCGCCCGCGAGGAGCAGGTGCCGCACGCCGTGCTCGAACGGCTCGGGATCATCGTCCGCGAGGGACCTCGCGTCGGGCACGAGTGGGCGAACGACCCCGACCCGGCCAAGGTCGCGTCGATCACGGTTCGCACCGGTGTCACCCTCGACGAGGCGGTCGCGCTCGCGAACGACGAGACCTCCGGGCTCGCGGCGACGATCGTCACCGAGGACGAGGCGGCCGCGCGGCGCTTCCTCGAGAGCTACCGCGGCACGGCCGCGCTCTGGAACGCGACCACCCGCTTCGTCGACGGCTTCGCGCTCACCGGGGCGCCCGAGACGGGGATCAACGTCGACCGCGTTCCCGGCCCGCGCGGCCCGGTCAACTACCGCGACCTCTGGCTGCGGCAGTTCCGCGTCGTCGGCGGCGGCTTCGAGCACCGGTGAAGCGCCCGCTCGTCGTCAAGCTCGGCTCGGCGCTCGTCGTCGATGCCCGCGGGCGGCCGCGGCGGTCGCTGCTGCGCGCCCGCGCCGCCGAGATCGCGGAGATCGCGGACGCCGGCACGCCCGTCTGCGTCGTCTCCTCCGGCGCGATCGCGCTCGGGCTGAACCGGCTCGGCCTCGAGCGCCGGCCCTCGAGCCTGCCGCGCCTCCAGGCCGCGTCCGCGCTCGGGCAGGCGGCACTGCAGCGTGCGTGGCAGGACGCGTTTCGGCCGCACGGCGTCGAGGCGGCGCAGATCCTGCTGACGAGCGCCGAGATCGGCGACCGCCGCGCCTACGTCAACGTCCGGAGCACGCTGCAGGCGCTCTTCGCGCTCGGCGCGGTGCCGGTCGTGAACGAGAACGACGCGACCGCGACCGACGAGATCGCGTTCGGCGACAACGACGCCCTCGCCGCCCAGGTCGCGGTGCTGCTCAAGGCGCGGCTGCTCGTGCTCCTGACCTCGGTCCCCGGCGTGCTGGCCGAGGGGAACCTCGTCGAGGACGGCGCCGCCGCCCGGGCCGTCTCGTTCGGTCCGGGGAGCGTGCTCGGGCGCGGCGGCATGGAGAGCAAGGTCGCCGCCGCCGAGCTCGCGGCGGGCGCGGGGATCGCGACCGTGATCGCCGACGGGACGCGCGCCGGCGTCGTCGCCGAGGCGCTCGCAGGACGCCCCGCGGGCACGCGCTTCGCCGCGGCGGCGGACGCCGTGCCCGCGTTCAAGCTCTGGCTCCGCCACGGCAAGCGCATCGCCGGCCGGATCCACGTCGACTCGGGCGCGCGCAAGGCGGTCGTGTCGGGCGGCGCGAGCCTGCTGGCGGTCGGCGTCGTCCGCTGCGAGGGCGCGTTCAAGGCGGGCGACGGCGTCGAGCTCGTCGGCCCGGACGCCGCCGCGTTCGCGCGCGGGATCGCGTCCGTCGACGCCGCCGAGCTCGCCGGCCGCAGGCCCGGGCTCGAGGCGGTCCACCGCGACCGCCTCGTCCTCGCTTGATGCTTTCCAAAATGAAGTAAGCCGGACAACGCGCTTTCACAAGTGAAGTATCGGCGCGTAGGGTCGGGGTGTGGCTGGTGCGCCGACCTGGGAGACGGTCTACGAGCGGAACTCGGTCGAGCGGATCAAGCGCGACCGGCCGCCGCTCGGGATCCGCGAGGAGCTGCCAGCGCTGATCGCCGCCGGCTACGAGCGGATGCCCGAAGAGGACATCGTCCGCTTGCAGTGGTGGGGCCTCTACCACGACAAGCCGAAGATCGGGACGTTCATGCTGCGCGTGAAGATCCCGGCCGGGATCCTCTCGCCGGCGAAGCTGCGCGCGATCGGCGAGGTCTCGAACCGGTACGGCCGCGGCGACGCCGAGCTGACGACCCGCCAGTGCATCCAGCTCCACTGGCTCGAGCTCGCTGCGCTCCCGGACGTGTTCGCCGACCTCGAGGCGGCCGGGATCACGAGCGCCGGCGGCTGCGGCGACACGGTCCGCAACATCACCGGCTGCCCCGTCTCCGGGCTCGCGGCCGACGAGCTGTTCGACTCGACGCCTGTCCTCGACGCGGCGACCGCCGAGTTCTACGGCAACCCCGCCTGGTCGAACCTGCCGCGCAAGCACAAGTACTCGATCGCGAGCTGCCCCGACCGCTGCAACGCGCCCGAGATCAACTGCGTCTCGCTCGTCGGCGCGATCCACGAATGCCGCGAGGGCTACGGGGTGCTCGTCGGCGGCGGGCTCTCCTCGGTGCCGCGGCTCGCGCGCGAGCTCGGCGTCTTCGTCCCCGCCGAGGAGGCGATCGAGATCCTCGGCGCCGTCACGTCGGTATGGAGCGAAGACCTCACGTACCGCATGTCGCGCGTCAAGGCGCGGCTGAAGTTCATGGTCGACGATCTCGGCCCCGAGGGCATCCTCGAGCGGGTCGAGGCGAGGCTCGGACGCTCCCTGGAGCGGTTCGAGCTGCCCGCAGCCGATGTGCGCCCCTCCGCGCATCTCGGCGTGCACGCCCAACACGGGGACGGGCTCTCCTATGTCGGGACGCCCGTCCCCCTCGGGCTCAGCTCCGGCGACCAGCTGATCGCGGTCGCCGACCTCGCGGCGGAGCTCGGCGGCGACGTCCGGCTGACGCGCCAGCAGAATCTGATCGTCACCGGCGTTCCCGACCCGCGGCTCGACGAGACGCTCGCCCGGCTCGCGGAGCTCGGACTGCCGCTCGAGCGCAACGAGGTCTGGGGCCACTCGATCGCCTGCACCGGCGAGCCGCACTGCAACTTCTCGGTCGGCGAGACGAAGACGCGCCTGCGCGAGCTCGTCTCCCACCTCGAGTCGACGTTCGGCAGCGACGTCGAGAGCCTGCGTCTCAACCTCGACGGCTGCCCGCACGCGTGCGCCCAGCACTGGGTCGGCGACCTCGGCTTCCAGGCGACGACCGGCAAGGACGCGGACGGCAACCGCATCTCCGCCTACGACGTCTTCGTGCGCGGCGGTCTCGGCCCGGATGCGGCGGTCGGCGGCTCGCTCTTCCGCCGCGTGCCGAGCGAGCGCCTCGAGCGCTCCGTCGAGGGTCTCGTCCGCGGCTGGCTCGACCGCCGCGCCGACGGCGAGAGCTTCGGTGCCTTCCAGCGCCGCCTGTCCGACGACGAGCTGGGGGCGCTCGCGGGGCTCGAGCCCGCGCGCAGGCGCGTCCGGGAGGAGGCTGCGTGAGCACGTACGAGTTGCTGGACGAGCTCGAGGCCGGCGAGCTCTCGATCCGGTTCGAGGGCGAGGAGCCGCAGGCGCTCCTGGAGTGGGCGCTCGAGGAGTTCGCGCCGCGGATCGCGATCTCGACCGCGTTCCAGGTCGACGGCACGGTGCTGCTCGACATGGCCTACGCGATCGACCCCGAGATCCGTGTCTTCTCGGTCGACACCGGCCGCCTGCCGGCCGAGACGCACGAGTTCGTCGCGACGCTCCGCGACCGCTATCCGGGCCTGCGGCTCGAGCTGCTCGCCCCGGAAGCGGCGCACGTCGAGCGGCTCGTCGCGCGCAAGGGCCTCGATCTCTTCCGCGAGTCGGTCGCCAACAGGCTGCTCTGCTGCAACGTCCGCAAGGTGCAGCCGCTCACCCGGCACCTCGCCGGGCTCGACGCCTGGATCACCGGCCTGCGCCGCGACCAGTGGGCGACGCGGACGAACATCCGCAAGGTCGAGATCGACCACGACCACGGTGCGATCGTCAAGCTGAACCCGCTCGCCGAGCTGACCGCGCGCGAGGTCTGGGACTACGTGCGCGGGCGCGAGCTGCCCGTCCACCCGCTCTACGCCCGCGGCTACACGTCGATCGGCTGCGCGCCGTGCACGCGCCCGATCCGCGACGGCGAGGCCGAGCGCGCGGGACGCTGGTGGTGGGAGTCGAACGCGCCGAAGGAGTGCGGGATGCACTGCTCGATCGAGCACGGCGGCTTCGAGCACGAGCTGCACGCGATCCTCGGAGACGAGACGCACGCGTGACCGTCACGCTCCGGGGGGAAGCGGCGGAGGTCGCGCTCGGCGAGGCGCAGGCGGTGCTCGCGCTCGTCCACGACCCGGAGCGCCGCGGCCGGCTCGCCGACCTCGTCGCCGCGGTCTCCGACGGCGAGCTGCCCGACGAGGAGGCCCGTGCGCTCGAGGAGCTGCTCGAGCTCGGACTCGCGAGCGGGCGGATCCGCGGTCTCTACGGCCCGGAGGGCGAGCAGGCGGCGCTGAAGACGTACCGCCGGCTGCCCGGCGGGCGCGCGCTCGCCGTCGCCGCCGCCGAGGTGAGCGAGGCGCTCGCGGCGCTCGAGGGCAAGACGCTCGAGCAGCTGAAGGTGCAGTCGACCGGCCCGGGCGCATACCTGCTGACGCTCGGCGTCGAGGGGCTCGAGCTGGCGGTTAGGCTCGACCGCGCCGGCCCCCGGATCCACTCCGTCGGTGTCTGAGCAGCATTCGCACTACGTCGCCTGCCTCGACCTGACGGGGCGGCGCTGCCTCGTCGTCGGCTCCGGCGCGATGGCCGGCGAGAAGGCGGCCGGCCTGCGCGCGTGCGGTGCCGACGTCTCGGTCGCGGCGAGCTACGAGCCCGCGCTCCTGGACGGCGTCTGGCTCGTCGTCTGCGCCGACCCCGCGCTCGGCGAGCGTGTGTACGCCGACGCCGAGGAGCGGCGGATCTTCTGCAACGTCGCCGACGTGCCGCAGCTCTGCTCGTTCATCCTGCCGGCGCTCCACCGCCGCGGCCCGATCACCCTCGCCGTCTCGACCGCGGGCGCGTCGCCGGCGCTGGCGCAGCGGCTCCGCGACGACTTCGCGGCGCGCGTCGGCCCCGAGCACGAGCGGCTCGCGGTCGAGCTGCGCGAGCTGCGCCCATGGGCGAAGGCGAACCTCGCGACCTACGCGGAGCGGCGCGACTTCTTCCGCCGCACGGTCGAGGCGGTCCTGGGATGAGCGTCTCTCTCGTCGGCGCGGGCCCCGGCGATCCCGAGCTGATCACGGTGCGCGGGCTCGACCGGCTGCGCGCGGCGGAGGTGCTCGTCTACGACCGGCTCGCCGGCGAGGAGCTCCTCGCCGAGGCGCCCGCCGAGGCGCTGCGAATCGCCCGCGACCCGCTCTCCCAGGACGAGGTGAACGCGCTGCTCGTCGCGCACGGCCGCTCGCGCCGCGTCGTGCGGCTCAAAGGGGGCGACCCGTTCGTCTTCGGCCGCGGCGGCGAGGAGGCGCTCGCGCTCGCCCGCGCCGGGATCCCGTTCGAGGTCGTCCCCGGGGCCTCGTCGCTTTCGGCGGTGCCTGCCGCGGCCGGGATCCCGGTCACGCACCGCGGGGCCGCCTCGGCCGTGACCGCGTTCGCCGCCCACGACGTCGAGTCGCTCGACGCGGTGGCGCTCGCGCGCGTGCCGGGCACGCTCGTCGCGTTCATGGGGCTCGCCGGAGTCGGGCGCCTCGCCGAGCGGCTCGTCGCCGCGGGCAAGCCCGCCTCGACGCCCGCCGCGGTCGTCGCCTCGGGCACGACCGAGCGCCAGCAGGTCGCGAAGGCGCCGCTCGGAGCGCTCGCCCGCGCAGCCGAGGGGCTCCCGACGCCGGCGCTCGTCGTGATCGGCGAGGTCGTCTCGGTCGGCGCGGAGCTCGCGGGCCTGCGTCGCTCTGCTGCCTAGAGCGTCTGCTGCCTAGAGCGTCTGCTGCCTAGAGCGGATGACCGCCCGGCGGAGCGGGCGCCGCCTCCCGCCAGGCGCCTCGCAGCCGGCCGCGGTAGAACGCGACGAGGATCAGCGCGACGGCGAGCAGCACCGCCTCGTCGAACGGCCCGGGGATCGGCAGGAGCCCGAGGCCGGCGAGCCAGCGCAGCGGACGCGGGATCCCTCCGTCCCGCAGGACGATCCGCACGGCCCGGCGGGTGTGCGAGACGAACGCTTGGATGCGGGCTGCGAGGGCGCGGATACTGCAGGCTACGCGGGCGCGAGCGCCGCGATCACGGCCTCGGCGATCACGCGCATCGGCCGCCCCGAGACCTGGCTCGCGTTGCGCAGGCGCTTGAACGCCTCGCTCTCGGTCAGCTTCTCGCGGTCCATGAGGATGCCTTTCGCGCGCTCGATCGACTTGCGCGCCGCGAGCGCCTCGCTCAGCGTCGTGACCTCCTCGCGCACGGCGGCCAGCTCCTCGAACCGCGCCACCGCGGTCGCGAGGGCGGGGAGCAGCGCGTCCTCGCGGAACGGCTTCGCGAGGTAGCCGAACACGCCCGACTCGGCCGCCCGCTGGACGAGCGCCTGCTCGGTGTACGCGCTGACGATCACGATCGGCACCGGCCGCTCGTCGAGGATCTGCCGCGCCGCCTCGATCCCGTCGAGGTGCGGCATCTTGACGTCGAGCAGCGCGAGGTCGGGCTGCGCCGAGCGGGCGAGCTCGACCGCCTCGGCGCCGTCCTTCGCCTCCGCGCAGACCTGGTGCCCCGCCTTCGCGAGCATTCCGCACAGGTCGAGCCGGATCAGCGTCTCGTCCTCCGCGACGAGAACTCTCATTCGGGATCCACCCGGATCGAGCCGTCGGCGTGGCGGCCGATGCGGAGGCTCGGCCAGTCGGCGCCGCTCGGCGAGCGCAGGCCGACGACGACCGGCCGCAGCGGCTTCTCGCCGATCTCGCGCTGCGCGCGCAGCAGCTCGGCATGGCGGGCGCAGGCGGCCCGGATCGCCGGCACGACGTCCGCCTCGCGGAACGGCTTCACGAGGTACGTGAACACGTTCGCCTCGATCGCGCGCTGCACCGACAGCCGGTCGGCGTAGGCGGTGAGCATGACGATCGGGACGGGCCGCTCCGCGTAGATGCGGCGAGCGGCCTCGATGCCGTCCAGCTCCGGCATGCGCACGTCCATCACGAGCGCGTCCGGGTCGAGCTCGCGCGCGAGCCGCACGGCTTCCTCGCCGTTGCGCGCCTCCCCGCAGACGCGCAGACCGTGCCGCTCGAGCAGGCCGCGCAGGTCGAGGCGGATGATCGTCTCGTCCTCCGCGATCAGCACGCGGAGCGGTTCCTCGCGCTCGCCTCGGATCGGGTCGATCGGCATTGGCTCCTCCTCGGGTCCACGAAAAAAGCCCCCGGGCGAGTCGTCTGAACTCGTCCCAGAGGCCTCTTAGCCTGCGCCGGTCGCGTCTGCGCGCCCGACGACCGAACCGTAGCGACTTCCGGGGACGGAACGCAACCACGTGGCGATCGCAACGTTGTTGTCCGGCGTTCCGGCGGCAGCTACCGTCGAGACCGTTCCGTGCGGCGCCGTCTGCCGCCGGCCCGGCGAGGAAGCCTTCATCCGCGATGTGCGCGGCTTCCCCCGGACACCCGGTTGGTTCGAAAGGACGGTCGATCGTATGGAGACACTCGAGCTCGAGCTGACGCAGGTACTTCAGGACATGCGCTGCAGCGCACGGCAGGTGCAGGCGCTGTCGATCCGCCTCGGCTGGGACGGGGGCGGCGGCGCGACGCTCGCCTCGGCCGCGGAGGCGACCGGCTACACCCGCGAGCGGGTGCGGCAGCTCGAGGAGCGGGTGCGCGAGCGTCTGCCGGGCGCCGGCGCGAGCATGCCCTTGACCACGCGCGCCCTCGACCTGATCGAGGCGCTCTCGCCCGTGCCGCGCGGCGAGCTGGGCGCGCGCCTCGTCGCGGCCGGGCTCGCCTCGCGCCCGTTCGACCCCGCCGGCGTGCTGCGGGCGGCCGAGCTGGCGAAGCTGCCGACCGACGTCGTCGACGACGCGGGCATCCTCCTTCGGCGCAGCGACGCCGACCGGATGCGCCGCGCCCGCCGCACCGCCGCCCGGCTCGCCCGCGGCTCCGGCGCCGTCCACCTGCGCGCCGTCGCCGCGCGCCTCGAGGAGCCGGCCGCCGAGGTCCGCGCCCTGCTCTCCTTCGACCCGATGCTGCGCTGGCTCGACGCGGAGCGGGAGTGGCTGGCGCTGCCGGCCCGCCCGAGCCGCTCGGCGCGGGCAATCGGGAAGATGCTCGAGGTTGCGCACTCCCTCCATCTCGCCCAGGTCGACGACGGTCTTCGCCGCCTCGGCCCGCCGCTGCTGCTGCCGCGGCCGGTGCTGCGCGCCTACTGCGGGGCGCTGCCCTGGCTCGTCGTCGACCAGGAGAGCGACGTCGTCCGCCCGGTCCACCCGATCGAGGCCGGACGCTTCCTCAGCCGGCTCGAGGCGGAGATCGCCGCGATCTTCGTGCGCGAGCGGCGGCCGCTGCGCCTCTCCGAGCTGGGACGGCTCGCCGGCGCGGCGGGCGTCAACTCGACGAGCGCGATGCTCTACGCCGTCCGCTCGCCCGCCTTCCAGGCGATCGGGCGCGGCCGCTACGCGCTGCGCGGCACGAGCGCGGGGGTGGTGCGCGCGCAGGCCGCCTAGGCGTCCCGGCCGGCGCGTTGCGCGGTTTCCCGCACCCGCCGGCCGTGGCCGCTCGCTAGCGTCACTGCGCGATGATGCAGTTCCGGCGCGTCGATGCGCTGCCCCCGTACGCGTTCGCCGAGGTCGAGCGGCTCAAGCTCGAGCTGCGGCGCGCGGGCGAGGACGTGATCGACCTCGGCTTCGGCAACCCGGACGTGCCGCCGCCGGAGCTCGCGGTCGAGAAGCTCCGCGAGGCGGCGCTCGCGCCTCGCAACCACCGCTACTCGTCCAGCCGCGGCCTGCCGAACCTCCGGGCCGCGGTCTCCGAGCTGTACCGCGACCGCTTCGGCGTCGCGCTCGACCCGGAGCGCGAGATCACGATGTCGCTCGGCGCGAAGGAGGGGCTCGTCCACCTGCTCTGGACGCTGCTCGGCCCCGGCGACGTCGCGCTCGTGCCGAGCCCCAGCTACCCGATCCACCTCTTCGCGCCGGGCTTCGCGGGGGCCGTCGTCGCCCGCGTGCCCGTCGGCCCGGGCGTCGACTTCCTCGCCGGCGTCGAGGAGGCGTGGGAGGGGTCGCAGCCGCGGCCGCGCGTGCTGATCTGCTCGTTCCCGCACAACCCGACCACCGCCTGCGCCTCGCCGGAGCTGCTGCAGTCGCTCGTCGACTTCTGCCGCGAGCGGGAGATGGTGCTCGTCCACGACTTCGCCTACGCCGACCTCGGCTTCGACGGCTACCGGCCACCGTCGATCTTCGAGGCGGAGGGCGCGCGCGAGGTCGCCGTCGAGCTCTACTCGCTGACGAAGGGCTTCTCGCTCGCCGGCTGGCGGGTCGCGTTCGTGCTCGGGCGCCCGGACGTCGTCGGCGCGCTCGCCCGCCTCAAGTCGTACCTCGACTACGGCAGCTTCCAGCCGCTCCAGATCGCCGCGACCGTCGCGCTGCGCGAGGCGCGCGACCAGCCCGCGATCGCCGCCGACGTCTACGAGGGCCGCCGCAACGCGCTCTGCGACGGGCTCGCCCGCGTCGGCTGGCCCACCGAGCGGCCGCAGGCGACGATGTTCGTCTGGTCGAAGATCCCGACCGCCGAGCCCGCGCAGGAGTTCGCGCTGCGGCTGCTGCGGGAGGCGAAGGTCGCCGTCTCGCCCGGCAGCGGCTTCGGCATCGACGGCGAGGGCCACGTCCGCTTCGCGCTCGTCGAGAACGAGCAGCGGATCCGCCAGGCCGTGCGCGGCATCGGGCGGGCGCTCAACGCGGCGGTCTGAGCTCGCCGCGCGCGGGCGCGTGCGCCGCGAGGCCGTCGCGGTGGTCCTGCAGGCGCGGCAGGTTCTCCCAGCGGTGCTGCAGCGGTACGGTCGCCACCCCTGCGACGAGTCCGGCGGCGACGGCTGCGAGCAGCAGAAGCGTCCTCGGTCGCGCGCCCCGCACTGCAGCGCGCGTCCGCGGGAAGAGGTCGCGGGCGGCGTCCGAGAGCGCGCGCTTGAGATACACGAGCACGTGGATGCCGATCCCGATCAGCCAGACGACCGACGCGGGGCCGTGCAGGTTCCGCGCCTGCTGCAGCGCGCTGCCGTGCAGGAAGCCCATCGCGACGCCGCTCGCGAAGAGGACGACCGTCGCCGCGACGATGACCGGCGCGAGCAGTCGCATCGCCAGCTGCGGCGCGCCTTTCAGGCGGTAGGCGCGGTTGCGCGCGTAGTAGTGGAGGAAACGCCAGCCCGTGCTTCCGAGCTTCAGGAGCACGGGCGGGATCAGCGCGAGACCGACGAAGACGTGCAGCGACATGAACGTCTGCAGCCCGAGGAGCAGGCTCGCCAGCTCGATCAGCGTCAGGACGACGAGGACGATTCCGGCCGCCGCCGTCAGGCGCTCGTTGCCCTCGGGATTGCGCCGTCCGGAGGTGCGGCTGGGCGCCCGGCGATCCACGCCGGACACGGTAGTGCTTCGTGACAATTCCGCGCCGGCTGCCGCGCACCGCGGCTACCGTCCGCGACATGGCGCTGGTCGTGCAGAAGTACGGCGGCTCCTCGGTTGCGGATCCCGGACGGATCCGCGGCGTCGCCGAGCGGATCGTCGCGACCGCGGTGTCCGGCACCGGGGTCTGCGTCGTCGTCTCGGCGATGGGGCGGACGACCGACGACCTGATCGAGCTCGCACGCCAGGTCTCGTCGAGGCCGGAGCCGCGCGAGCTGGACATGCTCCTGACCGCGGGCGAGCGGATCTCGATCGCGCTGCTCGCGATGGCGATCGGCGATCTGGGCCGCGAGGCCGTCTCGTTCACCGGCTCGCAGGCCGGCATCGTCACCGACACGCGCCACGGCAAGGCGAAGATCCTCGAGATGCGCCTCGGCCGCGTCCAGGAGGCGCTCGACGCGGGCAAGGTCGCGATCGTCGCCGGCTTCCAGGGTGTGTCGACGGAGGCTGCCGTGACGACGCTCGGCCGCGGCGGCTCCGACACGACGGCGGTCGCGCTCGCAGCCGGGCTCGGCGCGGACGTCTGCGAGATCTACACCGACGTCGAGGGCGTCTACAGCGCCGACCCGCGGATCGTCCCGGCGGCGCGCAAGCTCGCGACCGTCTCGCACGAGGAGATGCTCGAGCTCGCGGCGTCAGGGGCGAAGGTGCTGGCCCTGCGCGCCGTCGAGTACGGGCGAAACCACGACGTTCCCATCCACGTCCGCTCGACCTTCTCGCAGGCCGAGGGCACGTGGATCGTCAAGGAGGAAGCAATGCTGGAGCAGGCGATCGTCTCGGGCATCGCCCACGACACCGGCGACGCGAAGATCACCATCCAGCGCGTCCCGGACACGCCGGGGATCGCGGGCCGGCTCTTCCGGCCGCTCGCCGAGGTCGGCATCCACGTCGACATGATCGTCCAGAACGTGTCCGACGCCGGCCACACCGACATCTCGTTCACGCTGCCGAAGGCGGATCTGGCGGCGGCCGAGCCGGTGCTCGAGGATCTCGCCCGCCAGATCGGCGCCGCCGGCTTCGCGGTCGATCCGGAGATCGGCAAGGTGACGGTCGTCGGCGCGGGGATGCGGAGCCACCCGGGCGTCGCCGCCGCGATGTTCGAGGCGCTCGCGGACGCCGGGATCAACATGGAGGTCATCTCGACGTCGCCGATCCGCATCTCGTGCGTCGTGCGCGCCGCGGACGTCGAGCGGGCGGTCAACGCCGTGCACGAGCGGTTCGGGCTCGCCGAGGACATCCTCCTCGACGGCGCGGGGCTCGAGGCTCGAGGCTAGGCGGGGCGGGCGAACGTCTCCCAGGCCGCGTTCGCCCGTACGTGGCCGTTCGCCTCGACGCGGGCGGGCGCCGCGAGCTCTGCGATCCGCTCGGGCCTCAGCGCGAGCACCGTCGCGAGCACGTCCGCCTCGGTCGCGCTGCCGCCCACGACCGTCGCCGACGTCTGCGCGCCCGGTGCGCCGGTCGCCGGGTCGATCAGGTGATGGGCGAGCCGGCCGTCGCCGTTCCGCCAGCTCCGCTGGCTCCAGCTCGAGGTCGCGGCCGCCTCCCCTTCGGCAAGCGGCAGCGTGGCGGCGGG
Source organism: uncultured Actinomycetes bacterium (assembly GCA_963732915.1). Lineage (GTDB taxonomy): Bacteria > Actinomycetota > Thermoleophilia > Gaiellales > Gaiellaceae > Palsa-739. Next base: position 654,766 of record CAVTBF010000003.1, on the reverse strand, counting down.
CTCGCCGGCGACGGCGACGCGCCGTGAGCCTCGCGCCGCGACGAGATCGCCGCCCGCGTCGACGAGGATCCGGCCCGCCGGCGTCTCCTCGCGGAGGAGCCGGGCGAGACGGTCGGCCATCCAGCCCTTTGCGATGCCGCCGAGGTCGAGTTGCGCGCCGGCCGGGATCCGCACCGACGCGCCGGCGAGCTCGAGCCGTCCTTCCGGCGGCGCCTCCGCGGGGCTGGCCGAGGCGTGTGGCGTGCCGCGCCGCATGCTCCTCGCGTAGCCCCACGCGGAGAGAGCCGCCCCGACGAGCGGGTCGAAGACGCCGTCGCTGCGCGTCTGCCAGGCGGCCGCCGCCTCGAGCAGCGCGCGTGTCTCGCCGGAGACGGCGACCCGCCGGCCGGCGCGGGCGTTGACCCGCGAGACCTCGCTCGCCGGCAGGAAGCGCGACCAGCGGCGCTCGTCCTCGTCGACGAGCGCGGCGGCGCGTGCCGCGAGCTCGCTCGAGACGCAGCCGTCGTGGTGGATCCGCCAGACCGTCCCCGTCGCCGGCCACTGCCAGGCAAGCGACGTGGACGGCGCGGCTTCAGGCGAGCAGGTCAACGCCGCTCGGCGGCGGCGTGCTCTGCGCCGCCGGCAGCGAGCTCCAGGGGCCGGAGACCGCTGCGGGCTGCTGGCCCCGGCCGTGCCGGTGCCGGTCGACTGCGCGGTTGACGACCGCGTCGAGCGCCTTCCGGTCGATCGGCGGCTTGCCCTGGGCCGTCCGCCGCTGCTGCACCTGCTGCTCGATGTACTGGACGAGTGACGTGCGACTGACGCCCTTCTGCGCTGCGATGTCGGAGATCGAGGATCCCTGCTTGAGCGCGCCGCGCAGGTCGGGGGTCGGCATCGACAGCATGTTCGCGACGCCGTCGAGCGTTCCCTGGAGGTACGGCGCCGGCGGCTGGCTGGCGGCGGTGGTCGGCGTGATGCCGGAGACCTCGAACGGCTGCGGCGAGCCGATCGGCGAGAGGGAAGACATGGTGCTCCTTGCGACGAGGTGGTCCTGTCCGCCCCCGTCATCGGCCGGCCGCAGGGCGGTTTGAACCGCCCGGCGGCCGCCGCGCGGAACAGGCGATCTCGTGGCGTCGACCCTCAGGCGCCGAGTGCTGTGTAGACGAGTTCGTAGGCGCGGACGGCGTCTTTGGCGTGTTGGGCGGCGTGGAGCTCGGGGCCGTCGAGTTTGGCGGCGATCGTGTCGATGAAGCGCCATTGCAGGACGGAGCGCTTGACGGCGCCGACGGCGTCTTCGGTGTACGGGTAGAGATCGAAGCCGAGCCGGCGCTCGTCTCCGTCGATCCCGTAGCCGGCGCGGCGCAGCTCGACCGCGAGCTCGAGCGTCTCCATGAACGCGGTCGCGCCGACCATGTTGTCGTCGTCGAAGGTGCCCCAGCCCGAGTTCGCATGCTGATGCCCCAAAAGCCCCTCCGCCGCCAAAAGCGCCGCATACTCGGCCAGGTTCTCGCCGTTCATGATCAGGTGCTGCCAATCCATGTTCACCTGCACGTTCGAGACACCCTGCGCCCGCAACGTGTGGATCACATGCAACGTCATGCCGATGTTCCGCATCAGGATCTTCATCGCCGGCTCCGAGTTCTTGTGCTCCAAGAACACCGTCACGCCCTTACCGGCCGCATAGGCCGCCGACTCGCCCACCCCGTCCAGAAACCGCGCCCACGACTCCGCATACGGCGTCTGGAACGGATAGTTGTAGCCCTCGATCCCCGGCCAGATGATCATCTGCGCCCCCACCTCCGCCGCGAGATCGATCGCCTCCCGCGTCAACCGCAACGCCTCCCCCCGCGTCGCGTCATCCGGCGAGCAAAACGCCCCCTTCCCGAACCGCGCATCCAGATGCAGCCCCGAACAGACGCAATAGATCCCATGCCCGCCCAACGCCTCACGCACCTCGTCGAGATTCGCCGCCGACAGCTCCTGCGGATAGTGGAACTCGTAATCGTCCACCAACCCGCCCAACCCCTCGACCGCCGTCCGCACCTTCACCACCGTCGACACACCCGACAACCCCGGCTTATACCCACCCGCATTGAACCGCGTCGCCATATTCCCAAACGCCCAGATACCAAGACTCGTCTTCATCGGATGTGCTCCCTTCGTGGCTGGCTGCATGGATATGTGGCGCCGAACGCGTCGGCGACGTCTGCTCGCAGGCCGGCCGCTGCGGCAGGCACGGTCACCCCTGCGCTCCGAGCGCCCGGCACGACTGCCGCACGACCAGGCGCGTCGGCAGCACGACCTGCGGTGGCGTCTGCGACGGATCCTCGATCAACCCGACGAGCAGCCGCACCGCCTCGGCGCCCATCGCCTGGATCGGCTGCTCGACGGTGGTCAGCGGCGGGTCGCCGAGCGCCGACTCGGGCACGTTGTCGAAGCCGACGATCGAGACGTCGCCGGGGACGTCGAGGCCGAGGCTGCGCGCGACGTCCATCGTCTGCAGGGCCGAGACGTCGTTCGCCGCGAAGATCGCGGTCGGCCGCGGGTCGAGGGTCAGGAGCTCGCGGGCCGGACCGACGGTCGCCTCGGCGAGGTAGGAGCCGCCTCGGATCAGGTCTTCGTCGATCGCGATCTCGGCGGCGGCGAGCGCCTGCCGGTAGCCCTGCTCGCGCAGCCGCGCCGACGCGAGGTCGGAGCGTCCGGCGAGGAACCCGATCCGCGTGTGTCCGAGGCCGACGAGGTACTCGGTGGCGGCGACCGCCCCGTTCAGGTTGTCGGAGTCGACGGTCGGGAGCGTCGAGGAGGCGATGTTGTGGTCGACCGCGACGACGGGCGAGCCGAAGGTCGCGTCGACCGAGCCGGGGGTGACGAGGATCGCGCCGTCGGCGAGCGTGCCCGTGATGCGCGAGAGGTAGCGGCGCTCCCAGCCGGCCTGGTCGCCGAGCGGTTGGCAGCGGGAGAAGACGACGAGCTCGTAGCCGGTCTCGCGCACGGCGCGCGCGACGCCCTTGAGGATCTCCGCGCTGAACGGCTCGATGTCGGTGATGAGCACGCCGAGCACGTTCGTGCGGTGGCTGCGCAGGCTCTGGCCGACGAGGCTCGCGTGGTAGCCGAGCTCGTCGATCACGGCGCGCACGCGGGCGGCGGTGCTCTCGGCGACGCCGTAGCGGTCGTTGATCACCTTCGACACGGTCGCGACCGACACGCCCGCTCGGGCCGCAACATCGCCGATCGTCACGCGGCTGCCGGGCTCCATGACTCGAGCCTATACCGATATAGAAAACGGTATCGGCGGCTCCGCCCGGTCGCCGGCGGCCCCGGTCGGGCGCCGTCAAGGGTTGAGCTCAGTCGTCTTCGGGAGGCTTGAGCCCCCGCCAGCGCGAGCCCGACTCGAGCTCGAAGCCGAACTGGTCGAGGATCCGCAGCACCGTGTAGTCGACGAGCTCGTCGAGGTCGGCGGGGCGCGCGTAGAACGCCGGCGTCGGCGGCACGATCGTCGCGCCCAGCTCGCAGAGCGTCAGCATGTTCCGGAGATGCACCGCGTTGAGCGGCGTCTCGCGCACGGCGAGCACGAGCGGGCGGCGCTCCTTGAGGGCGACGTCGGCGGCGCGGCAGACGAGGTTGTAGGCAAAGCCGGTGGCGATCCCCGCGAGCGTCTTCGTGCTGCAGGGGGCGATCACCATGCCGCGCGTCGTGAAGGAGCCGCTCGAGACGGCGGCCGCCTGGTCGTTCTCGGAGTAGGTGACGTCGGCCAGCGCCTTCACATCCGCGAAGGAGTAGTCCGTCTCGTGCTCGATCGTGACGCGCGCCCAGCGCGAGACGACGAGATGGGTCTCGACCGAAAGCTCCCGCAGCCGCTCGAGCATCCGCACGCCGTAGATCGCCCCCGAGGCGCCGGTGATCGCGACGACGAGCCGGTCGCTCACGAGGTCGTCCGCCGGTGCGCCGCGGGTGGTGGGTCGTCGGGGAAGGCGATCACGGAGGACTCCAGTATCGCCGACCGCACTAGTCGGCCAGCGCCTGCTCGACGATGTACTCGGCGATCGCCATGCTCGAGGTCGCGCCGGGCGAGGGCGCGTTGCGGACGGCGGTGACCGGCCCGATCCGGTTGATCCGGAAGTCGTCGACGAGCGAGCCGTCCGGGTCGAGCGCCTGGGCGCGCACGCCCGCCGGCGCCGGCACGAGGTCGGCGGCCGAGACGTCCGGGACGTAGCGGCGCGCCTCGGCGGCGAACGCCCGCTTGAAGAGCGAGCCGCGCAGCTCGCGGGCGCCCATCCGCCAGTGCTTGCGGGCGAGGGCGCGGAAGCCGGACGACCGCAGCGTCTCGGCGATGTCGGCGACACGCACGTCACGGCGGCGGTAGCCCTCGCGCGCGAGCGCCAGCACCGCGTTCGGGCCGACGTCGACGCCGCCGTGGATCCGGCTCGTGAAATGGACGCCGAGGAACGGATAGGCGGGGTCGGGGACGGGGTAGAGGAGCCCGCGCACGAGCGTCTCCCGTCCGGGCCGCAGCCGGTAGTACTCGCCGCGGAACGGCACGATCGTCGGCTCCTGCTCGTCGCCTGCGAGTCGCGCGAGCCGGTCCGACTGGAGCCCGGCGCAGATCACGAGCACGTCGAACTCGAACGTGTCCGCGTCCGTCTCGACTCGCGCCGTCGCGCCGTGGGCGTGGATCCGGCGCACCTCGGCGCCGAGGAGGACGGTGCCGCCCGCGGCGCGGACGTCGCCGGCGAACGCGTCGGCGACGGCGCGGTAGTCGACGATGCCGGTGTGCGGCGAGTGGAGACCGGCGATCCCCGCCGCGTGCGGCTCGATCTCGCGGATCTCGTCGCGCTCGAGCCTGCGCATCCCGGGCACCCCGTTCTCGGCCGCCCGCCGCTCGAGCTCGTTCAACCGGTCGAGCTCGCCGGCGTCGAGTGCGACCACGAGCTTGCCGCACTCGCGCAGCGGGATGTCGCGCTCGTCGCAGTACGCCCGCAGCAGGTCGACGCCGCGCCGGCAGAGCTGCGCCTTCAGCGACCCGGGCGCGTAGTAGATCCCGGCGTGCACGACGCCGCTGTTGCGGCCGGTCTGGTGTGTCGCGACCTCGCGCTCCTTGTCGAGCACGGTCACGGCGGCGTCGGGCTCGAGCTCGGCGAGCCGGCGCGCGACCGCGAGGCCGATGATCCCGGCGCCGACGACGCCTATGCGCTTGCCCGGCATCTAGCTCCCGAAGTGGATGGCGACGGTCTTCGTGCGCGTATAGAACCGCAACGCGCCGCGGCCGCGCTCGACAAGCTGCTCGCGTGACCGGCCGCAACCCGTCTCCGGGCTGCGGCCGGCGCTGCGTCGCTAGTAGGAGCGGGTCTGCTCCTCCGTCATGCGCGTTCCGCTCTCCGGGTCGACCGTAGTCCGCCGGCTGCGGTAGAGCGCTCCCGGTCCGCCCCACGAGGACCAGAACACGATCGAGAGCGCGAGGCCGACGAGGCCGACGACGAACAGGATGTAGCCGATCGTGTTGACGTTGACGGCCGAGCTCGAGGCGTTGACCGCCCACGCGAGGATCGCGCCTGCGGCGGTCAGCGCGAGGCTGAATCCGAAGCCCATGGGTGTGTCTCCTTTCGAAGGTGGTCGTCTCGGGAAGCCGGGCTCACCACCAGGCGCCCCGCGAGCGGCCGCGTGCGGAGCCGAGGAAAAGGCTGATCACCCAGATCAGCGCGGCCACGACCGCGACGATGAACAGCCAGTGGACGGTAAATCCGACCCCGAACGCGACGATCGCGAGCAGGGCGAGGACGATGAGTAGCAGCATTGGCTTCACGCTCCTTGAGCGTTCCCTTGATGACGTGGACTGCGCCGCGGCGGTCGCGCTCCTGCTCGGCCACGTAGGGCCTGGTGCGCCGTCGGCACCTGTTGAGTCCCCGGGCGTCGCGGTCCCGAAACGCGTGGTCGCGACGCCGGCGGGGACGACGTGGAGGCTGCGACCAACGAAACCGGCTCAGCCGGACGCGGGCGGCGGCCGCCGCCGCAGGCGTGCGAGGCGCGCCTCGGCCTCGGCGCGTCGCCGGACGCGCGCGACCTCGTCGCCGGCCTGGAGCTGCCTGCAGACGAGGTGCGCGGCCATTCCCGCGAGACCGGGCAGGACGAGCACGAGGATCCGGTACACCGCGACCTGCGACGTGTAGGAGATGCCGAAGGAGACGTCGGCGCGGTCGGCGCTTCCTGCGAGGAAGACCAGCAGGACGAGCGTGATCGTCGCCACGCCGACAGCGGTGCGGACCGGCGCGTCGCGCGGCCGGTCGAGCAGGTTGTGGAACGCGGTGTCGCCGGTCAGCCGCCGCTCGAGCGCCGGCCAGAGATAGAGCAGCCCGAAGACGATGCCCGGGAACGCGACGCCGCCCCAGAACGGGGCGGGCGCAATCGTGTAGCCGTCGATCGCCAAATCGAAGCCGGGCACGATCCGCAGCGCGCCGATCAGCCAGCCGAGATACCAGTCGGGCTGGGCGCCGTTGGTGGAGACGTAGGTGTGGTACGGGCCCCAGAGCCAGATCGGGTTGATCTCGACGAGGCCGCCGAGCAGGAAGAGCACGCCGGCGGTCGCGAGCGCGAGCCCGGCCGAGCGCGGCGCCTGGCCGGGCCACGCCGGTACGCCGAGCAGCGTGCGCTCCGTCTGTTTGCGCCGCCCGCGGAACTGGGTGTGGTGCCGCGACGCGACGAGCGCCAGGTGCGCTCCGAGCAGGGCGGCGATCAGGATCGGGAAGACGAGAATGTGCGCGAGGTACATGCGCGGCCACACCGCGTTCCCGCCCGGGAACGGCCCCTGGAAGACGAGGTTCATCAGCTCCGGGCCGACGAACGGGATCGAGAGCCCGACCGAGTAGCCGATCACGAGCCCCATGCCGGAGAGCAGGTCGTCGACGAGCGAGTAGCCGATGTACGCCTCGAGGAGCGAGGCGGCGAGGATCGTCAGCCCGAGCAGGTAGGTGAGGTCGCGCGGCTTGCGGTAGGCGCCGGTGAAGAACACGCGGAAGAGGTGGAGGACGATCGCCGCGATGAAGACGTTCGCCGCCCAGTGATGCGTCTGCCGGATCAGGAGCCCGGCGCGCACCGAGAACGAGATGTGGAGCACCGACGCGTACGCCGCGCTCATGTGCTGGCCGCGCAGGGGCGGGTACGGACCGTGGTAGACGATCTGCCGGGTGCTGTCGACGAAGAAGAACGCGAGATACGTGCCGGTCGCAACGAGCACGACGAACGCGTAGAGAGCGACCTCGCCGAGGAGGAACGACCAATGGTCGGGGAAGAGGTAGCGGAGCGACTTGCGGACGGCGGGCGCGGCGCCGCTGCGCGCGTCGAGCCAGCGGACGAGGCGGCGGGTGACCGGGGCGCCTCTCATGTCGTCGGCTTCCAGATCCGCGAGCCCCACCACGAGGGGCCGACGGGCTCGTCGAAGTTCCCGCGGGCGCGCAGGTGGCCGCGCCCGTCGATCTCGAGCGGCAGCATCGGCAAGGGGCGCCCCGCAGGCCCGAAGAGGACGGTTCCGCCGGAGGCGGGGTCGAAGGTCGAGTAGTGGCACGGGCAGACGAGCGCCGGCTTCGGCTCGTCGGGCTGGAAGAGCGGCGAGCGGTAGAGCGAGATCGCGCAGCCTGCGTGCGTGCAGATCTTCGAGTAGGCGACGATCCCGTCCGCGTCGTACCCCGCGAGGCGGTCCGGCAGCCGGAGCTCGCTCTGCGGCAGGCGGACGAGGACGAGCGACGCGCTCTGCTCCTCACGGTCTGCGCCCTCCGCGAACGCCGTGTAGAAGGCGCCGCGCTCGATCTCCGACGCGCGCAGCGGACGACCCTGCTCGTCGACGAGCCTCTTCCCGCGCCGCCACGGGGTCGCGAGGTAGCCGGCGACCCGGAAGACCGGGCCGAGCGAGGCCGCCGGCGTCAGCAGCGCGAGCCCGAGCGACCCGCCGGCGCCGAGCAGCCCGAGCGTGAACAGACGGCGGCGCGTGATCCGGTCGGAGCCCTCCGTGGCGAGCTGCGCCACGGTCTCCTGCTCGCCGGGGTGCTCCTCGGCCGGATACTCCTCGGTCAGCTCCTCGGTGACGACGAGCCGGCGCCCGGTGATGACGAGCGCCGCCGCGATACTCAGGAGGGAGAGCCCGAGGCATGCGCCGAGCAGCTGCGTCTCGTGCGGGAGCGAGCCGAGCGCGTAGACGACGACGAAGCCGAGCGCGAGGGACGCACCGACCGCGAACAGGACGAGTACCGCGGTCTCGGCGCCGCGATGCGGCGGCAGCGCAGGGACGATTCGCTTCCCAGCCGGAGTCTCGCTCAATTGCGCAACCTCCTTCCGACCGCCAGGCAGGCGGCGACGAGAGCGGCCATCGCGAGGAACCAGGTCACGAGCCCCTCGGGCACCGGCCCGAGGTAGCCCATCGACCAGCCACCCGGATGGTCGGGCCGCTTCGCGTACTCGACGTAGCGGATGATCGAGTCGAGCTGCCGGGTGCCGATCGCACGCTGCGAGAACGCCGGCATCGCGTACGGGCCGATCCGCACCGCCTCGGCGATCTGTGTCGGCGTCGCCTCGGTCAGCGCCGGCGGCACGGCACCGGTCACGTAGCCGCCGCGGGCGACGATCTGGTGGCAGCCGGCGCAGTGGTCGGCGAAGAGGTGCTGGCCGTCGGAGAGGTTGCCCCGCTCCGGGTGCGGGGCCGGGACCGCCGGGCCTTTCCCGAGCGACGCGACGTAGGCGACAAGCGCCCGGATCTGCTCGTCCGAGAACGGCGACCGGCCGCGGCTCGGCTGCAGCCCGACGTGCTGAAGCGGCATGTAGCCGGTTCGCAGGTAGAAATCGGCGGCGAGCGCGCCGACGCCGATCAGCGAGGGGGCGACCGCCTGCTCGACGCCCTGGGCGCGGTTCGGCCCGGCGCCGATCGTCCGGCCGCCCGTCTGCGTCGAGCCGCGGCCGTTCGGGCCGTGACACGAGAGGCAGTAGCGGCCGTAGAGGTGGTCGCCCTGCTTCACGAGGCCGCCCGGCGCCGCGGCCGCGGCCGGCCCGCAGAGGAGCGCCGCGGCGGCGCAGGCGGCGAGCAGTGCGAGCGTCCGCGTCACGACTGCCTGCACAGGGTGTCGGCGAGGGTCGCGGAGGTGTCGAGCACGACGATGGCGAGGAAGAGCAGGTTCGTGACGAGCGCCGCCGCCGAGAAGAAGTGGAGCCGGCCGAGTCGCGCCTCGTCCACGCTGTCGGGCCGCTCGAGCGGCCCGTCGCCGTACTCGCCGTCGCGCGTGCGCAGGAACACCGTGAGCGCGGCGGCCTCGGCGCCGAGCGCGATCGCGGCGGCGCAGCCGAGCATCGCGGCGTCCCACGTGTGCAGCCCGATCCCCCAGTGCATGCCCGCGATCGAGCAGCGCGCCTCCGCGGCGCCGTAGCCGACGACGTGCTGCGCCGCCCAGGTGAGCGGGACGGCGAGGAAGCCGAGCCACTGGAGGATCGAGAGGACGCGGGTGCTCGGCCGCAGCGCCGGGGGGCTGACGTGGACGGTGCTCATGCGGCGGCCGAGAGGACGGTTCCGGTGACGACGGCGGTGATCGCGATCACCGCGAGCCAGTAGAGGGCGATCGCCCGCGTCGCGGTCGCCCGGTACGCCGTGAGCCCCGTGGTCAGCTTGAGGAGCAGCCAGACGTCGAGCAGGAGCCCGAGGAAGACGTGGGCGTGGTCGGCGCCGAGCAGCAGGTAGTAGAGCGAGCCGTAGGCGTCGGTCCTGGGTGTGAAGTCGTGGAGGTTCCCCTGCAGGTCGTGGATCGCCCAGCCGAGGTAGCCCGCCTGGACGACGAGGGCGCCTCCGACGAGCAGCCGTACGGCGCGGAGCCGGCCGGCGGTCGCGGCGCGGCCGGCGAGCAGCATCGGCGGCCCGGTCGCGGCGAGCACGGCGAGCAGGACGAGCGGCGCCGTGAGCGCCGGCTTCGAGATCCCGTCGGGCGGCCAGTGCGCGCTGCCGAAGCGGAGGTAGAAGTACGAGCCGACGAAGGTCCCGAACAGCGTCGCCTCGCTCGCGACGACCATCGCCATCCCCCAGATGCCGACAGGGAGGCCGGTGCGGCGCGGCTCGACCGCCGCGACGGCGCCGGCGGTGCGGGCGTCGGTCGTGCGCGGCAGCAGCTCCTCGGTGCTGCGGTCGACGGAGAAGTCGCTCATCCGCTCACGCCCCCTCCGGCTCGGCCGAGTGCCAGCCGGCGAGCGCGAGCAGGCAGAGGCCGCCCATGACGGCTGCGACGGCGAACTCGTCGATCACGAGCATCGTGAAGACGAGCGCGATCGCGACCGCCAGCAGGACCGGCCACGGCGAGTCGTGCGGCATCGCGACGATCTCCGCGAGCCGGCCGTCGACGCGAGAGCTGATCGTCGTCTCGTGGCCCTGCTCGAGCACGAGCACGCCCTCCTCGAGGCGGCGCGCGTCGGCGGCGCGGTCCTCGTCGTCCCAGTTCGCGTACGCGCTCGAGACCTTCGGGATGACCGCGAAGTTGTACTCGGGCGGAGGAGAGGAGACCGTCCACTCGAGCGTCGCCGCATGCCACGGGTCGCGCCCGGCCGGCGGGCCGAGCAGCCGGCTGACGACGAGGTTCCCGAGCAGCAGCAGGATCCCGGCGGCGGTCAGGTAGGCGCCGATCGTCTCGGTGAGGTTGTACGACGACCAGCCGAGCCCGCTCGGGTAGGTGTAGTTGCGGCGCGGCATCCCGAGCAGGCCGACGACGTGCATCGGGAAGAAGAGGACGTTCGTGCCGGCGAAGATCAGCCAGAAGCTGATCTGGCCCGGCCGCTCGAAGTAGAGGCGGCCGGTGACCTTCGGGAACCAGTAGTACATGCCGCCGAAGATCGGGAAGACCGCGGCCCCGAAGATGATGTAGTGGAAGTGCGCGACGACGAAGTACGTGTCCGTCAGCTGCTGGTCGAACGGGATCGCGAGGAACATGATCCCGCTCAGGCCGCCGACGACGAACATGTAGATGAAGCCGACGATGAAGAGCAGCGGTGTCTTGAAGCGCGCGCGTCCCGTGAAGATCGTCATGCACCACGCGAACACCTGGATCGTGCTCGGGATGACGACGATCGCGGTCGCCGCGGCGAAGAAGACGGTCGTCACCGTCGGCATCCCGGTCGCGAACATGTGGTGCGCCCACACGCCGAAGCCGAGGAAGACGACGAGCAACTCGGCGATCGCGACGAACGGGAACGCGACGAGCCGCCGCTGCGTGAACGCGGGGATGATCTCGGTCGCGATCCCGAAGGCGGGGACGATGAGGATGTAGACCTCGGGGTGGCCGAAGATCCAGAAGAGGTGCTGCCACAGGAGCGCCGAGCCGCCGTGGGCGACGTCGAAGAAGTGGGTGCCGACGTTGCGGTCGAGGTAGAGCAGCACGGCGTCGGCGCTCAGCGAGGGCAGTGCGAACAGGAGGCCGAACGAGGCGGCGAGGAAGGCGAAGCAGAAGAGCGGCATGCGGTTGATCGACATGCCGGGCGCGCGGAGCTTGAAGATCGTGACGATGAAGTTCGCGGCCGTCAGCGTCGACGCGAGGCCGTTGAAGATCAGCGCGAGGCAGTAGAAGTCGACGTTCCGCCCCGGGTCGAAGGCCTTCGAGGCGAGCGGCACGTAGTTGAACCAGCCTGCGTTCGGCGCCGATCCGAGCGCGAGGCTGGTGTAGAGGAAGATCCCCGAGCCGAGGAACACCCAGTAGCTCAGCGCGTTCAGGCGCGGGAACGCCATGTCGCGCGCGCCGAGCATCAGCGGCAGCAGGTAGTTCCCGAATGCCCCCGTCGTCATCGGGATGATGAAGAAGAAGATCATCGTCACCCCGTGGAGCGTGAAGACCTGGTCGTAGGTGCTCGGGGAGAGGACCGTCTCGTTCGGGCCGGCGAGCTGCGTACGGATCAGCATCGCCTCCGCGCCGCCGGCGCCGAAGAAGGCGAGCGTCGTCCAGAAGTAGAGAAGCCCGATCCGCTTGTGGTCGGTCGTCGTCAGCCAGCCGAGCAGGCCGGGCCGCGCGCGCCACATCCGCTCGAGGCGGTCGACGACCTCCTCGGCCCGGGTCGGGGCGGGGACCGCGGTCTCCACTACTTGAGGCTCCCGACGTACGCGGCCAGCGCGCGCAGCTGCGCGGGCGGATAGTCGAAGTCCGGCATCTGGTTGCCCGGCTTGATCGACTGCGAGCGGTCGATCCACCGCGAGAGCTCCGCCGGCGTGTTCGGGATCGTCAGCGCCGCGAGCGTGCTGCGGCTGCCGACGTGGGTGAGGTCGGGGCCGACGTGGCCCGAGGCGGAGGTGCCGCGGATCGTGTGGCAGCTCTGGCAGGGGCCGTCGAGGAACAGCGCGCGGCCGCGACGCTCGAGCGCGCTTGCGGGCGTGCGGGCAGGCGCCGTCTCACGGGCGAGCCAGCGTGCGAATGCGGCGGGCGTTTGCGCGACGACGTCGAGCGCCATGTGCGCGTGCTGGAGTCCGCAGTACTCGGTGCACTGTCCGCGGTAGACGCCGGCCCGGTCGGTGGAGAGCAGGATGCGGTTCCGCTGCCCGGGGATCGTGTCCACCTTCCGGTTCAGCTCCGGCACCCAGAAGCTGTGGATGACGTCGGCGGTGGTGGCCACGAGATTGACGCGCGTCCCGGTGGGAATGTGGATCTCGTTGGCCGTGACCGCGCCCGTGCCCGGATACCGGACCTCCCACCACCACTGGTGGGCGACGACGTCGACCGTCAGCGAGGTCGAGCCGGCGGCGGGCGCCTGTGTCGTCGAGATCACGAAGACGTCCGCGATCACAAAGAGCGAGGCGACGACCGCGACCGGCATCACGATCCCGAGTCCGATCACGACGATCCAGCCGGCCCGCTCGCCCGGCTTCGGGTCGTCGCCGGCGGGACGCGACCGCCGGGTCCACGCGGCGACGAGAAGCGCGACGACGAGCGCGAGGCCGAAGACGGCCACGCCGAGCATCCACCACCAGAGGCTCGCGATGTCCTTCGCCGGATGGCTGTAGGGGTGGAGCGCGTTCTGCCCGTTGCCGCCGCAGCCCGCGAGCGCGAGGACGGCGGCCACCGCTGCGCCGAGGTGGATCGCCCTCCCTCTCCACCATGCCCGGGCCGCTTCCACCGGCCGGTGTCTACCCGGGGAACCGCCCTTGAAACTGCATCGCACCACGACGGATCTGCCGGCCCGTGATCTCCGCGCCGGCGCCGCACACCTGGAGCTTCGATCCGCTCGAGCTCGTCCTGCTCGCCCTCGCCGTGGCCGTCTACGCGCGCCGCGCCGTCGTGCTCGGACGCCGCGGTCTGCCGGTCCCGCTCCGCCGCCGGCTCTCCTTCGCGGCGGGGGCGGTCGTCGTGCTGCTCGCGCTCGTCTCGCCGATCGACACGATCGGCGAGGAGCGGCTCTTCTCGGTGCACATGCTCCAGCACGTCCTGCTCGGCGACCTCGGCCCGCTCCTGATCGTGCTCGGTCTCGACGGCCGCCTGCTGCGTCCGCTGCTCGCGCTCCGCCCGCTCCGTGCGCTCCGTGCGCTTGCCCACCCGCTCGTCGCACTGCCGCTCTGGGCGGTCGACCTCTGCGCCTGGCACCTGCCCGTGCTCTACGACGCCGCGCTCCGGAACGCCGGCGTCCACGCCTGCCAGCATGTGCTCTTCCTCGGCTGCGGCGCGCTCATGTGGGCGGCGCTGTTCGAGCCGTTGCCGGGTCCGCGGCGATTCTCCTTCCCGTGGAAGGCGGCGTACCTGCTCGGCATGTGGGTCGTGTGGCTCGCGCTCTCGCAGGTCTTCCTCTGGTCTGACCGTCCGTACTACGCGCCGTACCTCGACGGGCCGCGGACGTGGGGGCTCGGACCGCTCGCCGACCAGCGCGCGGGCGGCGGCGTGATGCTCGTCGAGGGCTCGTTCACGATGCTCGCCGTCCTCGTCTGGCTCGGGTTCCGCCTCTTCGCCGAGAGCGAGACGCGGCAGCGCCTTCTCGACGCCGGCGCCGAGCCGGCCGTCGCTGCTCGCGCCGCACGCTACGGGCGTCGCTGACCGGGAAGGGTCGCGCGGCGCTACGAGGGGTCGTCTCCCGACGAGCCGAACTTGCGCGCCCGTCCGATGCGCGCACTCTGGGGAGCCGGCGTCCGGCGATCGCGACCTCCCGGAGGCGTCGTGCCCGGCTCGAGCCGGCGCCGCCGGGGGATCGTGGCCAGGCCGATCTCGGCCGAGAGCAGGCTCTCGTAGACGAGGACGGCGACGAACGCGGCCGCGAAGTAGCCGGCCGCTCCACCGAGCAGGAGGAGGATCCCCCAGCCGCCTGCGATCGCCGCCGGGACGGACGGCACGTGCATCGCGGAGTAGGCCCGATGCCGGGGCTCCGAGGCCCGCAGGACGCTCGAGATCCCGAAGGCGAGCAGCACGGCCAGCACGGCCGCGGTGAGGGCGCCCCCGACGAACGCGAACGCGTCGGCCGCGTCCGGCCGTCCGAACCGTCCGACCGCGATCGCGCCGGTGCCCCAGACGATCAGCGTGAAGCCGTAGGCGTTCGCCTGCCGGCTGAGCGCGAACCGTAGCGCCCGGACGAACGTGCTCACGAGCGGTCGTCGTCGGACGGGCCGGCCTCCTGCTCTCGCCGGTCCGCGCGCCGGACGCCGATCGCGACGAGCGCCACGGCCCCGAGCGGCAGCAGCCACCAGGCAGGTCGTGCGCCGCCGTGCACGAGCCCGTACGTGACCGCGAGCGCCGCGATCACGCCGGCCGCGATCGTCCAGTCGTCGCCGACGATGAAGTTCCACCAGAAGCCCCCGAAGGCCGCGAGCCAGTCGCCGATGCGTCTCATGCCGTCACCCCCGCAGGACGCCCGACGACGAGTCTCCGCTCGAGGAGCACGAGCGAGGTCGCCGCCAGTCCGTAGAAGCCGAGGAGGACGAGAAGCGACAGATCGCCGCCCGGCCAGTCGACGTTGAGGCCGTCCGCCGCCCAGAAGGTGCCAAAGGTGGACAGGAGCAGGCCGACGACGAGGATCAGCACGCTGCGCGGGATTCGGCCGAGCGAGCCGTGGAACACGGCACCGAGCAGGGCGACGAGCGCGAGGGCCGAGCCGCCGCCGATCGCCGCCAGCCAGATCTGATTCGACGCGGTGCCGAAGCTCACGACGATGAAGGCGATCTCGAGGCCCTCGAGCAGGACGCCCTTGAAGGCGAGGACGAAGGACGTCCAGTCGAGCCCGAGCCGCCGCTCTCCCGTCTCGCTGTCGTCGAGCTCCTCCTCGTCGTCCCCCGCGAAACCCTTGCGGGCGACTCGCCGTACCGCCTTGCGCAGCCACTGCAGGCCGAAGACGAGAAGCAGCGAGCCGATCACGAGCCGGAGGACGTTGATCGGCAGCGCGGTCAGGGCCGTGCCCAGCCCCGCGCCGACGACCACGAGGACGGCGAAGCCGGACGCGGCGCCGACGAGCGTCGAGCGCCAGCCGCGGATCGAGCCGACGCCCACGACGATCGTCACCATCTCGATCGCCTCGACGACCGACGCGACGAACGCGGTTATGAAGGAGCCGCTTCCACCGAGCACGCTCTACGCCGTCTTCCGGGCGGGCTCGATCTCGACCGGGTCGAACTCGATCTCGACCGGCTCGAGGTAACGCCGTCCGTTCTCGTGGTCGTGCCGCATGAACGCGGGCGGCTCGACGCGCACCCGGATGCCGTAGCGACCGCGACCCGGCACGGTCCAGTTCCGTCCGTAGTGGTAGAGCCACGGGTGCCACAGGAAGGGCTGCCGTTCCGTCCCGAGCTCCCTCCGTTCCGCGTCGATGAGCGTCACGTCCACGTCGAGGCCCGGGACGAAGCGCCCGTCGGCCGCGTCGCGCACGCAGACCTCGACGTGGCAGTTCTCCTCGGAGGGATTCACCCAGTCGAGGTCGTCGCCCCGGCGCCGCCACATCCCCTCGGCCTCCTCGACGGCGATCCCGATCTCGTAGTCGCCGGCCCGGCGCGTCAGGACGCCGGAATCGGACTCCTCGTCCATCGCGGCGATCGCCCGTCCGAGCGCTTCTCCCTGCGCGGCCGCGAGTCGGAGTTGTGCCGCCGTCGACTCCTCGCTCGCCCGCATCGATCTCGTTTCTGTCGTCAAAAGGCACTCCTTCGTCGTGATCGCATACGTGTTTCTCGTCCTCGATCGGCGGCGCCCCGAAACATCGGCGCTGCCGTCCGTGGCCCGCCGATCCGCCGCGCCCCGGACGTGTTTAGAACGGGTCGGACGGTCAACACAAAGAAGGCCCCCCTTGACGTGCCCCCGCTCGAAAGGAGAACCGCCTGATGCCGAATCTCGTCGCCGATTTCCTCCTCGAACGCTTGCGCCGGTGGGGGATCCGGCGCGTGTACGGCTATCCCGGCGACGGCATCAACGCGCTTCTCGGAGCCTTCGACCGCGCCGACGGAGATCCCGAGCTGATCCAGGTCCGCCACGAGGAGATGGCCGCCTTCATGGCCTGCGCGCACGCGAAGTTCAGCGGCGAGGTGGGGGTGTGCCTCGCGACCTCGGGGCCCGGGGCGATCCACCTGCTCAACGGCCTCTACGACGCGAAGCTCGACCATCAGCCGGTCGTCGCGATCGTCGGCCAGCAGGCGCGCGCCGCACTCGGCGGCAGCTATCAGCAGGAGGTCGACCTCCAGTCGCTCTTCAAGGACGTCGCCCACGAGTACGTCCAGACCGCGTCGACGGCCGCGCAGATGCGCCACCTCGTCGACCGGGCGGTCCGGATCGCCCTCGACCAGCGCACCGTCACCTGCCTCGTCGTCCCGAACGACCTCGCCTCCGAGCGAGCCGTCGCCGAGCCCCCGCGCGCACACGGCACCGTCCATTCGTCGGCCGGCTACCGGCGGCCGGTCGTGCTTCCGCCCGCGGACGAGCTCGAGCGCGCCGCCGCAGTCCTGAACGAAGGCTCGCGCGTGGCGATGCTCGTCGGCCAGGGCGCGCTGCACGCGGCGGACGAGGTCGCGACCGTCGCCGACCTCCTCGGCGCGGGCGTCGCGAAGGCGCTGCTCGGAAAGGCGGCGCTCCCCGACGACCTGCCGTATGTCACCGGCTCGATCGGCCTGCTCGGGACGAAGCCGAGCTGGGATCTGATGAACAGCTGCGACACGCTGCTGATGGTCGGGTCGAGCTTCCCGTACTCCGAGTTCCTGCCCGAGGAGGGCGCGGCCCGCGGCGTCCAGATCGACATCGACGGCCGCATGATCGGGATCCGCTACCCGATGGAGGTCAATCTCGTCGGCGACTCGAAGGCGACCCTGGACGCATTGATCCCGCACCTCGAGCGGAAGCGCGACCGGGACTGGCGAAACGAGATCGAGGCGAACGTCCGCGCGTGGTGGGAGCTGATGGAGGAGCGGGCGATGCAGGACGCCGAGCCGCTCAACCCCCAGCGCGTCTTCTTCGAGCTCTCGTCGCGCCTGCCGGACGACTGCATGCTCTCGGCCGACTCCGGCTCCGCCGCAAACTGGTTCGCGCGCGACCTGAAGCTCCGCAAGGGGATGAGCGCGACCCTCTCGGGGACGCTCGCGACGATGGGGCCCGGCGTTCCGTATGCGATCGCGGCCAAGTTCGCCCATCCGGACCGGCCGGCGATCGCCCTCGTCGGTGACGGCGCCTTCCAGATGAACGGGATGAACGAGCTGCTGACGATCGCCAAGTACTGGGAGCGGTGGGCCGACCCGACGCTCGTCGTCCTCGTGCTCCACAACGGCGACTTGAACCAGGTGACCTGGGAGCAGCGCGCCATGGAGGGCGATCCGCGCTACCCGGTCTCGCAGGACGTGCCCGACTTTCCGTACGCGCGCTACGCCGAGATGGTCGGCCTCGACGGGATTCGCGTCGACTCGCCGGACGACGTCGGCGCGGCGTGGGACGAGGCGCTCGCCGCCGACCGGCCGTGCGTGCTCGAGGCGATCACCGATCCCGAGGTGCCGCCGCTGCCGCCGCACATCACGTTCGAGGAGGCCCGGAACTTCCTGAGCGCGATCGCCTCCGGCGACCCGAACGCCCGGCAGATGATCCGCGCGAGCTTTGCGCAGAAGGTCGTCGAGCTGCTTCCCGGCCGGTGAGCGTGCTCGCAGTGGATGCGGCCGTCGAGTCGGTGACGGTCGCCGCGTACACCGTGCCGACCGACGAGCCCGAGTCCGACGGCACCCTCGAGTGGGACTCGACGACGATCGTCGTCGTCGAGGTCTCGGCCGGAGGCGAGACGGGCCTGGGCTACACGTACGGCGACGTCTCCGTCGGGCGCTTCGTCGAGTCGCTGCTCACCGGCGCCGTGCGCGGCCGCGATGCCCTCGACGTCGGCGCGTGCTGGGCGGCGATGCAGGAGCGCATCCGCAACGCCGGCCGGCCCGGGCTCGGGCAGATGGCGGTCGCCGCAGTCGACATCGCCCTCTGGGACCTGCGGGCGAGGCTGCTCGGGCTGCCGCTCGCCCAGGCGGTCGGCGCCGTCCACGAGACGGTCCCGATCTACGGCAGCGGCGGCTTCACCTCGTACTCGCTCGACCGGCTGCGCGAGCAGCTGGGAGGCTGGGCCGCTCTCGGCATCCCGCAGGTCAAGCTGAAGGTCGGACGCGACCCTACCCTCGACCCGCATCGAGTCGCGGCTGCGCGCGAGGCCGTCGGCGACGGCGTCGCGCTCTTCGTCGACGCGAACGGCGCCTACTCGCGCAAGCAGGCGCTCGGCTGGGCCGAGCGCTACGCGGCCGAGTGGGACGTGACCTGGTTCGAGGAGCCGGTCGGCTCCGACGACCTCGAGGGGCTGCGGCTGATCCGCGACCGCGCGCCCGGCGGCATCGACATCGCCGCCGGCGAGTACGGCGACACGCTCTTCACCTTCGAGCGACTGCTCGCCGCCGGAGCCGTCGACTGCCTGCAGGCGGACGTGACGCGCTGCGGCGGCATCACCGGCCTGCTCCGCGTCGCCGCGCTCTGCGAGGCGCGCTCGCTCGATCTCTCCGCGCACTGCGCGCCGCAGATCTCCGCGCACGCGTTCGCCGCCGTGCCGACGCTGCGCCATCTCGAGTACTTCCACGACCACGTCCGACTCGAGTCACTGCTCTTCGACGGCGTGCTCGAGCCGGAGGGCGGCGGCGCGCTCCGCCCCGACCGCTCGCGTCCCGGCCACGGCCTCGAGCTGAAGCGGGAGGAGGCAGAGCGATGGGCGGCCTGATCGGGCGGACGATCGAGAACCTGCGCTCCGGGCGCGTGCAGAAGCTGCTCTCGGCCGCGACGGCGCTCAGCGCCGGCGGGCTCGGCGTCGAGATCTATCTCGAGCACTACCGGGGCTCCTTCGGCAACCGCTGGATGTGGACGCCGCTGCTGCTTGCGCCGCCGCTCTCGGCGGCCGGCCTGGCCGGGGTCTGGTCGGAGACCGCCGCGCGACGGCTGCTGCCGCCGCTCGGCGCCCTCTACGCGCTCGACGGCGTCGTCGGTCTCGTCACCCACGTCCAGGGAGTGCGGAAGCGCCCCGGCGGCTTCGGCGAGCCGACCTACAACCTCGTGATGGGCCCGCCGCTGCTCGCGCCCGGGTCGTTGATCGCGGTCGGCGCGCTCGCGGGCGCCGCCGCGCTTGCACGCCGGGAGCCGTAGGCGGTGGCGAGACGGTTCGAACCCGAGGGGCTGCCCCGTCAGCGCCGCGGCACGACGCCTCAGCTCGTCGGTCGCTACCCCGACTTCGACGTGCTCGAGCTCGCCGACCACTGGGACGCGAAGACGCGGCAGGTCGTGCTCGACCGCGTGCACCAGGTGCCCGAGCCGCGCTTCTTCGACGAGGCCGAGCGGGCGACGCTCGAGCCCCTCTGCGACCGGCTGACCGCGCAGGACCGCGATCCGCGCATCCCCGTGCTCGCGTACGTCGACGAGAAGCTCGCCTCGGGCCTTCTCGACGGCTATCGCTACTACGACCTGCCCGAGGACGGCGAGACCTGGCGCCTGGTCGCGCGCGGGCTCGACGGCGAGGCGCAGGCGCTCGGCGAACGCTCCTTCGGCGACCTCGACCTCGAGCGCCAGCGTGAGCTGTGCGGCCGGTTCTCCCGTGGGGAGCTGCACGGCGACGCGTGGGCGGAGCTCAACGTCTCGCGCGCCTTCGGCGTCGTCGTGCGCTACGTCTGCGAGGCGTTCTACTCGCACCCCTGGGCCTGGAACGAGATCGGCTTTCCCGGCCCTGCCTACCCGCGCGGCTACAGCCGCTTCGGCAGCCCGCACCTGCGTCACGGCGAGACCGAGGCATGGGAGGCGGTCGAGTCGTTCGAGCTCGACCCCGTACGCGACGTCGAGCGGCGAGGGCTCGAGTGATCCGGCTGGGCGGCAGCGTCAAGGGCGCGGTGCGGATGCCGCGCGACAACGACTCGGCCTTCCTCCTCGACCCGCACGCGCGCGGCCTCCAGAACCTCGACCGGATGGCGCGCTACTCGCAGCGGAGCCCCGTCGACCTCGTGATCGTCGGCGCCGGCGCCGGCGGAGTGACGCTCGCGCAGCGGCTCGCCCGCGCCGGCTGGCGCATCGTCGTGCTGGAGAAGGGCCCGTTCTGGGACCCCGACCGCGACTGGGTCTCCGACGAGAAAGGCGCCGGCCCGCTCTACTGGCGCGAGACGCGGGTGATCGGCGGCTCCGACCCGATCGAGATGGGCAAGAACAACTCGGGCGTCGGCGTCGGCGGCTCGATGACCCATTTCGCCGGCTACGTGCCGCGCCTGCACCCCTCCGACTTCGAGGTGCGGACGCGCGACGGCGTCGCGGTCGACTGGCCGATCTCCTACGAGGATCTGCGGCCCTCGTTCGAGCGGGTCGAGCTCGAGCTGCCGGTCGCCGGCCAGTACTGGCCGTGGGGCGACCCGCACGGCTACTCGCACGCGCCGCACCCCATCTCCGGCGCTGCGTCGGTCGCCTGGCAGGGAGCGCGCAAGCACGGCATCGAGATGCGCGTCGGCCCGGTCTCGATCACGAACGGCGTCTTCGGGAACCGGCCGCACTGCGTCTACCGCGGCTTCTGCCTCCAGGGCTGCAAGGTGAACGCGAAGGCGAGCCCGCTGATCACACACCTTCCCGATGCGATCGAGCACGGGGTCGAGGTGCGCGCCGACTCGACCGCGGTCCGGATCGAGGTCGACGACGACGGCGGGCGCGTCACCGGCGTCACGTACGTCTCGGACGGTGTCGAGCAGTTCCAGCCGGCGGACGCGGTCGCGGTCTGCGGCTACGCGATCGAGACGCCGAGGCTCCTGCTCAACTCGACGAGTCCGCGCTTCCCGCACGGGCTCGGGAACAACGCCGACCAGGTCGGCCGCTACGTGATGGTGCAGGGCGCGACGCAGGTCGCTGCCCGCTTCCCGGAGCTACTGCGGATGTACAAGGCGCCGCCGCCGGAGATCTCGAGTGAGCAGTTCTACGAGACCGACCCGGATCGCGGCTTCGCGCGCGGCTTCTCGATCCAGACCGTCTCGCCGTTGCCGATCGGCTGGGCCGAGCACGTCGTCGCCGAGGGCCACTGGGGCGAGTCGCTGCGCGAGTACATGCGCGACTACAACCACTGGTCGGTGCTCGGCGTGCTCTGCGAGCTGCTGCCCCAGGCGGAGAACCGCGTGACCCTCGCAGCCGAGACCGACGCGAACGGCGTCCCGGTTGCGTGCTTCAGCCACAGCCTGGGCGAGAACGACCGCGCCAACATCGCCTACGCGGCGAAGGTGATGCAGGAGATCTGGGACGGCGCCGGGGCGCAGGACACGCTCACGATCGACCGCTTCGCGCATCTCGTCGGCGGCTGCCGCATGGGCTTCTCGCCCGAGGACAGCGTCGTCGATGCCAACCACCGCGCGTGGGGGATTCCGAACCTCTTCGTCGCCGACGGCAGCGTCTTCCCGACGCAGGGGGCGGCCAACCCGGCGCTGGCGATCATGGCGCTCGCCGACCGTCTCGCCGGTCTGCTGCGCTCGAAGCGGACGGCGGAGGCTCCTGAACGCGCGGCGAGGCTGTCGTCGGCGCCGCATTGAGCAACCCGCGCGACCTCTTTCTGGAGCTGCTGTCCGAGGCGCTCTGGGTGGAGCGCATCCTCGTCTTCGAGACCCTGCCGCGGTTGCGCGGTCAGGTTTCCGCGACGTGGCTCGAGCAGGCGGTCGCCGAGCACGAGCAGCACGCCCGCCTCGGCGTCGACCGGCTCGAGGCGTTCCTTCGGACCCTCGGCGTCGAGCCGGTCTCCGTCGCGAGCGAGGCGTTCCGAGGGCTGCAGCGGGAGCACGACGCGCGCGTCGGGGCGATCGTCGAGCCGCGACTCCGCGACGTCTGGATCGCCGACCACCTCGAGCGGACGGCGCGTCTCGAGCTCTCGCTCCAGGCGGAGCTCGCCGCGCTCGCCCGGGCGCTCGGAGCCGACGTCGAACCGCTCGAGCAGGGCCGCACCGGCTGCGAGCAGGCGCTCGCCGAGATCGAGCATGTCAGTGCCCGGCTGCACGAGCGGCTCCCCGGCGCGTCCCCGGCCGGTCAGCGCAACTGATCGGGCCGCCGGTCGCGCCAGGCGCGCCAGAGGCGCAGAGGCAGGAGCCCGACGAGCGGCGCCCGCCGGCCGAGCTCATGCCGGTCCTCCCGGTCGAACGCAGCCGCGTACCGAGCGGCCTCGGCCCCGGACGAATACGTCTTGCGGCCGCCCACCGCGTCGCAGCGCTCGCAGCTCCAGACGATCGTCCCGCCCTCGGCGCGGAAGCGGTAGCGGTGTCCGATGAGGCGGCAGCGGAGCACGCGGGACCGAGCTTACGAGTAATCGCCGGGAGATCGGGCACGCGAACGACATGAGCGCCCGAGCCGACACGGTCGAGACCGGCACGATCGAGACAGCCATCCCGGGCCGCCTCGACCGACTCCCCTGGTCGCGTTTCCACTGGCTCGTGATCGGCGGCCTCGGCACCGTCTGGATCCTCGACGGGCTCGAGGTGACGATCGTCGGCTCGGTCGCGTCGCGCCTGACCGAGAAGGGCAGCGGCATCTCGCTCGGCGTGGGCTCGATCGGCACGGCGGCCGCGATCTACGTGGCCGGCGCCTGCGTCGGCGCCCTCGTCTTCGGCCAGCTCACCGATCGCTTCGGCCGAAAGCGGCTGTTCACGATCACGCTCGCGGTCTACTTCGCCGCGACGATCGCGACCGCGTTCGCCTGGACGCCCTGGTACTTCTTCCTGTGCCGGTTCTTCACCGGCGCCGGGATCGGGGGCGAGTACTCGGCGATCAACTCCGCGATCGACGAGTTGATCCCCGCGCGCGTCCGCGGCCGGGTCGACCTGATCATCAACGGCTCCTACTGGGTCGGGTCCGCGGCCGGCGCAGGCGTCGCCCTCTTCTTCCTCAGCTCGGTGTTCCCGAAGGACATCGGCTGGCGCGTGACGTTCGCGCTCGGCGCCGTGCTGGCGCTCTCGATCATGGTCGTGCGCCGCAACGTCCCCGAGAGCCCGCGCTGGCTGTTCATCCACGGTCGCGAGGAGGAGGCCGAGCGGATCGTGCGCGGCATCGAGGAGTCGGCCGAGCAGGAGACGGGCGAGGACCTCGACGAGGTCGACGACACGATCGAGGTGCGCCAGCGCGAGGCGATTCCGTTCCGGATGATCGCCCGCACCGCGTTCGAGCTCTACCCGAAGCGCGCCGTCCTCGGGCTCGCGCTCTTCGTCGGCCAGGCGTTTCTCTACAACGGCGTCACGTTCAACCTCGGCACGCTCTTCACCGGCTTCTACGGCGTGTCCTCGAGCTTCGTCCCCGTCTTCATCGTCGTGTTCGCCGTCGGGAACTTCCTCGGGCCGCTGCTGCTCGGCCGCCTGTTCGACACGGTCGGCCGCATCCCGATGATCGCGGGCACCTATCTCGGGTCGGCCGCCGTCGCCGTGGCGCTCGCGCTGCTCTTCGTCGGGCACGCGCTCAGCTCGGCCTGGGCGTTCGAGGCGCTGGTCTTCGCGACGTTCTTCCTGGCCTCGGCCGGGGCGAGCGCGGCCTACCTGACCGTCAGCGAGGTGTTCCCGATGGAGACGCGCGCGCTCGCGATCGCCTTCTTCTACGCGGTGGGCACCGGGGTCGGCGGCATCGTCGGCCCGCTCCTCTTCGGCCACCTGATCGCGACGCAGGACCGCACCATGGTCATGCTCGCGTTCCTCGTCGGCGCCGGTGTGATGGCGCTCGGGGGAATCGCCGAGCTCTTCCTCGGCGTCCGCGCCGAGAACGCCCAGCTCGAGGACATCGCGAAGCCGCTGACCGCCGAGGACGCCGACGAGAAACAGGTTCCGGGCGGTCAGGACGACGCATCCGAGCCGGACCGCCGCGACCGGGAAGAGGCTCCGCGAGGCCGCCGCTACCGGCCCGGGCCGGGCCGGGGTGAGACCTTCTACTCGCCGGGGATGGTGGGGACGGCGCTGCACTCGCGGCGCCCGCCGGCCGGCCTGCTCGACCGCGAGATCGAGGCGGTCGTCTCGGCGGTCGAGGCCGAGGGCCCGCTGGAGCGCCACGAGCTCGCCCGCCGCGTCGGCGCGGGCCGCTGGGGCCCCGGCCGCTTCCGGAACGCGCTCGCGGCCGCGCAGGCCGCGGGACGGATCCGGCGTCTCTCACGAACCAGATACGGCCCGGCCGAGGCGCGCGAGTGAGCGGGACACCCTCCGGCGGCACCGGTCGGCACACGACAGAAAGGACGAGCACGTGAACAACGGCAACGGGAAACCAGAGGTGGTGGTCGTCACGGGCGCCTCGGGCGGCGTGGGCCGGGCGATCGCCCATGCCTTCGCGAAGCGCGGCGCCCACGTCGGGCTGCTCGCCCGCGGCGAGCAGGGGCTCGAAGGCGCCCGCGAGGAGGTCGAGTCGTTCGGCGGCAGGGCGCTCGTCGTGCCGACGGACGTCGCCGACCACGAGCAGGTCGAGGCGGCTGCCGAGAAGGTCGAGCAGGAGCTCGGGCCGATCGACGTCTGGGTGAACGACGCGATGGCGACCGTGTTCGCGCGCTTCCTCGACATCCAGCCCGACGAGTACAAGCGCGCGACGGAGGTCACCTACCTCGGAGCCGTGTACGGGACGATGGCGGCGTTGAAGCGGATGGTGCCGCGCGACCGCGGCACGGTCGTGCAGGTCGGCTCGGCGCTCTCGTACCGGGCGATCCCGCTCCAGTCCGCCTACTGCGGCGCGAAGTTCGGGATGCGCGGGTTCACCGACTCGGTGCGCACGGAGCTGATGCACGAGGGCTCGAACGTCTGGATCACGATGGTGCAGCTCCCGGCCGTGAACACGCCCCAGTTCGAGTGGTGCCGGACGCGGCTGCCGGACCATCCGCAGCCGGTGCCGCCGATCTTCCAGCCGGAGGTGCCGGCCGAGGCCGTCTACTGGGCGGCACACCACCGCCGCCGCGAGCTCGACGTCGGCGGCAGCGCCGTCAAGGCGATCGTCGGCAACAAGGTCGCGCCCCGGCTTGCGGACGTCTTCCTCGCCCGCACCGGCTTCAAGTCGCAGCAGGTCGAGGACATGCCGGTGAACGGGCGCCCCGACAACCTCTTCGAGCCCGTGCCGGGCGAGGCGGCGACGCACGGCATGTTCGACGGCCAGGCGCGCACGAGCAGCGTCCAGCTCTGGGCCTCGACACATCGCCCGCTTGTCGCCGGCGCCCTCTCGGGTCTCGCCGCGGCGGCGGTCGGGATCGCCCGGTCGCGCGGCTGATGGCGGCAGCGGAGACGCCGTGGGCGGGGCTCGCCCGCTCGGCCCCGCATGCGCTGCGCGAGTACGCGCTGCTCGCGGACGGCGAGCGCGGGATCCTCGTCGGCCCGCGCGGCGACTTCGCCTGGATGTGCTTTCCGGGCTGGGCCGACGACGGCTTCTTCTCGGGGCTCGTCGGCGGCGCGGGCGCGTACGCGATCTCGCCGCTCGACCGGTACGTCTGGGGCGGCTACTACGAGGAGGGGAGCCTCATCTGGCGCAGCCGCTGGGTGACGGTCGAGAACGCGATCGTGGAATGCCGGGAGGCGCTCGCGCTGCCGAGCCGGCCCGACCGGGCGATCGTCCTGCGCCGCGTCCTCGCCCGTGAGGGGACGGCGCGGGTCGCCGTGCTGCTCGACGCGCGGGGCGGCTTCGGAGAGACGCCGCTGCGCGGGCTCGCTCGCGACGACGACGGCCGCTGGCACGGGCGCGTCGGCGACGCCGAGGTCTGGTGGACGGGCGGCGCCGACGCCGAGGCGGTGCCGGACGGGCACCGCGGCAAGGAGCTCCGGCTCGAGCTCGAGCTCGAGCCGGGCGACCACCACGACTTCGTGCTCGCGATCGGCGCCGGCGCCGGCGAGCGGATCGACCCCGACGCGGCCTGGTCGGCGACCGAGACGGCGTGGCGCGAGCGCGTCCCGCCGCTCGACCGGACGATCGCGCCGCGCGACGCCCGTCACGCCTACGCCGTGCTCGCCGGGCTGACGAGCGGGGGCGGAGGGATGGTCGCCGCGGCGACGATGGGGCTGCCGGAGCGGGCCCGGAACGGCCGCAACTTCGACTACCGCTACGTCTG
The DNA here is from genome assembly GCA_963732915.1 of uncultured Actinomycetes bacterium. GTDB lineage: Bacteria > Actinomycetota > Thermoleophilia > Gaiellales > Gaiellaceae > Palsa-739. The sequence continues at coordinate 628,288 of CAVTBF010000003.1, read as the reverse complement.
GATCCGCGACCAGTCGTATGTCGGCCAGGCGGTTGCGACGGCCGGCCCGCACCCGCTGCTCGACGACGCGGTCCAGTTCGTCCGCGACCGGCTGCTCGACGACGGGGCCTCGCTGATGCCCGCCTACACGACCGCGGGCGGCCGCGTGCCCGACGAGCGGACGCTCGACCTGGGCGGCTACCCGGGCGGCACCGACGTCGTCGGCAACTGGGTGAATTCGCAGTTCCAGCTGGATGCGTTCGGCGAGGCGCTGCTCCTGTTCGCGGCCGCGGCGGGTCACGACCGACTCGACGCCGACGGCTGGCGCGCCGCCGAGATCGCCGCCGCGGCGATCGAGGAGCGCCGGCGCGAGGCCGACGCCGGCATCTGGGAGCTCGATCCCGACGAGTGGACGCACAGCCGCCTCACGTGCGCCGCCGGCCTGCGGGCGATCGCCGGCCGCGGGCCAGGCGGCGAGCAGGCGGCGCGGTGGCTCGCGCTCGCCGACGCGATCGTCGCCGACGTCTCGGCGCGCGCGCAGCACCCTTCGGGCCGCTGGCAGCGCTCACCCGGCGACGAGCGCGTCGACGCGGCCCTGCTGCTGCCCGCGCTGCGCGGCGCGATCCCGCCCGACGATCCCCGCTCGCTCGCGACGCTGCGCGCCGTCGAGGAGGAGCTGACCGAGGACGGCTACGCCTACCGCTTCCGCCACGGCGCGCGTCCGCTCGGCGAGGCGGAGGGTGCGTTCCTGCTCTGCGGCTTCCTGCTCTCGCTCGCCTATGCGCAGCAGGGCGACGCCGTCGCCGCAGGCCGCTGGTTCGAGCGCAACCGCGCCGCCTGCGGACCGCCCGGCCTGCTCTCCGAGGAGTTCGACGTCCAGCAGCGGCAGCTGCGCGGCAACCTGCCCCAGGCGTTCGTGCACGCGCTGCTGCTCGAGTGCGCCGCGTCACAGGGCGAGCCCGCGCAGCCGTGAGGTCGAGCCGTACAGTACGGCGGTGGAATCCGAGCCGCGCTCGACCGAGTTCGTCGCCCTGGGACACGCCGGCTCCGGCCACTACGCCGGCCTCGAGACGTTTCCCAACCCGGGTGTCTCGCAGGTCGAGCTGGCGAGCGACGAGCTCACCGCCGTCTGTCCGATCACCGGCCAGCCGGACCTGTACAGGGTCGCGATCGTCTACCGGCCGGGCGGCAGCTGCATCGAGTCGAAGTCGCTGAAGCTCTACCTCGCCGCGTTCCGCAACGAGGGCGTCTTCTGCGAGGCGCTGGCCGTGAAGATCCGCGACGACGTCGCTGACGCGCTCGCGGTCGCCGCGGGCGAGGTGCAGGTGACGCTCGAGCAGAAGGCGCGCGGCGGCATCACGATCACCGCCACGGCCTAGAGATCTCCCGCCGCATGCAGGCGCGCGGCCACGCGTCGAGTCCCGACGCACGCTCGCGCTCGCGGATCGCCCGCAGGCCGGCGGTCTCCTCGCCCGCCGGGAGATAGGAGAAGCCGAGCCGCTCGTAGTAGGGCCCGTTCCAGGGGACGTCGACGTACGTCGTCAGCGTCAGCCCGGCGAGACCCCGGGCGCCTCCCCAGGCCGCCGCCCGCTCGATCAGCGCACGACCGATCCCCTGCCGGGCGTGCGCGGGGTGGACGCTCACCTGCTCGACGTGGGCGGCCGCGTCGACGACGTCGAGCAACAGGTATCCGACCGGCCGGTCGCCGGCGTCGACCGCGACGAGCGCGCGGCCGGCCTCGGCGTACGGCGCCAGCTCCTCGACCGAGCCGGGGTCGTCGTCGGCAACGAGATCCATGCCGAGCGGCCGGAACAGCTCGCCCGCGGCCCGCTCGATCTCGACGAGGAGGGCGAGATCCCCCGCCCGGGCGGCCCGGATCCTCGGCTGCTCCCGGCGCTCGGCGGCCATGTCCGAATCTTCGCCCAGGCGGCAGAGGGCGGGCGGCATGAGCGCGGCCGTGCCTGGATAGGCTCGGATCGTGACCGCGGCGATCCCGGGACCGCCGTCGCCCGCCCCCGAGGTCCGGCGCGCGCGACGGGCGACTGCTGGCGTCTTCGCCGTTCACGGGTGCGTGACCGGGAGCTTCGCCGCACGCATTCCATGGGTCGCCGCGCACGTCGGGGTCGACGTCGGCCACCTCGGGCTCGCGCTGCTCATGCCCGGGGTCGGCGCTCTCGTCGCGATGCCGTTCTCGGGCCGGCTCGCCCACCGGCATGGGTATCGCCCGCTCGTCGCGGTGACGCTCGCCGCGTGGTGCGCCGCCCTCGTCCTGCCGGCGTTGCCTTCGTCGCTCGTGCTGCTCTGCGCCGCGCTGCTCGTCTTCGGCGCGACGGCGGGCCTGGCGGACATGGCGATGAACGCGCAGGGCGTCCTCGTCGAGAAGGCGTTCGGCCGCTCGGTCATGTCGAGCCTGCACGGCTTCTGGAGCGTGGGCCTGCTCGGCGGCTCCACGGTCTCGGCGCTCGCCTCCCACGCGGGGATCGACCCGCGCCTCCAGTTCGCCGTCACCGCGGCGGCGCTCGCCGCGGCCGGAGCGGGCGCGGCACGGTTCCTGCTCGACGACGCGACGAGTGCCGACACGGCCGCGCCGCCCGCCTTCGCCCTGCCGACCTGGCCGGTGATCCTCATCGGCGTGGTCGGTCTCTGCGCCGTCTTCGGCGAGCAGGCCGGCACCGACTGGTCGGCGCTCTTCATCCGGCGCGAGCTCGGCGGCTCGGCGAGCACGGGGGCGTTCGCGGTGTCGGCGTTCGCCGTGACGATGGCGGCGGTGCGGCTCGTCGGCGACCGCGTCATCCGGAAGCTAGGCCCCGTCCGGACGGTCCGCGTCTCGGGAGCGTGCGCCGCGGGCGGCGCGCTGGCGGTCGTCCTCGCGCCCGATCTCGCGGTCGGGCTCGCCGGCTTCGCGCTGCTCGGGGTCGGCGTCGCCGTCGTCGTGCCGCTCGTGTTCGCGGCGGCGGGCCGCGTGGGCGCCCAGCCGGCGCGGAGCGTCGCCGGCGCCGCGGGCATCGCCTATGGTGGCGGCCTCGTCGCGCCGGGGGTGATCGGCGGCATCGCCTCCGCGTCGTCGCTGACGACCTCGTTCGGCGTCGTCGCCGCGCTCGTGGCCACCATGGCGCTGACCGCGGGGGTGCTCCGCGGCCCCCGGGACGATCCGCCGCAGCGCTAGCGCACCGCCCGCTTCGCTTTCCGCTTGCTCGGTGAGCGGGCCGGGGAAGCCGGCCCGCGAAGGTGCGGCGCCTGGCGCTCGTGAGCCGCGTCCGCACGGGTCGGACGCGGCGACCAAGCGCACACCACGCGCTACCCTCGCCGCGAAGGGCCGGTAGCTCAGCTGGTAGAGCAGGGGACTTTTAATCCCAAGGTCGCAGGTTCGAGCCCTGCCCGGCCCATATGGACAGTTCCGCTCGCGACAGCGCCCGCCGACGAGCGTGGCTAGACGGAACTACTTGGTGGGCTGGTCGACGAAGTGCTTCGCCAGGCACGTTGAGCGAGTGCTCGCCGTCGTCAGTCGTCTCGGCGACCATCCCCTTCCCAACGGGAGGGCGAGCCGGCCCGGTTACCGCGGGCTCTGGCGCTCCCAGGCGTCGAGCATCTGCTCGACGTTTCGCCGCTGCGCGTCGTCGAACGGGAAGCGGGCGACGAGGCGCCGCGCCTCGGCGACGTCGTCGTTCTCGACCGCGGCCTCCAGGTGCTCGCGCAGCGGGATCGGCTGGCGGAGCTGGCGGCGCAGCCAGCGGAGAAGGCTCACCTGCGCGGCTTCCACTCGAGCAGTCTCGCACGGCGCGGCGCGGCGTCCGCGCCACAGGGCGGCCGAGGTCGCGGATCCGGCTCAGGCGCCCCGCCTCCAGATGCGACCCGACCGCCACGCGTTCTCCTCCAGCTCGACCGCCCAGTCCTCCGGGTAGCCCAGCAGGCCGAGCAGGTCGGCGAGGACGGCGCGCGACTCCGCTCGTTCCCGGACGCGCTCCTCGGCCGGCGCGGCCGCGGCCGGGACGAGCGCGTCGCGGACCGTCCGGACGAGGTGGTCGACTGCGAATGGCTTGCGCAGGCAGATGACAGCGCCCGCCTCGAGCGCCTCGTCGGCGAGCCTGCGCGAGCGTCCGGTGAGAGCCACGATCGGCACGTTCCGCTCGCGCAGGATCTCCCGGGTCGCCTCGACGCCGCCGAGCCGCGGCAGGCCGAGGTCGAGCAGGATCAGGTCGGGGGTGTGCGTCCGGGCGAGCTCGACGGCTTCGAGCCCGTCGCGGGCGTCGGCGCAGACGTCGAAGCCGGCGTCCTCGAGCACGAGGCGCAGATCGGCTCGGACGATCGGGTCGTCCTCGACGGTCAGCACTCTGGCAGCTGCGGTGTTCATGGGTTCAGGTTCCTCTCGGGGAGTGTGTGCGAGCACGAAAAAGGCCCCGGGATTCCCGAGGCCTCGAAGCCAACCCGGACGTCTTCTGCGACGACCGTTGGCGAGATGGTAGCTGCCGTTGCGGCGCCCACGTCGCCGGCGGCTCAGCCGTATTCACAAGATCCGCGGGTAGGACGTCTAGATGGTTGATGCCACGCGGTCGCCTGTTCCGGGGCGTGGGCTGGTGCGTCTGGGGTGCCGCGACGGTCGCTTGCCGCTGCTGGTGGCAGCGGTGAGCGAGCGGCGGGGCGAAGCGCCGGCCCGGCGGGGGCCGACTCCGTCGGCCGCAGAAGGGCCGAAGCGGCCCAGAGGTGCCAGAGCGCGCAACCGGACGCGCGAGATCGTGGCATCAACCATCTAGGGTCTCGTCGTGGCACCGGCCCTTGTGCTGCTGGCCGTGATCGGCTTCGACCGGCTGATGGTCTCGGATCGTCTCCGCAGGCTCGCGCCCGTGCGCCTCGTGTGGCGGCGGGCGAGGCCGAGGGTGGCCGCGTACGTGCGCGCCGCGCCGGGCACCTACGCATACCTGTTCGTCCTGCTCGTGACGACATGGGTGCTGCAGACCTCGAGCAGCAGGATCGCCCGCGTGCTGCTGGCCGAGCGGAGCACGAACCTGCACCAGCTCGCGCGCGACCCGTTGCGCGTGCTCTTCGCGAGCGCGTTCTGGCTGTCGAGCCCGTTCGAGCTGCTGCTCTGGCTGGCAGCGTTCAGCCTGGTCGTCGCACCGGTGGAGCGATGGCTGGGCATCGGCCGAACCACGGTGGTGTTCTTCGTCGGGCACGTGGCCGCGACGCTCCTCACCGCGGCCGGCCTCTGGCTGGCGGTACGGGCCGACCTCGTCGAGTCGTCGGTCACGCGCTCGACCGACGTCGGCGCGAGCTACGGGTTCGCGGCGGTCGCGGCCGTGCTCGCGTACCGGCTCCGCGGCCGCGCGCGCGTCCTCTACCTCGCCGGCGTCTTCCTCGTCGTCGCGGTCAGCTTCGCGGTCGACCACGGCTTCACGAGCTGGGGTCACCTGCTCGCCGTGCTCGTCGGTCTGGCCTGCTATCCGATCGTCCGCTCCCGGAGCGGCCCGAACGCTCCCGAGCCGGCGCTGCGTCTCGGCCCGCTCGAGCTCTGAGGAGGCCGTGTCCGGACCGGACACGGCCGGGGTCTGACCCCGGACATGGCTCGCGCGGACGAGTCCGTTGCGCTGCTGCCGCGCGCGGATCGTCCGCCGTTTGCAGGAGTAACCCGGCGGAGCCGTGTCCGTTGCGGACACGGCCGGGGTCTGACCCCGGACATGGCCGTTTCGACCATGTCGGTCGGTGAAGTCGTCGCGCGGCGGCCTGCGCGGGCGCGGCTCGCTTCCGGCTCGGCTCCGAGGCCGTCGCGAGCGAGCGGAACGCGAAGCGGATAGTGGGCGGTGACGGGCTCGAACCGCCGACCCCCTGCTTGTAAGGCAGGTGCTCTCCCAGCTGAGCTAACCGCCCGGGTAGACGAACGGTAGCGTCCGTCGCCGATGCGCTACTCGATCGCGGAGACGCCGATCGGGCCGCTGCTCCTCTCCGGCGAGGGCGGCGCCCTCGCCCGCATCGACTTCGGCGGCGAGCCGCCCGAGGACTGGAGGCGCGACGGCGGCGCGTTCGCCCGAGCTCGCTCCCAGCTCGCCGAGTACCTCGCGGGCCGCCGCACCGCGTTCGAGCTGGAGCTCGCGCCGCACGGGACGCCGTTCCAGCTCCGCGTCTGGGAGGAGCTGCAGCGGATCCCGTACGGCGCGACGGTCACGTACGCGGAGCTCGCCCGCCGCGCCGGCCGGCCGGACGCGCCGCGCGCGGTGGGGCACGCGAACGGACGCAACCCGCTCCCGATCGTCGTGCCGTGCCACCGCGTCGTCGGCTCCGACGGCAGCCTGACCGGCTACGGCGGCGGGCTCGAGACGAAGCGCTTCCTGCTCGAGCTCGAGCGCGGGATCAGCGCTCGTCGAGCTCGAGCGCGGCAGAGTTGATGCAGTAGCGCAGCCCGGTCGGGTTCGGCCCGTCGGGGAAGACGTGGCCGAGGTGGCCGCCGCAGCTCGCGCACATGACCTCGGTGCGGATCATGCCGTGGCTCCCGTCCGTCTCCTCCTCGATCGCCTCCTCGCCCGCGGGCGCGAAGAAGGCGGGCCAGCCGCAGCCCGAGTCGTACTTCGCGTCGGAGTCGAACAGCTCCGCGCCGCAGCCGGCGCAGCGGTAGGTGCCCGGCTCGAAGACGTGGTCGTACTCGCCCGTGAACGGGCGCTCGGTGCCTTTCTCGCGCAGCACGTGGAACTGCTCGGGGCTCAGCTCGGCGCGCCACTCCTGGTCTGACTTCTCGATCTTCGGCATGGGGCGAGCGTAGCCGCCCGCCCCATTGCCGATCTCTTACATCAGCTCCGATGCGCGACCTGCGTACCGCTGTGCGCCCCGAGCAGGCCGATCCCGGCCTGGTTGACGCTGAGCGAGACGCGGATCCGCGACGCGCCCGCCGGCAGGTACGACGCCGGGCGGAAGAGGATCCCGGACGTCCGGCCGAGCTTCAGCGCCGAGACGTTGACCCACTGTCCGTAGGTCGACAGGCGCTGCAGGAACAGGTGGCGTCCGGCGAGCGACTTGCCGGCCTTCACCTGCGCGTGCATCCAGCCCTTCTTGCCGGGCAGGAGCGTCACCTTCGGCGCCACCTGCACGAAGACCTGGTCACTTTTCACCGTGCCCGTGAGCGTCTGGAAGCTCGCGGAGTAGGTCGTATAGAGCTTCGGCTCCGTGCGATAGCCGAACGAGCCGTCGGCGCCGGTCTGGACGACCGCGAGCTGGACGGGCGAGGGCTGGCTCCATTCCTCGGCGTACAGCGTCACGTTCGTGCCGGGCGTGATGTTCGCGGCCTTGCCCGACAGCGTCAGCTCCGTCCCGAACGTGACGATCGGCTGGTCGAGCGCGAGCGAGAGCGACGGCGGCGGGCCGGTGACCTTCACCCAGCCGGTCAGGCGCGGGTGGAGGGCGTCGTGGTAGCGGAACGTGCCGCCGTGGGCGAACGTGAACGAGTAGCTGCGCCCGGGCTTCAGCACGGGCGACGCGAACGAGCCGTCGTTGGCGACCACCTGGTGGTTGGTCTTGTCGGTGTTCTTCCATGTCACCCTCGCGCCGAAGTCGAGCGTCGAGGTGCGAGGCGAGAAGCCCGCCTTTCGGATCGAGACGGTCAGCGTCGATGCGGCCGACGCGCTCTGGGCGCCGACGGCGAGGACGACGAGTATCGGTACGAGCAGTTTCCGCATGTGAGTGACCTCCTGGGGCGCCGGATTCATCCCCGCACCGGCCGAGCGTCATGCGCGCTCTCGCGCAAAGTCTCGGTAAAGCGTGTGCAGGTGGGACACTCCGGGCATGGCGTATCCGGGCCCTGCAGCGATCGCCGCCGCGACCGACCGCGTCCGGGCGCTCTGCCTGGCGCTTCCGGAGACGAGCGAGCGGCCGAGCCACGGCGCGCCGACCTTCTTCGTCCGCGAGAAGCGCTCGTTCGTGATGGTCTGGGACAACCACCACGGCGACGGGATCTTCGGGCTCTGGGTCGCCGCGCCGCCCGGCAACCAGGAGCTGCTCGTCGCCGCCGACCCGGAGCGCTTCTTCCGGCCGCCGTACGTCGGCCACCGCGGCTGGCTCGGCGTCCGCCTCGACGGCGCCGTCGACTGGGACGAGGTGGCCGGGATCGTCGAGGACGCCTGGGCGACGGTGGCGCCGGCGAGGCTCCTGGCACAGTTGCGTGACAAATGACCGGTAGAATGACCACATGACCAGAACGCTGACCGCCACCGAGGTGAAGGCCAAGATCCTCGCGCTCCTCGACGAGGTCGCGGACGGGGACAGCGTCGAGATCACGAAGCACGGCCGGCCCGTGGCGCGGCTCGTGCCCGCGCGTGGGCCCCGCTCGCTCAAGGGCCTCTTCGAGGGAAGGGTCAGCACCGCCGCCGCCGACGAGGAGGAGCTCTTCTCGACCGGCGAGCGCTGGGACGCGCAGTGACGACGCTGCTGCTCGACACCCACGTCGTCCATTGGTGGTCCGCCGAGCCCGGGCGTCTGAGCAAGGCTGCGGCCCGTGCGCTCGAGAGCGCCGACGAGCTCGCCGTCGCCGCGGTCTCGTGGTACGAGCTCGCGTGGCTCGTCGAGAAGGGACGGGTCGCGGCGACGTTGCCGGTGCGCGCGTGGCTCGCCGAGCTCTCCGGTTACGTCCGGACGGCGCCGCTGACACCGGCGATCGCGGCGACCGCAGCGGCGCTGCCGGACGGGTTCCCGTCGAATCCCGCCGACAGGCTCATCTACGCGACGGCGATCGAGAACGGCTGGCGGCTCGTGACGAAGGACAGGCGCCTCCGCGAGCATCCGCATCCACGGGCGCTTGCGCTCTGGTAGTGCAGTTCCTCTCGGACGATCCGCCCGTCGACCCGGAGACGCGCGAGCTCCACGTGACGCTGTCGCCGTCGGGAGCGCGCTGGGCGTCGGCCGACGGCGAGTTCGCGATCTGGTCCGCGTCCCTCGGCGAGGAGGGCGACGGCGGCGCGATCACGCTCCGCGGCGCGCTCGGCCACGTCCAGGCGGGCGAGAACCTCGTCGTCGCCGGCGGCCTCGAGCAGCACCCCCGCTACGGCTGGCAGTTCGCGGTCGAGAGCTTCCGCTCGGCGCTGCCGCAGTCGGCCGAGGGCGTCGCGCTCTGGCTGCGCCGCCGCGTCCCGGGGATCGGCCCGACCTTCGCGAAGGCGATCGTCGAGCACTTCGGCGCCGGCCGCGTCTTCGCCGAGCTCGACTCCGACCCGGAGCGGCTGCGCGACGTGCGGACGAAGGCGGGCCGCGCGATCTCGGCCCGCGCCGTCGAGCGGGCGGTCGTCGCCTGGCGCGAGGTGGCGGCGATCCGCGAGGTCGAGACGTTCCTCTTCGCGCACGGGATCGGCGCCGGCCTCGCCGCCCGGCTCGTGCGCACCTACGGCGAGGACACGATCGCCGTCCTCACCGAGGATCCGTACCGGCTGACCGAGGTGCCGCGCATCGGCTTCCGCGTCGCCGACCGCATCGCCCGCTCGCTCGGGATCGAGCCCGACGCGCCGCAGCGCCTCCGCGCCGGCCTGCTCTTCACGCTCGGCGAGGCGGCGGGCGACGGCAACGTCTTCCTGCCGCTCGACGAGCTCTGGACGGCCGCGGCGCGGCTGCTCGAGGTGCACGAGCTCGAGCCGCTCGAGTCGGCGCTGCGCGGGCTCGAGCGCGAGGAGGAGGCGGTCGTCGAGAACGGCCGCGTCTACCTGCTCCCGCTCTGGGAGCTCGAGCGCCGGCTCGCCGCCGACCTGGCCCGGCGCGGCGGCGCGGCGGGCGCGGAGCTGTTCGAGCGGCCGCCCCGGCCGGAGGCGCTCGACGTCTCCGACGAGCAGTGGGCCGTCGTCGAGCTCGTCCGCACCCGGCCGCTCGTGCTGCTGACCGGCCTGCCGGGCGCCGGCAAGACGCACACGCAGCGCGTCCTCGTCGACGCCGCCCGCCGCGCCGGCGTCCGCGTGCTCCTTTGCGCGCCGACCGGCAAGGCCGCCCGCCGGATGCGCGACCTGACCGGCCACGACGCGATGACGATCCACCGCGCGCTCGGGTATGCGCCGAAGGAGGACCGCTTCCTCCGCGACGAGGACGACCCGCTCTCGAACGACGTCGAGCTCGTGATCGTCGACGAGGCCTCGATGCTCTCGCTCGAGCTCGCGGATGCGCTCTTCCGGGCGGCCGGCGACTGCCACGTCCTGCTCGTCGGCGACACCGACCAGCTGCCGCCGATCGGCCCCGGCCGCGTGCTCGCCGACCTCGTCGACTGCGGTCTCGTCCCCCGGGTGCACCTGACGGCGATCTACCGCCAGGCCGCGCGCTCGCTGATCGTCCGCAGCGCCCGCCGGATCAACCGCGGCGAGGCGCCCTACCTCTCGCTCGACGAGGCGCGCGCCGAGCTCGGCGACGAGGAGCTCGACGAGGACTTCTTCTGGGTCTCGCGGAGCGGCCCCGAGACGCTGCGCGAGGCGGTGCTCGAGCTCGTCTGCGAGGCGCTGCCCCGCCAGGGCTTCGACCCGCGCACCGAGGTGATGACGCTCGTGCCGATGCGCCGCGGCACCGTCGGCCTGATCGAGCTGAACGCGGAGCTCGAGGCGCGGCTCAACCCGCACGGCCGCGACGGGCCGCCGCGCGGCATCCGCGTCGGCTCGCGGATCGTGCAGACCCGCAACGACTACACGGCCGACCGCGAGGTGATGAACGGCGAGGTCGCCTTCGTGCTCGACTGGGACGACGAGGAGGCCGAGGCGCGCCTCTCGCTCGACGACGGCGAGCGCGAGATCCGCGTGCCGGCCGCTGCGCTCGAGACGTACGAGCTCGCCTGGGCGCTCACCGTTCACCGGGCGCAGGGCTCGCAGTTCCCGGCGGTCGTCGCGCCGTGGTCGATGCAGTACGCGGTCATGCTCTCGCGGCCGCTGCTCTACACGGCGGTGACGCGCGCGCAGCGGCTGTGCGTGCTCGCCGGCGAGCGGCGCGCGCTCCAGATCGCGGTCGCGCGCGGCGAGGGGCGCAAGCGCTGGTCGGCGCTCGCCGAGCGGATCGCCGCTGCGTGATCTCGACGGCGCCGCAGGCGGCGCCCGCTCAAGCCCGGGCCGCTGCCGCCGATCATCGCGACATGCCGTCCCTCGGCACTCGCGACGAGCTCGAGCTCGGCCAGTTCATCCCGGTCCAGTACCACTTCAACATGCTGGCCGACACCGGCCGGACGGGCGCGTTCGAGGAGGCGATCGACCTCGCGGTGCCGCACGGCGGCCGCGTCGTCGAGCTCGGCGGCGGCACGGGCGTCCTCTCCTTCTTCGCCGCGCGCAAGGCCGCCCGGGTCTGGTGCGTCGAGCGGAACCCCGAGCTCGCGGACGTCGCGCGGCGGCTGCTGCGCGAGAACGGCGCCGGCGCGGTCGAGGTCGTCGAGGCGGACGCGGCCGAGTGGCTGCCGCCGGAGCCGGTCGATGTCGTCGTCTGCGAGATGCTCCACGTCGGCCTGCTGCGCGAGAAGCAGATCCAGGTGCTGTCGGCGTTCGCCGAGGCGTACCTCGACCGCTTCGGGCCGCCGCTGCCGCGCTTCCTGCCGGAGGCGACCGTGCAGGCGATCCAGCCGGTCGAGCAGAACTTCGACTTCCACGGCTACCGGGCGCCGACGCCGCTCTTCCAGGACGGTGGTGTCGAGCAGCCGCGGACGGCCGAGCTCGGCGACCCGTGCGTCTACCACTCGTTCCTCTACGAGAGCGGCCTGTCGGAGCGGATCGTCTGGGACGGCGTCCTCCCGATCGGGCGGGCCGGGAGCCTGAACGCGGTGCGCGTGATCACGAAGAACCTGCTCGCGATCGTCCCGCGGGAAGGGCGGAGCGTCGACTGGCTGATGCACTACCTCGTCGTTCCGCTCGCGGAGCCGATTGCCGTCCGGCCCGGCGACGAGGTCGGCGTGAGCGTCGACTACCGGGCCGGCGCGCCGCTCGGCGCATTCGCGCCCGCGGTCGCGCGCGTCGCGGCCGCGTAACGACCGGGGCCCCGTCGCCGGGGCCCCGTCGCCGGGGCCCCTTCGTCGATCGCGTCCGCTCAGCTGCTGCTCAGCCGGTGAACGGGATGAACCGGACGGTCTTGTTGCCGTCGAAGTCGACCGCGGCGACGCGGATCCGGTACTTCGCGCCGCTCTGCAGCATCGAGGCGGGAATCCGGAGCCGGATCGGCAGCGTGCCCGGCCGGAGCACCGGAATGTGCAGCGTCTTGATCGTGCCGCCCTTGGTGATCGTGCCGCCGCGGATCTGCGTCCCGTGCAGCTGGATCGGCAGCTTCTTCGAGCCCTTGAAGACCTGGATGTAGGCGGAGGCCTGCTCGTCGACGAAGAAGTCGAACTTGACGGCGTCGCCCTTCAGCGACTTGAACGGGTAGACGTTCACCTTGCCGCCGACCTCCTTGAGCGCTGCCGGACCGGGATGGACGAGGAGTGCGTCGCCGAAGAGCCCGCTGCCGGCCTTCTTGAGCTTGCGGCCCGACTCGCTGACGCCGAGGTCGACCTTGGAGATCGCGGCGAAGACCGTCGTGTGTCGGGTGAGGATGACGATGCTGCCGTTCGTGTCGACGTAGTAGCCCGTCTGCTGTCCGGCGGGGAGCGTCGTGCCCGACAGCTTCGGGATCGCCGTGAAGGTCTTGCCGTCCGTCGAGTACGCGGGCACGTAGTTGGCCGGGAACCCTCCGGCCGGCGGCGGGAGCGAGACCGAGATCGGGGTGGCGAGGTTCTGGAGGTGGATGGGAGTGCCGTTGCTCGAGAACGCGAGATTGACGCCGACGACCGGATGGTTGCCGATCGTCTGGACCTGCGGCTTCGGGTCGACGACGACGTCGAGGTTGCCGGGATTGCCGGCCGCCTGTGCGATCGCGGCGTACGTGCTCGTCGGCATCGAGACCGTCGCCAGCTTCTTCGACGTCGATCCCGGGGTCGAGGTCTGCGAGCTCACCGTCAGCGAGACGGCGTTGCTCGTCACATCCGCCGTGAGGGACGTGGTGGTCGTGACTCCGCCCTGGGTGGTGTTCGTACTGCCGAGCGTCACGGTCTTCTTCGTGCCACTGGGCGCTCCCGAGAGGTTCGTCAGGGTGTTGTTGACGCCCAGGAGGCCGCTCCCCACCGCGGCGGTCGAGGCGGTGCCGATGGCCGTCGTGTACTGATCGCCGGCGGGGGAGGTCGCCTTGACGGCGACGGCCATGCGGGCGCCCATGAAGGTGGAGTGGTGGGTGACCTGGGCGACGACATGGTCGACCGTCGAGGCGGCGTAGCTCATGCCGCCGGTCGCGGCGAGCCCGGCCACCATCAGGGCCGTTACGCCGGCTGCACCGGCGAGGCGCATGCCGAGCCGGCGGGGCGCGCGGGCGGGGACTGCCTTCGCGCGGGAGGCGAGCCGGTCAAGAAGCTCGCCGCTCGCGTGCGGGCGCGCGCTGCGCAGCGTCCGCTCGATCTCGCTCTCTCGTCTGAAGAAGCCCCGGCTCACGGTCTCGTCACCCTCCCGATTCGGACGTCCAATCCGGACGTGTCGGGCTACATACCGTGAACGGCGCCCAGACCCTTACGCGCGACCTCCGCCGCGGTGGCATCGGGATCGAGCGCGATTGCAAGCTCGCTGCGCAGGCGCGCGTGCAGCCGGTGGAGCGCCACCTCGACGGCGTTCGTCTTCAGCTCGAGCAGCTCGCCGATCTCGCGGGCGGTCAGGTCGGCGCCGTAGCGGAGCGCGACGAGCTCGCGGTCGCGCTCGCCGAGCTCGGCCACGATCGCGCGGACGGTGAGCGCGGTCGCGGTCTGGCCCTCGTCTCGCCGGGGCGCGGGACCGTCGGCGGGCTCCTCGCCGGAGACGTGCGGCAGGCGGAGCGCACGGTCGGCGATGCAGCGGCGGGCGATCCCGATCAGCCAGGAGAGCGGCGTGCCGCGCCGCGGGTCGAAGCTCGAGCGGTAGCGAAGTCCGCGCTCGAAGGCGTCGCTCGCCACGTCCTCGGCGTCCGGCCCGTCGCCGATCAGGTAGGCGACGTAGGCGTAGAGCCGCTCGGCGAGCTCGCGCGGGTCTGCAAAGGGGTCGTGGCGCCGGCTCACGGCTTCGCCCCCTGCGAGAGCTGGCTGAGCGAGAGCATCGTCGCGCGGAAAGCTGCGACCTCCGGGCTGTGCGGATTCAGCAGGTCGGCCTGGTGGAGCGCGTCGATGCGCGGGATGCCGACCGTCGCCTCGGCGCGGTCGAGCCAGAGCGACCAGTCGTTCGGATCCTTCGCGAGCGCCGTCGCGAGCGCCGCGCGGGCGTCGGCCAGGTGGCTCGAGGCGATGTCGGCCTCGGCGAGCCGCTGCCACGGCTCGGTCGACCACGGCTGCAGGTCGGCCGCGGTCCGGGCGGCGCCGAGCGCTTTCGCCGGGCTCGCCGCGTCTGCGATCCGCGTCAGCGTCGTCTGCATCGCGATCAGGTAGATGCCGAGGGCGCCCGCGACGATCGCGGCGCCGAGGGCGAGCCGGCGCGCGAGCGCAGGCTGCTCGCGTTCCGAACCTCCCGAGACGAGCGCCGCCGCGCAGGCGAGCGCCGTCAGCCCGACCGCGGTGATCTGCCAGTCCCAGTCGACGACGACGTGGACGAGGAACGCGACCCAGGCGGCGAGCGCGGCCGGGACGATCGGCAGGTGGCGCCTCCGGACCGCCACGCCTAAGGGAATGGCGAACACGACGAGCAGAAGCAGCAGGCCGGGCGGCCCGAGCGTGGCGAGCGTCTCGAGATAGAGGTTGTGCGCGTTCCTGACCTTGCCGGCGTTCGATCGGTAGCGGTCGTAGGAGCGCTCGTACGTGCCGGCGCCGGTGCCGAGCAGCGGATGCGGCGCGACCTCGCGGTCCCAGGCGATCTGCCAGAGCTCGACGCGGCCGCTCGAGGAGACGTGGAAGAGCCGCGAGTTGAGGGTCGCGCCGGAGGGGGCCGAGGCGCTGAAGCCGCTCCAGGCGCGCGAGGCGAGCGTCCACGGCGCGCCGAAGACGGCGAAGAGCGCGATCACCGCGACGAGCGCCGCCGCCGCGAGACCCCGCCCGATGCCGCGCTCGAGCGAGTCGCTCACGCGCAACCGCTGCTGGAGGAGGCCGAGTCCCGCGGCTGCCGCTGCCGCCAGGGCGGCGAGCAGCACGAGCAGCAACGCGACGCGATGGCCGGCGTGCGCCTGGGCGTCGATCGCCGGCGCCGTCTCGGAGGTGAGCACCGACGAGCGCGAGGCGACCGCGACGATCGCGGCGGCCCACGGCGCCGCGACGGCGAGTGACGCGAGCATCCCGAGCCGTCGCCGGTCGACGGCGACCCAGACGGCGAGGCCGGCGAAGAGCGAGAGCCAGGCGCCGCGGCTGTAGGTGAAGTAGACGGTCAGTAGCAGCAGCGGCAGCGAGCCGCCGGCGGCCGCGCGGACGAGCAGCCGGGTGCTGCGGGCTGCGAAGCCGAGTGCCAGCAGCGCTCCGACGGCGGCGAGCAGTCCGAGCGAGTTCCAGTAGCCGATCGGCTCGGCGAGGCGGTTCGCTGCGAGCGAGTCGACGACGCCGAAGTAGTCCGGGACGAGCCGCGTGAGCAGCGCGTAGGCGCAGAGAACCACGACGGAAGCCCAGGTACCGGCGAGCAGCGCCGTCCTGTTCCGCCGGGCGAGGAGCAGCATCGCGCCGAAGCCCGCGACGTAGACGAGCGTGCGCTGCACCGTGAGCGCGGTCTGCGTCACGTCGGCGCTCCAGAGGGCGGAGAGCAGGCTCCAGCCCGTGAACGCCGTCAGCGCCGAGAGTGTGGCGAGCCCGGCGCGTGAGACCGCGACAGGGCGGTCGAGAACGAGCGCGAGCGCTCCGATCCAGGCGGCCGCGAGCGTCAGCCAGCCCCAGGAGCCGGGGAAGTAGCCGCCGCTCGAAGCGCCGGCCCCGGTCAGCAGCGCGAAGGTCGCCGCGCCGACCAGAGGCGTGCGAACCCGGTCGACGGCGACACGTGCGAGGGGGGCGGTGCTCGGTATCGGAGGAGAGAGTTGCTGCGCCATATCCGCAGATGGAGCGTCGGCTGATCGTGACCGAGGGTGCTCCCGGTTGCAAGGCGGTCCGGAGAATGGGTGGCGAGCAGAACCATGAAATGTGGTTCTTTGCGTGACGAAATTCGAAACAAAAGATCGTTTGCCTATTGACCGGTGGCGAATGAGGGCACATGATCAGCCCTCTGTGGTGCCTAGCCTTTTGGGTGGGCGGAGGGAAGGGGGCGCTGGTGACGGGGACGGAGTGGGGGCATGCCGCGACCTTGCGGGACTACCTCCACGTGGTCCGCCGACGGAAGTGGATCATCCTGCAGGCGGTCGTCCTCGTCCCCGCCGCGGCGATCGCGTTCTCGCTCCACCAGCAGAAGCTCTACCAGGCGTCCGCCCAGGTCCTGCTCAGCTCGCAGAACCTCGCCGCCGTTCTGACCGGGACGCAGAACACCGGCGTCAGTCAGGATCCGACTCGGATCGCGCAGACGCAAGCTGACGTCGCCCGCGTTCCGCTTCTCGCCGAGCGAGTGCTCGCACGCGTTCCCGGCACCGGGCTCACGCCTGGAGGTTTCCTCGCCGCGTCGAGCGTCTCGTCGGCGACGAACGCCGACCTGCTCACGCTCACCGTCACAAATCACGATCCGGCGCTCGCCGAACGCCTCGCGAACGCATACGCAGCTGCCTACACGTTCTACCGTCGCGAGCTCGACACGGCATCGATCAACAACGCGCTCAAGGGGTTGAACAGGCGCATTGCGCAGTTGCAGAAGGCGAACGAGGCGAAGGGCGCGCTCTACGCGAGTCTCGTCGATCGGCAGCAGACCCTGGAGACGATGGCGGCGCTCCAGACGTCGAACGCGTCGGTCATCCAGCAGGCGAGCGGGGCGGGCTTGACGCAGCCGAAGACGAAGCGCAACGCCATCCTCGGCTTCCTGCTCGGTCTCGTCCTCGGCGTCGGGCTGGCGTTCCTCCGGGAGTCGCTCGACACGCGGGTTCGCAGCGCCGAGGAGATCGCGGAGCGACTCGGTGGCCTCCCGTTGCTCGCCCGCCTGCCCGCGCCCGACAAGAAGCTGGCCGCGGACGAGCTCGTGATGCTGAACGAGCCGAGCGGCACCCGGGCCGAGACGTTCCGCATGTTTCGCACGAATCTCGACTTCGTGACGCTCGGTCGCGACATCCGCACGATCATGATCACGAGCGCGGTCGAGCAGGAGGGCAAGTCGACGACGATCGCGAACCTCGCGGTCGCGCTTGCCCGTGAGGGGAAGCGGGTGGCGCTTGTCGACCTCGACCTTCGTCGCCCGTTCGTCGACCGGTTCTTCGGACTGGCCGGCCCGGGTGTCACCCAGGTCGCGCTGGGACGCGCCACGCTCGATCAGGCACTCGAGACGATCGCGATCACCGAGACCGATCCCAGACGTGAGCGGCGGAGCCACGGCCTGCTACGCCACAACGGAAACCGCAATGGCAACGGGAACGGCAACGGCAACGGCAACGAGAACGGGGTGCGGAAAGTCAGCGGCGTTCTGGAGGTGCTGCCGACCGGGCCGATCCCGCCCGACCCGGGCGAGTTCGTGCGCACGCACGCGCTGAGCGAGATTCTGGCGGAGCTTCGCGAGCGGGCCGACGTGGTTCTGATCGACGCGCCGCCGGTGCTCCATGTCGGCGACGCGATCTCGCTCAGCACGAAGGTGGACGGCATCGTCCTCGCGGCGCGGATGAAGGTCGTGCGCCGCAACATGCTGCACGAGCTCGGCCGCCAGCTCGCGGCGATGCCTACTCCGGTGCTCGGCTTCGTCGTCACCGACGCGGCCGCCGAGGAGGCGGGGTACGGCTACGGGTACGGCTACGGCCACCACTACCACCCGCGCCCCTACGAGGCGCGCGAACCGGCGGTGGATCATGCCTCTGGCGCTTCGCGGAGCGAAGCGCCATGAACAAGGCGTCCGTTCTGGTCGCGGATCCGCTCCGGCTGATCCGGACGGGGGTTCGCACCCTGCTGGCACGGGAGGCGGGCTTCGAGGTGATCGAGGCGGCGTCGCTCGCGGAGCTGCTCGAGGCCACCGACCGGAGCTGCCCCGACATCGCGCTGATCGACCTCAAGCTGCCGCCTGGCGGCGGCGCCGAGGCGGTCCGGGAACTGTCGCGGCGCTGCTCGGCGCACATCGTCGTCTGGGGGTTCGACGATTCCCCCGACACCGTGCTCGAGGCGATGAGCGCGGGCGCGCACGGGTTCCTGCACAAGCAGATCTCACCGGCGGGGCTCGTCCGCGCGCTGCGCGGCGCCCTGCAGGGGGAGGCGCCGCTCTCGCGCGAGCTCGTTCCGGTCCTGATCGGCGCGCTTCACGGCGCCGCCGAGCGCGCCGATGCACTCGCGCGCGCGGGCGCGCTGTCGGCGCGCGAGCACGAGGTACTCGATCTCGTCGCGCGGGGCGCGCGGAACCGCGAGATCGCGGCTGCCCTCGCGATCTCCGAGTTCACCGTCAAGCGTCACGTCCAGAACATCCTGCAGAAGCTGGAGCTCCCGTCGCGTGCGGCCGCGGCGGCGCTCTATCGCACGGCGTTTTCAGCGAGGGAGGCGCCGGCCGCGGCGGCTGGCTGAGTTACGTGACGGGGGCACCTCTGCGGCAGGACGGGCGACGCGAGCGGCCGCTGGTGGCGGTTGTCTGCTCGGTGCCGCTGCTCGCCGAGGCGGTCCGCGCGGCGCTCGGGTTCGCGGAGGTGGCCGAGTTCCCGGAGCACGGCGGCGACGTGAGCGGCCTCGTGCGCTGGATGCGCCCCGACGTGCTCGTCGTCGATAGCGACGAGGTCGCAGCTGCGGTGACCGACTACGCGCGGGAGCACGACCTACCGGTGCTCCACATAGAGCTCGGAGCGGACTCGATCCGCCTGTTCAGTGGTGGTGCCTGGGAACACGTCGGGAGTGGCGAGGGCGCGACGCCGGAGGCTGTCAGGAACGTCGTCGCCGGCGCCCTCTACGCGCGGGAGGGCGCGCGCCGATGAGCGCCACCGACAGCGCGAGCCGCCTCCCCGGCCTGGAGGTTTTCGAGCGGGTCGAGTCGGCACTCGACCCGCGGACGCTGGAGATCCTCGAGCGCCGCCGCCGCACGACTATCGTCAAACGCCGCGGCTGGCTCATGCGCCGAATGCTGCTCGCGAGCGACCTGGCCGGGCTCGCCGCTTCGTTCGTGCTCGCCGAGTGGATCTATAGGGCGGTCACGCACGCGGGCCGGTTCGACGTCGTCGGGGAGTCGGTGTTCTTCGCGGTCTCGCTACCGGTGTGGGTCGTGATGGCGAAGCTCTACGGCCTCTACGACCGCGACGAGGAGCGGACGGACCACTCGACGGCCGACGACGTGATGGGCGTCTTCCACCTCGTCACCGTCGGGACGTGGCTCCTCTTCGCCGGCGCGTACCTGACGGAGCTCGCCCATCCGCAGGTGCCGAAGCTGCTCACGTTCTGGGCGCTCGCCGTCGTGGTGGTTCCGCTTCTCCGCAGCGCGGCTCGCGCGCGCTGTCGCCGAAGCATCCACTACCTCCAGAATGCGCTGATTGTTGGCGCGGGGGACGTCGGGCAGGCCGTTGCGCGGAAGCTCCTCAAGCATCCGGAGTACGGGATCAACCTCGTCGGGCTGGTCGACGGTCAGCCGAAGGAGCGCGCGGATGGTCAAGTTCGACTACGTCTATGTCACGTCGTGGAGTCTCGGCGGCGATCTGCGCCTGCTCCTACGGACGATGCCGACCGTAGTTCGGAAAGCCGCCTGATGCTGCGACCGCCGTGGCAAGGCGCCGTCTCCTGGGCCACAGTGAATGGAGTCCCACCTTCTCCACTCGGGTGGTGTTCCGCCGCTCTTTGCGGAGCCGATTTCTTGCGACCGGGCGCCAACTGAGTGGGCGGGAATTCCTCAACGCGCGTGACGGATCTCCGATGGCTCCTGGTTCGCACGCTGGGTACTCGTGTCGCCGTGCTTCCGCTTCAGATCGTCGCAACCGGTCTAACCGCGTACCTAACAATCAGAGCGGTGGGAGCTGAAGCTTATGCAACGGTGGGCCTTCTCGTTGGCTTGCAGGCTCTGTTCGGATTCATTAGCCTTGGCAGTTCGGCGTCCGTCGCTAACGCCGCCGGTGAATCCGTCGCGGCGGGTGACGTGCGCCTCTTTGGCGTTCTGGTCACCGCAACACGCGTAACACTTGGCGCTGGCGGCGGTCTTGTTATTACGGCGCTCGTCTTGGCCGAGTTTGGACTATGGCCGGTCCTTTTAGGGCTTGGCGCTCCCGGTCTGCTAACGGCTGGGGCGATCGTCGCGATCTTAGGAATTGCTCTCCTGCAGCCCCTTCTACAGGGTTTCACTGTCCTGATGGCGACCGGTCACACGGTCGCAGCCGTATCCTCTACAGCGGCGGGGAGCGTCGTGACTCTAGGGCTAGTAGCCGTTGCGGCGATGTTGCATCTGCACGCGATCGTCTTCGTCGCCTGTCCCTACCTAGGGCAGGTTGTGGTGGCCGGTGTGACTGCGGTTGTAGCGGCGCGGTTCGTCGGCGTATCCGTACGCGAGCTCCTGTTGGCCGTGGCAGACAGACGCGTGAAAGGGGCGAAGATCAGGACCGAAGCGCGTCCAGCCCTTGCGATCTGGTTGATGCTCCCGATCGCTTATCAGACCGACCGGTTGATGATCAGCCATCTCTCATCAGCTGAGCAGCTCGCGAGCTATAACGTGGCGGTTCAGGTCTTCAATGCCGCGGTCGGTATCGTCGGCACTGGTGCCTCGGCAATGTGGGGGTTCTTTGCGAAGGCACGTCAAACTCGCGACCTTCTCACGTCATCGGAGTTCGTGCGGCTATCCGCGGGGTTCGGGTTGCTGGGATTGACTCTGGCGATTGGGTATGCGGTGACTATGCCATGGCTCGCTTCAATCATCTCCTCCGGCTCGATCGGTGTGTCGTGGGAGCTTGCGCTGGGCTTTGGCGCGCTTCTGATCTCCCAGTCCTTTCATTATCCGAGCGCAATGCTTCAGACGGACGTAAATGGCTTGCGGTTCAACGCGTATGCAGTGGGCACTATGACAATAACGAATGTTGCACTTGGGGTGTTCCTTACACCTTTTCTCGGAGCAGTTGGCCCTGTAGTTGCGTCTGTCGTGGCGCTCACTATCGCGCTAGCGCTCCCATCCTTTCTCCGAGCTAGAAAGATACTTCCTCGACACGGAGAAGGCGCACCCCCCGTTCACCCTGGGCGCAGCCAGCGGACACTACACACCGTTAAGCCGTGAAGCTGGCCAACTTCCGGCACCGCCTTGGCGATTTAGCGGTTGACGCCTTGGCGCGCGCTACGACGCAGCCCGCAATTGCAAAGAGACTGTATCGCGACATAATCGCAGAGCGGCATCCAGCGCCGGCGATCGAGTTTCTCGCCTTCTGTCAAACTCACCGCGCCCTAGGGCGTGGGCAGTTATTGCAGGATTTGTGGGTTCTATTTGAGACTGGCATGATGCGCGGTGGATATTTCGTCGAGTTTGGCGCTGCTGACGGTAGCGTTCATAGCAATACGCTTTGCCTCGAAACTGAAATGGGTTGGTCGGGCCTCCTGGCCGAGCCGAATAGCGATTGCGAAAGGCTGCTCCGGAGTAATCGCAGCGCGGATATCGAGACGCGGTGTGTCTGGCGATCGTCCGGGGAGTTCATCGACTTCCTCATCGCGGATGATCCCGAGCTGTCAACCGTTGCGACTGTGGGGGTGTGTGATATGCACACTGCGGCGCGGCAGAAGTCGCAGCGGGTGCGCAAAGTGGAGACGATATCGCTCAACGACATGCTCGCGGCACATAATGCACCACCGGTCATCGACTATTTGAGCGTCGATGCAGAGGGCAGTGAGCTCGCGATTCTATCCGCATTCGATTTCTCGCAACACCACATACGGCTGGTGAGTGTCGAGCACAACTATCGAGCTGACGGTGTTCTTCTCGATCAACTGATGAGAAGGAATGGGTTCGAGCGAAGGTTCGTGCAATTCTCAGGGTGCGATTATTGGTATCGACAGCAATCATGACGGCGGGCGCAGGCGGCGTCGGCGGCGGCGCTAGTGACAATCTTGGGTGCCTCGTCAAGGCGGAGTCGAGTGCTTCCGGATAGAGCGTTCGAGCGCATTGTGTCGACGTTGTTCAGAAGCCGCAGCCAAGCGGTGGTGGCGCGTAGTCGGGCAACGATGAGCGATGCCCATGTGCGAGAGCGATTCGCATTCTCAACTCGGGACGCGCGGTGATGCCGTACTTCGGTAGCGCCCTCGGGTCCGCTTCGCTCCGGCACGGACGACAGGGAGATCGGGCCGGCCGGTCAGGCCGATTCGGTGACACGCTCGTGTTCACCGTGCCGGTGCTGCTTCCGGTCGAGTCCAGTGTCGGCGGCCAGCTCTTCCTCGCCGAGGTGGTGCTCCTAGTCGCGCTGCCGTTCCTGCTTGACCACGCGCGGCGGCGCGGTGTCTCGCGGATCCCTCACGGCGTTGTCGCTCTCGGCGGTCTCTGGCTGCTTGGCCTCATGGCCTCAGACATCTACCGGGGAACGTCGTTCCACAACTACTCTCGCGGCTGGGCCAACGTGGCCTTCCTCCTGGTCGATGTGGCAGGCGTGGCGCTCCTCATTGACGGCCGCTGGCGTAGGGTCACGCTGTTCGCGGCCGGCCTCGCCGTCGGAGAGGTCCTGCGCTTCTACGTCAATCCGGATGTTTATGCGGCAAGCTACCCGTGGAAGTTCGGCTACGGGGACGCAGTGACACTTGCGGGCGTGCTCATTGCCTCCCGTCCTTCCATCCATCGTCGGCCCGCTGTCGCCGTCGGCGTTATGGTCGGTCTTGGTGTCGTCAACCTAAAGATGGGCTACCGCAGCCTCGGGGGCGTTTGCCTTCTGACGGCGTTCACAGTGATGTTCGCCGCGCACAGGACCCGGGCTCTGCAAACTGATTGGCGACCCATCCGGACGATGGCGAGTCTGGCAGTGAGCGCGTTGGCGGGGATCATCATAGTGTCCGCTTACGGGTATGCCGCAGGGCATGGCGTGCTGGGTGCGCGTGCGGAGCAGAAGTACTACGGACAACAGGGTCAACTCGGCATTCTCGTTGGTGGTCGGCCCGAGCTAGTCTCCGAGACGCTCGCGATTCGTGATTCCCCGATCATCGGGCATGGTTCCTGGGCTCAGGGAGCTAAGTACGCAGCTGCCCTACCGGCGGAGCTCTTCCGGCTCGGATATGCGTCTTCCGAAAAGGCGCCCACTTCGGCGTTGATTCCGACGCATTCGTACGTGTTCGGAGCGTGGGTAGACGCTGGCCTACTCGGCGCTTTGTTCTGGTGGTGGGTATTGGGGCGCGTCGCCGCTCTTCTCCCACGCCTGGCGCGAATTGAGCACGGTAACGTCATATTGGCGGCGTTTCTTGCGTTCTCGATGCTGTGGGCGATTCTGTTTTCACCGCTCGGCGGACGGGAACGACTAACTGCCGCATTCGCGCTCGTCGTGTTAGAGCTGGCGTGGAAGGAGACGCAGGCATATGGACGTAGGGTGGTCTACGCGAATGAGTGAGGGTGGAATGGAATGAAGGTCTCGATCGTCACGCTTTCATTCAACCAAGGGAAATTTCTTCGGCGTGCGCTGAGGTCCGTGCTTGAGCAGAATTATCCCGTGGAGTACATCGTGGTTGACCCTGGTTCGACTGACGGTAGTCGCGAGATCATCTCCGCATACAGAAATGAAATCGCGCACGTCGTGCTTCAACCGGACGACGGCCCGGCGCACGGCTTGAACCGGGGTTGCGCGGCTGCCAGTGGTGACGTGCTGGCATACGTCAACGCGGACGATGCTTTGCTGCCCGGTGCCGTCGGAGAGGCAGTCGAATACCTTGCGGCCAGGCCAGAACTCGCCGTCGTCTACGGGGATGGCTATTTGGTCGATGCTGACGGTCGCGTCATTCGATCTATCGAGTCCTCGCCGTTCAACGTCCGGCGATTTGGCTACGGACACGTGACTGTGCTGCAACAAGCGACGTTCATAAGGCGCCGAGCATTCGATCAGGTCGGAGGATTCAATGCAGCAAACCCGGTATCATGGGATGGAGAGATATTGCTTGACATTGCGCTGCGTGGTGGCAGATTGCGACATGTGATGCGGAAATGGGGCGCGTTCACGCTGCATGCAGAAGGCATTACGGGTTCGAAGCGGCTTGCGGCACAGCAGGAAGTCCATCAGAGGCGGCTATTCAGGCGAGCCCGCGGCCGCGATCGGTGCGCGGTGGACAGTTTGCTTCAGCCGTGCGTCCGTGCTGAGAAGTGGCTGGTGTCGCCTGGGAGGACGCTTCGGCGAGTCGGCGAATCGCTCACGGGCAGTCCCGAGCTGCGTCTGGACAGCACTCCCGGTATGCCGGTGCGGATCGTTGCCGCCGACCGACAGCCTCGGCTTGAAAGAGGGCGGGTTCTGTGAAGGCCGTCGTGCTCGCGGCCGGCAGGGGGCTGCGTCTAGGCGATGTGACCTCATACGTGCCGAAGTGCATGATCCGGGTGGGCGAAGTCCCGGTACTGGAGCAGAACGTGCGTTGGCTCGCGGGAGCTGGCATCCGGGAGATCGCGATCAACCTCCATCATCTCGCGGACGCGGTGACGGCGCACTTCGGCGACGGCGACGCATTCGGGGTCGACATCAGGTGGTCATACGAGCGGGAGTTGCTCGGTACGGCCGGGACGATTGCATCTCTACGCGAGTGGCTCGGGGACAGCGTCTTCCTGGTCGTCTACGGCGACAACGTGCACAAGGCCGACGTCGACGCGGTCGTCAGGGCCCACTACCGCGGCGGTGCTGCTGCGACCGTCGCGCTCTTCGAGCGCGACGATGTCAGCGCGAGTGGGGTCGCCGACCTCGATGCAGGCGGCCGCGTTGTGCGGTTCGTCGAGAAGCCGCGGCCATGCGACGCCGCCAGCCGGTTTGTCAGCGCCGGGTTGCTGGTCCTCGAGTCCGAGACGCTTGTATCGATCCCGGAGCGCGGTGACCTGTCGCGCAACGTCCTGCCACGACTCGCCGAGGCCGGCCTTCTCCACAGCCACCGGCTCGCACAGCGTGAGTGGCCGCTCTGGATCGACACGCCAGCAGACCTTGCTTGCGCCATTGCGCTGTCCGAGGGGGGTGCGGGGTGATCGTCGCTCGGGCGCCGCTGCGCGTATCCCTCGGCGGCGGCGGCACCGACCTACCGTCGTACTATCGCGAGCACGGCGGCTTCGTCCTCAGCGCGGCGATCGACAAGTACGTCTATATCGCCCTCAACCGTCCCTCGGCAGACGATCGCATCCATCTCAAGTACTCGATCTCCGAGGAGGTCGACCGTGTCGACGAGATACGGCACGACCTCGTCCGTCCGGCGCTCAACCTACTCGGGATCCGCTCGAACGTTGAGATTGCGTCGATGGCGGATGTTCCCGCCGGGACCGGACTTGGATCATCGAGCACGTATCTGGTTGCGCTGCTGCTCGCTCTCCACGAGGTGAAGCGCGAGCGGATCGCTCCGGTTCAGCTCGCCGAGCTCGCGTTCCACATCGAGGAGGAGCTTGCCGGCCACCCGGTCGGTAAGCAGGATCACTACCTCTCGGCGCTCGGTGGCATCGTCTGCCTCGACATCGGCCGGGACGGAACGGTCGACGCCGCGCCGCTGGAGCTTCCGCGCGCAGTGCTCGAGGAGTTGGGTGCGCAGATGCTGCTCTTTTTCACGGGGACGAGTCGAAGCGCGAACGAGATCCTCGAACAACAGAAGCGCGACACGTCGGCCTTGAACGGCGAAGTCGTCGACAGTCTCCATCGGACAAAATCGATGGGGCTCGAGATCCGTGACGCCCTGGTTCGAGGCGATCTCGCGGCGTTCGGAGGGCTGCTGCACGAGCACTGGGAGAACAAGAAGCGACGCTCGGCAAAGATCAGCGCCTCGACGTTCGACCGCTGGTACGACGTCGCTCGGGACGCGGGAGCGACTGGCGGAAAGCTTGTGGGTGCCGGCGGTGGCGGTTTCCTGATGGTGCTCTGCGAGAATGGGTCGAAGGCCGACGTGCGCGCGGCCCTCGGCGGCGAGGGGCTTCGCGAGCTCACATACCGGATCGACGACGAGGGCGCCAAGGTGTTGGTGAACTTCTGATGGGCGCAGCCCGTGGAGCGGCAAGTCGTGCCAACTGAGGTTTTCGTTGTTCGGTTCCTTCGCGAGTCGGCTCGTATTCTCGCGCTGCTCGACACCGCAGCAATCGAAGCTGTTGCGGTGGAGGTTGCGGCTGTGCGTGAGCGCGGCGGACGCTTGTTCTGCATCGGTTCCGGCGGTGGAGCAGCGCATGCGTCGCACGCCGTCTGCGACTTCCGCAAGCTCGCCGGGATTGAGGCATACGCACCGACCGACAACGCCGCAGAGTTGACGGCACGCGTGAACGATGACGGCTGGCATTCGAGCTACGCGGCCTGGCTCCGCGGGAGCAGGCTCGGTCGGGACGACCTGCTGTTCGTCTTCTCGGTCGGAGGTGGCGATGCCGAACGCGGGATCAGCGCCAATCTCGTCCAGGCGATGGATGCGGCCAGCGACGCAGGCGCTCGCATCGTTGGGATCGTCGGGCGCGACGGCGGCTACACCGCACGGGTCGCGAAGGCGTGCATTGTCGTGCCGACGGTCGACGAAGCGCGGGTCACTCCGCACACCGAGTCGATCCAGTCGCTCGTCGCGCACCTGCTCGTTTCGCATCCGCTTGTAGCCGCTGCAACTGCGAAATGGGAGTCGCTGCAGCCGTGACGCGGGTCGCCTTTCTCGACCGGGACGGCGTGCTCAGCCGCTGCGTTCCCGCCGACGGCCCCGTGCCGGCGCCTGCGCGGAGCGTGGAAGAGCTCGAGGTTCTGCCGCGCGTAGGAGACGCTTGTCGGCTGCTGCACGAGGCGGGCTTCAGGCTCGTCGTCGTGACCAACCAGCCCGACGTGGCCCGCGGGACACAGGAGCGCAACGTCGTCGAGGCGATGAACGCGCGCCTGGTGGACGAACTCGGCCTCGACGATGTCCGGGTGTGCTGGCACGACGACGCTGACCGCTGCGCGTGCCGCAAGCCAGCGCCGGGACTGCTGCTCGAGACGATGCGGAGGCTGGGAGCGGCTCCCGAGCAGTGCGTGATGGTGGGCGACCGCTGGCGCGACGTCGAGGCCGGCAGGCGCGCCGGGTGCCGGACGGCGCTCGTGGGAGACGGGTACGGCGAGATTCTGCCCTCGGAGCCCGACCTCCGGGTCGCGAGCCTGTGGGAGGCGGCGGTCGCGCTGACAAGGGACGAGTCGGAGGAGACATCGTGAAGATCCACGGCAAGCAGGTCAAGCTCTACGCAGACGGCGCCGATCTTGCGGGGATGCTCGAGATGTACGCGGACCCCTGCGTGAGCGGCTTCACGACGAACCCGACGTTGATGCGCCAGGCCGGGGTGACGGACTATCTCAACTTTGCGCGGGCCGTCGTGTCCGCGATCCCCGATCGGCCGATCTCGTTCGAAGTCATGTCGGACGACTTCGCCGAGATGGAGGAGCAGGGACGCCTCCTCGCGTCGCTGGGCCAGAACGTCCACGTGAAGATCCCCGTCACGAACGTCGGCGGCGTATTCGCGGGCCCCGTCGTCCGGCGGCTTGCGGAGGCAGGCGTGAAGGTGAACGTGACGGCGCTCTTGACGACGGCGCAGGTTGCCGCGGTGGCCGAGCACCTGACCGAGACGCCCTCGTCGGTCTCCGTCTTCGCCGGCCGCATCGCCGACACGGGCCGCGACCCGGTCCCCGTCATGGAGGAGGCGCTGCAAATCCTCGCCGTACGGCCGCAGGCAGAGCTCATCTGGGCGAGCCCACGGGAGCTATTGAACGTCGTCCAGGCGGCCGCAATCGGCTGTCACGTCATCACGGCGACGAACGACATCATCAGGAAGTTGCCGCTGCTCGGGAAGGACCTGAACGAGTTCTCGCTCGAGACTGTCCGCATGTTCCACCACGACGCGCGGGCTGCTGGCTATCGGTCCGCGCACGCCTTCCGACGAGACGGTGACGCCGGCGTTACCCCGCAGCCGCCGGCACGCGGCCGCGACGGCCGGCCGAACGTCTTCATGGCGGAGGTGCCGAAGGCGGAAACGCGCTCGCTCACCCACGCGCAATCGTTCTACCTGTTCACGTTGTGCCGCAGCTCGATTGTCCGCCTTACGTCCTCGACAGCCACCACTGGTGGGTACGCTTCGATAGCGCGCAGAGCGGGCGCGTCCTTCTCGTCACGGAGTGGGTCGTGGCGGTTCGAGTCTGTGGCCGAGCCTGTCGGCAGGCGGCAGTCGTGGCAACTGTCTGAGGCATCGTGACGCAGCGACAGCTCTCGATTTTGCACGTGCTGGGTAGCCGGGCTCCGCGCTACGGCGGCCCGCCACGCATGGCGGAGCTCTGCGCGGCGCTCGGGGCGCTCGGGCATCAGGTCGAGCTCGCGTCCACGACCCTCGACGGGCCGTACGACCTTTGCGTCCCGACCGGAGTCGCGGCAGAGGAGGACGGCTTCTCCGCGATCGTCTTTCCGGTTGCCCACCCACGGGGCTATACGTTCTCTCCATCGTTGTCTAGGTGGCTGTGGCGGAACATCGGCCGCTTCGACATCGTGCATGTCCACGGGATTTACCTCTTCGTCACGCTCGCGGTGGCACGAATCTGTCGAGCTCGGGGAATGCCGTATGTGATGCATCCCCACGGGGCGCTGACGGCGTACCACCGTGCACATAACAGTGGACGCAAGCGGGTGTACGAACTCGCGCTCGAGCGGTCGCACGCGCGCCATGCCGCAACGTTGATTTGGGAGTCGGAGCGGGAGCGGGCGGAGGCTGTCGACGCAGGCTGGCCGGAAGGGTCGGTCGTTTGGTCGGGCGTCCACGTGCCGACGCTCGATCCGGACGCGGTGCGGCGTCGAGGCGAGATCGTCTTCCTTGGTCGCGTGAGCGCGAAGAAGGGAGTGGACACGCTGGTCGAGGCATTCGCGCGGGTGGTGGCGGTGCGGAGCGACGCGCGGCTTCGCATCATCGGCCCGGATGAGGACGTCGCAGTCGGGCGCTCGCGCGCCGTGCGGCGGAGCTTGGGATCGCAGACCACATCGCGTTTGAGGGCATTGCGCTCGGCGAACAGAAGGACGATGCATTGCGTCGCGCCTGGCTCCATGTGCTGCCGTCTGCCGATGAGAGTTTCGGCGCCGCAGCCGTCGAAGCCCTCGCCTATGCGACTCCGGTCGTCCTAACGCGCGCCTTCCCGTTTGCGGACGAGCTCGAGCGCGGCGGCGGGTGCGTGCTCGTCGATCGAGAACCGGCGAGTGTGGCGGACGGCATCTGCGGCTGCTGGTGGACGAGCAGTGGGCACGGCGGGCCGGCCGGAACGGCCGCAGCTTCGTCGCCGAACGCTTCTCCTGAGCGTTATCGCTCGCCAGCTCGCCGAGGTGTATGGCAATGCCGTCGGGGCGTCCCGATCAGCGGGCGCTCAATCTGTGGGGCGTGCCGCTCTCTCCGACGGAACACGTCATGATTGAGGTTATCCGACGCGCGCATCCGCTCAATCGGCTGCGCACGGCCCCCGGCACGAAGACGCTGATGGGGGCGCTCGACCTCGAGAGCTGGGCGCGGCTCCGATACGTCGATCATCCTGTCCGGGTCCGCCTCACGAGTCACCTGACCTACATGATCGCGCCGCCCGATCCGGAGATCAGGCGGCTGCTACGGGCAGCTCGTCCGCGGGCGTTCTGGGATGTCGGGGCTAACTGCGGCTACTACACCTGGCTCGTCGGGAACGGCCTCATGTTCGAGCCGGATCCGAATAACGCGCGGCTCATCCGGGCTACGCTTCAGCGCCACGGGAACGTGCAACAGCGTCTGGTTCAGGCCGCGGTGTCCGATGTTGCGGGCGAGGCGACGCTTGAGCTCGAGCGTACCGGGTTTAGGACGAGGCTCGCCGCCGATCGCGATGGCGGCCTCAGGGTGATGACAGTCCGGCTCGACGACTTGGGTGAGCGCCCGGACTTCGTAAAGATCGATGTCGAGGGACACGAGATGCACGTCCTGCGTGGTGCGGAGAGGCTCCTACGGAGGCGCGAGGCGACCCTGCTCTTCGAGGCATTCGATCCCGCGGAGCCGACTGACTTCCTCGAGAGTTGCGGATACCGAGTGCAAAGGCTCGACGGTGACAACTACCTGGCGGTTCCCGCATGACCGATGCCCGTCGGAACGAGATCGCGATCGTAATCCCGACGAAAGACGAGGAGCTTCACATCGAGCGCTGCGTCATCTCCGTACGCGAACTCGGGCCGGTCTGCGTCGTCGACGCTGGCAGCACGGATCGGACGCGTCGGCTGGCCGAGGTTGCAGGTGCACGTGTGGTCGAGCACGAGTGGGTCGGCTACGCGGAGCAGAAGAACTGGGTCTCGACAACCTGTCGATCGATACGGACTGGGTGCTCTTCCTCGACGCCGACGAATATCTGACGCAGGCGCTGGTCGACGAGATCCGCCGAGGCGTTGACCGGTCGGACCTCGACGGCTTCTACATGGCGAGGATGAACATCTTCATGGGTAGGCCGCTGAAGCATGCGTGGTGGTACCCGGACCACCAGCTGCGGCTCTTCCGGGTCGGCAAAGGGCGGTTTGAGAGCCGCGCCGTTACGAGAGCGTGATCGTCGACGGGCCGGTCGGTTTTCTCGCTTCAGCGTTGCAGCACGAGAACCTCAAGGTATCGACGCGTTTGTCGAGCGCCACAGTCGCTATGCCACGTTCGAGGCGGAGGAGATGATTCGTGCCCAGCGCGAGGGTTGGGGCAAGCAGCGTCGTGGTCGTCTACTCGGAACGTGGCCGGAGCGGCGCCGTTTTCTCAAGGTGCGCGTCTGGTATCGCCTGCCGTTCAGGCCTGCGATCCGGTTCTTCTGGGTCTACGTCGTCAAGCGGGGTTTCCTCGACGGCAGAGCTGGGCTCGTCTACGCGTCACTGCTCGCCATGTACGAGATCATGATCAACGCGAAGCTGGCGGAGTTGCGGCAGGCCTCCAACGATGCTGGCACCGCCACCGAGGGCTCGCATGCCGAGGAGGCAGCGTGACTAGCGCGGTTGTCGTCGGGGCGTTTGCCTGTCCAGCATGCCGTTCGGTCTTCGGCCAGGACGCGGTGAGAACAACCTGTCTCGGCTGCGGAAGGAGCTTCGAGAAAAAGGACGGCATCCCGGTGCTCGTAGTCGAAGACGAGACTCGCGACGACGCGCAGGCGGCGTACTTCGACGACGCCGTCGATGCCGAGTTCGAGATCGAGCGCCCGCGTGGGCTGCCGCGGCTCTACGCCTGGCTGCTGCGCGAAAAGTTCCGACGCGGCGTCGTCGGGCTCGACCTGCACGGGGCGAGCGCGCTCGTCGTCTGTGGCGGGTCGGGGATGGACGCGGAGTTCCTGGCCGGTGCTGGCGCGCACGTAGTCAGCTCGGATCTGTCGCTCGGTGCGGCCCGCCGTGCGCACGAACGCGCTCGGCGGCACGGGGTGAGGTTCGAGGCGATCGTCGCCGACATCGAGCGGCTGCCGTTCGCGGATCGGTCGATGGACGTCGTCTACGTCCACGACGGCCTCCACCACATCCACGATCCGATGGCGGGGCTGCGGGAGATGGCGCGGGTTGCGCGCAAGGCGGTGTGCGTCACCGAGCCAGCCGATGCACTCGTGACGTCGGTTGCCGTCAAGGTCGGCCTGGCGTTGGACCGGGAGGAGGCGGGGAACCGTGTCGCGCGACTGCGGCTCGACGAGGTGCGCGACACGTTCGAGCGGGATGGGTTCAGGATCGCCCGCGCTCGCCGGTACGCGATGTTCTACCGGCACGAGCCCGGGCCGGCCATGCGTGTGCTGTCGCGCGCGCCGCTGCTCCCTCTGGCGGTGAGCGGGTTCAGGCTCGCCGATCTCGTACTCGGCGGGATCGGCAACAAGCTCGTCGTCCAGGCGGTCAGAAGGTGAGCGAGCCTCTGAACATCGCGCTCCACGACTACTCGGGTCACCCGTTCCAGGTCCAGCTCAGCAGAGAGCTCGCGCGGCGGGGCCATCGGGTTAGCCACTTCTGGTGCTTGAGTACTCGTCCGGCAAGGGCGCGCTCGCCGCCACCTCGACGGATCCCGCCGGGTTTACGAGCGAGTCCGTCGACGTCGCCGAGGCCATCGCGCGGCACGCGTCGTGGCGGCGCATCGCGCAGGAGCTCGCCTACGGGCGAGCGATCGCGCAGCGCGCGCTCGATGCGAAGCCAGACGTCGTCGTCTCTGCGAACAACCCGTTGTTCGCCCAGCAACACCTGCTCGCGTCGTGTCGCCGCGCGTCGCTCCCGTTCGTGTTCTGGCAGCAGGACATCTACAGCGAGGGGATGCGTCACGGCGCCGAGCAAAACTCGGGAAGCCGGTCGGGGCTGCGCTCGGCCGCTGTTTCTCGGCGATGGAGGGCAGGCAGCTGCGGAGAAGCGACGGTGTTGTGGCGATCGCGGACGACTTCCTGCCGCGCTTCGGCGCTGGCGGGTGGACGAGGGCCGTACCTCTGTGATCGAGAACTGGGCGCCTCTGGAGAGCTGCCCGAACGGTCGCGTGGGAACGAATGGGCGACCGGGCAGGGGCTGGTCGGGAAGGCGTCGCTCTGTACTCGGGCACGCTCGGTCTGAAGCACAACCCGGACCTGATTCTCGAGGTTGCGCGTCGCGTGGGTAGTGACCCGGATGCGGTCGTGGTGGTCGTATCCGAAGGGAGGGGCGCGGAATGGCTGAAGGAGCGCGCGCGCCGAGAGCAGCTGGAGTCGCTGCGCGTACTCCCCTTTCAGCCCTACGAGTCCTCCCGACGTTCTCGGTAGCGCCGATGTCCTGCTCGCAGTCCTGGAGGGGAACGCCGGCGTCTACTCGGTTCCTTCGAAGATCCTCACCTACCACTGCGCCGGTCGTGCCATCGTGGCTGCTGTCCCCTCAGAGAATCTGGCTGCCCGGACGATTCGGGGCGCGGAGTCAGGAAACGTCATCGATCCGGCCGACGAGGCAGCGTTTGCGATGCCGTCGTAAACCTTCTCGCCGACGTCGAGACCAGCAACCGCATGGGAGCCAACGGCCGGGCCTACGCCGGGAAGCGTTCGCAATCGACGCGATTGCGGATCGGTTCGAGCTTGGCTCCAGCGCGCGATCGGAACGGCCTCGGGAGGCGAGTCCAGCAGGCGCGGTCGTTGGCGACGACTCCGGGCGGCGTGGGGCAGCCGACTCCCGGGGCGCCGACTGCCGCTCACTCATTCGACGGAACCAAGGAGGGACGCGTGAGCCGAGACGGGATCCGTGTGGTCGCAGGAGCGGGTGGCTTCATCGGCGGCCATCTTGTCGCACCTTGCGGAGCGAAGGTGTCGCCTCGATCCGAGCCGTCGACATGAAGCCGGTCGAGGACGTGGTACCAGCGCTTCGACGACGTCGAGAACGCCCAGCTCGATCTGCAGCAGCTCGAGGCCTGCCGCAAGGCGGCGGTCGGGGCGTCGCGACGTCTACAACCTCGCGGCCGACATGGGCGGCATGGGCTTCATCGAGAACAACAAGGCGCTCTGCATGCTCTCGGTGCTGATCAACACCCACCTGCTCGATGGCGCGCCCGCGACGCGGGCGTCGAGCGCTACTTCTTCTCCTCGTCGGCGTGCGTCTACGCGGCCGACAAGCAGACAGACGACCGACGTCGCAGCCGCTGAAGGAGGCCGACGCCTACCCGGCGATGCCCGAGGACGGCTACGGCTGGGAGAAGCTCTTCAGCGAGCGCATGTGCCGCCACTTCCGCGAGGACTTCGGCCTCCAGACCCGCGTCGCGCGGTACCACAACGTCTACGGGCCCACGGCACCTGGGACGGCGGCCGCGAGAAGGCCCCGGCGGCGATCTGCCGCAAGGTCGATCGAGGCCAAGCTCACCGGCAACGCACGAGATCGAGATCTGGGGCGACGGCGAGCAGACCCGCAGCTTCATGTACATCGACGACTGCGTCGACGGGCATCGCAGCGATGATCGCGACAGCGACATCATCGAGCCGATCAACCTCGGCAGCGACGAGCTGGTGACCATCAACCAGCTCGTCGACATCGTCGAGGAGATCGCCGGCATCAAGCTCGAGCGCAAGCTACGACCTCGACGCGCCGCAGGGCGTGCGCGGCCGCAACAGCGACAACACGCTGATCCAGGAGCTGCTGGGCTGGGAGCCCTCGATCTCGCTCGCGGCGGGCATGGAGCAGACCTACCGCTGGATCTACGACCAGATGACGTCAGGCGAGCGCCGCTCAGCCTATGCGTGAGGCTCAGTCACCGTAACTCGTGCATCTCGACGCGATAACGACGGTCGACTTCTCGCTCGTCGACGATCGGAGCACGACGAGGCCGAAGCTTCGCGAAAGTGGCGGAGGCCAGGAGTGACAACGCCGACTGGGACGGCAAGGTGGACATCGTTGCGATCGAGTACGAGTTCGTAACCAGGCGTTCGGCGTCGTCAGACTGAGGGCACGGCCGCGTACGGCATGCACGGCGAGCAGGCGAAGCGCGAAGACCCCTGGCCGCTCACCGCGATCGCTCCTAGGCGACGAGCACGTTCCAGTGGTTGCCGTTGCAGTGGTTCTGCGTGTGCTTCACGTCGCCGGTCTGGGAAAGCAGCAGTAGAAGTTGCCGCTGATCGCGTTGCCGACGACCGAGCCGTTCGCCCCGAGACCGAACGGCACATTGCACCGCCGCTCACCGCCTTTCCGGCCGCGGCTCAAGGCACGACAGTGCTGAAGGCGGGAGTTTCAGCTGCGCAGGCACTCCTCGAGAATTGCGCGCACGCGTCGCCCGGTGACGCTCCAGTCCAATCTCTCGCGGTAGTCGACGAAGGTACGCCGAGCGGCCTCCTCGTAACGGGAGAGCGCCGAGGCGATGAATTCGGCATATTCCTCGGGTCCGGCTTCAAGGGGGAACAGGCGCCCGCTGACCCCGTCCTTGATCTGCGTCGAGACCCCGCCGACGTCTGTCGCGATGCTGGGAACGCCGAACGCGCTCGCTTCCGCGTAGACGACGCCAGCCGACTCGGCCCGGGACGGGACGAGGAGAAATGGGATCGTTCGTATGCGGCCGTGAACATCTCAGGGTTGGCCTTCTTGTTCACGAATCCCAGTGACTTCACGAACGGTTCGATCGGGCCGGGGACGTTTGCGCCGATCACCGTCAGCTCCGTCTCCACTCCCGCGAGATTCAGAAGCCGAGCGGTCTCGACGGCAATCGAGCCGCCCTTTCTCGCCCAGTCGAGGCCGACGAACAGCAGTCGGCACACTTGTCCGCTGCGGAGGGAGAGGAGTCTGTCAAGCTCCGTCGGCTCGGGGAGAGTGACGAGGTTGGCGCCAAACGGCAGCACGTGTACCTTCGCGGGATCCGTGCCGTAGTCCTTGATCGCGCTCGCCGCTGCCCAGTCGGAGGCGTAAATCGCCGCGGCACTCGTCTCAAGGGCCCTCTGCTCCAGCTCGTTGCCGTTTCGGAGCGTACGTGGATGAAGCCCGGTGGCCTCGGGATAGAAGTCGACGATTGACGCAAAGGTCGCGTCGGTCCAGAACGCGTGTGGGATGCTTTCCCCGAGGTATGCAATGGGTAGCGTCCCCGGACTAAAGACGATCTCTGCGTGCGGGCGGAGCTCCCTCGACAGAGCGCTCGAACGTCGCTTTGCGAAGTACGGCTCGCGCTCGGGGAGGAGTCTGCGCCGAGCGGCCTTCGAAACAAGCCTCCCCGCAACCCTCGCGGCGAAGGGGACCGGTCCCACGTTCACGTAGTCGAGATCGAGGCCTGTGCTTTCCAGCGCGCGTGCGATATACGTGCCGAGACCCGACCAGTTGTGGACGTCGTGGGCGTCATATGTCGTTGCGTACGCGATTTGCATGAAAGTGCTTCGGATTGTCAGGGGCGCGACGAGAGCGGCAAGCGTACGGCCTGAGGTCTTCGTAAAGTGACAGCGGTCGACCGCCAGCTCTGCCACACATGTCTCATCGGCGAATGAATAAGCCGTTGAGTTGGAGGGCGCGCCCTGTCTTTGGGTCGCTCCATTCATTCTCGGCACCAACCAGCACAAAGCCGCGCTCTTCAAGTCGCTGGATCACCGAGAGCATCGGGCTCTCTCCGTCATAAAGTGGCTCTGGAGATAGCTCCAACTCGAGGTATGCCGCTCGTGCGAGAGCGGCGTCGCCTCTGCTGAGGATCTGCTGCTCATAGCCCTGAGCGTCGATCTTGATTCCGATCACACCGGTCGGGCAGACTTCGCCAACGAAGGCGTCGAGTGTGCTGAGAGGCACTCTCTCCGTCCGATCCGGAGCGGCGCGAGAGTCGAGTGCGACCGCCGTGTCCGTAACCGGCAGAAAGGAACTAAAGGCGCTGGAAGCCGCGACACGAAGGTCAGCCTCACCCTCCTCCATGCCCAACGCGACTCTATGTGCCTTCCAGCGCTCATCGCGCGCGCATCCAGCCTCAAGCGTCCGAAAGACCGACTCTATTGGCTCACACGAGATGATCAGGCCCTCGTATCCGGCGTCTCGAAGGCCGCGAGCATACTGGCCCTCGTTTGCGCCCACGTCGAGAACAATCTCCACGCCTGTATGTCGGAGGAGTCGTACGCGCTGGGCGGCCGTCGATCTCGACCAGTGCGTAACTCGAAGATCCAAGCGCCGCAGGAAGCGCTTTACCACTGGGGCGAGATCCGGCAGCGAACGCACAATCCGGCGAAGCGTAGCGGCGTGTGGCTGCTCCTGCGTAGTCAGGCTCGAGAGCTCCCTGGTTGTTGGCGAACGCCCAGAGGGCGATTGCGCTATCGCCCCGGTGCTAGTCGGTGTGCACTGTGTTGTGGCGCCGGCGTGGAGAGCATTGACCACATCATTGGGCCGACGACGCCTCAGGATGGCCGGAGGGCTCACTGCCGGTTAGTACCGCGAGACGAGGAGGGATTGGCCGACTCGGCCAATCCCTCCTCGCGAGCGTTCAATTCCCTCGTTGCATTAGCCCGTGAACGGGATGTACGCGACGGTCTTGTTGCCGTCGAAGTCGAGTGCCCAGACGCGGAGCTTGTACTTCTGGCCTGTGACCAGGTGGGCGCTCGACGGGACGTGGAGATTCACGTTGATCGTGCCCGGGCGGAGGATCATGAGGTGGATGTCCTTCACGAGGCCGCCGCTGTGGATCAGGTTGCAGCGGATCCGGCTGCCCCTCTGCAGGATCGCGATCTTCTGCGAGCCCTTGAAGATGCTCAGGTGGACGCTCGCCTGCTCGTCGACGAAGAACGTGGCGGGCACGATGGCGCCGCGGTTGACGAGGCTCCGCACCGAGACGTCGCCGACCTCCTTCAGCGTCGCGTTGCCGAACTGCATCAGGGCCGGGTTGCCGAACTTGCCGCGGGGGGGGAGAGGGGGGAGAGCAGAGGGAGTAGGGTTCCGCGGGAGAGGCAGCTCAGCGGGGCAGTATCGCGAGAAATTCGCGCGGTGCCACGATGCGGAAACCCGGCGCTTCCAGTCCGAGCAGGTGGGCATCGCCGGTGACGAGTACGTGCGCCCGCGCGTCGGCGGCAAGCGCGAGCAGATAGTCGTCGTCAGGATCGGGAGACAGGTGCGGCGGCGGCCCGGGAGGGTCGGCATGGAGCAGGGCATCGCGGCGGAGCGCCGTCACGAGCCGGCCCGCCTGCTCGAGCGAGAGATAGCGTCGGAACTTCTCCCGCGCAAGCACGCCGCCCAACTCCGCGAGCAGCTTCTCGCTGACGACGAGCTCGAAACGCCCCTCAGCGTGTGCGCGCAGACAGTCGGCCGGAGGACCGTGAGGCGCCAATGCGGAAGCGACGAGAACGTTCGGGTCGAGGACGGCTCGCGTCACGTTTCGCGCCGAGCAGCGTGCTGCTCTGCGACCGCGAGCTCCAGCGCCGTGTCAGCGTCGAGACCGCCGGGGTTCCTCGCCCAGATCTCCTCGAGCACACCCAACCCGAGGTAGGCGCGCAACGCCTCCTCCACGATCTCGGACTCGCGCCGTCCTTGCCGGGCGGCGGCAACGCGCGTCGCCCGCAGGAGGGACGAATCGAGGCTGTAGGTGGCCCGTGTCTTCTGCACGAATGCACAGTAGCGCAGATGTGCGAACGAGAGATGGCATCGCCGTGGCCGGGCCGCCGCCCGAGCGCGTCGACACCGACGCGGGCGTCCTCCTCGACACGTTCGAAGCTGACGGGTTCGACGCGGGAGCATCGGCGGGGGAGCGGCTGAGGCGCGACCCGGTGGCGCTACGTGGCGAGCAGGTCGAGGAGCTCGCGCGGAGTGACGACGCGCACGCGCGGCGCGAGCTCGGTGAGATGGCGGTCGGCCGAGACGAGAACGTCGGCCCGCGAGGCGGCGACGAGCGCGGGCGAAGCGGGAACTATGCCCCCAGCGGGATTCGAACCCGCGCTACGGCCTTGAAAGGGCCGCGACCTGGACCGCTAGTCGATGGGGGCGAAGAGCGGAACCAGGCTACAGGTACATCAGCCAGCTGCGGGTCGCGCCGCAGGCGCAGTCCTTGTGCTTGGAGGCGCACCGGCGGCAGCTCCAGTGCTCCCACCAGATCCACTTGAGGTGGTTCACCTCGAGCAGGAGGAGCGCGACGATCCAGAGGAGGATCTCCGTACGCGACATGGCCTCACGGTGGCAGAGGATCGAGCGGCCCGCAATGGGCCGCCCGGCTCATCTCGGCGGTCGCGGCGGACTACGAATCAGGCGGGCAGCGGCGCGAGCACCAGGATCGCGTCGCCCTGCTGGCCCTGCGCGAGGCTGAACGAGTAGACCCGCGAGTTGGTCGTCGCGTCGACGAGCTGTACCTCGTGTGCGGGGATCGTGTTCGGCAGCGGCGTCTTCGAGCGCAGCGTGTCGGCGAGCGGGACGCGCAGCTCGTTCGTGAGGTCGGCCTTGCGCAGGTAGACGACGTACTGCGGCGTCGAGCCCGGCTGCGGCGGCATGAACGCGACCACGTTCTGGACGCCGCCGACGTACTTGAACGTGTAGAGCGCGAGCTCGAGGATCTCGCGGCGGACGAGGCGGCCGCGCGCGACCGACGGCGTGCCTGTCGCGATCGAGCAGTTCGTGCCGAGGCCGCACAGCGAGTACATGACGCTGTCCGAGGAGGAGACGCCGAAGATGTGGTCGGGGGTGACGGCACCCTTCGTGCCGCGGATCGCGACGTAGTGGATCGGGATCGTCTGCTTGCCGGGCGTCACCGACGGCGCCTTCGCGATCACGTCGACGAGCTGCGCCCCGCTCGGCAGGCGGTAGCCCGGCGCGACGTGGTCTGCGATCTGGCGCTCCGCGCCGAGGCCGCCGCCGCTCGGGCGCCACGCCGACCACTTCGGCGCCGGGCTGATCGAACGGCTCGCGAAGATCGCGACGCCCGCCGCGGCCGCGCCGAGCGCGAGCGCGAGGATCCCGTAGACGACGAAGAAGCGGTAGCGGTGCGGCATCTGCAGCATGTGCCGCGAGCTGTCGGCGGCCGGTGCAGCCGGGGTGGGGGCCGCGGCCTCGGGCTGCGCCGCCGGAACAGCGGCGCCCGCGGGCTCCACCGGCACGAGCGCGCCACCCTCGCCGGTCACATCTGCGGCCACGCGTCCTCCTTCGTCCAGTCGATCTCGGGCTTCGTCAGGTTCTGCGCGTCGAGGAGGCGGACGAGCTCGTCGCCGTAGATCTCCTTCTTCGAGATCACCTCGTTCGCGACCCGCTCGATCGCTTCCTTGTTCTGCTGCATGAAGAGGTACGCCGTCAGGAACGCCTGCCCGAGGAACTGCGACGCCAGCGCCCGCTTGTCACGGTCGCCGAGCACCGACGCGATCGGGTTCTCGCCGAAGCCGCCGCCCTGGGTGCGGTTGAGCAGCCGGTTGCCGATCTTCTCGAACCGCTTCGCGAGCCGGGCGCGCGTCTCGTCCTCGGTCTCGTCGTCGAAGGTGGCGCCGTTGAGCTCGATCGGGGCGGGCGCCATGCCCGAGGCGCCGACCATCATCGCCGCGATCCACGTCACCGAGAAGAGGTCGCCGCCGACGCCGTTCGAGTTCTCGCCGTAGAAGACCATCTCCGCCGCCATCGCCCCGAGCACGTGGATCAGCGCGCCGTACTGCTCGCTCTGCCACGAGCTGAAGCGCTCCTCCTTCTCGAACGCCTGGTGGTGGCCGAGCGAGCCGCCGCGCATCTTGATCGAGATCCGGCTCGACTCGAGATCGGGCCGGTACACGTGCGCGGCCGCCGCGTGACCCGCCTCGTGGATCGCGACCGCCCGCGTCTCGTGCTCGACGTACTGGACGCCGATCGCCGTGCCCGACTCGACCGCCGTCATCGCGTCGACGAGATGCGTCCACGAGAACGCGAGCCGGCCCTCGTGGTGGGCGTTCGTCAGCGCCATCGAGCAGATCTGCTCGATCATCGCCGGCGAGTTGTGGGTCACCGTGAACCCGTCTGCGACATAGAGGCCGTCCGGCGCCTCGACGGTCACGCACTGAACCGGCTCACGTCCGACCGGCTCGACGCGGACGATCCGCTTGCGGAACGGCCTCCGGGAGCTGCGATAGGCGTCGGCCTTGCGCGGCAGCCGGAACGGGACGAGCCCATCGGGGAGGTCGAGTCTGGCGCGCCAGCCCTCGCGCTTGGACGAGACACGCGCGCTGCCGCCGAGCGAGCGGACGAGGAAGGCGACGTCCTCCACGAGCTGCTGCGAATGCGAATAGAACTCCGGCCCGGTACCCCGCCGGTAGTCCCGGCTGCCGTCCGTGTCCATGAGTCCCTGGAGAACAGCGAGGCGGGTCTCCGTGGAAGCCCACTTGTACTGCTCCGGGACGAACTTGTCCCGACCGTTGACGCCCCAGAGCTCGAGCACGGACAGGCTCCGCGTC
Source organism: uncultured Actinomycetes bacterium (assembly GCA_963732915.1). Taxonomy (GTDB): domain Bacteria; phylum Actinomycetota; class Thermoleophilia; order Gaiellales; family Gaiellaceae; genus Palsa-739. Next base: position 587,449 of record CAVTBF010000003.1, on the reverse strand, counting down.
AGCGGGTTCGAGCGTGTGCGTTGGTCACCGCCGCGTGGGCCGGTCGAGAGCCACCAGTTCATCGGTCCGTGCCGCGTGGCCGAGACGCCCGCGGGCAGCAGCGCCTCGACCGCCTCGAGGTTGGCCGCATCGGCGGTGCAGAAGTCGGGCGTCGTCGACGTGAAGCCGCCGTCGCCGAGGAGCAGGCCGAGCAGGTACGGATCGAGGGGAAGCTCGGCCTCGTCGGCGAACCGGACCGGCGCGAGGCGCGGGAGGTAGAACCGGCTCCCCCTCTCCGACCAGCGCAGACCGCGATCGAGGATCTCCTGGAGCGTGAAGGTACGCGGCACCATGCGCGGATCCGCGGCCTCGACCGTCCACAGATGGTCGGCAGTGCACTCGGTCGACGTGCCGTCGTTGAAGCTGACGCGGAAGACGTCCATCTCGCCCCGGGGATGGACGGCGAGCACGCGCACCGGCTCACCGTCCGCGCCGACGAGCTCGTCGCCGACCCGGACGTCGCCCATCGTCGTCCAGCCGGTCGGCGTGAGCAACCGCGCGTGGAGCGGTTGGGCGTACCCGTTCGTGATGCGGGCGATCTCGTCGCGGCGCGCCGGCGTATCCAGCTCCGGATCGTGGGCGACGCGGTCGAGGTAGAGGTCGAAGATGTCCTTGCGGTCGTCCTTCGTCGGCGTACGGAACCAGACGTGGCGGCCCATCCGGCCAGGCCGCGTCAGCGCCGGGTCGAGCCGGTCCATCGGCACGTTCGTCGCGCCGATGAAGTAGATCTGCGCGTTCAGCGGCCGCGGCGGCGGCAGCCGGAAGCTGACCCGCCCGACGCGGCGCGGGACGATGTAGCTCGCGTCGAGGATCGAGTTGATCTTGTTCGTCATGAAGCGGCGCATGAACGGCGGATTGTCGATCCCGTCCATCGTCACGAGCAGCTGGTTCAGCGCCAGACCGCCGCCGGCGCCGCCCATCATCCCCGGGAAGACGCCCTGGTTGGCGAGGTTGCCGAGCTTGCGCGCCCACGTGGGATACGGCGAGACGCGCTCCGGGGCGCGCTGCTCGAACAGCCGCTCGCGCCAGGCGCGGTTCTCGATGATCAGGTCGCCGGTCGGGTTGATCGCGCCCATCTGGCCGAAGAGCGGCGGCGCCGCCGTCTCGGCCGTCATCGACGGCTGGCCGCCGCCGAGCGCCTGCCGGCGCATGCCGACCGCGTCGATCTCGTCGATGAAGACGATGCACTGGCCGCCCCACTTGCGCGCGAGCTTCTTCGCCTTGCGGGCCATGAAACGGACGATCAGCGCGTCGATGCCGATGAACGTCTGCGCGAAGCCCGAGCCGGGGATCGAGACGAACGGCGAGTTGAAGCCGGTCGCGATCGCCTTCGCGAGCATCGTCTTGCCCGTGCCCGGCGCGCCGAGGAAGAGCAGGCCCCGCTCGCGCTTGCCGCCCGCGCGCTCGAACGCCTCGCCCGACTGCCAGAGCGTGACGATCCGGCGCACCTCCTCCTTCGCCTCCGCCTGGCCGCGGACGTGCTCGAGCTTGACGCCCCACTCGGCGTCGCCGGGCTCGTAGCCGCGGATCTGCGAGATGCCCATCAGCATCAGCGGGCCCATGAAGATCAGGAAGTTGGCGAAGAAGAGGAAGAAGACCAAGACGAGCTGGAGCAGGAGCGTCCGGTTCCCGAGCAGGTGGAAGAACGCGGCGAGGATGTGCACCCCGGTGCCCGGCCACGAGCGGTGCGTCACGTGGCGGGTGTCGACGAGGTAGACGATCGTCGTGATGCTCGCGTAGAAGATCGCGATCCTGAAGAAGAACCGCCACGTCCACGCGCGCCGCCGGTTGACGATGTCCTCCTCGCGCAGCCGCGTCTCCTCGGTGCCGAAGAGGCTCGGCCACGGGATCAGGCGGCGGATCACGAGGTCGACGAGGCCGCGGAAGCCGATGACGGTGCCGATCGTGGCGCCGATCGCGGGCCAGAACGAGAGGTGGTCGACCTTGTGGAAGAAGAAGTAGGCGGCCGGGCTCGTCAGGAGCGCCACGACCGTGGCGACGCGGGCGAGACGGCGCAGCTGCGACGCGAGCGCGACCGACTCCTCGCTCGACCTCAGGATGCCGGTTGCTTCGACGGTCGCCATCGGAGGGTAGGAACTGTATCCATGGATTTCGCGTTGGCGGGCACGAGTTCGGAGCATCTTTAGATTTCTCTCATGCACGCGCACGGGCATTCGCACGGAGGGCACGGACGGGCGCAGGACCGGCGCGCGCTCGCGATCGCGCTCGGGCTGATCTCGGCGTTCATGGTCGGCGAGGTCGTCGCCGCGCTGCTCGCCGGCTCGGTCGCGCTGCTCGCCGACGCCGGCCACATGCTCACCGACGCGGCCGCGCTCGGCGCCGCGCTCTTCGCCGCCACGCTCGCCGCCCGGCCCGCCCGCGGGCGCTGGACGTTCGGCTTCGGCCGCGCCGAGATCCTCGCCGCGCAGGCCAACGGCGTCACCCTGCTCGTCGTCTCGCTGCTGATCGTCTACTCGGCCGTCCGCCGGCTGATCTCGCCGCCGGACGTGCACGGCGGCATCGTGCTCGCGGTCGCCTGCGTCGGCATCGGCGTCAACCTCGCCGCGACGTGGGCGCTCTCGCGCGCCGACCGGGAGAGCCTCAACGTCCGCGGCGCCTTCCTCCACGTCGCCACCGACCTCGCCGCCTTCGCCGGCACCGCGATCGCCGGCGGGCTCGTGCTCGCGACCGGCTGGAACCGCTTCGACCCGGTCGCCGGCCTGCTCGTCGCCGCCCTGATGCTGCGCTCGAGCTGGCAGCTTCTGCGCGAGTCGGGCCGCATCTTCCTCGAGGGCTCGCCCGCCGGGATCGAGCCCGACGAGGTGGCGGCCGCGCTCCTCGCCGAGGACGAGGTGGTGCAGGTGCACGACCTGCACGTCTGGATGGTGACGAGCGGCTTCCCGGCGCTCGCGGCGCACGTCCTCGTCGAGCCGAACTCCGACTGCCACGCCGCGCGCCGCCGGCTCGAGGGGATGCTCGCGCTGCGCTTCGGGCTCGACCACACGACGCTCCAGGTCGACCACGTCGCCCGGAACCCGCAGGACGTGACGCTCGGCTCGCTCCCCCATCGTTAGAGTCGCGTCGATGGCCGAGCTCGACCTCGCCGGCAAGACCGCGATCGTCACCGGTGCCTCCTCCGGCATCGGGCGGGCGACGGCGCGGGCGCTCGCCGCGGCCGGCGTCACGGTCGCGGGCGGCGCGCGCCGGGTCGAGCGGCTCGAGACCGAGGTCGCGCTGCCGCTCGACGTCACCGATCCCGAGAGCAGCGAGCGGTTCGTCGCCGAGGCGATCGAGCGGCTCGGCTCGCTCGACATCCTCTTCAACAACGCGGGCCTCGCGCTCGGCCGCGCGCCGTTCGACGAGTCGAGCGAGGCCGACGAGGCGACCGTCTTCGGGGTCAACGTCACCGGGCTCGTCCGCATGACGCGGCTCTGCCTGCCGCACTTCAACGACTGGGGCCACATCGTCAACATGGGCTCGGTCGCGGGCCGGGCCGCCTACCCGGGCGGTGCGACCTACGTGGCGGCGAAGTTCGCCGAGCGGGGCTTCACGTACGCGCTGCGCGAGGATCTGCTCGGGCGGCCGATCCGGATCACGACCGTCGACGCGGGGCTCGTCGAGACCGAGTTCTCGCTCGTCCGCTTCAAGGGCGACGCGGCGCAGGCGGCCTCGGTCTACGAGGGCGTCGACGCGATGAGCGCCGAGGACGTCTCCGACTGCGTCATGTTCGCGCTGACGCGGCCGTGGCACGTGAACGTGGACGAGATCGTCGTCAAGGCGCGCAACCAGGCGTCGGGCGCACGCATCCACCGCGAGCCGTGAGCCCGCCCACGCCGCCCTGGCGGGTGGCGATCGTCTCGCGGATCCTGCCGGTGTTGCTCGGGTTCGAGGCCGTGGTGCGGCAGGCCGGGCACGAGCCGGTGGCGGCGCTCTCGGTACGCGACCTCGAGAACCGCTACGGCGGCGCGGGTGCGGTCGGGCCGCTCGCCGTCGGGGCACCGGCCGGGCTCGACGTGCTCTTCCCGGCGCGGCGCGACCGGATCGCGCCGCTGCTCGAGGCGGTGCGCCCCGACCTCGTCCTCTGCATGGGCTTCCCGTGGAAGATCCCCGCCGACGCGCTCGCGGTGCCGCCGCTCGGCTGGGTGAACGGCCACCCGTCGCTGCTGCCGCGCCACCGCGGGCCGAACCCGGTCGCCTGGGCGATCCGCGACGGCGACGACGAGATGGGCATCACCTTCCACCGCATGGACGCCGAGCTCGACACCGGCGCGATGCTCGCGCAGAGCCGCATCCCGTTCGGCGAGTACGCGCCGCCCGACGACTTCTACGGCGCGCTCGGGGCGGTCGTCGCCGCGACGCTGGCGACGGCGCTCGCGCGCCTCGCGGACGGCGAGGAGGGCGAGATCCAGACCGGCGGCGACTACCAGGGCTTCTTCGCCGCGGCGGACGCGGCGCTCGACCTCTCCCGGCCTGCCGCGGAGCTGCACCGGCTGGTGTGGGCGTGGCGCTACGCGATGCTCGCGCCGGGCGACGAGGGCGTCCCGGGCGCGCTCGTCGAGCTCGACGGCGAGACCGTCCGCGTGCTCGCGAGCTCGCTCGCCGAGCGCGAGGGCGCGCGGCGAGTCGAGTGCGGCGACGGGCCGCTCTGGCTGCTCGAGACCGAAATCGTCTAGACGATTGATTCCGAAGGGGCGTGCCGGTCGGGGAGGTCACTGACCAAGCGGGGCGACGCGATCGGTCGCGGTTCGTAGCAGCGCTACGGGCCGCGGGTGAGCGTGGCGATCCCGCGCCGCGTCAGGGGCCTCAGCTGGCCCCGCGGCACTTTGGAATCAATCGACTAGCTCTCGGCGCGCTTGTCGGCCCAGCGCTTGAGGCCGGCGTAGGACTGCCAGAAAGGCATCGCCTGGTCCCAGGCGGCGACGTCGTCGCCCGCGTCGGCGAGCTCGGCGAGCGCGTAGGCGACGAATTCCTCCTCGGTCGCGCCGCCCTCGACCGACTCCGCCCAGTCGAGCAGGTTGAGCCGCAGCTCGGCGAGGTGGCGGGTGACGTCGTCGGCGACGCCGAAGTGGACGAGCGCGAGGCGGTCGGGTGCGCGGCGCTCGATCTCGTCCAGCGTCCGCTCCCACCCCTCGACGTCGACGTCGGGCGGCGGGGTCGGCGGGAACACGGTGTGCGCGGGCTGGACGCGAACGCCGGCCGCGTCGCCGGCGTAGAGCGTCCCGTCGGCGGCGAGATAGCAGACGTGGTGTGAGGCGTGGCCGGGGCTGGGGAAGCATTCGAGCCCGAGCACGTCGTCGCCGACCACCTCGACGTTCGCCTCCGGCACCGGGGCGAGCTCGCCCCAGAGCGTGTCGAAGCTCTCGCCGTAGAGCCGGCGGGCGCTGCGCTCGAGGCGCGCGGGATCGACGACGTGCGGCGCCCCGATCGCGGAGACGTGGACGCGCAGGCCCGGGTGCTCGCGCACGAGCGTGCCGGCCGCGCCGGCGTGGTCGAGGTGGATGTGGGTGAGCAGCAGGTGGCGGAGGTCGGTGAGCGCGAGCCCGCGCGCCGCGAGCCCGGCCTTCAGCGCGTCGACCGTCGTCGCGGGGCCGCAGTCGACGACCGCGAGGCCGTCGCTCGTCTCGACGAGGTAGCTCGCGATCACGCGCTCGTGCCCGAGGTGACGCAGGTCGATCGGCTCGACGGCCATGGGACGATCCTATGCGCCCCTCCGCGGCCGTGGCCGCGGAGGACACGGCGGGAACCTGCTTCCGGACGTGTCCGCCGGAGACCTGTTCTCCCTCGGCGACGGCGGTCGGGTCAGCCGGCGTCGCGAGCGCGCGCCGCGGAGAGGATCCGCTCCGCCTCGTCGCGTCGGCCCCAGCCGCGGGTATCGGTGTCCTTCGACGGCTCGAGGTCCTTGTAGCGCTGGAAGAAGTGCTCGATCTCGTCGCGCAGCTCGACGGCGACGTCGTGCACGTCCCGGATGCGCTCGAACGACGGGTCGCCGAGCGGCACGCAGAGGAGCTTCTCGTCGGGGCCCTTCTCATCGGACATGTGGAAGACGCCGATCGGCCGGACGCGGATCCGGCAGCCCGGGAAGGTCGGGTCGGAGACGAGGACGAGCGCGTCGAGCGGGTCGCCGTCCTCGGCGAGCGTTCCCTCGACGAACCCGTAGTCGGCCGGATACGCCATCGCCGTGAACAGCCGCCGGTCGAGGACGATCCCGCCCAGCTCGTCGTCGAACTCGTACTTGTTCCGCGAGCCCGCCGGGATCTCGACGAAGACGACCGCCTGATCCACGCTCAAGCCCTCGCCGCCGCCGGAACGAGCGCCTGCTCGAGGTCGGAGACGAGATCCGCCGCCGACTCGATCCCGACCGAGAGCCGGACGAGGTTCGGCGGCGCGGCGAACGGCGCGTCGGCCGTCGCGGCGTGCGTCATCCGGGCCGGCACCTCGATCAGGCTCTCGACGCCGCCGAGCGATTCCGCGAGCGCGAACAGCTTCGTGCGCGCGACGAGCGCCGCCGCCTCCTCCGCCGAGGAGGCGAGGAACGAGACCATGCCGCCGAAGTCGCGCATCTGGCGCGCCGCGATCGTGTGGCCGGGATGGGTCGGCAGGCCGGGGTAGAGGACGCGCTCGACCTGCGGGTTGCGCGAGAGCGCGGCCGCGACCGCCGCCGCGTTCAGGCAGTGCTGGCGCATCCGCACCGCAAGTGTCTTCAGCCCCCGCAGCACGAGCCACGCGTCGAACGGCCCGGGCACCGCGCCGAGCGACTTCTGCAGGAAGAACAGCCGCTCCGCGATCGTCGGGTCGTTCGTCGCCGCGAAGCCGCCCACGACGTCCGAATGGCCGCCGAGGTACTTCGTCGTCGAGTGGACGACGACGTCGGCGCCGAGCTCGAGCGGGCGCTGCAGGTACGGGGTCGCGAACGTGTTGTCGACGACGAGCAGCGCCCCCGCCGCGTGCGCGGCGTCGGCAGCGGCGCGGATGTCGACGACGTTCAGCATCGGGTTCGACGGCGACTCGATCCAGACCATCCGCGTCTCTTTGTCGAGGTGCGCGCCGAGGTTCGCGAACTCCTCCGCCGGCACGTACGAGAACCGGTAGCCCTTCGGCTCGTAGACCTGCGAGGTCATCCGGTAGACGCCGCCGTAGACGTCGGCGATCAGGACGACGCGGTCGCCGGGCGAGAGCAGGTGCATCAGCGTCGTCGTCGCGCCGAGCCCGGACGAGAACGCGATCCCGTGCGCCGCCGACTCGAGCGAGGCGAGCGCCTCCTGGAGGGCGGAGCGGGTCGGATTGTTGACCCGTGAGTAGTCGAAGCCCTTGTGCTCGCCGACCGCGTCCTGGACGAAGGTCGACGTCTGGTAGATCGGCGTGATGATCGCGCCCGTCGCCGGGTCGGGCTCCTGCCCGGCATGGATCGCGCGCGTCTCGAAGTCCACGCGCCCAGTCTACGAGCAGCGGCCCGGAGCGGGGCGGGCTCCCGCCGCAGCGGAGCCCGCCCCGCTCCCGAGGCTGCTACCCGAGCTGGAACGTCGAGACGATCTGCTCGATCTCCTGCGCGGTCTCGGCCAGCTCGCGGGCGGAGCTCGCGACCTCCTCGGTCGTCGCGGTCGTCTCGTGGGTCGAGGCAGCCACCTGCTGCGCCGACGCGGAGGACTGCTCGGCGACGGCCGCGATCTCGCTCGTCGCGTCCGCGATCTCGCCGATCCGCGCGCCCATGTCGCCGACGTGGGCGCTGATCGTCTCGAAGGCCTCGCGCGCCTGCTCGACGACGACCGCGCCCTCCTGCGTCAGCTGGACGCTCTCCTCGACGACGTCGACCGCGTGCTTCGTCTCGACCTGGATCTCGTCGATCAGCGCCGTGATCGACGCCGCGGCCTGCTGCGACTCCTCGGCGAGCTTGCGCACCTCGTCGGCGACGACCGCGAAGCCGCGGCCCTGCTCGCCGGCGCGGGCGGCCTCGATCGCCGCGTTCAGCGCCAGCAGGTTCGTCTGGCCGGCGATGCCGGTGATCGCCTCGACGATGCCGCCGATCTGCTCGCTCTTGTCGGCGAGGCCCCGCATCACGTCGGTCACGGTCGAGGCGGAGCCGCGGACGGACTGCATCGCCGACGACGCGCGCACGGCCGCCTCGAGGCCGGACTCCGACGCGCGCCGCGTGTCGGTGGCCGTGCCCGTGGCGACATCCGACGCGCCGCGCGCGCTCTCGGTCATCCGCGCCGTACGCTCGGCCCCCGTCGCCACCTCGGTGACGGCGGCCGCGATCTCGGCGACGGTCTGCTGGGTGTGCGCGGCGGTCGCGTTCATGCGGTCAGAGGTCGAGCGGAGCGTCTCGAGGGCGCGCACGATCGCCTGGAGCGGCGCCTTGACGAGCGCCTTCAGCTCGGCGCCGTGATCGGAGAGGTCGTGCTCGCCGTCGGGCACCGGAATCAGCGCCAGGTCGACGCCCATCGCGACGAAGCTGTCGAAGTAGAACGCCTCGACGATCGACTGGATGTCGAGGTTGAAGACGGTCAGGAGCGCCCGCTCGATCCGCGCGCGCAGCCGCGGCCGGTGCGGGAAGCTCCGGCGCAGGCTCGCCCGGGCGAGGTCGAAGTAGGTGGTGTAGCTGCCGACGTACCACTTGATCGGCAGGTCGATCGCGTTGTGGCGACGCCCGATGACGAGGCGACGCTCGACGTAGTCGACGCCGAACTCGTGCTCCGAGCCCGGCTCCCGGAAGATGTCGCGGAAGTACTCGGCCTGCGTCCGCTCGAGCCCGGCGCGCAGCTCGTCCAGCGACCTGCCGTGCTTGGCGGCGTACGCCTCGAAGAACCGGCGCGTCGGGCCGAACGAGAACTGGTGGTCGTAGAAGGTGCGCGCGATCCCGTCCGCGGAGCGCTCCGCCCAGCGCGCGGCGCGCCGAAGCGCCTTCGCGTCGCCTGGGGTGAGACGCACGAACTCGTGGCGAAGCGCCAGGTTCGCCTCGTTGACGTGGTACAGCTCCGCAAGCGTGGGCACGTGTTTCGCTCCTCGAGGTCGGCCGAATAGGACTCCATCGCAGGTGATCGGCCCCGTCGCGCGGCCTTGATCGTGGTTTTCCCGGAGACACTCCGCGTCGCGCAGGAACGCGAAAGGGGCGGGCGCCGCGTGCTGCGGAGCCCGCCCCTTCCGGCGTGCGACTAGGCCAGCTGGAACTGCGCGACGAGCCGCTCGAGCTCGGCCGCGGTGGTCGCGAGCTCCTGGGCGGAGGCCGCGATCTGCTGCGTCGAGGCGCCCGTCTCCTGCGTGGAGGCGGAGACCTGCTCGGCCGACGCCGACGACTGCTCGGCGACGCTCGCGACCTCGCTGACCGCCGAGGCGATCTCGCCGACCCGGGCGGTCATGTCCTCGACCGCCGTGCCGATCCGCATGAACGCCTCGCGGGCCTGCTCGACGATCGCGACGCCCTCCTCGGAGCGGCGCGCGCCCTCCTCGACGATCTCGACGACCGCGACCGTCTCGCTCTGCATCTGCTGGATCAGCTCGGAGATCGTCGCTGCCGCCTCCTGCGACTCCTCGGCGAGCTTGCGGACCTCCTCGGCGACGACGGCGAAGCCGCGTCCCTGCTCGCCTGCGCGGGCGGCCTCGATCGCCGCGTTCAGCGCCAGCAGGTTCGTCTGGCCGGCGATGCCGGTGATCGTCGCGACGATGCCGCCGATCTGCTCGGACTTCTCGGCGAGCTGGGAGATCGCTCCCGAGACCGCCGCGGAGGCGTCGCGCACCGAGGCCATCGCCTCCGACGCGCTGTTCGCTGCCGTCACGCCCTCCTGCGAGACGCCGCGCGCCTCGCTCGCCGCGTGCGCGGTCTCCTCGCTCGAGACGCGTGCCGTCTCGACCATCCGCGCCTGGCGCTCGGCGCCCGCGGCGACGTCGCCGACCGCGCGTGCGATCTCGCTGACCGCGTTGCCGGCCTCGGACGAGGTCGCGGCCATCTGCTGCGAGGCCGAGCTCATCCCGGTCGACGCGGTGGAGACACGGCCGAGAACGCTGCGCAGGTTCTCCACCATCTTCGAGAAGGAGAGCCCGAGCGCGTCGTGCTCGGAGCGCGCCTCGACGCGCACGGTCAGGTCGCCGTCGGCGATCCGCTCCGCGACGGTGACGCTCTCGCGCAGGTAGGCGATCATGCGGGTGAACGAGGCGCCCAGGTGTCCGAGCTCGTCGCGGCTCCGGATGTCGACCGTCTGGTCGATGTCGCCCTCCGCGATCCCGTCGGCCGCGTCGACGAGCTGGCGGATGCTCCCGGTGAGCTTCTGCCCGATCCCGAAGGCGAGCCCGGCGCCGAGCAGCGCGACCAGCGCGACGAGGCCGATCACGACGTAGAGCGCGGTCGAGTACGTCGAGTGCGCGTTCGCGAGCTCTGCGGCGACCGCCTTCGTCGTCGTGTCCTGCCAGCTCGCGTACGTCGCCTTGATCGGGTCCCAGGCCGTGTCGGCGGCGCCGCCGTCACCGATCAGCGTCTCGGCCGCCGGCGTCTTGCCCTGCGCGACGAGCGCGAACATGGGCTGGCTGGCTGCGACGTATGCGTCGAAGGCCGCCTTGAACTTCTGCATCGCCTGCACTTCGCCGGGCGTGCCCGCGTAGGAGGCGAGGGCCTTCTTCATGTCGCTGAGGTCGCCGTCGATGTCGCCCTTCACGCCGGCGTACGAGTTCGTCGCGATGAAGTAGTGGACCTGGTCCTTGCGGAGCTTGTTGAAGATCTGGCCGATGTTCGCGAGTGACGTCTCCGCCGCGACGCCGTTCTTGCCGACCTTGACGGCCGACGAGTTGACGGAGCCGAGCATCGTGATCGACACGATTCCGAGCGCGAGTGCGAGCGCGGCGATGCCCGCGAAGGCGCCGAAGAGCTTTGTTCTGACGTTGAGCTGCATTGCGAGTCGCGGTCCTTTCGAGGCGGGATTGGCCACCGGGTGATCGGCTGCACAACCGTCTCGTTGAGCGGCTCAGCGACGGAGCTCGGCGCCGAGGAAGCGCGCCAGATCGGACAACGGCTCGTCGAGCGGGACGGGGGCCGCGCCGGGCTCCCACCAGAGGCCGTTCACGCGCAGGAGGCCCGCCTTGCGCTCGAGGACGGGCTCGATGCGGCCGACCAGCCGGTCGCCGTGCAGGATCGGCAGCACGTAGTAGCCGTACCGGCGCTTCGCCTTCGGCACGTACATCTCGAGCCGGTAGAAGAAGTCCCAGAGCGCGTGCGCGCGATCCCGGTCGTGGATCAGGCGGTCGAAGGGAGAGAGAAACGTCACGCGGTCGGGGACGGGCCCGTCGGTCGCGTCCGGATGGGCGACCCAGCCGGTCTTCTCGAGCCGGACGCCGAGGGCGCGAAAGCGCTGCTCGGCGAGCAGCTTCTCCGCCCGCGGCCAGGGGATCGTCTCCGTCTCCGGGTACCAGCGCGCGGCGAGGTCCCAGACGCGCTGCTTGCCGCGCCGCCCGACGACCGCGACCTCGCCGCGGGCGGCGAGGATCTCGAGCATCAGCCCCATCTTGCGCGCGCCCCACCACTCGTGGGGCTCGCGGCGATCGCGCTTGTGATCCTCGATCTCACGCGAGAGCAGCGGGCCGCGCGCCTCGAGCTCGCGCAGGACATGGAGGCGGAAGCCGCGGTTCTCCCGGATGAACCGGTCGTCGGCGTGCTGCCCGCCGCGGTTGTTCACGCGGCGGCGCATCCGCGCCCTGAGCAGCGGCAGGTCCTCGATCGGGTAGATGAACGCACGCCATTCGACGAGCGCGCGCTCCTCCCAGACCAGCTGGTCCAGCTCGCCGGGGTCGTAGGCGCCGAGCCGGCTCCAGGGAACGAGGACCTGCGGCGGCGCGACGGTCGAGATCGGGTCCATCTGCAGGAAGCCGAGCCGCCGGACCGTCTCGAGCAGACCGGTCGCGCTGCCGTCGAGCAGTTGCGCGCGCACGGCGATCCGGCGCGCCTCGTCGATCGAGACCGGGATGCCCTTCACGCGCGTGCGACCGCGGCGGCGCCGACGACGCGGGCGAGTCGCACGAGCGCCGCGTCGAGGCAGTCGTCGAGGCGGCCGCGGGCGCCGGGCTCCGGGTGGAAGGCGCGCACGCGCAGGACGCCGGCGGCGCGGTCGTGCTTCAGGTCGACGCGGCCGACGAGCCGGTCGCGCCTGAGCAGTGGCAGGACGTAGTAGCCGTAGACCCGCTCGTGCTCGCGCTTGTAGACCTCGATCACGTGCCGGAAGCCGAAGACCCGCTCGAGGAAGCCGCGGTCCCAGAGCAGGTTGTCGAACGGCGAGAGGAGCACCGCGGGCGGGACGGGGCCGTCCGCCTCGCGGCCGGCGGGGAGGAGCACCGGCGCCTTGCCGTCCTCGACCGCGGCGCGGACGAGCCTGCCCTCGGCGACGAGCGCGTCCGCGTGCGGGCGCACGCGGGCCGCGCCGCCCGCGAGGCGCCACATCTCCGCGACCGCCGCCTCGGTGAGCGCGCCGCGCGCCTCGACGGCGCGCAGGGTCGCCCAGCGGACGGACTCCTCCTCGCTCGGCGCCGGTCCGTCCAGGGCCGCGGCGGGCAGGACGCGCTCCGGCAGGTCGTAGAGGCGCTGGAAGCTCTCGCGCCCGGCGATCGCGAGCCGGCCCGCCGAGTGGAGCGCCTCGAGCACGACCTTCGCCGGCTTCCAGTTCCACATGCCGCCGCGGCCCTTGCCCTCGAAGTGGCGGGAGCCGAGCGGGCCGCGTTCGCGGATCTCGCCGAGCACGTGGTCGGTCAGCTCCGGCTCGCGCCCGAGCACGTCGCCGTGCCAGGGATGCTCGTCCGCGTACTTCGCCATCCGCCAGCGGTGCCAGCGGTAGTCCTCGGCCGGCAGCAGGCAGGCCTCGTGCGCCCAGTACTCGAACAGCTTCCCCTCGCGCATCAGCCGCGAGACGGCCACCTCCGGGTAGGCGCCGACGCGGGCGCCGATCGCGATCCGGTGGCTGCGCTCGACGGTGGAGATCGAGTCGAGCTGGATGCAGCCTGCGCGGCGCACCGCCTCGAGCAGCTCGCCGGCGGTGCCGCTGCGGGCGCGCGGCGCGTACGACTGGGCGGCCGTCGCCCGGTGGCGGATCTCTGGGAGGCTGACGGTCGTGGCCGCGTTCATCGACTGGGTACTGAACCAGCTGCCGCCGCCCCCACGTCGAGTGCTCGAGGTCGGCTGCGGCGACGAGGGCGGGCTCGTGCCGGCACTCGCCGCCGCGGGCTACGACGTGCTCGGCGTCGACCCGCGCGCGCCGATGGCGGGCAGCGCCGCCGGCGACGCCCGGCGAGACGACCCGGCGGCCGGGCCGCGCCCGAGGGGCGAGCGGTTCCTGCAGGCGCGGTTCGAGGACGTCGAGCTCGACGGCTTCGACGCCGTCGTCGCCGGGCGGGTGCTCCATCACGTCCGGCCGCTGGGGCCCGGGCTCGACCGGCTCGCGGCGGCCGCTCCGCTCCTGCTCGTCGACGAGTTCGCCCGGGATCTGCTCGACGCGCCGGCGCAGGAGTGGTACGAGGGCCAGCATCGCCTGCTCTCGGCTGCGGGCGCGGCGCCGCCGGGGCCGCCCCGGCTCGACGAGTGGCGGCAGCGCCATCCGGACCTGCACCCGCACGGCGTGCTGCTCGCCGGCTTGCGCGAGCGCTACGACGAGGTCGCGCTCGACTGGGTGCCGTATCTCCACCGCTGGCTCGGCGGGCCGGCCAGCGAGGGGCTCGAGCAGGCGCTCACGGACGCGGGCGCGTTCCCCGCGATCGGCTGGCGCTGGGCCGGAGTGCGACGCGCCGACCGTCCGAACGGCTAGCCTCTCGGCCGTGGCGCGCCGGAAGAAGAACCCGTGGACGTCGGTCGGCGAGGTCGTCGTCTGGGTGCTCTGGGCGGCGCTGCTCGTTCCGGTCGGTTTCGCCGGCTGGGCGGTCGGCCACTACACCTCGCTCGGCAAGCCGAGCGCAACGAAGACGGTGACGCAGTCGGTCACCGCGACGCGGACGGTGACGCAGACCGTGACGACGTCCGGCGGGCCGGTCGTCAAGCCGCCCACGACGACGGCCTCCACGGCCGCGGCGGGGGATCCGGCCAAGGGCAAGGCGATCTTCGCGTCGGCCGGCTGCGCGGCATGCCACACGTTCAAGGCCGCGGGCGCCTCGGGCTCGGTCGGCCCGAACCTCGACACCGCCCTGGCTACGGACGCGAAGGCGTCCGGGATGGCGCTCGACGCGTTCGTGAAGCAGTCGATCGTCGACCCGAACGCCTACGTTCCGAAGGGCTTCGCGGCGGGCGTGATGCCGACGAGCTTCGGCAGCTCGCTCTCGAGCTCGCAGCTCGGCGACCTCGTCGCCTTCGTCGCCGCCGGATCCTAGGCGCGCGCGCCGCTCAGCACGTCGACGACGTGCTCCTCGGCGCCGTCGCGGTAGCCGGCGCCGAGCTTCTCCGCGAGCAGTGTCGCCAGCTCGCCGCTCTCGCCGAGCTCCTGCGTGATGTCGGCGCCGCCGACCAGCTCGCCGCCGACGAACACCTGCGGGATCGTCGGCCAGCCCGAGACCTCCGAGAGCTCCTGCCGGATCGACGGGTCGGGGAGGATGTCCACCGCGGTCACGGGCGCACCCGCCTCGCGGAGCGCCTCGAGCGCGCGCCCGCTGTTGCCGCACATCACGAACTGGGGCGTGCCCTTCATGAACAGCACCACAGGCTCGCTCTCGATCACGTTCTTGATCCGGTCGGACACGTCGCTCATGCGGAGCTCCCCTTCGTCTTGATTCGCAGCTCGTGGATGGTGCCGTCGCGGAGCGGCTCGGCGAGCGCCTCGTTGACGAGGCGGTGCTGGTCGAGCAGCGAGAGCCCGGCGAAGCGCGGGGCCGCCACGGTCACCTGGAAATGGTCGCCGCCGCCGGTGCGATCCTCGACGCGCAGCTCGTCCGCGTCGGGAAACGCGGTGCGGAGCAGCGACTCGATGCGTTCGGCGGCCATGCGCGCATGGTAGGTGAGGGCCACTACCCTGGGGAGATGGAGGAGATCGGCCTCTTCCCGCTCGGGATCGTGCTGCTGCCGACCGAGGTCGTGTCGCTGCACGTGTTCGAGGATCGCTACAAGGAGCTGATCGGCGAGTGCCTCGAGCTCGGCCGCGAGTTCGGGCTCGTCTACGCCGACGAGGCCGGCGTCCGTGAGACCGGGACGCGGGCGCGGGTCGCCGAGGTGGTCGACCGCTTCGACGACGGCCGCCTGAACATCCTCGTCGAGGGTGGCGAGCGGTTCCACGTCGAGCGCCTCACGCGCGGGCGGGCGTTCATGACCGCCGAGGTCGCCTCCGTCGAGGACGACTGGAGCGAGGCGGACGCCGGCTCGGCGGAGCTCCTCGCCGAGTCGTTCCGTGCGCTCGCGGCCGCGGCGGGTGCGGAGACCGAGGAGCCGGAGGCCGATTCGCCCCGGCTCTCGTTCGAGGTCGCCTCCCGCGTCGAGCTGGCGCCCGAGGCGAAGCAGCAGCTGCTCGAGCTCCGCTCGGAGCCGGCGCGTGTCGAGCGCGTCCGCGAGCTGCTCGACGGCGCCCGCGAGGCGATCCTCGCCGCCCGCCGCCTCGGCGAGCACGCGAAGAAGAACGGCTCGCGCCTCTAGCAAGGAGTCCGGGGCCCGGCTGCGAAGGCTCCCGGGCGATGCGTGTCACCCGACTCGTTCTCGTCGGCCTCCTGGCGGCCGTTGCCGCGGGCGGCGCCGGCGCCGCCCGTGCCGCCGTGCCTCCGCCTGCGCTCGCCGCCAAGCAGGCGCGCGCCCGCGCGGTGCTCGCACAGGTGAACGCGCTCGGGATCCGCTTCGGCAAGGTCGTCGACGCGTGGGACGGCGCGAAGATCGAGCTGGCGGCGAGCGAGCATCGTCTGGCGGCGAACGCCCGCGCCCTCGATGCGGCCAGGCGTCGGTCGCGCGTCGACGAGGCGCGGTTCGCGCAGCGCCTCGTCGCGGTCTACAAGGGCGGCGAGCCGGGGCTCGGCACGATCCTGCTCGGCTCGGCGAGCCTCTCCGACCTCGTCGACCGCCTCGAGGCGGCGAAGACCATCGTCGGCTACGACCGACGGCTCGCCCTGGCCGCGGCGCGGTCGCAGGCGCAGCTCGCGGCCGCACGGCGACGGCTGGCCGCGACCGCGCGCCGCAAGCGCGCCGTGGTGACGCGGCTCGCCGCCGGCCGCAAGACGATCGGCGCGATGCTCGCCCACCGGCAGAGGCTCCTCTCCTCCGTGCGCAGCGAAGTCGCCGTGCTGCAACAGCAGGAGGCGGCGCGCCAGCGGCGGCTCGCCGCACAGGCGAAGGCCCGGCTGGCGCGCGAGCAGGCCCAGCGTGCAGAGGCCCAGCGTGTGGCAGCCCAGCGTGTGGCAGCCCAGCGTGTGGCAGCCCAGCGTGCGGCGGCCCAGCGCGCTGCTGCCCAGCGTGCGAAGGCGGAGGCCGAGGCGAAGGCGGCGCAGGCGGCGCGCCCGGCGACGACCACCCCCGCCGCGACCACCACCACCGCAGCCGCGACCACCACCGCGACGACCACCGCCCAGGCGACGACCGGGGCGGCCGCGACCACAGCAGCGACCACGACGGCCACCACGCCGGCCGCGCCGCCGCAGAGCGCCGGCGCCGGCGAGCCCGAGGCGGCGGCGATCGCGCTGAAGTACGTCGGCATCCCATACCGGTGGGGCGGCGCCTCGCCCGCAACGGGTTTCGACTGCTCCGGCTTCGTGATGTACGTCTTCGCGCAGCTCGGGATCGAGCTGCCGCACCAGTCGCAGGCCCAGTACGCCTACGGCGTACCCGTGGCGCGCAGCCAGCTCCTCCCCGGCGACCTCGTCTTCTACGACGACCTCAGCCACGTCGCGATCTACATCGGGCACGGCGACGTCGTCCACGCGCCCCAGACCGGAGACGTCGTCAGAATCGTCCCCCTCGACGCCGCCGGCGGCAGCTACGTCGGCGCACGCCGCCTCTAGTTCCGCGGCGAAAGCTGCGCTTTCGCCGCGGTTGAGGCGGAACTGCGCGCGCCGGAGACGCGACTCCGGCGCGCTCCGTGCTGTTTTGTTGGTCGGATGATCTGGGCGGTTTGTCTACCCCGGCGCATTCGCTCGTGTCCTTCGGACATGAGGGAATGCTGGTTCGCGTCGTCGTAACGTCGCCTTCGGCATCGTGTTACGCCGACGCTTGGGCCGGGTTTTGGCTTCGAAGCGGACCACGGCGAAAGGCCGGAGCGTAAGACACGCCGGTAGGCGGACTTACGATCCGGCCGGACCAGCGTCCCCGGTCCTGCCCCGGTAGGGGCACGAGCCGGACGCGCCGGCATCGCCGATCGCGAATCAGCGTCAGCAATCCAAGAACAGCACGGAGCGCGCCCGAGACCGCGCTCTCGGGCGCGCGCAGTTCCGTCTTCCAAGCGCGAGAAGCGCAGCTTCTCGCGCTTAGCGCCGGTGGGCGAGGAACTCGAGCAGGTCGGAGCGTGTGAGGACGCCGATCGGCTGGCCGTCGCGGGCGACGACGACGGCGTTCGTGCCGGCGCTCAGCGTCGTGAAGACGTCGTCGAGCGTCGCCGACGCCTCGACCGCGGCGAGCGGCGGCTGCATCGCGGCGGCGACGTCCTCGTGCACCGCGTCCGCGTTCGCGAACACGCGCTCGAGTAGCGCGCGGTCCTGCAGCGACCCGATCACGTCGGCGAGCGACTCGCACTCGCCGTCGCGGACGACCGGCAGCTGCGAGATCCCGTAGCGCTGCATCGTGTCGATCCCCTCGCCGACCTTCGCGTGCGCGGCGATCGTCACCAGCTCGGGCACCTCGCCGCCGTGCTTCGCGTGCAGCAGCTCGTCCACGGTCGGCAGCGTCGCCTGACGCTCGACGAAGCCGTGCTCGAGCATCCAGTTGTCGTCGTAGAACTTCGACATGTACGAGCGGCCCGAGTCGGGGATGAGGACGAGCACGGTCGCGTCGGGGCCATAGCGTTGCGCGACCTGGGCGGCCGCCCACACGGTCGAGCCCGCCGAGCCGCCGGCGAGGATGCCCTCCTCGCGTGCGAGCCGGCGCGAGGTGAGGAACGAGTCGCGGTCGGAGACGCGGATCCACTCGTCGACGACCTTCAGGTCGATCGTGTCGGGCCAGGTGTCCTTGCCGATCCCCTCGACGAGGTACGGGTGCAGCTGCGACTCGTCGTCGGCCGTGTAGATCGAGCCCTCGGGGTCGACGCCGACGATCTTCACGTCGGGTGCGTGCTCGTGGAACCAGCGGCCGACGCCCGAGATCGTGCCGCCGGTGCCGACGGAGATGACGATCGCGTCGAGCTCGCCGCCGGTCTGCTCGAAGATCTCGGGCGCGGTGACGTCGTAGTGCGCCTGCGGGTTCGCCATGTTCGAGTACTGGTCGGGCTTGAAGCCGCCCGGGATCTCCTCGGCGAGGCGCGACGAGACGGAGTAGTACGACTCCGGCGAGTCGTGGTCGACCGCGGTCGGCGTGATCACGACCTCGGCGCCGTAGGCGCGCAGCATCGAGATCTTCTCCTGGCTCATCTTGTCGGGCATCACGAAGATGCAGCGGTAGCCCTTGCCGGCGGCCGCGATCGCGAGCCCGACGCCGGTGTTGCCGGAGGTCGGCTCGACGATCGTGCCGCCCGGCTTCAGCTTCCCGTCGCGCTCGGCGGCCTCGATCATCGCGAGGCCGATCCGGTCCTTCACCGAGCCGCCCGGGTTCAGGTACTCGAGCTTGGCGACGACGCGGGCGCCGCCGGGCGGTGAGAGGCGGTCGAGCCGGACGATCGGCGTTCCTCCGACGAGGTCGAGGACGGTCGGATACTGCCGCGGCATCGCGCCAAGCCTAGATGGTTGCTGCCACGATCGCGTGCCGGCTCAGGTGCCGCCGGCCGGCGGCCGGTCGTCGTCCCAGCTGTCGTCGGCGGCGATCACCGGCGTGCTGGAATCCGGCAGCGCCCGCGAGAAGCTCCGGAACGCCTGCTCGTCGACGTAGGTGACGATCGGCCCGTGCACGACCAGCCCCGGCGCGCCGCGCTCGCGGATCAGGCCCGGCAGGAAGTCGTCGGCGAGCCACTCCCGGCCGACCGCGACGGCGCAGCGGGCCGTGATCCGGTAGAGGGCGTCGTCGAGGCGCTCGGTCTCCGCGATCACCGGCCGGCGGATGAAGCGGGTCGCGCCGACCGGCACGATCCGCGCGACCTGACGGACGAGCTCACGGCCGGCGGCGAGCTCGCTCGTGAAGAACTCGAGCTCGATCTCGCGGTAGCCGCGCGGGATCACCTTCAGCATGTTGAGGCTCGAGTTCGGAATGTGGACGATCTCGCCGGTGACGCTGCGGATCGTCAGCGACCGGAGCGACGCCGCCTCGACGACGCCGCGCACCTGCCAGATGTCGATCGCCACCGTGTCCCCGATCCGGAACCAGCCCTCGAAGAACATCAGCAGGCCGGCGATCACGTCCATCAGGAAGCGCTGCGCCGCGAAGGCGATGATCAGCGCGAGGAACGAGGCTCCGACGACCGTCTGCAGGCGCTGCGCGCCGGCGAGCGTCGCGAACGAGAGGACGATCGCGAGCGAGAAGACGAGGTAGCGGACGCTCGTGTCGATCAGCGAGATCGCCGTCTCGCGCTGCCTGAGGCCGACCATGACGCCCGTGTCGGAGACGCCGCGGGCGCGCCGCCGCTCGCTGCGGTCGATGAGGAAGACCGCGAGGCGGGTGAAGACCCTGCTCACGACCCACGCGACGAGGAAGAGCCCGACGACGATCGCGAGCACCGCAAGCGGCCGCGCGAGCGGCGTGTTGCCGGACAGCTCGTCGACGAGTGCTTTCACACGTCGATTCTGCCGGTGCGGGCGATCGCGCGCCCGCACCGGCAGAGAAGTTCCTCTAGCCGAACGCCTCCACGGCCTCGACGTCGCCGAGCGCGACCTCGTTCGAGCGGACGAAGAGGAGGGCGGCGAGCACCGAGGCGGCGCCGAGCCCGGCGAGCACCCAGAGCGACAGCGCGAAGCCGCTCGTCAGCGCCTGCGCCTGCGTGTGTCCGGACGCGAGCAGCGTCTTCATGTGCGTGAAGGCGACGGTCGAGGCGATCGCGACGCCGAGCGCGCCGCCGATCTGCTGCGAGGTGTTGATCAGGCCCGACGCGAGCCCCGCCTCGTGCGACTCGACGCCGGCGAGCGCGGCGATCGAGACGGGGATGAACGCGAACGCCATCCCGACACCCATCATCAGGTAGCCCGGCAGCAGGTTGCGCGCGAACGCGCCGTGGACCGGGATCTGCGCGTACCAGAGCATCGCGCCGGTGATCAGGGCCAGCCCGGCGGTCATCACCGGCCGCACGCCGATCTTCGTGACGAGCGCCTGCGAGATGCCCGCGACCGGGATCACCGTTCCCGCCGTCGCGAGGAAGGTCAACCCGGTCTTGAGCGCCGAGTAGCCGAGCACCTGCTGGACGTAGAGGGTGAGGACGAAGAAGTTCGCGAAGATCACGGCGCCGAGCAGGAAGCCGGCGACGTTCGCTCCGGCCAGCGTCTTCGTCCGGAAGATCCGGAACGGGACGAGCGGCGACGTCTGCCGCGACTCGATCCACGTGAAGGCGGCGAGCAGGGCGCCCGAGCCGATCAGCAGCCCGATCGTGCGCCCGGACGCCCAGCCGACGTCCGGCGCCTTCGAGATCGCGTAGACGAGGAGCGCGAGCCCGCCAGTGACGGTCGTCGCGCCTGCGGCGTCGAAGTGCTTCAGCCCCTCGGCGCGGCTCTCGCGGACGACCGAGCGCGTCAGCGCGAGCACGAACGCGCCGACCGGGACGTTGACGAAGAAGATCCACTCCCAGCCCGCGTACTTCGTGAGGATGCCGCCGAAGAGGACGCCGGCCGCCGCGCCGGAGCCGCCCATCGCGCCCCAGATGCCGAGCGCCTTGTTCCGCTCCGCGCCTTCCTCGAAGGTCGTCGTGATGATCGAGAGCGTGGCGGGCGAGATGATCGCGGCGCCGATGCCCTGGACGGTGCGCGCGGCGATCAGGACGCCGATCGAGCCGGCGAGGCCGCAGGCGAGAGAGGCGGCCGAGAAGAGCACGAGCCCGACCATGAGCATCAGCCGCCGCCCGAGCAGGTCGGCGACCCGTCCGCCGAGGAGCAGGAAGCCGCCGAAGGTGATCGTGTAGGCGACGAGGATCCATTGCAGGCTCGTGTCGGAGACGCCGAGCGAGGTCTTGATCGAGGGCAGCGCGACGTTGACGATCGAGACGTCGAGCACGGTCATGAAGAAGGCGACGCAGACGAGCGCGAGCGCCTGCCATCTCCTCGGATCGGGTCCAGCACTACTCATTCTTCTCTCCCCTTTGGTCGCATCTCCCAAGAGGAACGTGTCAGACGCCGCAGCTATTTCGCAAACGGACGCGGAGCCCGTGCGCGGGCTGCGGCCTCCGACCTGTGCGGAGGCCGCTGACGTCCGTCCGGCCCTAACAGGCGCGAGCCGGCGAAGCCGGCTCGCCTGCCGAGCGAGCGGAAAGCGGAGCGGGCGAAGCGGGAAATCTAATGCCGGAAGTGGCGGCGGCCGGTGAAGACCATCGCGCGCCCGGCGCTCTCGACGGCGTCGATCACGTCCTGGTCGCGGCGCGACCCGCCCGGCTGGACGATCGCCGCGATGCCGGCGTCGATGCCGATCCGCGGGCCGTCGGGGAAGGGGAAGTACGCGTCGGAGGCGAGGACCGAGCCGGTGACGTCGTGGCCGAACTGGCCGGCCTTCTCGACGGCGATGCGAACGGCGTCGACGCGGCTCATCTGGCCGGCGCCGATCCCGATCGTTGCGAGGTCCTTGGCCAGCACGATCGCGTTCGAGGAGACGTGCTTGCAGACGCGCCACGAGAAGACGAGGTCGCCCCACAGGCGCTCGGAGACGGTGCCGGCGACGACCTGCCAGCCCTCGCGCTCCTCGATGCCCGAGTCGGGGTCCTGGACGAGCATGCCGCCGAGCACGCGCTTGTAGTGGCGGTCGCCGGCCTCCGGGCCGCGGCGCTCGTGGTCGACGAGGATGCGGATGTTCTTGCGCTCCTGCAGGGCGGCGAGCGCGTCGTCCGAGTAGCCGGGCGCGAAGAGCACCTCGACGAACTGCTCGGCGAGCTTCGCGCCGAGCGCGCCGTCGACCTCGCGGTTCAAGACGACGATGCCGCCGTACGCGGAGGTCGGGTCGGAGGCGAGCGCCTTGTCGTAGGCCGCTTCGATCGTGGCGCCGATCGCGACCCCGCACGGGTTCGCATGCTTGACGATCACGCAGGCCGGCAGCGCGAACTCGTGCGCGAGCGAACGGGCGCCGGAGAGGTCGTTGAGGTTGTTGAACGACAGCTCCTTGCCGTGCAGTTGCTCCACGCGTGAGAGCAGGTGGCGGCGGCGGCCGCGCTCGGCGTAGTAGGCGGCGCGCTGGTGCGGGTTCTCGCCGTACGAGAGGTCGAGCACCTTCTCGAGCGGGATGACGAGCGTGTCGGGGAAGTCGTCGCGGGCGCCGAACCACGTGGCGATCGCCGCCTCGTACGCGGCGGTCGTGGCGAACGCCTCGGTCGCGAGCCGGCGGCGCGTCTCGGCGGAGAGCTCTCCATCGGCGCGCAGCTCCTCGAGCACCGGCCCGTACTGCTCGGGGCGGGAGAGCGGGGCGACGTTGGCGAAGTTCTTCGCGGCGCCGCGCAGCATCGACGGCCCGCCGATGTCGATCATCTCGACCGCTTCCGCCTCGGTGACGCCCTTGCGCGCGGCGACCTGCTCGAACGGGTAGAGGTTGACGCAGACGAGGTCGAACGGCTCGATGCCGTGCTCTTCGAGCGTGGCGACGTCGTCGGGGTCGTCGCGGCGGGCGAGGATGCCGGCGTGGACGCGCGGGTGGAGCGTCTTGACCCGGCCGCCGAGCATCTCGGGCGACTCGGTGAGCGCGTCGACGTGCTCGACCGGGATCCCGAGCGTCTCGATCGCGGCCGCCGTCTTGCCGCTCGCGACGAGCCGGAAGCCGAGATCGTGCAGGCCACGGGCGAGCTCTTCGAGCCCGGTCTTGTCGAAGACGGAGATCAGCGCGCGCACAGTTCCCTCACCACCTCGGGGAGGAGCCTATGCTCGACGGCTTTGATCCGCTCGTGGAGCGACTCGGGGTCGTCCCCGGCGAGGACGGGAACGCGCTCCTGGGCGAGCACCGGGCCGGAGTCGACGCCCTCGTCGACGAGGTGAACGCTCGCGCCGGACTCGTGGACGCCGGAGGCGAGCTGCTCCTCGACCGCGTGCGCGCCGGGGAACGCGGGCAAGAGCGACGGATGGACGTTGACGACGGCGTTCGGGAAGCGGGCGAGGAAGCCGGGGGTGAGGATGTGCATGTAGCCGGCGAGGACGACGAGGCGGACGCCCTGAGCTGTGAGCCAGTCGGCCATTGCGGCGTCGCGGGCGGCGCGGTCGGGGTAATCGGCGAGCTCGAAGGCGGCGGCCGGCAGGCCGCCGGCGCGGCCGAGCGCGGGCGCGTCCGCCTTGTTGCTCGCGACGGCGACGACCGGCAGGTCGGCGTCGAGGAGCGCCTGCAGGTTCGTGCCGGTACCGCTGACGAGCACGCCGATCACGTGAGCTCCCCGATCACGGTCGCGCCCGCGGGCGCTTCCGGCACGACCGCGCACATGCCGATGCCGAGGTTGAAGACGCGCCGTAGCTCGTCCTCGGCGACGCCGCGCTCGGAGAGCCAGCCGAAGACCGGCGGGCGCTCCCAGGCGTCCCAGTCGATGCGGGCTTCGACGCCGTCGGGGAGGACGCGTCCGAGGTTGCCGGCGATGCCGCCGCCGGTGACGTGCGCGAGCGCCTTCACGTCGGCGGCTGCGCGGAGGGCGCGCACCTCGTCGACATAGAGCCGGTGCGGGGCGAGCAGCAGCTCGGCGTCGAAGTCGCCGTCGCCGACGAGCGCGCGGACGAGCGAGAAGCCGTTCGTGTGGATGCCGGCCGAGGCGAGGCCGACGACGAGGTCGCCGGGCGTGCAGCGGGCGCCGTCGATCACGGCGTTGCGGTCGACGATCCCGACGCACGTGCCGGCGAAGTCGAGCTCGTGCTCGCGGTAGACGCCGGGCAGCTCCGCGGTCTCGCCGCCGATCAGCGCGACGCCGGCGGCGCGGCAGACCTCGGCGGCGCCCTCGACGAGCTGCGTGACCTGCTCGAGCTCGATCCGGTTGGCGGCGACGTAGTCGAGCAGGAAGAGCGGCTCGGCGCCGCAGCAGAGGACGTCGTTGACGCAGTGGGCGGCGAGGTCCATCCCGCCCCAGCGCAGCGTGCCGGCGCGCCGGTGGAGGAGGAGCTTCGAGCCGACGCTGTCCGTGGTCGCGGCGAGCAGCCGCCGGTCGTCGAGCGGGTGGAGTCCGGCGAAGTGCCCGAAGCCGGTCGCGCCGGTCGACTCGACCGCCGCGCGCAGCCGGTCGACCACGGCGTTCGCCGTGGCGAGCGAGACCCCGGCGGCGTCGTAGGTGCGCGCGTCCTGCGTCAAGGATTCGAGTCTACGGCGGCCGCCCGACGCCGTTCGGGGGAAGGGCGATCCCCGGAGGCCGGGGCGGTTCCGCGAGGCCCGGTGTCAGGCACCGGGACATGTCCTAGACGAGGCGCTCGCCGTACAGCTCGGGCCGACCCTGCGGGCCGCCCGCGGCGAAACAGACGAGCGTCTCGCCGATCTCGACGTCGGCGCCGATCCGCTCGACGCCCAGGATCTCGGCCAGCGCAGCCGCCTTCGCCTCGGGGTCGCTCGCCTTCAGGTGCAGCTCCGTGAGGTGGAGATCGGACCGATGCGCGAGCAGATCGTCGATCCAGTCTCTCCGGGGATGCAGCTCGAGGCGGTAGGCGGCACCCGTCGAGACGAACGTGCGCCGGCCGCCGTGCTCCTGGATCCGGAGCCCCTTGTGCTCGGCGCGGGCGAGCGCGTCCTCGAACTCGTCGTCGTCGAGCGCGAGCCCGAGATGGTCGACGCGCGGCAGCGGCCACTGGCCCGGCTGGACGACGATGTTGAGCGCCCCCTGCTCGAGCTCCGTCAGCCGCAGCTTGAAGCCCATCGCGTCCAGCTCCTCCCAGGACGCGCCCGGCTGGAACGACGTCAGGTCCTCGCCGATCCGGCCGTGGCGCGCGACGAGCCGGAAGCCGAGCTTGCCGACGTAGCGCGCCTCGACCTCCCGCACCCGGTTCGTGACGAGGTGGTAGTGGAAGAGCTGCACCGCGCGTCCATCGTGCCAGGCAAGCGGCCTCGGACATGTCCGGAAGCGTCATCTTGCGGTGCGCGGAGAGTCGAGTCAGGCTGGAGCGGTGCCCGATCTTCCGGACGGCGACGTTCTCGACGCTATCCTCATTTCTTGTCAGTACGCGCACGTAAAACTCGACCGGATCCTCGACTTCTTGGAGGACGATGGCGAAGAGGAAGAAGACGAAACTGACGGCCGACTTCTGGCGTCGCGACGCGGACCAGCGCGCGAACGCGGAGCGGATCCTCGAGCTCCGGCGCAAGGAACGCGAGCGCAAGCAGCTCGCCTCGCCGGAGTAGTCAGCCGGGGAGCCGGTCGACATCCGGCAGCTCTCGTACGACGACGAAGACATCCCAGTCGCTCGCCTCGGTGACGAACGCGCCCTTCCCCCGAGAGCCGAAGAGGACGACCCCGACGACGTTCTCGTCTCGCCGCGTCTCCTCGAGCAGAGGCTCAAGCACGCGCCGGCTCGAACCTCAGCTTCTCTTGGTCGATCGGCACGTCGGTCGGGTAGTCGCCCGTCAGGCAGGCGCGGCAGAGC
Source organism: uncultured Actinomycetes bacterium (assembly GCA_963732915.1). Lineage (GTDB taxonomy): Bacteria > Actinomycetota > Thermoleophilia > Gaiellales > Gaiellaceae > Palsa-739. The sequence goes on along the minus strand of CAVTBF010000003.1, from coordinate 561,694 downwards.
GCTGTGGCGGGCCTTCGCGTCGCGGCGACGAGCCCGTCGTGTGAGAGGTACGCGAGCGAAGTCGCGCCGATGAACGCGCGCACCTGCTCGACGGTCTTGTCGGAGGCGACCATCTCGGCCGGGTCGGCCAGGTCGATCCCGTAGAAGCACTGCCCGATCACCGGCGGCGACGAGACGCGCACGTGCACCTCGGCGGCGCCCGCGTCGAACAGCATCCGCACGATCTCGCGGGTCGTATTGCCGCGCACGATCGAGTCGTCGACGACGACGAGGCGCTTGCCGGCCACCTCCGCGAGCGGGTTGAACTTGAGCCGGATCCCCTGGCGGCGTAGCTCCTGGTCGGGCTGGATGAAGGTGCGGCCGACGTAGCGGTTCTTGATCAGGCCCTCGCTGAACGGGATCCCGAGCGCCCGCGAGAAACCGATCGCGGCCGGGGTGCCCGAGTCGGGAATCGGCAGCACGAGGTCCGCCTCGGCAGGCGCCTCGCGCGCGAGCGTCTCGCCCATGCGGACGCGGGCGCCGTGCACCTCGACCCCCTCGAGCCGCGAGTCGGGGCGGGCGAGGTAGAAGAACTCGAAGATGCAGAGCGCCCCGGCCGGCGCCGGATCGAGCGCCCGGCTCGCGCGCAGCCCGTCGCCGTCGATCACGATCACCTCGCCCGGCGCCACCTCGCGCACCATCTCGGCGCCCACGAGGTCGAGCGCGCAGCTCTCCGAGGCGACGACCCAGTCCTCTCCGCCGATGCGGCCGAGGACGAGCGGCCGGAAGCCGTACGGGTCGCGGCAGGCGACGAGCTGCCCCTCCGAGAGCGCCACGACCGAGTACGCGCCGTCGAGCCGCTGCATCGCGTTCGCGACCGCCTCGGCGAGCGGCGCCTCGTCGTTCGCGATCAGGGCCGCGATCAGCTCGCTGTCGGAGGTCGTGCGCAGCGTCACGCCGTCGGCGTTCAGGTCGTCGCGCACCTGACCGACGTTGACGAGGTTGCCGTTGTGGCCGAGCGCGACCGTGCGCGCGCGGCCGTGCTGGACGAGCGGCTGCGCGTTCGCCCACTGCGACGAGCCCGTCGTCGAGTAGCGCGTGTGGCCGATCGCGACCTGGCCGCGCAGGCCGTGCAGCTTCTGCTCGTCGAAGACCTGCGTGACGAGGCCGAGGTCGCGCAGCGCCGTCAGCCGGCCGTGCTCGGAGACGGCGATCCCCGCCGACTCCTGACCGCGGTGCTGGAGCGCGAAGAGGCCGAAGTAGGTGAGGCGCGCGACGTCGCGTTCGGCGGCGTAGACGCCGAACACGCCGCACATCAGGCGGCCACCTGTCCGATCTGGACGAAGCCGCGCGAGCCGAGCCGCGAGAGGTCTCCGGGCGGGCAGGCGAGGATCGCCGCGCCCCGTCGCGCGTCGTAGCCGGCCGGCAGCTCGACGTCGGCGGCGAGGCCGCCGCTCCACGCCGCGGCCTCCGCGAGCGCCGCCTCGATCCCTTCGGAGCCGACGTCGTGGCAGAGCGTGAGCACGGCTGCAGCCTTCCACAGGAACCGGATGAGCGCCGCCTCGGCGGCGAGGCTGCCGTCGGGAGCGGTCGCGAGCAGCACCGCGTCGCCCGGCTGCCACTGGCCCGGGACCGAGCGCACGTCGTCGACGAGCCCGACGCAGCCGACCACCGGGGTCGGCGGGATCGAGACGCCGCTCGAGTCGTTGTAGAGCGAGACGTTGCCGGAGACGACGGGGATCCCGAGCGCGTCGGCCGCCTGCGAGATCCCCTCGATCGCCTGTGCGAGCTCGTGCGCGATCCCCGGCTTCTCGGGGTTGCCGAAGTTGAGGCAGTCGGTGAGGCCGATCGGCTCGCCGCCGGCGCACGCGACGTTGCGCGCCGCGCCGAGCGCCGCCTGGACGCCCGCGCGGAAGCCGTCCATCTCGCCGCGCGCGGGCCCCTGCAGCGCGATCGCGAGCCCACGCAGCGACGGCCGCAGTCGCAGCACCGCGGCGTCGAAGCCCGGACGGCGGATCGTCCGCGAGCCGACGAGATGGTCGTACTGCTCGATCACCTCGCGCACGTCGATCCGCGGCGCCGGCGCGCCGGCGCTCGCCCGCGGCTCCTCGCGCCGCTCGACCTCGTAGCGCGGGCACTCGTCGGTGAGGAGCCGTGCCGGGATCGAGCCGGCGACCTCGTCGTGCCAGAGCACGCGCAGGTCGCCCGAGTCGGTCACCTCGCCGATCACGGTGCAGTGCAGCTCCCAGCGGGCGCAGATCGCGCTCACCGCGTCGAGCATCTGCGGCCGGACGACCGCGACCATCCGCTCCTGCGACTCCGAGATCATGATCTCCCAGGGCTCCATGCCCTCCTCGCGCAGCGGCACGCGGTCGAGCTGGACGTCGATGCCCGTCTGCTCGCCGGCCATCTCGGAGAGCGCCGACGCGAGCCCGGCCGCGCCGCAGTCCTGCAGCGACTCGACGAGCCCCGACTCGACGAGGTCGACCGAGACCTCGATCAGCTTCTTGCCGGTGAACGGATCGCCGACCTGCACCGACGGCCGCTTGTCCGCGTCGTCGGAGCCGAGCTCCTGGCTCGCGAGCACCGACGCGCCGCCGATCCCGTCGCGCCCGGTGGTCGCGCCGTAGAGGACGACGAGGTTGCCGGGCCCGCTCGCCTTCGCCGAGCGCAGCCGTCCCGCGTCGAGCAGGCCGACGCACATCGCGTTGACGAGGCAGTTCCCGGAGTAGGCGGGATCGAAGACGGTGGCGCCGCCGACGTTCGGAACGCCGACGCAGTTGCCGTAGTGGCCGATCCCCGAGACGGCGCGCCAGAAGTGGTAGTCGGGGGCGCCGAACCAGAGCCCGTCGAGGAGCGCGATCGGGCGTGCGCCCATCGCGATCACGTCGCGCAGGATCCCGCCGATCCCGGTTGCCGCTCCCTGGAACGGCTCGACCGCGGAGGGGTGGTTGTGCGACTCGACCTTGAACGTCACCGCGGTGCCGTCGCCGAGGTCGAGCACGCCGGCGTTGCCGCCCGGGCCGCCGAGCACGCGCTCACCCTCGGACGGCAGGCGCTTGAGCAGCGGCGCCGAGTGCTTGTAGCCGCAGTGCTCCGACCAGAGGAGCGAGAAGACGGCGAGCTCGAAGTGGTTCGGGTCGCGGCCGAGCAGCTCGTGGATTCGCGTCGCTTCCCAGTCTGTGAGACCGAGGGCGCGATGGAGCGGCTGTTCGGCGACGTCTGTCAGGTGCCTCATCGTAGCCGCGGCTCCGGCGGAATCTCACATCGGCCGCGCTCGTTTCGTTACCCAGATGGTGCGGCGCAACTCCGTCATGCTCGTCGCGCTCGCGTTGATCTGGGGCGCGTCGTTCATGTTCATCAAGATCGCCGACCGCGAGCTCGCGCCCGCGACGCTGATCCTCGGGCGGCTCGGCTCGGCGGCGGTCGCGCTCGGGGTCGTCGCCGCCTGGCGGCTCGGGTGGAGGCGCACGGTCACGGAGCTCCGTGCGGCCTGGCGCTGGCTGGCCGTCGTCGCGCTCGTCAACACCGCGGTGCCGTTCTGGCTGCTCTCGTGGGGCGAGACGCGGATCGACTCGGGGCTCGCGTCGATCATCCAGGGGGCGGTGCCGATCTTCAACGCGGCGATCGCCTTCGGCTTCTTCCGCGAGATGCGCGTCACGGGCTCGCGTCTCGCCGGGCTCGGGATCGGCTTCGTCGGCGTCGCGCTGCTCGTGGGCGCGCAGCCGCACGGGAAGCTGCTCGCGGCGCTGGCCGTCGTCGGCATGGCGCTCTGCTACGCGATCGGGACGCTGCTCGCGGGCCGGCACCTGCGCTCGACGCCGCCGCTCGTCGTCGCGCTCGCCTCGAGCGGCGTCTCGGCGCTCGCCGCGCTCCCCGCCGGCGCAGCGCAGGCGCCGCACCACGTCTGGGCCGGCGGGACGATCGCCTCGATCCTCGTGCTCGGCGTCGCCGGGACGGCGTTCGCGTACCTGCTCTTCTTCGCGTTGATCCAGAGCGCGGGCGCGCCGTACGCGACCCTCGTCACCTACCTCGTGCCGCCGGTCGCGCTCGCGTACGGTGCGATCTTCCTCGGCGAGCGCTTCGGCCTGACGGCGCTCGCCGCGCTCGCGCTCGTGCTCCTCGGCGTGGCGCTCGGCACGGGTGGCCGGTGGCCGGCTCGATTGCGCCGGGGGTTGCCGTCAGAGGCGTAGCCTGCGAGGGGTGAGTCGCAGGTACGCGTTCCTCCTCGTCGTCCTCGGGGCGGTCTGGGGGTCGTCGTACCTCTTCATCAAGGTCGGCGTGCGTGAGCTCTCGCCGGCGATGCTGATCGAGGTGCGGCTGCTCTTCGCGGCGCCGCTGCTCGTCGCCTTCGCCGTGTCGCGCTACGGCTGGCCGGCTCTCGGCCGCGCCTGGCGGCAGGGGCTCGCGCTCGGGGTCGTCAACGCGGCGGTGCCGTTCATGCTGATCGCCTGGGGCGAGAAGCACGTCGACTCCGGCACGGCCGCGGTGGCGAACTCGTCGGTGCCGATCTTCGTCGCTCTCCTGGCCGTCTTCTTCGTCCCGAGCGAGCGGTCGACCGGGTTGCGGCTCGTCGGCGTGCTGCTCGGCCTCGTCGGCGTCGCGATCCTCGCCGGCGTCCACCCGCAGGGCGGCTGGCTGGGGACGGCCGGCATCGGCGCGATCGTCCTCGCCTCGATCTCGTACGCGGTCGGGAACCTCTACGCGGGTCGGCGGATGGCGGCGGGCGGGCCGGTGCTGGCGGCCACCTCGATGACGGCGGCGTTCGTCCTGCTGCTGCCGGTTGCGGCCGTGACGCCGCCGAGCCACATGCCGGGCTGGAAGCCGATCGGCTCGGCGATCGCGCTCGGTCTACTCGGCACGGCGCTCGCGCAGATCCTCTCCTACCGGATGATCCGCCTCTACGGCTCGGCCCGCTCGGTGCTCGTCGCGTACCTGCTGCCGGCGTTCGCGCTCGTCTACGGGTTCGTGCTGCTCGGCGAGGCGCTCACCTTCCAGAAGCTCGCCGGGCTCGTCCTGATCACCGGCGGCGTCGGGCTCGGCGCCGGCGGCGTGCGGTTCCCGCGGCGGGCGGTGATCGTGCCGTGACCGTGACGCTGCGCCGCGCGCGTCCCGAGGACGCCGGCTTCCTCGCCGAGCTCGTGGCCGGCGACGAGGTGCGGCCGTTCCTCGGCCCGCGCACCGCCTCCGACCGCGAGGCGGTCCTGGCGGAGATCGAGCGGTCGCAGAGCGAGCCGCAGCTCTTCGGCCGCTTCGTGATCGAGGTCGACGGCGAGGCGGCCGGCGGGATGGGGTTCCACTGCGGCAACGAGCCGAGCCGGATCGCGCGGATGGAGCGGCTCGCCGTGCACCCGCGCTTCCGCGGCGGCAAGGTCGCCGACGAGGCGGCGCGGCTCTGCCAGCGGCTGCTGGTCTCCGAGCTCGGCTACCACCGGCTCGAGCTCGAGATCTACGCCTTCAACACGCGCGCCGCCGCGCATGCCGAGCGGGTCGGCTTCGTCCGCGAGGGCGTGAAGCGGAAGGCGTACCTCCACGACGGCGCCTGGCAGGACGCGGTGCTCTACGCGCTGCTGGCCGAAGACGTCTGGTGGCAGCGGTGAGCGATCGGCGGGGCGAAGCGCAGGCCCGGCGGGGGCCGGCTCCGCCGGCCGCAGGCGGGTCGAAGCGGCCCAGGCGTGCCAGACCGCGCAGCCGGACGCGCGCGATCGTGGCATCAACCATCTAGTACGAGAGGCCGAAGCCGAACGGGAAGAGCGGCGCCTCCGAGTCGTACGGCACGTCGGAGAGCTGCGCGCGGACGGCGTCCATCGACGAGGGCAGCTCGTACGGCAGCTTCCCGGTCGGCGCGACGCGGCCGAAGACGACGTCGAGGATCGCCGCGTCGGCGGCGCCGAAGCTCGCGAGCAGGCCGGCGCACGCCTCGGCCAGCTCGGGCATGACCGCGGGCCGCTCGAGGTGGACGACGAGGATCGTCGGCACGCGCCGCGCAAGCTCGAGCAGCCGCGCCAGCTCCTCGCCCTTGAAGTCGAGGTCGCCCGCGTGGAAGAGGCTCTCGATCATGCCGCCGGTGCGCGGCTCGAACGGCGCGTTGCGGAAGGCGATCGCGACCTCGGCGTCCTCGGGCTCGGCGACGAGCTCGCCGTACGCGGCGGCCGCCTCCGCCGAGATGCCGTCGACGTAGAGGCGCGGGCGGTCGTGCAGCGGCAGCCGCCCGTCGTTCGCGAGGAGCACGATCGCGCGCCGTTGCGCCTCGTCGCCGGCGTCGCGGAACGCCGCGCTGCCGCAGAGCCGCTCCGCCTCGTCGGGATCGACGAACGGCGTGTCGAAGAGCCCGAGCCGGAACTTGTCGCGGAGCAGGCGACGCGCCGACGTGTCGAGCCGCTCCTCCGAGACGCGGCCCGTGCGCACCAGCTCGACCAGGAGCTCCGGCAGCGACTCGCCGCCGAGCTGGTCGCAGCCCGCCTCGAGGATCTTCAGCAGCCGCTCCTCCGTCGAGAGCTCCTCGACGCCCCAGGCCTTCGCCGGCCAGACGTCGCCCTCGCCGAAGTCGACGTCGGTGACGAGTCCCCAGTCGGTGCAGACGACGCCGTCGAAGCCGAAGCGTCCGCGCAGGAGGCCGGTGATCGCGTCGCGGTTGAAGCCGAAGCCGACCTCCTCGAGCTCGGTGCCGACCGGCCGCCCGTAGTACGGCATGATCTGCGCCGCCCCGGCCGCGAACGCCGCCTCGAACGGCCGCAGGTGGTACTCGAAGTTCCCGCCCGGATAGACCTGGTCCTTGCCGTAGTGGAAGTGCGGGTCCTCGCCGTCGCGCTGCGGGCCGCCGCCGGGGAAGTGCTTCGTCATGCAGGCGACGGAGTGCGGGCCGAGCGTCTCGCCCTGGAAGCCGCGGATGTACGCGGCGAGCATCTGCGAGGCGTGCTCGGCGTCTTCGCCGAAGGTGTGCATCGAGCGCGCCCAGCGCGGCTCGGTCGCGAGGTCGGCCATCGGGTGGAGCGCGACGTGGATCCCGACCGCCCGGTACTCCTGGCGCGCGATGTCGCCGAAGCGGCGCACGAGCTCGGGGTCCCAGGTCGCTGCGAGCCCGATCGGCTCCGGCCAGCGCGAGAAGCCGCCGATCGTTCCGGCCGCGCCGACGCCCTCGGCCGTGTGTCGCGGGTCGGAGGAGATCGTCACCGGGATGCCGAGCCGCGTGCCGGCGGCGAGCTCCTGGAGCCGGTTGTGCCACTCGGCGTGCTGCCGCGGCGGCGGCGCGTAGTAGATGTTGAAGTGGTTCAGGTGGCGCTCGGCGACGAGCTCGCTCGTCGGGCCGATGCTCATGCCGCCGCCCTCCTCGAGCAGCGTTCCGTCCGGGTTCATCGAGATCGGCGGGTGGAACATCAGCCCCGCCTTCTCCTCGACGGTCATCTGCGAGAGGAGATCCTCGACCCGCTTCGCGATCGGTTGCGACGGGTCGCGGTAGACCGGCTCGGCCATGCGCCGATCATACGATGGGGCCTTACTTGCTCTCCATCTGCCGGCTGCTCTATGGTCGCGCCGTGGTGGCGAGCGCGACAACGGCGGTCGGGGCGCCGCCGGCCGGGCAGACAGAGCTCGGGCCGGTGCTGCCGCTGCGCGCCTTCCCGCTGATCGGGGTTGTGCTCGCGGGCCTCGTCGTCGCGATCGCCGGCGACTGGGAGTGGGCGCTGACCTTCTACCACGTGGTCGGCGGCGCGATGTGGACGTCGATCGACCTCTTCGTCGGCTTCGTGATCGGCCCGATCCTGCGCACGCTCGCCGTGCCTGCGCGCGTCGAGTTCACGAAGCGCTTCATGCCGAAGATGCTCGTGATCATGCCGACGCTCGTGACGATGACCCTCGGCGCCGGTTTCCAGCTCGCGCGCCACGCGGGCCACCTGAACACCGCCGACTCGCGCCATGCCTGGGTCGTCGCCTCGATGGCCGTCGTCGGCGTGATGGCCGTCGTCGCGCTCGCGCTGCTCTCGCCGGCGAACCTCGCGGTCGTGTTCGAGCTGCGCAAGCCGCAGCCGGACCCGCTCGTCGTGCAGAAGCTGATGCGCCGGTTCATCTATGCGGCCGGCGTCACCGGTGTGATGCAGGTGGCGACGCTCGTGATCATGACGAGGCTCGCGAGTTGAGCACGAGAAGGCTCCCTCCGGTGACGCAGCTCGGCGCCGTCTCGCTCGGGTTCGTCGCGATCGGCGTCATCTACGTCGCCGCGTACCTGCCGAAGCGCGCGCCGCTCTCGCTCGCGCTCGTCTTCCTCGCGCTCGCCGTGGCGGCGGTCGTCGCGAACGGGATCGTCCTGGCCCGCGCGCGCGAGTTCGCGTGGTGGCGCTTCTTCGAGGTGCTGCGCTGGGGGCTCCTCGCCTACGCGATCGTCTCGGGGATGCTCGAGTACACGTTCCTCTACGACCACGCCCACGGCGCCGTGCTCGCGATCCTGACCTGCGACCTCGTCCTCTTCATGGGCAACGTCGCCCTGCTGCTCGCCTTCACGGTCGCCGCCTACCAGGCGGTCGAGCCGGCCGGCGCCTGAGGGGCCGGCCGGGGGCGCGTGGATGGGCGATTGACGTTGGGCCGTCTACCATGTAGACGTTTGCACGCACTCCCGGGAGGTCTCGTGCAGACGGCAGCACAATCGTGAGGCAGCGGCTCTTCGCTCCGCTCGGGCGGGAGCTCTCGACGCTCGTCCTGGGCACCGACGCTCTCCGTGAGCTCGACGCGGAACCCGCGTACGAGCTGCTCGACACGTGGGTCGAGCTCGGCGGCAACGTCCTCGACACGGCGCGCGAGTACGGCGCGGCCGAGCGGCACATCGGCCGCTGGCTCCAGGACCGCGGCCTCCGCGACGAGGTGGTCGTCGTCACGAAGGGCGGCCATCCCGACGAGACGACGTGGCGCAGCCGGCTCGGCGCCGACGAGCTCCAGCGCGACCTGCGCGAGAGCCTCGACGCTCTGGGAGCCGATGCCGTCGACGTCTATCTCCTCCACCGCGACGATCCCGCCCGCCCGGCCGGGACGGTCGTCGAGACGCTCAACGGGCAGAGAGCGGCCGGGCGCATCCGGGTGTTCGGCGCCTCCAACTGGACCTGCGCGCGGCTCGGCGAGGCCGAGGCGTTCGCGGCGGCACACGGGCTCGAGAGCTTCGGGTGCTCGAGCCTTCAGCTCAGCCTCGCCGTGCCGCGCGAAGCGCCCTGGCGCGGCACCGTCGGCGCGCACGCGTGGGCGTCGCGGGCGTGGCACGCGCAGCGGCAGCTGCCGCTCCTCGCCTGGTCGTCACAGGCGGGCGGCTTCTTCGCCGGCGTCAGGAGCCCGTTCGTCGAGCGGGTCTACGAGAGCGACGAGAACCGCGAGCGCCTGTGCCCGTGCGGAGAGTCTCGCGCGGGAGCGGGGCTGCACGGCGAACCAGGTCGCGCTCGCGTGGGTCGTGTGCCAGCCGTTCCCGGTCTTCGCGATCATCGGCACCCGCACCGCCTCCGAGCTCCGCTCGAGCGTCGAGGCGGCGGAGCTGGAGCTGAGCGCCGAGGAGGTCGCCTGGCTCAACCTCGAGGAGAGCGCCGAGAGCGCGGAGGTGCGGTCGACGCCCGCTCGATGAGCTCGCCGCTCAGCCGGGATCGCCGTGACGGCTCGCCCTCCTGCAGCGTGGCGAGGAGCAGATCGACGGCGCGCGCGCCGAGGTCGCGCATCGGCTGGCGCACTGTCGTCAGAGGCGGCTCGAGCAGCTCGGCGATCGGGATGTCGTCGAGTCCGATCACCGACAGCTCGTCCGGGACCGCGATTCCGAGCCGGCGGGCCGCGCGGATCGTGCCGACGGCGACGACGTCGTTGAAGCACACGATCGCGGTCGCCCTCGGCCCGCGCGTGAGGAGCTGCATCGCGGCCGTGAACGCTCCGTCGTACGAGTCGAAGCCCGTGAGCACCGACGCGAAGTCGCGGCCGCCCGCTTCGAGCGCGACGCGGCCGCCGACGAGGCGGAGCGCGGTCGCGAGCGTGGCAGGCCCGCCGAGGAACGCGATTCGGCGATGGCCGAGCTCGAGCAGGTGCGCGGCGGCGACCTCGCCGGCACGACGGTCGTCGAAGGAGACGTAGGGCAGCCCGCGCGCCGACCGGCGTGCGAGCTTCGCCGCGAGCGGCCCGGGAGGCTCGCTCGCCGCTCGGTCGATGACCTCGGTTGCGACCGGGGGGTCCCAGCCGACGATGACGGTCGGGATGTCGGCGACTGCGCGGAGAGCCCGCTGGTCCGCGCCCGCGGACGTGGCGACGGCGAGGCCGTCCACCCGCTTGCCCAGGAAGACGTCGAGCATGTGCGCCGCGCGCACCGGGTCGCCGTCGCCGCTGCCGAAGATGACCGAGAACTCGTGCTCTGCGGCCCGGCGCTCCGCTCCCTGGGCCACGGCCCCCCAGTAGGAGTCGCCGATCGCCGGGATGAGGAGCCCGATCGTCTGCGACAACCCCGTGACGAGCGTCCGGGCGGCGTGGTCGGGGCGATAGCCGAGCTCGGCGACCGCCTCGAGGACGCGCGTCCGCGTCTCGCTCAGGACGCGCGGGTGGCCCTGCAGCGCACGGGTGACGGTCGCGGGCGAGACGCCGCTGAGACTCGCGACGTCCCTGATCGTGACGGAGCTCCGCCTGGAGCCGCGACGGCGCGAGGAATCGTGGGCTGCCGCCTTCGTACCCTCCGCGTCCACGCGCCGGAGTCTATGCGGCCAAACGTTTTCACGCGAGCCCCTTGACAACTCCGGGGTGAGCATGAAAGCGTTTGCACCCTTCGTGGGAAGGAGTCGCATGAAGGTCGTCCAGAAGCTGGCGTCGAACGGACGTGCCGAGGTTGTGGGCCCTTGCGGTCAGGCCCTCGGCGTGGTCGGCGACGCCGCACGCGGTGGGCTTCCCGCGCCGGTCGCGGGCGCTACGCAGAGGAGCCGGCGGTGGCCGGCGTGACCTCCGCGCTGGCGGCGATCTCCGCCGCGGACGCCGCGTACGAGGACTGGCTCGCAGCCGCGGAAGCGGTCGCGCCGGCGGGGTACGCGTTCGTCGACGGCGAGCCTGTGCAGGCTGTGTCCGGCGAGACGTTCGCCGACGTCAGCCCGCGCGACGGCCGCGTCCTCGCCGAGGTCGCGCTCTGCGACGAGCACGACGTCGAGCGCGCCGTCGCGGCTGCCCGGCGCGCGTTCGACGACGGACGATGGTCGCGGCTCGCTCCCCGGCGTCGCAAGGCGGTGCTGCTCCGCTTCGCGGAGCTGATCCGGGAGAACGGCGCGGAGCTCGCCCTGCTCGAGAGCCTCGACATGGGCAAGCCCGTCCGCGAGGCGCTCGCCCGCGACGTCGCCGGCGCGGCGGAGTGCATCCAGTTCTACGCGGAGGCCGTCGACAAGGTCTTCGGCGAGGTGGCGCCGCTGGGCGACGACGTGGTCGCCACGGTGACCCGTGAGCCCGTCGGGGTCGTCGCCGTCGTCGTGCCCTGGAACTATCCGATGCTCCTGACGAGCTGGAAGCTCGGGCCCGCGCTCGCGACCGGCAACTCGGTCGTCGTCAAGCCGGCGGAACAGTCGCCGCTGACCGCGATCCGACTCGCCGAGCTCGCCGTCGAGGCCGGCGTGCCTCCCGGCGTGCTCAACGTCGTCCCGGGCGACGGGCCGACGACGGGGCGCGCCCTCGGGATGAGCATGGGCGTGGACAAGATCGCCTTCACGGGCTCGGGGGAGACCGGTCGGCTGTTTCTGCGCTACGCCGGCGAGAGCAACATGAAGATGGTCAGTCTCGAGTGCGGCGGGAAGAGCCCGCACGTCGTCCTCGCCGACGCGCCCGATCTCGACAAGGCGATCGCGACGATCGCGCGCAGCATCTTCTACAACCAGGGGCAGACCTGCTTCGCCGGCTCGCGCGTGCTCGTCGATCGTTCCGTCCGGGACGTGATCGTGGAGGGCGTCGTCGACGCGGGCCGGCGGCTCAGCGTCGGCGACCCGCTCGACCCCTCGGTCGACCTCGGCGCGGTCGTGGACGGCGGCCAGCTCGCCCGCATCCTCGGCTACGTCGAGGGTGCGAGGGAAGAGGGGGCGTCGGTCGCGCTCGGCGGATCGGCTCTGCTCCCCGAGAGCGGTGGGAGCTACATGAGCCCGACGGTCGTGGACGAGGTCACCCCGGCGATGCGGATCGCCCGCGACGAGGTGTTCGGTCCGGTGCTGGCCGTGATCGAGATCGACGGCGCGGACGAGGGGCTCCGCGTGGCGAACGACTCGGACTACGGGCTGGCGGCTTCGGTCTGGACGAGCGACGTCGGCGCGGCCCACCGAATCGCGTCGCGACTGCGGGCAGGAACCGTGTGGGTGAACACCTACCACGTGTCAGATATGTCGTTGCCATTTGGAGGGTTCAAGCAATCCGGCTTCGGGCGCGACAAATCACTGCATGCACTGGATGGATATACGCAGCTGAAAACAACGTGGATCGACATATCGCTGTGATAAACATGACATCCGCTATTGACTCAGGCGCTCGCACAACTTGCATGTATCGGCCGATGCTTGACATCCCAGGAGCGCTGTGCAAGCGTTTGCACATGCTCCTTCGCGACGTGCGCGCAGGCGCTCACACGGGTCCCGGATCACGGTCGAACAGGCGACACGGCATGTCTCTACGAGCCGTGGCCGACGGACGGGTGTAGTGACGATTGCCGAGGCCGAGAGCATGAGCGCCGTCGCCGAACGGGATGAGGCTCCGGTGCAGGGGCGCTCGAATCGCCAGCTCGTCTTCGCCCGGTTGCGACACGACGTCGCCGCAGTGGTCTCGGGCGTCATCATCGTGCTGTTGCTGCTCGGCGCGACGGTCGGTGCGCCGCTCGCTGCGCATCTCACCGGGCATGCGCCGAATGCCACGTATTCGAATGCGGTGTCGATTCGCGGCGTGCCGGTCGGCGTCATGGAGCGTCCGTATCGGAACGACGGCGTCCATCGAAATCCGAAGGCTGCGCTGTTTCCGCTCGGAGCCGACACGCTCGGGCGCGACATCCTCGTGCGGGTTCTCTACGGGGCGCGCATCTCGCTCATCGTCGCGTTCGGCGCGACAGGGCTCTCCCTGCTCGTCGGCATCGTCCTTGGCCTGCTCGCCGGGTACGTCGGCGGTTGGGTGGACGCCGTCATCAACCGCGTCACCGAGACGGCGATGGCGTTCCCGTCGCTCCTGCTCGCGGTCGGGCTCGCCGTCGTCGTCGGCGGGGGGCTGATCAACGTCCTCGTCGTGATTGCGCTCTTCAGCTGGTTCTACCCGGCTCGGATCGTGCGGAGCGTGACGCTGACGGGCAAGCACCGCCTCTACGTCCAGGCGGCGCGCACGATGGGCGCGCGGCCGCGGCGCCTGCTGATCCGGCACATCCTCCCGCAGGCGGCGGCGCCGCTGCTCGTCTTCGGGACGACGATCGTCGCGAACAACATCCTCTTCGAGGCGGGGCTGTCGTATCTCGGCGTCGGCGTGCCGCCGCCCACGGCGAGCTGGGGCCAGATGCTGTCGGACGCGGTGAACTCGGGGATGTACCGGGTGAATCCCTCGCTCGCGCTCGTTCCCGGCGTGGCCCTCGTCCTGACGATGCTCGCGTTCAACCTCGTCGGCGACAGCCTGCGCGACGCCCTCGACCCGAAGGAGCGGAGATGAGCCGCTTCGTCGCCAGGCGGCTCGGCGGGGCGGTGATCCAGATCGTCCTCATCACCGCGATCACGTGGACGATCTTCTACCTCGTCGCGGCGATGACGGGCGCCTCGCCGGCCCAGCGGATCGCCGGCAAGACGGCGAGCGCCGCGCGGATCCGCGAGGTCCAGAAGCTCCTCGGCACGGACAAGCCGTACTGGGAGCAGTACCTGCGGTTCCTCGGGCACATCGTCCGCGGCGACTTCGGCTACTCGTACGTCCAGAATCGCTCGGTCGCCAGCATCGTGTGGCCGGCCGCCGGCGCGACGGCGTCGGTCGTGATCGGCGCGGCCGTCGTCTGGATGATCTTCGCGGTGCTCATCGGCGGGTTCGGCGCGCTCCATCCCGGGTCGGCCGGCGACGTTCTCGGCCGGTCGTTCGCGATTCTCGGAATGTCGATTCCCGTGTTCTGGGTCGCGCCGATGCTCTCGCTCCTGTTCGCGTATCAGCCGACCCAGGGCGAGCTGTTCGGGATGCACGTGCTGCCGGCGGGTACGCGTCTGCTGCCCATCGACGGCTACGCAAATCTCACCGTCGATCCGATTCAGTGGGCGTACCACCTTGTCTTACCGTGGTGCGCGCTCGCGACGGCCTTTGCTGCGATATATGCGCGGTACGTTAGAAGCCTGACATTGGAGCAACTTTCCGAGGACTACGTGCGGACAGCGGAAGCAAAAGGACTTCCGAGAACACGCGTGCTCTATCGGCACGTGGCGAGAAACGTGGCGCCCGTACTGCTGGCGCTACTCGGCACCGACGTTGGGATTGCACTGGGTGGAGCACTTTTCGTCGAGACGGTCTTCAACATTCCCGGGCTCGGCTACACCGGTATCAGCGCAATTCAGAGTCTCGACTACCCGGTCGTCACGGGTGTCGTCACGTTCGCGGCCCTCGCGGCCGTTCTGGTGAACATGCTCGTCGATCTCGCGCACGGGTTGCTGGATCCACGCGTGAGGCTCGGTGGGGCGAGATGAGGAGAGAGATGCGCAAGCAGATCTGTGAAAAACACGACGCCTTAAGGAGGCGAACTGGCATGGCAGAACTAGTGAAAGCTCGGCGCTGGCTGTCGGTGCTCGCGCTCGTCGGCGCCGTCGCGGCGGCGGTCGGTGTGACCGCGAGCGCCGGTGCGACGGCGGCGAGCAGCAACGAGCTGACGGTCGGCATGGCGAAGGGCGATGTCTACACGCTCGATCCGCAGCGCTGGTACAGCGCCGTCACCTGGGGCCTCTCGAACGGCCTCTGCACGTCCATCCTGCGCTACGCGGACAAGTCGGGCGCGGCGGGAGTGACGGTCATCCCCGGCGTCGCCGAGATGCCCGTCGTCTCGAACGGCGGCAAGCGCTACACGCTGAAGCTGCGCTCGGCGAAGTTCTCGAGCGGGAAGACGATCACCGGGCAGGACCTGAAGTACACGATGGAGCGCATGCTCGCTCCCGCGGTCGACCCCGGTAGCGGTCAGTACTTCTACGACGTGGTCGGCGCGCAGGCGTATGCGGGGGGCAAGGCCAAGACGATTTCCGGGATCACGGCCACCGCCGACAGCGTCACCTTCAACCTCACCGCTCCGGACGGCAGCTTCCCGTACAAGCTGGCGCTGCCGATGACCTGCCCGGTGCCCGTCGGGACGGCGAAGAAGCCGGACGGCGGCGCGACGCTCATGTCGAAGTACGCGAGCGGGCCGTTCGTGATCCAGTCGTACGTGCCCGACCGGTCGATGGTCTGGGTCAAGAACCCGTACTACAACCCGGCGCTCGGCAACCGCGGCCACGTCGACAAGATCACCTTCGACATCGGTGTCGACCCCTCGCAGGCGGCGCTGAAGATCAAGGCGGGCGACATCGACCTCTACACGGGCATCTTCCCGGCGGCCGACGTCATCCAGCTCACCAACGACGCGACCGCGAAGTCGCAGGTTCACATCTCGGCGCGGCCGGCGGTCATGACCGTGTTCCTGAACAACATGGTCGCGCCGCTGAACAACGTCGACGTGCGCCGGGCGATCAACTACGCGATCGACCGCACGCAGATCCTGAAGGCGTACGGCGGGATCACGGTGGGTCTCCCGACCGACGGCATCCTGCCGCCGACGGTGCCCGCGTACAGCGCGTACCACGTCTACCCGAACCATCCGAACCTCGCGAAGGCGAAGGCGCTGATCAAGGCGTCGGGCCTCAAGACGCCGCTGCAGATGGATCTCCGCGCGCGGAACGACACGGGCGGATTCATCGACGTGGCGAACGTGATCGCCGCAGACCTGGCGAAGATCGGGATCAACGTCAAGGTCGTCGGAGCTCCTGGCAACGTCGACAACGCCCAGGACTCGAACTGGAAGGCGAAGACGGCCGCCGGAGTCGTCGAGTTCTCGATGGACTTCCCCGACGGCGAGTCGTTCATGAACCTGCTCCTCGACCCGCGGAAGCCGAAGTTCGTCGGCAGCTACGCGCGCTTCGCCGACAAGAGCTTCTTCGGCGCCTACGCTCGCGTCGAGAAGCTGACCGGCATGGCCCGGGCCAAGGCGTGGATGAACCTCGACCGCGCCGTCATGACGAAGGACGCTCCCTGGGCGCCGCTGATCGTGCCGAAGCGCTTCGACTTCGTGTCGAGCCGCGTCACCGGCTACGTCTACAGCCGCGCTCTCGACGCGTTCAACCTCAACACGATCGGCGTCAAGGGGTAAGAGGGCGGCCCGCCCGATCGCGACGGTGAACGAACGCCATGCGGAGACTGCGATGACCACGCTGCTCGAGGTCGAGGATCTCGAGGTCGACATCCCGACCGAGAGCGGCGTGGTCAGAGCGGTCCGGGGCGTGAGCTTCGGCCTGCGGCCGGGCGAGGTGCTCGGCGTCGTCGGCGAGTCGGGCTCGGGCAAGACCATGACCGCGCTCGCGATCATGGGGCTCGTGCCGCGCCGCGCCGTGCTGCGCGGGTCGGTCAGGCTCGACGGGAAGGAGCTGCTGGGCGCCTCGGCCCGGGAGCTGAGGCGCCTTCGCGGCGGTCGCATCGCGATGGTCTTCCAGGATCCGATGAAGGCCCTCAACCCGATGTACACCGTCGGCTGGCAGGTCGCGGAGACGGTGCGCATCCACCAGAAGGTGGGCTGGAAGGCCGCCGGCGCGCGGGCGGTGGAGCTGCTCGGGCTGGTCGACCTGCCCCAGCCGGCGACCACCGCCCGCCGCTATCCGCACGAGCTCTCCGGCGGCATGCGCCAGCGCGTGATGATCGCCATGGCGATCGCGAACGACCCCGACGTGATCATCGCCGACGAGCCGACGACCGCCCTCGACGTGACGGTCCAGGCGCAGCTTCTCGACATGCTCGACGTGCTGCAGGCCCAGACCCAGGCCGCCATGCTGCTCGTCACCCACGACCTCGGCGTGGTGGCGGGCGTCGCCGAGCGGGTGCAGGTCATGTACGCGGGGCGGATCGTCGAGTCCGGTCCCGTCGACCCGATCTTCGCCTCGCCGCAGATGCCGTACACGGCCGGGCTGCTCGCCTCGGTGCCCGTTTCCGACGCCGGCAGTGACCGCCGGCGTCTGCAGCCGATCCCGGGCTCGCCTCCGTCGATGCTCTCGCCGCCACGCGGCTGCGCCTTCGCGCCCCGCTGCCCGCTCGTCGACGATCGCTGCGAGACGGCGCCGGTGCTGGAGGAGGTGGGCGAGGGGCACCGGGCGGCGTGCTACCGGCACGCCGAGGCGCAGTCGGCTTTCGGCTCGGAGCCCGGCGGGGAAGCCGGCGGCCGCTCCGTCTCGAAGCAGCAGCGCGAGCCCCTGCTCGTCGGCCGCGGCCTCGAGAAGACCTTCGCCGTCCGGGGCGGCCGGCGCCGCTCGCGGGCGCTCCTGCGCGCCGTTCGAGGCGTCGATCTGTCGCTGAGGCCGGGCGAGACCCTCGGCCTCGTCGGCGAGACCGGGTGCGGGAAGTCGACGACCGCCCGGCTGCTGCTGCGGCTCGAGGATCCGGACGCGGGCTCGGTCGTGCTCGACGGGGTCGACCTGACCGGGTTGAGCGCGGCGGCGCTGCGCGAGAAGCGCGCCGACGTGCAGGTCGTCTTCCAGGATCCGTTCGCCGCTCTCAACCCGCGTCTCACGGTGCGCGAGATCGTCGCCGAGCCGCTTGCGATCCAGCACATCGGCGCGCGGCGCGAACGGGTGCGCGAGCTGCTCGAGATGGTGGGGCTGAGCTGGGCCGACGCGGCGAGGTATCCGCACGAGTTCTCGGGCGGGCAATGTCAGCGGATCGGCATCGCCCGGGCGCTGGCCCTGAACCCGAAGGTCCTGATCCTCGACGAGCCCGTCTCGGCGCTCGACGTCAGCATCCAGGCGAGCATCCTGAACCTCCTGAGCGAGCTGCGCGACGAGCTCGGGATGGCGTATCTCTTCATCGCGCACGATCTGTCGGTCGTCCGGCACATCGCCGACCGGGTCGCGGTCATGTACCTCGGCCGGATCGTCGAGAGCGGCGCCACGGACGAGCTGTTCGCGAACCCGCGGCACCCGTACACGCGCGCGCTCCTGTCCGCGGTTCCCATCCCCGACCCCCGCCGGCAGCGGGAGAGGCGACGCATTCTCCTGACCGGCGAGGTCCCGAGCCCGATCGACCCGCCGGGCGGCTGCGCCTTCCGGACCCGCTGCTGGAAGGCGGACGAGATCTGCGCCGCCGAGATGCCGCACCTCGACGAGGCCGGCTCCACCCACAGCGTTGCCTGTCATCACCCCGAAGGATCACAAGAGGAGACACGACCCTTGGAAGCCGTATGAACACCTCCCTCGTCGAATACGAGCTGATGCGGCCGGGCGAGATCGCCGCAGCGCGCGACCGCACGCCGCTCGTCTTCGTTCCCGTCAGCCCCATCGAATGGCACGGGCCGCACCTTCCGCTCGGAACGGACGGCCTGCACGCGCACCACATCGCCGTCCGCGTCGCCCGGCGGGTCGGCGGCGTCGTCCTGCCGACGACCTTTCTCGGCACCGACAGCCTCCATGTCTCGGGCGCCGGACAGCAGGGCGTCGGCATCTTCGACCTCCCCGACGACGAGCGCGTGGTCGGGATGGACCTGCCGGGCTTCCCGGTGAAGAGCCTCTACATCCACGAGACGGTGTTCGGGACGATCGTCCGCGAGCTCGTGCGCGCGCTCAAAGCCGACCCCTGGAAGCTGATCGTCCTCGTCGGCGGGCACGGGGCGCCGAACCAGCAGCGGATGCTGGAGCGGATCGCCGCCGAGGAGACGGTCCGCCCATGGCCCGAGGTCCGCTACGAGACGGCCTGGCCGTCGGGCGGCAACCCGTCGGGGCCGAGCGGAGGGCACGCCGACCGTCTCGAGACCTCGCTCATGCTGGCGCTCGAGGGCGACCGGGTCCGGCTCGACGAGCTGCCCGCTGCCGGCGAGCCGCTCGTCTACAAGCGGTTCGGGATCGTCGACGGGCGCGCGTTCGACGGCGAGCCGAACGAGGGCTTCGCGATCCGCGAGGAATCCGACCCGCGCGGCTCCTCCCTCGAGGAGGGCGAGCGGATCGTCGAGATCGAGGTCGACCATCTGTCCGGCCTCGTCGCGGAGCGGCTGGCCGCGCTCGGCGGATCATGAGGGCCGTCCGCCGTGAGCGGACGGGCCGCGTCGCGGCGGCCGCGCCGTGAGCGAGGCCCGCGACGCCGCCGGGTGGATCGAGCCGCCGCCGATCCCGGGCGAGGCGCTGGCGGCGCTGCCGACGCCGTCGCTCGTCGTCGACCTCACGGCCTGCGAGCGCAACATCGCCCGGGCGGCGGAGCACTTCGCCGGCGTGGACGCGGTGCTGCGCCCGCACTTCAAGGCGCACAAGTGCACCGAGCTGCTCGGGCGCCAGCTCGCCGCCGGGAGCTGCCGGGGTGTGACGTGCGCCACCGCGGCGGAGGCGGCGGTGCTCGCGCGTGCCGGGCACGACGACATCCTCGTCGCCAACCAGGTGATCGACCCGACGGCCCTGGCGCTGCTCGTGCGCGCCGCCGGGCAGGCGGGCGTCACGGTCGCGGTCGACGCGCTCGAGCACGTCGAGGCGCTCGCCGGCCGCGCGAGGGCGGCCGGCGTCGAGATCGCGATCCTCATCGAGGTCGATGTCGGCATGGGCCGTTGCGGGATCCCCGCCGGCAGCGGAGCGCTGCTCGAGCTCGCGGACGCCGTCGCGGCGAGCGGGCCGCTCCGCCTCCGCGGTCTCCAGGGCTACGAGGGGCACGCGGTGCTGCTGCCCGACCGCGCCGAGCGCCGCGGGCACGTCGCCCGCGCCGCCGAGATCCTCGCCGCCGAGCGGCAGCGTCTGGTCGAGGCGGGTCACGCCTGCGAGATCGTCTCCGGCGGCGGGACCGGGACGTACGACCTCGCCTCGGAGGCCGGGGTCCTCGACGAGGTGCAGGCGGGCTCGTACGTACTGATGGACGGCCGCTACGCGACGCTCGGGCTTCCGTTCGAGAACGCGCTCTTCCTCGCGGCGACCGTGATCAGCCGGCCCGAGCGCGGCCGTGCCGTCCTCGACGCGGGCCTGAAGGCGCAGACGGCCGAGTACGGGCTGCCGCGCTGCACGCGCCCGGGGATGGAGGTGCTCGGGCTGAGCGACGAGCACGCGCTCGTCGCTCTCGCGGAGGGCGCCGAGTTGCGCGTCGGCGAGACCGTGCCGATCGTTCCGGCTCACATCGACCCGACGATCAACCTCCACGACGTGCTCTTCGCATGGAACGGCGTGGACGAGGCCTTCGAGCAGTGGCCGGTGGACGCGCGCCGATCCGGGCGCGAGGAGGCGGCCGTCGCCGCGGAAGGCCCGGCGTGAGCGCGAAGCGGTTCGCGCCGCTCGACGGCGTCCGCGTGGTCGACGTGACGACCTCGATCGCGGGGCCGTACTGCACGTACATCCTCGGCCTGCTCGGCGCCGACGTCGTCAAGGTCGAGCGTCCGGGGGCCGGCGACGACACGCGGAGCTGGGGGCCGCCCTTCTGGGCGGGCGAGAGCCCGACGTATCTCGCGATGAACAGCGAGAAGCGGTCGCTCGCCGTCGACCTGCAGACGCCGGAGGGGATCGAGATCGTCCACGGGCTCGTCGAGCAGGCGGACGTCTTCGTCGAGAACCTCCGCCCCGGGTCGGCCGAGCGGCGCGGCCTCGGCTTCGACGACCTGAAGGCGCTCAACGAGCGGATCGTCTACTGCTCGATCGGCGCGTTCGGGCGGCGGGGACCGCTGCACGACCGGCCGGGCTACGACCCGCTCATGCAGGCGGCGACCGGGATCATGAGCGTCACGGGCGAGCCGGACCGGCCGCCCGTCCGCGCGGGTGTGTCGCTCGTCGACCAGGGCACCGGCCTCTGGTCGACGATCGGGATCCTCGCGGCGCTCCGCGCGCGCGACGAGGGCGCGGGCGCCCAGCGGATCGACACGTCGCTCTACGAGGTCGCGCTCAACTGGCTCCCGTACCAGGTGGTCGGCTACGTCGGCACCGGCGCGCTGCCGCCGCGCCACGGCTCGGGCGTCGGCATCATCGCTCCCTACGAGACGTTCGACACGCGCGACGGGCGGATCATGATCGCTGCCGCCAACGACCGGCTCTTCGCCCGTCTCTGCGCGGCGCTCGACCTCGATGAGCTCGCAGCCGATCCGCGGTACGCGACGAACGCGTCGCGCGTCGAGCATCGGGTCGAGCTCGCCGCGACGCTCGCCGAGCGGCTGGCCGCGATGACCGCGGCCGAGGCCGGCGAGCGCCTGACCGAGGGGAACGTGCCGTTCGCGCCCGTCGCGACGATCGCCGACGCGGTCGCCCACGAGCAGACCGTCGCCCTCGGGCTGCTGCAGGCGCTCGACCACGACCTCGTCGAGGACCTCGTGGTCGTCGCGCCGCCGCTCTCGGTCGACGGCGAGCGGCTCCGGATCGACCGCCCGGCGCCGCAGCTCGGGGCGGACACGGCCCCCGTGCTGCGCGGGCTCGGATTCGGCGACGACGAGATCGCTCGCCTGCGCGACGCCGGCGTCGTCGACGGCGTCGAGCGCGACTGACCGCCCGCCGCCGCCGGCTCAGAGGCCGAGCCGGGAGTACGTCTCGGCGGGCGCGCCCTCCTGCTCGGCGAGCGTGCGGAGGAGCTCGAGCATCCGTCGCCGCTGCCCCGGCTCCGACGCGAACCGGTTCTCGCGCTGCTCTGGATCCTCGGCTCGGTTGAAGAGCAGCGTCTCGCGCGAGCGCGGCCGGACGGCGACCGGGACCTGCCACTGCGGCAGGTGGACACCCGGGACGAAGAAGCCCTGGCCGACCGGCGGCTGGAGCGAGTCGGCGTTCTGCGAGCGGAACTGGAGCGACGAGTACGAGAAGAGCGGGGCGTCGGCCACCGGCGAGCGCAGGAGCGTCCACTCGCCGTCGGTGCAGCAGGCGCCCTGGCCGAACGTGCCGTAGAGGAGCGCCTCCCGGCCCTGCGCCCGCGGCTCCGCGACGAGCGGCAGCACGCTCCGTCCGAGCGTCCGCTCGTCGGGCCGGGCGCCCGCCGCGTCGAGCACGGTCGCGAACAGGTCGACCGTCGAGGTCAGGGCGGTGACCGGACGACCGTCCCCTGGATGCTCGGGATGCCAGAGGAGCAGCGGGATGTTCGCGTGGCTGTCGAGGTGCGGGTGCTCCTTGCCGAACGCGCCCCGCTCGGCGAGGTCGTGGCCGTGGTCGGTGGTCACGAGCACGACCGTGTCCTCCCAGAGGCCGAGGCGGTCGAGCGCGGCGGTCAGCTCGCCGAACCAGCGGTCGACCATCGCGAGCTTGCCGCGGTACTGCGAGCGGATGTGCGTCAGCTCCGCGTCGGTCGCTCCGGCGAGGAACCGCGCGAGCGCCTCTGCGTCCTGGTAGGGCGGCCAGATCGTGAAGCGGTCGTTGTCGGCCGGGTCGCCGTACATCGAGGCGTACGGCTCGGGGACGTGGAACGGCTCGTGCACGTCGAAGGACTCGACGTGGAGCCAGAAGGGCTCGTCGCTCGCGTGGCGCTCGAGCCAGCGCGCCGCGGCGCTCATCACCCGGGCCGGGAAGAACTCCTCCTCGGAGGCGAGCTCGCGGACGTTGGCGTAGTAGCTACGTCCCTCGCCCGGCCGCCAGTGCTCGATGCGCTCGACCCACGCCGGGAGCTCGACGCCCGGCCGCGGCGCGGGTCGCCACGCATCGGTCTCCTGGCCGCGGACGATCTCCACCGACTCGAAGCCCTGCAGATAGCCGTTCCCCGGCTCCTCCCAGTAGTGGTAGTGGTCGGTGACGACCGCAGTGCGGTAGCCGTGGCCGGCCAGCCGGAGCGGCAGGCGGGCGTCCCACGGCTCGAGCGGCCCCCACGGCCGCCAGAGGAGCTCGCGGAAGCCGCCGAGGAGCTCTCGCCGCGCGGGCATGCACGGGAGGCTGCCCACGAAGTGGTTGTCGAACCGCCACGCGCGCCGCGCGAACGCGTCGAGCTCGGGCGTCGTGCCGAGGCTGTCGCCGTAGGCGCCGAGGTGGCGGCGGTTGAGGCTGTCGACGAGGACGGTGACGACGTTCACGGGCGCGCCGCGAGCGTGCCGTCGCGCAGAAGAGCGTCGAGCTCTTCGGCGGTCGGCATCGCCGCGGAGCACGAGTGACGCGAGGCGACGATCGCGCCGGCCGCGTTCGCGAGCGGGGCCGGATCGAGGCCGCGCACGAGCCCGTAACCCCACGCCGCCGCGAACGCGTCGCCGGCGCCGAGGCCGTTCGTGACCGGCACCCGAAGCCCGGGGACGCGGTGGACGCCGTCCGGCCCGTGGACGGTGCACCCGTCCGGGCCGTGCTTCGCGACGCGGACGGCGGGCCGGTCGTCCGCCGGGTCGACGCCGGCCGCCGCGTACTCCGAATCGCCTCCGAGCACGACCGTCGCGTGCGGCAGCGCCTCGGCGATCGCGGCGGCGTAGTCGGCCCGCGACGGCCACAGCACCTCGCGCCAGTCGAGGTCGAGGACGGTGTGGGGGCGACCCGAGCGGCGCGCGAGCAGGGCCAGCGTCGTCGAGCGGCTCGGCTCCATCGCGAGCGCGGTGCCGCTCGCGTAGAACAGCGACGTCGAGGTTGCCGCCTCGGCCTCCGCCGGCTCGAGCTGGATCTCCCAGTCGGGGCAGGTCGGCGTGCGGTAGAAGGTGATCGGGAAGCGGTCGGGCGGCCAGATCTCGCAGAAGCTGAGCGCCGTCCGGAGCGTCGGGTGCACCGCCAGCCAGCGCGTGTCGACGCCCTCCTCCTCGAGCGTGCGCCGCAGGTAGCGGCCGTGGCCGTCGTCGCCGACCCCGGAGACGATCGCCGTGCGGACGCCGAGACGTGCGAGCCCCGTCGCGATGTTCCCCGCGAACCCGCCCACGTAGCGCCTGAACGTCTCGACCTCCTCGAGCGGCGTCTCGAGCTGCTCGGGATAGAGATCCGCCGCGACGCGGCCCGTCACGACGGCCTCGATCAGCGGTGCCATCCGACCTCCGGCTCGGCGATCGCGCCGACCCGCTCGCGCCAGGGCGTGCCTGCGGCGCGGGCGATCGACGCGAGCCGCTCGAGCAGGGGCAGCGAGAGCTCGCGCAGCGCGCGCTCGGACTCCTGCTCGTCCTCGACGACCGCGCCGTCCCACAGCGTCCGGCCGACGATGAAGCCGCTCGCCCCGGCCGCGCACGCCGTCTCCACCTGCGCGGCGAGCGTGTCGGCGTCCGCGCCGCCGCCGAGGAGCACCCACGGCACGCCGGGCCCGCACGCCTCGTCGAGCGAGCGGCACGCCTCCGCGTCGCCCGGATACTGGAGCTTGAGCAGGTCGGGCCCGAGTGCCGCAAGCCGGCGGGCGCCGTCGACGACGAGCGGCGCGAGGTCGGGCGGCTCCGGCGAGCCGTAGACGATCGGCTCGAGGACGAGGGCGACCCCGGCCTCGCGGCAGGCGCCGACGACGTCGCGCACGAGCGCCTCCTGCGCCGCGGCATGCTCGGGCGCGTCGGCGCGGTAGGGGAGGAGGAGCTTGCACGCCGACGCGCCGAGCCTTGCGGCCGCCTGCGGCGACCAGTCCGGGAGCAAAGTCGTTCGCGGCCCGCCGGCGAGCTCCTCGTAGCCCTGAGCCTCGAGCGGGGTCGCGAGGGCGGTGTCGCCGGGGAGGGCGCCGGCCGCGAGCGCCTGCGCGGCGCCGTACTCGACGTCGAGCAGGACGACGGTCGCCGCGGGTGCGAGCGCCCGCGCGATCCGCACCTTGAGCCGGGAGAGGCCGGCGTCGCCGGGTGCCGCCATTCCCTTGCGCTCGAGGACCGCTCGCAGCGAGTCGCGATGGTCGACCGCGGCGCCGACGACGATGCCGTCGGGGCCTGCCACCTCGTCGAGCGCCCGCGCGCGCGACGCCGTCCACGTGGCGGATCGCGTCGCGGTCACGCGCGCGTTCCTTCGCCGGCGAGCGCGGCGGTCGAGACGGGTTCCTGCCGCGCGGCGGAGGCGTACACGGCCTCGATCGCAGCGGCCTGCCCGACCGCGTCCCCGCGCCCGAGGAGCGCCTCGCGCTCGCCGGCCGCGGCGGCGGCGAGATCCTCGAGCTCGAGCCCGTACGGGTCGAGCCGCTCGGTTTCGATCTGCTCGACCTCGCCGTCGCGCCGGACCTCGAGCAGCGGCTCGAAGCAGTGCCACGGGTCGTGCACGTCGATCGTGCCCTCGCTGCCGACCACCTCGAGGTGCATCCGCTCCGGCTGGTCGAATGCCGAGTCGAGCTGCGCGACGACACCGTCCGCGAAGCGCAGGGTCGCGGCAAGGCGGACGTCGACGCCTTCCACGTTGGCGGTCTGCTCCGCGTAGACGCGCTCCGGCTCGCCCGCGAGGAAGCGGGCGAGGTGGAGCGGGTAGCAGCCGACGTCCATCAGCGAGCCTCCCTCGAGGCCGGTGAGCAGGCGGGCGTCGCGCTCGTCGCGGAGCGGGAAGCTGAACGAGCCGCGGACGAGGCGCAGCTCGCCGATCGCTCCGTCGGCGACGAGGCGTCCGAGCCGCGCCGTCTGCGGGTGGTGCCGGTACATGAAGGCCTCCGCGAGGACGCGTCCGGCCCGCTCCGCTGCGTCGAACGCCCGCTCCGCGTCGGCGCGCCGCCGGGCCAGAGGCTTCTCGCACAGCACGTGCTTGCCGGCCTCGAGCGCGCGGATCGCCCAGTCGACGTGGAGGCTGTTCGGGAGCGGCACGTAGACGGCGTCGACGTCGGGATCTTCGAGCAGCTGCTCGTAGGAGCCGTGCGCCCGCGGGATCCCGGCCGAGCGCGCGTACGCCTCCGCGCGGGAGCGCTCGCGGCTCGCCACCGCCACGACGTCGACGGTGTCGATCGAGCGCGCACCGGCGAGCAGGAGCTCGACGATGCGCGCCGTCGAGAGGATGCCGAGGCGGAGCTTCACGCGCCCGTCATCGAAGCGGGACCGCCTCGAACGGTCGTGCGACGACGGCGTCGAGGTTGTCGACGACCTTGCGGATCGCCTCGACGTACCGCTCCATCTGAGCCGCCTCCTGCACGTAGAGCGGGTGCCGCTCCGAACCGATGACGAGCGACGAGTCGAGGATGCGGCTCGACACCGGGTACTCCGCGGGATCCCACTCGCGCAGCTCGGGCTCAGGCTCGCCGGCGCGCCACGGCGCGTACTCCCCGCCGCGGAAGGCGGGATACGCGGGGAGCGGCTGCACCTGCCAGAGGACCGCCTCGACGCCCTCCGCCCGCAGCGCCCCGACCAGCCGGTCGCGCAGCTCCACCGCAGGCCCGTCGAAGCCGAGCGCCGCCGCGTCGATCAGCACGCGGTACTTGTGGTAGACGGAGATGCTGTCCGCCGGAACGTGCGGCGGCGTCACGCCGGGCACGTCCGCGAGGCCGGCGCTGAGCACGGCGGCGTTGCGCTGGGCGGTCTCGTTGTAGCGGTCGAGCCGGCGCAGCTGCGAGCGGGCGAACGCCGACGAGAGCTCCTGGTTGCGGTAGTTCCAGCCGAGGCCGTGCGCGACGTACGAGCGGAACTCGCCGGGCCCGATCGGCGGGACGTCCTCGCCGAAGATCGAGAGCCGGCGTGCCGCCGCGAAGACCTCGGGGTCGTTGGTGACGAAGAGGCCGCCCTCGCCGCCCGAGAGGTTCTTCGTCGCGTTGAGGCTGAAGCCCGCGCAGTCGGCGAGCGTTCCCGTGCGCTGTCCCTTGTAGACCGCTCCGTGCGACTGCGCCGCGTCCTCGATCACGGCCAGTCCATGCCGCGCGGCGATCTGATTGATCGCGTCCATGTCGGCCGGAAGGCCGTGGATGTGGACCGGCATGATCGCCCGCGTCCGCTCGGTGATGCGTTCCTCGATGCGTGCCGGGTCGATGTTGAACGTCCGGGCGTCGACGTCGCAGAAGATCGGCACGGCGCCCTGGTGCGCGACCGCGGCCGCGGTCGCGATGAACGTGAAAGCGGGGATGATCACCTCGTCGCCGGGCCGGACGCCGACGCCCGCGGCGCAGCAGTGGAGCGCGGCCGTTCCGTTGTTCGTCGCGATGCAGTACTCGGCGCCGACGTAGGCGGCCCAGTCCCGCTCGAGGCCCGTGATTTCCGGCGCGTGGGGGCCGCAGAGCTCGCCGCGGTCGAGCACGCCGAGCACGGCGTCCCGGTCGTCCGCGGTGATCTCGGGCCAGACGCGGTGCCCGTCGCTCGGGACGGCCTTCGCGCCTCCGTCCAGCGCCAGCTTCTCGACGATCGCCATGCAGCTCCTTTCCGGCAGAATGGGAATGTAAACGATTTCACGAGAGAGGACGGTTGTCAAGCAAAAGGCGCGCAGTGCAAACGTTCTCCCCGTAGACTCACTGCTCGTGGAGGTTGAGGCCGAAAGTCAAGGCAGCCCCCGCCGGCGTAGCTCGCGCCGCAGGCGAACGGTGACGATCAAGGACGTCGCCGGGCTCAGCGGCGTCTCCGCGGCCACGGTCACGCGGGCGCTGCAGGGCAACCCGCGCGTGCTGCCCGAGACGCGGCAGCGCGTCGTCGACGCCGCCGCCAAGCTCGGCTACCGGCCCGACCACGCCGCCCGGACACTCGTCACCGGGCTGTCGCGCACGATCGGGCTCCTCATCCCGGCGATCGGGGACTCGTACTGGGCGGAGGTTGCCGAAGGGGTCGAGGAGCGCGCCGCGGAGCGAGACTTCGCGGTCATCTTCGGCAGCGGTCACGGCGACCCGGTGCGTGCGGCGCGGATGCTCGACGTCTTCTACGGCAAGCGCGTCGACGGGATCGTCGTCGCAACCTCGGCGGGAGTGACGGCGCCGTCGCTCGAGGCGGCCTCGGACGTGCCCGCCGTGTTCGTCGGCTGGGATCCGCCGGTCGCACCGGAGCTCGTCGACCAGGCCGCCACCGAGCCGCCTCAGCCGCTCGTCGCACGTCTCGAGCGGCGGCGCGCGCGGATCTCGCACGTCGCGTTCGACGACCGGGAGGCGGGGGAGCTCGCCGCGACGCATCTGCTCGAGCTCGGCCATCGGCGCATCGCGTTCCTCGGCGGCCCGGCGACGCTCGCGACGCCGCTCCGCCTGCTCGGCGGCCGGGTGGCGCTCGCGACGGCAGGTCTCGACTTCGCCCGCGTCCTGACCGGTGCCGACACCTACGAAGACGCGCGCGTCGCCGCGAAGGCTCTGCTCGGCGAGCGCTCGCGGCCGACTGCGGTCGTCGCGTTCAACGACATCGTGGCCGTCGGTGTGATCCGCGCGGCGCGCGAGCTCGGCGTCTCCGTGCCGGGTGACGTCTCGGTCGTCGGCTTCGACGACATCCTGCTGGCGGGGCTCGTCGAGCCCCCCTTGACGACCGTGCGCCAGCCGAAGCGCGAGCTCGGGGCGTTGGCGCTCGACCTCCTGTTGCGCGCGCTCGAGGACGGCGGCTCCACGGCACGCGAGCGACTACGCGGCACGCTCGTCGAACGCGGCTCGACGGCGCCGCGCTCGTAGCCAGGGGCTTGGCCGAGGGGCTTGACGGGGCAACGGCAGCGTGTAATCGTTTGCACAAGATGACTTCCGTCTCTCGCGACATCGGAATCGGCCTCCTCGGCGTCGGCTGGATGGGGGAGCTCCACACCGCCTCGTACCGACGTGTGCGCGACCACTTCCCCGACTGCGCCGGACGGCCGAAGCTCGTGATCGCGGCCGACGAGGTGGAGAGCCGTGCGCGGGGGGCCGTCGAGCGGCTCGGGTATGGCGAGTGGACGACCGACTGGCGGGAGGTGATCGCGCATCCCGAGGTCGAGGCGGTGAGCATCGCGGCGCCGAACGTCTTCCACCGCGAGATGGTCGTCGCCGCGGCGGAGGCGGGGAAGCACGTCTGGGGGGAGAAGCCGCTCGGACGCAACCCCGCCGAGACGCTCGCCGCGGCTGCCGCGGCCGAGGCTGCGGGCATCGTCACGACGGTCGGGCTCAGCTACCGGCAGGTGCCGGCGGTGCGCTACGCACGCGAGTTGCTCGAGGCGGGGCGGCTCGGCGACGTGCGGCACTTTCGCTCGCTGTTCCTCGCGAGCTACGCGGCGCATCCGCAGGGTGCGCTCTCCTGGCGCTTCTCGCGCGAGCTCGCCGGCTACGGGATCCTCTCCGACCTCATGTCGCATCAGGTCGACCTCGCCCAGTTCCTGCTCGGGCCCGTCCGGCGGGCGACCGCCCGCGAGGCGACGCTGATCCGCGAGCGGCCGCTGCCGGTCGCCGGCGAGGGGACGCACTTCGGTCTCGTGGACGGTGGTGAGACCGGCCCGGTCGAGAACGAGGACTGGATCGCGGCGATCGTGGAGTTCGAGTCGGGCGTGCTCGGGACGCTCGAGGCGAGCCGGGTCGCCGTCGGCCCGGAGGCCCGGTATTCGTTCGAGGTGAACGGCGCCGTCGGCGCCGCGGCGTGGGACTTCGAGTGCCTGAACCAGCTCGCGCTCGCGTTGCCGCTCGAGACCGGAGATCGCGGCTACGCGTCGGTGACGATGGGCTCGCAGCACCCGGGCTTCGCCCCGTTTCAGCCGGGAGCGGGGATTCCGATGGGCTTCAACGACCTCAAGGTCGCAGAGGCCCATGCGTTCCTCGACTCCGTGGCCACCGGCGTCCAGCGGGCTCCGGGCGTCCGCGAGCTCGCCGACGCGGCCAGCGTGCTCGATGCGGTCGCGCGCTCGCTCGAGTCCGAGCGCTGGGAAGAGGTCGAGCGCCGGCCGCCGGCCGCGGCTCAGTAGTAGAAGCGCTGCAGCGACGCGCGGTCGTGCTCGTACTGCTCGCGCAGTGCGCGAACGACCTCGTCGTCCGAGACCTCGGAGGGGGCGACGTCCCACCAGACCCCCGAGGGTGGAAGGTCGCGGTGCCGCTCGGTTGCCGCCACGATCACGTCGACGCCGTCGGAGCCGCGTGCGGCCGCGAGCGCCGCGCGCACCTCGGCGGGCGTGTCGGCGCGAACGGCGCGCGCCCCGAGGCCCTCTGCGACCTTCGCGAGGTCGAGCTCGAGGTACTCGCCGTCGAGACGGCCGCCCGGTTCGCGGCGGCGGAACTCGTTGGCGAACGGCCGCCCGGCGCGGTTCATCTGCAGGCGGCGGATGCACTGGAAACCGCCGTTGTCGGAGATGACGATCGTCAGTCGCAACCCTTCCTGCACGGCGGTGACGATCTCGCTCGGCTGCATGAGGAACGTGCCGTCACCGATGTAGGCCAGCACCTCGCCGTCGGGCTGGGCGAGCCGCACGCCGATCGCGCCCGGGATCTCGTAGCCCATGCACGAGTAGCCGAACTCGATGTGGCACGCCCGGCCGCCGGTCGCGTCCCAGATCTTCAGCAGGTCGCCCGGCGCGCCCCCCGCGGCGGCGACCACCGTGTCGCCTGCCGTCGCCGTCTCGTTCAGGATCGCGATCAGCTCGCCCTGGCTCATCCGCTCGCCGGCGCGAGGCTCGAGCGCGGCCGCTCGTTCGCTCAGCCAGGCGGCACGCTCCCGGGCGACCTCCTCCCGGTAGGACGGCGTCGTCGAGATTCCCTCCGCGTCCACTGCCGTCGCGAGCGCCGCAAGCGCCTCGCGCGCGTCCGCGACGACGGGCAGCGCGCCGAGCTTGTGGGCGTCGCGGCCGGTGACGTTGATCGCAGCGAAGCGGACGGCCGGATGGGCGAAGAGGGAGTTGGAGCCTGTGGCGAAGTCGGTGAGCCGCGTGCCGACGGCGAGGACGAGGTCGGCGGTGGCGGCGATCCGGTTTGCGGCCGGGGTGCCCTCCAGCCCGAGGCCGCCGAGCGCGAGCGGGAAGCCGGCGTCCTGGACCGAGCCCTTGCCGGCGAACGTCTCGACGATCGGGATCCCGGCGGCCCGCGCGAGCTCGAGCAGCTCCTGCTCGGCCCCGGAGTAGAGGACGCCGCCGCCGGCGACGAGGAGCGGTCGCTCGGCCGCGCGGAGCAGCGACAGGGCCTCGCGGATCCGGCTCTCGTCGGGTCGCGGGCGCTCGATCCGCCACGTCCGCTCCTCGAAGAGCTCCGCCGGATACGCGTAGGCGTGTGCCTGGACGTCCTGGGGCAGGGAGAGGACGACCGCGCCGGTCTCGGCGGGGCTCGTGAGTACGCGCATCGCCTCGGGCAGCGCGGTCAGCAGCTGCTCGGGCCGGCTGATCCGGTCGAAGAAGCGGCTGACCGGACGGAAGGCGTCGTTGACGCTGACGTCGCCCGCGAACGGCGGCTCGAGCTGCTGGAGCACCGGGCCCTGGTGGCGCGTCGCGTAGACGTCGGACGGGAGGAGGAGCACGGGCAGCCGGTTGATCGTCGCGCCCGCGGCGCCGGTGAGCATGTTCGTCGAGCCGGGCCCGATCGAGGCTGTGCACGCGAGCGTCTGGCGGCGCCGCGTCGCCCGTGCGAACCCCGCGGCGGCGTGCACCATCGACTGCTCGTTGCGCCCCTGCAGGAACGGGAGCTCGCTGCCGTGCTCCTCGAGTGCCTGACCGAGCCCGGCGACGTTGCCGTGTCCGAAGATGCCGTACATCGCAGGCACGAGACGGCGCCGCTCGCCGTCGTGTTCGCTCCATTGCGCCTGCAGGAACCGGACGATCGCCTGCGCCGTCGTCAACCGGATCGAGCCCGCCACCACCGTCTCCTCCCGCGGTCTGAGGACGCCCGGGATGCACGAGACGTCCATTTATGAAATCGTTTGCCTGGCGAGCGTACCACGACGATCGAGCGGATGAGGAGACGCATATGGGAGCGACGGGCACGGAGGCGGCGCGGGACGGCACGGGGTTCCTGCGGCGGCGCGGAGAGTGGTCGAGGATCACCCCGCAGACCGCAGGCTGGCGCTTTCTCGGCTTCGCGGTGGAGCGGCTGGCGCCGGGCGGGCGGTTCGAGCAGCGGCTCGAGGGCGAGGAGACCGCCGTCGTGCTGATCGAGGGCGAGTGCACCGTCTCTGTCGACGGCGAGCGCTTCGCGCTCGGACCGCGGGCGAGCGTCTTCGCGACCCTGCCGTGGACGGTCTACGCGCCGCGCGGGGCGCACCTCGTCGTCGAGAGCGCCGAC
Organism: uncultured Actinomycetes bacterium; assembly: GCA_963732915.1. Taxonomy (GTDB): domain Bacteria; phylum Actinomycetota; class Thermoleophilia; order Gaiellales; family Gaiellaceae; genus Palsa-739. The sequence goes on along the minus strand of CAVTBF010000003.1, from coordinate 529,600 downwards.
GGCGCCGAGGTGGCCGTCGCGAGCGCGCCCTGCGAGCGCCGGCTCGACGCGGTGCTGCAACGCCCCGAGGACGTCGAGGTCGAGGTGCGCGGCGCGGGCAACGCGACGCGGCAGATCACGAACCAGATCCAGCCCGGCTTCCCCGCGGAGCGCATCCTCGTCTGCGAGGTGCTGACCCCGTCGGGCAACTGGTCGAGCTACCCGCCGCACAAGCACGACGAGAACCGGCTCCCCGGCGAGGTCGTGCTGGAGGAGGTCTACTACTACCGGGCGCCGGCGCCCGAGGCGTTCGGGATCCAGCGCCTGTACACGGCGGACGGCGACCTCGACGTGACCGAGGTCGTGCGCGACGGCGACCTCTTCCTGATCCCGCGCGGCTACCACCCCTTCGTCGCCGCGCACGGTTACGACTTCTACTACCTCTGCGTGCTCGCCGGCGACCATCACTCGATGGCCGCGTCGGACGATCCCGCGCTCGCCTGGGCGCGCGGCGCCTGGAGCGACATGGCGCGCGACGAGCGGGTGCCCCTCGTCGGCGCGGAGGGACGGCGGTGAGCGCGGTCCGGGTCGGCAACGCGCCGCTCTCCTACGGCGCGTTCGAGATGACCGTCGGGATCTTCCCGAACGTGCCCGGCCCCGACGCGCTCCTCGACGAGCTCGCGGCGGCGGGCTACGAGGGGACGGAGCTCGGCCCGCCCGGCTACCTCGGCGAGGGCGGTCTGCTTCGCGACAGGCTCGAGCGGACTCAGCTCGCGCTCACGGGCGGCTGGTGCCCGGTCCGCTTCAGCGAGCCGGAGCACTGGGAGCACGACCTCGGTGAGCTCGCCTGGACGCTCGACCTCTTCGACGCCGCCGGTGCCTCGGGCGCGCATCCGGTCTTCGGCGACGGCGGCTCGGACGCGCGCCGCGCGAATCCGGGCCGCGGCGCGGAGGATGCGTCGCTCCGCCTCGACGAGGCCGGCTGGCGGCGGTTCGCCGACGGCCTGAAGCGCGCCGAGGAGCTCGTGCGGGAGCGCGGCTATGAACCGACCTTCCACGCGCACACGGCCACCTACGTCGAGGCTCCGGCCGAGATCGACCGCCTGCTCGAGGTGTCCGACATCGGCCTCCTGATCGACACGGGGCATCTCCTCGTCGGCGGCAGCGACCCCGTCCAGGCGCTGCGCGACTGGGGATCGCGCGTGAACTACGTCCACGTCAAGGACGCACTTCTGGGAGTCGTCCGGGACGTCGTCGCCGAGCGGGCCGACATGCTCGAGGCCTGGCGGCGCGGGATCTTCTGCGAGCTCGGCGCCGGCGACGTCGACCTCGGCGGCGTCTTCGAGGCGCTGCGTGCGAGCGGCTACGCGGGCTGGGTGGTCGTCGAGCAGGACCGGATCCCGCGCGACGACGAGCCGCTGTCCGAGGCCGCGGAGGCGCAACGGCGGAACCGCGCCTGGCTGCGGGAGAACGCCGGTCTCTGACGCGCGGACGGGCCTGTGCCCGGTTGTGCGCCGCCCGGGCCGGGCGCGGCTGGCAGGATGAGGTCATGGCGACATTTCTGCACACCATGGTCCGGATCACCGATCCGGCGAAGAGCCGGTCGTTCTACGAAGCGCTCGGCTTCACGTTCGAGAGCGAGATGGACATCGTCCGCAACGGCGAGCGCGAGGCGACGAACTACTTCTTCTCGCTGGGCGATCACCGGTCCGTGCTCGAGCTCACGCTCAACCACGACGGCCGCACGTACGAGCTCGGCACCGGGTACGGCCACATCGCGGTCGGTGTCGACGACCTCGACGGAGCGCTCGCGAGCCTCGGGGAGCAGGGCATCCAGCCCGAGCGCCCGCCGTACCAGGTGCGCGAGGGCGGCTCCTTCATCGCGTTCGTTCGCGATCCCGACGGCTACAGGGTCGAGCTCATCGGGCGGGGCTGACCGGCCTTTCGATCGCTGACGAGCGCGAGCGCGCCGCCGCCGGTTCTGGCTCTCTCTCGCCGCGCCGCCCGCCGGCGCGGCGATCGCGTGGGCGGGCTCAGCCGCGTGCGCTCGTGAGCGCCTGCTGCAGCGCGGCGAGCGTCTTCGGGCCGACGACGCCGTCGGCGCCGAGGCCCTGGGCCTTCTGGAAGGCCTGGACGGCCGACTTCGTGCCCGGCCCGTACTGGCCGTCGATCGTCCCGATCGTGTAGCCGAGCGACTTCAGCGCCTGCTGCAGCGTCTTCACCTGGGCGCCGGTGTCGGCGGGCTTCAGCGTCGTCGTCGGCGCCTGCACGCTCGCCGTGCCGGCGCCCGTCGTGCCGGTGCCCGTGCCGGCGCTTCCGCTCAGCGCCTGCTGGAGCGCCGCGAGCGTCGCGGCGCCGAAGATCCCGTCGGCGGTCAGCTCCTTCGAGTTCTGGAACGCGGCCACCGCCGACTTCGTGCCGGGCCCGTAGCTGCCGTCGGGCGTGCCCGACGAGAAGCCGAGCGAGTTGAGCGCCTTCTGCAGGACCTTCACCTGCGCGCCGCTGTCGCCCGGCTTGAGCGCCGTGGTGGGCGCCGGAACGGTCTTCTTCGGCTTCGCCGGCGTCGTCACCGTCGGCGTCGTGACCGCCGGCGTCGTCGCCGGCACGGTCGGCGGCGCCGCGGCCGGCTTCGAGCCGCTGCTGAAGACGCCCGCCGCGGCGAGGATCGCGAGCAGGATGACGAGGCCGGATGCGGCGACGATCGCCGCCTGCGTCGTCGTGACCGTATGGCCGGCGATGACGAGCGGCTCGCGCGGCGGGCGGGCGTTGCGCTCGCTCGAGTCCGGGAAGACCCAGGCCTCCTCGGTCGACGCCGCGTCGGCGTTGCGCCGCTGTCCGCGGCGGCGTCGCTCGGGCGGGGGCTCCGGCTCGTCGAACCAGTCGTCGTAGGCCCCGTCCTGCTCTTCCATGTCGCGCTCGTCGCGACCAGCCATCTCCTGGACCGTACCCTCTACCGGCGCCGAGCGGTAGTCAGCCACCGTGCGCGGCTCCCAGGCTCATGCCGATGCGGTACCCAGGCGGGCCGCGCTCGAAACGGCGTCCACGCTCCTACGGGTGCACGACGTGGGAGGGATCCGGGCCGTCGCCGCGGCTGTAATCGCCGAACGGCTCGTCGCGGGAGGCGACCGCGGCACGCACGCCGTCTCGCTCGGCCTGCTCGACGAACCGGCGCGCGTCCGGCGTGTTCCGCATCAATCCGTCGAGGATCGGCCCGAGCAGCTGCGTCGACGCGAGGCCCATGTTCTCGTACGCCTGGTTGACGACGAGCTTCATCGCCGCGAGCTGCGAGGCGGGGATCGCGGCGAGCTCGTCGGCGGCGGCTCGCACCTCGGTCTCGAGCCGCTCGAACGGCACGGCGCGGTTGACGAGGCCGATCGCCGCCGCCTCGACGCCGGTGAGCGGCTTGCCGGTGAGCGCGTACTCCTTCGCCCGGGTGAGGCCGAGCCGGTAGAGCCACATCCCCGTCAGGTAGGCGCCCCAGAGCCGCGAGTACGGCGTCCCGATCCGCGCGTCCTCGCTCACGATCACGAGGTCGGCGCAGAGCGCGAGGTCGCTGCCGCCGCCGACGCACCAGCCGTGCACCTGCGCGATCACGGGCTTCGGCGCCCGCCACAGGCTCATGAACTTGGGCACCGGCCCGTGCGTCGGCGAGGTCGCGAACGCGAAGTCCTTGCCGGGATCCCACTCGCCGCCGGTGGTCAGCCGCTCGTCCCAGTGGTGGAAGCCGCGGCCGAAGTCGAAGCCGGCGCAGAACGAGCGGCCGGCGCCGCGCAGCACGACGACCTTCACCGCCTCGTCGGCGACGGCCGCGTCGACCGCCGCCTCGAGCTCGTCGGGCATGGGCGGGACGATCGTGTTCAGCGACTCCGGCCGGTTGAGGGTGATCGTCGCGACCGGGCCGTCCGTCCGGTAGAGCAGCGTCTCGTAGTCCATGTCGCCTCCTCGTCCGCGGGGACCGGAGGCGAGCTTCTCAGACCGCGGGCCGTCCGGCCACCGGCGCCTACCTGCGCGGCGACGTACGCCGGCGGCGCGGAGGCTGCGGCTTCGGGCCGAGCAGGGCGTCCGCGTCGAGCACGACCACGAGCTCCGAGCCGCGAGCGGCGATCGCGGCGACGAGCTCGCCGGAGCCGGGCGGCGGCGGCTCGACGCTCGCGTCCTCGACCTCCACGACCTCGTCGACCTCGTCGACCGCGACGCCCGCAGGCCCGGCGGGGCCCTCGAAGACGACGATCCGCCGCGGCTCGCTCCGCTCCAGCCCGAGCCGGAGCGCGAGGTCGGCGATCTGCAGCAGCTCGCCGCGCAGCGCGATCACGCCGAGCAGCCACGGCTCGGGCGCGCCGAGCGGCCGCGGCCGCTGCCAGTCGACCACCTCGCGCACGCGCTCGACCGGCAGCGCGTACTGCTGGCCCGCCGTCGCGAAGAGGAGGAAGCGGCTCGTCACGCGCAGATCATCGCGCCGCGGCGGGTCGCGCGGCTACGCGGCGACGAGCTTGCCGTCCTCGAGCCGCAGCACCTCGTCGAAGCGGTCGAGGCGGAGCGGAGAGTGCGTGATCAGGAGCAGGCCGACGTCGTTCGACGCGGCGAGCAGGTCGTCGAGGACGGCGGCGGCGGTCTCCTCGTCGAGATGCGCGGTCGGCTCGTCGAGGACGAGGATGCGCGCGCCGGAGAGGAGCGCGCGGGCGAGCGCGATCCGCTGCCGCTGGCCGCCGGAGACGAGCCCGCCCTCGTCGCCGACGAACGTGTCCAGGCCGTCGGCGAGCGCGTCGAGCCAGGGGCCGGCGCCGGCGCGGCGGAGGGCGTCGAGGATCTCGCCGTCGGTCGCCTCCGGGCGGGCGAGGCGCACGTTCTCGCGGATCGTCGTCGCGAAGAGGTGGGCGTCCTGGCCGCAGAGCGCGACGATCCGGCGGACGTCGTCCTGCGCGTACTCGCGGACGTCGTGGCCGTCGAGCGTCGCGCGGCCGCCGTCCAGCTCGCGGAAGCGGACGAGCGCGTGCGCGAGCGTCGTCTTGCCGGCGCCGCTCGGGCCGACGAGCGCGACCCGGCGACCGGGGCGGAGCTCGAGGTCGGCGCCGTCGAGGAGGAACGGGCCGTCGCCGTGGCGGAGCCGGGCGCGCTCGAGGCGGACGATCCCGCCGCCCGAGACCGGGCGCGGCTCTGCCGGATCGCGCACCGGCGGCTCGGCGTCGGCGACCGCGAACAGCCGCTCGGCCGCCGCCTCCGTGCCTGCGAGGTGCTGGGCGGCGAGCGGCAGCGCTCGTACGCCTTCGAAGCTCGCGAGGGTGAGCAGCGCGAGCATGCCGAGCATCACGCCGTCGAGGCGGCCGGCGGCGACGGCGGGGATCGCGGCGGCGAGGACGGCCGTGGCGGCGACGCCCGTGAGGGCGGTCGCGAGCCCGTCGCCAGCACCGCCGGCGAGCGCCTCGCGGACGACCGACCGGCGGAGGCGGCGGTCGGCCTCGGCGAGCCGCGCGAGGCGGTCGGCGGCGGCCCCGTAGGCGACGAGCTCGGGGAGCCCGGCGAGCAGCTCGACCGTGCCGCCCGCGAGCTCGGCGCGCTCGCGGGGGCGCCGGCGGCCGGCCGAGCGCGCGATCCGGGCGGCGAGGAGCGGCACGAGCACGGCTCCCGCGACGAGGGAGAGGCCGAGCGCGAGGCCCGCCTCGGGGACGACGAGCACTGCCGTGAGCGTCGCGGCCGCGCCCACGGCGATCGCGGCGATCGGGGGGCCGACGACGCGGACGAGCAGGTGCTGGAGTGCGTCCACGTCGGCGACGAAGCCGCTCAGCAGGTCGCCGGGCCGTAGCGCGGCGGGGAGCGCGCCGGGGACGAGCGGCTCGAGCCGCCGGTAGAAGTCGACGCGGGCCCGGGCGAGGAAACGGAAGGCGGCATCGTGGGAGACGAGCCGCTCCAGGTAGCGCAGCGCCGCGCGCGCCAGCGCGAAGAAGCGGACGCCGACGATCACGATCTCGAGGGAGAGGATCTCCGGCCTGAGCGCGGCGCGCGAGATCAGGTAGCCCGAGGACGCCATCAGGGCGGCTCCGGCCGCGAGCGCGAGCGCCGCGAGCGCGAGCGCGACCGCGAACCGCCGCCGCAGCGGCGCCGCCAGCCGGAGGACGCGGACGAGCGGGCTCACCGACGCCCTCTTCTCTCGACCGGTGCCCGGCGAGAACGTGCCTGCAGACGCGCGAGGGCGGCGTTCACGACTCCGTCACCCTCTCGTCGCCGGTGTCAGACACCGGGACATGGCCGCTGCGGCCAGGAAGGTCGCCGAGGCGCCCGTCGCGGAGCTCGAGCGCGCGGTCGACGATCCGCAGCACGGCCGGGTCGTGTGTCGCGACGAGGACGCTCGTCGTTCGCGGCAGGGCCGCCACCGCGGCGAGCACGCCGCCGGCCGACGCGGCGTCGAGATGGGCGGTCGGCTCGTCGAGGAGCAGCAGCGGCGCGCCCCGCAGGAGCGCCCGGGCGAGCACGACCCGGCGTGCCTCGCCCGCGGAGAGCGTCACGCCGCCTGGCCCGACGCGCAGATCGAGCGGAAGCAGGAGCCCGGCGTCGGCGAGCGCGGCCGCGATCTCCGTGCCGGTCGCCTCCGGCCGACCCAGCCGCACCGCGTCCGCAAGCGTCCCCGCCTCGAGCAGCGGTCGCTGCGGGACCCAGGCGAGCCGCCGCCGCCAGGCATCCGGATCCGCCGCGAGCACGTCGTCGGCGCCGACGCGGATGCGTCCGGAGTCGGGGTCGCGGAAGCGGAGCAGGAGCGAGAGGAGCGTCGACTTGCCGGCGCCGCTCGGCCCGTAGATCGCGACGCGCTCGCCGGGCGCGAGCTCGAGCGAGAGCTCGTCCAGCACCGGGCCGCGACCGGGATACGCGACGCCGACCCGCTCGAGGCGCAGCGGCGCGTGCGCGGGGTCGGGCGCCGGCCCGGCGCCGCACGCGAGCGCCGTCGCCGGCAGGTCGATCAGCTCGAACAGCCGCTGCGCCGCCGCCAGCCCGTCCGCGCTCGCGTGGAACTGCACCGCGCCGTTCCGCCACGGCAGGAACAGCTCCGGCGCGAGCACGAGGATCGCGAGCGCCGGCTCGAGCGCCAGCCGCCCGTCGGCGAGCCTGATCCCGATCTCGACGGCGACGAGCGCCGTCCCGAGCGATGCGGCCAGCTCGAGCACGAACGCCGAGAGAAACGCGATCCTCAGCGTCGCCATCGTCTCGCGCCGGAAGTCGTCGGTGCGACGCGCGATCGCGTCCGCCTGTGCGGCGCCGCGCCGGAACGCGCGCAGCGTCTCGAGCCCGCGCACGACGTCGAGGAAGTGCGCCGAGAGCAGCGCCAGCGTCTGACGCCGCTTCTCGGTCGCGTGCTCGGTGCTGCGGCCGACGAGGATTCCGAAGACGGGGATGGTCGGCAGCGCGATCGCGAGCACGATCGCCGAGGTGAGGTCGTGCCAGGCGATCCACGCGAGCAGCACGGGCGGCACGACGAGCCCGAGGACGAGCTGGGGCAGGAACTTCGCGAAGTACGGCTCGAGCGCCTCGCCGCCGTCCACCGTCGCCGCCGCGATCTCGCCGGCCTGCAGCTCGCCGAGCCCGCCCGGCCGCGCGGCGACCAGGTGCGCGAGCACGCGGCGGCGCAGGGTCGCGACCGTGCCGGCCGCCGCGAGCGAGCCGCCCGTCTCGAACGCCCAGCCGAGCGCGCCGCGCGCGACCGACACCGCCCCGAGGCCGGCGAGCGGGACGGTGAGCGAGCCGAGCGAGCGGTGGCCGAGGAACGCGCCGGCGACCACGTGGGCGAGCAGCGCCGCCTGCGCGACGATCGCCGCCGCCGAGCAGAGCGCGAGCGGCCCGGACGCGACGAGGAAGCGCCCGGCCGGCGGCGCCTCGCGGAGCAGCCGCGGATCGAGCGCCCGCACCGGGAGCTAGCTTCCGGCTTCGGGGGTGCCGCGGCCGAGCGGCGAGCGCTCGAGGACGTCGAGCGGCGACCGCATGCGGGCGGCGTCCTCGTCGCCGAGCCGCGCGCGGAACACCCAGTACGTCCACGCCTGGTAGAGCAGCACGAGCGGCGTGAAGATCAGCGCCACGATCGACATCACGACGAGCGTGTAGTGCGACGAGCTCGTCGTGAAGATCGTCGGGCTGAACGCGTTCGAGGTGCTCGAGACGAGCGCACGCGGGTAGAGGTTGAGGAAGAGCGTCAGCGTGATCAGCGCGATCGAGACCGCGGTCGCGGCGAAGGCGAGCGCGTCCTTGCCGGCGCGCACGAAGCCCCAGGCGGCGAACGGCAGGAGCATCGCCGCGATCGGGATCACCCCCGGCACGAGCCCCTTGTCGTGCGCCGACGCCGCGTTCGCGTACGTCCAGACGAGGAAGCCGAAGACGAGCCCGGACGCCGGCAGTGCGAGCAGCATCGCCGCGTGCCGCGCCCGCGTCTGCAGGTCGCCGGAGGTGCGGATGGTCAGGAACACGGCGCCGTGGAAGGTGAAGAGCGCGAGCGAGGTCAGGCCGCCGAAGAGCGCGTACGGGCCGAGCAGGTTCAAGAGGTTGCCCGTGAACTCGCCGTTCGCGTCGATCGGCACCCCGTGCACGACGTCCGCGAGCGCGACACCCCAGAGCAGCGCCGGCACCGCGCTCGAGACGGCGAGGACGACGTCCCAGCGCGACCGCCACCGCTCGTCGGTCTGCTTGTTGCGGTACTCGATCGCGACGCCGCGGACGATCAGCCCCACGAGCACGAGGAAGAGCGCGAGATAGAAGCCGGAGAAGAGCGACGCGTACCAGCCCGGGAACGCGGCGAAGGTGGCGCCGCCGGCGACGAGCAGCCAGACCTCGTTCCCGTCCCAGACGGGCCCGATCGTGCGGATCAGGGCGCCGCGCTCGCCGACGTTCCGGCCGACGAACGGGAGCAGCGTGCCGACGCCGAAGTCGAAGCCTTCGAGCACGAAGTAGCCGATCCAGAGCACGACGATCAGGAAGAACCAGAGCGTCTGCAGGTTCCAGTAGCCGTGGGTGGAGGCGAGGAGCGTCATCTCAGTAGGTCATCGCGGGGATGCGGGTGGGCTGGTCGGGGTCGCCGTCGTAGGAGCCGGCGTAGGCGCCCTCGGGGTCGGGGCCGGCCTTCGCGGCGCGGATCATCAGCGTCGCCTCGACCGCGGCGAGCACGCCGTAGAGCGCGGTGAAGCCCGCGAGCGTGAGCCCGACCGACCACGGGCCGACGCTCGGCGAGACGGCGTCGCGCGTCAGCAGCAGGCCCTGGACGATCCACGGCTGGCGGCCCATCTCGGTGAAGATCCAGCCGGCGAGGTTGGCGACGAACGGCAGCGCGATCATCCAGACGAGGAAGCGGAGCACGCGCGGGCTGCCCTCGAGCCGGCCCGGCTTGCGCGTGAGCCAGAGGCCGCCGGCGGCGATCAGCATCGCGAGGAACCCGAGCCCGGTCATGATCCGGAACGTCCAGTAGGTGACGCCGACGATCGGCTTGTAGTTGCCGGGGCCGTAGGTTGCCTCGTACTGCGCCTGGATGTCGTTGATCCCCTCGACGGTGCCGTTCCACGAGTTGTCGGCGAGGATCGAGAGGGCGTGCGGGATGGCGATGTTCGCGACGTTGGAGTCGGGGTACCGCTGCCACGGCCCGAGCGCGAAGAGCGAGAAGTGCGCACCGGACTCGGTCGTGTAGAGCGCCTCCGCCGCCGCCATCTTCATCGGCTGCTCCTTCGTCATCAGCTGGCCCTGGGCGTGACCGATCAGCGCGGTCGCGAGGCCGGCGGCGAGCGTCGCCCAGAGCGCGACCACGACCACCGGCCGGAAGAGCGCGGCCTCGGCGCCGCGCCGGACATGCCAGGCGGCGACGCCGAGGACGAGCATCGCAGCCGTGAGGACGGCGGCCGCGATCGTGTGTCCGAAGGCGCGGATCAGCGTGTTGTTGGTCAGGATCTGCGCGATCGAGGTCAGCTCCGCTCGATGCGTGGCCGGGTTGAGCTTGTAGCCGACCGGGTGCTGCATCCACGAGTTCGCGGCGAGGATGAAGTAGGCGGACGCGGTCGAGCCGATCGCGACCAGCCAGATCGTCGCGAGGTGCACCTTCGGCTTGAGCCTGTCCCAGCCGAAGATCCAGAGGCCGAGGAACGTCGACTCGAGGAAGAAGGCGGCGAGGCCCTCGATCGCGAGCGGCGCGCCGAAGATGTCGCCGACGTAGCGCGAGTACGCCGACCAGTTCATCCCGAACTGGAACTCCTGGACGATGCCGGTGACGACGCCGAGCGCGAAGTTGATCAGGAAGAGCTTCCCGAAGAAGCGGGTGAGGCGGAGCCAGCGCTCGTCGCCCGAGCGGTACCACGCGGTCTGCATGCCGACGATGAACCAGGCCAGCCCGATCGTGACCGGGACGAAGAGGAAGTGGTAGAGCGTGGTGACGGCGAACTGCCAGCGCGCGAGGTCGAGAGCCACGCGCGGGAGCGTGCCAAACACGCTCGCACGCGCCATCGGGCCCTTACCGTGCGGCCGTGCGGCGTTTTACCGATTTGCCGGGACACCGCCAATCGGGACAGGCGAATGCGTAGGCTCGCGCGGCGATGACCGCGTTGCTGATCGCGCTCGCGCTCGGGTTCGCCTGGAGCATGGGCGCCCACTACACCGGCGCGGTCATGGGCATGCCGCACGCGCTGCGCGCGATCGGCGCCTGGCCCGCGCTGCTGCTGATGGCGCCGCTCACGTTTCTCGGCGCCACCTTCGCGAGCCACGAGGTGGAGAAACGGGTCGGCTCCGGTCTCACCGACGCGCGGCTCTCGGTCGGGGCGCAGATGGCGGTGCTCGCGGTCGCGTTCGCGCTCACCACGCTCTTCAACCGGCTCCGCGTCCCGACCTCGACGATCCAGATCCTCGTCTTCGCTGTCGTCGGCGTCTCGCTCGCCGTCGGAGCCGGCGTGCGCTGGGGCGAGATCGGGCGCCTCGGCCTCGTCTGGGTCTGCGCGCCGCTCGCCGCCTTCGCCCTCGGCGCCGCGCTCACGCGCGGGCTCGACCGCGTGCCGCTCGGGGGCGCCGTCGGTGCGGCCCTCGTCGCGATGGGCTGCTGCGCCGCGGTCGCGATGGGCGCGAACGACGTCTCGAACGCGAGCGGCGCCCTCGTCGGCACCGGCACCTTCGGGCCGCTCGCCGCCGGCGCGGTCGGGGGCGCGGGGCTCGCCGCCGGCGTCCTGACCTGGGGAAGGCCGCTGCTGCGGCGCGTCGCCTTCGAGATCGTGGCGGTCGACCGCGCGATGGCCACCGCGGCGCAGCTCGTCCAGGCGGCGGTCGTGCTCGCGGCCGTCGCCTTCGGCTTCTTCACCTCGATGAACCAGGCGCTCGTCGGCGCGATGGCGGGCGCGGGGGTCGCGCGCGGACGTCACACCGTGCATCTGCCGACACTTTTCGCGATCCTCCGCGGCTGGGTGGTCGGCCCGGGCGCCGCGCTCGTGCTCGGCTACCTGCTCGGCCTCGCCGCGCGCTGACGCCTCCTGTTTCGTGGCCGGCCGGCGCGGTGAGGGTCTGAGCATGCTGCTCGCGACGCCTGCGGCCTGGCACCACGACCTCGCGTGGGCGATGCTCGCGCTCGGCTTCGCCTCGGCGCTCGTGATCCTCGTCGACGAGCTCGTGCTCGGGAACCGCCAGCACATGCGCGTGATGGACGTCGTCCACCCGGTCACGGCGCTCTACTGGGGGCCGGTCTGGCTCTGGGCGTACGCCACGCGCGGACGCAAGGCGTCCGGCCCCTGGGCGCGGCGGGAGGCGGAGCGGCTGCTGCGCGAGAGCCCCGACCCGGCGGCCGAGACGGCGGAGCTGCGTGCCCGCGCCGACTCGACCGCTCCGGCCGACCTGCGGCCGTGGCACGTCGGCAACGCCGTCTCCCACTGCGGCGCGGGCTGCACCCTCGGCGACATCTGCGGCGAGTGGCTCGTGCTCGCGTTCGGGATCGCCTGGTTCGGCCGCTGGTCGGGTCACCGCCTGCCGGAGGAGCTCGTGCTCGACTTCGCGTTCGCGTGGACGTTCGGGATCGTCTTCCAGTACTTCACGCTCGTGCCGTCGGGCGGCGCCGGCCGCCTCGAGGCGATCTGGCGCGCGATCAAGGTCGACACCGCGTCGATCGTCGCCTTCCAGGTCGGCCTCTTCGGCTGGATGACGCTGACGATGCTCGTCTTCTGGCCCCACCACGGGATCGAGATCGCGAGTCCCGACTTCTGGTTCGAGATGCAGGTCGGGATGATCCTCGGCTTCTTCACCGCCTGGCCGGTCAACCGGCTCCTCCTCGCGCGCGGGATCAAGGAGAAGATGGACCACCGCCGCCACCTCGCGATGGTGCTGGGCGATCTCGTAGAGAAGCGGGCGTCGACCCGCGAGCCCGCCGCAGCGTAGGCCGTCGCGCCCGACCTGCGCGGGCGCGACACGTCCAACGCCCGGCCGCACCTGGCGCGAGCCGGCTCCGCCGGCTCGCCTGCCGAGCGAGCGGAAAGCGAGAGCCGAACGTCCCGGGCGCGCAGCGCCCGCGACGGAGGCGAAGCGGGGAGGATGGACCACTGCCGTTAGCTTTTGATCGTGCTGGGCGGTCTCATCGACGAGCAGGCGCCGAACCGTCAGCCGACGGCGGCGTAGGCCGTCGCGCCCGACCTGTGCGGGCGCGACCCGCTCCCGCCCGGCGTCGCAGGCCCGTGCGAGCCGGCTCCGCCGGCTCGCTGCGCGAGCGAGCGGAAAGCGAGAGCCGAACGTCCCGGGCGCGCAGCGCCCGCGACGGAGGCGAAGCGGGCGAAGCGGAAACGATGGACCACCGCCGCCACCTCGCGATCGTGCTGGGCGGTCTCGTCGAGGAGCGGGCGGCGACCCGTCAGCCGACGGCGGCGTAGGCCGTCGCGCCCGACCTGTGCGGGCGCGACCCGCTCCCGCCGGCGTCGAGGCCCGCGCGAGCCGGCGAAGCCGGCTCGCTGCGCGAGCGAGCGGAAAGCGAGAGCCGAACGTCCCGGGCGCGCAGCGCCCGCGACGGAGGCGAAGCGGGCGAAGCGGGCTAGAAGAGCCCCACCGTGCGCCCGTCCGGCCCGATGTCGATGTCGAACGCGGCCGGATGCCTGCCGAGCCCGGGCATCTGCTGCATCTCGCCGCAGAGCGCGACGAGCCAGCCGGCGCCCGTGTAGGGGCGGATGTCGCGGATCGGGACGGTGAATCCGCGTGGGGCGTTCCGCAGCTTCGGGTCGTGTGAGAGCGAGAGGTGCGTCTTCGCCATGATGATCGGCAGCCCGCCGAGGCCGAGCTTCTCGTAGCGCTCGATCGCTTTCCGGGCGGCGGGCAGCAGCTCGATCCCGTCGGCGCCGTAGACGCGGGTCGCGATCGTCTCGATCTTCGTCGCGATCGGCGCGTCGAGCGGATAGACGGGCTCGAAGGCGGACGGACGGCTCGCCGCCTCGACGACCGTCTCCGCAAGGGCCGCCGCGCCCGCCCCGCCGCGCTCGAAGCCCTCGTTGATCTCGGCCGCCCAGGCGCCGCGCTCGAGCGCGAGCGCGCGCAGCCGCTCGAGCTGTTTCCGGTCGTCGCCCGGGAACGCGTTGACCGCGACGACGACGTTGAGGCCGAACGTGCGCGCGATCCCGATGTGGCGCTCGAGGTTGTCGGCGCCGCGCTCGAGGTCGCCGTCGCCGTGGTGCTCGAGCGCCCGCACGGTGGCGACGAGCACGACCGCGCTCGGCTGGAGGCCGCCGACACGGCAGACGATGTCGAGGAACTTCTCCATTCCGAGGTCGGAGGCGAAGCCGCCCTCGGTGATCACGATGTCGGCGAGCTTGAGCCCGATCCGCGCGGCCGAGAGCGAGCTGTTGCCGTGGGCGATGTTCGCGAACGGCCCCGCGTGGACGAAGGCCGGCCCGCCCTCGAGCGTCTGGACGAGGTTCGGCTTGATCGCCTCCTTCAGCAGCACCGCCATCGCGCCGGCGGCACGGAGCTGCTCGGCCGTGACGGGCTCGCCGTCGGCGGTGGCCCCGACCGTGATCCGGCCGAGCCGCGCACGCAGGTCGGCCAGGTCGCGCGCCATCGCGAGGATCGCCATCACCTCGGAGGCGGCGGTGATGTCGAAGCCGGTCTCGCGCGGGATCCCGTTCACCCTGCCACCGAGGCCGACGATCGTCTTCCGCAGCGCGCGGTCGTTCATGTCGAGGCAGCGCCGCCAGGTGACCGTGAGCGGGTCGATGCCGAGCTCGTTCCCCTGCAGCAGGTGCGCGTCGAGCATGGCGGCGAGCAGGTTGTTGGCGGCGGTGATCGCGTGCAGATCGCCGGTGAAGTGGAGGTTCAGATCCTCCATCGGCACGACCTGGGCGTAGCCGCCGCCCGCCGCGCCGCCCTTGATCCCGAAGACGGGCCCGAGCGACGGCTCGCGCAGACAGAGGACGGGGTTCTCGCCGAGGATGCCGAGCCCCTGGGCGAGCGAGATCGCGGTCGTCGTCTTGCCCTCACCGGCCGGCGTCGGCGTGACCGCCGTGACGACGACGAGCTTCCCGTCGGGCGTCTCGGCGAGCCGGTCGAGGACGGCGTGCGAGACCTTCGCCTTGTAGCGGCCGTACGGCTCGAGCTCGTCCTCGTCGATGCCGGCGGCCCCGGCGACCTCCGCGATCGGGCGGAGCGTCGCGGCCTGCGCGATCTCGAGGCTGGACGGGAAAGGCGTGTCGAGGGCCACGGGGCGCACATTCTGCACCGTCGGTTCCGGTCGCGTCGGGCTAGCGCCGCAGAGATCCTGCGGGTTTGCCCCGGCCGCGACGTGTCGCTCAGGCATCGATGACGGCGAGCAGCGCGTCGACGACCTGCGGGTCGAAGTGCGCGCCCGAGCAGGTGCGCAGCTCCTCGACCGCCACATCCCACAGGAGCGCGGGCCGGTAGACGCGGTCGGTCGTCATCGCGTTCCAGGCGTCGGCTGCGCAGACGATCCGCGCCACCAGCGGGATCTCCTCCCCCGCCAGCCCGTCGGGATAGCCGCCGCCGTCCCAGCGCTCGTGGCAGGAGCGCACGATCGCACCGACGTCGCCGAGCAGTCCGCCGATCGTCTCGAGCATCGCTTCGCCGATGATCGTGTGGGTGTTCATGAGGGCCCGCTCCTCCTCGTCGAGCGGGCCCGGCTTGTTGAGGATCTCCGGCGGGATCTTGACCTTGCCGACGTCGTGCAGCAGCGCGGCGAGCTCCGCGCGCCGCCGCTCGGCGGGGTCGAGTCCGAGCCGGTCTGCGACGGCGAGGGAGAGATCGACGACGGCGCGGCTGTGCGAGCCGGTGTACGCGTCGTCGGCCTCGATCACGTCGCCGAGCAGGAGAGCGGTGCCGCGGTAGGCGGACGAGAGCTCGAGCGCATGGTCGATTCGCACCTGGCGCTCGCGTGCGAAGACGCGCAGGAGCAGGGCGAGCGGGATCACGGGCAGCAACGCCCAGACCGAGGTGTCGGCCGCGATGGCGACCGCGAGCGCGACCGGTGCGAGGGCGATGTCGACGAAGGCCGTCACCTGGAATGCGCGCAGGTGCTCGGCGATGTTCATCGACCACGTGACGCGCGACCAGAGCGCGCTCGCAATCGTGTCGCCGGCGAGTTGCGCGCCGAGCGCGCCTGCGTACAGCGGCAGGTGGCTCCACGTCGGCGTCCGCTCGTTCGCGAGCGCGAGCACGGCGGCCGGTCCGAGCGCGTAGCAGCCGTTGTAGACGAGCACCGGCAGGTGGCTCGTGCTGACGCGTCCGCGGAGGAGGTCGGGCAGGTTCCCGAGCACGAGTCCGCCCGCGACGAGGAGCGGAACGGTGCGGGGCGGCAGCACGAAGAGCATCGGCACGAAGGCGAGCTCCGCCGCGTAGGCGAGCATGTTCCCCACCTCGAACTCGACGCGGCTGACCGTCGCGTAGACGAGCACCGCCACGGCGGCCGTCAGCGGCGAGAACGTCCGGACGGAGGGGAGCGCCAGCAACTCGGCCGTCGCGGCCGCGATGAAGGCCGCTGCGGCGGCATACGCGACCAGCTCGGCCTGGACCGCCCGCGGGATGCGCGCGCGGATGCGGGCGCGCCCGACGAGCTCGGTGTCGTGCTCGCCGGCGAGTGCCGGAAGGACTACAGGTGCCTCGAGCGCCCCCATGGTGTGCGACATCGGCGGTCGGCCGGCGGAGTTGACGGGCGGCAGCGCACGTCGTCCGTTTCCGGGACAAGCTCTACACCGAGGAGGGGGATCGACTGCCACGAAGACGGCACGGACCCGTCACGGTTGCGCGGCTAGCGTCGTGCCATGGGCAAGACGGCGACACCGTGGGGACCGGCGGAGCTCGTCGAGGAGCTGAAGCTCCCACAGCGTGTGGGTGCGCGGCGGTTCGCATCGTGCGTGCAGCTGCTCGAGACGGCGAACGGGGAGCGCCTCGTCCGGGTCGCCTACTCGACGGGCGGTACGACCCGGCGCGGGCCGGTGACGCTCCGGATGCGAGACATTGCACGGCTCAGGGCCGAGCTGGCCCAGTGCCCGGCGCTCGCCGAGACGCTGGGAATGTGAGCGGGGGAGCTTCCGCTCCCCCGCTCGTCTCCCTCTTCTCCGCGCGCCGCTCCCTGAAGGCGGTGCCGCGGCTTGGACTCTCCGGCCCCCTAGCGCTTCCGCTCGGTCGGGCTGAGACGGTTCCCTGCAGGCATCTCCAGCTCCTCCTCTCGGTCCTTCGATCGGTAGACGGCGTGTTCTTCGCGTGGCGCTCTAGCGCTTGCGGTCGGTCGGCTTGAGCCGGTTTCCTGCGGGCATTACGGGGCCTCCTCTCGTGTCTCGTCGTTGTCGGGGTCGTTGCCGGCGCTGCTAGCGCTTGCGCTCGGTGGGGCTGAGCCGGTTTCCTGCGGGCATGACGGTTCCTCCTCTCCTTCGGTCGGGGCCGACGAACGTCGGACGGTTGCTCGGATCACGAAAGCTCCGGTTCTGCTCGGAGCGCCGGCGCGGCGGTGCGGGCCCGGCCGAACGTCGCAGCCGCGGCTAGACCGCAGACGCCGGCGGCAACGAGCCACGCACCGCGCGCACCGAGTGCGGCGATCAGCACGCCGCCGCCGGCCATGCCGGCGCCAAGGGCCACGAAGCCCGCCGAGTCGAATACGGCGAACGCGTGCCCGAGGGTGTTCTCGTCTGCGGCCTGCTGAACGAGCAACGTGGTCGAGGCGAGGACGACGGCGTTGCCGATGCCGCCGGCCACGACGCAGGCGGCGGCGATCCACACGCCGGGCGCGAGCGCGGCCGCGCCGAAGCCGAGCATGAAGACGACGAGGCCGAGCCGGCAGGCGCGCATCCCGGCGTCCGCGCCGACACGGCCGGCGAGCACGCTGCCGGCGACGACGCCGGTGCCGCTCGCCGAGGCGAGCAGCCCGTAGCCGATCGTGCCCGTGTGGAACGTGTCGCGGGCGAGGAAGATCTCGCCGACGTTGACGACGGCGCTCGCGACCGACGCGAGCATCCAGGTGCGCACGACCGTCTGCAGCGGGCCGGAGTGCATGTACGCGCGGATGCCGGCGGCGGTCGACTGCCAGTACGACTCGTCCTCGCGTGCCGGGCGCCGCCCGGTTGCCGGCAGCTTTGCGAGGAGCACGGCGGAGACCGCGAACGAGAAGGCGTTCAGCGCGTAGGGGACGTCGACGCCGGCCGCGGCGATCAGCAGGCCCGCGAGGGCCGGGCCGGCGGCCATTCCGGAGGTGCCGGCGGTCTGCGAGAGCGAGTTGGCGCGCGGCAGCTCCTCGGGGGAGACGAGCCCGGGGAGCGCCGCGCGCAAGGTGGGATAGAAGACGGCGCTCGCGCAGCCGGCGACGAGCGCGAGCGCGACGACGGCCGCGGCGCTCGGCGCGAACGGCAGCGCCGCGAAGACCGCGCCGGCCGCGACCTCCGAGCCGACGAGCAGCGTGCGCCGCGGCAGCCGGTCGAGCCAGGGGCCGAACATGGTGGCGACGGCGACCGTGGGCAGGAAGTCGGCGAGGAGCACCGCGCTGACCCAGACCGACGAGTGGGTGCGGCGGTAGACGTCCACGGTGAGCGCGACGTAGGCGAGCCAGGTTCCGGCCGACGAGACCGCGCGCGACGCGACGAGCGACCGCAGGTCGCGATTCCTCCGGAGCAGCGAGCTCGATTCGTTAGCCACCGTGCGCCTCCTCGTTCGTGGACGACGAGGCCATGGTGCGACCGGCCGGCAAAGGGCCGCTAAAGGCGCGCTAAAGGGCCTCCGGAGGGGTTTTCAGCCGAGCGGCAGGTCGGTCGCGCGCTCGAGCGGGAGCCGCTGGCCGCGGTCGAACGCGGCCGCAAAGGCCTCCTCGCCGAGTTGCGCCCGCACCGTGTCCGTCGTCCGCTCGACGAGGTCGGCCTGGTCGAGCAGGTGGACGGCGCCGATCGAGCCGCGGATCCGGGCGGCAACGCCGAGCAAGCCGGCGGCGAGGTCGGGATCGCTCTCCGCCGCGGCGATCGCCGCGTAGAGCTCGATCGCTCCTGCCACGTCCGAGAGATGCCCGAACGCGCGCATCATCGGATACGCCTCGGCGAGCGCGGCGCGCGCGTCGGCGATCCGGTCGGCTTCGACGAGCCCGCGTGCGAGGTCGCGCAGCACGCTCGCGACCTGCAGCGGGTCGCCGTGCAGCCGAGCGAGCTTCGACGCCTCGTCGAACCGCCGGAAGGCGTCCTCGCGGCGACCGGCGACGAGATCGAGGCTGGCGAGGTTCTGCGTCACGGTCACGGTCCCGCGCCGGTTGCCGGCGGCCTCCCAGCCGGCGGCGGCCTCCTCGTAGGCGGCGCGCGCGTCCTCGAGCCGGCCGTCGTAGAAGTAGATGTTGCCGAGGTTGCAGAGCGCCGACGCGGCGCGGTCGTCGTCGCCGAGCTGCCGTGAAAGGTCGAGGCTCTCGGCGAACCTCTGCGCCGCCGCCGTGAGATCGCCCTGCTGCCCGGCGATGATCCCGAGCCAGTTGAGCGTCCGCGCCCGCCGCTCGGGCGCCGTGCTCGTGTCGGCGAGCGCCGCCTCCAGCAGGCGCCGGCCCTCCGCGAGGTGCCCGTGCACCTGCCAGAAACGGCTGAGCCCGGAGGCGAGCCGGAGCGCGTTGTCGCCGTCGCCGGTGGCGAGGAAGTAGCCGAGCGCGGCGCGGACGTTCGCGTGCTCGAGCTCGAGCTGCTCGTAGATCTGGCGGTTGCCGGCCTCGTACTGCCGCTCGAACTCCTCGGCGAGCGCGAGGAACGTCGTCGCGTGCCGGAGTCGCAGGTCGTCCGCCTCCGCGTCGGCGGCGAGCTGCTCGAGCGCGTAGTCGCGGACGGTGTTGAGCATCGTGAAGCGCGGCTCGCGGCTCTCGCCGCGGTGGACGAGGCTGTTGTCGACGAGCGTCGCGAGCCCGTCCAGGAAGCGCGGTACGGCGCAGATCACCTCGGCGTCCTCGACGGTCCAGCCGCCGACGAACACGGCGAGTCGCGCGAACAGCCGCTGCTCGTCCTCGGAGAGGAGCGCGTGGCTCCAGTCGATCGTCGCGCGGAGCGTCTGCTGCCGGGCGGGCGCGTCGCTCGAGCCGCCGCCGAGCACGTCGAGGCTGCCGAGTCGTGCGAGCAGCGCGTCGGGGGAGAGCAGCTGCGTCCGGGCGGCCGCGAGCTCGATCGCAAGCGGAAGCCCGTCCAGGCGCGCGCAGATCCCGGCGATCGCGGCCGAGTCGGCGCCGCCGGTGTCGACGGGAAATCCCGTCTCCCGCGCCCGCTCGGCGAAGAGCTGCACCGCGAACGACTGGTCGAGCGGCGGCACCGGATACTCGCGCTCGCCGGAGACCCGCAGCACGGCACGGCTCGTGACGACGACGACGAGCTCGGGCGCCGCGGCGACGAGGTCGGCGAGGACGCGGCGGGCGGAAGCGACATGCTCGAAGCCGTCGACGACGAGCAGCGTCGGTCGCCCGCGGAGGCGCTCGACGAGGATCTCGAGCGGCGGCCGGCTGCCGATCTTGAGGCCGAGGCCCTGCGCGATCGCCGAGGTGACGAGCAGCGGGTCGCCGACCGCCTCGAGCGGGACGAAGGCGATCGAGCCGCCGAACGCGGGTACGAGCCTGCGGGCGAGCTCGGCGGCGAGGCTCGTCTTGCCGATCCCGCCGGGCCCGGTCAGCGTGACGATCCGGGAGCGCGCGCCGACGACGAGCGCGGCCACCTCGCCGAGCTCGCGCTCCCGCCCGAGCAGTCGCACCGCCGGCGGCAACGTCGGGCTGGCCGGCTCCTCTGCGAGCGCGAGCGAGGGGTCCTGGGAGAGGATCGCCCGCTCGAGGTCGCGCAGCTCCTGGCCGGGCTCGACGCCGAGGCTCTCGACGAGCGTGCGGCGGGCGTCGCGGTAGACCCCGAGCGCGTCCGCCTGGCGGCCGCTCAGATAGAGAGCCTGCATGAGCAGGGCGCGCGGCCGCTCGCGCCACGGGTGCGCGGCGACGAGCGACTCCAGCTCGGCGATCAGCTCGGCGCGCGGGCCGGCGGCGAGGTCGGCCTCGATCCGCTCCTCGAGGGCCGCGATACGAAGCTCCTCGAGCCGGAGCGCCTCGGGGCGCGCGAACGCCTCGTCGGCGAGGTCGCCGAGCGGCGAGCCGCGGACGAGCCCGAGCGCCTCGCGCAGCAGCTCCGCCCGGTGCTCGGGCCGGTCGGCCTTGCGGGCAGCGGCGAGGAGCTGCTCGAAGCGGGCGACGTCGACCTGGTCGGGCTCGAGCCTGAGCGCGTAGCCGCCGGGGTGGGTCGCGATCGCCTCGGCGCCGATCGCCTTCCGGAGCTGCGAGACGTGCACCTGGAGCGCGGTGCGCGCCGTCGGCGGCGCCTCTGCGCCCCAGACCGAGTCGACGAGCTGGTCGACCGGGACGGCGCGGTTCGGCTGCAGCAGGAGCGCTGTCAGCAGGCGTCGCTGCCGCTGCCCGGAGAGGGCGAGCGGTGTCCCGTTCACCGACACTTCGAGCGGGCCGAGGATCGAGAACAGCGGGCGTCCGACGAGAACCGGCACGGACACCTTCTAACACGGCTCCCGGGGCTCCGGGCGCGGGTTTTCCGGGCTACGCGCGGCTCACCTCAACACTTTTACTACTTCTATTTCTAACTTCTTTCCTTTTCATCTTTTTTTCTACTATCACGTCATCGTATATTAGCACCTTCTCTTTCGTGCGGTCGGTGTATCATCGCGTCGTAGGCGTCGCAGGTGCAGACTATCCGCGCGCGAGCGGGGTGTGCTCGCTTACGAGGCCGTCCGGGTAGCCGCTGCCGTCCCAGTGCTCGTGCCGTCGAGCGGACGATCGCGGCCGATCTCGGCGAGCTGTCGCCCGTCCGTGTCGAGCTTCCGCTCGCCGACGATCGGATGCTCGGCCATGATCTCTCCACTCCCCGGGATCGAGCAGTCCCTCCTTGCCCAGGATCTCGGCTCGGCATCGCGAGCTTGCCCACGTCGTGCAGCAGCGCGGCGCTCTCTTCTCGCCGCCGTTCGTCGCGGCTCTACGACCCAGCTCGTCGACCTCGGCGGGGGTCGAGCTCGCGCACGTCGCGGCTGTGGCTGCCTATCTCTCTCGTCGGCCTCGATCAGGTCGCCCGCGGACGCGGTGCCGCGGGGCGTGGGGCTCGATGGCGTGGTCGCGCGCCGTCGCTCGCGTGCGACACGGCGGCTGCCGCGGCAGCGCTTGGCGTCGTACAGCTCGATATTGCCTTTCGCGTTTGCGGCCTCTCTGCCGGCGCCAGAGCGGCGTCGACAAAAAAAAAAAAAAAAAAAAAAAAAAAAAAAAAAAAAAAAAAAAAAAAAAAAAAAAAAAAAAAAAAAAAAAAAAAAAAAAAAAAAAAAAAAAAAAAAAAAAAAAAAAAAAAAAAAAAAAAAAAAAAAAAAAAAAAAAAAAAAAAAAAAAAAAAAAAAAAAAAAAAAAAAAAAAAAAAAAAAAAAAAAAAAAAAAAAAAAAAAAAAAAAAAAAAAAAAAAAAAAAAAAAAAAAAAAAAAAAAAAAAAAAAAAAAAAAAAAAAAAAAAAAAAAAAAAAAAAAAAAAAAAAAAAAAAAAAAAAAAAAAAAAAAAAAAAAAAAAAAAAAAAAAAAAAAAAAAAAAAAAAAAAAAAAAAAAAAAAAAAAAAAAAAAAAAAAAAAAAAAAAAAAAAAAAAAAAAAAAAAAAAAAAAAAAAAAAAAAAAAAAAAAAAAAAAAAAAAAAAAAAAAAAAAAAAAAAAAAAAAAAAAAAAAAAAAAAAAAAAAAAAAAAAAAAAAAAAAAAAAAAAAAAAAAAAAAAAAAAAAAAAAAAAGCGCGGCGGTCGTGAACGGTAACGAGCCGTGGCACGTCTCGGGCACAGATCGTCTTCCACGGGCTCACGGGCAACCCCAGCGGCCTCCAGAGCGTCGGCGAGCTCGCTCGCGTCGAGCGGGCACCGGCAGCTCGACGACGTCTTCGTCGACCCGCCGGCGGCGGATGCGAGGTGGGCGGGGGCGGTCGCGCCCCCGCCCACCCGCTTGTCTAGATCTGGAACGTCCCGACGAGGTGCTGCAGCTGGACAGCCGTCGAAGCGAGCGACTGGCTGGTCGCGGCGAACTCCTGCGTGGCCGCGCTCGACTGCTCGGCCGACGCGGACACCTGCTGGGTCGCGCTCGAGGCCTGCTCGGCGAGCTCGGCGACCTCGCCGGTCGCCTCGGCGATCCGGTCGACGCAGCCGGCGACGTTCTGGACGCTCGCAGAGATGCCGGTGAACGCCTCGCGCGTCTCCGCGGCCGCGTGCGCTGCACCCTCGGCGAGCTTGCGTACTTCCTCGGCCACGACGGCGAAGCCGCGGCCCTGCTCGCCCGCGCGGGCCGCTTCGATCGCCGCGTTGAGCGCGAGCAGGTTCGTCTGCTCCGCGATGCCCGTGATCACGTCCGTGAGCCTGATGCCGCGCTCGGCCGCCTCCCGCGCCTCGTGGGAGAGCGTGACCGCCTCGCCGACGACGCCCTTCGCCGCCGCGGCCGTCTCCGCCTGCTGGGTCGCGCCCGCAGCGACGTTGCCGGTGGCGGTCGCGATCTCGGTGATCGCGGCCCCGACCTCCTCCGTCGTTGCGGCCATCTGCTCCGACGCGCCGGTGACAGTCGTCGAGGCCTCGCCGATCTCGCCGACCTTCGTGGCGAGGTCGGTGCGCATGTGGTTGTAGGAGGCGATGCCGCCCTGCGCCTTCTCGAGCATCCCGTTGAAGAGCTCGCCGAGCGTGCCTAGCTCGCTGCCCGGCTGCTCGACGAGCGCCTTCGTGGCGGGCCTCGCCTCGACGGTGAGATTGCCGGAAGCGGCGGCGTCGAGGCCTTCGGCGAGTCCTGTGAGGCAGATGTCGCGCAGGCTCGTGAGACGCCCGTCGAGATCGTTGAGGCACGAGCGGTCGCCGAGCCTCTCGCGGTACGCCTCGCGGACCTCGTTGTAGCCGGCGATGGCGCTCTGCGCCTTCCCGAGCATCGAGTTGAACAGCTCGACGAGCTCGCGCAATTCCGGATCGGACGACGAGTGGTCGATCGACTGGGTCTGCGGCCGGACCACCACGGTGAGGTCGCCCTCACGCATCGCGGTGATCCCTGCGCCGAGGTCGGTCAGGCAGTTCGCGTCGAGGCTCTGGAGCCTCTCCTTCACTTCGCCGAGCGTGCGGTCGTCGCGGCGGTGCAACATGCGCTCTCCCTCTTTCTGGTCGCGGAAGCAATCAGGCGAGGTAGTCGACCCTTCGGTGCGGGGGTTGATCCATGAAGACGCGGATTCGAGGGCCGTCAGGCGGCGGCGACCGCGTGCACGCGCGCGGCCTCGACGAGCGAGGCCAGGATGAGCGCGCCGTCGTCCGAGCCGAGGAGCGGGTCGACCGCGTGCTCGGGGTGCGGCATCAGGCCCATGACCGTGCCGGCCTCGTTGCAGACGCCGGCGACCGCGTGGAGCGAGCCGTTCACCGGCTCGCCGTAGCGCAGCACGATCTGGCGTCGCGCCTCGAGCTCGTCGTAGACCTCGTCGGTGGCGTACCAGCGGCCGTCGCCGTGCTTGACCGGGATGACGAGTCGTTGGCCGGTCGAGCAGCGCGAGGTGAACGGCAGGTCGTCGCGGACGACCGTCAGCCGGACGTCCCTGCAGACGAAGCGGAGCGACTCGTTCCGCAGCAGCACGCCCGGCAGCAGGCCCGCCTCGCAGAGGATCTGGAAGCCGTTGCAGATCCCGAGCACGAGCCCGCCTGCCTCGGCGAACGCGCATGCGGCCTTCGTGGCGGGCGAGAAGCGCGCGATCGCGCCGCAACGCAGGTAGTCGCCGTACGAGAAGCCGCCCGGGATCACGACCGCGTCGAGATCCGGCAGCTCGGCCTCCTCGTGCCAGACCGGCACCGCGTCCGCGTCGAGCGCGGCGAGCGCCCAGAGCGCGTCCCGGTCGTCCTGCGAGCCCGGGTACGTGATCACGCCGACCCGCGGCTGCGGGCTAGCGATGCTGGTCACCCCCGACGATCTCGACCTCGAACGACTCCATCAGCGGGTTCGCGAGCAGCTGCTCGCACATCTTCTCGACCTGCGTGCGCGCCTCGGCCGGGTCGGTCGCGGTCACCTCGAGGTCGATCACCTTGCCGACCCGCGCGCCCGCGACCGCGAAGCCGAGGTGCTCGAGCGCCGTCTCGACCGCCTCGCCCTGCGGGTCGAGGATGCCGGCCTTCGGGCGGACGAGAACGACCGCTTTCATCCGAGCACCACGTTCGGGTTCTCGACGTAGGCGCCGAACGGGATCGTCGTCAGCCGCTCGAACGCCTCGACGTACTTCTTCCGCGTCGAGAAGACGACGTCGTCGGGCAGCTCCGGCCCCGGGGCGGTCTTGTCCCAGTCGGTCGTCTCGCAGTAGTCGCGGACGAACTGCTTGTCGAAGCTCGCCTGGCCGCGGCCCGGCTCGTAGGCGTCGGCGGGCCAGAAGCGGGAGGAGTCGGGCGTCAGCGCCTCGTCGCCGAGCACGAGCTCGCCGTCGGGGTCGAGCCCGAGCTCGAACTTCGTGTCGGCGATGATGATCCCGGCCGCGAGCGCGTGCTCGGCGGCGGTCGTGTAGAGCGTGATCGCGACCTCCTCGACCTCGCGCAGCCGCTCGGCGCCGACGAGCTCGGCCGCCTGCTCGCGCGTGATGTTCTCGTCGTGGCCGGTCTGCGCCTTCGTCGCCGGCGTGAAGATCGGCCGCGGCAGCCTGTCGGACTCGCGCAGCCCCTCCGGCAGCCGGTGCCCGCACACCGCGCCGGTCCCGCCGGTAGTCCTTCCAGCCCGAGCCGGTGATGTAGCCGCGGACGACGCACTCGATCGGCAGCATCTCGAGCTTGCGGCACTCCATCGAGCGCGCGTCGTCGCGGATCGCGAGCATGTGGTTGGCGACGATCGGCGCGAGCAGCGTGAACCAGTAGCCCGAGAGGCCGGTCAGCACGCGCCCCTTGTCCGGGATCTCGGTCGGCAGGACGACGTCGAAGGTCGAGACGCGGTCGGAGGCGACGAGCAGGAGGCGCTCGTCGTCCAGCGCGTAGATCTCGCGCACCTTCCCGGACGCGACGTGCTGTGCCTCAGGCATGGGCTGGCTCCTTGTTGTCGGCGAGGGCGTGGAGGCGGGCGAAGACGGTGTCGACGTGGCGGGTGTAGGCGCCGAGGTCGAAGACGGCGTCGAGGTCGACGCGGCCGGCGAGCTCCTCGTCGCTGCGGCAGAGCTCGCGGAAGTCGAGCTCCTCGTCCCAGGCGCGCATCGCGTTGTGCTGGACGAGGCGGTAGGCGTCGTCGCGGGCGAGCCCGGACTCGACGAGCGCCAGCAGCACCCGCTGGCTGAAGAAGAGCGAGTGGCTCGCCTCGAGGTTGCGGCGCATGCGCTCGTCGCGGACGACGAGGCCTTCGACGAGCCAGGCGAAGCGGTCGAGCATGTAGTCGAGTGCGAGGAACGCGTCGGGGATGACGACCCGCTCGGCGGAGGAATGGGAGATGTCGCGCTCGTGCCAGAGGGCGACGTTCTCGAGCCCGACGAGCGCGTGCGCGCGGACGACGCGCGCGAGGCCGCAGATCCGCTCGGCGACGACGGGGTTGCGCTTGTGCGGCATCGCCGAGGAGCCCTTCTGGCCGCGGCCGAACGGCTCCTGCACCTCGCGGACCTCGGTGCGCGCGAGGTGGCGGATCTCGAGCGCGAACCTCGTCGAGCGAGGAGGCGACCACGGCGAGCGCGGCGAGCAGTTCGGCGTGGCGGTCGCGCTGGAGGATCTGGGTCGAGGTCGGGGCGGGCTCGAGGCCGAGCCGCTCGCACGCGATCCGCTCCAGCTCCGGGTCGGTCGCGGCGTAGGTGCCGACGGCGCCGGAGAGCTTGCCGACGCGCATCCCCTCGAGCGCGCGCTCGACGCGCTCCCGGCCGCGGCGCGAGCTCGAACGCCCAGCCGGCGAGCTTGAGCCCGAAGGTCGTCGGCTCGGCGTGGACGCCGTGGGTGCGGCCCATCTGCAGCGTGCCGCGGTGCTCCTCGGCGCGCGCGACGACGGCGGCGAAGGCGCGGTCGATCCCGTCGAGGATCAGCGCTCCGGCGGCCCGGATCTGGAGCGGAGAGCGCGGTGTCGACGACGTCCGACGAGGTGAGGCCGTAGTGGAACCAGCGTCCCTCCTCGCCGAGGCGCTCGGCGACGGCGTCGACGAACGCGGCGGTGTCGTGGTGGAGGGTCGCCTCGATCTCGGCCACGCGCCCGGGCGTGGGGGCGGTCGCGTTGGCGGCGAGCGCCGCGGCGGCGTCGGCCGGCACGACCGCGAGCTGGGCCCAGGCCGCGGTCGCCGCCAGCTCGACCTCGAGCCAGGTCGCGAGCTTGCCCTCGTCCGACCAGATGCTGGCCATGGCCGGGCGGGAGTAGCGGGCGATCACCTACCGCAGTGTAGAGCCGGTTCCGGTCAGGCGCGGAGGATGCGGAGCGCCAGCGCGGCGGCGTTGCGCGCATTGTCGACGCCGACCGCGGCGACCGGGACGCCGGGCGGCATCTGCGCGATCGCGAGCAGCGCGTCGAGGCCGTCGAGCACGCTGAGGCTCGACCGGAGCGGCACGCCGATCACGGGCAGATCGGTGTGCGCGGCGACGGCGCCGGGCAGCGCCGCCGAGAGACCGGCGCCGCAGATGAGGACGCGCAGCCCGCGCTCGCGGGCGCTCCGCGCGTACTCGGCGACCGCGTCGGGCGTCCGGTGGGCGGAGCGGACCTCGAACTCGTAGCCGACGCCGGCGTCGTCGAGCGCGGCGGTGCAACCGGCCATCCGCTCCCGGTCGGACTCGGAGCCGACGAGGATGCCGATCTTGGTCTCAGGCATGGCGGGGGAGGGAGGCGATGTCGGAGCGGTAGCGCACGCCGGGGAACTCTATGCGGCCGGCCGCCTCGTAGGCGCGGGTACGCGCCTCGGCGATCGTCGCGCCGAGCGCGGTCACGTTGAGGATCCGGCCGCCGTTCGTGACGACGCGGCCGTCGTGGAGCGCGGTGCCGGCATGGAAGACGAGCGCGCCTGCCGCCTCGGCGTCGGCGATCCCCTCGATCGGCGAGCCGGAGTCGTTCCGGGCCGGATAGTCGCCGCCCGCGAGCACGACCGTGACGGCGGCCTCGTCCGAGACGGCGAGCTCGACGCCGGCGACGCTCCCCTGCGCGGCGGCTGCGAGCGCCGCGAGCAGGTCGCCGTCGAGCCGCGGCAGGAGCGACTGCGTCTCGGGGTCGCCGAAGCGGCAGTTGAACTCGAGCACCCGCGGGCCGTCGGCGGTCAGCATCAGGCCCGCGAAGAGGCAGCCGAGGAACGGCGTCCCGCGCTGCGCCAGCTCCGCGACCACCGGCGCCACGACCTCGTCGGCGAGCGCCGCGGCTTCGGCGTCGGGCAGCCGCGGCACCGGCGAGTAGGTGCCCATGCCGCCGGTGTTCGGGCCGGCGTCGCCGTCGAACGCGCGCTTGTAGTCCTGCGCGGCGGGGAGCGCGAGCGTCCGGCTGCCGTCGCAGAGCGCAAAGAGCGACACCTCCTCGCCCTCCAGCAGCTCCTCGACGTGGAACGGCTGGCCGAGCGCCTCGGCCGCGCGGAGCCCGGCGTCCAGCTCCGCCTGGGTGTGGCAGACCCAGACTCCTTTGCCCGCCGCGAGGCCGTCGGCCTTGACGACGCAGGGCGGGCGGGCGATCGAGAGCGTCTGCGCGGTCGGCACGCGTGCGGCGTCGAGCACGTCCTTCGCGAACGCCTTCGAGCCCTCGATCCGGGCCGCGTCGGCGCCGGGGCCGAAGACGCAGATGCCGCGGCTGCGCAGCTCGTCGGCAAGCCCGGCGACGAGCGGGACCTCCGGCCCGATGACGACGAGGTCGATCCCGAGCTCGCGGGCGAGCGACACGATCGCGGCAGAGTCGTCCGCGCGGACGGGATGGCAGCTCGCGAGCGCTGCGATTCCGGGGTTGCCGGGCGCGGCGTGCAGCTCCGTCAGCGTGCTGCTCCGCGCGACGGCCCACGCGAGCGCATGCTCGCGTCCCCCCGAGCCGACGACGAGCACCTTCACGGGAGCGATTATCCCCGCTTCGACCGCTCCGCGCGGAGCCTCCCGCGCGGCAGGCGCGCCGCCCGCGCGCGCGGGCCGGTCACGGCGGCGGCTCGGTGGCTCAGCGCGGTGCCTGGCTACGCTGCTCGAATGGGTCTGCAGCTCGTTCTGCTTGCGGCGTTCGCCTGCCTCGGCGCGGGCCTGCAGCGCCGCACCGGGCCGCGCGCGCGAGAGGTCGTGTGGACGGGGTTCTTCTGGCTCGTCGCGCCGGTGCTCGTCCTGCACATCTTCGCGACCGTCCGGGTCGATCGGTCGCTCGTGCTCGCCCTCGCCGCGGCCACGGCGGGCGCCTGGGCGACCGCCGGCGCCGCGTACGTCTACGCGCGACTCGTCGCGGACAGCCGGGACGAGCGGGGCGCGCTCGCGCTCGGCGGCGGCTTCGGCAACACCGGCTTCCTCGGGATTCCGCTCGCGCAGCTCGCGCTCGGCCACGGCGCGCTCGCAGCGGCGGTGCTCTACGACCGGCTCGCCTATCTCGTCCCCGCGTCGTCGGTGACGGTCGCGGTCGCGCGCATGCACGGGCAGCGTGCGCCCGCGCTCTCGACCGCGAGCCGGCTGCGCGCCGTGTTCGTCAACCCGCCGCTCGCAGCCGTTGCGCTCGCGGTGGGGCTCCGGCTCGGCGGCGTGCCCGTGCCCGGCCTCGGCTCGGCGGGGTCGGTCGCGGCCTGGTGCGTCGGCCCCTGCGGCTTCCTCCTGCTCGGCCTCTCGATCCCGCTCGAGCGCTTCGACCACGGCGCCGTCGAACTGCGCCGGGCCGCCGGCGCGCTCGCGGTCCGCTTCGCCGGCGGGCCGATCTGCCTGTTCGCGGCGGCAACGGCTCTCGGCGCGCACCCGCCGGCAGCCTTCTACCTCCTCGCCGGGATGCCGAGCGCGTTCAACCTCCTGGCGATCGCCCGCGTCTACGACGTGCGGCCGCGTCTGGTGCGCCTGCTCGTCGTCGGCTCGACGCTGCCGGCCCTCGCGGGCACGCTCGTCGCCGTGCTCGTGCTTCGGTGATGGAGACGCCGCCCTACTCCGCCGCGCCGGTAAGCGTCGTCCGCCTGCCCGACGGGCGCACCGAGCAGGATCGGGTCGCGGTCGAGGAGCCGCTCGAGATCCGGATCGGCGGCGCGCCGGTCGCCGTGACGATGCGAACGCCCGGGCACGACGAGGAGCTCGCGCTCGGCTTCTGCCTCTCGGAGGGCCTTCGGCCGACGGCTGCGCGTGTGCCCGACGACCTCGCCGCGAACACCGTCGACGTCGACGCGCCCGGCTTCGACCCGGAGCGGCTGCGGCGCAGCTTCTACACGAGCTCCTCGTGCGGGGTCTGCGGCAAGGGCGCGCTCGAGGCGGTCGCCGTCGAGGCGCCGCGGGTCGAGTCGCAGCTCCGGCTTCCGCTCGCGCTCGTCGCCTCGCTTCCCGACCGGCTCCGCGAGGCCCAGGCGGCGTTCGAGGCGACCGGCGGCCTGCACGCGACGGGGCTCTTCTCGGCCGCGGGCGAGCGGCTCTGCGTGCGCGAGGACGTCGGCCGCCACAACGCGCTCGACAAGGTCGTGGGCTGGGCGTTCCGGGAGGGGCGGCTGCCGCTCGGCGAGTCGGTGCTCTGCGTCAGCGGGCGGCTCTCGTTCGAGCTCGTGCAGAAGGCGGCGGTCGCGGGCTGCCCGGTGCTGGTTGCCGTCGGGGCGCCGTCGAGCCTCGCGGTCGAGCTGGCGAACGACCGCGGCGTCACGCTCTGCGGCTTCGTGCGCGGCGGCTCGGCGAACGTGTACAGCGAGGCGTGGCGGATCCTGCCGGAGTAACGGGCGTGCTGCTCGTCGGCGGGGCGAGCGCGCGGTTCGGCTCGCCGAAGGCGCTCGCGCGCCTCGGCGGCGAGACGCTGGCGGAGCGCGCGTGGCGGACGCTCGGGGAGGCGTGCGACGAGCGTCTCGCGGTCGGCAAAGCCGTCGACCGGCTCGAGCTGCCGTTTCCGCTCGTCGACGACGGCACCGATGTGCGTGCGCCGCTCGCCGGGCTCGTCGCAGGCCTGCGCGCCGCGTCGTACGAGGTCGTGCTCATGCTGCCGGTGGACTGCCCGCTCGTCGACGCCGCGACGCTCCGGACGCTCGCCGGCGCGTGCCGTGACGCGGCGCTGCCGCCGACCGGACCGCTGCCCGGCGCGTATCGGCGGAGCGTCCTGCCGCTCCTCGAGCGCCGGCTCGCGGCGGGCGAGCTACGCCTCTACGACGCGGTCGCCGAGCTGGACGCCGTCGTCGTCGAACTCGATCCGACGCTGCTCGCGAACGTGAACGCGCCCGCGGATCTCGAGCGGCTGGGCTAGACGATCGACTCCGACGTGCCGCCGGGCCGGCTGAGGTCCTTGACAGAAGGGCCGTGTCCGCGGAGGCCGTGTCCGCACTCTTGTCCATCCCTAACCCCCGCCCGCCCAAGGGGATGAGGGTCATCCTCGCGGCACAACGGCCACGTGTCCGTGCCGGTTTCGTCACGGAAGCGCAGAAACTCGTCCACAGGCGGCGCGCCGGCGGCGTCGCCTGTGAAGCTCAGGGCCGTGCGACCGACTCGAGGCGGTGCGGCGAGAGGATCCGCTCGCGGTCGGCGCCGGTGCCGACGAGCGTCACCTCGACATCGAGCTCCCGCTCGACGAAATCGACGTAGCGGCGAGCCGCCTCGGGCAGCTCGCTCATCGCCGAGCAGGCATCGAGCGGCGCCTGCCAGCCGGCGAGCGTCTCGTATACCGGCGCGGCGGCGTGGAAGTCGCTCTGATGTGACGGGAACTCACTCGTCTCGGTGCCGTCGCGCAGCCGGTAGCGCGTGCAGACGGGCAGCTCGGCGAACGACGAGAGCACGTCGAGCTTCGTCAGCGCGAGCTGGTCGATCCCGTTCACCCGCACCGCGTAGCGGAGGGCGACGAGGTCGAGCCAGCCGCAGCGCCGCTCGCGGCCGGTCACCGTGCCGTACTCGTGGCCGAGCTCGCGGACGACGCTCTGCTGCGGCTCCTCGATCTCGGTCGGGAACGGGCCCTCGCCGACGCGCGTGACGTACGCCTTCGCGACCCCGATCACACGGTCGATTCGCTTGGCGCCGATCCCGACGCCCGTGGCCGCGTTCGAGGCGACCGGGTTCGAGGAGGTGACGAACGGATACGTGCCGTGGTCGAGGTCGAGCAGCGTCGCCTGTGCGCCCTCGAAGAGGACGACCTTGTCCTCGCGCAGGGCCGTGTCGACGTAGAGCGACGTGTCGGCGACATACGGGCGCAGCCGTTGCGCGTAGCTCTCGTACTGGGAGGCGACGGTCTCGAGGTCGAAGCCCTCCGTCTCGTAGACGCGCTCGAGCCAGAGGTTCTTCTCGGCGAGCGCGACCTCGATCTTCTGGCGGAGGATCTTCGGGTCGAGGATGTCCTGGACGCGGATGCCGAGCCGCATCGCCTTGTCGGCGTAGCAGGGCCCGATCCCGCGCTTCGTCGTGCCGATCGCGAGCTTGCCGAGCCGCCGTTCGCTCGCGCCGTCGATCGCGACGTGCCACGGCATGATCAGGTGCGCGTTGCCGGAGAGATAGACCTCGTCGGTCGAGTGGCCGCGGCGCTCGAACTCGTCGAGCTCGCCGATCAGCACCTCGGGGTCGACGACGCAGCCGTTGCCGATCACGCACGGCTTGCCGCGCACGATTCCGCTCGGCAGCGCGCGGATCTTGTAGGTCTCGCCGCCGACCACGATCGTGTGGCCCGCGTTCGGGCCGCCCTGGTAGCGGCAGACGACGTCCGAATGCTGTGCGAGCAGGTCGACGATCTTGCCTTTGCCCTCGTCGCCCCACTGCGCGCCGACGATCACGGTTCCTGGCACGGAGGGAAGTGTGCACGATCGCCCGGCCGTCCGGCGGCCGGGCGGTGACAACAGCGACCGCGTACGCTCAGGTCGTATGCACGAGCTGGCGCACTACGGCGGCTGGGTCGGGATCGTCTCGGCGGCGGCGCTCGCCGCGGTCGTCTCGGCGCGGCTGGCGGAGAAGGTCCGCATCCCGCCGGGCGCGATCTTCCTGGTCGCCGCGGCCGTCGCGTCGGATCTCTTCCCGAGCCTCTCGCGGCTATCGATCCTGAACGTCGAGCGGGTCGCGTCGGCCGCGCTCGCCGTGATCCTCTTCGACGGCGGCCTGCGGGTCGGCTGGCGCCGTTTCGGCGAGTCCGCGGTGCCGATCGTCTCGCTCGGCCTGCTCGGGACGTTCGTCACGGCCGGCATGCTCGCGCTCGCGGCCCACTACCTGCTCGGCTTCGGCTGGACGACCTCCGGCGTGCTCGGCGCGGCGCTCGCCCCGACCGACCCGGCGATCATGTTCTCGGTGCTCGCGGGCCGCGAGATCAAGGGCCGCAGCGGCATGATCCTCGAAGGGGAGTCTGGGGCGAACGATCCGGTCGGGATCGCGCTCATGCTCGCTCTCGTCTCGGCCGCCGGCGGGGGCGGATCGGTGGGGAACGCCGTCGTCGACTTCGTCACCTCGCTCCTGATCGGGCTCGCGATCGGCGTCGTTGCGGGGCTCTGGGCGCACCCGCTGCTCGTGCGCCTGCCGCTGCGGGAGGCGTCGCTCGTGCCGTTGCGGACGCTGACGTTCGTCGGGGTCGTGTTCGGGATCGCCTCGGTCGCGCACGGCTCGGGCTTCCTCGCCGCGTACGTCTGCGGCGTACTCGTCGGGGACGCGCGGTTCCCCGGCCACCGCTCGGTCGAGCGCTTCCACAACTCGCTCTCGAGCCTCGCCGAGATCGTCGTCTTCGTCGCGCTCGGCCTCACCGTCAGCCTGCACGAGGTGTTCCGGCATGACGTCTGGCTCGACGGGCTCGTGCTCGCGGTGCTCGGGATGCTCGTCATCCGTCCGCTCGCGCTCGCACCCCTGCTGGCGCCGATCGACCTCACCGGCGGCGAGCGCCGGTTCATCCTCTGGGGCGGGCTGAAGGGAGCGGTGCCGATCCTGCTCGCCTCGTTCGCGCTGCTGGGCGAGGTCGACCAGGCGCAACGGGTCTACCTGATCGTGTTCGTGGTCGTCGTGCTCTCGGTGACGCTCCAGGCTGCGACGATCCCGTCGGTGGCGCGGCGGCTCGGCGTGCCGATGGAGCTGACGCACGAACGCGTCTGGGAGTGACTACCGGCTGAGCGGGGAGCGCCCGAGCAGGACGGGCTCGCGGCCGACGATGCGGTCGTCGTGGTCGAACCAGACCGCCTCGCCGACGACGTCGCCGACCCAGCGCTCGCGCGGGTAGCGCTCGACGACGGCGCGGCGCAGGATCCGGCCTCGCTCGTCGTACTCGATCTTCACGGCCTCCCCGGTCTCGTCGTCCCAGGTGGTGACGGCGAGGGCAAAGGCAGGCGAGGTCGACTCGACGCGCTTTTCCCTGATCACTGGTCCCTCCTCCGCTCAGGCCGCCTCGGTCGCGTGCTGTGACCCTGCGGCTCCCTCACGCTCGATCCGTACCTCATGCCCGCGTCGGCAGAGAAACATGCCACCACCAAGGTCGAGGTCGAGACGGCCGGCGAAGGTCGCGCCCGACCAGCCCGGCGTGTGCATTGCCCGGGCGCACGCGTTGCAGACGACGGTGAACGACGTCGCGCGCGCGGAGATCAGGACGACCTGGGGGCTCATGCGGCATCCCGTTCGACGAGGATCTCGCGGAAGTCGCGACGCGCGCCGACCTCGACGTCGGCGCAGAGGCGGCGGAGCCGGCTCGCGGTCGGGCCGCCGATCCGTGAGGCGAGCTCGCGCGGATCGCAGTTCGTCGTCACGAGCATCAGCAGCCGCTCCTGCTCGCGGTGGTTGATCACGCTGTAGATGCGGTCGCGGGCCCAGTTCGACCAGTTCTCGGCGCCGAGGTCGTCGAGCAGGACGATGTCGTAGCCGCCGGGGTTCGGCGGCGGCTCGGCGTCGGGGCCGGAGTAGCTCTCGCGCAGCGAGTTGAGCCACTCGGGGACGTTGAGGAAGAGGGCGGAGGCGGGCCGGTCGCTCCAGACGAGCTCGCGCAGGATCGCCACGGCGAGGTGCGTCTTGCCGGCGCCGGGCGGCCCGTGCAGGAGCAGGCCGCGCCGCAGCGGCGTGCCGGCGCGGTACTCCTTCGCCCACTGGCGGCAGACGCCGAGCGCGTGCTCGGTGCCGGCGGCGGGCTCGAAGCCGTCGAAGGCGCAGGCCGCGTAGGCGGTCGGCACGAGCACGCGCGCCCAGCGCGCGTCGGCCTGCCGCTGCTCGGCGACGACCTCCTCGGCGGCGCGACAGAGGTCGCAGTACCGCTCGGCGGTGAAGGTCTGCCCGAGCAGCACGACCTCCTCGGTCTCGAACTCGCGGCCGCAGCCGAGGCAGCGGGCGAGCACCGGCTTACTGCTGGAGGGTGGCAAACTTTGCATAGCGGCCGATGAACGCGACGTTGAAGGCCCCGACAGGGCCGTTGCGGTGCTTGGAGACGATCACCTCGGCGATGCCCTTCTTCGAGTCGTCCGCCTCGTCGCGCTCGTAGTACTCGTCGCGGTAGAGGAACATCACGAGGTCGGCGTCCTGCTCGATCGAGCCGGACTCGCGGAGGTCGGAGAGGATCGGCCGCTTGTCGTGCCGCTGCTCGACGGCGCGCGAGAGCTGGGAGAGCGCGATCACCGGCAGGTCGAGGTCCTTCGCGATCTCCTTCAGTCCACGCGAGATCGCCGAGACCTCCTGCAGGCGGCTTTCCTCGTTCCGGCCGGTCGTCATCAGCTGCAGGTAGTCGACGACGATGAGGCCGAGGTCGGGCTGGCGGCGCTTCAGCGTCTGCGCGCGTGCGCGCAGCTCGAGCAGCGACAGGGCGGGCGTGTCGTCGACGAAGAGCGGCGCGTTCTCGAGCACGCCGCACGCCTGGGTGAGGCGCGGCCAGTCGTCCTTCGCGAGCCGGCCGGTGCGGATCGCGTGCGAGTCGACCTTGCCGCGCGAGCAGATCAGGCGCTGCGCGACCTCCTGCCGCGACATCTCGAGGCTGAAGAACGCGCACGGGCGCTTCGCGTCGACGGCGACGTGCGAGGCGATCTCGAGCGCGAACGCGCTCTTGCCCATCGACGGGCGGGCGGCGAGGATGATCAGGTTCGCCGGCTGCAGGCCCGCCGTCAGCCGGTCGAGATCCTTGAAGCCGGTCGGCAGGCCCGTGACGTCGGCGCCCGACTCGTACAGGTGGCTGATCCGCTGGAACGTCTCGACGAGCGTGTCCTTGAAGAGCACGAGGTCGCCCTGGGCGCGGCGCTCGCCGAGCTCGAAGATCAGCTGCTCCGCGCGGCCGACGCGCTCGTTCGGCTCGCCCTCGCCGTCCCAGCCGAGCTGCGCGATCTCGCCGCCGGCGCGGATCAGCCCGCGCAGCGTCGCGTTCTCGCGCACGATCTCGGCGTAGTGGCGCGCGTTCGCGGTCGGCGGGACGAGCCGCGCCAGCTCGTGCAGGCGCACGCGGCCGCCGACCGCGTCGAGCTCGCCGCGCTGCTCGAGCTCGTTCGTGAGCGTGATCGCGTCGACGGGCTCGTTCTTGCCGTACAGCGCGAGCGCGGCGCGGTAGATCTTCGCGTGCGAGTCGCGGTAGAAGTCGCCCGCGTCGAGGATCTCGGTGACCGCGGCGATCGCGCCGGGCGCGAGCATCATCGCGCCGAGGACGGACTCCTCGGCTTCGAGATTCTGGGGCGGAACGACTCCTTCGGCGGCAGCCGGAACCGGGGCGGGGGCGAGCGCCATCGCCCTCGATCCAAGCAGGCTTGGAGCGGTTGCGCCAGAGGTGGATATGTCCGTCATGAACGTGTCTATTCCTGCCATTTGCAGGCCAAACAACGATCATTGCAGGACGACCGGACGGCGCCCCTGTGGATGACTAGGTCGCTCTAAGCGGGAAGTTCGTGATCCGTCCACATGGGTGTGGACGGGCTGTGGAAACGCGAAAGGCCGACCCGGAGGCCGGCCTTATCGCATTTCCATGGTGAGGCGGGGACCGCTACTCGTCGCGGAGCGCGGCCTCGGCGTCGGCGCGCCACTCGGGCTCCGGCTCCGCCTCGTCCTCGGGCGTGTCCGCCGCCTCGGCGGCGTCGGCCTCGGCGATGATCTCCTCGAGCTCGGCCTCGGACGCGGCCGGCTCGGCCGGCTGCTGCTCGGCCTGCTCGGCGGCCTCCAGCGCTGCGAGCTCCTCCTCGGAGGGCAGCTCGCCGCCTTCCGGCACGACGAGCGTCTTCACCTCGACGCGGACGTCGGCGAAGACGTCGATCGGCACATCGAAGCGGCCGATCCGCTTGATGTTCTCGACGCCGATCTTGCGCCGGTCGATGCGGATCTTGCGCGTGCGCCAGATCTCGTCGGCGATGTCGGTCGGCGTCACCGAGCCGAAGAGCGAGCCGGTCGGGCCCGCCTTGACCTCGAAGCTGAGCACCGTCTTCGACAGCGTCTCGGCGATCGCCTGGGCCTGATCGGCCGTCTTCGCCTCGTGGTGGGCGCGCTGGGACTCGCGCTTGCGCAGCTCGGCGACGCGTGCCGGCGTCGCCTCCTCGGCGAGCCGGCGAGGCAGGAGGAAGTTGCGGGCGTAGCCGCGGGCGACCGAGACGACGTCGCCGCGGAGGCCGACGTGCTCGACGTCGGCGAGCAGGATGACCTCCATCAGCGCTCCCGGTCCTCGCGATTGCGGCGGCCGCCGCGCTCGCTCGGCTCGGTGCCTTCGGCGACGTACGGGAGCAGCGCCATCTCGCGCGCCCGCTTGACGGCCTGCGCGATCTGCACCTGGTGCCGGCGGCAGGCGCCGGTGATGCGCCGGCTGCGGATCTTCCCCTTCTCGGAGACGTAACGCCGGAGCTGGTTGACGTTCTTGTAGTCGATCTCGGCGACGTGCTCCTTGCAGAAGAAGCAGTTCCGGCGCTTGATCGCGCCGGCAGGCCCGCCGGGACGCTTCCGTTGCTGTGTTTTCTCGCGTGCCATGTCTCTCCTAGAACGGGATGTCGTCGTCGGCTGCGGCCGGGAAGTCGGCGCTTTCCTGCGCGGCGCCCGACGGCACGAACTGGTTGCCGCCGCCGGCGAAGTCGCCGCCGCCGCCGCCGTCGCGGCTGCCGAGGAACTGGACGCTCTCGGCGACGATCTCGACCGCCTCGCGCTTGGCGCCCTCCTGGGTCTGCCACTCGCGCCAGTCGAGACGCCCGTCGATCCCGACCGGGCGGCCCTTGGCGAGGTACTGGGCGCAGCTCTCGGCCTGGTTGCCGAAGACGGAGACGCTGAAGTAGTTGGGCTTGTCGACCCACTGCCCCGACTCGTCGCGCCGGCGGCTGTTGACCGCGACGCGCAGGCTGCAGACCGGCGTACCGCCGGGCGTGTGGCGCAGCTCGGGGTCCTTCGTCAGGTTGCCGACCAGCACGACTCTGTTGATGTTGGCCATGGGCTCCTCCCTACTCCTCGTCCGAACCTGTGTTCGTGTCAGCGTACTCGGCCTCCGGGACGGACGCCGGCGCGGGAGCCGCCGCGGTCTCGTCGCGCGGGGGGCTCGTGCGGGAGCCCTCGATGTGCCGGGTCGCCATGTGGCGGAGCACCGCGTCGTCGATCTTGAGCACGCGGGAGATCTCGTCCAGCGTCTGTCCGTCGGTCTCGAAGACGACGAGGTGGTAGACCGCCTCCGCCTTGTGGCGGATCTCGTAGGCGAGGCGCCGGCGGCCCCAGGGGTCGTGGCTGCGCCACGTGCCGCCGCTCTGCTCGACGAGCTCGCGGGCCCGGGACACGATCTCGTCCTGGCGCGCCTCGGCCTGCTCGGGGTCCAGCATCAGCAGGATTTCGTAGGTCGTCACAGTCCCGATCTCCTTCCTTCCCATGGTCGAAAAAGTCGGCCCCGACTGCAGGCGCCGCTCGGGACGGAACGGCGCGATGACGGGGCAGGAAGCGGCGCCACTGTAGCATCACGGCCATGCGCCGCCTCTACGCCTGGGTCGCCGGTGCGGTGGGCGGGCTCGCCGCGTACAGGCTGGCCCGGCGCCGCGGCCACGGCTCCGGCCACGGATCCGGCCACGGCTCCGAAGGGGCGGCCGCAGGCGCCGACGCGCGCGCCGAGGAGCTGCGCGCGAAGCTCGCCCAGAAGGAGGCCGAGCAGGAGGCCCGGAAGGAGACGGAGCCTCGCGACGACGCGGCGCCGGCCGAGCCCGACACCGCGCCGGAGCCAGACTCTGGGCCGGAGCCGCCCGGGGAGGGGCCTCCCGTGGAGCCGGCCGACGTGGAGTCGCGCCGCCGGAGCATCCACGAGCACGGACGCGCGGCGATCGACGAGATGCGCGGCGGCGCTTCTTCGAGCAAACCCTCCTAGCGAGCTAGCGCCAACCGGTTACCCGCCGCGCGCGAGGTAGGCGCGCCCCGCGTGCTCGGCCCGCGCGGGCCCGGCGGAGGTCAGAACGCGGACCGAGCCGGTCTTGACCCGGGTGAGCGTGCCGTCGCACCGGTCCTCGATCACCCACGTCGCCGTCCTTGCGGTGACGGCTGCGTATCGGGCCGCGACACGGAAGCGGCCGTGACTCGTGACCTTCAGGCCGCGTACGACGTGGCCGGCCGTCGACGGCTCGCGGCAGAACGAGAAGTCGCCGTGGGTGAGCAGGAGCTCGACGAGCACTCCGTTCGCGGCTTGCGAGACGCGCCGGAGCCGGAAGCTGCCGGGGCCGCCCGCCGCCCGCACCGCGAGCGTGCCCGCGTCGGTTCTGAGTCGCAGCGTGCCGCGGCTCACGTCGACGATCGCGCCGTACGGGACACGGCCGCTCGTGAACGGCCGCCCCGCGACCCGTACCTTGCCGCTCGCCGTCGCCCTGACGGCCGCCGCCGGGACCGGCGTCACCGGGTTCGACGGCGGCGACGGCGGCCCCGCGCCGGCCGCGTTCAGCGCCGCGACGGTGAACGTGTAGCTCGTGCCGCTCGCGAGCCCGCCGACGGTGACCGTGTCGGTCGTCGCCGTCTCGGTGCGGCCGCCCGGCTGCGCGACGACCGCGTACGACGTGATCGACGCGCCGCCGTCGGCCGTCGGCGGCGTGAACGAGACGGTCGCCTCGCCGTTGCGGGCGGTCGCCACCACGTCGGTCGGCGGGCCCGGGGCGCGTGCGCCGCACGCCGTCCCGTCGCTCCAGACGCCGGACCCGTACGGCGGGATCGCGTCCCATGAGTCGTAGCCGAGCGCGGACGGATAGCTGACCAGCGTCGAGCCGTGGCACGCCTGCAGCGGGCCCGGATCCTGGAAGGCGATCGCGCCGCCGCTCGCCTGGTAGACGTCGAAATGGAGGTGGTACCAGGGACACGGGAACGTGTAGCCGACCGCGCCCACCGTGCCGAGCTCCGTCTCCTGGTCGACCCACTGGCCGACCGAGACCAGGATCGTCGACAGGTGGACGTAGCGGCTGAAGAGGCCTCCTCCGTGATCGACGACGACGTAGTTCGCGGGCGTGCCCGACGGGCCGCACGCAGTGTGGGAGGCGTCGACGGCGTAGACCTGGCCCTCGCCGGCGGCGAAGACCGGCGCGCCCGGCTCCTGGGCGTGGTCGGCGAGGTCGAGCGCCCAGTAGTCGTGGTACGGCGCGCCCGAGACGGTGCAATTCGTCCGGACGCAGCCGACGACGAACGGGACGCCGTCGGACGACGAGCGAACCGGCAGCCACGCGGGCGGGCCGTAGATCCCCGGGCCGGCGGCGTGCGCGGGCGCCGCGAGGCCGAGCGCGCAGGCTGCGGCGGCGGTCGTGACGGCCAGACGGCACGCCCTGCGAAGCGTTCGTGTTCTGCATATCCGCGGCATCGGAGATGACGAACGTCTCGAGCGCGCCTGAATCTAGACCTGCGATCGGCTGGATCCTGGCCGACGGACGGGTGCGGTTTCGAAAATCGACCGCCCGTGCGGCACCGGCTCGCCGGCCTCGACGACGGCTCGGGCTCACGCCCGTCGGCCCCGGTCTTCTGCGGGTGAGGGCCGTTCCCTGCGGTTCGGGCGGCTCGAGGAGCCACGGCGGTGGACGCATGCGGGACTCGGCTTGACGGAGCGGCGCCGGAGTCGAACCGACCCAGCGACGGGTTGCGCCGCCTCACCGGTTTTGAAGACCGGTTGGGCCACCGGGCCCGGCCGCTCCGCCGTGGAGCGTAGTCGTCCTGCGGGGGCACGGCCGACCCGGGCCGGCGGCGGGTCGCGAGAATGACGCTCGATGACGGTCTGCGGCCAGCGGGGAGGGGCCCGTGCGTAGAGGTGTCCGGGTGGCGGCGCCGCTGCTGCCCGCGGTCGCGGCCTTCGGCGCCTCGTTCGGCGTGCTCGCCCGCGCCGTCCACGTCGGCCCGCTCGCGGCGACCGTCATGTCCGCGACGACGTTCGCCGGCTCCGCGCAGGTCGCCGTCGTCTCGGTGCTCGGCGCGGGCGGCGGCGTCGCCTCCGCGATCGTCGCGGCGCTCCTGCTCAACGCCCGCTACGCGCCGATCGGGATCAGCGTCGCGCAGCACTTCCGCGGCGGCGTCCTGCGACGGCTCGGCGAGGCCCAGCTCGTCGTCGACGAGTCGTGGGCGCTCGCGGGCGGCGGCGGAGCGCGCTTCGACCGCAGCGTCATGCTCGGTGCGGGCGCGGCGCTCTGGGTCGGCTGGACGGGCGGCACCGCGATCGGCGCCTTCGCGGGCGGCGCGATCGGCGACCCGAACGCCTTCGGGCTCGACGGCGCGTTCGCCGCGCTCTTCCTCGCGCTGCTGCTCGGGCAGGTGCGCGGCCGCCGCGCCGTCGCCGCGGCCGTCGGCGGGGCCGCGATCGCCGCCGCGCTGACGCCGGTCGCCCGGCCGGGGATCCCGATCGTCGCGGCCACCGTCGCGGCGCTCGCCGGGCTGCGGAGGAACGCATGAGCACGGCCTGGCTCGCGGTGCTCGTCGTCGGCGCGGGCACGGTCGCGCTCAAGGCGGTCGGGCCGGTCGTCGTCGGCGGCCGGAGCCTGCCGCCGTGGCTGCTCTCCGTGCTTGGAACGCTCGCGCCCGCGCTGCTCGCGGCCCTGGTCGTCGCGGAGGCGTTCGCGAGCGGACGTTCGCTCGTGGTCGACGCACGCCTCGCGGGCCTCGCGGCCGGCGCGCTCGCGGTCGCGGCGCGGGCGCCGATCTGGGCGGTCGTGCTCGCCGGCGCGGTCGCGACCGCGCTCGTTCGGCTCGCGACCTAGAGGCTTCAACACAACCTCCTACTACTCGTGCGGCCAGCGTCCCTGCGAGCACACTGCTCCGGCCACGCGTGTGGCTCCCTTGCGTTCGCCACACGACGAAGCCGTCCGGGACACACGAGCGTCTCGCCGGCGTCTCCTTTCCCGTATAGCTCGCCGAATCTTCCCTCTATACTTCCTCGAAGGCGGCGCCGACGCCGGTACGCCTCGAGCGTCACGCCGACCTCTCGCGGCGACGTCTCGATCCTCTTTCGTCCCATTTTACGCCGTCATCGTCCGCGAGCAGGACGAAGCTACCGCCTTAGAGGTCGAGCAGCGAGATCTCTCCGCCTTCGCGGCATACGATGAGTGCGGGGCGCTTTAGCCCGGCCGCCCGCTCGGCGTGCTCAGTTCTCCCATCGGCGCCGTCGTCGTCGTCTCTCGAGCTCGACTTTCTCTCTATCTTTATCTATATCCTAGCTCTACCTTCTTCTCGGTCACCTATCTTCACGAGTTCTTCCTTCTCCTAGCGCCTATCTAGCCGTAGCACTTAGCGGGCGTACGCCTGCTCTACGGCGAGCTCGCCGGCCGGCGTCGCCGGCGTCGTAGCTCGTCGATCAGTGCCGGCTGGGCGGTGCCGTCGAGGACTTGGCGAGCTTCCAGGCGAGGTCTTACTCTTCCTTTTTTCCTTTTTTTCCGCCTAAGCCGCCAGTCATCTTCTTTACGTTCGCTACGTCGCCGGCGATGTAGATCCTTCTTTCCTAGAATCTCTCCTCCCACTTCT
This sequence comes from uncultured Actinomycetes bacterium, assembly GCA_963732915.1. Taxonomy (GTDB): domain Bacteria; phylum Actinomycetota; class Thermoleophilia; order Gaiellales; family Gaiellaceae; genus Palsa-739. Next base: position 487,275 of record CAVTBF010000003.1, on the reverse strand, counting down.
CGCTCTCTTCCCATCTTTAGACGTTCTCGATCTCGATCTGCTATTCCGTACACTGTGAGCGCCGTTCGGACGTAGTCGACTCACTTCTCTTCTCTCATTTCCTCTCCTATCTTCATCTATCTACGCCGTCCTCTTCGATCGTCGCGTTTACGACGGGAACCGGCCTAGCCGTCGAGCGAGAAGCGGAAGAAGCCGACTAGGCTCGATGGAAGACGTAGATGCCGCTGAGGTTGCCGTTGCCGATAGCTCGCCAAGTCGGCGCGGAAGTAGATCGTGATGCTGTCGCAGAGCTGCGTGGCCGTGCGCGGGCCGATGCCGAGACGCTCGCGGACCGTGCTGTGGCGGCAGTCGGCGCCGTCAGTCGTATCTCTCCTGTACTTTGCGATCCTAGCCTCCTTCGCGCGGTCGTATCACCGCCAGTGGCGCCTTCGGGTCCTGCTCGAGGAGCGCACTCCGACGAGTACTCGATCCTCGCGCCGAGCTCCTCGACGTGCCGGAGCAGTACCGGCTCGAGGCCGATCTGCGTGATGTAGATGCGCGTCTCTTATCTGTTCCCCTCTAGTGCTCGTTGATGTTGCGAAATAGCCCGCTGGGGCTCGTTGCCGCCGAGGCTCTCTAAGGACACGATCGCGCCGTTCTGGACGTTCTCGCGCGCGGTCGCCTCCTCGAGCTCAGGCTGGTGGCCGAGTGCGCGGTAGGCCTCGATCGAGCGCTGGCTGACGAGCGCGGCGCGTGTTTGGATCGCGTGCCGCAGTGGCGCTCTACGACGAGGCAGTATACGCCGCGATGGGCGAGGAATAGCGCGTCGACAGCTCTACTAGGCTGCTACCCTCGATCGAGGACGGGTACGTCTTCAACGGCCTCGCGGTCACCCTGCCTGCGCGACGCAGCCGGCGCCGCATGCCGCCGGCTCTTGCTCGGCACACGCTATTTCACGCCTCTAGAACCGCGCGAGCAGCTCGTCCGGCGGCAGGTCGGCGAGCGAGTCGAGGACGAGGTCGGCCTCGTCGAGCCCGAGCGAGCGCGTCACCTCGTTCGGGATGCCGACGCAGAAGATCCCGGCCGCCTTCGCGGCGCGGACGCCGTTCGGCGAGTCCTCGAACGCCACCGCCTCGTCCGCGGCGACGCCGAGCAGCTCGAGCGCCTCGAGGTAGAGGGTCGGCGCCGGCTTCGCGCGCGCCGCGTCGTGGTCGGCGGCGAGGATCGCGTCCCAGCCGGCCGCCCGCTCGAGGCGGCGCAGGTGCATCTCGATCCACGGGCGCGTCGAGCTGGAGACGATCGCGAGCCGGAGGTCGTGGCGGCGCGCGGCGGCGAGGTACTCCTCGATCCCGGGCCGGAGCCCCTCGGCCTCGATCAGCGACAGCTCGTGCGCGTAGCGGCGCTCGTTCAGCTCGGCGCGCGCGAGCGGCTCGCCGACGAGCTCCTCGAGGTGGGCCATCGGATCCCACACGTCGCGGGTGCCGACGACGAGCGCCCACTTCTCCGCCGGCAGCTCGTGGCCGTGGTCGCGGTAGAGCAGCTCCCAGCCGGCGCGCGAGGGCACCTCCGTGTCGAGGATCAGGCCGTCGAAGTCGAAGAGAAAGGCGCGAACCGGCACGGCCGTTCAGAGTACGCACGTGGCGATCCTCGGCGTCGATGTCGGCGGCACGTTCACCGATGCCGTGCTCCTCGAGGACGGAGAGGTGCGCACGGCCAAGGTGCCGACGGCCGACCGGCAGGAGGAGTCGGTGCTCGCGGCGGCGCGCGCGGTCGGGGCGGACGCCTCGGTCTCGCGGTTCGCGCACGGGACGACGGTCGCGACGAACGCGCTGCTCGAGCGGCGCGGCGCGCGCACGGCGTTCGTCTCGAACGAGGGCTTCGAGCACCTGCTCCATCTGCGGCGGCAGGCGCGGGCGCACCTCTACCGGCTCTGCGCCGAGCATCCCGAGCCGCTCGTCCCGCTCGAGCGCTGCTACGGCGTGCGCGGTCGGCTCGGGCCGGACGGCGAGGTCGCGCCCCTCGACCTCGCGACGCTGCCCGACGTGGGCGACGCCGAGGCGGTGGCGGTCTGCCTGCTGCACGCGTTCCGCGACTCGTCGCACGAGCGGGCGGTCGTGGCCGAGCTGCGGCGGCGACACCCGGGCGTCCACGTCGTCGCCTCGCACGAGGTCGCACCGGAGTTCCGCGAGTACGAGCGCGCCTCGACGACCGCGGCCGACGCCTACCTCGCGCCGGTCGCGGCGCGCTACCTGCGCGCGCTCGCGGACGCGGCTCACGGCGCCGGGTTGCCGGAGCCGCTCGTCATGCTCTCCTCCGGCGGCGTCGCGACCGTCTCGGAGGCGGCGGCGCATCCGGCGGCGATCCTCGTCTCGGGGCCGGCCGGCGGGGTCGTCGGCGCCGGGCTCGTCGCGCGGCGCGCCGGGTTCGAGAACGCGATCGCCTTCGACATGGGCGGCACCTCGACCGACGTCTGCCTGCTCCCGGGCGGGCGGGCGGCGCGGGTGGCCGAGCGTGTCGTCGGCGGCTTCCCGATCCGGCTGCCGACCGTGGACATCCACACCGTGGGCGCAGGCGGCGGCTCGCTCGTGCGCCGCGACGCGGGCGGGGCGATCCGGGTCGGGCCGGAGTCGGCGGGCGCGCATCCCGGGCCTGCCTGCTACGGGCGCGGCGGCGGCGCGACGGTCACCGACGCGAACCTGCTGCTCGGCCGGTTGCCCGACGAGCTGCCGGGCGGGCTCGTGCTCGACCGCGAGGCGGCCGCGGCGGCGCTCGCGCGGGATCGACGCGGCCGCGGTCGTCGAGGTCGTGAACGCGGAGATGCTGCGCGCGCTGCGGGTCGTCTCGGTCGAGCAGGGCCACGATCCGCGCGACTTCGCGCTCGTCGCCTTCGGCGGCGCCGGGCCGCTGCACGCCTGCGCTCTCGCGGAGGAGCTCGGGATCGAGGCGGTGCTCGTGCCCGCGGCCGCGGGTGTCCTCTCGGCGCTCGGGCTCGTCGCGAGCGACGAGCGGCGCGACCGCGTCGTCTCGCACGTCCGCCCGCTCGCCGAGGTGCGCGACCTGCCGGCCGAGGGCGAGGCCGACCTGCGCTACCGCGGCCAGTCGTTCGAGCTGACCGTGCCGCTCGGCGGGGACGTCGCGGCCGCCTTCCACCGCGCGCACGAGGAGCGGTACGGGTACGCCGACCGCGGCCGCGAGGTCGAGCTGGTCGCGGTCAGGACGGCGGAGGTCGTGCCCGGCCCGGACATCTCCTTCCGGGCGGCGGAGCGCCGGTCGGTCGAGGGGCCCCGGCTGCTGGAGCTGCCGGGCTCGAGCTGCTGGGTGCCGGACGGCTGGAGCGGCGAGACGTCGGCCGACGGGACGCTGGTGCTGCGGCGATGAACGTCCGGCTGCAGGTGATCGGCTCGGCGCTGCGCGCCGTCGCCGAGGAGATGGGCGCGGTGCTGATCCGCTCCGCCTTCTCGGCGAACATCAAGGAGCGGCGCGACTGCTCGACGGCGATCTTCGACGAGACGGGCCGGATGATCGCGCAGGCCGAGCACATCCCCGTCCACCTCGGCGCGATGCCGGACGCGGTCGCCGCGGTCATGCGCCTCGGTCTCGCGCCCGGCGAGACGGCGATCCTCAACGACCCGTACACGGGTGGCACGCACCTGCCCGACGTGACGCTCGTCTCGCGGACCGGGCTCGGCTACGCCGTCTCGCGCGCGCACCACGCCGACGTCGGCGGGATCGAGCCGGCGAGCCTGCCCGCCTTCTCGCGCACGCTCGCCGAGGAGGGGATCGTCCTGCCGCCGACGCTCCTCACCGACGAGGTGCTGGAGCGGTTCGCGACCGCGACGCGGCAGCCCGACGAGCGGCGCGGCGATCTGCGCGCGCAGATGGCGGCGCACCGGCTCGCCGAGCGGCGGCTCGAGGAGCTGTGCGAGCGGCGCGGCCGCGAGCAGGTCGCCGCCGCGATGGACGAGCTGTACGCGTACTCCGAGCGGATGGTGCGCGCCGGGATCGCCGCGCTCCCGGACGGAAGCTGGTCGGCCGTGGACGTCGTCGAGGCGGTGGACGGCGAGCTCGAGATCCGGGCGACCGTCGAGGTGACGGGCGACGAGATCCGCATCGACTTCGCCGGCACGGCCGCGCAGGACGCGGGCAACCTGAACTGCCCGCTCTCGGTGACCCGCTCCGCCTGCTACTTCGTCGTCCGCTGCCTGACCGCGCCCGACCTGCCCGCGTCCGGCGGCGCCTTCGCGCCGGTCGCCGTGACCGCGCCCGAAGGCTGTCTCGTCAACGCGCGCCCGCCGGCGGCGGTCGTCGCCGGCAACACCGAGACCTCGTCGCGGATCGTCGACGTCGTCTTCCGCGCCTTCGGCGAGGCGCTGCCCGTGCCCGCGATGGGGCAGGGGACGATGAACAACGTCGCGCTCGGAAACGACCGGTTCACGTACTACGAGACGATCGGCGGCGGCCAGGGCGCGTGCCCGGACGCCGACGGGCCGAGCGCCGTCCACGTGGCGATGTCGAACACGCTGATCACGCCGGTCGAGGCGCTGGAGCTGCAGTACCCGCTGCGCGTCGAGCGCTGGGGGCTGCGCGAGGGGTCGGGCGGCGCGGGCGCCCACCGCGGCGGCGACGGCGTCGTCCGCGAGCTGCGCGTGCTCGAGGACTGCCGGCTCTCGGTGCTCGCGGAACGGCGCGCGCATCCTCCTCGCGGCGCCCGCGGCGGGGCCGACGGCGCGCCCGGGCGGACGCTCGTCGACGGCGAGGAGCAGCCGGCGAAGGTGACGCGCGCACTCGCGGCCGGCGACGTCGTCCGGCTCGAGACGCCGGGCGGCGGCGGCTTCGGCGATTCCGTCTGAGCGACGACATCGTGGCCTTCCCGGATGGGCCGCCTCCGCCCGCCGCCGACGCTGACGGTAACGAGGAGGTCGGGATGACACGCAGATTCGGCGTGGCCGTCGCCTTCCTCGCCCTTGCCGCCCCGGTGGCGGCGTCTGCGGCGATGGGAAACGCGGTCAGAAACGGCAATGCGGAGTCGGGTAGGGCCGCGACGAGCGATTCGTCGGTGGTGGCGCCCGCGGGCTGGAAGACGACGGGGAAGTTCACCGCCGTCCGCTACGGCGGCTCGGGCCTGCCGTCGAGCTCGGTCGCGAAGGCGATCCACGGCGGTAAGGCGTTCTTCGCCGGCGGCCCGGGCAACCGCTCCTCGTCTGCGACCCAGACGGTGAGCCTCGGCTCCGGCTACCGGACGGCCGTGCTCTCGGCTGCGCTCGGCGGCTGGACGTCGCAGCCGGACGCGGCGACGGTCCGCTACCGCTGGCTCGACGCGACCGGAAAGCTGCTCGCGACGTCGGTGCTGGGCCCGGTCACGCCGGCCCAGCGCGGCAACGCCACGAAGCTGATCGCCGTGCACAAGACGGTCAAGCTGCCCGCGAAGGCGCGCCGGGTCGCGATCACGATCGCGGCGATCCGCGGCTCCGGCTCCTACAACGACGGCTACGCCGACAACGTCTCGCTGAGGCTGCGGCGTTAGGCTGCTGGGCATGGAGCGCGCCGTGAAGGCCGCCTGCGTCCAGGCCGAGCCGGTGATCCTCGACCGCGAGGCGACCATCGACAAGCTCGAGCGGCTCGCCGCCGAGGCGGCCGGCAACGGCGCCGAGCTCGTCGTCTTCCCAGAGACGTTCGTCCCCGTCTACCCGTCCTCGCGCTGGGCGAAGGCGTTCGCGGGCTGGGAGACCTCCGGTGCGAAGGAGACGTTCGCGCGCATCGCGCAGAACGCGGTCGCCGTCGGTGCGCCGGCCGAGCGCCGCCTCGGGGCGGTCGCCAAGGAGCTCGGCATCTGGCTCGTCACCGGCGTGAACGAGGTCGAGACGGAGCGGCCCGGGACGATCTACAACTCGCTCCTCACCCACGCGCCCGACGGCTCGCTCGCGCTCCACCATCGCAAGCTCGTGCCGACGAACCACGAGCGTCTGATCTGGGGCCAGGGCGACGGGCGCGGACTCCACGCCGTCGAGACCGGCTTCGGCCGCGTCGGCGGGCTGATTTGCTGGGAGAACTACATGCCGCTCGCCCGGTTTGCCCTCTACGAGTCGGGGCTCGAGATCTACGTCGCCTCGACCGCCGACGACGGCGACGCGTGGCAGGCGACGCTCGTCCACCTCGCCCGCGAGAGCCGCGCCTTCGTCGTCGCGCCGTGCCACTTCCAGCGCGCCGAGTCGTACCCGGACGACTTTCCGCTGCGCGCCGAGATCGAGGGCGCCGGGACGATCAGCCGCGGCGGCAGCGCGATCCTCTCGCCCGACGGCTCCTATCTCGCGGGGCCGCTCTACGGCGAGGAGGGGATCCTCTACGCCGACCTCGAGCCTGCGCGGCTGCTCGAGGAGCGGCAGCGCTTCGACCCGGTCGGGCACTACCACCGGCCCGACGTGCTGCGGCTCGACGTGACGCCGCCCCCGCACGAACGCGCCTGAGCAGGCTCACCAGCGGCTCGTCGCGCCGCGCCGCGGGTTCGTGTCCGGCACGAGCGCGAGCAGGGCAGCCGCGAGCGCCCAGATCAGAGCGGCGCCGACGATGCCCGCCGGGCGGGCGACCCAGGCGAGGCAGAGCCCCCCGGCGGTCACGAGCACGACGACGTTCGCGACGGGCAGCAGGCGGATCGCCAGCAGCGCGACCGGCGACTGCGCCGTCGCCCAGCGGGCCGGTGACAGGTTCCCGCGCATCCCGTCCAGTCTTGCGCCCGGCCCGGCCACGGGGAAGGGCGGCGCTCACGTCGCCGCCGCCGCGACCTCGATCACCGTCATGTTCAAGAGCGGGACGAAGGTGGCTGCGACGCTCGTGGGCAGCGACGCCTCGACCGACGTTGCCGTCCTGCGCGTCGACGTTCCCGCTGCGAAGCTCTTGCCGCTCGCGTTTGCGACCTCGTCGACGGTCGAGGCAGGTGACCCGGTTGTCGCGGTCGGGAGCGCGTTCGGCTATCCGCAGAGCATCACGGCCGGGATCGTCAGCGCGCTCGGCAGGACGATCGAGGCGCCGAACGGAGCCGCGATCAGGAACGTGATCCAGACCGATGCGGCGTTCAACTCGGGCAACTCGGGCGGGCCGCTGCTGAACACCGCCGGCCGGGTGAGCGGCGTCAACGCCCAGATCGCGTCGCGGTCGGGCGGCAGCGACGGTGTCGGCTTCGCCGTGCCCAGCAACGCCGTCGAGGCCGTCGTCGACGCGCTGCTCGGCGGCGCGACGTAACGGGCTAGCCGCGCCGCCGCAGCACGCGCTCGTCGCCGACGCGGCGCGTGATCCCGTCCGCGTCCATCCGCTCCAGGAGGAGCTGCGCGGTCTTGCGGCCGGTGCCGAGCAGGTCGCGCAGGCGGGCGAGCGCGATCCGGCCGGACGCCTCGCACTCCGCGACGACCGCCGCGCGCGCCCGCTCGTACGCCTCGGCCGAGACCGCGAGGCCGTCGCCGACCCGCACGAGCGTGCCCCGCTCCTCGAGGAAGCGGGCGAGCGCCGCATCTTCGACCCGCACCGGCTCGAGCCCGAGCTGCGCTTCGAGCGCGGCCGCGGCCTGCTCGCGCGCTCCGAGCGCGGCGACCGCGCCCGGGCGATAGAGCTTCGCGCCACGCCGCTCGAGCCCGAGCAGCGGCTCGACCGCGCCCGCCCACGGCTCGGGCGGCGGCGGGATCCCCGGGTCGAGCGGGTCGGCGCCATCGAGCCGCCGGTCCAGCTCCGCGCGCAGCTCGTCGAGCCACGCGCGGGAGAAGAGCCAGCGCTCCGCGCGCTCCAGCCCGTCGAGGGCGTCGGCGCCGAGGCGGCGCAGCTCCTCCTCGCGCACGGGCGCGTGGACCGTCGCGGCGATCTCGCCGCGCGCGAGCAGCTCCATCCGGGCGGGATCGGCGTGCCGCGGCGGGGCCGGGTCGAGCACGACGCCGCCGCCCACGGTCGTGCCGGCACGCAGGACGACGCGGTCGCCGCGCGCCGCGACCACCGGCTCGGCGAGCCGCAGCTGCGCGAATCCCTCGCTCGCGCGCGCGACCCGCGCGACGACGTCGGCCGTGCCGTGGTGGACGTGGACGCGCGCCGGGATCTCGGCGAGAGCGTCGAGCTGGATGTCGAGCCGGTAGCTCGCCGTATAGGCGCCGGGCGTGACGAGCGCGTCTCCGCGGCGCAGCTCGCGCCGCTCGACGCCCGGTAGAGCGACCGCGACGCGCTGCCCGGCCTCGGCGCGCGCGACCGGCCGGTCGTGCACCTGGACGCTCCGCACCCGCACCTCGCGGCCGCCCGGCTCGACGCGCAGCTCGTCGCCCTCGCCGACCGAACCCGACCAGAGCGTCCCGGTCGCGACCGTGCCGATCCCGCGCAGCGAGAAGGAGCGATCGACGTAGAGCCGCGTCGGGCCGTCGGCGTCCGCGTGCACGCGCCCGGCCGCGGCGCCGGCGAGCGCGGCCCGCAGCTCGTCGAGCCCGGAGCCCGTCCGCGCGCTCGTCGCCACGATCGCCGCACCCGGCACGAGCTCCTCCGCCTCGGCGCGCGCGAGCTCCAGCGTCTCCGTGTCGACGAGGTCGGTCTTCGTCAGCGCGACCACGCCACGCTCGATCCCGAGCAGCCGCAGGATCGCGAGGTGCTCGTGCGTCTGCGGCCGCGCGCCCTCGGCGGCGTCGATCACGAGCAGGAAGAGGTCGATCCCGGTCGCGCCCGCGACCATCGCCCGTACGAACCGCTCGTGGCCGGGCACGTCGACGACCGAGAGCCGGGTCCCGTCCGGGAGCTCGAGCGGCGCGTAGCCGAGGTCGATCGAGATCCCGCGCTCCTGCTCGGCCGGCAGCCGGTCGGTGTTGCGGCCGGTCAGCGCCTCGACGAGCGCCGTCTTGCCATGGTCGATGTGGCCTGCGGTGCCGACGGTCAGCGCCATGCGGCCATGCTAGGTCGGCGCCGGCAGGTCGTAGCGCTCGCGTGGCCGGAAGGCCGCGTTCCACGCTGGTGTCAGGCACCGGGCCATGGCCCGAACGGGCGTCGCGCTCAGCCGCGGGCGCGGGCGACGGCGGCGGCGACCTCGCCGGCCTCGGCGTCGGTCAGCGTCAGGCAGTCGAGCAGGAGCCTCCCGTCGCGGAGCACGCCCACGACCGGCGGCTCGCCCGCACGCAGCGGCCCGGCCAGCGACTCGTCGAGCGCGCACGCGAAGCTCGGCAGCTCGGCGAGCGGCAGCGCGCCGCCGCCGACACGGCCGGCCGTCTCTTCCACGTCACCGCCGGTCTCCGTCGCGAGCCGCTCCGCCCGCGCCCGTACCGCGCTCGCGTCCTGGGCGAGCATCCGCAGCACCGGGATCCGCTCCGGCGCGTCGAGATGGAGCAGCAGCGTCCCCTCGAGTGCGGCGAGCGAGAGCTTGTCGATCCGCAGCGCCCGCTGCAGCGGGTGCCGGCGGAGCTTCTCGACGAGATCGGCGCGCCCGGCGGCGATCCCGGCCTGCGGCCCGCCGAGCAGCTTGTCGCCGGAGAAGCAGACGAGATCCGCGCCCGCGGCGAGCGCCTCTTTCACGGTCGGCTCCCCGAGGGTGCCGCCGAGCGATCCGGAGCCGAGATCGTCGACGAGCGGCAGGCCGTGCCGGCGGGCGACCGCGGCGACCTCCTCGGCCCGCGGCCGTTCGGTGAAGCCGACGACGCGGAAGTTCGACTGGTGCACGCGCAGGAGCAGCGCCGTCTCCGGGCCGATCGCGCGCTCGTAGTCGGCCGCGCGCGTCCGGTTCGTCGTCCCGACCTCGACGAGGCGCGCGCCCGAGCGGGCGAGCACCTCCGGGATGCGGAAGCCGTCGCCGATCTCGATCAGCTCGCCGCGCGAGACGACGACCTCGCGCCCCTCCGCGAGCGCCGCGAGGGCGAGCAGCACCGCGCCCGCGTTGTTCGAGACGACGAGCGCCGCCTCGGCGCCGGTCAGCCGGTGCAGGACCCCGGCGAGATGGTCCTGCCGCGAGCCGCGCTCTCCCGCCGCGACGTCGTACTCGAGAGTCGAGTAGCCCCGCGCCGCCTCGACGACCCGCGCGAGCGCCTCGGCGGCGAGCGGTGCGCGGCCGAGGTTGGTGTGGACGATCACCCCGGTCGCGTTGAGGACGCGCCGCAGACGCGGAGTGCGCGCGGCCGCAAGCGCGTCGCGCACGCACGCCGCGAGGTCGCCCGGCTCGACGCCGGCACGGATCTCCGCGCGCGCCCGCTCGATCACCGTCCGCGCGGCGTCGACCGCGAGCGGGTCGCCGGCTGCACGGGCGAGCTCGTCGACGGACGGCAGATCCCGCAACTCCACGCCGGGAACCGTACCGCGAGGCTAGGCGCCGGCTTCGGCGACGGGTGCCGCGGGCGGCGCCTGCCCGGTCAACCGCGCAGAGCCGTCGAGCACGGTGCGGACGGCGACCGCCGGCTCGTCGGTGACGGTGAGCAGCGCGAAGTCGTCCGCCGACACCGTGCCCGCCGGCAGCGCCCGCTCGCGCACCCAGTCGAGCAGCGGCGTCCAGTACGCCTCGTCGAGCAGGACGACCGGAAAGTGCTCCACCGTCCCCGTCTGGATCAGGGTCAGCGACTCGAACAGCTCGTCGGCCGTGCCGAAGCCGCCGGGAAAGACGCAGAAGCCCTCGGCGGCCTTCACGAACATCGTCTTGCGCGCGTAGAAGTGGCGGAACGTGAGGCCGACGTCGACGTACGGGTTTGCGCCCTGCTCGTGCGGCAGCTCGATGTTGAAGCCGACCGACAGGCCGCCGCCCTCCCGGCAGCCGCGGTTCGCGCCCTCCATCACGCCGGGCCCCCCGCCGGTGACCACCGCCCAGCCCGCCTCCGCGAACAGACGCGCCGTCGCGCGGGCCAGCTCGTACGGGCGCGACCCCTCCGGCGAGCGGGCCGAGCCGAAGAACGAGACGGCCGGCCGGTCGATCCGCTCCACCACCTCGAAGCCGGCGAGGAACTCGGCGCCGATCGACTCGGTGTGCGCACGCAGCGCCGCCGGGGTCTCGTGCGCGTCGAAGATCCGTCTGTCTTCCATCAGAGGGCGCCGTTGGGCTTCGTCGCGATCATTCCGACGACGAGCAGCGCGGCGAGGAGCGCGTACGCGAACCCGATCGCGACCGCGCGCGTCCGGTCGGGCGCGAACGCCTCCACCGGCACGGCGCCCTCGAAGCGGATCACGGGCATCCGCCACGCCTCCGTCATCGAGCGGAAGATCGCGCCGCCGTCGAGGAAGCCGATCGGCAGCAGGTTGAACGCGTTCAGCAGGAAGCCCATGTTCGCGAGCACCTCGAGCAGGTTGGAGCCGCGTGCCGCGCCGAGCGCCCAGGCGGCGGCGGCGGCGATCCCGCCCGCGAGCGGGCCGGCGAGCGAGATGCGCGCGTTCCGCCACGGCGAGAGGCCGGCGTGGCGAATCGTCACGTACGCGCCGATGAACGGGATGAAGGTCGGCGCGGAGACCTGGAGGCCCTGGCGGCGCGCCTCGACCGCATGCCCCAGCTCGTGCACGAGGATCATCAGCACGAAGCCGAGCGCGAACGTCCAGCTCCCGAACCAGAGCGTGTACGCGGCGACCGAGATGAAGAAGCCGAAGAACTTGACGAAGACGAAGCCCCACTTGAGCGCCGTGCCGCCGATCAGGACGGCGAGGCCGGCGATGCGCTCGAGCGTCTTCCGGACGCTGAAGCCGCCGGGCTGCACCGGCTCGTAGCCGCGTTCCGTCACGATCCCCGCCCGATCCACTCCTCGCCGCCCACGTACACCTCTTTCTTCCAGAGGGGGATCGTCTCCTTGAGCGTGTCGATCGCCTCGCGGCAGGCGTCGAGCGCCGAGGCGCGGTGCGGGGCCGAGGCGGCGACGACGACGCTCGGCTCGCCGATCTCGACGCGGCCGATCCGGTGGTGGATCGCGACCGCCGAGAGGCCGTGCCGCTCGGTCAGCGCGGCGCCGAGCTCCTCGAGCATCGGCTCGGCCATCTCCTCGAACGCCTCGTACTCGAGGTGGAGCACGTCGCGGCCGCGAGAGCTCGAGCGCACGGTGCCGACGAAGCTCGCGATCCCGCCGGCCTCGTCGGCCGCGACCTCGGCGATCACGGCGGCGACGTCGAGCGGCTCCGCCGTGATCCGGAACGCGCCGCCGGTCTCTGCTCCTCCGGAGACGGGCGGGATCAGCGCCACCTCGTCGCCGTCGGCGAGCGGGTGCCCGCGCTCGACGTACGCGCGGTCGACCGCGTAGAGGAGGCCCGGCGGCTCGTCGCCGAGCCCGAGCCGCGGGTACACGTCCTCGGCGCGGGCACCGTCGGCGATCTCCAGCTCGAGGCGCGAGACGCCGGCGCGCTCGCGCAGGCCGGCGAAGAGACGGACGGTCACGCGCACGCCTGGAGTGTGCCGGAGAACGTACCCTCAGCCGGGCATGGGCATGTTCTTCCACGGGCACGACGCTCCGCCCGAGCGGCCGTCCGACCCGGCGGTCCGCCGCGCCAACCTGCGCCGGATCGGGCCGCTCTTCACGCCGTACAAGCTGCGGCTGACCGGCCTGCTGGCGCTGATCGTCGCGAGCGCCGGCCTCGGCGTCCTGCCTGCCTTCCTGCTCAAGCGCGTCCTCGAGGCGATCGGCCGCCACGACACGGCCGCGATCTCGTGGAACGCGGGCGGGATGATCGCGATCGCCGTCGTCACCGGCGCCCTCGGCGTCGTCCAGACGCTGATGTCGAACCAGGTCGGCCAGCGCGTCATGCACGACCTGCGTGCCGCCGTCTTCCGCCATCTGCAGCGGCTCTCGCTCGCCTTCTTCACGCGCACCCGCACCGGCGAGGTGCAGTCGCGGATCTCGAACGACATCGGCGGCGTCCAGAACGTCGTCACGAACACCGCCACCTCGATCGCCCAGAACGTGACCACGGTCGTCGCGACGATCGTCGGCATGCTCTTCCTCAACTGGGAGCTCGCGCTCTTCGCGTTCGCGCTCATCCCGCTGTTCGCGGTGCTCACCCGCCGCGTCGGCGCCGAGCGTCGCAAGATCGCGAAGACGACGCAGGAGTCGCTCGCCGACATCTCGAGCCTCGTCCAGGAGTCGCTCTCGGTCTCCGGGATCATGCTCGGGAAGACGATGGGGCGAACGGTGGAGCTCGCCGACCGCTTCGAGGTGGAGTCGCTGCGGCTGGCCGACCTCGAGGTGCGCCAGCGGATGGCCGGGCGCTGGGTGATGGCCTCGATCCAGACGAGCTTCTCGGTGATGCCCGCGGCGGTCTACTGGCTCGGCGGCACCGTCTTCAGCCATTCGATCTCGATCGCCACGATCGTCGCGTTCACGACACTGCAGACGCGGCTCTTCTTCCCGGTCGGCTCGCTGCTCGGCGTCTCGCTCGACATCCAGACCTCGCTCGCGCTCTTCGACCGGATCTTCGAGTACCTCGACGCGCCGGTCGACATCGCCGAGAAGCCGGATGCGGTCGAGGTCGCCGAGGCAGGCGACGTCGTCTTCGACCGCGTCTCGTTCGGCTATGAGGCCGACCGCTGGACGCTCGAGGACGTCTCGTTCGCGGTGCCGGCCGGCACGACGACCGCGCTCGTCGGCGAGACCGGCTCGGGCAAGACGACGCTCGGCTACCTGGCCGCCCGGCTCTACGACGTCGGCCGCGGCTCGGTGTCGATCGGCGGCGTCGACGTGCGCGACCTCTCCTTCCGCGCGCTCACGAACCTCGTCGGCGTCGTCTCGCAGGAGACGTATCTCTTCCACGCGAGCGTGCGCGAGAACCTCCGCTTCGCGAAGCCCGACGCCTCCGACTCCGAGGTCGAAGCGGCGGCCGAGGCGGCGCGGATCCACCACGTGATCGCGGCGCTCCCCGACGGCTACGACACGATGGTCGGCGAGCGCGGCTACCGCTTCTCGGGCGGCGAGAAGCAGCGGATGGCGATCGCGCGGACGATCCTCCGCAACCCGCCGGTGCTCGTGCTCGACGAGGCGACCTCGTCGCTCGACACCGAGACGGAGCGGCTCGTCCAGGAGGCGCTCGACCGGCTCTCGGCGGGGCGGACGACGATCGCGATCGCGCACCGGCTCTCGACCGTCCGCGACGCCGACCAGATCGTCGTCCTCGACCGCGGCCGCGTCGCCGAGGTCGGGCGCCACGCGGAGCTGCTCGCCCGCGGCGGCCGCTACGCGGCGCTCGTCAGCCGCGACTCCGAGCTCGTCGCCTCGCCGCCGCCCGCCGCGGAGGTGCGGCGGCTGCGCGTCCGCAGCTGAAAGACGACGAGCCCGACCGCAGCGAACGCGACCGCCCACGCGGCGCCGAGCGCGAGGTCGCCCCAGAGCCAGGTGTGGCCGAAGGCGCCGCCCGAGGCGAACTGCATCGGGCCGAACGAGGGGAAGTACTGCAGCACCGGCTTGTTCGCGACCGGGTTGCCGACGGGGTTCTGCAGGAAGGTGTCGGTGAGCCCGCCCATGATGATCAGGAAGAAGCCCTCGAGGTCGCCCTTCACGAGCACGCCGAGCATCAGCCCGAGCGCGCCGTAGACGATCGCCATCAGGGCGAACGCGGCGAAGACGGCCGGCCACCCGGCGGGCGAGGGACGCCAGAACGCGAGCAGCACGATCGACGCGTACAGGGCGACGGCGGCGCCGACGGCGACGGTCGCGAGGCTCTTCGCCGCGACGAGCAGCGACTGCCGGTAGCCGGCGAAGACGAGCCGCCGGTCGAGCGGCAGCGCGCGCCGGATCGCCGCGAAGACCGCGAAGCCGACGATCAGCGTCAGCGAGTTCATCCCGGCGGTGACGAGCCCGAGGTGGCGCCCGTCCACGTGCAGGATCGCGCCCGTCGAGAAGAGCCGGAAGGCGAGCGGGTCGTGCGGGATCAACGCCGCCATCAGCGCGTACCAGGCGGGGACGAAGAGCGCGAGCAGGAGCCACGCGAACCGGTTCCGCGCCTGGTTGCGGAGGGCGAACTCGAGCGCGGTCGGGAACTGGCGGGCGAGCGGCCGCTCAGGCACGCGCCGGCTCCTTCGCGACGGCGTGTCCCTCGCGCAGCTCGTAGAGGCGGTCGAAGCGCTCCTCCTCGAAGACGAGGTGGGTGATGACGACGACGGCGCGGCCGCGTCCGCGCAGCTCGGCGACGAGATCCCAGAAGCGGAGGTACGTCTCCCAGTCGAAGCCCTGGTACGGCTCGTCGAGCAGGAGCACGTCCGGCTCGTGGACGAGTGCGAGCGCGAGGTTGAGCTTCTGGCGGGTGCCGCCCGAGAGCTCGTCGACCGCGGTGCGCCGGTAGTCCTCGAAGTGCAGCGTCTCGAGCAGCTCGCCGGCGCGGTCGAGGCTCGCGAGGCGGTACGCCGCTGCGAAGTAGCGGAAGTGCTGGTCGACGGTCAGGGCGCCGTTCAGCACCGGCTCCTGCGGGCAGTAGCCGAGCCGGCCGCGCACGTCGACCGTGCCCGCGTCGGCCGCGAGCGTGCCCGCGAGGATCTTCAGCAACGTCGACTTGCCCGCGCCGTTCTCGCCGACGACGGCGACGAGCGAGCCGGCCGGTATCTCGAGGTCGACGCCGCGCAGGATCGGGTGCCGGCCGTACGCCTTTGCGACTCCCTCTGCGACGAGCGCTGACTCCATCGTGAGCCGAACTTAGCAAATGACTTGGTCATATGACAAACTACAAGCGTGAGCGCGAACCGCGACCGGGGCGAGGCGACGCGCAGCCGCATCCTCGCCGCCGCCGCCGAGTTGATCGGCGAGGCCGGCTGGTCCGGCTTCTCGACGCGTGACATCGCCGCCCGCGCCGGCGTCACGCAGGGCGTCGTCAGCTACCACTGGCGCTCGAAGGACGACCTCGTCCGCGAGGCGGCGCTCGCCGCGACCGGGCAGATGTTCGAGCCGATCGCGGCCGCGCTGCAGGCCGAGGAGTCGGTGCGCGAGGTCTTCGAGCGCTCGCTCGCGTTCGTCGAGGCGATCCGCGGCGACCCCGCCCTCACGCTGCTCCTGTTCGAGACGATGCTCGCCGCGAGCCGCGACGAGCACGTCCGCGAGGCGCTCGCCGCGATGCTGCGCGAGTTCCGCGGGGCCTTCGCCGTCGCGCTCGGGCGGGAGGGCGCGCCGGAGCCGGAAGGGCTGGCCGCCGCCCTGACCGCGGCGCTCGACGGTCTGTTCCTGCACGCAGTCGTCGACGAGACGCTCGACGTCGCCGGCGCCGCCGAGGCGGTGCTCGCGCTGCTGCCGCGAGGGAGGAACGGCGGCCGCTAACCGGAAAACCCCGGATGCGTCGTCGCGACGGAGCGGCGAGCATTCCGCTCCATGAGCCACTATTCCGCCTCCTTCAGCGTCACGCTCCGCGTCCGCCTCGTCGACAGCCCCGGCTCGTTCGCCGACCTCGCGCGCGTGATCGCCGACGCCGGCGGCCTGCTCGACGCGATCGACCTCGTGCGCGTCGAGGCGGGCGCGAAGATCCGCGACGTCGGCGTCCAGGCCACCGACGCCGCGCACGCCGACGCGATCGTCGAGGCGTGCCGCCAGGTGCCCGGCATCGAGGTCGAGGCCGTCTCCGACCGCACCTTCCTGCTCCACCTCGGCGGCAAGATCCACATGGAGTCGAACGCGCCGGTGAAGACGCGCGACGACCTCTCGATGGCGTACACGCCGGGCGTCGCGCGCGTCTGCCAGGCGATCGCCGCCGACCCCGACAGCGCATGGAACCTGACGATCAAGCGCAACACGGTCGCGGTCGTCACCGACGGGACGGCGGTGCTGGGGCTCGGCGACATCGGCCCCGAGGCCGCGATGCCCGTGATGGAGGGCAAGGCGCTGCTCTTCAAGGAGTTCGGCGGTGTCGACGCGTGGCCGATCGCGCTCGCGACGAAGGACCCCGACGAGATCGTCGCGGCGGTCGCCGCGATCGCCCCCGGCTTCGGCGGCATCAACCTCGAGGACATCTCCGCGCCGCGCTGCTTCGAGATCGAGGAGCGGCTGCGCGAGCTGCTCGACATCCCCGTCTTCCACGACGACCAGCACGGCACCGCGGTCGTCGTCCTCGCCGCCTTCCTCAACGCGCTGCGTGTCGTCTCGAAGCCGATCGAGGACGTGAAGGTGGTCGTGACCGGGATCGGCGCCGCCGGCATCGCGGTTACGCGAACGCTGATGGCCGCCGGTGTCCAGCACGTCGTCGGCTGCGACTCGAAGGGGGTCGTCCACCTCGGCCGCGACGACCTGACCGACGTGAAGCGCCGCTACGCCGAGGAGACCACGCCCGAGGAGACCGGCTCGGCCGACGAGGCGCTCGCCGGCGCCGACGTCTACATCGGCCTCTCGCAGCCGGGCGCCGTCTCGGTCGAGGCGATCCGCAGCATGGCTCCCGGCGCGATCGTCTTCGCGATGGCGAACCCGACCCCGGAGGTGCGGCCCGAAGAGATCGCCGGCCTCGCCGCCGTCGTCGCGACCGGCCGCTCCGACTACCCGAACCAGATCAACAACGTGCTCGCCTTCCCGGGCATCTTCCGCGGCGCGCTCGACGTCCGCGCGACCTCGATCACCGACGCGATGGAGGTCGCCGCCGGGCAAGCGATCGCCGCGACGATCCCCCCGGAGGAGCTCTCGCCGGACTACATCGTCCCGAGCGTGTTCAACCGGGACGTCGTCTCGTCGGTCGCGGCAGCCGTCGCAGCCGCCGCCGAGGCGGACGGCGTCGCGCGGCGCAGCCGCGAGACCGAGACCGTCTAGGCACGGACATGCACGAGCTCGGCCCGCCGCTCGTGGCCGATCGCGCCGCCGCGGATCAGCTCGAGCAGCGTGTCGACGACCCGCGGGTCGAACTGCGTGCCGCGGCAGCGCTCGAGCTCGGCGAGCGCCTCGGCCGTCGTCATCGCCTGGCGGTACGGGCGGTTCGTCGTCATCGCGCTGAACGCGTCGCAGCAGGAGACGATTCGGGCGACGAGCGGGATCTCGTCGCCGGCGAGCCCGTCGGGGTAGCCGGTGCCGTCCCAGTCTTCGTGGCAGGAGCGCACGATCGCGCCGACCTCGGCGAGGCGCCCGCCGACCCGTTGCAGCAGCCGCTGGCCTTCGATCGTGTGCAGCGCCATCGTCGCCCGTTCCTCGGGGTCGAGCGGGCCGGGCTTGTTGATGATCTCGGGCGGGATCCGGATCTTGCCGACGTCGTGCAGCAGCGCGGTGAACTCCGCGTTCACCCGCGAGCGCGCGTCGACCTTCAGCCTGTCGCAGACCGCAAGCACGAGGTCGAGCACGTCGCGGCTGTGCGCACCCGTGTACGCGTCGTCCGCCTCGACGACGTCGCCGAGCAGGAAGGCGGTGCCGCGGTAGGCGCTCGAGAGCTCGAGCGACTGGTCGTTGCGGCGCTGGCGCTCGCGGGTCGAGAGACCGATCACGAACAGGAGCGGCAGCGGCAGGATCAGCGCCGCCTGTCCCTCGCGGGCCCCGATCGCCGCGAGCAGCCCGAGCGGAGCGAGCACGAGGTCGATGACGAAGACGAGCGAGACGAGCGAGCCGAGCTGCCGGACCGGCACGCCGAGCGCCATCCGCTCGCGCGCCGCCGAGCTCGTCAGGTCGACGGCGAACTGCGCCGCGACGGCGGCGGCGAGCAGGAGCTGCGTATGCAGGCTCGTCGTCGCGGCCGGCGCTCCGGCGAGCTCGAAGACGAGCGCGGGCCCGAGCGCGTACCACGAGCTGCCGATCACGACGAGCATCCGCTCGACCGGCACGATCCCGAGCGCGTACTCCGGAACCTGGCCGAGCAGGCCGCCGAGCGCCACCCAGAGCGGCAGCTGCGCCGGCGGCAGGAGGAAGAGCATCTCGACGAGCACGAGCTCGGTCGCGATCGCCACCGCGCTGCCGACCTCGAACTCGAGCCGTGACGCGACGGCGTACGTGACGACGAGCAACACGACGACCCACGTTTGCGGCAGCGCTCCGTGACGGCCGAACGCGAGCAGCGCCGCCGCGGCGAGGATGAAGCCGAGGCTCGACGTCCAGTACGTGAGCCGCTCGGCGCGGGTCAGGGTGTGCGCCTCGCGCGCGCGTGCGTCGGCGAGGAGCTGCTCGGCGACGGGGTCGAACGCGGAGGATTTCGAGTCGGGCATCGGGCGACCGAGAGACGCGTACGGGCCGGCAGAGCAGGGCCGGCCCGTACGCGTGGTCGTTAGGGGTGTCTCGCTCAGCGGCTCCTGATCGGGTCGACGTAGAGCCCGTCGACCGAGTACGACTCTCCGGGCAGAAGGCCGTGGGTCGTGAAGCCGAACGACACGGGCGTCCAGCCGAGCGCCGAGGCGGCGGAGAGCAGGTTGACGCCGATCGGGATGCTCAGTGAGGGCTGCCAGAAGTCGCCCGCCGTCAGGCTCGCCAGGGTGAGCGTGTGCGTGTTGCCGTCCAGGCCCTGGTAGATGACGTAGACGTCGAGCGACGAGGCGTTGCGCGGCCCGGTGTGCGAGAGGAAGAAGCGCATGGTCGGGTTGAGCAGGTTGACGCACGTGACCGGCGACTCCGCCCGCGAGTTCGAGCTCGCGAAGACGAGCGAGGCCGCGGACGCCGAGTACGGGTCATGTGCTGCGTCGACGCCGACGTTCGTGAGCGACCAGTCGCTCGTGCTTGCGAGGTCGCCGCCCGGCGCGAGGCTGTAGTCGGCGAGGTCGCCCCAGGGCAGGAACTCCCGGGAGCTCGCTCCGTAGCCGCAGTCGGCGACGGGTGAGAGCAGATCGCGTGTCGCAGCGCTTCCTTGCGCGGCGAGCCTTGTCATCTGCTTCTGGAGCGTGGCGAGCTGGTGGCTCGTGTCGACCAGCCCCCAGCCGGGCCTCGCGGCAGCGGCGCTGCCGGCGGCTACAGCCGCCGCCATGGCGCCGAGCATGGCGAGGAAGAGAAAACGCCGCAGTATCCGCATCGTGGTTCCATCCCTCCGTCGGTTCGCCAGCGTCGTCCGTGACGCTGCCGTCGGACTAAAGGCCGACCGGCACAGGGGGGCTTCCCCCACGCAGGTCGGCGGATGTCACGGAAACGGGTGTCTGCCTCCGAGCGAAGGGTGAGAGGGTGGCTAGGGAGGACCGGTTCTCCGAGCCCGCGGCCTCTACGATCTGCGCGATGGCTGCGTCCGACAACCGCCGTACCGAGTCGGGGATCGAGGTGAAGCCGGTCTACACGGCGGCGGATGCGCCGGGTGGGCTGGAGGCGCCGGGTGAGTTCCCGTTCACGCGTGGGCCGTATGCGGACATGTATCGCGGGCGGCCGTGGACGATCCGCCAGTACGCGGGGTTCGCGTCGGCGGAGGAGTCGAACGAGCGCTACCGGTATCTGCTCGAGCGGGGCCAGACCGGCCTGTCGATCGCGTTCGACCTGCCGACGCAGCTCGGCTACGACTCCGACGATCCGCGTGCGCTCGGCGAGGTGGGGCGGACGGGGGTCGCGGTCGACTCGCTCGCGGACATGGAGATCCTGCTCGCCGGGATCCCGCTCGGCGAGGTGTCGACGTCGATGACGATCAACGCGCCGGCGGCGCTCTTGCTGCTCCTCTACGAGCTGGTGGCGGAGGGGCAGGGCGTCGACGCGGCGGCGCTGCGCGGCACGGTGCAGAACGACGTCCTCAAGGAGTACATCGCGCGGGGGAACTACATCTTCCCGCCGCGGCCGTCGATGCGGCTGACGACCGACCTGTTCGCGTACTGCGCCGAGCGGATCCCGCGCTGGAACACGATCTCGATCTCGGGCTACCACATCCGCGAGGCGGGCTCGACGGCGGTGCAGGAGCTGGCGTTCACGCTCGCGAACGGGATCGCCTACTGCGAGGCGGCGGTCGCGGCCGGGCTCTCGCCGGACGCGTTCGGGGCGCGGCTCTCGTTCTTCTTCAACGCGCACAACCACTTCTTCCAGGAGGTGGCGAAGTTCCGGGCGGCGCGGCGGTTGTGGGCGCGGATCATGCGCGAGCGCTTCGGGGCGACGAACCCGAAGGCGCTGGCGCTGCGCTTCCACGCCCAGACGGGCGGCTCGACGCTGACGGCGCAGCAGCCGGAGTCGAACGTTGTCCGGGTCGCGATCCAGGCGCTCGCCGCGGTCGCCGGCGGCGCGCAGAGCCTGCACACGAACTCCTTCGACGAGGCGCTCGCGCTGCCGTCCGAGCACGCCGCCCGGATCGCGCTGCGGACACAGCAGATCCTCGCCGCGGAGGGCGGCACGACCGACACCGCCGACCCGCTCGGCGGCGCCTACTTCATCGAGGCGCTGACCGACGAGCTCGAGGCGCGGGCGTGGGAGCTGATCGGCAGGGTGGACGAGCTCGGCGGCGCCGTCGCGGCGATCGAGTCCGGGTTCGTGCAGGACGAGATCGAGCAGGCCGCGTTTCAGTGGCAGCAGCAGATCGAGTCGGGCGAGCGGCTGATCGTCGGCGTGAACGGGTTCGTCGAGGAGTCGGACGAGCGGGTCGAGCTGCTGCGCATCGACCCGGAGGCCGAGCGGCGCCAGCTCGAGCGCACCGCCCGGGTGCGCGCCGAGCGCAACGCCGAGCAGGCGGCCTCCGCGCTCGCCGCCGTCCGCGAGACCGCGCGCGGCGAGGCGAACCTCCTGCCCTCGCTCCGCGTCGCCCTCGCCGCCCGCTGCACGGTCGGCGAGATCTGCGAGACCCTCCGCGCCGAGTGGGGGATGTACGACTCGCTGCGCGCCCGCGCCTAAGAACCTCCAACTGAATGACCCACTCGTCGGCGGGGCGCGATGGGTGCGTGCGGTGCCGCAGCGTGCGTGCACAGCGCGTTCAGGCAGCCAGTGCTCGTTCTGTTAGGGGTTCTGACATGGAGCAAAAGGTCAAGGGGCGATCGGTAGATGGGTTGTCCTCTCGGCCTGGAGCAGCGGATGGCCCGGAGCAGCGACGGTGGATCAGACTGACATTCGCGGGTCGGGACCGCATGACTGGAAACCGTCGGGAGCTGCCTCTGTCTAAGGTCGCGGGTCACCGGCGAGCGGTGCCGCATAGAGCTGTCGAGGGTTCTCCGTGTGGTCGGACGCATCCGCTGCTCGAGGCCGAGAGGTTGGATCAGAGACTCCTGACTGGTTGGTCGGTGGCGATTGCCCAGACGAAGCCGGCGAGCTCGCGCGCGCAGGCGACGACGATCTTTTGGTGTGGCTTGCTGCGGCCGGCCATCCGCTGCCAGCGCTGATAGAGGCGCTGCTGGCAGCGCCACGCGCGTTCGATCACGACTGCGTCTTGGCCGCGTTGGCGGCGGGCGAGCTCGTAGCCGACCTTCGGGCGTCGGCGTGCGTGCCAGGCCGACTCGACGAGCAGTCGACGCGCGTGGCTGTTGCCGACCTTGGTGATCGACCCCTGCCGGCGTTTCTCGCCAGAGGAGTGCTCCGAGGGGACGAGGCCGACGAAGGCCATGAACTCGGCGGCGCTACGGAAGCGGTTGAAGTCGCCGATCTCGGTGACGAGCGCGAGCGCGGTCAGCGTGTCGATCCCGCGCAGGCAGCGAAGCCGACCAACCAGCTCGCGCCATGGCTCCTGCTCGGCGGTCTCGCGGATCGCTTGCTCGAGCTTGTCGATCCGCGCGTCGACGAGATCGACGGCGTGCACGTAGGTGTCGAAGGTGAGCTGCTCGCAGGCGTGCTCGAACCGCTGCTCGCCGAGCCACTTGCGCCGCACGACGGTCCAGGAGCTCGTCGGCAGCAACCGCCCGTGCCGCAGACAGAACTTCGACAGCCGGTGCCGGTCGCGCATCCGATCGAGCCGCGCGTCCTCACGGGCGCGCACCAGATCGCGGGCCGCCTCGAACTCGGGCGAGGGGACGTGGATCGGCTCGAGCAGACCGCCGGCGAGCAGACGCGCCAGCTTTCGTGCGTCACGCGGATCTGTCTTGACCCGATCGCCCGGTCGCTGCGGCACCAAGCCGGGCGCGACCACGCTGCAGTCGATCCCATGGCCGACGAGGTGCCGGTAGAGCCCGAAGCCGGTCGGGCCAGCCTCATAGCAGCAGTGCACCGACGGCCAGCGACGCAAAAGCCGCTCAACCGCGTCCTCGTCGTAGGGCAGCGTCCGCTCCTCCAACAGCTCGTCGGCGCGCACCGCCGCAAGGCGGATCGAACGCGCGTGAACATCAAGCCCGACCGCTACCGTCGTCGTAGAGTCGTACATGGTCGGCGACCTCCGTATGTGGCTCTACCGGGCCAAACCCCGGCAACCCACGAGATATGCGTAGGCGCCGACCACTCTCCGCCAACAACCGGACGCCGCCGCCCCAGGGGCTACGGCTCCATCCTGTCTAAGCTCAGGGGCAGGCGGTCGCGGTCTGCGTCGGGGTGACGTCGACGACGATGTCCTTGCTCACCGTCTTGCCGCCGGCCGTGACCTTCACGTGCACGGTGTACGTCCCGTAGGCGGTGATCTGGAAGCTCGCCGTCCCCTCGCCGTGCGAGTCGAGGTGCGACGACTGCGTGCGGCTGCCGCTGACGTTGCCGCCGTCGGCGGTGACGGCGACCTTCGCGGCCGCCTCCGCCGGCGTGGTCGAGAAGCGGACGCAGATCGCCGAGTGGCCGGTGGCGTGGTGGTACCAGCCGCTGCCGGCGACGCCGAAGCTCGGCTGCGCGGGCGGCGTCGGGTTGCCGAGGTCGCTCTTGCCGCCGTAGGCGCCGCCGCCGAGCGGCACGGTCAGGCCGGCCCAGCGCGCGAGGTCCTGGTTCTTGCCGAGCTCGGGGGCGCGCGCGATCAGGTGCGCGAGCAGCGAGCCGCCGGCCCTCTGCGCGGCGGCGACCTCCGTCCGCGACCCGGCGGCGGCCGTCAGCCCGGCGATGAAGCCGTTCGTGAACTCGCCGCGCCCCTCGCCCTTCGCGTTCGTGTTCCCGGGGTTGTTCGTGCGGCTCTCGTACTTGACGCCGTGCCGCGTCACCGTGCGCAGATACGACCACGACTCCTCGTCGGCACGCGCGGCCGTCTCGAGCACGAGCAGGTTCGGGTTTTCCGACTTCGGCAGGTCGAGCACGAAGCGGCCGGAGAAGCACGCGTCGACGATCAGCTTGAAGCCCGTCTGCCGGTGGTCGCGCAGGATCCCCTGCACGTCCGCGGTCGTGACCGTGCGCGGGTCGAGGTTGTACCACTGCTCGCCCTTGATCACCTTCCAGGGCGTGTATGTGTAGCCGACGAGCACGCCGGCCGGGCCTTTCTCGTAGCCGTGCCCGTCGATGTAGATGGCGACGTCTTTGCAGTTGTTCGGCGGCTTCGTCATCACGTCGATCGCGTCGGCGAGGTCGCGCCCGTCGGGATCGGCGCCCGCCGGGTGCCCCGGACTGAAGATGGGGACGCCCAGCCGGTGGAACGCGGCCTTGACGCCGACGAAGTCCTGCGCGAACTGCGGGTCGTCCGTCAGGCCGATCGTGACCAGGCAGTCGCCGTCGACCGCGTGTGCCGGCAGCACGGGCGCGGGGTCGGCGATGCGCGGCCGAGGGCGCACGCTTCGTCGCGGTCTTGGGCACGTTCGACCAGACGGCGAGCGCGCGGCTCGCGTAGCCGGGACCGGTGAAGGCCGGCTTGCCGTTGACGATCGGCCACCAGACGAGCGCGATCGGCTTGGTCGCCGTGCCGGTCGCGTCGTCGACGAGCACGAGCTTGCTCGGGTGCTGGAAGCGGGCGCCGTAGGCGAGATCGGCCCAGACGAGCCACACCTTCCGGGTCGTCAGCGGCGCCTTGACGGTGAACGTGCCGCGCCGGAGCTTGCGCGGCCCGGCCTCGATCGCCGACGACCCCTTCGGCAGCGCCTTCCGCGTCGCGAAGACGACGACGCGCCCCTTCGCCTTGGCCGGCTGCAGCGCGGCGAGCCCGATCTTCACCGCCTGCGAGCGCGAGATCGCCGCCGCGGGGCCGGCCGTCGCGCCTGCCGCGACCGCGAGCACCGCCAGGAGGATCGCCAGACGCCTCCCCATCCGCGAACCCTTGCAGATCCGCCCGAAACGTGCCGCTAGATGGTTGATGCCACGAGATCGTTCGTTCCGGGGCGTTGGCTGGCATGTCTGGGGTGCCGTGGCGGGCGCTTGCCGCTGCTGGTGGCAGCGGTGAGCGATCGGCGGGGCGAAGCGCAGGCCCGGCGGGGGCCGGCTTCGCCGGCCGCAGACGGGGCGAAGCGGCCCAGGCGTGCCAGACCGCGCAGCCGGACGCGCGCGATCGTGGCATCAACCATCTAGGCCGACGCGCCCGAGTAGCGGCGGAGCCCGAAGCCCCAGAACCAGCGCGTGAAGGCGCCGAGCGCGACCGCGAAGCCGACCGCGACGCCGACCGTCGTCCACTGCAGCCGCGTCGTCAGCACCTCCGCGGGCACCGTCACGGCGAACCCGATCGGGATCAGGTACGTCATCGAGTAGCGGAGCCAGCCCGGGTAGATGCCGATCGGCCAGCGGCCGGTCTGGTAGACGCCGTCCCACAGGTTGCCGAGGAACCACATGTCGACGATCCAGAACGACCACGTGGCGAGAATCAGCCAGAAGCAGTAGAGGAGGAAGGCGCCGAGCCCGAGCAGCCCGACGAAGGCGAGCGCGCGGACGACGCCGAGCCCGCCGCCGACCCGTGTCGCGCCGACGGCGACGACGACCGCGCCCGAGACGACGTCGGCGCTCTGCCAGAGCCGGACGACCCGCAGCGAGACGAGCGTCTGGGCGTCCTCCGGCTTCGTGAGCACGAAGTCGAGCTTCCCCTGGCGGACGTCGTCGGTCAGTTGCTGCATGTTCGGCTGGATCGCGGTCGTGACGACCCCGCCGAGCAGGAGCTGGACGCCGAGCACGACGAGGAGCTCCGACTCGCTCCAGCCGTTCAGGCTCGCCGTGTGCGAGTAGACGAGCGCGAGCACGGCGAGCCCGACGCCGACCGCGAGCAGCGCCTGGAAGGCGGCGACGAAGAAGTTGACGCGGTACTGGAGCTCGTTCAGCGCGCCGAGCCGCAGGTAGACGAGGACGAGCCGGAGCGTGGACATCTCGTTTTTAGTTCCCGACCGCCGTGTAGTGCCTCGTCGAGGCGCGCCAGACGAGGCGGACAGCGAGCGCGCCGGCGGCGATCCAGGCGAGCTGGAGGCCGAGCCCGCGCAGCAGCGTGCCGGTCGAGTAGCCGCCGATCAGCGCCTCGATCGGGAAGTAGAACGTCCACTTGAACGGCAGCACCGACGCGAGCGTCTGCGACCAGTGCGGCATCAGCTGCAGCGGCAGCAGCCGCCCGGAGAGGAGCAGCTCGGCGAGCAGGTAGGTCTCGAAGATCGCCGAGGCGCGCGTCGTCCAGAAGGTGCACATCCCGAGCAGCCAGAGCCCGATCGAGCGGACGACATACGCGCCCCAGATCGCGACGAGGAAGACGATCGTCGAGACCACGCTCGCGTGGAACACCGGGTGGAAGACGAGCGAGAGCCCGACCCCGACCGGCAGGTACATGACGAACCAGGGCAGCTTCGTGCCCGCGAACCAGGCGATGTCGTAGTGGATCGGGTGGATCGGCTTCAGCAGCCAGCCCGAGAGCTGCCCCTCGCGGATCCGCCACTCCCAGCCGTACGGCGTGAAGGTGAGGTTCATCACCCGGACGACCGTCCAGACGATGTAATAGGCGGCGAAGTGACCGGCGTCGAGACCGCCGACCGTGCCGCCCTGCGAGCGGGCGATCGTCGACCAGACGACGAGGTAGATCGTCGGCTCGGCGAGCATCCCGACCATGTAGCCGTACGTGGACGCGCGGTACTGGAAGCGCGTCTGTATCTGCGTCCGCATGGCCGTCCAGTAGAAGTCGGCCATCGAGCGCAGCCATGGCTCGCGGCGCGCGGACGGCTCGGCGGCGACGGCGTCGACCGCGGTCATGCCGGCGCCTCGCTCGCGAACACCTGCTCGATCACGTCCTCGATCGGCGGGTCCTCGACGGTCAGGTCGAGCACCTCGTGCTCGGCGAGCAGCCGAGCAGTCGCCGCCGAGGTCTCGGCCTTCGGCACGCTGAGCCTGACCGTCTCGCCGTCGGCGAGCACGGCCTCGATCAGCTTGTGCGGGGCGAAGCGGTGCGTGAGCGTGTCGAGATCGCCGTCGAAGAGCAGCCGCCCGTGGTGGATGACGATCACCCGCTTGCAGAGCGCCTCGACGTCGGCCATGTAGTGGCTCGTCAGCAGGACGGTCGCGCCGTAGCGCGCGTTGTAGTCGGCGACGAAGACGCGGATCCGCTTCTGCATCGTCACGTCGAGCCCGATTGTCGGCTCGTCGAGGTAGAGCACCTGCGGCAGGTGGAGCAGCGAGCCGACGACCTCGACCTTCATCCGCTCGCCGAGCGAGAGCTGGCGCACCGGCTTGCGGACGAGGTCGCCGACGTCGAGCAGGTCGATCAGCTCGTCGCGGGTGCGGGTGAAGTCCTCGCGCGGCAGCCGGTAGATCGCGCGGTTGAGCTCGAACGAGTCGAGCGCGGGCAGGTCCCACTGCAGCTGGTTGCGGTTGCCCATCACGAGCGTCATCCGGCGCAGGTAGTCGCGCTCGCGCTTCGAGGGGACGTGGCCGAGCACGCGCAGCTCGCCGCCGCTCGGGTAGAGCAGGCCCGAGAGCATCTTCAGGGTCGTCGTCTTGCCGGCGCCGTTCGGGCCGAGGAAGCCGACGACCTCGCCGGGCTCGATCGCGAACGAGATCCCGTCGACGGCACGCACGTCGCGCCACTGCCGCCGGAAGAGCCCGCGCGTGGACGCGCGCAGGCCGGCCTCGCGCTCCGGCACGCGGAAGGCCTTCTCGAGGCCCGCGACCTCCACCACCGCCACGGGCCGAGCTTAGTGGTCGCAGCCACCATGCGTTGTCTTCCGACACCGACGCCTACCCGGCGGTGAGAATGACCGCCGCTTCGTGCAGATCGCCGGGCGTGCCACGCGCGACGGCGGCTCCGGAACGCGGTTCGAGCACGAGCGTATGCATACGCTGCCGCCGTGCGGATTCTCCTCGTCTCGCAGATGTATCCCGGCCCGGACGCGCCCGACCTGGGGCCGTTCGTCGCGCAGATGGAGCGGGCGCTCGCCGAGCGCGGCCACGAGATCGAGCGCGCCGTGCTCGACACGCGCGCCGGCGGCAAGCTCCGCTACCTCACGCTCCTGCGGCGGACGCTCGCGGCGAGGCGGCCGGACGTCGTCTACGCGCACTTCCTCGTCCCGGCGGGACTGATCGCCGCGCTCGCCGGCCGGGCGCCGCTCGTCGTCACCGCGCACGGCCGCGACGTGCGGAACATCGGCGAGCTGCCGGGCGTCGCGGCGGCGACGCGTCTCGTCGTCCGCCGCGCCTCGTCGGTCGTCTGCGTCTCCGACTACCTGCGGCGCGAGCTCGAGATGCGGCTGCCGGAGGCGCACGGCAAGACCGAGGTCGTCTCGAGCGGCGTCGACCGCGAGCGCTTCGCCGTCACGCCGCCGCCGGAAGGCCCGCCGCGCTTCGTCTGCGTGGGCTCGCTCGAGGAGCGGAAGAACGTCGTGCGGCTGGCCGACGCGTTCGCGCGGCTCCGCCGCGAGTCGGGCGAGGGCACGCTGACCTTCGCCGGCGACGGGCCGCTCCGGCGCGAGCTCGAGGGCCGCGACGGCGTCATGCTCCACGGGCGCGTCCCGCACGCCGCGATTCCGGCCCTCCTCGCAGAGAGCCACGTGCTCGCCCAGCCGAGCCTGCTCGAGCCGCTCGGCCAGGCGCTGCTCGAGGCGATGGCCTGCGGGCGGTCGGTGGTGGCGACCCGCGTCGGCGGCCCGCCCGAGTTCGTGCCGCCTGGGGCAGGTGTGCTCGTCGACCCGCTCGACGTCGACGAGCTCGCGCGCGGGCTCGCGACCGCCGCGGCGCTGCCGCGCCCGAACGAGGCCGCGCGGGAGGCGAGCGCCGCGCACGACGTGAAGCTGCAGGCGGAGCGGATCGAGGCGTTGCTCACTCGGGCGGCGGCAGGTCGGCGAGCCTGACCTCGACGAGCGGGCGGATCCGCTCCTCGAGCCCCACCTCGCGGGCGACGGCGAGCGCCTCCTCCCAGCTCTCCCGCGCCTTCGCCGGGGCGACGCCCTGCTTGAGCCGGTTGTCGCCGGTGACGAGCAGCTTCTGGATCCGCTCGCGCGCGTCCTCCACCGTCGGCGAGCGTAACAGGCGGGATTCGCCCGGTCGCCGGCCATGCGCGGCGCGACGAGGCGATCGTCCGCGCGGCAGGCGGGTAGCTACTCTTCTCGCGTGCTCCAGTTCCTCGCCGTCACGCAGGTTCTGTTCGTGATCGCTCTGATCGCGACGATTCTCATGCACTCCGGCCGCGACGCCGGCATGGGCGGGATGGGCTTCACGCCCGCCTCGCAGGGTGGGACGCACATCGTCGAGCGCAATCTCACCCGGGTGACGCTCGTGTTCGCGATCCTCTTCGTCGCGAACAGCGTCGCGCTTTTCCATTACCTGAAGTAACCGTGCGACGTCGCCGCGGCCTCGCTCGATCCGCAGTCGCGGGCTTGGTCGTCGCGGCTGCTCTCGCCACCGGTCCGGCTGCAGCGGCTCGCACTGTGGTCGCTCCCGGCGTCGGCGTCTACCGGCTCACGGGCGGAGACCTCGTGTCGATCGTCGTCAGCGAGGGGACGCCGCGGTTCGTCGACTACGGCAGCGGGGCGCTGCGCGCGCTGCGCGAGGTCTCGCCGGGCCGCTACGTCGGCGGTCCCGGCGCCTCGCTGGTCTCCCCGGTCCGCATCCACCTCCGGCTCGCGCCACACGGTCGGATCGCGGTCGACGGGCGCACCGGGAGGCTCGTGCCGCTCGTCGCGACGACGGTCGCGTTCGCGGACGGCTCCGTACGACTCGCCGGGCGCCTGCTCGAGCCGCCCGGCCGCGGCCGGTTCCCCGGCGTCGTGATCGTGCCGGGCTCCGAGCCCGCGCACCGAACGACCTACGACCTGTGGGCCTACTTCCTCGCGGCGCACGGCTTCGCCGTGCTCACCTACGACAAGCGCGGCGTGGGCGGCTCGAGTGGAACCTACGACCGCTCCGCCGACTCGCCGAACCTGCAGCGCCTCGCCTCCGACGCCCTCGCGGCTCTGGGCTGGCTGCGCGGCCGGCCCGAGGTCGATCCGAGCCGGGTCGGCCTCGACGGCGGCAGCCAGGCCGGCTGGGTGATCGAGATCGCAGCCGCGCGCTCCCCGTCCGTCCGGTTCGCGGCGCTCCAGTCGAGCCCTGCGATGTCGGTGGGCCGCCAGCTCGCCTATGCCGGATTGACGAAGCAGGGGTGGCTCGACCCGCCCCCGAGCGCGAGCCGAGTCGCCGCGACGCTCGCCCACGTCCCGAACAGCGGTTACGACCCGCGCGCCGCGCTCGAGTCGCTGCGCATCCCAGTGCTCTGGCAGCTCGGCTCCGTGGACAAGCGGATGGACACCGAGGAGACGGTCGCCGACCTGCGCCGGATCTCGGCGGTCGGGCGCCACGACTTCACGGTTCGCGTCTACGCCGGCGGCGCCCACTCGCTGCGGCTGACCGGCGCCGGGTTGATCCGCCAGGAGCAGGTGTCGCCGGGGTTCGTCCGCGGTGTCTTCCCCGATCTCGCCGCCTGGCTCCGCAGTCGTGCGGGCGGCCGCTGAACGCCATGTGGTGCTCCCTGATGGCAGGGCGGCATGGCCCGCCGGAGGCTAGGCGGGGACTGGCCGGCTCACGAATGCGAAGGACGGGAGTGCTGCGGATTGCGACGGTCGCGCTCGGGGTGGCGCTCGCGGGCGTCTTCCCGGCCGGTCCCGCCGCGCCCGAGCGTGCGCTCGCCGCTCCGGCGTCCTCCGCCGGCCGCGTGGCGGCGATGTTGCCGGTCCGTCGCGTCCGCTTCGACTATCGGACGCACGACGGGAAGAAGAGCTGGGCGATCGTCCTGCTCCCCGGCTGGTACGGGCCGGCGAGGCATCCGGCGATCCCGCTGATCGTCTGTCCGCACGGCCGGAACACGTCGCCGGAGTCGACGGCGAAGCGCTGGCGTGACCTGCCGACGCGCGGCGGCTTCGCGGTCGTGCTGCCCGCGGGCCAGGGGAGGGTGCTCCAGCTCGACTCGTGGGGCTATCCCGGTCAGATCGACGACCTGGCGCGGATGCCGGCGCTGACCGAGCACGCGGTACGTGGCTTCCACTATCTGCGCAAGCGCCTGTACGCGATCGGCGAGTCGATGGGAGGCCAGGAGGTGCTGCTCCTGCTCGCGAAGCGCCCGCACATGTTCGCGGGCGTGATCGCGTTCGACCCTGCGGTCGACATGGTCTCCCGCTACTACGCGTTCCCGAGCCTGCCCTATGGACGCAGCACGCAGCAGAAGCTGCTGACCGAGGTGGGCGGTACGCCGCAGCAGCTCCCGGCGGCCTACCGGGTCCGCAGCCCGATCAACGACGTCCGCCAGATCGCCTTCTCGGAGGTGCCGCTGCAGATCTGGTGGTCGATCGACGACCGCGTGATCGTCGACCAGGCGACCCAGGCCGGGCGCCTCTACCAGGAGATCAAGCTCACCAACCCGACCGCGCCGGTCTCGCCGTACGTCGGCCGCTGGCAGCACACCGCCGAGGGGATCGCCGACACCCAGCTCCCGGACGCGCTCGCGCGGATCGGGC
The DNA here is from genome assembly GCA_963732915.1 of uncultured Actinomycetes bacterium. Lineage (GTDB taxonomy): Bacteria > Actinomycetota > Thermoleophilia > Gaiellales > Gaiellaceae > Palsa-739. Next base: position 455,819 of record CAVTBF010000003.1, on the reverse strand, counting down.
TGCTGCCCGCCTCGTGGCTGATCAACGATCCGCTTCGCCTCCACCACGGCCCGAACTCGGCGCCGAGGGGCCGGCTCGCGAGCGACACCGACGTCGAGCGGATGGTCGCGAGCGCCCAGGTCGTGCTCTCGAAACGGCTCGCCCGCGAGCAGGACCTCGTCTCCGGCTGGTGGCGGATCGCGTTCATCGCCGCCGCGGCGCTCGCGCTGCTGCTCGCGGCGGCGCTGGTGCGCGTGCTCAGCCTGACGCGTGGCGGCGGCCCGACGGTCTCTCCCCTCGTGCGCGTCGCTACACTACGCCGGCTCTCGCGCTGGTGGCGGAATTGGTAGACGCGCTAGGTTGAGGGCCTAGTGGCCGCATAGGCCGTGGAGGTTCAAGTCCTCTCCAGCGCATCGAAGGGTCGCCTGCGGGCGACCCTCGTTCGTTCTACGGGGTTTTTCGGATCACAAGGCGGTCGCCGGCGCCTAGCCTCGACCCCATGGCCTACGTCGTCTCAGGCGAGCCCGCACCCGTGCTCGCGCCGTTGGTGGACGAGCTTCGCGGCGCTCTCGAGCGCGCCGGCTTCGCGCCCGCGTCCGACGAGAACCCGCCAGAGCTGGTGCTCAACGTCGTCGACCGCGACCGGCCGCGCCCGTTCCGTCGGCGCTCGCGCGGCACGTACGTTGCAGCGTTGCACCTCGTCGAGGAGCCGCCGCCCGACCCGCTCCGCGAGGGGTACCCGATCCTCGTCCGTGCGCTCGCAAACGTCTCGCTCGCATACGTCCCCGGCGTCGGCGTCTGGTTCACGACCCTCGAGCGCGGCAGCTATCTCGTGCCTGCGGCGCTCGGCATGCGCGTGCTCGCCGAGGCGGTCGTCGCGAGGCTCACCCCGCTCGCGCGCTCGCGGCTCGTGATCGAGAACGAGTTCCTCACCGATCTCGAGACGGAGCTGTGGGCCGGCGACGAGATCACCGCATCGATCTCGGAGGCCGGCCGCCGGCTCGACGAGCTCGGCCTGCTGCCGGCGCCGTTCCCGGTCGAGGATCTCGTCGACGAGCACGACCTCCGCCACATCAAGCGGCTCTACGGCATCGGCGGCCTCTCGTACGGCAACCTCTCCGCCCGCAAGGACGAGCAGCGCTTCTGGATGAGCGCGAGCGGCGTCGACAAGTCGAAGCTCGAGACGCCGGGCCGCGACATCCTGCTCGTCTCCGGCTACGACGCCGAGCACCTACGGATCGTCCTCAGCGTCCCGCCCGGGATCGAGCCGCGACGCGTCTCGGTCGACGCGATCGAGCACTGGAAGATCTATCGCGACCACCCCGACGTGGGCGCGATCCTGCACGTCCATGCGTGGGTGGAGGGTGTCGCCGCGACCGAGGTGAACTACCCGTGCGGCACCGAGGAGCTCGCCCAGAACGTCGCCGACCTGCTCGCGGCCGAGCCCGATCCCGCGCACGCGATCATCGGTCTGCGCAACCACGGCATCACCGCGACCGGCGCGAGCCTCGACGAGATTCTCGACCGCATCACGCCGAACCTGCTGCCGCAGGTTCCGATGACCTGAGCAGGCATTCGAGCGCGACGTAGCGCCTGCAACCCGTCGCCGCGACCGGCATGAGCGGGCGCGGCCCAGCGTCGACCGGTCCATGCCGGCACGAGCCGCCGTCGGCCGGCCGCCGAGCGCTCGAAGCGGGGACGTCGAATTGACGCTGTCCGAAGGACTCTCTACCCTGATGACGAACACGTGTTCCGGCAACACACGTTCGCCGTTCCCGACCCCGGAGATGAATCAAGTGGAGACGACTGCAGAGCTGACCGGCCGCCAGCGTGAGATCTGGAGCTTCCTCGTCGACTACGTCGACCGGCACGGCTACCCGCCGACCGTGCGCGAGATCGGCGAGGCGGTCGGGCTCGCCTCGCCGTCGACCGTCCACGCGCACCTCGCGAACCTCGAGCGCGCCGGGCTGCTGCGCCGCGACCCGACGAAGCCGCGCGCCCTCGAGCTCGTCGGCCGCGCGAAGCCGGCCGAGGCCGCGGAGCTGCCGAAGCTGCCGCTGCTCGGGCAGATCGCCGCCGGTGGGCCGCTGCTCGCCGAACAGAACGTCGAGGACGAGATCGCCGTCCCTGAAACGCTGCGCGGCGACTTCCTGCTCCGCGTCACGGGCGACTCGATGATCGAGGCGGGCATCCTCGACGGCGACGTCGTCGTCGTGCGCCGCGCACAGGACGCGCGCGACGGCGAGATCGTGGTCGCGCTCGCAGGCGACGACGAGACCGCCGACGAGGCGACGGTCAAGACCTTCTATCGTGAGAACGGGCGCATCCGCCTGCAGCCGGAGAACGCGACGCTCGAGCCGATCTACGCGCGTCACGTGCAGATCCTCGGCAAGGTCGTCGGCGTGTTCAGGGAGCTCGGGTGAGAGGCCATGGCTGAGACGACCGAGATCGCGTCCTTCCATCGCACGCTCGAGCAGGAGCTCTTCGCGCTCCTGCGCGGCGCCTCGCTCGAGTGCCCGGCCTGCGGCGAGTTCGTCCTCCACGAGGGGCCGCTCGTCCGCTGCCCCGAGTGCGGGCTGCGGCTGCACGGACGGATCGAGGCCGCGGCCGGCGGCAGCGTCGCGATCGCGCCTGCCGGCTGACCGCTCCCGAGAGCCGGACGTACCATGGGCGCCTTGCGCCGCTTCGTCCTCCCGGCTCTCGTCGTCGCGGCGCTCATGGCGGTCGGCGCCGCCCGTGCCGCCCCGCTGACGGTCGCGGCGTACTACTACCCCTGGTTCGCCCCCGACCATGCGCGCTGGGACGCGGGCTACGTCCGGTCGCAGCTCGACCACCCCCAGACGCCGCTGCTCGGCGAGTACGCGAGCCGCGACCCGGCGGTGATCGCCCAGCACTACGCGTGGGCGCACTCCTACGGCGTCGGCGTCTTCATCAGCAGCTGGGACGGCGCCGGCACCTACAGCGACGGCACGATCCGCGACTCGCTGCTTCCCTCGCCCGCCCGCGGCTCGACGCAGATCGCGCTCCTCTACGAGTCGCTGGCGCGCTTTCCGCTCGGGCCCGACGAGCGAATCCACCTCGACGCCGCCGGCGTGCAGCGACTCGTCGACGATTTCGACTACCTCGCCCGCACCTACTTCGACACCCCCGGCTACTACGAGATCGACGGCCGCCCCGTCGTCGTCATCTATGCGTCACGCATCTTCGTCGGCCCGTTCGCGGACGCGATCCACGAGATCCGGCAGCATCTCGAGGCCGCCTACGGCGTCGACCCGTACCTGATCGGAGACGAGGTCGACTGGAACAACCCGCCGGACCCGGCGCGGATCGGGCTCTTCGACGCGATCACCGGCTACACGCTCTACAGCCGCACGCAGCCGGCGGCGTGGACGGACGCCGAGTTCCTGCGCCGGGTTACGGCGCGCGTCTCGCAGTACCGCCGAGCCGCCGAGGCGGCGGGCGTCGCGTTCGTTCCCGGCGCGCTTCCCGGCTACGACGACCGTGGCGAGCGGCTCGCCGAGAACCACCACGTGCTGCCGCGGCGGCTGAACACGACGCCCGGCGCGCCGTCGCTGCTCGACGAGACGCTCGGGCTCGCCGGCACGCTCGTCGACCCGCACCTCGGCCTGCTCACCGTCACCTCGTGGAACGAGTGGGGGGAGGACACCCAGATCGAGCCGACGACCTCCGCCGCGCCGAGCGGCGGCCCGTACGCGCTCACCCAGGACCACCCGTTCTTCGCCTACGGGACGACGGCGCTCGAGCAGATCGCGACGTTTGCGCAGCGCTGGGACGCCGCCCCGCCCGCGCTCCGGCTCGGCCCGCTCGCGTCGCGCTGACGGCTTCCGGCCCGATCGGGCGACTCGCCGACCCGAACGCGGATACCATTCGCGGCGCAGGCCGGGTGACCGCGGCGGCTCGCAAGAGCCGTCGAGGAAAGTCCGGACACCGCAGGGCAGGACGCTCCCGCGAGGGAGGCGGCGAAAGCCGACGGATAGTGGCACAGAAAACAGACCGCCGGCTGCGATGCTCCGGAGACGCAGCCGGTAAGGGTGAAACGGTGGGGTAAGAGCCCACCAGCGGCCCTGGCGACAGGGCCGGCTCGCCAAACCCCGTCCGGTGCAAGGCGAACAGGCTCCGCCGAGGCGGCCCGCCGAGGAGCCGGGTAGCCGCAAAGATGGATGGTCACCCTCGACAGAATCCGGCTTACAGGCCTGCTACGGAGAAAGCCCCGGAAACGGGGCTTTCTCTATGGCGCCTTCTCGGCATGCCCGGCTCCGCTCCCGAGACGTCGGCGGGTGCCACGATCGGATCGCACGGCGGTGGCTCCGGGCTCAGTCCAGGGGCTGCGGCGACCCCGGCGGTATCTCTCCGGGGGCGGACGGCGGGAGGAGCAAGAGATGACTCTCGACAACGGCGGCGGCGACGTCGCTGAGCTTGCGGCCGGTGTGCTGGGAGTGGTCGCGCAGCATCGCGAACGCGCGGTCGGCGGTGATCGACTGGCGGGCCATCAGGATCCCCTTGGCCTGCTCGATGAGCGCGCGGCGTCCGAAGGCGCCCTGCAGGCTGTGGTACTCGGCGAAGCGCTGGAGCGTGATGTCGATCGCGCTCTGCAGCTCTTCGGGGGTGGCGTCGACGATGTGGGCGAACACGCCGCGCTTGGCCGCCTCGCGGACGTAGGCGGGATCGCGCCCCGCGAGCAGCGCGATCACCGGGCAGGCGGCCTCGCGGACGATCTCGCCGATCAGCTCGAGCGCATGCTCGGAGGAGCTGCCGAGCCCGACGAGGGCGACGTCGGGCTGCTCTTTCGCGGTGACCGGGCCGACTTCGCTGACGTCGATCTCGCGCGCGATCACCTTGTGGCCGAGTCCGGTCACAACCTCCGCGAGAAGCTCGAGCCGGTCGCGTCGCTCGTTCGCGATCAGGACGCGGAGGTGCTCGATCCCGTTCTCGGCCATCGCCCGATCGTGAGAGCGGGAGGCCAATGTCATTTGTGCCGAATTATACAACGTTCTGAGGCAGCTTTTGCACGACCGCGGAAGAATCGTTCTTGCGGTTGTTCCGCGAGTCAGACCGTGAAGGGAAGGATCGACAGCCGCTGCATCAACGCTCTGCGACGCATCGACTCCCGGCTCACGTCGCCGACCGTGGCCTCGGTTGCCACGGGCATGAGCGGGCGCGTTATCCGCCTTCGACCTCGACGACACGCTCGCCGAGAGCACGTCTCCGATCACGGGTGGGAAGTCCGAGCAGTTCGACGAGCAGCTCCTGAACTATCTCGACGGCGATCGGAAGGCGATTTCGATCGCTGCGAGACTCATTCGATGCTCGAGAGCGACGCCAACGGTCTCTGCAGACGGCCGGCTACCTGCCCTTCCGGCGCCGCGTCGCCGTGCCGGGAAAGACTCTTCGGCTCGCATGGCACTCCAGAAGATCGGCTGCTAGGTTGCCCGTGGCGGCGCCGAAGGCACGGTGCCGCGGACATGCCCGCGAGATCGCAACACCTCGATCTCGCCGAGAGATTCCTTCCTCAGCAACGTGGGTTGAAGCAAGCCAACTGCAGCAGGTGCGTTGGCGGCATAGCTTCGAATTGGTTGGGAGGCACGTCGTGGCAGTAAGTCTCGCGGATCGGCATCGGCCCCCGGCATCGTTGGCGAAGGCATTTCGCTCGGAGCCGCGCGCGTTTCTCCTCGGGCATCTTTCGGCGACGAACGCGACGCTACCCGGGGCGTTCTCGGAGATCGGGTTGTCCACCGTCGTACGTCGACTTCAACGCAGACTACGAGACCTCTGCGGTCGGACTTGCGGCCGAGATGCTGGCGGGTCGTGTTCGTGCATGAGCTGAACGTCGACTCCGACGACACGCACACGCCCACCTACGCCGGGCGGTCCTTCGCGCACGACGTCCCCAAGTTCCGGCTGCCCGCCAAGGGCATGAGCGCCGACACCGCCTACCAGCTCGTCCACGACGAGCTCAACCTGGACGGCAACCCCACACTCAACCTCGCCTCGTTCGTCACCACCTGGATGGAGCCGCAGGCCGACCGGCTCGCCCAGGAGACGCTCGCCAAGAACCTGATCGACGAGGACGAGTACCCCCAGACCGAGGTCGTGCACCAGCGGGTGGTGAGCATGATCGGGAGGCTCTTCCACGCGCCCGCCGACGGGACGCCGATCGGCACCGCGACGATCGGCTCCTCCGAGGCGATCATGCTGGCGATGCTGGCCCACAAGCGCTCGTGGCAGCGCCGCCGCGAGGCCGCCGGCCTGGCAACCGACCGGCCCAACATGGTGATGGGCGCCGACGTCCACACCTGCTGGGAGAAGTTCGCCCGCTACTTCGACGTCGAGGCCCGCGTCGTGCCGCTGGAGGAGGGGCGCTACACGATCGGAGCGGAACAGGTGGAGCCGCTGCTCGACGAGCGCACGATCGCCGTCGCCGGTGTGCTCGGCACCACCTTCACCGGACAGATGGACGACCTGGAATCGATCAATGACCTGCTCGCCCGGGTCGAGTCCGAGCACGGGTTGCGCATCCCGCTGCACGTCGACGCCGCCAGCGGCGGCTTCATCATCCCGTTCTCCCAGCCAGAGCTGCGCTGGGACTTCCGCCTCTCGCACGTGCGCTCGATCAACGTCTCGAACCACAAGTTCGGACTGGTCTATCCCGGCATGGGCACAGTCGTCTTCCGCGACACGACCGATCTGCCCGAGGAGCTCGTCTTCCATATCAACTACCTCGGCGGCGATATGCCGAACTACTCGCTGAACTTCTCGCGGCCGAGCAGCTCCGTGGTGCTGCAGTACTTCGCCTTTCTGCGTCTGGGGCGCGAGGGCTACGCCGAGATCGTCGGCAACGTGCTCGCGAACGCCCAGGCCCTCGCGGCGAAACTGCGCGAGGTCGGAGGGCTCGAGCTGATCAACGACGCTGCCACCTTCCCGATCGTGGCACTGCGGGCTACTGAGCCGGGCGCGACCGACCTCGCGACGCTCTCCCACCGGCTCCGCGAGCGTGGCTGGATCGTGCCCGCCTACACCCTGCCCGCCAACGCGCAGGACGTCAGCGTGCTCCGGATGGTGGTCAAGGAGAACTTCTCGCGCGACATGGTCGACATGCTCGCCCACGACCTGCACGGCGCGCTGCGGGCGGGCGGTGCGTCCCGGCCGCAGCGCACCCGGCCCCATTGCTGAGATGTGCCGGCTGTTCGCCATGAGCGGTGGCACCGAGCGTCTCAGCGCCGAGTTCTGGCTGCTGGACGCTCCGGACAGCCTCGTTGCTCAAAGCCACCGCGACCCCGACGGGACCGGACTCGGGACCTTCGACCCCGAGGGCCGGCCGGTGGTGCACAAGGCGCCGATCGCGGCTTTCGACGACGCCGACTTCGCGCACGAGGCACGAGTGGAGCGCTCGCGTACCTTCCTGGCCCACGTTCGCTTCGCTACCAACGGCGCTCACACCTACGCGAACACGCATCCCTTCCAGCAGGACGGGCGCCTGTTCGCGCACAACGGCGAGCTTGGCGGCCTCGCCCGGCTCGACCGGGAGCTCGGGGCCGATCTGGCGCTGGTCGAAGGCGAGACCGACTCCGAGCGGCTGTTCGCGCTGATCACCCGCGAGACCCGCCGTCACGACGGCAACGTGCATGCGGGGATCGTCGCGGCCGTCAGTTGGGTCGCAGAGCAGCTCCCCGTCTACGCGCTCAACCTGATCCTCACGACCGAATCCGAGGTCTTCGCGCTCCGCTACCCGGAGACCCACACCCTCTACCTGCTCGATCGGCCCGGCGGCGGCGAGCAGGGCAACCGGCCGCTCCATCACCGAAGCAGCTTCGGCACCCGCATCCACTCCGACGATGCCGCACACAGACCAGTGGTCGTGCTCGCGAGTGAGCAACTGGACGGCGAGCCCGGCTGGCGCGCGCTCCAGTCCGGCGAGCTCCTCCACATCAACAGCGACCTCGAGATCAACACGACGATCGCGCTGCCCAACCCGCCGACCCACCCGCTGACAGGATGACGCTCCCACCGTCGCGGATCCGCGCAACCCCGGCGGCGATAACCACTCGCGCCGCCCACGACCATCTCGCTCCCGTCCGCCGGCGCTGATGCCGTCTCGCCTGCTCGTCGTGGTCAGCTGGATCTCCCTCGCGCTCGCGCTCGGGAGCTTCGCGTTCATCCTCTATGACATCTACGGCCGGCGATACCGGCAGCGGATGGGGATCATGGAGGCCGTCTGGCCCGTCACAGCGCTGTACTTCGGTCCGCTGGCCGTGTGGGCGTATTCACGCTGGGGGCGACCGGCAAGTCGGCGCTGGCTCGAGCAACATGGACAGGAGGAGCCACCGGAGAAGTCGGTGCGGGCGACCTACGCCGTCGGTGTGAGTCATTGCGGCGCGGGCTGCACCTTGGGCGACATCGTCGCGGAGTTCGCGATCTTCGCCTTCGCCGCGACGATCGCGGGAGAGACCCTGTTCGCCGAGTACCTCGGCGATTACGTCCTAGCCGTTGGTCTCGGCCTGGCCTTCCAGTATTTCGCGATCGCGCCGATGCGAGGCTTGGGAGTCCGCGAGGGGTTGATAGCCGCTGCCAAGGCGGACGTCCTTTCTCTCTCGGCGTTCGAAGTGGGACTGTTCGGATGGATGGCGATGATGTCGTTCGTGTTCTATCCCGCCCCGCACCACCTTCACCCGGACTCGCCCGTGTATTGGTTCCTCATGCAGATCGGGATGATCATCGGTTTCGGTAGCGCGTACCCGATCAATGTCTGGTTGATCAAGCGCGGCATCAAGGAGGCGATGTAGGCGTGCCTGGTATGAGGGTGCTCAGGCGTCTCGGAGGATCGCTGGTCGAGCTGCAGCAGGGGCTGTGGTTTGTGCCCGCGCTCATCGTCGTCCTCGACGGCGCGCTCTCGGTCGGCCTCGTCGCGCTCGACAGGCACACGGGCTTCACCGGCGGCCCGCTCTTCCAGGGAGATGCCCCAGCGGCGCGCACGGTGCTGTCGGTCATCTCGGGCTCGTTGATCACCGTCGCAGGCCTGACGTTCTCGCTCACGATCGTCGTCTTGCAGCTGACGTCGAGTCAGTTCAGCCCGCGCATTCTCCGCACCTTCTTCGGCGACCGTCTGACCCAGATCACGGTCGGCTCGTTCGTCGGCATCTTCGTCTACTCGATCCTCGTCCTGAGGTCGGTCAGCGGCACGTTCGTGCCCCGCCTCAGCGTCACGGTTGCATCGGCGCTGGCGATCGCAGCGGTCGTGCTGCTGATCGTCTTCATCCACCACATCTCGCAGCTCATCCAGGTCTCCACTGTCGTCGGCGACATAGCCGCAAAGACGCTGGCCCGTCTCGACGTGCTCTATCCGGCGGCCCACGGTGAGACCGAGGAGATCGACGCCGACGCCCTGCTCGCGGAGTGGCAGCTCGAGCAGCCGGGATTCGTGCTGCCCGATCGGCCCGGGTTCGTTCGGCGCGTCGACCTCGACTTGCTCGTTGCCGCCCTCGCCCAGAGGGCCGATCGCGCTGCGTTGCTCGTTCGCCCCGGCGACTTCGTCAGCGTCGAGCAGCCGATCGCCGCCGTCTGGCCCGCCGCGCAGGCGCGGGAGTGCGGCGACCCTGTCCGTCGGGCCTTCCAGATCGAACGCGAGCGCGACCTCGACCAGGATCTGGAGTTCGGGCTCCGCCAACTCACCGATACGGCGGTGAAGGCAATGTCGCCGGGAATCAACGACCCGACGACCGCCTGGACGTGTGTGGGGTACCTCCGCTCGATCCTCGCGCGGCTCGCGGGGCGAGCGTTTCCCACGCGACTCAGGTTCTACCCGGAGGCCGGGCTGACGCTCGTCGTGCAACGTCGCGAGTTCGATGAGTATCTGGAGTCGTTGGTGGAGATCGGGCGCTACTCGACGGCGGACGCCCGCGTAACCGTCGCGCTGCTGGGCGCGCTCCAGGGTGTGTATGCGGTCGCGCAGGACGCCCGCTTGGTCGCCCGCGCGGCGGAGATCGTGGACGTGGCCTTCGCGATCGGCCTCCCGGCGCGCGAGGCTGTGAAAAGCCGCCGAGACATCGAGGCGGTCGAACGTGCGCTCGATGCCTTTCGCACCGAGCGCACCTGAGTCCGCAAGGTCGGCCTCACCTGATGTCATCGCCTGGCGGCGTCGTGCGACGACGAGAATCTCCAGCTCATGGCTCGGTCGCCGCGGCCGACATGCACGATCAACTCCAGCAGGCGGCACCTAGCCGGAGAGCGTCGTCACGAGGTGTCCGATCGCGAAGCCGACCCCGGCGCTGATCGAGCCGACGATCATCACCTGGACGCCGGAGCGCAGGAGGGAGAGGCGGGTTATCCGGCCCTTGGCGATACCCACGGCGAAGAGTGCGAGCAGCGTGCAGGCGAGGCTCGTCGCGAGCGCGACGCCGAGGGAGAAGAGGAAGTAGGGCCAGAGCGGCACGATCGCGGCGCCGAGGTAGGTGGCACCGACGACGACGGCGTCGCCGAGTGCGGCGCCGCCGGTGTCGGGTGACAGCCCGAGCTCCTTCTCGACCTTGGTGCGGAGGAAGACGTTCGGGTTCGAGGCGAGCCCCTGCGCAACCTGTTGGGCTTGCTCGCGGACAAGGCCCTCACGCTCGAGGACGAGGGCGAGCTCCTCTGCCTCCCGTTCCGGGAACTCGTCGATCTCGCGGCCTTCAGCAGCGATCTCGGACGCGTACAGCTGCTCTTCGGCCTGGCTTGCGAGGTAGGAGCCGCCGCCCATCGAGATCGCCCCGGCGACCGCCTCGGCGAGGCCCGCGACGATGATCAGCGAGCGGGCCGGATGCGCGGCCGCCATGCCGGTGACGACCCCGAGCGGCACGAGCAGGCCGTCCTGCGCCCCCAGGACGAACTCGCGGATGCGAGACAGCCGACCGATCCGGGCGGCCTCGCCGAGCGAGTGCTCCCGGATATGCCGTGCCGCCTCGGCACGAGCGGCCTCGTACTGCGGCAGCGAGGCGCTCTCGGGTTCGTCCGTCACTTTCGCCTCACGGTAGTGGGTCGCTCGATCGTCGCGCAACACGACGCCGTCGTCGGTGACAGCGGTCGCCGGTCGAACGCACAGCGGCTCCTACCTCGCCGGGGCTGCGGGGGCAGGGTTGTGCCAGGTGCCGCCGGGGGCGATGAGCGCGTCGGCCTGCTTCGGCCCCCAGGTGCCCGGTTCGTACGGGTGGGCTCGGTGGTGGCTGGCGAGGACGGGATCGACGACCGCCCAGGCCGCCTCGACGGCGTCCTCGCGGGTGAAGAGCGCGCCGTCTCCGGCCATCGCGTCGCCGAGGAGCCGTTCGTAGGGGGCCTCCTCGTCGGGTTGGGTGTCGAGCAGGTAGAGCTCGCGCTGGTCGCCGACGAACTCCTCTCCTTGCCGCTTGACGCGGGCGGCGAGGGCGATGGCGGCGTCGGGGGAGAGCCGGAAGCGCAGGTAGTTGGCGCGGCCGCCCGGCGGGGCGGAGTCTTCGAAGAGCCGCTGCGGCGGCGGCTTCAGCTCGACGAGCACCTCGACGGCCGTCTCGGGCAGGCACTTGCCGGAGCGCAGATACCAGGGGACACCGGCCCACCGCCACGAGTCGATGGAGAGCCGCAGCGCGCAGAAGGTCTCGACGTCGGAGTCGGCTGCGACGTCGGGCTCGTCTCGGTAGCCGACGAACTGGCCGCGCACCAGATCGTCGGGGGTCAGCGGCCGCATGGCCTGGAAGACGTCGAGCTTCTCGCTCTGCAGGGCTCCGAACCCCCGGGAGGTGGGCGGCTCCATCGCGAGCAGCGCGACCACCTGGAAGAGGTGGTTCTCGATCACGTCGCGCAGGCAGCCGGCGGTCTCGTAGAAGCCGCCGCGGCCCTCGACGCCGAACGCCTCCGCGAGCGTGATCTGGACGCCGGCGACGTAGTTGCGGTTCCAGATCGGCTCCAGGAACGAGTTGGCGAAGCGGAAGTAGAGGAGGTTCATGATCGCCTCCTTGCCGAGGAAGTGATCGATGCGGAAGATCGCATCCTCGGGAAACACCGAGCGCGCGACGCGGTTCAGCGCCTGCGCGGATGCGAGGTCGCGTCCGAACGGCTTCTCGACGATCACGCGCGCGCCCGCTGCCAGGCCGGCTCGGCCGAGTGCCTCGATCACGATCGCGAACAGCGCGGGCGGGATCGCGAGGTAGAACGCCGGTCGCCGGACGCCGGCGAGGGCTTCCCCGAGTGCCGTGAACGTGGCAGGGGCGTTGTAGTCGCCGTCGACGTAGACGAGGAGCGCGAGCAGGCGGTCGAGCGCCTGCTCGTCGTCGATGCCGCCCGCGTCGTGGGCGATGCTGTCCCGGACACGCGCGCGGAGCTGGTCGAGATCCCAGTGCGAGTAGGCGACGCCGATCACCGGCACGGTGAGAGCGCCCCGCTTGACCATCGCATAGAGGGCGGGGAAGACCTTCTTGTGGGCGAGGTCTCCCGTCGCGCCGAAGAGGACGAGCGCGTCGGCTTGCTGCGCCGGCTCGCCGGCGACGCTCACGAGGCGAGATCGTCGGGGTCGACGGACTGCGCGACGGCCGTACCGGGGAGAGGCTTTGCCAGGGGCGCCCGGCGCGGTCTCGGTTTACGCGTGCGCGCGCTGCCCGTCTTCGCGCTCGGCGTCGGTTTGGGCGCCGGGTCGTCTGCGAGCACGTCGCTCGCCTGCTCGCCGTGGAGGAGCCGTTCGAACTGCTCCTTGTCGATCGTCTCGTGCTCGATCAGGATCGCGGCGATCTCGTGCAGGGCCGCGTGCCGGTCGCGCAGCACCGTCGCGGCGCGCTGGTGGGCGTCGTCGATCAGCCGGAAGATCTCCTCGTCGATCTCCTGCGCCATCTCCTCGGAGTAGGACGGCTCGGCTCCGAACTCGCGACCGAGGAACGGCTGGTGAGGATCGGAGCCGAAGACGCGTGGGCCGAGCTTCTCGCTCATTCCCAGACGCGTGACCATCTGCCGCGCCATCGCCGTCGCCCGCTCGAGATCGTTCGCGGCGCCCGTGGTGATCTCGTCGAAGACGAGCTCCTCCGCCGCGCGGCCGCCGAGGATCATCGCAAGCTGGTCCATCAGTGCCGAGCGCGAGGTGAGGAAGCGGTCTTCGGTGGGCAGCGAGACGGTCAGCCCGAGCGCCTGCCCGCGGCTGACGATCGAGATCTTGTGGACGGGATCGGTGTGCTCGAGGAAGTGGCCGACGAGCGCGTGCCCCACCTCGTGGTAGGCGGTGATCTTGCGCTCGAGCTCCGAGAAGACGCGCGTCTTGCGCTCCGGCCCCGCGATCACCCGCATCACGCCTTCCTCGAGCTCGTCCTGTCCGATCGTCGTCAGGCCGCGCCGGGCCGAGAGGAGCGCGGCCTCGTTGATCAGGTTGGCGAGCTCGGCGCCCGTCAGGCCCGGGGTCGCCGCCGCCAGGCTGTCCAGGTTGACTTCCGGATCGAGCGGCTTGCCCTTGGCGTGAACCTCGAGGATCTTGCGGCGGCCGACGCGGTCGGGCCGGTCGACGACGATCTGCCGGTCGAAGCGGCCGGGGCGCAGCAGCGCCGGGTCGAGAACGTCCGGCCGGTTGGTCGCGCCGATCAGGATGATGTTCTGGTTGACCGAGAAGCCGTCCATCTCGACGAGGAGCTGGTTCAGCGTCTGCTCGCGCTCGTCGTTGCCGCCGCCGATACCGGCGCCGCGATGGCGTCCGACCGCGTCGAGCTCGTCGACGAAGACGATGCAGGGCGCCGCCTCCTTCGCCTCCTTGAACAGGTCGCGTACACGGCTGGCGCCGACGCCGACGAACATCTCGACGAAGTCCGAGCCCGAGATCGAGAAGAACGCGACCCCGGCCTCGCCCGCGACTGCGCGCGCGAGGAGCGTCTTGCCGGTGCCGGGCGGCCCGTAGAGCAGCACGCCCTTGGGGATGCGCGCGCCGAGCGCCTGGAAGCGCCGCGGGTCGGCGAGGAACTCCTTGATCTCCTGCAACTCCTCGACCGCCTCGTCGACGCCGGCGACGTCCCTGAAGCCGATCGTCGGGAGATCGGGGGCGAGCCGGGTCGCCTTGTGCTTGCCGAAGCTCATCATCTGGCCGATCCCGCCCGCGCCGCCACGCATCCGCCGCATCACGAAGATCCAGATCGCCGCGATCACGAGGATCGGCAGCAACGACTGGAGGATCGACGTCAAGGCCGAGCCGTGGCTCGGCGCCGTCGCCGCGAAACCGACCTGCTTCCGCTCGAGCAGCGTCTGCAGGCCGAGTGCGGACTGGTCGCTCGGATAGTTCGCCCGCAGCGCGTTGCCGTCGGCCAGGGTCGCGGTCACGAGGAGCGAGCCCGGATCGAAGACGACGCGGCTGACCGAGTGAGGCTTCGTCTCGACGCGGGCGATCAGCTGCGAGAGATCGACCGACGTCGTCGTGTGCGCCGGCGCCCTCTGCCGGGACGCCGAGAACTCGTAGGCGAACACGGCAACGAGGAGCAACGGCAGAACCATCCGAAGCACCTGCGGCGACGGGCGGCGCGTCACGCGACACCCGCTCTGCCCGGATCGGCGACGCGGCGACGCGTCTCGGGCCGGTCGGTTGCGAACATCTCCACCAGCGGTCCTCCTCAGCACGAACCTTCGTCGCCGACCTGACGGTCGGGCCGACCGGCTTCCCTGACCTGCGCTGCTGAGGAGGGCTCTCGCGGGGTCGATCTCATGCGACCACCGCCTAGCGGGGCGACGCCGCTTCGATGGAACGCCGCCCAGAGAGTGTAGCGCGAGCTCCTCGCCTCGACGGCTTCGGTCGCCGGTCGTCCACGGCGCCCGCGGGGCGTGCGCCGCCGCGCGCCGGCTCGCGCGCCGGCGTCCGAGCTGGTTCCGGCGCGCGAGCGGAAAGGAAGGTCACGGTCACGAACCTCAGTGCGACGACGACCTCCGCGCGACGAGCGCGACCAGCAGTGCGCCGACGAGGACGAGGAACAGGAACTTCGAGATCGCGATCCCGCCGACGACTGCGATCACGAGCAGGACGAACAACGCCATCCACAACACCGTTCTCACCTCCTTTCCGATTGGGAGACAGAGGGTGTAGGTCGGTCGAGGCCGACAGGTCGAGGCGTCTTGCGCGGCGGTTGGCCGGCTCGGACGCCGTGGCCGCCCCCGAAGGGGCGGCCTGCCGTTCTGTCCTAGCGCACCGGAACCGAGAACAGGCGCCGGGTCGAGATCCCTCCGAGGATGTCCTGACCCGACACGCGTGCCCGGACGAAGACCGCGATCAGCTGCTGCTTGGAGCCGACCGGGAAGCCGCCGAGCATCCGGAAGTCCAGGCTCGCCCAGCCGTTGGAGGCGGTCGTCTGCTCGGGAGGAATCGTGAGCTGCTGGAACGGGATCGCGGTTGCGTAGACCAGGACGCCCTGCACCGGCCGGCCGCCGCAGGCGGTGACCTGGTAGCGCAGGGTCAGCTTGCCCGTGCCGCGATGGACGACCGACGGGTTGGCGGCCTGCGCGTTGAGCAGGAGCCGCGCGGGCGCGGTCAGCTGGGACGCCTGCACGGTTCCGGAGCCTGCCGGACAGCCCGTCGCCGCGGGCTTGGCGACGGCGTTGATCACGCCGGTGGCTGCGGAGGCGGCGCTGGTGCTGCCGTTTGCGTTTGTCGCCTTGACCTTGAAGCGGATCGTGTTGCCGACGTCGGTCGAGGTGAGCGTGTACGTGGTGGCGGTGGCGTCGCTCATGTTCGAGCACCCCTTACCGGCGGTGTCGCAGCGGGTCCAGTAGTACTTGTAGGTCAGCGAGCCGCCGCTCCAGTGGCCCCTGTCGCCCGTCAGCGTCTGGCCCACCTGCTGCGCCCCCGTGATCGCCGGCGCCGACGTGTTCCCCGGGCCGGGCTTGGCGGCCGCGGCGACGGCTACCGCCGTCGGCACGGACGAGGTGGAGTTGCTGCCGCCGGCATTCGTCGCCCGGACCTTGAAGCGGAGCGTGTTGCCGATGTCGGCCGAGGTGAGCGTGTACGTCGCAGCGGTGGCGCCGCTGATGTTCGCGCAGCTACCGCCGACCTTGTCGCAGCGTGTCCAGAAGAGCTTGTAGCTCGTCGGGCTGCCGCTCCACGTGCCCTTGTCGCCGGTCAGTTTCTTTCCTTCCTGCGGCGTCCCGGTGACCGTCGCCGGGGACGTGTTCGCCGGCTGGGGCGTGCTCGCCGCCGCACCGGCGCCGGCGAGGAGGCCGAGGCCGAGCACCAGCGCGAGCGTCGCACCGCTGCCGAGAAGCGCTCCCAGAAGCGCCCCGTGTCTCTTGTGAGAACGAGTCATGCTCATCTCCGTTTGTCGGGTTGTGGACGCGGCCGCCGCGCGCGCACGCGTGCGCTCGCCTTGCCGGCCGCCAAGATCAACTGCTCCATCTCGGTCGCACCCCTTGTCTCGGACGGAACCTGCTCCGACCCGGCGCTCTGAGGGTGGACCTACGCGCGACGCCGATCGATGTGGCTGTCGCTGGAGAACATGCGAGCCCGAATCGCTACGGCTCGCACGGCGAAGCCTAGCACCGCACCGTCCTCTCCACGTCGACGGCCCCGGTCTGTCGGCCGCTCGCTCCCACCGCGCGCCCCAGACGAAGGTCTGGCTCTTTGCAGGCAAAAGTGATAGGATTTTTGGTTCGCGGCGCCACAAGGAGTCGGCGCAGCGGGTTAGTCGTCGGTTCCCACGCCATGCGGCCCGGCGAAATGTCCTCCCACAGGCGCGCGGGTTGGAGCAGCTGCGGCCGACCGAGCCAGCCTGGTCGGCGATCCGATTCGATCACCGGAGGAGCCATGGCCGAAGTACCGGGAGTGGCGTCGCTCATGCGCGGGGGTGCGGTTCGAGCCGTACCGAGTGTCGTGCGGCAGCGGCCGCGATCGGCAGCCCGGAGCCGCGCGACGCGTGAGCCGATGCTGTCGCGTCCGTTCGCTCTGAGCGAGGCGCGGCGGATCATGAACCGCGACCGCATCGGCCGCTGCGCCGACCTGCGCTGCGAATGCGCGAGGCCGAGCTGCCGGGACCAGGTGCCCGCCGTCGCCGAGGCGCACCGGAGGATGGCGAACCAGTTCGTGGTCGCACCTGCGCACTTCGACGGTGGCGTCGTGGTACGAGCCGCCGACCGGTTCTTCGTCGTCGAGTCGGGCCGCTGTGCGATCCGGCGCTCACGAGGAGACGCGCGTCGGATCTGATGGCCGAGCTCCAGCATCTGCGTGTCCTGATCGCGAACGAGCGGCGCGATCGGCTGGAGCTGCTGGCCCGGGTCGTGATCGGGCTGGGCCACGACGTGATCGCCCGCGAGATCTACGTCAAGGAGGTCGGGACGGCTACCGCGCGAGAGCGCCCCGACGTCGCCCTGGTCGGGCTCGGAGAGAGCTCGGAACACGCGCTCGAGCTGATCTCGGAGATCGTCAGCGAGGCGTCCTGTCCGGTGATCGCGATCCTGCACGCCGACGATCCCGCCTACATTCGCGAGGCGGCCAAGCGCGGCGTCTTCGCCTACATCGTCGACGGCACCCCCGAGGAGCTGCAGAGCGCGATCGACATCACCCTGCAGCGCTTCGCCGAGTACCAGAGCCTGCAGGGCGCATTCGGCCGCCGCGCGCTGATCGAGCAGGCCAAGGGGATCCTGATGGCCCGCCACTCGATGACCGCCGACCGCGCCTTCGAGACGCTGCGCGACCACTCCCAGCGAAACGGCCGCAAGCTCAGCGACGTCGCCGCCGCCGTCGTCGAGAGCCACCTCCTCCTCCTACCACCGGCAGCGCCACAGCACAGTCCCTCAACCGATGGCGGCAACCCCGCCGTCCGGCAGGCCTGAAAGGCCGGCGAGCAAGCCCCATGGATACCGGCGAGGTATTCACACGCGTCTGGGCGGCATTCGACGCCGGCGAGCACGTCGTCGTCTGCGCCTGGTGCCGACGCGTCCAGCTAGACGGCGACTGGTTCCGACTACCACACGCCGCCGAACAAGCAATCGACGCACGACTCGTCTTCTCGCACGGGATTTGCGGAGAGTGCGCCGACATCAACATGGCGCCGCCCCGGCCGTCCACCGGCCGCGATCAGCCGGCGTTGTGAGGCGGCGCTCCGCCCCTGCGCGGAGGACGAGGCGACGGGCGGCCTCGTCGACCCGGCGATCGGCACGTACGCGGGCGAAGCCGGAAACCTCGTAGGCGCAACGCGCGCCGGCATGAGCAGTACGCCCCGATAGCGCCGCTCATCGAGGCTCCCAGCGTCCCTGTTTCTTCGGCGCGGTTTCTCCGTTCTTGAGGCCGCCGCGGGCGTTTTCGCCGCCGTTGCGTATGGCCGCAGGTGGCCGCCGGTGTGAATTCCGTATGAATGGCCGCGTGTAGCTCTAGAGGGGGAGGTGAATGCCGCCGATACGGCGTACAACGAGATGCAGAGGACGTTCACGTTCTGTGCGGCAGGACGTGGCGGGTCAGATCCATCAGACGGGTGAACTGCGCTGCGGCTTGGCCTTCGCCCGGCGAACAAGGAGGACAACAGTTGTCAACTACACGCCTGCGGCGTGCGCGTGCTCTGAGGGCGGTGCTCCCGGTCACCGTCCTTGCGGTGGCGGTCGCGGTCACAGCCTCCATGGCTGACGCGAGCGGCGTCACCGGCACGGCGACGATCAGCGCCGGCAGCCTCGCCATCACTCCGCCGACGTCGCTCGGCTGGTCGGCCACCCTGAACGGCGCCGACCAGGAGGTCGTCGACGCGACGACCGCCGACCAGAGCATGGTCGTGAACGACCCGACCGGCAGCGGCAACGGCTGGAAGGTCACCGCCTTGGCGACGGCGTTCACGTGCTCGACGTCCGGAACCTGCGGCACCGCCACTCTCGGCGCCACCGCCTTCACAGTCAACGGCAGCACCACCGACAACACCTCGACGACTGCGCCCGCGGTGGCCTGCTCGGCGGGAGCTACCGGCTGCACCGTCGCGGTGCTGAACGGGATCAGCTACCCGGTGACGGTCCAGACGTCGGCGTCGTCGATCTTCAACGCGAACGCCAACACCGGTATGGGCTCGAACACGATCAGCTCCCTCGGCTGGTGGCTGGCGATCCCCGCGAACACCAAGGCCGGGACGTACACGTCCACGGTCACCCTGGCGGTCAGCTCAGGCCCCTGAGAGACGTGAGACGTGGCCGCCTGCGAGAGGGACATCCTTCTCGCAGGCGGCCGCACTCGGGAGTGACGTGACCAGTCGATGAGCACGATGCGCCTCCGCTTCGGCACCGCACACCGGCTCGTCGGGCGGCTCGCCGCGCTCGCGACGCCGGCGGCCGCGGCTCTGCTCTGCGCGGCCGCGCCGGCGGGAGCGGCGGACGGGCCGGCGCTCGGCGGCTTCGGGGTCGTCCCCGCACGGCACGGAGCATCGCCTCAGCGCGCCTACGTCACCGCGCAGATCCGCGCCGGCGGCGTGCGGCGCGACGCCGTCGTCGTCACCAGCACGAGCGACCGGCCGCTCCGCCTCCTCGCCTACCCGGTCGACGGCATCACCGGCACGACCTCCGGCGCGGTCTACACCAACTTCGGCGACGGCGTCCACGGCGCCGGCAGCTGGATCTCGCTCGGCGCCACCCATGTGACCGTGCCGGCGCACGGCTCGGTGACCGTCCCCTTCCGCGTTCGCGCTCCCGCGGCCGCGTCGGCAGGAGACCACCTCGGCGGGATCGCGTTCCAGCCGCCCGGCTCGTCGGCCTCGCCGGGGGCGTTCTCGCTGCGCAGCGTGCTCCGCACCGTCGTCGGCGTCCTCGTCCGCGTGCCCGGCGCGGCCACGTTCCAGCCGGGCCTGAGCTCGCTCGCGCTGGACGCGGCAGGCGCGACGCACGCAGCCACGGTGTCGGTGGGGATCGGCGACGTCGGCAGCCTGCTCGGCAAGCCGACGCTCGCGGTCACCGTCGTCGGGCCCGGCGGTTACCGGCGCACCGTCACCCGCCGCCTCGACACGATCCTCCCCGGCGACCGGATCGTCTACAGCGTCCCCTGGCCCGACGCGCTCCAGCCGGGCGACTACGCGCTGACGGCCGTCGCGACCGGCGGGCCCCACGCAGCGGTGCTCCATGCCGGCACGATGCTCGGCGCGACGCTTCCCGGCGCCGGCCCCGCCGCGGCCTCACCGCGCTCCTCGTCATGGGTCGGCGAGCTCAGGACCTGGGCGCCCGTCGCCGTCGCTGCCGTCGCCGCCCTGCTCGTCCTGCTCGTCCTCCGCCGGCTGATCTCGCTCGCGTGGCGCGCGCTGGTGCGGCTCGCGCGGGCCGTCGCCGAGCTCGGCCGCCGCGCGCGTCGCAGTACGCTGCTCGCGCTCCGCGGCCGCCGCGGCCGCCTGACGATCGGGATCGTCGTCGCGTTCTGCGTCGTCGCCGGCCTGCTCGTCGGCGCGGCATCGAGCCGTGCCGCCGGTTCCCTCTCGAACACGTCGATGTCGTTCTCGAGCGGTGTCGCGGGCGCCACCGGCGTCACCTACACGTACAGCTTCACCGCCGCGACGAGCATGAACCTCACCGCGATCACGATGACCGTTCCCACCGGGACGAGCGGCACGCCCGGCCTCGGGACGGTCACGTTCCCCTACGGGCACACGCCCGGCGGCGGCAGCATCAGCCTCTCCGGGACGACGCTGACGTACTCCTTCTCGAGCTTCTACGTCGCGGCCGGCGCGAACGTCTCGATCGAGGTCACCGGCCTCACGAACACGGGCACGCCGGGCTCCTACACGTCGACGATCGAGACGATCGGGCCCGACTACTCGAACGGCGGCAGCAAGACGATCGACCAGGGCACGACGCCCGCCGCCTCGATCAGCGGCGGCGCGCTCAGCGGCGCGGGCTGGAGCGCCTCGAGCGGCGGCACGAACGCGACCGGCGTCACCTACACGTACACCTTCACGACCGCGAGCGCCGCGACGCTCACCTCCGTGACGATGACCGTCCCGACCGGCACCGGCGGCAGCCCGGCGGTCGGCACCGTGAGCGGCGTCGCGAGCGGCGGCAGCGTCTCGCTCTCGGGTACGACGCTCACCTACGGCGGCTTCAGCCAGTCGGTCGCGGCGGGCACGGCGGTGTCGATCCAGATCACGGGCATGACGAACACGTCGACGGCCGGCTCGTACACGTCCGCGCTCGCGACGAACAGCTCCGGCGGGCCGGTCGACACCGGCACGAGCGGCTCCGTCTCGTTCACCGGCGGCGTGCTCGGCAGCCCGATCTGGTCGGTCTCGAACTCGGCCTCCGGCGCCACCGGCGTCGCCTACACGTACTCGTTCACCATCGGTACGACCTCGAACATCAGCTCGATCTCGATGAGCGTGCCGACCGGCACCGCCGGCACGCCGAGCCTCGGCCCGATCACCTCGACGTACAGCTCGCTGCCGACGAACGGCACCGTCACCCTGTCGGGCACGACGCTGACGTATGCCTTCGCGAGCCACTACATGGCATCCGGCTACACGGTCTCGATCGAGATCGACGGGCTCACGAACACCGGCACGACGGGCAGCTACGCGTCGCAGTTGACGACGAGCACGTCGGGCACGCCCGTCGACACGGCAGGTACGGCCTCGATCTCGATCACGGGCGGGACGCTGAGCGGCGCGCTCTGGACGGCGACGAGCAACGCCACCGCCGCGAGCGGGGTCACCTACACGTATGCATTCACGACCGCGAGCGCAGCGACGCTCTCCTCCGTGACGATGACCGTTCCGCCGGGCACGGGTGGGACGCCGGCGGTCGGGACGGTGACCGGCCTGCCGTCGGGCGGCACGGTCTCGCTCGCGTCGAACACGCTCACCTACTCGTTCTCGGGCACGTCCGTCGCGTCGGGCGCGTCCGTCTCGATCGGCCTGACCGGCCTCACGAACACGTCCTCGACCGGCAGCTACACCTCCCAGATCACGACGAACAGCGGCAGCGGGCCGATCGACAACGGGCTCACATCGGCCGTCTCGTTCACGAGCGGGTCGCTGTCGGCGCCGGTCTGGTCCGTCTCCTCCTCGACGGCCGGCGCGACCGGCGTCGTCTACACGTACGGCTTCAGCACCGGCAGCAGCTCGTCGCTCTCCTCGGTGACGATGAGCGTGCCGCCCGGAACCTCCGGCACGCCGACGCTGACGAGCGTCACCGGCCTGCCGACCGGCGGCACCGTCTCGCTCGCCTCGAACACGCTCACGTACGCGTTCACCGCGCAGTGGGTGAATGCGGCCACGGCCGTCTCGCTCAAGGTCGGCGGGCTGACGAACACCACCTCGACCGGCTCCTACACCTCGCAGATCGCGACGAAGAGCGGCACCTCTCCGATCGACACCGGCACGACCTCGGCCGTCTCGGTGAGCGGCGGCGCGCTCACCGCCACGAGCTGGCAGGTCGCGAACGCCGCGTCCGGCGCCACCGGCGTCACCTACACCTACCGCCTGACCACCGCGAGCGCCGCGACCCTGACCTCGGTGACGATGTCGGTGCCGCCGGGAACGGCCGGGACGCCGGCGCTCGGGACGGTCAGTGGTGTCCCGTCGGGTGGGACGGTCTCGCTCGCGGCGAACACGCTCACCTACTCGTTCACGGGCACCGCGGTCGACGCGGCCACCGCGATCACGATCCACGTCACCGGTCTCACGAACACGACGACGACCGGCAGCTACACCTCCGCGATCGCAACGCATGACGCCTCGGGCCCGGTCGACACCGGCTCGACCGCCTCTGTCTCGATCAGCGGCGGCACGCTCTCGAACCCGATCTGGACGGTGTCGGCGTCGGGTTCCGGCGCGACCGGCGTCACCTACAGCTACAGCTTCACGACCGCGAGCGGCGCGTCGCTCTCGTCGATCTCGATGACCGTCCCGCCCGGCACGAGCGGCACGCCGGCCGTCGGCACGGTCACCTCGACGAATAGCGCCGTGCCGACGAACGGGACGGTGAGCCTCGCCGGCGACACGCTCACGTACTCGTTCGGCGCCACGTACGTGAACCCGAGCTACGCGGTCTCGATCACGATCACCGGGCTGACGAACACGAACGCGCCGGCGAGCTACACCTCGCAGATCGCGACCCATACGGGCTCCGGCAACCCCGTCGACACGGGGACGACCGCGGGGATCTCGTTCAGCGGCGCGGCGCTGACGAGCCCGATCTGGAGCGTCTCGAGCTTCGCCACCGGCGCGACCGCGACCACGTACACGTACACGTTCACGACCGCGAGCGACGCGACGCTCGACTCGGTGACGATGACCGTCCCGCCGGGCACGGCGGGCACGCCTGCGCTCGGCAGCGTCAGCGGGCTCCCGGCGGGCGGCACGGTGTCGCTCGCGTCGAACACGCTCACCTACGCGTTCACGGCGACCGAGATCACCCCGTCGACCGATGTCTCGCTCTCGATCACCGGGCTCACCAACACGACGAGCGTCGGCAGCTACACGTCGCAGATCACGACGATGAGCGGCGAGAGCCCGATCGACGCGGGGCTCACCGCCACCGTCTCGATCAGCGGCGCCTCGCTCGGCG
Source organism: uncultured Actinomycetes bacterium (assembly GCA_963732915.1). Classification (GTDB taxonomy): domain Bacteria; phylum Actinomycetota; class Thermoleophilia; order Gaiellales; family Gaiellaceae; genus Palsa-739. Next base: position 432,359 of record CAVTBF010000003.1, on the reverse strand, counting down.
GCCAGACCCTGTCGCTCTCGCGCTACGCCGCCGGCGCCACCGGCGTCTCGTACACGTACGCCTTCACGACCGCGAGCGGCGCAACGCTGACCTCGATCACGATGACCGTGCCGCCGGGCACGACCGGCACGCCGGCCGTCGGCGCCGTCACGTCGACCTCCAATGCGGTGCCGACGACCGGGACGGTGAGCCTCGCGGCGAACACGCTGACGTACGCGTTCGCGAGCCATTACGTCAACCCGGGCTACGCGGTCTCGATCAGGATCACCGGCCTGACGAACACGGCGACCGCCGGCGTCTACACCGCGCAGGTCGCGACGCGCTCGTCGAGCGGCCCCGTCGACGCGGGCGTCACGCCGGCCGTCGGGATCACGAACGGCGACCCCTACCTCGCGTACGTCGCCAACAGCGGCGGCTCGAGCGTGATGCCGCTTCATCTCGGCACCGCCAACCCGGGCGCGGCCGTGACGGTCGGCTCCTCGCCCTGGGCGGTCGCCGTCGCACCCGGCGGGAGCAAGGCCTACGTGCTCGACTCGACGGGCGCGACGCTGACGCCGATCACCGTCTCGACCGGCGCGGCGGGCTCGGCGATCTCGCTCACGGGCTGCACGACGCCGAAGGCGCTCGCGATCGCGCCCGACGGGACGAAGGCCTGGGTCGCATGCTCGGGCAACGCGGTCGTCGTGCCCGTGACCCTCTCGAGCGGCGCGGTCGGCTCGGCGGTCTCGGTCGGCGCGACGCCGCTCGGGATCGCGATCGCCCCGAGCGGCGCGACGGCGTACGTCGTCTCCAGCGGCTCGGCGACGCTGACGCCGATCGCGACCTCGTCGGGCACGGCGGGCTCGGCGATCTCGCTCACCTCGTGCACCGCTCCGCAGGCGGTCGCGATCCTCCCGTCCGGCGCCACGGCCTACGTCGCCTGCTCGGGGAGCGCGAACGTCGTGCCGGTGACCCTCTCGAGCGGCAGCGTCGGCTCGGCGATCGGTGTCGGCTCGACCCCTGTCGCGATCGCCGTCGGGCCGGCGGGAACGACCGTGTACGCGGTCGACTCGGGCTCGAGCCAGGTGACGCCGATCACGGTGTCGTCGAACAGCGCGGGCAGCCCGGTCGCCGTCGGCGCGACGCCGCGCGGGATCGCGATCTCGCCCGACGGCACGACCGCCTACGTGAGCAACTCCGGCGACGGCACGGTGACGCCGATCACCCTCTCGACGCTGACGGCGAAGACGGCGATCTCCGTCGGCTCGAGCCCGGTCGGCCTCGCGTTCGTTCCCGACCAGGCGCCGGTCGCGTCGCTGACGGTGACCCCGGCCGCCGCGGGCTCGGCGGCCCAGTTCGACGCGTCCGCCTCGACCGTCGCCTACGGGAAGATCGCCACCTACGCCTGGGACTTCGGCGACGGCTCGACCGCGACCGGCTCCTCGCCGACGACCACGCACGTCTACGCGGCAGGCTGCAGCTACACCGCCACCGTGACCGAGACCGATGCTGCGGGCACCTCGACGACGACGGTCTTCACCGGCCAGACGGCGAGCCGCAACGGCGGTACGAGCGCGCAGACGAGCGCGTCGGTCGCGATCACGCGGCCGCTCGGCTTCGTCTCCCTGCCGTCGACGATCGCCTTCACCGGCACGCTCACGGGTCTCGACCAGGTGCTCGTCTCGAGCCTCGCCCTCGACGTCGGCGACGGCACGGCGGCCGCCGGCTGGAGCATCTCGGCGACCTCGACGCAGTTCTCGACCGGCGGCGCGAGCCCGCACGTGCTGCCGACGACCGCGGTGACGGTCGCGTCGGCGCCGACGACCGTGTGCGACGGCGCCGCCGCCTGCACGGCGCCGACGAACAGCGTCTCGTATCCCTACGCGCTGCCCGCCGGAGCGACGGCGCCGACCGCGACGAAGATCGTCACCGCCGCCGCGGGAACCGGTGTCTGCGACCAGACGGTCTCCACGACGTTCGCGCTTGCCGTACCCTCTGGCACCTACGCAGCGAGCTATTCGTCCACCTGGACGTTCACACTCGGGAGCGGCCCCTAGGAGATGCGCACCCATCGCCTCATCCCGATCGCCGCGCTCACGGCGATCGTGCTCGTCACCTGCGCGCCGCTTCCCGGCGCCGCGGCTGCCGTGCCGACCGCCGCGAACGAGTTCGGCGCCGCGCCGAAGCCCGATGCCGCGCTCGGGCCCCGCGGGTACTTCACCTTCACCCTGCAGCCCGGCGCGACCGCGCACGACTCCGTCGTCGTCGAGAACGGCTCCGATACGCCGACCGCGCTCAAGATCAGCGCCTCGAAGGGCGCCACCGCCAACGGCTCCGGCGACGCCTACGTCGGCGCCTTCGCGCCCTGCTCGGGCTCGGCGTGCTGGATCTCGGGTCTGCCGGCCACGGTCACTCTCGGCCCGCACAAGAGCAGGGCGATCCCGTTCACGGTCAACGTGCCCGGCGGCACGGCGCTCCGGCAGTACCTCGCCGGGATCACGGTCGAGCCCGTCAAGTCGTCGGCGCCGGTCTCGGTCGGCGCGAACAAGACCGCGGGCGCGCGGGCCGTGATCATCCACCAGGTCAACGTGGGGGTCGCGATCACCGTCGGCACCCTCTCGCAGCTCAGGAGCAGCGTGCAGATCGTCGGTGTCACCACCGCGACGATCGGCTCGACGCCGCGGCTGCTCGTCGAGGAGCGGAACACGGGTCAGACGTTCATGCACTCGATCGGCGGCGCGGTCTGCACCGCAGACGGCCGCCGCCGCGAGTTCCGCGTCATCTCGAGCACGATCCTCCCGGGCGAGGAGGCCGTCCTGACGGTGAACGCCCTCGGTCTTCCGCTCGGCGGCTCGGCGCACTGCGTGATCACCGCCGGCGCTCCGGGCAGCGCCTCCGCGGTCTGGAAGGGCAACGTGACCGTGCCCTCGGTCAAGCCGAGGAAGGTCATCCACACGGGGCCGGGCGCGTACAGCTCGCTCCCGAGCTCGGGCGGGACGCCGAACTGGGCGATCGCGCTGATCGCGGTCGGCGCCGCCGTCGCGCTGCTCCTGCTCGCGCTCGTCGGGATGCTCGTCTTCCGGCACCGCCACCGCTCCGGCGGCCGGCACAGGTCGGTCGGCGAAGGCGCCTGACCCGCCCCGGTCGGGCGGCCGCACTTGGCAGCGGTTCGCTCGCCGCTAAGAATGGACCCCTGACGCGGTATACAACCTCGCGTGGGAGCTGAGCTCCACCCGGGGAGTCCGGCTTCGAGGAGGGAGACCAGATGGCGACACCGTCGGTGGTAGGCACGTTCCCGAGCCCGTACGAGGTAGAGACCCCGCCCGGCTGCGAGGGCTGGGAGGAGATGTACCCGTACTACGGCCGCTTCGACGACGAGCGCCGCGAGGCGGACGAGCAGCGCTTCTGGTTCTGGAACTCGATGCACTTCCCGGTGCCGATGCCGGCGTTCGACGCGATCTGCATCGACACCGCCTACCAGGCGCTCGGCACGTGGCAGAACCGGGTCTTCGCCGTCCCGCCCGCGATGGGGATCGACTGGCGCTGCATCAACGGCTACATCTACATCTCCGGCAACCCGGTCACCGACCCGGAGAAGATCGCCGAGCGCGTCGAGTTCTTCCAGAAGCGCGCCGGCTACTACTTCCAGAACTGGGACGGCCTCTACGCGAAGTGGCGCACGAAGATGGACGCGCTGATCGCGGACCTGGAGGCGCTGCGCGTGCCGGAGCTCGGCGCCTACGAGCCCGACGCGGTCGCCTTCGAGGATCAGGAGACGAGCTACTGCTCCGTGCTCGACGCGTACCGTCGCGCGCTCCGGCTCGCCGACCTGATGTGGCAGAACCACTTCGAGTTCCTGCTCCTCGGCTACGGCGCATACATGACCTTCGCCGAGCTGTGCAAGGCGAACCTGCCCGACATCCCCGACCAGCACATCGCCCAGATGGTCGCCGGGATCGACGTGCTCCTCTTCCGGCCCGACGCCGAGCTGCGCCGGCTGGCGCGGCTCGCGATCGACACCGGCGTCGACGGCGCGTTCGCCGAGGGGCGCACGCCGCAGGAGATCGACGCGGAGCTCGCCGCCACCGAGGCCGGTCGCAGCTGGCTCGCCGCGCTCGAGCAGGTCAAGGACCCGTGGTTCCACATGGCGACCGGCGACGGCCTCTACCACTACTACGGGAGCTGGTTCGACGACCCGACGATCCCGTACGCGTCGCTGACCGGGCACATCGCCGCGCTCCGGGGCGGGGAGGACATCGAGCGCCACTCCGACCGGGTCGCGGCCGAGCGTGACCGGCTCGCGAGCGAGTATCGCGGCCTGCTCGGCGAGGAGGCGCGCGCGTCGTTCGACGAGCTGCTCGGTCTCGCGCGCACCGTCTTCCCGTACGTCGAGGAGCACAAGTTCATCTGCGACTACTGGTTCCTCACAAGCTGGTGGAACAAGATCCGCGAGTTCGGCGACCTGCTCGTCGCGCACGGCTTCCTCCCCGACCGCGACGCGATCTTCCAGCTCTCGCGGCTCGAGGTGCAGGCCGCGCTCGACGAGCTGCTGCTGACGTGGGCGACCGGGGGCCAGGCGCGCGGGCCGAAGTACTGGCCGCCGATCGTCGCCCGGCGGCGCGAGCTGCTCGAGCGGCTCGGCGAGTGGACGCCGCCGCCCGCGGTCGGCGCGGTGCCCGAGGCGGTGCTCGACCCGGCGCTGATCATGCTCTGGGGCGTCACGACAGAACGCGTCCACGCCTGGGCGCGCCACGCGGACGGAGGCTCCAACCTGACGGGTACGGCGGCGTCGCCCGGCGTCGTCGAGGGGATCGCCCGGGTCGTGAAGACCGTGCGCGAGATCGGCGACGTCCGCGACGGGGAGATCCTCGTCTGCTCGATCACGTCGCCCGCGTGGGCGCCGATCTTCTCGAAGATCACCGCGGCCGTGACCGACATCGGCGGGGTCATGTCCCATGCGGCCATCGTCTGCAGGGAGTACGCGCTGCCCTCGGTGGTCGGCACCGGTCGTGCGACCTCGCAGATCACGACCGGTCAGCGGATCCGCGTCGACGGCTCCGCGGGGACGGTGACGATCCTCGAATGAGCGGCGGCGAGCACACGCGGCGGCTCGCCGAGCTGCGCCACGCCGACAGCGAGACGTTCGGCGGCAAGAGCTCGATGCTCGGCGAGCTGATGGCGGCGGCGATTCCCGTCCCGCCCGGGTTCGCCGTCTCGACGTCGGCGTTCCGCGCCTTCGTCGAGGAGTCGGGACTCGGCGGGACGATCGACGCCGCGATGGCCCGCATGTCGCCGGACGACGTCGACTCGGTCGGCGCGGCATCGCACGCGATCAGCGAGGCGATGCGCTCCGCACCCGTCCCCGACGCCGTGCGCGACGAGGTCGTCGCCGGCTACGAGGAGCTCGCGTCCGAGACGGGCGCGATCGAGCCGCCGGTCGCCGTCCGCTCGAGCGCGCTCGGCGAGGACGGCCAGGACGCGACCTTCGCCGGCCAGCAGGAGACGTACCTCTGGGTGCGCGGCGCCGACCACGTCTGCGACGCGTTGCGCGACTGCTGGGTCAGCCTCTACAGCCCGCCTGCGATCGCCTACCGGGCACGGCTGGGTGCGGCTTCAGCCGAGCCCGCGATGGGCGTCACGATCCAGCTGATGGTCGACGCCGAGGTCTCGGGCGTCCTCTTCACGTGCAACCCGGTCAGCGGCGATCCGAGCATGGTCGCGATCAACGCGAGCTGGGGGCTCGGCCTCGCGGTCGTGGGCGGCGAGGTCACCCCGGACGACTTCCTCGTCAGCAAGGTCACGCGCGAGGTGGTGCGCGAGCACGTGCACGCCAAGGAGGTCGAGTACGTGCCGGACGCCGGCGGGCGCGGAGCCGTGCGGGTCGCCGTGCCGGACGAGCGGCGGGCGGCGCCGTGTCTCGACGCGGCCGCCCTCGAGGCCCTCGTCGACGTCGGCCGGCGGGTCGAGAGCTACTTCGCCTCGCACCAGGACGTCGAGTGGGCGATCGCCCGTGGCGGCGAGCTGCCGTCGAGCCTGTACGTCGTCCAGTCGCGCCCGGTGACGGCGCTGCCGAAGCGCGGCGAGCCGGCGCCCGCCGCCTCGGCGATGGCGCTCGTGATGAGCGCCTTCGGCGCCGCCAAGAGGGAGGGGTAGGGGCGGCGATGGCGCTCGACGACGACGACGTCCGCGAGATCCTCCGGATCATCGACGAGTCCGAGCTCGACGAGCTGCGGATCGAGACGGACGGTCTCTCGCTGCACGTGCTCCGCGGCGGCGCCGCCCCCGCGCCCGTCGACGAGCCGGTTGCGGATCGGGCCGGGCCGGCGTCCGCGCCCGCCGCCGCGCCGGAGCCCGCAGCGGACGGCCTGGCGATCGTCTCGCCGATGCTCGGCACGTTCTACCGGGCCCCGGCCCCGGGTGCGGCGCCGTTCGTCGAGGTCGGGACGCGGGTCGAGCCCGACACGATCGTCTGCATCGTCGAGGTGATGAAGATGATGAACTCGGTCGCCGCAGGGGTCGCGGGCACGATCGCCGAGGTGCATGCCGAGAACGCCCAGCTCGTCGAGTACGGCGAGCCGCTCTTCCGCGTGGTGCCCGCGTGACAGAGTCCGGCCGCGTCGTCGACATCGTCGATACGACCACCCGCGACGGCAACCAGAGCCTCTGGGGCGCGACCGGGCTGACGGCGACGGACATCCTCGCGATCGCGCCGACGATGGAGCGGGTCGGCTTCCACGCGCTCGATTTCACCTCGAGCACGCACATGGCGGTGTCGGTGCGCTTCCATCGCGAGGATCCGTGGGAGTTGCTGCGGCTGATGCGCTCCGCGCTGCCAGACACGCTGCTCAACTTCATCACCACCGGCATGCGGTTCATCGCCTGGCAGCCGTGCGACGAGGAGGTGATGCGGCTCGCCTTCCGCTGCGTCGTCCGCAACGGCATCCGCCGCTTCCAGCTCGCCGAGCCCGCCAACGACCCGCAGGCGCTGCGGCGGATCGCCCGCGTCGCCCGCGAGGAAGGCGTCGAGGAGATCGTCGTCGGGCTGACCTACTCGATCAGCCCGGTGCACACGCACGCCTACTACGCGGAGCGGGTCGCGGCGCTCGCCGACTGCGCGGACATCGACCGCTTCTACCTCAAGGACCCGGGTGGCCTGCTGACCGTCGACGCCGTCCGCGAGCTCGGGCCGTACTTCGTCGCGACCGGTCGCACGGTCGAGCTGCACAGCCACTGCACGATCGGGCTCGCGCCGCAGGTCTACATGGAGGGCCTGCGGGCCGGCTTCCACGTCCTGCACACCGCGGTCGGGCCGGCGGGCAACGGCACCTCGCAGCCGACCGCGGACTCGACACTCTCGAATCTCCGCGCGGACGGCTACGCGCACCGGCTCGACACCGCTGCGCTCGGCCGGGTCGACGGCTACTTCCGCGACCTCGTCCGCGCCAAGCGCCTGCCGCCCGGCGCGCCGCGCTCCTACGACGCCTCCTACTACCACCACCAGCTGCCCGGCGGGATGGTGACGACGACCCGGCGGATGCTCGAGGAGATCCGCCGTCCCGAGCTCTTCGAGCAGGTGCTCGAGGAGGTGACCCGCGTGCGCGAGGAGATGGGCTGGCCGATCCTCGTCACGCCCGTCTCGCAGCTCGTCGCCTACCAGGCGACCCGCAACGTGATCGACGCGGAGCGCTGGCTGAACGTCTCGGACGAGACGGTGCGCTACTTCCACGGTCACTACGGCGAGTTCGCGGCGCCTCCCGACCCGAAGGTCGCCGGCCGCGTGCTCTCGCTCGCGAAGGCGGAGAAGCTCCGCGACGCGCAGCCGGTGAGCCTCGAGGGCGCGCGGGCGCGCTTCGGCGAGAGGATCTCGGACGAGGAGCTCCTGCTGCGCCTGACGATGCCGGCCGAGCAGGTGGACGCGATGCGCGCCGCGCCGACGATCGCCGAGAAGCTGCCGACGGCGGTGCCCGGCGGTCGCGACCCGCTCGTGCGGCTGCTGCGCGAGGTCGAGCGGCGCCGCGCGATCACGTACCTCCGTGTCCGCAAGGGCGACGATCTGGTGGTGTGGCGCCGTGCCTCCTGACGATGTCCGTCTCGACGGGGTCGGCGCCTTCGTCTTCGACATCGACGGGACGCTCGTCCACCGCGCGGGGCCCGAGCAGGTGCACGCCATCCCCGGCGCCCGCGAGGTGCTCGACCGGATCGTCGCCTCCGGCCGCCCGTTCGCCGTCTTCACGAACGGCAGCCACGTCCGCCCGAACGCCTTCGCCGGTCAGTTGCGCGCGGCGGGGCTGCCGGTCGCCGACGGGCAGGTGCTGACGCCGCTCTGCTCGGTGCAGGCGTACCTCGACCGCTTCCGCGGCGAGGTCCGCGTACTGGCGTTCGCGACCGACGCGGCGCGCGCGTACCTCGAGAGCGTCGGCATCCGACTCGTCGACGGACGCGACCCGGCCGGCGTCGACGCGGTCTTCGTCACGCATGCGGACCGGGTCGACTTCGAGGAGCTCGAGCGGGCCGCCCGCGCCGTGCTCGCCGGCGCGCGCCTGCTCACCGCGAGCTACGTCCCCGCGTACGCGGGCGTGGACGGCCCGATCCTCTCTCGCGGCGCGATGATCGCGGCGGCGATCGCGAAGGCGTCGAGCACCCGGCCGGTCGTCGTCGGCAAGCCGTCGCGAGCCGCGGTGCGCGAGATGCGGCGCCGGCTGGGCGGCGTCCGCTCGGAGGAGATCGCGATGGTCGGGGACGACATCCGCCTCGACGTCGCCCTCGGCCATCTCGGCCGCTCGACGACCGTCCTCGTCCGCAGCGGCATCAGCGGCGCGCTCGATCTCGGCACCGTGCCGGAGAAGCACCGCCCGCACCTCGCAGTCGACACGGTCGCAGACCTGCTCGACCGGCTCTGAGCGCCGCCGCGGGCCCTCGCCGAGCCGTCTCGCCGCGGGGATGCGTAAAAGCTGCGTAAGACACCACGCCGCACCCGCCGGTTCTGCCCCGTTCTGTGGTCTATTCGACTGAGACGACGACGAGAGGGGGCGGGAATGAACGCGTTGCACACGTCGATGCTGTTCCGGGAAGTGAACGAGCGAATCGCCGAGCTGCTCGCCCGCGCCTGGCCGACGGTGCCCGGCGACTTCCTGTGCGAGTGCGGCGACGCCGACTGCACGCGCCGCGTGACCCTCTCGCTGCCGGAGTACGCGGCCGCCTCCCGCGACGGAAGCGCCGTGCTCGCCCGTGACTGCACGGGTGCTTCGGCCCGCCCGTCCGGCCTCCGCCGCGGCGCTTCCGGGCACCTGGCCGCGTGACCTGATCGACCGGCGGCGGGCTCGTGCTGCCGGATACGCTCAGGGCGATGGAGCCGCCGCGCGCCGAGATCCGCCACGGCATCCCCGCCGCCGAGTTCTCCGAGCGCCGTGGACGGCTGCTCGAGCACGCCGCGCGCGAGGGGCTGACCGGCGTCGTCCTCTTCGGCGCCGACTCGATCCAGTACTTCACGGGCTTCTGGTTCCTCTCGAACGAGCGGCCCGTGATCTATGCCGAGAACCTGGGCGGCGAGTCGGCGATCTTCGTCCCGGAGTTCGAGGTCGAGCGCACCCGCGCCGAGACCGCGTTCGAGCGGATCGAGGCGTATCCCGAATATCCCGGCGTCGAGCACCCGATGCTCATCCTCGCGCGCGTCCTCGCCGACCTCGGCATCGAGCGGTCGATCGGCGCCGACAGCGACGGCTACCCCGGCATCCTCGGCTACAAGGGGCCGGCGCTGAGCGCGGTCACGGGCGCGTCGGTCGCCGGGCTCGGCGACTTCGTGGAGTCGATGATGGTGCGCAAGAGCGAGAGCGAGCTGGCGCTGATCCGCGAGAGCGGCCGCTGGTGCGCGCACGCTCACCGGCTGCTGCAGGAGTACTCGCGGCCGGGCGTGACCGAGGCGGAGGCGAGCCTGCGCGCGGGGATGGAGACGACGCTCGCGATGCTCGCGGAGCTCGGCGACACGGGCGGCATGTCGTCGCAGTCGGGCGCGGCGGCCGGCTACCGCGGCCAGATCGGCGTCCGCAGCTCCTGGGCGCACGCGGTCGCGCACAACATCGCGTTCGAGGCGGGCGACATGCTCGTCACCGAGACGAGCGCGCCGGTCTGGGGCTACAACGCCGAGCTCGAGCGCGGGATGGTGATCGGCCCGCCGACCGACGCGCAGAAGCGGATGTTCGAGCACACGGTCGCCTCGCAGGAGGCCGCGTTCGCGGCCATCCGCCCGGGCGCGACCTGCGCCGACGTCGACGGCGCCGTCATGCGCTATCTCTCCAAGCGCGATCTGCTCGGCTCCTGGCGCCAGCACACCGGCCACGGCATCGGCCTCCGCAACCACGAGGCGCCGTTCCTCGACCTCGGCGACCACACCGCCCTCGAGCCCGGCATGGTCTTCACGATCGAGCCGGGCATCTACGACTCGGCGCTCGGCGGCTTCCGCCACTCCGACACGGTCGTCGTGACCGACGACGGCTACGAGAAGCTCACCGACTACCCGTCGGACATCGACAGCCTGACCCTGCCGCTCGACTGAGCGCTGCTACCCGAGACGGGCAGATGCTCGGGGTCGTGCGCCCGCACACCCCGGTCGCGGCGGCGAGCGGAATCTCCGCCCACCTCGCCAGCCACGTAACAGGCTGCTACTTAGTCGAGCTCGCGGTACGAGATGGTTTCTCGTTGCCCGCTCTCGCCCGAGCGGACGATCGCGTCGCAGATCTCCGAGGCGCGGTAGCCGTCCTCGAAGTCGGCGCCGTACGGGGCGACCTCGTGCTGCCCGGCGACCGCCGCGAGGAAGTGGTGCAGCTCGTGGACGAACGTGTCGCCCCAGCCGACGATGTGGCCCGGCGGCCACCAGTGCTGCCAGAACGGATGGTCGGCCTCGGAGACGAGCACGCGCTTGAAGCCGCGGGCGCGGTCGCCGTCGGCGCGGAAGACCTCCAGCTCGTTCATCCGCTCCATGTCGAAGGCGAGCGAGCCCTTCGTGCCGTTGATCTCCCACTGGAAGGCGTTGCGGCGGCCGTGCGCGAAGCGGGTCGCCTCGAGCGTGCCGACCGAGCCGTTCGCGAATGCGACCGCGGCCTCGGCGGCGTCGTCGACCTCGCGGCCGGCGAGGAACGTGTGCGCGAAGCCGGAGACGGTCTCGATCTCGCCGTTCAGGAAGCGCGCGAGATCGACGACGTGCGTCATCAGGTCGCCGATCGCGCCCGAGCCGGCGTCCGCGGCGCTGAAGCGCCAGGTGTCGAGCGACGGGTCGTCGCCCCAGTCCTGGAGGTAGCGCGCCCGGAAGTGGCGCACCTCGCCGAGCTCGCCCGCCTCGATCATCTCGCGCGCGAGCCGCACCGCCGGTACGAAGCGGTAGTTGAAGGCGCACATGTGCTTGACGCCGGTGGCGGCGACGGCCTTCCAGATCTCGTAGCTCTCGTCGGCGCCGCGACCGAGCGGCTTCTCGCAGACGACGTGCTTGCCCGCACGGGCCGCGGCGATCGTCGGCTCGGCGTGGAGGGAGTTCGGGCCGCCGTTGTCGAAGAGGCCGATCCGCTCGTCGGCGACGAGGTCGCGCCAGTCGCCGGTCGCGTACTCCCAGCCGTAGCGGCGCGCCGCCTCGCCGACCGCTTCGGGGTTGCGGCCCGCGATGCCGACGAGCAGCGGCTCGAGCGGAGGCGGCCACGTGATGTACGGGATCTTCCGGAACGCGTTCGAATGGGCCTTGCCCATGAACGCGTAGCCGAGCATGCCGACGCCGATCTGGCTCATATCGGAGAGGATACGCATATGACTTCCATAGTGAATTGGGGAATCGTCTCGACCGCCGACATCAACCGGAAGGTGATTCCGGGGGCGCACGCGTCGGAGAAGGTCGAGCTCGTCGCGGTCGCGAGCCGCGACCAGGCGCGGGCCGACGCGTACGCGGCCGAGTGGGGGATCCCGCGCGCCTACGGCTCCTACGAGGCTCTGCTCGCCGACCCGGAGATCGAGGCCGTCTACATCTCTCTCCCGAACACGCTGCACGCCGAGTGGTCGATCAAGGCCCTCGAGGCGGGCAAGCACGTGCTCTGCGAGAAGCCGTTCACGCGGCATCCCGACGAGGTGACGGCCGCCTGGGACGCCGCCGGCAAGGCGGGGCGGCTGCTCATCGAGGCGTTCATGTGGCGCCACAACCCGCAGACGAAGAAGCTGGCCGAGCTCGTCGCGGACGGCGCGATCGGCGAGCTGCGGCTCGTCCGCTCGGCGTTCTCGTACTCGCTCTACGACACCGACAACATCCGCCTCCAGACCGACCTCGAGGGCGGCTCGCTGATGGACGTCGGCTGTTACAACGTCTCGGGCTCGCGCCTGCTGGCGGGCGAGCCCGAGCGCGTCTGGGGCGAGGCATGGTTCGGGCCGACCGGCACCGACTGGGTCTTCGCCGGGACGATGCGCTTCCCGGGCGGCGTGATCGCGACCTTCGACTGCGGCACGGCGATGACCGGCCGCGACGAGCTGGAGGCGATCGGCAGCGAGGGCTCGCTCTTCCTCGACGACCCGTGGCACTGCAACCGGCCGGCGATCGAGCTGCGGCGGGATGGTGGCGTCGAGCGGATCGCGATCGAGCCGCAGGACTCCTACCGGCTGGAGCTCGAGAACCTGAGCGACGCGATCCGCGGCGAGGCGGAGCTCCTGCTGGGGCGCGAGGACGCGATGGGGCAGGCGCGGGTCCTCGAGGCGCTTCACGCCTCGGCGATCGCCTCCGCGCCCGTGTCGCTGTGAGCTGTGTCCGATGACCGACGCCGAGGCGCGCGAGCGGGCGGCGGCGATGCTCGCCGCCGCCGGCGTCGTCCTCACCCCGGCCGAGCGCGACGCGATCGAGGTCGCGGACTTCGGGCTCGGCCGCCTCGAGGAGGCGGGTCTGCAGATCGTCGTCTACGTCAACACCGAGCGGGTCTGCGCGAAGGAGCTCGTGCTCTTCCCGCACCAGCTCTGCCCCGAGCACCGCCATCCGCCGGTCGGCGACGATCCCGGCAAGGAGGAGACGTTCCGCTGCCGCGCGGGGTCGGTCTCGCTCCACGTCGACGGTCACGGCGAGGTCGTGCTCGGCCCGGGCGACCAGTTCACGATCCCGCCCGACACGCTGCACTGGTTCCGGGCGGGCGACGAGGGCGCGATCGTCTCCGAGTTCTCGACGCAGAGCCGCGACGAGCTCGACATCTTCACCGACCCGCAGATCGTCCGCTAGCGATCCGCTACGGCGCGGTCGCGGCGATTGCGTCGAGCGCGAGCCGCTCGTCCTCCTCGCCCGGGAGCCCGCTGACCCCGACCGCACCGACCCGTGTCTCGCCCTCGAAGACGGCGACGCCGCCGAGGAAGAAGGTGAAGAACGGGTCGAAGCTCGCGCGCTCGACCGGGTCGTCGCGCACCTTCTCGGCCAGCTGGCGCGTCGAGCGGGCGTCGCTGCGGGCGGCGGTGTAGGCCTTGCGCTGCGCGTTCAGGCGCGTGTCGGGCGCGGCGCCGTCCATCGACGCGGTGCACACGAGCTCGCCGTGCGGGTCGACGACGTAGACGGAGAGCGGGGCGGGGGCCGCGGCGACGACGTGGTCGACGATGCGGCGGGCGCGGTCTAGTTGCATAGTTGGATAGTAAATCTCCCGCGCCGCCAGTAGATTGGGGAACGGATGGCAGCGGTCGAGATCCGGGGCACCTCCTATCCCGTGCTCCTGCCGAAGCTCCGCGACCCGCGGCTGCAGCTCGCCGCGACGATCACCTCGCTGCAGGTGATCGGGCAGGTCGGCTTCCACTTCCAGCTCTCGATCGCGCAGATCTTCGTCGCGCTCGGGACCTGTGCGGTGCTGGAGGTGGCGATCGCGTTCCGCAGCCAGCAGGTGATCCTCTGGCCGGCGAGCGCGTTGCTGACCGCCAACGGCGTCGCATTCGTGCTGCGCGTCCCCGGCACCGCGCACGGCGACTGGTGGACCCTGCGCGGCTGGTGGATCTTCTCGGCGACGGCGGCCGTCGCGCTGCTCTCCAAGCACGTGCTCCGCTGGCGCGGCGAGCACTTCTTCAACCCGTCGAACATCGGCCTCGTCGTCTGCTTCCTCGTGCTCGGGCGGAACCGGGCCACCCCGCTCGACTTCTGGTGGGGGCCGATGTCGATCTGGCTCGGGCTCGCACTCGCCGTCATCGTCGCGGGCGGCTTCACGATCCTCCTCCGGCTCGGGCTGCTGCGGGTCGCGCTCGGCTTCTGGGTCTCGTTCGCCGCCGCGATCGGGCTGCTCGCCCTGTCCGGTCACGCGATGACCGCGCACTGGCACCTCGGGCCGATCAGCGGCTTCCACTTCTGGTGGGTGCTCGTCACCTCGCCCGAGGTGCTCGTCTTCTTCTTCTTCATGATCACCGACCCGAAGACGGCGCCGCGCTCGTCCTCGGGTCGTCTCGTCTACGCCGTCTCGCTCGGCCTCCTCGCCGCGGTGTTGATCGCTCCGGCGACGACGGAGTTCTCGAGCAAGGTGGCGCTGCTCGGCTCGCTCGCGATCGTCTGCGTGGCCATGCCGCTCCTCAGGCTCCTGCCGCTCGCGCTCGACCGGCGCACGGTCGTCCCCGCGGCGGCGGCGGCCGTCGCGGTGTCGGCGGCCGCGATCGTGCTCTCGAGCACGTCGGTGGGCGCCGCCGGCTTCCGGTCGCTGCCGCCGGGGGCGCTGCCGCCGATCACGATCCTGCCGTCACAGGGGGTGCAGACGCAGCTCGACCTCCACACGGCGCAGCTGATCGCGCACGACCTGCTGTCGACCGTCCATGCGACCGCCGCCGACCGGCTGACCCTGAAGCTGGCGCCGGGGCGCGACCAGGACCCCCCGTTCGCGGTCGCGCGGCTCGCCGGCCAGACCTACGAGCTGCACCAGCAGGCGAGCGGTCACTGGGCGCTGGCCGCCGCGGCGCCGGCACAGGCTGCGGTGGCCGTCCGCGAGAGCTCGGCGCTCGCAGGCCTGCGGCTGACCGATCTCGCGCCGTCACTCGGGCTCGACTTCCAGCAGGGCTCGTTCCGCTACGGCATGTCGAGCGACACCAAGGCGATGATGGGCGGCGGCGTCTGCTGGCTCGACTACAACGACGACGGCTGGCAGGACCTGTTCGTCGTCAACTCCTACGCGAGCGCGGACGCGCCGCAGTGGGAGGCGCACGGCGGCCTCCCCCGCAGCGCGCTGTTCGAGAACGTCGACGGCACGTTCACAAACGTCAGTCGGGCCACGCACGCGGATCTCCCCGTTCAGGGCGACGGCTGCGTCGCCGCGGATCTGAACGGTGACGGCCACACCGATCTGGTGGTGACGACGACGAGCGGCGTCGACATCCTCTGGAACACGGGCCACGGGACGTTCACCAAGGCGCGGCTGCCGGCGAACGGCTGGTACACGGGCGCAGCCGTCGCCGACGTGAACGGCGACGGCCGGCCGGATCTCTTCGTCGCGGGCTACTCGGATCTGAATCAGCCGGTGCAGAACTCCCTCGCCGGCTTCCCGACGAACGTGACCGGCGTCCGCGACCTGCTCTATCTGAACGAGGGCGCGGGGCGCTTCAAGGAGGTCGGCGTCCCGGCGGGCCTCGAGGCGTCCGGCTTCAGCCACGGCCTCGGCGCGACGTTCGTCGACATGAACGGCGACGGCCGCCCCGACCTCTATGTCGCGAACGACGAGGATCCGAACCAGCTCTACGTCAACGTGCCGTGGCCCGGCGGTGCGAGCGCCGACCCGGCCGGGCTCGGCTTCCGCCTCGAGGAGCGCGCGGCCGCCGCCGATGTCGCCGACCCGTACGCCGGCATGGGAGTGGCGACGAGCGTCACGTCGACGGGACACCTCGGCCTCTTCGTGACCAACTCGCGCAACGAGCCCGCCGCCGCGTACGAGCAGAGCGCCGCCCGCGTGTTCGCGAGCGTGCGGCCGCGGTTCGACCCTGCGCTCGGGACGGGCTTCGCCGGCTGGGGCGCGACGTGGGTCGACTTCGCCAACTCCGGTACGTCCGACCTGCTACTCGCCGCGGGGGCGATTCCGGTCACGAATCTCTCCGCCGACGCGGAGTCGGTGCGCGTCCTGGCGCCGGTCGCGGGCGCGACGACCTTCGGGAACGCGAAGGGCGTCATCGCGGCGAAGGGTGTGCGCCTGAACGGGCGCGGCGCGGCAGCGGCGGATGTCGCGAACGACGGGCGGATCGACGTCGCGATCAACACGATCGGCGGCAAGCTCGTGCTCCTGCACCCGTCGGGGCCGAGCGGGCACTGGCTGGACGTGCAGCTGTCCCGTTTCGCTCCGGGTGCGCTCGTCACCGTCACGCTTCCGGGCGGCCGGCGCCTCACGCGCGTCGTGCAGGCCGGAAGCAGCTATCTCTCGTCGGAGGACCAGCGCGTCCACTTCGGTCTCGGCGCCGCGACCTCGGTCCGCTCGCTCACCGTGCGCTACCCGTGGGGCGGCGAGAGCCTCCGCCGGAACGTGGCCGCGAACCGGGTCGTGCGGATCGCGTCGCCGCCGCCCGTCCAGGCTGTCGTCCCGCAGGTTGCGACGCCCACGCTCGCGAACTGCACGCCCGCGCCGCGGCGGGGCCGGTCGGTCGCGCGGATCTGGAACGACGCGGCGGTCGACGTGCTTCGGCTGGGCAGAGCGTCGGAGCCCGTCCAGGCTCGCGACCTCTTCGACCTCTCGACGGCGATCTCGCAGGCCTGGCACGCGACCCAAGGACAGCAGAGCCGCGAGGCGGCGATCAGCTACGCCGCCTACCGGCTGCTCGTCTGGCGCGCGTCGTACGGAGCGAACCTCGAGCGGGCGTTCGCGCTCCTCACCGGGCGGCTCCGCGGCTTCTGCATCTCACCCGACTTCACGCGAGCAGCCGGCGGCTCGGCGGCGGAGCTCGGCAACCGCATCGGAGCCGCAGCGATCGCCGCCGGCCGGAACGACGGCTCGAACGAAGCGCTGCACTACGCCGACCCGACCTACACGCCGGTGAACGCGCCGCTCGTCGTCTCGCAGCCGGGCTCGACGGTGCACGATCCGACGTTCTGGCAGCCGCTCGCGCTGGGCGAGAAGGCGGCCCAGGGCGGAGGCTCCGTCCCGGCCGGCGTCCAGACATTCGAGGACTCGCAGTGGGGCCGCGTGCGCACGTTCGCGCCGCGCGTCGCCGCCGTCGCGCCGCGCCTCGGCGACCCGTCGGGCGCCGCGTACAAGCAGGCTGCGGTCGCGGCGATTCGCGCCGCGTCGCAGGCGGCCGCTCCGTCCGCGGTGGATGCATCCCCGCTCGGCTGGAACCGGGTCGCGGCGTCGCTGCCCGCCGGAACCGGCGCCGCCGCGCGCCTCGCGCACGACGTCCGGCTCGATCTCGCCCTGAACGCCGCCCTGAACGACGCGGCGGTCTCCGCCTGGGGCGCGAAGCGCACCGCGCAGGCACCGCGGCCGATCTCGATGATCCGGTACCTCGCCTTCAACAACCAGCTGCCGCTCGTACCCGGCCTGATCAAGCGCGCCGGCGGGCAGGAGCTCGTCCTGCGTGCCGGCCGCTGGGTGCCGGGGGCGCGCTGGAGCCCGCTCGCCGCGACGCCTCCGTCGCCCGGCTCGGTCTCCGGCGACAGTGCGTTCGCCTACGCGGCGGGCGCGGTGCTCGAGGCGTTCAGCGGCCGTTCGTTCGCCGCCAGGGCCGCGCACGCCGCGGCACAGGGCGTCGACCGCGGCACCGAGCTCCCGGGCGACGTGAAGGCGGGCCGTACGGTCGGCGCGAAGGTCGGCGGGCTCGTCTGGCGCAAGCTCGCGGGCTGACCCCGCGCGAATAGCGCGTACAGTCGCCTTCGTCTTGCTGCAGCGGCTTCGGACTCCCACGGCGGGCACCGTCATCGGTGCGCTGCTCATCCTCGTCGGCGGGATCGTCTACGTGAGCGGCGCAGCGACGCCCGGCACGGTCCTCGCGATCGCGGGATTCGGGCTGGTCCTCCAGTACCGCATCCTCCCGGCACGGCGCGAGCGCAACAAGTAGCGCGCCGGTCTCGCAGCGCATCGCCGTACAGCCTGGAGCTGGCCGACGTTCGGGCATGTCCTCTGAGCAGGCCGATGCGGGCCGCGATAGGGTCGGCTCCCGTGCACGTCGTCGTCAACCACCTCCGCCTGCGCGAGCCTGTCGCTCACGCGACCGTCGTGGCGCTTCAGGAGGTGGTCCGGCTCGCGGTCGACGCGGACGCGCTCGCTGCTCGTGTCGCGAAGGTCGACGAGACGCATCTCATCCTGATCCTCGAGTTCGCGCAGCCGGGCGACGCCGACCGCATGGCGCGCGAGGTCGGCGGGCCGTGGATGCGCGAGCACATCAGGCCGCTGCTCGCGGGCGACACCGAGCGCAGCGTCGGCGACGTGATCGCCTCGGCCACGGCCTGACAGGGCAACGCTCGGCTGCGCCGGCGTTCGCGAGGTTCCCCGAGCTGCCCGGAGGCACAATCAGGCGGTGGTGATCACGTACATGTTCGCCGGGCTGCCGGTTGCCGACTTTGGCGCTGCGTACGAGTGGTACGTAGGCCTCCTCGGCCGAGCGGCGGACATGTTCCCGCATGACACCGAGGCCGTCTGGCGGCTGACCCCCGGCGGCGCGATCTACGTCGTGCAGGATCGCGAGCGAGCAGGCAGCGGGCTTCTGACGGTGGCCGTCGACAACCTCGCCGAGCACGAGAGGCGTCTGCGCGAGACAGGGGTCGCGTTCACGGAGCTGGCCGTAGGAGACGCACCTCGCCGTCTCGGGGTCACGGACCCGGACGGGAACACGCTCACCTTCTTCCAGGATCCCGCGCAGTCCGGCGCGTGAGTCTCGCCTGGGCCGGCGTTCGGGAATGGTCCCCGAATGGTCGCGCCGAGACGGAGCACCGATCGACCGGAGACCACCGTGCGCCGGCCTGCGGGAATGTCTCCGGAGGAACCGGAAGCAGCCCACGACGGGGGCCGCTGCGGCGGCGTCGGAGAGAATACGGATCACCTTGGAGGTGTCGGCTGGATTACTTCCTCGTTACTGAGCGCCCTGGCCCGAGCTGGGATCACTCGCGGCCGAGGCGAGAGCAAGACGGCTGGGATGCGCACGCGGCCTTCATCGACGGCCTCACCGAACAGGGCGTGATCGTCCTCGGTGGCCCCCTCGGCGATCCCGACTTCGGGCCGGCCCTGCTCGTCTTCGCGGCCGAGAGCGAGAGCGAGGTGCACGCGCGCCTCTCGGATGACCCGTGGTTGAACACGATCCTGCGGGTCGAGAACGTCCAGCGCTGGTCGATCTGGATCGGCTCGCTCCCCGGCTAGCGCCGAGGCGAGAGACGCGTCGTCTGCGCCGGCGTCCTCACGCCCGCGCGCGAGGCCTGCGCGCTAGCGGCCGGAGCGGGCCTGGAGGCGAACGGCGAACGTGTCGAGCGTCACGGCGGCGAGGAGCACGAGGCCCGTGATGATGTAGATCCAGCCGTTCGAGACGCTGAGCGTGTTCAGGCCGTTCTGGAGCGTCCCGATCATCACGGCGCCGAGCAGCGCGCCGCGAACCTCGCCGCGGCCGCCGAAGAGCGAGACGCCGCCGATGACCGCCGCGGCGATCGCGTTCAGCAGCAGGTTGCCCGGCGGGAACGTCAGCGCCACCGAGTTCACCTGCGACGCGAAGATGATGCCGCCGAGGCCGGCCGTGGCGCCGGAGAGCACGAAGACGAGCACGCGGATGCGCGGCACGTTGATGCCGGCGCGGCGGGCGGCCTCGGCGTTCCCGCCGACCGCGTAGACGTGACGGCCGAACGTCGTCCACTTCGCCAGGAACGTCAGCAGGATGAAGAAGAAGATGACGATCACGCCCGAGAGCGGCAGACCGAGCGACGTCGCGATCACCTTGCCGTGATTCGCGATCGCGACCGTGCCGAACGCGGCGACCCCGAGCCCCACCGTCCTCACCGCGAATGCGCTCCAGTTCACCCTTGCGATCTCCGTACCGCGCGCGGCGACTCGCTTGTACAGGACGCTGAGCGGGTAGAGAGCGGTGATGATCGCCGCGATCAGATAGCCGGCGAAATGCGAGAAGGCGTAGCTGTCGGTGTAGTTGATCCAGCGGTCCTGGATGATGATCGTGCCGCGCTGCTCGAGCTGGTTCAGGATCACGCCCTGCCAGATCAGGAAGCCGCCGAGCGTCACGACGAACGACGGGACGCCCACGAATGCGACGATCGACCCCTGCACGGCGCCGATCAGCGCGCAGACGCCGACCGCGAGCACCATCGCGATGATGCCGTTCAGCTGGTGCCCGCTTCCGGGCAGCTGCAGCTCCGCGACGGTCAGCGCGCCGATCCCGGCCAGGTAGCCGATCGAGAGGTCGATCTCGCCGAGCAGGAGGACGAAGACGACGCCGAAGGCGAGCATCGCCGTGCCGGCCATCTGGTTGATCAGGTTGGTGAAGTTGACGGCCGTGAAGAAGTTCGTCGCCGTCAGTCCGAAGAGGACGACGATGAGGAGCTGGCCGACGATGATCGGGACCGGGCCGAGGTTGCCCGTCCTGAGGTTGAACCGGGCCCTGTGGTACAGACCGGCGAGACCGCCCGGGAGCGCTTCGCCCCCGGCCGGCTGCGAGCCGTCGGGCCCGACGACGTCGGCGGCCGTCATGCCTCGCCTCCGGCTGCCGGTGCGGACGGGATGCCCGAGACCTTCGTCGGCGTACCGGCGGTGATCGCCGCGACGACGTCCTGCTGACTCGTCGTCCGGCGCTCGAAGATGCCGACGTTCCGTCCGAGCCGGAGCACGGTGATCCGGTCGGCCGTCTCGAAGATGTCGTGGAGGTTGTGCGAGATGATCACGACCGCGAGCCCCTGCTCGCCGAGGCGGCGGACGAGCGCGAGCACCTGCTCGGTCTGCGCCACGCCGAGGGCGGCCGTCGGCTCGTCGAGGATGACGAGCTTCGAGTTCCACTGGACGGCCTTCGCCACCGCGACCGACTGGCGCTGTCCGCCCGAGAGCGTCGCCACCGGCTGCCGGATCGACGAGATCGTCGTCACCGCGAGCCCCTTCAGCGTCGAGGCGGTGGTGTGCTCCATCGCCGCTTCGTTCAGGATCTGGAACCGGTTCGTCTCGCGGCCGAGGTACATGTTCTGAACGACGTCGAGGTTGTCGCAGAGGGCGAGGTCCTGGTACACGACCTCGATCCCGAGGCGTGCCGCGTCCTTCGGGCCGTGGATGTGCACCTGCTCGCCCTCGAAGAGGATCTGCCCGCTGTCGTAGGCATGGGTGCCGGCGATGCACTTGATCAGCGTCGACTTGCCGGCGCCGTTGTCGCCGACGAGCGCCATCACCTCGCCGGCGCGCACCTCGAAGTCGACATCGGTGAGCGCCTCGACCGAGCCGAAGGTCTTCGTGATGCCGCGGAGTTGAAGAAGCGGAGTGTCGCTCATGGTCTCGTAGTCGTGGTGGAGGCGCCCCGGAGAGCGCCTCCACCACGGATCGTGCGCGATCCTACTTGCAGTACTGCTTGTACGTGCCGACGCACACGTCGGACTTCTTCAGGAAATGATCCTTGAAGAGGCGCGTGTAGTTGGCCTTCGTGATCCAGACGACCGGCAGCGCCAGAGTCGCCTCCTTCTTCTTGCCGTTCATCCGGTACGTGTTCGTCTTCGGCTTCTTGCCCTTGATGAGCGCGATCGCAGCAGCAGCGGCCGCGTTCGCCTCGGCAGGCACGTACTTGTAGACGGTGCCCGTCTGCCAGCCGGAGATGATGTTCTGCACACCCTGGACGGACGCATCCTGGCCCGAAAGGGGAAGCGGCTTCAGGTGCTTCGCCTTCAGGTCGGCGATGACGGCGCCGGCGATGTTGTCATTCGCCGCCAGCACTCCCTGGATGTTGTTGTTCGTCTTGACGAGCATCTGGCTGAAGATGGTCGCCGCGTTGTTCGCATCCCAGTCGGGCACGAACTGCTGCGGACCCTTCTTGATCGGCCCCTTCTTGAAGAGCGGATTGAAGACCGCGTCGTTGCCGCTCTTGAACCAGAACGCGTTCTGGTCGGTCTGGCCGCCCCACAGCTCGGCGACCGTGCCGCCCTTGTAGGTGCCGTTCTTCTTCATGCCGGCGATGACGCCCTTCGCCTGCGCTGCGCCGACCGCCTTGCCGTCGAACGTGACGTAGACCGACGCCGAGCCGCCCGAGACCTGACGGTCGTAGTCGATCGCCTTGCCGCCCTTCGAGGTGAAGAGCTTCTCGATCGACGCGGCCGAGCCGTTGTCGAGAGCCGTCTCGATGACGACTGTCGCGCCGGCAGCGATGCAAGCCTGGGCCTGCGCCTTCTGCTTGAGCGGGTCGTTGAGAGCGTTGTTGATCGACGCCGAAACGCCGGCCTTCTTGAAGGCGGCCTTCATCGCGGGCGCGTCGAACTGCACCCAGCGAACCGACGACTTCGTGTCAGGCAGTAGAACGCACACCTGGACGCTCGCCTTCTTCGAGGCGACGGCCGCGGATGCGCCCGCCGAAACGATCAAGGACGCGATCCCCATGCAGAGCAGGAAGATCAGTCCGGTCTTTCCCCAGAGCCTATCCACCCTCATTGCCTCCTTCGTGCTTCTTCCTATTGCACTTCGGGAGCGCCTTTTCGGCGTCCCCTGGATGAGCCGCTCCGTCGCATGCCCAAGGAGCACTCCAGTCGCATCTGTCCGAAGTCGGCTTCGACCACGGAGCGCGCCAATACTACTCTCCTAGTGGAATAGTTCAAGGGCGGTCGTGTCAACAGCGCCGCGAGACGCTCAGCCGACCGGATATCGCTCTTCGCTCGAGCTTCCCTCGAATCGGCTTTTCGTCGTCAGATACGGGCCGACGTTCGAGCGGGTGACGAAGTTCAGGCCGGTGTTCGTATCGGCGGGCGCGACGAGGCCGCTGCTATAGCGGTCGAGGAAGAGCTGGAGGACCGGCAGGAACCCCTGCAGATACGGCTGCTGGTCGATCGTGAAGTCGAGATCGCGAGTGTGGATCGCCCGCAGCGTCGTCGGCAGCAGGTCGTAGCCGCCCGCGTGCACGCCACGTTTCGAGAGTCCGTACTTCTTCATCACCTCGGCCACTCCGGCGGTCGATCCGGCGTCGACGGCGAAGAGGCCGCGCAGGCCGGTGTGCGCCTTGTAGGTCGCCTCGATCTTCTTGCGCTCGGCGCCGACGTCGACGCCGCTCGCAACGACGTGAGCCTGGATCGGCCGGCCCGAGTCGCGGATCGCGTCGAGTGCGCCGTCGATTCGCGGCTGGATGTTCTCCTGGCCCGGGGTGGCGACGAAGAGGAAGGCGTCGCCGCTCTTGACGAGCGTGACGACACGCGAGCCGAGCTCGAGACCCGACTGGTAGTTGTCCTGGCCGATGTAGGCGAGCCGCTCGTTCGCCTTGCCCCCGTCGGCGTTGTACGAGACCACCGGGATCCCGTGCTTCAGCGCGAGCGCGGTCGGGGCGTTGAACGCCGTCGGATCGATGATCGAGACGGCGATCCCGTCGGCTTTCGTGTCGATCGCGCGCCGCATCGCCTTCACCATCTCGCCGACGTCGCTCGAGCTCGACCCCTGCCACTCGGCGCTCGCACCGAGCAGCGCGGCGGCGTCGTGGCTTCCGTTCTTCGCCGGGACGAAGAACGGGTTCGTGAGGGCGTGATTGACGAACACGAACCGCCACTTCGGGTGCGGCTGCGGGAAGTGCACCCCGAGCGCGTTCCGGAAGCTGTCCGGGACCGCTCCGACGGCCGCCGCGCCTGCCGCGAGGCGCAGCAGCGCACCGCGGTCGAGCGGCGCCGTCACGTCGGTGTCCGCCGCACGAGCCAGACGGCGAGGACCACCACCGCGGCGGCGAGCGCGACGAACAGCCCCGCCTCGAGCAGCTGGAACGTCCAGAACCGTCCGGCGGGCTGGTAGGTGATCACGCGCTTCCAGCCGAGGGTGGCGATGTAGGCGTGCGGGTCGATCCGCGCCTGCTGGGCGTGGAGCACCGCGAGGCTCTCGCGTCCGGCGGTGATCTGGCGGCCGCCGCCGTCCACGAGCGTGTCGCTGAGCACCCAGTCGCCGGCCTGCTGTCCGGTGTCGGTCGCGGCGACGATCCGGTGCAGCGGCGGCAGGAAGCGCGGCCGGAGGAACTCGAGCACGAGGAACCGCGTCGCGCCGAAGGCGACGAGGGTCGCGGTCATCGCGGCCACGCTGCGGCGGAAGACGAGACCGGCGAGGACGCCGAGGACGAGTGCGTAGAACGCGTAGGCGGGGACGACGAGCCCTTCGATGTCGAAGCCGCTCGGCGCCATGCGGCCCTCGAGCGTGTCGAACGGCGTCCGCCACCACGTGACGACCGCGCTCGCGAGCGCGCCGCAGACGACGGTCGCTGCTGCGATCAGCGAGGTCTTCGAGAGCAGCCAGCGCCGGCGCGTCACTCCCTGCGTCCAGGCGAACTGGTGTGTCCCGTGCTCGAGCTCGCGTGCGATCAACGGGGCGCCGACGAACAGGCCGGCGAGCACGGGAAGCACGTCGAGCCCCCGAACGGCGGCAACCCAGCTCGCGAACTCGCTCTCGAAGTGGGGGACGATGAGGTCGCAGCCGGTTCGCACCGCCGGCGGCAGGCATGCGGACAGCGAGTCGCGGTGGAATGCCGCCTGGATCGGCACGTGCGTGCCGAGCGCTGCGAGCGCGAGCGCGAGGAGCAACCCGGCCGCGCCGACGAGCTGCGCGCGATGCTGGCGCCACGTCACCCATGCCATCGCAGCGGAACCCTCTCCGGCGTGCGAGGCGTGGGCAGGCGCTCGGGCGCCATGTAGGCGAGGAGGAGCTCCTCGAGGCTGACCGGCTCGACCGTCCACGAGGGATCGACGATCGGCCCGTCGGTGACGGCGAGCAACGTGAGCTGGCGGCCGCTGTGGCGCTCGCGGATGATCTCGCTGACGCCGCGGATCGAGCCGAGCGGCCGGCGCGGTCCGGTCAACAGCCGGTGCGAATCGATCAGCGCCTCGACGTTGCCTTCGAGCCGGACGCTGCCGTCGGCGAGCAGCACGATGTGGTCGCAGACGCGCTCGATGTCGGCGACGACGTGGGAGGCGACGATGACGGTCGCCGAGGTCTGCGCGACGCCGTCCATCAGCAGCTTCAGCAGCTCGCGCCCGGCCAGCGGGTCGAGGCTCGCGAACGGCTCGTCGAGCAGCACGAGCTGCGGCCGCTTCCCGAGCACGAGCGCGAGCGCCAGCAGGGCACGCTCGCCTTCGGAGAGCGCGCCGACGCGGGTCAGGGACGGAACCTGGGTCAGCAGCTCGGAGACGAACGCGTCGTCCCAGCGCGCGTTCGTCCGCCGCGTGAACTCGATCGTGTCGGCGACGGTGAACGAGCGGTAGAGCGGGGCGCCCTGCGCGACGTAGCCCACCTCGGCGAGAACGGCCGGCTCGCGCAGCGGGTCGCTGCCGAGCACCGAGATCGAGCCCTCCGTCGGCGCGAGCAGCCCGGTCGCGAGCGCGAGCAACGTCGACTTGCCGGCTGCATTCGGGCCTGCCAGTCCGACGATCGCGCCCGGCGGGATCTCGAGCGTCAGGCCATGCAGGGCCGACTCTCGGCGGAAGCGCTTCCCCAGGCCATGCGCGACGAGTGGCGAAGGGTTCATGCCACGCGGCGGGCCAGTGACTCCCGAAGCGTGGCTGAGATCAATGCGCGGACGCTCTCCTCGTCGAGGCCGGCTGCGAGCGCCGACGCGAGCCAGCGCTCGAGCGCGGCTCGGAGCTCGTCGTGGTGCCGCAGCGATGCCGGCGCGAGCGTGTTCGCGACGAAGGTGCCGCGTCCCTGGCGCGCGACGACGAGACCCTCGCGCTCCAGGTCGCGGTACGCCTTCGCGACCGTGTTGGGGTTGATTGCCAGATCGGCCACGACCTCGCGCACCGTCGGCAGCTGGTCGCCGACGTCGAGCGTGCCGAGGCGGAGCGCCTCCTTCACCTGCTGCACGATCTGCAGGTAGGTCGCGACGCCGGAGCGCGGGTCGAGGTGGAACTCGATCACCCGAGCATCGTAACTCGCCTGGTTTCCGAGGCAAGGGTCGAAACCACCGGTTCACTAGAACAAGGGCAGAAGATAGGCTCGCCCGTATGAAGACGAGTCTTGGTATCTGGGCGTTCGGGAATATGGCGACGCGGTTCAATGCGGGTGGGTATAAGCCGGGGTTGTCGGGTGTGTCGACGGTGGTGAAGGTGCGGACGGCGGTCGAGGGGTTGGGCGGGTTGGTGGACGATTACGAGTTCCACTATCCGCAGGAGCTGTCGGCGGCGAATCTCGACGAGGTGCGTGAGGCGTTGGGCGGGCATGGGATCTATTGCGTCTGTTCGGGGCTGCATCTGGATGCGCGGTTCGGGAAGGGGGCGTTTTGCTCGCCGGATGACGCGACGCGGGGGGAGGCGTTGCGGTTGACGCGGGAGGCGATCGATCTCGCGGCCGAGGTGGGGGCGCAGATGATCATCTGGCCGGGGATCGAGGGCTACAACTATCCGTTCCAGACGCCGTATGCGGAGTCGTGGGCGCGGTTTCTGGACGGGGTGGGCGAGTCGGCGGCCTATGCGGCCGGTAAGGGCGTGACGGTGTTCTTGGAGCACAAGAACTCGGAGCCGGCGATGAAGATCCTGATGCGGAACATCGGCATGACGCTGCACGTGATCCACACGTTGCGGGCGCAGGGTGTCTCGAACGTGCAGGTGAACATGGATTGGCAGCACCTGATCATGAACGGCGAGAACCTGGCCGAGTATGCGGCGCTTTTGGCGGCGGAGGGGCTTTTGGGGCATCAGCATGCGAACTCGGGCTGGGGCACCTTCGACGACGACAACATGGTCGGCGCGACCGCGTTCATGGAGACGCTCGAGCTCGCGGTCGAGCTGCGCCGCGCCGGCTACGGGATCGACGGAGACGAGCGCCGGCTCGGCTTCGATCTCTACCCGTACACCGAAGACGCCGTCGGCGCCGTCAAGCGCTCCGTCCTGCAATGGCGCTTCATCGACACGATCGCCGCCAAACTTGACGGCCCCGAGCTCCACGCCGCCCAACACGCCAAAGACGCCGTCCGCGCCTACGAACTCGTCTACACAGCACTCGGTGCCTGATGCGCTCGTAGGCCTCGACGTCGGCACGTCCGGCGTCAAGGGAGTCGCAATCGACCCCGAGGGCCACGTACTCGCGACCGCCTCCGCCGAGTACCCGCTCTCGCGGCCGCAGCCGGGCTGGTCGGAGCAGGAGCCGGAGGACTGGTGGCGCGCCTCCCAGGACGTCCTCGCACGCCTGCCCGACGGGCCGGTGGGGCTCTCGGGGCAGATGCACGGCCTCGTCGTCCTCGGCGCGGACGGGAACGTGCTCCGGCCCGCGATCCTCTGGAACGACCAGCGCACCGCGGCCGAGACAGCCGAGATCGAGGAGCGCGTCGGCCTCGCGCGGCTGATCGAGCTCACCGGCAACCGGGCGCTCACCGGCTTCACCGCACCGAAGCTGCTCTGGCTGCGCCGGCACGAGCCGGAGCTCTACGCGCGCATCCGCCACGTTCTGCTGCCGAAGGACTACGTCCGATACCGGCTCACCGGCGAGCAGGCGATCGACGCGGCAGACGCCTCCGGGACGCTCCTCTTCGACGTCAGCCGCCGCGTCTGGTCGGAGGAGGTCTGCGCCGCGCTCGAGATCCCGCTCGAGTGGCTGCCGCCGGCACACGAGTCGACCGAGGTCGCGGGCGCCGGCGACCAGGCTGCCGCGGCGCTGGGCGTCGGGATCGCGCGCCCCGGCCCCGTCTCGGTCGTGCTCGGCACCTCGGGCGTCGTCTTCGCCGCCCTGCCCAGCTACGTCTGCGATCCGGAGGCGCGGCTGCATGTCTTCTGCCACGCCGTGCCGGAGACGTGGCATGCGATGGGCGTGATGCTGAGCGCCGCCGGCTCGGCGGCGTGGCTGCGCGGGGTGCTCGGCGGCGGGCTCGCGGAGCTCGACGGCGAGGCCGAGCGCTGGCAGCCGGGCGCCGAGGGCCTGCTCTTCGCGCCGTATCTCGCCGGCGAGCGCACGCCGTATCCCGACCCGGATGCGCGCGGCGCCTTCACGGGCCTGTCGGCCCGCCACGACCGCGGCGCCCTCTGGCGCGCGATGCTCGAAGGCGTCGCCTTCGGCCTGCGCGACTCGCTCGAGCTGCTCCGCGAGCTCGGGGCGGCGCCCGAGTCGGGCCGTGTCTCGGGTGGCGGCGCACGCAGCGAGCTCTGGCTGCGGATCGTCGCCTCCGTCCTCGGCCTGCCGCTCGACCTGACCGAGTCCGAGGAGGGGTCGGCGTTCGGCGCCGCACTCCTCGCCGGCGTGCGCGCGGGCGTGTTCGCGGACGCCGAGGAGGCGGTCGCGCGCTGCGTGCGCACCGTGCGTCGGGTCGAGCCCGAATGGGACTACGGCCCCGGCTACGAGCGGTTCCGGCGGCTCTACGGAACTCTCAAACCACTGGAGGAGACATGAGCGACCTGACCGGCAAGACCGCCGTGATCACCGGCGCGAGCCGCGGCATCGGCGCCGCGGTGGCGCGGATGCTCCACGACCGCGGCTGCAACCTCGGCCTCGCCTCGCGCAGCGGCGACCACCTCGGCCTCGAGCGCGTCGTCGCCATGCCCTGCGACGTCCGCGACCTCGACGCGCTCGTCGCGCTCTGCGACGCGACCGCCGAGCGCTTCGGCGGCATCGACATCGTCGTCCCGAACGCGGGCGTCGGCGCCTACGGCCCGTTCCTCGAGCTCTCGCGCGAGCACCTCGACGAGATGCTCGACGTCAACCTCAAGGGAACCGTCTACGCGATCCGCGCCGCGCTGCCGCACATGCTCGGCCGCGCCGGTGACGTCGTCACGCTCGCCTCCGAGGCCGGCCGCCGCGGCCTGCCGTACGAGGCGGTCTACTGCGCCTCGAAGTTCGGTCAGGTCGGGCTGACGCGCGCCCTCGACCACGAGCTGGGCGAGCAGGGCATCCGCTGCACGAACGTCTGCCCCGGCGGCGTCGCCACCGACTTCGCGCTCGAGGCGGGCCGCGGCCGGACGCCGGACGCGCTCCCGGGGATGATGACCGCCGAGGACGTGGCCGAGGTCGTGATCTTCGCGCTCGAGCGGCCGCGCCACTTCCGCATCCTCGAGACGGCGCTGCGCCCGGTGACCGAGCCGAGCTGGGGCTAGTTCGGCGCCGAAAGCTGCGCTTTCGGCGCGGGGTGAGACGGAACTGCGCACAGCCGAGAGCGCGGTCTCGGCTGTGCTCCGTGCTGTCTTGCTGGTCGGGCGATCTGGGCGGAGCGTTCAGCCGCTTCGTTCGCGTCGTCGTATCGTCGCCACCGGCATCGCGGTACGCCGACGCTTGGATCGGAGTCGCCGGCTCGAGCCTGACCCGGCTAGCGCCTGCGCATCGCGGCGATTGAGTAGCCGCCTTCGAGCATCGCCGGCGCGCGGCCCTTCAGCCTGTCCCACTCGGGCACGTCCCAGCCGAGCGAGTCGGCGAGCCGGGTGATCATGTTGAAGAGCGAGCAGACGGCCGCCGCGTCGCGGAGCGCCTGCTTCGAGACGCCCGCCGCATAGACCGCCTCGGCGTCGGCCGCGGTCAGCTCGTCGGGGCGCAGCGTCAGCACCTCGAGGAACGAGAACGTCGCCCGCAGCTCGGGACGCAGCGGCGCGGTCCGCCAGTCGGCGACGACCGCGTCCCACACCTCCTCGCCGAGCGCATGCGACGCGACCGCGCCGTGGGAGCCCGCTCAGAACGGGCACTGGCGGAGCAGCGACGTGAAGCCCGCGAACAGCTCACGCTCGCCGGCGCTCCAGTCCGACGGCCCGCGCATGACGACGTCGAGCGCCTCCGAGAACGGCCCTCCGAACAGCTCCGGCCGGTAGAGCAGCGTCTTCACGACGCCGAGCGGCTCGTTGCCGCTCCGCTCGCGGATCTGCGCCAGCATCGCCGCCTCGTCCGGCGCATGGCCCGCGTCGACGACGGACAGCCTCACCCGATCGCCTCGTTCGCGCGATCGAGGCGTCGCAGCCCTTCGTCGATTGCGACCGCGACCGTCTGCTCGAAGATCGCGTCCTCGGAGAAGCCCGCCTCCTTCAGCGCCTCGACGTCGCCGTCGACGACCGTGTACGCGCGGTCGCGCACCTTCTCGAGATAGCCGGCCAGCTCCACCGGCGCCGGCGCGGTGCTCGCGACGACGTCTCGCAACTCCTGGATCGGATCGCTCACGACCCTGATGGTACGGCCATCAGGCGCGCAGCACGACCTCGAGCGCCGTGCCGCGGCCGGGCGCGCTGCGAAGCGAGAATCCGCCCTCGATCGACTGGGCGCGTGCGCGCATGTTGCGCAGCCCCTGGCCGGCGGGCGCCTCCTCGCCCGCGAAGCCGTCGCCGTCGTCGCGGATCGTCACGAACCGCTCGCCGAAGCCCCTCTGGCCGATGACGACGTCGGCCCGGGTGGCGCTCGCGTGCCTGCGCACGTTGCCGAGCCCTTCCTGGACGATCCGGAAGATCTCGATCTGCTCGTCCGGCGCGAGCCGGATCTCCGGGTCGATGTCGAGCTCGACCGCGAGCGCGCCGTCCGCGGTCAGGAACTCGACGTAACGGCGGAGCGCCGCGTCGAACGGCGCCGTCCCGCTTGCCGACGAGAGCGCGAGGATCGCGAACCGCGCCTCCTGCTGCGCGAGCGCCGCGGCCTCCTTCAGGCGTGGAGCGGCCTCCTCGACCGGCGCGCCCGCCTCGAGCATCTGGGCGTGCGTCGAGACGGCGAACAGGTACTGCGCGAGCCCGTCGTGGATCTCCCGCGCCACCCGGGCGCGCTCCTCGGCGACCGCACGCCCGAACTCCGCGAAGCGGATCGCCCGCCACGCGCCCACGAGCATCAGCCCGAACGAGAGCACGCGCAGGAAGTCGCCCTCCGTGACGAACGTCGTCCCGCGGAGCGGCGTGAAGACGAGATGCAGCGACGCGAAGAGCTGGAGCGTGAAGCCGAGCGCGAGCCAGCGGGCGAGGTCGTCGCCGCGCGTCGCGAGCCGGCGCCCCCAGCCGACGACGGCGACGAGATCGATCAGAGCGTTCAGGGCGAGCGCGGTCGTCAAAGGGAACGTCTGCATCTGCCCGGCCGGCGGCGTCAGCGCGGGCAGCGCGTCGCCTGCCGAGCGCAGCAGCACCCACGCCGCGACGACGAGGAAGCCCGCGAACGCGACCGCGTTCCCGATCGCCCAGTCGCGCGAGCGGCTGCGGCCGGTGAGGAACGGCGCGGCCGCAGCAAGCGCCTGACCCAGGATGCCGCCCGTGAGCGCCGCCCAGCCCTCCGGCCGGTGCAGCTCCCGGCCGCCGAGCAGCGGCCCGATCGCGAAGGCGGCCGCCGAGAGCGAGCTGACGAAGAAGCCGGTCGCGAGCAGGAGGTCGGTCCGCCGCCCCTCGACCGAGAAGCGCACCGCCGCGAGCAGCGCGACGAGCAGCCCGGCGAGCGCCATCGTCGTCTGCAGCACGATCCGCAGCTCCGGCAGGGCGTACTGCGTCCGCAGCACCGGATAGGAGATGAAGAGCGCAAGGCTCGCGCCGAGCAGGGACGTCAGCAGCACCTGTCCGACGAGCCACGACTGGAAGTCGGTGCGCAAACGGTTCACGAGCCTCTTGTCGGCAGAACCTCCGCTGCCGATAAGAGCGGAGATGCCGACCCGCGTTCTCGTCGTCGACGACCACCCGCTCACCCGCGAGGCGCTCGCCTCGCTCCTGCGCGCGCACGGCTTCGAGGTCGCCGGCCTCGCCTCCGACGGAGCCGAGGCGATCGCGAGCGCCGCCGCGACGCGTCCCGATCTCGTCCTCCTCGACCTCTCGATGCCGGGCATGGACGGGCTGACCGCCCTGCCGCGCCTCCGTGAGGCGGCGCCCGAATGTGAGGTGGTCGTCCTCACCGCGTCCGGCACCGAGGAGAACCTGCTCGCCGCGATCCGCGGCGGCGCCGCCGGCTACCTGTTGAAGACGGAGCCGCCCGAGCGGATCGCCGCCTTCCTCGACGGCGTCGCGGAGGGCGAGGCCGCGCTCTCCGGCCCCGTCGCGCGGCGGCTGCTCGAGCAGGTGCGCCACGGCAACGGGCGCGGCGCCGGCGTCCCCGACCGGATCGCCTCGCTCCTCTCCGCCCGCGAGCTCGAGGTGCTGCTCCTCCTCGACGAGCACCTCGGCACCGACGAGATCGCGAAGCGGCTCTTCATCTCCGAGCACACCGTCCGCTCGCACGTGAAGAGCCTCCTCCGCAAGCTCGGCGTCTCCTCGCGTCGCGGGGCGCTCGAGCGGCTGTCCGCCGCCCGGTCGTAATCACCCGCCGTGGGGGATACGGATCGCTCGTCCGGGGGCACGAGCCGCCGCGCCCGCCTGCCGATCACAAGGGCCAGACAGCGGCACGCCCCTCCGGGGGATGGCGAAAGTGGTGACCGGGCGGCTCCGGCGTCGGAGCCGCCCGCTTTCCACGTGGCCCGCTTCGCTCGCTTCGCTGGCGCAGGCGCGCCTGCGGCGCGCGTGCGCAAGCGCTTCGCTTTCCGCTCGCTCGGCAAGCGAGCCGGCGGTGCCGGCTCGCGCCCGCTTGAACCCCCGGCGGTGGTGAGCCGCGCCCGCGCAGGTCGGGCGCGACGGCCTCGTGCACGGCGGCGGCTCGGGAGAGATCGTTAGTGACAGCGTGTCACTTGGCTCAACCCGAGACCTTGGCTCAGCCCGAGACGAAGCCGGCGAGGGCGGCGTCGACGAGATCGGGCAGCGTGTCGAGCTCGTAGCCGCCTTCGAGGACGGCGGCGACGCGCGGGGCCATGCGTGCGCAGCGCGCCGACAGCTCCCGGAAGCCGTCCGCGGTGACGCGCATGTCGGCGAGCGGGTCGTCCACGTGCGCGTCGAAGCCCGCCGACACGAGCACGAGCTCCGGCTCGAAGCGCGCAACCGCGGGCTCGACCGTGTGCTCGAACGCGTGGACGTACTGCTCGTCGCCGGATCCGGGCGACATCGGCACGTTCACCGTCGTCTCCGCCTGGTCGTCCGGCCCGCCGCTGCCGGGATAGAACGGCCACTGGTGCAGCGACACGAAGAGGACGCTGTCGTCCTCCGCGAAGATCGCCTGCGTCCCGTTGCCGTGGTGGACGTCGAAGTCGACGATCGCCACCCGCTCGAGCCCGAGCCGCTCCTGCGCCGCGCGCGCCGCGATCGCGACGTTGTTGAAGATGCAGAAGCCCATGCCGCGGTCGGCGAGCGCGTGGTGCCCCGGCGGCCGGACGAGAGCGAAGGCGCCGCGCAGCGCCGCCTCGATCGCCGTTCCCGCCGCGAGCCGCGCCGCCTCCCATGTCGTCTCGGTGCAGATCGTGTCGTAGTCGAGCCACGTCGCGTCCTCGACCGTGCGGACACGGTTCACGTACTCGCGCGCGTGGCAGAGCAGCAGCTCCTCCTCCGACGCGGCCCGACCCTCGCTCCAGATGTGCTGGTGCGCGAGCAGGGCCGTCAGCCGCTCAGGCCGTTCGGGGTGGTGGCCGGTCGGATGTAGGCGCGCGAGAGCGGGGTGCGTCAGGACGTCGATCTCGGAGCCACTCTAGTGCGGGGGCAACGCGGCGACGCGGCCGGCAGGCCCGCCGAGGCCGAGGTGCTCGAGGAAGGAAGACGCCTCCGCCCAGGTGGGTGTCGTTGACTCGAGGGGAGGAAGGGGGGCGGAGGCGTCCATCGTCGCGATTCGTCGAAACAGCCGCAAATCCTCCGCTTCCGCCGCGAAGCGACCGTCGCCGAGCACGTCCTCCAGCGTCCTGTAGCGGGCCAGGAGCTCGGCCGCCTTCTTCGGCCCGATGCCGCGCGCTCCCGGCAGCTTGTCCGACGGGTCGCCGCGGAGCGCGATCAGGTCCGGCACCTGCTCGGGATCGACGCCGTACCGCTCGCGTACCTCCGCCGGCCCGATCCGCGCCAGCTCGCTCACGCCGCGCGCCGGCTGCAGGATCGTCACCCGCTCGCTCGCGAGCTGGTACGCGTCGCGGTCGGAGGTCGCGACGAGCACCGCGCCCGGCCACGCCCGAGCCGCCGCGGCCAGGAAGTCGTCCGCCTCGTAGCCCGGCGCCTTGGCGACGAGGAACCCCATCGTCGCGACGACCTCCGGCAGCACGTCGAGCTGCTCGACGATCGACTTCTCGAAGACGCGCCCCGACTGGTACGGCGCGAACGCCTCGTGGCGATAGGTCGGCGCCGAGAGCGTGTCCCACGCGACGAGCACCGCGTCCGGCCGCTCCTGCTCCCACAGCCGCGTCAGCATGTTCGTGAAGCCGACGACCGCGTTCAGCCGGATCGTCTTCGGCAGCGCGTGGTAGGCGCGGTGGGCGAACGAGTCGCCGTCCACCGCGAGCAAGAGCCCCGTCAGAGCGAGGCTTCCAGCTCGAGGATGCGCTCCATCAGCCGCTCGGTCGCGGTCTGCGCGGCGTCGCGGACGTCGCCGGTGTCGCGGAGGTCGTCGATGGCGACCGGCGGCCCGTACGCGACCCGCAGCGGGCCGAGCCTCAGCAGCCGGTCGGTTCCCGCGACCGCGGCGGGTACGAGCGGCACCCCTGCCTCGAGCGCGATCCGCGCCGCGCCGCTGCGCGGCCGCGCCTCGAAGCGCTTGACGAGGCCCTTCCTGCGCCGCGTCCCTTCGGGAAACATGGCGATCGCGTGGCCCTCGCGCGCCAGCCGCACGGCCGTCTCGATCGCCTCGACGTCCGCCTGTCCCCGCCGCACGGGGAACGCGCCGGCGCCCGAGATGAAGGCGCCCATCGGCCACCAGTACAGCTCCGACTTCGCCATGAAGCGGAGAAAGCGGCGCGGCCAGATCGGCAGCCCGAGCGGCCACGGGTCGAAGCTCGAGACGTGGTTCGACGCGAGCACGAAGCCGCCCGCCGCCGGAAGGTGCTCACGGCCCTGGGCGCGCAGCCGGTAGAGCCCGTAGAGCACCGGCCAGCTGAGCGCCGCGACCGCGTTGTAGGCAGGAGTTGGACGCATGCGACGGAGTATCCCGCCCGCGACGGCCGTTGGAGCAGGGAACCCTGCTCGCTATCGTGACGCGCCGTGAGCAAACGGCTCGTCATCGTCGAGTCCCCCGCCAAGGCGAAGACCATCGCCGGCTACCTCGGCGACGGGTTCGTCGTCGAGTCGAGCGTCGGCCACATTCGCGACCTGCCCGACAGCGCCGCGGAGATCCCCGAGAAGCTCAAGGGGCAGGCCTGGGCGCGGCTCGGCGTCGACGTCGAGCACGACTTCGAGCCGCTCTACATCGTCGACCCGGACAAGCGGAAGAAGGTCGGGGAGCTCCGCAAGCTCCTGGCCGACTCCGACGAGCTCCTGCTCGCAACCGACGAAGACCGCGAGGGCGAGGCGATCGCCTGGCACCTCGTCGAGGTGTTGCAGCCGAAGGTGCCCGTCCGGCGGATGGTCTTCCACGAGATCACGCGCGACGCGATCCGGGCGGCGCTCGACGAGACGCGCTCGATCGACGGACGGCTCGTCGACGCGCAGGAGACGCGGCGCGTGCTCGACCGCCTCTACGGCTACGAGGTCTCGCCCGTCCTCTGGAAGAAGGTGATGCGCGGTCTCTCCGCGGGCCGCGTCCAGTCGGTCGCGACGCGGCTCGTCGTCGAGCGCGAGCGCGAGCGGATGAAGTTCGTCGCGGCGCAGTGGTGGGACATGGTCGCGACCTTCGACCCCGAGTCGTTCGAGGCGCGGCTCGTCTCGCTCGACGGCAAGCGCGTCGCGCAGGGCCGCGACTTCGGCCAGGACGGCGCGCTGCGCGGAGACGCGGTCACCGTTCTCGACGAGGACGGCGCGCGCGGGCTCGCCGAGCGTCTCGACGGCGCGGCGTTCACGGTCGGACGGGTCGAGCGCAAGCCGTACGGCCGCAAGCCGAGCCCGCCGTTCATGACCTCGACGCTGCAGCAGGAGGCGAGCCGCAAGCTCCGCTACACGGCGCAGACGACGATGCGTCTCGCGCAACGTCTCTACGAGAACGGCTACATCACCTACATGCGCACCGACTCGACGACGCTCTCGGAGTCGGCGCTCACGGCAGCCCGCTCGCAGGTCGCGTCGCTCTTCGGGCCCGAGTACGTGCCCGAGGCGCCGCGCCGCTACGAGCGCCGGGTCAAGAACGCGCAGGAGGCGCACGAGGCGATCCGCCCGTCGGGCGACTCGTTCCGCACGCCCCAGGACGTCCAGCGTGAGCTGACCCGCGACGAGCACGCCCTCTACTCGCTGATCTGGATGCGGACGATCGCCTCGCAGATGAAGGACGCCGCCGGCCAGACCGTCTCGTTGCGGCTCGCCGGCAGCTCCTCGTCGGGCGAAGAGGTCGAGTTCGGCGCCTCCGGCACGGTGATCACCTTCCGCGGCTTCCTCGCCGCCTACGAGGAGGGCCGCGACGAGGATCCCGCCGCCGAGCGCGCGGCCGACGACGAGGAGCGGCGCCTGCCGAACCTCACCGAGGGCGACGCGGTCGAGCTGCGCGCCCTCGAGCCGCAGGGCCACGAGACGAGCCCGCCGGCGCGCTTCACGGAGGCGACGCTCGTGCGGACGCTCGAGGAGCTCGGGATCGGCCGCCCGTCGACGTACGCCTCGATCCTCGGCACGATCCTCGACCGCGGCTACGTCTTCAAGAAGGGCACGGCCCTCGTCCCGTCCTTCCTCGCCTTCGCCGTCGTCGGCCTGCTCGAGCAGCACTTCGGGCAGCTCGTCGACTACGACTTCACCGCGCGGATGGAGGACGACCTCGACCGCATCGCCGCGGGCGGCGAGGAGCGGACCGAGTGGCTGCGCCGGTTCTACTACGGCGGCGACAACCCCAGCGTCGCCGAAGGCGACGCGGGTTCCCGTCCGGGTCCAGACGGCCCCGCCGACGGGACTTCCAGCCCCGGTCTGAAGGCGCTCGTCTCGGACATCGGCGGCATCGACGCCCGCGAGATCAACTCGATCCCGATCGGCGAAGGGATCGTGCTCCGCGTCGGCCGCTACGGCCCGTATCTCGAGCGCGACGGCCAGCGGGCGAGCGTCCCGGACGAGATCGCCCCCGACGAGCTGACCGTCGAGCGCGCGACCGAGTTGCTCGACCAGCCCTCGGGCGACCGCGCGCTCGGAGCCGATCCGGCGACCGGCCTCGAGCTCGTCGCGCGCACCGGCCGCTACGGCCCCTACGTGACCGAGGTGCTGCCCGAGGGGGCGAAGGAGAAGCCGCGCACCGCGTCGCTCTTCAAGTCGATGTCGCTGGACGCGATCACGCTCGACGACGCGCTCCAGCTCCTGACGCTGCCGCGGACGGTCGGCGTCGCCGAGGACGGGGAGGAGGTCGTCGCCCGCAACGGGCGGTACGGCCCGTACGTCCAGAAGGGCTCGGAGTCGCGCTCGCTCGAGTCGGAGGAGCAGCTGCTCGCGATCACGCTCGAGGAGGCGCTCGCCGTCCTCGCCCAGCCCCGCCAGCGGCGCGGCCAGCGCGCCGCCGCGGCCGCTCCCCTGAAGGAGATCGGCGCCGATCCGGTCAGCGGCAAGCCGATCGTGCTGAAGGAGGGCCGCTTCGGCCCGTACGTCACGGACGGCGAGACGAACGCGAGCCTCCGCCGCGGCGACGACCCCGAGACGGTCGGCCTCGACCGTGCCGCGGAGCTGCTCGCGGAGCGCCGCGCGAAGGGGCCGGCGAAGCGTCCGGCACGCCGGAAGCGGAGCTCCTGACCACGCACGGAATTCCGCGTCATACTGTGATCGGACGCAGCCCGCGCGCGGAATACCAGGCAGCGGCGGCTCGTTGCACGAGACGGGAGACCGAGCAGTTGCGAGAACTGCGCGCAACTCCTCTGGCGGTGGGAGGAAACCCGTCCTACAGTACGAAGGTTTGCTGACGTCTTCGAGGCAGGACTGAAGGGACTGAGACGACACTGACGCAGAACCAGCTCCAGGAATTGCTCGAGTCGGATCAGATCCGCGCGATCGTTGAAGGCGCGGAGGATCGCGGCTACGTCGAGCCGGCCGAGCTCGAGGCGTTCGCCTTGGAGCTCGAGTTGAGCGCGCAGGAGATCGAGGAGCTCACGCGTGAGCTCGAGCGGATCGGTCTCGAGATCGGCATGCCTGTGGCCGTCGCCGGCGCGACGACGAAGAGCAAGAAGGCGGTCGACACGGAGGCCGACTCCGACTCCGACTCCGACCCTGAGCCCGAGCCGGCGGTCGCGGTGAAGACCGAGATCTCCGGTGCCGCCGACTCGCTGCAGCTCTTCCTCGCGGACGTCGGACGCCACAAGCTGCTGACGGCGGCCGAGGAGGTCATGCTCGCGAAGCAGATCGAGCGAGGCGACCCGACCGCGAAGCGCCGGATGATCGAGTCGAACCTCAGGCTCGTCGTCTCGATCGCCAAGGGCTACCGCGGGCTCGGCGTCCCCTTCCTCGACCTGATCCAGGAGGGCACGCTCGGCCTCAACCGCGCGGTCGAGAAGTTCGACTGGCGCCGCGGCTACAAGTTCTCGACCTATGCCACATGGTGGATCCGCCAGTCCGTGCAGCGCGCGGTTGCGAACCATGCGCGCACGATCCGCGTTCCCGTCCACGTCGTCGAGCGCCAGCAGAAGCTGTCGCGTGCGGCGCGCCGGCTCGAGGTGGAGCTGGGCCGCGAGGCGACGAAGGAGGAGCTGGCCGAGGCGACGGGGCTGCCGATGCAGCACGTCGACGAGGCGCTCGGCGCCGCGCACGCGTCCGTCTCGCTCAACCAGACCGTGGGCGCCGACGACGAGGGCGAGCTCGGCGATCTCTTCGCCGACCGCGAGGCGGCCGATCCCTTCGACGAGGCGGAGGAGTCGCTGCGCCGGCAGGGTGTGCGCCGGGCGCTCGAGGCGCTGCCCGAGCGCGAGCGGCGGATCCTCGAGCTGCGCTTCGGCTTCGACGGCGAGCCGTGGACGCTGGAGGCGATCGGCAACGAGCTCGACCTGACGCGCGAGCGCGTCCGCCAGCTCGAGGGCCAGGCGCTCGCCCGCCTCGGCGCGCTGCGCGACCTCATCTCCGTCGCCGCTTAGAACAAGGACGACCCTTGCGGGTTGGGCGCTCTCGCCGGCGCCCCGCCCGCATGGACCTGGGCGAGCGCGTCGGCTGCGCGAAGGATCGCCTCTCGGTCGAGGGGCGTCGAGCGCAGCTCGGGCGGCGGCCGCTGCAGGAACGTACCGACGAGCAGCAGCTCGTCCAGGGAGCCGATACCCAGACCGTTACGTGGCCCGGCGGCACGCCGGGCGGCGGCGAGCCCGGCCTCGACCTCGAGCGCGCCGCCGCCGCCGGGCGGGAGCGTTCGCTCGGCCGCGATCGCGCCGCCGGCGACGAAGTACGCGCGCACGTGCCGGGGCTCGGCCGCCGGCACGAGCAGGCAGCGCGCGAGCGCATGGGCGCGCGAGCTGCGCTGTAGCTCGTGCACGACGCGCTCGAGCGCAGCGATCCGGTCGCGCAGCCGTGCCGCCTCCTCGAACCGGCGCGCGTCCGCCAGCTCCGCGAGCCGCCGCCGCAGCCGCGGCAGCGCTGCTGCAGGCCGCTCGAGGTCGTCCGGCAGGAGAGCACGGGCCGCGAGCTGCGCCGTCCGTCTCGACCGGATCGGGCCAAGTGCCGGACCGCAGCTTGGCGGCTTCGGGCTCGAGACGACCGTGTCGCCCCGAGCCCGAAGCCAGACGTGGCGGTCGGTTCGCGCGACGCGCGCGTTCGCCGGCGGTCGCAGCTCGCGGATCAGCCGGAGCTCCTCGATCGCCGCCTCGAGCTCCGAGCCGAGGACACGCCACTCGATCCGCTCGACCGCGGCGAGTGCGGCCTCCACTGCCGGCCGCTGCCGGTCGCTGCGGAAGTACGACCGGAGCCGCGCGCGCAGGTCGCGGGCACGGCCGACGTAGAGCAGTTGCCCGTTGCGGTCGCGGAAGAGGTAGACGCCCGGTCGCGGCGGCGCGCCGTGGGCGAGGTGGCGCTTGTCGAAGACGCGCCGGGTGCGCGTCGCGGCGAGCCGGCCGAGGTCGGCGACCGTGCGCGCGCCGCGTTCCTGGGCGAGGCCGATCAGCGCCAGCAGCACTTCGGCGGTCGCCTGCGCGTCGGGGAGGGCGCGATGGCACGGCTCGACGGAGGTGCCGACGAAGTGGGCGAGCTGCGCGAGGCTCGCGCGCGGGACCCGGCCGGCGAGCAGCCGCCGCGCCAGGCCGACCGTGTCCACGACGGGAGCGGCGATGCGCGAGCCGGTCAGGCGCTCGGTCTCGCGGTCGAGGAAGGCGAGGTCGAAGCGGGCGTTGTGTGCGACGAGCACCGCGTCGCCGGCGAAGTCGAGGAAGCGCTGCACCGCGAGAGCGGCCGGAGGAGCGGCGCGGAGCTGCGCGTCGCGGAGGCCGGTGAGCGCAGCCGCGGCGGGAGCCATCGGCAGCCCGGGATTCGCGAGCGTCTCGAACTCCGCCTCCAGCTCGAGGCCGCGGACGCGGACGGCGCCGATCTCGCAGATGCCCGCCTGGCCCGGTCGCAGCCCGGTCGTCTCGAGGTCGACGACGACGAACGTCGCCTCCTCGAGCAGGAGCTCTTCCCCGGGCGGGCGCGCGAGCGCGACGGCGTCTCCGCTCCAGGCGAGCCGCGCGTCCGCGTCGACGACCTCGGCGAGCAGAGAGCGCGCGAGCGCGACCGGCGCCTGCCGCAGCGCGAACAGCCGCCGAGCCGCCTCTTCCGCGACGACCGGTCCGCGCCGCTCCTCGACGAGCTCGACCAGCCGGTCGGCCGCATCCAGCCGTAGTTGCACGGCGGAAGCGTAGGCGAACACATGTTCGCCGTCCAGTCTTCTCGACCCCGCAGTGGGGTCGCCTAACTAGGCTCTCCGCTTCGACGTCTGGAAGAATGACGCCCGCGAAGGTGCCGGTAGGCCTTCTGCGGGCCAACGAACCGATTCCGGGGAGGTATCGAGTTGAAGCGAACGCATCGTTCGAAGTGGCTGATGGCGGCGGTTGCCGCGATCGCCGCGGCCCTCGCGCTCGTCGCGTCGGCCAGCGGCGGGGGTAAGGCACCCGCTGCGAGTGGAAGTGCGACGGCCAGTGCGAGCAAGCACTTCGCCGACTTCCGGATCGCCTACGACACCGGCATCGACTTCCTCGACCCGGCGCTCTCCTACACGGTGCAGGGCTGGTCGATCATGTGGAACGTCTACCTGCCGCTGCTCGGCTACAAGCACGTCAACGGTCCCGCTGGGGCGACGCTCGTCCCGTACCTCGCCAAGTCGATGCCCGTCGTCTCGAACGGCGGCAAGACGTACACGATCATGCTGCGGAGCGGACTGAAGTACTCCGACGGCACGCCGATCAAGGCGAGCGACTTCAAGAAGACGATCGAGCGCGACTACCTGGTCGACTCGCCGGGCGTCGGCTTCTTCGGGAACATCGTCGGTGCGGCGAAGT
Organism: uncultured Actinomycetes bacterium; assembly: GCA_963732915.1. GTDB lineage: Bacteria > Actinomycetota > Thermoleophilia > Gaiellales > Gaiellaceae > Palsa-739. The sequence goes on along the minus strand of CAVTBF010000003.1, from coordinate 390,998 downwards.
TCGGTAGCACGAAGAAGGGGAGCATCTCCGGCATCGCGACGAACGACGCGACCGGGAAGATCACGATCCGTCTGACGGCGCCCGAGGGCGACTTCGAGTACATCCTCGCCACGACGTTCGCGGCGCCGGTGCCCCCGAACACGCCCGCGAAGGATCAGTCGACGACGCCGGCTCCCGCGAGCGGCCCGTACATGATCCAGAGCTACACGCCGAACAAGCAGGCGATCGTCGTTCGCAACCCGAACTTCAAGGTCGCGGACTTCGGTGGCAACGTGCCCGAGGGCAACCCGGACAAGATGACGATCGACATCATCGGCGACCCGGGCGTGGCTCTGAACCGCACGCTGAACGGTCAGGACGACTACGACTTCCAGCAGCCGCCGACCGACCGGCTGTCCGAGATCCAGAGCAAGTACCCGAACCAGATCAAGGTCTACACGCCCGCGAACACGTTCTACTTCTTCATGAACACGCGGGTGAAGCCGTTCGACAACGTCAAGGTGCGGCAGGCGGTCAACTTCGCCGTCAACCGCAACGCGATGGTGCGCATCCAGGGCGGTCTCGCGTCGCCGACGGAGAACATCCTGCCGCCGACGTACCCGTCGTACAAGAAGCTGACCCTCTACCCGCACAACCTGGCCAAGGCCAAGAGCCTGATCAAGGCCGCCGGGGCCGCGGGGATGAAGGTGACGGTCTGGACGGACGACAACGAGACGCGGCGCGCTCCCGAGATGGGGCAGTACATGACGAGCGTGCTCAACTCGATCGGCCTCAAGGCGACGCTGAAGAAGATCAACGCGTCCGTCTACTGGACGACGGTCGGCAACCAGGCGACGAAGGCCCAGATCGGGTTCGCGGACTGGTTCCAGGACTACCCGCATCCGCTCGACTGGTTCGACGTGCTCCTGAACGGCGACCGGATCACCCAGACGCACAACAACAACTACGCGAACTTCAACGATCCGGCCGTGAACAAGGAGATCGCCGCGCTGAAGCAGCAGCCGGAGATGACTCCGTCGGTGATCAAGCGCTGGACGGCACTCGAGAAGAAGATCATGAAGGCGGCTCCGTGGGCTCCGTACCTGAACGTGCAGTACATCGACACGTTCAACTCGAGCATCGACCTGAGCTGCTACGTGAATCACGTCCTCTACGAGTTCGACTTCGCGACGATCTGCAAGAAGTAGACGCAGTAGCTAGATGGTTCGAACGTCGGGGGCGCCGTGCAGGCGCCCCCGACGTGGCTTCTCACCGGAGGGATTGAGCGTGTCCCAGCGAGCAACCGAGTCGGAGTTCACGCTCGACGCAGCGGCGGACCTCGCCGGCAACGAGCCGGCGAGCGTGATCCGCGGCCGGAGCCCCTGGTATCTCGCCTGGCGGCGGCTGCGCCGGAACTACATCGCCTTCGCCTTCCTCGCGCTCTTCTTCGTGATCCTGATCGCTTGCGCGCTCGCGGGTGTGTACGGGAAGGACGTCGCGCACGTGGGGCCGCTCACCGGCCATCCCCTCGGGATGGTGAAGGCGAACGGGCACTCGATCCCGATCGTCTCGCCCGGCGGCTACCTCGACAAGAAGACCCACAAGCCCTGCACGACCGGCGGCGACGCATGCGAGCTCGTCGCCTCGCTCCCGATCGGCCCGCAGTGGTTCGCCGCCGGCGGGCGCTACGTCCTCGGCGCCGACACGCTCGGCCGCGATGTCGCGGTTCGTCTCCTCTACGGCGGCCGAGACTCGTTGATCGTCGGCATCGGCTCGTCGGCGATCTGTGTCGCCGCAGCGATCGTGCTTGCGCTCCTCGCCGGGTACTTCGGCGGCTGGATCGACTTCGTGATCACGCGCTTCTTCGACCTCTTCTTCGCGTTCCCGGTGATTCTCCTCGGGATCGCGCTCGGGTCGGCGCTCGCGATCAACGGCTTCCACCATTTCGGGATCAACATCGACAACTCGAGTCTCTGGATCCCCACCCTCGTCATCTCGTACGTCCTCATTCCCTATGTCGGGAGGCCGCTGCGCGGCCAGGTGCTGTCGCTGCGCGAGAAGGAGTTCGTCGAGGCCGCGATCGCGCAGGGCGCGAGCCCGCTGCGCGTCATGTTCTCGGAGATCCTCCCCAACATCACGAGCTCGGCGATGGTCTTCTTCACGCTGATCATCGCGAACAACATCGTGCTCGAGGCCGCGCTCTCGTTCCTCGGCGCCGGCGTGCAGCCGCCGACACCGACGTGGGGGACGCTCATCTCGGAAGGCCAGCAGCTGATCGTGACGCGGCCGTGGCTCGCGCTCGCGCCGGGCATCGCGATCGTGCTGACCGTCCTCTCGCTCAACGTCTTCGGCGACGGTCTGCGCGACGCGCTCGACCCGCGCGCCAAGGTGAAGGTCGAGCACTAGTGGTGCGAGCCCGCTGATGCTGGCCTTCCTCGTCAGACGCACGATCGGCGCCGCGCTCGTCTGCGGCGCGGTGACGTTCGTCGTCTTCGTCATCTTCATCGTCGTCCCGGGCGGCGACCCGGCTCAGCGGATCGCGGGCAAGAACGCGACAGCGCAGAACATCGTCAACATCCGCCACGACTGGGGCTTCGACCAGCCGTTCTACGTCCAGTACTGGGACATGCTGAAGAAGATGTTCAGCGGGTCGCTCGTCTCCTACACGAGCCAGCAGAACGTTCTGCAGCAGATCAAGCAGGGGATGCCCGCGACGTTCTCGCTGACGATCGGCGCCGGGATCATCTGGCTCTTCTTCGGGATCGTGGTGGGGGTGATATCCGCGGTCACCGCGGGCAGGTTGTCGGATCGCCTGATCACGGTGCTCGCGCTGATCGGCATCTCGATGCCGGTGTTCTGGCTCGGCATCGTCTGCCGCTACTACTTCGCCGAGGGCGGCTGGGTGACGATCTTCCCGGACGGGGAGTACGTCTCGCTGACGAGCAACCCGGTGCAGTGGTTCTGGCACCTGCTGCTGCCGTGGATGGTGCTCGCCGTTCTGTTCATCGGCTTCTACGGGCGCGTCCTGCGCGGCAACATCCTCGACACGATCAACGAGGACTTCGTGCGCACGGCGAAGGCGAAGGGGCTGTCGCCGCGGCGGATCCTCGTCAAGCACGTGCTTCGCACGTCGCTGATCCCGGTCGTGACGCTGTTCGGCCTCGACTTCGCGGCGGTGCTCGGCGGCGGCGCGATCCTCACCGAGACGGTCTTCGACCTGCACGGCGTCGGCCAGTACGCGCGGCTCTCGATCAACAACTTCGACCTGCCCCCGATCATGGGCGTGACGATGTACGGCGCGTTCTTCATCGTCTCGTTCAGCGTGCTCGTCGATCTCTTCTACGCCTACCTCGATCCGCGGATCCGGCCCACGTAAATGCCCGAGAGACTGCTTTCGGTCGAGGACCTCAAGGTCCATTTCGCGACGGAGGACGGGCTCGTCCGTGCCGTCGACGGCGTCTCGTTCGAGCTCGAGCGCGGGAAGGTGCTCGGGATCGTCGGCGAGTCCGGCTCCGGCAAGAGCGTGACCGCGATGACCTTGATGGGCCTGACGCGCGACGTCAACTCGCGCTTCGCGGGGAAGGTCGTCTACCAGGATCGCGACCTGCTCGAGGTCTCCGACGCGGAGATGCAGAACTACCGCGGCAACGAGCTCGGGATGATCTTCCAGGATCCGATGACGTCGTTGAACCCGGTGTACCGGATCGGCGACCAGATCGCGGAGGCGATCCGGGCACACGAGCGGACGAACGCACGCACCGCGAAGCGGCGTTCCGTCGAGCTGCTGCGTCAGGTCGGCATCCCGAACCCGGAGTCGCGGGTCGACGACTTCCCGCACCAGTTCTCGGGTGGGATGAGGCAGCGCGCGATGATCGCGATGGCGCTCTCGTGCAATCCGTCGATCCTGATCGCGGACGAGCCGACGACGGCGCTGGACGTGACGATCCAGGCGCAGATCATCGAGCTGATCGGCCGGCTGAAGGACGAGTTCGACTCGGGCGTGATCCTGATCACCCATGATCTCGGCGTGGTCGCCGACATCGCGGACGAGATCGTCGTCATGTACGCCGGCCGGGTGGTCGAGCGCGGGACGACCCGCGACCTCTTCTACGACCCGCAGATGCCGTACACGTGGGGCCTGCTCGGCTCGATTCCGCGCCTCGACCGGCCGCGGCCAGAGCGGCTGCACACGATCAAGGGCTCGCCGCCGTCGCTGATCAACCTGCCGCAGGGCTGCACGTTCCGGCCGCGCTGCCCGCACGCGTTCGACAAGTGTCGTGAGGAGCCGGGCCTCGAGAACCGCGTCGGGACGCCCGGCCACGTCGACCGCTGCTGGCTCGACGTCGACTACAAGCGCGAGCATCGCGGCGAGACGATCGCCGGCGGAACGCACGAGGCCGCATGAGCGTCGCTTCCGGTCAGGGCGGCAACGGCGCGCCGCTGCTCGAGATCCGCCACGTCAAGAAGTACTTCCCGATCCGGCAGGGCGTGCTTCAGCGCGAGGTGGCGCGCGTGCACGCGGTCGACGACGTCTCGTTCGCGGTGCGGGAGGGGGAGACGCTGGGGCTCGTCGGCGAGTCGGGGTGCGGCAAGTCGACGCTCGGCCGGACGATCGTGCGGCTGCTCGAGCCGACCGCCGGCGAGATCGTCTTCCAGGGGCAGCCGATCCATGAACTCGGTCCGCGCCGGCTGCGACCGCTGCGTCGTGAGATGCAGATCGTCTTCCAGGACCCGTATGCGAGCCTCAATCCGCGCAAGCGGGTCGGCGCGATCATCAGCGATCCGCTGCGGATCCACGGCATCGGCAACAAGGCCGAGCGGAAGGCGACCGTCGAGGCGCTGCTCGAGACGGTCGGCCTCTCGCCGGAGCACTACAACCGCTTCCCGCACGAGTTCTCGGGCGGCCAGCGGCAGCGCATCGGCGTCGCGCGTGCGCTGGCGTTGCGGCCGAAGCTGATCATCGCCGACGAGCCGGTGTCCGCCCTCGACGTGTCGATCCAGTCGCAGATGCTGAACCTGCTCGAGGATCTGCAGAACGAGTTCAAGCTGACGTACATCTTCATCGCGCACGACCTCGGTGTCGTCCGCCATGTCAGCGACCGGATCGCGGTCATGTATCTCGGCAAGCTCGTCGAGCTCTCGCCGGCGGAGGAGCTGTACTCGCGGCCGATCATGCCGTACACCGAGGCGCTGCTCTCGGCCGTGCCGATCCCGGATCCCGATCTCGCGGCGAAACGCGAGCGGATCGTGCTCGAGGGCGACGTGCCGAGCCCGATCAACCCGCCGAGCGGCTGCCGGTTCCACCCGCGCTGCCGCTACGCGACGGGGGTGTGCAGCGAGATCGAGCCACCGCTCGTCGATTACGGTGGCGGCCACCTCGCGGCCTGCCATCACCCGCTGAACGTCGACCAGGCGACGCTCGGCGCGGTGTCGGCCGCGCCGCAGACGCCGGCCGCGGCGGACGACTCGGCGCTGCCTCGGGACTCCTCGGGCGAGTCGCATCCGTCCGTGTAGCGACGGGGTGCGCCTGACCCCCCGTTCGAGGTAGGAGATCGCGCTAAAGCGGCTCTCCGGCGCGGCCGATACTCGACCAGTGGACGCTGCAGAGCGCAAGGAGATTCTGAGTCGCTACATGGATCATTCGCGCCGGTTCGAGGCGGTTGCCGCCCGCCGCCGCGCATCGAACCGCACCGCCGACGTGATCCCGATCCAGAGCCCGATGCGGGAGCTGGAGCAGGAGCCGACCATGCGCGAGATCGAGGTCCTGCAGCTCATCTCGGACGGCCTCGTGAACCGCGAGATCGGCGAACGCCTGTTCCTCTCCGAGGAGACGGTGAAGTCGCATGTCCGGCATCTGCTGGCGAAGCTCCAGGCGCGCTCCCGCGCCCATGCCGTGGCGGTCGGCTTCCGTCGCAGCCTGATCGGCTAGCCGGCAGTCACCTGTTGACGAACCTGTGCAGAACGTCAACGGGCGTCGGATGGAAGCCCACCCGACGCCCGGGTCGTTCACCGTTTCCGTATCCCCCGTGCTGTGGATATCCCTCTAGCGGGGGATGCCTACGCGGCTGTGGATAACGGACGATTCGACGGCTCTAGCTACCAGGAACGAAGGTTGCCGGGTACACCGGCACGAGCCAACCGAGCGAGCTTGCGCATTTCGAACTCCCAAGATCGGGGACTGACGGCAGCTGAAGCCTATACCCCTTTTGGGGGAGGCGCAAGACTTTTGCACAGATTTCGCGCACAGGCGTCGCCCGAGCGGAACGCCGAGATCTGGGCGGCTGCGTTGGTCGCGGGCGCTGTTCTTACTGCGGTCTTGCTGACACGGGCTGGCTATCGGCTCGACCGGATCTGGATCGTCGTGCTGTTTGGGCTCTTTGCAGCTGTGGCCGAGCGGCAAGGCGTGGCAGTCACCGAGCGGGTCGAGATGTCGGTCTCGTTCCTGCCGCTTGTCTTCACGGCGGTGGTCTTCGGGCCGCTTGCCGCGTTCGTTGCGGGCGCAGTCTCGAACGTGTCGGACTTCAGCGGCTCTCCTCTGAGGTCTGCGGTATACGTCCCCGTGCGGGCGATCACGGGTGCGGCGGCGGGGCTGGCGGCCTGGACGTTAGTCCCGCATCCCGCGAGCTTCTCCGCCTACCTCGTCGCCAGTCTTGTCGCTTCGATCGCGAATCTCGTGACGGACGCGATCTTCAACGCCATCACGCTGATCGTGAGGCGCGTGCCGCTGAGGGGTTTCCTCGAGACGATCGGGCCGCTCTTTTTCCTGACGCTTCCCCTGCACGTTCCCCTGCTTGCACTGTTCGTCTACGGATACCGGGCGTACTCGCTTTGGGTCGTGGTTGCGTTCTTCATCCCGTCTCTCGCACTCCAACGGCTGATTCACCTCTACCAAGAGCAGCGGGATGCCACGCGTGACCTCGCCGCAGCTAACGAACGCTTGACGCGCGCCAACCTGTCATTCGCAACGGCTCTCGTCGCAACGCTTGACGCTAGAGATCAGTACACGGCTGGCCACTCGGCGGCTGTGGCCATCTATGCGCGTGACATCGCTCATCGCATGGCGTTGAGCGACCGCGAACGTGACCTCGTGCATCTGTGTGGCCTGGTCCACGACGTTGGCAAGATTGGGCTGCCAGCTGGACTTCTCGAGAAGCCCGGGGCCCTCACGCTTGAAGAACGCCGCCAGATGGAGAAGCACTCCGAGATCGGCGAGCAGATTCTGCGGAAGGTCGACGACTACGGCGAGATCGCTGACGTGGTCAGGCACCACCATGAGCGCGTCGACGGACTCGGCTATCCAGACGGCCTGCAGGGCGACGAGATTCCCGTTCTCGCCCGGATCATCGCTGTCGCCGATGCCTACAACGCGATGACGTCTGATCGTCCATATCGCGACGCTCTACCTAGTCGCGTTGCGAGACTTCGACTGGCGCAGGCCGTTGAGAGCCAGTTCGACACGACGGTTGTTGCCGCGTTCGAGGCCATCCTCGCCTCGGCGGACGAGGCCTACCGGATGGGACGGAGCGACTCGTTCCAGCTCGATTACTCCTCCGCCGTCGAGGAAGCTGAGGCGACCGCGTTCGTCAGCGGGCAACCGGCGCTGGCCTAAGAACCGTCCATAGCGCCGTCGTCGGTCCCGGGCCAGACCGCAACCGCCTCGGCTCTGGACTTCACCCCTAGCTTTTCGAGGATGTGTCTCACGTGAACCTTGGTCGTCGACTCGCTGATGAAGAGAAGCCGAGCGATCTCAGGGTTCGTCATTCCCTGGGCTATCAGCCCATGGATCTCCGACTCGCGCGGAGAGAGCAACTGCGATCGCACCGGGGAGCGTGGTACTGCGACTCCGACCCTGCGAGCCAGGGCGGCATCGCCCGTCTCTTGGAACAGGCGTATGAGTACCTCCCGGTGCTTCTGACTCGATGCCATCTGTTCGGCCATCGGGAGAGACGTTCGAAGGCCGAGCACGATGCCGTGCATCGCGTCTGTGCTCACTGCCGTTTCGAGCGCGGCGAACGACTTCTTCTGATCGTGGTCGGTAAGCGCCGCTATCGCTCGCGTCACGGCGACGAGCGCGCGGACCTCGATTGAACGAGAGAGCCGCTCGGCATCGGCGGCCGATCTGAGCGCTCCGGCATCGCGGGTAGCGGCTTGTGCGAGCGCGCGCGTCGCGAGGTATTCGGCACGGAATGTCTTGCCTGTCGGGCCCGGGTCAAGTGCGAGGGCTGCCAAGGCGCGCTGGGGGTCGCCGATGCTGACGTAGAGACCTGCCGTCTGGATCGCATGATGCGCCCTGAAGTAGGAAGTGGTGTCTGCGCTTGATGCTCGGTCGAGCTGTACGAGCGTTCGCTGCGCCAGTGCGAAGCGGCGGAGGCCGATGAGCGACCGTGCGCGGTTCACGAGGGCATGCGCCCGCACGAATGCCAGGCCGTACTCGTCGGCCAGCTTCAGCTCCTCGTCTGCAGTGCTCAGCGACAATCGGTAGCAACCCGCTGCGCCGAGGGCGTTCGAATAGGTGTTGAGGAACGAGGTGCGTGTCAACGCGTCGACCTCGCGGGTCAGTAGCGCCGCAGCCACTTCCGCCCAGTCGAGCTGGTCCGGGAGGCCTCCCTCGAGGAGGCCGAGATGAAGGCGCCCCTGAGCGGCTCGCAGGACGACGTCGGTCTCGCCGTCTGCTTCGGCCTCGAAGTCGCTCAGCGCGGCCGCGGCGTCCCGCCCTTCCTCTTCGAGTATCCGAGCGAACTTGAGCCATTGGGCGGCCCGACGTGTCGTTCGGTGCTGCCCGAGCTTGAGTCCGGCCGCGATGTGGGGATCTCCTGTCGCCCCGCGGTCGCCGAGATAGGCGGCGGTGCCCGCGGCGACGTGAGCTCTCGCGGCCAGGTCTCCCTCGAGGCGCGGTGCCGCGCTCGTCGCGAGCATCAGCGATCGGTCGAACTCCCCCAGGCGGAGTGTGAGCTCGCTCTCAACATAGGTCGCCAGCGTCTGATCCACCTCGGCCGCGCGACCAATCTCGACCCAACGGCGGAGCGTGTCAGCCCCTCGATGTCGCAGAAGATCATCGAGACCCGCGAGGAGCGCCTCTGTGACAAAGCCACGATCGCGCAAGATCTCGGCAACCACGAGCGCCTCGTCCCAGCGGCCTGCGGCGATGAGGGGCCGGAAGCGCGTCGCCAGTTCCGCGCTCGATGTGCGCGAACGTGCGGCGAGCCCCACCTCGAGCAGGTCGCGCACCAACGGATGGACGGAGACAGTGCCCCCTGCATCGATCGCAAGTAGGCCACGTGCCGCCGCTTCCGCTAGGGCCGCGTCGGTTCGTTCGCCAAGAACGAGCCGCGCTGTCGTCGGTTCCGAAATGGCCGCGGCGACGAGGAGCTCGAGCGCGTCAGTGATGTCGTCGGGGGTCGCCGCGAGCAACTCTTCGGCAAGGAACTCGTGAAGCGTCCTCGACATCTCGTCGCTCGGCATCTCTGCCTGCGCGTTCATTGCAGCCAGTCCAAGGACCGCTGGCCAGCCACGCGCGCGCTCAATGACCGCTTGCGGATCGTGCGCGCGCCGACCGGTGGCGAGGACACTCAGGGCCTCTTCGTCGCTCATGGCGAGTTGCCGGAGGCCGAGCTCCAGGCCCTCACCGTAGACGGTGAGGCGCGACGTGAACCACGGCGGGCGAGTGCGGCTCGTGGCGAGGACGCGGATTGCAAGCTCGTCGACGACCGCCGTCATCAACTCTTCGGCCTCGTCGGTGCCGGCGGCCTCCCACTCGTCGAGGACGAGCAGCACGTCTTCCGTCAGGTGCGCATACGTTGACACGAGCGCGCGTGCGAGCGGGGCTGGGCGCGCGTTGACGCTCGCGATCGAGCCGATCCGCTTCGGGTCGCGATCGCGCGGCTCTGTGGCCGCGGCCAGGACGTTGTCCAGGTTGACCGCGAGCGCCGCGACGTCGCCCGACGCGCGCGTCGTGCGATGCCATGCCACCGGGCCGCTCTGCCGGGCAGACCACTGGCGTGCCAGCGTCGTCTTGCCGTAGCCGGCCGGCGCAACGAGCAGAACGACCCGAGCCCCCGAATCCTCCAGGAGCTCGATCAGCCTCGGACGCTCGATGATGTGCTCGAGCGTTGGCGAAGCGAGCGTCGCGGTTGTGCCCTCGTCCATCCCCTGTCGGGCCGCCGCATCAGCCCTGTGTCTCTAACCCTACTGGTCGAATTGACAGATGTCACTACCCAAGCGAGGGGGCTCCGCACCCGGCGCGCAAGCGCCGGGTGCGGTTCGCCGTCAGCCCCCGACGCCGACCGGAGCCGGCGCGGGCTCCCAGGCGAGTGGATCCTCGCCCGTGAGCGTCCTGAACGCGGCAGGAATCTGCCGCCGTCTCGGCACCCCGAGTTTCTGGCGTAGTGCGTCGCAATGCGCCTTCGCCGTCCTGGGCGAGATGCCGAGTCTCACCCCGACCTCGTCGTTCGAGCAGCCGCGGGCGATCAGCTCGACCACCTGGCGCTGCCGCTCCGTGATGTCGAGGCCTGTCTCGATCGTGGCTTCCATGGTGGCGCAGGCTATGCCCGCATCGGCCTACGAACCATCGGCCGATAGGAGTATTCGCGGAGCGCCGCTACACGCGCGCGGCGCGGAAGCCGCCCCGCACGAAGCTCGCGTCATGGCCGCGGCGGTTCACCTCGGCTAGCTCGTCCTGCGTCAGCGCACCGATCCGCAGCAGCAGGTCGAGCTCGTCGCGCAGGTGCGTCCGCATCATCTCCGGGCCGTCCGTTGCGATCGAGAAGCGGACGCCGTTCTCGACGAAGACACGGAACGTGTCGCGCACGGCGCTCTCGTCGTCCAGCGCCTTCGTCAGCAGATTCGAGGTCGGGCAGATCTCGAGCACGACCTCCATCTCGCGCAAGACGCGCATCAGCTCCGGGTCGCCCGCGGCGAGGATCCCGTGCCCGATCCGGTCGGGGCGAAGCACCTCGAGCACCTGGCCGATCTCGTCGCGGCCGTGCTCGCCGCCCTCCTCGCCGACGTGGATCGTGACGCCGAGGCCGGCGGCGCGTGCCTCCTCGACCATCGGCTGGACGACCGCGTAGTCGTAGCGCTCGTGCCCGGGGCGGGGGCCGGCGATGTCGATGCCGACGATCCCGCGCGGCGCCCAGCGGATCGCCTTCTCGACGATGATCTCGTTCTGCCGCGGCGTGAACGTCCGGTCCATCATCAGGATCAGGCCCGCGGTCACCTGCGGATACTCGAGGCTCGCGAGGTCGAGTCCGCGGATCGCGGCGAGGATGATGTGGTCGAGGTCGCGCTCGCCGCCGCGGTTCCGCTTCATCGGGTTGAAGCGCAGCTCGAGCGTCGTGATCCCCTGCGAGCGGTAGGCGCCGCCGATCGCGCCGTGCACCGAGACCTCGACCGCGGCCGGGCTCGACTGGATCAGCTCCGTCCAGTGGTAGATGGCGTCGAGCGCGTCGAGGTCCGGCACGCCGCGCGGGTCGGAGACGGTGACGAGCCGCTCGAAGTCCCAGTAGTCCTTGACCGGCAGAGCGATGCCCTGGCGGTGGGCGAGCGACCAGAGGATGTCCGAGGAGACCGAGCCGCCGAGGTGCGTGTGGAGCTCGGCGAGGCCGTTCATCACGCGATCTTAGTCGTAGCCCACGACGAGCCAGCGACGCCTCGCAAAGCGTGCCCCGAGCATCGCGAGCCGCGCGACCATCAGCACGTCGAGCGCCGCCCAGACGCCGACGATTCCCCAGCCGAACGCGAGCGCGAGCATCGCCAGCGTGACGAAGATCGCGCTCGCCGCGAGCATCGACCACATCAGGTAGCGCGTGTCGCTCGCCCCGATCAGGATCCCGTCGAGCGCGAAGACCGCGCCGCCGATCGGCTGCATCGCCACGAAGAACGGCCAGAGCAGCGCCGCCTGGTGGAGCACCGAGCGGTCGCCCGTGAACGCGCGCGGCAGCACATGGACGAGCGGCGCCAGCACGACCGCGAACACGCCGCCGACCACGACCGACCACACGATCATCCGGCCTGCGGCGGCAAACGCTCCCTCCGCGTCGCCGGCGCCGAGCATCCGACCGACGATCACCTGGCCGGCGATCGCCACCGCGTCGAGGATCAGCGCCAGGAAGATGAAGAGCTCGTACGCGATCTGGTGGGCGCCGAGCTCGGCGTCGCCCATCCGCGCAAGCACCGAGGCCGCGACGAGGAACGAGGCGTAGAGCGCTGTCGTGCGGACGAAGATCTGGCGGCCCACGCGCATCATCGGCCGCATCTCGCGCACGCTCGGGCGTCGTGAGTGTGCGCGCGGGCGCAGCAGCTCGACGACGAACGCCGCGCCCATTCCCGCCTGGGCGACCGCCGTTCCCGCCGCCGAGCCGGCGATCCCCCAGTGCAGGCCGTAGACGAGCGACAGCTCGAGCGCGAGGTTGAGCGCGTTCGCGACGACGACGATCTCGAGCGGCCGGCGCAGGTTCGAGACGCCGCGCAGATAGCCCTGCCCCGCGAGCGCCACGAGGGCAGCCGGCAGGCCGATCGCCGCGATCCGGAAGTAGACGAGCGCGTCATGGCCCGACTGGCCGTGGCCGCCGAGCCCCCGGAGCAGCGGCGCCGCGACCGCCTCGAGGACGACGAGCAGCGCGACGCCGATCCCGAGCGACACCCACAGCGCCTGCGCGGCGAGCCTCGCCGCCTGCTCCTGCCGGCCGGCTCCCGCGGCGCGCGCGACGACGGCCGTCGTCCCGTAGGTGAGGAAGTTGAAGATCGTGAACGAGCCCGCGAGCACCGTGCCCGCGAGGCCGAGCGCCGCGATCTGCGGGCGCCCGAGATGGCCGACGATCGCCGTGTCGGCGAGCACGTACAGCGGCTCCGCCGCGAGCGCCCCGAGGGCCGGTACGGCGAGCCGAAGGATTTCGCGATCGTGTCGTGAGCGGAGCCGCACCGGCCGGGGACGATAATGACGCCGTGAAGGTCGGGATCGTCGTGCCGTACTCGTGGTCGTTCTGGGGCGCCGTCGTCGAGCACGCCGAGCTGCAGTCCGAGGCGCTGCGTGCGATCGGATGCGAGGTCAAGACGATCATGGGCAACGATCCGCCGGGCCAGTTCACGCGCGTGCTCCACCCGCGCCACGGCCGCCACGGCGATCCGCCCGACGACGTGATCCCGATCGGGCGCTCGGTGATCGTCCCCGCGAACGGCTCGCTCCCGAACATCATCCTCAGCCCGCGCTCGCTCTTCCGGATCCGCCAGGCACTCGAGCGCGAGCACTTCGACGTCCTCCACCTGCACGAGCCCATGACGCCGATCCCGTGCATTGCCGCGCTCGCGAGCTGGGACGGCCCGACCGTCGCGACCTGGCACGCGAGCGGCGACCTCGCCTGGATGCGGATCGCGCGCCTCGCCTGGGGGTTCCTCGCCGACCGGGTCGACCGGCGGCTCGCCGTCTCCGAGATGGCCGCCACCTCGGCGGCGCGCTGGCTCGGCGGCGAGTACGAGATCGTCCCGAACGGCGTGCTGATCCCGCCGCACGCCGAGCCGGGCGGACGTGCCCACCGCATCGTCTTCGCCGGTCGGCACGAGGCGCGCAAGGGCTTGCACGTCCTCTTGCGCGCCTGGCCCGAGATCCGGCGCCGCACGGGCGCCGACCTGCGGGTGATCGGAGCCGACCCGTTGCGCGTCCGCCTCGAGCTGACCCGGCTGCGCGTGCCCGACGACGGGATCGAGGTGCTCGGCTTCCTCGACCAGGACCGCTTCACCGACGAGCTGCTCGCTGCGAAGGCGCTTGTCGCCCCGTCGCTCGGCGGCGAGAGCTTCGGCATGGTGCTGACGCGTGCATTCGCCTGCGCGATGCCGGTCGTGGCATCCGACATCTCGGGATACCGTGACGTCATGACGCCGGAGACTGCAGTGTCCTTCCCGGCCGGCGACGAGAGCGCGCTCGTGGGCGCGGTCGAGGCGTTGCTCGCCGACGAGCCGCGCCGGCAGGAGATGGGCGCGGCCGCACGCGCGCTCGCGCAGGAGCGGTACGCGTGGGAAGCGATCGCCCAGCGGCTCGTCGCCGTCTACGCGGCGGCCGGCGCGTGAACCGTCGGAGCGTGCTGACGTCAGGCCCCGCGCGGGTCGCGCTCTCCGCTGCGGTCATGGTCGGCGCCTTCGCGCTCTTCTGGTGGCGCGGCCCGAGCTTCCACGCCGTCGGCAGCGCGTTCAACCAGGTCCGCTGGGAATGGGTCGTCGTCGCGATCGCCTTCAACCTGCTCTCGGTGGTCGTGCGTGCGCTCGCCTGGACGACGGTCATCCACCAGGCGATGGAGCCGCCGCATCCGAAGCCGCTGACGGTCTTCTCGGCCTTCTCGGTCGGGCTCTTCGCGAACGCCGTCCTGCCGGGCCGCATCGGCGAGCTCGCCCGCGTCGCCGTCCTCGTACGCAAGCTGCCGAGAAGGAAGGGGCTCTGGGCGACCCTCGTCGGCACGGTCTTCGCGCACCGCGTGTTCGACATCGTCCCGGTGCTCATGCTGATCCTCTACGTCGTCCTCACCGCGAAGGTGCCCGCGTGGGCGATCTCGATCCTGCTCGGGATCATCGGCGTCGGCGGGGCGCTCTTCGCCTTCGCCTTCTTCAGCGCCCGCACGCACCGCGTGACGCGGCTCGACGGCCTGAGCGCGTTCCACCGCGTGTCGACGATGGCGCGGCAGGGACTCGCCGTGATGCGCAACCCGCTCGGCATGACCCTCGCCGTCTCGTTCCAGATCGCCGGCTGGGTCTGCCAGCTCTTCGCGGTCTGGACGGCGATGCGCGCCTTCGACATCCATGCTCCGCTGCCCGCGGCCGGTGTCGTCCTGCTCGTGATGAACGTCGTCACGATCTTCCCGTTCTGGCCCGGGAACGTCGGCGCCGTCCAGCTCGCGATCGCGGCGCCCCTGTCGGCGAGCTACGGAGTCGCGGCCGCGCGCGGAGTCGCGTACGGCTTCGGGCTGCAGGCGATCGAGGCGTCCGTCGGCATCGGCGTCGGGCTGCTTTTCCTCGCGCGGGAGGGGCTGTCCTTCGCGATGCTCAAGGTGATGCCGTCGGCGGCGCAGGCGGAGATGTCGCAATCGTCGGAGGGCGAGGAGCCCGCGGATGTCCGCGCCGAGCGCGCTGGCGTGCCCGGCTAGCCTCAAGGGCGTCCTCTCCGCGGCCGAGGCGGCCTCGGCGCTCGCGTTCGGCTTCGGCCGTGCCGGGGTCGACTGCGTCAGGCAACCGCTCGCCGACGGGGGCGAGGGGACGATCGACGTCCTCTGCAGCGAGACCGACGAGGTCGAGGTGCACGACGCCTTCGGGCGGCCGCGGCGCGCGCTCGTCGGACGGCTCGGGGACGCGCTCGTCGTCGAGGCGGCGCAGGTGATCCCGTTCGACGCCGAGCGCCTCGACGTCGCGGCCGCGACGAGTCGCGGGCTCGGTGAGCTGATCGGCTCGCTCCGCTGCGACCGGCTCGTCGTGGGCCTCGGCGGAACGGCGAACCTGGACGCGGGGCTCGGTCTGCTCGAGGTGCTCGACGCGCTGCCGGCGCCGACGACGGTGCTCTGCGACGTGCAGTCGACGCTCTACGAGGCGCCGGAGCTGTACGGCCCGCAGAAGGGCGCCGATCCCGAGCAGATCTGGGCGCTGCGGACGCGCTTCCGAGAGCTAGAGCGGCTGGAGCCGGTCGCCGACCTGCCGGGCTCCGGCGCGGCGGGCGGGCTCGGCGCGGCGCTCGCGTCGCTCGGCGCGGAGCTCGTTCCGGGCGCGGCTGCGATCCTCGATCTCGCCGGCTTCGAGCCTGCGGGCCACGCGCTCGCGGTCACGGGGGAGGGCAGAGTCGACGCGACGACCGCGGAAGGGAAGGCGCCCGCCGAGGTGGCACGGCGTTGCGCGGCGGCCGGTGTCCGCTGCGTCGTCTTCGGCGGGCTCGTCACCGCGCCGCTCGCCGGCACGGAAACGTGTGCGCTCTCGGGCGATCCCGCGCGCGCCTTCGACGATCTCGTCGAGCTAGGCGTCCGGCTCGGGGCGGGACTGGTCGGCCCTGCTCTCTCCGACCCTGCGGGCTAGCTCCTCGACCCGGCCCTGCGCCGCGTCGAGCTTCGCCCGGCAGAGTGCGTAGAGCTGCTCGCCGCGCTCCCAGAGCGAGAGCGCCTCGTCGAGGGACGCCTGACCCTGCTCGAGGCGCTCGACGATCTGCTCCAGCTCGGCCTGCGCCTGCTCGAAGCTCGGCTCGGCGTCGGTCACTCGGCCACCTCCTCGACGCGCGCGCCGAAGCTCCCTGCCGCGAGCCGGACGTCGACGCGGTCGCCCGCCGCGACGTCCGCGGCCGACCTGAGGACGCCCGCGTCCGTCCGGACGATCGCGTACCCTCGGTCGAGTGTTGCCGTCGGTGACAACGCAGTTAGCTTCGCGGCGGTCGTCTCGAGCACCGCCCGCTTGCGCTCGACCGCGAGCGCAGGCGCTCGTCTGAGACGTTCGTGGGCGCGCTCGACGCGCAGACCCTCCCGCTCCAGGGCGACCCTGGGAGCGGCTCTGAGCCGTTCCGTCGTCCGGGTGAGCCGCTGCGCATCCCGCTCGAGCGTCCGCCGGACGGCCCGTCCGAGCGTGTCGCGTGCGCGGTCGAGCTTGCCCGACAACTGAGTCAGGTCTGGGACGACGAGCTTCCCGGCGGCGGTCGGCGTCGAGGCGCGCACGTCGGCGGCGAGGTCGCAGAGGGGCGTGTCCTGCTCGTGGCCGACCGCCGAGACGACCGGGACCGGGCAGGCTGCGATCGCGCGCACGAGACGCTCGTCGCTGAACGGGAGCAGATCCTCGAACCCGCCGCCGCCGCGCGTCAGCACGATCACGTCGACGCCGGGCTCGCCGGCCAGCGCGCGAAGCGCCTCGACCATCTCGCCCGCGGCCCGCGGCCCCTGGACGTACGTCTCGGCGACGAGCACGTGCGCCGGCGGGAAGCGCGTCTGGATCGTGGTCAGCACGTCGCGCTTCGCGGCGGCGTCGTTGCCGGTGACCAGGCCGATCTTGCGCGGAAGCAGAGGTAGCGGGCGCTTCCGCTCGGCCGCGAAGAGCCCGTCCGCGGCGAGCGCAGCCTTCAGCCGCTCGAGCGCGGCGAGGTGGGCGCCGAGACCGAAGCGCTCGATCGTCAGAGCGCGCAGCGTGAAGTTGCCGCGCTGCTCGTAGAGCTCCGGCCGCCCGAAGACGTGGACCCGCTCGCCGTCTCCGAGCTCGAGCCGGAGGGCGTCGAAACGACCGCGCGGCATCGTCACTCCGACCGAGGAGCCGTCGGCGGGGTCCTTGAGGGTGAAGAAGACCGTCGCCCAGCGATCGTGGCGGCGCAGCTCCGTCACCTCGCCCTCGACCCAGATCGTCGGCAGCTTGCCGAGCCATTGCGCGATGCCGCGATTGAAGGCTGCGACCGAGTAGACCGTGCGGTCGTCGTACGGCAGCGCCTCGACCTTGCTCACGCGGGGGAGACTAGTCGCACAGCCCGCGGGAGCTGTCGCGCGGCCTGTCCGACATGCGTGGACGCTGCACGCATCCTCGCGAGCCGGAAAGCGCAGCGCAGCGGAGCGGGGCGTAGCGGCGACTAGAGGAGGATCTCGGCGGCGGTCTCGTGAGCGCAGCCTTGATCGACGATCTCGACGGCCCGGTGCAGGTCCGCTTCGCTGGCGGCGAGGCGCTCGGCGATCGGGAGCGGATAGCCGGCCTCGATGAGCACGTGGAGCCGCCAGCTCTCGACTTTCGAGCGCTCGTCGGTCTCGGGTTCAACGACGTTGGTCATCTCGCTCATGGCTCCGTAGGTTCGTGCTTCGTGGGACGAACCCTCCCGGGCTTTGTTAGGCGACGCCAAGCTCAGGATTCGTGGAGGGCGCCTCCGGCGTCGAAGCGCCGGACGAGCTCCCGCAGCCGCGCCTCGAGAATCCCGCGCTCGGCCTCCGCGTCGGCGCTCAGCTCCTCGAGCCGGCGCCGGATCTCGGATTCGAGGTCCGACATGCGCTGGCCGAGCCCGGTCATCCAGTCGTCCCGCGCACGCTCGAGCTCGGTCGTGATCTCCGACAGCCGGCGCTCGACGCGCTGCGCGCCGGCGTCGCCGACATGGGCGAGCCGTTCGGCCAGCACGCCTTCGGCCTCGCGCGCGAAGACGCTTGCCGACCGCTCCAGCTCGCGGGCGAGCCGCTTCGCGGCGTCCTCCTTCGCGCTCTTGACGAGACCCGCGAACTGCTGGGTGGCGTCCTCCGAGAAGGACCCGACCGAGCGCTCGATCACGCGCCCCATCTGCTCGACCTGGCGGCGCTGGACGTCCTCGAAGCCCACCTTGATCCGCGCCACCGCCTCGGCCTCTTCGCGCTGGATCGTCTCCAGCAGCTCGCGCTCCCGGCGCTGCATGCGGTTCTCGAGCTCGTGGAGGGCGCGGCGGCGTTCGGTCGCGTGCGTCTCCAGCTCGGCGGTCGCGACGGCGAGCACCTCCTCCAGCTCGCGGTCGAGGTCGGTGCGCAGCCGTACGAGCGCGGCGCGCTGCTGCTCGCTCTCGGTCGCCAACCGGTCGGCATCGGCGCTCATACGAGCTTCCGTGTCGGTGAGGAGCTTTTCCTGGCGCTGCCCGACCTCCGCGATCCGCGCCCGGGTCGCCTCGGCCGCCCGCTCGAGATCCTGCGTCCAGCCGGCGAGCCGCTGCTCGATCTGCGATTGCGTCTCCAGGAGCTTTGCAGTGAAGGACGCCGACGCCTCGCGCTCACGCTCCGTGAAGATCTTGCGCCGCTCCTCGGCGACCTGCCGCTCCTGCTCCTCAAGCAGCGATGTCGAGTCGGCACGCGCACGCGCCAGCGTCCGCTCGACCTCGACGGCGCGGTCTGCGGTCTCCTTCTCGATCAGGGCCAGCAGCTCCGATCGTGCCTCCGCGAGCTGTGCCTCGTGTGCGTCGAGCCGTGTGAATGCATGACGGAGGAGGAGCGCGCCCGTTGCTGCGAGAGCGCAGCCGGTGAGGCCTGCGGCCGAGACGGCGAGCGGTCGGCCGTGGCGCAGTGCGAAGGCCACCCACGCGGCGACGGCGGCGCTCGCTTCCATGCTCGTGACCGCGACGAGGAGCGTGGGGCGGATCCGCCGCAGCGCTGCGCCCGCGAGTGCGAGCGCGGCGACGACCGCTCCGGCTGCGAAAACGAGATCGACGATCGTCCTCAGCCCCACCGGCGTCATGGTACGGCGTCAGGCGGACCGGACAAGCAAGAGCGCCGCGGCGAGGAGGACGAAGGCGGCGGCGAGCGCCTGCAGCGCCGCTTCCGACGCGCCGCCGAGGAGCCGTTCGTCGAGCGCGAGCTCCTCGCCGTCGTGCAGCACCACCCGGCCCTCGACCGCCGCGACACGGCGGCGCACGAACCGGACGTGTGTCGAGAGACGGCGCTGCGCCCAGCTCGCGAGCAGCGCGAACGCCGCGGCGGCCACCGCTTCGCCGCGCACCGTCCGGGCGGACGCGAAGTACGCCGTCAGCACCGGGAACGCTCCCCAGGCCCCGGCGAACCAGAGGTCGGTGTGGAATGCACCGCCGGCGAGCTCGAGGTTGTACGAGACGACGAGGAACGCACCGGCAGCCACGAAGGCGACGAGCCAGAGAGTCGAGTGGATCGCGACCACGATCCCGATCGCGCACGCCCCGGCGATCGACGCCGCCGCGAGCGCAGCGAGCGCCGGGCGGGGGATGAGCGTGCCGAGCGGGCGTCCGTTCAACTCGTCGAGCGCGTGCGCGCCGACGCCCATCGCGAGCGCGAAGGCGAGCAGCGTCCAGCCGAGAAGGCTCCATTTCAGCTGTGGCGCGAGCGCAGCGCCGACTGCGACGTACGAGAGGTGCCAGAGCGTGTACGGCGGGTGGAGAAGCGTCACGTAGTCGCGCCAGCCGCCCGGTCGGAGCGCGTAGAACGCAGGTCTCACGTGCGCCGTCCCCAGACGACGATGCCGCCGCCGAGGCTGAGGCGGCGGGCGCGCACGTCCTCGATTCCCGCCTCGCGCCAGAGCTCGAGCAGCCGCGGCTCGGGCCAACGCTCGTAGAAGCCGCGGATGCTCGGGCCGAGGAAACGGCCGACCTCGTGCCAGCCCGGCGACACCGCTGCGCCCGCGAGCGGGAGGCCGAGCCGGACGTAGAGCTCCCAGAGCGGTCGCCACGGGCCCCGCGGCACGGCGAACTCGAGCATCGCGATCGTGCCGCCCGGCCGCACGGTCGCCGCGAGCCTGCGCATGGTCTCTGCCGGGTCGTCGACGTAGCGGAGGAGGTACGTGAACGTCAGCGCGTCGAACTCGCCGGACGGAACGTCCTCGGCGCGGCCCTCCCGAACCTCGATCCGCTCGGAGAGCCCGGCGTTCGCGATGCGCGTGCGGGCGGCTGCGAGCATCTCGGCGCTCTGGTCGACGCCGACGACCGTCCGCTCGGGCGCGGTGCGCGCAAGCTCGATCGCCACCGCGGCGGTTCCGGTGGCGACGTCGAGCACCCGCCGCGCGTCGGCCGGCACGCGTGAAACGAGGAAGGAGCGCCAGCGCGGGTCCTGGCCGAAGGAGAGCAGACGCGCGTAGCGGTCGTAGGTCTGCCCGAGGGGTGCGAACAGCTCGCGCGCGTGCCTCGTCCTCGGCGAAGGCTCCACCAGAGGAGGGACTCTATTCTTGCGGCGTGGCGGCGGGGGAGGAACTGGACCGGATTGCGGCAGCGGCCGAGGTGTTCGCGGCGCCCGGCGAGCGGGTCTCCGGAGTCGTCGTCGCCGAGCCGCTCGGCCGGCGGGTGTACCTCTGCGCCTTCGAGTCGGAGCACGGGCACGGCTGGCTCGCGCTCGACGCAGCGGCCGAGCCGATCGGCGATCGGCGGCTCGTGCAGGAGGCGGCGTCGCTCGCTGCGCTCTGCGAGGTGGCCGAGGAAAGCGCCGGCGGCGGAGATCTCGACACGCTGCGGGCGCGGCTCGCGGAGCTCCGTGCGAACGAGGCGCCCGAGGGGATCGAGGAGGCAGAGCAGGCGGCCGCCGCGCTTGCGGAAACGCTCGAGCCCGCGCCGCGGGTCGCCCGCGCGGAGTATCTCGACGAGATCGGCGTGGCGGCCCGGCGCCTCGAGCAGGCGCTCGGCGAGAATGGCCGTTCGCCCTTCGCGGCGGCGATGCAGCAGGCGCTCCCGGCCGTCGAGGAGCTGGCTGCCGAGGTCGAGCGCACCTACAAGGGAACGCTCGCATGAGCGACGACCCAGAGCTGCGCGCCTCCGACGCCGAGCGCGAGCACACCGTCGCGCGGCTGCGCGAGGCCTCCGCGGAGGGGCGGCTGACGCTCGAGGAGCTCGCCGACCGTACCGCGCTCGCCTACCGGGCGCAGGCGCACGTCGACCTCGAGCGCGTCGTCGCCGACTTGCCGGCGGCGCCGCTGCCGTCGCGGAGGCGTCCCGTGCGGTCTACGGTTGTCGTCATCGGCGAGGCGAAGCGACACGGCCGCTGGCGCGTCGCGGAGCGGACGCGCGTCCTCATGGGCATCGGCAGCTGCGAGCTCGACCTCCGCGAGGCGGAGCTCGCGGGTGACGAGGTGGTCGTCACGATCGCGCAGCTGATCGGCGACACGACGGTGATCGTCCCGAAGCACGTCGAGGTCGAACTGTCCGGACTCGTCTTCATCGGCGGCAAGCACGAGCGGGGGGAGGCGGGGGACGCGGTACCCGGCGCGCCGCTCGTCCGCGTCCGCGCGTTCGGCCTGATCGGCGAGGTGAAGGTCGTTCGCCGCTAGCTACAGTGGCGGCCATGGAAGGCGGTGGCATGGGATTCCCGTTCGGCGGCGACCCCGAGGACATCATGCGGAGCCTCCGAGAGTTCGCCGAGGCCCAGGCCGAGAGCGTCCAGGAGGCACAGCGCGAGCAGTTCGCGACGCTGACGCTCAACACGGCGGTCGAGCTGACGTCGGCGGCGCTCGCGCAGATCCAGACCCAGGGCGGCGTCGACGAGCAGGCGGTGGCCCTGCGCGATGCGATGCGCGTCCTCTTCCCCGAGGCGGTGGCGCTGGTCAGCGCCGCACGCCAGGGGTTCATGCGCGAGAGCTGAGACGCTCTCGGCTTGCCGCGACCCGCGCGTCACGGACATGTGACGGGGCGTTACGCCTCGGTGCCGACTTTGCGACGGCTACGTGACGCGATTTCGCGCGGCCGGCTCCTGGAGCCGGACCTGAGCGTGGCGACGCCAGGCGTCGCCACGTGGCGTGGTGTGGCGTCGCCACGCGTACGCGCGGACATACAATCGCCGCGCTCGTGACCCTGGTCGACCGTGCCATCGTCCGTCTGCTTCCGGCCGTGCCGAAGCCGGTGGTGCAGCTCTTTTCCTCCCGCTACATCGCCGGCGCGACGCTCGCCGACGCGGTCGAGGCGGTCCGGGCGCTGAACGCCGACGGGAAGATGGCGACGATCGACGTCCTCGGCGAGGAGATCACGCGGGAGGAGGAGACGCGGGCGATCGTGCAGACCTACGCCGACGTCTTCGCAGCGATCAAGGAGGCGGGGCTCGACTCGAACGTGAGCGTCAAGCCGACCGGGCTCGGGCTCGGGCTCTCGTACGGCCTCTGCCGCGAGAACCTCGAAGAGGTCGTCCGCGGCGCCGCCGGGCACGGCAACTTCGTCCGCATCGACATGGAGGACTCGTCGACGACCGACGACACGCTGCGTCTCTACCGCGAGCTGCGCGAGGACGGGCTCGGCAACGTCGGCGTCGTTCTGCAGGCGTACCTTCGCCGGACGCCGGACGACGTCCGTGCGCTCGCTGACCTGCGGCCGAGCGTCCGGCTCTGCAAGGGCATCTACCTCGAGCCGCCGGCGCTCGCGTTCTCCGACGACGAAGCGGTACGCGCCAACTTCCTCCGCTGCCTGGACGAGCTCTTCGCCGCGGGCGCGTACGTCGGTGTCGCGACGCACGACGAGTGGCTGATCGGCGAGGCGCTGCGCCGGATCTCCGAGCGTGGCCTGGCGGCGGGCGAGTACGAGCTCCAGATGCTGCTCGGCGTGCGCGAGCGGCGCGCCGACGAGCTCGTCGAGGCGGGCCACCGGCTGCGGGTCTACACGCCCTTCGGCGAGCAGTGGTACGCGTACTCGCTGCGGCGGTTGCAGGAGAACCCCGCGATGGCCGGCACGATCGCGCGCGCGACGGCGAGCCGTGTCCTGCGCCTCGGGCGCTAGATGGTTGCTGCCGCGAGATCGTCCGTTCCGGGGCGTGGGCTGGCCTGTCTGGGGCGCCGTGGCGGGCGCTTGCCGCTGCTGGTGGCAGCGGTGAGCGATCGGCGGGGCGAAGCGCAGGCCCGGCGGGGGCCGGCTCCGCCGGCCGCAGGCGGGTCGAAGCGGCCCAGGCGTGCCAGACCGCGCAACCGGACGCGCGCGATCGTGGCATCAACCATCTAGGCCTCCCGGCGCGCGTAGAGCAGGAACGTCGCCGGGATCCTGCGGTCATGACGCCGCCTCGCCGTCCCGCCCGGATACTCCTCGAGCGCCTCGACGTGCATGCCCGCCCGTGCGAGCGCGCTCACGATCTGCCCGATCCGCCACAGCCGCTCAGGGTCGTAGGCGTCCCGGAAGTAGTCGTCCCGCCAGCGCAGCAGCCCGTCGACGCAGTCGGCGACCGGATGGTCGTCGAAGACGAGCAACTCGCCGCGGGGGCGGAGCGCCGTTCCGATCCCCTGCGCCCAGCCGTCGAGGTCGCCAAGGCGCGCGATCACGCCCTCGCCCGAGTAGACGAGATCGAAGCGGCCGCGCCGCAGCTCGGTCGGCAGCGCCTGCGGCTCGCCGTGCACCCAGAGGATCGCCGGCCAGCGCTCGCGGCCCGCCTCGAGCGCGTCCTCGCGCGGGTCGACGCCCGTCACGACCGCGCCGAGCTCGGCGAGCGCCGCCGTCGCCTCGCCGCTCGCGCACTGGAGGTGGAGGACGCGCTTCTCCGTCAGGTCACCGAGCGTCCGCTGCACGATCTGCGGCAGCTCGACCGGCTCGTTCTGCCGCTGATGCGCGACGTCCCAGGCGCGGCGGTTGTAGTCCGTGGGCTCCATCACGCAGGCAGGGAGAAACCGCCGTCGACGACGAGCGTCTGGCCGCAGATCATCGCGGCGTCGCCGGAGCAGAGAAAGGAGACCGCAGCGGCGATGTCCTCGGGCTCGACGAGCCGCCCCGCCGGCGTGCGATCGACGGAGGCGAGCATCGCGTCCTTGTTCGGGAAGTGCTCGAGCGCGCCCGTCTCGACGACGCCGCCCGAGACGGCGTTGACGCGAATCCCGCGCGGCGCCAGCTCGACGCCGAGGTAGCGGACGACCGCCTCGAGGGCCGCCTTCGACGTGCCGACGAGCACGTAGTTCTCGAGCACGCGCGCCGAGCCGAGGCTCGAGATCGCAACGATCGAAGCGCCAGGCTCCATCGCAGGCGCGGTGACGCGCGCGAGCGAGAGCAGGGCGCGCGCATTTGCGTTCAGCGTCCAGTCCCAGTGCTTGTCCTCGGTCTCGAGCGCGGGGCGCATGACGCCGGTCGCCGCGTTGTGGACGACGACGCGGTACGGGCCGGCGGCTGCGAGCTCGTCGAGCACGCGCTTCGACGTCACGTTGCCGCGGACGAGCACTGGCTCGGCGCCCGCCGCACGGACCGCCTCGGCGGCCTCCTCGGCGGCGCGGTCGTTGCGCATGTAGCCGAGCACGGCGCGGGTGGCGCCGTCGGCGACGAGCCGGAGCGCGATCGCCCGGCCGATCCCCCGCGTGCCCCCGGTGACCAGCACCGAGGCCCCGGTGAGACTCATCGCTGTTGGGGAAGCGGATCGTCCGCGGGCGCCGAGCTGGGCAGCTCGCTCCAGCCGGGCCGCGAGCGTGGCTCGCGTGGGCCGTCGTGCGCCTTCGAAGAGGCATGACCGAGGCGGTCGAGCAGCTCGATCTTCTCCTCGGCGTAGCGCCGCACCGGATGGTCGTCCTCGAGCCCGAGCACCAGCTCGCGGACGCGCGCCCGTAGCTGGTACGCGAAATGGGGGGTCGCGGGCCCGACGAGCGCGTCGACGTCGGCGAAGGTCGGCTCAGCCATCGCGCAGAACCCTAACGAAGGTACGTTCGCAGGGTGCGCAGAGCCTCTCCAGTGGACGGGATGCTGCTGGGGACGGTGCTGCTGTGGGCGCTGAACATCACCGTCACGAAGTACGTGTTCGACCACGGCTGGAAGCCGCTCGCCTACGGGACGATCCGCTACTTCGCAGCGATCGTGCTCTTCTGGGGCTTCACGTACCGGCGCGAACGCTCGTTCCGGATCGCGCGGGCCGACCTGCCGCTCGTCGGGCTCGCGGCGCTCTTCATCTTCGCGAACCAGGTCTGCTTCGTCTTCGGCGTCAAGCTCGCGAACGCGTCGACGGTCGCGCTCGTGCTCGGGACGACGCCCGCGTTCATCGGCGTGATCGGGATCGCGCTCGGCTTCGCGCGGCTGCCCCGCGCCTTCTGGATCGGCGTCGCGGTTACGTTCGCGGGCGTCGCGCTGATCGCCCTCTCGACCGGACAGGTCGGCGCCGGGCTCGACGGGACGCTGATCGCGCTCGCGACCGCCTTCACCTGGGCGTGCTACACGGTCTCGATCGCGCCGCTGATGCGACGCTATTCGCCGTACCGGATCAGCGCGCTCGTGCTCGCGATCGGCTGGGTGCCGCTGGCGCTGATCAGTATCCCGGAGGTCTCGCAGGAGCAGTTCTCGTTCGGCTGGAAGGTCTGGCTCGGCTTCGGCTACGCGGTCGTCGGCCCGCTCTTTCTGACGAACATCCTCTGGTTCACCGCGATCGACCTCGTGGGGCCGGCGCGCGCCTCGCTGTTCGCGAACCTGCAGCCGTTCTTCGCCGTCTTCTTCGCGCTGATCCTGCTCGGCGAGAGCCTGCGGACGCTCGAGATCGCCGGCGGCGTCCTGATCTTCGCGGGGATCGCGCTCGAGCGGTACTACCGCCGGCCGCTCGTGCCGGAGCCGGAGTGAGCCGGCCGCGCGTCTCGGTCATCCTGCCGGTGCGGGACGAGGAGGAGCACCTCGCGGAGGCGCTCGAGTCGCTCGCGGCGCAGACCCTCGCCGACCACGAGGTGATCGTCGTCGACGACGGCTCCCGGGACGACTCGGCGGCGATCGCGGACGCCCAGGCGCGCCGCGATCCGCGCGTCCGCGTCATCCGGCAGCCGCCGAGCGGGATGATCGCCGCCTCGGAGCGGGCGCGGACCGAGGCGCGCGCACCGCTTGTCGCGCGCATGGATGCCGACGACGTCGCGCTACCCGAGCGGCTCGAGCTGCAGGCGGCCGCGATCGAGGAGGAAGGCCTGACGGCGGTCGGCGGGCGGATCGAGTACTTCCCCGAGACGACCGACGGGATGCGCGCCTACGCCGCGTGGCTGAACGGGCTCGTGACCGTCGAGGCCGCGGCACGCGACGTCTTCGTCGAATGCCCGCTGCCGGGGCCCGGCCTGATGGCCCGCGCCGAGTCGATCTGCTACCGCGACCGAGGCTGGCCCGAGGACTACGACATCGTCCTGCGCATCTGGGCGGCGGGCGGCCGCTTCCGCAACCTCGACGCGCTCGTCCACCGCTGGCGCGACCACCCGGTGCGGCTCTCGCGGACACAGGAGATCTACTCGCTCGCTGCGTTCCGCCGCTGCAAGGTGCACTACCTGCGCGAGACGCTGCTCGCCGGCGGGCGCCGCGCCGTCGTCTGGGGCGCCGGGCCGACGGGGAAGAAGTTCGCGCTCGAGCTGCAGCGCGCCGGCACCGAGGTCGCGGCGTTCGTCGAGCTCGATCCGCGGAAGCTCGGCAAGCGGATCCACGGCGCGCCGGTCGTCCCCGTCGAGGAGGCGGGCTCGTTTCCCGGCGCGCTCGCGCTCGGTGCGGTCTCCGGCCCGGCGGCCCGCGGGCGGATTCGCGCGATGGCCGCAGAGCTCCGACTCGTCGAGGGCGCGGACTTCGTCGCTGTCGCGTAGCGCGCCCTCCGGCGCGACGAGCGAGCGCAGCGGTATGCCGCTCAGCCGAGCCGGTGCCCCGAGGCCGCGACGCGGGCGAGTCCCGCGAGCGCGAAGCGCCGCTCGGGCAGCGTCGACCAGGCGATCATCTTCGTCCCGTGCGCGCAGCGCCACGCCTCGCCGCGGCTCGCTGTCCGGCTCGCCCAGACCTTGACGCCGGCCATCTGAAAGCTCCGCTGCCTGCCCGTGCGGCAGACGCCGTGGAAGGCGCGGGCCTCGAAGACGAACGTCTTCTTCGGCTCGGTGCGGCTGGCGAACCAGATCCGCAGGACGCCGCTCCGGGACGTCCAGTTGCGGTAGCGGTACGGGAGCACGCCGCGCACCGGCGCGTAGGCGAGGCGCGGCGTCCGCTTCGCGATCTGCGCCTGCACGGCGGCGGGTACGAGCGGCTTCGGCGCGGCGGCCGCCCCTGCGGCCGCGACCGCGGCGACGAGCGAGACGGCGAGCGAGACGGCGAGGATCGTCCTCACGCCGCGCACGCTAGCCCCGGTCCGCGAGCGGCGTGTGGGTGCGAGGCAAGACGGGCATAATCGGGGCCATGTCCGACGACTTCATGCCGCTCCTCGGCTGGGATCACATCGAGTTCTGGGTCGGGAACGCGAAGCAGGCCGCCTACTTCTACGAGCACGCCATGGGCTTCTCCCGCACGGCCTACTGCGGGCCGGAGACCGGCGTCCGCGACCGTGCGTCGTACGTGCTCGAGCAGGGCGAGATCCGCTTTGTCGTCACGAGCGCGCTGCGCGAGGAGCACGAGATCACGCGCCACCACGCACGCCACGGCGACGGCGTCAAGGACATCGCGCTCACCGTCCCCGACGCGACCGAGGCGTACCGGCAGGCCGTCCAGCGCGGCGCGCGCGGCGTCGTCGAGCCGCACTCCGAGGCCGACGAGCACGGCACGATCGTCCGCTCCACGATCGCGACCTACGGTGACACGATCCACACCTTCGTCGACCGTTCGCGGTACGCGGGGCCGTTCGCGCCCGGGTACGTCTCCGCCTCGTCGAACGGGCACGCCCGCGGCGGGGTCGGCCTCGCGAACGTCGACCATGTCGTCGGCAACGTCGAACTCGGCCGCATGGACGAATGGGTCGAGTTCTACGAGCGCGTCTTCGGGATGACGAACATCCTCCACTTCGGCGACGACCAGATCCAGACCGAGTACTCGGCGCTGATGTCGAAGGTCATGACCGACGGCTCCGGGAAGGTGAAGTTCCCGATCAACGAGCCCGCCGAGGGCAAGCGCAAGAGCCAGATCGAGGAGTACATCGAGTTCAACGGCGGCGCCGGCCCGCAGCACATCGCGCTCGCGACCTCCGACATCGTCGGCGCGGTCGAGAGCCTGAAGGAGCGCGGGATGATCTTCCTCGACACGCCCGACACGTACTACGACGAGGTGGTCGGCCGCGTCGGCGAGATCGACGAGGACTACGCCGTGCTCCAGAAGCACAAGATCCTCGTCGATCGCGACGACGACGGCTACCTGCTCCAGATCTTCACGAAGACGGCGCAGGACCGGCCGACGGTCTTCTTCGAGGTGATCGAGCGCCACGGCGCGACGAGCTTCGGCGACGGCAACTTCAAGGCGCTGTTCGAGGCGATCGAGCGCGAGCAGGCGCTGCGCGGCAACCTCTAGATGTTCGACGACGCGAGGGCAGCGAGCCGGCAGGCGCGTTCCCTGCGTCGCCTGCAACACCGGCCGTGGCCGCCGCCGCAGAGCCGCTGGACGCTCGGGCAGACATGGGAGGAGACGCTGTGGGCGCACTGGCGCGTGCCGGTCTCCGAGCTTCGCCCGCGCGTCCCCGAGGAGCTCGCGATCGAGGAGCACGACGGCAGCGCCTGGCTCGGCGTCGTCTTCTTCCGGGTGCGCGCCCTCCGCGCCCGCGGGGCGCTGCCGCTGCCGGGCATCTCCTCGTTCCTCCAGCTCAACGTGCGCACCTACGTGAGCGGCCCCGACGGCCTGCCCGGCGTGTGGTTCTTCAGCATCGACGCGTCGAGCCGGCTTGCCGCCCTCGGCGTGCGCCGCGTGTACCGCGTGCCGTGCTTCCACGCGCGGATGATGCTCGACCGGGCCGGAGGCGCCGGCGCCCGCGGCGCCGACTGGCGGGAGGCGGAATGTGCGCGGATCGGCGAGCGCGGCAAGGTCTTCTCGGCCAGGTACCGGCCGGCGGGCAGCGTCGTCCGCGCCGACCCCGGCTCGCTCGAGTGGTTCCTGGCGGAGCGTTACCGGCTCTACACGAGCAGCGGCCGCACGGAGATCCACCACGACCGCTGGCCGCTCCAGACGGCCGAGGCGGAGATCGATCTCGCGTCGATCCTTCCGGTCGAGCCGGTCGGCGTGCCGCTCTGCCACTTCGCGGCGCGCCAGGACGCCCTGATCTGGCCGCCCGAGCCGATCGTCGGCTGATCGGGGCGGGAACCCGCGTACGCTTGCGGCCATGTCGCCGCAGCGGAGAACGGCGCTCTGGTCGGTGCTCGCCGCGTGCGCGCTGATCGCGCTCAAGCTCGTCACCGGACTCGCCACCGGCAGCCTCGGCCTCATCTCGGAGGCCGTCCACTCCGGCACCGACCTGATCGCGGCGCTCCTGACCTTCTTCGCCGTCGGCGTCGCGGTGCGGCCGGCCGACACGGGGCACCAGTACGGGCACGGGAAGGCGGAGCATCTGGCCGCGCTCGGCGAGGCGAGCTTCCTCGTGCTCGCGAGCCTCGCCATCGTCTGGCGCGCGGTCATGCGGCTGACGAGCGGCGTGCACGCGGCGGTGCACGCGCACTGGTACGCGCTCGCCGTCGTCGGCGTCGTCATCCTCGTCGACGCGGGGCGTGCGACGGCGTCCGCGCGGGCGGCGCAGCGCTACAGCAGCGCGGCGCTCTCCTCGAACGCCCTCCACTTCGCCAGCGACCTCGTGGGCTCGATCGCGGTGCTCGCCGGGCTGCTGCTCGCGCGCGCGGGGCACCCGAAGGCGGATTCGCTCGCCGCGCTCTTCGTCGCCGTGCTCGTTCTCGTCGCGGCCGCGCGCCTGATGCGCCGCAACGTCGACGTGCTGATGGACCGGGCGCCGACCGAAGCCGAGAACGCGGCGCGGATCGCGATCGAGGCGCTCTGGCCCACGGTCGAGCTGCGGCGGCTGCGCATGCGGCAGGCGGCGGGCAGGCACTTCGCCGACGTCGTGATCGGCGTCTCGGTCGACGCGGCCGTCGGGCAGGGGCACGCGGCGGCCGACGCGGTCGAGGAGGCGGTGCAGTCGGCGCTGCCGGACGCGGACGTCGTCGTCCACGTCGAGCCCGGCGACGCGGGCAGCGCCGTCCGCGAGCGCGCGCATGCAGCCGCGCTCGGCGTGCCGCGCGTGCGCGAGGTGCACAACGTGACCGCGGTCTCCGTCGGCGCCGGCACCGTGCTCTCGCTCCACCTCAAGCTCCCGGCCGACCTCTCGCTCGAGGAGGCGCACGCGATCGCCGAGGAGGTCGAGCGCGCGATCCTCGCCGAGGTGCCGGAGGTGAGCTCGGTCCAGACGCACCTCGAGCCGCTCGCCGAGGACCTGCCCGGCAGCCGGCCGGCCGCGGCCGACGTCGCCGGCGACCGCGCGCTCGTGGAACGGATCGTGCGCTACGAGACCGGCGGTGCGCCCCGCGAGCTGCGCTTCCTCCACACCGACGACGGGCTCGTCGCCTATCTGACGCTCGGCGTCGAGGGCGGGACGCCGCTCGCCGAAGCCCATGCGCGCGCGAGCCGGATCGAGGAGCGGATCCGCCGCGAGCGTCCGCAGATCGCCGACGTGATCGTTCACACCGAGCCGTGAAGCTCTGCATGTTCAGTCCGGCGGATCGCCGGCTCGAGCGCGGCTGGCCGGGGCGGATCGACGGCGACCGCGTGATCCAGCTCGCCGCGCAGACCTTGCAGGCGTTCTTCACCGGCGGCGGGCAGGCGCGCGAGCACGCGGAGTACCCGCTCGGCGACGTGGTGCTCCTCGCGCCCGTGCTGCATCCTCCTTCGGTGCGGATCTTCTCCGCGGGCGACTTCGCCTTCGCCAACCCGGCCGCGATCCTCGGTCCCGAGGACGCCGTCCGCCTCCCCGAGGGCGCGGACGAGCTCGTGCCGTTCCTCCGCCAGACCGCCATCGTCGGCGCGGATGGCACGGTCGGCGCCTACACGCAGCTCGTCGAGTGGACAGCGCCCGCGCTCTCGGGAGCGAAGCTGAACGACTTCGCCTTCACCGTCGGGCCGTTCGCGGTCACGGTGGACGACCTCCCCGGGATGCGGTGGGCCCCGCTGGTCGAGCTCGCGGCGCAGAACACGCACCTGCGGCCGGGAGATCTGCTCGCCGAGCCGGTCGCCGAGGCGTTGGCGCCGGTCCGCGCGGGCGATCTCCTCGAGGCCGGCATGGAGCCGTTCGGCCGGCTGCGCGTTCCGGTGGAGTCCCGATGAGGGTCGCCGTCGTCGGCGCGGGGGTGATGGGGGCCGCGACCGCGTGGGCGCTCGCCACGCGTGGCGCCGAGGTGACGCTGCACGAGCAGTTCGAGCTCGATCACGACCGCGGGTCGAGTCACGGCCGCTCGCGGATCGTCCGGCTCGCCTATCCCGACGCCGCGTGGGTGCGCTTCGCCGAGGAGGCGCGCGCCGGCTGGACCGAGATCGAGCAGGAGACGGGGCGGACGCTGCTCGAGCTGCACGGCCTCGTCGAGCTCGCGTCCCGGCCCGAGCTGACCTCTGCCGCGGCGCTCCTCGCGCAGCGTGTCGAGCACCGCGTCCTCGATCCGGAGCAGGCACGCGCGCTCGGCGTGATGGTGCCGCCCGGCTGGAGCGCCATGCACGAGCCCGGCGGCGGCATCATCCGGGCCGATCTGGCCCGGGCCGCGCTCCTCGACGCCGCCCGCGCGCGCGGCGTCCGAATCGAGGCGGGCTCGCGCGTGTCGGCGCCGGAGAGGCTTGCCGCGGACGTCGTCGTCGTGACCGCGGGCGCGTGGGTGCGACGGCTCGTGCCGGACGTTCCCGTCCACGTCACGCGCGAGACGGTCGTCTACTTCCGGCGCGAGGGGCCGCCGACGCCGTCGATCGTCGAGCTCAACGAGCGTGCCGCCGGGCACGCGATGTATGCGCTCCACGATCCGGTGCACGGCCTCAAGGCGGGCGCCCACCACGCCGGCGCCGAGACCGACCCCGACACGCTCGGCGGGCCGGATGCCGCGATCGTCGCGCGCGCCGCCGCCTGGGTGCGCGAGCGGCTGCCGGACGTCGACCCCGAGCCGGTCGCCGCCGAGACGTGCCTCTACACGACGACCGCAGACGAGAGCTTCGTGCTCGAGCGCCGCGGCCGCCTCGTCGTCGGCTCCGCGTGCTCCGGTCACGGCTTCAAGTTCGCGCCCGCGGTCGGGCGGCGATTGGCCGATCTCGCACTGGGATAAGGTCCTGCCGTGCCGTTCTACCAGCGCCTCGGCGATCTGCCTCGCAAGCGCCACGTCCAGTTCCGCGAGGAGGGGACGCTGCTCACGGAGGAGGTGATGGGCCTCGAGGGCTTCACCGGCAACGAGTCGATCCTCTACCACCTCCACTCGCCGTGCCGGGTGATGGAGCTCGGGGGCTTCGAGCCGATCGTGCGCGACGAGTGGGTGCCCGCCCAGCACGCGCACCGGCACTTCAAGACGTTCGACATCGAGCCCGCCGGCGACGAGATCAGCGGGCGGCGGCTCTTGATGTGGAACGCGGACGTCGAGATCTCGCTCTGCCGGCCGGCCGGCTCGATGGACTACTTCTTCCGCAACGGCGAGGGCGACGAGGTGATCTTCGTCCACGAGGGCTCGGGGACGCTCGAGACGATCTTCGGCGCGCTGCACTACACCGCGGGCGACTACGTCGTCGTCCCGCGCGGCACCACGTATCGCTTCGTCCCCGACGGCCCGCAGCGGTACCTGGTCTTCGAGACGCCGGGGCTGATCGAGATCCCGCGCCGCTACCGCAACCAGTACGGCCAGCTGATGGAGGGCGCGCCGTACTACCACCGCGACATCCATCCGCCGACCGAGCTGCACACGGTGCGCGAGCGCGGCGAGTTCCCGGTCAAGGTGCGCGTCCGCGGCGGCTACCAGACGTATGTCGTCGACTACCACCCGTTCGACGTCGTCGGCTGGGACGGCTACCTCTACCCGTGGACGTTCTCGATCCACGACTTCGAGCCGATCACGGGGCGCATCCACCAGCCGCCGCCCTCGCACCAGACGTTCGCCGGCCCGAACTTCGTCATCTGCTCGTTCTGCCCGCGCAAGCTCGACTTCGACCCGCAGGCGGTGCCGATCCCGTACCACCACTCGAATCTCCAGTCGGAGGAGATGATCTATTACGTCTCCGGCGAGTTCGGGTCGCGGAAGGGCGTCGAGGTGGGCTCGATCACGCTCCATCCGTCGGGGTTGCCGCACGGCCCGCAGCCGGGGCTCGCCGAGCGCTCGATCGGGGTGAGCGAGACGCACGAGCTGGCGGTGATGTGCGACACGTTCAACCCGCTGAAGCTGACGGCGTTCGCGCAGGGCCTCGACGACGGGCGCTACATGTATTCCTGGTTCGAGAACGCGCAGAGCGACGGGGGCGGCGACGCCTCCGGCGCCGGGCTGACCTCGCACCTCTAGGTTCCGCCGGCCCTCCTCGCCGGCCCGGTGTCAGACACCGGGCCATGGCCGAACCGGACGGTACGGTGCGTCGATGAGGCTCGTGCTCGACTGGGACGGCACGGTCACCGAGCGGGACTCGCTCTGGATGGTGCTCGACGCGTTCGGCGATCCCGAGGTCTTCGCCTCGGTCGAGGGCGCCCTCGCGGAAGGGCGGCTGTCGTTCCGCGACGTGATGGAGCTCGAGTTCGCGACGGTGACGGCGCCGCTCGACGAGGTGGTCGCCTTCCTCGGGCGCGACGCGACGATCCGGCCGGGCTTCGCCGAGCTCGCCCGCGACCAGGCGCCGCTGATCCTCTCGTCCGGTTTCCACGAGCTGATCGAGCCGCTGCTCGCGCGCGAGGGGGTCGAGCTCGACGTGCGAGCGAACCGGCTCGACGTCCGCGCCGACGGCTGGCGCGTCGTCTGGCGCGACCCGGAGCCGTGCCCGGTCTGCGGCGACGTGTGCAAGCGGCGGACGCTGCCGCCCGGTCCGCTCGCGTACGCGGGTGACGGATACTCCGACCGCTGCGCGGCCCTCGCCGCCGACCGCGTCTTCGCGCGCGCCGGCCTCGCCGACTGGCTCGCGCAGGAGCACGTCCCGTTCGAGCTCTTCGCCGACCTGCACGACGTCGCATCCGCCTTGCGGCCGGCCGCCGGGTAGTGCAGCGTGGGGTCACAGGGATGAGCATGCTCGAACAGCCCCACCACGACGGCTCGGAGCTCTACGTCCTCGAGTCCCCGGAAGAGCCGGGCGACCGGGCGACCGTCCGCGTGCGCGTGCCGAACGCCGCCGCCGCCGGGCGCGTGCTGCTCCGCTACGTGGAGGACGGAGAGCCGCGCGCGGTCGAGGCCGAGCGCGACGCCGGCGGCGAGGACGAGACGTGGTGGCGCGCCTCGTTCCCGGTCGCAGGCGAGCGCTGCCGCTACCGCTGGCTGCTCGACCACGGCGACCGCGGGTACGCGTGGCTGAACGGCGCCGGGGTCTCGTCGACCGACGTCGCCGACGCCGACGACTTCGTCGTCGCCTGCGATCCGGGAGCTCCGGACTGGCATGCCGGCGCGGTCGTCTACGAGATCTTCCCCGACCGCTTCGCGCGCTCGGGCGCGGCCGGTCTCGACGACCTGCCCGACTGGGGAGTGCCGCGGCCGTGGGACACGCTGCCCGAGGGGCGCGGCCCGAACACGCCGTACGAGTGGTTCGGCGGCGACCTGCCGGGGATCGAGCAGCACCTCGAGCACATCGCGCGGCTGGGCGCGAACGTCCTCTACCTGACGCCCGTCTTCCCGGCCGGCTCGACCCATCGCTACGACGCCGAGAGCTTCGACGTCGTCGACCCGCTGCTCGGCGGCGACGAGGCGCTCGACTCGCTGCTCGCCGCGGCGCACGCGCGCGGCATGCGCGTCGTCGGCGACCTGACGCTCAACCACTGCGGCGCCGGTCACAGCTGGTTCCGCGACGCCCGCGCCTACACGAGCGCGCCCGAGCGGGCGTTCTTCTACCTCGACGACCGCCTGCCGGGAGGCTACGAGTGCTGGCTCGGCGTCCGTTCGCTGCCGACGCTGAACTGGACGAGCCCGGAGCTGCGCCGGCGAATGCTCGACGGCGTCGCCCGCCGCTGGCTCCGGCGCGGGCTCGACGGCTGGCGGATCGACGTCGCGAACATGGTCGCCCGGCTCGGCGCCTACGACGCGAACCACGAGATCGCCTCCCAGACCCGGGACGCCCTCGCCGCCGAGCGCGACGACGCCCTGCTGATCGCCGAGCACGCCCACGACTTCCGTCCCGACCTGCAGGGCGGCGGCTGGCACGGGACGATGAACTACTCCGGGTTCCTCCGGCCGGTCTGGTCGTGGCTGCGCCGGGACGAGCTCCCCGAGGATCTGCGCACGCACTTCTGGGCGCTGCCCGTCGGTCTGCCTTTGCTCGACGGCTCGGCGGCGGTCGCGACCATGCAGGCCTTCCGCAGCGGCGTGCCGTGGCGCTCGGTCGCGAGCTCGTGGACGCTCCTCGACAGCCACGACGTCGCGCGCTTCCGCACCGTCACGGGCTCGCGAGAGCGGCAGCTCGTCGGCGTCGGCCTGCAGATGACGACGCCGGGCGTGCCGATGGTGTTCGCCGGCGACGAGATCGGGCTCGAGGGCCAGTGGGGCGAGGACGCGCGCCGGCCGATGCCGTGGGACCGGATCGACACCTGGGACGGCCCGCTCTTCGAGGAGTACCGCGTCCTCGTCGCGCTGCGCCGCTCGAGCGACGCGCTCGCCCGCGGCGGCATCCGCTACGTCCACGTCTCCCCCGACGCGATCGCCTACCTCCGCGAGTCGCGGTCCGAGCGTCTGCTCTGCCTCGCGGCCCGGGCGCCGCACGAGCCGATCGCCGCGCCCTTCGCCGGTCTGGAGACGCTCTACGGCGAGGACGTCCGCGACGGCGTCCTGCCCGCGGGCGGCCCGGCGTTCCACGTCTGGCGTGTCACCGACGCCTGAACGTCCGTTCGCGTTTTACCTCGCCGTTACAGGCGCAGCGCTAGCGTTCGACGTGCAGCCATGACGAAGAGAGTCGTGCTCCTCGGCGTCATCGCGGCCGCGCTCGCCGCCGCTCCCGCAGACGTCGCCGCGCGTCATGTGGAGCCGGCGCCCGGCACGCCCGCCGGGCTCGCCGCGAAGCTGAAGCTGAAGCAGCTCGAGGCGCAGCGCTTCGCCCACCTGTTCACGCTCAAGTGCCGCGCCTCGGTGACGACGAACCCGTCCGGGCCGGTCGTGACGAACCCGGTCTGCACGAAGAGCGGCGCGAGAATCGTCGGCGCGCTCCAGAAGCTCGAAAAGCGGATCCAGGCGCAGCTCGGGACGGCGTCGAGCGGCAGCACGAAGGCGAAGCGCCTGACGCGCCTCGACGCCCAGCTGCAGAAGCTGCTCACCCGCCTGCAGGGCGTGCTCGCCGTCGTGCCGAGCGTCGGCGTGGGCGTGGGCGCGGGCAGCGGCGGCAACGCGTAGCGCCGGCCGCGACGTCTAGACGATTGATTCCAACGTGCCGCGGGGCCGGCTGAGGCCCCTGACGCGGCGCGGGATCGCCACGCTCGCCCGCGGCCCGTAGCGCTGCTACGAATCGCGACCGATCCCGTCGCCCCGCTTGGTCAGCGACCTCCCCGACCGGCACGCCCCTTCGGAATCAATCGTCTAGCGTCTCGGCGTGGCCTTCCTCGCGGTCCGCGGGCCATTCGACCTCGCGCTGACGACCGCGCGCTTCCGGGCGTTCGGCCCCGACCGCGCGAGCCTGTGGCACGAGGACGCGCTCTATCGCGCCGTCGGCGGGCGCGAGCTGCGGGTCGCGGCGGCGCCCGGCGGCGTGGAGGTCGAGCCGCTCGACGCCGCGACCGAGCCGGTCGTCTGCGCGGTGCTGGGACTCGGGTTCGAGCTCGCGCCGTTCTACGCCTGGGCCGCCCGAGACGAGACGCTCGCGCCGCTCGCAGCTCGCTTCGCCGGCTTCCGCCCCTCGCTCTCGCCCGACCCGTTCGAGGCGCTCGTCACCTCGATCACCGCGCAGCAGGTGTCGCTGCGCTCGGCCGTCGCGATCCGGAACCGGCTCGTCGGGCGCTTCGGCGTGCGGATCGGCGTCGCGTGGGCGTTCCCGACGCGTGCGCGGCTCGCGGCGGCGGGCGAGGAGGAGCTGGTCGCGGTCGGCTTCTCGCGCCGGAAGGCGGAATACGTTGTCGGCCTCGCGCGCTCCGGCCTCGATCTCGACGGCCTCGCGGCGCTCCCCGACGAGGAGGTGAAGGCGTGCATCGTCGCCGTGCGCGGGCTCGGCGAGTGGACGGCCGACTGGTTCCTCGCCCGCCACCTGGCGCGGCCGCGCGCATGGCCGGCAGGCGACCTCGCGCTGCGCAAGGCGGTGCGAGCGCTCTATGGTGAGGTCGACGTCCGCGCCGCGGGCGAACGCTTCGAGCCGTTCCAGAACCTGACCGCGCACTACCTGCTGGCCCAGTACCTGACACCGTGATCCGCCCCGCGACCGCCGACGACCTGAGCGTCCTGCACGAGCTCTGGCTCGAGTTCGGCGCGGAGATTCCCGAAGCCCCATGGCGCGACGACGACTCCGGCGAGGAGCTGGCGGAGATCGACGGGCTGGTCGCGGCGGGCGTCGTGCTGCTCGCCGAGGCCGACGG
Organism: uncultured Actinomycetes bacterium; assembly: GCA_963732915.1. Lineage (GTDB taxonomy): Bacteria > Actinomycetota > Thermoleophilia > Gaiellales > Gaiellaceae > Palsa-739. The sequence continues at coordinate 353,268 of CAVTBF010000003.1, read as the reverse complement.
CCGGGCGACCGGGATCGCGTTCGGGCGCATGACGGGGTCGCGCGTCGCGGAGCTGCGCGGGCTCTACGTGCAGGCCGGCGGCGCGGGGAGGCGGCGTCGCGGCCGAGCTCGTCCGCGAGTTCGTCGCCCGGGTGCGCCCGCTCGGCGCCGCGGTTGTGGAGCTCGACGTCGTGGCGTCGAACGAGGGAGCCCGCTCCGCGTACGCGCGCTGGGGGTTCGAGGCGTTCGAGCTCAGGCTCGCCGCGCCGGTGGCCGAGCTCGAGACGCGACTCGCGCCGCCGTCGGGGCCGACGTTCGGCTCCGTCCACGTCCAGACCGACGACCTCGGCGCGGTGGAGCGCGCGGTCGCAAAGACTCTGCCGCGGCTCGGCCGGTCGGAGGGGACGGCCGTCAGCGGTCCGCGCAACGGCTGGGTCGCCGTCCACGACGAGCTCGGCGACCGCGACCCGGTGATCCTGCAGCGGCTGGCGCGGGAGCTCTCGTACGCGCTGCCCGCGGTGACGCTCGCGATCGGCGTCGAGCGGGGCGCGGTCGTCCGCTACAACCTCTACGACCGTGGCGGCGCGGTCGACGAGTACCTCTCCGTGCCGGAGTTCTACGGCGAGCTGCCGCCCGGCGACGTCGTCGCGCTCGGCTCCAACCCGACCGTCGTCTCGCGGCTGACCGGCGCCGATCCGCGACAGGTGCGCGAGATCGCGCGAACCGCCCCGACGACGGCCGAGCTGCCGCCCGCGCAGGAGCTGATCGAGCACATCGCCGCCGTGATGGGAGTTGCCGAGGTCGGTCACGGCTGGGAGGGCGCGGCGTGAGTCTTGCCGAGGCAGAGATCGCGGCGGCTCTGTAGGTTCTGCGCCCGTGGCGGAGACGGACTTTCCGAGGGTGGTCGACGCGGCCTGGCTCGCCGGGCATCTCGGCGACGACGATCTCGTCGTCGGCGACGTCCGCGGGCCGAACGCGCACGCGCGCGGGCACATCCCGGGGTCGCGGCCGCTCGTTCTCGGCTCGCCGCCGCCCGGCGCCGACGAGGAGTCGGTTGCCGAGCTCGCGCGCGAGGTCGCGCTCCGGCTGCGCCGGCACGGGATCACCGGCCGTGAGCGGCTCGTCCTCGTCGACCGCGGCGACGGCGTCGGCGCGATGCCCGCCGCCCAGATGGCCGAGCTCGCCGGGCACCGGCGCGTGGCGATCCTCGTCGGCGGCATGGCCGCCTGGCAGGGCCAGCTCGCCGAGGGCGCGGTCGAGCTGGAGCCGGTGCGTGAGGCCGACCTCGAGCCGAGCCTGCACGCGCTGCCGACCCGCCGGGAGCTGGCCGGTCGCCTCGACGACGCCGAGCTGACGATCCTCGACGTCCGCACGCCCGACGAGTTCACCGGCCGCAAGGGCAGCAAGTGCGATCCGCGCCAGGGACACATCCCCGGCGCGAGACACGTCGAGCTCGGGCTGCTCTTCGCCGGGCCGGGGCAGCCGGAGTCGCCCGAGCGGATCCGCGAGCTCGTCGGCCGGCCCGAGGGCGCCGAGGTGGTCGCGTACTGCCACTCCGGCTCGCGGTCGGCGCTCGCCACGCTCGCGCTGCGCTTCGCCGGCTACGACGCCCGCAACTACGCGGGCTCGTGGCACGAGTGGTCGCGGCACGCGGACCTGCCGCTCGAGCGCTGAGCGCCGGTGGCGGCAAGCGGCGGACGGCGCCGCTGCGCGACAACCTCTTCGTCGTGTCGCGGCCCTTCGCGATCGGCTCGGTGCAGCTTCGCCGTCGTTCGCTGAGGCGTCACGAGAGCGCGAGCAGCGCGACACCGCCCGCGACCGCGGCGGCGCCCGCCAGGCGCTCCGCGCTCACGCGCTCGCCCAGGAACATCGCCGCCAGCGCCGCGGCGACGACCACGCTCGTCTCGCGCACCGCGGCGACCGCCGGCGCGGGCGCGAGCCGGAGCGCGGCGAGGAAGAGGGCGTAGGCGCCGAACGAGCCGATCGCGGCGGCGACGGTCGCCGGCCGCAGCTGCGCCCGCAGCGCCGCCGGCCCGCGGCGCACCGCGACGAGCGGCAGCCCGAGGAGCGCGAGCGGCGCCAGCACCAGCTCGAGATACGGGACCGCCGCCGCGTGCCGGAGCCCGTCCTTGTCGACGAGCGTGTACGAGGCGATCGCGACCCCGATCGCCAGCCCGATCGCGATCCCCTCGGCGCCGCGTCGCAGCCCGCGCACGAGCACGACTCCCGCCGCGACGAGGCACACGCCGCCGACCTCGCCCGCCGAGACGCCGCGCGCCAGCACGACCGCCGACCCGAGCAGCACGAACACCGGGGCCGACCCGCGCGCGACCGGATAGACGACCGAGAGCTCCCGTCGCCGGTACGCCGACACGAGCAGCGCGAAGTACGCGCCCTCGAGCGCGGCCGACGCGGCGACGTACGGCGCGACGGCCCACGAGACCGACCAGGTCGCTGCCGCGACCGGCGCATAGAGCACGACCGAGAGCGCGAGCACGACCGCCGTCCGCGCCTCGACGTCGTCCGAGCCGCGCAGGAGCACGTTCCACGAGGCGTGGAGGACGGCTGCGGCCAGCGCGAGCGCGAGCGCTTCAGGCGGCACGCGCGAGGTGCTGCTCGGCGGCCGCGAGGAAGGCGCGGCACACCGTCCGCCCGAGCTCGTTCCAGCCGCCGATCTTGCCGCGCGTCTCGGCGCGGAGCGCGTCCGGATCCGGCGGCGGGTCGGACGGGTCGGAGAACCAGACCTCGAGCTGCGGCTCGGTCACCTCGGGATGGAACTGGACACCCCAGCACGTCTCGCCGAGCCGGAACGCCTGCGTGCACGCCGGGCTGCGCGCGAGCTCGACGGCGCCCGCCGGGACGCCGTGCGTGTAGTGGTGCCACTGAAACGCCTCGAAGCGCGGCGGCAGCGAGCCGAGCACCGGGTCGGCGGCGCCCTCGCCGGTCAGCTCGACGTCGTACCAGCCGATCTCCGGCTCCGGCAGCGGCCCGACCCACGAGCCGGCGGCGCGCGCGAGGAGCTGCACGCCGAGGCAGATCCCGAGCGTCGGCACCGCGCGCTCGAGCAGCCCCTGCAGCCAGATCGCCTCGTCGCGGAGCCACGGATGCCACCCGTCCTGGTCGGGGTGCATCGCGCCGCCGAAGACGAGCACGGCGTCGTAGGTCTCGAGCGGCCGCGGCGGCGCCGTGTTCCAGGCGAAGCTCCACTCGTCGAGCCGGTGTCCGGCCTCGGCGACGAGCGGCGCGAACAGCTCGGTGCGTGCTTCGTGGCCGTGGACGACGGAGAGGACGTGCACGCGCGGACTCTACGCCGCGGGGTAGACGCTCACGCGCCGCCGGAGGCCGCGATCCGGTTCACGTCGAGCAGCCGCCGCAGCATGCGCGCGTTCGTCGCCGCCTGCGAGATGCGACCAAGCGGGTTCGCGGGATCCTCCGCCGTCGCGTTGTTGTTGAAGAACGCGAACGTCCGCTCGGAGGCTGCGGCGAGCTCCTGCAGCGGCCCGACCCACTCACCGAGCTCCGCGTCGGAGTAGAGATAGTCGAAGCGCGCCGCCGCCGAGCCGCCGCGCTTGTTCCAGGTGCCGAGGTTACGCCCGTGGAAGCGGACGTACGCGGTCGGCGACGTGGTCGCGACGACGGTCGGGACGAGGTTCCTGGCGGTGTCCGAGCGCGGCGCGTCGACCGTCACGTAGCCGGCGCCGATCCGCTCGAGGAAGGCGAGGCTCTCGGCGCGGTGCTCGTCGTCGAGCCACGAGCGGTGCCGGAACTCGACGAGCATCTCGTCACCGCCGAGCTGCTCCCGCGCCCACGCGAGGTAGTCGAGCGAGGAGTCCTTGTAGACGACGTACGGCGGCAACTGGAAGAGGATGCCGCCGAGCTTCCCCGCCGCGCGCAGCGGCTCGAGCGCGTCGCGGAAGAGCGCGAACACCTCGCCGCGGAGCTCGCGCGGCGGCCGGTCGACCCGCCCGCGCTCGTCCACCGGCATCTGCGCGCGCAGGCCCTCCGGGATCGTCTCGGCGCGCACCGGGTGCCGCGTCATCAGCCCGAACGCCTTCACGTGCATCGTGAACCCGGGCGGCGTCCGCTCGGCCCAGCCGGCGACCATCGACTCGCTCGGCAGCCGGTAGAAGGTCGAGTCGACCTCGACCGTGTCGAAGTGCTCGGCATACCAGGCGAGCCGCTCCTTCGCCGGCAGCTTCGGCGGGTAGAACCACTTCGAGAGCGCCTCGTCGGCCCACGAGCAGGTGCCGATCCGGACGGTCGCGGCCATGCCGCGGACGCTACCGGGTGGGCGTCTTCAGCAAGGAGAGCTTGAGCGTGACCCGGTCGACCGTGATCGAGGCGCCGGCGGGCGCGTTCCCGGCGTAGATGCGGTCCTTGCCCGACGACGCGCCGAGCATGACCGTGACCTTCTTCCCGCTCGGGATCACGACCGCCTCGTTCAGCAGCTTGATCGTGACGACGCCCGCGGCCTTCTTGACCGGCGCGCCGCCGAGCGTGATCGGCACCTTGCTGCCCGCCACCGACACGGTTGCGACCAGACGCGTCCATTTCTTCGCGTCCGAGTAGCGCACGGTGACCGTGCCGCCGCCGTAGGTCTCGTTCGTGCCGCCCGCGAGCCGCGCCGCGCGCGTGACGTGCTGGGCCGGCTTGAGCGTCGTCGTCCCGGGCAGCGCGACGCTCGCCGTCCGCGTCGGCGGCAGCGCGGGATAGCTCGTCGTGTTCCCGTCCCACGGGTCGTGCGCGAGCTCGACCGGGTTCTGCACGTCGATCCCGTCCTTCACGCCGTCGAGGTAGCGGAGGAACCAGCGCGTCGCCTCACCGAGGTAGGTGGCCTGCTCGGCGACCGGGTTGGCGGCCGGCGGATGGCCGAGGTCGCCGAGGTAGAGCCGCTTCGGCCCGCTGAGCGCCTTGTACGCGGCGACCGCCTGGTCGATGTCGAAGAGGAAGTCGTGGCGGCCCTGGAGGAGCAGCGTCGGCGTCGAGATCGACGGCAGCTTCGGGCGTACCGAGCGCGCGGCCCCGACCGCGAGCGTCGACGCGTCGACCTTCCCCGCGAGCAGCGCGTCGCGATCGGCGGCGAGCGCCGGATCCCAGCTCGCTTCCGGCACCTCGAGCGCGAGCAGGGCGAGGATGCCGGTCTTCGGCACGTTCTGCGGTGCGAGCGCCGCGTTGAGGTCGGTCCACGTGATCGCGGGGACGATCGCCTTGAACGGCACGCCGGCCGCGGTCGCGTTCCAGACGGCGCCGCCGCCGAGCGAGATCCCGAAGGCGCCGATCTGCGTGTCGGAGACGTCGTCGCGTGCCGCGAACCACGTGTAGAGATCCTGCGCGTCCCGATCCTCGGCAGGGCCGTCGAGGCCGAACGTGCCGCCGGAGGCGTGGGTGCCGCGCGCGTCGCACGCGAGCGACGCGAGCCCGGCGGGTGCGAATGCCTGCTCGGCGATCGGGAGCATGTCGGCGTACGAGCCGCCGAGGCCGTGGAAGAGGATGACGCCGGGCCAGCCGCCCGCCGGCATCGTCCCGTCCGGGATCACGACCGCGCAGGCGAGCGAGGTTCCGTCCGACGCGGTGACGGTCAGCTGCTGCGGTGTCGCCGCCGAGGCGGCGCCCGCCCAGACGAGCGCCACGACCGCGGCGAGTGTGAGCCGGCGCATGACCACGGCGAGAGCCTACTCCGCCACTAAGATCGCCGCCATGGACCCGAGGCCCGTCGGCGTGTTCGATTCCGGTGTCGGCGGGCTCACCGTCCTCCACGAATGCCTCGTCACGATGCCGCACGAGGACTTCGTCTACCTCGGCGACCACGCGCGCCTGCCGTACGGGCCGCGCCCGCTCGACGAGGTACGCCGCTTCGCGCGCGAGATCGGCTCGTTCCTCGAGACGCTCGACGTGAAGCTGATCGTCGTCGCCTGCAACACCGCCACCTCCGCTGCGCTGCCGCGCCTGCAGGAGGAGCTGACCGTCCCGGTCGTCGGCGTGCTCACGCCGGAGGCCCGCGCGGCCGTGCAGGCGACCCGCAACCGGCGCGTCGGGCTGCTCGCGACCGAGGGGACGGTCGACGCGGGCCGCTACGGCGAGCTCGTCCGCGCCCTCGACGCGGGCGTCGACTTCCACGCGATCGCGTGCCCGCGGCTCGTGCCGCTGATCGAGGGCGACGACCCGTACACCGACGAGACCGAGCAGGCGGTCCGCTCCTACGCCGCGCCGTTGAAGGCCGCCGGCGTCGACACGGTCATCCTCGGCTGCACCCACTACCCGCTGATCCGGCCGATCTTCCAGCGCGTCTTCGGACGCGACGTGACGCTCGTCTTCTCGGCCGAGGAGACCGCGCGCGAGGTGGCGGAGACGCTCGCGCGCAAGGGGATCGAGAACGAGGCCGGGCGCGACGGCCGCTACCGCTTCCTGACCACCGGCGACCCCGAGGCGTTCCGCGAGATGGGCCGCCGCTTCCTGCAGCTGCCGATCGGCGAGGTGGAGCAGGTTTCCGTTTCACGATTGGAAGGAGCCGCCGCATGACCCGTGAGAACGGCCGCAAGCCCGACGCTCTCCGTACGCTGACGATCGAGCCCGACTACCTCGAGAACCCGCACGGCTCGGCGCTGATCACCCAGGGCCGGACGAAGGTGCTCTGCACCGCGATGATCCAGGAGGAGATCCCGCGCTGGCTCCGCAATTCGGGCCGCGGCTGGATCACCGCCGAGTACTCGCTCCTGCCCGCCTCGACCGGCGACCGCGTCGACCGCGAGGCGGCGCGCGGCAAGCAGCAGGGCCGCACGGTCGAGATCCAGCGCCTGATCGGGCGGGCCGTCCGCGCGGTCGCCGACTTCAAGGCGCTCGGCGAGCGGACGATGTGGCTCGACTGCGACGTCCTCCAGGCCGACGGCGGCACGCGCTGCGCGGCGATCTCGGGCGCCTATGTCGCCGGCATGCGCGCGCTCGAGCGCTTCGGCCTCTCGCGCACGTTCCGCGACTCGGTGGCCGCGGTCTCGGTCGGCGTCGTCGACGGAGCGCCGCTGCTCGACCTCGACTACTCGGAGGACTCGAACGCCGACACGGACATGAACGTCGTCATGACCGGCGACGGCCGCCTGATCGAGGTGCAGGCGACGGCCGAGCGTGAGCCGTTCGCCCGCGAGACGCTCGACGAGCTGCTCGAGCTCGCGGCGGCCGGGATCACGCAGATCGGCACGTTCCAGGCGGAAGCCGTCGCGCGTGAGCTCCCGTAGGGCGATCCTCTGCTCGCGCAACGCCCACAAGGCGCGCGAGCTGGAGCGGCTCCTCCCCGGCTGGGAGATCGAGCCGCTCGACCGTGACGACTACCCGCCCGAGACGGGGGAGACGTACGCCGACAACGCGCGGATCAAGGCGGCGTTCGGGCACGCGCACGCCGGCGGCTCCTGGGTGCTCGCGGAGGACTCCGGGCTCGAGGTCGAGGCGCTCGGCGGCCGCCCCGGTGTCCATTCTGCGCGCTACGCGCCGGAAGGTCCGCCGGCGGTCGCGAAGCTGCTCGGCGAGCTCGACGGGGTCGACGGCCGCGGCGCCCGCTACGTCTCGGAGCTCGTGCTCCTCGCCGACGGCGAGGAGCTGCGCGGCACCGGCATCCTCGCGGGATCGATCGCCGGCGAGGCGCGCGGCTCGGAGGGCTTCGGCTACGACCCGGTCTTCGTTCCCGACGGCGAGCAGCGGACGGTCGCCGAGCTCGGCGACGCGTGGAAGAGCCGCAACTCCCACCGCGCCCGTGCGGCGCGCGCCCTGCTGGAGAGACTCGATGAGGCGGCGCGGTAGCGCGCTCCTCGCGGCCGCGGCGCTCGTGTCGGCGGCCGCCGGCTGCGGTGGCTCGTCGCCCAAGGTGCAGCGCACGCTCGACCTGTTTCTCGCGAGTCCGCAGGGCGCGAGCTGGGCGAAGCGGTTCCCGCACCAGCCCGGCAGCCGGCCCTGCACCGCGCAGGACCCGACCCTGAAGCAGCGGGTGCCGGCGACGTGCTCGACCGCGCTCGCACCCGGCGACAACCGGCTCGTCCTCGCCACCTTCACCGTGTCGTGGAGCCACGGCTCGAACGCGCGCACGTGGTTCGTCTTCCTCGCGCGGAACGGCACCGTCGACCACACGACCCGCGCGGGCCAGCCGGGCTAGATGGTTGCGGCGGGCGTCCGGCTCTAGTCGACGACGCGCGCTCTGGCTCGCTCGCGCCACCACCAGTTGATCTCGGCGCCGAAGACGATCACGTTCGCCATCACGTACAGCCAGAGCAGCAGGATCGCCGGGCCGCCCAGCACGCGCAGCGTCACGTTCACGTCGGCGAAGCGGACGAACACCGGCAACACCTGGAACGACGCCTCGAGCGCGACCGCCGCCGCGGTCGCGCCGGGCAGCGCGCCGCGCGCGGTCATCGGCGTGTTCGGCAGCAGTACGTAGACCGAGAGCAGGAAGAGGAAGACGCCGAGCAGCGAGACGCCGACCGAGAGCAGGTACGCGACCGCGCTGCTCGTCACCACCGACGGCAGGAAGTGGCGCAGCGCCTCGACGCCGATCGCCCCGACGACGAGGCTCGCGAACAGCGTCACGAGCGAGCCGGCCATCATCGACGCGGCGATGCCCTTGCCGCGCAGGAACGGCCGGTTCGGGCGGCCGTAGACGATGTTGAGCGCCGACTCGAGCGCGCTGAACAGCGACGTCGACGACCAGAGCAGCCCGACGCCGCCGATGATCCCGAGCGCGGCGGCGTTGTCCTGCACCGAGTGCACGAGCTTGAGGACGCTCGTCAGCGAGCTGCCGGGAAAGGCGTGGGAGAGCTCCTTGACGAAGAAGTCGGACGCGTCGGCGCGGTGCGCGAGCCCGAGCAGCGCGAGCGCGAGGAAGATGAGCGGCACGAACGAGAGCAGCGCGAAGTACGCGACCATCGCGGCAAGGTGGGTGCCGCGGTCCGCGAAGAACTTCTGCACGAGCGTCCGCCTCCGGGTCTGCACGGGCCAGAGTCTGCACCTTGGTAGGGTCGGAGCCCATGGATGCCACCCAGGCGCTCGCCGATCTGACGGAGATCTCCTCTCAGATCCAGGCGGCCGTCCTCTTCGCCGAGGGCGGCGAGGTCATCGGCTCGACGCTCGCCGACGACGCGGCCACCGCGGCGCTCGTCCAGGGCGCGGGCGAGGTGCTCGAGGCGGCGGGCGGTCTCCGAGACGACGGCGGCCTCGTCACCCAGATCGAGGCGTCGACGCCCGACGGCAGCCTCTTCGTCGTGCTCGACGGCGGCCGCGGCATCGTCGCGACGACCGCGCCGACGCCGACCGTCGGCCTCGTCTTCTACGACCTGAAGAGCTGCCTGCGGGGCACGGACGCCGAGAAGCCGAAGCGCCGCCGCCGGCCCGCGAAGCAGGAGGCGCCCGACGATGCGGCGTAGGCTGCTGACCGTCGCCGGGTTCGCCAGCGGCGCGCTCGCCGGCACCGCGCTCTACCGGCGCTCGTCCGGCCGGCGCCGTGAGCGCGTCGACGTCTACTTCGACGACGGGACGATGGTCTCGTACGGCGAGGACTCCTCCGAGGCGGCGACGATCCTCGCCGTCGCCCGCCGCGTCCTCGCCGCAGCCTCGCGGAGCTGAAGGCCGCGCGCGTCGCGGCCGAGCAGGTCGGGGTCGCGAAACGGCGATGGAATTCGGCGTCGCAGGCGGCTCGGCGGCGTCGTCGTGGACGGCCGCGAAGAGGGGCGGGCGGACGTTCTCGCGAGGCCTGCCGCGGGTCTGCGGCCGCTGTTTCGTGCAGGAGAGCTGCCAGGCGGGGCGAAAACCCCCGCAAAACCGCATGGTTGAGCCGGAAACGTGACCCTGGTAGGGTCGGTCCGGCTCCGCAAGCGACCAAACGACAGGAGGAGAGCAGTGACGAAACAGGAGTTCGTGGCGGAGGTGGCCCGGCGGGCGCAGTTGTCCAATCGCGACGCCGGCAAGGCCGTCGACTCGTTTTTGGAGACCGTTGTCGACACGCTCAAGGGCGGCGGCGACGTGGCCTTCACGGGATTCGGCAAGTTCTCGACCCAGCATCGTGCAGCGCGGATGGGCGTCAACCCGCGGAATCCGGGGGAGAAGGTCCACATCCCGGCGGCGCGCGTGCCGAAGTTCTCGGCCGGCAGCGGTCTCAAGTCGGCCGTCAAGCAGTAACCAGCAACATCTCCTCCGAGGAAGGAATTCGAAGGGCCGCGAAAGCGGCCCTTCGCATATCGCATCGCAGCCCCGGCTTCGCCGGGGCTGCTCGCTTCACGGGGAGAGAGCGCTTCGCTGCGCTCGCTTCACGGGGGAAACATGTTTCCCCCGTGGGCCCCTTCTTCGTTTTCTCGGAGCCGCGCGGCCGGCCCTGACGGCTAGACCGCGTCGGCTCCCACGAAACGCCGACGCCCTCTGAGCCGGGCGATAGCCTTCCCGCGATGGCGCAACCGGTCGAGGCAGAGGGGGAGACCGTGGCTGAGCAGGCCGTCCAGAACTTCGCCGACCGGCTCGTCGAGGCGGTCGAGCGCAAGCGCTCCCAGCTCGTGGTCGGGCTCGACCCGGTCGTCGAGTCGCTGCCGGTCGAGCTGCGCGCCGAGGAGCCGGCCGCCGCGTTCGCGCGCTTCTGCTGCGGGATCGTCGACGCGGTCGCCGCCGACGCCGTCGCGGTCAAGCCGCAGATCGCCTTCTTCGAGGCGCTCGGGCCCGACGGCGCCGACGCCTACACCGAGGTCTGCGACTACGCACGCGCCGCCGGGCTGATCGTCATCGCCGACGCGAAGCGCGGCGACATCGGCTCGACCGCGCGCGCCTACGCGGCCGCGTTCGTCGAGCCCCGCGGCGAGGGCCCGCCGCTCGCCGACGCGGTCACCGTCAACCCGTACCTCGGCCGCGACTCGCTCGAGCCGTTCCTCGCCGCCTGCCGGCGCGAGGGCGCCGGGCTCTTCTGCCTCGTCAAGACCTCGAACCCCGGCTCGGGGGACATCCAGGACGCCGCCCTCTCCGACGGGCGCCCGGTCTGGCAGCACGTCGCCCGGCTCGTCGGGCTCTGGGGCGACGAGCTCGTCGGCGAACGCGGTCTCTCGGCGGTCGGCGCCGTCGTCGGCGCCACCTACCCGCGCGAGGTCGCCGAGGCGCGGCGCCTGCTCCCGAACGCGGTCTTCCTGCTCCCCGGCGTCGGCGCCCAGGGCGGCCGTCCGGCCGACCTCGGGCCCGCGTTCGCGCCCGGCCGGGCCGGCGGCCTCGTCTCCGCTTCGCGCTCCGTGATCTACGCCTACCGCGAGGGTGGCGGCGACTGGCGTGCAGCCGCAGCCGCCGAGGCGAGCCGGCTCGCCCGCGAGGTCTGGGCCGTCTCCGGGGACTAGACGGGCATGCCCGACCGCCGCCAGCTCGCGCACATCGGCGCTCCGTTCGCCTTCTTGCTCGGCGTCACGATCGCCGTCGTGCTGATTCATTCCGGCCTCCAGAGCGGAGGGACGCCGGCGACGACGCTCCGCTCGGTCGCGCAGATCACGACCACGCGAGCGTCGAAGTCCGCGAAGACGGCCACGAGCGCGCGCACCGGCACGGTCGCGGCAGGCCCGCGGTACTACACGGTGAAGAAGGGCGACACCTTCGGCGCGATCGCGGCCGCCGAGGGTACGACCGTCGCCGCGCTCGAGGCGCTCAACCCGGGCGTCAGCTCGAACAGCCTCAGCGTCGGGCAGAAGATCAGGGTCAAGTAGACCGGGTCGCGTAGACGCCGTCGAGTAACCTCCGCCACCATGCGCCGGCTGCTCGCGCTCGTCGCCGTCGCGCTGGCCTTGCTCGCGGTCTCCGCCGCTTCCGCCGGCGCCGCTGCCCCCGTCGTCCGGGCCCGTGCCTGGTACGTCGTCGACGCGACGACGGGCGAGGTGCTCGCAAGCCACCGCTCGCGCATGCGCGTCGCGATCGCGAGCATCACGAAGCTGATGACGGTGGTCGTCGCGCTCCAGCACCTGCAGCCGGACGAGACCGTCACGGTCACCCGGCAGGCTGCGCACGTCGGCGAGGAGTCGATCCCGCTCCGGCCCGGCCAGCAGATCACCGTCTCCGACCTGCTCGCGGGCGCGCTGATCCAGAGCGCGAACGACGCCGCGGACGCGCTCGCCGACGCCGCAGCAGGTGGCGACCGGGCGCTCTTCGTCGGCTGGATGAACGACGAGGCCGCCAAGCTCGGGCTCCGCGACACCCACTTCGTCCGTCCCGACGGCCTCGACGCGCCGGGCCACCTCTCGAGCGCGCGCGACGTCTACGTGCTCGCGCGGCGGGCGATGGAGATCCCGATCGTCCGCACGCTCGTCGCCGAGCAGACGGCGACCATCTCCGACGGCACGGTCGTGCACACGTGGAACGACCTGCTCGGGATCGTTCCCGGGCTGATCGGGGTCAAGACCGGCCACACCGACAACGCCGGCTGGTGCGAGGTCGCCGCGGTGCGGAAACCCGGCTACACGATCTACGCGGTCGTCCTCGGCAGCCCGACGCGCGTGATCCGGAACGCGGCGCTCCAGCGGCTAATCGACTGGGGCGTCTCCCGCTTCGCGACGAAGACGCTCGTCCGCGCCACGACGTACGGCAGCGCCGTCCTCGGCTACGGTCGCGCGCCGGTGCCGCTCGTCGTGACGAAGCCGCTTGCCGCGCTCGTCCACGTCGACCGGCCCGTCGTGCGCAAGGTCGTCGCCGCGGCGAGCGTCGCCCTGCCGGTGCTGCGCGGTCAGCGGCTCGGCCACGTCGAGGTCTGGCAGGACGGCAAGCTGCTCGGCACGCGGCCGCTCGTCGCCGCGCGCGCGGTCGCGAAGCCCGGCCTCGCGGGTCGGATCCGCTGGTACGCGACGCGGACCGTGCATGATCTGGCAGGGCTCTTCCCATGAGGCACGAGTGATCGTCACCGTCACCCTGAACACGGCCGTCGACCGGACGCTTACCGTCCCGAACTTCCAGCTCGGGCACCGGCACCGTGCGAGCCACAGCCTGACGAGCGCCGGCGGCAAGGGAATCAACGTCGCGCGGTCGCTGAAGCGGCTCGACTCGCCCGTGGTGGCGACCGGGCTCGCCGGCGGCCGGACCGGCGACCGGATCGTCGAGGAGCTCGCGATCGAGGGGATCCTCAACGACTTCGTCCGCATCTCGGACGAGTCGCGCACCTCGATCGCGGTCGTCGACCCGACCGCCGGCTCGCTGACAGAGGTCTACGAGTGGGGCCCGGCCGTTCGCCCCGAGGAGTTGCAGACGCTGGTCGACAAGCTCCACTACCTCTCGCGCGTCGCCACCTACGTTGTCTTCTCGGGCTCGTTGCCGCGCGACGTCGAGAACGACTTCTACGGCGAGACGATCCGCGAGCTCAACCGGCGCGGAATCCAGTGCGTGCTCGACTGCGAGGGCGAGCCGCTGCGGCTCGGTGTCGAGGCCGAGCCGTTCCTCGTCTCGCCGAACCAGAGCGAGGCGGAGAGTCTCGTCGGCCAGGAGTTCCGCGACGAGGAGGATTTCGTGATGGCGCTCGAGACGATTGCCGACCTCGGCGCGCGCAACGTCCTGATCACGCAGGAGACGTCGTGCTTCGCGCTCTTCCGCGAGGAGCGCCAGGTGCGCCGCTTCCGTGCCTCGGTGGCGCGCATCGAGCCGGTCGCCTCGGTCGGCGCCGGCGACGTGCTGCTCGGCGGCTTCCTCGCCGAGCGCTTCGACGGCGCCTCACCCGACGATGCTCTGCGGACGGCCGTCGGCTGTGCCGGGGCGTCGGTGCTCGAGCTCGGCGCCGGCCGTTTCGACCCGCGCGAGGCGGCCCGGTTGGCCGCCGGCGTCGAGGTCGTCGAGCTGGACGCGGTCGAGGCGTAACGTCAGCCGCGGCCGCGGAGGAAGATCGCCCTGATCGTGCCGCGGCCGCCGACGTTCTCGGCCCAGGCGAGCCGGCTGCCGTCGAGCGAGAGCCCGATCGGCTTCGCCCGCGTCTTCACGATTCGGCTGATCGTGCCGGTGACGACGTCGACCGCATGCACGACTCTCCCGACGCGATAGACGACGAGCTGGTCGCTCGCCGCGAGCTGCGGGGCGACGAGCTTGCCGACGCGGACGCTGCCGAGGAGCTCGGCCGTCCAGGGCGTCGAACCAGGCGATCCGGAACGCCGCTCCGGAGTGCATGAGCACGGCGAGCACGTGCGCAGAGAGCGCGAGCGCGACCGGCGTCCCGCCGGGCTTCGCCCGGGCGACAAGGGAGCCGCTCCTCGCGTTGCGCACCTCGATCGGACGGCTGGGGCTCGCCTGCGGCTGCCCGGCCGCGTCGACCGTGACCGCCGGGACGTAGGCGATCCGACCCGCCGCGGCTGCGACCTGGAGGGCGGGGCCTGTCCCGTGCACGACGACGTTGCGCCGGCCGACGACGCGGTGGATGCCGCCGCCGCGCACGCGCTGCGCGCACGAGCCGCCCTCGAGGCAGGCGAGCTGGTTGACGTACGCCACGCCGGCCACCGAGTAGACGAGCGTCTTGCCGTTGCCGGCGATGCCGCCGAGCCATTGCCCGGCTCCGGCCTTCGTATGGGCGATCTCCGAGAAGCGCCGCTCGGCCGGCTGCTGCGCGCTCGCCCCGACGACGTAGTCGAACTCGGTGGTCGCCCGCTCGTGCAGCGTCCAGAGCGCGGCGCCGTTTCCGGCCGAGATCGCGAGCTGCGGCGCCGGGCCGCCCATGGCCCAGCGGCAGGTGACGTTGCGCGTTCTGGTCTTCGGCAGCGTCTCTTCGACCCCGGTGAGCGAGACGACGTGCACCGTGTTGCAGGTGCCGGTGCCGGGCGCGAACCAGCTGAACAGCGAGCCGTCCTGCGCGAAGGCGGTGATCGGGCCGTCGGTCGGGCCGTAGAGGGGTCGTGGGCCGGCCGCGGACAAGCCCGAGCCTGCGAACGCGAGGGTGCCGGCCAGTGCGAGGAGGACGGATCGCACGGGGCCCCACCGTAGCCCGCCCGTGTTAGGCGGATGTCAGGGCCGGAGCGTCCGTAGGCGGTGGTACGATCCTGCTCCTTGAAAGTGTGCAGAGGACACGGCGTTCTCGGACCCAGGCGGCAGTGCGGCGCCTGGGTTTTGTGCATCGAAGGAGCTTGGCGGGACACGGAGGCCTACGCGTGAGCGTCGACTTCCGGCCCGAGGACGTGCAACGGCTGCTCGACCTCGACCGCAAGTTCTCGCAGGAGGGGCTCACCTTCGACGATGTCCTCCTCGTGCCGGCCGAGTCGCACGTGCTGCCGAACGACGTCTCGACGCGCGCCCGGCTGAGCCGCTCGATCGAGATGCACATCCCGATCGTCTCGGCTGCGATGGACACGGTCACCGAGGCGCGGCTCGCGATCGCGCTCGCGCGCGAGGGCGGGATCGGGATCCTCCACCGCAACCTCCCGATCGAGGACCAGGTCGCCGAGGTCGACAAGGTCAAGCGCTCCGAGTCCGGGATGATCGTCGAGCCGGTGACGCTGCCGCCCGACGCGCTCGTGCGCGAGGCGCTCGAGTTGATGGCGCGCTACAAGGTCTCGGGCGTGCCGATCACCGACGCCGCCGGCGTGCTGGTCGGGATCCTCACCAATCGCGACCTCCGGTTCGAGAACGACGTCGACCAGTCCGTCTCCGCGCTGATGACCGCGCGGAACCTCGTCACCGCGCCGGTCGGCACGACGCTGGCGGAGGCGGAGGAGATCCTCCACCGCAACAAGATCGAGAAGCTGCCGGTGGTCGACGCCGACGGCCGGCTGCGCGGCCTGATCACGGTCAAGGACATCCAGAAGAAGATCGAGTTTCCACAGGCGACGAAGGACGAGCAGGGCCGTTTGCGCGTCGGCGCCGCGGTCGGTGTCGGGCCGGACGCGCTCGAGCGGGCGCAGGCGCTCGTGGCTGCGGGCGCCGATCTCGTCGTCGTCGACACGGCGCACGGCCATTCGCAGGGCGTGCTCGAGATGGTGCGGCGCATCAAGGACGCGGTCGCGGTCGACGTCGTCGGCGGCAACATCGCGACCGGGGAGGCGGCGCGCGCGCTGGTCGATGCGGGCGCGGATGCGATCAAGGTCGGCGTCGGGCCGGGCTCGATCTGCACGACGCGCGTCGTTGCCGGTGTCGGCGTGCCGCAGGTGACGGCGATCTACGAGTGCGTCCAGGTCGCAGCCGACGAGGGCGTACCGGTGATCGGCGACGGCGGCATGACCTCCTCGGGCGACCTCGCGAAGGCGGTCGCGGCCGGAGCCGACTCGGTCATGCTCGGCTCGCTGCTCGCCGGCGTCGAGGAGTCGCCGGGCGACGTGATCCTCGTCCAGGGCGAGCGCTACAAGGAGTACCGCGGCATGGGCTCGCTCGGCGCGATGAAGGCGCGCTCGTTCTCGAAGGACCGCTACTTCCAGGGCGACGTCGAGGACGTCGAGAAGCTGATCCCCGAAGGCATCGAAGGCCGCACGGCGTACAAGGGGCCGCTCCAGCACGTCGTCCACCAGCTCGTCGGCGGGCTGCGGCAGTCGATGGGCTACTGCGGCGCCGCGACGGTCGAGGAGATGAAGCAGGCCCGGTTCGTGCGCATCACCGCAGCGGGGCTGCGCGAGTCGCACCCGCACGACGTGACGATCACGAAAGAGGCGCCGAACTATCGCCGCTGAGCCATCGAGTGTGATCCCGTTCCCCGGCCCAGAGGACCGGCCGGTTCTGGTGATCGACCTCGGCGGGCAGTACTCCCAGCTGATCGCGCGCCGGGTCCGCGAGTGCCGCGTCTACTCGGAGCTCGTCGGCCACACGATCTCGCCCGAGGCGGTGCGCGCGCGCAACCCGTACGCGATCGTGCTCAGCGGCGGCCCGGCGTCGGTGTACGCCGACGACGCGCCGCAGGTCGATCCGGGCCTCTTCGAGCTGGGGATCCCGACGCTCGGCATCTGCTACGGCATGCAGCTGATGGCGCTCGACCTCGGCGGGCGCGTCGACCGCACGGGCGTCTCCGAGTTCGGCAAGACGAGTGTCCGGCTCGAGGAGAGCGTGCTCTTCCACGACACGCCGGACGAGCAGGTGGTCTGGATGTCGCACCGCGACTCGGTGGTCGCGCCGCCCGAGGGCGCGCGCGTCGTCGCCGGCTCGCCGTCGACGCCGATCGCCGCCTTCGAGGCGCCCGAGCGGAAGCTCTACGGCGTCCAGTTCCACCCCGAGGTCGTGCACACGCCGCACGGGATGGAGATCCTGAAGAACTTTCTCTACGACGTCGCCGACGCGCCTCCGGCGTGGACGCCGGCGGCGGTGATCGAGGAGCAGGTCGAGCGGATTCGCGCCCAGGTCGGCTCGGAACGCATCCTCTGCGCGCTGTCGGGCGGCGTCGACTCGGCCGTCGCCGCGCTGCTCGTCCACAAGGCGGTCGGCGACCAGCTGACGTGCGTGTTCGTCGACCACGGCATGCTGCGCAAGGACGAGGCCGAGCAGGTCGTCGAGGTCTTCGGCGAGCACTTCCACGTCCCACTCGTCCACGTGCAGGCGCAGGAGCGCTTCCTCAAGCTGCTCGCCGGCGTCGAGGAGCCCGAGCAGAAGCGAAAGATCATCGGCCGCGAGTTCATCAGGGTCTTCGAGGACGAGGCCGCGAAGCTCGGCGACGTGCGCTGGCTCGTGCAGGGGACGCTGTACAGCGACGTGATCGAGTCGGGCGGCACGGATGGCGTCGCGGCGACGATCAAGTCCCACCACAACGTCGGCGGCCTGCCCGACGACATGACGATGAAGCTCGTCGAACCACTGCGGCTCCTCTTCAAGGACGAGGTGCGCCGGGTCGGCGAGGAGCTCGGGATGTCCGAACGGATGGTCTGGCGGCAGCCGTTCCCCGGCCCCGGGCTCGCGATTCGCATCATCGGCGACGTCACGGCCGAGCGGCTGGAGATCCTTCGCGAGGCGGACGCGATCCTCCAGGAGGAGGTGCGCCGCGCCGGTCTCTACCGCAACCTCTGGCAGTCGTTCGCAGTCTTGCCGGCGATCCGCTCTGTCGGCGTCCAGGGCGACGAGCGGACCTACGGCTATCCGGTCGTGATCCGCGCGGTCACGAGCGACGACGCGATGACCGCCGACTGGGCACGCCTGCCGTACGACCTCATCGAGATCATCTCCAGCCGGATCGTCAACGAGATCGCCGGCGTCAACCGCGTCGTCCTCGACGTCACGTCGAAGCCGCCCGCGACGATCGAGTGGGAGTAGCCCCGAGCGCCCGGTCTGGGTCGAGGACGAGCACGTCCTCGAGCACGACATGCGTCCGCACGAGTCCCGGACGTCGAAGCTCGTCGCAGGTGTAGGGCACGAGCTTCGCCACCGGGCGACCCGCGTGGGCGATGACGATCTCCTCGCCCTGCCGGACGCGCCGGAGTAGATGCGAGAAGAGATCGCGCGCGTCCCGCGTGTTGTACTCGGCGAGGTGGCGACGCCTGGCGTCGCCATGGGGTGTGGCGTGGCGTCGCCATCGGAGAAGCCGCTGCACCATGGCACTATCGTGCGCCTTCGATGATCACCGAAGTGCGCCGGCTTCGTGCCGATTTCGTCACGCGGCTCGCCGCGGCGAGCGTCGGCGCGACGTACAACCAGTACGCAGACTCGCCGCTTCGGCGGGAGCGGTTGTGTGCGTATCTGCACGCCAGGGCGGAGGCACGGCTCGTCCTCGTCGGTGAGGCCGCCGGCTACCGCGGAGCACGCGTCAGCGGGATCCCGTTCACGTCCGAGCGCCAGCTCACGGGCCGCGGTCCGGCCGAGCCCTCCGCGACGATAGTCCATCGCGTGCTCGACGAGCTCGGACTCGGGGATGACGTCCTGCTCTGGAACGTCGTACCGACCCATCCCGGCACCGAGGGGTCGAATCGCCGGCCGACGAGCGTCGAGATCCGCGCCTCGCGACCGTTTCTCGACGAGCTCGTTCAGGGGCGGGTCGCGATCGCCGTGGGCCGGTTGGCCGAGGCCGCGCTCGGTGCCCCGTACGTCCGCCATCCGGCTCACGGCGGCGCGGCTGAGTTCGCCGCAGGACTTCGGGGCGTCCTTGCGAGCGGTTTTCGCTACAATCCTGCGCCGGCGGACGTCCGAGTCCGCCCCTTCTCTGTATGAAGACCTACAGCGCAAAGCCGGGAGAGATCGCACGCGAGTGGTACGTCGTCGACGCCGAAGGGCAGACGCTCGGTCGGCTCGCGACGCAGATCGCCGACACGCTGCGCGGCAAGCGGAAGCCGCAGTACACGCCGCACGTCGACACGGGCGACTTCGTCGTCGTCGTCAACGCGGAGAAGATCGCGGTCACCGGCAACAAGCTCGACCAGAAGCGCTACTACCGGCATTCCGGCTACCCGGGCGGGCTGCGCAGTCGGACGCTGCGCGAACAGCTCGAACGTCGGCCGACGGAGGTCATCCGCACCGCCGTCAAGGGCATGCTCCCGAAGAATCGGCTCGCGCGCCAGCAGCTGACGAAGCTCAAGGTGTACGCGGGGCCCGAGCATCCCCACAGCGCACAGAATCCGCAGCCCTTGAACCTGGAGCAGAAGCCTTGAGTCAGATCGCCCAGTACCGCGGCACCGGCAAGCGCAAGACCTCGGTCGCGCGCGTGATCCTGAGGCCGGGCGCCGGCGCTACGTGGGTGAACGGGCGCACGATCGACGAGTACTTCCCGCGCGCGGTGTGGCGGACGATCGCCATGTCGCCGCTCAAGGTCGCCGGCCTCGAAGGCCAGTACGACCTGCGGGTGCGCGTGCACGGCGGCGGCCTCACCGGGCAGGCAGGGGCTGTTCGGCACGGGATCGCCCGGGCGCTCGTCGAGGCGAATCCCGAGCTGCGGGTGCCGCTCAAGCGCGAGGGCTTCCTCACGCGCGACGCCCGCCAGGTCGAGCGCAAGAAGGCCGGCCTGCACAAGGCGCGCAAGGCGCCCCAGTTCTCGAAGCGGTAACCGCCTTCGAGCCAACGCGCCTCGCGCAGCCGTGCCGACACGGTTGTGGAGGAGATTCCACGCGTTCGTGACGAACCCGCGCAAGCCTCGCTACGCCTTCCGCGGTAGCATCGATCGCGAGGGCGGAGGGAACGCAGACCCCGCCCAGGGTGGGGGTTCGGGGTCGGGTGGACATGTCCCGATCGGCCGGTCGTGATGGCCAGGTCGCTAAGGTCCTGGCCCGTGGCGAGGCAGTATTTCGGGACCGACGGGGTGCGCGGGATCGTCGGTGACGTGATCACGCCCGAGCTGGTCGAGCGGCTCGGGAAGGCGGCAGCGCTCTGGGCCGGCGGCGGGCGGGTCTTCGTCGGGCGCGATACTCGTGGCTCGGGCGAAGAGCTCGAGGAGGCGTTCGCTCGCGGTGTCGCGTCCGCCGGCGGGGTCGCCGTTCTCGCAGGCGTCGTCCCGACCCCGGCGGTCGCGCTCCTGCGGCTCGATCTCGGCGTCGTCATCTCCGCGTCCCACAACCCTCCCGAGTACAACGGGGTCAAGTTCTTCGACCGCGAGGGGCGCAAGCTCAGCGACGCCGCCGAGGAGGAGATCGAGGCGCTCCTCGACGCTGCCGCCCCCGGTGGCGGCGAGGTCGTCCACGTCGACGTCGCAGCGGACAGCTATCTCGAGCACGTCCTCGAGCGATTCGCGACCGACCTGACGGGGATCCGGCTCGCCGTCGACTGCGCGAACGGCGCCTATGCCGGTCTTGCGCCGGGCGCGTTCGAACGGCTCGGCGCCGTCGTGGAGACGATCGGCGACGATCCCGACGGCGCGAACATCAACGTCGGCTGCGGCGCGACCGACCTCGCCCGGCTGTGTGCAATGGTCCGCGACGGCGGCTTCGACCTCGGTATCGCCTTCGACGGCGACGGCGACCGGATGCTGGCGGTCGACGAGCGCGGCGAGCCACTCGACGGCGACCAGATCGTCGCGGTGCTCGCGCTCCACCTGGGGGTCGACGCGGTCGCGGTCACCTCGATGACGAACCTCGGCTTCCACCGGCTGATGGAGGAGCGCGGCGTCCGCGTCCTCACCACCGACGTCGGCGACCGCTACGTCTTGGAGGCGCTCCGCCGCGAGCACGCGCTGCTCGGCGGCGAGCAGTCAGGCCACGTCATCTATCTCGACGGCCATGTCACCGGCGACGGGCTCGTTGCGGCGCTGCTGCTCTGCTCGGCGCTCGGCGGGCGCCCGCTCTCGGAGGTCGCGGCCGTCATGCCGGTGTTCCCGCAGGTGAAGCAGAACCTGCCGTGCGCCCGCCGCGGCCCGCTCCCGGAGGCGCTCGTTGCCGAGCTCGAGCGCCTGAACGCCGAGCTCGACGGCGGCGGCCGCGTGCTCGTCCGCCCGTCCGGCACCGAGCCGGTCGTCCGGGTGCTCGCCGAGGCCGAAACGCAGAATGAGGCGCAAGACCTCTGTGCTAGGATCGCCGCGCTTGTGACACGAGAGCTCGGCTGACCGCACCGCGACGACGCGGCCAGGTCTCGCAGCCGGGCTCGCTGCGTTTCCGGGGGACTTTTCGGCCTCCGTGGGGAAAGGACAGCAACCGTGTGCGGAATCATCGGATACGTCGGCCCGAGGGAGGCGAAGCCGCTCCTGCTGGAAGGGCTCCGCCGGCTCGAGTACCGGGGCTACGACTCCGCCGGGATCGCCCTCCGCGAGGAGGGGGGCCTCGACTACGTCCGCGCGGTCGGCAACCTCCAGTTCCTCGTCGACGCGGCCGTCGGCAACGGCTCGACGGCCCGCCATGGTCTCGGCCACACCCGCTGGGCGACCCACGGCGGCGTCACCGAGCAGAACGCGCACCCGCTCGTCGGCTGCGACGCCTCGAAGCTCGCGATCGTCCTCAACGGGATCGTCGAGAACTACCGCGAGCTGAAGGCCGAGCTCGAAGCGGAAGGACACACGTTCACCTCCGAGACCGACGCCGAGGTGGTCGTCCACCTGCTCGAGGGCGCCTACGACGGCGACCTCGTCCAGGCGCTCGCGCGCGTCTATCCGCGGCTCGAGGGCCACTTCTCGATCGTCGCGATCCACCACGACCAGCCCGATCTGCTCGTCGGCGTCCGCTGCCAGACGCCGCTCGTCGTCGGGCTCGGCAGCGGCGAGAGCTTTCTCGCCTCCTCGATCGCCGCCTTCCTCAGCGAGACCCGCCGCGTCGTCTTTCCCGACGACGGCGCGATCGTCGAGATCACGCCGGCAGGCGCCCGTTTCTTCGCCGACGGCGTCGAG
The DNA here is from genome assembly GCA_963732915.1 of uncultured Actinomycetes bacterium. Taxonomy (GTDB): domain Bacteria; phylum Actinomycetota; class Thermoleophilia; order Gaiellales; family Gaiellaceae; genus Palsa-739. The sequence goes on along the minus strand of CAVTBF010000003.1, from coordinate 331,133 downwards.
ATCCCCCACCCCGACGTCGAGGAGGTCGACTGGGACGAGGAGAGCGCCGAGAAGGGCGGCTACGAGACGTTCATGCTCAAGGAGATCTACGAGCAGCCGGAGGCGGTCCGCGAGACGATCGGCGACCGCGTCCGCGGCCACCAGCTCCTGCTCGAAGCGCTCGGACTCGACGAGCTGGAGATCCGCAACCTCCGCCGCATCGTCATCGTCGCGGCCGGCACCTCGTACCACGCCGGCGTCGTCGGTCGCTACATCATCGAGGAGTGGGCGCGGGTGCCGGTCGAGCCGGACATCGCGAGCGAGTGGATCTACCGCAACCCTGTGCTCTCCAAGGACACGCTCGTCATCGGCATCTCGCAGTCGGGCGAGTCGCGCGACACGGTCAACGCGGTCAGGCTCGCCCGCGAGCACGGCGCCCGCACGCTCGCGATCACGAACCTGATGGGGACGCAGATCACGCGCGAGGTCGACGCGACGCTCTACACGCGCTGCGGGATGGAGGTCGGCGTCGCCGCCTCGAAGACCTTCACGGCGCAGGTGGCGCTGCTCAGCCTGCTCGCGCTGAAGCTCGCCGAGATCCGGCGCACGCTGCCGCAGGACGAGATCGAGTTCATCCTCGACCGCCTGCACGAGCTGCCCGAGAAGATGCAGGCGTTCCTCGACGGCGAGCACCCGCTCGACAAGATCGCCGAGCGCTTCCACGAGTCGCCCTTCTTCCTCTACCTCGGCCGCCACATCGGGCTACCCGTCGCGCTCGAAGGCGCGCTCAAGCTGAAGGAGATCTCGTACATCCCGACCGACGCCTACTCGGCCGGCGAGATGAAGCACGGCCCGATCGCGCTGCTCGAGGAAGGCACGCCGGTCGTCGTCGTCGCGACGAATATCCACGTCTACGACAAGATCATCTCGAACATCCAGGAGACGCGGGCCCGCGGCGCGCACGTGATCGCGATCGCGACCGACGGCAACGAGGACATCCAGCACCATGCGGACGACGTCATCTACGTGCCGCATACGCCGGCCTTCCTGCAGGCTGCGCTCGCCGTCGTGCCGCTGCAGCTCCTCGCCTACAAGATCGCGCGCCTGCGCGGCCTGAACGTCGACCAGCCGCGCAACCTCGCGAAGACCGTCACGGTCGAGTAGCCGCTGTGACGCTCGGCGTCGAGACGATCGAGGAGACGCGCGCCTTCAACGCGCGGCTCGAGCAGCTCCTCGAAGGGGTGCCGCCGATCGAGTCGCTGCCGCCCGCGGTGACGCGCGCCGCGCGCAAGGAGGGCCGTGGGTTTCTGCCGGCGCCGGAATACGACCCGCGGGCGCGCTGGATCGAGATCCCCTCACGTGGCGGCGATCTCCGCGTCCGGGTGCTGTCGCCGCCCGAGCCGAAGGGCGTGTACCTCCATATCCACGGCGGCGGGTGGGTGCTCGGCTCGGCCGACGAGCAGGACGGCCGGCTTGCGGCGATCGCCGACGAGGCGGGGTTGTGCACGGTCAGCGTCGAGTACCGGCTCGCGCCCGAGCATCCGTACCCGGCCGGCCTCGACGACTGCGAGGACGCGGCGCTCTGGCTCGTCGAGCGGGCCGGCGCCGAGCTCGGCGCTCCGGCCCGGTTCGCGATCGGCGGCGAGTCGGCGGGCGCGAACCTCGCGGTCTCGACGCTGCTCCGGCTGCGCGACCGGCACGGCCTCTCGGCCTCCTTCGCGGCGGCGAACCTCGTCTACGGCGCGTTCGACCTCGGCGGTACGCCGAGCCGCCGCGTCTGGGGCGACCGCAAGCTCGTGCTCACCGATGCGGGCATGGCGTGGTTCAACGCGTGCTACCTGCCGGGCCGCGGCGTCGAGGAGAGTCGCGAGCCGGAAATCTCACCGCTCTATGCCGACCTGCGCGACCTGCCGTCCGCGCTCTTCACCGTCGGCACCGCCGACCCGCTCGTCGACGACACGCTGCTGATGGCGGCCCACTGGGCGGCGGCGGGAAACCGCGTCGAGCTGCTCGTCTACGAGGAGGGATGCCACGGCTTCAACGCGTTCCCGCTCGCGATCGCGGACGCAGCGAACAGCGCCCAGCTCGCGTTCCTGCGCGATGCCCTCGCCTGATGCGGGTCTCGGCGAAGGTCGACTACGCGCTCCGCGCCCTGCTCGAGCTGGCCGCCGCGCCGCCCGGACCGGTCAAGTGCGAGAAGCTCGCGACGGCGCAGGACATCCCGCCGAAGTTCCTCGAGAACATCCTCACCGAGCTGCGCCGCGCCGAGATCGTCGCCACCCAGCGCGGGGTGGAAGGCGCCTACACGCTCGCGAAGCCGGCGGCACAGATCACCGTGGCCGACGTGATCCGCGCGCTCGAGGGGCCGATCGCGAGCGTCCGCGGCTCGCGCCCCGAGCAGATTGCCTACAGCGGACCCGCCAAGAGCCTGCCCGCGCTCTGGATCGGGCTGCGCTCGAGCATGCGCGCCGTGCTCGAGGGCACCTCACTCGCCGACCTCCTCGAGCGCTCCAGGCAGGCCTAGGCCGCGCGGCGAGATCAACCGGCGAGCGACCGCGTCGTCGTCTGAGAGACTGCGCCCATGGAGCTCGGACGCGTCGGGGTCTGGCTGGGGACGGTGGGAACGTTCCCGTCCGCGCAGGAGTGCGAGGCCGCCCGCGAGCTGGAAGCGCTCGGCTACGGCACGCTCTGGTTCGGTGAGACGCCGATGGGCAAGGAGGCGTTCGCGCACGCGGCGCTCCTGCTCGGCGCGACCGATCGGGTCGCCGTCGGGACCGGGATCATGAACATCTGGCTGCGCGCGCCCTCGGCTGCTCGCAACGGCGCCGCGACGCTCGGCGAGGCGCACCCCGGCCGATTCGTGCTCGGCATGGGCGTCAGCCATCCGCACGTCGTCGGTCGCATGGGGCTCGAGTACACGCGGCCGCTCTCGGCGATGCGTTCCTACCTCGACGGGATGGACGCGATCGACTATCTCGCGCCGCAGGCAGCGGAGCCCGTCCCGCGCGTGCTCGCCGCGCTCGCCCCGCGGATGCTCGAGCTGGCCCGCGACCGCAGCGACGGCGCCCACCCGTATCTCGTCACGCCCGAGCACACGCGCCGCGCCCGCGAGGCGCTCGGAGCCGGGAAGCTGCTCGCTCCCGAGCAGGCGTTCGTGCTCGAAACCGACCCGGCTCGTGCCCGCGACGCCGCTCGCGCGCACCTCGAGCGCTACATCAAGGCCGAGAACTACGTCCGCAGCTGGCTTCTGCTCGGCTTCACCGAGGACGACACCCGTAACGGCGGCAGCGACCGGCTCGTCGACGCGCTCGTCGCCTGGGGTGACGAGGACGCCGTGCGCGCCCGGGTCGAGGAGCACCTCGCCGCCGGCGCCGACCACGTCTGCGTGCAGGCCGTCGGCCCGGATCCGCTCGGCGACCTGCGCCGCCTCGCGCCGGCGCTCGGCCTCTAGTCCGGCGGCCGCCGCAGCCGCTTCGTCTCGCCGCGGCGCTTCTTCGACTCGAGCCGCCGCTTGCGGGCCGCGGCGCTCGGCTTCGTCGGCACCCGCCGCCGCTCGACGCGGAGCGCCTCGCGCAGCGTCTCGGCGAGCCGCTCGACCGCGAGCTCGCGGTTGCGCGACTGGCTGCGCTCGTCCTGGGCGACCGCGCGCAGCACCGGCCCGGCCTTCGCGACGACGCGCTTCTTCTGCGCGGGCGAGAGCGCCACCGACGCCTCGACGTCGAAGACTGCGACCACGCGCGTCTCGGATTTCTGCGCGTGCTGGCCGCCCGGGCCGCTCGAGCGGGAGACCTGGAGCTCGATCTCGCCGAGCGGGACGGCGACCGAGCGGGTGACGCGAATAGACTCGCCCTGCATGCCTGCGATTCTGCTCGACGTGGACGGGGTTCTGCACGTGTCGGGCGAGCCGATCGCCGGCGCGGCGGACGCCGTGCGCCGCCTCCGGGCGGCCGGCCACCGTCTCCGCTTCGTCACGAACAACACGACACGCTCGAAAGCGGCGCTCGGCGCGGTGCTGCGCGCGCACGGGATCGAGGTGGACGACGACGAGGTGCAGACGACCGCGGACGCGGCCGTGAAGGCGCTGCGCGGGCGGCGCGTCCTCGCGCTCGTCATGCACGCGCTCGTCGCCGACCTCGAGGGGATCGAGCTCGTCGGCGAGGGCGCGGACGCCGTCCTGCTCGGCGGCGCCGACGAGACGCCCGAGACGAACCTCGTCTTCTCGTACATGAACCTCGCGCGGGCGTTCGCCGAGCTCGAGCTCGGCGCCGAGCTCTACTGCCTGCACCGCAACCGCTGGTGGCAGACGCAGCGCGGGCCGCTCCTCGACGCCGGCTGCTTCGTCGCCGGCCTGGAGTACGCCGCCGACCGGGAGGCGGTCGTCCTCGGCAAGCCGAACCCGGCGTTCTTCGAGGCTGCGCTCGAGGCGCTCGACGCCGAGCCGGGCATGACCTGGATGGTCGGCGACGACCTCGAGAGCGACATCGCCGGCGCGCACGGGATGGGCATGCGCACGGTCCTCGTCCGCACGGGGAAGTTCAGGCCCGACGAGGTCGAGGTTTCGCGGGTGAAGCCGGACGGCATCGTCTCCTCGATCGGGCATCTTCCCGACTGGCTCGAGGAGCACCTGTAGCGCCACTGCGAGAGGGGGATCGATGGCAACCGAGATCAGGCTGAGCGACGGGACGACGTTCACGACCGAGGAGAACCTCCAGCCGGAGGACGTGATCGCGTATCTCGACGAGAACGCCGGCGCGCGCTTCGTCGAGCTGCGCTCGGCCGTGCAGGACGCCTACCTCGTCAACCCGAGCCAGATCGTCTGGTTGCGGCAGTCGAGGTGATCTCCGTCGGCACCGACCTGATCGAGATCGCCCGGGTGCGGCGGTCGCTCGAGCGCTACGCGCGCTTTCGCGAGCGCTGCTTCACCGAGGCGGAGCAGGCGTACTGCGACTCGCGCGCGAACCCGGCCGAGAGCTACGCGGGACGCTTCGCCGGCAAGGAAGCGGTCGGCAAGGCGCTCGGCTTCGGCGTCGCGCGCGCGTTCGCCTGGAAGGAGATCGAGATCGTCGGCCGTCCGAAGCCGACGGTGCGCCTCTCGGGCCGGCTCGCCGCGCGCGCGGAGGCGATCGGCGCCGCCGGGATCGACCTCTCGATGACGCATTCCCGCGAGCTCGCGCAGGCGGTGGCGATCGTCGATGGCGGCCACTGACCCGCTGTACACCGCGGACGAGATGCGCGCCGCCGAGGCGCGCTACCCGGGCTATCCGGACACCGTCCCCGAGCTGATGGAGCGTGCCGGCGGCGGCGCGGCGCAGGTGGCGCTCGGGCTCTTCCCGGACGCGAGGCGGTGGACGCTCGTCTGCGGCGGCGGCGCGAACGGCGGCGACGGCCGCGTGATGGCGCGCGCGCTCGCCGAGGCGGGGCGCGAGCCGCTCGTCGTCGACGCGAAGGCGGGTGAGCGCGACCTCGGCGAGCCCGACGTGATCGTCGACGCGCTCTTCGGCACCGGCTTCTCGGGCGAGCCGCGCCCGGACGCCGCGGCGCTGATCGCGGCGATGAACGGCGCAGGCGTGCCCGTGCTCGCGATCGACCTGCCGTCGGGCGTCGACGCCTCGACCGGCGAGATCGCAGGCGCGGTCGTCGAGGCGGCCGTGACGGTCACGTTCCACGCACCCAAGGTCGGGCTCGCGGTGGCGCCGGGGCGCTTCCAGGCAGGCGAGGTGCACGTGGTCGACATCGGTCTCGAACGCTCGGGCACGGCGGCCCGGCTCGTGACCGCGGCGATCCTCGACGAGGTGCCGCGCCGCGGCTCGCGCGACAACAAGTACTCCTCCGGCCACGTGCTCGTCGTCGGCGGCTCGCGTGGGCTGACCGGCGCACCGTCGCTGACGGCCATGGCGGCGATGCGCGCCGACGCGGGCTACGTGACGCTCGCCGCGCCCGAGTCGACGCTGCCGGTCTTCGAGCAGCGGCTGCTCGAGGCGGTGAAGCGCCCGCTCCCGGAGGATCCCGCCGGTGGGGGCGGCGAGGTCGGCGCCGGCGCCGCGGACGTCGTGCTCGCGCTGGCGGCGAAGGCGCACGCGATCGCGCTCGGGCCGGGCCTCGGGCGCGGCGCCGGCGCGAAGGAGCTCGTGCGGCGCGTGCTCGCCGAGACGGAGCTGCCGGTCGTCGTCGACGCCGACGCCCTGCACGAGCTCGAGCCGGGTGACTGGCCGGGGCCTCGTGTCCTGACGCCGCACGAGGGCGAGCTGGCGAGACTGCTCGGCCGTGCGTCGGCGGAGATCGCCGCGCACCGGCTCGCGTCGGTGCGCGAGGCGGCGGAGCGGTTCGGCTGCGTCGTCGTGCTCAAGGGCGCGGACACGCTCGTCGCGTCCTCCGCCGATGACGGCGTGCTCGTCGTCGCGCTCGGCACGCCCGCGCTCGCGACCGCGGGCACCGGCGACGTCCTGACCGGGATCACGGCGGCGTTCCTCGCCAAGAGGATGGAGCCTCGGCGCGCGGCAGCCGCCGCGACGGCCGCGCAGCAGCTCGCGGCGGTCGCCGCGCCGCAACGCGCCGGTCTCGTCGCGAGCGACGTGATCGAGTCCCTACCGCAGGTTCTTTCCTAGACACTTAGGGCGTGCACCGCAGCGAGATCCAGATCGACCTCGGCGCGCTCCGCCGCAACGCGCACGCCCTGCTCGACGCGCTGCAGGGCGCCGAGCTGTGGGCTGTCGTCAAGGCGAACGCCTACGGCCACGGCGCAGCCGACGTCGCGGGCGCCGCGCTCGGCGCGGGCGCGGCCGCGCTCTGCGTCGCGACGGTCGGCGAAGGGCTCGAGCTGCGCCGCGACTTCCCGACGGCGCGCATTCTCGTCATGGGGCCCGCGGCGTCGAATCGCGAGGTCTCGAACGCCCGCGACGCGCGGCTCGACCTCGTCGTCTCGACGCGCGGCGAGATCCCGGCCGGCGTGCGCGTCCACCTCAAGCTCGACACGGGCATGGGCCGCTGGGGGCTCGCGGAGCTGCCGCTGCCGCCGGTCGAGGTGGTCGGCCTGATGAGCCATCTCGCGACCGCCGACGCCGACGCGGCCTTCGCCGAGTGGCAGATCGCGCGCTTCGCCGACGCGACCTCGCCCTACTCCCATCTCAAGCGCCACATCGCGAACAGCGCGGGCGCGCTCCGCTATCCGTCCTCGCGCTTCGACGCGGCCCGCTGCGGGATCGCGCTCTACGGGATCTCGCCGTTCGGCACCGACCCGGTCGAGGACGGGCTGCAGCCGGTGCTGTCGTGGGAGAGCCACCTCGCGCAGGTGCGGCTGCTCGAGCCGGGCTTCAGCACCGGCTACGGCCGGCGGTTCGTCGCCGAGCGCCCGACCTGGATCGGGATCGTGCCCGTCGGCTACGCGGACGGCTTCCGGCGCAACCTGACCGGCACCGAGGTGCGGGTCGGGGGCGAGCTGCGCCGCGTCGTCGGCACCGTGTCGATGGACGCGTTCGCGGTCGAGCTCGACGACGAGCTGCCGGTCGGCACGCCGGTCGTCATCCTCGGGCGCGGCGTGCTCGCCGAGCGGCACGCCGAGGTAGCTGGCACGATCGGCTACGAGTTGATGTGTGGAATCAACAGCGGCGCAGAAAGGGCGAGGCGTGTCGTCGTCGACGCCTGACGCTCCCGGGCCCGACCGCTTCGCCCGCACCGCGGACAAGCTCGCCGCCCGTCAGGACGCGCGCGCCGCGGCGCTCGCCGAGCAGGTGCGGGAGTTCGTGCTGGCGCGGGGCGACGAGCGCGCGCTCGACGTCGGCTGTGGCGCCGGCGCGCTCGCACTCGCGCTCGCCCCGCTCGTACGCGAGGTCGTGGGTGTCGACCCGGTGCCGGAGCTGCTCGCGCTCGCCCGCGAGCGCGCGGCCGGCCTGCAGAACGTCGAGTTCGTCCAGGGCGACGGCACCGCGCTTCCGCTCGATGACTTCTCGTTCGACCTCGCCGGCACGCTGCGGACGCTGCACCACGTGCATCGCCCGGAGCTCGTCGTCGCCGAGCTGACGCGCGTGACCAAGCCGGGCGGGCAGGTCCTCGTCGTCGACCAGATCGCGCCCGTCGACCCGCTCGAGGCGCTGACTCTCGACCGCTTCGAGCGGGCACGCGACCCGAGCCACGAGCGGCTGTTCTCCGACGGCGACCTGCGCTCGCTGTTCGACTCGAACGGACTCGTGCTCCTCCGCGACCGTCACGAGACCGAGGGGCGCGACCTCGACTCGTATCTCGAGCTCGCCGGCTGCGCGGGCGAGGCGGCCGAGAAGGTCAGGGCGATGGCGCCCGAGGAGCTGGTCGTCACGATCGCCTGGTATCTCCTCGAGCGGCGCTAGGCCGGTGGGACTCTTTCAGCGGTATGCGGCGTGGGAGCGTTGCGGGCCGGAAACCGCGCTTTCCGGCCCGCGCAGTTCCGTCTCACCCGCGCCGGAAGCGTAGCTTTCGGCGCGGAGCCGCTAGGCCTCGGGCAGGTTCGCGAACGCGTCGCGGAGCTGGGCGCGCTCGGTCGCGAGCTCGGTGAACGAGAGCATCAGCCGCCGCTCGCCCTCGGCGCTCAGGCGCAGGTGGGCAACCCGCGCGTCGCGCTGCGACTGCTCGCGGTCGATCAGCCCGGCTTCCTCGGCGCGGCGGACGAGCTCGGTGACGGTGCTCTGCGCGAGCTGGAGCCGCTCGGACAGCTCGGTGACCGTGGACTGCTCGTCGCCGCGCGGAGAGCCCTTGATCATCGTCAGCAGCAGGTAGCGCTGCGGCGTGAGGTTGCTCTGCCGGGCGACGCGCTCGCTGCGGCGCAGGAACTGGCGCAGGGCGGAGCGGAACCGCGCAACCGCCATCACGTCCTCGACCTGAAGGGTGCTGTGAGCGTTGCTCATTCAGGCGATTGTAGAGCCACGGGAGCCGCGCGAGAGAACCCGGGCGAAGACGTTCGGGATCAGCGCCTGCAGAACGCCTGCCGGCGCGTAGTAGCGGGGCACCGTCGTCTCGCCGCGGCGACGCTCCAGTGAGCCGAGGATATGCGTGGCAACGTCGGCCGGACCGATCACCAGCCGTTGCAGCGGCTTCGGGAGCCAGCCCTGCGGAAAGCCCTCCGTCTCGGCGAAGCCGGGCTTGACCGTGTGGACGCGGATGCCGTCGCGGCGGAGCTGCGCGGCGGTCGAGCGCGAGAACGCGAGCTGGGCGTGCTTCGACGCCGCGTAGGGGCCGGACGGCGGGAACGCGACGCTGCCGGCGACCGAGACGACGTTGACGACGTCCGCGGGCGCCCCGGCGCGCAGGCCGGGCAGGAAGGCGCGCAGGCACCAGACCGAGCCGAGGTAGTTGACGCGCATCACGTCTTCGATCCGCTCCGCCTCGCCGTCGACGAAGTTCGCGCGCGCCGGGATGCCGGCGTTGTTGACGAGCAGGTGCAGCGCCGGGTGGCGTTCGAGCACGCGCGCCGCGACGGCGTCCACGGCGGCGCGGTCGCCGACGTCGCACGGCTCCGCCTCGCCGCCGATCTCCTCTGCGAGCGCCCGCAGCTTGTCCTCGCGCCGCGCGAGCAGGACGCAGAGCATGCCGCGGCCGGCGAGCCCGCGCGCGAGCTCGGCGCCGATGCCGGACGAGGCGCCCGTGACGACGGCGACGCGGCGGCCGCTCATCTGCACTTCCGGACGGGGATGGTCGCCATGGCCGTGTGTCCGCGCTTGTCGGTGACGACCGCGCGGAGCAGGTGGAGGCCCTTGGTCGCGCGGCCCGACGGCCAGCTCGCCGCCCAGGTGCCGTCGCCGTGCTTGCGGCCGGTCGCGAGCCTGTGGCCGTCGAGCAGGAAGCGCACGCCGGTGACGGGCGCGGGCGAGCCGGTCTCGACGAGTAGCGGCTGCGGCTTCGCGGCGCACACGCCCGCGGCCGGAGTCAGCCAGCTCACGGTCGGCCCGTTCGTGACGTGCAGCCTCGTGGAGACGGTGCGAGTGTTCGGCATGATCGAGGTGCCGCTCGTGTCCACGTTCTTGGCCTCCTCGAAGTCGGATGACGCGATCGTGAGGCTGAGGTCGCCGGCCGCGAGCGCCGGCGTGCTCGACGGTAGCGCGAAGAGGGCGATGCCGGTCTTCGGGTCGTACGAGGAGGCGCCGACGAGGAGGCCCTTGTACCCGATCGTCAGCGACTGCGGGTCGACGCCCGACTGCGTGTCGGTCGTGCGCACCGCGATCGTCGGCCGCCCGGTCGTGACGTGCGTCGTCAGCAGCTGCACGGTCGGCGGCGTCACGTCGTTCTGCCACGCGCGCAGGACGTAGGAGCCGCCGAGCCCTCGGCCGTCGAAGCGGTCGCGCCCGGAGTCGACGGAGACGTAGAAGCGCTGCACGGTGGGGAAGGAGGCGCCGGCGGCCTGGATCGGCTGGAGGTAGTCGTAGGTGAGGGCGTTGACGTCGACCGGCGTGCCCGCGAAGCCCTGGACGGTGTTCTCGTCCTGCGCGCCGAGGAAGAACGGGTCGATCTGCGCGCCGGCGGACTCGCTCTCGACCGAGACGCCGGCGTTCGCGGCCGGGCCGTCGAGCAGGATCTCGTAGACGGTCTCGGCGCCGGTCTCGCGCTCGGGCGGCGTGTCGGGTGCGTTCCCGAACGGCGCGACCGGGAAGCGGTAGGAGGAGACACGGCTCGTGCCGACGCGCGTGTCGCCCTTGACGCCGGTCTTCAGCGGCAGCACGGGCGCCGCGGCGAGCGCCGGCCTGTCGACGAGGAAGTAGTACGGGATGCGCCGCGTCGTCTCGCCCGACCGGAGGACGAGGAAGCCGTAGTCCTCGCCGCCCGCGGCGCCGGCGGACGCGCTCGCGACCACTGGCAGGTCGAGCTCGCCGCCGGGCGGGACCGAGACCGTCCCCGGGAACCGGAGCGAGGCGCCGGCGGTCGCCGCCTGCGCGTCGAGCGTCACCGTCCACGCGCCCGCGCCGCCGCCCGCGTCGGTGATCCGCACGAGCAGCGCCTTGCTGGCGGCGCCGTGCGTGACCGTCAGATCCTCGAACGAGAGCGACGCCGGGTCGGTGAAGAGGAGCGGCTGCATCGCGGCGGGCAGCGAGACGAGCCCGCCGCCCTCGAGCGGGACGGGCGCCTCCTGCGTCCGCGCCGTGTCCGCCCAGGCCGGGCCGGCGCTCGCGACGAGCGCGGACTTCACCTCGGCCGGCGTCCAACTCGGATGCAGCTGCAGCAGCAATGCCGCAGCGCCCGCGACGTGAGGCGTCGCCATCGAGGTGCCGTCGAAGACGGCGAATCCCGAGATGCTCGTGTTCGACAGCGTCGAGGAGAGGATCTGGCCGCCGGGCGCTGAAATGTCGGGCTTCAGGTCGTGGCCGAACGGCGTCGGGCCGCTCGACGAGAAGCTCGTGACGATGCCGCTGCGGCCGGTGTTCAGCTCGTCGGGGGTGCTGCCGACGTGGATCGTCGTCTGGCCGTTACCGGCGTCCAGGTAGGCGCGCAGGCGGTCGCCGTCGAGGTTCGAGACCATCCCGGACGGCAGCGAGAGCGCGATCGGGATCGCATTCGCCTCGCCCTGTCGGTTGTCGGAGAGGATCAGCCCCTCGGCGCCGGCGCGGGCGGCCTGGGCGGCCTTCGTCACGAACGGGCAGAGGCCGCGCTCGGCGAGCACGATCTTCCCGTCGAGCGAGTGGGCCGGCAGCGTCCCCGTCGTCGATGCGAGATCCGGCGGCTGCCCGCAGAGGTGGCGCTCGACCGGCTTGCCGTCGGTGCCGACGATCGTGCCGGCGTCGACCAGCGTCTGGTCGGCCGCCCACGTGCCGGGAACGCTCGTCCCCGAGGCGACCTGGAACGGGATGCCCTTCACGTCCGCCGGCGCGCCGGCGGCGACGACGTCGAGCGCCGGGGCGAAGACGTGCGAGTTCGAGACGGCCGCGACGGCGATCGCGTCGGGCGCCGTCCCGGGCGAGCCGACCGAGCCGTTGCCGAACTCGTCGCGGTCGTTGCCGGCGGCGATCACGGGCACGACGCCGGCCGCGACGACGTTGTGGATCGCGGTCACCATCGCGTCGTTCGCCGGGTCGGTCTCCGGGCCGCCGCCGGAGAAGTTGATCACGTCCATCCCGTCCGCGACCGCCGACTCGAACGCCGCGATGATCTCCGGCGTGTTCGCGACGTGGCCGATCGGCGTCGGCACGGTGAAGACGCGGTAGTTGCCGAGCCAGGCCTTCGGGGCGACGCCGGTCAGCCCGGTCACCCGCGGATGGTCGGCGCCCGCCGGCGCCGTCGTGCCCGCGTCGCCGGCGGCGATCCCGGCGACATGCGTGCCGTGGAACGACGAGGAGCGGTCGAGCGGCAGCGAGCCAGCCTGGCCGGCGTTCGGCCCCGGGAAGACACGCGCGACGATCACCTTCGGCGTCGTGTAGCGCGTGTCTCCCTTCGGGAAGCCGGGCGGATACGCGTACCCCGCGGGCGCGAAGAACGGGTTCGTCTGGTCGATGCCGTCGTCGACGACGGCGATCTTCATCCCCCTGCCGTCGGCGCCGAGCGTGCGCTCGACCACGTCGGCGCCGATCACGGCGGCCGATGTGTCGTCGGCGAGCGTGTAGCGGAGGCTCGGGTAGACCTTCGTGAACGCGCCAAGCCGCATCAGCGCCGGCAGCCTGTTCGCGGGGAGGCTGACGGTGACGGCGTCGAGGAGGATCCGGAACCGCTCCTGCACCCGCGCCTGCGGGATCGCGGTGCGGAGCCGGGCGACCGCGCGCTGCTGCGCCGCCGCGAGCTCGGCGACGTAGGCGTGGGCCGCGCTCGTGTCGACCGCGAGCCGGCGGCGCGCGCCGGCCGAGCTGAGGTCGCGGCCGTAGCGGGCGGCGAGCGGCGGGCGGCCGAGCTGGGCGATCACGCGGATCCGCGAGGCGCCGCCGGCCGAGGGGCGGATCGTCCCGGCGCGGACGCGGGGGAGGTTGCCGTGGCGCACCGGTGCGAGCGCGGCCGTCGCGGGCAGCGCGCAGACGAGCGCCGCGGCGCAGGCGAGAAGCGGTGTCGCGCGGCGCAAGGCGAGGTCACGTTACCGCGCTCCGGGTAGGATCGCCCAGATGCCCGGCCCCTTCGACGGCAAGCGCGCGCTCATCCTCGGCGTCGCCAACAAGCGCTCGATCGCATGGGCGATCGCGCAGCAGCTCGCCGCGGGCGGGGCGAAGCTCGCGTTCACGTTCCAGGGCGAGCGGATCGAGCAGACGGTGCGCGACCTCGCGGCCACCGTCGACACGGCGCTCGTCACCGAGTGCGACGTCCGCTCCGACGACGACATCGCTCGCGTCTTCGGCGAGGTCGGCGACGCGTTCGGCGGTGGGCTCGACATCCTCGTCCACTCGGTCGCGTTCGCGGCGGCCGAGGATCTCGAGGGCCGCTTCACCGACACGCCGCGCGACCGCTTCTGGATGGCGGTCGACATCAGCGCCTACTCGCTCGTCGCATGCGCCCGCGCCGCCGAGCCTCTGCTCGAGGCGGCGGGCGGCGGCTCGATCGTGACCATGACCTACCTCGGCGGCGAGCGCGCGGTGCCCCACTACAACGTCATGGGCGTCGCGAAGGCGACCCTCGACTCGTGCGTCAAGTACCTCGCCTGGGATCTCGGCCCCAAGAACATCCGCGTCAACGCCGTCTCGGCCGGCCCCGTGCGGACGCTGGCGGCCCGCTCGATCGCCGGCTTCACGACGATGGAGGACATCGTCGAGGAGCGCGCGCCGCTGCGCCGGCACATCTCCGCGGAGGACGTCGGCTCGGCCGCCGCGTATCTCCTGGGCGACGGCGCGCGCAACGTCACCGGTACGACGCTGTACGTGGACAGCGGCTACCACGCGATGGGCATGTAGCCGCGCCGGGTCCCGGCTAGTGCGACGAGCCGACGCCGGTCTCGAGCGCTGGGAGGAAGTGCTCCGCGAAGAGCTTGGCGGTGAGCTCCGGCCGGCTGGAGACGCCGAGCTTGGCGAAGATCGTCTTCGCGTAGTCGCGGACGGTGTGCCGCGAGAGCCAGAGCGTCTGGGCGATCTCGTCGATCGCGAGCCCCTTGACGAGCAGCTGGGTGACCTGCTGCTCGCGCTCGGTGAGCTGGTAGAGCTCGACGACGAGCGAGGCGATCTCGGCGCGCCGCGCCGGCTCGATCATCACCGCGACCCGCTCGCGCCCGTCGGAGCGGTCGCGCAGGCAGGCGGCGTGGAGGACGAGCCAGCGACCGGACGCGGTGCGCACGCGGGCGCGCGGCACCCCCTGCTCGTCGCCTGCGACCGCCGAGCGGGCGCGGATGGCGACCGCGTGCACGGCGCTCGGCAGGTCGAGGCCGCCACCGAGCGTGTCGCGGGGCAGCTCGGCGAGCCAGCGCTCGGCGGCGTCGCTCGTCGACTCGATCGAGCCGTCGGCGGCGAGGACGACCATGCCCGGCGCATGCTCGGCCGGCGCCTCGTCGACCGCGCGCAGCAGGAGTGCGGTGCGCAGGCCGTGCGCGACGTATTCGCAGATCGAGCTGACGAAGTCGGCGTCGGCGGCCGTGAAGTCGGGCTCGCCCTCCGCGCGCGTGAGGCAGGCGACGCCCCAGCAGGCGCCTCCGGTCGCGAAGACGGCCCGGAGCTCGCCGCTGAAGCCGTTCGGCCGGTGGATCGTCCGGTGGCGCGCGCTCAGCCCGGGCTCGCCGCCGGTGGCGAGGCTGAGCACCGAGACGGGCTGCGGCTGGCGGACGATGCCGGCGAACTTGCCGAAGTCGGGCGTGGTCAGCTCGTTCTCGAACAGCTCGAGGTGGAGCGACCCCGCCACGTTCTCGACGACGGCGTCGGTGTAGAGCAGCGTCGCCGGATCGGTCGAGAGCCACCCTGCCGCGACGTAGGGGACGACCGGCCGGACGCGCGCCGCGATCTCCTCGAACAGCTCGCGCGTGGGCAGGCCGCTTGCGCAGAGGCGGACGATCGCCTCCCGTGCAAGCTCCCGTCTCACGTCGCGTCGCGGCGCGCTCACGGCACGAATCGTACGCCTCCGCCACCCGCGCGAAGACCCCGCAGCTGCGGGGTTCCTCTGCGCATGCGCTCGCCGTAGAACCCCTGGCGTCAACCACGAAGGGAGAACACGTTGTCCGTTGCAGTTTCCTCCACCGTCTCCTCGCTCGAAGCGAGCGAGACGATCGCGTTCCTCGGCGAGACGCTCGCGATTCGCGTCCGCGGCGAGCAGACCGGCGGCGCGTTCGCGCTCATCGAGCATCTGCTGCCGCGAGGGCTCGCGACGCCGCTGCACCTCCAGCTGCACGAAGACGAGACGTTCTACGTCCTCGACGGCGAGATCAGCGTCTACGTCGACGGCGCTCTGTCGCGTGCCGTCGCGGGCGACGTCGTGTGGCTGCCGCGGGGCGTCCCGCACGCGTTCCAGGTCGAGTCCGAGGGTGCGCATCTGCTCGCGCTCTCGACGCCGGCCGGGCACGAGCGGTTCTTCCGCCTCGCCGGCGAGCCCGCGGCGACGCTCGCGCTCGACGCGGAGAGCACACGGCCGCCCGATCTGGCCCGCATGCAGGCAGCCGCCGCGCAGACCGGCGTCGAGATCCTCGGGCCGCCGCCGTTCGAGACCGCGTAGGCATCGACGTGCGGGGAAGGCCGGCACACCGCCGGCCTTCCCCGCGCCCGTCGTGCTCGGCCTTGCGCCGACCGGCGCCGTCAGCGCGCGGACGGCTCGTCGACGAACCGGCTCTCGATCTCGCTCCAGCGGGGAAGCCCGGCGAGGTCGTTGAACTCCTCGAGCGGCACCATCTGCCCGACGAGCGACGAGGTGCTTCCGGTCTCGTGCAGGACCTCCGCCACCTGCCGCACCGCGTACGCGGTCGCGAAGATGGCCGACGAGGGATAGAGCGCGATCTTGATCCCGAGCTCGCGCAGCTCGTCGAGCTCGACGATCGGCGTCTTGCCGCCCTCCGAGATGTTCGCGAGCAGCGGCCGGTCGAGAACCTCCGCCGCGGCCTTCAGCTCGTCGACCGACCGCGGCGACTCGAGGAAGAGGACGTCGGCGCCCTCCTCGGCGTAGGCGGCGAGCCGGGCGAGTGCCTCGTCGAGCCCGTCGACCGCGAGCGCGTCGGTGCGCGCGACGATCACGGTGTCGGGATCCCGGCGGGCCGCGGCGGCGGCCGCGAGCTTGCGGCGCATCGCGTCCCGGTCGATCAGGCGCTTCCCCTCCATGTGGCCGCAGCGCTTCGGCGACTGCTGGTCCTCGAGCTGGATTCCCGCCGCGCCTGCCTGCTCGAAGAGCTGCACGGTGCGGACGACGTTGATCACGTCGCCGTAGCCCTCGTCGATGTCGGCGATCACCGGGATCGAGACGGCGCGCGCGGTCCGCTCGACATGGGCGACCATCTCCGTCTGCGTGATCAGCCCGACGTCGGGCAGCCCGTGGACCGCCGCCGCGCCGTGGCCGCCGACGTAGAGGGCGTCGAAGCCGGCCTCCTCGAAGATCCGGGCGACGAGCCCGTTGAACGCGCCCGGTACCAGCAGCGTGCCCGGCGCCTCGAGGAGGCGGCGGAGACGCGTCGCCGCCGATGCGCCGGCGCCGCCGCTCGTGAGAGCTCCATCGGTCATGCGTGTCTTCCTCCGTCCATGTCAGAGAAGGCCGTCGGGGAACGGCTCCAGCGCCGGCGGCGGCTCCGGGAGGCCACCGTCCGGTGTGACGACCTGGCGGACCGCGCGCCCGGAGGCGAGCGCGTCCATCCCGGCGTTGATGTCGGCGAGCTCGAGCGAGCCGGAGTGGAGCCGCTCCACCGGCAGCTTCCCGGCGGCCCAGAGGCCGAGCAGGCGCGGGACGTCTCGCTGCGGCGCGGTCGAGCCCATGTACGAGCCGACGATCGTGCGGCCCTCGCCGACGAGCGACGCCGTCGAGAGCGCGACGGTCGCGGTCGGGTGAGGGAGGCCGACGGCGACGGTCGTACCGCCTCGCGCGGTCGAGCGGTAGGCGGCCTCGAACGCGTCGGCCCTGCCGGCCGTCTCGAAGGTGTGTCGCGCGCCGCCGCCCGTGAGATCGCGCGTCGCCTCTTCGGCGTCCTCCGGTGCGAAGACCGCGTCCGCGCCGAGCTGCCGTGCGAGCGCCCGCCGCTCCGGCACCGGATCGACCCCGACGATCGGGTGGGCGCCGGCGACGACCGCCCCCATCACGGCCGAGAGGCCGACGCCGCCGAGGCCGAAGACCGCGGCCGACTCGCCCGGGCGGAGCCCGGCGGTCTCGAGCACCGCCCCGACGCCGGTGAGCACCGCGCAGCCGAAGAGCGCCGCGGTCTCGAACGGGATCTCCGGTGGCACGATCACGGCCGAGCGCCGTGAGACGACCGCGTAGTCGGCGAATGCGGAGACGCCGAGGTGATGGTGGACGTCGCTTCCGTGCCGGTGGAGCCGCCGGCCGCCGCCGAGCAGGCAGCCGGCCGTGTTCGCGCGCGCCGCGGCGCCGCAGAGGGCGGGGCGGCCGCTGCTGCACTCGCTGCAGATTCCGCAGCTCGGGACGAACGTCAGCACGACGCGGTCGCCGGCATGCACGTCGCGGACGCCGGCGCCGACCTCCTCGACGACGCCGGCGGCCTCGTGGCCGAGCGCCATCGGCACCGGTCGTGCGCGCGAGCCGTCGATGACGGAGAGGTCGGAGTGGCAGATGCCCGCCGCCATGATCCGCACCAGTAGCTCGCCCGCGCCGGGCGGGTCGAGGTCGAGCTGCTCGATGCGCAGCGGCCGCGTCTCCGCGTACGGCCCGGGCGTTCCGATCGCATCGAGGACGGCGGCGCGGATCTTCACCGTCCATCGCCTCCGGCGGCGAGCGCGGGCGCGGCGCCGAGAGCGGCCGAGATCGCGGCGGCCTCCTCGACGACGGCCGCGGAGGTCTCCTCGGCCACCGCCTTCGTGAAGCGGTCGCCGGGGCCGGAGATCGTCAGCGCGGCCGCCACGCCCGACGCGTCGAAGACGGGCGCCGACAGGCCTCCGACGCCGGCGACGCGGTCGCCGACGCCCGCGAGGAAGCCGGTCGCCCTGACGCGGGCGAGCTGCGCTTCGATCTGCGCGCGGTCATTGCCCTCGCGCTCCGCGGCGCCGAGCAGCTCGGCGATCTCCGGCTCGGGGAGGAAGGCGAGGATCGCCTTGCCCGTCAGCCCGACGTAGAGCGGCTGGCGGTCTCCCACCGGCACGACCCAGCGCATCCGGTGCAGGCCCTCGACGACCGCGATGCAGATCCGGTGCTGCCGGTCGCGCACGTAGAGGCTGACGGTCTCGGAGGTCAGGAGCCGCAGCCGCTCCATCGCCGGCGTCGCGATCTCCGGCACGTTGACGCGCTTCATCACCGTGGCTGCGAGCGCGACGAGGCCGGCACCGGGGACGTACGAGCGCCCGTCGCGGTCGCGGGCGAGCAGCGAGTGCTTCGCGAGCGCCTGCACGAGCCGGTACGTCGCGGACGCGTTGAACCCGGACCGGTCGGAGATCTCCGAGAGGCTCAGCGGCTCCTCGCTCTGCGCGACGAGCAGGAGAACCTGGATCGCGCGGTCGGCGGTCTGCGCGCCCTGGCTCATCGGACGACGAGCGTCAGATAGTGAATTGGCTGCACCACTAATTGGAATGACGACTATAGGATGTCGGCGCGGAAGCGGTCAAGCGCGGCGATGCACGGCCTCGCGGCTCGTGCGATCGCGGCGGCCGCCGGAACCTGATCGGAAGGAGTCGGGCATGGAGGGACGCGATCGCGAGGACGGAGCGCCGGACCCCGGCGCGAGCCTCCCGCTTGCCGGGCTGAAGGTCGTCGACGTCGCGACGCTCTTCGCCGGCCCGCTGATCGCGACGCTCTTCGGCGACTTCGGCGCGGACGTCCTCAAGATCGAGCACCCGCGCGGCGACCCGTCGCGCAACCACGGTCCCGCGAAGGAGGGCGTACCGCTCTGGTGGAAGCTGCTCGGCCGCAACAAGCGCGCGGCGACGCTGTATCTCGGCTCGCCGGAGGGGCAGGAGCTCTTCCTGCGTCTCGCGCGCGACGCCGACGTGATCGTCGAGAACTTCCGTCCCGGCACGCTCGAGCGCTGGAACCTCGGCTACGAGCGGCTCTCGGCCGAGAACCCGGGGCTCGTGCTCGTCCGCGTGACCGGCTTCGGTCAGACCGGCCCGTACGCGTCGCGGCCGGGGTTCGGAACGCTCGCCGAGGCGATGAGCGGCTTCGCGCACATCACCGGTGAGCCCGACGGCCCGCCGACGCTGCCCCCGTTCGGGCTCGCCGACGGGATCACGGCGCTCGCGGGCTTCGGAGCCGCGCTCACCGCCCTCTACCACCGGGCGGCGCACGGCGGCCGGGGCCAGGTCGTCGACCTCGCGATCATCGAGCCGATCCTGACCATCCTCGGCGCGCAGCCGACGATCTACGACCAGCTCGGCATCGTCCAGCAGCGTGCGGGCAACCGCTCGGTGAACAACGCGCCGAGGAACACGTACCGCACCGCGGACGGACGGTGGGTCGCCGTCTCGACGAGCACGCTCAGCGTCGCCGAGCGCGTGCTGCGGCTCGTCGGCCATCCGGAGGTCGTCGGCGAGGAGTGGTTCCAGACGGGCGCCGGCCGCGCGGAGCACGCCGATCTGCTCGACGGCTACGTCGCCGCCTGGGTCGCCGAGCGCAGCCGCAGCGAGGTCATGACCGCCTTCGAGGCGGCCGACGCCGCCGTAGCGCCGGTCTACGACGCCGCCGACGTGCTCGCCGATCCGCAGTACCTCGCGCTCGACTCGATCACGACCGTGAACGACCCCGAGCTCGGGCCGCTTCGCATGCAGAACGTCCTCTTCCGGCTGCTCGACACCCCGGGCCGGATCGCCTGGGCCGGGCGGCCGCTCGGCGCGGACAACGCGGGCGTCTACGGTGAACTCGGCCTCGACGAGGCGGCGCTCGCCGAGCTGCGCTCGCGCGGCGTTCTCTAGCTCCTAGGCCGCGGTCGTGCCGGCCGTCGTCGAGTAGCAGGCCTCGATCAGCCGCTCCTGCGTAAGCGACGAGCCCTCGAGCTCGCCGACGACGCTGCCGTAGCGGAAGACGAGGACGCGGTCGCAGATGCGCGTGAAGTCGTCGTAGTCGGAGCTGACGAAGAGGATGGACGTGCCGTGCGTCTCCGCGACCTGGCGGATCTCGCGGAAGATGTCCTCCCGCGCGCCGACGTCGACTCCCTGCGTCGGCTCGTGCAGCAGGATCACGTCCGGTAGGCGCTGGAACCACTTCGCGAGCAGGGCCTTCTGCTGGTTGCCGCCGCTCAGCGTCCCGAGCGTCCGGCTCGGAACGGCCGGACGCACGCCGTAGTGCTCGAGCAGCGCGCGGGTCTGCGTCGTCTCGCGGCGCTTGTTCAGCGGGCTGAGGACGAAGGCCTTGTCGATGTTCGGGAGCGTCAGGTTCTCGCGCAGCGAGAGCTGGGCGACGCCGCTCGACCGCTGGCGGTCGGCGGGCACGAGCGCCATCCCGGCGCGCATCGCCTTGCCCGGCGTCAGCCCGCGCAGGGCGAGCGGTTTCCCGTGGAGCTCGACGGAGCCGCCGGCGGCCGGCCGGGCTCCGAAGAGGAGGTACGGCACCTCCTCGTGCCCCATGCCGATCAGCCCGGTGAGGCCGAGCACCTCGCCGGCGCGCAGGGTGAACGAGACGTCGCGCACCGCACGGCCGGTGAGAGCGTCGACGCGGAGCGTCACCTCGTCGCGGACGGCGGCCTCGCCGCGCACGCTTTCGGTCACCGTGCCGCCGGCGATCAGCTCGATCAGCTTCGCCTCCGTCGTCTCGCCCGTCTCGACGGTGCCCGCGAGATGCCCGTCTCGGAGGACGGAGACGCGGTCGGTCAGCGTCGTGATCTCCTCGAGCCGGTGGCTGACGAAGATGACGGCGGTGCCGTTGCGCGCGGCCTCCCGCGTCGCGTCGAACAGACGACCCACGCCGTCGAACGGGAGATAGGCGGTCGGCTCGTCGAGGACGAGCACGCCGCCGTCGACGTCCTCGAGCTGCGTCAGCGCCCGGACGACCGCCACGAGCGCGCGGTCGACGGCGGCGAGGTCTCGGATCAGGGCGGACGGGGATGCCTCGATGCCGAAGCGCTTCAAGTCGCGACGCACGCGCTCGCGCTCGCGCCGCCAGCGGATCCGCCAGCCGAACGACGTCTCGAACCGGTCGATCCGGACGTTCTCCATTATCGTCATCCCCGGGGTGAGACCGAGGTCCTGGTGGACGAAGCTCAGCCCGAGCCGGTGCGAGTGCCCCGGCGGGACGGGCAGCGAGACGTCCTCGCCCGCGATCCGCAGCGCGCCGCCGGGATCCGGGTGGTGGTACCCGGAGAGGATCTTGATCAGCGTCGACTTGCCCGAGCCGTTGCGGCCGACGAGGCCGTGGATCTCGCCGCGCTCGACGGCGAAGCCGACATCGTGGAGCACGCGCACCCCGCCGAACGACTTCGACAGGCTCTCGATCTCGATCGCGGGTGTGCTCATCTCGCTGGGGCCGAAAAGGCTACGGGACAGGCGGCAGCGCCGCCTGTCCCGTCGATTGCCTCACATCCGGAGGATGCTCCCGCCGTGGGTCAGCCCATCCCCCACAGCTTGTGGTAGCGCGTGATCGGGTTGACCTTGCCGTACCAGGTCGACTCGTCCTTCTTGACGTTGATCGAGCCGACGTTGGCCTGCGTGAAGAGGCGGAGCGGAACGTTCTCGCTCTTCACCGGCTTCTGGCCCGCCAGCACACGGAGCACCTCGTCCGCGAGCGCCACCGCGTACCACTGGTTCGGGCCGCCGACGTCGGCGACGAGCGGCGAGCTCTTCGCCACCTCGGTCTGCATGACCACCGGGGTCGCGTTGAACGACGCCATCCGCACCGTCCGGTGCATCTGCGTGATCGCGGGGTTCATGTAGATGGTCATCCCGTCGTAGAGCGGCAGGATGTAGTTGAGGTTCGGGTTGGCGAGCAGAGCCGACCGCGTGACCGTCGCGAGCTTCGTCGCCCAGTCCGGGATCAGCACGTTCAGCGGCGCCGGCACCTTCATGCCGGGGCAGTACTTCTTGATCGCGGACTGGATGCCCGCGACCTCGGCCGCCGACGGCTCACGGCTGCTCGTGGTGGTGACGATCTGCGGCGCGCCCTTCGTGCAGCTCGAGTCCGCGGCGAACCACGCACCCATGAGACGGCCGACTGCGTAGTAGTCGAACGTCACCTCGGCCACGCGACCGGGCGGGCTCTTCGGCAGCATCGGGCGTCCCGACTGGCCGGTGATGAACTTGATGCCGGCTGCCTTCGCCTTCTTCATGTACGACGCGATGAACTCGTTGTCGAGCGCCAGCGAGATGATCGCGTCGGGCTTCGCGGCGAGGGCCTGGTTCAGACACGTCGTGATGCCGTCCGGACTGCCCTTGGCGTCGCAGTCGGTCACGTTGACGCCGGCCGCCTTCAACTGCTGGGTGGCGACGACGGTCCACTCGTGCAGCGCCGGGATCGCCTCGGTCAGGTTGATCAGATAGACGCTCTTGCCCTTGGCGGCGGCGGTGTGCACCTTCGCCGTGGGACCCTTCCAGGCGGGCGGCTTCATCAGCTTCGCGACGTACGCCTTCGCCGCAGCGACCCCGTTCTTGTGGGCCGCACTCGAAGCCGTGGCGGCCGTGAAAGCGACGGCTGTGGCCACGAGCACCGACGACGTCAGCAAGACAACTCGATGCCTGCGCATATTGGCTGGCTCCTTCCGGATGCGGACAGAGGGGCGACTGTATGCAGTACACGAGAAAGAAGTCAAGCAGGCGGTTGTTCTGCGCTCGAAATAGCGTAATCCGCTCAAAGAAGGGCGCTCCGAAACTCGACGTAGCGCGCAGAGAACGGATGTTGTATACAAGCAAGCCAGATGAACGCCCCCTCCACCGGGTTGCCCGAGAAGGCCGGCGAGGCTGCGGCCGCCGAGGGCGGGACCCCGCGCTTCGCACACGTGCGCGGACTCGATCCGTTCGACCTGCTCGAGCGCTACGGGATCATGGTCGTCTGGGTCGTCGTGATCGTGCTCTTCTCGATCCTCCGGCCGTCGACCTTCCCGACGACGATCAACTTCGAGACGATCTTCAGCACCCAGGCGGTGCTGCTCGTGATGACGCTCGGGCTGATCGTCTCGCTCACCGCCGGCGAGTTCGACCTCTCGATCGGCGCCTCGATGGGCTTCGGGTCGGTCCTCGTCGCGTGGCTGAACGTCAACCACGGCTGGCCGATCGGCTGGGCCGTCGTCGCGACGCTCGCGTTCGGCGTCCTCTTCGGGCTGATCAACGCCTTCATCGTCGTCGGGATCGGCGTCCCGTCCCTCGTCGCGACGCTCGGCACCGGCACGCTGCTCGGAGGCGTCGGCTTCGGCATCACCAACTCGGTGACGATCGGCGGCATCTCGTCGACGCTCGTCGACACCGCGAGCAGGCAGGTGTTCGGGCTGACGATCGCGTTCTACGTCGGCCTCGCCGGCGTCGTCGTGCTCTGGTACGTGCTCGAGTACACGCCGCTCGGGCGACACCTCCTCTTCGTCGGCGAGGGCCGCGAGGTCGCGAGGCTCGCCGGTCTGCGCGTGGACGCGATCCGCTCCGGGGCGCTCGTCGCCTCCGCCGCCGTCGCGGCCTTCGCGGGCGTCGTGCAGGCCGGCTCGGTGGGGGCGGCCGACCCGGGTGGCGGCTCGCCGTACCTCCTGCCGGCCTTCGCGAGCGCGTTCCTCGGCCAGACGGCGATCAAGCCCGGCCGCTTCAACGCGTGGGGGACGTTCGTCGCCGTCTACTTCCTCGTCACCGGCATCACCGGCCTGCAGTTGCTCGGCTTCGTCGGCTGGGTGCAGGACGTGTTCTACGGGGGGTCGCTTGTGGTCGCGGTCGCGCTCGGCAGGCTCGCGGCGCGCAGGCGCGCCGTCGAGGCTTGACCGGGCGCGCACGCATCGCCGAGCTGATCGAGCTCGCGACGGCGGCACGGGTCTACGACCTCGCCCAGCCGTTCGCGAACGGCATGCCGCAGTCGCCGAACCATCCGCGCTTCCACCTCGCGCTCGCCCGGCGGCACGGCGACGCGGTGCGAGACGGCGGCGGCTCGGCGTCGGCGGAGCTCCTCGTCCTCGGCGGCCACGTCGGAACCCACGTGGACGCGCTGTGTCACGTCTCGCAGGACGGGCTCCTCCACGGCGGCGTGAGCGCCGACGACGCTCAACGCGGCGGCCGCTTCTCCTCGCTCGGGATCGAGACGGTCGCGCCGTTCATCGGCCGCGGGATCCTCCTCGACGTGGCGGCGCTACACGGGGTCGACGTCCTCCCGGGCGGCACCGTGATCGCCGCCGGCGACCTCGAGGCGGCCGCCGACCGTGCGGGCGTGCGCCCCCGGCGCGGCGACGTCGTGCTCGTCCGCACCGGCTGGGCCCGCCACTGGGACGACCCCGAGACGTTCGTCGGCCAGGCGGGCGGCGTGCCGGGGCCGGGCGAGGAGGCGGCGGCCTGGCTCGCGTCGCACGGCATCCGCGCGACCGGCGCCGACACGATCGCCTACGAGGCGCTCGCCCCGGGCTCCGGCCACGCCCGGCTGCCGGTGCACCGGCTGCTGCTCGTCGAGCGCGGCATCCACATCGTCGAGACGCTGCAGCTCGAGGAGCTCGCCGCCGACGGCGTCGCCGAGTTCCTCTTCCTCGCCGCCCCGCTGAAGCTGGTGGGCGGCACCGGCTCGCCCCTCCGTCCCCTGGCGCTCGTATGACGCTCGCTCGCCGCCAGGCCGAGTTCGCCGCCGGCCTCCGCTTCGACGATCTGCCCGCAGCGGTGGTGGCGAGCGTGCGCGAGCGGATGCTCGACACCCTCGGCATAGCACTCGCCGCCTCCGCGCTCGAGACGAGCGACGCGGTGCGCACGGTCGCGGCCGGCTGGGGCGGCGTGGAGGAGGCGGCGGCGATCGGCCTGCCGCGCCGCCTGCCGGCGCACGCCGCCGCGCTCGTCAACGGCGCGCTCGCCCACTCGCTCGACTTCGACGACACGCACCTGCCGTCGATCCTCCACCCGAGCGCCTGCATCGTGCCGGCGGCACTCGCGGCCGGGCAGGCGTCGGGGGGGCAGGGCCGCGACGTTGTGACCGCCGCCGCCGCCGCGTACGAGATCTGCGTGCGGCTCGGCATGGCCGCGTACGACGCCGAGGCGCGGAACAACGTCTTCTTCGAGAAGGGGCTCCACGCGACCTCGATCTGCGGCACGATCGCCGCGGCCGTCGCGGCGGCGACGCTGGCCGGGCTCGACGCCGACGGCATCGAGTCGGCGGTCGGGATCGCGGCGAGCATGGGGGCGGGGCTGCTCGAGGCGAACCGCGCCGGCGGGACGGTCAAGCGCGTGCACTGCGGCTGGGCCGCGCACGCCGGGCTTGCGGCGGCGTCACTCGCGGCCGCCGGCATCACCGGGCCGCCGACCGTGCTCGAGGGGCGCTTCGGCTTCTTCCAGGCCCTCTGCGACGGGAAGGCTGACCTCGACGTCGCGGTCGACGGCCTCGGCGAGCGCTGGGAGACGCCGGGCATCCACTTCAAGCCGTACCCCGCCAACCACTTCACGCACGCCGGGATCGACGCTGCGCTCGCCCTGCGCGAGGCCGGCGTCGCGGTCGCGGAGATCGAGCGGATCGAGCTCGGCGTCGCGCCGCCGACGCTGCGCACGATCGCCGAGCCTGCCGAGCTGAAGGCGCGTCCGCCGTCCGGCTACGCCGCGCAGTTCAGCGGGCCGTTCACGGTCGCGACAGCGCTCGCCGGGGGCGGCGGTCTCGGCGTCTACCTCGACGACTTCACCGACGAGCGCGCCCGTGACGGCGAGCTCCTCGCGCTCGCGGCGCGCGTCCGCTGCGTCGCCGACCCGGCGAGCGACGAGCTCTACCCGCGCGCGCTGCCGGGCGTCCTCCGCGTGACGCTCCGTTCCGGCGAGACGCGCGAGCACCGCGTGACCGAGAACCGGGGCGGGCCGGGCAGGCCGCTCTCCGCCGACGAGCTCGGGCGCAAGTTCGCGCTCAACGCGGGCCGCGCGCTGCCGGACGCCGCGGTCGTGCGCCTGCGCGACGCCTGCCTCGCGCTCGACTCGCTGACCTCGATCGACCAACTTACGAGCTGCTGGGAGGACGCGTGACACGCTACGACACCGTGCTGCTGGGAGGCACCGTCGTGTTTCCGGGCGACGGCCCGATCCGCTGCGACATCGGGATCCGCGACGGCCGGATCGCTGCCTTCGCGGCCGAGCTGGAGGCGGCTGCCGGCGACGACGTCGTCGACGCGCGCGGGCTCCACGTCTTCCCCGGCGGCGTCGACAGCCACCTGCACTTCGGGATCTACCGCTCGCTCCAGGAGGACGTCTCGAGCGAGACCGAGTCCTCGCTCGTCGGCGGCGCGACCACGGCGCTCAGCTACTTCCGCACCGGCCATCACTACCTGAACAAGAGCGGGCCCTACCGCGAGATCCTGCCCGAGGTGCTCGCGGCCACCGACGGGCGCGCGCACATCGACTACGGCTACCACCTCGCGCCGATGACCTCGGGCCAGGTCGACGAGGTCGGCTGGCTGGCCGGCGAGGGCGGCATCGCCTCGTTCAAGTACTACATGTTCTACAAGGGGCTCAATCTCGCCGGCGACTCCGAGGACGCCGACGCGTTCACGATGTCGGACGACAAGTACGACTTCGGGCACCTCTACTCGCTGATGGAGCAGGTCGCGGCGGCCGACGCGCGCAGCGGAGGCGCGCGGGTCTCGCTCAGCCTCCACTGCGAGAACGCGGAGCTGATCAAGCTGTTCATGGCGCGGACGCAGGCGGCCGCCGTGCAGGGCGCGCGCGCGTGGCACGAGGCGCGACCGCCGTTGACCGAGCGGCTCTCGGTACACGAGGCGGCGATCCTCGCCGACGCGACGCGCTGCCGCGTGAACCTGCTCCACCTCTCGAGCGCCGAGGCGCTGCGCGGCGCGCTCGAGGTGCGGTCGCTCTACCCCTCGCTCGACGTCCGCTGCGAGACGACGCTCCACCACCTCGTGCTGACGCACGACATGCTCGACGGCACCGGCGGCAAGGTGAATCCGCCGATCCGCACGCGGGACGACGTCGAGGCGCTCTGGGCGGCGGTGCTTCGCGGCGACATCGACTGGGTCGCCTCGGACCACGCCTGCTGCATGGAGTCGCAGAAGGGCGACGACGTCTGGCCCGCGCTGCCGGGATTCGGCGGCACGGCCCTGCTCTACCCGGTACTGATCTCGGAGGGGTACCACCGGCGCGGGCTGCCGCTGGGCCGGATCGCCGACCTCGTCAGTGCGGCGCCCGCCCGCGCGTACGGCTGCCAGCCCCGCAAGGGCTCGCTCGCGATCGGCGCCGACGCCGACCTGACCGTCATCGACCTCGAGCGCGAGCAGGTCGTCACGCCCGAGCTGCTCCACTCGGCGCAGGACCACACTCCGTTCCAGGGCGTCTCCGTGAAGGGCTGGCCCGTACGGACGATCCTGCGGGGCGAGACGGTCTTCGCCGACGGCGAGATCGTCGGGGCTCCCGCCGGCCGCTTCCTCGCCCGTCCGACGGCTGTCGCGGGGCTTTGAGCGGCAGATTGCATACTGTATGGTCTCGCTCGTGGCAAGGATTCTGCGGGACGATCACCCGCCCCTCAACCGCAGTGCCGGAGAGGCGGCCGCCGACTTGATCCGGCGCGCGATCCTCGACGGGACGCTACAGCCCGGTCAGCGGCTGACGGAGGAGGGGCTCGCCCAGGACCTCCAGATCAGCCGCACGCCCGTGCGCGAGGCGCTCCGCGTCCTCAAGGCCGAGGGGCTCGTCACCTCCGCTCCGTACCACGGCTCGACGGTCCGCGAGTACGCGATGGACGACCTCGACGACATGTACCAGCTGCGCGCGCTCCTCGAGGGCCACGGCGCGCGCCGGGCGGCGCAGCGGATCGACGACGAAGGGGTCGACATGCTCCAGGAGAGCTGCGACCGGCTCGTCGCGCTCGGCGACGCGACCGACGAGAACGTCGCCCAGATCGTCAAGGAGAACCTCTTCTTCCACACGACGATCCTCGAGATCTCCGGCAGCCACCGACTCGGCGAGATGGTGCGGAAGGTGATCGAGCTGCCGCTCGTCTACAAGTCGTACCACTGGTACTCGCCCGACCAGAAGCGCCTGTCCGAGCACGCACACCGGCAGCTCGTGCAGGTGCTGGCCGCGCGCGACGCCGACCGCGCGGAGCTGATCATGCGCGGACACGTCTACGACGGGCGCGACGTGCTGCTCGCGCATGTCCAGAAGCTCGCCGAGGGTGACGGCGCCGCGGACGGAGCGACGCCGTGAGCCAGAGCCAGCCGGCGGTCTCCGGGCGGAGCGACTCCGGCCCCAAGGGGCCCGGGCCGCTCGCGGGCGTCCGCCTCGTCGAGCTCGGGATGCTCCTCGCCGGCCCGTTCGCCGGGCGGCTGCTCGGCGACATGGGCGCCGACGTGATCAAGATCGAGCCGCCGGGCAAGCCGGATCCGCTCCGCAACTGGGGTCACTCCCGCTACCGCAACCGCTCGCTCTGGTGGCCGGTGCAGTCGCGGAACAAGCGCTGCATCACGCTGAACCTGCGCGAGCCGAAGGGGCAGGAGCTCCTGCTCGAGCTCGTCCGGGTCGCGGACGTGATCTCCGAGAACTTCCGGCCCGGCACGCTCGAGCGCTGGAACCTCGGCTACGACCGTCTCTCCGAGATCAACCGGGGGATCATCCTCGCGCGCATCTCCGGCTACGGGCAGACCGGGCCGTACGCGGGCCGCGCCGGGTTCGCCTCGGTCGCCGAGGCGATGGGGGGCCTCCGCTACATCAACGGCTTCCCGGACGAGCCGCCGCCGCGCACGGGCATCTCGCTCGGCGACTCGCTCGCGGCGATGTTCGCCACGCAGGGGATCCTCGCCGCCCTCTACCAGCGCGACGTCCTCGGCGACGGCCGCGGCCAGGTGATCGACGTCTCGCTCATGGAGGCGTCCTTCGCGCTGCTCGAGAGCACCGTGCCGGAGTACGACCGCCTCGGCGTCGTGCGGCAGCCGGCGGGGACGGGCCTCAAGGGCGTCGCACCGTCGAACATCTTCAAGTCGCGGGACGACACGTGGGTCGTGATCGCCGCGAACCAGGACAACGTCTTCACCCGGCTCTGCGCGGCGATGGGCACGCCGGAGCTCGCCGACGATCCGCGCTTCGCGACGCACCTCGCGCGCGGCGAGAACCAGGAGGAGATCGAGGGGATCATCGCCGGCTGGGCGGCCCAGCACGACGCCCGCGACATCGACGCGCTCCTCAACGAGCACGGCGTCGTCTGCGGGCCGATCTACACGGTCGCCGACATCTTCCAGGACCCGCAGTTCCGCGCCCGCGACATGCTCGTCGAGCACGAGGATCCCGAGTTCGGCTCCTACGTCGGTCCGGGGATCGTCCCGAAGTTCTCCGAGACGCCGGGAGCCGTCCGCTGGTCGGCCACCTGGGAGGAGGGGAGCCACAACCGGGAGATCTACTGCGGGCTGCTCGGTCTCTCCGAGTCGGAGCTCGACGGGCTGCAGAAGGAAGGGATCGTGTGACCGTCACGGTCTGCGACGTCGGCCCGCGCGACGGTCTCCAGAACCAGCCGCTGACGCTCGAGCCCGAGACGCGGGCCGAGCTCGTGAACCGGCTGGCGGCCGCAGGCCTGCCGCGGGTCGAGACGGTGAGCTTCGTCAGCCCGAAGCACGTGCCCCAGATGGCGGGCGCCGAAGAGGTCGTCGCGGGGATCGAGCGGCGCGAGGGCGTCGTGTATGCGGGGCTCGTCGTCAACGAGCGCGGGTATGAGCGGCTCGTCGCGACGGGGCTCGACGAGGTGCACTTCGCGTTCGCCTCGACGGAGGAGTTCAACCGCCGCAACGCCGGCGTCTCGGTCGAGGAGACGCTCGCCGGCGCCGAGCGGATCCTCGCGCGCGCGAACGCGGACGGCTTCCGTGCGACGGTCGCGATCGGCGCCTCGTTCGGCTGTCCGTTCGAGGGCGCCGTCGACCCGGACAGGATCGAGGAGCTGGCGACGCGGCTCGCCGCGGCCGGCGCGGACGAGCTCGTCCTCGCCGACACGGTCGGCGTCGGCGTGCCGCACCAGGTGCGCGACCTCGTCGGCCGGGTCGCGAAGCTCGGCCGCCCGGTCGGCGTTCATCTCCACAACACGCGCAACACGGGCTTCGCGAACGCGTACGCGGCGCTCGAGGCGGGGGCGACGGTGTTCGACGCGTCGGTCGGCGGGATCGGCGGCTGTCCGTTCGCGCCGAGGGCGACGGGAAACATCGCCACCGAGGACCTCGTCTACCTGCTCCACGGCGAGGGCGTCGAGACAGGCATCGACCTCGAGGCTCTGATCGACGTCGCGATCTGGCTCGAATCGACCCTCGGGCGCGAGCTCGAGGGCCAGGTTTACAAGGCCGGCGTCTTCGCTCCGGTCACCGGTCAGTAAGAGAAAGGACGACAGATGGCGTACAGGCTGGGGGTCGACGTGGGCGGTACGTTCACGGACCTCTTCCTCGTGGCGGAGGGCAACGGCGATCGATACCGCGTGAAGACGCCTTCGACGCCGCATGACCCCTCCGAGGGCGTCCTCGCCGGCGTGAGCCGGATCTGCGAGGAGGCCGGGATCGGCGTCGGCGACCTCCAGAACATCCTTCACGGCACGACGGTCGCGACGAACGCCGTCCTCGAGTCGAAGGGCGCGCGCGTCGGGCTGATCACGACGCAGGGCTTCGCCCAGATCCTCCACCTCGCGCGCTCGCAGACGCCGGGGCCGCTCGCCGGCTGGATCATCATGGTCAAGCCGGATCCGCCGGCCCTGCTCTCCGACACGCGCGAGGCGGTCGAGCGCATGGACGCGCGCGGCAACGGGATCGTCGCAGTCGACGAGGCACAGGTCGAGGCGATCGTCCGCGACCTCGTCGAGTCGGGCGTCGAGACGCTGACCGTCGCGCTGATCAACTCGTACGTGAACCCGGCGCACGAGGAGCAGATCGGGGCGATCGTCGAGCGGCTCTACCCCGGCTTCCCGGTCACGCTCAGCGCCCACGTGCTGCCCGAGTTCCGCGAGTACGAGCGGGCGCTCACGGCGTGCATGAACTCGTACGTGCGCCCGAAGGTGGCCGCCTACGTCGACCGGCTCCAGGCGGAGCTGCAGGGCATCGGCGCGAAGGCCGACGTCAACATCCTCCGCTCGGACGCGGGTCTGATGACGACACGGGAAGCGGCGCGGAACCCGATCTACGGCGTGCTCTCGGGTCCTTCGGGCGGCGTTGCGGGCGCCCTCTTCGTCGCGAGCAAGGCCGGCTTCGACGACATCCTCACGTTCGACATGGGCGGCACCTCGACCGACGTGTCGCTCTGCCAGAACGGCCAGCCGACGATCGGCCGCGAGACGGCGATCTCGCACTTCCGCATCCGTGTCCCGTCGGTCGACGTCCACACCGTCGGCGCCGGCGGCGGCTCGATCGCACATGTGCCCGAGCTGACGAAGGCGCTACGCGTCGGCCCCGACTCCGCGGGCGCCGCACCCGGTCCCGCCGCGTACGGGAAGGGCGGCGAGCTGCCGACCGTGACCGACGCGAACGTCGTCCTCGGGCACCTGCCGCCGCAGCTGCTCGGCGGCGAGATGACGCTCGACGTCGACGCCGCGCGCGCCGCGGTG
The DNA here is from genome assembly GCA_963732915.1 of uncultured Actinomycetes bacterium. Lineage (GTDB taxonomy): Bacteria > Actinomycetota > Thermoleophilia > Gaiellales > Gaiellaceae > Palsa-739. Next base: position 299,525 of record CAVTBF010000003.1, on the reverse strand, counting down.
CAGACGATCGCCGACGCGATGGGCCTCGCCTCCGTCGAGGAGGCCGCCGAGGGAATGCTCGCGATCGTGAACGAGAACATGGCGGGCGCGCTGCGGCTCGTCTCCGTCCAGCGGGGGCACGACCCGCGCGACTTCGCGCTCGTCGCCTACGGCGGCGCGGGGCCGCTGCACGCGAACGCGGTCGCCGAGCTGATGGGCTCGTTCCCGGTGATCGTCCCGCCGTCCCCGGGGCTGCTCTGTGCGATCGGCGACCTCGTGGCCGACTTCCGCGACGAGTTCGCCCAGACGTACATCAGGATCCTCTCCGAGGCGCCGCCGGAGGAGGTCGCGGGGATCCTCGACGACCTCGGCGGCCGCGCCGACGCGTGGCTCGAGAGCGAGGGGATCCCGGCCGGCACCCGGACGATCACGTACACGGCCGACATGCGCTACCACGGCCAGGGCTACGAGATCCCGGTCGCGATCGACGCGGGCGAGATCCGCTCCGCCGGCGTCGGCGGGCTCGAGGAGCGCTTCAACGCGCTCCACGAGCAGCTCTACGGCTTCCGGATGCACGGGACGGCGACCGAGATCGTCAACCTGCGGTCGGTCGGCTTCGGCTCGGTGCCGAAGCTCGAGCTGCCCGTCGGCGAGCTCGGCGGCGCCGACGCCTCGGCCGCGCTCGCCGGCGAGCACGAGGTCTGGTTCGGCGGCGCCAAGCATGCGACGGCCGTCTACGACCGGGCGAAGCTTCAGCCCGGAATGGCCTTCGCGGGCCCCGCGATCGTCACCGAGTTCGACTCGACCACCGTCGTCCTGCCCGGCTACTCGGCGAAGGTCGACGTCAACTTCAACGTCCTCATCACCCCGAACGACTAGAGGGAGCAGCGATGGCAACCACCGAACACCCGCCGCTGCGGATCGCCGAGATCCCGACCGACGTCGAGGTCGACGCGGTCACGCTCGACATCATCGAGGGCGCGTTGAAGAACGCCCGCTTCGAGATGGACGCGGTGCTCTTCCGCTCCGCGATGAGCCCGGTCATCCGCGAGCAGCACGACGAGTTCCCGATGCTCACCGATCCGCGCGGCCGCATGGTCGTCGGCCAGTTCGGCGCCTACATCAACGAGATGATGGCCGACTGGGATCGCGGCGTGTACCCGGGCGACGTGATCCTCACCTCGGATCCGTTCAAGTGCTCGGCGTCGATCTCGCACACGAACGACTGGCTCGTGCTGCTGCCGATCTTCTACGAGGACGAGCTCGTCGGCTGGTCGAGCCAGTTCGGCCACCAGATGGACGCCGGCGGCCCGCTGCCCGGCTCGCTGCCGACCGGCGCCCGCACGATCTTCGAGGAGGGGATCATCATCCCGCCGATCAAGATCATCGAGCGGGGCGAGGTGCAGGAGGACGTCCTGCGCCTGATCTTCAACAACGTCCGCCTGCCGGAGATGAACCGCGCCGACCTGTTCGCGATCATCGCCGGCTGCCGCGCGGGTGAGCGCCGAGTGCTCGACCTCTGCGAGCGCTTCGGCAAGCAGACGTATCTCGCCGCGCTGCAGGCGCTGCTCGACCGGACCTACGAGGCGATGCGGACGCTGATCCAGGTTGCGATCCCCGAGGAGCCGCAGAGCTTCGAGGACTACATCGACGACGACGGGCTCGGCAACGGCCCGTTCAAGCTGAAGCTGACGATCTGGCGGGAGGGCGAGGAGGCCTACTTCGACTGGACGGGCACCGATCCCCAGGCCCTCGGACCGATCAACTTCTACCTCTCCGAAGGCATGTTCAAGATGTTCATCGGGATCTACCTGATCATGGTCAACGATCCCCAGATCCTCTTCAACGACGGCTTCTACCCGCTCCTGCACGTCGTCCTGCCGGAGGGCTGCCTGCTCAGGCCGCGCTTCCCGGCCGCGCTCGGCTGCCGCACGCACGGGCTCGCGCGGCTCTTCGACGTCCTCGGCGGCGCGCTCTGCAAGCAGGCGCCCGAGCTGAACACCGCCGCCGGCTACGGCACCTCGCCCTACATGCTCTACTCGGGCTGGGACTCGAGCGGGGACTTCTACTACTCGATGGAGATCCTCTACGGCGGCATCCCCGGCCGGCCGATCGGCGACGGGATGGACGGCCACTCGTGGTGGCCGCTGTTCGAGAACATCCCGACCGAGTACCTCGAGGCCTACTACCCGCTGCGGATCGACGGCTACACGACGATCACCGACTCGGGCGGGGCCGGCATGCACCGCGGCGGCAACGGCGTCGAGAAGCGCTACGTCTATCTCGAGCCGGGCGAGGTCTCGATCCACGACGACCGCTGGCTGACGCGGCCGTGGGGCGTGCTCGGCGGCCAGCCGGGCGAGCGCTCGGAGAAGATCCTCGTCCGCGCCGACGGGAGCGAGGAGCGGCTGCCGTCGAAGTGCGACAACGTCGTCGTCGAGCCCGGCGACATGCTCGTCTACCGTACTGCCGGCGGCGGCGGCTGGAAGGACCGCCTCGATCGCGACGTCGATGCGGTCGTCCGCGACGTCTCCTCCGGGCTCGTCACGCGCGAGAAGGCGCTCGCGGGCTACGGCGTCGTCCTCGCCGAGGACGGTGGCGCCGACCTCGAGGCGACCGAGGCCGAGCGGGAGCGGCAGCGCGCCGAGCGCGGCGGGGCGCTCGCGTTCGACTTCGGGCCGCCGCTCGACGAGGTGCTCGCCCGCTGCAAGGAGGAGACCGGTCTCGAGCCGCCCCAGCCTGCCAAGCCCCTGCGCTGGTCGCCGCTCGAGGACGGGGTGGAGGCGCTCGCGAAGGTGCGTGCCGCGGCGGCGAACGGAGACTGAGGTGCAGTTCGAAGGGATGGGTCAGCGCGCGGGCGGCGTCGGTCGCCGCCCGGCGCTCGTCGTCGTCGACATCAACAACGGCTTCACCGACCCGGCCTCGCCGCTCGTCTGCGATCTCGACGAGACGGTGGAGGCGATCCGGAAGCTGCTCGACGTGACGCGCCGGGCGGGCCTGCCCGTCGTCTACACGACCGTCTCGTACGGCGAGGGCGACCGGGTCGCGGCGAAGGCGTTCATCGACAAGGTGCCGGCGCTCCTGACGCTCGAGGCGGGGTCGAGCTGGACGGAGATCGACGAGCGGATCGCGCCGCTGCCGGACGAGCCGGTGCTGAACAAGCTGTTCGCCTCGGCGTTCTGGGGCACGCCGCTCGCGAGCCTGCTCACCTCGCAGGCGTGCGACAGCGTGATCGTGACGGGCGCGTCCACCTCGGGCTGCATCCGCGCGACCGTCGTCGACGCCCTCCAGCATGGGTACCGGCCGATCGTTCCGCGCGAGGCGGTCGGCGATCGCAACCCGGCCGCCCACGAGGCGAACCTCTACGACATCGACCTCAAGTACGGCGACGTCGTCTCGCTCGACGAGTGCCTCGCCGCGCTGGAGGATCTCGGTGCCGCACACGCTCGCTGAGAAGATCCTGCTCGCGCACTGCGACGCGGACGACGTGCGTCCGGGCGAGGTCGTCTCGGTCCGCTGCGACGTCGTGATGGCGAACGACGTCTCCGGGCCGGTCGCGTTCCGTGCGATGGAGCGCATGGGTGCGACGCGGGTCTTCGACCCGTCGCGCGTCGTCATGGTCGCCGACCACTTCGTCCCGGCGAAGGACGCGCGCTCCGCCGAGCTGCAGGCCCGGCTCCAGCGCTGGGCATCCGAGCACGGCGTCGTCTTCTACGGTCAGGGCCGTGGCGGCATCGAGCACGCGGTGCTCTGCGAGGAAGGCTGGGTCGTGCCGGGCTCGGTGATCGCCGGCGGCGACTCGCACACCTGCACGTACGGGGCGCTCGGCGCCTTCGGGACGGGCCTCGGCTCGACCGACATCGCCTCGTGCCTCGCGCTCGGCTCGTTCTGGCAGGCCGTGCCCGAGACGATCCTCGTCGAGCTCGACGGGGCGCCGGCGGGCTTTGTCACCGGCAAGGACGTGATCCTCGCGGTGCTCGAGCGGATCGGCGTCGGCGGCGGCACGAACGCGGTGCTCGAGTTCGGCGGCCCCGGTGTCGACGCGCTCTCGATCGACGAGCGACTCGCGGTCGCGAACATGGCGGTCGAGGCCGGTTCCGAGACGGGGATCTTCCCGGCCGACGAGAAGGTCGACGCGTACCTCGACGGCCGCGCCCGCTTCCCGTGGCACGCCGAGCGCTCCGATCCGGACGCGGCGTTCCGCGCGCGCCTGACGATCGACCTCAGCGCACTCGAGCCGCTCGTCGCGCGTCCGCACCTGCCCGGAAACATCGCCGCGGTCGGCGAGGTCGCCGGGACGCCGATCGACCAGGTCTACATCGGCAACTGCGCGAACGGGACTCTGACCGATCTGCGGCAGGCGGCGTCGATCCTCCGCGGCCGCAGCGTGCATCCGAGAACGCGCGCGATCGTCGTGCCGGCGACGCAGGCGATCTGGCGGCAGGCGGCGGCCGAGGGGTTGCTCGACGCGTTCGTCGAGGCGGGCGCGATCGTGTCGACGCCGACCTGCGGCGCGTGCTTCGGCGGCTCGAACGGCGTGCTGGCTCCGGGCGAGAACGCCGTCGCGACGACGAACCGCAACTTCCGCGGGCGGATGGGATCGCCGGACGCGGGCGTCTACCTCGCGAACGCCTGGGTCGCGGCGGCGGCCGCCGTCGCGGGCGAGATCGTCGATCCGGGAGCGGTCGCGTGATCGTGGAGGGCACCGCCGTCGTCGTGCCCGGCGACGATCTCGATACGGACGTCATGTATCCCGGCGTCTTCCTCAACATCGAGGATCCGGCCGAGATGGCGGCGCATCTCTTCGAAGGCTTCGACCCGACGCTGCGGGAGCGGCTGACGGGCGACACGATCCTCGTCGTCGGAGCGAACTTCGGCATCGGCTCGTCGCGCGAGCACGTGCCGCAGGCGATGCAGGCGAACGGCATCCGCGGCGTCGTCGGGCGCAGCTTCGCGCGGATCTTCTACCGCAACTGCGTCAACCTCGGCCTCGCGGCGGTCGCCTGCCCGGACGCGGTCGACGCTGCACGCGACGGCTCGCTCGTCGCGATGGATCCCACGGGCGGCGTCGAGGTCGACGGCGTCCGCTTCGCCGCTTCGCCGTATCCGCCGTTCCTGCTCGCTCTCAGCGACGCGGGCGGCCTCGTCTCGTGGACGGCGCGGCAGCTCGAGACCGACGCCCGCCTCTAGACGATTGATTCCAACGTGCCGCGGGGCCGGCTGAGGCCCCTTCGGAATCAATCGTCTAGCTCGTGCCGTAGGCCGCCGCGAGCTCCAGGGTGGAGCGGGCGGCGCGCAGCGCCGAGGTGTCGACGAACCGGCCGTCGAGCACGAGCGCCGACGTGCCGGTCGCGTCGGCGCCGTCGAGGGCGCCGAGAACGTCGCGGGCCGTCTCCACCTCCGCTCCCGTCGGCCGGTAGGCGTCGACGATCGTCGGCAGCTGCGACGGGTGGACGGCGCTGCGGCCGAGATGGCCGAGCGCGCGGCCCCGCTCGCACGAGGCACGGAGTCCGGCGAGGTCGCCCACGTCGACGTAGACCGATTGCGGCGGCCGCGGCAGCCCCGCCGCCGCTGCCGCGAACACGACGCGCGACCGCGCCCAGTCGAGTCCGGCGTCCTCGGCGCCCGTCTCCGCGCGCAGGTCGGCCTCGCCGAGCCAGAGACCGCCGACCCGGGGATGCCGCGCGAGCTCGAACGCGCGCTCGACGCCGAGCGCCGACTCGATCAGGCAGAAGAGCGGCACGCCTTCGGGAGCCCGAGCCGCGACCTCGTCGAGCTGCGAGACGGCCTCCACCTTCGGGACGACGAGGCCCGCGACCGGCGCCGCCGCGAGCGCCTCGACGTCGGCTCGCCACCACTCCGTCGCGAGGGCGTTGATCCGGACGTAGACGGGCGTCGGCGGCGGCTCGGCGAGAAGTGCGGCCGCAGCGTCGCGCGCCGCGTCCTTCGCGGCGCTCTCGACCGAGTCCTCGAGATCGACGATCACGACGTGGGCGTCCGACGCGAGCGCCTTCGAGACGATGTCGGGACGGCTTGCCGAGGCGTAGAGCAGCGTCAGGGGTGGCACGGGCATGACGCGACGATACTCACGGCGTCGCCGCCACCGTCCGGCCCGCGGCGGGCGTCTGGCGCAGCGGCCGGCTGCCGGCGCACGCGCCGCGGCGCTGCGCGTAGGCTCGGTTCGTTGCGCACGACGTATCGCACCGGCGGCTTCGAGGATGTGGCGGGCTACTCGCGGGCCGTCCGCATCGGCGAGCTGGTCGCCGTCAGCGCGACGGCGCCGACCGACGAGCACGGCAAGGCGCTCCACCCGGGCGACACGTACGCGCAGGCGCGCCTCGCGTTCGAGCGCGCGCTCGAGGGCCTCGAGGCGCTCGGCGCCGGTGTCGCCGACGTCCTCCGCACGCGGATGTACCTGACGCCCGACTCCGACTGGCGTCGCGCGGTCGACGCCCACCGCGAGCTCTTCGCCGACGTGCAGCCGGCGAACTCGACGTTCTACGTCGCCGGCTTCATCCCGGAGGGCGTGCTCGTCGAGGTCGAGCTCGACGCCGTCTCGCCGACCGGCGACTAGCGCCCTGGACGATTGATTCCAACGTGCCGCGGGGCCGGCTGAGGCCCCTGACGCGGCGCGGGATCGCCACGCTCGCCTGCGGCCCGTAGCGCTGCTACGAACCGCGACCGATCGCGTCGCCCCGCTTGGTCAGTCACCTCCCCGACCGGCACGCCCCTTCGGAATCAATCGTCTAGACGGTCGACGTCGGCGGCGGCGAGTCGACGCAGATCAGCGTCAGCGGGTCGGTCTCGCTCGCGTTCCTGAACAGGTGCGGCCGCTCGGCGGAGTAGTACGCGCTGTCGCCCGCGGCGAGCGCCCGCGGCTCGGCGCCCTCGACTTCGAGCACGAGCGAGCCTGCCAGCACGTGCACGAACTCCTCGCCCGCATGCTGGCCGTACTCGGCGAGCTCGGCGCTCGGCTCGAACTCGAGCAGCATCGGCATCATCGTCCGGCGCGTGCTCGAGGTCAGGAGGTAGACGTCGATCCCCTCGGCCGGCGAGTGGATCATCTGGCGCCCGTGGACGCCGACCAGGTCGACGTCGCCGGCATCCGCTCCGCCGAGCAGATCGCCGAACGAGATCCTGTAGAACTCCGCGAGCCGGGTCAGCCGCCCGATCGTGATGTCGCTCTTGCCGAGCTCGACGAGCGAGAGAAACGACGGCGAGATCGCCGTCGCGGTCGCGACGTCGGCGAGCGAGAGGCGGCGCGCGGTGCGGATCTCGCGCAGCCTCGAGCCGAGGGTCAGCTCTGTTGACACGGGTCGGAGCCTAGAGAGGAGGTCGGGTGTTGACGTCGTTGCTTCTTGAAAATACTAGTACCGCGTGAATATATTCGCTGCTCCAGCGTCGAGCGGAGGAGGCACGGTGGAGTCGCCGACCGAGACGGACAGCAGCGGAGCAGGAGCGCCGATCCTCGTGGTCGGGCTCGGGGACTCGATCACGGCCGGCAACCCCGGCTACGACCCGGATCCGGCCAAACAGCCGCTCGAAGGGGACGACCCCGAGAGTCAATACCTGTACTGGGCGGCGCGTGCGGATCCTCGGATCCGCTTCCGGAACCACGGTGTCGGCGGCGAGACCACGGGCCAGATCCTAGAGCGCTTCGAGGCGGCGGTGGAGGGTGCGGACGTCCTCGTCGTCCAGGGCGGGATCAACGACGTCGTCCACGAGCTCCCGATCGAGGAGGCGGCGGCGAACCTGCGCACCATGGTCCGCCGGGGCAAGGAGCGCGGGCTCGTGGTGCTGCTCGTGGACGTGCTGCCGTGGAACCGCGGCTGGCCCGAGGCCGACACGCGGATCCGTGCGCTCAACGAGCTGATCCGGGGGATCGGCGACGAGGAGGGCGTGCCGGTCCTGCCGTTCTACGCGACGCTCGAGGATCCGGATCGTCCCGGGCGGATGCGCGAGGACTGGACGCCCGACGGCAACCACCCGTCCGTCGCCGGGCACCGGCGGCTCGGCGAGACCGCGTTCTCGCTGCCGGGCGCTCGCGGCGGTCCTTGACTTCGAGCGGGCTGTTTGACAGCGCGCGCGGTCTTCTCCAATATACGCGACCTTGTCGAGTATTTTGGATATCGGTGACGGCACCGCGGTGGTGGGGGCAGGCGTCATCGGGCTCTCGGTCGCCTGGCACCTGCGGCGGCTCGGCGTGGAGCCGGTCGTCGTGCTCGAGCGCACCGGCGTCGCCGCGGAGGCGTCGGGCGTCCAGCCCGGCGGCGTCCGCCAGCAGTGGAGCACGAGGATCAGCTGCGAGCTCGCGATCGAGTCCGTCGGCTTCTACCGTGAGCTCGACGGCCGGCTCCGACCCGCTGCGCACCCGCGCCTCGAGGAGTGCGGCTACCTGTTCGTCGCCGACACGGAGGACGAGCTGGCGCGCTTCGCTACGGGCGTCAGCCTGCAGAACGCGCTCGGCATCCGCTCGCGAATCGTCGACGCGGACGAGGCGGCGGCGATCGTGCCGGGGCTGCGCACCGAGGGTGTCGCGGGAGCCGCCTATTGCGCCGACGACGGGTACTTCGACAAGCCGCAGGCGGTCGTCGAGGGGTTCGCCGAGGCGGCCCAGCGGGAGGGGGCGACGATCGAGATCGGCGAGGCGGCCGCGCTCGAGCCCCGGGCCGACGGCCGCTGGACGGTGTCGCTCGCCGCTGGGAGGTCGATCGTCGCGCGCCACGTCGTCGTCGCCGCCGGCTACGGCTCGCCGGCGCTGCTCCGGACGGCCGGGATCGACCTGCCGATCTCCAAGCAGGCCCGGTATCTCTTCTTCAGCGACCCGATCGCGGAACGGCTGCTCGACCCGCTCGTCGTCGCCTCGGAGCGGCGGTTCGCGGCGAAGCAGCTCGCCGACGGCCGCGTCCTCGCGAGCGACCTCGGCGCCGACGGCGACCCCGAGTCGGGCCGCCGCCACTGGCGCGAGAACGTCGCCGCCGGGATCCGCTCGCTGCTGCCGCTGCTCGAGTTCGTCTCGTTTCCCCTGCTCGTCGAGGGGTTCTACGACGTCACGCCCGACCACCAGCCGATCCTCGGAGCGGTCGGCGGCCGCGACGGGCTGTGGCTCGCCGCCGGGTTCAGCGGGCACGGCTTCATGATCGCGCCCGCGATCGGGCGGCGGATCGCGGACGCGGTCGCCGGCCGAGGCGTCGACGCGGCGCTGACCGAGCTCTCGCTCGCGCGGTTCAGCGGGCAGGAGCTCGCACACGAGTTGCAGATCGTCTAGCACGCACACGGAAAGCCACGAGAGGGAGGGTTCGTCACATGTTGGGAGTCGGTCGCTCGGAACGGCGGGGCCGGAGCGCAGGTGCGCTCGGGCTGCTCGTCGCCGGCGTCGCGGCGCTCGCCATCACCGCGGCCGCAGGTGCGGCCACGGCGAAGCGGGACGCCGGCGCCACGCTGGTGGTGGACAACTCGTTCGTGATCCACACCGCGGATCCGCAGCGCGAGTTCGACCCGACCGGGTCGATCGTCGCGCACGCGGTCTACGACACGCTCGTCACCTTCGTCGGTGAGGGGACGACGCCGAAGCCGTGGCTCGCCACGTCGTGGAAGGCGTCGAACGGCGCGAAGAAGTTCGTCTTCCAGCTGCGCAAGAACGTGCACTTCTCCGACGGCACGCTGCTCACGTCGAAGGACGTCGTGTTCAGCTTCCGCCGCCTGATCAACCTCAAGGCGAGCGGCTCGTTCCTGCTCGCGAACGTCAAGGTGTCGGCGCCGAACGCGAGCACGGTCGTGCTGACGTCGTCGGTCCCGAACCCGGCGCTGATCCGCATCCTCGCGAACCCGGCGCTCAGCGTCGTCAACTCGAAGGCGGTCAAGGCGCACGGCGGCACGGACGCGGTCGGGGCGGACAAGAAGGACAAGGCGGAGCAGTACCTCGACACGCACTCAGAGGGCAGCGGCGCCTACACGATCACGCAGTACAGCACCACGCAGCAGATCGTCCTGACCGCGAACCCCGACTACTGGGGCCCGAAGCCCGCGTTCCAGACAGTCGTGCTGCGCAACATGACGGCGCCGACGCAGCTCCTGAACGTCCAGCGGGGCTCGAACGAGATCGCGATCGACCTCTCGGCGCAGCAGGCGGCCTCGATCAAGAGCAACAAGAACGTCCAGGTGAAGATCGACGCGTCGCCGAACCTGTTCAACATCGACCTGAACATGGATCCGGCGATCTCGCCGGTGACCGCGAACGCGCACATCCGCAAGGCGATCCGCTACGCGCTCGATTACAAGGGCTTCGCGAAGCAGGGTGGCCCGGGCTCGATCCAGGCTGCCGGCATGGTGCCGTCCGTGTTCCTCGGCGCGCTGCCCGCGCGCTACGAGGTGCACACGAACCTCGCGAAGGCGAAGGCCGAAGTGGCCGCGTCCGGGATCACCGATCCGACGATCACGCTGACCTATCCGTCGGGGCTCACGATCAACGGCATCGACTTCTCGACGCTCGCGCAGAAGACGAAGTCCGACCTGGCCAAGGCCGGGATCACGGTCAACCTGCAGGGCCTGCCCGTGAACGCCATGCTGCAGCAGTACGCGGCCGGGAAGGATCAGATGACGCAGTCGTACTGGGGCCCGGACTACCCGGACCCGAACGACTACCAGGTGTTCCTGCCGGGCGGCATCGCGGCCAAGCGGGTCAACTGGAACGCGGGCGCCAACCCGGCGCTCGAGGCGCTCGGCAAGAAGGCGCTGACGACGGTGGCGGACGTGCAGCGCGCCGCGCTGTACCGCCAGATCCAGCGCAAGCTCAACCAGGACAGCCCGTTCTATCCGCTGTTCCAGCCCTCGCAGGCGATCGTCGCGAGCAAGAACCTGACGCACGCCGTGCTCAACTTCACCTGGGTGCTCGACGTCCGCTCCGTCGGCACTCGGTAGCACTCCTCCCCGCGGCGAGCGGGCGGGACGGCTGCGACTGCCGTCCCGCCCGCTCGTGCGTTTTCTCGGGCGCCGCTTCGCGGCGCTCGTGCTGCTCTCGCTCGGGATCACGCTCGTCACCTTCGTGCTGACCGAGCTCGTCCCGGGCGACCCGGTGCGGGCGAACCTCGGCCAGGTCGCGCAGTTCGACCCGCAGGCGGTCGCCGCGTTCCGTCAGCACTACGGGCTCGACAAGCCTCTGCCGATCCAGTACCTGCGCTATCTCGGCCACCTGCTGCACGGCGACCTCGGCCAGTCGGAGCAGACCCACGCCGCCGTCACGGCCGACCTCGGCCAGTTCATCCCGGCCACCGCCGAGCTCGCGATCGCCTCGATGGTGCTCGCCGTCGTCGTCGGCGTCGGGCTCGGCATCCTCGCGGCGGTGCGGCGCAACCGGCTCACCGACCACGTGCTGCGCTTCGTCTCGCTCGGCGGCATCTCGGTGCCGACGTTCTGGCTCGCCCTGCTCTCGCTCTACTTCTTCTTCTTCCGGCTGAACTGGTTCCCCGGCGGCGGCCGGCTGAACCCGGGCGTCCTGCCGCCGCCGCACGCGACGGGCATGTACACGCTCGACGCGCTCGTCGCCGGCCAGTGGTCGACCTTCTCCGACGCCGCCCGCCACCTCGTCCTGCCGGCGGTCGTGCTCGCGCTCTTCAACATCGGCCTGCTCACCCGCTACACGCGCTCGGCCGTGCTCGAGGTGCTCGAGAACGACTACGTGCAGGCGGCCCGGGCGAAGGGGCTTCCCGAGCGCACGGTCGTGCTCCGACACGTCCTGCGCGCCGCGATGACCTCGCTCGTGACGGTGATCGGGCTCGCGTTCGCGAACGTCATGACCGGTTCGGTGCTCGTCGAGAACATCTTCTCCTGGCCCGGGATCGGGCAGTACGCCTACCGCAGCGCCACCGCGCTCGACCTGCCCGCGATCATGGGCGTGAGCCTCTTCGTCGCGATCGTCTACGTCGTCGTCAACTTCGTCGTCGACGTCCTCTACGGCGTCATCGACCCGCGGATCCGCGTCGCATGACCGACCTGACCCAGCTTCCGGATCCGCCCCTGCCGCTGCGCTACCGGCTCATGCCTCGCCGCCGCTCCGGCGTCACGCGCTCGCCGTGGCGGCAGCCGCTCGCGGTCATCGGCATCTCGATCGGGCTCGCGTGGATCGTCGTCGCGATCTTCGCGCCGCTGATCGCGCCGCACGACCCGCTCGCCCAGCTCTTCCCGCCGTTCGAGCACCCGTCGGCGGCGCACCTCTTCGGCACCGACGAGCTCGGCCGCGACGTCCTCAGTCGCGTCCTCTACGGCGCGCGGCTCTCGCTGCCGCTCGCGCTGCTGCTCGTCTCGCTGTCGGCGACCGCCGGAACCCTCCTCGGCATGGTCGCCGGCTATTTCGGAGGCTGGGTGGACGGCGCGATCATGCGGCTGACCGACCTCGTCTTCGCCTTCCCGGCGATCATCCTCGCGATGGTGGTGACGGCGTCGCTCGGCCCGAGCATCCGCAACGCCGTGCTCGCGCTCGTGTTCGTGTCGTGGCCGACGTACGCGCGGGTCGTCCGCGGGCTCGTCATCTCGGTCAGCGACGCCGAGTACGTCCAGGCGCACCGGCTGCTCGGAGCCTCGGCGCGGACGGCGCTCTTCCGGGACGTCCTGCCGAACGTCGTCGGCCCGGTGCTCGTGCTGGCGACGCTCGACCTCGGCAACGCCATCCTGCTGCTCGCCGGGCTGTCGTTCCTCGGCCTCGGCGCGCAGCCGCCCGCGCCGGAATGGGGGCAGATGGTCTCGAGCGGCACCCAGTACTTCCAGAACTGGTGGCTGAGCACGTTCCCCGGACTCGCGATCTTCACGGCCGTGCTCGCGTTCAACTTCCTCGGCGACAGCCTGCGGGACATCTTCGACCCGCGCACGGCCCCGAGCGGCGGGCAGACGCGGTGAGCGAGCTGCTCGCGGTCGAGGGGCTCCGCGTCCATCTTCCCTCGCGGCGCGGCGCCGTCACCGTCGTCGACGGCGTCGACTACCACGTGCGGCCCGGGACGGTCTTCGGGGTGGCGGGCGAGAGCGGCAGCGGCAAGACGATGTCCGTCACCGCGCTCCTCGGTTTGCTGCCGGCGGGCGCTCGGGTCGAGGGGTCGGCGCAGTTCGGCGGGGCCGACCTGCTGCGGCTGTCGCGGCGCGCCCTCCGCTCGGTGCGCGGCCGCGAGATCGCCATGGTCTTCCAGGATCCCACGACCTCGCTCCATCCGATGCTGACCGTCGGCCGCCAGCTCACCGAGCACACGCGGCGGCATCTCGACCTCTCGAAGCGCGAGGCGCGCAGCCGCGCGGCGGAGCTCCTGCGCGAGGTCCGCATCCCCGACCCCGAGGGTGCGCTCGACGCCTTCCCGCACCAGTTCTCGGGCGGGATGCGCCAGCGGATCGCGATCGCGATCGCGCTCGCCGCCGACCCGAAGCTGCTCGTCGCCGACGAGCCGACGACCGGACTGGACGTGACCGTGCAGGCGGGGCTGCTGCGGCTCCTCGACGACCTGCGCGAGCGGACCGGGCTCGCCGTGATCCTGATCACGCACGACCTCGGCGTCATGTCCTCGATCGCCGACGAGGTGTCGGTGATGTACGCGGGGCGGATCGTCGAGCGCGGCAGCCGGGACGAGGTGCTCCGCTCGCCGCGGCACCCGTACACGCGGGCGCTGCTCGAGGCGCTGCCGCATCCGGAGTCGTCGAGCGCGACCCCGCTGAAGAGCATCCCGGGCTCGCCGCCGGCGGCCGGTCGCTTCCCGTCGGGCTGCGCGTTCCATCCGCGCTGCACGTATGCCGTCGCAGCCTGCGGCGAGTCGATCCCGCCGCTCCGCGAGCGCGACGGCCGCTCGTTCGCCTGCGATCCCGATCCGTTCGGAGGCGGCTCGTGAGCCTGCTCGAGGTCGAGGACGTCGAGGTCGTCTACGAGCGGCGAGGCCGGACGCCCGTACGCGCCGTCGCCGGGGCCCGGCTCACCGTCGGGCGCGGCGAGATCGTCGGCCTCGTCGGCGAGAGCGGCTGCGGCAAGTCGACGCTCGCGCGGGCGGTGGTCGGCCTCGTTCCGACGAGCGCCGGCGAGATCCGCTTCGAGGGCGAGCGGGTCTCGCCGCTGCGGCGCCGCGCCCGGTCGCACGAGCTCGTCCGGCTGCAGATGGTCTTCCAGAACCCGTTCTCGTCGCTCAACCCGCGCCGGACGATCGGCGCCCAGCTCGCCGACGCGGTCGTCTCCGCCGGGCGGGGACGGGCGAGCGGGCGGCGCGCCGCCGGCGAGCTGCTCGAGCGCGTGGGTCTCTCGCCCGACGCGGTCGACCGCTACCCGCACCAGTTCAGCGGCGGCCAGCGGCAGCGCATCGCCGTCGCCCGCGCGCTCGCCGCCGACCCGTCGGTGATCGTGCTCGACGAGCCGCTCTCGTCGCTCGACGCGTCGGCGCAGGCCCAGCTCGCGAACCTGCTCGTCGACCTCGCCCGCTCGCTCGGGATCGGACTCCTGCTCATCTCCCACGACCTCGCGATCGTGCGCTACACGGCTGACCGCGTCTCCGTCATGTATCTCGGCTGCGTCGTCGAGGAAGGCCCGACCCAGGCGGTCTGGTCGACGCCCGTCCACCCGTACACCGAGGCGCTGATCGCCGCCGTGCCGCACGCCGACGGCGCCGGCGACCTCCCCGAGGCGCTCCCGGGCGAGGTGCCCGACCCGGCGAGCCCGCCGCCCGGCTGCCGTTTCGGGCCGCGCTGCGTCTACCGCTTCGACCGTTGCACGGCCGAGGAGCCGCCGCTGCTCGCCCTGAGCGACGGGCGGACGGTCGCGTGCTGGCTCCACGACGGCGACCGCCGTCCGGCCGGCCCCGCCGAGAAAGCGTCCACGCCGATCACGACCTGAGGGAGCAAACGATGCCGAACGTCCTCATGTTCGCCGACACCGTCCGCACGCCGGAGCTCCGCCACGAGATCCCGCACTCGGTGTCCGACCCGTTCCTCTACGGCGAGGTCGACGGCCGTCGCTTCACCGTGCTGCGCTCGCTCGAGGCGGCGCGGATGAGCGAGGTGCCCGGTGTCGAGGTGGTGCCGGAGGAGGAGCTCGGCGCCGACGAGCTGCGCGCCGGCGGCCTGCCCGAGGCGCATCTCGAGGTGGCGCTGCGCGGCTGCCGGCGCTTCGGCGTCGAGTCCGCGTCGATCCCGCCCGCGTTCCCCACCGAGGTCGCCGACTACCTGCGGGCCGCGGGCATCGAGCTGACCGTCGACCGCGAGCTCTTCGAGCGGCGGCGGCGCTCGAAGACGCCGACGCAGGTCGAGGGCGTCCGCCGCGCGCAGCGGGCCGCCGACGCGGGCGCCGCCGCGGTCGCCGCGATCCTGCGCGCGGTCGAGATCCGCGACGGCCGGGTCTTCTACGAGGACGAGCCGCTGACCTCCGAGCGGCTCAAGGTGGTGGTCGCCGCGGCGTTCACGGCGAACGGCTGCAGCTCCGACGGGTTCATCGTCGCCCACGGCGCCCAGACCTGCATCGGCCATCACATGGGCTCGGGCGAGATCGGCTACGGCGAGCCGATCACCGTCGACATCTGGCCGCGCGACGCCGAGACCGCCTGCTACACGGACATGACGCGGACCTTCGTCGTCGGCCCGGTCTCCGACGAGCTACGCACCTACCACCGCCTCTGCAAGGAAGCGCTCGAGCGGTCTGTCGCCGCGATCCGCCCCGGCGTCCGCGCGAGCGAGGTTCATCGCGTCGCCGCCGAGGTCTTCGAGGAGGCGGGCCAGCCGACGCTCCTCTCGAAGCAGCCCGGCACCGTTCTCCTCGAGGGCTTCTTCCACAGCCTCGGTCACGGCGTCGGCCTCGAGGTGCACGAGCCGCCGCATCTCGGGCCGTCCGGGGGCGAGCTCGTCGCCGGCGACGTCCTCGCGGTCGAGCCGGGCTGCTACCGGCAGGGCTACGGCGGCGTCCGGCTCGAGGACATCGTCCTCGTCACCGACGACGGCGCCGAGGTGCTCACCGACTACCCGTACGAGCTGGAGCCGTGAGCGCCGGCGATCTCGACCGCCGCGTCGCCGACCACGGCGCCGCGTTCGTCGACGAGTGGCGCGACGCGTGCCGGATTCCGTCGGTCAGCGGCGACCTGGAGGCCTCCGGGCAGATGGCCGACTGGATCGAGGAGCGCCTCGTCGGGCTCTTCGACGAGACCCGGCGCATCGAGGTCGCCGGCTACGGGCCGGCGCTCGTCGCGACGCTCGCCGGGCACTCGCCGCGGCGGCTGCTGCTCTACAGCCATTACGACGTGCAACCCGCCGGTGACCCGACCGCCTGGGAGGCGCCGCCGTTCGCGGCCGAGGTCGTCGACGGCGCGGTCGTCGCGCGCGGCACCTGCGACGACAAGGCGGACGTGACCGCGCGGCTCCAGGCGCTGCGGCTCTGGCGCGAGACCTGGCGCGACGGGCGACCGCCGTACACGCTCGTCTGGCTCTGCGAGGGCGCCGAGGAGGTCGGCAGCCCCGGCCTCGACGACCTGCTGCGCCAGAACCGCGACGACCTTGCCGCCGACTGGTGCCTCTGGGAGAGCTTCATCCGGGCCGCCGACGGCCGTCCGGAGGTCGCGTTCGGGTGCCGCGGGAGCGTCGCCTTCGAGCTCTCGGTGCAGACGATGGCCCACGACCAGCACTCGGCGTTCTCGCCCGTCTTCCGATCGGCGGCGATCGAGCTCGCGCATGCGCTTGCGAGCCTCGTCGATACGCACGGAACCGTCCTCGTCGACGGGTTCGAGGAGGGGATCGTCCCGTTCGACGAGGTCGAGCGCGCTGCCGGCCGCTCGGTGCGGCCGCCCGGCGCCGAGGAGGGCGTCGACGAGCTCGGGCCGCACCTGCAGGGTCTCGATCCCGAGCGGCTCGCCGAGCGCCTGCTCTACACGCCGACGCTCAACGTCTCCGCCATGGCCTCCGGGGACGTCGACGCGGGCGCCGGCGTCGTCACCTCGACGGCGCGCGCCAACGTCGACCTCCACCTCGTGCCGGACCAGGATCCGGACGCGGCGGCGGCGGCGGTGCGTCGCCACCTCGACGCGCGCGGCTTCGGTCACGTGCGGATGCGGATCCGCGGCTCGCGGCGCCCGGCGAAGAGCCCCGTCGACACGCCGCTCGGCCGGGCGGCGATCGCCGCCGCCGCGGAGACGATGGGCGAGCCCGTCGTCTACCCGCTCCTCCCTGGCTCCGGGCCGGCCCGGTCGGTGCTCGACATCCTCGGCGCGACCACCGTCTCGCCGGCGGGCACGACCCGGCTCGCGAGCGGGATCCACGCGGTGAACGAGCGCGGGCGGATCGACGACTACCTCGACCACGTGCGCTTCTCCTACCGGTTGCTCGAGCGGCTCGCCGCAGAGCTCGCGCAGAGCGAGGAGTCCTGATCGCCCTCCCGTGGGAACCGGCGCCGGTACACCGCCCGTACCGCATCATGATCGCCGGCGCCGCCACCGAGACGTTCTTCGGCGCACCGGAGGAGGAGAAGCGGGACCGGGCGATGCCGCGGTTCCGGCAGATCCTCGCCGAGTGGGAGGAGCTGGGGGCGCGCGTCGTGGCCTCGCTCTGCGACGACGTCTTCCAGGTCGGGCCGACCGAGCCGCCGCGCTTCGCCTGGTACCTGCTCTTCGACGTCGACGACCTCGACGTCGCGGCCGCGATGATTCAGGCGACCCGCGAGCTCGTCGACGGTGTTCGGGGCGACCGGTACTTCCGCTTCGAGCTTCGCGTCGGTCGCCCCTTCTGGGCGCGGGAGGAGTAAGAACCTCTAACTGAATGACCCACTCGTCGGCGGGGCGCGATGGGTGCGTGCGGTGCAAGGACGCAGGGAGCCTCGATAGCAGCGCTATCGAGGCGACTGAGGACGCCGCAGCGTGCGTGCACAGCGCGTTCAGGCGGCCAGTGCTCGTTCTGTTAGGGGTTTTAAGCGCGGCCGTCAGCCGCCCGAGATCGCCGCGACCACGTCCACGCGCGAGCGCGGGTCGAGCGGCGCATCGAGGCCGGCCCGCTCCTTGTCGACGTAGACGTGGATATGGCTGCGCAGCGCCGGGCCCTCCGCGACCAGGCGGTCGCGGAGACCCGGCCACCGCGCCTCCAGCTCGTCGATCGCCTCGAGCACCGTCGCCGCCCCGACGTCCACGTGCCGCGAGAGGCCCGGAAAGAGCGGCGTCAGCGTGGTGGGGAGGTGGACGTCGGGCACGGGCCTACGCGTCGACCAGGGCGACGTCGACGGACGAGATCGCGGGCAGGTAGTCCGCCACCTGCGTCCAGCTCTCGCCCTCGTCGACGCTCGCGAACACCTGGCCGGTGCTCGTGCCGAAGTAGAGGCCGGGAACGTCGTGGGCGTCGATCGCCATTCCCTGGCGGAGCACGCCGAGATGCGCGTTGGCCTGCGGCAGGCCGTTGCGGAGCGCGCGCCAGCTCGAGCCGCCGTCTCGCGTCTGCCAGACCGTCGCCTTCCCTTCGGGCATGACACGGCCGTGGCCGGGGTCGAGCGGGATCACGTAGAAGGTGTCGCGGTCGTGCGGGTGAACCGCCGCCGCGAAGCCGAACTCGCTCGGCAGCCCCTCGGTGATCTCCGTCCACGACCGGCCGCCGTCGTCGGAGCGGTGCATGCCGACATGGTTCTGCTGGAACATCCGCGACCCGTCCGAGGGCGAGCGGACGAGCTTGTGGACGCAGTAGCCGACCTCCTCCCAGTCGGCCGGCCAGTCGCGGCGCAGCCCCTTGTTCCGCGGCGTCCACGTCGAGCCGCCGTCCTCGGTCTCGAAGGCGCCGACCCCCTGGACGACCGTCCAGAAGTGGTCGGCGCCGTCGGTGACGAAGCCCGAGATGCCGAGGTGCCCCGGCGGCTGGGTCGACTGATCGTCCCAGGCCTCGCTTCCCGGCTGTCCGGCCAGCGTCGTCAGAAGCGAGAAGGTCTCGCCGCCGTCTCGGCTCTCGAAGATCCCCGGCGCCTCGACCCCCGCGAGCAGCCGGTCGCCTGCGACGGCGAGCGTCGACACCTTCGACACCTTGCGCCCGGCGTCGTCGCCGTACGAGAGGCCGTCGCTCGACAGCTCCCAGCTCGCGCCGAGGTCGCGGCTGCGCCAGACCGCGGAGCCGTGCCACTCGCTCGCCGCCGCCGCGTAGATCGAGCCGGAGCCCGTGTCGTAGAGGGCGTGGTAGACGGGCCAGCCCTCGCAGAACGGGCCGCGCACCGTCCAGTCGCGACGGTCGTCGCTCTCGATCAAGAACGCGCCCTTGCGCGTCCCGACCACCAGCAGCGTGCGTGGCATTCGTCCTCTCCTCAGGTCGCGGAACTCACGTGAGTGTCGCCGATGCGGCGCCCTCTACGGAAGAGACGACGCGGCCGCGCGAAACTCATCGCGCGGCCGCGCCGGGCGGAGCTAGCTGAACGGCTTCATCAGCATGTCGGCGACGACGAGCAGGAGCACGCCGACGTCGACACGAGCGACGAGCAGGATCCGCTTGATCGCCGCCTGGGTCTCGGGGGCGGCGGCGCCCTTCTCGTCCAGTAGCGCCGCGACCCGCTTCGACAGCGGCGAGAGGACGGCGACCCCGGTCGTGAAGGTCGATGCGTAGCCGACGAGCCCGGCATCGATCCAGAACGTCCCCCAGCCGAGGTGCTGGTTGAGCACCATCGCGATCCCGAACGCGAGGACGACGACGCCGGCCGGAGCGAAGAACCTCTCGCCCACGAATGCGGCCTGCCGGGCGACCGTCGCCAGCTCCTCCGCGCCGTCCGCGCGCTCCGCCCGCAGCGCGAGCACGGTGAGCAGAAGCCCGCCGCCGACCCAGAAGACGGCGACGCTGACGTGGATCAGCTTGAAGAACGCGAACCAGTGCGTGCCGACGTCGGTCGCGTTGAGCGCGAACACGACGGCGACGACAGCGACGGCGAGCCCGATCGCCGCCGTGACCTTGCCCGAGGCGCGGGTGTCCGCGGGCGCGTCGGTGATGTGGGTTGTCTCCATGACGCGGGAGTAAAGGCGATCCGGCGGGTGCCTACAAGTCCAGGCTCGCGGCGAGCAGCTCGTCGAAGTCGGGGAGCCCGGACGTCTCGTACTCCCACGCGCCGCGGACGACGCCGGCGGCGTCGAGCAGGAACACCGTCCGTCGCGAGACGTCTCGCATCTGGTTGTGGTCGAACGCGACGCCGAAGCCGTGGGTCGCCTCCGCGTTCCAGTCCGAGAGGAGCGGGAAGTTCAGGTCGAGCGCCTGCGTCCACGCGACGTGCGTGTACGGCGAGTCGCGCGAGATCGCGTACGGCTGCACGTTCGCCGCCCGGAACTTCTCGCTCCTGTCACGCAGGAGCTCGAGCTCGTTCGTTCAGGTCGCGGACCAGTCGAAGAGGTAGAAGACGAGCAGGATCGGCCCGCCCTCGAGCAGCTGCGCCACCGTCGCCCGTTCGCGCGGTGTCGTCCAGACGGCCGCCTCGAGCGGCGCGGTGTCCCCGACCTGGAGCATCTCCCGAGTGTACGCAGCGGACGAGTCTACGCAGCCGACGGCGCCGGCTCGCGCACGATCTCGGTCGCCGCTGCGACTTCCCGGGCCACCTCGACGACGTCCCGGTTCGTCGTGAAGACGTGCAGCTGGCGGTCGGCGCCGTTGCCGCGACGGAGGATCTCCTCGACGCCGGCCAGCTCGTCCGCGGCGCCGAGGGCCTGCGCGGCGGGGAGGATCATCGTCAGCGTCCGCCGGATCAGGTTCGCGACCGGCACCCGGTTCCGCCGTCCGGTCTGGAGATCCATGATCGGCGCCTCGAGTCCGTAGCGAGCGGCCAGCCACTTGTTCTCGGTCGTGAGGATCCGGTGGAAGGACGGCACCTGCTCGCCCGCGTCGTACCGGTCGGCGTAGTGCTTGACGAGCGCCTGACAGTAGGCGGTGATCGCGATCACGTCGTCGAGTCGCGTGACCGCGTCGCAGATCCGGATCTCGATCGTGCCGAGTCGGGGATGGAGGCGGATGTCCCACCAGATGTGCGTGTAGTCGGCGATGCAGCCGGTCTTCTCGAGCTGGTTGACGACCCCCGCGTAGTCGGCGTAGTCGCGGAAGCGCGGCGGCGGGCCCGAGCGCGGGAAGGAGGCGAAGACCATGTGCCGCGAGGAGTGGAGGCCGGTCGCCTCGCCGCGCCAGAACGGCGAGCTGGCCGAGAGCGCGACGAGCTCGGGCAGATGGACGATCAGCCCGTTCACGACCTGGACCGCCTTCTCGGGATCGTCGACGGCGACATGCACGTGCATGCCGAAGATCAGCTCGCGGCGGGCGATGTACTGCAGCTGGTCGATGAGGGCGCGGTAGCGGTCCTTCGCCGTGATCCGCTGCCGCTCGAAGAGCGAGAACGGGTGCGTGCCGGCCGACCCGACCCGAAGCCCCTGCTCGCGCGCGACGTCGCAGACGTAGGCGCGGATCCGCGTCAGCTGGTTGCGCACCTCGCCGGGTGTGTGGCAGACCGGCGTCGCGACCTCGAGCACCGACTGCATCAGCTCGGAGTTGATCCGCGGCTCCAGCTCGTGCCCGGCGACCGCCGCGAGGACGGTGTCGATGTGCTGGACGAGATCGAACGTCTCCGGGTCGAGGAGCATGTACTCCTCCTCGACGCCGAGCGTGAACGCGTCGCTGCGGCCGAACGCGTGGTCGAGCACGCTGCCGCCGGCCGGGAAGCTCGACCCCTTGCCGGTGATCGAGGGCGGGTAGAGCGCGTCGCTCACTCCCGAAACGATATGTGCCCCGGATGCAGGTGGAAAGCGCCGGCGTCTAGTCCGGGAGGACGGCGTCGACCTCGATCTCGACGAGCCAGCGCGGGTCGAGCAGGCCGACGACGAGCCCGGTGCAGGCCGGGCGCGTCTCGGCGAAGGCCTCGCCGTGCGCGCGCAGGATCTCCTGCGTGTACGACGCGTCGGTCATCAGGAGACGCGTGCGGACGACGTGCTCGAGCCCGCCGCCGGCCTCGTGCAGGGCCGCTTCGACGATCTCGAGGCAGCGCTTCGCCTGCCCGTACGGGTCGGATGGCGGGTCGCCGTCGTCGGGCATGATCGGCGCCGTTCCGGCCACGAACACGCGTGAGCCGGCGACGACCGCCCGGCTGTAGCCGCCGCGCCGCTCCCAGTCGGAGCCCGACCCGATCGTGCGCCTCTCCATGCCGCCTAGTATCGCGGCGTGGACGCGCTCGAGGCGATCGACGGTTGGGGCGCCGGTGCGGCCGCCGCCGGCGTCGTCTCCGCGGACGCGGTGGTCGCGACGCACGGCCCCCGTGAGCACGTCTTCGTCTGGGCGTCGGTGACGAAGCTCCTCACCGGCCTCGCCGCGCTCGTGGCGGTCGAGGAGGGGACGGTCGACCTCGACGAGCCTGCAGGCCCGCCCGGCTCGACGCTCCGCCATCTGCTCGCGCACGCCTCGGGGCTCGCGCCCGAGGAACGGCGGCCGCTGCTCGAGCCCGGGCGCAGGCGGATCTACTCGAACGCGGGGATCGAGGTCGCGGCCGAGCTCGTCGCCGAGCGAGCGGCGATGCCGTTCGCGGAGTACTTCCGGCATGCGGTCGTCGCGCCGCTCGGCCTCGCCGGCTCGCTCGAGGGCTCGCCCGCATACGCCTATCGCGGCCCGCTCGACGACCTGCTCGCCCTCGGCCGCGAGCTGCTCGCGCCGACGCTCGTCGCCGCCGAGACGCTCGCCGAGGCGACGAGCGTCCAGTTCCCGGGCCTCGCCGGCGTCCTGCCGGGCTGGGGCCGGATGGAGCCGAACGACTGGGGTCTCGCCTTCGAGCTGCGCGACGGCAAGTCGCCGCACTGGACGGGCGCGCGGAGCTCGCCGCGCACGTTCGGCCACTTCGGCGCCTCCGGCACGTTCCTCTGGGTCGACGGCGACGCGGGCCTCGCCTGCGGTGTCCTGACCGACCGCCGCTTCGACGAGTGGGCGAAGGCGGCCTGGCCGCCCTTCAACGACGCCGTGCTGGTCGAGCTTGCACGTCGCTGACACGGCTGGCTGCCGCGCCCGACCTGTGCGGTGTCTGGCTCGCGCGAAGCGGGCGAAGCAGCTACGAGTCGTCTGCGAAGAGCGGCCGCAGGAACTCGTCGAAGGTCGCGCGGTCGCAGCTCGCGACGACGGCAGGCGAGATTGCGGCGACCGTGGCCGTGCGCGGGATGTTCATCGCGAGCGCGACCTCGCCGAAGTAGTCGCCGGGCCGCAGGATGTTCCGGCTGGCGCCCGAGGCCTGCGTCACGGAGAGCATCCCGGCGAAGACGAGGTAGAAGCGCTCGCCGGGGTCACCCTCGCGGACGATCACGGTGCCCGGCGCGACCTCCTCGCGCTCCATCCGCTTTGCCAGCCGCAGCAGCGTCTCGCCGGGCATCCCCGAGAGCAGGTCGACGCGGGCGAGCTCGTGCGAGGTGGCGGAGGAGCGCGGCATGGCGGCTCCTACTATCGCGGAACCGCCGTGCCGGCCGGCCGGCTGGGTCCTCACGGCCCGCAAGTTGAGCCGAACGGCCCATAGGCGATCGCTCCGATCGCGCGGATGATCCCCGGCATGAGCGAGCCGGATCTGAACCGCATCGAGGACGACATCGCGGCCTCGTGGATCGAGGACTGGGCCGTCGCCGGGGTCGCCGAGATCGAGGCGTACCTCGGCAAGCATGCCGCGTTCCTCGACTTCCTCGAGCCGCAGGAACCGGCGTAGCCGCGCGCCGCGCGAAGCGGGGCTTCGCGCGGCCACGAGCTGCGAGCTACTCGAAACCGAGCGACCGCTCGAGCATGCCCTTCGGCTGGGCGCCGACGGCGGACGCCTTCGGGGCGCCGTTCTCGAACAGCATCATGTTCGGGATCGACTGGATCCCGTAGCGCATCGCCAGATCCTGGTTCTCGTCGATGTTGACCTTCACGAGCTTGATCTTCCGCTCGTCGGCGATCTTCTCGAGCACGGGCGCGACCGCGTGGCAGGGGCCGCACCACTCGGCCCAGAAGTCGACGATCACGGGCTCGCCGGCCTGCAGGACCTCGTTCTCGAAGGTTGCGTCGCTGACGTCTTGAGCCATCGTTTCCTTTCGTTTCTCGTTGACAGGAGAACGGTCTTCCCGATCTCCCTCTGGTGACAACGTCGCTCTCTAGACTGGGCTTCCCGATGGGAGAGCAGATCTTCACCCCTCTGCCGGACAAACCGGATCATCCACGCCTCGAGGAGGGCGTGCTCGCCCGCTGGGAAGCCGAGCGTACCTTCGAGCGTCTGCGCGAGCGCAACCGCGGCGGCCCGAAGTTCTCGTTCTTCGACGGGCCGGTGACCGCGAACAAGACGCTCGCCGTCCACACCGCCTGGGGCCGCACGCTCAAGGACGTGTTCCAGCGCTACAAGGCGCTGCGCGGCTACGACCAGCGCTACCAGAACGGCTTCGACTGCCAGGGGCTCTGGATCGAGGTCGGCGTCGAGCGCGAGCTCGGGCTCAACTCGAAACGCGACATCGAGGAGTACGGGCTCGAGAAGTTCGCGCGCAAGTGCCGCGACGTCGTCGTCTGGTCGTCGCAGGAGCTGACCAAGGGCTCGATCCGGCTCGGCCAGTGGATGGACTGGGGACGCGACTACTTCACCTTCAGCGACACGAACATCGAATACGTCTGGCGGATGCTGAAGCGCGTCCACGCCCAGGACTGGCTCTACATGGGCCACCGCTCGACCGAGTGGTGCCCGCGCTGCGGCACCTCGATCTCCCAGCACGAGCTGACGATGTCCGGCGTCTACCAGGAGCGCGCCGACCCTTCGCTGACCGTCCGCTTCCCGCTGCTCGACCGGCAGAGCGAGTACGTCGTCGTCTGGACGACGACGCCGTGGACGCTGCCAGCGAACGTCGCGGCCGCGGTCAATCCCGATGCCGAGTACGGCCGCCGCTCCAACGGCGAGTGGGTGGCGGCCGCGCGCTTTCCCGACGAGCGCTTCGAGCAGACGCTGACCGGCCGCGAGATGGTCGGCTGGCGCTACCAGGGGCCGTTCGACACGCTCCCGCCCGGCGCCGCGATCGAGCATCGCGTCATCCCGTGGGACGAGGTCTCGCTCGAGGACGGCACCGGCATCGTCCACATCGCGCCCGGCGGCGGCCGCGAGGACTTCGAGCTCGGCAAGGAGCTCGACCTGCCGGTGCTGACGCCCGTCGACGAGTCGGGCCACTTCTACGACGACTACGGCTGGCTGCACGGGCTCTCGACCGCGGAGTCGGCCGACCAGATCGTCGGCGACCTGAAGGAGCGGGGCCTGCTCGTCGAGGCGACGCTCTACGAGCACCGTTACCCGCACTGCTGGCGCTGCGACACGCCGCTGATCTGGCGGATCGCCGACGACTGGCTGATCTCCGTCCGCGACCTCCGCCAGCAGATGCTCGACGCGAACGCGACCGTCGCCTGGACGCCCGAGTACATGGGCAAGCGGATGGACGACTGGCTGCGGAACATGGGCGACTGGAACATCTCGCGCCGCCGCTACTACGGCCTGCCGCTGCCGTTCTACCCGTGCGTCTGCGGCCACCTGAACGTGATCGGGTCGCGCCGCGAGCTCGAGGAGCGCGCCGTCTCGGGGCTCGACCAGCTCGAGGAGCTGCGGCGCCCGTGGATCGACCGCGTCCCGGTCCGCTGCGAGGCCTGCGGCGAGCCGGTGGAGCGGGTCAAGGAGGTCGGCGACGTCTGGCTCGACGCGGGCATCGTCCCGTTCTCGACGCTCGGCTGGCAGAACGACGAGTTCGTCCCCGAGGGCTACGCGACCGGCGCGGCGAAGGGGCTGACGACCGCCGACCTGCCCGACCACGCCACCTGGGAGGAGTGGTTCCCGGCCGACTGGGTCTCGGAGATGCGCGAGCAGATCCGGCTCTGGTTCTACTCGCAGCTCTTCATGTCGGTCGTCCTGACCGGGAAGGCGCCGTTCCGGGCCGTGCTCGGCTACGAGAAGATGCTCGACGAGACGGGCCGCGAGATGCACGGCTCGTGGGGGAACATGATCGAGGCCCCCGACGCGTTCGCCCGCATGGGCGCCGACGTGATGCGCTGGCAGTACTGCGCGCAGCCGCCCGACCGCAACCTCCTCTTCGGCTTCGGGCCGGGCGACGAGATCAAGCGCAAGCTCCTGACCCTCTGGCACTCGGTCAGGTTCTTCGTCGACTACGCGAACGTCGCGGGCTTCCGGCCGTCCTGGGACGCGCTCGAGCCGGAGGGCGACCTCAAGCCGCTCGACCGCTGGCTCGTCGAGCGCACGCACGCGTTCGTCGCGGACGCGACCGGCGGCTACGAGTCGTGGCTGGCGAACAACGTGATGCGCGACTTCGAGACGTACCTCGACGACCTTTCCAACTGGTACATCCGCCGGTCGCGGCGCCGCTTCTGGGACGGGGAGGAGGCTGCGCTCGCGACGCTCTGGTACGCGCTCGTGCAGATGCTGCGCACGCTTGCGCCGATCCTGCCGTTCCTCACCGACGAGCTCTGGCGGACGCTCGTTCTCGACGGGCCCGACTCGGTGCACCTCGCGCCGTGGCCGGAGACCGCTCCGCCCGACCGCGCGCTGCTCGAGGAGATCGCCGAGGTGCGGCTCGTCGTCGAGCTGGGCCGGCAGGCGCGCTCGACCTCCGGGCTGAAGCTGCGGCAGCCGCTCGGCAGGCTCGTCGTCGAGGGCGTCGACGGCGCACGCGCCCACGGCGCCGAGATCGGCGACGAGCTGCGGGTCAAGTCGGTCGAGTTCGGCCGCGTCGAGGCGGTCGAGGTGAAGGTCAAGCCGAACCTGCCCGTCCTCGGGCCGAAGCTCGGTGCGGAGCTACGCGCCGTGCGCGAGGCGCTGCAGGCAGGGGAGTTCGAGGAGCTGCCCGAGGGCCGCTTCCGCGTCCTCGGTCACGAGCTGGGCCCGGACGAGGTGCTCGTCGAGCGCGGCGGCCGCGAGGGCTGGGTGGTCGCGTCCGCCGACGGCGTCACGGTCGCGCTCGAGCTCGGGCTCGACGACGAGCTGCTGCTCGAGGGCGAGGCGTACGACCTGATCCACGCGGTCAACTCGCTCCGGAAGGAGCAGGGTTTCGAGCTGACCGACCGGGTCGTCCTCACCGTTCCCGAGACGATGCGGACGCTCGTCGAGCGCCACGGCGACTGGATCGCGGGCGAGGTGCTCGCAACCGAGATCCGCGTCGGCGACGCGCTCGCGATCGCGCTCGCCTAGGCCCTAGGCGAGAGCGGCCCGGAGCCGGGAGAGGCCCTCGTCGAGCGTCTCGTCGGCGACGGCGAGCGAGAGGCGGGCCCAGCCGCGGCCGCGCTCACCGAAGCCCTCGCCCGGTGCGACCGCGACGCGGTGCTCGGTGAGCAGGCGCCCCGCGCTCACGCCGTCGGGCAGCCGCAGCCAGACGAAGAACGTGCCCTCGGCGCGTGCCTCGAGCCCGGCGAGCGTCGCGACCGCACGGTCGCGACGCGCCTCGTAGAGTCGCCGCCGCTCCTCGACCGTCTCCTGTGGACCGGTGAGCGCGGCGATTCCGGCCTCCTGGACGGGCCGGAAGACGCCGGCGAAGATGTGGCTCTGCAGGTTCTCGATCCGCGCCACGAGCTCCGCGTTGCCGAGCGCGAATCCGAGTCGCCAACCGGCCATCCCGTACGACTTCGACATCGAGTAGAGCTCGATCCCGACCTCGCGTGCGCCCTCCTGCGCGAGAAAGCTCGCCGGCCGGCGTCCGTCGAACACGAGGTCGCCGTACGCGAAGTCGTGCAGCACCCACGCGCCCGCCCGGCGCGCCCACGCGATCGTCTCGGCGAAGACGCCGTCGGGCGCTGCGACCGCGAGCGGGTTCGACGGGTAGTTGAGGTAGAGCGCGGCCGCGTCGGCCGGCGCCGCGTCCCAGTCCGGCCGCCCGTCGGCGGCGAGCGGGAGGGCGGCATGCTCGGCGCCGACGAGCGCGACGGCGGAGCGATAGTCGGGATAGCCGGGATCCGGCAACACGATCGCGGCGCCCCGCTCGACCGCGACCTCCGCGAACTCGATCAGCCCCGTCTTCGAGCCCGGCAGCACCGCAACCTCGAGCGCCGGATCGAGCTCGACGCCGTACGCCTCCCGGTAGCGGGCCGCGATCGCCTCCTTCAGCGCCGGTAGCCCGCGGAACGGCGCGTAGCCGTGTGCGTCCGCCCGCCGCCCGGCGGCCGCGAGCGTCTCGACGACGTGCGGCGGCGGCGGGATGTCGGGATTGCCGCGCCCGAGGTCGACGAGCGGCGACCCGTCCTGCGCGGCCGCCTCGGCGACGCGTGCGAGCAGCCGCATGAAGTACTGCTCGGGGAGTCGTTCGAGCCGGTGTGGGCGCGGCCGCACGGCCGGGCGACTACGCCGCCGAGGCGGTCGCGGTCGCGCGCTCGGCGCGGCGAAGCTCGACCGGCAGCTTGAAGAACACGTCTTCGTAGCCGGAACCCAGCTCGCGCACCTCGGCGACGCCGCGGGCGCGGAACCAGTCGCAGACGCGCTCGACGAGCGGCTCCGGCGCCGACGCGCCCGAGGTCAGGCCCACCGACTCCGGTTCGTCGAGCCAGCGCGGGTCGATCCCGGTCTCGTCCTCGATCAGGTGGGCGGCAACCCCGGCGGCCCGCGCGACCTCGACCAGCCGGTTCGAGTTCGACGAGTTGCGGCTGCCGATCACGAGCAGGAGCTCGACCTCGGCGAGCAGCTCCTTCACCGCCCGCTGGCGGTTCGTCGTCGCGTAGCAGATGTCCTCGCGGGCGGGCCCTTCGATGTGCGGGAAGCGTCGCCGGAGCACGGCGACGATCTCGTTCGTCTCGTCGACCGAGAGGGTCGTCTGGGTCACGTAGGCAAGTCGGCGGCGCGACGGCAGCGCGACCCGCTCTGCGTCGGCCGTCGACTCGACGAGGACGATCGCGTCCGGCGCCTCGCCGAGGGTTCCCTCGACCTCCTCGTGGCCGCTGTGGCCGATGAGCACGATCGCGTAGCCGGCCTGGGCGTAGCGGCGCGCCTGCGCGTGCACCTTCGTCACGAGCGGGCACGTCGCGTCGATCGTCGTCAGCCCGCGGGCGCTCGCGGCGTCGCGGACGGCCGGGGCGATCCCGTGCGCGGAGAAGACGAGTGTCGCGCCGGCGGGGACGTCCGCGACGGCGTCGACGAAGATCGCGCCGCGCCGCTCGAGATCGCGCACGACGTGCGAGTTGTGGACGATCTGCTTGCGCACGTAGACCGGGCGGCCGTAGAGCGCGAGCGCCCGTTCGACCGTCTCCACCGCTCGTTCGACGCCGGCGCAATAGCCGCGTGGGGACGCGAGGAGAAGGCGCTTCACCAAGGCGGAGCCACGATAGCCCCCCTCTGTGAAATCGGGGTTAAGGAGCGTGCGTGCCGCAGAAATGAGAAAGCCCGCCGCCTCGGGGGGTCGCTGCGGCGGGCTCTCCCACGTTGCTCACCGCGGTGCTGTAAAGCCAGCTACACGCCGCGGTTCGCATCGCCCAGTGGGAGGAGACTAAAAGCGGCCCGGCAGGCCGACAATGGGCCGACCGGCCCATCTTTGTAAACGGTGATCGAGGCGCCGCCGGGGCCATGCGGCCGGGCGCTTCGTATGATTCCCAGCCCCAGTGTTGCCCACGATCGAGCTAGCCGATCCAGCGCTCGTCGGCTCTGTGCAGGTGTGGGAGACCACACTCGCAGCGGGCGCCGCGCTCCTGCTCGGCCTTGTTGCCGGGATCGCCCTCCGCCGGGCGCCGGTCGGTCGCGGCGGGCACGAGCCCGACACTCTGCGACCCGCAGGCGTCGCGCCGGCGCAGACGGACGACGCCGAGGCAGCGGTGTGCGGCCTGCTCGACGAGCTGGGTCGCATGTTCGGCGTCTCGATCGTGGCGCTCACCTTCGTCTCCGACGATGGCCGCACGGCAGCAGGCGCTCTCGCGCGCTCCTGCGGCGAGGATCTCACGTGGTGGCGCGACGTCCGGCTCGATCTCGAGCACGAGCCTTCCGGGATCGCAAGCGCGGTCTTCGAGGCCACCGCCTTCGCCCTCTACGACGTCTCCGCTGGCTCGGCGGTCGGCTCGCGGCTCGCGCAGATGTCGAGCGCGAAGAGCGTCGCGCACGTGCCGGTGCTCGTGGACGGCCGCGTCGTCGCCGTGATCTCGCTCTCGACGACGGACGAGCATCGCACGTTCTCGCAGGACGAGCTGGCGGCGATGCAGAGGCTCGCCGCCGACGGCGTCGTGGCGCTGCAACGCCTGCGCACGGCCGGCGAGCTCCGCGCCGCGCTCGAGCGAGAGAAGCTGCTCGAGGCGGCCGGCCGCATCGCCGCCGTTCTCGGCAAGCCGCTCTCGCGCCGGGCGACGCTGGAAGCCGTCGCGCAGGCGGCGGCGGAAGCGCTCGGCGCCTCGTCCGCAGCCGTGATCGTCCCCTCGGGCGGGCGGCTGGAGTCCCTGGGCTCGCACGGACTGCCGGCGACGCTCCTCGGCTTCTTCGCCGACCGGCTGGTCGAGCCCGACGGGACGCTCGCCCGGCTGGCGGAGCTGGGGCGCGTCGTCGCCGCGCCCGCCCTCGCCGACGACGAGCGGCTCCCGCTCCGCCTGCGTGCCGCTGCGAGCGAGCACGGCTACCGGGCGCTGCTCGCCGTGTCTGTCGAGGCCCCCCGCGACGCCGGCGGCGGCGTGGTGGTCGCCTTCTTCACGGAGTCGCCGACGTTCGCGGACGCCGACGTCGAGCTCGCGCGGCGCCTCGCCGAGGCGACCCGCGGTGCGCTCGAACGGAGCGAGCTGTTCGAGGCCGAGCGCAGCGCGCGGGCGCTTGCGCAGCAGCTCGCGCGCACGGGCGGTCTTCTGGCGAGCGAGCTCGACCCGGCTGCCGTGCTCGAGGAGGTCGTCCAGCAGGCGCCCGAGCTCGTCAACGCGGACGCCGCCGCGATCCGGTTGCTCGAGGGCGACGAGCTCGTCGTCACCGCCGCCGAAGGCGCGGGCGCCGACGACGCCCTCGGGTCGCGCCGCCCGGACGGCGCAGGGCCCGCCGGCGACGTGCTGCGGTCGGGCGCGCCGCTCGCCCTTCCGGACGTCGGCGCCGACCGGCGCCTCGCCGCGCTCGACCTGATGCTCGGCGCCGGCCACAGTGCGTTCCTCGGCGTGCCCGTCGCGGGCGCCGAGGGAGCTCCGGTCGGCGTGCTCGCCGTCTACGCGTCGCTGCCGCGGACCTGGCGCGACGACGAGATCGAGGCGCTGCTGGCACTCGCGGCGAGCACGTCGGCTGCGCTCTCGAACGCCGAGCTCTACCAGCGTGTCGCTCTCGAGCGGGAGCGCAGCGTCGCCATCCTCGCCAACATCGCCGACGGGATCGTCGCGGTCGACCGGGACGGCGACGTCGTCGTCTGGAACGCGGCGGCGGAGCGGATCACCGGCGTCCCGGCGCCGCTTGCGCTCGGTCGCCCGCCGGACGACGTCCTCAACCGGAGCCTCGAGGCGCCTGACGGCGCGCCCGGCGACCGGCTCGTCCAGATCGTCCGCGGCCGCGAGGAGGTCTGGCTCTCGGTCACCGAGGCGGTGATGCGCGACCCGGCCGGCGCGGTCGCCGGACGCATATTCGCGTTCCGGGACATCTCCGGCGACCGGCTCGTCGAGCAGGTCAAGTCGGACTTCGTCTCCACCGTCTCGCACGAGCTGCGCACCCCGTTGACCTCGATCTACGGCTTCGCCGAGACGCTCCTCCGCCGCGACGTGCTGTTCGGCGACGAGGAGCGGCAGACGTTCCTCCGCTATATCGCGTCCGAGTCGCAGCGGCTGACGGCGATCGTGGACACGCTGCTGAACGTCGCCCGGCTCGATACCGGCGACCTGCAGGTCATCCTCGCGGAGACGGACGTCCGCGACGTCGTCGGGCAGGCGCTGGCAGGCGTTTCGGGCCCCGCCGCGAACGGCCACGACGTCAACGCCGACCTGCCGGACGAGCCGCTGCCGGCGCGTGCCGATCCCGAGAAGCTGCGCCAGGTGTGCACGATCCTGCTCGACAACGCGCTCAAGTACTCGCCGGCCGGCAGCACGGTCACGGTCGCGGCGGCGCGAAGGCGCGACCGGATCGAGGTGAGCGTCGCCGACGAGGGGATCGGCATCTCGCAGGCCGACCGGGAGCAGATCTTCCGGAAGTTCTACCGCGGAGCGGGTGCGGAGCTTCGCACCGGCGCCGAGGGAACGGGGCTCGGGTTGTTCATCGCGCGCGGGCTGGTGAGTGCGATGGGCGGCCGGATCTGGGTCGACTCGCGCGAGGGGGAGGGGTCGCGGTTCGCCTTCGAGCTGCCGGCGTCCGGGGACGGGTCGGCGGAGTGGGACTGATCTGCGGCGCAGCGGGGTATGGGCCTCGGCAGTGGCGGGAGGCGGCCTGACACGCGTTCTCGTAATCGACGACGAAGCGCCGATCCGGCTGCTCTGCCGTGTCAACCTCGAGGCGGAGGGGATGCACGTGCTCGAGGCGCGTGACGGTCAGGGCGGCCTCGAGCTGGCGCGCCGCGAGCGGCCCGACGTCGTGCTGCTCGACGTGATGATGCCGGGCCTCGACGGCTGGCAGGTCGCCGAGCAGCTGCTGCTCGACGAGAGCACGAACGCGATCCCGCTCATCTTCCTGACCGCGCGTGCCGAGTTCCGCGACCGCGCCCGCGGGCTCGACATCGGTGGCGTCGACTACGTGACGAAGCCCTTCAACCCGCTCGAGCTCGCGCCGCGCATCCGCGAGCTGCTGGCGCGCATCGACCGCGGCGAGCGGGACGCGCTGCGGCTCGAGAAGGTCGCCGAGCTGCGCGTGCTGTTCGAGAGCGTCTAGATGGTTGATGCCGTGAGATCGTCCGTTGCGGGGCGTGGGCTGGCCTGTCTGGGGCGCCGTGGCGGGCGCTTGCGCTGCTGGTGGCAGCGGTGAGCGATCGGCGGGGCGAAGCGCAGGCCCGGCGGGGGCCGGCTCCGCCGGCCGCAGGCGGGCCGAAGCGGCCCAGGCGTGCCAGACCGCGCAACCGGACGCACGCGATCGTGGCATCAACCATCTAGCTCCTACCGTGCGGTCTGCGCGAGCAGGATCCCGACGAGCACGACGCCGGCGCCCGCGATCTGCACCGGCGCGAGCGACTCCTGCAGCCAGAGCCACGCGATCGTCGTCGCGACCACCGGCTCGCACATCGCGACGATCCCGACGCGGGTCGCCGAGACGTGGCGGAGGGCGGCGACGATCAGCGAGAAGGGCACGATCGTGCCGAGCACGACCACCCAGAGCACGAGCGCCCAGACGGGCAGGTGCCACGACGAGAGGTGTCCCTGAAGCGTGACCGAGCGCGCGACCGCGGTGCCGGGGAAGCTCCACCACGGCTGCACCACCGCCCAGAACACGCTCGCGAACAGGAACCCCCACGCGAGCAGCGAGATCGCGTCGCGGTGGACGACCTCGCGCTCGGCGAGCAGCAGGTACGCGGCGTAGACGAACGCCGACACGAGCGCGAACGCGACGCCGAGGCCGTCGATCCCGGAGCCGTTCCAGATTCTCACCATCAGCACGAGCCCGGAGAGCGAGAGCCCGAGCGCCGCCCAGATCCGCCGCCGCACGGGCTCGTGCCCGAACGTCCGCGCCCAGATCGCGACGAGCAGCGGGCCGAGGTACTGGATCAGGAGCGCGATCCCGATCGCGAGGCGGTGGATGGCGAGGAAGTAGAAGAGCTGCACTCCGGCGACGCCCGCCACCCCGAAGATCGCGAGACGCCGCCACTCGCGGCGACGCAGCCGGAGCGAGGCCGGGTTCCAGGCGAGCGCGAGCACGGTCAGGCCGACGCACGCGCCCGCGCAGCGCGCCTCGGTGAGCCGCAGCGAGCTGAGCCCCGACGAGAGCGCGACCTTCGAGACGGCGCCGTTGATCCCGAAGAGCGTGCCGGCGACGATCACCATCGCGTAGCCGACCGCGGGTCGCCGCACCCGCGGCGCCGTCGCCGCCAGGACCCCGGTTGCCGCCACCTCGCGAACCTACAGGTCGGAGTCGGGACGGAAGGATTCGAACCTTCGGCCTCTGCCTCCCAAAGGCAGCGCTCTAACCAGGCTGAGCTACGTCCCGAGAGTCGCAGTGTAGGCGGCGATCGCGGCGGCGACCTTCCGGGCCGCGAGGCTGCCCTCGCGCAGCTGACCGCCGAGCGTGGGCGTGAAGCCGACGAACCAGAGGCCGGGCAGCGCCGGCTCGCCATCCGTCTTCACGGGCAGGCCGCGTCGACCGAGCACGTCGAGGTGGCCGACGAGGCCGTCGAGCCCGGCGCGGAACCCCGTTGCGGCGATCACCGCGTCGGGTGCGAGCCGCGAGCCGTCGGCGAGCAGCACGTCGGCGCCGGCGAATCCCTCGACTGCGGCCACCACCTCCACGGCGCCGCGCTTCACCGCCGAGACGATCCCGACGTCGAGGATCGGCGTCGTGCCCGTGGCGATGAACGCGCTGCGCAGGCCCAGCTCGGGCCGCGGCAGGCCCTGCGCGGCGAGGTCCGGGATTGCCGCGCGGCGCAGCGCCTTCGAGACGGGATCGACCCAGCCGGGCGGCAGCCTGCGGATCGCCATGCCGATCCGCTGCGCCGAGACGCCCGCCGTGGCGCGCTTGACGATCTGCGGCGGCGTCCGCACCGAGAGCCGCGAGCGCGCGGCGCCGCCCTCGGCGAGGTCGGTCGCGATCTCCGCCCCCGAGTTCCCGGCGCCGACGACGAGCACGTCGCGCCCGCGGTAGACCGCCGGATTGCGGTATCCGCTCGAATGGGCGAGCTCGCCGGCGAAGCCGTCACGGCCTGGCCAGTCGGGGATCCAGGGGGCGCCGTTGTAGCCGGTCGCAACGACGACCGTCCCGGCGCGAAGCGGCTCGCCGGTCGTCTCGAGCAGCCAGCCCCCGCGGTCGCGCTCCAGCCGCTCGACGCGGACGCCGGTGCGGACGTCGAGCGCCTCCGCGTCGGCATAGGAGCGGAGATACGCGAGCAGGTCGTCGCGCCGCACCCAGCGTCCGTAGCGGCGCGGGATGCGCCGCCCCGGGAGCGCCGAGAGGCCGCGCGGCGTGTGGAGGCGCAGCCGGTCGTAGCGTCCGCGCCAGGCGGCCCCCGGCTCAGGCCCGGCCTCGAGCACCGTCGCCGGCATTCCCCGCCGGCCGAGCAGCGCGGCGGTCGCGAGCCCCGCGGAACCGGCGCCGACGATCGCGACTCCGAGCGTCTCCACCGCGCAATTCCTACCGGCTACCGGCGCGCCGGGGCATGCCCGACGAGCCCTGCCGCCTGTTCCTCGCCCAGAAAGCGGAGCAGGTACGCGGCGAAGACGACGAAGAAGACCGCCGCCTCCTCGGCGGCCATCGTCACGCCGGCGATCTGCTGGTCGGCCAGCGGCGCCGGCCCCCACGTCCGCGGCGCGTGGACGTAGAACGGGTAGATCGCGCGCGGGATCAGGGCGAGCAGCAGCCCGAGCGGCGACGCGAGCACGAACGCCGCGAACAGGTAGGCCGCCTTCACGCCGGAGGAGTAGCGCCCGTGGATGACCGGGAACCAGAGGCAGGCGCCGGCCGCGAGGTAGCTCAGGTGCTCGACGTGCAGGAGCGAGTGCGGGTGGCGAAGCGCCAGGTCGTAGATCCACGGCAGATGCCACGTGTAGTAGGTGACAAGCCAGAGGGGCAGGGCGACGAGCGGCCGGAAGAGCGGGAAGGTCCGCGCGCGCGCCGCGACCGCGGACGGCACGGCGAGCAGCAGCAGCGCCGGCACCCACTCGGCGAGCACGACGTTCTGGAGCAGGTGCGCCCAGAGGAACGTGTGATTCGCGAGCGGCTCCAGCTCGGTCGCGAATGCGGCGACGACGAGCGCGATCCCGAGCGCGCCCGCCAGGGCGTGCGGCCGCGAGATCCGCCCGCGGGCGGTCGCGACCAGCCCGACCGCGAGCAGCGGCGCGAGCCCGACCGCCTCCGCGGAAGGATGCATCCCGCTACCGTACCCGGGCCCCCGCGGGTGTAGCTCAATGGTAGAGCTCCAGCCTTCCAAGCTGGCTATGCGGGTTCGATCCCCGCCACCCGCTTCGAGTTTCCCGCGCCGCTATCGCGTCTTGGCGCCGCGTCGTGCGTGGCCGCCGCTGAGATCGAGGGCGATCGCGCCGATCAGCGTCCACGCCCATGTGTTCACCGGGTCGAAGAGCAGCGGCGCACGGCCGCCGACGTTGTCCGAGATCAGCCAGACCACGAACCAGAGCAGAGTCATGCGATGCCTCCGGAAGGTCGCTTCACGGCGAACCTTGCCGGTGCGGCCGGCGCCGTCCATCCGCAGCGAGTACCGAACCGCGTACCGCCGGCGCTCTCGGCGCGGGTGCTAGAACTCGACGCGCTCGATCGTGACGTCGTCGTGCGGCCGGTCGCGCCCGTCGGTCGGGAGCGCGGAGATCGCGTCGACGACGTCCATCCCGCCGCTGACGCGGCCGAAGACGGTGTGCTTGCCGTCGAGCCACGGGCACGCGTCGGCGGTGACGATGAAGAACTGGCTGCCGTTCGTGTTCGGGCCGGCATTCGCCATCGCGAGCGCGCCGCGCGCGACCTTGTGGTCGTTGAACTCGTCCTCGAACGTGTAGCCGGGGCCGCCCGCGCCGGTTCCGGTCGGGTCGCCGCCCTGGATCATGAAATCCGGGATGACACGGTGGAAGACGACGCCGTCGTAGAAGCCGTCGCCCGCGAGCGAGCGGAAGTTCTCGACCGTCTTGGGCGCGTCGTCGTCGTGCAGCTCGAGCTCGATCGCGCCGTGGTTCGTGTGCAGGGTCGCCGTCGACATCGACGCTGCCACCCTATAGGACCTCCGGCCGGCGAAGATGGGTCGAACGGCGGATGCGCTCGTCCGCCGGCCGCGCGAAGCTCCCGCTCATGGTCGGTTCGCCGAAGGCGGCGCGCTGCGGGGTGGCTCTCCTTGCCGCCGTGTTCCTCACGGCGACCGGCGCCTCCGCGCGGGCCGCCGACCACGCCGGGCGGCCGGTCATGGCGCTCAGCTCGCTCGAGCACGCGATCCTCGCCGACGCGAACGCGTACCGCCGCCGGCACGGGCTCTCCGCGGTTCAGCCCTCGGCTCTGCTTACCGCGGCCGCCCGCCAGCACTCGCAGGAGATGGCCGCGGACGGCTACTTCGACCACTCGTCCGCCGGCGGCCGCCCGTTCTGGCAGCGGCTCGAGGCGTTCTATCCCCGCCGTCCGCAGAGCGCCTGGTCGGTGGGGGAGAACCTGCTCTGGTCCTCGCCGGGCGTGAGCGCGGCGCGCGCGCTGGAGCTGTGGGAGCGCAGCCCGGAGCACCGGGCGATCCTGCTCACCGCGAGCTGGCGCGAGGTCGGCGTCTCGGCCGTGCACACGCACGCGGCCCGCGGCGTGTACCGGGGGCTCGACGTCACGATCGTGACGATGGACTTCGGCGCGCGCTAGGTCGTCCGGCTACGTCGCGATCCAGCCGCCGTCGACCGGGATCGCCGCACCCGTGATGTAGTCGGAGGCGGGCGCGGCGAGGAAGAGCGCCAGCCCCTTCAGGTCGGACGCCTCGCCGAGCGCGCCGAGCGGGACGCGGCCGGCGATCGTCTCGCGCAGGGCGACCGCGTCGGGCTCCTCCGAGAACATCTGGCCGCCGGCGAGGTCGGTGCGGATGTAGCCCGGGATGATCGTGTTGACGCGGATTCCTTGCGCGCCGAGCTGAACGGCGGCGGTCCGCGCGAGCGAGAGGATCCCGCCCTTCGATGCCGCATAGCCGTACGCGCCGAAGAGGGTGTCGGCCCGGACGGAGTAGACGGAGCCGGTGATCACGACCTTCCCGTAGCCGCGCGGGATCATCCGCCGCACGGCGGCGCGGACGGTGAGGAAGACGCCGTCGAGGTCGATTCCCGTCACCTCGCGCCAGTCGTCGAAGGCGTAGTCGGCGAGCGGGCCGCCGGCGCCGGCGATGCCGGCGTTGGCGAAGCAGACGTCGATCGGCCCGAGCTCCGCGTCGATCCGTGCGAACGCGGCCTCGACCGCCGCCTCGCTCGCGACGTCGGCCTGGATCGCGAGCGCGCCGCCGCCGAGGCTCGCCGCCGTCGCGGTCGCGCGCGCCTCGTCGACGTCGACGCAGGCGACCGACGCACCGGCCTCCGCGCACGCCTCCGCACAGGCGCGGCCGATGCCGCTGCCCGCGCCGGTGACGACCGCGACCCGGCCGTCGAGGCGGAACGAGCCGAGGACGCCGTCGGCCGACATGCCTGGGAGGACTAACCGATCGGAAGGGGTCGCGTCAATCGCGCCTGCCGGCGCCGACCGAGTCCGGCTCGGCGACGAGCGCCCAGCGGCGGAGGGCGAAGCGGCCGGCGAGCGCCGGGCCGAGCGGCAGCCAGACGTTGACGATCCGGTACGCGACGACGCCGAGCACGGCAGTGGCGAGCGGCTCGCCGACCCAGGTGAGCGCGAACGGCAGCAGCGCCTCGACCAGGAGCACGGTGGAGATCCACGCGCCGGTTGCCCGCATGCAGAGCCGCGAGGGCGAGGGCCGAACGTGAGCGAGAGCCACGGCGAAGCCGCCAGACGCGTCCACACCGTCCGAGTAGCATCCAGCGGTATTACGTCTGGCGCAGCGCTTTCAGCCGGAATGGTGGGTCCGTCGGGGGTTGTGGGTCGCGTCGCGGAGCTGGCGGCGATCGACGAGTTCCTCGCCGCGGCGGGGTCCGGGTTTTCCGTTCTCTCGCTCACGGGAGAGGCGGGGATCGGGAAGACGACGTTGTGGCTGGAGGGTATTCGCCGGGCCGAAGAGCGCACGGTTCGCGTGCTTGTAGCGCGCCCCGCCGAGGCCGAGGCCAGCCTGTCGTTCGCCGGGCTTTCCGACCTGCTCTCGCGGGTCGGAGACGAGGTCCGTCGGGAGCTCCCGGACCCTCAGCGGCAAGCGCTCTCTGCGGCGCTCCTACAGGAGTGCGAGCCCGAAACCGGCATCGACGAAGGCGCTGTCTGCGCGGCGGTGCTTTCGATCCTGCGCCTGCTCTCGGCCGAGCGCCCGCTCGTGCTCGGCGTGGATGACGCGCACTGGCTCGACCGGTCATCCGCCCGCGTGCTCACCTTCGCGGCTCGTCGCCTTGCCGCCGAGCCGGTCGGCTTGCTGGCGACCCACAGAGTCGACGGCGCCCTGCCGGCTTTCGTCGACTGCGCGGCTCCGCAGCGTCGTGAGACGCTCGAGGTGGGACCGCTAACGGTGGCGGCGCTGCACGAGTCGATCAAGCTGCAGATCGGACGGTCGCTGCCGCGACCCCTCGTCGTCGAGATCTCGCGTGTGAGCGGCGGCAATCCCTTCTACGCGCTCGAGATCGCCCGTGAGCTCGCCAGGAGACCGCCTGAGCGCGGCCGCGTACCGATTCCCACGAGTCTGAGCAGGCTCGTCGAGGCGAGGGTGCGTCGGCTGCCGGCCGCGACGCGCGAGGCGCTGCTTGCGGCCGCGGCGCTGTCCCAACCGACCGTCGAGCTCGTCGACCCGACGGCGCTTGCTGCCGCCGAGGAGGCAGGCATGGTCGGCATCGAGCGAGGACGCATCCGCTTCCTGCATCCGCTGTTCGCGTCTGCCGTGTACGAGCGGGCGAGCGCTCCCGTCAGGCGCCGCCTGCACCGGCGCCTGGCGACGCTCGTCTCGGACTCCGAGGAGCGTGCGCGGCATCTCGCGCTCGGCTCGGAAGGCCCCGACGCGACGATCGCACGCCAGCTCGACGCCGCCGCCGCAGATGCGGCCGCACGTGGCGCCTCGGACGCGGCCGCGGAGCTGGCAGAGCTTGCGCTGCAGCTGACTCTCCCGGGACACGGCGAGCGCGGCGAGCGGCTCTTCGCTGCTGCTGGCTTCCAGCTCAGGGCGGGCGACCTCGAGCAGGCGCGCATCCTCCTCGCGCAGCTCGTGGGCGAGACGCCGAGCGGAGCGCTGCGTGCCAGGGCGCTGCAGATGCTCGGGCACGTGCTCGTCCGGCGAAGCGACTTCGTCGCCGGGCGCAAGGCTGCGCTCGATGCTCTCGAGGCCGCCGAAGGCGACGTGCTGCTCCGCACCGAGATCGAGCTCGATCTCGCGTTCTACTGCGTCAACCTGGGCGACTTCGCCGGCGCGGAGCCGCATGCCCGCGCGGCGGTCGAGCTCGCCGAAGAGCCGGGAGGCGGGCGGCTCGCAGCTGGCGCGCTCGCCGTCTCCACGGTGGTCGAGTTCCTCCGCGGCCACGGGTTCGCAGAGGCGCAGATGACCCGCGCGCTTGCGCTCGACGATGGTCCCCACGGCGCGCCCCTGTGGGTCAGCCCTCGCTTCATCCACGGCCTGCTCCTGCTCTGGACCGGCGATCTCGACCGGGCGATCGCCACCCTCGACGCGCTCCGGCTCGAGGCGGTCCAGGACGGACGTGAGAGCGACGTCCCTCTGCTGTTCCTGTATCTCGTCTGGGCCTGCGTCTGGCGCGGCGACCTGGACGGCGCGGCTGCCTTCGCCGACCAGTCGGCCGAGACGGCGGCGCTGCTCGACGACCATCTCGCCACCGCGCTCGCGTTGAGCGCGAACACGCTCGTCCACGCGCATCGAGGCCCCGCGGGCCTGGCGCGCGAGGAGGGCGAGCGGGCGATCGCCCTGTTCGAGCGGCTGCGGTGGCGAGCGGGGACGATCTGGCCGCTCTGGGCGCTCGGCCTGCTGGAGCTCGCCCGCGGCAACCCCGACGCCGTCGACGCTCTGCTCGGCCCGCTCTCGGCACTCACGGTCGAGACCGGTCTGGGCGACCCGGTGCTCGGCGTCTTCCTTCCCGACGAGATCGAGGCGCTCGTCGGGCTCGGCCGACTCGACCAGGCGCGCGCGCTCGTCGATCTGCTCGAGCAGCCGGCACGGCGGCTCGACCGCCCCTGGGCGATCGCCGCCGCGGCCCGCTCGAGGGCGCTCTTGCACGCCGCCGGAGGCGAATCGGGTGCAGCGATCGCCGCCCTGCACGAAGCCCTTGCCGAGCACGAGCGCCTCGACATGCCGCTCGAGCGCGCCCGCACCTTGCTCGTGCTGGGGAGCGTCCTGCGACGCGACCGGCACCGCCGACGCGCCAGGGAGGCGCTCAGCGAGGCGCTCTTGCTCTTCGAGCGCGCGGGTGCGCACCTCTGGGAGAAGCGTGCAGCCGCGGAGCTCGGGCGTCTCGGCCTGCGCAACGGCAACCGGCTGACGGAAACCGAGCGGCAGGTCGCGGAGCTCGCCGCCACCGGCCTCTCCAACCGCGAGGTCGCCGAACGCGCCTTCCTGAGCGTGAAGGGCGTCGAGGCGAACCTGACCCGGATCTATCGCAAGCTCGGCATCCGCTCGCGCAGCGGACTCGCCCGAGCGCTTGAAGCCGCCGAGCCGAACGACGGCTAGCTGGTTGATGCCGCGAGGTCGTCTGTTCCGGGGCGCGGGCTGGCATGTCGAGCGCAGGCCCGGCGGGGGGCCGGCTCAGCCGGCCGCAGACGGGCCGAAGCGGCCCAGGCGCGCCAGACCGCGCAAACCGGACGCACGCGATCGTGGCATCAACCATCTAGGGTCGTCGACGCTCACGCCTAGGGTTCCCCCGCTACCGGCGCGAACGACGTCTCCTTAGTGTTGGCCGCCTGGTGGCCGGCCTGTGACCGAGTACATCGCCGAGTGCTTCTGGCCCGGGGTGAGCGAGCACGACCTGCGCGGCCTCGACGAGCGGGCCGAGGCGAGCGCGACAGCACTCGCGGCGACGGGTTACCGCGTCCGCTACCTGGGCTCGCTGCTCCTGCGCGACGACGAGGTCGTCCTCTGCCAGTTCGAGGGCGCACCGAGCGCCGT
This sequence comes from uncultured Actinomycetes bacterium, assembly GCA_963732915.1. Classification (GTDB taxonomy): domain Bacteria; phylum Actinomycetota; class Thermoleophilia; order Gaiellales; family Gaiellaceae; genus Palsa-739. The sequence continues at coordinate 257,835 of CAVTBF010000003.1, read as the reverse complement.
CCGGCAGGCGGCCGAACAAGCACACATCCCGTTCGAGCGGATCCTCGAGCTGGGGCGCTCGCCCTGGCAACTGCCCGCGACCCCGTAAGCGAAGGAGGAGAGCAAGTGCATGCTCCAACCAACTCCACGCGTGCCTTCCCCGTCGTCCTGCTTGCGTCGGCGGCGGCCGGCCTGCTTCTCGCCGGTGGTGCGCTCGCCCGTCCGTCGAGCCACGCGCGCGCATCCGCGTCGGCGAAGTTCTCCGGCGTCGTCTGCGCTCTGCTCAAGCCGAGCCAGGTCAAGACGGTCGCCGTCAAGCCCGTCTGTAAGCGCGTGAAGACGCTGAACGAGGCCCTGGGAACGGCCTTCGGCGCCTTCTGGGGCGGTCCGGGCAACATCACCGATCCGAAGTACCACCGCCTGAGCATCCAGGTGCTGAAGGTCAAGAGTCCCATGTTCCTCAAGCTCACCGAGCAGCACACGCAGGGCGTCCCGATCAAGAAGCTCGGCACCTTCGCGCGCGCGCAGATCGACGACTCGATGGAGCTTCTGAACTTCGCCGTCGACGGCTACTTCGTCACCGTCCACCTTGCCCACCAGGCCGGTTCCCGCGACGAGAACATCGGCGAGATCGGCGCCCAGATGACCAAGATCGGCCGGTCGATAGCCGCGAAGCTGTAGCCGGCACATAGGAGACGCTCCCGTCACGACGGAGCTTCAAGCCGTCGTTCGCCGAGTTGGTGTCCGGGGCTGAGGCGATGCGCCGCGACCGACCAGCGCGGGCGCGGCGCGCGAGCCGGCGACGCCGGCTCGCCGGCCGCCGCGCCCGACCTGCGCGGGCGTGGCCCGCTTCCGCCCGGCCGCAGGTGGCGCGAGCCGGCTCCGCCGGCTCGCTTGCCGAGCGAGCGGAAAGCGGAGCGCTTGCGCACGCGCTCCGCAGGCGCGCCTGCGCCAGCGGAGCGGGCGAAGCGGGAAAAGAGCGCACCCAACCGGTCATAACTCGAACCGGGTCCGGACGCCGGGTCGGCGAGTGAGAGTTGGTGTCGGAGACTGAGGCGGCGGCCGCGACCGACCTGCGCGGGCGCGGCGCACCTACCGCGTGGCCTCACGTGGCGCGAGTCGGCGGAGCCGGCTCGCTTGCCGAGCGAGCGGAAAGCACAGCGCACGGCACCGCGCGCGTAGCGCGCGATGCCGAAGCGAAGCGGGCGAAGCGGGAAGAAATGCGCCCGGCAGGATTCGAACCTGCGACCCGCGGATTAGAAGTCCGCCGCTCTGTCCACTGAGCTACGGGCGCGTACCGGCCAAGGGTAGACCTCGAGGCCGATAGGCTCGTGCCCGTGGCTGACGCCCTCGCCCAGCTGAAGGAGCGGACGGCCGATCTCGTCGACCTCACCGGGGTCGTCCGGCTGCTCTCCTGGGATCAGCAGACGATGATGCCGCCGGCCGGCGTCGGGCACCGGGCCGACCAGATGGCGGCCGTGCAGAGGCTCCTGCACGAGCGGATCGCGGACCCGGAGATCGGGCGGCTGCTCGACCGGCTCGCGCCGCAGGAGGCCTCGCTCGACCCGGACTCGGACGATGCGGCGCTGATCCGGCTCGTCCGCCACGACCACGAGAAGGCGGTGCGCGTCCCCTCGTCGCTGCACGCGGAGACGGCGCGGGCGGCGGCCGAGGCGCGCCCGGTCTGGGCGAAGGCGAGAGAGTCGTCCGATTTCGCGTCGTTTCTGCCTGCGCTCGAGCGTGTGGTCGAGCTGAAGCTGCGCTACGTCGACTGCTTCCCCGGCGCCGGCGAGCGCTACGACGTGCTGCTCGACGACTACGAGCGCGAGACCTCGACCGCCGAGGTGCGCGCGCTCTTCGAGGAGTTGAAGCCGCCGCTTGCCGCCCTGATCGCCGACCTGCGCACGCGGGAGGTGGACGACTCCTTCCTCGGCGGCGCGTTCCCCGTCGACCGGCAGCGCGCGGTCGCGCACGAGGTCGTGGAGCTGTTCGGTCACCGGCCGCAGAGCTGGCGGATCGACACGACCGAGCATCCGTTCGCGTCGGGCGCGGGCCGGGACGACGTCCGGATCACGACGCGCTTCGAGCCGGATTCGCTCAAGTCGCTGTTCTCGACGATGCACGAGTACGGCCACGGCCTCTACAGCCACCAGCTGCCTGTCTCGCTGCAGCGGCTGCCGACCGGAATGGCCTGCTCGCTCGGGATCCACGAGTCGCAGAGCCGTCTCTGGGAGAACCTCGTCGGCCGCAGCCTCCCGTTCTGGCGCTTCTTCTATCCGCGCCTCCAGGCGGTCTACCCGGAGCGGCTGGGCGGGGTCGGGATCGAGCGCTTCCACGCGGCGATCAACGCCGTCAGGCCGTGGTTCATCCGGATCAAGGCCGACGAGGTGACGTACGGCATGCACGTGATGCTGCGCTTCGAGCTCGAGCAGGACATCGTCGAGGGCCGCGTCGAGCTGCGCGACCTGCCGGAGGCGTGGAACGCGAAGATGCACGAGTACCTCGGCGTCGAGGTGCCGGACGACGCGCACGGCGTCCTGCAGGACATCCACTGGTCGAGCGGCCAGATCGGCTACTTCTCGACGTACCTGCTCGGCACGGTGATGTCGGTGCAGATCTGGGAGGCGGCGCTGCGCGACCTGCCCGACCTCGAGGAGCGGATCGAGCGGGGAGAGTTCGCTCCGCTGCGCGAGTGGCTCGGCGAGCACGTCCACACGCTCGGCCGCAAGTTCGGCCCGCAGGAAACCCTCCGCCGCGCCACCGGCGGGACGATCGACGCGAAGCCGTATCTCGCGTACCTCCGCCAGAAGTACGCCGCGTAGCGAACGGCCGGCCCGCCGCGCGCGACCTGCGCGGGCGCGGCCCGCTCCCGCTGGACCCGCGGTGGCGCGAGCCGGCGTAGCCAGCTCGCCCGCCGAGCGAGCGGAAAGCGAAGCGCGAAGCCACGCGCGCGCAGCGCGCATGGCTCGCGCGAAGCGGGCGACGCGGGAGAAAGGTGGCGAACGGGACTCGAACCCGCGACCACCGGGACCACAACCCGGGGCTCTACCAACTGAGCTACCGCCACCGCGAAGCCGCCACAGCGTAGCCGGTGGCACGCCGGAGTAGGATCGGCTGCGGGCGTCCTTTGCGCATACGCGAGACCTCCACGACCGAGTCGCCGTCGTCCGGCGAGCGTGTTCGCAGTCGCGGGCCCTGGCGGCAGGCGCTCGCACGCTTCCGGCGGCGCCCGATCGGCGTCGCGGCGGTGCTCATCCTGCTCGCGTTCGCCGTCGTCGCGGTCCTGGCTCCAAGGATCGCGCCGTACTCGGGAGCGCGGCTCTTCTACGAGTACCTGAACGACCCGCAGCCTCCCTCCCTGCACGGTGGCCACCTGCTCGGGACGGACGTGATCGGCCACGACATGCTGACGCAGGTTCTCTGGGCGATCCGCGAGTCGGTGCTCGGCGCGCTCGGCTGCGCGGCCGGTGCGACCGTTGATCGGGGTCGTCGTCGGCGCGGTCGCCGGCTACGCGGGGGGTTTCGTCGACGGCGTGATCGAGTGGCTCGTCGGCGTCGTCGTCACGGTGCCGGCGCTCGTCATCCTGATCCTCGTCGTCGTCTACTCGGCGCCGGTGCCGCTCTGGGCGTTCCCGGTCACGCTCGCCCTCTACCTGTGGACGTACGTCGCGCGGGCGGTGCGGGCGAGCATCCTCTCGCTGCGTGCCCGCGAGTTCGTCGAGGCGGCGCGGGCAGCCGGGGCGTCCGGGACGCGCATCGTCGTGCGGCACCTGCTGCCGAACACGGCCGGAATCGTGCTCGTCGCGGCGACCGCGGTCGCCGGCCAGGCGATCGTGCTGATCGCGACCGCCGACTACTTCGGCTTCGGCAACCAGCAGTCCGACCGGCCGACGCTCGGCGGTCTGGTCGCGAACGCGGCGAAGGCCATGCCGGGCGGCGGCTACGCGCCGTGGTGGCTGTACGTCATCCCGGCCGTCGCGCTCGGGCTGCTGCTCGTCTGCCTCAACTTCGCCTCCGACACCCTCGACGACGTGCTCGAGCCGGGACGCGCCCGATGATCGCCTACGCGCTGAACCGGCTCCTGTTCGCGGTCTCGCTCGTCTGGGCGGTCTCCTTCGGGGCGTTCGTGGCCTTCGGGCTCTCGTTCGACCCGATCTACCAGCTCAACGTCTGCGGCGACCCGTGCAAGACGGAGCGCGACCGGCTGGTCGCCCAGTACCACCTCCACGACCCGATCCTCGACCGCTACTGGATCTGGTTCAAGGGCCTGTTCCACGACGGGTTCGGGCACAGCGTCCATCCGGCGTTCTTCTCGAGCACCACCGCGATCGACCCGGGACTCTTCCACTCGCTGGGGGTGACCGCGCAGCTCATGGCGGCCGGGCTCGTGCTCACGGTGCTCTTCGCGGTCGTGGTCGGCGTCGTCTCCGCCCGGCGGCCGGGCAGCGCGGTCGACCTCGTCATCCGCGTCTTCGCCTACGTCTCGTGGTCGCTGCCGACGTTCCTGACCGGGGTGCTGCTCATCCGCTGGCTGGGGCCGACGGGCTGGTTTTACGGGGGGCCGCCCGGCGGGGGCGTCGTCCACTGGATCAGGCAGATGGCGCTGCCGGCGGTGACGCTCTCGCTCGGGCTCGTCGGCCTCTACTCCCGCTACGTCCGCACCGCGACGATCAGCGAGCTGCACCGACCGTACGCGGTCGTCGCCCGCGCGAAGGGACTGAGCGAGACGCGCGTCGCGTATCGGCACGCGCTCCGCAACGCGCTCGTCCCGTTCGTCAGCGTGCTCTCGCTCGATATCGCCGCCATCGTCGGCGCCTCGCTCGCAGCGGACTACGTCTTCGGGATGGGAGGGCTCGCGGACTTCTTCGTCCGGTCGATCAGCCGCGCCGATCCGTTCACCCTGACCGCGATCGTCGTCGTGATCGGCTGCGTTGTCGCGGTGTTCGCCGTGCTCAGCGACCTCGTCGTCGTCTGGCTCGACCCGAGGACGCGGGCCGTCGGATAGGTAGGCTGGCCCGCGGTGTCAGACCCGCTCGCCCGGCTGAAGACGCGGCTCGAGGAGATTCACGGCCTCGAAGCGCTGACGATGTTGCTCACGTGGGACCAGCGGACGACAATGCCCGCGGCCGGCTCCGCGACCCGCGGCCGGCATCTGGGTCTGCTCCAGCAGCTCGCCCACGAGCGGCTGATCGAGCCCGAGGTCGGCCGGCTCCTCGACGAGCTCGAGCCGGTGCGGGAGTCGCTCGACCCGGACTCCGACGACGCGTGCCTGATTCGCTTCGGGCGGCGGCTCTACGAGAAGGCCGTGCGCGTCCCGCCGGAGCTCTCGGCCGAGATGGCCCGCGCCGCGGCGGAGTCGGCGTCGATCTGGATGGAGGCGAAGGCCACCTCGAGCTACGCGACGTTCCTGCCCGCGCTCGAGCGGAACCTCGAGCTCCGCCGCCGCTATGTCGCGTGCTTCGAGCCGGGCGACGAGCTATACGACATCCTGCTCGACGATTTCGAGCCGGAGATGCAGACCGCCGAGGTGCGCCGCATCTTCGACGAGATCAAGCCGGAGCTCGTCGCGCTCACCGCCGAGCAGCGCGAGCGGGACGTCGACGACTCGTTCCTCGCCGCCGAGTTCCCGCGCGCCTCGCAGGAGTCGCTCTCGCGCGAGATCGTCGACATGTTCGGGACGCGCCCGAGCTCGTGGCGGATCGACCCGACCGAGCATCCGTTCGCGGCGGGCGCGGGCCCCGACGACATCCGGATCACGACCCACTACTACCCGGACAGCCTCGAGTCGCTCTTCTCGACCATGCACGAGTACGGGCACGGGCTCTACGAGCACCAGATCCCGGGCGCGATCGCGAGCCTGCCGATCGGGACGGGCGCCTCGCTCGGCCTCCACGAGTCGCAGAGCCGGCTGTGGGAGAACCTCGTCGGTCGCAGCCTCCCGTTCTGGCGCTTCTTCTATCCGAGGCTCCAGGAGCGCTTCGCCGGGCAGCTCGGCGGTATCGACCTCGAGACGTTCTACGCGGGCATCAACAAGGTGCAGCCGTCGCTGATCCGGATCCGCGCCGACGAGGTCACCTACGGCATGCACGTGATCCTCCGCTTCGAGCTCGAGCAGGAGATGATCAACGGCCGCGTCGAGCTCCGCGACCTGCCGGAGGAGTGGAACCGGAAGATGTGGGACTACCTCGGCGTCGAGGTGCCCGACGACGCGCGCGGCGTCCTCCAGGACATGCACTGGTCGTCCGGGCTGCTCGGCTACTTCTCCACCTACCTGCTCGGCACCGTCATGTCGGTGCAGATCTGGGAGAAGGCCGCCGCCGACATCGGCGACCTCGACGCGCTGCTCGAGGCCGGGGAGTTCGCGCCGCTGCGCGAGTGGCTCGGCGAGCACGTCCACGCCCACGGCCGCAAGTTCAGCCCGCAGGAGACCCTCCGCAAGGCGACCGGCTCGACGATCGACGCGCAGCCGTACCTCGGCTACCTGCGCCGCAAGTACGGCGCGGTCGCTCCGCGACCGCCTGACGCGACCACGCTCGTCGCGGGTGATGCGCGGCTGCCCCGTGCGCCCTGTGTCGGGCTCAGCGGGCCGAGTGGAACCGCGCCGGTCGGGCGCGGGGCGGACGGCGGCGGGCGAGCGGGCTACGCTAGACCCGCTCGGCCCCGTAGCTCAGCGGACAGAGCGGCAGCCTTCGAAGCTGCGTGCGGTGGTTCGATTCCACCCGGGGCCACCAAGTGGAGGAAGTTCAAACCGGGGCGGCGCCTTTGCCGCCCCGGTTTGGCGTCCGTCTACGTCAGCTCGAGCTGCCGACCCTGCTGAAGCTCGGACGGCTCGTCACGGCCGACGACCAATCGACTTCGCAGGTGGTCATCGAGACTCTCCTCCGCCGTGCGACACTTCGGCTCGGCGGGGGCGCCTACGGTGATGCCGCGGTGGCGCTCTTCGGTCTTGAAGCTGGCGCACGTGGTCTGAACTCTCGCCTCCGGCGTGAACTCGCCGCGGAAGCATTCGCGCGCACGTACGAGACGTTCCGCAAGAACTACGAACTTGGCCTCATGCAGCAAGTGGCGACTCAGATGCTCGTGCTCGCCTCTGAGCAGAGGACACGAGAGGTTCGTCAGGTGGCGCGGGTGGCAGCAACTCCACAGGAGTCGGCGATGCCGTCCGTTTGGCTGGAGCGGTTTGCGGCCTACTTCCGTATCTGGACGCCCGTGTCAGGCCTCGCCAATGATCTTGTCGCATATGTAGAAACCGTCCGCGACAGCGACAGGCCGTGGGATCGCCGTTTCGGTGCCGACGGTCCGGCATGGCACCCCGGCGACACAGCCAGGAGGAGCAGGCCGAAGGCTACGCAGTCTTCGCGCTCTACCACTACGCCCGGTTCGAGTGGGAGCTCCGCCAGTTCGCGACAGAGTTCGGTGGCCAGATCGGCTCCTATCGGACGCCGCAGCCGAGGAAGCCGTTTCCAACGCCGTCCACCGGATCACCCTGGCCTCGCCGTGCAACGAACGAGACCAGTCGCTACTGCGGATGTTGGTCGCCGAGGCGCCAGATCAAGAGATGCACGCGTTCATCACCGCGCTATTGGGCACGGCGCTCGGAACTGAGACGTATCAGGAGTGGCTGGAATGGATCGATCCGTATCCTCGCGGGTCTGCGGATGCGGCAGCTCAGACCCACCCAGTTCAGATCATGATCGCCGCATGCAAGGAGTACATGCAGTTAATCGACGATGACTGGCGCCAGCTCGCTGACTGGTATCACATGCCGTCATCCGCTAGTCACCAGGTGAGAGACATCTAGCATTAATCAAAGGATCAGAGTGGCTCGCGTAAACTCTCCGGGCCACATCCGCAGTATCATCGCCGCCGCTAAAGACGATGTCGTTGATCGGACATTCCACGTTAGGTAATGCTCTTGCATGCATTCGTGCCTGCGACAAGTGAGTCAGAGCCTGGGTGCAAGCCCAAGTACGATTCTCTCACGAAAGTTGTCGCAGCGTGAATGTCCGTCTCCGTGTTCACGTTAACAACGGTCGTCAGGATGTCGGTGATATTTGTTCTCACCCTCGCTGGCGAAGACTCTCGATTAGCCAGTTGATAGACGTCGCCGAAATCCCCTCGGGCCATCGCCATCGACGTCGGGAGACTCGAGAACATCCTGATGTTGAAGAACCTGATTGTGATCAAGCAACCACGCGACGGCGTTCGAAGTCTGATGCTCGTGAGAGAGCATGTATCTGCTTGCCGGTTGCAGATGGTATGACGTCCACTCAGAGTCCGTGATATGTGTCTGCCGTGCCACGACAGCTGTCGATTGGGCGTTGGTCTGACGATGGAGCGAGATCGCTCTGCGCAACACGCTCGGCAGGACGAGTGTGTCACCTGAGAGGATCGCGACTGTCTCCGCTTCATATGCAGCACGAATGCCGGCATAAGCTGACTCGGCTGCCACCGTGCATGCGTCGAGCACGACATCGCAGCACTCGTCGCGAACCGCGGCTCGAATTGCCTCAAACGCACCAAGCGGTCGCGTGACGACAAAGGCTCGCTGCGAGGTTGCCGCCCTGCACCTCGTACGACCCAAGCGATGAGAGGCAACCCCGAGATCCGAAGTGCGACCTTCGGCGTGCGACGGCGGGAACTGGCGCGCATACGCTCCCCTTCGCCACCAGCGAGGACGACAGCTCGCAGGCTGCTGGCCTCAGCTGTCGCTGCCAGCTCCACGGAACCGAATGATCTTTGCAGGAACCCCCGCCGCGATGGCATAGGCGGGAATCGGCCTTGTGACTACCGCTCCGGCGCCGATGACCGCGTGAGAGCCAATCGTAACGCCTGCCGTGACAACCACATTCGCTCCGATCCAGACGTCATCGCCAATGTCGATCGGCGCGAGTTGGTGTGGCTGGTCCTGGATTGGCAAATCGGTACGGTCGAACACGTGGTTGCCGGAGTTAATCACAACGTTCGGTCCGATGAGCACAAAGTTCCAATGCGTATCGGGGCGAGAGCATTGAGAAAGACGTTGCGATTGACAAAGATCCGCTCGCCGATGGACAGGTTGTCGGGATAGGTGACTAACAGCCCTGGAAAGAGCGTAGCGCCGGGTCCGATGTTCATCGATGATTCGACGAAACCACGCCGGATGGACAGGCTCCCGCTAAGCGAGGGTAGGAGCGACAGTCCGTGCATGATCCGATGCCACGCAGGCGAACCTGCGGCTGTCCGACCGCCGACTGCCCTTGCCCACTTCTCCAGACGAGCGTCTCGTCGACCCTGGCGCTGGATACGACGCGTAGAATAGTGAAGGCGCCGATACTCGGAAAGCTCCCAACGCATGGAGTCAACGAGTAGACGGGCGGGGGCCCGGCGCGGCGGCGGTGTCTTCCCAGAGAGGGAGGCGAATCAGCTCAAAGTACGGTTCCTCGATCTCGAAGATGTCTTCGGCCCGCACCTGACCGAGCACATATCGCAAGACTCGGATCACGCCATTGTGGGTTACACACACGTGCGGTGTGCCTGACTGCCTCTGTTTGTCCGACATCTGGACGAATGCCTCTCGGACACGGTGCTCGACATCTGCCAGCGTCTCGCCTCCGGGTGGGGCGTGGCGTGGATCCCAGTTGCCGTTCGGAAACCATCGCCGGTACTCCGCCTTTACTTCGGAATGAAGTTCGCCCTCCCATTCGCCAAGGTCCCTTCTCGGAAGCCATCCATTACCAAGATCTCAGAACGATCACACAGCTCCGCAGCGGTCGCTAGCGCCCGGCGAAGAGGTGAGGAGCAAACGCGCACGGTGGTGTGTGTGCTCCGTAGGCTGACACGGATCTGCTCGAGCGCGAGCTTCGACTTCTGGTCAAGTATGGGGATGACGTCGGCTGATCCCATATATCGGGCGCTCTGGTTCGACGCTGTGGGAGCATGGCGAAGAAACACCAAATACGACGTCGTAGCATCCTGACCTTCGAGCGTCGTCACGACACGTCTTCACTTCCAGGCCGAACAGAGTCACCGCGCAGGACAGCTCCCATGCGCTGACCAAACTGCGTGACAAACGCGGCTGCCCTCTCGATGTTTTTAGTCTGCATTGCAAAGCCATGCATTTGTGTCGTGAGATGGTACGCTTCAACGTCGACGCCGTCGGCTGATAGACGTTCGGCGAGTTCAAGCCCCTCGTCACGAAGCGGATCAAACTCCGCTGTGGCAATCAAGGTGCTCGGCATCCCTCCGAAAGACTCACGCCGAAGCGGGAACAAATACGGATCGGACGATGACCAATCGTGAGGGAGGTATCCGCGCCAGAACCACTGCATCGATGCGCGATCAAGCGAGTACCCCTGCCCGCGCGTGGCGTACGACTCGCGGCCAGCATCGAAGTGATCGCCTACTGGATAAATCAGGCCCTGTACGGTGGGTGCCAAGACTCCGAGGTCGAGCGCCAGCTGACTCACTCCGAGAGTAAGGGTGCCGCCGGAAGAGTCGCCCATGATGCCGAGCGCGTCAGCAACCTCAAGGTCTCGTCTATGATTCGCAACATAGAGCCAGCATCGGAGCATCTCATCGAGCGCGATGGGATAGCGCCATTCCGGGCCTCTCTTATGATCAAGCGAGAGCACCGACACCTCGCCGCTCGTAGCAATGAAGCGGCATAGACGATCATGCGTGGCGAGATCGTTTAGGATCCAACCGCCGCCGTGAATGAAGACGATAAGCGGCTCACCCTTGCTTTTGGCGCGGTAAAGAATGCCGGACGTGCCGTTCAGAGGTCCGGGAATGGTCATCTCCTCGACGGCAGCAACGCTCGGCCCTTCACCATGGGCGAGGAAAGCGGCCCGCATGCGAGCGCGCGCCTCTGCGATCGGCAGAGCGGCGAGCGGCACTAGACGCGCCTTGCGTGCCGCATCGATCAGGGCCTGTGCCTGTGGATCGAGTGTGTGGGTCTTTGCCATTGTGGTCTCCTATGAGTAATCGAGGGTCGTTTGCAGTGTAGACAACTCGATTGTAACACGATGCTTCCTACTTGCAGCGCCGAGTTTGTCGAAATGTGCTGCAGCTAATTCGAAATATTCAATACTCCTTCGGGTGTCGCCCAGCAACTTGGCCGCGTTGCCACGGAGTTCAAGCCATTCGGCCGTGTAAAGAAGGTCGTTTAGATCGCGGACGTCGTCCTCGAGCGCGGATAGATCAAGGTCAGAGGACCGGATCTGCGCGGAATCGACCGTAGTCGTGTCGCCACTCAACGACGACAGTGCAATCCGGATCAAATACAAACGCGACGCAAGAACCGCGCGCGCAAAACCGAGCTCGAGGTCGTGTTCGACCGCATCACGAAAGATGCTGCGTGCGATGTCGAGCGAACCCAGGCGGTAGTACGCAACGCCAAGCCATCGGCGATTCGCGCTGCGATCGGCCTCCGTGAGAGGGCCGGAGAGATTGGTCTGCCACAACGAAATGGCATGATCCGTATCGCCGCGTGCCAACGCTGCGAGAGCCTCAACGTGGCGAAACGCCGGTCTGCTCGGGTCATCCGACGGCGATGCTTCAAGGAGTTCGGAGATGCGCGGCAAGTGTTCGGAGAGAGCGCGAAAGTTCTCCTGTTTAGCGGCGATATTGCAGTAGTAGAGGAGTGCGTCGCATTCGTCACGCGCATTCCCAGAATGACGAGCAGCCGCGGCTCGCTGCAGATTAGGGTTCGGATCCGGCGACCAGATGCCGCGAACGTAGTAGTAGTAGCGAACGTCGCGAGTGAGCGCAATGACATCATCCCAACGGTGACGCTCAGTGCACCATCGCACTGTGGACTCGATATTTCGACGAAGAGCTGGCGAGTCGAGGGTTCGTAGCCGGGAGACATCTTCGGGACAAAAGCCGACATCAGCGACGACGGTCCTCAGAAGGGCTACGCACCGATCTTCGATTGCGGTGACGTCTTTGAGATGCTCCTCGCGGTGGGAAACGATGAACGCACCGAGAAGTGGGTCGAGCCGGTAGAGCAAGACGGAGTCCTCTGTCCAGGTCAAATCGAGGAGTGCGAGCCCTTTGAGAGACGCGAGGGCGTGACCGAGGTTGTCGGAGTCGATCGTGAGAATGTCGGCGAGGTGGGCGGCTGACACGCCGAAGGGCATGAGCTGCATGGCGAAGAGAGCGCTTCGAGCTGAGGCGTCCAGACTCATCCAGCATTGCTGGAACAGGTCAGCAAAGAGATCGGGCTTGGCGGCGGCGAAGCTGTCGAGAATGGCACCGATGGGTCGACCGGCGTTGATGAGCAGACCAACCGCTACCTCGATCGCTCGGGCGTTGCCGCCCGTAACAGCGGTGAGGTCGCGAAGAAAGTCTGGCGGCAACTGTGTCGCAACGGGAGCGCCAACCTTCGTCAAAACCTGAGCAGCGAATGCTCTGGCCTGATCAGCATCAAACCCTTGAAGGGGAACAACGGCGGATAGATCCGCGAAGTGCGGTAGTTCCTCACGAGACGTAAGAAGAACGCGGGAAGGATCAGGTATCGTCCGCAGCCAGTCTAGAAGAGCGGCGTCCTCAATAGAGTTGGCGTTGTCAACGACAAAAAGAATGGCGTGCTCGCGACACAGCTGCGTCGCGCGCGCTGCGCGATCGGCTGCTGACATCGACTTCAGGCCGGGGAAATCGATGACGTCGGCGAGCTGGTCGAGAAGAGTGCCGAGTGTCGTCGAGCCAGGGCTCGGTTTGTCTGAACACCAGACGATTGCCGAAAACGGCATATGAAGTGTCTCGGTGGCAATGCGGTGTGCGATGTCCCGTGCCAAGCTGGACTTCCCGACACCGCCAATGCCGACGATGGTCGTTATGGGGAGGTCGCCATTGAGATCGTGTTGAACTTGTGTCTGCTGGACGCGAGGGATGTATTGGAGATAAGTGCCTGGCGGGATGTTGTGAGCGACGGTTGGGGTCGGCACACCGACAGGTCGGGAGTCAGGGCTAGCAGTCGGCGGCTGATGCGATTCCGGTACGTCCGGATCGGTACCCGACGGTTGTTCGGGTGGTAGCGTCGGACCGCGGATCGAACTATGGTCAGTCGGGAGGCCGACCAGAGTACGGAGCTCAAAGGCGAGCTGTTGGTAGACGGGCTTCTGATGGTGCTCGCGGAAGGTGCCTGGCCCTAGTGGATCACCCTTCTTGGCGCGACCGGAGTCGCGCATCAGCTGCCACTTGCTCTCGATTACGTCGTAGAGCAGGCTCACATCAGCGTCGGCGAGCGTCTCACCTTGGAACGTCCCCTTGTGTCGGCGGAGCAGGAGACTGCCCGCCAGCCACAAGGATCGGTTGGAGGGAGGCGGAGTGGCCTCTTCCCGCTTCTTGATCCCCAGCAACATCCTGTCGAGGAGCTTTGCGAGAGCCGCCACACGCTTGAGTCTGTCCGCCGGGAAACTTCCGGCCTTGGCGATGACCTCATCGTCGAGCAAGACCGTCAGGTCTTGGGCGATATCGGCTGTGTTGCCCCACCGAAGCGACCTGAGCTTCTCAAGGTCGGCCACGAGTGGATCTGGGTCGCTTCGCGGGCGGCGAACCATGATCGCGAGCTTATCCCTCGGACGCGAACGTTCGATGGATGGTTTCTGAACGGTGCAGCGGGCGGTCGGTTGGCGTGCTCAGAACAGTGCGAAGGGTGGTGCTAGACGTGGGGCATGCACGCGTACGCATCCGAGGCAGCCGACGACCGCGGAGTCGAGCTTAAGGCGGCAAGAGTTCGCGACGCAGCGTTCGGAACTGCCCCCGAGATCACGGTTGTCGCATACGGCCCTGACTCGGAAGACGCGTTGGCGAGGGCATACGCGATCTACACCCAAGCCTACGGAGCCTTTCGGCTTCTCAGGATTGAGTTGCGGCCACTGGGCACACCCAAGTCAGGGTGGCGAGCCCTGTGCATCATCGAACTCCCGCGCTGGTCGATCCGCCGGGCGAGCTCAGCGGAGTCTCGGGCATGAGGGGCAGGAGCGAGCGGGCCAGCGTCAGTCCTCGTCTTAATAAGGAGGGTGAGTCATGGCAACAGAAGCCAGTGACGCGTTCGCGTTCGACCGGTTCGCGGACGATGGGTGTCCGAATTTTCCACAAGAGCACCATCTGAACTCCGCTCCGTGTAAGGCCGAGTCCGCTCGACCGGCGACCGCGGCGGCAGCGTCACTGGTCGCGGCAACCGGCAGCGCGAGCAGAGAGAAGGGAGTCGCGATGACCTTCGACTGAAGACGTGGGCGACCCGGGGGCTACCGGATCGCCCACCTTGCAAGACCCTCTGCCCTGACTGAACTGGAGGATCCCATGAATAGGTTAGCTCTCGCGTCGCGGCGGACGCTCCTAGCCGCAGGAGTTGTTGCCGCGCTCTGCATCGTCGCGTCGCTCGTGACCGCCTGTGGCGACGGTGCGGTGGGAAAGCTCAGCGAGCTGCGCGCCGTCGCCGAGGCGTGTCCTCGCGGCAAGACGGTGGCTGGCTTCATCAGCCTTTCGGGTAGCCGGAACCAACGCGGCTCTAGGCTCGTAGCGGCACGGATGGAGGCCGTCAAGTCCGTCGCCGAGACCGTTGCTGCCTGCGGAGGCGGCGCCCTCAAGGTGGCGTTGTTTGGCCCGAGTCTCGCGTCGACTACGACGGTCTATGACGGCCAGCTGCATCCGGAGGGCGCGACGGTCAATGCGAGACTGCTCCGCGTCCCGGAGATGGTCGATGCCGCGATGGCCGCGATCAAGGCTCGGCTCCCGTCGGCCTTCAAACGGCTGGCTCCGGACGGCACCGATCCACTCGGTCAGCTGCAGGCAGCTCGGGACTTTGCTTTCGAGCAGGGCCCGAATGTTGAGACTGACGTGCTCATCGAGACGGCGGGGCTGGCTCCGCAGGTTCACAGCACGCACCTCACCTCGGAGACGGCTGCCCAGTTCGCGAGCGAGGTGGACGTTCCCGAGCTGAGGAGTTCCAACCTGACCATCGCAGGTCTCGGTCATGTCGGTAGCGGGCCGCCTCCTTCGACGACGACGGTCGAAGGCCTGATCGTCTTCTATCGCAAGATCTGCCAGCGCACCGGTGCTCTCTCGTGCCGTGCGACGAGCAACACGACGGTGCGGGGGTGATGGCGGTGCGTTCGCTCAAGCCCAAGCGGAGGAAGCAGCCGAGGCGGTCGCCGGGCACGATCGTGCTCAGTGACGTCGACAACTCGGCGGATGCCGCTGTCGACGAAGCTGAGTCCATCAGCCTGGCGCCGATGGACGAGGCTGCGGCTACGACGCAGCCGACCAACGTTGGCCGCTTCCACCACGAGAACGAGTACGACCATAAGGCCAACGAGCAGGAGAGGGCCTGGGCCGCTGCCGGCGAGCGCACAGCTCGCGACCCGGCGACTGAAGCGGCCGGACTGGAGCATCAAGCCGACGATCTCAAGAAGCTGACCGACGGCCAGGTCGGTCTCGTCGACGAGAGTCGGACGCGCTTGTCGTTCGCCCGCGACGTCTTCTGGGCGTTCACGAGGCGGGAGAAGGGTGACAAGACGATGTATCTGGGGCGGATGTTCGCCCTGCTCTTCGGGGACATCGTCGGCGTCGCCGGGGCGGCGATCCTGCTCGGCGAGCTTCCCGGCCTGGCCATCATCCAGGGCATCTCCAGCGGGGCGGCCGCAGTCACCTCAGGCGTCGTCGGCGGCGATGTGAAGGACGTCGTCCGGATGCGCGCTCGGAAGAAGCACCCTGACGAAATGACGGACGACCAAAGAAAGGTCGCTCACCACTTCAACGGTGCCCATGAGGGCGAGAAGATCGTGAAGGCGCTCGTCGGCGTGATGCTGCTCGTCACGCTTTTGATCGCCGGCTCGATCTTCACGCTCAGGCTGTCGACGCAGGGTTCAACGCCTGCGCTCGCGTTCGCGTTGCTGGCCGCGGCCGTGTCGCTCGCCTCGTTCCTGAACTCGTACGCGTACGCAGACGAGATCGCGTCGCTGCTCTCGACCGTCGAGAACACGTACAAGCGCGACCTCAAGGTGGCCGGCAAGCTCATCGCCGCCCCGGTCCGCCGAGATCACGCAGAGGCGAAGACGGCCGCCGAGTCGATCAAGGCCGAGCACGACCACCAGGGTGCGGCGGCCGTGGAGGCGGTGCACGCTCTCAAGCACGGCATCAAGCGGCGCCACCCGGGTGTCGCCGGTCACGGCGTCGCAGCTGAGTCCGCCTCTGTCGCGGCCGACGATTCGAGTTCGGATGGGCTCTCAGAGACCGAGAGAGGCAGCGGCCGTGAGTCGTCCGTCCCGCCGCTCGAGGGCACGGAGCCGTACGAGGTCGACCCCGACGTCGCTGCTGCTAGCAGCAACGGTCACCGAGGCGCGTCATGACCGGCTCGTACCTCCTGCCGTCCAACATGCTGGACTCCTGCCGCCTGGGCTACCCAGGCGGCAGGACACAGCACCGTTCCGGAACGGGCATCATCCTCGGAAGCCCCGGTCGCTGTCCGCACGAGCCGACGCTCGTAACGCTCGTGTTCGACAACAGCGGATCTGTCTCGACCGGGAACGATCCGATCGGGACCCGCTACGCGGAGGCGAGGTTGGCAGTGGAAGCGGTAGCGAAACGCTGTCGCTGCCACCGGGAACTCGCCGCAGTGATTCACTTCGACCATCCCACGAGCCGCTGCGTCTCTCCAACCCCGCTCGATCGGGCCGGACTCGCCACCGTCCTGGATGGGCTCAGCATTCCCTCGGATGGTCGAGGAATCAGCAACCTCGGGCCGAGCCTCAAGCGCGCATACGAGCTCGCGGCTCGGTACCCGGATCATCGGCACGCGGTCGTCGTCGCAAGCGACTTCGAGCTCTTCGACAACGACGTCGATCGTGTCCTGTCGGATCTCCGCTCGTTTCCCGGACTGGTTCATGCCGTCGTGCTCCGCTCGGAGCCGCCGGCCGTGCTGCTCGACGACGAGAGCGTGGTCGTCTCACGCATCCAGTACGGCGATAAGCCGGGTGCGGTCGCGAGAGCCCTGTTCGAGTCTCTCACGGTCTACCGGCGGCACGGGTAGCTCCGCCAGGAGTTGGACCTAGCCCCGTCACCCCGGATTACTAGGGCGACGGGGGCTAGGTCCAGCCTGGTAGGTCCTAACTCTGCGACACCTTCGGTCTGCGACCCCGACGGGCGACCTGACGACCTCCGAGGCGTTCAGCCTCGGCGTCGGTCACGTCTAGTTCCCTCACTCCCTTCCGTTGATCACGGTAGGTGATCCGGACGGTCGCGCCCCGTCCATCGGGAATGGTGTCACCGGAAATGTCGGATACGACGACTGTCTTGCGTGCCACTTTTCTCCCTCCTCGTTCGTTCTGCACGTCTCGTGTGCCGGCAGCGGCCCAGCATCGTCTCACCACGGCGCTCGTTCGCGTCGACCGCGGCCGGAACTAGGGTAGGCAAGAAGGGAGTCGGACTACGTGAAGCGCAAAGACGACAGTTGGGTTGCCGCTGTACCGACCGCAGGCAGAGTAGAACTGCCTCCGGAGGATCGGTCGATGGAGGCGCTAGGCCGTAACCACGCGTTCGAGACGGCGATTGCAGATCTCATCGATAACTCGATCGACGCTGGCGCCGAGAACGTCCTCATCCGATTCGTGCGTCGAGGCGACCGCCTGATCTCTCTATTGGTCGTGGACGACGGTCGAGGCATGAGCGACCGGCAACTCGATGTCGCGATGACCATCGGGGGGAAGCGCAAGTACGGCTCGAACGACCTCGGGCGCTTCGGGATGGGCCTCAAGGCGGCGTCATTCAGCCAGGCGAAGAGCCTCACCGTCGTGTCCCGCGCGGCGCGCCAGAGGCCCTGCGGAAGGCGCTGGCATCTTCGTCAGAGCCGAAACTTCATGTGCGACATTGTCGACCCTTCCTTCGCGCAGCAGCTGTTGGTTCGAGACTGGGCTCTGCCGAAGGCGAAGACGGGCACGGTCGTCCGATGGGACGAGGTAACCGGTTTCCCGAGCGTAAGCGATCCCGATGTCATAGATCGCTTCCTCAGCACCACGATCACGAAGACGCGCCAACACCTCGGGCTTGTATTCCATCGACTGCTCGAGCGCGGGCGGGCACACGTCTACATCGACGTCGAAGACGTCGCATCGGGCGAGACAGCCCTTCGCTACGAGGTTGAGCCGCTCGATCCCTTCAACTACTTGCGAAGCGGACGCGCCGGTTATCCGAGCGCGCTGCGAGCCTCGCTCCCCGAACGCGAGCTGATCTTCGACTGCCACATCTGGCCAGGACGGTCGGTTGTACCCGAGTTCAACCTCCCGGGTGGAGCGCTAGAGCGTCAGGGGTTCTACTTCTACCTTCGCGATCGCCTGATCCAGGCGGGCGGCTGGAGCGGCGTGCAGCACCCCGACCGGCGACTGAACCTCGCTCGCGTAGCGGTGGACCTCGACGGTGATATCTCCGGTGTCTTCCGGCTGAAGCCGGAGAAGACAGGGATCGAGCCGGGCCCCGGCTTTCCCGATCTCCTTCGGGAGGCCCGCGGACGCGGTGGAACCACTTTTGACTCGTACCTAGCCGACGCTGAGATGACTTACCGAGAGGCGCGCAAGCGCCGGTCCCAGCGTCGAGCGGTCTTTCCACCCGGGAAGGGTTTCGATCCGGCGGTCAAACGAACGATCGGGGCGGAGCTACGTCACGTCGAGGGAGAAGACCCCATCGACATCAGATGGGTACGTCTCGCAGGATTGGAGTTCTTCGAGGTCGACCGGGACGAGCGGGTCATCCGGCTGAACGAGCGGTACCGGCTAGCTCTGCTCGGCCATCGGCGCGGATCGCTGAACGACGCCCAGCTGCTTAAGGCCTTGATCTATCTGCTCGTGGAGGACATCTTCCACGGTCAGTACATGGGATCGCGCGACAAGGACAACCTCGAGCTTTGGCAGGCCGTGCTCACCAACGCTGCCCTTGTCGAGTTGCAGTGAGCGGGCAGACGCCACGCGAGCGGCACCTAAGCTCGAGGAGCTTCTCCGAGTACCTGGCTGCGGATGTTCCCGTCGCGCTACCTATCGCGGGGAACCCGCCGGTGGTGATCTTCGTCGACCCGCCGCATCACCGGATAGGTCTGCGAACTCCACTCGAAACGGACAGGGTGCCGTCGACGATTCCGCTCGAGAACGTTCACGTGGCGGCAGTCCAGGCGGATGGGCTTCGTCAAATCGAGGTGTCAGCGAGCGATCCGGAGCTCTTCGTGGACGTCTATCCCATGTTCTGCGCCATCGCTGACCGTATCCAGCTCGAATCGCGATCCCCTTTGGACGCTCTCGATGCGACTTTGGCGATCTGGAGTCAGCTGCTCGCACGACGCAAACGCCTAAGCGATGACCAGGAGATCGGGCTGTTCGGGGAGCTACTGCTACTGCGGGCGCTCGTTGTGTCGACGGACGAGTCGGATGCCGTCGCCAGCTGGCGCGGCCCACTTGCCGAGGAGCATGACTTCGGGTTTGGCGAGATCGACGCCGAGATAAAGACGACGACTGCCGAGGTTCGCCGGCACTGGATCAATGGCCTCACGCAACTCGTGCCTACCGAGCACCGGACGCTTTGGCTCGTTTCGGTCCAGATCACGCGCGCCGGCGCCGGCCACGGCGAGTCGCTGCCCGAGCTGATCGACGCGGTTCGTTCCCTGCTGCGTGGCGACGAGTCCCGACGACTCTACGACGAGACCCTTTCGACCCTGCGATGGAGCGACCGCGACCGCGACCTCTACCCCCAGCGCTGGACGCTCAGGTCGACGCCGCGCGCATTCCAAGTGGGGCCGGCCTTCCCGACCCTCACATCCGAGTCGCTCGTTAGGCTCGGACTGCTTGGGAGCGAGATCATCCAGGTCCGCTACGAGATCAACCTGACTCACCGTGACGACGATGAGCCTTCAGAACCCCTAGCCTCGGCGCTGCGAGAGCTCACGTGACGGACACTTCAAGCTCCAGCACCGTCGACCCCGCGATTCTCGTCCGGGTGTACGGCGCGGTGCTTGACGGTATGAAGCACAGCGGGCCGAAGACACTCAGCAAGCGTGTCGAGCTCGAAGCCGAGGATGCGGGCGTACCCGAGGCCGCCGACGAGTCGCGGCTACGCGCCCATCTCGTCGGCGCTCCCTTGGACGATCCTCTCCGCAAGCGTATGCATCTCGCCTTGGCCGAGTGGGACTACGCGCCGACAGACGGGCATTGGGCAGCTGGCACCGAGCCGAACACTGCTGAGCGTCGCGCCGCCATCTATCAGGCGCTCGGCCTCACCGCCGAGACGACGGCTGCTCTCGACGAGCTGACTCCGTTCTCGTCCGATGACTCCATCGTCATCAGTCGGGAGTTCGAGCCCTGGTACACGGACGACTTCCAGGCCGAGCACGCCTTCTACTGGAACCACTACGAGTCGTACCTGTCATCTGCGGGCTGGGCAGCAGACGCGGTCGGAGCAATCGACGCGTCGACGACACGTGTGCTGCAAAGGCTTGCCCGCCCGACACGCGCAGAGGCGTATCAGGCAAAGGGCTTGGTTGTCGGCTTCGTCCAGAGCGGCAAGACCGCGAACTTCACCGGCGTCATCGCCAAGGCGATCGATGCCGGATACCGACTCGTCATCGTCCTTACAGGGACTACCGAGATACTTCGGTCGCAAACTCAACGACGGCTCGACAAGGAGCTCGTGGGCGTCGAGAACATCCTTCGCGGCATCGACCCGACCGACGCGGAATCTCTCGCAGGAATCGATTACCAAGGCGACCCGGACTGGGCAAACGATGGATTTGTACGCCACGGGGTTCGTCCGGAGGAAGTCGGGCGTCCCGACATCCTCCGACTGACGACCTACCACGCCGACTACAAACGGCTGAGGCAAGGCATTACCACCCTCGATCTCGAGCGGCGTGACAAAACGAAGCCGCTGTACGACTCAGAGAACCTCTTCCGCACAAACGCACGGCTCATCGTCATGAAGAAGAACAAGGCGCCCCTCAAGAAGTTCGTGGACGACTTGAAGAAGATCACGGTGAGCCTTAACGAGATCCCGACGCTGATCATCGATGACGAGTCCGACCTCGCATCCGTCAACACCACTGATCCGGATAAGTGGCGCAAGGGCGAGAAGGAGAGAACGGCGATCAACGACTTGATCTCACAGCTGCTCGGCCTGCTCCCGCGAGCGCAGTACGTTGCCTACACGGCCACTCCGTTCGCCAACGTGTTCGTCGACCCCACCGATACGCAGGACATCTTCCCGCGTGACTTCATGTTCTCGCTGGATCGTCCGCCCGGCTATATGGGCGCTCGCGACTTCCACGACATCGACAACCCGATCCCCGTCGATGAGAGGACGGTCTCAGACTCCAACGAGAAGGCGTTCGTACGCGCGATCACTGACGAGGATGGTGACGACGGGCGGCTGCGCGATGCTCTCGACATGTTCGTCCTCACAGGTGCGGTGAAGCTGTACCGGGAGGAACACGGCATCGCACCCGGCTTCCGCCACCACACGATGCTCATCCACGAATCGGTCAAGACGGCCGACCACAAGGTGCTCGCCCAACGAGTCGCGGATTTATGGCGTGCGTCGGCCTACAATGGCTCGGGCCTCGGCAGGCTGGAGACGCTCTACAAGGCTGACGTGGCACCTGTCTCGCTGGCGCGTCGGCCCGACCTCCCGACGCCAGCCAACTTCGAGGACCTCAAACCATACGTCGCGAAGGCGATCTCGAACGTCGAGGCGGGCACGGGCAACCCGGTCCTCATCGTCAACAGTGACAAGGACGTTGCGCAAGAGGCCGTCGACTTCGAAAGAAGGGCCGTCTGGAAGGTCCTCGTGGGAGGCACGAAGCTGTCGCGAGGATTCACCATCGAGGGACTCACGGTCTCTTATTATCGTCGCAAGACGAATCAGACCGACACCCTCATGCAGATGGGGCGCTGGTTCGGCTTCCGCTGGAACTACGACGACCTCGTCCGGCTTTACATCGGCATCGAGGAAGGCAGCTTGGGTGCCTTCGACCTCTACGCGGCATTTGAGGCCGCCTGTCTGACTGAGGAACGTTTTCGTGAGCAACTCAAGCTATACGCGACGCTCGATGATGGGAAGCCGCAGATCACACCGAAAGAGATCCCACCGCTCGTTACGCAGCATCTGCCTTGGCTCCGACCAGCCGCTCCGAACAAGATGTTCAACGCGCAATTGGTCGAACGACGCTCGCCCGGCAGGTGGCTTGAGCCGACGGGCTATCCGGAATCGAGAGACGACATCGCCGCGAATGCGCAGGCGTTCAGTCCGCTTCTTGGCGCAGCAATGAAAGTGGAGGAATTCGTGCACGTCGAGAACGGCCGGGCGATCCCGTACGAGGCTCACGTCGCCGAGCTGGCGCACGCGAACGTAATCGCCGTGCTCAAGTCGCTCCGCTGGCAGCCGCCTGACTACTTCAAGCCGGACCTCACATGGCTGGCGAGATTGGGGGACGAAAACATCGACGATTGGATCGTGATCCTTCCCCAGCATAAGGGCAAAGGGCCGCGCGCAACAGTGCTCGACCAGGGGCCGATCAGCGTCTTCCGCAGAACCCGTCGAGCGGGACGCGGAGCGCTGTTCGGCGGTCTCAGCGACCGGAAGCATCGTGATTCGGCTTACCGGATCGCGGGTGCCCTGCCGGCTGGCCGAGACACAACCGCCGATCGTCTTCACGCGCCAAAGCGCGGTGCTCTCGTGCTCTACCCCGTAGTTGAGGCCGCGAAGGATGAGGATATCCCTACCGCGCTGGAGCCGAAGGACGTGGTTATGGCGTTCGGTGCGGTTGCGCCTGCCGCTGCGCGTCCCATCGATGGGCGTCTCGTTGCGTTCGTCGTTCGCGATCCCGAGCGCGAGGACGACGCGATCGTCGACGCCTGATCGAGCGGTCTCGCTGCGGCGGTTGCTCGACTCTAGCCGACTCCTCGTTTAGGCTCGGCCTAGCATGGCGGTGTTACGCCCTCGGGACAACAGCGGCGGGCGGTCGACGAAGCGGCCGCTTGCAATCGACCTGTTTTCCGGGGCCGGTGGTATGACTCTCGGCCTGAAGCGCGCCGGCTTCAAAGTCGTCGCCGCGGTCGAGATCGATGCGCTCGCTTGCAAGACCTACCGCGCGAATCACTCCGATGTGCGGCTCTGGGAGGAAGACATCCGGAAGCTCTCAGCGGCCGACATCCTGCAAGAACTCGGCCTTGAGCCCGGCGACCTCAGCCTCGTGGCAGGGTGTCCGCCTTGCCAGGGATTCTCCTCCTTGACGACCCTCAACGGCAAGCGGGAGGTGGAGGATCCGCGCAATGACCTAGTCCTCGAGTACGGGCGGTTCGTGCGGGAGATGCGACCGCGGGCAGTCATGATGGAGAACGTCCCCGGGTTGGCATCCGATCCTCGGATGGATGCTCTCTGCGCGATGCTCGAGGAACTCGACTATCCCGTTCGTTCGGGCCTGACGGTTCTCAACGCGGTCAACTATGGCGTCCCGCAGCGGCGGCGGCGCCTCGTAATGCTCGCCCTCGAAGGGTCGGTTGTACCCCTTGCGTCGAAGAGTGAGGCTGTTGTAACGGTTCGTCAGACCCTCGAGGGCCTCCCGAAAGCGGGCGAGTCCGGCGACCCTCTCCACGACCTGCCAGAGAAGCGCACGGACCGCGTCAGTGCCCGGATCGCCGCGATCCCGAAGGATGGCGGAAGCAGAGCAGACCTCGGCAAGGACGCCCAGCTTCCTTGCCACAAGGAGACCGATGGCTTCAAGGACATCTACGGTCGCATGGCATGGAACAAGCCTTCGCCGACCATCACGGGGGGCTGCGTCAACCCCTCCAAGGGGCGCTTTCTGCATCCGGACGAGAACCGCGCCATCACCCTTCGTGAAGCTGCTCTACTCCAGGGTTTCCCCCCGGACTACAAGTTCTGTCTGGACGGGGGGAAATTCGCTGCGGCTGCTCTAATAGGCAATGCGTTACCGCCGGACTTCGTCGCCGCCCATGCGAGACAGGTCCTGAACGCACTCTCTCAGACTGCAGCCTGACCTGGTCGTTCCGATCGGCGGGAGCGCACCAATGCCGCGATGCGTGCTGCCGCCGCCGCCGGCTCTTCGTGCTCCCATACCCGAACCGATAGCCAGCCAGCTGCCTCTAGACGCCGATCGGTGTCGGCATCACGTGCGCGGTTCGTCGCGATCTTCTCGGCCCACCAGGCGGCGTTCGAACGGGGCATCCCCTTGTGGTGGGGACAGCCGTGCCAGAAACAGCCGTCGACGAAGACTGCGACTCGTGCGCCGACGAAGACGATGTCTGCAGAGCGTCGGACCCCCGGCAACGGACGACGATGGAGTCGGTACCCGATACCGAGTCTCCGAAGTTCCTGTCGAAGACGCCTCTCGGGTCCGGTGTCTCTCACCGACTGACGGCTCATGCGCGCGCTGACGCTACCGGCGGTCACTGCGTCTCAACCCTTTCTTGCCTCGCCATCTCTGCACGATTGCTAGCGATCCTCGTCGGCCACCGAGAGGGGCCGGGGATCGATCGTCGGCATTACGGCCGGGACCGGAAGACGGTCACGTTCTCGCAGCACCTCATGGATCAGCACGTCCAGAGGCGGAGTGGCTTGGTTCCCGGCCAGGCTATGACGGATCGCTTGGGTGAGATCCAGGGCCACCTCGAGCGGCTCGGCCTCGGCACGAGGCATCACACGGAGCGTCGCAGTGCAGGCGTTCGTCACATTCTGGACTCGACGTTCGAACCACCGAATCTGCTCAAGCCAGGAGACGTCTGGGGAGGCTCTCGCTTCCGCTTCTTCGATCGCGTGCTGCAGGTAGTTCAGTGTTAACCACGCCGCTGCTCTCAGCGCCACGCCGGGCAGTTCCAATTCGAGGCGAGCCCACGTGACGCAGGGCAAGAACGTTTCCGGCGGGATCTCAGGAAACCATCGAGCAGCCTGTTCGAAGACCGGCCAGTTGTGACGCAGGACGCTCGACGGCAGGTCGATGACCCAGCCGCTTCGTTCACGCAAGCCGATCTGCCAGCGGGCAACTCCCGCTAGAAGTTCGTTGGCTTGCAGCGTGGCAAGAAGACACGGGTTCAACGACCGCAGAGGGTCGATCGCATCGATCCGTACTTGGACGGTGCTTCGGTCGCGCCGCAGCGACCACACACGCAGGCCAGCATGACCGTAACGTTGCTCTGCTTGTGAGAGCGCCTCCGCAGCCGTAGTCGGGTCGCCTGGCCTCACCGTGTAGGCACGTGCGACCGGCTCGACCTGGCCGCATGCGCACGCCAGTGCCATTTCGAGACCGGCATTGATCGCATCCAGTTCTGCGTTGGACGATCGCACGGCGCCGACGTCGACGGACTGATCGCCGACGATAAGTTCCCCGCGCAGCTGATCGAAGTACGCGTCCTCATGGGCATCAGCGTTCCGCAGCGCTGGAATCACTGCGTCTGCAAGCTGCCTGTGAAGCGGCTCGGCGCTTGCCGCTAGGCGATTGCGCAACTCCGTGATCAGCGGCATGTCACCGCGCGCGCCTGCGAGGCGCAGCAACGCCCAACCCCAAGGGCGGAGATGCCCTTCGACCATGATCCGATAGGCCGACAGCTCGGCAAGCGCCCGCTCAGCTTCACTTGCTGAGCCTGAGACGGCACGCCTGGTTGCGTGCAGTCGATCGCGTGACGTGGCCCTACGGGCTGCCCGTTCCCGCAACTGTTCGAAGACGTCCTCAACATCCCCGGGTGCGGACGAGGCGGCGTCCCGGATCAGTCCTAGCCCGGAATTCGCAACTGTCCAGGCCAAGAGGGGCCGCTCCACGCACAAGAGTTCCAACAGCGGCTCGACGATCGCGAAGAGGTCCAGCGGGGGCTGAGTAATCGAGTACAACAGGGTCGCGCAGACGTCTGCCAGCTCGGGGTGCCGATTCCGATAGGCAGCTATGAGGCGTGCGTCGCTGACCGCACCGAGTTCGTCGGTGAGCTCAGCTTGAGCTACCCCGAATGCGGTGGCCACAGGGTCCACGACACCGCGCATCTGCCAGTTGCTCGACTCCGCGACCGTTGGCAGCTGCGGGGATGACCCCATCAAGCCGTCGCGGAACCAAGCAGCGGCGTCATCGAGGGTGCGGGCGACCCCGTCAATCAGCTCGGCGAGGGCCGGCGGAAGCTGCGGCGGGGCGGCAGGGGTGAATGCTGCGAGCTGCCAGAGCATCCGAGCGACCTTTCGCGCAACCGATGCGAAGGCGACTGCCGCGGGCCGGAGTTCCCGAGCGATGTCGTCATCCGCGCCGTGAGAGTGAGTCCGAACCTCGGCGAGTGCCTCATTCAGGCTCGTCAGTGCCCTCCTCAGGGACGCCTCCGCGGTGACCGAGCTCCACTGCGCGTTCGTCAAGGCGATTGCCGGGGGTGGCAGATGCCGTAATAGCCCCGCGTCAGCAGAAAGCTGAGTCGCCAGCTGCGCCAGTGCGCGGGCGCGAGCGCGAGCGCGGACAGGCTCCTTCGCGTTCTTCTCCATGACGGTCTGGATCGTAGGTCGACCCGGGACAGTCGGTGAGTCAGCCCGTGCCGTCCAGCTACGCGAGGCCGAACACTTCTCTCAGCGTCTTGACGCTGAGCCGTTCGCCTGTTCATCACCCTCCGGCGGGCGCTACGAGGCGTGCTCGATCGGCCTCGTACATAGCCTGGGTGAAAGTCGGGATGTCCTGCGTTCGCTCGCGGACGACCGTCACGATCGACCGAACGCGACTGTAGGCCTCCTCGTCCTCACTCCAATTGCCCGTCGCCCTCTTGTTGAGCCACTCGCCGATTACGCGGTCGGCGATCGGCTGCCCGTGCTCCAGCTTCGCTACCACGCCGCGGAGGAAACGGATCGTCTCGTTCAGGAAGTCGAGATCCATCTCGATCGCCGCTTGGCGTAGCGTCGGCGCTTGGAGCCGATAGGCGTCGTGGCCCGTCACGAAACCTCCCTTATGGGCCACCGAGTGGCGGATGATCCAGAGCCGCTGCAGGGTTTGGGCCTGTTCCTTGTCGAGCAGGCGGTGCTGAAAGAGGTGCTCGAACCTCTGGTTCAGCTCGTCGGTCTCGTACCAGCCGAGGAGCGGGTGGATGAGCATCGCGCCGACGGACGACGATGAATCGCGCGCTGCGAGGATCCTCGACTTGTCTACGTCGATCCACTTACACGAGTTCACTGCCTCGTCGAAAACGTCCGAGGCGTCCACGACCTGAGCGATGAAGTCCCTAATGCAGAACTCGAAGGACGCCATCACCTGGCCGAAGAGAGCGCTCCGGATCCGGTTCCTGTGCTTGTCAGCAACGGCGCCATGCGACGACGCTACGAGCCGGGCGTTCGTGAAGTAGCCCCCGGCGAGCCACAGTGCCTGGGTCTGGGCGAAGAAGAATGAAGGTGGGCTCACCGTCCTCTTGCGCTCGTCCCGGGTGATGTCGGCGGCCTGCGACGTGTATCTACTCGGGATCGGAAACGGCACGGCCGTATCTTCACCGGTCGTGGTTGATCGCGCTACTAGGCGCACGAGGCGGTGGGCGGTCAGCGCCGCAGACCGTAGTACCTCCCGTCGGTCTGGATGATGGTTGGATCAGACCCTTTCGATCTCGTCTGCAGTTGATAGGCGATCGAGTGGCGTGAGATTGCGCCGCCGAGGAGCGTCTCGGCCCGGTGCCGGATCTCTTGGGCGGTCAGATCTTTATCGGCTGCGGCGAGGACTGCGAGTACGGCCTTGCCGACGGAGCCGAACTCGCGCCGCCCGTCAGGCCAGCCGGCTCGTCTGGGGCGCGATCGCCGCTCTTGGTCCGGGCGCCGTTCCGTGAGACACTGGAGGAGGTCTTGGATCGAGGTGTTTGAAAGTCCTCCACTCGGGGCCATGTTTCCCGCTTCGCCCGCTTCGCGCTGGCAGGCGCGCTTCGCGCGCGTGCTACGCGCTTCGCTTTCCGCCCGCTCGGCAAGCGAGCCGGCTCGCGCGGGCTCGCCCGGTCTAGAGTCTGCGGCCGCCGTGGCTGCTGCGGAGGCGGGCGCGGCGCGAGTCGAGCTGCTCGATGAACGAGACGTTGACGGCCTGCGGCTCGTCTCCGCTCTCGTCGCGGTCGAAGCTGACCTCGCGGCCCTTGCAGCGGGCCGCCGGTGCCTGATCCGCGGCGAAGCCGCTCTCGGCGACGTAGAGCCGCTCGTCGTCCTCGGTACGGATGAAGCCGTAACCCTTCTCGCGGTTGAACCAGAGCATCGTTCCCTCCATGGGCAGTCCCTCCCGGATCAGCCGACTCGGACGACGAAGAACGCGATCGCGACGTACTGGCAGACGAGCGCGACGAGCGTCAGTGCGTGGAACACCTCGTGGTACCCGAACACCATGGGAACGGGGTCCGGCTTGCGGCGCGCGTAGACGACCGCTCCGACCGTGTACGCGAGCCCGCCCGCCGCGAGCAGCGCCACCGCCGCAGGCCCGGCCGTGTGGGAGAGCTGCGGGAGAGCCGCGACGCCGACCCAGCCGAGCGCGATCCCGAGCGCCGCAGAGAGCCACTTCGGCGAGCCCACCCAGACGACCTTCGCGAAGATCGCCGCGCCCGCGCCGCTCCAGACGACGGCGAGCACCACCCGCTGCAGCGTCCCGTGCAGGGCGAGCAGGCCGATCGGGGTGTACGTGCCCGCGATCAGCAGATAGATGCCCGCGTGGTCGACGCGCCGCATCCACGCCCGTGCCCGCGGCGTCCACGTGATCCGGTGGTAGAGGGCGCTCGCCCCGAGCATCGCGGCGGCCGACACGGCGAAGACGACGGCCGCGACGAGACGGCGCCCGTCGAGCGTGGCGACGAATGCGATCCCGACTCCGCACGCGACGACGAAACCGGCCTGGTGCAGGACGCCGCGCAGACGCGGACGCTGCGCCGGCTCGGCGAGCGTGGCGGTGGTGCTATCCACGCCCGTCTTCGGCCGTCGGCGAGCAGATCTCGAAGAGCTCCAGGAGTGTCGGACTCAGCGGCGCGGTGGTCTCGGCGAGCAGCCGGAGAGCGACCCGCAGCGCCGCCAGCTCGGCCTCGGTCGGGGCGAGGTCGATGACGCGGCCGACGAGGCGAAGCGCCGCGATCTGCTCGCGGACGGCCTCGGCTCCGTCGAGATCGACCCCTTCCAGCGCGGCCAGCAGGCGGTCGAGCTCGTGTCCCTGGAGGACGACGCTCGCCTCGCCCACCTGGACGCGAATCGGGTTGTCGACCGTGAGAGTCACAGCGGTGCGGCCCGCTCTCCGGGCCGTTTCGGCTCTACCATCGTCGCTCTCCTCTCGCTCTTGCCGCGAACGCGTCGCCGCATTCGGGATCCGGCTGCACTCAGGCCCGGTGTGGCAGCTGAAGAGGAAGAAAGCCGGCCTCGACCGCGACCGCGCAAGGTCCGTGCGCTCCTCCAGTGTCGCACAAGCCGCGCCACGAGCGCGGACGCGCGCTTTTCCCTGCTACCCTCGCGCCACTACCGAGCGAGTACCGGATGTGCACGTTGCACCTCCTCTGCCCGTTCCTGAGCAGTGTGAGGAGGTGTTTCATCTATGGCTACCGGAACCGTGAAGTGGTTCAACGCCGACAAGGGGTACGGGTTCATCACCCCCGACGAAGGCGGCAAGGACCTGTTCGTCCATCACAGCGCAATCGTCGGTGAGGGCTACAAGTCCCTCAACGAGAACGCGAAGGTCCAGTTCGACGCTGCCGAGGGTCAGAAGGGCCCCGAGGCGAAGAACGTCGTGACGCTCGCGTCCGTCTAGGCGCGCTCGACGCGTTTCGGCAGCTGCCGGCTCCGCGGATCCGGCAGCTGCCCCCATCTACTGAGGAGGCGCATGGCTGGAAGACGACCCGAAACGATGGCAAAGCGCGCGCGGGAGCTGGCGGTGAAGGAGAAGCGCGAACGCAAGCGCGCAAAGAAGGCGGAGGTGGCGGCGCTACGCCTGGCCGGCATCGACCCATACGCAACACCCCCCGAGGAGACGGCTGGCGAAGACGCCGCGCCGGGAGAGACGGCTCGCGAAGACGCCGCGCCGGCAGACGCGGCAGCCGCCCAGGACGGCCCCCAGCCCGCAAGCTGAGCTGTCGGGCCGTGGCCGCTTCGCGCGGCGACCACGGCCTCGTAGTCGATCAGGCGCGAATCGTGCGGGCTGCAACCAGCTCGGCCGTCTGCCTGCCGGCGCCGTCCGGTGGGTCGCCGCCCTTGCCGAGCCCCGCGTCTCACCTCGACGAACGACGGCGAGAACGGCCCGCGACTACGCGCGCCGCTGCCGCCACACCGCGACCGACGCGATCGCGGCCGAGAGGACGAGCGCGACGACGAGGGTCTGGAGATCCATGCGGGCGAGCTGCCCCACCGCGACGACGAAGACGGCCATCGTGCCGGCGAACGCGCCGACGAACGTCAGGAGGGCACGGAGCATGAACGGAGTATCGCGCTCCGAGCACGGCCGGCGGCGTGTTCTGACAAGATCGCGTCATGCTCCTCGAACTCACACCCGACGAGCTGCTCTCGACGACCCGCGCCGTACGCAAGCGCCTCGACCTGACGCGCGCGGTCGAGCGCGACGTCCTCGAGGACTGCCTCCGGCTCGCCCAGCAGGCGCCGACCGCGAGCTACTCGCAGAACTGGCACTTCGTCGTCGTCACCGACCCGGAGCGCCGCGCCGCGCTCGCCGACCTCTGGCGCGAGGTCGCCGGGCCGTACCTCGAGCGCCGCCAGTCGGAGAACGCGCAGTTCGTGCGCATCGGCGAGGCCGTCCGCCACCTGGCCGCCCACCTGCACGAGGTGCCGGTGCACGTGATCCCGTGCGTCGAGGGCCGCGTCGAGGACAAGCCGGCCGCCTGGACGGCGTCGATCTACGGCTCGATCATCCCGGCCGCCTGGAGCTTCATGCTCGCCGCCCGCTCGCGCGGACTCGGCACCGTCTGGACGACCTTCCACCTGATGCACGAGCAGCGGGCCGCGGAGATCCTCGGCATCCCGTACGAGCAGGTCTCGCAGGTGGCGCTGATCCCGGTCGCCTACACGCTCGGCACCGAGTTCAAGCCCGGGCGGCGCAAGCCGCTCGAGACGATGGTGCACTGGGACCGCTGGTAGCGCGGTCGCGCCGGCGCCCGAGCGCCGACGATCCGGCGTAGCTCCTAATCCGGCTTGCCGGCGAGCTGGCGGTCGAACCATTCGAGGATCGCCTCGAAGCGCTGGACGCGGTGGCTCGGCGAGCCCGCGCGCGAGAGCTCGTGGCTCTCGGCCGGGAAGCGCACCATCTCGACCTCCTTGTCGAGCAGGCGCAGCAGCGTGAACAGGTGCTCGCCCTGCTCGACGCCGCAGCGGAGGTCGTTCTCGGAGTGCATCACGAGGAGCGGTGTCTCGATGTCGCTCGCATAGGTGGACGGCGACATCCGCAGCCACTCGTCGACGTGCTCGGCCATCGCGCCGCCGAACTGGCGCTCGAAGATCCAGAAGAGGTCGCTCGACCCGAACGCGCTGACCATGTTGTTGACCGCGCGCTCGGACAGGGCCGCCTTGAAGCGGTTCGTGTGTCCGACGATCCACGAGGTCATGAAGCCGCCGTACGAGCCGCCGATCACCCCCAGCCGCTCGGGGTCGAGGAACTCGAAGCGCTCGAGCGCCGTGTCGACGACCGCCATCAGGTCGTCGAAGTCGACCGTGCCCCAGCCGGGGCCGCCGCCGTCGATCGGGCCGCGGATCGCTCGCGCCCACGCCTCGCTGCGACCGGAGCCGCCCCGCGGGTTCGCGAACAACACCGCGTAGCCGCCGCCGGCGTAGACCTGGAACTCGTCGAAGAAGCCCGTGCCGTACTGCGCGAACGGTCCGCCGTGGATCGAGAGGAGCACCGGGTAGCGCTCGCCGGCCGAGAAGCCGGCCGGCCGGACGAGCCAGGCGTCGACCTCGGAGCCGTCCGGCGAGACGGCGACGAAGCGTTCGGCCTCGACCAGCTCCCGGGCCTCGCTGAAGCCCTTGCCGACGTCGGTGAGCCGGCTGCCGTCGATGCCCGCGTAGAGCTCCATCGGCTCGGTGTGGGTGGTCGCCGTGAAGACGAGACTGCCGCCGCGCAGGTCGTACAGGCCGATCTGCCGCTCGCCGCCGACATGGAGCTCCGGCGCGGCCGAGCCGTCGGCGGGCACGGTGTAGAGGTGGATGTTGCCGCGATCCTCGACGCCGAAGAGGAGCCGGTCGCCGTCCCAGATCGGCGCCCGCGCGAGCGGGTACGGGCCGCACTGCCGGTCGAGCGCCGCCGTCAGCAGCCGGCGGTCGCTGCCGTCCGCGTTCATGACGCCGATCTGCGTGTGGTGCGGGAACGTGCCGTCGTCGGGCTCGAGCCGGTAGGCGATCCGTGTCCCGTCCGGTGAGAGCGAGAGGCCGCTGTACGAGCCCTCGTCGCCCGTCAGCTGCCGGGGCTCGCCGCCGTCCGCCTCGACCTCGTAGACCCGCGCGACGTACTCGACGTCCCAGCGCTCGCCGCGCAGCGCGCTGAAGAGGACGCGCGTGCCGTCGGCCGACCAGATCGGCTCGTCGTCCTCGCAGTCGCCGTCGGTGAGCTGGCGCGCCTCGCCGCCTGCGAGGTCGACCACGAACAGGTGCTTGCGCCGGTCGCCGATCCAGCCGACGCTGTCGAGCTTGTAGAAGACCCGCCGGAACCGCCGCGGCGCCCGCTTCGCGTCGTCCTCCTCGGCGTACGCCTCGTCGCGTACGCGGCGGGCGAAGGCGATGCGTGTCGAGTCCGGCGACCACGCGAACGACTCGACGCCCTCCTTGCCGTCGGTCAGCCGGCGCGGCTCGCCTCCGTCCGCCGGCATGACGTAGAGCTGCGGCGGCGTCTTGTCCGGGCCGCGGTTCGAGGTGAACGCGAGCCAGCGACCGTCGGGCGACCACGCCGGCGAGCCGTCGCGCCTCTCGCCCGAGGTGAACGGGCGCGCCTCGCCCCGGCCGTCGAGCGGCGCCACCCAGATCGCGCCGCGGTACTCGTTCGCCTCGCCGTCGATCCACCAGACCTGATACGCGACGCGCGTCCCGTCCGGCGAGATGCGCGGGTCGGAAACTCCGGTCAGCGCGTAGACGTCTTCGGGAAGCATTCCGGGCACCGCGCGACTCTATCGCGCGCGATCGTGGCCGTATCCTTGAGCGGCGCGGGTGTGGCGGAACTGGCAGACGCGGCGGGTTTAGGTCCCGCTGGGCCGGAAGGCCCTTGGAGGTTCGAGTCCTCTCGCCCGCATGTTTTCCCGCGTCGCCCGCTTCGCTCGTCCATCCGGCGCTTCGCCTGCGGTGGTCCGCGCGGCGCCTGGCGGTGCGCGGTCGGGCGGCTTACGAGCTGCGGGCCGGCGATCCGGCGGCGAGCCAGAGTACGGCCGAGAGCATCGCGACCCAGAGAGCGCTGACGCCGACGAGCAGAAGCAGAGTCCACGCGTTCATCTGGCAGATGAGGTTCGCCGTCGCGTCCCGGCACCCTTCCCGAATCCGTAGGCGGACGTCGGCCAGGGGGTTCCTGCTTGAATGGCCGGGTGCAGGCCCAGGTCGAGGAGCTCCCCGAGAATCGCGTCAAGCTGACGGTTCAAGTCCCGTCGCACGACGTCCACCATGCCGTCGAGCACGCCGCCTCCGACCTCGCGCAGAGCGTCAAGATCCCGGGCTTCCGCAAGGGCAAGGTGCCGCGGCAGGTGCTGCTCCAGCGGGTCGGCAAGGAACGGCTGATGGCCGAGGCGGTCGAAAGCCACATCGGCAGCTGGTTCTGGAACGCGGCCGCGCAGACACGGGTTCGTCCCGTCGCGCAGCCGCAGTACGACTTCGAGCTCCCCGATTCCGCCGAGAACGACTGGGAGTTCAGCGCGACCGTCGCCGTGCAGGCGAAGCCGGACGTGCCCGACTGGACGCAGCTCGAGGTGGGCGCGGTCGAGGCCGAGGTGCCCGAGGAGCTCGTCCAGCACGAGCTCGACGCGCTCCGCTCCACGGTCGCCGAGCTCGTCCCCGTCGAGGGCCGGCCCGTCGCCGCCGACGACACGGTCGTCGTCGACCTCGTCGCCGACGGCGGCGAGACCCGCCGCGACTACGTCGTCGAGCTCGGCCGCGGCGCGGTCGTCGAGGAGATCGAGCAGGGCGTCACCGGCATGAGCGCCGGCGAGACGAGGCAGATCGACTTCGAGCTCGCCGACGGCTCGAAGCAGACGGTGAGCATCACCGTCAAGGAGGTCAAGGAGAAGGTGCTGCCGCCGGTCGACGACGAGCTCGCGCGCGCCGCGAGCGAGTTCGAGACGCTGGCCGAGCTGCGCGGCGACATCGAGTCGCGCCTCCGCGGCCAGATCGAGGACGAGATCGAAGGCCAGTTCCGCGCCGACGTCGCCGACGCGCTCGTCGCCGCGTCGAAGGTCGACGCGGCCGGGCCGCTCGTCGAGCAGCGGACGCGCGAGCTGCTCCGCAGCTTCGCCCGCTCGGTCGAGGCGCGCGGCGTCCAGCTCGAGACGTACCTCGCCATGACCGGCCAGCAGCCCGAGGAGCTCGTCGCGCGGCTGCACGAGGAGGCTCACCGGTCGGTCGGGCGCGAGCTCGTGCTCGAGGCGGTCGCCGACCAGCTCGGCCTCGACGTCTCCGACGCCGACGTCGAGGCGCTCGTGCGCGAGCAGGCCGAGGCGCTCGGCGACGAGGCCGACGAGTCGGTCGCGCGCCTGCGCGAGAGCGGGCGGTTCGAGACGCTGCGCGACGACATGCGCCTGCGGAACGCGCTCGACCGTGTCGCAGCCGAGGTGAAGCGGATCCCCAAGGATCTCGCCGAGGCGCGCGAGGCGATCTGGACGCCCGACAAGGAAAAGCCCGACCCCGAGACGAAACTCTGGACCCCCGGCGAAGGAGCCCGATCATGAACCCGTCGAACCTCGTCATCCCGTCCGTCATCGAGCAGACCTCGCGCGGGGAGCGCTTCTTCGACATCTACTCGCGACTGCTCAACGAGCGGATCATCTTCCTCGGTACGCCGATCGACGATCAGGTCGCGAACCTCGTCGTCGCTCAGATGATCCACCTGGAATCCGAAGACCCAGACAAGGACATCAACATCTACATCAACTCTCCCGGCGGCTCGGTGTACGCGGGACTCGCGATCTACGACACGATGCGGTTCATCAAGCCGGACGTCGCGACCTACTGCATCGGGATCGCGATGTCGATGGGAGCGCTGCTTCTGGCGGCAGGCACGGAGGGAAAGCGCATCGCGCTGCCGAACTCCAAGATCCTGATCCACCAGGTGTCGGGCGGCTTCCAGGGACAGGGCACGGACATCGAGATCCAGGCGCGCGAGACGATCAATCTCAAGCGGCGCTTGGAGGAGATCATCGCCATGCACACGAATCAGCCGCTGGACAAGGTCTCGAAGGACATGGAGCGCGACTACTACATGAACGCCGAAGAAGCCAAGGACTACGGGATCGTCGACCAAGTCGTCGCCTCGCGGTAGACGAAACGGCAGATCCGAGGTACAAGGAGAGACGGTGGCCCGCGCAAGCGACGGAAACGAACAGCTCCTCTGCAGCTTCTGTGGGAAGAGCCAACGGCAGGTCAAGAAGCTGATCGCCGGCCCCGGCGTCTACATCTGCGACGAGTGCATCGATCTCTGCAACGAGATCATCGACGAGGAGCTGACCGCTCCCGCGCAGCTCGACCTCGACAACCTGCCGCGCCCGCGCGACATCTACAGCGTCCTGAACGACTACGTCGTCTCGCAGGAAGAGGCGAAGCGGACGCTCTCGGTCGCCGTCTACAACCACTACAAGCGCGTGCAGATGGGGGTCGACGAGAACGACGTCGAGCTCCAGAAGTCGAACATCCTCCTGCTCGGCCCGACCGGCTGCGGCAAGACGCTGCTCGCCCAGACCTTGGCGCGGATCTTGAACGTCCCGTTCGCGATCGCCGACGCGACGGCGCTGACCGAGGCCGGCTACGTCGGCGAGGACGTCGAGAACATCCTCCTCAAGCTGATCCAGGCCGCCGACTTCGACATCAAGAAGGCGGAGACCGGGATCATCTACATCGACGAGGTGGACAAGATCGCGCGCAAGGCCGACAACCCGTCGATCACGCGCGACGTCTCGGGCGAAGGCGTGCAGCAGGCGCTCCTGAAGATCCTCGAGGGGACGGTCGCCTCGGTGCCGCCGCAGGGCGGACGCAAGCATCCGCACCAGGAGTTCCTCTCGATCGACACGACGAACATCCTCTTCATCTGCGGCGGCGCGTTCGCCGGCCTCGACAAGATCATCGGCCGCCGGATCGGCAAGAACGCCGTCGGCTTCGGCGCCGACATGCGCTCGAAGCACTCGTCGGAGGCGTCCGAGCTGCTCGCGCAGGTGATGCCGGAGGATCTGCTCAACTTCGGCCTGATCCCCGAGTTCATCGGCCGCCTGCCCGTCATCTCGGCCGTCCACCAGCTGCGGCGCGAGGATCTCGTCCAGATCCTCACCGAGCCAAAGAACGCGCTCAGCAAGCAGTACCAGCGCTTCTTCGGCTACGACTCGATCGAGCTCGTCTTCACCGACGACGCGCTCTGGGAGATCGCAGACAAGGCGCTCGAGCGCGAGACCGGGGCCCGCGGGCTCCGGTCGATCATCGAAGGCGCCCTGCTCGACGTCATGTTCGAGCTGCCGTCGCGGCGTGACGTGACCAAGTGCGTGATCACGAAGGAGACGATCGCGCAGGGCATCCGGCCCACGCTCGTCACGAGCGCCGGCACGTACGTCGACGACGAGCCCGACGAGCCCGTCGAGCAGACCGCGTAGAGCGCGCCCGGCGCTCCGCGTCACCCCCGATGCCCTGGGCGTGCCCAGGGCAGGTCACGAGACAGTCGCGACTTCGTCGCTGTCTTGACTTGCCCGAAGCCAAGACTTATAAGACCTGAATCACCTCTCATGTTTGGGGTGCGAAGGTCGTAGCGTTCTCTCGGAGGGAGGGTCACACAGATGCAGAGATTGGGCTGGAAGCGAGCGATCGTGCTCGTCGCCGCCGCGGTTGCGGCCGCGGCGCTGGCGGCGATCGCCCAGGCGCGCGTCGAGGCCTCGGGCGCGGCGTCGCCGTACAAGGTCGGGATCGTCTACTGCCGGACCGGCGCGCTCGCCGAGTACGGCGCCGAGTACATCGAGGGCCTCCGCTTCGGGATGCAGTACGCGACCAACGGCACCAACAAGGTCAACGGCCACCCGATTCAGCTGAACATCCAGGACGAGACGGCGAACCCGGCAACGGCCGTCTCCGAGACGAAGACCCTGATCGGCCAGGGCTACAAGATCATCGCCGGCACCTGCTCATCGGCGACCGCCCTGCAGCTCGCCCCGCTCGCGGCGCAGAACCAGATCCTCTACATCTCCGGCGCCGCGGCGTACGACGGCATCACCGGCCTCAACCGCTACACGTTCCGGGCCGGACGGCAGACGTATCAGGACGTGCTTGCGGCGAACTCGTTCCTCGGCAAGACGACCGGCAAGAACATCACCGTGCTCGCGCAGGACTACGCCTTCGGCCAGGGCAATGCGGCCGCGGTCAAGGCGGTCATCGGTGGCAAGGGGCACCACGTCACCTCGATCCTCGTCCCGCTCTCGGCGACCGACTTCACGCCGTTCGCGCAGCAGATCGTCGCCTCCAAGCCCGACCTCCTGTTCGTGGCCTGGGCCGGCGACACGGCCGGCGCGATGTGGCAGGCGCTCGAGCAGCAGGGCGTGTTCAAGTCCACGACGGTCACGACCGGCCTCGCGCAGCGCGACACCTGGCAGGGCTTCGGTGCGGCCGCGACGTCGATCAAGTTCCTCGCGCACTACGTGGCCACCGGCCCGAACAACAAGGTCAACGACTGGCTCGTCAAGCACATGAAGGCGAAGGGCGGCCAGATCCCCGACCTGTTCACGCCGGACGGCTTCGTGACGGCGCAGATGATCGTCCACGCCCTCGGCAAGGCGGGCGACCAGAACGTCAATGCGATGATCTCCGCGCTCGAAGGCTGGAAGTTCCTGGCACCGAAGGGCAACGAGTGGATCCGCCCCCAGGATCACGCGATGAACCAGCCGATGTTCCAGGTGCAGCTCGTCAAGGACGCGAAGGGCAAGCTCCAGCCGAAGGTGCTGAAGCGGATCGCGCCCGCCGCCGTCTCCCCTCCGATCACTCCGTTCAAGTAGGCCGGAAGATCCCAGACCCTCCTTCGTCGTCGTGACCACTCAACCGGTTCTCGCGACCGACGGCCTCGGGCTCGACATCGGCGGCGCTTCGATCGTCGCCGATGTCGGCCTCGAGGTGGCGGAGGGGGAGTTCCTCGGGATCATCGGCCCCAACGGGGCCGGGAAGACGTCGCTCTTCAACCTGCTCTCGGGCCTGCGCCTGCCGACCGCCGGCCGCATCGTGCTTCGCGGACGCGACATCACCCGTGCGACGCCCTCGGCGCGCGCGCAGGCGGGCATCGCACGGACGTTCCAGCTCTCGAGTGTCTTTCCGGCGCTCAGCGCCTTCGAGAACGTCCGGCTCGCCGCCGAGATCTCGCTCGGCGGGACGATGCGGATCTGGCGGCGGGCGGCGAGCGTCGCAGCGGCCGTCGAGCGCGCGCACTGGGCGCTCGGCCGGATCGGGCTCGACGGACGCGGCGCCCTTCCGGCCGCGCTGCTCTCGGGCGGTGACCGGCGCAAGCTCGAGCTCGCGATCGTGCTCGCGTCGAACGCCGACGTCGTCCTGCTCGACGAGCCGATGGCGGGCGTCAGCGCCGAGGACGTGCCGGGGCTCGTCGAGGTGATCCGCTCCGTCCACCGGGACGAGCACAAGACGGTGCTGATGGTCGAGCACCACATGGAGGTCGTGACCGGGCTCGCGGAGCGGATCGCCGTCATGCACCACGGCCGTGTGCTCGCGTGCGACCTGCCCGAGGCCGTGATGCGGAGCGCAGCCGTGCAGGAGGCGTACGTGGGGGAGCCGCTGTGAGCGGTACGGAGATGCCGCTGCTCGAGGTCCGTGATCTCCACGTCAACCTCGGCGGCGCACACGTGCTTCAGGGCGTCTCCTTCGACGTGCCCGGTGGCGGGATCACGGCGCTGCTCGGGCGCAACGGCGTCGGCAAGACGACAACGCTCCGGGGCGTGCTCGGGCTCGTGCCGCGGCGGGGTAGCGTCCGCTTCGAGGGCGCGCCGATCGAGCACGAGGCGACGCACCGCATCGTCGCCCGCGGCGTCGGCTACGTCCCCGAGGACCGCGACGTGTTCGCCGGCCTGACCGTCGGCGAGAACCTGCGGCTGGCCGTGCGCAACGGCGCGCCGCGCTTCGAGCTCGTCTACGAGCTCTTTCCGGAGCTGAAGGACCGGGCGCGGCAGCGCGCCGGCACGCTCTCCGGCGGCCAGCAGCAGATGGTCGCGATCGCACGGGCGCTGCTCAACCCGAACCGGCTGCTCCTGATCGACGAGCCGACGAAGGGGCTCGCGCCGTCGCTCGTCTCCGAGGTTGCGGGCGTGCTCGAGCGGATTGCCGAGACCGAGACGGCGCTGCTCGTCGAGCAGAACCTGGCCGTCGTGCGCCGGCTCGCCCGCTCGATCGTCGTGCTCGACCAGGGGCGCGTCGTCCACACCGGAACCGCCGCCGACCTCGAGGACGACGCGCTCGTCCACCGCCTGCTCGGAGTGCACGCGGCCGCATGAGTACCTTCGTGCTCCTCACGATCACGGGTCTCGGGCTCGGCGCGATGTACTTCCTCGTCGCGTCCGGGCTGTCGCTCATCTACGGCCTGATGGGCGTGCTCAACTTCGCGCACGGCGCCTTCCTCACGGTCGGCGCGTACGCGACCTGGTTCGTGGAGTCGAAGCTCGGCGGGATCGGCTCGGTGCCGCTGCGCTTCGCCGTCTCCGCGCTCGCCGGCGTCGCGGCAGGCGTCGTCTTCGCAGTGCTGGTCGAGCTCGTCCTGATCCGCCCGCTCTATCTGCGGCACATCCAGCAGATCCTCGTCACGGTCGGTCTCTCGCTCGTCACGGTCGCACTCGTCCAGGGGATCTGGGGCAGCGACGCGAAGTTCTTCGTCCTGCCGCCGTGGTTCGCCGGCACGACGACGATCGCCGGCGCGCACATCCCGAACGACCGCTGGGTCGAGATCATCGCCGCCACGCTCGTGCTGGGCGGCCTGCTCGCGTTCCTCCGCTACACGCGCTACGGGCTGATCATCCGCGCAGGCGTCGAGAACCGCGCGATGGTGACGGCGCTCGGGATCGACGTCCGGCGCGCCTTCACCCTCGTCTTCGCGCTCGGTGGGCTCGCTGCGGCGCTGGCGGGCGTCCTCTCGGGCATCTACTTCACCTCGGTCACGCCCGAGCGCGGGACGAGCCTGCTCATCTTCGCGTTCATCGTCGTCGTCATCGGCGGCCTCGGCTCGGTCAAGGGCTCCGCGATCGCGTCGGTCGCGGTTGCGCTCGTCCAGCAGTTCGTCAACTACTACTCGACCGGGATCGGCGATCTCTCCGTCGTGCTCCTGCTCGCGCTCGTGCTGCTGGCGCGGCCGGCGCAGCTCGCCGGGAGCACGGCGTGAGCCGGCGCCACGCCCGCCTGCTCGCGACGGTCGCGCTGCTGGCCGTCCTCGCCGTGCTGCCGAAACTCGGCTTCGGGCTCGGTGCGCTGCTGCCCGGCGCGTTCTCCAGCCCCGGGACGCTGCAGCTGCTGGCGCTCAGTCTCCTCTTCGCGGGCGTCGCGCTCTCCTACGACCTGCTCTTCGGCGTCACCGGCCTGCTCTCGTTCGGGCACGCGCTCTACTTCGCCGCCGGCCTCTACGTCGCGGACGTCGCGGTCACGGAATGGCACTGGAGCTTCGCGGAGGCGTGCATCGTCGCGGGCGCCGTCGGGCTCGCTCTGGCGATCGTCGTCGGCTGGATCAGCCTGCGCACGAGCGGGATCGCGTTCGCGATGGTCACGCTCGCCTTCGCGCAGGCCGGAGGAATCGTGGTGCAGAAGAACCCGCACAGCTGGACGGGCGGCGAGACGGGGCTCGGCTACGACTACACCAACGTGCCCGCCGCGTTCGTCGGTGTCGTCAACACGCGCAACCTCTACTGGCTCGCGCTCGGCTACGCGGTCGCGGTGGCCCTGGTCGTCAGCTGGGCCGTCCGCTCCTCGCCCGGTCACGTCTGGCAGGCGATCCGCGAGAACGAGCGGCGTGTCGAGGTGCTCGGGCTGCGGACGCGCGGCTACAAGCTGCTCGCCTTCGTGCTCGGCTCCTTCCTCGCGACGGCCGGCGGCATCGTCTACCTGCTCGTCGTCGGCGGCGCGGACATGAGCGTGACCTCGCCCGACTTCACGCTCTCGCTGCTCGTGATGGCCGTTCTCGGCGGCAGCGGCACGCTCTGGGGGCCGCTGCTCGGCGGCTTCCTCTACACGTACGCGAACCAGCGCCTCGTCACCGTCGGCGGCTCGCACGCCGTGGAGAGCCTGCCGAGCGTCCTCCGGACGCCGCTCTCGCAGCCGCTGTTCGTGCTCGGCGCGCTGTTCATCCTCGTCGTCTTCTTCCTGCCGGGCGGGATCGTCGGTATCGGTGCGCACGGGCGGGCCGGGATGCGCGGCCTGCGGCGGCTCGGCGGACGGCTGCCGGGCGTGGAGGAGGCCGCGTGATCGCCCGCAACGGCGGCGTGGCGATCGCCTGGGAGGAGCACGGCTCCGGGCCGCCGCTGCTCCTGATCATGGGCCTCGGCTACGGCCGCTGGGGCTGGGAGCCGATCCTCGCGCCGCTCGCCGAGCGCTACCGCGTCCTCGCCTTCGACAACCGCGGGTACGGAGAGAGCGACATCCCACCGGGGCCGTACACGGCCGCCGAGCTGGCCGGCGACGCGCTCGCCGTCCTCGACGCAGCAGGGGTCGAGCGCGCGCACGTGCTCGGGGCGAGCCTCGGCGGCGCGGTCGCGCAGGAGCTCGCGCTGCGCCACGCGGCGCGCGTCGACCGGCTCGTCCTCGTCGCGACCATGTCCGGCGTCTCGAACATGCACCCGCTGCCGGCGCCGACGCTCCAGCTGATGGTCGAGGCGCCGGCGCTCGACCCCGCGGTCGCGCTGCGGCGCTTCGTCGAGAACGCACTCGCCCCGGAGCCGGAGCCGGCGCTGGTCGAGCGGATCGTCGAGCTGCGGACGGCGAACCCGGCCGACCCTGCCGGCTGGGCGGCGCAGGCCGGGATCTGGGCGACCTTCGACGTCTGGGACGAGCTGCCGGACGTGACCGTCCCGACGCTCGTCGTCGGAGGCGAGGGCGACGTCGTCGTCGACCCGAGGAACGTGCCGCTCCTCGCAGCGCGGATCCCGGGCGCCGAGCTGCGCCTCGTCCCCGGCGGCCATCTCTTCTTCTGGAACCGGCCTGCGGAGTTCGTCTCGCTCCTGAGAGAGTTCGCCGGATGAGCGGCGCCCACACGATCGACCGCTGGATCCGCGACCGCGCGCGCACGACGCCCGAGCGGATCGCGATCGACTACGAGGGGCGCCTCGTCACCTACCGCGAGCTGGACGAGGCCTCCGACGCGTTCGCGGCCGCGTTCGCCGAGGCAGGGCTGAGCCGCGGCGACCGGGTGGCGACGCTGACCGGGAACTCGCCCGAGCACGTCGCCGTCTTCTTCGCCTGCGCCAAGACGGGGCTGATGCTGCTGCCGCTCTCGTGGCGCCTGACGCCGGCGGAGCTCTGTTACCAGCTCGACGACGCCGAGCCGGCGCTCTTCCTCGTCGAGGCGGAGTACGAGGAGCTCGCCGCCGCCACCGGCCACGAGCATCGCCGTCTGGAACGGCCCTCGCCCGAGCGGACAGGTCCCGGGGTCAGACCCCGGGACCTGGCTCCGCAGGACGGGGACGGCCTCCTGCTCGTCTACACGTCCGGCACGACCGGCAAGCCGAAGGGCGCGGTCGTCACGCACGCCAACTGCTTCTGGACGAACCTCGGCTTCGACCTCGGCAGCGGCGTCCAGGCCGACGACGTCGTCCTCCAGGTGCTGCCCCAGTTCCACGTCGGCGGCTGGAACGTCCAGGCGTTGCTCGCGTGGCTGAAGGGCGCCCGCGTCGTCCTCGAGCGCCAGTTCGAGCCCGCGCGCGTGCTGCGGCTGATCGAGGAGAAGCGGGTGACGACGATGATGGGCGTGCCGCCGATCTACCTCTTCCTCGCGCAGGAACCCGGCTTCGCCGGCGCCGACCTCTCGAGCCTGCAGCGCGCGGTCGTCGGCGGTGCGCCGATGCCCGAGCCGCTGCTCGAGACGTGGGCCGAGCGCGGCACCGCGATCGTCCAGGGCTACGGGCTGACCGAGGCGGCGCCGAACGTCCTCTGCCTGCCGCCGGAGGACGCCGTCCGCCGGATCGGCTTCGCGGGGCGCCCGTACCCGTTCGTCGAGGTGCGCCTGTCGCCGGAGGAGGAGCTGCAGGTGCGCGGCCCGAACGTGTTCGCCGGCTACTGGCGCAACCCCGAGGCGACCGAAGCCGCGTTCACGCCCGACGGCTGGCTGCGCACCGGCGACGTGGCCGAGTGCGACGACGAGGGTTTCTACCGGATCAAGGGCCGGCTCAAGGACATGTACATCTCCGGCGGCGAGAACGTCTACCCGGCCGAGGTCGAGGCGGCGCTCCACGAGCACCCGGCCGTCCGCGACGCTGCCGTCGTCGGTGTCCCGGACGAGCGCTGGGGCGAGGTCGGCGTCGCGTTCGTCGTCGCCGACGGGGTGGAGGAGCCGGAGCTGATCGCGTGGTGCGCCGAGCGGCTGGCGAAGTTCAAGGTGCCGACCGGCGTCCGCTTCGTCGCCGAGGTGCCGCGCAACAGCCTCGGCAAGATCCAGAAGCAGGGGCTCCAGGAGGCGGCGAGATGACCGAGACGATCAAGGGCACGGGCGGCCGGGCGCTCTCGGCGCGCGGCGTCGAGACGCGGCAGAAGCTGCTCGACGCGGCCGAGCAGGTCTTCGGGGAGCTCGGCTACCACGACGCGTCGATCGTCAAGATCACCGAGGCGGCCGGCGTCTCGCAGGGCACGTTCTACCTCTACTTCGGCTCGAAGAAGGAGGTCTTCGACGAGCTGATGATCGACCTGAACCGGCGCATCCGGCACGCGATGACGGAGGCGTCGGCAGGCGCGGAGAACCGGCTCGAGGCGGAGCTGCTCGGCTTCGGCGGCTTCTTCGACTTCACCTCCGAGCATCCGGGCCTCTACAAGATCATCCGCCAGGCCGCGTTCGTCTCGCCCGAGATCTTCGAGCTCCACTACGACCGGGTCTCCCAGCCGTACGTCGCCGCGCTGAAGGAGGCGGTCGAGCGCGGCGAGGTCGGCCCGA
This sequence comes from uncultured Actinomycetes bacterium, assembly GCA_963732915.1. Taxonomy (GTDB): domain Bacteria; phylum Actinomycetota; class Thermoleophilia; order Gaiellales; family Gaiellaceae; genus Palsa-739. Next base: position 213,596 of record CAVTBF010000003.1, on the reverse strand, counting down.
TCGACCCCGAGGTCACGGCCTGGGCGCTGATGGCGATCGGCGAGATGGTCGGCATGCGCTGGGTCGTCGCCGGCAACGGCAACTTGCCCGAACGTGTCCGCGCGGAGCTGGGCCGGATCATCCGCTCGGTGCTGGAGCCGCCGAGGCCATGACACGCATCGCGCTCACAGCGACCGCGTCGTATCTCCCGGCGCGGTGGCTGACCGCTGCCGAGATCGCGGAGCGCAGCGGCATCCCCGAGGGTGTGCTCGTGGAGAAGTTCGGCCTGCGCGGCAAGCACATCGCCGCCGCGGACGAGCACGTCAGCGACCTCTCCGTGCGCGCGGCCGAGGCTCTGCTGGCCGAGAGCGGCGTCGACCCGCTCGACCTCGACGTCGTCATGTACTTCGGCTCGATGTGGAAGGACTGGCCGGTCTGGCAGGCGGCGCCCTGGATCGCGCACCGGATCGGCGCCCACCGCGCCTACGCCGTCGAGTACGACAACGTCTCGTGCGGCACTCCGGTGGCGCTCCGGCTCGCCCGGGACATGCTGCTCGCCGAGGAGGACCTGCGAACCGTCCTCGTCGTCGCGGCTTGCCGCGAGTCGTACCTGCTCGACTACGGAAACGAGCGCTCGCGGTTCATGTTCAACTTCGGCGACGGCGCGGTCGCGGGGCTGCTGGTCGCCGGCGGCGGCCGGAACGAGCTGCTCGGCTGTCACGGGATCACCGACGGCTCCTTCTCGCTCCAGGTCAAGGTGCCGTCGGGCGGCAGCGTCTCTCCGGACGGCGACTACCGCTTCCTCGACGTCGCCGACCCGGCCTCGATGAAGGCAGGCCTCGACCGGGTCAGTCTCCCCAACTTCGTCGCGGCGGCGCGCGGAGCGGTCGAGCGAAGCGGCGCCGTCCTCGCCGACGTCGGCTACCTCTGCGGCATCCACATGAAGCCCTCCATGCACCGTGCGCTCGTCGCCGAGCTGGGGCTCGACCCGAGCCGCGCGGCGTATCTCGACGACACCGGTCACATGAGCGGCGTCGACCCGCTGCTCGCGCTCGATCGCGCGGCGCGGGCGGGCGAGCTGCGCGACGGCGAGCTCGTGCTCCTGCTCGCCGCCGGCACGGGCTACACGTGGGCTGCGAGTGCTCTACGGTGGGGCGCATGGCGAACCTAGAGACCGGCGCCGAGTTCGGCCCGTCGTCCTGGATCGACGTTCCGCAGGAGCGGATCCAGGCCTTCGCGGACGCGACCGGCGACCACCAGTGGATCCACGTCGACGCCGAGCAGGCGGCCTTGGGGCCGTTCAAGACGACGATCGCGCACGGCTACCTGACCCTCTCGTTGCTGCCGGCGATGACGAACGAGGTCATGCCGCGCGACCCGGACGCGAAGATGGGCGTCAACTACGGCCTCAACCGCGTCCGCTTCCCGTCGCCGGTGCCGTCGGGCTCGCGCGTCCGCGGCAGCTTCAAGGTCGTCGGGGTCGAGGAGTTCGACTGGGGCTACCAGGCCACGGTCGAGGGCACGATCGAGCGCGAGGGCGGCGACAAGCCCGTCTGTGTCGCCGAGCTGATCTTCCGCACGTACACGTGAGCGAGGCCGGCCGCTGCGTCTTGGTCACGGGCGCTGCGCGCGGGATCGGCGCCGCGATCGCGACCCGGCTCACGGCGGACGGCTGGCAGGTGCACGCCGTCGACGTCGGCGACGGCGACCTGACGACCCGCGACGGCAACCGTGCGGTCGTCGACGCGGCGCTCGAGCGGTTCGGCGGCCGGCTCGACGCCGTCGTCGCGAACGCCGGCTTCCAGCACGTCGCCCCCGTGCGCGACTTTCCGGAAGGGGAGTGGGACAGGCTCGTCGCGCTGCTGCTGACGAGCCCGTTCCTGCTCGCCCGCTACGCCTGGGACGCGCTCGCCGCCTCCGGCGACGGCCGCTTCCTCGCCGTCGCGTCGGTGCACGGGCTCGTCGCCTCGCCGTTCAAGGCCGGCTACGTCGCGGCCAAGCACGGCGTGCTCGGGCTCGTGAAGGTACTCGCACTCGAAGGGGCCGACACCGGGATCTCCGCCTCCGCGCTCTGCCCCGCGTACGTGCGCACGGAGCTCGTCGAGCGGCAACTCGAGGAGCGCCCGCTCGCGGATCTGCTCGGCCCGCAGGCGGTCAAACGCCTGCTCGAGCCGAGCGAGGTCGCGGCCGCGGCGGCGTGGCTGCTCGGCTCCGACGGCCGGTCGGTCACGGGCGCGCCGCTCGTGCTCGACCTCGGCTGGACATCTCACTAGCCCGAGCACCATTTCGGATCCGGAAAAGCGTGCAAGCGCGCGCGTGACGACGATCCTTCCGCTAATCTAGGATCCGAAATACACCAAATCCCGTTCAAGAACCCCGGAGGAGTCGCAATGAGTCACGACGCTCGGATCCAGGCTGAGGCCGATCAGCTGCAGGCACGGTGGACTTCGGATCCCCGCTGGCGCGGCGTCGAGCGCACCTACACGGCCGACCAGGTCGTCCGGTTGCGTGGCTCGGTCACGCCCGAGCAGACGCTCGCGCGGCTCGGCGCGGAACGGCTCTGGGAGCTGCTCCAGCGCGATCGGCCGGTGCGCGCGCTCGGCGCCATGACCGGCGGCCAGGCCGTCCAGATGGTGAAGGCAGGGCTCGAGGCGATCTACCTCTCCGGCTGGCAGGTGGCCGCCGACGCGAACCTCGCGGGTGCGACCTACCCCGACCAGAGCCTCTACCCGGCGAACAGCGCGCCCGCGCTCGTCAAGCGGCTGAACGCTGCGCTCGGCCGCGCCGACCAGATCGACTGGGCCGACGGGCGGAACGGGACACACTGGTTCGCGCCGATCCTCGCCGACGCCGAGGCGGGCTTCGGCGGCGCGCTCAACGCCTACGAGCTGATGCGCTCGATGATCGAGGCGGGCGCGGCCGGCGTCCACTACGAGGACCAGCTCGCCTCCGAGAAGAAGTGCGGCCACCTCGGCGGCAAGGTGCTCGTGCCGACCCGGCAGTTCGTGCGCACGCTGAACGCGGCGCGGCTCGCGGCCGACGTCTGCGACGTGCCGACGCTCGTCGTCGCGCGCACCGACGCGCTCGCGGCGACGCTCCTGACCTCGGACATCGACGACTACGACCGCGAGTTCGTCACGGGCGAGCGGACGAGCGAGGGCTTCTATCGCGTGCGCGAGGGCATCGACTCGGCGATCGCGCGCGGCCTCGCCTACGCGCCGTACGCGGACATGATCTGGTGCGAGACCTCGACGCCGGACATCGGCGAGGCGCGCGCCTTCGCGGACGCGATCCACGAGCGCTTCCCCGGCAAGCTGCTCGCGTACAACTGCTCGCCGTCGTTCAACTGGCGCAAGCACCTCGACGACGCCCAGATCGCCCGTTTCCAGTCGGAGCTGGGCGAGATGGGCTACCGCTTCCAGTTCATCACCCTCGCGGGCTTCCACGCGCTCAACGCGAGCATGTTCGAGCTGGCGCGCGGCTATGCGGGCGAGGAGATGACCGCCTACGTCCGGCTGCAGGAGCGGGAGTTCGGCATGGAGGAGGCCGGCTACACGGCGACCCGCCACCAGCACCACGTCGGCGCCGGCTACTTCGACCTCGTCGCCGAGGCGGTCGCGCCGGAGAGCTCGACGCTCGCACTCAAGGGCTCGACGGAGGAAGCCCAGTTCGAGACCGAAGGAGCGCACGCGTGAGCGCGCTCGCCCCGGTCGAGGTCGTCGCGCCCGCCGACGAGAGCGTCCTCACCCGAGAGGCGCTCGACCTCGTCGGCCGGCTCCAGCGCGAGCTCGGCCCGCAGCGGCGGGAGCTGCTCGAGCGGCGGCGCGAACGGCAGGCCGAGCTCGACGCCGGCGCGCTGCCCCGGTTCCTGCCCGAGACGAAGGGGATCCGCGAGGGGAGCTGGACCGTCGCGCCGGCGCCGGCCGACCTCCAGGACCGGCGCTGCGAGATCACGGGTCCCGTCGAGCGGAAGATGATGATCAACGCGCTCAACTCGGGCGCGCGCGTCTTCATGGCCGACTACGAGGATGCGAACTCGCCGACCTGGACGAACGTCGTCGAGGGCCAGCGCAACGTCTCGGACGCGATCCGGCGCACGATCGCGCTCGACACGCCCGAGAAGAGCTACCGGCTGAACGAGCAGACGGCGACGCTGCTGATCCGCCCGCGCGGGTGGCACCTGCCCGAGCGGCACGTGACCTGCGACGGCGAGCCGGTGTCGGCCTCGCTCTTCGACTTCGGCGTCCACATGGCCCGCAACGCGCGCGAGCAGCTCGACGCAGGAAGCGGGCCGTACTTCTACCTGCCGAAGCTCGAGTCGCACCACGAGGCGCGGCTGTGGGCGCAGGCGTTCGCGCTCGCCGAGGAGGAGCTGGCGCTGCCGTCCGGCTCGATCCGTTGCACCGTGCTGATCGAGACGATCCTCGCGGCCTTCGAGATGGAGGAGATCCTCCACGAGCTGCGCGACTGGGGCTGCGCGCTGAACGCGGGGCGCTGGGACTACATCTTCAGCGTGATCAAGAAGTTCCGGGCGCGCGAGGACTGGGTGCTGCCCGACCGGGCGCAGGTGACGATGGGCGTCCCGTTCATGCACGCCTACACGGAGCTCCTCGTCCGTTCCTGCCACCGGCGCGGCGCGCACGCGATCGGCGGCATGGCCGCGTACATCCCGTCGCGGAAGGACGCTGCGGTGAACGAGCTCGCGCTCGAGAAGGTGCGCGACGACAAGGAGCGCGAGTCGGCGGCCGGCTTCGACGGCACCTGGGTCGCGCATCCCGATCTCGTGCCCGTCGCGACCGAGGTGTTCGACCGCGTGCTCGCCGAGCGGCCGAACCAGGTCGAGCGGCTCCGCGAGGACGTCGTGCCCGACGAGGCGGCGCTCCTCTCGATTCCGGACACGCCCGGCGAGGTGACCGAGCAGGGCCTGCGCACGAACGTGTCGGTGGGCGTCCGCTACCTCGACGCCTGGCTGCACGGAGTCGGTGCGGCGGCGATCGACAACCTGATGGAGGACGCCGCGACCGCGGAGATCTCGCGCTCGCAGGTCTGGCAGTGGGTGCGTGCGGGGCGCTTCGACGAGGCCGTCGTGCGGCACGAGATCGAGCTCGTCGAGGCCGGAGACGAGGCGAAGAAGCTGTTCGCGGAGCTCGCGCTCGCCGACGAGCTGGTCGAGTTTCTGACGCTTCCCGCGTACACTCATCTGGAGTGACGCTCGACTCCACCAAAGCTGACGACATCGCATTGGTGATCGAGGAGGCGATCGTCTCGGGCGAATTGGAGCCGGGGACCGTCCTCCGCCAGGAACAGCTCTCCGAGCAGTTCGAGGTCTCGCGGACCCCGATTCGCGAGGCGCTGCGGCGGCTCGCGGCGCTCGGTCTCGTCTCGTTCGTGCCGAACCGCGGCGTGCGCGTCCGGACGATCTCCCGCGACGAGCTGCACGAGGCGTTCATGGTGCGGGCCGAGCTCGAAGGGCTTGCGACCGAGGTCGCGGCGACGAAGATGATGCCCGACGACCTGGCCGAGCTGGACGCGGCCGAGAAGCGGTTCGCGACCATCTCGCAGGAGCTGCGCGCGCGTGAGCCGGGCGAGGGGCGGCGCTCGATCATGGGCGACTGGGTGCGCGCGAACCACGCCTTCCACGACGTCATCTACCGCGTCGCCGGCCTGCCGCTCGTCGAGCAGCTCGCGAAGAGCGCGCGGCGGTCGTTCTCGGGGCCGGCGGTCTGGGCGCCGGGCGACCACTCGATCGACGGGCTCTACGCCCGCAACGCCGAGCAGCACCGCGCGATCAAGCAGGCGCTCGTCGCCGGCAGCGCTGCCGGGGCGCGCGCGCTCGCACGGGAGCACGTCCTCTCCTCGTTCATCCTGCTCGAGACGATTCTCGAACAGGTCGGCGCCCAGCCGCGCGACTGGCAGAAGAGCCGCGCCGGCTCCCCGAAATAGCCGGGCGCACATGCGCGTTTTCTCCCGCAGATGAGCAGGGGAGCCGGAACGTTGGGAGCGGTGTACGCCACCTTCACGGCGATCACGTGGGGCGGCCAGTTCGTCGTCGGCAAGTCGGCGCTCGACCGGGTGAACGCATTTCCGCTCACGGCCGTGCGCTACGCGGTCGCGGCGGCGCTCCTGCTGGCGGTGCTCGCCGCGGTCGAGGGGCGACGGGCGCTCCGGCTCGACGGGCGCGGGCGCGAGCTGCTCTGGCTCGGGACGCTCGGTTTCGCCGGGTTCAACCTGCTCACCTACACGGGGCTCGCCCATGCACGGCCGGAGAGCGCCGCGCTGATCGTCGCGCTCGGCCCGCTGCTGACCGCGCTCGTCCTCTGGCGCCGCACCGGTGTGCGGCCGCCGGCGTCGACCTTCGGCTTCCTCGCCGCGGCGCTCGCGGGCGTCCTGCTCGTCCTCAGCAAGGGGCACCCGAGCACCGTCGTCGGCGGCTCGGTCGGCTGGGGCGACGGGCTCGTGCTGCTCGGCGTCTTCAGCTTCGTCCTCTACGGTCTCGGGGCCGCGGCCCATCCGGAGCTGTCGCCGCTCCGCTACACGGCGCTGACGGCCGGGCTCGGCTGGCTGGCGATCGCCGCCGCGACCGCGGTCGCGCTCGGTAGCGGACTCGTCGCGACGCCGTCGGCACACCAGCTGTGGCGGGTGACGCCGCAGATCGCCTACCTCGCCCTGCCGGGCGCGGTCGTCGCCGTGCTCGCCTGGAACGCGGCCATCGACACGATCGGGCCGCAGAACGCCGTCCTCTTCGGGAACCTGATCCCGATCACGACCTTCGCGATCGAGATCGTCCGCGGCTACCGGCCCGGCTGGGTCGAGGCGGGGGGCGCGCTCCTCACCGTCGCCGCGCTCGTCGCGAACAGCCTTCGCGCCCGGGCCGCCGCCCGGCCGCGCGGCGAGGAACCGACCCTGGACGCGCTGCCCGAGGCTGCCTGAGCGACGCTTGTTGCGCGCTCGGCGATCGAGTACGGTCGGCGGGCGTGGACGGCGCCGCCGCCATCTTCGAGCAGCTCGACGCCCCGCTCGCGGTCGACGAGGTCGAGGTCGACGAGCCGCGCGCAGGCGAGGCGCTCGTCCGGATCGTCGCGGCGGGCGTCTGCCACACCGACGCGCTCGCCCTCCACGGCGACCTGCCGTTCCCCGCGCCGGGCGTGCTCGGCCACGAGGGCGCGGGCGTCGTCGAGGCGGTCGGCGACGCCGTCGCAAACGTCGCGCCGGGAACGAAGGTCGTGATCGGCTGGCCGTGGTGCGGCGCCTGCCGGAACTGCCTCGACGGCGAGCCGCGCTACTGCCTGCAGCTCGGGCCGCTCGTCACGCGCGGCGGCCGCGAGGACGGTTCGACGGCGCTGCGCCGCCGCGACGGCTCCGCGCTGCACAGCCACTTCTTCGGCCAGTCGTCGTTCGCCACCCACTCGATCGTCGACGCGAAGACGCTCGTCGCCGTCCCCGACGACGCGCCGATCGAGCTGCTCGGCCCGCTCGCCTGCGGGATCGGCACCGGCGCGGGAGCCGTCCTGAACGCGCTCCGGCCGCCGCTCGGCTCCTCGCTCGTCGTCTACGGCACGGGCGCGGTCGGACTCTCGGCGATCATGGCGGCGGCCTCGACCGGCGCGACGCGGATCGTCGCGGTGGACCTGCACGAGCACCGTCTCCGGCTCGCCGGGGAGCTGGGCGCGACGGACACCGTCAACGCGGCGACCGCGAACCCCGTCGAGGCGGTGACGGAGATCTGCGGCGGCCCGGCCGACTTCGCGCTCGACTGCACCGGTTCCGTCGACGTTCTCCGCCAGGCCGCCGACTCGGTCGGGATGCGCGGCACGGTCGCCCTGATCGGCGGCGCGCCGGCGGGCGCCGAGCTCACGCTCGACCACCTGACGACGCTCTGGGGCAAGCGGGTCGTCGGCATTCTCGGCGGCGAGCGCCGCAGCGACACGCTGATCCCGGCGCTGATCGATCTCAACCGCCAGGGCCGCTTCCCCTACGACCGGCTTGTCACCGAGTTCCCGCTCGAGCAGGTGAACGAGGCGTTCGCGGCGTCGCACTCGGGCGACGTGATCAAGCCCGTGCTGCGGATGCCCGCCTAGCCGCCCGCGCGTGCGGCCTCGACGACCGGCGCGAGGTCGGTGCGGCAGAGCGCGTGCAGGAAGCACGTCTGCTCGCCCATGTCGACCATCCGGCGAGCGGTGTCGGCGTCCCCGGTGCCGTCGAGGAAGACGTGCGTCTCGACCGGGCCGGCCCGGGTGCCGGCCGGCGCGAAGTGGGTGTCCTGGACGATGCGGTAGCCGTCGAGGCGCTCCTTCGTGATCGAGGCGTAGCGGCCGAGCTGCGTCAGGAAGCAGAAGCCGATCCCGGCCGTCAGGTAGCTGAAGGCGTCGGGGGCGCGGCCGTCCTCGGCGGAGAGGAGCCGGAACTGGGACCCGACCGGCTTGAACAGGAACTGGTCGATCTCCTTGACCCCGTCGGCGCGGATCGTGCAGACGGCGCGCGCGTTCAGGGTGCGGCTCTGCTCGGGCTGGAGCGAGCTGTCGACGCCGCCCTCGCCCTCGACCTGCTCGGCGCTGCGCAGCTTGCGGAGGAGCGCCTCCGGTGCGGGCTCCGGCCCGGCCGCGGCGAACAGCGGGAGCGGGTCGGCGGCGGCGGTGCCCGGCAGCTCGGCGACCCGGCCCGTCGGGATGCGCTCGCCGTCGCGGACGAGCGCGAACAGGCTCTCGTGGACGCCCGCCACGAGGCCGGCGAGTGGCGAGGCGGCGACCGCTTCGGCGGCGAGCTCCTGCAACTCGGCTTCGCTCAGCGCGCAGTCGGCCTCGACCCGGAGTACGGGCGGCAGCGCGCCGCCGGTCATCGTCCCGCGCAGCGCCGAGCCGTGCATCGAGTAGAAGGTGTCCTGGACGAGCCGTAGCCCGCGCAGCTCGACGCCGCGCGCAGCCGCGAGCGCGATCAGCTCGTTCGCGTGCGCGGCGACCATGCCGGTGACGAACAGGCCCAGCGGCGGCGGCGCGAGGTCGGTGCCGGCGAGGTACGGCCCCTCGTCCGAGACGAGCCGCCACACGCGGCCCGCCGCGCTCGAGGCGACGAGCGCCTCCTTCTGCATGCCGTCGAGCGCCCGCACCGCCGTGCGCTGCGCAAGACCGAGGCGTGGTTGCGGTGCCGTGAGGCCGGACTCGACCGCGGAGAAGACGGGATCCATGCGGACGATGATCGCAGGCGTGGCCTGCTGGCATACTCGGCGCATAGTCGCTGCCTGATCTCACCGGTTCCCTTCGCACCGAGCTGACGGTCGGCGGCGCATGCGCGACTAGGATCGACGGGCCATGACCGAGCTGGATTCGCTGTACCGCCCGCAGGGCGTCGAGGAGCGCTGGCAGCGCACCTGGGAGGCCGACGGCCTCTACCGCGCCGCCGCCGACGATCCGCGGCCGTCGTACGCGATCGCGGTGCCGCCGCCGAACGTGACCGGCGCGCTCCACATGGGCCATGCGCTGAACGGCTCGATCCAGGACGCGCTCGTCCGCTGGCACCGGATGCGCGGATTCAACGCGCTCTGGCAGCCCGGCTTCGACCATGCGGGCATCGCGACGCAGGCGGTGGTCGAGAAGGAGCTGCGCCGCCAGGGAACGTCGCGCCAGGAGCTCGGCCGGGAGGCGTTCGTCGAGCGTGTCTGGGAGTGGCTGCACACCTACGGCGGCCTGATCATGCGCCAGTTCCGGTCGCTCGGCTGCTCGCTCGACTACGACCGCGAGCGCTTCACGATGGACGACGGCTACATCCGCGCCGTGATGCGGTTCTTCGTCCATCTGTACGAGCGTGGCTGGATGTTCCGCGACAACCGGATCATCAACTGGTGCCCCGACTGCCGCACCTCGATCTCCGAGCTCGAGGTGGAGCACATCGAGGTCGACGACGCGCTCACCTACGCGCGCTACCCGCTCGCGGACGGCGACGGCAGCGTGACGATCGCGACCGTGCGCCCCGCGACGATTCTGGCCGACGTGGCCGTGGCCGTGCACCCCGACGACGAGCGCTACGCAGGGCTCGTCGGTCGCGAGGTGGTCGTGCCGGTGGTCGGCCGGCACGTGCCGGTGATCGCCGACGAGCGCGTCGACCCGGCGTTCGGTACCGGCGCGCTGAAGATCACGCCCGGTCACGACCCCCTCGACTTCGAGATCGGCCGCGAGCACGGGCTCCCGGAGCTGACCGTGATCGGGCTCGACGGGCGGCTGAGCGGCGAGATCCCGGACAAGCTCGTCGGCCTGACCGAGGACGAGGCGTCCGAGTACGTCGTCGACTGGCTCCGCCAGGAGGGGCTGCTCGCCAAGCGCGAGAGCTACCGGCACGCGGTCGGCCACTGCGAGCGGTCGGGCACGCGGATCCAGCCGCTCGTCTCGCTCCAGTGGTGGTGCGACATGGAGACGATGGCCGGCGCCGCGATCGACGCGATCGAGTCGGGCCGCGTCACCTTCCATCCGCCCGTGCACAACCGGGTCGCGCTCGACTGGCTGCGCGCGATCCGCCCGTGGAACGTGTCGCGGCAGCTCTGGTGGGGGCACCAGCTGCCGATCTGGTACTGCCCGGACGGCCACGTGACCTGCGCCGAGAGCGAGCCGGACGCGTGCGTCGAGTGCGGCTCGGGCGCGCTGACGCGCGACGAGGACGTGCTCGACACGTGGTTCTCGTCGGCGCTCTGGCCGTTCGCGACGCTCGGCTGGCCCGACCAGACGCCGGATCTCGCGACCTTCTATCCGGGCAACGTCAACTCGACCGCGCGCGAGATCATCTTCCTCTGGGAGCTGCGGATGGTCATGTCGGGGCTCGAGCTGCTCGGCGAGATCCCGTTCTCCGACGTGATCATCCACTCGACGATCCTCGCCCCCGACGGGCGCCGGATGTCGAAGTCGCTCGGCACCGGCATCGACCCGCTCGACCTGATCGCCGAGCACGGCGCCGACGCGACCCGGTACGGCCTGCTGAAGATGTCGTCGGGCCAGGACGTGCGCTTCTCGAGCGGCTCGATCGAGGAGGGACGGAAGCTCGCGAACAAGCTCTGGAACGCGAGCAGGCTCCTGCTCGCGGGTGCGGGCGGCGAGGTCGGGGCCCGGCCGGCGTCGCTCGAGGAGCGCTGGATCCTCGCGCGCATCGAGGCGACGCGGGCCGAGGTCGAGGCGGACTTCGCGGCGTTCGACTTCGCGCACGCGGTCGACCGGCTCTACCACCTGACCTTCGACGACTTCTGCGACTGGTACCTCGAGGCGATCAAGCCGCGGCTCGGTGAGGCCGACGTGCGTGCGACCGCGTTCGTGGCGCTCGAGCGGCTGCTGACGCTGCTCCACCCGGTGATGCCGCATGTGACCGAGGAGATCTGGGGCCACCTGCCGGCGCGGACGACGCGGCTGATCGTGGCGCCGTGGGTCGAGCCGGACGACCGGTTCGCCGCCGATCTCGACGCGCTCGTGCGCGTGCAGGAGGCGGCCGAGCGGTTCCGGCGCAGCGGCGTCCAGACGACGCTCGAGGGCGACGAGAAGCGGATCTTCGACGCGGTCGTGCGGCCCGAGCGCGCGGCGCCGGCGAACGGCAACGTCGAGGCGGAGCGGGCGCGGCTCCGCGGCGAGATCGAGCGCGCCGAGAAGATGCTCTCGAACGAGCGCTTCGTCTCCCGCGCGCCGGCCGACGTGGTCGATGCGGAACGCGAGAAGCTGGAGCGCTACCGCCGTGAGCTCGACGCGATCGGCGACTAGCTGGATCGAGTCGCTGTCGCCGTGGCCCGCGGACGGCTTCGGGACGGAGCGGATGCGGGCGCTGCTCGCGGCGCTCGGCGAGCCGCAGGAGCGGTTCCCGGCGATCCACGTCGTCGGCACGAACGGCAAGTCGACGACGACGCGGCTGATCGAGGCGCTGCTCGGAGACGCGGGCGTGCGCGCCGGCGTCTATCTCTCGCCGCACGTGCGCGGCTGGGGCGAGCGGATCCGCGTCGGCGGCGCGGAGGCGGACTTCGAGGCTGCGGTCGCCGCGGTGCGGCCGGCCGCGGAGGCGCTCGCCGCGACGCAGTTCGAGGCGCTGACCGCGGCGGCGCTGCACGCGTTCGCGGAGGCGAAGGTCGAGGCGGCCGTCGTCGAGGCGGGGCTCGGCGGGCGTCACGACGCGACGAACGTGCTCCGCACGCGCGTCGTCGTGCTGACGAGCGTCGCGCTCGACCACACGGACGTCCTCGGCGACACGCGCGAGGCGATCGCCGCCGAGAAGCTCGCGGTCGTGCACCAGGGGTCGGCGGTCGTGCTCTCGGAGCCGGAGTGGCGGGAGCTCGCGCTCGCCAACGGCGCGGAGCACGTCGTCGTCACGGCGCGCTCGAACCTCGCGCTCGCAAGCGCCGCGGCGGAAGCCTTCCTCGGCCGGCCGGTCGACCCGCACGCCGCCGAGGGCGTGGCGCTGCCCGGCCGGCTCGAGCGCCGCGGTGAGAGCCCGCTCGAGCTCTGGGACGGCGCGCACAACCTCGCCGGCGTCGGCTGGCTCCTGCCGCGGCTGCCGGAACGCGAGTACGTCCTCGTCTGCTCGATCCTCCGCGACAAGCGGCCAGAGCTGATGCTCGAAGCGCTCTCGGTACTCGGGCCGGCGCTCGTCGCGACCGAGTCGCCGAACGCCCGCTGCGTGCCCGCGACCGAGCTGGCGGAACTGGCACGCGGGCACTTCGAGCGCGTCGAGGCGATCGCCGATCCGCGGGCCGCCCGTGCGCGTGGAATCGAGCTGGCGGGGCCCGAAGGTGCGCAGCTCGTCGTCGGCTCCCTCTATCTTCTAGCGGAGCTCAGTGCAGCAGATGGCCACTCATAGCGCGGGGGAGAAGCTCTCGATCTTCGGGCTCGCCTTCGGCGTGCTCGTCGTCGTGGTCGGTGGCGCCTTCGCAGCAGGGTGGCTGATCGGCAGGCTATGGCTATGAACGTAGGCTCGACGGGGCTCGCCACGGAGCGGAGACGGCGGCTCGCCCGGCGCCGGAGCGGGAAATGATCGCGAGCACGATCAGCGGCTTCTTCTCCTCGGGCACGTGGCTCGTCGTCCGGAATCTGCTCGTCTTCTTCGCGATCGTCTTCTGGGCGTCCCTCGGCTACTGGGTCTACAAGGACGCCCGGCGGCGGATCGAGGACCCGCTGCTGATCGGGATCGCGACGCTGCTCGGGCTCGTGCCGCCGTACGTCGGGCCGTTCGTCTACATGCTCTTCCGGCCGCCCGAGTATCTCGAGGACGTGCGCGAACGCGAGCTCGAGATCAGGGCGATGGAGTCGCGGCTGGCGGATGCGTCGCTCCGCTGTCCCGTCTGCCGCGCCGACGTCGATTCGAGCTTCCTCGTCTGCCCGGTCTGCACGACGAAGCTGAAGCAGGCGTGCGCGAGCTGCAAGGCGCCGCTCGAGGCGATGTGGCAGGTCTGTCCGTACTGCGAGACGCCGATCGGTCCGTCGGTGGTCGCGCCGCAGCCCGCGGCGAGCGCGCCGCGCCCTCGCCGGCGCCAGTAGGCGGACGCGCGACTATAGTGGCCCGCCGATGGCCGTCGAGCAGAGCCTGATCCTGATCAAGCCGGACGCCGTGCGCCGGCGTCTCGCCGCCGAGATCCTCGGCCGGATCGAGGCGCGCGGCTTCACGATCCGCGCCGGCAAGCTCCTGACCGCGAGCCGCGAGCTGGGCTCCACGCACTACGCCGAGCACAGCGAGAAGCCGTTCTTCGGCGACCTCGTCGACTTCATCACGTCGGGGCCGACGTGGGCGCTCGTCGTCGAGGGCGAGGGCGCGATCGCGACGATGCGCAAGACGATCGGCGCGACGAATCCCGCCGAGGCCGCGCCCGGGACGATCCGCGGCGACCTCGCGATGTCGATGCCGGACAACCTCGTCCACGGCTCCGATTCGCCCGAGTCGGCGGCGCGGGAGATCGCGCTCTGGTTCTCCGCCGATGAGCTCGGCTGACGACGTCGCCGCGAACGTCGCGCTCTGGACGCAGAAGAACGCCGAGTACACCGACGGCTCGGCCGCACGGAGCTGGGCGCAGGATGAGGTCACCTGGGGCGTCTTCGGCCGCGAGTCCGACGTCTGCGTCCTCGGCGACGTGGACGGGCTGGACGTCGTCGAGCTCGGGTGCGGGACGGCCTACTTCTCGGCCTGGCTCGCCAGGCGCGGCGCGCGCCCGGTCGGCGTCGACCCGACGTCTGCCCAGCTCGAGACCGCCCGGCGGCTGATGGCCGAGACGGGCATCGAGTTCCCCGTCGTCGAGGCGGCGGGCGAGTCGGTGCCGCTGCCCGACGCCTCGTTCGACCTCGCGCTCTCGGAGCACGGAGCGGCGACGTGGGCGGATCCGCGGCGCTGGATCCCGGAGGCCGCGCGGCTGCTTCGGCCCGGCGGGCGGCTCGTCTTCCTGCACGGGACACCGCTCGCGCACGTCTGCTACCCCGAGGTCGGCCCGATCTCGACCGAGCTGCACCGCCCCTACTTCGGGCTCGGGCGAACGGTCTGGGAGGACGGCGACGAGGGCGTCGAATACCAGCTCACGCACGGCGACTGGATCGCGGTGCTGCGCGGGGCCGGCTTCGAGATCGAGCGGCTCGTCGAGCTGCAGGCGCCGGCGGACGCCCGAACGCACGAGTACTACAGCGACATGCGCGCAGAGTGGGCGAGGCAGTGGCCCGCCGAGGAGATCTGGGTCGCACGCAAGGCCGGCGTGAGCGACGCGACGCCGCTCCTGCTCGCGTCCACGTCGCCGCAGCGCCGGGCGATCCTCGCGCAGCTCGGCATCCCGTTCGATCTCGTCGCGCCGCGCTACGTCGAGCACGATCCGCCCGACGCCGATCCCGTCGCGCTCGTCCGCGAGCACGCGCGCGGCAAGGCGCGCTCGGTGCTGCGGCGAGGCGGGCGAGCGGCCCGTGCTCGGCGTGGACACGACGGTCGTGCTCGACGGCCGCGTGTACGCGAAGCCGGACGGGCCGGGCGGCGCCGAGCGGATGCTCGAGGCGCTCTCGGCCCGCACGCACGGGGTCGTCTCCGGTCTTTGCCTCCTGACGCCGGGCTGGGAGGTCGTCGAGACCGAGACGACGGCGGTGACCTTCCGCGAGCTGACGCCGCGCGACCTGGCCGCGTACGTCGCAACGGGCGAGTGGGAAGGCCGAGCGGGCGGCTACGCGATCCAGGGTCGAGGCGCCGCCCTCGTCGAGCGCGTCGAGGGCGACTACCTCAACGTCGTCGGCCTGCCCGCCTCGCTGCTGATCCGCCTCCTGGCAGAGCGCTTTCCCGGGCGCCTATGGCGTCGGCTGATCGCCCTCGCGAACGGACGTGTCCCGCTGGGACACGTCCGGGGTCAGACCCCGGCCGTGTCCGGAACGGACACGGCCGGGCGGAAGGACGGGGTGCGTTCTGCCGGCTGCGACGAAGTCTGCGTATAGCTCGCGGGCGCGCGCCCGGTCGCGACTGAACTGCTCGAGCGTCCACGCGGTGTCGTGGAAGCGGCGTGGGGCATCGAGCCCGACCAGCGCTCGGTAGCTGCTCCACCGCCAGGCAGCCGCGTCGTCGACGACACCGGCGCGCTCCGGGTTTCGATCCACGTAGCGAACCACCGTGAGTCCGTACGACGCGCCGTCGACGAGCTCGTCGTGGAAGCGACCCTGGAACAGATGGCCGGTGTGACCGTGGCGCCAGTTGAACGCCTGCCCGTAGTTGCCGCTGAGCAGCTGCATGCCTCGGGAGATCGTGTCCTCGGGAACGTCGACGACGAGGTGCACGTGGTTCGTCATCAGGCACCAGGCGAGAACTCGCCACCCGAAGTCGCGGCAAACGAGACCGAGCATCCCCAGGTACCACTCGCGATCGAAGTCGTCGACGAAGATGGGCAGGCCGCGGATGCCGCGACAGACGACATGCCGGATCCCTGCTGCCTGCACGCGGTGAGGGCGAGGCACGTCGCGAGCGTAGGCGCCCATACGTCACGGCTCCGTGTCGACTTTGCGACCCCGTGACGAGAGCGGAACGAGAAGAGCCGCGGGACCAGTCCCGCGGCTCTTCTTCACCATCGGGGTGCCCAGATTCGAACTGGGGACCTCTCCGACCCGAACGGAGCGCGCTACCAGGCTGCGCCACACCCCGGACAGCGCCATAGGGTACCCGCATGCGCGAGACGCTGGCAGAGTGGCGGCTGCGAGCGCCCGGACTCGCAGCGGAAGCGGCGGCCGAGTGGGACCTGACGCTCGACGGCGCGTACGCGCCCGGTGACGCGGGCCATGTGCTTCGTGCCGATCTTCCGGACGGGACGCCTGCCGTCCTCAAGCTGATCTATCCGCATCGCGAGTCGGAGCAGGAAGCGGACGCGCTCGAGCGCTGGAACGGCGACGGAGCCGTCCGCCTGCTCGCGCGCGACGACGACCGCTCCGCGCTCCTGCTCGAGCGTTGCGATCCCGGCACCTTCCTCTCGGCCGCGCCGGATCCCCTCGGCGTCCTGATCGAGCTCCTGCCGCGCCTCTGGACGAGCGCCGACGGCTTCCGCACGCTCGCCGAGGAAGCCGAGCACTGGCTGAACGGTGGAGACCTCGCCGCGATGCCGCCCGGCCGGCTGCGCGACGCCGCGGCGCACTACCTCCGCGAGCTGGCGCCGACGCAGGGCAAGCAGGTGCTCCTCCACCAGGACCTGCACGGCGACAACGTCCTTTCCGCCCGGCGCGAGCCCTGGCTCGCGATCGACCCGAAGCCTCTCGCCGGTGAGCGGGAGTTCGCGATCGCGCCGATCGTGCGCTCGGCCGAGCTCGGGCACTCCAAGCGAGAGGTGCTCCGCCGCTTCGACCGCCTCACCGCCGAGCTCGGTCTCGACCGCGAGCGCGCCCGCGGCTGGGCGATCGCCCAGCCGGTCGCGTGGTCTGGCGGCGACGCGCACCCGGCCCACCTCGAGGTCGCCGAGTGGCTGCTGGAGGGCGCAGCGTGACCCTGCGCGCCGTCCTCTTCGACGTCGACTTCACGCTTGCGCGGCCCGGTCCCGAGCTCGGCCCCGAGGGCTATGTCCGCGCGGGCGCGCGCCACGGCCTCCACCTTGCGCCAGAGCGCTACGCCGACGCCCGCGACACGGCGTTCCTCGATCTCCGCAGCCACCCCGAGCTCGAGCACGACGACGAGATCTGGTTCCGCTTCACCGAGCGGATCGTCCGCGGCATGGGCGGTGACGCGCCGTCCGCCTACGACTGCGCCGTCGAGATCACGCGCGGCTGGGAACGCCACGAGAACTTCGAGCTCTACGACGACGCGCTGCCCACCCTCGCGGCGGTTCGCGCGGCCGGTCTCCGGATCGGGCTCGTGTCGAACTCCGCGCGCGACGTCCGCGAGTTCGCACGCCACCATGCGCTCGACATCGACGCCGGCATCAGCTCGTTCCATCACGGCAAGTCGAAGCCGCACGCCTCGATCTTCCGCGCCGTCCTCGACCTGCTCGAGGTCGAGCCGGCGGACGCGGCCATGGTCGGCGACTCGATCGACGACGACATCGCCGGCGCCCGCGCGCTCGGCATGCCCGCGATCCTCGTCGACCGCGAGGGCGCGCATCCGGACGTCGAGCCACGGATCGCGGGCCTCGCGGAGCTCCGGGCCCTCCTCGGGCTCGACGTTTAGCGTTCGACCGCGGCGGTACCTCATCTGCATGCTGCGGCTCGGGATACCTGCGGTGTTGACGGTGGCGCTCGCCGCCCTCGCCGCAGGCTGCGGGGGCGGCGGCTCCAACACGACGACGACGTCGCAGGCCACCGAGACGAACGCCGCCGGCAACTGCCCGCAGACCGTCTCGATCGGAATGATGGCGCCCATCACCGGCCCTGCCGGGTCGATCGGCAGCGATCAGCTGCATTGGGCGCAGTTCTTCGTCTCGCAGTGGAACCGCGGGCATACGCCGCGGCTGAAGATCGTCCAGGGCGACACGCAGCTCGACCCGTCGAAGGCGTCGACGGTCGCCCAGCAGTTCGCGTCCGACGCGTCGATCGTCGGCGTCATCGGTCCGGCCGGCTCCGACGAGGTGCAGGCGATTGCGCCGATCCTCAAGAAGGCGGGTCTCGCGTTCATCTCCGGCTCCGCCACGCGCGTCTCGCTCACCGACGGCCACGACAAGGGCTACTTCTTCCGCGTCGTCCCGAACGACGGCGTCCAGGGGCCGACCGACGTTTCGTACATGACCACGAAGCTCGGCGTCGGCAAGGGCGACTCGGTCATGGTCGTCGACGACCAGGAGGCGTACTCGACCGGCCTCGCCGACATCGTCGCGAAGGGACTGAAGGCGAAGGGCGTCAAGGTCGACCGCGAGTCGGTCAGCCAGAAGGCGACCGACTTCTCGTCGCTGATCGCGAAGGTCGGCTCCTCGACGAAGGTCGTCTTCCTGCCCTTCCAGGTCGCCTCGGAGGCGCAGCTCTTCGCCCAGCAGCTCGCCTCGACCGGCAAGACGGCGGTCGCGTTCGGCTCCGACGGCACCTTCGACTCGTCGAAGTTCACGGTGAACGGCAGCTACATCTCGTTCTTCGCGCCGGACGTGACCACGGTCGCCGCCGACGCGGCGACGGTGAAGGCGTTCCACAAGCAGTTCCCCGGCGCGACGAGCCCGTTCGGGGCGCCGAACTATCTGGCGGCGGACGTCTTCGCCCAGGCGCTCGAAACCGTCTGCGAGAGCGGGAACGCGACGCGCGCCGCGGTGCGGGCGCAGGTCGCGAAGACCCACCTGATGGGCACGATCCTCGGCGGCGACCTCTCGTTCACGCCGACCGGCGACGTCGCCGGCGCGAAGTTCCACGTCTTCAAGATCGAGAACGGCTCGTACGTCACCGTCCAGTAGGGGCCGACACCCTTTCGCGCAGCCGCGGCTCGGCCTACGCTTGACACATGTCGGCCTGGATCCTCTGGGCGATCGCGGCGGTGCTCCTCGCCGTCGGCGAGATCTTCACGCCCGGCCTGTTCTTCCTCGGGCCGGTCGCGCTCGCGGCGGTCGCGGCGGGGCTGGCGGCGGTGGCCGGTGCAGCGGCCTGGCTGCAGGGGCTCGTCTTCGTGCTCGGCGCGCTCGCGTCGGTCGGGCTGCTGCGCCCGATCGCCAGGGCGCATCTCTCGATGCCGCGCGCGATCCGCACCGGCACTGCTGCGCTCGAGGGGGCGCACGCGACCGTGCTCCAGCGTGTCGACGACGAGGGCGGACGCGTCCGCATCGGCGGCGAGGAGTGGTCGGCGCGCTCGTACGTGCCGAGCGAGGTGTTCGAGGCGGGGGCGCAGGTCGAGGTCGCCCGGATCGAGGGCGCCACGGCGCTCGTCTACCGATAAAGGAGCTGAACCCGCATGACCGGTCTCATCGTCCTCGTCGTCGTCGCGGTGATCGTCCTCGCGGTCCTCTCGCGCACCGTACGCATCGTCCCGCAGGCCCGCGCCGGCGTCGTCGAGCGGCTCGGCCGCTACTCGCGCACGCTCTCGCCGGGGCTCGCGCTCGTCGTCCCGTTCGTCGACCGTGTCCGGCCGCTGCTCGATCTCCGCGAGCAGGTCGTCTCGTTTCCGCCGCAGCCGGTGATCACCGAGGACAACCTCGTCGTCAACATCGACTCGGTCATCTACTTCCAGGTCACGGACGCGAAGGCGGCGACGTACGAGATCGCCAACTACATCCAGGCGATCGAGCAGCTGACGGTGACGACGCTGCGCAACGTGATCGGCGGCATGGCGCTCGAGAAGACCCTCACCTCGCGCGACGAGATCAACGGCCAGCTGCGCGGCGTCCTCGACGAGGCGACGGGGAAGTGGGGGATCCGGGTCAACCGCGTCGAGCTGAAGGCAATCGACCCGCCGTCGTCGATCCAGGACTCGATGGAGAAGCAGATGCGCGCCGACCGCGAGAAGCGAGCGACGATCCTGCAGGCGGAGGGGCAGAAGCAGTCGCAGATCCTGACCGCCGAGGGCGACAGGCAGGCCGCGATCCTGCGTGCCGAGGGCGACCGGCAGGCGACGATCCTCGCCGCGGAGGGGCAGGCGAAGGCGATCGAGACCGTCTTCCAGGCGATCCACGACGGCCAGCCCGACGCCGAGCTCCTCGCCTACCAGTACCTGCAGGTGCTGCCCCAGATCGCGCAGGGCGAGTCGAACAAGGTCTGGATCATCCCGAGCGACCTGCAGCAGGCGGTCGGTCGGATCGCGGGCGCGGTCTCCGACGTCGTGCCGACGGCCGACGGAAAGCCGGACTAGAGCCCCAGCTCCTCCCGCCAGGCGTCGGTGTGCTCGCCGGGCGCCGGTGCGCGGACGGGGTCGGGTGCGCCGAGGTCGGCGGCTGCCTCCGCGAGCGTCGCCACCGGGCCGACGCAGACGTCCTCGTCGCCGAACCGGTCGAGCCACTCCGCGAGCGTTCGCCGCTCGAAGACCGCTGCCAGCTCGGCGGCGAGCGTCTCCTGGTCGGCGTCGTACTGGCGCACCCCCAGGTCAGGGCGCTCGATCAGCTCGGCGAGGCGGCGGAAGAAGACCGGCTCGAGCGCGCCGACCGTCAGCCGGCGGCCGTCGGCGGTCGCGTAGATTCGGTAACAGGCGAGCCCGCCGGTGAGCAGACGCGGGACCGGGTCGCCGCCGAGGCGATGCGAGACGAGGCGGTGCGAGCCGTGCGCCAGCGAGACGACGAGGTGTGAGCCCCTGCCGGTGCGCTCGCGCTCGAGCAGCGCCGCGAGGATCTGCGTCACGCCGCCGAGCGCGCCCGCGGCGAGGTCCGCGATCTGCACGGGCGGCAGCGCCGGAGCGGTGTCTGCGAGTGCGCCCGCCCAGCCGAGGTAGTTGAGGTCGTGGCCGGCGCGCTGCTCGTGACGTCCGCCGGTGCCGAAGCCGGTCAGCGAGCAGTACACGGCACGTTCCGGGGCATGCTCGGGCCCGATGCCGAGCCTCGAGCCGACGCCGGGGCGGAACGACTCCAGCACGACGTCCGCGCGGCCGAGGAGCCCGCGCGCGACCGGCGCGTCGCCCTTCAGGTCGACGACGACCGACTCTTTGCCGGACGCGAGCGCTTCGTGCCACCCGGGAGCGGTCGTGCGCATCGGCTCGCCGCCCGGCTGCTCGACGCAGACCACCCGTGCGCCGAGCGCCAGCAGCTCCCGCGAGGCGAACGCGCCCGGCAGGTAGCGCGTGAAGTCCACGACGAGCATCCCGGCCAGCGGTTGCACTGTCAGCGAACCTACCACTACCCTTCGTCGGTCTTGGCCGAGCGCCCGACAGCAGTGGAGGAGAAGCGGCGTCAGATCCTCGAGGCCGCTGTGCGCGTGTTCGCGCGGAAGGGCTACCACACGAGCCGCGTCGGCGACATCGCCGAGGAGGCAGGCGTCGCGCACGGGCTGCTCTACCACTACTTCGGCTCGAAGGACGAGCTGCTCGAGACGATCTTCCACGAGAACTGGAGCGTCCTCGTCGACCGCATCGCCGCGGTCGAGACGACTGACGAGCCGGTCGTCGAGCAGCTCGGCCACGTCGCGAAGATCATCCTCCGCACCTGGCTGCACCGGCCCGATGTCGTCCGCATTGTTGTGCGCGAGTTCGGCCGCAGCCCCGAGGTGGCGCAGCGACTGGGCGAGCTCGCGAAGCCGATCGAGGCGGTCGAGCGCCTGATCGCGCGCGGGATCGAGCAGGGTGAGCTGCGTTCCGACCTCGACCCGAAGCTCGCGGCGACCGTCTTCTACGGGCCGATCGACGAGTTGCTCACGGCCTGGGTGCTTGGCCGGCTCCCCGGCGACGAGGCGCAGATCCACGAGGCCGAGACGATGGTGCTCGACATCGTGCTCGGCGGACTCACCGCCCAGCCCGCCGCGGCCGTCTAGCTCGCGGCCCGCGCGCCGATCAGCTCGGCGAAGCGCGCGGCGCCGACGTTGCCGCCCGAGATCACGACGCCGACCGCGCGGCCGCGCGCGTCGAGCTTCCCGGTCAGGAGCGCTGCGATCCCGACCGCGCCGCTCGGCTCGACGACGAGCTTGAGCCGATCGAAGAGGAACGCCATCGCATCGACGATCTCGTCGTCCGAGACGGTCACGATCTCGTCGACCAGCCGGCGGTTGACCTCGAATGTCAGCTCGCCCGGTTCGACGGAGCCGAGGCCGTCGGCGATCGTGCGCGGCACCTCGACCCGGATTCGCTTGCCCGCGGCGAGCGAGCGCGTGTGGTCGTCGCCGGCGTCCGGCTCGACGCCGACGACGTGCACGCCGGGGAGGAGCGTCTTCGCGACGGTCGCCGCGCCCGCGATCAGTCCGCCACCGCCGACCGGAGCGACGAGCACCTCGAGGCGGGGCGCCTGCTCGAGCAGCTCGAGCGCGGCGGTTCCCTGACCTGCCATCACGAGCGGGTCGTCATAGGGCTTCACGAGCGCGAGCCCCCGCTCCGCGGCGAGGCGCGCGCCGACCTCCTCGCGGTCATCCGTCCAGCGGTCGTAGGTGACGATCTCGGCGCCGTAGCCGCGGGTCGCCTCGACCTTCGCCGCGGGAGCGTCCTCCGGCATGAGGATCGTCGCGGTCGTGCCGAGCAGCCGGGAGGCGAGCGCGACCGCCTGCGCGTGGTTTCCCGACGAGAAGGCGAGCACGCCGCGCTCGAGCTCCCCGGGCGCGAGCGTCGAGATCTTGTTGTAGGCGCCGCGGAACTTGAACGCGCCGCCGCGCTGGAAGCACTCCGCCTTCACGTGCACGCGGGCGCCGGTGCGCTCGTCGAGCGTGCGCGAGGTGAGTACGGGTGTCCGGTGGGCGATGCCCGCGAGCAGGCTTGCCGCCGCACGGACGTCGTCGAGCTCGATTACCGGCACGGGCTCTCGCCGCCGGCATAGAGGCCGAAGCCCCAGAGCTTGCCGCCGAACACGTAGTAGACGGTCAGCGTGCCGTCGTTCTTGACGAGCGCCTGGTAGCCGGTGCAGGGCGTCGGGATCAGCGTCCCGGCGGAGGACGTGATCGCGCCGCGGAAGTCGCCGAGGGTCAGTCCGCCGGGCGCCGTCCAGCCGTCCGGTTGCCAGAGCGTGAAGATGCCCGTGACCCGTCCTGCCTCGAGCCGGACGCCGAGACCGTGGCTGTCGAATGCCTTGTAGGTGAAGTACCACGTCGTGCGGTCGCAGCCGCGGCAGACGCCGTGGAAGCCGAGTGCCGCCCGTACCTGGGCAGCCGGCTCGCCGAGGCGGACGCCGCCGAGCGACACGCCGGGCACGAGTCGGCCGTGTGCCGGCAGGGCTGCGGCCGCAGGCGCCGCCGCGGCGAGGACGGCTAAAGCAGCACAGAGGGCGACGCGACTCATATCCTCGCCAGTATGCCGCTCTGGGATTTGCTTACCGGACTGCCGCTGCGGGTGGACGGATACACGCTGCAGCGCCGCGAGCTCGAGACGGCGAGCGGCTGGACCCGGGTGACGACGACCGTCGTCCTCACGGGCGGGGGGGAGACCGGGGCGGGCGAAGACGTCACCTACGACGGAGCCGCGCACGACCACATGCCGGCCGATCTCCCGCTCGCCGGCGCCCGCAGCCTCGGCGAGTTTTCGAGCCTCCTCGACGAGCTCGTGCTGTGGCCGGCCGAGCCCGACCCGGGCTCGCAGGATCACCGGCGCTGGGCGTTCGAGAGCGCGGCACTCGACCTGGCGCTTCGCCAGGGCGGTCTGCGCTTCGGCGAGGCGCTGGGGCGTGAGGAGCAGCCGGTGCGTTTCGTCGTCTCGACCCGCGCGGCGATCGAGCCGTGGCTCGAGCTCGCGCCCGCGATGGAGTTCAAGCTCGACGCCGACGAGGGCTGGGATCGGCCGCTCATGGAGCGGCTGGCCGCGCTCGACCGCGTCCGCGTCGTCGATCTGAAGGCGTACTACCGCGGCACGAGCGTCGATCTCGAGCCCGACCCCGAGCTCTACCGTGCGCTCGTCGCGTCCCTGCCCGAGGTCGTGATCGAAGACCCATGGCTCGAGGACGGCTGCCGCGAGGCGCTCGCCGGCGCCGAGAGCAGGCTCAGCTTCGACGCGCCCGTCCATTCGCTCGCCGATCTCGACGGTCTGCCGCTCGCCCCGCGCTGGCTGAACGTGAAGCCGTCGCGTTTCGGCGCCGTCCGCGAGCTGCTGGCGACGATCGAGGCGTGCGAGGAACGCGGGATTCGCATGTACGGCGGCGGCCAGTACGAGCTCGGCCCCGGCCGAGCACAGATCCAGCGGCTCGCCGGCGTCTTCTATCCCGACGGCCCGAACGACGTGGCGCCATCCGTCTACAACGAGGGCGGGCCGAGACCGGGCCTGCCGCAGAGCCCGCTGCCGGCGGCGGCAGGGGTCGGCTTCTAGATCTGCTCGACGGCGAGCCGCGCCGCTTCGGCGATGACCTCGTGGCGACGATCCGGGAGGAGGGACGCTCTACAGGCCCGGAGGGCGAGACGGAGAACCGCCACGGAGTTGCGACAGTCTCGTGACCGGCGGCTGTGTACACCTACATCTCCACCTACATCCACCTCTGGCGAGGTCATGAGCCGACGCACACAGATCACCCTTTCCGACCGCCAGCACGCCTTCCTGGTCTCGGAATCCATTCGCACGGGACTGCCGCTCGCGGAGCTCGTGCGGCGCGCGCTCGACGCGACCTACCGGCCGTCGACGCGCGAGCGCGTCCGTGGCTTCGAGTTCAGCGTCGGCGTCTGGGAGCGTCCCGATGCGGCGGTCGTCGGTCGGCGACCCTGGCCGCGGCGGATCGGCTCCGGCTAAAGGCTTGATGTGAAAGAGACGCCCGCAGTGGCCTGGAACGGCGGCCGGCGTCGCGGGCTATTGCACATCAACCCTCTAGTGCTCGAACGGCAACTCGACGAAGTGCGCGACCTCGGGCTCGACCCAGTAGACGGTGCCGCTCCGCATCGGGAACGGCCGGCCGATGTAGCGCTGCGAGATCCGGTCGATCACCTCGAGCGCCGCCTCGCCCTCGACCGTCTCGACGACGTGGCCGCGGATCTGGGCGTTGCGGTACGGATTCGTCTCGTCCACCACCGAGAGGGCCACACGTGGATCACGAGCGAGGTTGCGCGCCTTGCGGCTGCGCGACTGCGTGAAGAAGGCGATCCGGCCGCCCTCTGCGATCGCCCAGACCGGGATCGAATGCGGCGCACCGTTCGGGAGCACGGTTGCGAGATGGACGAAGCTCCGCCCCTCGGTGAAGAGCGCCTCGATCCGAGGGTCTAGCGGAATGCGTTCTCTCCGGTCAGCGCCTTGCCGACCGAGAGCGTGTGCACCTCGTGCGTGCCCTCGTAGGTGAGCACCGACTCGAGGTTGTTCATGTGCCGGATCACCGGGTACTCGAGCGTGATCCCGTTGCCGCCGAGGATCGTCCGTGCCGTCCGGGCCACCTCGAGCGCGCCGCGTACGTTGCCCATCTTCCCCATCGAGACATGGTCGGGCTGCAGCGTGCCGGCGTCCTTCATCCGGCCGATGTGGAGCGCGACGAGCGTGCCGCGGTTCACCTCGAGGGCCATCTCGGCGAGCTTCTGCTGGGTGAGCTGGTAGCCGGCGATCGGCTTGCCGAAGACGATCCGCTCCTTCGCGTAGTCGAGCGCAGACTCGAGGCAGGCGCGCCCGGCGCCGACCGCGCCCCAGACGATCCCGTAGCGCGCCTCGTTCAGGCAGGAGAGCGGCCCGCGCAGCGTCGCGATCTCGGGGAAGCGCGCCTCCTCGGGCACGCGCACGTCGCGCAGCACCAGCTCGGAGGTGACCGACGCGCGCAGCGAGAGCTTGCGGTGCATCTCGGGCGCCTCGAAGCCCGGCGTGTCGCGCTCGACGAGGAAGCCGTTGATCGCGCCGTCGGCAGTGCGCGCCCACACGACCGCGACGTCGGCGACCGTGCCGTTCGTGATCCACATCTTCGCGCCGTTCAGGATCCAGTCCGAGC
Organism: uncultured Actinomycetes bacterium; assembly: GCA_963732915.1. Taxonomy (GTDB): domain Bacteria; phylum Actinomycetota; class Thermoleophilia; order Gaiellales; family Gaiellaceae; genus Palsa-739. Next base: position 187,768 of record CAVTBF010000003.1, on the reverse strand, counting down.
CGTCACGGCGCGCGGTCGTCCGCATCGAGCCCGGGTCGGAGCCCGCGTCCGGCTCGGTCAATCCGAAGCAGCCGATCGCCTCGCCCGTATGCATCGCCGGCAGCCAGCGCTGCTTCTGCTCCTCCGAGCCCCACTTCCAGATCGCGAACATCGCCAGCGACCCCTGGACGGAGACGAGGCTGCGCACGCCCGAGTCGCCGGCCTCCAGCTCCATGCACGTCAGGCCGTACGCGACCGCGCTCGCGCCCGGGAGCCCGTAGCCGTCGAGATGCATGCCGAAGAGCCCGAGCTGCCCGATCTCGGCGACGATCTCGCGTGGCAGGATCCCCTGCTCGAACCACTCGCCGACCTCGGGGACTATCCGCTCGCGCACGAACTGGCGCACGGTGTCCCGGATCGCACGCTCCTCCTCGTCGAGCAGGGCGTCGATCGCGAGGAAGTCGAGCGGGTCGAGCGCCGTGGGCTTCGTCGTTGCCGCCATCGTCCGCATCGTAGAGCACCACCCCGGATCTGATTCGGGGAAGTGCGGTTGACGGTGTTCGGGCGCGATCCGTACCCTTGACTGACCAGTCAATCGAGAGGCGCGAGAGAGAGTCAGGAAGAGGAGCCATGGCCACGATCGATCGGAGCACCGGAACGGGCGTCTCGTTCGCCCTCACCGACGAGCAGAAAGCGCTGCGTGACCTCGCGCGCGAGTTCGCCGAGAAGGAGATCCGGCCGAAGGAGGCCGCGTACGACGAGAAGATGCAGCACCCGGCCGACGTGATCGCGAAGGCGCACGAAGTGGGGCTCATGAACCTCCACGTTCCCGAGGAATACGGCGGTCCCGGCCTCTCGACGTTCGACGGCATGCTCGTCGGCGAGGAGCTGAACTGGGGCTGCTCCGGGATCGGCACCTCCGTCGGCGCGAACGGTCTCGGCGCCGGCCCGGTCATCCTCTTCGGCTCCGACGAGCAGAAGGCCACGTGGCTGCCGCCGCTGCTCGAGTCGCCGGTGCTGTGCTGCTTCGGCCTTTCCGAGCCTGGCGCCGGCTCCGACGTCGCGGCGCTGAAGACGACCGCGGTCCGCGACGGCGACTCCTACGTCCTCAACGGCTCGAAGACGTTCATCACCAACGCCGGCTATGCGGCGTGGTGCGTCGTCTTCGCGAAGACCGACGCGAAGGCGGGGCACAAGGGCATGTCCGCGTTCATCGTCCCGATGGACTCGCCCGGAGTGACGCTCGAGAAGCACCTCGACAAGATGGGCCAGCGCTCGACCGACACCTCCGCGTTCGCGCTCCAGGACGTCCGCGTCCCGGCCGCGAACCTGATCGGCGCCGAGGGCGACGGCTTCAAGATCGCGATGGCGACGCTCGACGTTACCCGGCCCGGCACCGCGATCGGCGCCGTCGGCGTCGCGCAGGCAGCCTACGAGCACGCGGTCGACTACGCGAAGGAGCGGGTCACCTTCGAGCTGCCGATCGCGATGCACCAGGGCGTCAACTTCATGATCGCCGACATGGCGACGGAGATTCAGGCCGCGCGGCTGCTCTGCTGGCAGGCGGCCTGGATGCTCGACCAGGGCTACGGCCGCGAGGCGACGCTCTACTCGTCGTTCGCGAAGCGCTTCTCGGCCGACATGGCGATGAAGGTGGCGACCGACGCCGTGCAGGTCTTCGGCGGCTACGGCTACATCAAGGAGTACCCGGTCGAGAAGCTCATGCGCGACGCGAAGCTGTTCCAGATCTACGAGGGCACCTCGCAGATCCAGCGGCTCGTGATCGCACGCGAGATCTTCATGCCCAAGGGCTGAGATACTTCCGGCATGCGTGCGAAACGGACGATCTCGTTCGTCGCCGCCGCGGTTGCGCTGCACGCCGCTACCGCGGCGCACGCAGCCTGCTGCCGCGTGACGATGAACTGCCGCGGTCGTGGGGCTCGTACATGCTGAAGCGCGCCACCGAGACATGGCGATCGAGATCGACCTGAGCGGCCGCGTCGCGCTCGTCACGGGCGCATCGCGAGGCCTCGGGCGGGCGGACGCGCTCGCGCTCGCGCGGGCCGGAGCCGACGTCGTCGTCGCCGACCTGCTCGTCGAGTCGGAGCTCTCCGAGGAGACCGACCGCTACGGCGCGCTCGCGACGGTCGCCCGCCAGCAGGGCCTCGTCCATACGGAGGAGACGGTCGGCCAGATCCGGGAGCTCGGCCGCCGCGCGCTCGCCGTCCGCTGCGACGTGACGAACCGTGCCGAGGTCGACGCGGCCGTCGCGCGCGCGGTCTCGGAGCTCGGCGCCGTCGACATCCTCGTGAACAACGCAGGCACGCTCGACCACGTCGCCCAGTTCGCCGACCAGTCGCCGGAGCTGTGGGAGCGCGACCTGCGGGTCAACCTCACAGGCGCCTTCAACTGCGCGCAGGCGGTGTGGCCCCAGATGCGGGAGCGCGGCTGGGGCCGGATCGTCAACATGGCGTCGGTCGCGGGCACGCTCGGCGGCTTCGGGCAGGCGAGCTACTCGACGACGAAGGCGGGGATCCTCGGCCTGACGAAGACGCTCGCAATGGAGGGCGGCCGCCACGGGATCACCTGCAACGCGATCGTCCCGGGCGTGATCGGCAGCGAGGCGTTCCACCTGGCGAACGCGGCGATGAACGAGCGCATCGTCAAGCGCACGGCGCTGAAGCGTCACGGCGAGCCCGACGAGATCGCGCACGTGATCGCGTTCCTCTGCTCGGATCTCGCCTCGTACGTCACCGGCGCGGAGATTCCCGTCTCCGGCGGAGTGGAGCTCTTCGTCTTCTGATGTTCACGGTGCGGCTCGAAGAACAGCGCGTCGACCGGTTCGCGGAGCTGTTCGCCGAGTCGCTGCCGGCCGGCGCGGACGAGATCTACGCCGAGCTCGGGGTGACGCGCCAGGAGGCGTTGCGGCTGCCGCTGCAGATCGGCGAGCTGCGACAGGTCGTCGAGGAGGGCGAGGTCGCGGGCTATGCGTGGATCGAGCTGCGCGAGCGGACGCTGCACGTCCACGCGCTTCTGCTCGAGCCCGAGTTCCGCGGGGTAGGCCTCACGACCCGCGTGCTCGACGACCTCGAGGACGAGTTCGGTGACCGGATCGACGACGTGGCGCCGGCCGACGCGCACCCCGGTCTGTTCGTCGTCCGCAAGCTGCCGTGATCGCGTTCGCGCCGACCGCCGAGCAGCGCGAGCTGCAGGCGCTCGCCCACGAGTTCGCCGAGCGCGAGCTGCGGCCCGTCGCCGCCGAATGGGACGAGCGCGAGGACTTCCCGCCCGAGCTCCTCGCGCGGGCGGCGGCGCTCGGGCTGACCTCGTTCGCGATCCCGGCCGAGCACGGCGGCGGCGGCGTCGACCACGTCACCGCGGCGCTGATCACCGAGGAGCTCGCGTGGGGCTGCGCGGCGCTCGCCGCGACGATCACGGCCACGATGTTCCCGGCGCGGCCGCTCGTCCGCTTCGGGACAGAGGCCCAGCAGGCGCGCTACCTGCCGTGGCTCGCCTCGGAAAACGGGACGCTCGCCGCGATCGCCTTCACCGAGGCGCATGCCGGCTCCGACGTGCAGGCGATGCGCGCGACCGCGCGGCGCGACGGCGACTCCTACGTCCTCGACGGCGAGAAGGTCTACGTCACGAACGGCGGCATCGCCGAGGTGACGCTCGTCTTCGCGCGGCTCGACGGCGAGATCACCGCCTTCCTGCTCGAGCGGGGCGACCCGGGGGTGAGCGCCGGCCGCAAGGAGCGCAAGCTCGGGCTGCGCGCCTCGTACACCGGCTCGGTCGTCATGGACGGCGCGCGCATCCCGACCGAGCGGCTGCTCGGCGAGGAGGGGCAGGGATTCGCGGTTGCGCTGGACTTCTTCATGGCCTCGCGTCCGCAGGTCGCCGCCTCCGCGGTCGGCGTCGCGCGCGCCGCGCTCGAGTATGCGACCGCGTACGCGCGCGAGCGGGAGGCGTTCGGGCGGCCGATCCTTGCGCGGCAGGGCGTCTCCTTCAAGCTCGCGCAGACGGCGATGGAGGTCGAGGCCTCGCGGCTCCTCGTCTGGCGGGCGTGCGCCGCGCTCGACTCCGCTGAGCTCGGTGGCGACGGCGACGCCGGCCTCTACGGCTCGTACGCGAAGGGCTACGCCGCCGACGCCGCGATGCGCGCCACGACGGAGGCGGTCCAGGTGCTCGGCGGCGCCGGGATCATGCGCGACCACCCGGTCGAGCGCTGGCTGCGCGACGCCAAGGTCTTCCAGATCGTCGAGGGGACCTCGGAGATCCAGCGCCAGATCGTCGCGGCGTACATGCGCGCCGGCGAGCTCTAGACCGCGCGTTTCTCGCGCCGTCCGAGCGGCGATACCATCCGCCGATGCGTCTGGTGGCGTCCTCGCTCGCGCGGAACCTCGTCCTGTTCGTCGTCGCGCTCGTCGCGGTCGGCGTCGTCATGGGCCTCGTCTTCGCGGGCTCGCCGACGACGCTCGCCAAGGGCGTCCGGATCGACGGGGTCGACGTCGGCGGCATGGAGGCGAAGGCGGCCCTCTCCCTGCTCGAGCAGCGCTCGGCGACGCTCGCCCGCAAGCCCGTCGTCTTCGCCGCGGGCGGCAAGCGCTTCCGGATCGCGCCGGAGACGCTCGGCGTCGAGTCGAACCTGAAGTCGGCGGTCTCGGCCGCCGAGCGCCAGGGCGACGGCTTCGGGCCGCTGCGCGGCTTCCGCCGCATCGACGTCCAGTTCTTCGGCGCCGACGTGACCGCGCCGGTCAGCGTCCTCCGCGGCGCGCTCGGTTACGAGCTGGAGCTGATCGCGAAGAAGGTGAACCGGCCGGAGCGCGACGCGGCGCTCGTCCGCAAGGGCCTGACCGTGTCGGTCGTGCCCGGACGGCCCGGGCTCGTGCTCGACCAGAAGGCGGCGGCGAGCACGATCGTCGAGGCACTCTCGTCGATGCAGCGCAGCGACGGGCCGATCTCGCTTCCGCTCCGCAGCGTCGCTCCCAAGCTGCGTGCCCGGGCGCTCGCGAGGGCCGCCCGCCAGGCGCGCACGGCGCTCTCGGCGCCGGTCGAGCTCCGGCTCGGCGCCCGCCACTGGCAGCTCGCGCCCGCGCGCCTCGCGACGCTGCTGCAGCTGCCGGCCGGCGGCAAGACGAGGATCCGGATCGGCGGCACGGCCGCCCAGCGCTGGCTGCTCCGCTTCGGCTCGCGCGTCAAGCGGCCGGCCGTCGACGCGACCTTCAAGGAGCACGGCGCCAAGGTCTCGGTCGTGCCTGCCCAGACGGGCGTCGCGCTCGACCCGGCCCGGACCGCCGACGCGATCCTCGCCGCCGCGCTCCGCCCGGCGAGGCGGGTCGCGCGCGTCGCGGTCGTGACGGCGCAGCCGAAGGTGACGACGGCCGCGGCCGAGAGGATGGGGATCACCGGCGTCGTCGGCGCCTATACGACCGACTACACCGGCATCCCGAACCGGATCCACAACGTCCAGCTCGTCGCGCACCTCGTCGACGACAAGCTGATCCCGCCCGGCGCCGTCTTCTCCTTCAACGAGACCACCGGCGCCCGGACGGCGGCGAAGGGCTTCCTCGACGCGCCGGTGATCATCAACGGCGAGGTGACGACGGGGCTCGGCGGCGGCGTCTGCCAGGTCTCGACGACCGTCTTCAACGCCGCCTTCGAGGCCGGGCTGCCGATCGTCTCGCGGACGAACCATGCGCTCTACATCAGCCACTACCCGCAAGGCCGCGACGCGACCGTCGACTATCCCGACGTCGACCTGAAGTTCGCGAACGACACCGGCCACTGGCTCCTGCTGCGCACCGCCGTCGGCTCGTACGCGCTCACGGTGACGCTCTACGGGACGCCGACCGACCGGAAGGTGGTCAGCAGCGTCTCGCCGCTCGTCGTACACGGCAAGCCGCCCGTGCAGAAGACCGTCGACAAGACGCTGAAGCCGGGCGAGGTCGTGGTCGACGACCCCGGCGTGCCGGCGATGACGACGAGCGTCACACGTGAGGTCTACGACAGCTCCGGCAAGCTGATCAACCACGGCGTCTGGTATTCGAGCTACGTCGCCTCGCCGAAGCTCGTGCGGATCGGGCCGAAGCCGAAGCCGCCGAAGAACGCGAAGGCGAAGGCGGGCGCTACGCAGAAGAAGACGCCGCCGCCGTCGCTTCGGCAGTAGCGATCGCCTCGACGAGCCAGTCGGGGACGCGCGTCGGTCGCATCGTTCCCCCGTCCACGCATGCGTGCTGCGTCCAGCCTTCGGCGACGAGCTCGCCGCCGCGCGTGATCGCGTACTCGTAGCGGAACCGTGCCCCGCGCGCGTCGACGCAGCGGGTGTGGACGTCGAGCTCGTCGTCGAAGCGGGCCGGGGCGCGGTAGCGGCAGAACGACTCGAGCACGATCGCCTCGACCCCGCGGTCGCGCAGCGCCTGGTAGCCGCCGGCGAACGCGCGCAGGTACTCGACGCGCGCGACCTCGAACCAGACGTTGTAGGCCGAGTTGTGCGCGATCCCCTGCGCGTCGGTGTCGGCGAAGCGCACGCGGACGCGCGTCGAGAACGTGAAGCCTTGCACGGGTGCAACTCTACGATGGCGCCGTGACAGTCGATCGGCTCGCCGATCTGGTGCGGGCGCGGCAGCCGTGCGTCGCGCTCACGGGCGCGGGCATCAGCACCGAGTCGGGCATCCCGGACTTCCGCTCCGCGGAGGGGATCTGGCGCCGCTACGACCCGATGGAGGTCGCGCACATCGACGCGTTCCTCACCGACCCGGCGAGGGTCTGGGAGTTCTACGCCCGGCGGCTCGACGTCGTCGGCGAGGCGGAGCCGAACGACGGCCACCGCGCGCTCGCCGAGCTCGAGGCGCGGGGCTGGCTGCAGGCGGTGGTGACGCAGAACGTCGACGGCCTGCACGCGCGGGCGGGGACGCGGTCGCTCGTCGAGGTGCACGGCTCGCTCCGCGCGGCGCGCTGCCTCGACTGCGGCGCCCGCGTGCCGATGGCGCGGGTGGTGGAGCTGCTGCCGGTGCCGGCGTGCCCCGACTGCGGCCGCGTGCTCAAGCCGGACGTCGTCATGTTCGGGGAGCTGCTCGACGAGGCGCAGATCGAGCGCGCGCGGCGGCTCGCGGGCGAGGCCGGCCTCCTGCTCGTCGTCGGCTCGGCGCTCGAGGTGTATCCCGTCGCCGCCCTGCCCGAGGAGACGCTCGCGGCCGGCGGTGCGCTCGCGATCGTCAACCGCGGCTCGACGCCGTGGGACGTGCGGGCGGAGCTCGTCCTCGACGCCGGTGCGGGCGAGACGCTGCGCCTGCTCGCCGAGCTGCTGCCCGAGGCTCGCTAGCGGCGCCGCGGCGGCAGCGGGTACGCCCGCAGCGAGGCGCCGAAGATCGCCTCGCGGAAGCGGCCGTTCAACGGCGCCTCCGCGAGCGTGAAGACGGGCACGAAGCGCCCGTCCGCGAACGAGGTCGAGAAGTAGTCGCCGACCATGCGCCCGCCCTGCGAGCGCGCCAGCCACGAGGCGGGCATCGGCTGGGGGGAAAGCTCCTGCGGCACGCTCCACGACGCGCCGCCGTCGCTCGACGAGACGAACGCGACCTCGAGCAGGCACTCGGTCGCGCAGGAACCCGGCTGCCAGTGGCCGTAGACGAGTCCGAGGTGCGCCGGCTCGGTCGGGTCGGCGACGAGGCCCGGCAGGAACGCCTGCACCGGCACGCCGCCGGAGGTCAGCGGGATCCGCGCCGGCGCCCTCCACACCAGGCCGTCCGTCGAGGTCGAGAGCACGAGGTCGTTGCCGCTGCAGCCGCTGCGGAAGCGGCAGTCGTGCCAGACCGCGTACAGCGTCCCGGACGGGTCGATGGCGACCGAGGGCAGGGCGACGGCGCGCAGCGGGCCGTTCGTCTTCGCCGTGAGCGTCGACACGATCGAGCGCGTGAAGGTCAGGCCGCCGTCGGTCGACACGAGCGACGCGATCGAGCCGGTGAGCGCCGCCTCGCCGTTGTAGTCGCCGGCGACGACGACGAGGCCCCCGTCCGGCCGGACGACGGGCTGCGTGCCGACGAGGAACGACGACGCCTTCACGGGCTCCGACCAGGTCGCCCCGCCGTCGTCCGAGTACTGGACGACCGTCGAGCTCTTCTGGTCGTCCGTATAGGTCGCGTAGCAGCGGCCGCGATGCGGGCTGGAGGCGCCGTTGTCGCAGACGAACCAGTCCTTGTCGAGCTGCGGGCCGGTCGCGACCGTGACCGGGAGCGACCAGTGGAGCCCGTCCTGCGAGCGCGAGACGAAGACGTGCGTGACGCCGTTGCCCTCGAGCGTCAGCGAGCCCACGAGCCAGACCGCGTGCGCGGCGTCGTAGGCGACCGTCGGGTCGGACGCGCTCGCCTCCGGCCCGGCCGGCCGCGACTCGGCCGTGATGCCCGGCAGCACCGTCCGCACCCACGTCCGGCCCGCGTCGTAGGAGACGGCGGAGCCGATGCCGGACGACGCGCCGAACGCGTAGCGGCCGAGCTGGAACGCGGAGACGACCGTCGAGCCCTCCGAGAAGCTGTCCGGCTCGACCGCCGTCTCGTGCTGGCCGCGCGGGTCGGTCGAGGCGTCGACCGAGAGCCGCCGCGAGACGACCTCGCAGTCGCTCGCCACCGTGTCCGCGAAGTCGGCGGTGACGATGTCGCGGCCCCCGCCGCAGCGGACGGTGTCGACGCCGCCGAACGCCGCCTGGATCAGATCGGGGCCCTTGCCGCCGACGAACGTGTCCGCGCGGTTCGTTCCGAGTAGCAGCCCGCCCGCACGCCCGGCCCTGACCACGTCCGCTCGGGCAGGCGCGGCGAGCAGGAATGCGGCGAGGAGCAGGGGGAAGAAGTGACGGCGCACCTCGAAGCGGGAGCCTAGTCACTCGCGGCGCTGCGGTAAGGTCAGCGCGAGCGAGCGAGGAGGAACGATGGCGGGAGCGCGCAAACAGGATCTGCTCGGGCGGCTGGCCGATCTGAGCGAGGAGGCGATCCAGCGGCTGTCCGACGCACCGGGCGCCGACCGGGTGATCCAGGGGTTGAACGGCCTCCGCGACCGCGTCGACGAGCTGCAGAAGCGCGTGCGCGGGCTCGAGGACCTCGAGAAGCGGCTCGCGGCGCTCGAGCGGAAGGTCGACCGGCTCGCGAAGGGCTCAGGCTCGTCGCGGTCCTCGACCGGAGCCTCGGGTACGAAAAGCGGCGCCGCCGCCAAGAAGAGCTGAGCCGCCGAGCTCGACCCCGGCCGGCACGAGCGCGCCGACGAGCAGGAGCCCGCCGGCGATGTCGGTCGGCGTGTGCGCGCCGGCGAGCTCGAGCAGCGTGAGCGCCGCGGCGAGCCAGACGGCGAGCAGCGGGCGCGCGCGTGGCCAGGCGGCGGCGAGCGTCGCGGCGACGATCGCGCAGCGGATCGTGTGTCCGCTCGGCCACGAGGAGTCGAACGCGACGATGTGCAGCCCGTCGCGCGTCAGCGCCGGTCTCGCCAGCACGTGCTTGCAGAGCACCTCGATCGCCGTCCCGAGCAGCCACGCGCCGAGCCAGAGGGCCGTTGCCGCGGGCCGTCCCCGCCGCCGGACGACCGTCGCGACCGCGGCGACGAGCACGAACGAGACGACGACCTGGCCGGGCAGCGTCACGATCTGCTCGGCGATCGCGATGCCGTTCGGGTAGTGCGAGTGGAGCAGCGGCACGAGCGACTCGAGGAACGTCGGGGGCGCGCCGACACCCCGCGCGCCGGGCATCACGTTGTCGACCGCCCACTGGTCGAGTCCGGTGAACGTCCCTGCCGCGACCAGCCCCGCAAGGGCGGCATACGCCGCCGCCGCGGCGAGCGCGGCGCTACGCAGCGGGGACACGCACACGCACGGCGGCCGGCACGATCTCGAAGCGCGCCGGCGTTGTCCCGACCTGCTCGCCGTCGAGCTCGATCGGCAGCCGCTCGGGCGCGTCGACGCTGACCGCCGCCGTCCGCAGCAGCTCGACCTTCGGATGGGCGAGATAGGCGCCGCTGTAGATCTTCGGCGCGGTCGTCGCGAAGTCGCGCTTCGTGATGTCGCCGATCAGGACGACGTCGAACAGCCCGTCGTCGGGCTTCGCCTCGGGCGCCAGCCGCATCGCGCCGCCGTGGTACTGGCCGTTGGCGACGATCACGTCGTGCATCAGCCCTTCACGCCTCGTCCCGTCGGCCAGCTCGACGGTCACCGTCGTGTTCTGCCAGTCGAGGAAGACGCGGACGAGCGCGTAGAAGAACGTCGCCTTGCCGCCCGCGAGCTTCGACATCCCGTTCGCGCGCTGGGCGACCGCGGCGCTCATGCCGACCGAGCCGACGTTCGCGAGCAGCCGCTCGACGTCGGCGCCGTCCCACGTCCGGTAAGCGACGCGCCCGACGTCGATCGTCCGCGGCACCCCGTCGCGGGCGACCCGGACGGCGTCCTCGAAGCGGGTCGGGATCCCGTGTGTGCGCACGAAGTCCATGCCGGTGCCGATCGGGATCGTCGCCAGCTGCGTCTCGCCGCCGGCGCGGACGAGCCCGTTCACCACCTCGTTCAGCGTCCCGTCGCCGCCGACCGCGACGACGAGCTCCGCGCCGTCGCGCGCCGAGAGCTCCGCAAGCTCGATCAGGTGCCCCGGCCGCTCCGAGAAGCGCGTCTCGCCCTCGAGCCCGAGATGGGCGGCCCGGTTCGCGAGCGACGGCCACCGCTTGCCGGTGACGCCGTTGTCGGACGCCGGGTTGACGAGGAAGACGGTCTTCTCCGCGCTCATGCGCGCAGAAGACTAGGCATGGCGCCTGCCCGGGCGCCGCTCCCACGCAATGGGTGGGACGCGAGTGGGTGCGCTTCGTCCGCGAGGTGGACCCGCCGACTGGGACGGTGGCTCTTCCTGGAGGGCGTACGGTCTAGGAGCGCCGCTGCCACTGTGTGTGGCACCTGCCCGAGGCGGTGCTGCTCCTAGCCACCGTCACCTGCGGTGACGGTGGCCAGCGCCACACGCGTCATGCGGTCGACCGCGGCCCGAAGCTCCTCGTCGGTGATCCGGGTGAAGACGCCCTCGACGACGATGTCCGAGACGGTCAGCAGGCAGCCGGCCTCGATGCCCTGCACCTTGCCGATACCGCCGAGCGCGGCGACGGTGAAGAGCGCGGACGCCTCCATCTCGACGGCGAGCACGCCGCGCTGCGACCAGCGCTCGTACTGGCCCTCGTTCGGGTTGTAGAAGACGTCGCTCGAGACGATCGGGCCGACGTGCATCGCCTGGTCGATCTCCTTCGCCGCGTGGACGGCGCCGTGGATCATCGACCAGGAGGCGGTCGGGCAGTGCGGCTCGTCGTTCACGAGATGCATCGCCGTCGAGTCGGCGGGCACCGCGGTCAGCGCGACGATCAGGTCGCCGAGCGCATGGTGCGGCTGCAGGCCGCCGCAGGTGCCGACGCGCATCAGCTTCGTGCAGCCGAGCTGGATCAGCTCCTCGAAGACGATCGTCGCGCCCGGGCAGCCCATGCCGGTGCCCTGGACGGAGACGGGCTTTCCCTCGTAGCTGCCGGTGTACCCGAGCAGTCCGCGCTCGCTGTTCACCTGCTTCACGTCGTCGAAGTACGTCTCGGCGATGTACTTCGCCCGCAACGGGTCGCCGGGGAGGAGGACTGCATCTGCGTATTCGCCGGGCTCGGCGCGAAGGTGAATGGCCATGTGGGCGACTGTATCGCCCGCTCGCCCGCTCCGCTTCGGCCATGCGCTTCGCGCGCGCGGCCGTCCGGTCGCGTGCCGCGGCCGCGCATGCCGGGCACGGCGACCTCGGGCGCGCCAGAACGGGCGGACGGCGGCGCGAGAGTGCGAGGATTCGCGGCGTGGCTGCGCAGACGGTGACGCCGGACCTCGACGCGATCCTCCGCTTCTGCGCGGCCGAGCCGGTCGAGCGGGTCTTCCTCGAGGACATCGCGCGGCGCGGGCTCGGCCGCTTCACGGGACTCGTGCGCGACGGCGAGCTGCGGGCGCTCTGCCATGTCGGCGCGAACGTCGTCCCGTCGGGCGAGGGGTGCGCCGCCTTCGCCGAGGTGACGGCTCGCGGGCAGGCGCGGATGATCATCGGCGAGCAGGACGCGGTCGACGCGCTCTGGGGGGCGGTGCACGAGCGCATGCCGCCGCCGCGGGACGACCGGCCCGGGCAGCCCGTCTACGCGCTGCGGGACGAGCCGCAGCGGGGCGACACCGGCTTGCGGCCGGCGCGACTCGCGGACGTCGACCTGCTCGTCCCGGCATGCGCCGCCGCGCACGAGGAGGAGATCGGCATCGATCCGCTGCGACGCGACCCCGAGGGCTTCCGCTGGCGCACGCGGATGCAGGTCGAGGAGGGCCGCTCGTGGATCTGGGTCGAGGACGGCGTGATCCGCTTCAAGGCGGAGGCGTCAGCCTGGACGCCGTCCGCGGTGCAGCTCCAGCAGGTGTGGGTCGACCCGAGCGTGCGCGGCCGTGGTTTCGCGCAACGGGCTCTGCGCGACCTCTGCGGCACGCTGCTCGAGACCGTGCCGCTGGTCTGTCTGTTCGTCCGTCCCGAGAACGCGCCCGCGATCCGCCTCTACGAGAGCATCGGCATGACCCGCGAGCTGACGTACCGCTCGCTGATCTTCTAGCCGGGTACGCCCGCTCGAGCCACGTCCCCCGACGTGGCCGGGAGACATGGCCGTTTGGGGCAGCGCCGGACGCAGTAGCCTCGCCGCATGGAACGGCTGATCGTCTCCCGCCACGGGGAGTCGGCATACAGCGCCGTCGGGCGCGTCAACGGCGACCCGGCGGCCGGGGTCGGGCTGACCCCGCGGGGCGAGGAAGAGGCGCGCGCCCTCGGCCGGGCGCTCGCCGACGAGCCGATCGAGCTCTGCGTCGTCACGGCCCTGCCCCGGACGCGCGCGACCGCCGAGCTCGTGCTCGCCGGTCGCTCCGTGCCGGTGGCGGAGTGGGCGGGGCTCGGCGATCCGCGTGCGGGCCGCTTCGAGGGAGGTCACCTCGACGACTACCGCGCCTGGGCGTGGTCGGCTCCCTCCGGCGAGGACGCGCCCGGCGGCGGCGAGAGCCGGCTCGCCGTCGTGAACCGCTACGCCGAGGCGTGGCACGCGCTGCTCCGGCGGCCGGAGCCGGTCGTGCTGGCGGTCGTTCACGCGCTCCCGATCGCGTATCTGTTGCTCGCACTCGACGGTGTGCCGCCCGCGCCGCGCATCGACGTGAAGGTCGAGCACGCCCGCGCACGCATGCTCACCCCCGGCGAGCTGGAAGCGGCCCTCGCCGTCATCGACGCCTGGCGCGCGGAGCCGACGTGGTGAGGCGGGCGCTTCGGCTCGTGCTCGCCGCCTGGGTCGGGCGCTGGCTCGCGCTCGAGCTCGCATCCTGGCTCGGCCGCCGCCGCCCGCCCGGCCCGGCGCCTGTCGACTCGCCGCGCGTCCCCGGGCGCATGCCGCGACGTCACGAGCCGGACGCCGGCCCGAGCACGTGATCCGGCCGCTTCCGACGCAGCTCGGCTGCGAGGCCTCGCCGCTCCTCGGGCAGAATCAGAGCGTGGACACGGCGGCGCTGCGCGAGCGCATCGAGGAGCACGTCCGCCGGCACGGCCTGATCGAGCCCGGCGCCGAGGTCTGCTGCCTCGTCTCCGGCGGCGCCGACTCCACCTGCCTCTGGCACGCGCTGCGCGCGCTCGGCTACCGGGTGACCTCGCTGCACGTGAACCACAAGCTGCGCGGCGCCGATTCCGAGGCGGACGCGCGCTTCTGCGTCGAGCTGCTCGGCGCCGCCGTCGTCGAGCTGGACGGGCGGGGCCTGGCCGAGGCGGAGCTGCGCGAGCAGCGCTACGCGGTTGCCCGCGACCGGCTCCGAGCCACCGGGCACACCGCCTCCGACCAGGTGGAGACGATCCTCTACCGGCTCGTATCGCGCGGCGCGGCGACCGGCATGGCGCCCCGCCGTGAGGACGGCGTCGTCCACCCGCTGCTCACCGTCCGCCGTGACGAGACGGCTGCCTACTGCCGCGCCGAGGGTCTCGCGTTCCGCGTCGACGCCTCGAATGCCGGCACGAAGCGCGGCCTGATCCGCGACGAGATCCTGCCGCTGCTGCGCCGGCTCCATCCGGCCGCCGACGAGAACCTCCTGCGCGCGCTCGACGCGCGGGAGACGCTGCCGCCGGCGCTCGCCGAGCTGCTCGCCTCGCCGCTCGGCTCGAAACGCGTCGACCTCGGCGACGGCGTGCAGGCGGTGCGCGAGTACGACCGCCTCTGGCTCGAGCGCGGCCCGGTCGAGCTCGACGGCGAGGTGCGCTGGGGCGAGTGGCGTATCCGCTCGGAGCTGGCAGGGCTTAGAGTGCGAGGCTGGAGGCCGGGCGACCGGCTCGTCGGCCGGAGGCGCAAGATCCAGGACGTGTTCGTCGACGCGAAGATTCCCCGTTCCGAGCGCGAGGCGTGGCCGCTTGTCGTGCGCGGAGACGAGGTCGTCGCGGTGCCCGGAATCGTCGACGCGCCCGGCATCGAGGCGGTGAAGGCGTGAGCGCGGCCGAATTGGAGCGCGCGGTCGGCGAGGTGCTGATCGACGAGGAAGCGCTGCAGCAGCGGATCGCGGCGCTCGGCGAGGAGATCTCCAGCGAGTACACGGGCCGCGACCTCCTGCTCGTCGGCGTGCTCAAGGGCGCCGTCTTCTTCCTCGCCGACCTGATGCGGAACCTGACCGTGCCGTGCGAGATCGACTTCATGGCGATCTCGAGCTACGGCGCGTCGACCGATTCGTCGGGCGTCGTCCGGATCCTCAAGGACCTCGACATCAACATCGAGGGGCGCGACGTCCTCGTCGTCGAGGACATCATCGACTCGGGCCTGACGCTCAGCTACCTGATGCGGAACCTCGAGGCGCGGGGGCCGGCGAGCCTCGAGATCTGCGCGCTCCTGACGAAGCCCGAGCGGCGCGAGATCCACGTTCCCGTGCGGTACGTCGGCTTCGAGATCCCGAATCGCTTCGTGATCGGCTACGGGCTCGACTTCGGCGAGCGGTACCGCAACCTGCCGTACGTCGGCGTCCTCGACCCGGCGCTCGTGCCCGAGGGCGCGTAGCCGCCAGGCGAACCGATCGGGTCCGCGGGCCCGTTGAACTGGCATGACGCTGGTACCCTCCACGGTGACCGCCCGTGAACCGCTTCTTCCGTAGCGCGCTCTTCCCGCTCATCATCATCGCCGCCCTCGTCTGGCTGGCGTTGCAGACCCTGGGCGGGCACGGCACGAAGACGCAGCCGACGACGACCTCGAAGGTCTACGCGATGGTCCAGGACCATCCCGCCGAGGTCGATAACGTCGTCGTCGATCCGAACAAGCAGTCGCTGACGCTGACGACGACGGGCGGGGACAAGTACTCGGTCCACTACGCCGACGCGCAGTCCGAGGCGAACCTCGAGAAGGTGATGCTCGCGAAGGGCGTCACCTTCGACTCGAAGGGCGTCGGCTCGTCGCCGTGGTGGTCGATCCTCACGAGCCTGCTCCCGTTCGTCCTCCTCTTCGGCTTCTGGATCTTCCTGATGAACCAGGTGCAGGGCGGCGGCTCGAAGGTGATGAGCTTCGGCAAGTCGCGCGCGAAGCGGATGACGCCGGACTCGCCGAAGATCGGCTTCAAGGACGTCGCCGGCGTCGAGGAGGCGGTCGAGGAGCTGCAGGAGATCAAGGAGTTCCTCGAGAACCCGAAGAAGTTCCAGGCGCTCGGCGCGCGGATCCCGAAGGGCGTCCTGCTCTACGGGCCTCCCGGCACCGGCAAGACGCTGCTCGCGCGCGCCGTCGCCGGCGAGGCGGGCGTGCCGTTCTTCTCGATCTCGGGCTCCGACTTCGTCGAGATGTTCGTCGGCGTCGGCGCAAGCCGCGTGCGCGACCTCTTCGAGCAGGCGAAGCAGTCGAGCCCGTGCATCATCTTCATGGACGAGATCGACGCCGTCGGCCGGCACCGCGGCGCGGGTCTCGGCGGCGGCCACGACGAGCGCGAGCAGACGCTGAACCAGCTGCTCGTCGAGATGGACGGCTTCGAGATGAAGGACAACATCATCCTGATCGCCGCCACCAACCGGCCCGACATCCTCGACCCGGCGCTGCTCCGCCCGGGCCGCTTCGACCGCCAGATCGTCGTCGACCGGCCCGACCGCGTCGGCCGCCAGAAGATCCTCGAGGTGCACACGAAGGGCAAGCCGCTGGCGCCCGAGATCGACCTCTCGACGCTCGCCGCGGGCACGCCCGGCTTCACCGGCGCCGACCTCGCCAACCTCGTCAATGAGGCCGCGCTCCTGGCAGCCCGCCGCGGCAAGAAGATCATCGAGCAGGAGGAGCTGGAGGAGGGGATCATGCGGGTGATCGCCGGCCCGGAGAAGAAGGCGCGTCTTCTCTCCGAGCAGGAGCGCAAGATCGCCGCCTACCACGAGATGGGGCATGCGCTCGTCGGCCACTTCCTCGAGCACACCGACCCCGTGCACAAGATCACGATCGTCTCCCGCGGTCAGGCGCTCGGGTTGACGATCTCGCTGCCGACCGAGGATCGCTACCTGACGACGCGGATCGCGCTCATGCAGCAGATGGCGATGACGCTCGGCGGGCGCGCCGCGGAGGAGATCGTCTTCCACGAGGTGACGACCGGCGCCGCGAACGACCTCGAGAAGGTCACGGCCACCTCGAAGGCGATGATCATGAAGTACGGGATGAGCGAGAAGCTCGGCCCGCGCGTGCTCGGCCGCGGCCACGACCAGCCGTTCCTCGGGCGCGACTACGGCGCCGAGGCCGACTACTCCGAGGAGATCGCGCGCGAGATCGACGACGAGATCCGGCGCGTGATCGAGGAGTCGCACGAGCTCGCCCTGCACGTGCTCCGCGAGCACATGGACGAGCTGCACAAGATCTCCGGGATCCTGATCGAGCGCGAGACGATCGACAAGGACCAGTTCGAGCGCCTGCTCGCCGGCGAGGACGAGTCGACGATCTTCCCCGAGGAGGAGCAGCCGGCGGAGCTTCCCGCCGCCTCCGAGGAGCCGAAGCGCGAGCGCCAGCCGCGCCCGCGCCCGTTCCCGCTGCCCGGCTCGGCGATCCAGCCGCCGCCGCCCGATCCCGCGAAGGGCTAGCGCCGTCCGGCCTGACCGGCCGCGTCAGTAGCTGAAGACGGTCGCGTCGTCGCCGATCCAGTCGAGGAGCGGGGTCGCTCCTCCGATCTCGGCGTGCTCGACGAGCTCGGCCTCGTCGAGGCTGCGGCTGTTGAAGCAGTAGGGGCACACGAGGAACCGCCCGTCCGCCTCGGCGAACTGCGCGGCGAGCAGCTCCAGTGGCGGGCAGCCGTTGCAGGCGACCCCGGCGGCGACGCCGTGGAGCGCGAGGCGGACCGCGTCCTTCGTCAGGAACATCCTCACCGGCTTGCCCCGTTGCGCGGCCGCGACGGCCACGAGGAACGCGACGGTCACCCGCTCGGGGTCCTCGAGGCCGGTGGCGAGGTTGACGACCACCTTTCCGTTCTCCTGCTCGCTCATCGCTCGATCCTGTCACGCCGGCCCGGCGCCACCAAGGGCGCCGGGCCGGCCGACGCCGCTTCAGGCGGGGACGCCCGCCTGAAGGCCCTTGACGTCCTCGGTGCTGAGCGCGTTCCCGCCGATCCCCCAGTCGCCGCTCGCGACCTCCTCGACGGTGACCCAGGTGACGGAGCGCATGTTCTCGCCCTCGATCTCGACCATCGTGTCGGTCAGGCGCTCGATGATCTCGCGCTTCTGGTCGGGGGAGAAGACGTTCTCGATCAACTTGACCTGGATGAGCGGCATCAATGGCCTCCTCGTCGTGGCTGAGTGCTGTCTCTCCGAGTCTCGGGCCGCGGCGGCCCGGCCGCGTCGGACGGTTGGGCCATCTTGCGCACGGCCGGCTGGCCCGAGCGGGCCAGTTCAGACGAGGCCGTCGCGTGTCGCCCGGGCGGCGGCCGCGGCGCGGGTGGGCTCGGCGAGTTTGCGCAGGATGTTGGCGACGTGGCGGTGGACGGTGTGCTCGCTGACGACGAGCTCCTCCGCGATCTGGCGGTTGCTCTGGCCTGCGGCGACGAGCGTCAGCACCTCGCGCTCGCGGCGGGTCAGCGGCCCCGTACGCCCACCGGCCTGGGCGAGGACGCGCTCGGCCGACACGGCGTCGCGGCGAGCGCCGAGGGTCGCGAGCGCCTTCGCGGCCGCGGCCGCCTCCCGGTGCGCGCGCCGCTCGAGCCCGAGCGCGAGCAGTACCCGCGCGAGCTGGAGCTGCGTTCGCGCCCGCTCATAGGGGGAGCTGCCGACGGCATACAGCTCGGCAGCGTCCTCGAGGAGCCGCAGCGCGCCGGCGGGGTCGCCGGCGGCGAACGCGAGCTCGCCGGCCGCCCGCACCGCGGTCGCTTGCGCCCGCGTCGTCCCGACCTCGTCGGCGAGGGCACGCAGCTCGTCCGCGGCAGCGGCGGCGGCGTCGGACCGGCCGAGCGCCGCGGCGGCGCGGCAGTGGAGAGCGAGCACGGTGATCCGGTCGAGCTGCCGGCTGTCGCGGGTGGAGCGGTCGAGCGCCTCCGCAAGCTCGAGCGCCGTCGCCGCGTCACCCTCGTCGAGCGCCAGCTCGACCTGCCCGATCCGCGACGTCCAGGAGAGCTCGCTCGCGTCGAAGAGCTGCCGGGCTTCGTCGAGCCGGCCCTGGCGGCGACGCAGCTCGGCGAGCCGGGCCGTCCCTTCCGTGAGCGCCGAGCGCCTCCCGCCGGCGAAGACGGCGACCGCGCGCTCGAGCTCCGCCTCCGCCTCGTGCCATGCTCCGGTCTGGAGGAGGACGGCGGCGTACTGCGTCCGGCAGACGTTGAAGAGCGTCTGCAGCTCCCACCGCGTCGCGAACTCCTTCACCTCGGCGCACCACTGCGTCGCACGCTCGACGTCTCCGACCCGCTCGCACGCGGCGATCAGGTTGCAGCAGACCTTGCCGATCCACATCAGGTCGACGATCTCGCCCGAGGTCGCCGAGACCGCGGATGCGTCGAGACGGCGCATCCCCTCGTCGACCCGTCCTTCGTGGACGAGCGCGAGCCCCTCGAGCGACTGCGCGACCGCCCGGAGGTCGTCGCGCCCGAGCGCGTCCGCGACCGCGAGGGCTCGCCCGGCGGCGGTGTGCGCGGCCGGCGGGTCGCCGGCGGCGAGCATGACCTCCGCCTCCCGGACCGCGACCCAGGCGTGCTCCGGCGAGAGCGGCTCGTCGCGGAGCAGCTGTGTCGCTCGCTCCACCCAGCCCTGGGCGACCGCGGTCCGGCCGTCGAAAAGGATCGAGTCCCACGCGAGCGCGCCGGCGACCCGCGCGGCGCCTCGCCGGTCGTCCCGCTCGCGGTAGAGGCGGTACGCGCGCTCCCGTTCGTCGATCGTCGCATCTGCGTCGTCGAGCCACCAGTGCGCGACCGCAGCCGCCTCGAGCGCCGCCGGCTCGTCGTCGACGCCGCCGACCAGTGCCAGCGCCTCCTCCCAGGCTCCCCGCGAGAGCGCCTCCCACGCCGACGTGACGGCGTCCGCCATGAGGGAAGTATCGCGCGGGCGGATTCGTGCGACCATCCGGCCGTGATCTCGATCGAGGAGCGGTTCCCGGCGCCGTCCGTCATGGGTGTCGTCAACGTCACGCCGGACTCGTTCTCGGACGGCGGCGTCCACCTCGACGCCGACGCTGCGGCGGCCACGGCGCGCCGGATGGCGGCCGAGGGAGCGGCGATCGTCGACGTCGGCGGCGAATCGACGCGGCCGGGGGCCGAGAGCGTCTCCGCCGGCGAGGAGCTGGCGCGTGTCGTGCCGGTGCTGGAACGGCTCGGCGGCGAGGTGCCCGTCTCGATCGACACCTCGAAGGCGGCGGTCGCGCGCGCCGCGCTCGAACACGGCGCGATCCTCGTCAACGACGTGACCGCCCTCCGCGGCGACCCCGAGCTCGCGGGCGTCGTCGCCGACGGGGGCGCCTACCTCTGCCTGATGCACATGCTCGGCGAGCCCAGGACGATGCAGGACCAGCCAAGCTACGACGACGTCGCGGCCGAGGTGGCCCGCTTCCTCGAGGGGCGCATGGCGTTCGCGGTCGCCGAGGGGATCCCGGAGGAGCGGATCTGCCTCGACCCCGGCATCGGCTTCGGCAAGACCGTCGAGCACAACCTCGAGCTGATCCGCCACCTCGACGTCCTGCTCGCGCTCGGCCGGCCGGTGCTCGTCGGCTTCTCGCGCAAGAGCACGCTCCGGGCGCTGACCGGCTCCGACGACCTGCTCGCCGCGAGCGTCGCCGCCGCCGTGGCCGCCTACGACCGCGGCGCGGCGATCCTCCGTGTCCACGACGTCAAGGCGCACGTCGACGCGCTCCGGGTCGCGAGCGCGCTGGGGAGGACGGCGTGATCGCGGTCGAGGTCACCGGCCTGCGCGTCTTCGGCCGTCACGGCGTCTACGCCGAGGAGCGCGAGCGCGGCCAGGATTTCGTCTTCGACGTCGAGCTCGAGGTGGGCGAGCGCGGCGCCTCCGATCGGCTCGACGACGCGGTCGACTACGTCGAGGTCGTCCGCGCCGTCCGCGAGGTCTCGGGCGCGCGCGCCTACGCGCTGCTCGAGGCGCTCGCCTCCGCCGTCGCCGACGACCTCGTGCGCCGCTTCGCGCCCGAGCGGCTGCGCGTCCGCGTGACGAAGCCCGAGGTTCGCCCGGACGGGCTCGAGGGCACGGTCGGCGTCTCCGTGACGCGGCCGTGACTCGCGCCTTCGTCGCGCTCGGCTCGAACCTCGGCGATCGCGAGCGCACGCTTCGCGAGGCCGTTGCCGCGCTCGGGGCGGAGGACGGGGTCGCCGTCGTCGCCGTCTCGAGCCTCCGCGACACGGAACCGGTCGGCGTCGGCGAGCAGCCGCGCTTTCTCAACGGCGCCGCCGAGCTCGAGACAGGGCTCCCGGCCCGCAAGCTCCTCGAGCGCCTGCTCGCCGTCGAGCGCCGCTTCGGTCGCGTCCGCGCCGACCCCGGCGAGCACGGCCCGCGCACCCTCGACCTCGACCTGCTCCTCTACGGCGACGAGCAGATCGACGAGCCCGGCCTCGAGGTTCCGCATCCGCGCCTGCACGAGCGCCGGTTCGTGCTGGAGCCGCTCGTGGAGCTGGATCCAGGGCTCGTCGTTGCCGGCCGCGGCACCGTGGCAGACCTCCTGGCGGGAGTACACTGACCCGCATGTCCCATCTCGACGACCTCGACGAATACGAAGCCGAGCTCGAGCTTGCGCTGAAGAGGGAGTACCAGGCGGTGTTCGCGCTCTTCCGCTACTGCGTGCTCACCCAGGACGCCACGTACCTCTGCAACAAGCTCGACGTCCAGCAGGCCGCGCCGACCGCGCAGGGGCTGCCGTTCTTCCAGCTCGATCTCGAGGACGTCTGGGTCTGGGACAAGAACCGGCCGACGCGGATCATCCCGCGCACGAAGGTCTTCACCTCGGGCGACGTCACGATCGAGGAGCTGCGCGGCGAGGGCGACGAGCCGACGCTGACCGCGGAAGACCTGGCCGAGAAGATCGGCGAGCCGTTTCGTCCCGACGACGAGTAGCTGCGTGGACGCCCGGCTCCAGGACCGCGCGAGTCGGCGGAGCCGACTCGCGCGTCGCGCGAGCGGAAAGCACAGCGCGAAGGCACGCGCGCGCAGCGCGCATGACTCGCGCGAAGCGGGCGAAGCGGGAAGATAGCCGCAATGCTCCTCGCGGTCGACGTTGGGAACACGCAGACGGTCTTCGGGCTCTACGACGGGGCCGAGCTCGGTGAGCGCTGGCGCGTCGCCACCGAGGCGCAGCGCACCGGCGACGAGCTCGGCGCGCTCCTCGGCGACTTCCTCGATCTCGACCTGATCGACGGCATCTGCCTGTCGTCGACCGTGCCGCGGCTGATCCCGGAGTACGAACACCTCGCCGAGCGCTGGGCGAAGGCCGAGCTGCTCGTGATCGGGCCGGGTGTCCGCACCGGGATTCCGATCGAGCACGACGCTCCCCGCGAGGTCGGCCCGGACCGGATCGTCAACGCGGTCGCCGCGAAGGAACGCTTCGGCGCGCCCGCGATCGTGGCCGATTTCGGCACCTCGACGAACTTCGACGTCGTCTCGCCCGCCGGCGCGTACATCGGCGGTGTGCTCGCGCCGGGGATCGAGGTCTCGATGGACGCCCTCTTCGCCCGCGCCGCCCGGCTCGTGAAGGTCGACTTCGTCGAGCCGCCGCAGGTGATCGGCAAGACGACGGCGGGCGCGCTCCAGTCGGGCCTGATCTACGGCTTCGCCGGCCAGGTCGACGGCATCGTCGACGCGATCCGCGGCGAGCTCGGCGTCGACGCGCCGGCGATCGCGACGGGCGGTCTCGCCGGCCTGATCGCCCCGCACTCGCGCACGATCTCGGAGGTCGTCCCGTTCCTGACGCTCGACGGCCTGCAGATCATCTGGGAGCGGAACAGCTAGCCCGCTCGCCCGCTTCGCGTCGGCCGGGGCGCGCGGTCTTCCGACTCACGTTCCGCTCGCTCGGCAAGCGACCCGGCTCCGCCGGCTCGCGCGGCGCCGAGGCGTGACTTCACACGCCGCCACGCATGGCGAACGCAGACCGATGCCCGGGCTCGGGCGAGAGGATGCTCGTGCAGGCAGTTGTTGCCTCGCCAGGCCGCGTCAGGTCACGACACGTGGGGGCGCGGCGGCGTGCCGCTCGGTTATCACGAGGTGATGCGCAGGTCGGGTGCTGGGGCGCCGAGCTGGCGGGCGAGGAGGAGGGTGTTCCAGACGTGCCAGAGGTCCGTCAACCGACCTTGCTCGTCGTAGCGGAAGAAGTGCATGTGCGGGACCTCGATCCGGGCTCCGGTGACTGGAAGCGCGGCCATCGGTCCGATCTCTAGTGGTCCTCGATGGGTTCCGGTCATCGTCGAGCGGCAGGCCACGACGTCGCGATCGCAAACGAGTTCGTGGATCTCGAAGTTGAGGTCGGGAAATGCCGTGCGGAGCGTCGAGATCACGTTCTTCAGGTGTGGGGCAAACGCTGTCCCTGCGGGTTCCTGGTGGTCGACCGCCCCGGGCGCGACAGCCTCGTCGACGTAATCGAGGTCGCCCTGGTTGAACATGCGCTCGAACCCCTCGACAGTGCGGGCTTTCAGCTCCTCGTTCGTCATCCCGTCCTCTCGCTGGAGTAGCATTACAGTCTGTGGAACAGTATTCTAAAAATGAGAAGCAAGTCAAGACGCGCAAGCAGATCGCCGCCGAGGACACCCAGCGCACGATCATCGAGGCGGCGGCGCGCCTTTTCTCCGAGCTCGGTTATCACGGCACCTCGATCGGGCGGATCGCCTCCGAGGCGGGTGTGGCCGTGCAGACGATCTACAACTCGGTCGGTGCCAAGCGCGAGATCCTCTCGCGCGTGCTCGATTTCGCCGCCGCCGGCGACCAGGCTCCTGTGCCTGTACCTGTGTTCATGCGCGATCGGGCCGAGGGCGAGTCAGACCCGCGCCGGATCATCGCGCTGACCGTCGAGTTCTGGCGCGGAGCACTCCCACGCACCGCACCCGTCTTCCGGCTGATCGGAGAGGCGGCCGCCACCGACCCTGAGATCGCAGCTCTCGAGCGGACGCGCGCCGCGCAACGCCTACGCAACTACCGGCAGGCAGCCCGAATTCTCGCAGAGCGCGGCGCCCTCCGCGACGGGCTCTCCGCCGACGACGCAGCAGCCACGTTCTTCGCGATCGGCCACCCACACGCGTATCGCACGCTCGTCCTCGACGGCGACTGGGACGACGAACACTGGGCCGAATGGGCCAGCACAACACTCGAGGCAGCTCTGCTCAACGAACACCCCTGAGCACCGGCGCAGGCGACGTCATTGGCTCGGGCGTACGACGGCCCGAGACGTTCCGGCGGCGTTGGGGACATTCCCGAACGTTGGCGCAGGCGGACGTGCGCACGCCGGAGGTCCCCTCCAGTATCGCCGTCGGCCTGCGGGGGGGACGAGCTTGAGCGGGGCGAGCCGCGTCTCGATGTTCGGGAAGAAGACCGTGACAGCGACTCCGCCGACCGGCATGTGGTCAGGCGCCATTCGTGAGCACCGGCGAAGTCGTCGGCTGCCCGTCGAGTTGTCCGTCACTCAGAGGACGAGCACGTTCGCGAAGACCTGCCAGGCGAGCAGGCTCTTCGCGACGAGGCTCAGCCAGAGATACCAGCGCTCGCCGTAGCGGTAGTCGCGCCAGCGCCCGAGCCGCTTGTACTGCAACGCCTGGTTGACGGCGAAGCTGTTGAAGAGGACGAAGAGCGAGACGAAGATCGCGTAGACGAAGCTCGGCGGTGCGTGTCCGCGTCCGGCCGAGACGCCGATCTGCACCGCGATCGCGATCCACGCCGTCGCGCCGACCACACAGCCGAGCACGAACGGCAGCCAGCGCGTCCGGGCGCGATCGGGCGGGTTGAGCAGCTCCATCAGCCAGCCGAGGAAGATCATCGCCGCATTCGCGGCGAAGAGGGCGAGCAGCGCGACATAGTCGGCGATGCCGGTCAGCATCGCGATCAGGACGACCATCACCGACGCCGAGAGCGAGTACTCCAGCCAGCGGAACGGGTTGACGCCCGCGGCGAGGCACCGCTCGTAGCGCGCGTGCAACGGCGGAAGCGCGACGAGGGCGTGGTCGAGCGCCGCAAGCAGCAGGAACACGCCGACGAGCGGGCCGATGCGGAGGTTGAAGAGCACGTCCTGCCTCGGCGGGCCACTTCCCGGCTGGCCCTCCATGAAGGCGCCCGTCACCGGCAGCGAGAAGCCGGTCGAGAGCGCGAGAACCACGGCCGCCTGCGCCGCGTGCAGCACCGCCAGCAACCCGTTGCCGCGCCGGAGCGCGCGCTCGTCCACACCGTGAAGGGTACGGGTCGAAGCGGCCGACCGGGCCGTCCGGGCCGCGGAGCCGCTCAGGCAAGCACGCGCTCGAGCGCCGCGCGATCGGTCGGCTCGCCGTGCGCCGGCAGCACGAGCTCGACCGGCAGGTCGAGCAGCGGACGGAGCCGCCGGACGACGTCGTCGCGCGTCACGTGCGTGCGGCCGCCGAGCTGGACGTCCAGCCCGTCGCCGAAGTCGGAGAGCGAGTCGCCGGTGACGATCGCGGCGATCGACGGCAGCCAGAGGATCAGATCGTTGTCCTCGCGGCCCGCGTACGCGGCGATGCCGAACGGCCAGGCTCCGGGGTCGTGGAAGTGGCCTTCGCCTTCGCCCGCACGCAGCCACGCGAGGTCGTCGCTCTCCATGCCGCGCACGCGGTCGGGGTCGACGCCGAACTTCTCGACCCAGTCCTGCCAGGTGTCCGCGGGCGGTGTGTGCACCGGAAGGCCGAGCCGGCGGGCCTCGCGCTCGTGGTAGGGCGCGGTCAGGACGACGGCGGTCGCGCGCTCGCGCAGCTCCTCGGGCACGGAGAGCGGGTCGAACAGCAGGAAGTCGTCGCCGACCTCGACCGCGTACGACGAGACGAGCTCGGGCCACCACTGCTCCTCGTCCCATTCGGGATGCGGCGACTGCCAGTGCCAGACACCGGGGCGCAGCTCACGCATCGCTCGACGACTCACCCGCCGCCGTAGATCGAGATCGGCAGCTGGTCGAGCAGGACCTCCTGCTCGGGATCGGGCAGCTCGGCCTCGAGCCGCTCGACGATCTCGGCGGCGCCCGGGGCCGCCGCGTACAGCCGCGTGATCACCTCGTCGGTCGTCTGCAGCTGCACGAGCTCCTGCTTGAACGGCTTCGGGAAGCGGCCGTGACCGAGGTACCAGCCGTAGAACTTCTTCAGGAAGCCGGTCGCCCGCTGCTCGCCGAGCTCGCGCACCGCCTCGCGGACGAAGACGATCAGCTCTGCCGCGACCTCCTCGCGCGTCGGCTGCGCGGGCTCGGCGTCCGCGATCTCGCGGAGCGCCCACGGGTTGCCCTGCGCGCCGCGCGCGACCATCACCGCCGCGCACCCGGTCTGCTCGAGCACGGTCAGCGCCTTCCCGCGCGAGGTGATGTCGCCCGACGCGATCACCGGCACGTCGACCGCCGCCACGAGCTCGGCCGTGAGTGCATGGTCGGCGACTCCGGTGTACATCTGCTTCGCCGAGCGGGGATGGAGCGTCAGCGCGGCCGCGCCCGCCTCGACGAGCCGCGGCCCGAGCTCCAGGAACGTGCGCGAGCCGTTCTCGACGCCGCGACGCATCTTCACCGTCACCGGCACCGAGACCGCGCTCGCGACCGCCTCGACGACGGCGAGCGCGAGCGGCTCGTCCTCCATCAGGTGCGCGCCGGCGCCCGTCTTCGTCACCTTGCGCACCGGGCAGCCGAAGTTCATGTCGACGATGTCCGCGCCGGCCGCCTCGACCATCCGCGCCGCCTCGGCCATCGCGCGCGGCTCGGCGCCGAAGATCTGGATCGCCAGCGGGTGCTCGTCGGAGGCCACGCGCAGGTAGCCGAGCGTGCGCTCGTTACGGTGCTCGATCCCGGCGCAGGAGACCATCTCGGAGCAGACGAGACCCGCGCCGAAGCGGCGTCCCTGGCGGCGGAACGCCTGCACGCTGACGCCGGCCATCGGCGCCAGGACGAGCCGCGTCGGCACCTCGACGCCGCCGATCCACCACCGTTCCCTCAGGTTCCCCTGCACGACTCGAAGATGGTAGCCACCTGCTGTTGACGGGGGTCCTGGCCCTGGGTACCATCCGCCCCCGCCGATGGGCCGTCCGGGGCCTGCCGGGCCTTGTTTTTCCGGGGTTCCAGGAGGAACGTCTTGAAGGAAATCATCCTCACGCCGGACGGCTACAAGAAGCTCAAGGCAGAGATCGAGCTTCTGTCGACCGTCCGTCGCCGCGAGGTCGCGGAGCGCATTCGAATCGCGCGCGAGTTCGGCGACATCGCCGAGAACGCGGAGTACGACGCGGCCAAGAACGACCAGGCGCACCTCGAGGCGCGCATCGCGCTGCTCGAAGACCGGCTCGCGAACTCGCGTGTCGTCACGAAGAAGGAGATCCGTTCCGGTGAGGTCTCCGTCGGCACGAAGGTGCGTCTGAAGGACATGGGCTCGAACAAGACGGTCGAGTACCACATCGTCGGCTCCGCCGAGGCGGACCCCACCGAGATGAAGCTCTCCAACGAGTCCCCGGTCGGCAAGGCGATCATGGGCCGCAAGAAGGGCGAGGTCGTCGAGGTCTCGGTACCCCGCGGCGCGCTCAAGTTCAAGATCATGGAGATCAAGGCCGCGTAGCGAGCCGTCAGCGTCCCGGGGGTACCCTGGCCCGGGTGTTCCAGCAGTTCGCAGCGCAGGTGCGGCGGGCCTTCGACCGGGCGGTGGGCCGCGGATGATCGACCTGCACACGCACGTCCTGCCCGGGATCGACGACGGCCCGGCGACGATCGACGGCAGCCTCGAGCTGCTGCGCGCCGCCCACGCCGACGGGATCTCGCGCCTCGCGGCGACCCCGCACGTTCGCGACGACTACCCGACGCCGGCCGAGACGATGGAGCGGCTCGTCGGCGCGGTCAACGCCGCCGCCCGCGAGGCGGGAATCCCGGTCGAGGTGCTGCCCGGCGGGGAGCTCGACCTCGCCTACCTGGAGCGTCTCGACGACGAGACGCTGCGCCGCTTCGGTCTCGGCGGCAACCCGGGCGTGCTGCTGATCGAGACGCCGTATCTGGGCTGGCCGGTCGGTCTGCAGGACGTCGTCTTCCGGCTCGCGCTGCGCGGCTTCTCGGTCGTGCTCGCACACCCCGAGCGGAACCCCGACGTGCAGGCGAAGCCCGGTCTGCTCGAGCCGCTCGTCGCGGCGGGCATGCTCGTCCAGCTCACCGCGGCCTCCGTCGACGGACGTCTCGGCAAGCGCGCCCGGGCCTGCGCGCACCACCTGCTCGGCGCCGGCCTCGCGCACCTGCTCGCGAGCGACGCCCACGCGTCGTCGGTGCGTGCGACCGGCCTCACGGCGGCGGCGGGGGCGCTCGCCCAGCCCGAGCTCTTCGACTGGCTCACGCGCGAGGCTCCGGCTCGCGTGCTCGCGGGCGAGCCGTTGTCCGCGCCGCCCGATCGTCGCCGCACGCAGCGCCTGCAGGTGCCCTGGCGCGCGTAAGGCGCCACTAGACTCGCCGGGATGTCAGCTCCGAAGCGCTTCCCCGACCGGGACGAGATCGCGTCCGTGCGCGCCGAGACGGACGGCCTCGAGGACGGCGCGACCGGCGAGAGCACGCGGCGCCTCGCCGGGCGGGTGATGGCGCGCCGCGACATGGGGAAGCTCGTCTTCCTCGACCTCGTCGACCGCTCGGGGCGGATTCAGCTGCTCTGCCCGCTCGAGCGGACAGGGGAGATCGACGTCCACCTCGGCGACGTCGTCGGCGTCACCGGCTCGCCCGCGAAGTCGCGCCGCGGCGAGCCGTCCTTGATGGTCGACTCGCTCGAGCTGCTCTCGCGCATCCGCACCCCGCTGCCCGACACCTTCCACGGGCTCACGGACGTCGAGCAGCGCTACCGGAAGCGCTACCTCGACCTGCTGATGAACGAGGAGTCGCGGGAGCATGCGCTGACCCGGTCGCGCACGGTCGCCTCGATCCGGCGCACGCTTGACGAATGGGGGTTCGTCGAGGTCGAGACCCCGGTGCTCCAGCCGCGCTACGGCGGCGCGTTCGCGGAGCCGTTCGTCACCCACTGGAACTCGCTCGACGAGAGCCGCTACCTGCGGATCGCGACCGAGCTCTACCTCAAGCGCCTGATCGTCGGCGGGCTCGAGCGCGTCTACGAGATCGGCAAGGACTTCCGCAACGAGGGCGTCTCGTTCAAGCACCACCCCGAGTTCACGATGCTCGAGTGGTACGAGGCCTACGCGGACTATCGCGACACGATGGCGCGGATCGAGCAGCTCGTCGCGCGCGCCGCCGAGGAGGTGCTCGGGACGACCGCCGTCACGTTCCGCGGCGAGCAGATCGACTTCGCGCCGCCGTGGCGTCGGCTGCGGTTCGTCGACGCGCTCGCCGAGCACGGCCTCTGGACGCGCGACGCGGAAGAGCTCCGCCGGCTGCTGCGCGACCGCGGCGTCGACGTCTCCCACGACCCGACCTGGGCGAAGCTGATCGACCACGCGCACTCGCACTTCGTCGAGCCGAACCTGATCCAGCCGACGATCCTCCACGACTACCCGATCGAGCTCTCGCCGTTCGCCCGCACGACCGACGACGACCCGACGATCGTCGAGCGGTTCGAGTACTTCGCCGGCGGCGTCGAGCTCGGCAACGCCTTCAGCGAGATCAACGACGCCGAGGAGCAGGCGTCCCGCTTCGGTCTGCAGCAGGCCGAGCGCGAGGCGGGGGACGTCGAGGCGGAGGAGGGCGACCCCGACTACGTCGAGGCGCTCTCGTACGGGATGCCGCCCACCGGCGGGATCGGGCTGGGCATCGACCGCCTCGCCATGCTCTTCACCGGCAACGAGTCGATCCGAGACGTGATCCTCTTTCCGGCGCTCCGGCAGCAGTAGGCACACTGCGACCGGTGCGGGTTCTCGTCACAGGATCGTCCGGGCAGATCGGCACGAATCTCGCCCTCCGCCTGATCGAGGACGGGCACGACGTCTTCGGTGTCGACAAGCGGCCGAATCCGTGGGAGCCGGACGCGTTCCCGACGCTCCTGCAGGACCTGGCCGGCCACTACGCATCCTTCCCGGGCGGGATCAACGGGGTCGAGTACCCCGAGGTCGACGTCGTCGTCCATCTCGCCGCGCACGCCAAGGTGCACCAGCTCGTCCGGCAGCCGCACCGTGCGCTCGAGAACGCGATGATGACCTTCAACCTCCTCGAGTTCACCCGCGGGATCGGCGTCCCGCTCGTCTTCTCGTCCACGCGCGAGGTCTACGGGGACGTCCACCGCTTCGAGGAGTACTCCGAGGAGGCCGCGGACTTCGCCTTCACCGAGTCTCCCTACTCCGCGTCGAAGATCGCGAGCGAGGCGCTGATCTACTCGTACGCGCGCTGCTACGACCTCCGCTACCTCGTCTTCCGCTTCTCGAACGTCTACGGCCGCTACGACTCCGACCTGTGGCGGATGGACCGGGTGCTGCCGCTGTGGATGCACCAGCTCTCGCGTGACGAGCCGATCACGATCTTCGGCGGCGAGACGAAGGTGCTCGACTTCACCTACGTCGACGACTGCGTGGACGGCATCGCGCGAGGCATCTACGCGCTCGTCTCGGGCACGGTCGAGAACGAGACGGTCAACCTGGCCTACGGCGAGGGGAACACGCTCGTGCGCGCAGCGACGCTGATCGCCGACGAGCTCGGAGTCGAGCCGAAGGTGACGCTCGCTCCGTCGCTGCTCGGCGAGGTCACGCACTACGTCGCGGACGTTCGCAAGGCGAAGGAAGTGCTGGGCTGGATCCCGCAGACGCCGCTCGACGTGGGGATCCGAGAGGCCGTCCGGTGGTTCCGCGAATGGCGCTCGGCGCATCCGGAGGAGGACCGGCCGTTCGAGCCGCCGCCGACGACGGGCGAGATCGAGCACGGCTTCAAGCGGTAGGGCGGCCGCCGCGGCGCGAGACCCGGCGGGGCGCTTCGTCGGGACCAGGAGGTCGGCTACGATGGCCTGACCTTCGGCCGATAACGGTGTGGTCGTCCGGACTGCCGCCGCGGTGCCGGTGAAAGGAGGCTCGAGGGACTTGTTCGAACGCTTCACTGAACGGGCTCGCCAGGTCGTCGTCCTCGCACAGGACGAGGCGCGGGCGCTCAAGCACAACTACATCGGCACCGAGCACATCCTGCTCGGACTGCTCCGCGAGGAAGAGGGTCTCGCGGCGCGGGTGCTCGAGTCCCTCGACATCACTGTCGAAGAGGTGCGGGCGCAGGTCGCGCGCATCGTCGGCCAGGGCGACGAGGTCACGACCGGACAGATCCCGTTCACGCCGCGCGCGAAGAAGGTGCTCGAGCTCGCGCTGCGGGAGGCGCTCTCCCTGGGGCACAACTACATCGGCACGGAGCACATCCTGCTCGGCCTCGTCCGCGAGAACGAGGGCGTCGCCGCCCGGATCCTGCTCGACTTCGACGCCGACGCGGAGAAGATCCGCAACGAGATCATCCGCATGCTCTCCGGCCCCGGCCGGCGGCAGGGAGGCGCCGCGGCGGGCGCGGCCGGCGAGAAGTCCAAGTCGTCGAAGCTGCTCGACCAGTTCGGACGCAACCTGACCAAGCAGTCCCTCGAGGGCAAGCTCGACCCGGTCGTCGGCCGTCAGACGGAGATCGAGCGGCTGATGCAGATCCTCTCGCGCCGGACGAAGAACAACCCCGTCCTGATCGGCGAGCCGGGCGTCGGCAAGACCGCCGTCGTCGAAGGGCTCGCCGCCCGCATCGGCTCCAACCAGGTGCCGGAGCTCCTGAAGGGCAAGCAGATCTACACGCTCGACCTCGCTGCGCTCGTCGCCGGCTCGAAGTACCGCGGCGAGTTCGAGGAGCGCCTGAAGAAGGTCATGAAAGAGATCATGCAGCGGGGCGACATCATCCTCTTCATCGACGAGCTCCATAACCTCGTCGGCGCGGGCGCGGCCGAGGGCGCGATCGACGCGGCCTCGATCTTGAAGCCCGCCCTTGCGCGCGGCGAGCTGCAGACGATCGGCGCCACGACGCTCGACGAGTACCGCAAGTACCTCGAGCGGGACGCCGCCCTCGAGCGGCGCTTCCAGCAGGTTCGCGTCGAGGAGCCGACGGTGGACGACACCGTCCAGATCCTGCGCGGCCTGCGCGACCGCTACGAGGCGCACCACCGCGTCAAGATCACCGACGAGGCGCTCCAGGCGGCCGCCGAGCTCTCCGACCGCTACATCCAGGACCGCCACCTTCCCGACAAGGCGATCGACCTGATCGACGAGGCCGCGTCCCGGCTGCGGATCAAGTCGATGTCCGCTCCGCCGCGCTACCGCGAGCTGGAGGAGGAGATCGAGCGCGTCCGCAAGGAGAAGGAAGCCTCGATCGAGAATCAGGAGTTCGAGAAGGCCGCCTCGCTCCGCGACAAGGAGCGCAAGCTCACGCAGAAGAAGCGGGAGCTCGAGGAGCAGTGGCGCACCTCGGAGAACTCCGAGGAGCAGCCCGAGGTCGGCGAGGAGGAGATCGCGGACATCGTCTCGATGTGGACGGGGATCCCGGTCTTCAAGCTCACCGAGGCCGAGTCGCAGAAGCTCATCCGCATGGAGGAGGAGCTGCACAAGCGCGTCATCGGCCAGGAGGAGGCGATCGTCGCCGTCTCGAAGGCGATCCGCCGTGCGCGGGCCGGCATCAAGGACCCGAAGCGGCCGACCGGCTCGTTCATCTTCCTCGGCCCGTCGGGCGTGGGGAAGACCGAGCTGGCGCGCACGCTCGCCGAGTTCCTCTTCGGCGACGAGGACGCGATGATCCAGGTCGACATGTCGGAGTACATGGAGAAGCACTCCGTGTCCCGGCTCGTCGGCTCGCCTCCCGGCTACATCGGCTACGACGAAGGCGGCCAGCTGACCGAGGCCGTGCGGCGCAAGCCGTACTCGGTCGTCCTCCTCGACGAGATCGAGAAGGCCCATCCGGACGTGTTCAACATCCTGCTCCAGATCCTGGAGGAGGGGAAGCTGACCGACGCCCAGGGGCGCCGCGTCGACTTCCGCAACACGATCGTGATCATGACGTCGAACATCGGCGCCGGCCAGATCTCGAAGAACCAGGGCTTCGGCTTCGCCGTCGGCGACGAGCAGGGGCTCTCGTACGACGAGATGAAGAGCCGCGTGATGAGCGAGCTGAAGAAGGTCTTCCGGCCCGAGCTGATCAACCGGATCGACGAGACGATCGTCTTCCACAAGCTCGACAAGTCCGAGATCATGTCGATCGTCGACCTGATGCTCCGCCGCCTGCGTGAGCAGATGGCCACGCACAGCGTCACGATCGAGCTGACCGAGGACGCGAAGGAGCTCCTCGTCGACAAGGGCTACGACCCGGCGATGGGCGCCCGCCCGCTGCGCCGCGCGATCCAGCGCTTCATCGAGGATCCGCTGGCCGACTACGTGCTCGGCCGCGAGCTCGACCCCGGTTCCACGATCCTCGTCGGGCGTACGCGCACCGAGGACGGCGAGCCCGGTGACGAGGTGGACATCACGTTCATCCCGGGCGAGGTCACGCCGGAGAAGGTCACCGTCCCGCCCGAGGAGCCGGTCGCGTCCGGCGAGCCGGACGACGACGGCGACGACGCTCCCGCCGACAGCTAGCCCGGCGGCTCGACACAGCACAACGAGAAGGGCGGCCTCGCGGCCGCCCTTCTCCCGTGTCCGGTGCTGCTGGTGCTACGCGCTGATCGGAGCGGTCTCCTTCGCGGCCTTCTCGGCCTTGACGAAGAGCCACCCGCCGGCGCGGAGGGCGCCGCCCACCGCGAGGACGATGAAGCCCACGCCGGAGAGCAGGAGCGCGATGCCGACGACGATGCCGAAGTTGCCGAGCTGCTCAGCCATGTACGACGTGTTGAGCGCCGTGGTCAGGGCGGTCTCGGTCACCCACACGTTGCGGGCGCCGTTCGCGACCGGCTGGTTCGTCTTCGGATCGAGGACGGCGTAGTCCTTGTTGCTCGTCGCGCCGTCCGCGGTCAGCTGATCCTTGGGCGTGCCGGGCTTCGCCTGGTACTGGCCCATCTGGGCGTACACGAAGCCGCCCGACGACTCGAGGGCGTGGATCCGCATGTACTCGGCGAAGCAGCGCGCGCTGGCGCCGCTGTTGACGGCCTTGCCGGCAACGCTGCAGGTCGGCAGCTTGATGTTCTTCAGCCCGGCCGCGGCGGCCTCTCCCTTGATCGCGGCCGGCGTCATGTCGCCCGAGCCGACGATCTGCTGCTGCTTGAGCTCATTGCCCACGGTGTTCTTGCCGTTCACACCGAGGACGATGGCGGCGATACCGAAAGCGACAAGAACGACGCCTGCAGCGACTCCGCCGAACTCGAAGATCTTCTTCATGGTCTCCTCCGTTCGATCACTGGCGTATGCCATGTGCCGCATGGTGCGTTTTCGCGTTTTCGTGGACACCAGGGCCGACGCGGAACCTCGCTGCGGGTTTTCACCCGCCGCGGCTGCGGTTCCCCGCATCGGTCTGCGGCCGGAGTGAAGCGGCGCGCTGAACCACCCGAAAGGGGACGAGTCAAGTGGCCTCGATGAAGCAAGCTCCCGAGCAGACGGCACGTTGTTACGGGCCCCGATGCGGCGGGGGCCCGGGATTCTCCCCTCAGGACGAAGCGGCCCCGGCGGCGGGGCCGTTTTCGTGTCTCCGTCCGTTACGGAGTCGCCGGGATCGCGTCACCATCGGCGTCCGCTTCGACGCGTACGGTGAAACCCGTGGCCAGGCCCGCCGTTCAGTTCGCGTGCACCGAGTGCGGCTATTCCTCCGGCCGCTGGTTCGGGAAGTGCCCCGGCTGCGCCGCATTCGGGACGCTGGTCGAGGAGGCGGCCGGCCGGGTCGCCACGGGAAAGACGCCGCCGGCATCGTTGCTGCGGCTCGTCGACGTCGAGGCCGAAGACGCAGCCCGGATCTCAACCGGCGTCCCCGAGCTCGACCGCGTGCTCGGCGGCGGTCTCGTGCCGGCCTCGCTCGTCCTACTCGGCGGCGAGCCGGGCGTCGGCAAGTCGACGCTGCTTCTGACCGCGCTCGCGGCCGTGTCGCGCGACCGGAGGGCGCTGCTCGTGACCGGCGAGGAGTCGGTCGCCCAGGTGAAGCTCCGCGCGGAGCGCCTCGGCGGCGCCGAGCGGGTCGAGATTCTCGCCGAGACGGAGCTCGACACCGTCTGCGAGACGCTTCGTGCCGAACGGCCGGACGTCTGCGTGATCGACTCGGTCCAGACCCTCTACGCCGCCGAGCTCGGCTCGGCGCCCGGTTCGGTCGCGCAGGTGCGCGAGGCGGCGGGCCGGCTGCTGCGGGTCGCGAAGGAGGCGGGGGTCGCGATCGTGCTCGTCGGCCACGTGACGAAGGACGGCTCGGTCGCCGGACCGCGCGTGCTCGAGCACCTCGTCGACTGCGTGCTCCAGTTCGAGGGCGACCGCTACCACGCCCACCGCGTCCTGCGAGCGGCGAAGAACCGCTTCGGCTCGACGAACGAGCTCGGCGTGTTCGAGATGACCGGCGCCGGCCTCGTCGGCGTCCCCGACCCGTCCGAGGTCTTCGGGCGCACGGTCGAGGGCGAGCCCGGTGCGGCGGTCGCGTGTGCGCTCGAGGGGACACGACCGCTACTGCTCGAGATCCAGGCGCTCGTCGCGAAGACCGATCTCGCGATGCCGCGCCGCGTGGCCACCGGGGTCGACCCGAAGCGGCTCGCGATGATCGTCGCCGTGCTCGCCCGCCACGCCGGCGTCCCGCTCGGGCAGGCCGACGTCTTCGTCAACGTCGCCGGCGGTCTCCGCATCGACGAGCCCGGCGCCGACCTCGCGGTCGCGCTCGCGATCGCGTCCGCCGCCCGCCGCCTCCCCGTTCGCGCCGGCACCGCCGCGTTCGGGGAGATCGGCCTCACCGGACGGCTGCGCCCGGCCGCGCAGGCCGAGCGCCGCCTCGACGAGTGCGCGAAGCTCGGGCTCGACCGGGCGGTCGCCCCGTCGGGGACGCCCGCGCATGGCAAGATTCGCGTCGAGGGTGCCGAGACGCTCCGCGCGGCCCTTCGCGCGGGCCTCGACGCAACAGCCGATGGCGACGGATCCACGGGATACCAGGGAGGCGACGAGGACCGAGCGCTCGCTCGGTGATCTCGGCTTCACCCGCGCGCCCTCCGACGACGACCCGCGTCGCGATCTCAACCTGCTCGAGGCGATCGCCAAGGTCGCCCCCGGCACCGAGCTGCGCCAGGCGGTCGACGACATCATCCGCTCGCACGAGGGCGCCCTGATCGTCGTCGGCGACCCGAACGAGCTCGCGTTCCTCTACTCCGGCGGGATCCGCCTCGACGCGCCGTTCCGCCCGCAGCTGCTCTACGAGCTGGCCAAGATGGACGGTGCGATCATCGTCGACCAGGCCGTGAAGCGGCTCGCCTGGGCGAACGTGCAGCTGATGCCCGACGCGACGATCCACTCCGACGAGACCGGCACGCGCCACCGCACCGCCGAGCGCGTCGCGAAGCAGACCGGGGCGCTCGTCGTCTCCGTCTCGCAGCAGCGCGAGACGGTGACCGTCTTCGTCGGTCCGGCGCGCCACCAGCTCGACCCGGTCGCCGACGTGCTCGCGAAGACGAACCAGGCGCTCGGGACGCTCGAGACCTACCGGCAGCGGCTCGAGCAGGTGCTGACCCGGCTGACGGCGCTCGAGTTCCAGAACGCGGTCGTGCTCGACGACGTGCTCGTCGTCATGCAGCGCGCCGAGATGACCTCGCGGATGGCCGACCGGATCACGCGCGACTGCATCGAGCTGGGAAGCGAGGGCCGTCTGATCCGGCTGCAGCTCGAGGAGCTGGTCGGCGACGTGCCGGCCGAGCGTGACGCGATCGTCCGCGACTACGCGGCGAGCGGGGCCGGCGACGAGGCGACCGACGCGCTCGTCGAGCTGAGCGAGCTGAGCTACCAGGAGCTGCTCGAGTTCGGCCGCCTGACCGACCTGCTCGGGTACGAGCGGAACGTGAATCCCCTCGACCACTCGGTCGCTCCGCGCGGCTATCGCATCCTCTCGCACATCCCGCGCCTTCCCGACGCGGTCGTGCGCCAGGTCGTCTCCGACCTCGGCAGCCTCGACGCCGTCGTGCGCGCCTCGCAGCGCGAGCTGGAGGCGGTCGAGGGTGTCGGCGCCGTCCGTGCCCGCGAGATCCGCGAGGGGCTGCGGCGCCTCCAGGAACACAATCTCGTCGACCGCTACCTGCAGCTCTGAGGCCGCTCGCGAGGCCGTCGGGAGGCCAGTTTTTGGCTTTTCCAGGCGGTTTCCGCTATACTGGCCCGCAGTGGCCGGTGCCCCTGGGCGCGCCGGCTTTCTTGGCGGAAGAGCAGCTTTCACGCTCTGCTTTCAACTCTGGGGAGGTCCGGGCTTGTACGAGGTCGGCGACAAGGTGGTGTATCCGCACCACGGAGCGGGAACGGTCGTCAAGAAGGAAGCGCGCGAGGTCCTCGGGACGAAGCGCGAGTACCTGACGATCAAGATCCTGCACAACGACATGACGGTGCAGGTCCCCTGCGAGAACGCCGAGCAGGTCGGGCTCCGGCGCGTGATCGGTGAGAAAGAGGTCGGCGTCGTGCTGACGGCGTTGACCGGGGTCTCGACCGAGATGCCGAAGAACTGGAACCGCCGCTTCAAGCACAACCGCGACAAGATGAAGACCGGCGACATCCTCGAGCTGGCCGAAGTCGTCCGGAACCTCGCCCTCCGCGACCGCGAGAAGGGTCTCTCCACCGGCGAGAAGCAGATGTTCGTGAAGGCGAAGAAGATCCTCGCCTCCGAGCTGATGTACGCCAAGGACATGGACGAGGACGAGTGCGCGGAGTGGCTGGAAGAAGTCCTCGCCTCGGACGCCACCGGCGGCAAGAAGAAGCCGGCGGCGAAGAAGAAGTCGGCCGCGGCTGCCACCGCCTAACGGCGGGGGCACATCCTGGACATGTCCGTCTGGGCCATCCTCGTCGCGGCAGGGCGAGGTGAGCGGCTTGGCCTGGACCAGCCCAAGGCGTTCGCGAGGCTCGGCGAAGATCCGCTGCTCGCGGAGTCGTTGCGCCGGTTGGACGAGTGCCCGTGGGTCGACTCGATCGTGGTCGTGGCGCCGCCCGGCTGGGAGGAGCCGGCGATCCTGCTCGCCGAGGAGCTCGGCTGCAGCAAGGTGAGTGCGTGCGTCGCGGGCGGCGAGACGCGGACCGACTCGGTACGCGCAGGGCTCGTCGAGGTGCCCGGTGAGGCGCTCGTCGTACTCGTCCACGACGCGGCGCGGCCGCTGCTCGCGGACGACGTGGTCGAGCGGGTGCTCGCACCGCTCTCCGAGGGCTGGGACGGTGCCGTCCCGGGACTGCCGGTGCCCGACACGCTCAAGCGGGTCGGGGACGACGGCGGCATCGTCGAGACGCTGCCGCGCGACGGCCTCTGGGCCGTCCAGACGCCGCAGGCGTTCCTCGGCCACATGCTGCGGCGCGGCTACGCGGGCGCCGTCCCCGCGACCGACTGCGCCGCGCTCGTCGAGACGGCGGGCGGCCGGATCAAGGTCGTCCAGGGCGACCCGCGGCTGCTCAAGGTGACGACCGTCGAGGATCTGGCGACGGTGGCGGAGTGGCGCCGCGAACGGGAGGCACTGTGAGCGAATACCGGGTCGGCACCGGCGTCGACGCGCACGCCCTCAAGGAGGGCGTTCCGCTTGTGCTCGGCGGCGTCCGGATCGAGTATCCGCGCGGGCTCGCCGGCCACTCCGACGGCGACGTGCTCGCACACGCGCTCACGGACGCCGTGCTCGGCGCGGCGGGGCTCGAGGACATCGGCGCGCTGTTCCCGTCCGGCGACCCGGCGCTCGAAGGCGCCGACTCGATCGAGCTCTTGCGCCGGGCCTGGCAGCAGGTCAGGACGCACGGCTGGGAGCTCGCGAACGCGGACGTCGTCCTGATCGGCGAGCAGCCGCGCCTTGCGCCGCACCGCGACGCGATGCGCACCCGCTTGGCGGAGGCGCTCGGCGTCCAGTCCGACCTCGTCGCCGTTCGCGCGACGACGACCGACCGGCTCGGCTTCACCGGCCGCGGCGAGGGGCTCGCCGCGCAGGCCGTGGCGCTCTTGCGGCGATGAGAATCGCCGTTGTCACGCACGCCGAGCACCCCGAGCTCGCCGGCACGATGCCGGATCTGTGGCCCGAGTTCATGCGCCACGACCCGGTCGTCGAGACCTTCTGGCCGCGTCTCTACGACCTCTATCCCGACTTCCAGCTCTGGGTGCGAGACCGCGACAAGCGCGCAACGGTCGGCTACGCGTGCACGCTCCCGGTCAACTGGGACGGCGTCCCGTCGCCGCGCGGCGTCGACTGGGCGTTCTCGAACGGCGCCGCCGGCGAGCCGACGACGCTCTGCTCGATCGTCGCGGCCGTCGTTCCCGAGTACCGGGGCATCGGCCTCGCGGAGGCGATCCTGCGCCGCCTGGGTTCGATCGCCTCCGCTCACGGCCTCGACGCCCTGATCGCGCCGGTGCGTCCGACGTGGAAGGAGCGCTACCCGCTGACCTCGATCCAGAGCTACCTGACATGGCGCCGGGGCGACGGGCTCCTCTACGACCCGTGGCTGCGCACGCACGAGCGTCTCGGCGCCGAGCTGCTCGCGCCGGCCGAGCGGTCACTGACGGTCGCCGGCTCCCGGGCGGAGTGGGAGGCCTGGACCGACCTGTCGTTTCCGGAGGACGGCGACTACATCGTCCCCGGCGCCCTCTCGCCGGTGCGCTTCGAGGGCGGCCGCGGCGTCTACGTCGAACCGAACGTCTGGATCCGCCACACGCCTTAGTTCCCGGGCGAAGAGCTGCGCTCTTCGCCCGGGTGGAGGCGGAACTGCGCACACCGGAGAGCGCGGTCTCCGGTGTGCTCCGTGCTGTTTTACTCGTCGGATGATCTAGGCGATTTCTCTGCCCCGGCGCATTCGCTCGTGTCCTTCGGACATGAGGGAATGCTGGTTCGCGTCGTCGTAACGTCGCCTTCGGCATGGTGTTACGCCGACGCTGGGGGCCGGGGTTTTGGCTTCGAAGCGGACTTCGACCGGGGCCGGAGCGTAAGACTCGCCGGTAGGCGGTCTTACGATCCGGCCGGACCAGCGTCCCCGGTCCTGCCCCGGAGGGGCATGAGCCGGACGCGCCGGCATCGCCGAAGCCGAATCAGCGTCAGCAATCCAAGAACAGCACGGAGCGAGCCGGAAACCGCGCTTTCCGGCTCGCGCAGTTCCGTTTCCCAAGCGCGAGAAGCGCAGCTTCTCGCGCTTATCTGCGGCGGGCGTTCTTCTGGGCCTTCTCGAGGCGGCGGCGCATCTCGCGGTTCGTCGCCTCCGGCGGCAGCGCGCCCTGCTGCTCCTGCATCTCGAGGACCGCTCGCCGCTCCTGGGCCGTCAGCGACGACATCGCCGCCTGCGCCCGCTGCGGGTCGCGGTGGGCGCCGGTCCGCTGCAGCTTCCGCATCGCGCTCGCGAGCTCCGGGTTCGACCGTTCCATCGCCGCGGTCGACGCCTTCTGGAGCCAGCCGCGGAGGATCGGCACCTTCGAGAGCGCGGCGAAGATCGGCCGCAGGTAGCGCCCGTTCTGGACACGGCCGAGCAGGGCGAGAAGCGCGAACAGGACGAGGATCCCGAGGGCGATCCAGAGCGGGATCAGCAGGGTGATGAAGTCGGTGGCGAGCATCGCGGGGATGGTACCGGGCTAGACGATTGATTCCAAAGTGCTGCGGGGCCGGCTGAGGCCCTGACGCGGCGCGGGATCGCCGCGCTCGCCCGCGGCCCGTAGCGCTGCTACGAACCGCGACCGATCGCGTCGCCCCGCTTGGTCAGTGACCTCCCCGACCGGCACGCCCCTTCGGAATCAATCGTCTAGACGGGCAGGGAGACGACGCCACCGGCCACCGAGACGAGCCCGTCCCGCGCGAGCGATCGCACCGCGTCGGCGTCGAGCTCGGCGAGCGGGCGCGCCTCGGCGGCGACGTGGCGGAGCGTCTCGGCGCGCCGCTGGCGGAAGGAGCCTTCGAACGGGCCCTGCCGGCGCAGCGGCTCGAAGCGCATTCCCCGCGACGGGCAGTGTCCGGCGAGCGGGCACTCGCCGCAGCGCGGCACGCGCGCGAGGCAGACCGTCGCCCCCAGGTCCATCAGCGCCTGCGCCGCGGCCGGCGAGAACGCATGGCGGCTGCGCTCGGAGACGCGACGCACGTTGACGTCGACGGGCAGCACCGGCCGCCCGAGCGCGAAGCAGGCGACCGCGTCGGCGGTGTAGCGGCCGACGCCGGGCAGCTCCGTCAGGTCGTCCGGCCAGCCGTGCGCCGCCACCTGCTGCGCCGCCCGGTGGAGCGCGAGCGCGCGCCGGTTGTAGCCGAGCCCCTGCCACTCGCGGATCACGTCGCCGGCCGCGGCCGCGGCGAGGGCCCCGACGGTCGGCCAGCGCGCGAGCCAGCGCTCCCAGCGCGGCACGACCCGGTCGATCTGCGTCTGCTGCGCCATCACCTCGCTGACGAGGATCGCGTACGGGTCGCGCGTCTCCCGCCACGGCAGGGCGCGCCCGTTGCGCTCGAACCACGCGAGTAGCAGCGACTCCACGGCGGAGAGGCTACGCCGCTACGCGTCCCACGGCGACGGCCGCCCGCTCCCGGGCAGGCAGCAATCGGGCGCGCATGTGTCGTGGCTCGGGCCGAAGCGGCCGAGCGCGCGTCTGGGCGCCGAGGGGTCGAGCCGCTCCTGGATCGCCTCGCGGATCGCGCCGACGAACGCCGGGTG
Organism: uncultured Actinomycetes bacterium; assembly: GCA_963732915.1. GTDB lineage: Bacteria > Actinomycetota > Thermoleophilia > Gaiellales > Gaiellaceae > Palsa-739. The sequence continues at coordinate 146,450 of CAVTBF010000003.1, read as the reverse complement.
CGTCCCGGCGGTGCCGGCGCGCGCGAGCGCGAGCCCGAGCCGCTCCGCGACCTCGCGGGCCTCCACGTCGAGGTCGAACAGCACCTCGAGATGGTCGGAGATGAAGCCGATGGGGGAGATCGCGACCCGCCGCACGCCGCGGGCGGCCACCGCCTCGAGGTGGTCGCAGATGTCCGGATCGAGCCACGGCACCTGCGGCGGGCCGCTCCGGCTCTGGTAGACGACCTGCCAGTCCTCGACGCCTACGGCCTCGGCGACGAGCCGTGCCGTCTCGGAGAGCTGGGCCTCGTACGCGCAGCTCCTCGCCATCGCGGCGGGAATCGAGTGCGCCGTGAAGGCGACGTGCGCGTCCGTGCCGACCTGCTCGAGCGCCTCCCGGAGGCGGTCGGCGTTCGCCTCGACGAACCCGGGATGGTTGTAGAGCATCCGCAGCCGCGGGACCTCGGGCGCGTCCGGGCCGATCGCCTGCTGCGCGTCGAAGAGGTTCTCCCGGTATTGCCGGCAGCCCGAGTACGAGCTGTACGCGGACGTGAGGAAGCCGAGCGCGCGCCGGACGCCGTCGGCGTGCATCTCCCGCAGCGTGTCGGTGAGGAACGGGTGCCAGTTGCGGTTGCCGAAGTAGACGGGCAGCGCGATCCCATGGGTCTGCAGCTCGGTCTCGAGCGCCGCGATCAGCGCGCGGTTCTGCTCGGTGATCGGGCTGACGCCGTCGAAGAGCTCGTAGTGGTGCGCCACCTCGAGCAGCCGCTCGCGCGGCACGTTGCGGCCGCGGGTGACGTTCTCGAGAAACGGCATCACGTCGGCGGGGCCGTTCGGGCCGCCGAACGAGAGGACGAGGATCGCGTCGAACGCGTGCGGCTTCAGCCTGCTCTCGGCGCGGTCGGCCGGCGGCTTGCGCTCGCTGATCGGGACGGGCACGCGTCCATCCTGCCGATCGTGGCGCGCTGCGCGTCGCGGCAGCTCGGACGCACCGGCATCGGCGACGCCGACCCGCTCGCGCATGCTTCGATGGGGAGCCATGAACGACGCGATCGCCTCGCCGCCGCGGAAGCGGATCGGCTTTCTCTCCTTCGGGCACTGGCAGCAGGCGGAGTGGTCGCAGACGTCCACGGCCCGCGACGCGTTCGTGCAGATGGTCGAGCTCGCGGTCGCCGCCGAGGAGCTCGGCGTCGACGGGGCGTACATGCGCGTCCACCACTTCGCGCGCCAGTTCTCGGCGCCCTTTCCGCTGCTCTCGGCGATCGGCGTCAGGACGAGCCGGATCGAGATCGGCACCGGCGTGATCGACATGCGCTACGAGAACCCGCTCTACATGGCGGAGGCGGCTGCCGTCGCCGACCTGCTGAGCGGCGGCCGGCTACAGCTCGGCGTCAGCCGCGGATCGCCCGAGCCCGCCTACCGGGGCGCCGACGCGTTCGGCTACGCGCCGCCCGAAGGCACGACCGACGCCGACTACGCGCGCACGAAGACCGCGCTCTTCCGGGCGGCGATCGCCGGCGCGGGTGTCGTCCGCGCCGACGCAGGCGGCGGGCCCTCGCAGGACCTGCTCGCGATCCAGCCGCAGTCGCCCGGCCTCACGGAGCGCATCTGGTGGGGATCCGGCTCGCGCGAGACCGCCGCCTGGGCGGGCGAGCAGGGCATGAACCTGATGAGCTCGACGCTCTTGCTCGAGGACACCTCGGTGCCGTTCGACCAGCTGCAGGCGGAGCAGATCGCCCTCTTCCGCGAGGCGTGGGCCGCCGCGGGCCACGAGCGGCAGCCGCGCGTCTCCGTCAGCCGCAGCGTCCTGCCGATCGCCTCCGACCTCGACCGGCGCCTGTTCGGGCACGAGGATGGGCAGGACAAGGTCGGCTGGCTCGACGGTGCGCTCTCCCGCTTCGGGCGTCCCTATACGGGCGAGCCCGACGTGATCGCTGCGGAGCTCGCCCGCGACGCAGCCGTCGCCGCGGCGGACACCGTCTTGCTCACCGTCCCGAATCAGCTCGGCGTCGAGTACAACGCCCACATGCTCGAGACGATCGTCCGCCACGTCGCGCCGGCGATCGGCTGGTCTCCGGCGGGCGCCCCGCACGCCGTCCGCCCGGCATAGCGCGCGCGGGCTCGGAGGGAGAGCCGCCGTCGATCCGGAGCGGGTCGCGTTCGGCGTGTTCCGGCCCGCCTGCCGAGCCATAGACTCGCCCCGTGGTCCGCGTCCGGTTCGCCCCCAGCCCGACAGGCTCCCTGCACCTCGGCAACGCGCTGAGCGCGGTGGCGAACCGGCGCTTCGCCGACGCCCGCGACGGCCGGATGCTGCTCCGGATCGACGACACCGACACTGCGCGGAACGCAGACGGCGGAGAGGAGGCGATCGTCGCCGACCTCGCCTGGCTGGGAGTCGCGTGGGACGAAGGGCCCGTGCGTCAGAGCAGCCGGTACGTCCGTCACCGCGAGGCTGCGCACCTCGTCGGGGCGCCCGACCCGGAGGGCGCGCTGCGCTTCGGCCGCACGACGCTCCTGCGCGCCGACGGGACGCCGACCTATCAGCTCGCGACCGCGGTCGACGACCTCGACTTCGAGATCACGCACGTCATCCGCGGCTCCGACCACCGCGCCAACGCCGAGCTGCAGGCCGAGCTGATCCGGGCGCTCGGCGGCGACCCGCCGGAGTACGTCCACCACGGCCTCCTGCTCGGCGAGGACGGTGCGAAGCTCTCGAAGCGGCACGGCGCCTCCTCGCTCGCCGACCTGCGCGAGCAGGGTTTCCCCGCCGAGGCGGTACGTGCGTATCTCGACGAGCTCGACCTGCCCCGGCACGACGTCCAGCTCGATCTCGCCCGCCTGCGGCGGCTCTCGACGGACGTGCTCTCAGGGCTCGCCGACGAGGAGCTGGCGTCGCGCGCCGGCGTTCCGGTCTCGGCGGCGCCGGTGCTGCGCGGCGCCCGTGACCTCGTCGAGGCGCGCGAGTACGCGAGGCTCGTGCTCGAGGAGCCCGACGTGCGCGTCGACGCGCCGGAGACCTTCGCCCGCGCACGCGAGCTGGCCGCGGCGGGAGCCGATCCGCGCTCGCTCGTCCGCGAGCTGAAGGCGGTCGGCGGCGACCTGCGCGCGCTCCGGCTCGCCCTCACCGGCCGCGAACGCGGGCCCGCTCTCGACGCGGTGCTCGCGGCGCTCGGCCCGGACGAGACCCTGCGGCGGATCGACGTCCAATTACGCTAGGCCAGTGACGATGCGCCTCTACAGCACGCTCTCGCGCCGGCTCGAGGAGCTGCCGGATCCGCCCGCGCAGGTGCGGATGTACTTCTGCGGGCCGACCGTCTACCAGCGGGCGCACATCGGCAACGCGCGGCCGTTCGTCCTCGGCATGTGGCTGCGCTCGTGGCTCCTCCGGCGCGGCTACCAGGTGACGCTCGTCCACAACATCACCGACGTCAACGACAAGATCTACGAGGCCGCCCCGGGCGCCAGCGCCGAGCTCGCCGCGCGCGCGACCGAGTGGTACCTGCAGGACACCGCCGATCTCGGCCTCGGCATGCCCGACGCTCTGCCGAAGGCGACCGACGCGATCCCCGGGATCGTCCGCTTCATCGAGCAGCTGGTCGATTCCGGCCACGCCTACGCGGTGCAGGGCGACGTCTACTTCCGCGTCGCAAGCGACCCCGGGTACGGACGCCTCTCCGGCCAGCGGCCCGACCAGGTCGAGGAGCAGGAGCCGAACCCGCTCAAGGAGGATCCGCGCGACTTCGCGCTCTGGAAGGCCAACAAGGCCGGTGAGGACACGGCGTGGGACTCCCCCTGGGGTCGCGGCCGCCCCGGCTGGCACATCGAGTGCTCGGCGATGGCGGAGGAGGCGTTCGGGCCGGTCTTCGAGATCCACGGCGGCGGGCTCGACCTCGTCTTCCCGCACCACGAGAACGAGCTCGCGCAGTCGCGGGCGCTCGGCCACGACTTCGCGCACATCTGGACACACAACGGGATGCTCGCGTTCGGCGGCGAGAAGATGTCGAAGTCGCTCGGCAACGACGTCTCGCTCCGCCGCGTGCTCGATACGTGGGGCCGCGAGGTCGTCCTGCTCTTCCTCATGGGCGCGCACTGGCGCAAGCCGGTCGACTTCACGGACGACACGCTCTACCAGGCCAAGGCGCAGGTCGAGACCTTCCGCAACTTCTTCCTCGCCGAGCGCGACGGCGACGAAGACGGCGAGCAGATCCTCGAGCAGGAGCTCGCGGCCCTGCTCGACGACGACTTCAACACGCCCGACGCGCTCGCGCTCTTCCACGCCTGGCGGGCCCGCGAGGAGTGGACGTCGCTGCGCTGGGGGCTCGGTCTCTTCGGGCTCGGGTCGATCGCGGAGCTCGCACAGGCGCCGCCGGAGCTGGTCGCGCTCGCCGAGCGGCGCCGCGACGCGCGCGGGGCGAAGGACTACGTCGAGGCCGACCGTCTGCGCGACGAGCTCGACGCGGCGGGCTGGGAGGTACGCGACGTCGCCGACCCGCCGGGCTACAAGCTCGCCCGGAAGCCGTGAGTCGCGAGCAGGTTTACGGGCGGCGTCCGGTCAGGGAGGCGCTTCGAGGTCGACGCGAGGTGCTCGAGCTCTGGGCGACCGAGCGCGCCCTCGGCGCCGAGGCGTGGCTGCGCGACACCGAGCGGCCGCGCGTGCAGCAGAAGCTCGACCGCGAGCTGTCGGAGGCGGTGGGGACGCGCGACCACCAGGGTGTGCTCGCCTGGTGCGAGCCCTATCGCTACGCCGACGCCTTCGAGCTGGCCGCCGGTGAGCGGCCGCTGCTCGCCTGTCTCGACCAGGTGAGCGACCCGCGCAACCTCGGTGCGGTCGTTCGCAGCGCCGAGGGAGCGGGCGCGACGGGTGTCGTCGTCCCGGCGCACGGCTCGGCGCGCGTCACGCCGGCCGTCTGCCGCGCCTCGGCCGGTGCCGTCGAGCATCTGCCGGTCGCCGTCGTCACCAACCTCGCGCGCTACCTCGCCGAGATCAAGGGCGACGATCTCTGGATCGCCGCGGCGGCGGGCGAGTCGGGGACGCCGATGTGGCAGACCGACCTCAGCGGCGGCGTCGCGTTCGTCCTGGGCGCCGAAGGCAAGGGGCTCCGACCGCTCGTCCGCCGGACGTGCGACCTCGAGGTCGCGATCCCGCAGCTCGGGACGGTCGAGTCGCTGAACGTCAGCGTCGCCGCCGCGCTGCTGCTGTACGAGGCGCGGCGTCAGAGATCGTCCTAACCGCCCCGCCGGAGCCGCTCGAGCTTCGCGAGGGTCTCCGAGTCGAGTCGGTCGCGCAGGTCTCCGCGCGGGCCGCTCGAGTGGCTCGGTCTCGACAGCTCGGCGAGGAACGTCTTCGAGGCGAGCTTGCGTGCCTCGACCCCGGCGGTGCTGAGGATCGCCGAGTCGGAGGAGACGACCGCGACCTGCTCGCGGCGGCGGTTCTCGACCGCGAGCCGCTCGATCAGCGCGTCGGCGTGCGGCACCCAGCGCACCTCGAGCGCACCGTGCTGCGAGTCGCGTCCGTGGCCGTCGAAGACGAGCACCCCGCGCACGCCCTGAGCCGACACCCAGCTCGCGAGCAGGTCACGCAGCTGCTCGGGCGTGTCGAGCCCGCCTGCGTGCAGGAGGTTGAACCCGTCGAACAGATACAGCGTCGGCTCGGCCACGAGATGCCTTGTAACAGACTGTCACTTGGAGTCGGAGGCTGAGCGCCTCCTGTCGCACGGGGACCGTTCGTCGCCGCGCCCGACAGGTACGGACGCGGCCTCGGTGCGGAGCGGAGGACGTCGAGCGGAGCGTCGATCTTCGGGCCTCCATCCTCGACCTAAGGGGAGACGAGCCAAGACGAACGTCTGTTCGATGCAGGTTGGGTCCAGTGCAAGTCGACTTGTAAAACCTTGGACCCGCTGCTATCTTCGCCCTCAACCACAGGGTGAGGGTTTCACCCTGGTGATCCGGGGAGACGCCTTGGCCGCTCGTACCGCGACAGCCCACTCGCCGCAGAAGGCTCAACGAGAGCTAGAGGATTTGCAGCTCGTTCTGAAGGCGCGCAACGGCAACGGCGTCGCCATGGACGCACTGATTCGCCGCTACACCGGGTTCGTCCGGCTGAAGGCCAGCTCGTACTTCCTGGCCGGCGGCGACAACGACGACCTGCTGCAGGAGGGTCTGATCGGCCTCTACAAGGCCGTGCGCGACTTCCGTGCGGACAAGGAGACCTCGTTCCGCAGCTTCGCCGAGCTGTGCGTCACCCGGCAGATCATCACCGCGATCAAGACGGCGACCCGGTTCAAGCACGCGCCGCTGAACACGTACGTCTCGTTCAGCCACACGCCCGCCGGCCAGGACGGCGACGGCGAGTGCACGCTCGGCGACGCGCTGCCCGGACCCCAGGTGCACGAGCCCTCGCTCGTGGTCATCTCGACCGAGGAGCTGCAGAGTCTCGTCTTCAATCTCGGAACCGGGCTCTCGCAGCTCGAGTCGGACGCGCTCCGTCTCTACCTCGAGGGCGCGTCCTACGAGGACATGGCCGAACGTCTCGACTGCGACACGAAGACGATCGACAACGCGCTCCAGCGCGTGAAGCGCAAGATCGTCACCCACCAGAAGACGCGCGAAGTCCTGCTCTAGCCCCCCGGGCCTTCGGGGGCGCGCGTCGTCCGCGATGCTTCCCGCACGCCCGCCTCGCTACTCTGCGGGCGCCCGCCGGAGTAGCTCAGCTGGTAGAGCACCTCTCTTGTAAAGAGGAAGTCGTCGGTTCGAGTCCGACCTCCGGCTTGCGTGAGCGAGTCGCGTCTCGACTCGCCCCGTCTCTCGCGGCGCCAGCTCATCCGGGACGACGCGGATGGGCCGTCCACCGGACCGGGCCAAGCTCTCTGCAGCAGCCCGGAAAGGAGGAATCGTGACCACGATCGAGGAGACGCAGGTCGCCCCCGGTGACCTCGTCGACGTCAGCGGTCGCCGCGTCGGCGACCCGGCCCGTTTCGGAGAGATCCTCGAGGTGCTCGGGAACGTCCGGCACCCGCACTATCGCGTCCGCTGGGAGGACGGGCACGAAAGCATTCTCTATCCCGGCGAGGCGACGACGATCCGCAAGCGCGAGCGGCCCTCGCGACGCCGGCGACAGCAGCTCGAGCCGGCCGCCGTGACGACCGCGCTCGTCGAGCTGCTGCGTGCCGAGGAGATCGAGTTCGAGTTGCTGCCGCACCGGCGGACGCTGCGCGCGGCCGCGGAGGCGCGGGCGCTCGGCGTGCTCCCGCAGACGGTCGCGAAGACGCTGGTCGTGCGCGACGTCGACGGGCGCTGCCTGCGCGCGGTCGTCCCGGCGAGCCGGCGGTTGAGCGCCGAGCGGCTGGCGGCGGCGGTCGACGTGACCTCGCTGCGCCTGCTGACCGAGAGCGAGCTCGCCAGCGCGTATCCGCAGTTCGAGCTCGGCGCGGTGCCGCCGGTGGGCGGGCCCGTCGGCGACGCGGTCGTCGTCGATCGTGAGCTGACCCGGGTCGAGCACGCCGTCTTCGAGGCGGGTGTCCACGACGTGTCCCTGCGCCTGCGCGTCGACGACCTCGTCCGGATCGCCGACGCGCAGATCGCGGAGATCGCCGTCTAGGCAGGCGAGGCAGTTCGACGCCGGAGGGCTACGCGCGCTCGAGCGCCTGGGCGAGATCCGCCCAGAGCGCGTCCGCGCCCTCGAGGCCGACGCTGAGGCGGAGCAGCCCGGCGGGAACGCGGTCGCCCTCCCAGCGGTGGCGGCTCTCCATGACGCTCTCCACACCGCCGAGCGAGGTGGCGTTCACGATCAGGCGCGTGCCGGTCTCGACGCGGCGGGCGGCGTCGCCGTCGGCGACGTCGAAGGAGAGCAACCCGCCGATCGCGGGGTGGCGGACGGTCAGCACCTTCGCGTGCGCGCGCAGCCGCTCGGCCAGGTCGAGCGCCGTCGCGGTCTGGCGGCGGACACGCAGGTCGAGCGTCTTCAGGCCGCGCAGCAGCAGCCACGCCGGGTCGGCCGCGGCGACGATCCCGGCCCGGCCGCGGAATGTCCGCAGCTCGTCGGCGGCCGTCGAGTCGCGGCAGACGACGGCGCCGAGGAGGGCGTCGTCGTGCCCCGCGAGGTACTTCGTCACGCTGTGGAGGGCGAAGTCGGCGCCGTGCTCGAGCGGGCGGAGGTGCACCGGCGTCGCCACGGTCGAGTCGACGACGACGGGCGCCGGGTGCGCGGCCGCCGCCTCGAGGTCGGGCATGGTCAGGTAGGGGTTCGACGGCGCCTCGAGCCAGATCAGCTGGACGCCGTCCGGCGGCGGGCCGGTCTGGTCGAACTCGACGTAGCGGAGGCCCCAGCGCTCGAACGTCTGGAAGGTGACGCCGGTGCCGAAGTAGCAGCCCTCGGCGAGCGCGATCGTGTCGCCCGGCCGCAGCAGCGAGAGCACGAGCGCCGTCGTCGCGCCCGCGCCCGAGGGGAAGAGCAGCGCCGTCCCCCGGTCGAGCTCCCCGAGCCGCGTCTCCGCCTCGGCGACGGTTGGACTGCCGTAGCGGGCGTAGAAGAACTCGCGCGGCTCGCCCGCCTCGTCGTACGGCCAGATCGTCGAGCGGTCGAGCGTCATGCTGCGACCCTACATCGGCGCGGGCCGGAGCTCGTCGAGCCGGCCCATCCGCGAGAGGGCGGGGAAGAGCTTCGTCCACGATGCTGCGGTCGCCATCATCAGCGCGCCACCGAGGACGACCGCCCGCGCCGTCCCGAGCAGCGAGGCCATCGCGCCGGCCTCGAACGCGCCGAGCTCGTTCGAGGCGCTGATGAACACCCACTCGACGGCGTTCACGCGCCCCTGCAGCTCGAGAGGCGTGATCACCGCGACCGTCGTCGCGCGGATGTTCATGCTGATCATGTCGACGAAGCCGGTGACCGCGAGCGCGGCGAGCGACAGCGGCAACGAGCGGGAGAGACCGAAGACGATCGTCGCGGCGCCGAAGGTCGCGACGACGACGAGCAGCGTCGGGCCGGCGCGGCGCTGCAGCGGGCGGCGAGCGATGATCGCGCCCGCGACGAGCGCACCGGCGGACGGCGCGCTTCGCAGGGCGCCGAGCCCGATCGGGCCGACGTCGAGGATCGTCCGCGCGAACACCGGCGCGAGCGCGATCGCGTCGCCGAGCAGGACGCCGACGAGGTCGAGCAGGATCGCGCCGAGCAGCATTCGCGTCCGTAGAACGAAGCGGAGCCCGGCGACGACGCTGTCCCAGCCGACCTGCTCGTCGGCGAACATGGGCGCCGCCCGCGGCGGCAGCGCCAGGATTGCGACGAGCGCGAAGGCGAAGAGCGCGGCGGCGGTGGCGTAGACGGCGAGCGGCTCGATCGCGAAGACGACGCCGCCGAGCGCCGGGCCGACGACGATGCCGATCTGGCCGGCGACGCTGCGCAGAGCCAGCGCGCCCTGCAGGAGCTCCATCGGCACGATCTCGGGGGTCAGCGCCCGCGTCGCGGGGTTCCCGATCGCCGAGGCCGAGCCTGCGGCGGCGCCGATCGTGAGGAACGGCCACAGCGCATGCGCGCCGCCGAGCGTGATCGCGACGAGCACGGCCGCGATCAGGACGTCGATCACGAGCGACCCGGCGGTGACGAGGCGGCGCGAGACGCGGTCGGCGACCTGGCCCGCCGGCAGTGCGAGCAGCGGCAGCGGCACGAACTCCGCAAGCCCGACCAGCCCGAGGTCGAGCGGGTTGCGGTGGATCGCGTAGACCTGCCAGCCGATCGCGACCGCGAGCATCTGCGACGCGAGGCCGTTCGCGAGGGACGACGTCCAGACGAGCGCGAACTCGCGCAGATGCAGGGCTGCGGGAAGCCGGCTCCTCACGGGCCGACGCTACCAGCGTCCGGATAGGCTCCCTCGCGATGGCGGACGGCCACGACACGACCGCAGGCAAGCTCGAGCAGCTGGGCGAGCTGCGCGGGCAGGCGCTGCACGCGGGCAGTGAGAAATCCGTCCAGCGGCGCCGCGACGAGGGGCGTCTGCTGGCGCGCGAGCGGGCGGAGCAGGTGTGTGATCCGGGGTCGTTCGTCGAGCTCGACCGCTACGTCCGTCACCGCGAGTCGAACTTCGGGATGATGGACCGCCGCCCGTACGGCGACGCGGTCGTCACCGGCTACGGGACGGTCTGCGGGCGGAAGGTGTTCGTCTTCTCGCAGGACTTCACCGTCTTCGGCGGCTCGTTGTCGGAGGTGTTCGCGGAGAAGATCTGCAAGGTGATGGACATGGCCGTGCGCTACGGCTGTCCCGTGATCGGGATCAACGACTCGGGCGGGGCGCGGATCCAGGAGGGAGTGGTCTCGCTCGCGGGCTACGCGGAGATCTTCTGGCGCAACGTGCAGGCGTCCGGTGTCGTGCCGCAGATCTCGCTCGTGATGGGGCCGTGCGCGGGCGGGGCGGTGTACTCGCCGGCGATCACCGACTTCGTGTTCATGGTCGAGGGCTCCTCGTACATGTTCATCACCGGTCCCGACGTCGTGAAGACGGTGACCGGCGAGGAGGTCACCTTCGAGGAGTTGGGCGGCGCGGCGACGCACGCCGCGAAGTCGGGTGTGGCGCAGTTCACCTCGCCGGACGAGGCGGCGTGCCTGGAGGATGCGCGCTATCTGCTCTCGTTCCTGCCGCAGTCGAACGCGGAGCGGCCGGCGTGGTCGGCGCCGTCGGATCCGGTCGATCGCGAGGACGTCGAGCTCGACGCGTTGATTCCCGACAACCCGAACAAGCCGTACGACATGCACGAGGTGATCCGGCGGGTCGTCGACGACGGCGAGTTCCTCGAGGTGAGCGAGCGCTTCGCCGAGAACATCGTCTGCGGGTTCGCGCGGCTGGGCGGCCATCCGGTCGGTGTCGTCGGCAACCAGCCGCGCTCGCTGGCCGGCGTCCTCGACATCGACGCTTCGAACAAGGCGGCCCGGTTCGTCCGCACCTGCGACGCGTTCAACGTGCCGCTCGTCACCTTCGTCGACGTGCCGGGGTTCCTGCCCGGGACTGCGCAGGAGTGGGGTGGGATCATCCGCCACGGCGCAAAGCTCCTCTACGCCTACGCCGAGGCGACCGTGCCGAAGCTGACGGTGATCACGAGGAAGGCGTACGGCGGCGCCTACGACGTCATGAGCTCGAAGCACATCCGGGCCGACTTCAACTTCGCCTGGCCGACGGCCGAGGTCGCGGTCATGGGCCCCGAGGGCGCGGTCAACATCGTCTTCCGTCACGAGCTCGAGAGCGCCGAGGATCCGGCCGCACGCCGTGCCGAGCTGATCGCCGACTACAAGGAGCGCTTCGCCAACCCGTACACCGCCGCCGAGCGCGGCTACGTCGACGACGTGATCGAGCCGCGCCGAACCCGCCCCGTCCTGATCGAGGCCCTCTCGACCGCGCTCACGAAGGCCGAGCCGCGGCCCCGACGCAAGCACGGCAACATCCCGCTGTAGGCCCGGCGCCTCGAAGCTCAAGTAACACTCTGTTACAAGGAGTGATCCTGGTCGTCGTCGGGCACGAGTCGGGTCACGACCGGTCGGCGCGGGGCGAGCGGGGAGAGACCTATACCGCGACTCGCGCCGGGTCGTGGTGCAACCCGAGCTCGTCGGCGAAGGCGGCGACGATCGCCGGGTCGAACTGCGTGCCGGCGCAGCGTTCGAGCTCGTTGAGCGCGTCCACCGGGGTGAGCGGCTGCCGGTAGACGCGCTCGGAGGTCATCGCGTCGAACGCGTCGGCGACGAAGATGATGCGGGCGCCGAGCGGGATCTCGTCGCCGCGCAGGCCGTTCGGGTAGCCCTCGCCGTCCCAGCGCTCGTGATGGTGGAGCACCCACTCGGCGATCGGGTCGACGCCGAGGCTCTCGAGCATCCGGTAGCCGATCTGCGGATGCCGCTCGAGCACGAGCCGCTCGGCCTCGGTCAGCAGCTCCGGCTTGCGGAGGATCTCCTCGGGGATCGCAAGCTTGCCGAGGTCGTGGAGGCTGCCCGCCAGCCGCGTCAGCTCGACCTGCGGCTCCTCGGCGCCGAGCCTCCGCGCGATCCTCCCCGCGAACTCGGCGACGCGCTCCGAGTGGCTGCCGGTGTACGCGTCGCGGGCGTCGACCGCCTTGGCGAGGCTCGCTGCCGCGCGGTAGCGAGCGGCGCGGTCGGGGCCCTCCGCGACCTGCTCGAAGTTCGCGAGCAGGAGCGCGGCCGACTCGTAGGTGCGCGCCCGGTTCTTGCCGTCCTCCTTCGCCCAGTAGAGGGCGCTGTCGGCGAGGCGGATCAGCTCGTCGCGGCCGACTCCTTGCACCGGGTAGGTGGCGACGCCCGCGCTGACCGTGACCGGCCCGACGCCGTCGATCGCGATCGCGCTCACTCGCTCGACGATCGAGCGGGCGACGCCGACCGACTGCGTCTCGTCGTGCCCCGGCAGGAGCACCGCGAACTCGTCGCCGCCGAGCCGGAACGCCTCGCCGCCCTGGCGCAGGCGCGACGCGACCTGGCCGAGCACCGCGTCGCCGACCGGGTGCCCGTGCGAGTCGTTGATCGTCTTGAAGTCGTCGATGTCGACGAGGCAGAGGCTGAGCGTCGTCCCCACCTGCTCGGCGGTCGCGAGCTCCCGCTGCAACCGCTCGTGGAAGCTGCGGTGGTTGCCGAGCCCCGTCAGCGGGTCGGTGAGCGCGAGGCGCATCGCCCGCAGCGCCTTGAACGTCGAGCGCTGGTAGAGGGCGATCGCGAGCAGCGGGCCGACGAGGGCGAGCGCGAGGGCCGGCTCGCGCTGCCAGAGGACGACGAGCGTCAGCGCTGCCGAGACCATGAGGGCGAGCGGCGCGGTCGTCTGCTTCAGGTTCTCCCAGGCGATCCGGAAGAACGAGCGCCCCGAGTCGGCCGCGACGACGGCGCTGATCAGCGCGAGGTTGACGACCCAGTTGTAGAGGAACGAGCAGATGGCGAGCCGCAGCACCAGCGCGCCGACCGAGCTGCCGTGGATGTGTTCGATCGCGACTCCGGCGACAAGGGCCGAGAGGACGAACATCGCGCCGTTGTAGGCGATCCGGATCGGCGGCCGCCGGCCGAGGTTGGCGACCGTCGGCCCTCCCGCCGCGACGATCATCCCGGCCTCCCAGCCGAGGAGGACGATCGACGAGACGGCGAAGACGAAGCCGAGGGTGACCCCGCCGGAGTCGATGCCCTCGACGGGCACCGGAAAGCGCTCGGCGAGGCTCATACCGGCGAAGAGCGCCGCGAGGGCGGCGACGTCGCCGAGCGTGTGGTGCCCGGTCGCGTACGAATAGACCCCCGCGGCAGCGGCAGTCGCCCCCGCGAGACACACGGGGGCGACGACCGTCAGGACTCTGAGAGAGACTCGGCTCGGAGCGCTCACCACGCCGGAGCTACCGGCGTCGACGCCGCCCGCCCGGAGATGCCTGCTGAACAGCGATCGCGAAATCGAGCCGCGCGTCAACCGACACCTTCCCTCCCGGCGGAGCGGTCGCTAGAGCGCGTACTACCAGCCGTGCTGGAAGAGCTGGAGCCAGCCGTGCTGCAGGCCGGCGAGCTGGGCGATGATGATCGCAGCGAGTACGACCAACACCAAGACGAACCGGGGCTTCCACTCCAACATCACGTTCCTCCAGAGACTTCGGGGACGGCCGGACAGTAATGATTGTCTGCACCGATCCGGTGTGGGGAATCCCCCGAAGGGGTGATCGTCCGGGGTGCCGTCAGCCGGAGAGTCCTGCCTCCTGCAGGGGACGGCGCGCCCAGGCGAACCGTGCCCGGTACCAGCCGGTCATCGTCGCGAGCGCGACGCCGTAGTCCGACGACTGGATGAACCAGCCGTTACCGACGTAGATGCCCATGTGGTCGACCTCGGGCGACGTCGACCTCGGGCCGTGCGCGCCGAAGAACACGACGTCGGCGGGCTGCAGGCGCGCAAACGGGATCCGCTCCGAGGCCGGCACCTCGACACTCATCACGAAGGTCGTGCGGCCCTGGAGCGTCGAGGCGAGCCTGCCCTCGCCTGGGTAGCTCTGCAGTCTTGTAGACGCGCCAGACGAAACCCGAGCAGTCGTAGCCGCCGCGTGACCGGACGCCGAATGGCGCTTCGCGGCCGTCGCTCGTCCCGCCCCACACGTAGGGCATGCCGATCTTCGAGACCGCGACGTCGAGGATGCGGCGCTGCCAGCCGGAGAGCGCCGGCAGCGTGAACGAGTCGGCGAGGCTTTGCACCGCCGCCGTCTGCCAGCTGTTGCCGAGCCAGCCGAAGCCGAGGATCCGCGCCGCGGAGTACGCGGCCTCGGCGCGCGTGGCGGGATCCTGCGGGCGCAGCTCGAGGAAGTCCTGCGCGGCCGGATGGTCGAAGCGCAGGCCGAGCAGGCGGGCGGCGACCTCGGTGCCGAACCGGGCGGGGACGGTGAGCCCGGCCGCCTTCGCCTTCTCGACGAACTCTGCGGCGGCCTTCGAGAGCCCGAGCGAGGCGACGAGTCGCGCGTCGAGGGCGGCCATCGTCGCCGAGGCCCGCGGCCGAGCCACCCTCGGCGGCGCGGCGGGAGCGGCTGGCTCGGTGACGGCGGGCGCCGGCTCGGTCGTCGGCGGGACGGGTGTGGTGAGCGTCGGGTCGGTCGCCGTCGTCGTCGTGAGCGACGGGTCGATCGCCGCCGGGTCGGTGACCGTCGGCTCGGTGACCGTCGGGTCGGTGCTGGCCGGCTCGGTGCTCGCTGGCTCGGTGCTCGCCGGCTCGGTGCTGACGGGCTCGGTCGCGCTCGGGTCCGTGACGGTGGTGTCGGTGGTCGCCGGCTCGGCGGTCGGCGCGCCCCCCGGTTGCGGGTCGAGCGGCATCGGCGCGGGGTCGGGTGGCGGCGGAAGCGGCGGCAGCGCCGGGACGACGACCGGCGGCGTCAGCACCTGGCGGAGGCCGAACGCGAGGTTGGCGAGCGTCTGCCGTGTCAGCGGATTGTTCGGGCGGAACGAAGCCGGGCTCGTACGGCCGAACAGTCCGCGGGCGACCACGGTACGGATCTGCGGCGCCGCCCAGTCGGGCGTGTGCTGCGGGGCCGCCGAGGCGGGGGCGACGGAGATTGCCGCGGCGGCGGTCGCGACGACCGCAAGACGGAGGCGCACGACGTTGTTCATCGACCTCGGTTGCAAGTCACTTTAGTCTTGCTCTGAATGAATTACGAGATCGTTCCCGAGCCGGACGAGCAGACGCGGCGCGCGATTCTCGCCGCGCTCGCGGCGGACGAGAACAAGCAGGCGACGTCGGCCTGGGCGGAGCAGGTCCTGCCCCGCCGCGACGGCGAGCTCGAGCCGTCGGCGGGCTAGCTCACGTCGCCGAGCGCCGGCCGCCGAGCAGGGCCGGCGCGCTGCGTGCGTAGTCGAGGCCGGAGACCCAGGTCAAGACGACCGCGACGAGGAGCGCCCACCAGGCGATCCGGTCGCTCCACGCGCCGGCGGCGGCGAAACCGCCGAGGCCGGCCGCGATCGCCTGCGCCCAGGTTTTCAGCTTGCCGAGGTCGCGCGCCGCGATCACGACGCCGCGCTCGATCGCGGCCTGGCGGAGGCCGCTGATCAGCACCTCGCGGAGAACGATCGCGGCGACCATCCACGCCGGCACGACGCGCTCGCCGACGAGCATCACGAGCGCGGCCAGCACGAGCGTCTTGTCTGCGATCGGATCGAGCAGCGAGCCCAGGGAGGAGGTGCGGTCGTGCCGGCGTGCGAGTCGGCCGTCGAACCAGTCGGTCGCCATCGCGGCGCAGAACGCCGCCGTCGCCCAGTAGTCGTGCCCCTGGAACGGCCAGGCGTACAGGGCGACGACGAAGGGGACGGAGACGGCGCGGGCAAGGGTCAGCTGATCCGCCGGGCTCACGAGAGGAGAGAATACGGGCCGCTGATGTTCGACAAGGTTCTGGTTGCCAACCGCGGGGAGATCGCGATCCGTGTCTTCCGCACGCTGCGCGAGCTCGGGCTCGGCTCGGTGGCTGTCTACTCGGAGGCGGATCGCGGCGCGCTGCACGCCTCGTATGCGGACGAGTCGTTCCTGATCGGGCCGCCGCCCGCCGCGGAGAGCTATCTGCGGATCGAGCGGATCCTGGACGCCGCCGCGCGGTCGGGTGCGGGGGCGGTGCATCCGGGGTACGGGTTCCTGGCCGAGAACGCGAGCTTCGCGGCGGCGGTCGAGGAGGCGGGGCTGGTCTGGATCGGCCCGCCTCCGGCGGCGATCGAGTTGATGGGCTCGAAGACGGCGGCGCGGACGGCGATGCGGGCGGCGGGGGTGCCGATCATCCCGGGCACGACCGATCCGGTCGGCTCGGTCGACGAGCTGCTGCGGCTCGGGGAGGAGATCGGGTATCCGCTGCTGATCAAGGCTGCGGCGGGCGGCGGCGGCAAGGGGATGGAGGAGGTGCACTCGCCGGCGGACGCGGAGCGCGCGTTCGAGACGGCGCGGCGGCAGGGGCAGTCGTACTTCGCGAGCCCGGACGTCTACGTCGAGAAGCTGATCGTCGATCCGCGCCACGTCGAGGTGCAGGTGCTCGCGGACGCGCACGGCAACGTCATCCATCTCGGCGAGCGCGACTGCACGATCCAGCGCCGCCACCAGAAGCTCGTCGAGGAGACGCCCTCGCCGGCGGTCGACGCCGAGCTGCGGGCGCGGATCGGCGCGATCGGCGTCGAGGCGGCGCGGGCGGCCGGCTACCGCTCGGCCGGGACGATCGAGGGGTTGCTGACCCGCTCGGGCGAGTACTTCTTCATGGAGATGAACACGCGCATCCAGGTCGAGCACACGGTCACCGAGATGGTCACCGGCGTCGATCTCGTGCGCGAGCAGGTGCGGGTCGCACTCGGTGAGCCGCTCTCGGTGACGCAGGAGCAGGTGGAGTTGCGCGGCCATGCGATCGAGTGCCGGATCAACGCCGAGGACGTCTCGAAGGGGTTCCTGCCCGCGCCGGCGCTCGTGACCGGCTACCGCGAGCCGGCCGGGCCCGGCGTCCGGGTCGACTCCGGCGTTGCGGCCGGCAACGAGGTCTCCGGCGTCTACGACCCGATGATCGCGAAGCTGATCGTCCACGGCGCCGACCGCGAGCATGCCCGCCGCCGGATGCTGCGCGCGCTCGAGGAGTTCTGGATCGAAGGGCCGACGACGTTGATCGGCTTCCACCGGGCGCTGCTCGCCCACGACTGCTTCGTCGCCGGGGAGACCTGCCACGGCCTCGTCGAGTCCGAGGAGCTCGCCGCCCGGGCCGCGCAACTCGACGGCGCCCGGCCAAGTAACACGGTGTTACAAGGAGGCGCGGGGTCGGTTCGGACGCGGGAGCGGGTTCGCACCGTGGAGGTCGACGGGCGCCGCTTCGAGGTGCGGATCGCCGAGCCCGAGCCGGAGTGGGTCGAGCTCGCCCGGCGGCGGCGGGAACGCGTCAGCTCCGGCGGCGGCGCGGCCGGGCGGGACGCGGTCGTCTCGCCGATGCAGGGCACCGTCCTCTCCGTTGCCGTCGCCGACGGCGACACGGTCGAGGCCGGCCAGGTGATCTGCATCGTCGAGGCGATGAAGATGGAGAACGAGGTCCACGCCCACCACGCCGGCACCGTCACCGGTCTCTCCGTCGAACCCGGCCAGCCGGTCGCGACGGGCCAGGTGATCTGCGTCCTGGCCGGCGAAAGCTCGTAACAGTCTGTTACTAGGCCTCGGCTCGGGCGGCCGGACGACGCGAAGCGAGCGAGCTCGCTAGATCGACCGCTGGTACGAGCGGAAGCACCACGTCGCGAAGAGCGACGTGGCGGCGGTCGCGGCGAGCAGCAGGAGCAGGTGGCCGCCCGAGGAGCCCCAGTTGCCGCCGTCGACGACGGCGTTCCGGGCCGCGACGACGCCCCAGTTGACCGGGTTGAAGCGCGAGATCGCCTTGATCCAGCCGGGCATCAGCGCGGTCGCGACGAGGATCGACGAGAGGAACATCAGCGGCAGCCCGACGAAGTTCGCGGTCGCGATCATCGACGCCTCCCGCCGTAGCACGAGCGCGATCCCGTTCGAGAAGCCGGCGAAGACCATGGCGAGCAGGAAGGACGCCGCGAGCACGACGAGCCAGCCGGCCGCGCCGCCGTGGACGCGGACGCCGAGCGCGAGCCCGACGAGCAGCAGGATCAGCGCCTGCAGGATGGCGGTGATCCCGGCGCGCATCACCTGCGAGAGGACGATCGCGAGCCGGGACGCCGGCGCCGCGAGGAAGCGGTCGACGACATGCCGGTCGAGATCGCTGATCATCGCCATCCCGGCCCAGGTGCCGCCGAAGAGGGCGTTCATGCAGACGACGCCCGGCGTCAGAAACTCGACGTAGCTCGAGGCGCCGGCGCGCAGCGGCGTCACCTTCGAGAAGAGCTGGCCGTAAAGCAGCAGCCAGATCATCGGCTGGATGACCATCATCGCGATCCAGATCGGCTCGCGCATCAGGTTGCGGGCCTGCCGCACGACCATCCAGCCGGTGTGGCGGATCGTCTGGGGCATCAGCGGCCGCCCTGCTCGTCTTCTGCCGCGAACGCCCGTCCCGTGTAGTGGAGGTAGACGTCGTCGAGCGAGGGCCGTGCGGTCGTCACCGACGCGACGGCGAAGCCGCGTCCGTCCAGCGCCGAGAGGATCGCCGGGATCGCCTGCGCCCCGTTCGGGACGCGCGCCCGCAGCGTCTCGCCTTCGACGTGCACCTGGCCCGCGCCGTCGAGCGCGCCCACGACCTCGGCAGCCTCGCCGAGCCGCCCGTCGGCGTCGCGCAGCTCGACGCTCACCGACTCGCCCCGCAGCCCCGCCTTCAGCTCGTCCGGCTTCCCCTCGACGACGACCTTGCCGCGGCTGACGATCGCGACCCGCTGCGCGAGCCGGTCGGCCTCCTCGAGATAGTGCGTCGTCAGCAGGATGGTCAGGCTCTCCTGCTCGGCGAGCCGCTCGACCTCGACCCACATCGCCGCGCGCGCCTCCGGGTCGAGCCCGGTCGTCGGCTCGTCGAGGAAGAGAACGCGCGGCTTGTGGACGAGCCCGATCGCGACGTCGAGGCGGCGCTTCATCCCGCCCGAGTAGCCGCGGGCCTGCCGGTCGGCCGCCTCGTCGAGGCCGACGAGCCCGAGCAGCTCGTCGACCCGCGCCTTGAGCGGCGCGCCCGCCATGCCGTGGATTCGGCCCTGAAGCAGCAGGTTCTCGCGGCCGGTCGCCTCCCAGTCGACGCCCGAGTCCTGGGCGACGTAGCCGATCGCGCGGCGGACGCGGCCGGGGTGCGCGACGACGTCCTCGCCGGCGACGAACGCGCGGCCCTCGTCGGGGCGCGTCAGGGTGGTCAGCACGCGGACGGTCGTCGACTTGCCGGCGCCGTTCGGGCCGAGCAGCCCGAAGACCTCGCCCTCGCGGACGGCGAACGAGACGCCGTCGAGCGCCTGGATGTCCTTGTAGCGCTTGTGGAGGCCATCGGCGACGATCGCGTCCATCGCGCCGAGTCTAGTCACGGCGGGTCACGCCGAAACCGACTCCCACGCAGGCCCGTACTCATCGGTCGAACCCGACGGAGGAGACTCGATCGATGAAGACCAGAAAAGGCACGAACCTCGCCCTCGCCGTCGCACTGCTCGGCGCCGCGCTCGCGGTCGCGGCCGGCGCCGCCGGGGGAACGCAGACGACGCACGCACGGACGGTCGTCAAGCTCCGCGCCACGAGCCTCGGCAAGCTGCTCGTGAACGCGCGGGGCAGGACGCTCTATCTCTACACGCCCGACGCGCCGCGGAAGAGCAGGTGCTACGGCGCCTGCGCGACGGCCTGGCCGCCGCTGCTCTCGACCGGAAAGGCGAAGGCGGCGAAGGGCGTGAAGGCGAAGCTGCTCGGGCTGACGAGGCGCACGGACGGCACCCACCAGGTGACCTACAAGGGGCACCCGCTCTACCTCTACGCGGGCGACGCGAAGGCCGGTCAGGTGAACGGCGAGGACGTGGGCGGCGTCTGGTACGCGCTGAACGCCGCGGGCGGGAAAGTCGAGCCGAAGGCGGCGGCCGCAGGCTCCGACAACATGGGCATGGGCACGAGCTACGGCGGCTAGCCGCCGCGGGAAACGGTACTGCGCCACCGGCGGCCGGCTGCTCGGTAGAGTCAGCCGCCGGTGGATCTCTACGAGTACCAGGGCAAGGAGCTCTTCCGGCGCGTCGGCATCCCCGTCTCGGACGGACAGCTCGCCGTCTCGCCGGAGGAGGCGCGCGCCGCAGCCTCGAGTCTCGGCGGCCCGGTCGTCGTCAAGGCGCAGGTGCTCACCGGCGGTCGGGGCAAGGCCGGCGGGGTCAAGCTCGCCGAGAACCCGGCCGATGCAGAGGAGAAGGCGCGCGGGATCCTCGGCCTCGACATCCGCGGCCACGTCGTGCATCGCCTCTGGATCGAGAAGGCCTCGGACATCGCGAAGGAGTACTACCTCTCGGTCACCTTCGACCGGGGAGCGAAGAAGCCGCTCTTCATGTTCACGACGCAGGGCGGCGTCGAGATCGAGCAGGTCGCCGAGGAGAACCCGGAGGCGCTCGTGCGGCTGCATGTCGACCCGCTCGAGGGCTTCCAGCCGTGGGTGGCGCGCCGGCTCGTCTACGGCGCCGGCGTCGAGGACCCGTCGGAGCAGAAGCAGATCGCCGCGATCATCGGAAAGCTCTACCGCGCCTTCGTCGAGTTCGACGCGATGCTCTGCGAGATCAACCCGCTGATCGTCACGCCCGACGGCGAGGTGAAGGCGCTCGACTCGAAGTTCACGGTCGACGACAGCGCGCTCTTCCGGCATCCGGACGTCGCCGACTGGCGCGACACGAGCGCCGCCGACCCGATCGAGTCGTTCGCACGCGAGAAGGGCGTCACCTACGTGAAGCTCGACGGCGAGGTCGGGATCTGCGGCAACGGCGCCGGGCTCTCGATGTCCACGGTCGACGTCGTCGCGCACGTCGGCGGCCGGCCCGCGAACTTCTGCGACCTCGGCGGCGGCGGCTCGGCGCAGGGCGTCGTCGACGCCCTCGAGGTGATCACGCGCGACCCGCAGGTCCGCTCGATCTTCTTCAACATCTTCGGCGGCATCACCCGCTGCGACGAGGTCGCGCGCGGGATCCTGGAGGCGCTCGATCGCCTCGACATGTCGCGGTACCCGATCGTCGTCCGGCTCGACGGCACGAACTCGGAGGAGGGGCGCGCGATCCTCGCCGACGCCGGGAAGCCGAACATCCATCCCGAGGCGACGATGCTCGACGGAGCGCGCCGCGCCGTGGAGCTGGCCGCGTGACCGTCTGGAACGAGCGGGCGCAGGCCTACCGGGACAGCCTGACCCACGCCGCCGGCAACGACCTCGACCTGACCGTCGCGTGGTGCGCGCCCGCCGAGGGCGTGACCGTGCTCGACGTCGCGACCGGCGGCGGCCACGTCGCCCGCCGGCTGCGCGAGGCGGGCGCGACGGTCGTCACCGTCGACCAGGCGCCGGGTATGCGGCCCGACGTGATCGGGCCCGCAGAGAGCCTTCCGTTCGCCGACGAGAGCTTCGACACAGTCGCCTGCCGGCTCGGCGCGCATCACTTCGCCGACGTGCTCGCCGCGCTGAAGGAGATGGCGCGCGTCGCCCGGGAGGGCGTCGTCATCTGCGACAACACGTTCGTCAGCGAGGTCTCCGAGGAGGCCGACCGCGTCCGCGACCCGAGCCACGTCCGCAACTACTCGCAGGCGGAGTGGGAGAGCTTCTTCGAGCTCGCCGGTCTCGAGGTCGCGGCCAGCGAGGCGATCGACCGCCCGCTCGAGATCCAGCCCTGGCTCGACCGCGTCCAGACGCCGGCGGGCGACCAGGAGCGCGTCCGCACGCTGCTCGGCGACCGCGTCGTCGAGGGCTGGATGGTGCTGCCGACCCTCGTCATCAAGGGAGTGCGCAGCTAGTGGCGATCATCGTCGACAACGACACGCGGCTCGTCGTCGCCGGGCTGACCGGCTCGGAGGGGCGCTTCCACGGGCTGCGCAACCGCGCCTACGGCACGAACGTCGTCGCCGGCGTCACGCCGGGCAAGGGCGGTCAGGACGTCGAGGGGATCCCGGTCTTCGACACCGTCGCCGAGTCGGTCGCTCAGGCGGGCGCCAACGCGTCGCTGATCTTCGTGCCGGCCCGCTTCGCCGCGGACGCGATCTACGAGGCGGTCGACGCCGGCATCGAGACCGTCATCTGCATCACCGAGCACGTGCCCGCGCACGAGATGCTCCGCGCGTACACATACTTCCGCTCGAAGGGCGTGACGATGATCGGCCCGAACTGTCCGGGCGTCCTCTCGCCCGGCAAGGCGAACGCGGGGATCATCCCGGCGGAGATCTTCCGTGAGGGCTCGGTCGGGCTCGTCTCCCGGTCGGGCACGCTGACCTACCAGATCGGCCACGAGCTGACGCAACTCGGGCTCGGCAACTCGACGATCGTCGGCATCGGCGGCGACCCGGTCGTCGGCTCCTCCTTCATCGACGTCCTCGCCAAGTTCGAGGCCGATCCGCAGACCGAGCTGATCGTGATGGTCGGCGAGATCGGCGGCGACGAGGAGGAGAAGGCCGCCGCCTTCATCTCGGAGCACGTCTCCAAGCCGGTGCTCTCCTACATTGCCGGCTTCTCGGCCCCGCCCGGTAAGACGATGGGGCACGCCGGGGCGATCATCTCCGGCTCCTCGGGCACCGCGAAGGCGAAGAAGGAAGCGCTCGAGGCCCGCGGGATCGAGGTCGGCACCACCCCGACCGAGGTCGCGCAGCTCGTCGCCGCCCGCCTGAAGTAGCTGAAGATCCCCCTTCGTGGGAGTGCCGGATCCGCGCACTCGCGGATGGACGCCCGCGGGGTGAGAGGGGATCCTGCCGCACTAGGATGCGAAGCCTGCGGCAGCGTCTCACGACCGGCGTCGACCCGCGCCTCCGCCTGCTCGGACTGTGGCTCGCGGGGACGGCGGCCTACTACGCCTCGATCGAAGCGAGCGATGCGTGGACGCCGCCCGGCACGCACGTGCCCGTCCTCTGGCTGCCGACCGGCGTCGGCTACGCCTTCGTCGTCCTCGGCGGCCGTCGCGCCGCCGTGCCCGTCGCGTTCGGCGCGCTGCTCGAGGCGGTTCTCCAGGGGCACGGGCTCTGGCGGTCGCCGGGGCTGGCGCTCGGAGCCGCGCTCTCGGCGCTCGCGATCGTCGAGGTCGCACGACGTGGCCGCGCCCAGGGCGAGCGTCCGGTCGACACGCTGATCCGCTTCGGTGCCAGCGTGGCCGGCTCGGCGATCGGCGCGACGGCCATGCTCCTCGACACCGGCTCGGGTCTCGCGGCCGGCTCGCACTGGGGGCACGCGTTCGCGGCCCAGCTCGCCGGCTCTGCGATCGCCGGCCCCTTCGTGCGGACGTGGCTCCGGCGCAGCTCGGGCGGCGCGGCGGCGTGGCGCGAGACGGCCGCCGTCGTCGTCTCCGCGGCCGCGCTTGCCGAGGTGGTCGCCTCCGGCATCCTCGACGTCGGCACGTCCGGCCTCTACCTCATGTTCCCGCCGACCGTCTGGGCGGCTCTGCGGACCGGCAGACGCGGCACGTCGGCGGCGCTGTTTGCGACCGGCGTCATCACCGCCGCGAACCTGACGGCGGGCCGAGGGCCCTTCGAGTCCTCGGGCGTCGACGGGGCCTTCGCCCTCGACATCTTCCTCTGCGTGCTCGCGGTCGGCGGGCTGATGCTCGCGGGCCTCGAGGCCGCCCGCCGCTCGGGCGAGGCGACGCTGCGCGACAGCGAGGAGCGGTTCCGTGCCCTGATCGAGAACGCGACCGACCTCGTGTCGGTCGTCGGGCACGACGGGGAGATCCTCTACGAGAGCCCGTCGGCGGAGCGGATCGTCGGCTGGCGGCCCGAGGAGCTCGTCGGGCGCAACGTCGTCGAGTGGATCCACTCGGAAGACCGGCACCGCCTCGCGCAGGGCGCCCGGCGCACGGCGATCGGCGTCGACGTGACGGCGCTGATCCGCTTCCGCCACAAGGACGGAGGCTGGGTCGAGCTCGAAGGGCAGGCCCGCGACCTGACGGACTCGCCGACCGTCGGCGGCATCCTCGTCAACTCGCGCGACGTCACCCGGACGCGCCGTGCGGAGCGCGAGCTGGCCGATGCGGAGCGCCGCTACCGCGAGTTCGTCGAGGCCCTGCCGCTCGTTGCCTACGTGAACGACCTCGCCGGAGTGGACTCGGCGCCGCATGCCGGGCCGCGGTACGTCAGCCCGCAGGTCGAGGAGCTGCTCGGGTATCCGGTCGCCGCCTGGCTCGAGGATCCGGAGTTCGCCGCGAAGGTCGTCCACCCGGACGATCTCGGCAAGGTCGGGGCGGTCGCCGGCGAGGAGGGCGAGGAGGCCGTCGCCGCCGAGTACCGGATGATCGCGGCCGACGGACGCGTCGTCTGGGTGCTCGACCGCCGGCGTGTCCTGCGTGACGGCCGCGGCGAGCCGGTCGCCGTCCAGGGCTTCCTCGTCGACATCACCGACCGGAAGCGCTTGGAGGAGCAGCTCGGGCGGGCGGAGCGGATGGAGGCGCTCGGCCAGCTGGCCGGCGGGGTCGCGCACGACTTCAACAACCTCCTGACCGCCATCCTCGGCTACACCGAGCTGGCCCGGGGACACGCCGGCGACGCCGACCTGATCGCGGCCGACCTCGAGGCGGTCGTGCACGCGGCCCATCGCGCCTCGGCCCTGACCCGGCAGCTGCTCGCCTTCGGCCGCCGCCAGGCGCTCGAGCACGTGGTGCTCGACCTCAACGACGTGGTCTCGGAGACCGAGCAGCTGCTCACGCGCCTGATCGACGAGAACGTCGAGATCGTCTCCGAGCTCGAGCCCGACCTCCTCGCCGTCCGGGCGGACGCCGGCCAGCTGACGCAGGTGCTCGTCAACCTCGCCGTCAACGCCCGCGACGCGATGCCGCGGGGCGGCCGCCTGACCATCTCGACCGCCAACGAGATCGTCGACGGCGGGGGCGAGGTGCCGCCCGGCGATTACGCAGTCGTCTCGGTCGCGGACACGGGCGACGGCATTCCCGAGGCGGTGCGCGAGCGGCTGTTCGAGCCGTTCTTCACGACGAAGGCGGTCGGCAAGGGAACGGGGCTCGGCCTCTCCGTCGTCTATGGCATCGTCGAGCAGAGCAACGGGCATCTCGTCGTTCGCAGCGAGCCGGGGGCGGGCGCGGAGTTCAAGGTGATGCTTCCGCGCAGCGAGGACGTGCGCGAGGATGTGGCCGTAGAGTCGAACGGGGCGCCCCACGGCACCGAGACGGTGCTTCTGGTCGAGGACGAGGAGCTCGTACGTCGGCTGACCTCGGCGATGCTCGAGCGGCAGGGCTACCGCGTGCTCGCCGCCGCGTCGCCGGAGGAGGCGCTCGCCGTCGGCGGCCCCTACGACCTCGTGCTGACGGACGTGGTGATGCCGGGGATGAGCGGCCCCGAGCTCGTCGAGAAGCTCCCCCGCGGCCGCGACGCGGCGGTCCTGTTCACGTCCGGCTACTCGGCGGCCGCGGTCGCCGACCGCGCCACGCTTCCGGGCGCGTTGCTCGAGAAGCCGTTCACGCTCGGAGAGCTCGCGCTCGGCGTGCGACGGGCGCTCGACGGACACGGCCGGCGCTGACGGGTGCCCTGACTAGACTGGCCGCGTGGATGCGATCTCGTTCGCGCGCGGCGTTCCGGCGCCCGAGTGCCTGCCCGTCGAGGAGCTCGCCGACTGCGCGCGCGCCTCGCTCGAGCGCGACGGCCGGAGGATCCTGCTCTACGGGCCCGGCGGCGGCTACGGCCCCCTGCGCGAGTGGATCGCCGAGCGCCACGGCGTCGAGCCGGGCCGTGTCATCCTCACGAACGGCTCGCTCCAGGGCTTCGTGTTCCTCGCCGAGCTGCTCGTCCGGCCGGGGACGCGCGTCCTCGTCGAGGCACCGACCTACGACCGCCCGCTGAAGATCCTCGCCCGGCTCGGCGCGGAGATCGTGCCGCTCCCGATGGACGACGACGGCCTCGACCCGGACGCGCTCGAGCAGGCGATCGGCGACCGCGAGGTCCCGGCCTTCCTCTACACGATCGCGAGCTTCCAGAACCCGAGCGGCCGGACGCTGTCGGAGAAGCGCCGCCGCCGTGTCGTCGAGATCGCCAAGGCCCGGAACCTCCTCGTCCTCGAAGACGATCCGTACGGCCTGATCCGCTACGAGGGCGAGGCGCCGCCGCTGCTCTTCGACCTCGACCAGGGCGCCCACGTCGCCTACGCCTCGTCGTTCTCGAAGACGATCGCGCCCGGCCTCCGCGTCGGCTACTTCGTGCTGCCGGCCGAGCTGGCGGCGCAGGTCGAGTCGATCGCCGTCTCGACGTACATCTCGCCGCCGTTCCTGACCCAGGCGACCATCCACGAGTTCCTCAGCCGCGGCAACTTCGAGCCCAACCTCGCACGCGTCACCGGTCTTCTGCGCGCCCGCCGCGACGCGATGCTCGAGGCGCTGCCCGAGCATCTGCCGGCGGGATCGACCTGGACGAGCCCCGAGGGCGGCTACTTCATCTGGGCCGACCTGCCGTCCGGAGACACGGGCGACCTCCTTCGCCAGGCGGAGGCCGCGGGCGTCACCTACGTCAAGGGCACCGACTTCTTCCCGCGCGGCTCCGCCGGACAGAGTGGAGGCGGCGAGAGCTCGCTGCGGCTCGCCTTCAGCTTCGTCTCGCCCGAGGAGATCGCCGAGGGCGTCGCGCGGCTAGGCGCGGTGCTTGCGGCGCCGGCGTCGCTCTAGCTGTCCGAGCAGGATCCCGCCGACCACGCCGACGGCGAGCGCGACGAGCACGAGCCAGATCAGCGACACGCTCGCTGTCACGAAGACGAAGTGGACGTTGACCGTCCTCCGGTTCTCGAGCACGAACGCGATCGCGTAGGCGAGCAGCACGACGAGCGCGATCAGGCGGGCGTACAGACGAGGCTGCCAGTTCTCCTGGAGCTCGCTCGTGTCGATCCGTTGCCGCCGGTAGCGCACGGGACGGATGCTACGCCGCGGCGTGCGCTGCCACCGGGCCGACAGGGCGCGGCACGAGGCGCGGCTGAAGCGGCGGTGAGAGCTGGCCGATCGCATGCGACCGGAATGTGGGGCAGATCGTCTCGCCGGGCAGGGCGCACAAACCGGCGCGACGGAAATAGCAATCGTTGCAGGTTGCGTTTACGCGTTTGCTCATTGTCCTAAATGATCGAGGGCTTGGTCGGGGCGATGGGGCCGGCCGCTGAGGAGCGATCATAGGTCTGACTACGAAGGAAGCAAGCGTTGTCGCCGACGAAAACTGACGAATTTCCGGGAGTTTTGGCGACCGCCGATCGCCGGCCGGCTAGCCCTTCGGGGGCAATGTTGCCAGCGCGCGCAACGCCTGGGGAAAACTCTTCACAGCGATGATGCGCAGACCGTGGGCATAGCGTCGCGCGTCGCGCGCGTTCTCCCCAGCCGGCACGAGGAAGACGTCCGCCTTTGCCTCGCGGGCCCCGTACGTCTTCTGCTCGATGCCGCCGATCGGGCCCACGGTGCCGTTGAGATTCATCTCGCCGGTGGCCGCTACCCGGTAGCCGTGGACGACGTTGCGGCCCAGCTCCTCCATCACCTCGAGCGCGAACGCGAGCCCCGCGGACGGGCCGCCGACGTTGCCGGCGTCGATCGAGACGCGGAGGGGGAGCTTGATGCTGGCGGACTGCCCGGGCACGAAGCCGACGATCGCCCGCTTCTCGTCGGACGGGTCCGGGATGAGCCGGATCTTGAAGCTCAGCCTCTTCGCGCCGCGCTCGACCCCGATCGTGACGACCTCGCCGGCGTTCGCGCCTGCGAGCTGCTTGCGGAGCGCGGCGATCGTGAGCGTCGGGGCTCCGTCCACCGAGACGATCACGTCGGCCGGCTGGAGTTTTCCCTCGGCGCCTGTGCCGGGGATCGAGGCCTCGACGAGCACACCGTCCGGCTTCGCGACGACGTGGTAGCCGAGCCGCCGGAGGGCGACGGCGGCCGCGACCCGCTGCGAGGTCGCCATCTGGCGCAGGTCGGCCTGGCGGGCAGCCTGGTCGCTGACGCCGTGCGGGACGATCTCGTTCGCAGGGACGAGCGTCGAGGCGGTGTGGAGCCACGGGAAGAGCGACTCGAGCACGCTCGCCTTGCGCTCGAAGACGTCGACGAAGAAGACGCCGCCGGGGCCGGTCGGGTCGTGGCCGCCCTTTACCTGGACGAGCGGCGCGACCGGGTGCGCCTGATCCGGAAGCAGGATGTAGTCGCCGGACGGGACGAGGTAGAGGACGACGAGCGTCGCGAGCAGGAGGCCGGCGACGAGTCCCCCGAGCCGGGCCGGTGTGAGGACGCGCGCCACCGTGCGCAGCGTACTCAGTTCACCTTCGGATCAGACTAAGAAGCGCGAGAGTCCGCCGTCGACGAGGATCGTCTGGCCGGACACGTACCGCGCGGGCTCCGAGGCGAGGAAGCAGACGACGGCGCCGAACTCGGTCGGTGTGCCCCAGCGGCCGAGCGGGATCTCTGCGAGCTGCGCCTCGCTCGGGCCGTCCGGGTTGAGGTACTCGAGGCGCGCGGTGGCGACCATTCCGGGCGCGACGCAGTTGACGGTGATTCCCTTCGGGCCGACCTCGCGGCTCAGCGTCTTCAGCCAGCCGGTGAGGCCGGGGCGGAAGGTGTTCGAGAGCGCAAGGCGGTCGACCGGCTGCGGGACGGCGATCGAGGTGACCGCGAGAATCCGGCCGCCGGGGCTCCGCTCGAGATGGGGCAGCGCAAGCCGCACGAGCATCACCGCCGGCCGGAGCAGGAGGCGGTACCCGGCCTCGAGCGACGCGTCGTCGGCGTCGAGTGCCTTCCCGGCCGGCGGGCCGCCGCCGTTCCAGACGAGGACGTCGAGCCCGCCGAACCGCTCGACCGTCGCCGAGACCGCGCGCTCGAGGTCGGCGTCGACGGTCACGTCGCCGGGGACCGGGAGCGCGCCGATCCGCTCCGCGTTCGCGGCCAGCTCGTCGGCGCGCCGAGCGAACATCGCGACGTTGGCGCCCTCGGCCGCGAGCGCCTCCGCGGTCGCGAGCCCGAGGCCGGACGACGCCCCGCACACGAGCGCCGTCCGGCCCTTGAGACCGAGATCCATCTATGCGAGCCCGCTGTCCATCTACTACGTGCTGAGCACGCCGACGACGTCGCGGACGGCGGCCGAGCTCTGCGCGAGCGCGGCCTTCTCGTCGTCCGAGAGGTCGAGCTCGACGATCTGCTCGACGCCGGCGGCGCCGATCTTGACGGGCACGCCCATGTAGAGGCCGTCGATCCCGTACTCGCCCTCGAGGTACGCGGTGCAGGGAAGCACGCGCTTCTCGTCGAGGACGATCGAGTCGACCATCTGCGCGGCGGCCGCGCCCGGCGCATACCAGGCGGAGGTGCCGAGCAGGTTGACGATCTCGCCGCCGCCCTTCGCGGTCCGCGCGACCATCGCCTCGATCTTCTCTTCGGCGACGAGCTTGCGGAGCGGGACACCGCCGACCGTGGTGGCGGAGATGACCGACACCATCTGGTCGCCGTGACCGCCGAGGACGACCGCCTGGACGTCCTTGACCGACGAGCCGGTCTCCCAGGCGATGAACGTCTGCAGGCGCGCGGTGTCGAGGATGCCTGCCTGGCCGAAGACGCGCTCCTTCGGGAACCCGGAGACGTTCTTCGCGACGTGGCACATCGCGTCGAGCGGGTTCGAGACGATGATCAGGATCGCGTCGGGGCTCTTCGCGACCACCTTCTCGGTCACGTCCTTGACGATCTTCTCGTTCGTCGTCACGAGGTCGTCGCGCGACATGCCCGGCGAGCGGGGCAGGCCCGCGGTGATGACGACGACGGCCGAGCCGGCGGTCTCGTCGTAGCTGTTCGAGCCGACGACGTTCGGCTCGTAGCCGAGCACGGCGCCCATCTGGTTGATGTCGAGCGCCTTGCCCTGCGGGAGTCCGTCCTTGATGTCGACGAGGACGACGTCCGCGTAATCGCGGGTCGCCAGGACCTGCGCACAGGTCGCGCCGACGTTGCCGGCGCCGACGACCGTGACCTTCGTTCTTTCACTCATTCCCGTTACCTCGGCGTTTGGGTTTGCGATGCCAGCGAGCGTAACGGAGCGCCTTTTTCGGAGGCGTCGGTAGATTCCCTGGGAGTGACACTCGCCGAGGCAGCGGCACGTGCGGACGAGCTCGCCCAGAGCGAGGCGGGCCAGAGCGGCTCGGCGCAGGAGCTGGCCGCGCTGCGCGCCGAGTGGGACGACGAGCTCGAGTCGCAGGCGCGCAGCGACGATTTCCGTGAGCGTGCGCTCGCCTTCCGGGCGGTCGGTCTCTTCCGCTGGCGGGCGAAGGAGGAGCTGCTGCGGCGGGGGCTCGACGACGGCAGCCCGGCGGTTCGCGGCTCGGCGCTGCTCTCGCTCGAGCTGCTCTCGCGCGATCACCCGTCGACGATCAACTCGGTGCGGCCGCTTCTCCACAAGCTGCTCGCGTCGCCCGACGAGAACGCGGCGGTCCGCCGGCTGGCCGTGCTCGCCCTGAAGAACGGCTCGCCGCAGCGCGACACGATCGTCCTGCTCGAGGGGCTCGGCTCGGCCGACGGCGCCGACGGCGAGCTGCGGCAGGCCTCGGCGAAGGTGGCGCAGCTGCTGAAGCGCCGTGCGGCCGAGAAGAAGTAGTCAGGCCTTGCCGCGCCGGCGCGCGTGCGGGTGCGCCTGGAAGTAGAGCTCGCGCCGGCGGCGGTCGGAGACGTGGGTGTAGAGCTCGGTCGTCGCGAGGTCG
Organism: uncultured Actinomycetes bacterium; assembly: GCA_963732915.1. GTDB lineage: Bacteria > Actinomycetota > Thermoleophilia > Gaiellales > Gaiellaceae > Palsa-739. Next base: position 115,724 of record CAVTBF010000003.1, on the reverse strand, counting down.
GCGTGCCCGAGCATCTCTTGCACCGAGCGGAGGTCGGCGCCGCCCTCGAGCAGGTGGGTCGCGAACGAGTGCCGCAGCAGGTGGGGGTGGACGCGTTCCGGCTCGAGCCCGGCCTTCGCCGCGAGCTTCCGCAGGATGAGGAAGACGCCGGCGCGGGTGAGCGCGCCGCCCTGCGCGTTGAGGAAGAGCTCGGGCCGGTGGCGGCGGTCGAGGTGCGGCCGGCCGCGGGCGAGGTAGCGGCGGAGCGCCTCGGCGGCCTCGCGACCGATCGGGACGACGCGCTCCTTCGAGCCCTTGCCGATGCAGCGGACGAGCCGCTCGTCGAGCTCGACCGAGGTGCGGTCGAGCGAGACGGCCTCGCCGACGCGCAGGCCGGCGCCGTAGAGCAACTCGACGATCGCGCGGTCGCGGAGGGAGCGCGGGGTCGTCCCCGCGGCGGCGTCGATCAGCCGCTCCGCCTCGCCCGGAGAGAGCGTCCGTGGCAGCGTGCGCCGGCGTTTCGGCAGCTCGAGCTCGGCGGCCGGGTTGTCGGTGCGGGCGCCGAGCAGCATCTGGTGGCGGAAGAACGAGCGGATCGCCGCGACGCGGCGCGCGACGGTCGTGGCTGCGCGGCCGTCGGCGCGGAGTTGCGCGACGTAGGCGGCGAGCTGGTCGGTCGTGGCGTCCGCCGGCGAGCCGTCGATGAAGGCGGCGAGGTGGGCGAGGTCGCGCCGGTAGGCCTCGACGGTCCGCGGCGCGAGCCGCGCCGCCGCGAGCGCGAGAAACCCCTCGACAGCGGGGTCGGGCGGCAACGCGCCGGGCGGTGTCGGCCGGGACGCCACGACCTCCACCTTTCGCCCCGAAGCGCGCGACGCCTCCCCTCTCCAGCCTCGTAACAGAGTGTCACTTGCGAAATTCGGCCGGGCGTGAACGAGTCGGCACGGTGCGGTCACGGGTGCGGCGCGACGATCCGGGCATGGTCACGATCGCTCCGAGAATTCCGATGCGGCTGCTCGACGAGATCGAGCGGCAGTCGAGGCGCAGCCTCCCGATCGCCGAGATCAACCGGCGGGTCGGCCGCGCCGCCTGGCGCATGTCCCTCCCCCGGCCGAGTTACGAGCGGGTCAGGGTGCTCGTCCACGCCGCCCGCCGGCTGCGCCAGCTCGGCCCGAAGGCGTATACGGCGGTCGCGTACGAGGTCGCGTTCAGAACCAAGCCGCCGATCGCGCTCCTCGAACGCTACGTCGAAGGGCCGCGCTCGCACGTCCGCGACCGCGCTTCTCCCCCCATGTAACAGCATGTCACGAGGCTTCGGAGGCGCTCACGAACGGGGATGGGCGTGGTCGTACACCCGGCGCAGCCTTCTCGCGTCCACGTGGCTGTACACCTGCGTCGTCGAGAGGGAGCTGTGGCCGAGCAGTTCCTGGATCGTGCGCAGGTCGGCGCCGCCCTCGAGCAGGTGGGTGGCGAACGCGTGCCGCAGCCGGTGCGGGTGCGGGACGAGACGGCGCAGCGTGCTCGTGTCCAGCCGCCGGCCGCGCACCGAGAGGAAGAACGCGTCGTTCGCCCCCGCCGCCAGCGCCGGGCGGGCCTCGCGCAGGTAGCGGGCGAGCCAGTGCGCGGCCTCCTCGCCGAGCGGGACGACCCGCTCCTTCCCGCCCTTGCCGTGGCGGACATGGACGAGCTCCTGCTCGAAATCGACGTCGGCGAGGTCGAGGCCGACCGTCTCGGCGCTGCGCAGGCCGGCCGAGTAGACGAGCTCGATGAGCGCGCGGTTGCGGAGCGCGACCGGCCCCTCGCCCTCGAGCGCGTCGAGCGTCTGCTCCACCTCCGCGGCGCGCGGCGCGTCCGGGAGCCGGCGGCCGCGGCGCGGCGCGAGCGGGGCGTCGGGCACGCGCGAGGCGCCGAGTGCGTGACGGAGGAACGAGCGGACAGCCGCGAGCTTGCGCGACACCGTCGCCGGCGCGAGTCGCCGCCGGCCCGGTCGCGCGGCGCCGAGCTGCGAGACGTACGCGGCGAGGACGCGGACGTCGACCGCGTCGAGGTCGGTCCTGCGCGCGTCGAGCCAGTCGCAGAACTCCGCGACGTCGCGGCGGTACGCGCGGCGCGTCCCGTCGCTCAGCGCGGGCGAGGCGAGAAAGCGGTCGGCTGCGGCGCGGGCGTCCACGTCCGGACTCACTTCGACGGTCGGCCCTCGCAGCCTGCGCCGGTCCGGGCACTGTTGCGGGGTGACACACGGCACTCGGGTCTGGGTCGCCCTTGGCACGGTCTACGTCATCTGGGGCTCGACCTATCTCGGGATCGAGCTGGCGGGGGAGACGATTCCGCCGCTGTTCGCCGTCGGTACGCGCTTCGTCGCCGCGGGTCTGCTGATGGCTGGCATCGCGGCGTGGCGGGGAGGACCTCGCGTGCTGCGGGTCCGCCCGGCCGAGCTCGGCGCGGCCGTGCTCGTCGGTGCGCTCCTGCCCGGGGCCAATGCCGTCCTCTTCATTGCCGAGCGGCACGTGGCGACCGGGCTCTCGGCGCTGATCATCGGCGCGGTGCCGCTCTGGATCGTCGTCTTCCGCGTCGTCACCGGCGATCGGCCCCCGCGGGCCGCCGCCGCCGGAGTGCTCGTCGGCTTCGCCGGTCTCGCGTTGCTCGTGCGGCCGAGCGGCGGCGCGCCGCTCTGGGCTCTCCTGCTCCTCGTCCTCGCGTCCGTGCTGTGGGCGCTCGGCTCGTTCCTCTCCGGACGGCTGCCGCTGCCGCGCGACGCGTTCGCCGCGACCGCGCTCGAGATGCTCGGCGGCGGGGCGATCCTGCTGCCGATCGGCGCGCTCACGACCCACCCCCATTTCGGCGCGATCTCCGCACGCTCGGCGTTCGGCTGGGTCTACCTCGTCACGTTCGGATCGGTCGTCGGCTACACCGCCTACGTCTGGCTGCTCGACAACGCGCCGATCGGGAAGGTCGCCACCTACGCGTACGTCAACCCGGTCGTCGCGATCGCGCTCGGGGCGCTCGTCCTGCACGAGTCGCTGACCTGGACGATCGGCGCCGGGGCGGCGCTCGTGCTCGCGTGCGTGGCGCTCGTCGTGCGCTACGAGTCGGTTCCGCCCGAGGCGGAGGCGATGGCCGCAGGCGCCGCCGCGACCGAGTCCGGGTAGCTGCGGATTGGTACCGACGCCGCGCATCGCGACGTTTCGGTAGCTTCACTCCTCGTGATCGGGCAGCACGACGTACTCGTGGTCGGCGCAGGCTGCGCCGGGATGCGCGCCGCCATCGAGGCGCACGACGCCGGGGCGGACGTCGCGATGATCTCCAAGCTCCATCCGACGCGCTCGCATTCGGGCGCGGCGGAGGGCGGAATCAACGCCGCGCTCGGCAATGCGGCGGAGGACAGCACGGAGAGCCACGCCTACGACACGGTCAAGGGCTCGGACTACATCGGCGACCAGGACTCGATCGAGGTCTTCACCGCCGAGGCTCCCGGCGACATCATCCAGCTCGAGAACTGGGGCGCGGTCTTCTCGCGCCGCGAGGACGGCAAGCTCGCGCAGCGCCCGTTCGGCGCCGCCGGCTCGCCGCGCACGGTTTACGCGGCCGACATCACCGGCCACGTCCTGATCCAGGTGCTCTACGAGCAGGTCTGCAAGCGCGACATCCCGGTCTACGAGGAGTTCTTCGCCTGGCAGCTCGTGGTCGAGGACGGCCGCTGCCAGGGTGTCGTCTGCTGGGATCTCCTGAACGGCGGCCTGAAGACCCTCGGCGGCAAGGCGGTCGTCATGGCGACCGGCGGCGCGGGCCGCCAGTTCCGCGCGACGACGAACGCCTACGCCTGCACCGGCGACGGGATGGCGATGGCGCTCCACGCGGGCCTGCCGCTGAAAGACATGGAGTTCATGCAGTTCCACCCGACGACGCTCTTCCCGTCGGGCGTCCTGATCACCGAGGGCTGCCGTGGCGAGGGCGGCTTCCTGATCAACTCCGACGGCGAGCGCTTCATGAAGCGCTACGCGCCGAACGCGCTCGAACTGGCCTCGCGCGACGTCGTCTCCCGCTCCGAGCAGACGGAGATCGACCAGGGGCGCGGCGTCAACGGCTCGGTCTTCCTCGACCTCCGCCACCTCGGCGCCGAGAAGATCCTCGAGCGGCTGCCGGGCTCGCGCGAGAACGCGATGACCTTCGCCGGCGTCGACCCGATCTACGACCCGATCCCGATTCGGCCGGGCGCCCACTACCACATGGGCGGGATCGCGACCGACACCGACGCGGCGACCGAGCTGCCGGGCCTCTACGCAGCCGGCGAGTGCGCCTGCGTCTCGGTGCACGGCGCCAACCGGCTCGGCGGCAACTCGCTGATGGAGACGATCACCTTCGGCCGGCGGGCCGGACGCTCGGCCGCGGAGGCGGCGCTCTCGGCTCCGGCGGTCTCGATCTCCGACGCCGCCGAGCGCGACGCGGAGGCGACGGTGAAGGAGCTGCTCTCGCGCTCCTCCGGCGAGCGGCCGTGGCAGATCCGCGACGAGCTGGGCCAGACGATGCTCGAGAACTTCGGCGTCTTCCGGCGCGAGGAGCAGATGGCGAAGCAGATCGAGATCATCGAGGGGCTCCGCGAGCGCTTCCGCAACGTCTACGTCGAGGACAAGGGCGAGGTCTTCAACAGCGACCTGACGCAGGCGATCGAGCTCGGCAACATGCTCGACACCGCGCTCTGCATGGTCGTCGCCGGGTACGCGCGCAAGGAGAGCCGCGGCGCCCACTCGCGTCCGCACGACTACCCGACCCGCGACGACGAGAACTTCATGCACCACTCGATCACCCGCTGGCGCGACGGGGGCGTCGACCTGGCCTCGGCTCCGGTGCGGTTCACGAAGTGGGAGCCGCAGGAGCGGAAGTACTAGTGGGGCGACGGCTGGTGGCCGTGCTCACATTGCCGCTCCTCGCCGCTGCCTGCGGCGGCTCGAAGAGCCCGTCGACGACGACCTCGGCCTCCGGGCCCGCCGCTCCCGCCGTGCTGGCGGCGATCGCGAAGACGGTGCTCGCCGGCAGTGAGCACGTGGCGCTGACCGCGACCGCGACCGCGGCCGGCCAGCACGTGAAGCTCGCCGGCAGTGGCGACTTCGACTCCGCCAAGCACGTCGGCAAGATGCACGCGTCGGTCAACCTGGGCGGCGTCCAGGCCACGCTCGACGAAACCCTGAGCGGGACGACCGTGTACGTCCGCTCGCCGCTCTTCTCGTCGTTCCTGCCCGCCGGGAAGAGCTGGATGAAGATCGAGCTCAACTCCGCCAGCCGGGCGCTCGGCATCGACACGACGATGCTCGGCGCGCAGGATCCGTCTCGGGCGCTCGCGCAGCTGAAGGGGATCGTCGGCCTGACGAAGGTCGGCACGGCGACGATCGGCAACGTGGAGACGACGCACTACCGCGGCACGATCGACGCGTCGAAGCTGTCGTCGGCCACCGCGTCGGCGCTCGCGAAGTCGGGCGCGATGCTCGGCCCGGCAGACGTCTGGGTTGGCTCGGACGGGTACGTTCACCGCGTGAAGGTGACGACGAAGGCGTCTTCGGGTACCGGTACCGTCGGCAGGACGGTGATGACGACGACGCTGTCGAAGTTCGGCGAGAGCGTGTCGGTCACGGTGCCGTCGGCGTCGGCGACCGTTGACGCGAGCAAGCTGTCGATTCCGGGACTCACGGGTTAGGAGGCGCACGTGCAAGTCGCTCTGAAGATCTGGCGCTACGACCCGGCGACCGGCGGGCGGGCACTGAAGGAGTACGAGATCGACGCGCCCGAGGAGGCGACGCTCCTCGACTGCCTCGACATCGTCAAGGACCGCCAGGACGGCTCGCTCGCGTACCGGAAGAGTTGCCGGATGATGATCTGCGGCTCCTGCGGCATGCGGATGGACGGCGCCGCCGTGCTCGCCTGCAAGACGCGGATGTACGAGATCGCGCAGGCCGGCCAGATCCCCGTCATCTCGGCGATGGGCAACCTGCCGGTCGTCAAGGACCTCGTCGTCGACATGGACTCCTTCTGGGACAAGTTCAAGGCGATGAAGCCGTACCTCCAGCCCGGCTACGAGCAGCCCACCGACGGCCTCGAGTACCGGATCTCGCAGGAGCGCATGAACGTCATCCACAAGGAGGCGCTCTGCGTCAACTGCGGCTGCTGCGTCTCGGAGTGCAACGCGATGGAGTCCGACCCGGAGTTCCTCGGCCCGCAGGCGCTCGCGAAGGGGATGCGCTTCGTCGGGGATCCGCGCGACGGCGCCACGGTCGAGCGGCTCGAGCAGTACTCGGGCGAGCACGGGATCTGGGAGTGCACGCGCTGCTTCTTCTGCAACGAGCGCTGCCCGAAGGGCGTCGACCCGCGTGACGCGATCGCGAAGCTCGGCGCCGAGGCCGTCTCCCGCGGGATCGACCGCGACATGGGCGCGAAGCACGCGAAGTGGTTCATCCGCTCGACCGAGACGACCGGCTGGCTGCGCGAGACGGAGCTGGTGCCGAAGACGCAGGGCGTCGTCTCGTCGATCAAGCAGATGAAGTTCGCGATGAACCTCGTCAAGCACAACAAGGCCGGTCTCGCGTTCCCGCCGCACGTCGCCAAGGACGTCGGCGAGGCGCGCAACCTGCACAAGCTCGTCCGCACGCAGGATCGCCAGGGCGCGCTCGGCCATGTACAGGGCGAGAAGGCGCTCGAGCGGCTCGCGCACGGGCACGCGCTCGGCGAGTCGCTGGAGGAGATCTACGCGAGGCCGGGCGCGGCGCCGCGGCCGTATCTGCCCGAAGAGGAGGGAGCAGCGTGAGCACGACCGAGACTGCACCGGCGCTGAAGCGCGTCGCGTACTACAAGGGTTGCCTTGCGTCCCTCTCGGCGAAGGAGCTCGACACCTCGACGCAGGCGCTCGCGCCGAAGGTCGGACTCGAGCTCGTCGAGCTCGAGTCGGTGACGTGCTGCGGCGCCGGCGACATCCACGAGGCCGAGCCGGACTACTACCTGCATCTGAACGCGCGCATCCTCGCCTACGCGGAGGCGACGGGCTGCGAGACGCTGATGACGGTCTGCAACGTCTGCACGCTCAACCTGCGCCAGGCGAACCACATGCTGCAGGGCGACGAGGCGCTGCTCGCGCGCGTCAACGAGAACCTCGAGTCGGTCGGCGTGCCGCCGTACTCGGGCAAGATCGAGGTGCGCCACTTCCTCTGGGAGATCGCCGAGGGCGATGGCTACGAGCTACTCAAGGGCGCCGCGCACAAGGGCCTGAAGGGCCTCAAGGTCGCGCCGTTCTACGGGTGCCAGATCCTGCGCCCGTCGAAGATCATGGGCTTCGAGGACCCGGACAAGCCGGCGTCGCTCGAGCGGATCATCGAGGCGTGCGGCGGCGAGTCGATCGACTACCCGGCGAAGATCAAGTGCTGCGGCTTCCCGATCATCCAGGCGCGTGAGGAGACGGCGATGGGCGAGCTGATCCAGCCCATCGAGCAGGCGATGGAGGCGGGCGCCGACGTGATGGTGACGCCGTGCCCGCTCTGCCACCTCTCGCTCGACGCCTGGCAGCAGAAGCTCGAGGCGTCGACCGGCCGCACGTTCGACATGCCGGTGCTCCACCTCGCGCAGCTCGTCGGCGTCGCCGCCGGGCTCGAGGAATCCGAGCTGAAGTTCAAGCGCCACATCGTCGACCCGCGGCCGGCGCTCGAGCGGCTGGAAGCCTGAGCGCACGCTCGTGCTGCGCACGACCGTGCGCTAGAGGATGCGTCCAGTCCCCGCGTCTCTCCTAGCGCTCGCGGCAGCGAGCGCCTGGGGAGCGTTCGAGGCGAGCTGGGTGCGCCTCGCCGTGCGGGAGCTCGAGGTGCCGCGGCTTCCGGCCGACCTGGACGGGCTGCGGATCGCTCACCTCTCCGACTTCCACCTCGGCATCCCCTCGTCTGGCGCCGCGGCGGTCGAGCGCGCGGTCGACTGGGTCGCCGAGCGGCGGCCCGACCTCGCCGTGATCACCGGCGACCTGCTGACCCACCCGCGCGGCGAGCCGCGACTGCGGGAGCTCGTGGCACGGCTCGGCGTGCCGACGTTCGTGATTCTCGGCAACCACGACCTCGCGTTGAGCCGCGACCCGCAGGCGCGGCGTTCCGACCTCCGCGACCTCGACCCGGCGGTGCTGTTGCGCGACGAGGGCCGGCTGCTCGACGTGCGCGGCCGCAGCGTCTGGATCGCCGGCGTCCACCCGCGGCTGATCATCCGCCGCATCCTCAAGCGTGTGCCCGGCTCGCTCACCCGCGAGGCCGACCTGCGGATCCTGCTCTGCCACTACCCGACGGTGGTCGACCGGCTCGAGCCCGGCGCTTTCGATCTCGTCCTGGCCGGTCACATGCACGACGGCCAGATCTGCCTCCCGTATCCCGGCGGCAAGATCCGCTTCGCCCACCGGACGGCGCGCTACCAGGTCGGCACGTACGGCACGCGGGCGGCGGCGATGCACGTCTCGCCCGGGCTCGGCACGACATTCGTCCCGTTCCGCTTCGCCGCGCGGCCGGAGGCGACCGAGCTCGTGCTCAGGCCGGAGCTACGCTAGAGCCCATGGCCGGGCAGGCCTCGATCTCGTCAGACATCCTCGCCCGCTACGCCGCCGACGCGGCGCAGGAGGTCGAGGGTGTGCACGGGCTGGCCGAGAGTCCGCTCCCGGGCCGCCGCGGCGTCAAGGTGGTCACCTCCGACGCCGACCTCAGGGTCGAGCTGCACGTCGCGGTCGACTGGGGCGCGTCGATCCCCGACGTCGGCCGCCGCGTCCAGGAGCGCGTCCGCGAATACCTGGCGAGCATGGCCGACGTCGAGCCCACGGTCGTCGACGTGATCGTCGACGAGATCGCCGCGCCTGCATGACCGCCATCGCCGGGCTGACGGGCGCGACGCTCGAGACGGCGCCGTCCGTCTGCCACGAGTGCGTCTGGTGGCAGACGCGGAACGCGCGCCCCGCCGAGAAGCGCAAGTGGATCCGGGACGTCGAGGACGAGTGGGGCGCGTGGGGGACGGTCTACTACGACGACGACGGGCGGCTGCTCGGCTCGATGCAGTACGGGCCGTCGGCGCTCTTCCCGCGCGCCGCCGAGCTGCCGGCCGGCCCGCCGTCGGAGGACGCGGTGCTCGTCACGTGCGCGTACCTGACCGACCCGTCGCGGCCGTGGGTGATGCAGTCGCTGTTCCTGACCGCGATCGGCGATGCCCGCGACCGCGGCGCCCGCGCCCTCGAGGCGTTCGCGTATCGCTACCCGGAGGGCGAGACGACGTACGAGCGCTTCCACGTGCACCGGACGATCTTCCCGGCCGACTTCCTCGCCGACTTCGGCTTCGTCTCGGTGCGCACGCGGGGCCGCGTCGAGCTCGCCCGTCTCGAGCTCGGCGGCCTGCAGCCGGCGGCCGAAGGCAGGCGCGAGGCCGTGCTCCGCGTCGTCCGTGACGCGTTCGTCCCCGCGCCGGCGCCGCAGCGGCCGTAGCGTCGCGCGTCGCTTTCCGCTCGCGCGGCAAACGAGCCGGCTCGCCGCCCGGCGGCCTCGTGCCAGGCGGCGCTTCGCGGACCGGTTCCACGTAACAGCGTGTTACAAGGGTCGCCCGGTCAGCGGCCGCCGCCGAGGAGGGCGGAGAGGCCCCCGGTTGCGGCGTTCGGCAGCGTGATGTTCGACTTCGGCGGCTGCTCGCAGGCCACGGGGAGCACCTTGCGGCCGGTCGCGGTCGGCTGCGCCTGCGTCGTGCTGCACGAGCGGACGCGCGAGGAGCGCGGCGCCGCGGCGACGACGATCCGGACGTGCGGTGTCTTTGCGACGATCGCAGTGCGTGCCGCCGCCGCGTGTGCGGCAGGGTGGCCGAACGCCGCCAGCAAAGCGGCGAAGAATGCTGCCGCGCCGGGCATCACCGGGAGCGTAGCGTCAGCGCGAGCGCAACGCGGGCTCGCCGGCGAGGACGAGCTCGGCGATCTGGATCGCGTTCAGCGCCGCGCCCTTGTTCAGGTTGTCGCAGGCGAGGAAGAGGACGAGCCCATTCCCCTCGGCCGCGCGGTCGGGCCGGACGCGCCCGACGAGCACGTCGTCGGTCTGGGCGGCGGCGCCCGGAGTCGGAACGTCGACGACCCGCACCGACGGCGCGGCCGCGAGCAGCGACTCCGCCTGCGCGGCCGAGAGCGGCTCTTCGGTCTCGAGCCAGACCGCCTCGGCGTGGCCGACCATGACCGGGACGCGGACCGTCGTCGCCGAGATCGGCAGCTCCGGCAGCTCCATGATCTTGCGCGTCTCGGCGCGGAGCTTCGACTCCTCGTCGGTCTCGTCGCCGTCCCAGCTCCAGTCCATGCCGAGGTCGTGGTCGTCGGGCGCCTCGGCGCGGAGCATGTCCATCCGCTGCGCGCCCGCTCCCGACACGGACTGATAGGTCGAGACGCGCACCCGCGCGAGCCCGACCGCGTCGTGCAGCGGCTTCAACACGCAGGTGAGCGGGATCGTGCAGCAGTTCGGGTTGGCGACGACGCGGGTCGTCTCGAGCGCCTCGAGGGCGCGGGCGCCGTTCACCTCGGGCACGACGAGCGGGTAGCCGTCGACGAGCCGGTAGGCGCTCGACTTGTCGACCGCGAGCGAGCCGCCGGCGACCGCGTGCGGGACGAGCTCCCGCGACGCGCCGGTGCCGACCGAGAACAGCACGACGTCGAGATCGCCGGCGGCGAGCGCCTCCGGGGTCGCCTCCTCGACGACGACGCCGCCGTCGAGCTCGCGCCCGGCCGACCGGCCCGACGCGAACGCGCGCACGCGCTCGTGGCCGCGCTCGCGCAGGATGCGCAGGGTCACGGTGCCGACCGCGCCGGTCGCGCCGACCACTCCGATCCGAGCGTCCGACTTCACGCGACCCCGACCTCCGGGAGGTTCAGCTCGAACGCGTCGTGGAGCGCGGCGACCGCCCGGGGCACGTCCTCGCTGCGGACGTGGCAGGCGATCTTGATCGGGGAGGTCGAGATCACCTTCGACTCGACGCCGATCCCCTCGAGTGTCGCGAACGTCCGCGCCGCGATGCCGGGATGGCTCTTCATGCCGGCGCCGACGAGGCTGACCTTGCCGAGGTCGTCGCGCATCGACCACTCGACGTCGAGCGCCGCGAGAACGTCCTCGCAGCTCGCGCGGTCCTCGAGCGGGGCGCTGAAGACGATCTCGTCGGTGGAGACCTGAAGGATCGTGTCGACGTTCACGTTCGCGCCGGCGAGCCGCTCGAACAGCTTCGCCGCGTCCATCTCGCGCACGCGGTAGAGCGGCTCGCAGCCGATGTGGGCGACGCCGCTGATGATTGCCTTCTCGAGCACCGGATCCTCCTCGTCGACGATCCACGTTCCCGGCGCCTCGGTGAATGTGGAGCGGACATGCAGCCGCACGTTGTGGTTGCGCGCGAACTCGACCGAGCGTAGCTGGAGCACCTTCGCCCCGCTCGCCGACAGCTCGAGCATCTCCTCGTAGGTCACCGCCGTCAGCTTGCGCGCGCCGGGAACGATGCGCGGGTCGGCGGTGAAGACGCCCTCGACGTCCGTGTACATCTCGCAGGCCTTCGCGCCGAGCGCTGCGGCGAGCGCGACGGCGGTCAGGTTCGAGCCGCCGCGGCCGAGCGTCGTCACGTCGTGCGACTCGGCCGAGACACCCTGGAAACCGGCGACGAGCACGATCTTGCCGGCGTCCAGCGCGTCGTGGATCCGCGTCGCCCGCACCTCGGCGATCTTCGCCTTGCCGTGGACGGTGTCGGTGACGATCCCCGCCTGCGAGCCGGTGAGCGAGATCGCCTCGTGACCGAGGTCGTGGACGGCCATCGCGCAGAGCGCGTTCGAGATCCGCTCGCCGACCGAGATCAGCATGTCGTACTCGCGCGGCTCGGGGCTGTCGGAGATCTCGTGCGCGAGGCGGATCAGCTCGTCGGTCGTGTCGCCCATCGCGGAGAGGACGGCGACGACGCGGTTGCCCGCCTCGCGGGCGGCGACGAGGCGACGGGCGAGAGCCTTGATCTTCTGCGTGTCGCCGACCGAGGTGCCGCCGAACTTCATCACGAGCAGGTTCGGCGCGGACGGATCCGCATCGGCCGCGACGTGGGGGACGCTCTCGTACTGCGTCGTCGTCATCGGCTCCAGTGTAGGCCCGTGTCCGGCAGGCGCCGGTGGTTGCTACACCATCTCGCGGCGGCCGGAGAGCGCCCGGCCGAGCGTGACCTCGTCGGCGTACTCGAGATCGCCGCCGACCGGAAGGCCGCTCGCGAGCCGCGTCACGCGCACGCGGCCGCGGAGCCGGTCGGCGAGGTAGGCGGCGGTCGCCTCGCCGGTCATGTTCGGGTTCGTGGCGAGCACGACCTCGTGGACGCCGTTCTGCTCGACCCGGTGCAGCAGCTCGTCGATGCGCAGGTGCTCCGGCTCGACGCCGTCGAGCGGCGAGAGCGAGCCGCCGAGCACGTGGTAGAGGCCACGGAACTCCGCCGTCCGCTCGAGCGAGACGAGGTCGACCGGCTGCTCGACGACGCAGATCGTCGTCCGGTCGCGGCGTGCGTCGAGGCAGATCGTGCACAGCTCCTCCTCGGTCAGGTTGCCGCACTCGCGGCAGAAGCGGACGCGCTCCTTCACGGTGGCGATCGCCTCGGCGAGCGCGAGCGCCTCGGCCTTCGGCACCTGGAGGAGGTGGAACGCGAGCCGCTGCGCGGTGCGGCTGCCGATCCCCGGCAGCCGCGTCAGCTGCGCGACGAGGTTGTCGACGGAGGGGCCGAACACCGCCGGAGAGTAGCCGTCCCCTTCGGACAGGCCCGACCGGATGAGCCAAGTAACAGACTGTTACTTGGGCGCCGGCACGAGCGGTCGCCGGGCACGAGGGCCGCCGCGACCGACCTGTGCGGGCGCGGCTCGCTCCGGCGTGGGCTCGAGTCTGGCGCGAGCCGGCGTCGCCGGCTCGCCTGCCGAGCGAGCGGAAAGCGAGAGCGGAAGGCCGCGCGCGCGAAGCGCGCCCGGCCGACGCGAAGCGGGCGAGCGGGAGACTAGTGCGCGAAGTCGTAGACCCAGCCCCACACCACCACGCCGACGAGGGCGAGGAAGAGTGCGGCCCAGATCCAATTCGAGACGTGACTGAGCTCGCGGCGGCGCCGGTCGGGAGGTGTCCCCACGGCGCGTGAGCCTAGCCGCCGAGGCCGGGAAGCCCGAGCCCGCCCAGGCCGAGCTCGCCCATCAGCGCCTGCGCTTTCGCCTCGACCGCCGCCTGCGCCGAGCGGAGCGCCTCGTTGACGCCGGCGAGGACGAGGTCGCCGAGCGCCTCCGGGTCGTCGGGGTCGATCGCCTCCGCCGCGATCTCGATCGCGAGCACCTCGCCGGCCCCGTTTGCGGTCACCTTGACGAGACCGCCGCCGACCGACGACTGGGCCGTCTCGTTCACGGACTCCGCCTGCATGCGCTGCATCTGCTCCTGCATCTGCTGCGCCTGCTGCATCAGCTTGTTCATGTCGAACGACATGTGTCCCTATTCACCTCGCTCGCGTGCGTCGAAGGTCTCCTTCAGCAGCTCGAGGATCTTCTCCTCCCCCGCCGGCTCCTCGGCGGCGGCCGCCGGCGTCTCCGGCGCGTCGCCGAGCGCGAACGCGAGCTCGAGGCGGCGGCCGGTGACATCGTAGAGCGCGTCCGCGAGCAGCGTCGCGTTCTTCGGGTCCTGTGCGAGGTCGAGGTGAAACTTCGCGCTCGGCGGGAACTCGAGCGTGAGGGTGTCGCCCTCGAGGCTCGCCGGGTGCGCCTCGCGGAGCAGGGACGCGGTCGGGATCCCGCCGCGCTCCTCGACGGCGGGGAGCACCGTGCGCTCCCAGCCCTCCTGGAGCTGCGACAGGTCGAGCGCGGGGCCGCCGACCGCGACCGGCACCGGAGCGGGGGTCGCCTCTGCGCGGGGCGGCGGCGCTTCCGCGGACTCGGGCTGCGGCTGTGGCTGCGGCGTCGCCTCGCGCTCGACCGGCGCCGACGGCTGCGCCGGCCGCGGCGCGGAAGGGGCGGGCGCCGGCGGTGCGGGCGTCCCGTGCCCCTGCTCGAGCCGTTCGAGCCTGAAGGCGATCGACTCGCGGGCGAGGTCGCCGGCGGGGCGCGTCACCTTGACGAGCGCGAGCTCGAGCGGCAGCCGCGGGTCGCCGCCCTGGCGCATGTCGTCGACGGCGACTGCGAGCAGGTCGAGCAGCCGGATCACCGCGGGCTCGCCGAGCTGGTTCGCCTGCGCGCGCAGGCGCTCGCGGGTCTCCTCGGTGACCGGGATCGCCTCGGGCACCTCGCCCATGTGCTGCACGAGCATCAGCCAGCGAAGGTGCTCGATCAGGTCGGAGACGAGTCGTCCCAGGTCGTGGCCCTGCTCTGAGAGCTCCTCGACGAAGGTGAGCGCGCCCGCGGTGTCGCGGTCGACGACGAGGTCGAGCAACCGGAAGAGCGCGTCTTCCTCGACGGTGCCGAGCAGCTGCAGGACGGTCTGGACGGTGATCGCCCCCTCGGTCGCCGAGGCGAGCTGGTCGAGCGTCGACTCGGCGTCGCGGTATGCGCCGCGCGCGCCGCGGGCGATCAGGGCGAGCGCCTGGTCGGGCGCGTCGATGCCCTCCGCGTCGACGATGAGGCGCAGCTTGCGGACGAGGTCCCGCAGCGTCGGCCGCTGGAAGACGAAGGTCTGGCAGCGTGAGCGCACGGTCGGGAGCACCTTCGAGAGGTCGGTCGTGCAGAAGACGAAGACGAGGTGCGGAGGCGGCTCCTCGATCAGCTTCAGGAGCGCGTTCCAGGCGGCGTCGGTGAGCTGGTGCGCCTCGTCGAGGATGTAGACCTTGTACTGGCCTTCGACCGGCTGCAGGACGACCCGGTCGCGGATCTCGCGGATGTCGTCGATGCCGCGCTGCGAGGCGGCGTCCATCTCGATCACGTCGAGCGAGGTGCCCGCCGTGATCGCGACGCAGGCGTGGCAGGTGCCGTCGGGCGTGGCGGTCGGCCCCTGCGCGCAGTTGAGGCTCTTCGCGAGGATGCGCGCCATCGAGGTCTTGCCGGTTCCGCGCGGGCCGGCGAAGAGGTACGCCTGCCGCACAGAATCGCCGGCGATCGCGTTGCGCAGCGTCCGCACGACCGCCTCCTGGCCGACCACCTCGTCGAAGCTCTGCGGACGGTACTTCCGGTAGAGGGCGGCCACGGGTCGATTCAAGCAGAACGGGGGACGCAACCGCGAGCGGCGCTTTCCCGGTTGTAAAGCGTATGACCCGCGCGCCCGGCGCTCGCGATCCAGCCCGCCGGCGCCGCGGTCACGAACGACGACGCTTGTAACAGAGTGTTACTTGGAGGGGGATACGAGCGTGCGCCCGGGCCGACGTCCGCCGCGCCGACCTGGTGGGCGCGGCACGCTCCCGCCTGGCCGTCACATCGGCGCTCGCTTGCCGAGCGAGCGGAGCGCAGCGACGCACGGGAAAGGGGCCAGGCCGGCCGCACACCTGGAAGACAGGCTTAGCGCTGCTTCCTTCCGGACCTGACGCGGTTCGCAAGGCTTCCACTGCGCGGAGCCTGGCCCCGCGTCATCGTAGCTCTGGAAGACTGCGCGGATGAGCGGGTTCGGCGCGCTGGCCGGGGGCGGGCTGGCCTGGTGGGAAGGTGACGAGGCGGTCGACCTCTCCGGTCTGGGCGACGAGTTCGCGCAGCCGACGCTGAACGCGCTGCTCGCCGCCGGCCGGCAGTCCTGGGAGGACGCAATCGCCGCGGCGCGCGCGCACGACGGGCCGCGGACGCCGGTGGCCGCGGCGCGCCTGCGGCTGCCGTTCGAGGTCGCGGACTACGTCGACTTCTACTCCTCGCGCGAGCACGCGACGAACGTCGGCCGTCTCTTCCGGCCCGACACCGAGCCGCTGCTCGAGAACTGGCGCTGGCTGCCCGTCGGCTACCACGGGCGCGCCGGCACGGTCGTCGTCAGCGGCACCGACGTCATCCGCCCGGCCGGAGAGGCGAAGGCGCAGGACGCCGACGCGCCGGTCTACGGGCCGAGCCGCTGCCTCGACGTCGAGCTCGAGCTCGGCTTCGTCGTCGGCGTGCCGAGCCGGCTCGGCGAGCCTGTGCCGACGGAGGCGTTCGCCGACCACGTCTTCGGCGTCGTCCTCCTCAACGACTGGAGCGCGCGCGACCTCCAGGCATGGGAGTACCGGCCGCTGGGGCCGTTCCTCGGCAAGTCGTTCCAGACGTCGATCTCCGCCTGGGTGACGCCGCTCGCGCTGCTCGAGCACGCCCGGGTCGAGGCGCCGCCACAGCAGCCGCCGGCGCTGCCGCATCTCGCCGGCGGTCGCGACTGGGCGCTCGACCTCGCGCTCGAGATCGAGCTGAACGGCGAGACGATCTCGCGCGGCAACGCGCGGAGCCTCTACTGGACGATGCCGCAGCAGCTCGCGCACGCGACCTCGAACGGCGCGTCGCTGCGAACCGGCGATCTGATGGCGTCGGGGACGATCTCGGGCCCCGACGCCGGCTCCGAAGGCTCGTTGCTCGAGCTCTGGCAGAACAGCCGCTTCCTCGCCGACGGCGACGAGGTCGTGCTGCGGGGGTGGGCGGGCGACCTGCGCCTGGGCGAGGTGCGTGGGCGTGTTGTCCCCCGGGGGGCTTGATCGGCGGGGCGCGCCGTCCGCATACTCGGGCGCGACCGCCGTTCCTTCGCGACCGACTCCCTTTCAGACAGCTGTGGCCACCATCCTCCTCTGCGAAGCCGACGCCGACGTTCGGCGCCTGCTCGCCCTGCTGCTCGAGCGGCTCGGGCACGAGGTCGTGGCGCTCGAGCCGCGCTCCGTGGCGCTGCCGCAGGCGGACGTCATGATCCTCGAGCCGGTCGCGGAGGCCTGTCTCGACCACGCACGCCGCGCGCGCGTAGCGCAGCCCGGCCTGCCGATCCTCTGCGTCAGCGTTCTGCCAGACGAGGGCCGCTTTCTCGAGCTCGGCCCGCTCGCCTACCTCGCCAAGCCGTTCGCGCTCGGCCAGCTGCGCGACGCGGTCGACCGGGCGCTCGCGCTCGCCGCGCGGGCCGCCTAGGCGGCAGCAACGAGCTGCCGCCGCCGCGCTCCCTCCTCTGCGCCGGCCGCCCGAAAGGGTGACGGACCTCGCGCGGCAGCGCGACGGGAACCATCCCCGCCGGTGGCTTCGCGTCGCGGCCCGCGCCGCCGAGATCTAGGAACGGAATGTGGAAGCTCCTCGCAGTGTTCTTCCTCCCGGTCGCAGCCGCCCTCGCGGTCGCGCCAGCGGCACGCGCCGCCGGCGGGCAGTACGTCTTCGAGGGCGGCACGGCGGCCGAGCGGGCCACGCCGTCGAAACGCTGAACGCCGGCTCCGTCGAGGGAACCGCGGACACGGTCGAGCGGACCCCGAACGAAAGTGTGGCGCGCTCCGGTCGAACTACACAGGCGAGATGCTCGCCGTCGCGCACAACCCGAGGGAAGAGGTGGTCTGCGTCCTCGCGGACGACCACCCGCCGATCATCGACGCGCTGACCCGCTACCTCTCCGCCGCTGGCTTCTCGGTCGTCGCGGCCGCGCTCGACGGGGAGTCGGCGCTGGCCGCCGTCGGCGAGCATCGGCCGAGCGTGCTCATCGCCGACGTGCGGATGCCGCAACTCGACGGTCTCGAGCTCGTGAAGCGCGTGACGGACGAGTACCCCGAGACTGTCGTGCTTCTCTACTCGGGTGTCGGCGACACGGGACTCGCCTCGGACGCGCTCGACGCGGGCGCGCGCGGCTTCGCGCTCAAGGACGCTCCGCTCGACGACCTCGCCCGTGCGATCGACGTGGTCGCCGGCGGCGGGCTCTACATCGACCCGGTGCTGGCGGCGCGGCTCGCGACACCCGGCCGGATGGCGCGCAAGGACCTCACCGACCGCGAGCGCCAGGTGCTGCGCCTGCTCTCCGACGGCTCGTCGTACGCCGAGATCGGCGGGCAGCTCTTCCTCTCGCCCGACACCGTCCGCGCCCACGCGCAGCGCGCGATGACGAAGCTCGGGGCGCGGACGCGGACGCACGCGGTCGCCGTTGCGCTCCGCGAAGACCTGATCGGCTAGCCGATTGATTCCATAAGTGCCGCGGGGCTGGCTGAGGCCCCTGACGCGGCGCGGGATCGCCACGCTCGCCCGCGGCCCGTAGCGCTGCTACGAACCGCGACCGATCGCGTCGCCCCGCTTGGTCAGTCACCTCCCCGACCGGCACGCCCCTTCGGAATCAATCGTCTACCCCGTCAGCCGGACGCGATCCGGCTCGGAGATCGGGCGCGACGTGCGCGTCTCCGGATCGAACGCGACGAGCACCGACTCCGACTCGACCGCGACCTCGCCGTCGGCGCCGAGCAGCTCCTGCGCGAAGCGGACGCTCGAGCGGCCGACCTCGACGATGCGCGTACGGACGACCAGCTCGCGCGGGCCGCGCGGGAGCTCGCGGCGGAAGTCGGCGGCGACGCGGGCGACGACGGTCGGCCAGGCGTCGAAGTCGCCGACGAGCGAGGTCAGCAGCGCGTCGCGCGCCTCGTCGAGGTAGGCGAAGACGACGGAGTGGGTGAGGTGCCCCAGCGCGTCGAAGTCCGTCCAGCGCGCCTGGATCCGCGTCTCGTTCGCCTGGCCGTCCACCTCGCGTAGCGTACGCGCATGTCCGTCGACGGAAACGGCCGCCCGAGCTGGCTCGCGGGCATCAACCACGTCGGTGTCACGGTCGAGAGCCTCGACGACGCGCTCGCGTTCTACAAGGACGTGTTCGGGCTCGAGCCGGTGCTCGTCACCGAGGCGGCGGGGCCCGAGGTGGCGGCGATGTTCCAGGTGCCGGAGGCCGACTTCCGCGTCGCGTTCCTGCCGGTCGGGGACTCGGTCTGGGAGCTCGTCGAGTACCGCACCGCCGAGCGCGTGTCGCACCGGCCGCGCCACGACGAGATCGGCGGCATGCACGTCGCCTTCGAGGTCGCCGACATGGACGCCGCGCTCGCGCACCTCGCCCGCCACGGCGTCGAGGTTCCGGCTGCGCCGCTCGACATCCCGGAAGGCCCGACCGCGGGCGCGCGGATCGCCTATGTGCGCGACCCGAACGGTGTCCAGATCGAGCTGCTCCAGCCGCCGCCGGCCGCGGAACGTTAAGCATTCCTCACGGAACTGCCACACGACGCTCACGCGGTTCATAGCCGCAGCTGGTTCGATCTGAGCATGACGAACCAAGCTCCGGCGAGCGACGAGCTCCGCCGGCTCGACCTCCAGCTCACCGGCCTCGTCTTCGCCCGTGCCGTCAGGGAGCGCGAAGGCGCCACCGGCGAGGAGCTCCGCCGCTACTCCGAGGAGATCGCCCGCCAGCGCCGCCGCCTCGCCGAGCGCGGGGCCCAGGCCGCCGCCTGAGACACTTCCGGCCGTGCTTCCGCTCGTGCTCGCAGTCGCGCTGCCGAGCGGCCGGATCGCCGGCACGCCGGTGCTCGGCCGCACCGTGCCGCAGGTCGTGCACGCGCTCGGCTCGCCGACCTCCGTCGAGCGGCTGCCGAATCGCCGCGATCTCACCTACCGGGGCCGGCTCGAGGTGGTCTTCAGCGGCCCCGACGCCGACCCGTCGGCTCAGAGGGCGTGGGCGATCCTGCTGCTCGACCCGGCCGCGACCGCGACGGAGGTCGGCAGGCCGCTCTCGGTTCCGCCGCGCACGCTCGAGCGGCGCCTGCGCACGACCGGTTTGCGCGAGGAGCGGCGCTACCGCTGCGACAGGCGCGGCTGCTTCGGCGCCTTCTTCGACGCGGCGGGCACGCGGCGGGTGATCTACGGGCTGCTCCGCGGCCGCCGTTACCTCGGCGTCCAGGTGTGGCCGAACCCCTGACCTGCTCGCCGGCCGGCGGCGCTCACGGCTCCCGGGCGGGTCGCCCTCCACCATCGTCGGGCGTGCGCGGACCCCTCCGGGGGGACGCTATGGAGGATGGCCAGGATGCTCTCCGCGGCGCTCGCGGCCGGCGTGCTGCTCGCGTGCGGGCTGCCCGGGGCCGCTCCGGCCGCCGCGGCGAAGGCGCCGGCGTTCGCGCGGCACCTGCTTCCGGCGGACAGATTCGGGCAGAGCGTCGAGACGGTCGCGACCGGCGACCTGAACGGCGACGGACGCCCCGACATCGTCGTCGCCGGCGACCGCTACCTCCTCCGCTACGCGACGCCGTCGTCGCGCCCGGTGCTGATCGCCCACGGCACCTTCGGCGCCGGCGCGGCGATGGTCATCCGCGACGTCGACGGCGACGGGCGGCTCGACATCGTCACCGGCGAGATCCTCCCGTCCGGCGAGCGGCGCGAGGTCTGGCTCGCGAACACGCCGCACGGCTGGCGCCTGCACGTGCTCTCGAGCGTCTTCTACTGCCACGACCTCGTCTTCGCCGCCTTCGCGGCCGGCGGCGCGACCTCGGCGGCGTGCATCGACCAGCACGCGCCGCGGATCGTGCTCCTCGCTCCCGCACGCCCGGCAACGGCGCCGTGGACGTCGAGCACGGTCGACCCCGCGGTCAACGCGATGGGGCTCGCCGCCGCGGACATCGACCGGGACGGGCGCCTCGACATCGTCGCCGGCCGCTCGTGGTACCGGAACGATCCCGGCGGAGGCTGGACGCGCTACCCGTACACGTCGCTCGCGAGCGCGGAGTTCCCCGCCTTCGACGACTACGCGAAGGTCGCCGTCCGCGACCTGAACGGCGACGGCAGGCCCGACATCGTCGCCTCGCTCTTCGCCGAGAGTCCGCGCGGCCGGCTCTACGCCTTCCTCGCGCCCTCCGACCCGCGCTCATCCGGCTGGCGGCCCGTGCTGCTCGACGGCGGGCCGCTCTTCGGCGTCCACAGCCTCGTCACGGGCAGCTTCGACGGCTGCGCGCGTCCGGAGGTCGTCGTCGCCGACACGAACGCCGGCGGCTGGGACTTCGGCGTCGCGCCCGACCCGCACGTCCTGCTCTTCCGGCTCCTGCCCGGCGGCTGGTCGCGGACGGTCGTCGACTCCGTCGGCGCGCACGACCTGCAGGTCGCCGACCTCGACCGCGACGGCCTGCCTGACCTGCTCGGCCACGAGGAGAACACCGACCGGCTCGATCCGCCGCGGGACGGCCGCGTCTGGTGGTGGCGGAACCTCGGCCCGCGCGCGCCGGGCTGCACGGGCTGAGCGGACCTCGAGCGAGACATTCGTAGTTCTCCGCGTGCGGATCCGTGTTCGCGCCGTGGAACCGGGTCGCGCGGAGGTCGAGAATCGACCGTCATGGTGGTTCTGCGGCAGAGCATCCCTTCTCGCGCGACGGCGCCGCAGCTACACGTCGGCCGCGGGTTCGAGCTCCGGTGCGAGTCGTGCGGCTACGGGATCGTCGTCCGCATGGCGCCCGACCGCTGCCCGATGTGCCGCGGCGGGGTCTGGACGCACGCGCAGCCGGCGCGCAGCAGCGCCGCGGCCTAGATGGTCGCGGCCACGAGAGCGTCCGCTCCGAGAACGAGACGCCTCGTTCTCGTACGCCGGATCCGTGCCGGCCACGACGCGCGCGGCCCGGCGGGCTGAGACAACGGGGATATGCCCGAGACGTTCCTCCCCTCCGCGCCGCAGCAGGAGATCGCCGCCGCCGCCCGCCGAGCCTGGCGCCGCTACCTCGACGACACCCGCGCCGCGGCGCAGGACGACTACGCGGCGGTCGAGGCGTCCGCCTGGCGCAAGCTCGCCGCCGCGCTCGCCGAGCTCGGCGCGCCGCTCGAGGCGCTCGAGCAGGACGGCTCCCGGGCCGCTCAGGGCGTCGTGTACGTCGCGGTCAGCGAGTAGCTCGACGAGGCGGACGAGGCGGCGCCGAAGGTGGCGGGCGGGTCGCCGGTCGCGGAGTAGGCCGCGGCGCGGTAGCGCTCGGCGCCGGTCACCGCGACGAAGTAGTGGACGCCGTTGCCGTCGGCGTACCAGTAGCCGAGCCAGTAGCTGCCGGCCGCGAGCGAGACCGGGCCGGAGAAGGCGAGGCTCGTCCAGGCGGCGGCCGCGCCCGCGGCGGTCGCGACCTCCGGCGTGACGGCGACGAGCGCACCCGGCTGTCCGCCGCTGTCGGCGTAGATGACGCCGCGTACGCGGGAGCTGGAGCTGCCGCCTGCGAGGTAGGAGACGAGGTTCGTGACGGTGGCCGCCGAGCCGAGGGTGTACGGCCCCGAGACGTCGAGGTAGCCGCCGGCGCCGTTGTCGACCAGCGTGCCGACGGTCGACTGGCCGAGGCTGCCGCCGGCGGACGGGGCGGCGATCGTGTCCGTCGGCTCGGAGACGGCGGTGTCGCTGCCCGTGTCGTTCGTCGCGGTGACGGCGACCCGGATCGTCGAGCCGGCGTCGGCGGCGGCGAGCAGATAGCTCGGGCCGGTCGCGCCGGATATCGGCGTGCAGCTTGCGCCGCCGCTGTCGCAGCGCTGCCACTCGTAGGCGTAGGCGGTCGGGGAGCCGGTCCAGGTGCCGGTGGTCGCGGACAGCGTCTCGCCCGTCGTCGCGACGCCGGAGATCGTGGGCAGCGCGGTGTTCGCGGGTGCGCGCAGGAAGGGCCGTGACCGTGCCGGTCGGGTCGGAGACGGCGGTGGCGCTGCCGGTGTCGTTGGTTGCGGTGACGGCGACGCGGAGGGTGGCGTCGACGTCGCTCGGCGTGAGCTGGTAGCTGGCGGCGGTCGCGCCGAGGATCGGCGTGCAGTTTGCGCCGCCGCTGTCGCAGCGCTGCCACTCGTAGGCGTAGGCGGTCGGGGAGCCGGTCCAGGTGCCGGTGGTCGCGTTCAGCGTCTGGCCCTGGACGGCGGAGCCGGCGATCGCGGGCAGCGCGGTGTTCGCCGGTGCGCCGGGAAGGGCCGTGACCGTGCCGGTCGGGTCGGAGACGGCGGTGGCGCTGCCGGTGTCGTTGGTTGCGGTGACGGCGACGCGGATCGTCGAGTCGACGTCGCCGGCGGCGAGCAGGTAGCTCGGGCCGGTCGCGCCGAGGATCGGCGTGCAGTTTGCGCCGCCGCTGTCGCAGCGCTGCCACTCGTAGGCGTAGCCGGTCGGGGAGCCGGTCCAGGTGCCGGTGGTCGCGTTCAGCGTCTGGCCCTGGACGGCGGAGCCGGCGATCGCGGGCAGCGCGGTGTTCGCCGGCGCCGTACCGCCGCCGCCACCGCCGACGACGGCCGTCGCGGCCGAGGTGATCGCGCTCGAGCCGGCCGTGTTCGTCGCGGTCACCCGGAGCCGGAGCGTGTGGCCCGCGTCCGCCGAGGAGACGAGGTAGGTCGTCGCGGTCGCGCCGGCGATCGGGGTGCAGCTCGCGCCGGCCGTGTCGCAGGAGAGCCACTGGTAGGCGGTCGCGATCGGCGTCGAGCCCGTCCAGCCGTCGTCCCAGCCGGTGAGGGTCTGCCCCTGCGCGGCGGTGCCGACGACGCTCGGCGCGCCCGGGTTCGAGGGCGCGACGGCGGAGCCGTCGGTGTTGTTCTCCCACCAGTGGATCGCGCCCGTGCGCGGCGGGTTGAGCAGGTCGGTGTTCTCGAAGTCGCCGACGAGATCCGGATGCCCGTCGCCGTCGAGGTCCGCCGTCCGCATCTCGTGCGCGGCGATGACGTCGATCGTCGTCTTCTGCCAGCCGGACGCGTCGGCCGGATTGCCCGTGGCCTCGTAGATGTTCAGCTGGGTGCCGGGATTCGCGCCAAAGCTCCAGCCGCCCGGGTCGCTCTCACCGACGGCGATCTGCGGCCGGCCGGAGCCGTCGAAGTCGGCCATCACCTCGCTGTGCACCGAGAAGAGCGGGCCGGCGTCGAGCTGGACGGCCGTCCACGACTGCGTCAGCGGATCCTGCGGGGCGAGGAACACCCACTCCTGGCCCTGCGGGTTGTCGGAGAAGAGCGTCGCCGCGACGTCCGGCCGGCCGTCGCCGTTGATGTCGGAGACGACGATCTTCTCGAAGTCGGTGAAGTTCGGCGTCCCGGGGTAGGTCGGGCCGGCGAGCGTCGTGTACGGGTGACGCGTCCACGTCGAGCCGTCGCAGTTGACGTTGTCGTACCACGCCTCGCCGGCGACGACGTCGAGGCAGCCATCGCTGTCGATGTCCGAGATCTGCGCGCCCATCGCCGCCTGCGGGTCGATCACGTGCACCGTCCACGCCTGCGCCGGGTCGGCGGGGTGCTCGAGCCACACGATCCGCTCGCGCTGCTGGTCGTCGCAGGCGAGGTCGGGGCGGCCGTCCCCGTTCAGGTCGCCCCAGGCGAGGTCGTGGCAGTAGGCGGCCGTCTGCAGCACGTGCGTCGTCCAGCCCGTCGGGCCGTTCTCGAACCAGTCGGTCTGGCAGGTGCCGGAGCACGACTCGTTCGCCTGCTCGCCCGTGATCACGTCCTGGCGGCCGTCGCCGTTCACGTCCTCGATCAGGACCATCGCGCCGGCGCCGAACCGGTCGCCGCTCGCGATCACGTGCGGGGCCCAGTCGGTGCTGTGGTACCAGACGACGTACTGGTCGCCCGCGACGACGACGTCCGGACGCCCGTCGCCGTCCATGTCGCCGGCGTTGTTCCCCTCCGTCACCTGGTCGTAGGCGCCGAGCGGGACGTTGTGGCGGATGAACGCGATCGGGCCGGCGACCGGGGCGGTCACCGTCGCGGTCGCCGCGGAGACGGCGGTCGCGTCGCCGCCGGCGTTCGTCGCGGTGACGGCGACCCGGAGGGTGGCGTCGACGTCGCTCGGGGTGAGCTGGTAGCTGGCGGCGGTCGCGCCGAGGATCGCCGTGCAGCTCGCGCCGCCGGTGTCGCAGCGGCGCCACTCGTAGGCGTAGCTCGTCGGGCTGCCCGACCAGGAGCCCTGCGTCGCCGCGAGCGTCTGGCCGCTCTCGGCGGTGCCGGTGATCGCGGGCAGGGCCGTGTTCGTGGGCGGTGGCGGCGCCGTCGCGGTGACGACCGCGGTCGGATCGGAGCTCGCGGCCGCCGAGCCGCTCGCGTTCGTCGCGGTGACGGCGACGCGAAGCGTGTGCCCGGTGTCGGCGGCCGCGAGCACGTAGGTCGCGGCGGTCGCGCCGGCGATCGCGGTGCAGTTGGAGCCTGCGGTGTCGCAGCGGCGCCACTCGTACGCGAAGCTCGTCGGGCTGCCCGTCCAGGCGCCGTTGTCGGCGCTGAGGGTCTGCCCGACGACCGTGCCGCCGGTGACCGCAGGCGGCGTCGTGTTCACGGGGAGCGTGGCCGTGACCGTGTACGTCGCGTACAGCGAGTAGCTCGAGAAGCTCGTCGAGGCGGCCGGGAAGCTGCTCGGCGGGGATGCGGTCGCCGAGTAGGGGGTGGGGGTGTAGCGCTCGGAGCCGGAGACCGTGACGTACGCGAAGCTCGCGTTGCCGTCGGCGTACCAGTAGCCGAGCCAGTAGCTGCCGGCGTCCAGCGCCACCGGCGCGCTCAGCGGCATGCTCACCCAGGCGGCGGCCGCGTTCGCCGCGACGGTCGTCGGCGGGGTGGCGGCGACGAGCGCGCCCGGCTGGCCGCCGCTGTCGCGGTAGATGAGGCCGCGGACGTTCGCGGTCCCGCCGCCGCCCGACAGGTAGGCGTTGAGGCGGGTGACCGTGACCGCCTGCCCGACCGCGTACGGGCCGGAGACGTCGAGCCAGCCGGGGCCGCCCGAGTCGCGGGAGGTGCCGATCTGGGTCTGCCCGAACGTGCCGTCGAGGACGGCGCCCGCGACGACCGCGGTCGCGGCGGAGGTGGCGGTCGCGCTGCCGCCGGCGTTCGTCGCGGTGACGGCGACGCGGAGGGTGGCGCCGACGTCGGCGGGCAGCAGGAGGTAGGTGGTCGCGGTGGCGCCGAGGATCGGCGTGCAGCCGCCGCCGGCGGCGTCGCAGCGCTGCCACGCGTACGCGAAGCCGGTCGGGCTGCCGGTCCAGGCGCCGGTCGTCGCGGCGAGCGTCTGTCCCTGCTGGGCGGTGCCGCTGACGACCGGCAGGTTGCTGTTCGCCGGCGCGAGGGGCAGGACGGCGGCGGTCGCGGCAGAGGTGGCGGAGGCCGAGCCGGCGCCGTTCGTCGCGGTGACGGCGACCCGGACGGTGCCGCCGGCGTCCGCCGCGACGAGCACGTAGGTGGCCGCGGCGGCGCCGGCGATCGGCGTGCAGGCGCCGCCGGTGCTGTCGCAGCGCTGCCAGGCGTAGCCGTACGAGGTCGGGCTGCCGGTCCAGACGCCGGTGCCCGCGCTCAGGGTCTGTCCTTCCCGGGCGGTGCCGGTGATCGCCGGCGGTGTCGTGTTCGCCGGCAGGTTCGGCTGTGCCGCCACGAGCGCGGTCGGGTCGGAGGTCGCGGTCGCCGGGCCGCTCCCGTTCGTCGCCGTGACGGCGACGCGGAGGGTCGCGCCGACGTCGGCGGGGAGGAGCAGGTAGGTGGCCGCGCTGGCGCCGAGGATCGGGGCGCAGCTCGGCGCCGCCGCTGTCACAGCGCTCCCATGCGTAGGCGTACGAGGTCGGGTTGCCGGTCCAGACGCCGGTGCTCGCGCTCAGCGTCTGTCCCTGCACGGCGCTGCCCGCGATCTGCGGCAGCGCGGTGTTGGCCGGCGGCGACGAGCCGACGGCTGCCGTCGCGGCCGAGATCGCGGTCGCGCTGCCGCCGTCGTTCGTCGCGGTGACGGCGACGCGGATCGTCTGCCCGGCGTCGGCGCTCGTGAGCACGTAGGTCGGGGCGGTCGCACCGGCGATCGCGCTGCAGGCGGCGCCGCCGCTGTCGCAGCGCCGCCACTCGTAGGCGTACGAGCTCGGGTTGCCGGTCCACGTTCCCGGCGACGCGGTCAGCGTCTCGCCCTCCTGCACGGCTCCGGCGACCTGCGGCAGAGCGGTGTTCGCCGGCGGCGCGACGGTGACGGAGTAGGTCGCGTAGAGCGAGTAGCTGCTGGCGGCGGTCGACGGGGCCGGGAAGCTCGCGGGCGGGCTCCCGGTCGCCGAGTACGCCGAGGGCGCGTAGCGCTCCGAGCCGGAGACCGAGATCGACGCCAGGCCCGCGTTGCCGTCGGCGTACCAGTAGCCGAGCCAGTAGCTGCCGGCGGTCAGCCCGGCCGGGGCGCTCAGCGGCAGGCCGACCCAGCCGGCGGCGGCGTTCGCTGCGATCGTCGTCTCGGGCGTCGCGGCCACGAGCGCGCCCGGCTGGCCGTTCACGTCGCGGTAGATGACGCCGCGCACGTGCGAGGCGCTGCCGCCGCCGGCCACGTAGGCGTTCAGCCGCGTCACGGTGACGGCCTGGCCGACGGTGTACGGACCGCTGACGTCGAGCCAGCCGGCGCCGCCCGTCTCGAAGGTCGTTCCCACCTGGGTCTGGCCGAAGGAGCCCTCGACGCCGGCGCCGGTCACGACCGCGGTCGGGTCGGAGTTCGCGGTCGCCGAGCCGGCGGTGTTCGTGGCGGTGACGGCGACGCGGAGCGTGTGGCCGACGTCCGCCGACGCGAGCGTGTACGCGGCGGTCGTGGCGCCGGCGATCGCGGTGCAGGCGCCGCCGCCGCTGTCGCAGCGCTGCCAGGCGTAGCCGAAGGACGTCGGGGCGCCCGTCCAGACGCCGGTGGTCGTCGCGAGCGCCTGTCCCTCCGCCGTCAGGCCGGTGACCTGGGGCGGCGTCGTGTTCACCGGCGCGGCCGGCGGCCCGGTGGTGGTCGTCCAGAAGAACTCGTGCGCCTTGGCGAAGGCGTACGCGTAGCCGCAGCCGGCGGGATAGGTGCCGTCGAGGGCCGGGGTGCACGAGACCTGCGAGGCGTACAGCGAGATCGCCTGGTACTTGCGGTTGGTCGCCGGGTCGGTCGTGCGCATGTCGGGGGGCACGGCGACGAGCTCGTTCGGCGGGCCTGCGCTGCCCCAGCTCGTGCCCGTCGGGCTCGACGAGCACACCGGGACGGGCGGCGCCTCGATGTCGCTGCCGGGCGTGAAGCGCGAGAACGGGTAGAGCGCGGTCGGGTCGGCCGGGTTCGGCCAGAGGTACGCCGACTGCCCCTGGCAGTTGCCGCTGCCCTCGGGATGCATGAGCGTCACGTGCACGGTCGGCGAGCTGCCGGATCGCGCGATCGCCGCCACCACCTGCGCGCTGACGGTCACGTGGTCGGGATGACCGTCGAAGGTCGCGTGCGTGTAGACGTCCACCGGGTGCGTGAGGGCGAGCAGCCGGTCGAGGTCGCCGGCGAGGTTCGCCGCCGTGAGCTGCGCGTGGGTGCCGGTGGCGAGGTAGTGGAGGTCGCCGTTGCAGGTCGCGTTGCTGCCGTCGCCGTCGTCGGCGTACGTGTGGTGCAGACCGCTCGCGTCGCCCGTGTACGCCGAGCTCGAGCCGGCGATCGCCTGCAGCCCGGCGTCGGGGTAGCCGAGGAAGAAGACCTGCGTCGTCGCGAGGTTGCTCGTCCAGGTGAGTCCGAGCAGGCTGGTCGCGGCGACGCTCTCCCGGTCGCGCGTCACGCCGTAGTGGGCGCTCGTCGCCCCGTCGCCGGCGGCGGCGCCGCACCAGCCGCTATCGCTCCCCGAGCGGCCGAAGTCGCCGTTCGTGACCACCGCGACGTAGACGGCGCGTCCCTGCGCGACCGCCGACTCGATCACGCCGGCGTAGCCCAGCGTCTCGTCGTCGGGGTGCGCGACGACCACGAGCAGCGGGTTCACCGTGGAGCCGTCGACCACGGCGGTCGTGGCCGAGCTCGCCGGCGTCGAGCCGGCCGAGTTGGTGGCGGTGACGACGACGCGGAGCGTGTGGCCGGCGTCGGCCGCCACCGGGACGTACGTCGTGCCGGTCGCGCCGGCGACGTCGGCGCAGCCCGAGCCGTCGAAGCCGCACCGCTGCCAGCGGTAGGCGTACGAGGTCGGGCTCCCCGTCCACGTCCCCGCGGACGCGGTCAGCGTCGAGCCCACCCGGGCTGCGCCCGCAATCGACGGCGGCGTCGTGTTCGCCGGCGCCGAGACCGTTCCCGCGTCGGCGAGTCTCGCGACGATCGTCCCGTAGCCCGGCACCTGGATCAGGAAGTCGCCGTTCGGGAACGCGAACTGCACGCGCAGGTTCGCGTCGCCGGTCGGGAAGGGGATCGCGCGCTGGAAGACGTCGGCGACGCTCTGGCCGTCGGCCGAGGCGAAGAGGTGGAGGTTTGGGTCGGGCGTCGACTCGCCCGACTCGCGGGTCGTCCCGATCAGATACGTGCCGTCGACGCGAAGCGCCGACCAGGCGCTGTACGGCAGCGCGCCGAGCGTCGTCAGCGCGCCGCTCGCGAGGTCGATCCGTTCGATCGACCGCGTCGAGTTGTAGTGATCCTGGCCGAAGATCGCGTAGGAGCCGCCGGGGTCGAACGCCATGTCGATCGTGACGCAGTCGTACGACGTGCAGAGCGCCGAGAGCGAGGCGCCGTCGTCGGTCGACTGCCAGATGCCGTCGCCGGTCGAGTCGCCGAAGAGGACGTAGAGGCGGCCGTTCGCGTCGTCGAAGCGCACGCCGTGGATGTGCCGGTGCGTCGACGACGTGCTCGCGACCTGCCAGGTGCGGCCGTCGTCGGCCGAGCGGAAGAGGTAGTTCGTCGTCGCGATGTTGCCGTTGTTGTAGGTGCCGAGCCACACGTAGCCGTCGCCCTCGGCGATCGAGTGCGGCGTCAGCGTCCGGTAGAAGACAGGCGCCGTCGGCAGCGACAGCACCTGCGTCCAGGAGGCGCCCTGGTCGTCGGAGCGCCAGATCGTGAATGCGCCCGTATCGAGGGAGGCGAGCAGCGTCCCGCTCGAGAGGGCGGTGATGTCCCAGAGCGCCGCGCTCGCCGGGAAGTCGTAGACGGCGGACCACGTCTGTCCCTCGTCGCTCGAGCGGAGGAGCTGCGTGGGGCTGCCGGCGACCGCGGTGCCGTAGACGTTCCCGTGCGAGTCGACCGCGCGGGCGTAGACGGACGGGTTCTCGTTCACGATCTCGACCGCCGGGTCGGAGGCCGCGAGCAGGCGGGCGAGAGGCGCGAACAGGTGCTGCGGCTCGACCGCGCTCGCAAGCGCCGGCTGCGCGGCGGGCGCCGCCGCCGGCACCGCCGGGGCCGGCGCGGAGCCGGGCGCGACGAGCAGGAACGCCCGCCGCACGCCGTCGTGCGTGCCGACGCCGACGATCTCGCCCGCAGCGTCGATCCCCGTCGCCTGCTCGAGCGTCCAGCCGGAGCCGGCGGGGATCAGGGCGTCGAGGTCGGTGGCGGCGCCGTTCTCCCAGAGGAAGGCGCGCCGGCCGCCGGCCGCCACGTCGTAGTAGTCGCCGGCGACCTGCCCCGCGTCGTTCACCGCCCGTGCCTCGCTCTCTGTGCCCGCGGGGAGCCCGAGGTCGAGCACCGTCCCGCCCCTGAAGAGGACGGCGCGCGCGACGCCGCCGGGGCCGGAGGTCGACCAGCCCGCCACGTCGCCCGCGGCGTTCACCGCGGCGCCGACCGACCAGCCGCCCGCTCCGAGCGCGCCGAGCGGCGACAGCTCGCCGTCGCGGAGCAGGAAGGCCTGCGAGCCGCCGGCCGGGTCGACGAGCGTGCCGGCGATGTCGCCGGCCGCGTTGACGCCGCCGGCGGTCGCCCGGCCGGCGACCGGCGTCGAGACGCCGTCCGTTCCGGACACGGTGACCTGCGGGGCGGAGCCGTCGCTTGCGCCGGCGGCGGTGCCGACGACCGCGCCGCTCGCGTCGAAGCCGGCCACGGTCAGCAGCGGCCGGGCGGCGGACGGGCCGGCAACCGCTGCGAGCCCGCCTCCGCTGCTCCTGAAGGCGCGCGAGGTGGCGAGCGCACCGGCGTCGTCGACCGTCCAGGCGTGGCCGGCGACGTGTCCTGCGGCGTCGATCGCGGTCGCGGCGCTGTCGGTGAAGCCGGCCGGGACTCCGAGGTCGCGCATGGCGCCGTTCTCGTAGACGAATGCGTGCTGGTGCGCGTCGCCCGCGATGCGCGAGGTGCCGACGACCACGCCGCCGTCGACGGCGAGGGCGGTGCTCGAGTCGCCGCCGAGCGTGCCGAGATCGACGACGGCGTAGCGTGAGCCGCCCGTCGCGCTTGCGGCGCCCGATGCGGCGAGCGCAACAGCGACCAAGCCGACGGCCAGCCACCGACGGCGGGAACGGATGCAGCCTGGCATGTACACCACGAGTCAACACCGGGCGCGGGCGGGGGGCGCTGGCCCAACGTCCTGCCTTGGGCCTCGTCGGGCGGGTCTCCTCGACTCCCGGCTGGCCGAAGGTCGAGGAGGCTCACAGCCGACGCGGCGGCGACGGGGCGGGAGCGATGGGCGACGATCGGGTGGTGGCGACGAGAGGAATCTCAGCCGTTGCGTCCCGCGATGCCGCGGACGTCTATCCGGTGCGGCTGCTCACAGGGGACGCCGCGCTCGACCTGCTCGACAGGCGCTGGGACGACCTGCTCGCGAAGCAGGCGCTCCCGAACGCGATGCTCTCGTCGTGCTGGCTGCGCGCGCTCGCCCGCTGGCGGACGGGCACGCCGCTCGTCGCCGTCGCCGAGGAGGACGGGCGCATCGTCGCCGGCGCGGCGCTCGAGCTGCGCGGCGGCGGGCTCGGCCCGCGGGCCGCGACCTGGCTCGGGCCGGTCGAGCAGCAGTTCTCGCCCGACGCGCTCGAGGATCCGGAGCGCCCGGGAGCCGCCGAGGCGGTGTTCGCGGCGGTGCTCGGCGAGGTCGGGCTCGTGAGCGTCGGCGCGCCGGCGGCGGGTCCGGCCGCACGCGCGCTCGCCGCGGTCGCGCCGTGGCGGACCGCCGCCGTCACCGGCGAGCGCTGGCTGCTGCCCTGGCCGGCGCCGCGGCTCGACTACGCGCGCAAGCGCTCCGCCTACGAGCTGCGGCGGGCGGAGCGGCAGGGAGTCGAGATCGAGCTTCGCGCCGCCACCGACCGGGCGTCGGTGCAGGCCGCGCTCGTGCGCCTCTTCCGTGTGCACCGCGACCGCTGGCGCGACCGCCCGGGCGAGACCCCGCGCTTCGCGACGACGGCCGCGCACCGCCGCTGGAACCTCGACGCGGTGGGTGAGCTCGCCGACCGCGGCCAGGTGCGCCTCGTGGAGCTGCTCGAGGACGGACGGCTCGTCGCCGGCAACCTCGGCTTCGTCCACGGATGCGGCGGCCTCGGGCACACCCAGGCGATCCGTCCCGGCGTCATGCGCGACGCGGGCCACGCCCTGATGCTCGGCGCCCTCGACGCGCTCGCCTCGGGCGGCGCCACCGCGTTCGACCTCGGTGTCTCCTCGGGGCAGGCGGGCGGCCCGAAGGCGCGGCTCGGCGCCACCGCCGACCCGATCGCGCTGATCGCCGCCGCCTCCTCGCCCCGCCGCCAGCGCGCCTACGAGACGGGCCTCCACGCGCGCCGCGCGGCCAGGCGGCTCCGGACGAGGGCGGCATGGCGGCCGTGACGGCGGCGCTCCGTGCCGTCGCCGTTCCCGCCGTGCGGATCGAGACCGGGCCCCGGGCACTCGACCTGCTCGACGACCGCTGGGACGAGCTCCTCCTCCGCCTGCCGGCGCCGAACCCGCTGCTCGCAGGCGCCTGGCTCCGCCGGCTCGCGTCGTGGCGCTCCGGCGAGCCGTTCGTGGCGATCGCCGAGGAGGACGGCCGGCTCGTGGCCGGCGCTGCGTTCGAGCTGCGGCGCACGGGACCGCTGGGCGTACGCGTCGCGGGCTGGCTCGGCCCGGTCGAGCAGCAGCACGCCCCCGACCTGCTCGTCGACCCGGAGCGGCCCGCCGCCGGCGAGGCGGTCGCTGCCGCCGCCCTCGAGGCCGTCGATCTCCTCTCGCTTCGGACGAGCGCGTCCGGCGCGGCGGCGCGGGCGCTCGCCGCCGTCGCGCCGTGGCGCCGCGCGACGCCGTCGTACGAGCGCTGGCTCCTCACCTGGCCGCCGCCGCGGCTCGACCACGCCCGGAGCCGTGTCGCGCGCGACCTGCGGCGCGCCGAGCGCCTCGGTGTCGAGGTCGAGATCCGCGTCGCCGCCGGCGAGACGGACGTACTCCGCGGCCTCGTGCGCCTCTTCCGCCTGCACCGCGAGCGCTGGCGCGGCCGGTCGGACGTGCGGCCCGGCTTCGCGGCGTCGGGCACCGACCGGCGCTGGAATCGCGAGACGGTCGCGGCGATGGCCGCCGCGGGCCGCGTGCGCCTGCTCGAGGTGGTCGAGGACGGGCGCACGGTCGTCGCCTCGCTCGCCTTCGTCCACGGCACCGGAGCGCTCGGCCACACGACCGCGATGGCGCGCGGCGGCACGCTCAAGGAGCCCGGGCATCTCGCGATGCTCGCCTGCGCCGAGGCGCTCGCGCACGAGGGCGTCACCGTCTTCGACCTCGGCGTCGGCTCGGGAGCACCGGCCGATCCGAAGCTGCGGCTGGGGCCGGCCGCCGATCCGCTGATCTCGCTCTTCGCGGCGTCGTCGCCCGCACGCCAGCGGCTCTACGACGGGCTCCGGGGCCTGCGGACCGCGGCGGCATGGCGGCGGTGACGGCGCGGCCCGCGGTGCGGGTCGCTCACGGCGCCGACGCGCTCGACCTGCTCGACGACCGCTGGGACGAGCTGCTGCTGCGCGCGGAGTTCCCGAACCCGCTTCTGAGCGCCGGCTGGCTGCGCCGCCTCGCGTGCCTGCGCCACGGGACGCCGCTGGTCGCGATCGCGGAGGAGGACGGTGCGCTGCTCGCCGGCGCCGCCCTCGAGACCGGCCGCCGCGGCGGCCGGGTCGGGCCGACCGTCGCGACCTGGCTCGGCCCGCCCGAGCAGCACTGCTCGCCCGATCTGCTCGTCGATTCCGGCCGGCCCGAGGCCGGCGAGGCGCTCGTGTCGGGGCTGCTCGAAGAGGTGGACGCGCTCTCGCTCGGCACGGCCGCCTCCGGAAACGCCGCGCGCGCCCTCGAGGGTGCCGCGCCGTGGCACACCGCTTCCGCCTACACCGTGCGCTGGGTCCTCCGGGGGCCCGCGCGGGTCGACTACGTCCGCACGCGGGCGGAGGCGGACGTGCGGCGCGCCGAACGTCTCGGCGTCCGCGTCGAGGTGCGCGTCTCGAGCGAGCCGGACGAGCTTGCGCCCGCGCTCGTGCGGCTGTTCCGCCTCCACCGCGAGCGCTGGGCCGGCCGCTCCGACCTCCAGGCGCGCTTCGCGGAGTCGCGCGAGCACCGGCGCTGGAGCGCGGCCGCGCTCGGCGACCAGGCCGCGCTCGGACGCGTGCGTCTCGCCGAAGTCTCGGAGGACGGACGGCTCGTCGCCGCCGCGCTCGGTCTCGTCCTCGGCGCCGGCGGGCTCGGGCACACGACCGCGATGCGGACGGGCGGCGCGCTGCGCCAGCCCGGTCACCTCGCCTCGCTCGTACGGATCGAGGCGATGCTCGCGGCGGGCGCGACCGCGATCGACCTCGGGCACGGAGCGGGCGAGCCCGGCGGCCCGAAAGCCCGGTTCGCGCCGCAGGCCGAGCCGCTCGTGATGTTCCTCGCGGCGCGCACGCGGAGCCGGCAGCGCCGTCTCGCCGTCCTCCGCCGGACGCGCGACGCCGTCCGCGCTCTCGCCTGAACGATGGTCGAGCGGCCTTTGACCTGTGGAGAGGTGCGGGCGCGCGGTGGATCGGACACCGTTCCAGATGTGGGTTCGACAGGCACGGCCGAGCTGTTCCGTCCCGTTGCGACTGCGGTCGCGCCGTGGGGGCCCCTGCACGTCGTCGCCGAGACCGGACGCGCCGCGCTCGACCTCCTCGGCCCGGAGTGGGACGACCTCGTCGGCCGGCAGCGACTGCCGAACCCGACCCTGACCGGCGCCTGGCTGCGGCGGCTCGCCGTCTGGGAGACCGGGCTGCCGCTCGTCGTCGTCGCGACCGCCGGCGGCCGGCTCGTCGGCGGCGCCGCGCTCGAGCTCCGGCAACCCGTGCGGCGCGGCCCGCGCGTCGCGACCTGGCTCGGCCCCGTCGAGCAGATCTTCTCCGCCGACATCCTCACCGACCCCGGCCGGCCCGACGCGGCGGAGCAGGTCCTGCAGGCGGTCTTCGCACATGCGCAGCTCGTCCACCTCGCGGCGCCCGCGTCGGGGCCGGCCGCCGCGGCTCTCGCCCGGATCGCTCCCTGGCGGCGTGTCACCGAGATCGGCCGGCGCTGGGTCGTCGACGTCCCGCCGCCGCGGCTCGACTACGCACGCAAGCGCGCCGCCTACGAGCTGCGCAGGGGAGCGAACCGCGGCGTCTCGGTCGAGGTGCGCGTCGCCGCGGATCCGTCCGAGGTCGACGCCGCGCTCGTCCGCCTCTTCCGCGTCCACCGCGGCCGCTGGGGCGACCGCCCGGACGAGACCGCCCGCTTCGCGACGACGGCCGCCCACCGGAGCTGGAACCGGGAGGCGGTCGCCGCCCTGGCCGCCGGCGGGGGCGTCCGGATCGCCGAGGTGCTCGAGGACGGCCGTGCCGTCGCGGGCTGCCTCGGCCTCCTGCACGCGCACGGCGGGCTCGGCCACACCTGGGCCGTTCAGCCGGGCGGCGCGGTCCGCCAGCCCGGCCACGTCGCCGTGCTCGCCTGCGTCGAGGCGCTCGCCGAGGCGGGCGCCGAGGCGGTCGACCTCGCCGTCGGCGGCGGTCACCGCGGCAGCCCGAAGACCCGGCTCGGCGCCGAGCCGGAACCGATGCTCGCGCTGCTAGCCGCGGCGTCGCCGTCGCGCCAGCGCCTGCTCGGGATGCTGCGCGGCGCCGCCCGCGCCTGCCGGCGGCGCTAGATCTAGTCGAGCCGTACCAGGGCGCCCGGTGCGAGCCCGAGCGGCTCGCTCGCGCCCGCGGCGAGCTCGAGCACGGCCCGCGCGCGCCGGCAGGAGCGGGCGCGCCACGGCGGCACGTTCCGGCTCACCTTCAGCACCCGCAGCTCCCGGTCGAGGAAGACGACGTCGATCGGGAAGCGCATGAACGCGGTGTGGACCGAGGACGCGGGTCGCAGCAGCACCCCGTGGCCGGGCTCGAGCCCGTCGCGTCCGAGCAGCCCGCGCATCCGTGCCGGCGCCGACTCGGCCAGCTCGCACGCGAAGCGCCGCCGTCCGGCGGGTGCGGCGACCTCGGCCGCGCAAACCCTGTCCGTACGTCCCCTGCCCATACGTGGAGCATGGCCCTTCCGGGGGGCCCTTTCCCTAGACCATCGACCGAGCCGGACCTAGCCCCGGCGGGGGCGATGGGACCCCCTGTGCTGGACGACAGTGCTGGATGACAGCGCGCCTTTCGAACGGCGTGACAGCTAAGGAAATCGGAGGCATCCGATGCTCGATCTCATCAACCGCGTCTACGTCGCAACGTTGACGCGCATGCGGCGCGAGGAGGGGCAGACGATGGTCGAATACGGCCTCATCCTCGCGCTCGTCTCGATCGCCGCCGTGGCGATCCTCGGCACGATGTCCGGGTCCGTCCAGGGCGTCTTCCAGTCCATCATCGACCAGCTCCCCGGCGCCGGCAGCTGACCAGCCGCGACGGTCGTTACTGCGGTGAAGAGGGTCAACCTTCTGCGGGATGAACGGGGCCAGGCGCTCGTCGAGTTCGCGATCGTCGCGCCCCTGTTGCTGACGCTCGTGCTCGGGATCGTCCAGTTCGGGCTCGTCTTCAGCAACTCGCTCGCCCTCACCGATGCGGTGAGGGCGGGCGCCCGCGCCGCCGTGGTCGCCGGTCCGTCCGACGCCTCGGCGGCGGCGGACACGGCGGTTCAGGACTCCGCGGGCGGCCTCGACGGCGGGAGCATCGCCGTCAGCGTCGCCTCGACGGACACCGACGTCACCGTGACGGCCACCTACCCGTACGCGATCAGCATCTTCGGGATCGTCGTCAAGTCCGGGCATCTCACGAGCACCACGAAGGAGCGCTTCGAATGAGACTTCGTTCCACGCGCCTACTCAACGTCGTCGTGGCCGCGCTGCTCGCGGTGCTCGCCGCGGCGCTCACGCTTGCGTACACGTCGCGGGCCCAGTCGAAGGACACGACGTCGGCGAAGCCGACCAGCGTGCTCGTCGCCACCCGTGACATCCCCGTCGGGAGCACCGCCGCGCAGATCCGCGGCTGGGCTCGCCCGACCGACATCGCTGCCGGCGACGTCGTCGGCGACGCGGTCGCGGAGCCGGCGCAGCTGCGCGGGCTCGTCGCGATCCAGAAGATCTACGCCGGCGAGCAGCTCACCACCCGCCGGCTCGGCACCGCCGAGCGCCAGGGCATCCGCTCGACCCTGACGGGCACGCTCCGCATCGTCGAGCTCGCCGGCGACCAGCACCAGCTCCTCTCCGGCACGCTCCGTCCCGGCGACCACGTCGACGTCGTCGCCTCGTTCCAGAATCCGGAGTCCAGCGCGACCCACTACGCGCGGGTCGTCCTGCGCAACCTGCTCGTGGTCGACACGTCCAGCGGCTCGGGCGGCACGCTCCAGGGCGGCGCCAGCAGCGCCGCCGTCGACCTCCAGCTCACCGACGAGCAGGCACAGCGCCTGTTCTGGGTGGAGAAGAACGGCGAGTGGACGCTCGCGCTCCGGCCCGTCGAGAAGACCGCGGCGACGAACGCGCCCGCCACGTCCTCGTCGACGCTGATGGGAGCCACCCGTGGCCGCTAGGCGCCCGCGCATCCTCGTCGGCGTCCTCGGCGACTCCCATGCGCTCACCGCGCTCCGCCGCTCGCTCGAGCGGGAGCGCGACCTGCAGGTCGCCGACGGCGTGCCCGACGGCGGCGGCGACGCCGTCCTGCTCGAGCTCGCCCGCTGGGAGGACGCGGGGCGGCGGCTCGCCGAGGTGCGCGACCTGACCGCGGCGCCCGTCGTGCTGCTCGCGCCGTCCGCGTCCGGCCGGCTCGTCGACTGGGCCCTCGACTCCGCGGTCGCGGACGTCTTCGTCCGGCCCTACGACCCGTCCGCCGTGCTCTTCGCGCTCGAGAAGGCCGTCCGCACCGTGCAGAACGGCGACGGCGCGCCTGCGACGGCGCGTGTCGTGACCGTGTTCTCGCCGAAGGGAGGCAGCGGCAAGTCCGTCGTCTCGTCCAATCTCGCGACCGCGCTCGCCCGCCGCGGCCGGCGCCGGGTGCTGCTCGTCGACCTCGACCTCCAGTTCGGGGACGCCGCGATCATGCTCGGCCTCCATCCCGGCAAGACCTTCCGCGAGCTCGTCGCCTCGCCCGCCGAGCTCGACGCCGAGATGCTCGACGTCTACACCTCCCGGCACCGCTCCGGGCTCGAGGTGCTCGCGGCGCCGCTGCGCCCCGAGGACGCCGAGCTCGTCAGCGAGGCGTCGGTTCGCGCCGTGCTCGCGGTCGCCCGCACGGCCCGCGGCGCGGTGCTCGTCGACACGCCGCCGTTCTTCCACGCGACCACGCTCGCGAGCCTCGACGTCACCGACGAGCTCCTGCTCGTCTGCAACCCGGACATGGCGAGCGTCAAGAACGTCCGCCTCGCGCTCGAGACGCTCGGCCAGCTCTCGCTGCGCGCGCGCGTGCGGGTGGTGCTGAACCGCGCCGGCGAGGCAGGAGGCATGCGCGTCGAGGACGTCGCCGAAGGGATCGGCCGGGCTCCCGACGTGCTCCTGCCGTTCGATCCCGCGGTGCCCGCAGGGGTGAACCGCGGCGTCCCGGCCGTGCTCGCCGACCAGCGCAGCCCGTTCGCCGAGGCGATGACCGGCCTCGCGCGCGAGCTCTTCCCCGAGGACTGGCCCGCGCCGCAGCCGCGCCGGCCCGCTCTCGCCCGCCGACGCTTCGCCTTCGCGAGGAGCTGACGATGTCCCTCCAGACCCGCATCCACGGCGGCGAGACCGACGAGATCGACGAGGCCGGCCTCCAGAGCCGGATCGCGCCGGACCGCGACGCCCGTCCTCCCGACCGGTTCGAGCGCCTCCGCACCACCATCCACACCGCGTGCGTCAGCCGGATCGGGCCCGAGCTCTCCGAGCTCGAGGCGACGCCGGACGAGCTGCGCGCACGAGTGCGCGCGGTCGCCGAGGCCGAGCTTGCCGCCGCCGGCGAGCGTCTCAGCGCCGAGGAGCGCACCGTCCTCTTCCGGCAGGTGGCCGACGACGTGCTCGGACTCGGCCCGATCGAGCCGTACCTGCGCGACCCGACCGTGACCGAGGTGATGGTCAACGGGCCCGAGCGGATCTACGTCGAGCGGGCGGGGCGGATCGAGGAGGTCGACGGCCGCTTCGCCGACGAGGAGCACCTGCTGCGCGTGATCGCGAAGATCGTCAGCGCGGTCGGGCGCAGGGTGGACGAGTCCTCGCCGATGGTCGACGCCCGGCTCGCAGACGGAAGCCGCGTGAACGCGGTCCTGCCGCCGGTCGCGCTCACCGGCGCGACGCTGACCGTCCGCAAGTTCGCGCAGAACGTCCTCGGCATGGACGACCTCGTGGCGCTCGGCGCCCTGAGCGAGCAGGCGGCCGAGTTCCTGCACCTCTGCGTCGAGGGCAAGCTGAACGTGCTCGTCTCGGGCGGCACG
Source organism: uncultured Actinomycetes bacterium (assembly GCA_963732915.1). Lineage (GTDB taxonomy): Bacteria > Actinomycetota > Thermoleophilia > Gaiellales > Gaiellaceae > Palsa-739. Next base: position 76,428 of record CAVTBF010000003.1, on the reverse strand, counting down.
GGCGTCGGCAAGACGACGCTCCTGAACGCGCTCTCCGGCTTCATCCCGGAGGCGGAGCGGATCGTCACGATCGAGGACGCGGCCGAGCTGCAGCTCCAGCAGCGCCACGTCGTCTCCCTCGAGTCGCGGCCGCCGAACGCGGAGGGCAGCGGCGAGATCCGCATCCGCGAGCTGGTGCGGAACGCGCTCCGCATGCGCCCCGACCGGATCGTCGTCGGCGAGGTGCGCGGCCCGGAGACGCTCGACATGCTGCAGGCGATGAACACGGGCCACGAGGGCTCGCTGACGACGATCCACGCGAACACCCCTCGCGACGCCCTCGCCCGGCTCGAGACGCTCGTGCTCACCGCCGGCGTCGACCTGCCGCTGCGGGCGATCCGCGAGCAGATCTCGAGCGCCTTCGACGCCGTCGTCCAGCTCACCCGGCTCGTGGACGGCACGCGGCGCGTCACCGAGATCAGCGAGGTGCTGCGGCTCGAAGGAGACGTGATCGCGCTGCAGGAGCTCTTCGTCGCTCGCCCGCCGGCGGGCGACGCCCCGACCGGGACGCAACCCTCGCCGCTGCTCGAGCCGCTGCGGGCGAGCGGACTGCGTCCCCATTTCCTCTCCAAGCTCGCGGCGGCGGGCGTCACGCTTCCGGTTGCGCTCTTCGACCCGAGTCCCTCCCTCCGGGCGCCCGGGTCGCTCACGGCAGGTGCGGCGTCGTGACCCTCGCGCTGCTCGCCGTCGCGGTCGGAAGCTGTGCGTTCGCCGCTGCGATCCTCGTCCTCAGGCCCCGCGGCTCGTGGGTCCGCGAGCGGATCGAGCCGTATCTCGAGGCTGCGCCGGCCGCGACGGCGGTCGACGGCCCCCGCGCCGGTCGCGGCGGCGAGCCCGGCCGTTTCGACGGCGCGGCGTTCGCGCGTCCGCTGCGGCGCGAGCTGGCGCGGGCCGGCAGCCGGCGCCGCCCGGCCGAGCTCGCATGGGCGACCGTCGCCGCGGCCCTGCTCGGCACGGTTGCCGGCGCGCTCGCGGGCGGCCCCGCCCTCGCCGTCTTCGCGGCGCTCGCGGGAGCGGCCGCGCCGCACGCGCTGCTTCGGATCCAGGCCGCGCAGCGGCGGCGCCGGTTCGACGCCGACCTTCCGGACATCCTCGACACGCTCGCCTCGTCGCTGCGGGTCGGGCACGGCTTCGAGCACTCGCTGCGCGCCGTCGCCGAGACGGTCGACGAGCCCGCCGCGAGCGAGCTGACGCACGCGCTGGGCGAGATCCGGCTGGGGCGCGACCATGCCGAGGCGCTCGCCGATCTCGGCCACCGGCTGTCGTCGGCCGACATGCCCTTCGTGACGACCGCCGTCGAGATCCAGCAGCAGGTCGGCGGCAGCCTCGCCGAGCTGCTCGCGGTCGTCTCCGAGACGGTGCGGGAACGTCAGCAGTTCCGCCGCAAGCTGAAGGCCCTCACCGGCATGGGGCGGATGTCGGCCGCCGTGCTCGTCGTGCTGCCGATCGCCGTCGCCGGGCTGCTCCTGGTCATCTCGCCGTCGTACCTGCAACCGCTCTGGTCGACGAGCACGGGGCGGACACTCGTCGGTGCGGCGGTCGCGATGATGATCCTCGGCGCGGCCATTCTCAAGAAGATCGTCTCGGTGAAGGGCTGAGTCGCAGTGGTCGCGCTTCTCGTTCTCGCCGCAGCCGTCGCCGGAGCCGCCGTCTTCGTGGCGCTCGAGGCGGTGGCGCGTCCCCGCCGGGAGGCGGTCGACCCGCGCCGCCGGCTCGACCCCTACGTGCGCCGGAGCTCGCCCGCGGCGTCGCCGTCGCGCCGCTCCGGCCGCGCAGGCGCGTTCCTCGCCGGGCTGAACCGCCGCCTGCGGCCCCGCCGGTCCGAGATCGCGCTCGGTGAGCAGCTCGCCGCAGCCGGGCTCGGCGGCCGCCTCTCGACCCAGGACTTCCTCGCCCTCGAGCTCCTGAGCGCGGCCGTGGCGGCGGCGCTCGGCGCGCTCCTGGGCCTCGGGCACGGCGCCGGGACGGCGCTCCTGCTCATCCTCGCGCTCGGCGGGGCGGGCCTGCTGCTGCCGCGGTACCTCGTGCGGTCGCGGGCACGGGCGCGGGCGGAGCGGATCCGGGCCGAGCTGCCCGACGTGCTCGACCTGCTTGCCGTGACGGTGCGGGCCGGACTGGGGCTCGACGCCGCGATCGCCCGGGTGACGGAGATGAGCCACGGGCCGCTGGTGGAGGAGCTCGCGCTCGTGCTGCACGAGACGCGGATCGGCGACAGCCGGACGCGGGCGCTCGAGCGGATGGCCGCCCGGCTCGACACGCGCGAGGTGACGACGTTCGTCCGCGCGCTCGTCCAGGCCGAGCAGCTCGGCACGTCGGTCGCGGAGACGCTCGGCGTGCAGGCTGTCGAGGCGCGCCGCCGCCGGAGCGCCGTCTCGGAGGAGCGCGCGAACAAGGCGTCCGTGAAGATGATCTTCCCGACCGTCCTCTTCATCTTCCCGGCGCTCTTCGTCGTCATCCTCGCGCCCGCGGCGCTCACCTTCATGGGTGGGCTGTGAGCCGCCGCCTCGCCGACGAGCACGGGCAGGTCCTGCCGCTGCTCGTGGCCGGGCTCCTCGTCGTGCTGCTCGGCTTCACGGCGCTCGTCGTCGACGTCGGCCGCGCGTACCTCACGCAGCGGCAGCTCCAGGCGGGCACCGACGCGGCCGCACTCGCGGGCGCGAGCGCCCTGCCGGACGCCGCGACAGCCGAGCAGAGGGCGTCCGACTACTCGCGCGAGAACCTCCCGTCCGCGGTCGTCGGGCTGACGACCCTTCAGCCCGCGGTGCGCTGCCTGAAGAGCACGCCGACGTGCACGGCCGACCAGCCGAACGTCCTCTCGGTCTCACGGTCGGCCACCGTCTCGACGACCTTCGGGAGGCTCCTCGGGATCGACACGATCACGGTCAAGACGACGGCGACCGCGGCGCGCATGGGCTCGACGAAGCCGCTCGACCTCGCGGTCGTCATCGACCGCACCGGCTCGATGAGCTCCACGATCGGCACGCTCCGGGACGCCGTCAAGGGCTTCCTCGGTGGGCTCGACGAGCGCTACGTCCAGGTCACGCTCGTGGCGCTGCCCCCGGTGCAGTGCACGTCGGGCTGGTTCTGCGCGACCGACAACTACCCGGTCGGCGCGAACTACGTGATCGACCCGCTCGGGACGCCGATCGCCACCGTGCAGCAGGCCGTCGACCGCTTCTTCGCCCAGGGGTACACCTCCTACAAGCCCGCGCTCCAGGCCGCGGTCGCCCAGCTGCAGAAGGGCGATCCGAGCGCGCAGAAGGCAATCGTCTTCGAGACCGACGGCGCCGCCAACTCCGTGCCCGACGAGGATTACTCCCATCCGACGTGGGACTCGAAGGGCTACGTGACCGGCTTCGCCGCCGACGCGGCGAGCGAGTACGACATCGAGCATCCGTGCAACTCGGCGGTCCAGTACGTGGCCGCGCAGGGCATCCCGGTCTACGCGGTCGGCTACGCGCTCGGCCAGGGCGAGAGCTGCTACCAGGCGCCGCACTTCGTGACCGGCAGGAGAGGGTCGGTCACCACGGTCGGGACGCACGACGTCCCGGAGGGGCTCTCGGCGCACGACGCGCTCCAGGCGATGGCGACCCAGACGGGCGGCAAGTACTACGACAGCGGCTCGGACAACCTGGCCGAGGTGCTGGCGAAGGTCGCCAGCGACCTATCCTCGCCGCGGCTCGTCCCCGACAACAGCTGAGCCGGCCCCACCAAGGTCGAGGGCGGTCCCCTCGGCGGGCTGGCATGGGTCAGGGCGTTCGCCCCTGGTTACCCGCGACTCCGAGTGGGCGGAATGCCAGTGAAGCTTGTCGGGAGGTCGTCTCATGCACCGCACGACCCGGCGGCGGCGTTCGATCGGTCTCGCGACCGCGACCGTCCTGCTGGCGCTCGCGGCTGGTCCGGCGCTCGCCGACGTGCCGCCGCCAACCGTGCCCGACACGCCGTCGCCGACGACGACGTTGCCGGTCGAGACCGTCCCGGCGCCCGACCGCGCGCCCGCCGAGCCGACCACGACCGCTGCGAAGACTCCTCCGAAGAAGACAGCTCCGAAGAAGACAGCCTCGAAAAAGACGGCCACCAAGGCGGCGACGCAGACGACGATCGCTGCGTCTCCGCCCGTGACGACCACGCGGCCGGCATCCGTCGTCGCACCGCCGCCGTCGACCGTGTCCGCTCGGGCCGCCGCGTCCGCGTCGAGCGCCCAGGCGGAGGCGAAGGCCCGGGCCGCGGCGCGGGCGAAAGCTGCAGCGAGGGCGAAGGCGCAGGCCACAGCGAGGGCGAAGGCGCAGGCCACAGCGAGGGCGAAGGCAAAGGCAAAGGCGAAAGCGCGCGCGCAGGCTCGGGCCGCCGCGCAGGCCGCGGCGGCCGCCCGGGCGCGCGAGAACGCCGCAGAGCATGCGGTCGGGCGCCACGACCCGCGGGAGCCGTACGCCCCCGCGGTGCCGCTCTTCGCGGCGGCCTCGTCGAGTAGCCAGGGACTGCAGCCGGTCGCCTTCGCGCTCGCCGCCGCCGCGGCCGCGCTCCTCGCTCTCGCACTGCTCGAGGCGCCGCTCGCGCGTGCGGTCGGGCCGCGCCATCCGACTATCGCGGCCGCGCTCAGCGACCGCCGCCGGGAGATCGCCCTCGCAGCCGTCTCGCTGCTCGTGGCCGTCTCGATTCTCACCGTCCTCTCGAGGTGGATGACATGAAGAAGCTCCTCACCGCTGCGGCGGGCACGCTGGTCCTCGTCTCGGTTCTCGCTCTCGCCTCCGGCCCACTCGGCCGGGCGGCGTCGCTCGCCGACACGACGAAGCCGGTCGTCGCCTCGCACGCCGACGTGACCGCCAACGCGACCGGGGCCTCGACTGCGGTCACCTACACGGCGCCGACGGCGACCGACGAGACCGATCCGCCGAATCCCGCGGTGTCGTGCTCGCCCGCGTCGGGGAGCGGCTTCCCGCTCGGGTCGACGCTCGTCACCTGCTCGGCCACCGACACCGCCGGCAACACGGGGACGAGCACCTTCCACGTCATCGTCTCCGACGTCACCCCGCCGACCCTCTCCTCGCACGCCGACGTGACGGCGAACGCGACCGGAGCCTCGACGGTCGTGACCTACACGGCGCCGTCGGCGAGCGACGCGGTCGATCCGTCGCCGTCGGTCTCGTGCTCGCCGGCGTCGGGGAGCGGCTTCGCGGTCGGGTCGACGCTCGTCACGTGCACGGCGACCGATGCGAGCGGCAACCACTCGAGCACGACCTTCAACGTGATCGTCCAGGGCGACGTGACGCCGCCGACGCTCGCCCCGCACGCCGACGTGACGGCGAACGCGACCGGAGCGTCGACGGTCGTGACCTACACGGCGCCGGCGGCGAGCGACGCGGTCGATCCGTCGCCGTCGGTCTCGTGCTCGCCGGCGTCGGGGAGCGGCTTCGCGGTCGGGTCGACGCTCGTCACGTGCACGGCGACCGATGCGAGCGGCAACCACGCGAGCTCGACCTTTCACGTCGTCGTCGCCGACACGACGCCGCCGGCGCTCTCCTCGCACGCCGACGTGACCGCGAGCCAGACCGGGGCGACCACCGTCGTCTCGTATACGGCGCCGGCGGCGAGCGACGCGGTCGATCCGTCGCCGTCGGTCTCGTGCTCGCCGGCGTCGGGGAGCGGCTTCGCGGCCGGGTCGACGCTCGTCACGTGCACGGCGACCGATGCGAGCGGCAACCACGCGAGCTCGACCTTTCACGTCGTCGTCGCCGACACGACGCCGCCCACGATCGCGCTCGACGCGCCCGCCGGCGGCGCCAAGCTGACCGGCACCGTGTCGCTCGCGGTCAGCGGCGTCTCCGACGGCAACGGGGTCGCCGGCGTCAGCTTCCGCTTCTGCGACGCCACCGCCAACGCCACCTGCACGCCCGCGAGCGGCTCCAGCGCGGCCGGCACGGACGGCGGCGGTGGGAGCTGGACCGCGACGCCCGCGGCGTCGGCGTTCGTCGACGGCCACTCCTACACGTGGGACGCGGTCGCCACCGACGCGGCCGGGAACGCCGGCACGACCGGCACCCGCTCGTTCGTCGTCGACCGGACCGTGCCGGTCCTCGTCGTGCCGTCGGCCGTCAGGGTCGAGGCGGACGGAGGCGGGGGCTCGCGCGTCTCGTACACCGTGAGCGGCTCCGACGACGGCGAGGCGCTCGCGGCCGCCGCGATCACGTGCAAGCCCGCATCCGGCTCGCTCTTCTCGCTCGGCACGACCCAGGTCTCGTGCTCGACCGCGCCGGACCCCGGCGGCAACGTCGGCAGTGCGTCGTTCTCGGTGAGTGTCGTCGACACGACGTCGCCGATCCTCGCCGTGCCGCCCGACTCGACGGTGACCGCGACGAGCGCGGCCGGGATCCCGAAGACCGCGAGCGCGGTCGCGAGGCTGCTCGCCGCGGCGAGCGCGGTCGACCTCGTCGACGGGCGGCGCGGCGTCTCGAACAACGCTCCGGGGACGCTCCCGGTCGGGACGACGGTCGTCGTCTTCACGGCGAAGGACGGCTCGGGGAACGCGGCGACGAAGTCGATGCGGATAACCGTCAGCGTCCCGCCCGCGCGCGGGGGAGGGGGCGGTGGCGCGACGCCGGCGACGCCGAAGGCGATCGACACGACGCCTCCCGCCAACCCGCCGGCGCTCGTGGCGGTGCCCGGCCCGGGCTGGATCAGGCTGACGTGGAAGCTCCCGGCCGACAAGGACCTCGACCACGTCGAGATCTTCCGCAGCGGCCAGCGCACGAGCGCGGCGCTCTCGGAGTCGCGCGTCTACAGCGGCACGGGCACCTCGTTCACCGACCGCGGCCTGCGCGCGACGATGCGCTACCGCTACCTCGTCGTGGCCTTCGACAAGACCGGCAACCGCTCCACCGGCTCGGTCGCGGTCTCCTCGCCGAAGCTCGTGATGCTCACCGCGCCGGCCGCCGGCATCGCCGTGAAGCGAGTGCCGGTGCTGCGCTGGCGGCCCAGGGCCGGCGCGCGCTACTACAACGTCCAGCTCTACCGCGGCAAGACGAAGATCCTGAGCGCCTGGCCGAAGAAGGTGACGCTGAAGCTCGCAGCCTCGTGGCGCTACAGGGGGAAGCGCTTCCGGCTCACCCCCGGGACGTACCACTGGTACGTGTGGCCGGGGACGGGCGCCCGGGCCGCGGGTACGTACGGCGCCGTGCTCGGCGAGAGCACGTTCGTCGTCCCGAAGGGGATCAAGCTGAAGTCAGCCGCGGCTGCGAAGAAGAAGCCCAAGAAGGCGAAGACGGCGCGCGGAACGGCGCAGTCGGGCGGCTCTAGGCAGAAGGTCCTACCGATCTGAGCGAGGCGGCGGCGCTGCGCCCGCGGAGCTCGGAGAGCCGCCCCTCGATCCGCTCCAGCTCCGCCTCGCCGAGCGGGACCGGCGAGCCGATCGCCGCCGCGCGCAGGTAGAGGGCGGCGAGCCACTCGAGCTGGAGCGCGCGCCGGTAGGCCTCCGGAAGCGTCTCGCCGACGGTCAGCGTCCCGTGCCGCTCGAGCAGGACGGCCGTGCGCCCCGCGAGGGTCGCCGCGACCGACTCCGCCAGCTCGGCCGTGCCGAAGGTCGCATACGGCGCGACCCGGACCCAGCCGCCCAGGTCGGCGGCGAGGTAGTGGATCGGCGGCAGGTCGACGCCCGCCGTCGCGAGCGCGGTCGCGTGCGGGGAGTGGGTGTGCACGACCGCTCCGGCGCCGCTCGCCTGGTAGGCGGCGATGTGCATCGCCAGCTCGCTGGACGGCTCGCCCGTCCCGTCGATGACGATCCCCACCTCGTTGACGACGACGACCGCGGCGGCGTCGAGGTCGTCGTACTCGACCGAGGTCGGCGTGATCGCCGTCAGGGCGCCCGAGCGGACGCTGAGGTTGCCGGCCGTGGCGACTGCGAGGCCGTCGCGGCCGAGCCGGCGCGCGTACTGCGCGACGAGCGTGCGCTCGGTCTCGAGGAGCATCGACAGAAGTATCCGCGGCGCCGGGCGGCGGCCGTTCCGCCCTCCGGGGAGTATCGCCTCGCCCTGGGTCCAGGGCCGCCAGACAGGCCTCCACCTAGGCTCGTGACATGAGCCAGACAACCCCTCTGCGCGCCGCCGTTGCGGCGTCCGAGCCCGCCGGCGCGGTCGAGCCCGTCCCCTTCGTCGACCTCGCGCGCATCCACGCGCCGCTGCGCGAGGGGATCCTCGCGGACGTCGGCGCGCTCGTCGACTCCGGCGCCTTCGCGAACGGCCCGGCCGTCGCCGAGTTCGAGCACGCGTTCGCCGACTTCTGCGCCGTCCCGCACGTCGTCGGCGTCGCAAGCGGCCTCGACGCGCTCAGGCTCGGGCTGCTCGCGGCGGGGATCGGCACCGGCGACGAGGTGATCGTCCCGGCGAGCACGTTCGTCGCGACGTTCGAGGCGGTGATCCAGGTCGGCGCGCGGCCGGTGGTCGCCGACGTCTCCGAGACGGACTACAACCTCGACGTCGAGGCGGTCGACGCCGCCGTCACGCGCCGTACGCGCGCCCTGCTCCCCGTGCACCTCTACGGGCAACTCGCGGACATGCGCGGCCTCGCCGCGCTCGCCCACCGGCGCGGCCTGCGCGTGATCGAGGACGCGTGCCAGGCGCACGGCGCGTCGCGGGACGACGTCGTTCCCGGCGCCCTGAGCGACGGCGCCGCCTTCAGCTTCTATCCCGGCAAGAACCTCGGCGCCATGGGCGACGGCGGCGCGCTCGCGACCGTCGATCCCGAGGTCGACGAGCGGATGCGCGCGCTGCGCGAGCACGGGCAGCGCGAGAAGTACCGCCACCACCTCGTCGGCTACACGTCGCGCCTCGACACGATCCAGGCGCTGATCCTGCTCCGGAAGCTGCCGCAGCTGCGGGCCTGGACCGCGCAGCGGCGGCAGGCTGCCGCGCTGTACGGCGAGCTGCTCGCGGGCGTCGGCGACCTCGTGCTGCCCCCAGTCGCACCGGAGAGCCGCCCGGTCTGGCACCTCTACGTCGTCCGCACGGCCGACCCGGGCGCGCTCGGCGCGTTCCTCGGCGAGCGCGGCGTCGGCACGGGGCGCCACTACCCGGAGCCGCCGCACCTCTCGCAGGCGTTCGCGCGCCTCGGCCACGGCCGGGGCGCCTTCCCCGTGAGCGAGCGGCTGGCCGACCAGGGCATCTCGCTGCCGCTCTTCGCCGGGATCACCGCGGCCGAGCAGGAGCGCGTGGCCGAGGTCGTGCGCGCCTACTTCCGTGGCTGACGCGCCCGCCAACGACGCTCCCTACCGGCTGATCGCGGACGTCGTCTTCGGCGAGCGGGTCGTCGTCCGCCCGTTCACCAACCTCTACGGCTGCGCGATCGGCGACGACACGACCGTAGGGCCGTTCGTCGAGATCCAGCGCGGCGTGCGGGTGGGCGAGCGCTGCAAGCTCTCGAGCCACGCGTTCCTCTGCACCGGCGTCGAGCTCGAGGACGAGGTCTTCGTCGGCCACGGCGTCGTGTTCATCAACGACAGGCGGCCGTTCGCGACGACCGAGGACGGGCGGCTGCAGAGCGAGGCCGACTGGGAGCTCGAGCCGACCCGCGTCGGGCGGCGGGCGTCGCTCGGCTCGGGCGCGGTGATCATGGGTGGCGTCACGATCGGCGCCGGCGCGGTCGTCGGCGCCGGGGCGGTCGTCACGCGCGACGTCGAGCCGGACGAGGTCGTGGCCGGAGTGCCGGCGCGCTCGCTCGCGGTCGCAGCCGCGCACCGGAGCTGAGCTCCCCGAGCGCCCGGTCCAGCGCCTCGAGGACGACGCCGCGGCGCTCGGGCCCTACGCCGCTCCGCGCGCCGGCGGGCCGCTTCTCGATCCGCGCCTGCGAGCCGGGGGCGCGCAGGTCGACGAGTCTGCCCTCGCGGATCAGCTGCGCGTCGACGGCCGCGAGGCGTCCGGCGAAGACGGTGTAGGTGGGCGTGCCGAGCAGCGCCGACTCGCGGTTCATCGTGCCGCCCGCGCCGATCGTCAGGTCGGCGAGCGCGACGAGCGAGGGCCCGTCGACCGCCGTCGCGGGCGCGACGACGCCGGGCAGCAGGTGCTCCCAGTGCGCCCGGTCGGCGGCGCGCGCGAGCAGCACGGCCTGCACTTCCGGCTTGGCGACGACGCGCCGCGCCTCCTCGACGAAGCGGAGGTTCTGCTCACGGTGGTAGAGCGCGCCGTCGGGCGGCGGGCGGAGGACGACGATCACGCGGGCGGGGTCGAGCCCGAGCGCGCCGAGGACGGCCGGGTCGGGCTCGAAGCCGGCGAGGTAGAGCTCCTCCTTGTAGCCGTCGTAGACGAGCGTCTTGCGGGTCGCCCCGAAGCGGCGCAGCGCCTCCGCCGGGAACGCGCGCGGCACGAGCACGCGGCGGGCGAGCCGGAAGCTCAGGTGGTTGGCCGGCTGGAACTCGTAGTCCATCATCGTCAGCGCCGGGACCCGGAGCTGACGCGCGGCCGTGACCTGCGCGTACGAGCCGTGCGAGAGCGCGACGTCCGCGCCGTGCCCGGCCGCGAAGCGCGCGAGCCCGGCGGTGCGGCCGGCGATCGCCGCCGCCTTCGCGGCGCGTCCGGGCGGGCTCGAGCCGCCGACGACCGTCACGTCCGGCCAGCGCCGGCGCGCGAGCTCGAGCGTCTGCGCATGGTCGCGCGCGCTCAGCAGGACGTCGTCGCCGCGGCCGGCGAGATGCTCGACGACGGGGCCGAACAGCTCGACGTGCGGCGAGTTCGAGAGGTCAATCCAAACCCGCACCGGTCACCTCCCTCGGCCGGGCCGCCGCGGCGGCCTGCGCCTGCAGCAGGCGCGCCAGGGCGCGGAACGCCGCCGCCGTCGTCCAGCGGACGAACGGCACCTTGCTCGTCCACAGCCGGCGCTGCTCGAAGTAGACGTGGCCGTCGGGGGCGAGCATCCGCTCGAGCAGGAGCTGCGCGATCCGCTCGGCGTGGGCGAGCGCGTCGCCCCGCCACGCGGCGACCGCGAGCCACGTCTCGATCGCCTGCGCGTAGGAGTGCGAGTCGACGGGCAGCGTCGCGGTCGAGGTTCCCCGCGGCGACCCGTCGGGCAGGAAGAGCGCGCGGGCCCAGTACTCGAGCCCGTGCTCGAGACGCACGCCGGCCTCCGGCTCGAGCTCGGCGCACGTCGCGAGCGACTCGAGGATGTAGCCGGTGTGGAAGTTGTCGACCCAGGCGCCGCCCCGGCGCTCCGAGTACGGCCAGGAACCGTCGGCGGCCTGCGCGGCGAGCGTCGTCGCGAGCGGCCCGGCGACGGCGTCGGCGAGGCCGGGCTCGTCGAGTACGCGGGCGGCCCGGGCGAGGAGGGCGCAGACGAGCACGTTCGCGTTGTGGATCAGGTCCTGCTCGGCGCCGACGTAGCGGAAGTACGGCCGCGGCACGCGGACGAGCAGCTCGCTCGTCAGGAACGTGGCCGCTTCGAGCACCGGCTCGTCGACCGAGGTCTCGCCGAGCAGCTCGCGCGCGTCGAGCAGCGCGTGCGCGACGAACGTCGTCGCGATCGCGTTCGGCTGGGAGCGCTCGTAGCGGAAGAAGCGGGTCTCGACCGGGAAGTGGTAGCCCCAGCCGGCCCCCGACCGGCAGGAGACAGCGGTCGAGACGAGCCAGTCGGCGAGGTCGAGGGCGGACGCTGCCGCGGTCGAGTCGCCGCGTGCGTCCGCGAGCCGCGCGTAGCCGGTCGCCGCGAGCGCGACGCCCTTCGCGTCGCGCTCCTTCGGGATTCGCAGCAGGGGCCGCAGGTTGAGCGGCGAGCTCTTGACGGCCTGCGTCAGCAGCCGCCGGCCGAACGGGTGGCCCGCCGAGAGCACGCCTGCGAACGGGCTGTTGAGCGCGTCGTAGGGGTCCCAGCCGGACCAGCCGCAACGCTCGCCCCAGCCGCGGATCGCGTCGACCGACGCGTCGAGGTCAGCCGACGAGCGCAAGCTGCGGCGCCTCGACTGCCACTCGCTCCCCGCCGGCCGCGATCGAGCGGTCGACGGCGTCGATCATCCGCACCACCTCGAGCGCCAGCCCCGACGAGCTCGGTCCCGGCAGGCCCGTACGGACCGAGTCGCGGAACGCCGACATCTCGAGGAAGAGCGGCTCCGCAGGGTCGATCCGCGGCGAGACGATGTCGCCGGTGCGGTAGCTGAGGTGGTAGGCGCCGAAGCTCGTCGGGTCGGCGAGCTGCACGCCGGAGTCGAAGATCCGCACCGGCTCGAGGCTCGTGTCGTCGTAGACGATCATCCGCTCGGAGCCGACGACGGTCGTGCGCCGCAGCTTGCTCGGGGCGAGCCACGAGAGCTCGACGTGCGCGATCACGCCCGACCCGAACTCGAGGTGCACGAACGCGACGTCGGGGTTCGCCGGGAACACGCAGCCGCGGCTGACCCCGGAGACGTGCGTCGGCGTCTCGCCGAGCCAGTAGCGCAGGATCGAGAAGTCGTGCGGGCCGAGATCCCAGGTGACGCTGACGTCGCGCTGGTGGATGCCGAGGTTGACGCGGCTCATCGAGGCGAAGTAGATGTCGCCGAGCGCGCCCGATCGGACGAGCTCGCGCACCGCGTTCACCGGCGGGCTGTAGAGGAACGTGTGCCCGACCATGAGCGTCAGCCCCTGCCGGAGCGCCATCTCATGGAGCGCCTCCGCCTCGACGAGCGACGCGGCCAGCGGCTTCTCGACGAACACGTGCTTGCCGGCCGTGAGCGCGGCGCTCGCGAGCTCCGCGTGCGTGCCGACGCCGGTCGCGATCGCGACCGCGTCCACCGACGAATCGCCGAGCACCTCCTCGTACGAGGTCGTGCGGGCGACGGCGGGATAGCGGCGCCCGACCTTCTCGAGCGCGTCCTCCCGCGTGTCGCAGATCGCCGTCACCTCGACGTCCGGAACCTCGTGGAGGTTGCGGACGAGGTTCGGGCCCCAGTAGCCGAGCCCGACCACCGCCACCTGCAGCGGCCGGGCGGGGCGGCCGTTTCCGTTCGTGCTCATATCGTCCCCTTTCGTGTCAGCACGTGGCGCACCGTCCGCAGCAGGAGCTCGAAGTCGAGCCCGAGCGACCAGCCGCGTACGTAGGCGACGTCCATGTCGAGCGCTTCGCCGAAGGTCGAGTGGGCGCGGGCGGTGACCTGCCAGAGCCCGGTGAGGCCCGCCGGCACGAGGAAGCGCTCGAAGTGGTGGAGGCGGAAGAACTGGGTCTCGTACGGGATGCACGGGCGCGGGCCGACGAGCGACATGTCGCCGCGCAGGACGTTGATCAGCTGCGGCAGCTCGTCGAGGCTCGTGCGCCGCAGGAACGTGCCGAGCCGCGTCACCTCGGGCCGGTCGAGCTTGTAGAGGCCGTTCGACTCGGGCGCGGCGCCCGCTTCCATCGTCGCCTTGATGAACTCCCGGTGGCGGCTCTCGTCGACGTCGACGCGCATCGTCCGGAACTTGAGGACGGTGAACTCGCGCATCTGCTCGCCGAGGCGCGTCTGGCGGAAGAGCGCCGGACCCGCCGACTCGCGGCGGATCAGGAACGGCATCACGAGGAAGACGGGCGCGGTCAGCAGGAGCCCGGCGAGCGCGCCCGCGACGTCGATCGTCCGCTTGAGCAGCCGCGCCGGGCGCGAGAGCCGCACCGGCGGCAGGTCGATCAGCGGCAGGCCCTCGATCGCGTGGATCCGTCCGCTCGGCCCGACCGCCTCGTACAGACGCGGCACGAGGTCGACGTAGGCGCCGAGCCGGTGCAGCGAGCGGATCGTCTCGAGCGTCTCGGCGGTCGAGGCGGAGCCGAAGGAGACGATCACGCGGTCGACGCCGAGCTCGGCGACGAGCCGCGGCAGATCGGCGGTCGTCCCGAGCCGCCCGTCGTCGCTCGGCCCGTCGTCGACGAAGCCGATGACGTCGACGCCGTACTCCTTGTGGCGTCCGAGCTTGCGCGCGACGAGCTGCGCCGTCTCGTCGCAGCCGAGGATCAGGGCGCGCTGCCGGAGCGCGGTCGTCCGGCGGAGCGCCGCCCGCGCGAGGCCGCGTCCGGCCGTGACGCTGACGAGCGCCGCGAGCCAGAAGACGACGAGCCTGCCCGCGGTGTCCGTCTCACGCCCGGAGGCGTGGGCCGCCACGAAGAGCAGCCAGGCGGCGACCGTCACGAGGACGGCGACGGCGACGAGCTCGTCGAGGGTCGAGTGGTCGATCCGCTGCTGGTCGGCGCCGTAGAGGCCCGCCAGCTGTGCGACGACCACCCAGAGCGGCAGGACAACGACGAACGCCGCCGCCTCGGCCGCCGAGAGGTGGCCCGCGGAGCCGATCGCGAGCGCGACGGCGAGCCCGCCGAGGTCGGCGCCGACGAGTGAGCCGCGGACGACGCCGGCGCGGCTGCGGCGCCCCTCGCGCGTGAGCGTGGGAGCGAGCGGGACGTCGGTCGTCCGGGCGGGTACGGGGGCTGTCTCGACGGTGGTAGCCATGACTGGTCTCGGGCGGAGCCCGTTCTCCTCGAACCTACGGGCGGCGCCGCGCGCCGGACACTGACCAAAGCGCAAGCGGAGACAGCCGGAAGGACAGGTACTGCCCGGCCCGACGTTCCGGCCCCCCTGCCCGTCCGAACGAGGGGGCCGGTCGCGCCGGCCGGCGCCTACGCTCGGATCGATGGCCGCCCACCGTCCCGCTGGCGCGCGCAAGTCGCTCGGCGCCCAGGTCGCGTCGAGCGCGCGCTGGGTCACGGCGGCGACGCTGATCGCCTCGGCGAGCACGTGGCTGACCACGGTCGCGCTCTCGCGCGTGCTCGAGCGGCACGAGTTCGGGATCGCGGCGCTCGCGATGATCGCGGTCGCCGTCTTCCAGCTCTTCCAGGACTCGGGCCTGCACGCGGCCCTGATCCAGCGCCGGGACGACGTCCGCAGCGCCGCCGACTCCGCCGCGCTCTACGCGCCGCTCACGGGCCTCGCGCTCGCGGCGCTCTGCGTGGCCGCAGCGCCGCTCGCCGCCCGCTTCTTCCATCAGCACGAGGTCGGGCCGCTGATGCGCGGCCTCGGCGGCGTCTTCGTGCTCCGCTCGTTCGCGGTCGTCCCGAGCGCGCTCATCCAGCGCGAGCTGCTGTTCGCGCGGCAGGCGGTGATCTCGAGCGGCTCGTCGCTGATCTACCTCGGCTCGGCGTTCGGTCTCGCGCTCGCCGGCGCCGGCGCGTGGGCGGTCGTCGGCGGCCAGCTCCTGGTCGCCGGCTGGACGGCCGCCGCCTCCTGGGTCGCGGCGCCGTACCGTCCGAACCCGCGCCGGGCCTCGCTCGCCGAGCTGCGGCTGCTGCTCCGCTACGGCCGGCACATCGTCGCCGGGAACGTCGTCGGCTTCGTCAACTCGAACACCGACCCGACTGCGGTCGGCCGCCTCTACGGGCCGGTGCCGCTCGGCGCCTACAACATCGGCTTCCAGACCGGCAGCCAGGCGGTGACGATCGTGACGGGGATCGCGAACCAGCTCGTCTTCCCTGCCTACGCGAAGCTCCAGGGCGACCTCGCGCGCTTCCGCGCGGCCTACCTGCGCTCGCTGCGCTTCATCTGCACGATCTCGCCGCCGGTCGCGTTCGGGCTCGCGGCACTCAGCGGCGTCGTCGTCCCCGTCGTCTACGGCAGCCGCTGGAACGACGCCGTCCCGGTGCTGGCCGTGATCTCGTTCTACGGGCTCTTCCTCTCGGTCTCCGCGACGACCGGCGAGGTCTTCAAGGCCGCGGCGCGCCCCGATCTCTTCTTCAAGATGGGGGTCGTCCAGGTCGTGCTCCTCTTCGGGCTGATCGGGGCGCTCTACCCGTTCGGGATCGTCGGATTCGCGGGGGCGCGCGCGGGGGCGACGCTCGTGATGAGCGTCGTCGCGCTCGTCGCGGCCGGACGCATCCTCGACCTGCCGCTGCGCGCCTGGCTGAGCGCGCTGCAGGCGCCGTTCGTCGCCGGGCTCGGGATGGGCGCCGCGGTGCTCAGCGCACGGCTCGCGCTCGCCGAGACGTTCGGCACGCGCGCGTGGCAGCTCGTGCCTCTGATCGCCGGCGGCGCGCTCCTCTACCCGCTGCTGCTCGCGGCCCTCGCGCCGGCGCGCTGGCGCGAGTTCCGCGCCGACCTGGAGCGCGTGCTGCCGCTCGGCAAGCTGGCCGCGCGGCTGCGGCACCGCGTCTCGCCGCCCGAAAGTACGCCCCTGGACGAAGGTCCAGGCGACCCGCACAGAGGGCTTCCTAGACTCGACGAAGAGCAGCCATCTGCGGCTGCAGACGTCCGGCAGGAGGTACGAGCGAGGTGAGTGCATGAGTATCGGCCGCCTGTTCTCGGTCCTCGGCCACCACTGGCTGCTCGTCACGACCCTGACCGCAGCCCTCGTCGGCGGCGTCGCCGCGGTCACCTTCACGACCGTGTCGAGCTACCGCGCGTCGGCGCTCCTGCAGGTGCAGGCGCCCGTCGACGCGACCGGCGTCGTCTCGCTCCAGGACACGCTGACCGCCCGCGAGCGCGCCGTGACGATCGTGTCGCTCGGCAACACCGCGCAGGTCGGCAAGCTCGCCGCGAAGAAGATCGGCCCCGGCGCCGGCCTCGAGCAGTGCGGCTTCGCGCAGGTCGCCCAGTCGGAGTTCCTGACCGCGGCCTGCAGCGGCACGCACCAGAACGTCGTCGCCGCGGCCGCCAACGCATACGCGGCCGCGCTCCAGCAACTGCTCGACACGCAGCGGGAGGAGCGCGTCGCACAGCTCGGCGCCGCCTACCGCGCGCAGATCGCGACGCTGAAGGCACAGGGCGTGCCCGCCACGAACTACCCGCCGCCGGCCGTCTACCAGAGCTACCGCGAGCTCTCCCTGATCGACTCGGCCGTGACGCCGACCTCGCCGTTCTCGCCGCGCCCGATGCGGACGCTCGCGATCGCGCTCGTCCTCGGGCTGCTCCTGAACACGGGGCTCGCCTTCCTGCTCGAGCGCTTCCAGGACCTCGCCCGCGGCTCGGACGAGCTGCGGCGCGCTCTCGGTGAGCCGGTGCTCGTGGCGATCCCGAAGCTCTCGCGCGGCAGTGCGAGCGACGGGCTGGCGTTCGCCGCGCGCCGGCCGCCGCGGCAGAAGGCGCGGGCCCAGGCGGGAGGCCGTCCGTGATCCGCGCGCCGATCAGGATGGACGCCGTCGAGGCGGAGCCGTACCGCACCCTCCGCACGACGCTCACCTACTCCCGCCTGCCCGAGGGTCGCCGGGTCGTTCTCTTCACCTCGGCCCGGCGCGGCGAGGGGAAGAGCACCACCGCCACGAACTTCGCCGCCGTCTGCGCGTACTCCGAGCGGCCGACGCTGCTCGTGAACGCCGACCTGCGCAGCCCGCAGGTGGACGCCGTCTTCGGGACGGGGCAGGAGTACGGGCTCGCCGCCGCGCTCCAGGCCGCCGACCCGCCGGCGCTCGCCGACCTCGTTCACGAGACGAAGGTGCCGGCGCTCGACTTCCTCCCGGCCGGCGGCGCCGTCGCGAACGCGGCCGAGCTGCTCTCCCGGCCCGCGCTCGGAGCGCTCATCGAGGCGGCACGGACGTCGTACGAGTGGGTCGTCGTCGACTCGCCGCCGCTGCTGCCGATCGCCGACGCGGCCATCATCTCGCGGGTCGTGGACGGGGTCGTGCTCGTCGTCGACGTGACGAAGACCTCGATCGACGCCGCCCGCCGCGCCCGGGACCTCCTGCGCGCGGTCGACGCCCCGCTGCTCGGGCTCGTCGCGAACCGCTCGCCGGTGAAGGCGACGGCGTACGGCTATGGGCGCTATCCGGGCTAGCGTCGCGGCTCGCCCGGCGCTCGCGTTCGGCGCGGCCGCCCTGTTCGCCAACATGCTCGGCGCCGGCCTCGCGACGCGCTCGCCGACCTCCGTCGTCGTGGCCGTGTTCGTCGTCGCCGTCGTCGTCCTCGCCTTCGTGCGCCCGGGCGTGCTGCTCTGCGCGGCCACGGTCGGGATCGTCGTCTCGGCCGACCTGCTCGGCCTCGTCGCGCACATCCCGCAGTTCTCGCTCGCCGGGCTCCAGCTCCAGCTCTCCGACCTCTACCTCGCCGCGATGCTGCTCGCCTGGGCGGGCTGGGAGCTGCGGCGCGAGCGTCCGGCCGCCGTGCGGCTGCGCTCGCTCGCACGGGAGCCGGCGTTCGTCGCGTTCGTGCCGCTGCTCGGGTTCGGCGCCTTCGATCTCGCCCGCGGCGGCTACGGGACGCTCTCGAGCTCGCGGATCTTCCTCTACTGCATCGCCGTGCCGCTCGTCGTCCGCGTGGTCGAGACGCCGCGGCACCTGCGCGTGCTCGGCCTCTCGCTCGTCGTCGGCGGCGTCGCGACGTCGCTCGTCGCCGGCGCCATGGTCGCGTCCGGACGGAACGTCACCGAGAGCGGCCTCTCGACGGGCGGGATCCGCGGTCTCTCGATCGGCGGCTCGTTCCTCGTCGCGGGCGCGCTCCTGTACGTGCTCGCGTCGGCGGTCTCGCGTCCGCGCGTTCCCGGGCCGGTCGTCGCCGCGCTCGCGCTCGTCCTCGCCGCGGGCGTGACCGCCTCGGGCGCCCGCGAGACGTGGATCGGCATCTTCGCCGCGCTCGCGGTCTACGTCGTGGTCTCGCCGGGGCGCAGCATCCTGCGGCTGGCGCTCGTCGCCGGCCTCGCCGGGCTGCTCGCGTTCGGCGCCTACAGCCTCGTCCCGCACCCGCCGCGGCTCGAGGCGACGCTCGTCGCGGTGGAGCACCGGCTCGCGGCCGTCAGCCCGGGCACCGCCTCCCAGGACCCGTCGGTGCAGGTGCGCTACGACAAGTGGAACGTCGTCTGGGGCCAGTTGAAGGCGCGGCCCTGGCTCGGCACCGGCTTCGGCTACCCGGCGACCTACACCTCGAACATCGGCGGCAACAACTTCGTGCGCAGCTACGTCGACGACCCGGAGAACACGCAGCTCTGGCTCTGGGCGCGGATGGGCACGCTCGGGTTCGCGGCCTGGGTCTCGTTCAACCTGCTCGCAGCCGGGACGCTCGTCGCACGGATCTTCCGCGGCGGCGGCGAGTCGGGGCGGATCGCCGCGCTCTGGGCGCTCGGGATCATGCTCGTCGTCTGGAGCGGGATGACCTTCAGCCCGGTCTCGGCCTTCGGGTCGACGCTCTTGCTCTACTGGGTCGCCGTCGGACTGGTGCCGGTTGCACGGCGTTTCTGAGAGGGAGGGCGGCGGCCGCTGCGGATACGGCCGCCGCGTCTCCGGTGCGAGGGCCGATCGTGTCCAGGCACCGCCTACCGACGCTACGCCCCGGCAGGGTGCATGTCTTCGCCCGTTCGTCGCTCGCTTCCTCGCCCTTCGACCTGAGCGGCTCACCGGGGTCGCGCCTAAGGTCGAGGCGTGAGAAGGCTTCGCGTCGGTTGGCTTGCGCCGGAGGACTCGTTCCTCCCGCCGGGACCGCTCTCGGGCTCGGTGACGACGGCGGTCTGGCAGCTCGCGACCCGGCTCACCGACTCGTGCGACGTCGTCGTCGCGACCCGCGAGCATCCGCAGCTCGGCGAGGCCGAGCACGTCCTGGACGGGATCCGCTTCGTGCGCCATCGCCCCGGAGACGACGAGCGGCGCGGCGCCAGGATCGAGATCCTGAACAAGGTCGAGCGGAAGCTGCGGCTCCCGGATCTGCCGTACGTCGGCCGCGACTCCTACTACCGCGGCTACGCGCGCGCCCTCGGCGCCGCCCTGCGCCGGGCCGACGTGGACGTGGTGCACCTGTACAACGTCTCGCAATGGCTGCCCCTGCTGCGGGAGGCGCTGCCCCGGACGCCGCTCGTCATCCAGATGCACTGCGAGTGGCTGGCCGAGATCCCGCGTGCGGAGGGCGTCCGCCGACTCGCCGCCGCCGACCGCGTGCTCGCCGTGTCGGAGCAGATCGCCGACCAGATCCGCGAGCGCTTCCCCGAGTACGCGTCGATCGTCGAGGTTCATCCGAACGGCGTCGACCTGGACGGCTTCCGTCCCGCCGCCGCGTTGCGGGCGGAGCGGGCCGACGAGCTCGCCGCCCTGCGGACGCGGCTCGGCCTCGACGGCGGGCCGGTGGTGCTCTTCGTCGGGCGGATCTCGGCCGAGAAGGGGCTGCATACGCTCGTCGAGGCGTTCCCGGCGGTGCTCGCGCAGGTGCCGGACGCGCAGCTCGTCCTCGCGGGCGAGTGGGCCGGCCTGCGCAGCCCGCTGCCGACGCGGGAGCGCCGCGAGCTGCGCGACCCGGCCTGGCGGACGCGGTACGTCGACCACCTGCGCGCGCTCGCGGAGCCGTTCGCCGACCGGTTCCACCTGACGGGCGCGCTCCCGTCGGACGACGTCACGCTCGCGCTCGCGCTCGCCGACGTCTACGCGCAGCCGTCGGTCTTCGAGGCGTTCGGTCTGCCCGTCGTCGAGGCGATGGCAACCGGGATACCGGTCGTCGCGAGCGACGGCGGCGCGCTCCCCGAGCTCGTCGACGACGGCCGCACCGGGCTCGTCGTCCCGACAGGCGACGCGCCGGCGCTCGCCGCGGCGCTCGTTCGCGTTCTCCGCGAGCCCGGACTCGCGGCGCGGTTCGGCGACGCGGGCCGCGAGCTCGCCGCCCGCACGCTCGGCTGGGACGCGTCGGTCACGCGCCTGCTCGGGATCTACTCCGAGCTGGTGTCGCCGGGAGCGCCCAACCGCGCGGACGCGCTCCCGGCCTCCTGAGCCGCAGCTCAGCTGGGCGTCAGCTTCGACGCGCCGCGGCGGTCCGTCGTCTTCGGCTGCGTCAGGGCACGGATCAGCGCCCGTTCATGGGCGGCGGCGTGGTAGTAGCGGCGCGCCTTCGCCCGCAGGGCCTTGGCCCTCCGCGTGTAGAGCTGCGCGTTCTCGACCGCGGTCTTGGCGGTCGTCGCGTAGGCGCGGGCCTGCTTGCGGGCGAGCGTCACCTTCGCCGCGCGCGCCTTCGCCTTCCGGGCGGCCGCCGCCCTGCGCGAGGCGAGCGACGTCTTCGCGCCGTTGACGCGCGCGCCTCCGGCCGACGCGGTCGCGCTCTTCGCGATCGCCGGTCCCTTCGCGCCGCCCGCAGCCGTCGAGGACGGCGGCGCGGACTTCGCCGTCGTCGTCGCGGGCGGCGGTGCCGCCGGCGCCTCGGCGGTCGTCGTCTGCGCGGACGTCGTGGCCGGCGCCGCCGGCGTCGCGTCGGTCGTGGCCGCCGTCGTCGTCGTGGGCGCCGTCTCCGTCGTGGCTGTCGTCGTCGTCGTCGTCGTCGTCGTCGTGTCTGTGGTCGTCGTGTCCGCCGTCGTCGTGGTCGCGGGCGGCGGCTCGACGGTCGTGGTCGTCGTGGGCGGCGGCGCAGACGCCGGAGCCGACGGGGCGGTCGCCGGCGCCGAGCCGGAGCCCCAGGCAGCGTTCACGACGTCGTCGAAGCTCGAGCCGCGGACGAAGTTGTCGTCGTAGAGCGTGTCCGCCGGCTGCACGCCGAGCGAGCTCGTGCAGCCCGGCGCCGGGTTCGAGCAGTAGCTGTCGCGATAGATGCCGAGCTTCGTGTAGATGCCGGGGACGCTTCCGTTCGCGTACTGCTGGAGGGTCGGGATGTGGTCGACGTTCAGCACCTCGCTGAAGCCGCCGTTCCCGCCGAGGCGGTGCCAGACCTCCACCTGGCCGTCGGTGAGCGACCAGCGCACGTGCAGCACGAAGTCGTTCCACTGCCCCTTCGAGAGCGTGCTCAGGATCTGCGGGAAGTTCCCGTAGCTCCAGGTGACGTTCGTCGGGTCGACCTGCCCGGCCCGGATGTCGACCCAGACGGCGTCCGCGCCCGCGTCGAAGGCGATCGCCGGCGGCATGTCGTCACCCGCGTGGAGCTGGAAGAACATCCCCCACTTGTACGGCTCGCTCCAGTCGGGCGAGAAGTACGTCGACCAGGCCCACCAGTGCTCGCTGCCGGGCGCTCCCTCGCCCGACGGGCCGCAGCACAGCTCCGTCCGCTCGCCGCCGTAGGGCCCGTAGCCCTGGCGGGCGACGAACTGGGCGGCGTAGGAGCCGGTCCGCACCGGGCTCGTGACGAAGTTGAAGCTGTCCGCCTGCGGCTTGTCGGTCTGGTACTGGAGGTCCTGCCACGGGCTCAGGGTCTGCTCGAACCCCGACTGCCAGTCGACCGTCGCCGGCGCGGACGAGGCGCCGAGGAACAGCGCCACCGCCGCAGCCACCGCGCCCGCGCTCACGACCGTCAGCAGCCGCCGGGCCCGCGAGCGCTGCGCCCGCGTTCGGACGGGCACGAGCCCCGGCGTCGGCTCCTGCGGCAGGGCCGGCGCCGGCGCGAAGAAGGCCGGGTCGGCCGCGCGGCGGCGGCCGAGCAGGACGAGCGCTGCGACGGCGAGCATGACGGCACGGCGGCCTGTGTGGCGGTCGGGCTGGCTGTGGGGAGTCGGCACGGGTCTCCTTACGCTGGGCGAGAGGTCACGACGGGTGCGGGCGTCGTAGAGCCGCCTGCCGGTGGGTCGCGACTCCGTCGTGGCAGGGGTCCGCGCGTTCCATCCTGATTCGTCTACCGCCCGCCGGACCGCGCGTCCAACATCACTAGCCATTCGTCCTGAGCGGCTGCCGGGACGCCCGGACGGCCTGGCGGGGCCTTCAGCCGGGCCCCGTCACGGCGCGGCGGTGGCGAACGGAGGTCGGGGCGCTGCCCGACGTTCCGGGGGCGCGCGGCGGCCGCGGCGGCGCGAGGCTGGAGACAGCGTGTGCGGTATCGCAGGCCTCATCGACCTTCGCCCCGGGCTGCCTCCGAACGAGGCGCTCGCGGGCGCGATGACGGACGCGATCGCGCACCGGGGCCCCGACGACGCCGCGCTCTTCGCCGACCCGCCGGTCGTGCTCGGTCACCGGCGGCTCTCGATCCTCGACCTGTCGGCGAGCGGGCGCCAGCCGATGGCGAGCCCGGACGGCTCCGCCTGGATCACCTACAACGGCGAGATCTACAACTACGTCGAGCTCGCGGAGGAGCTGGCCGGGCTCGGGCATCGTTTCCGGAGCCGGTGCGACACCGAGGTGCTGCTCGCCGCCTACACGGAGTGGGGCGAGGGCTGCCTCGATCGCCTGAACGGCATGTTCGCGTTCGCCGTCTGGGACCGGCGCCGGCGGCGCGTCTTCTGCGCGCGCGACCGGTTCGGGATCAAGCCGTTCTACTACACGGTCGCCGCGGGCCGCTTCCGCTTCGCCTCCGAGATCAAGGCGCTCGTCGTCGACCCCGAGGTGCCGCGCCGGCCGAACCGCGAGCGCGTCGTGGACTTCCTCGCGCTCGGGGTCGCCGATCACACCTCCGAGACGATGTTCGAGGGCATCGCCCAGCTTCCGGCGGGAAGCTTCCTCGTCGTCGAGCCCGACAGCGGGACGGTCGGCCGCGTGCAGCGCTGGTACGAGCCGCGGCCCGCGGAGCCGAGCGGCGAGTCGCCGGCGGAGCTCGTGCGGTCGCGCCTCGTCGACGCGGTGTCCCTGCGGCTGCGCAGCGACGTGCGCGTCGGCACCTGCCTCTCGGGCGGCATCGACTCGTCGTCGATCCTCGCGATCGCCGCGGCACGCCGGCAGCGGGACGGCCTCCCGTCGCTCGACTCGTTCTCGGCCTGCTCGGACGACCCGCGCACCGACGAGACGCCGTGGATCGAGATCGCCGCCCGCGACGCCGCCTCCCCGAACTTCCGTGTCGTCCCCGACTCGGCGGACGTCCTCGCGCATCTCGACTCGGTGATCTGGCACATGGACGAGCCCTTCCACGGCGGCAGCGTGCTCGGGCAATGGAAGGTGATGGAGCTCGCGCGCAGCAACGGCACGGTCGTGCTCCTCGACGGCCAGGGCGGCGACGAGGTCTTCGCCGGCTACCACTACATGTATCCCGCGCTCTTCTCCTCGCTCGTCCGCGCCGGGCATCCGGCTGCGGCCGTCGCGGAGGCGTTCGCGCGCCGGCGCGTCCACGGCGTCACCGTCCGGCGCTCGGCGGAGGATCTGGTGAAGCTCCTCGTGCCGAACGCCATCCGGCCCTTGCGGCTGCCCGCCTGGCTCGCGGACGGCATCGACTCCGCGTCGCGGCTCGTCGCCGGCAGGTCGATCGGCGCGCAGCAGCTCCACGCGCTGACCGCGAGCCCGCTGCCCGCGTATCTCCATCACGAGGACCGGAACTCGATGAGCTTCGCGATCGAGGCCAGGGTTCCGTACCTCGACTACCGCCTCGTCGAGGGCGCGCTCGGTCTCGGCGCACGGGATCTGCTCCGCGGGGCGGCGACGAAGTGGCCGCTGCGCGAGGCGATGCGCGGCGTCGTGCCGGA
This sequence comes from uncultured Actinomycetes bacterium, assembly GCA_963732915.1. Lineage (GTDB taxonomy): Bacteria > Actinomycetota > Thermoleophilia > Gaiellales > Gaiellaceae > Palsa-739. The sequence continues at coordinate 52,165 of CAVTBF010000003.1, read as the reverse complement.
GGCGATCCTCGACCGGCACGTGAAGCAGGGCTTCACCGTCGAGCAGGCGGAGTGGTTCCGCGGCAGTCTCGGCGACGAGCTCGCGGAGCTCGTCGGCTCGGGCGGGCCGGTGCTCGAGTCGTTCGTCGAGCCCGCGCGCCTGCGCGCGGCGCTGGCTGCGCATCGCGCCGGCCGCGACTGCGCCCCGGAGCTCTGGCGGGTGCTCACGTTCGCCCGCTGGCTGCGCCTCTATGTCGACACGGCGAGCCTCTCGGCGCCCGCCGCCGCTCCGACCGCTCCGCGCACGACCCGCCGCGCGATCGACTGCATCCTCAGGCCCGAGCGGCACACGGTCGCCGCCGCGGCCGGGTAGCTCTCGACCGGCCGCAGCTCAGACGCAGACGGCTGCAGGCGTCCGGCGGGGTGCGCCCCGGGCCAGGACGTCGTCGTACACGGCGCCGAGCGCCAGCGCGATCCGTTCCGGGCCGTACTCGGCGAGCGCCCGCTCGTGGCCCGCCTGGGCGAGCCGCCGCGCGAACGCCGCATCGTCGAGCACGCGGCGGAGCGCATCCGCGAGGGCGGGCACGTCACCGGGAGGAACGAGCAGTCCCTCCTCGCCGTCGCGGACGGCCTCGGGGATCCCCCCGACGCTCGTGGCCACGACCGGAAGGCCGTAGAGCAGCGCCTCGAGCACCGCGAGCGGCAGGCCTTCGGCGTGCGAGGGCAGCGCGAGACAGGACGCGGAGGTGAGCAGCTGCTGCTTCTCGGCGCCGGAGACCCAGCCGGGCAGCTCGACGACGCCGGCGAGCCCGCGGGCGGCGACGAGCGCTCGCAGCGGCTCCTCGTCGCGTCCGGTGCCGCCGAAGACGAGCCGCAGCCGCGGATGCGAGGGTCGGAGCGCCGCGGCGGCCTCGACGAGCTCGAACACGCCCTTCGCCCGCGTCAGCCGTCCGAGGAAGAGGATCGTCTCGGCGCTGCCGCCGCCCACCGGAACGCCGCCCGGGGCAGCCTCGGCGGTGTTCGGGACGACCCGGACGTCGTCGAGCCCGAGCAGCTCGCCGACGTCGGTCGCCCAGTTCGGCGTCGCGGCGACGACGATGTCGGCCGCGCGCGCGATCCTGCCCGTCCAGGCGCGTGCGAGCGCGCCGCGCAGGCCTCTCCGGTGCAGACCTCGCTCGAAGCCGCTGCCGTGCAGCTGCAGGACGACCGGGCAGCCGTGCGCGCGTGCGATCGAGACCGCCGCCGACTTGCGCAGCAGCGAGATCCGCCACGAGCTGTTGACGTGGACGATGTCGATCTCACCGTGCGCGCAGAGCCGGCGCAGGAGCGCGAGCCCGCGCACCGCGTGCCCGAGCTTCGCGGCAAGCCCGCCGTCGCGGTACGTCGGCACGGGAACGAGCTCGAAGCGTGCGGCGAGACTCGACGAGATCAGTGCATGCTCGAAGCCGGCGATCCCGCCGTGTGCCTCCGGGTCCGGGCCGACGAGGGCGACGCGCGGCCGTTCGGCGGTCACGTCGTCAGGCGCCTGCCTGGGCAAGCGCCGGCCTCCGTTCCAGCCAGACTCCGAGCCGCTCGACGATGCGCTCCGCCGCGTGGCCGTCCCAGAGGGGAGGGGCGTCCGCGACCGCGTCGCGGTGGGCGAGCGCGGCGCGGACGGCGGCGACGATCCGCACCGGGTCGGTGCCGGCGACGCGGTTCGTGCCCGCGGTCACGGTCACCGGGCGCTCCGTCGAGTCGCGGACGGTGACGCAGGGGACGCCGAGGGCGGTCGTCTCCTCCTGCACGCCGCCGGAGTCGGTCAGCACGACCGCGGCGTCGGCGAGGAGCCCGAGGAAGTCGAGGTAGCCGAGCGGCGGGATCGCCTGCACGCCGCTCGCGAGCTGGCTCAGGCCGGCGCGCTCGAGACGCTGCTGCGTCCGCGGGTGGAGCGGCAGCACGACCGGCACGAGATGCGACACCGCTGCGAGCGCGGCCGCCAGCCGGGCGAGTACGGCTTCGTCGTCGACGTTCTCTGGTCTGTGTAGCGTCGCGACGGCGTACTCGCCCGCGGCGAGCCCGAAGCGCCTCGGGGTCTCGCGCTCACGCGCGGCGTCGAGGCAGCGGACGAGGGTGTCGATCATCGTGTTGCCGACGAACGCGATCCGGTCGGCGGGAACGTCCTCCCGCCGCAGGTTCGCGTCGGCGTCGGCGCTGGTCGTGAAGAGGAACCGGGAAAGGTGGTCGGTGAGCCGGCGGTTGATCTCCTCGGGCATGCGCTCGTCGAAGGAGCGCAGGCCGGCCTCGACGTGCGCTACCGGATAGTGCTCCTTCGCCGCGACGAGCGCGCAGGCGAGGGTCGAGTTGACGTCGCCGACGACGACGACGACCTCCGGGTTGGCCCGGAGCAGCTCCGGCTCGAAGGCGAGCATGATCCGCGCGGTCTGCGCGGCGTGCGTTCCCGAGCCGACGCCGAGCTCGACGTGCGGCGCGGGGATGGCGAGCTCGTCGAAGAAGATCCGCGAGAGCGCCTCGTCGTAGTGCTGGTTCGTGTGCACGAGCGTGGTCTCGAGGCCCGCGCGCTCGGCCGCGGCGAGCAGCGGCGCGGCCTTGACGAAGTTCGGCCTCGTGCCGACGACAAGAAGGAGATCGCTCATGTCCTCGACCGTAGGCCAGCCGACCGGTGGCCCACCCCGCGAGAGACGGCAGGTTCCGCTGGCCGAAGGTCGGGGAGCCCGGCGAGTGCCTGCTCCCATTCCGGCAAGACGGCAGCCCAGGAGAGGCGTCGTTCGGCGTGCTGGCGGCAGCGCCCGCGCAGCTCGGGCGTCGCGAGCTCGAGGCCGCCCGCGATCGCGGCGGCGAGGTCGGCGGCCGACGTGCTGCGGGCCAGGAGCCGCTCGTCGAGCGGGCGCAGGAGCTCGGGCGTCGCGCCGGCCGGGGTGCCGACGACGGGCACGCCGCAGGCGAGCGCTTCGGCGGTGACGAGGCCGAAGCCCTCGTAGGCGAGGGTCGGCAGGACGAACAGATCGGCGGCGCGGTACCAGTCGAGGAGTGTGTCGTCGTCGACGCGGCCGGCGAGCGTGACCGACCGCTCGAGCCCGAGCCGGCGCCGCAGCGACTCGAGCTCGGCGCGCAGCGGCCCGTCGCCGACGATCGCGAGCTCGAGCTCCGGACGCTCCGGCGCGAGCGCGGCGAACGCCTCGAGTAGCCGTTCCAGCCCCATCCGCGGCGCGAGCCGGCGCACGGTCAGGAGCAGCCGGCGGTCGCGGCGGGCGCCGACGCGAGCGCGTGCCGCGTCGCGGTCGCCGGGCGAGAAGACATGCGTGTCGACGCCGCCGTGGGCGACCCGGACACGCGGCAGCACCGTCGGATGGTCGGACTCGAGCAGGCCGCGGCTGAACTCGCTCAGCACGACGATGCGCGCCGCGCGGGCGAGCGCCCACCGGTCGAGCACCTGCAGGACGGGCTCGCGGAGCGCGACGGCCGCCCGGCGCCGCCCGCGCGGCAGCCGCGAGCGCTCGAAGCGGGCCTCGCGGGGCGCGGAGGCGTGGTAGACGACGACGAGCGGCAGGTCCGGCCGTGCGAGCGCGAGACCGGTCGCGGTCGTGCTCGTGTGCGCGAGCGCGAGGTCCGCCTCGAGCCCGCGCGCCGCCCGGCCGGTGCGCCACGGGTCGGCGAGCGTCTGCGGCACGCGCGTCCGCGGCAGCACACGCCGCACGACGACCCCGTCCCGGCGCTCGTGCGCAGGCAGGTCGGCGGCGGCGGGTGCGAGCGCCTCGACGGCGTGGCCGCGGGCGGCGAGGAGCGCCGCCGTCTCGGCGGCGACGCGCGCCGCGCCGCCGCGGTGGTCGGGAAACCAGTGGTCGCTCGCGACGAGGATGCGCATCTCAGGCAGCCAGCTCCGCGTCGACGAGCCCGAGGAGCGTCGCGGCGCGCGACTCCCACGTGTGTGCGGAGGCGACGTGCTGCCGCCGTGCCACGTCGCCGGGGCTGCGCGCCGCCAGCCCGGCCTCGATCGACGCGAGCGCCTCGGCCTCGCCGGAGACGAGCGCCACGTCCGGCTCCATCCCGGCGAGCTCGGGCAGGCCGGCCGCGACCACCGGCTTCCCGGCGGCGAGATACTCGTAGAGCTTGAGCGGGAAGCAGCTCCGCGTGTAGTCGTTCCAGAGGTACGGGATCAGGCCGACGTCGAAGGCGGCCACGTACTGCGGCAGCAGGTCGTAGGCGCGCGCTCCGAGCAGGCGCACGTTCGGCAGCTCGTGCAGCGCCGCCGTGGCCGCTGGCTCGGGCTCCGGGCCGACGCAGAGGAACGTCCAGCCGGGGCGGGCGCGGGCCAGCCGCTCGAGCAGCGCGAAATCGACCTTGCCCGGCAGGAGGTTGCCGGCGAAGCCGACGACGGGGCGGGGGAGGTCGCGCAGCTCGGCGGCGGCGAGAGCCGGGTCGGCGGCCGGCGCGAAGTGCCCGAAGTCGCCGACGTTCGGCACGAGGTGGGTGCTCGGGTTCAGCCCGGCGAGCCGCCGCTCCTGCGTCCGGCTGGTCGCGAACACGACGCGGGAGAGAGCGGCGGCGGTGCGGTCGGCGGCCGCGACGAGCCGGGCGCGCCGCCGGTCGCCGCGTGTCTGCTGGGCGTAGTCGTCGACGCAGTCGTAGACGGTGAAGGCGACGTCGAGGCGGCGGGCGGCGTCGGCGGCGCACGGGTCGTAGAGCCAGGCGACGGCCGGCTGCGGCAGCGCCGCCACGAGCTTGCGGAGGCGGCGCGCGGTCAGCGCGTCGTTGACCGCGCACGCGGCGGCGAGCTTGTGTCCCCACGGCAGCAGGTTGACCGCCTTCACGACCGTGATGCCGGGCGCGGCGCGCTCGGAGGCGAGCAGCCGCCGGGCGAGCGAGGGGCGAAAGCCGCCCCGGACGAGCCGCGCCGCGTGGCGTCCGAGGAAGTGGCTCGTCTCGACGAACAGCACCTCGTGCCCCTGCGCGGCCGCGCGCCGCATGATCTGCTGCCGGTTCGTCGGCAGCGGCGCGTCCCATTCCTGCGGCGAGAGGCAGACGATCGAGAACGGCCGCGCGCTCACGCCGGCGCCTCTCGAAGCAGGCGGGCGGTCCGGGCGGCGACGTCGTCCCAGCGCAGGCGGCGCGCCAGCTCGAGGGCCGCGTCGCCGCGCCCGCGCGCCTCGGCGCGGTCGGATGCCGCCCGTTCGAGCGCGTCGGTGAGCGCGCGCTCGTCGCCGGGCGCGAAGAGCCAGGCCGCGGTCTCGCCGCCGGTCAGCTCGCGGTAGGCCGGCCGGTCGGCGACGACGGCGGGCACCCCGAGCGAGAGGGGGAGGATGAGCGAGCCCGAGGTGCCGCCGTCGTCGCGCGCGACGATCGCCGCGTCGGCGGCGCCGAACAGCTCCGCGACCGCCTCCTCCTCGACGTAGCGGAGCAGGACGTGGATGCGCTCGTCGCCCTCGGTCTCGGCGGCGATCATCTCCCGGACGGGCCGGGCGCGCGCCAGTCCGACGAGAACGAGTGCGACGTCGGGACGCGCGCAGGCCCGGAAGGCGCGCACGACGAGGCGCCACGACTTGTGCGATCGGAGCTCGCCGAAGCAGAGGAAGACGAAGGCGTCCTCGGCGATCCCGAGCTCGCGGCGCAGCTCCGCGCGCGTCCGGCCGGGCGGGTAGACGCCGACGTACGAGCCGTGCGGGACGATCGCCGTCCGGCCGGCGACTGCCGGTCCGAGCGCCGCCGCGACGCGCTCGAGCGACGTCTCGTCGTGGACGAGCAGGACGTGCGCCGCCCGGCCGAGCAGCAGCGCCGCCGCGCGGTCGAGGCCGCGTCCGCTGCTCCCGTGCGGGTGCACCTGGTGGACGGTCCATGCGATCCGGTAGCCGAGGCGGCGGGCCAGCGCGAGCCGGAGGCCGAACAGCCCGAGCTTCGCCCACGAGCCCGCCGGCCGGAGCGCCGCCGGCCCGCGGCCGAACCGGTAGAGGCCGTCCGTCCAGTGGACGTGCAGCACGTCGACGCGGCCGCGGGCGGCGAGCAGCCAGCCGAGCGACAGCGTCGCGTCCGGCTCGAGCTCGAAGCCGTGCGGGCGGAGGTGGTCGTAGAGCAGCCGCTGGTAGGGGTTCATCGCCTGCACGGCCGGAAAGGACGCGATCGTCGTCGTGCCGGCCGGGCGAGGCGTGCGGCGCGCGGTTCGCGGCGGGCCGGCCTGCCCGAACTGCTCGTACGCGGCGAGCGTCGCCTCCGCGCGCGCCCGCGCCGTGAAGCCTTCCGCGGCGCGGCGGCCGCGCTCGCCCATCCCTTGCCGCCGGCCGCCGTCGGCGATCAGCGCGGCGAGGGCGTCCTGAAGCTGGTCGCGCCGTTCCGGGTCGAGCACGAGGCCCGCGTCCGCCCGCTCCACCTCGCCGGCGCTTCCCGCGGCGCTCGTCGTCACGACCGGGAGGCCGGAGGCCATCGCCTCGACGACGGGAATGCCCCACGGCTCGTGCGCGGTGGGGAGGACGAGCAGGTCGGCGGCGTCGTAGTAGTCGCACGGGTCGTCGGCGCCGACGAAGTGGACGCGGTCGGCGACGCCGGCCCGTGCGGCCAGGAGCTCGGCGGCGGGCCGCTCGCCGTTGCCGTCGCCGACGACGGCGAGGCTCGTCGCGGGCGGCAGCCCGGCGAGCGCCTCGATCGCCTGCGGCAGGCCCTTGCGCGAGAAGGCATGGCCGACGAAGAGCAGCAGCGGCGCCTCCTCGGAGACGCCGAGCCGGGCGCGGACGAGCCGGCCGACCCCGGGTGTCGCGGGCCGCACGTCCGCGGCGGGCGGGACGACCGCGATCCGGCCGGGCGGGATGCCGAACCGCTCGACGCCGTCGCGGGCGACGTCCTCGCTGACCGCGACGACGCCGGTGTAGGCGCCGGGGCGGAACTGGAGGCGCTGGATCGCGCGGCGCACGGCGAGCTCGGGCCGCAGCAGCGGCGCGGCGAACGCCCTCGCCGTCATGAGCCGGCCGCTCGTGCGGAACTCCCGGGGATAGCGGCGCTGGGCGGCGTGGACGACCTCGTGCAGCCGGACGACGTCGTGCTCCCACCCGGCGACGCCGTTCACGTCGACGACGTCGTAGGGCCGCACCGCCTGGTCGCGGCGCACCGCCCGGGTCGCGGCCGCGGCGAAGCTGCCGACGAGGATCGCGCGGCCCGCGCGCGAGTCCGACCGGAGCGCCGGGCGGACGTCGTGGAAGGTCGCGCCGTCGAGCGGCGCCCGGGTCTCGGGCGCGCAGTAGACGTGGACGTCGAGCCCGAGCTCGACGAGCTCCCGTGCGAGCAGGAACGCATCCCGCTCGAGGCTGCCCAGGAGGTTGACGTCGCGCTGGACGATCGCGACCCGCTCGATGCTCACCGCAGGCTCCCGAGGCGGCGCCGGTGCGGGCTGAGGCGGTCGCGTCCCTCGGCCAGCAGCCGGCGCTGGAAGGCCCAGGGCTGCGGCGGTGGCGCGGGCAGCTGCCGGTGGTCGAAGCTGTCGACGCGGCGGAGGACGAGCTCGAGCTGCTCGCCCGCCGAGACGGGGACAGGTCCGCTTCGGCCGCCGTCGAGAGGCAGCTCCACGGTCTCGACGCCGCGGCGCAGGAAGAGACGCTCCTGCTCCGGCGTCGCGTGGGTCGCCGGCAGCTCGATCGACAGCCGGTCGGCGCTCGGGGGCACGCGGACGGCGAAGCGCCGCGCATACGGCCGCAACCGCAGCGTCGAGCCGTCGAGCCGGGTCGAGACGTCCGCCCGGGCGATCTCGTGCAGCGACCCCCAGCGCGGCGCCGCGATCGCGTCGATCTCGCGCGCCGCCTCCGCGAGCGGCTCGAGGCCCCCGGCGAGGTCACCGTGGTGAAGGCCGAGGATCAGCGGCTGGTCGAGGTAGGCGCGCAGCGCGAGCTCGCCGCGGGGGGCGGCCAGCGGGCGGCGCGGCAGGACCGGGAGGCCGCTGCGCCGCAGGTCGGCGGGCGCCCAGTCGGCGAGCGGCCGCTCGGGGCCGCGCTCGCCCCAGCCGTAGCAGAGGGCCTCGACCTCGCTCTGCGCGAGCGTCTCGGCCATCCCGTCGCTGCAGCGCTCGTGCGGCGCGACCATCACGCGGGAGACGCGTACGCCGGCGCGCCGCTCGAGCGACTCCGCCCGGCGGAGCGCCTGCGCGACGACGCGCCGCCGGCGGTCGGGCGGCAGCTCGCGGGCGAGCTCCGCGTGCAGGTGGCTGTTGCCGTGCAGCGCGAGCGAGAGGCCGGGCGCCGCGCGGAAGATCGCGGCGGCGTCTCGGCTGACGTGCCAGTGGTCGGCGGGCACGGTCGCGACGGCCACGTGGTAGCCGTCACGGACGGCGGCCGCGGCGAGACCGCTGAAGCTCACGTAGCCGTAGCTCGGCCGGTGCAGGTTGGGGTCGTCGAGCACGAAGCAGGCGCGCGGCTGCGGCGCCGTCCAGGCTGTCTTCTCGGTGGCCGCGCGCAGCAGCTCGACGAGCGGCAGCAGGCCGAGGAAGTCGCCGTCGACGAGCTGGTCGCGCAGCGAGGCGTCGCCGGCGAGCTCCTCCGGCGCGACCGCAGCCGCCCGGGTGAGGCCGTCGCTGCGCAGCGTCCAGACGGGCGTTCCTGCGGCGGAGGCGAGCACGACGTCGCCGCGGTCGACCGGTACGGCCGTCCCGGCGGCTCGCCGATCGTCGAGGACGCGTCCGCGCAGTCGCGGATCGAGGGCCGGGACGTCGGCGAGGAGCACGCCGCCGTGGCTCCGGCCGGGCGCCTCCGCGAGGTAGAGAGCCGGTACGCCCGGAGCGGCCGGGCCGCCGAACGAGACGGAGGCCGCGAGGTCGAGCCGCGGCTCGACCTCGCAGGGCACGAAGGTCACGTCGAACCACGCGGCGAGGGCGCGGAAGAGGCGCGGGCGTTGCCGGAGGGCGTCTCCGGGGGTTACGCCGATGCAGCAAGGGGCCGCGTGCTCGAGGTTCACCCTCGGAGTGTCGGGCGTCGCCGCGCCGATGTGACTCCCCGCTCGCGCGGCGGCCTCTGGTCGGAAGGTTAGTGCGGTTCGAGCGCCTGGGCCGGAGGTTTAGGGCATGAGCGCACACGTCCGTCGTCTCCTGTTTCCGGCAGCGCCTGGTCCGACGATTTCCTCACCGCAACGGCGGAGGACACTCACGGTCGGCAGACGTCTGCGCATCGGCCTGCTGGGCCTCCTGGCCTTCGCCGCCGCGGTCCTCGTCGGCGCGGCGTCCGCACGCGCGGCCGGCTCCGGCCCGGTGCTCGTGATCGTCGCCCATCCCGACGACGAGGCGCTCGGCTTCGCCGGCGTGATCGAGAGCGCCGGCGGCGGGCAGGTCTACGTCGCCGTCGTCACGAACGGCGCGTACTACGCCGGGTCGCCGCCGACGCAGGCGTCGGTCTGCGGCGCCGCGGACGGCACGGCCGCCGGCGACGCGAGCACGGCGATCACCCGGGACGGCGAGACCGTCAGCGCGATGGCGAGCCTCGGCGTCGAGTGGACCGCGGATCCCGCGACCTCGCACGTCTTCTTCCTCGGCTATCCCGACGGAGGCCTGACGAGCATCGTGGCGGGCGGCGCGCCGAACGACCAGTCGGGCCTCAACCACACGTACGCACTGGACGCGACCACCGGCACGGACCCGTCGAGCTGCAACGGCGACTACCACTATCTGAAGGACGGCTCGCACGCCGACCTGACCGCGGCGAACCTCACGGGCGACCTCGCGGCGGTGATCGCCCAGGTGGGGCCGACCGACATCTACACGCACGGGATGTTCGACGGGCATCCGGACCACGCGGCGGTCGGGAGGCTCGTGCTCGCGGCGGTGCGCGCGTCCGGAGCGGCGATTCCCGTGCACTCGACCCTGATCCACGAGACCGGCAACGGCAGCTGCCAGGCCGCGAGCGCCTGGTGGTGGCCGAACCCCGAGAACACGGCGAGCTCCGCCGATCGGGCGACGCCGACCGAGCCGTTCGGTCCGCCGGCGCTCTTCGCGACGAACGACCCTGCCCTGAACGACACCGGCTACCCCACCTGCCCGGACGGCTCGACGCCGCAGGACTCGGTGGCCGTCGGCCACGACTGGGGGCCGCTCGGCGCGCCGACCGAGACGCCCGCCGTGCCCGACCCGGCGCTGAAGCAGCAGGCGATCGAGCAGTACGCGTCGCAGCTCCAGTGTCCCGACACCGCCTCCTGCGGCTACGCGTACGCCTTCGTCAAGAGCGACGAGATCTTCTGGACGCAGACCGTCTCCTCGACGGGCGCCCCCGTGCCGGTCGACTGGCCGCGCCTCGGCGGCAGCTGGAACGGCACGCAGCTCTCCCTGTCGGTGAGCTGGCCGTCGAGCGCGGCCGACGCCTTCCTCGGCGGCACGTCGTACTCCTACCAGTGGGAGCGCTGCGACCCCGCGAGCCGCTGGCTCTGCACCGCGATCCCCGACGCGACCGCCGAGACGTACGACTCGCAGCCGGCCGACAGCGGCTACTCGCTGCGCGTCGCGGTGACCGCGCACAACGACGCCGGCGACTCGCCGGCCGTCTACTCCGGCACCACCGACGCGCTTCCGTCCGCGCCCGCGGCCCCCGCGAACACCGCACCGCCTGCGATCTCGGGTGACGCGATCGCCGGCCAGACGCTCACCGTCCAGCCCGGAACGTGGACGGGATCGCCGACGCCGACGGTGACGCACCAGTGGGAGTCCTCGCCGACCGGCACGGGCGACTGGACGCCGCTGGCGGGCCAGACCGCGACGACGCTCGACGTCACCGACGCGCTCGCCGGCCTCTACGTCCAGGTCGTCGAGACGGCCACGAACAGCGAGGGAACCGTCGACCAGGCCTCGGCCGCGACCGCGGCGGTCGCCGTCGCGCCGGTGAACACGACCGCGCCCGGGATCTCCGGCACGCCCACGACGGGCGAGACGCTGACCGTGCTGCCCGGCGTCTGGGACGGGACGCCCGCGCCGACCCTCACGTATCGCTGGGAGTCTTCGGCGGACGGTTCCACCGACTGGACGCCGATCGACGGCGGGACCGGCACGACCCTTGCGCTCGCCGCCGGTCTCGCCGACTCGTACGTCCGCGTCGTCGAGATCGCCACGAACGCGGGCGGGAGCGTCGAGGCCGCGGTCGACGCCGGCCAGGTACAGGCCGGCTCCTCGGGCGGCGGCGGCTCCACGGGCGGCGGCTCCACGGGCGGCGGCTCCTCGGGCGGCGGCGGTTCCTCCTCGGGCGGCTCGACGGGCGGCGGCTCGTCCGGCAGCGCCCCCTCGGGCGGCGATACGACCGGCGGCGGCATCACCGCCCCGGCGGCGCCGGTCGCGCTCGCCGCGAACGCGCGCGTCTCGGTCGCAGCCGACCAGACGGTCGCTCCGGCGCTCGGCGGCGAGATCGTCTACCGCATCGCGGTCTCCGCGGCGGCCGGCTACGGCGCGCTCGGCGGCTTGCAGGTCGACGTCACGCTTCCGGCCGGATTCGCCGTCGCGTCCGCCGTCTCCGACATCGGCGCCGGCTGCACCGCGGCCGCTCCGGGACTCGTCTGCGACCTCGGCTCGCTCGCGCCCGGCGCGAGCGCCCACCTGACGATTCGCGGCACGGTCGGCGCGGACGGCGCGCAGGCGCTGTCGGCGGCCGTGCGCCACACCGGCGCCGATGCCAACCCCGCCGACGACACCGCGACCCTGACCCTCCAGCAGGCGCTGACTGCGCCGGCGGTCGTGAAGCCGAGCATCCTCCTGCGGGGGACGAAGGTGGCGACGAACGGCGCCGTGCGGCTGAGGGTGGCGATCGCCGGCTGGACGGTCAACCCGAAGCATCGCGCCCGCGCCGCCGACGGCAGCGGCTACTGGGTGATTCTCGTCGACGGCAAGCGGAACGTCCTCTCCCGCAACAAGACGGCGGGCGTCACGAAGGTGCTGAAGCCCGGCCGGCACACGCTGCGCGCCGAGCTCGTCCGCGAGGACGGCTCCACGATGAAGCCCCGCGTCCGCTCGCTCGCGACGAAGGTCGTCGTGCCGCCGCGGAAGCCCCGGATCGCGCTCGTCGCAGCCACGCCGACGAAGAACGGCGCGGTCAAGCTGAAGGTGCGGGTCAGCGGCTGGAAGATCAACGCCCGGCACCCCGCGCATCCCGGCGCGAAGAGCGGGTACTGGGTCGTCTACGTCGACGGGCGGAGAAACGCGGTTCTGCGTCGCGCCACGGTCGGCCTGACGAAGAAGCTCGCGCCCGGCCGGCACACCATCCGCCTCGAGCTGATGCGCGAGAACGGAAAGCGGCTCAGCCCGCGCGCCCTCTCGGCCAGGGCGAAGGTAACGGTCACGAAACGTTCGGTGGCCAGCCACGCCGGCGGGCGGCCGTGAGCAGATGACGACGACACACAATCGCAACTCGCGGGCGCGCAGCCAGACCGGGCGCAGTGCGAGCAGACGCGAGACGGCCGCCGCGAACCGGCGCGTCCTCCGCGTGCTCGTCGCCGACGACAACCGGCTGATCGTGTCGGGCATCCGGCGCGCCCTCGAAGACGACGACGAGATCGAGATCGTCGCCGAGGCGTACACCGGCCCCGAGGTGCTGACGCTCGTCGCCCGCACCGAGCCGGACGTCGTTCTGCTCGACATCCGGATGCCGAAGCTCGACGGGCTCGAGTGCCTCGAGCAGATCCGGGAGCGCCACCCCGAGGTCCGGGTCGTGATGCTCTCGGTCTACTCCGACCCCGAGCACATCCAGAGCGCGCTGCTCCGCGGCGCCTCCGGCTACATCGTCAAGACGATCAACCCGCGCGACATCCCTGCCGCGCTGCGCCAGGCGGTCGAGGGCAGCGTCTACCACGCCGTCGGCCGGCTCGGCGGCGTCGAGCAGGAGCACGTGCGCGCGGCCGGTCTCACCGAGCGCGAGCTGACGATCCTGAAGGCGGTGGCCCGCGGGCTCTCGAACCAGGCGATCGGGCGCGAGCTGTGGGTGACCGAGCAGACGGTCAAGTTCCACCTGACGAACATCTACCGCAAGCTCGGCGTCTCGAACCGGACGGAGGCGGCGCGCTACGCCTACGCACACCATCTCGCGAGCCCGGAGAACGACTCCGAGCCGACCGACCGCTGACCGGCCGCGCGGCCGGGACGGAGCCGGACCTTCGGGGAGCGCCCCGGCGCGGGTACGGGGATACGGTCGTCTTGGCTCCTGCGGAGCCCGCGCCGCCGACTGCTGCCTGCAAGCCCTGCCGTGTCGTCTCTCACCCTCTGATAGCCCCACGGCAGGGCCGGCGGCGCGAACCGAAGCCTGTAGCGCGCGCCTCTTCGAGATCGATCGTCTAGACGGGCGTGGATGCCCGCACGCGGGTGCCGCGCCCGGGCGCCGAGTCGAGCTCGAGCGTTCCGCCGCAACGGCGCATGCGCTCGCTCATGCCGTCGAGCCCGAGCCCCCGCTCCGCCGCGGACGGGTCGAAGCCGCGGCCGTCGTCGCGCACCTCGATCGCGGCGCCTTCGGGCGTCGCCTGCGCGCTCACGCGCACGTGAGTCGCGCCGCCATGCCGGCGCGCGTTCTCGAGCGCCTCGACGGCGACGTGGAGGAGCGCGTCGGCCGCGGCGGGCGGCAGACCGTCGAGCGGTCCGTCGAGGGCGAGCTCGACGGGCAGCCCGGAGCGCTGCTCGAACCGGGCGACCGCCTCCTCCAGCGCGGACCGGAGCGGCGCCGGCGGCCCGGCGGCGCCGGTCGTCAGCGAGACGGCGAGTGCGCGCAGCCCGCGCTCGAGCCCGGCCGCGATCTCCTCGAGCTCGCGCGCGGACTCCTCCAGTTGCCCGGCCGGCCGGCCGGCGGCGATGTCGGTGCGGAGCGCGCGCAGATGGCCGACGAGATAGGCGACCTCCTGGAGCGGACCATCGTGGAGGTCGAACCCGATCCGGGCGAGGTCGTCCTCCGCTGCTGCCTTCGTGCCCACTGCCGCTCTACGGGCATCGTCGTCGGCAGGCGGGCGCGCGTCAACCAGCCGGCAGGGGAACGACGGTTCCTGCGGGCGTCACGATCCGCCGCAGGCGCGCCCAGACGATGTAGCGCTGCGTCGCGAAGAAGCGCGGATGGCAGGCCTGGAGCGCGAGCAGCTCGTGGCCGCGCGGCCGCAGGACCGAGAGGTCGGTCGCCGCGACGATGCTGTGGCCGGTGACGACGTAGTCGAAGCTCGCGTAGGGCGTCGTCACGTGGACCGGGTCGCCGGGCCTGAGCTCGTCGATGTGCGAGAACGGCGCGGCGAACGTCGTCCGGTGGCCGGCGACGTAGACGAGGTTGTCCTCGCCCGGCATGAAGGAGCGGGCGTCGCGGCCGGGCCCGCGGCGCAGCGAGGCCGCGTCGGTGCCCTCGACCAGCACGTACGAGATGTCGATCCGCGGAATCGAGATCCGGCCGATCGGCTCGCCGGGCACGGCTGCGAGCCGGAAGCGGCGGGCGGCCGCCGCCACGCCCTGCCGCGACGGCGCGGCGGGCGGCGTCACGGCGTCGATCCGCGTCAGCCGGTGCGCGAGCTGGTGCTGTTCGTAGCGCGTGTAGAGGAGCGTCGAGGGGTCCTGCCAGCGCCAGATGACGATCGACCAGGCGAGGGCCAGCAGTCCGAGGAGGACGAGTGCAGTACCCAGCCGGTGCAGCCAGCGGCGCATTCCCTCGTAGTCTCGTGCGGGCGGTCGAGCGCCCATACCGCCGTTGGTCGAGCCGCGCGGGGCCGAACGTGCGGGTTTGTGCGCAAAGCGCGTCCGAACGTGACGGGACTGTCGCGGAATTGTCGGCTTGGCGTCGTTTTCGGGCTCAAGGCTGGCGCGATGCTGGCGATATGGCCCGAAAGTCGAGGTTCTGGGGACGCGGAAACGAGATCGAAGTCCAGCAGGCCTGTGCGGACGGGCGGCTACCAGAAGGCCCAGGACCGGGAGGTTCGGAGAAATGAAGCTTAAAGTCCTGATCGCGGACGATCACCGGCTGATGACAGCCGGGATTCGCAGGGCGCTCGACGACGAGCAGGAGATGGAGGTCGTGGCAGAGGCGACGACCGGCGCGCAGGTGCTCCCGCTCGTCAACCAGACCCACCCGGACGTCGTGCTCCTCGACATCCGGATGCCGAAGATGGACGGATTGCAGTGCCTCGACCAGATCCGGACGCGCCATCCGGACGTCAAGGTCGTGATGCTGTCCGTCTACTCGGATCCCGAGCACATCCAGATGGCGCTCTCGCGCGGCGCGTGCGGCTACATCGTCAAGACGATCAACCCGCGCGACCTCGCCGCCTCGCTGCGGCAGGCGGTCGACGGCAGCGTCTACCACGCTCTCGGCATGCCCGAGGTGACGGAGGAGTCGGAGGCCCGCGCGGTCGGGCTGACCGAGCGCGAGGTGGCGATCCTCAAGGCGGTCGCCCGCGGCCTCTCGAACCAGGCGATCGGCCAGGAGCTGT
Organism: uncultured Actinomycetes bacterium; assembly: GCA_963732915.1. Taxonomy (GTDB): domain Bacteria; phylum Actinomycetota; class Thermoleophilia; order Gaiellales; family Gaiellaceae; genus Palsa-739. Next base: position 36,808 of record CAVTBF010000003.1, on the reverse strand, counting down.
GGGTGACCGAGCAGACCGTCAAGTTCCACCTGACGAACATCTACCGCAAGCTCGGCGTGGCCAACCGCACCGAGGCGGCGCGTCACGCGTACCAGCACGGGCTCGTCGAGAGCCCGGTGTACGAGGTCGTCGCCTAGACCTAGACCGCCGCTCATGGCTCCGGGGCCCGGACCCGCCGAACCGCACCGCGAGGCTCGACCTTCGGGCGGTCGCCGGGCCGGGCCCCCCACCTAGGTTCTGCTTATGGCAAAGAGACTCACCACGTGCCTGCTCGTCGCGGTCGTCGCCGGTCTTCTCGTCGCGGCCGCGAGTTGGGCCTCGCCCGGCACGCACCAGTACGGCAACCCCGTCACGCAGGAGAAGCCACCGCCTGCCGTCAGGGCTCCGGTCGTTGACGCGGCCGGTTCCACCCTGCCGTTCACGGGGCTCGAGATCGGGCTGATCGTCGCCGGCGGCTGCGCAGTCGCCGGGGCAGGGTTCGTTCTCCGTCGCACCACGCGCGGCGATCGGACGTAGCATGCCGCCACACCGGCCTGCGACCCTTGCGCGGGCCGGAGTGGCGGTGGCTGCAACCGGGATCGCGCTCTCGGCACGCGCCGAGGGCGCGTACGGCACGCGGGCGTGGGCGCCGCTCGGGATCGCGCTCGTCGTGGTCGTGGGCTTCGCGGCGCCGTTCGGGCTCCGCGTCGGCGCACGGCTCGCGGGCTCCGCGGCGGCGCTGCTCGCACTCGGGCTGCTCGCCGGCTCTCTCGGCGGTCGCGTGGGGAGGTCTCCCGCACGAGGCCTGGATGACCGGCGGACGTCTGCTCGTCGCCGCGGCGGCGCTGCTCGCGGGCGCGGGCCTCGCCGGCGCCGACCGTGCGCGGGCGGTGGTCGCCGGCGTCGCAGCGGGCTGTAGCGCGCAGGCGCTCGAGATCCTCGTCCGGGCGGCCGCGGGCACCGCCCCGGACGCCTGGTTCAAGGGGCGCATGCTCGAAGGCCCGGTCGGCTACCACAATGCGCAGGGGCTGCTCGCCGCGGTGTCCCTGCCGCTCGCGCTCTCGCTCGCCGCCACGGCCCGCACGCCGGCGGCGCGGGCCGCTGCCGCCCTCATGGCGGCGCCCCTGCTCGGCCTGCTGCTCCTGACCCAGTCGCGCGGCGCCCTCGTGGCCGTCGCGCTCGCGGTCATGCTCCAGACGGCGCTCTCGCGCCACGGGCGCCTCGCCGCGCTCGCCGTCCTTCTCGCCGCCGGCGGCGGCGCGCTCGCGGTCGCGCTGCGTTCCGTCGACCGGGCGCTCGTCGAGGGCGGGCCCGCTGCGAGCGTCGCCGAGCTGCGCACGTACGCCCTCGTCACCGCCGGGGTCGCGGCCGTGCTCGCCGCCGCCGCGGCGCTGCCGGTCCCGCAGCGCCTGCGGCCGCCGCGCCGGGTGCTCGTCCTCGTCGCCGCGGTCGCGCTCGCCGTCAGCGCCGGCGTCGGCGCGCACGCCGCCGCGCCGCACCTGCGCTCGCTCGCCGCGGGCGCGATCACCGACACGCCGCCCGACGCGGCGCCGGGCGCCACGCGGTTCGCCTCGATCTCGCTCGACGGCAGGCGTGACGCCTGGCGGGTCGCGGCCGGGATGATCGCCGGCGCGCCGCTCACCGGCGACGGGGTCGGCAGCTTCGCGGTGCGCTGGGGCACCGACCGGCGCCTCGCGGACCTGTACGTCCTGCAGCCGCACAGCCTCGAGCTCGAGCTCGGCGCGGAGCTCGGGATCCCGGCGATCGCCGTGTTCGTCGCGTTCCTCCTCGCCGCCGCGCTCGCGCTGCGCCGCGCCGTCGCCGCCGACCGGGCGATCGCGGCCGCCGCCGCAGCTGCGCTCGCCGCGCTCGTGATCGAGGTCTCGGTCGACTGGACGTGGTCGTTCCCGGGGATCGTCGCGCCCGTGCTGCTCGTGGTCGGCGCGGCAGCCGCCGCACGCGAGCCGCGGCGCGGCCCCGCCCGCTGGTGGGTCGTCCTGCCGCTCGCCGCCGCGGCGCTCCTCGCGCTGGCCGTGCCGTACGCGGCCGCGAGCCGTCTCGCCGCGGGCCAGGTCGGAGCCTCGCTTCGGCTCGATCCCTGGAACGCCGCGGCCGTCTCCGCACAGGGCAGGCTGCTGGAGGAACAGGGCCGCTTCGTCGCCGCCGCCGCTCGCTACGCCCGCGCGGCGACGCTCTCCCAGCGCCCGTGGCTCGAGTCGTTCCGGCAGGCGCGGGCGCTGCGCCGCGCCGGCGACATCCCGGGCACGGTCGCGGCGTGCATGCGCGCGCAGCACGCGGATCCGCCCGAGGACGCACTGCACGTCCCGCCCTGCGGCTGGCCCTGGCTCGCGCTGCACGTCCCCGGCACGCGGCCACCGGGCCCCGAAGGCGGCCCGACTCGACTTAGGTCTGCGGGTGCCTAGACCTGGGTCGAAGCTCTGGCCGGAGGTCCGGCCCTAGCCTCGTGGAGATGGATCTGCGGAGCTACTACGACGACCACTGGCAGCACGTGCCCGAGGGCGGAGTCGACTACACGAGGCTCCAGCTCGTCCTCGACGCACTCGAGCCGGGCGAGCACGTGCTCGACTCCGGCTGCGGCCCGGGCTTCCTCGCGGGAATGCTCAAGGAGCACGGGATCGACGTCGTCGGCACCGACGTGTCGCAGGTCGGCCCGGAGCGGACGCGCGCCCGCGGCGTCGAGGCGCAGCAGGTCGATCTCGACACGGAGCCGCTGCCCTTCGCCGACGGCGCGTTCGACGCGGTCGTCGCGAACTCGAACCTCGAGCACCTCTTCTTCTTGCGCCGGCACGTCGCCGAGTGCGTCCGCTGCGTCCGGCCGGGCGGCAAGTTCATCTGGCTCGTCCCGAACTTCGGCCACTGGCGCTACCGGCTCTGGCTGCTGCGCGGGCGCCTGCCGAGCATCCCGAACAGCCCGACCGACGAGTACCACATCCGCTACGTGACGGCCCACGAGGCCGAGCGGCTGCTGCGCGACGCCGGGGTAACGAGGATCCAGCTGCGCGGCCACGCTGGCACATGGTGCGCCGGCCTCTATCCGCGCATCTTCACGAGCTCGCACACGCACCGCCTCGTCGCGCGCCTCTATGCGCCGCTCGTGCGGGCGCGTCCGTCGCTCTTCGCGCGCTACCTCTGCTTCTACGGGGTCAAGCCCGCATGAGGCGCGAGACGCTGACCGACCCGGTCCGCTTCCGCCGCCGCCTGCGGCAGAAGTCGAACATGCCCGTGAAGTGGGCCTCCTACAAGATGGAGCTCGAGCACGCGCCGACGTTCCCCGACCGCGTCTACGTCGAGTCGACGAACGTCTGCAACCTCGACTGCATCATGTGTCCGACCGGCCTCCACGTCGACACGCGGCCGAAGGGCTACATGGACTGGGGGCTCTACACGTCGATCATCGACGAGATCGCGCCGTTCGCGGAGGCGGTCGTGCTCCACTCGTGGGGCGAGCCGCTGCTGCACCCGCGGATCATCGAGATGATCGAGTACGCGAAGGAGCGCGAGCTCTGGGTGGAGCTGTCGACGAACGCGACGCGGCTCGACGAGGCGATGGCGCGACGGGTGATCGGCGCCGGCCTCGACCGCATCTACCTGAGCATGGACGGCCTGACGAAGGAGACCTACGAGAGCGTCCGTGTCAAGGGCGAGTTCGAGACCGTTCTCGCCAACATCGAGCGCTTCCTCGACCTCAAGCACGAGCTCGGCTCGGACGTCGAGACGGACGTGCAGATCGTGCGCCTCTCCGAGACCGACGCCGAGGTGAACGAGTTCGTCGAGCGCTGGCGTCGCAGCCGGGCCGACATCGTCAACATCAAGGAGCTCGACACGTGGGGCGGCCAGATCGGCGAGGTCTCGGCGCTCGCGGTCGGCGAGGAGGAGGCGGCCGAGAACGGCGCCGCCGCGAACGGCGCCGCCGCAAGCGCGCCGGCCGAGAACGGCGCCGCCGCGGACGGCGCAGCCGCAAGCGCGCCTCCCGCGCCGGTCGAGGACGGCACCGTCGACGGCGTCCGGCTCCCCTGCCCGAACCTTTGGTACCACTGCCACATCCACTGGGACGGCGTGCTCGTGTCGTGCTCGCGCGACTACGACGCCGTGACGCCCCTCGGGAACGTCCGCAACGGCGGCGTCCTCCCCACCTGGCACGGGGCGCGGATGCGGCAGATGCGCGAGTGGCACGCGGGCGGGAACTTCTGCGCGACGCAATGCGTCAGCTGCGTCGAGTGGTCCTGGTGGCGTCCGACGCCGTTCGGCGGGGGCGGCACCGGCGGCAAGGTGAACCGCGTCTCCGGCGAGGAGGAGGAGCAGTCATGACGGCGATCGGATACGCAACGGGAATCGCGCCGCGTGCGGCGGCACGCGAACGCCCCTACCGCGTGGTCTGGCTGGGCGAGCGGCCGTGGTGGCTCGACACGAGCGGCGCCCGGGACGAGATCGACGACGTCGAGCCGGGGTCGCCTTCGCGTCTCGGCTCGCTGCCGCTCGTCGTGCACGCGACCGCGTCCGCTCTGCCGACGCTGCAGCGCGCGTCGCGCGACCGTCTGGTCGCCGACCTCTGCGGCGCGAAGCGTCTCGACCGCGCCGGCGCCCGCGTCGCGCGGGCCGCGTCGGTCGTGCTCGTCGACGATCCCGCCCAGCTCCGCCTGCTCGGCCGTGGCAGCTCTCCGACCTGGTCGCTCCTGCGTCCTCCGCTCGATCTCGCCGAGCATGCGCCTCTGAACCTGCTGCGCGAGCGGCGCGACCCGGAGCTGAAGCGCTTCCGTCGCCTGCATCGCGTCTCCCCGCACACGATTCTCTACGTCGGCCCGTACCGGCGCGGCGACGGCTGGCTGCACCTCGTCCTCGAGGCCGCGACGGTGCTGCGGGAGCGCTACGACGACCTCGTCGTGGCCGCCCTGCCCGACGGCCCGGTCGACCGCCGGTACCGCGACGCCTGCGAGCGGCAGGCCATGCCGCTCGGGCACCGGGCGATCGTCGAGTGGCAGAGCCCGCCCGAGGAGCGCGCGCTCTGGTACGCGCTGGCGTCGGTCGTGTGCGCGGGCGGCGCCGAGCCGGTCGTCCTCTCCGCGGCCGCCGGCGCCCCGGCGGTTGCGACCTCGCACGAGCCGACGCTGCCCGAGGGGCTTCGCCCCGAGCTCGTCGCCGGCGGCGATGTCGCGGCGTTGACGGCGCAGCTCGACGCATTGCTCTCGGAATCCGCCGCCGCGGAGGCGCTCGGCGCCGCCCGCCGGCGTGCCGCCGAGGCCGAGTTGACACCGACCGCGGCGGCTCGCGGGCTGCGGGCGCTCTGGTCCGGGTTGGCGACCGCGGGATGAGGGAAGGAAGCTGTGGCGGATGCGAGAAGCAGGCGGCGCTCGGGGTCGGGGAATCCCCGTACGGGGGATGTGCATCGGCCTGATTCGCAGCGAGACTCCGGTGAGAAGGATGTGAGCGGCGGTAGGGCTAACGCCGACAATTTGACAGACGTGACTGCGAATGCGGCAAACAGTTCGCGTCGGCGTGCAGAGCGGCGTCCAGCTGATGCTGGAGGCTTCGAGGCGGGCGGACGTAACCGCGATCTTGCGGGGGTCTTCACGCGGCTTGCCGCGGAAGCGCCTCCGGGCTCGGCGCGTGAGCTCGTCGCTCTCGCGGCCATGGCCGCGGGCGCGCAGGGCGCTGTCCTCGCCCGCATCGCCGCAGACGGCCTGACGCCCGAGCCGGTCGCGGTCGTGGGTCTGGCGGAAGATGCCGTCCGTCATTGGCGCCAGCGCAGCGATTCCGGGTCGGCGCTCGCCGAGGCGGCCGCCGCCGGCGGTTTCGTCGAGGTGCGCGGCTCGCTCCTCCCCGACGAGCTCGCGACCGGTTCGTCGGTCGTCCTGCCGCTCCTGAGCGCCGGCCGCACGCTCGGCGTGCTCGCGCTCGAGTTCGGCGTTGCGCGCGTTCGCGACGCGACCGAGAAGAAGCGGCTGGTCGCGTTCGCCGGCGAGGTGGCGCACGCCTTCGACGCGCTCGACCGCTCGATCCTCGAGACCCGGGCGTCGAGCCTCCAGGATCTGACCGCCGCTCTCGCCGAGCTCCACACGAGCGACCAGATCGCCGCGGCGATCGTCGCCCACGGCGTCAAGGCCACGAACGCCGCCGCGGGCGGTGTGACGCTGCTCGACGCCGACCGTACGCATCTGCGCTTCGCCGCGAGCGTCGGCTACAAGCCGCGCGCGGTCGTACCGTTCGACCCGCTGCCGCTCGAGATCGAGTCTCCGTACACGGAAGCGGTCGGCAGCGGCGAGATCGTCGTCTGTGAGACGAGCCTCGACTTCGACGACCGCTACCCCGCCGTCCGCGCGCGTCGCGGCGAGCCCGCCCACCACGCGGTCGCCGCCGTTCCGCTCGCCGTCGACGGGCCTCCGATCGGCGCGCTCGGCTTCAGCTTCGAGCCGCCTCGCCTCTTCCCGACGGACGAGATCGATTTCATGTCGACGCTGTCGCACATCTGCGCGCAGGCGTTCGACCGCGCGGAGCAGGCTCGCCTCCACAGCAGGACGGCGGGGCTGCAGTCGCTCACGGCCGAGCTCGGGAAGGCGCTGACCCCGCGCGACGTCGCCGCCGCCGTGATCAGGACGGCCACGGCCGTCCTCGGCGCGGTCGGTGCGCGCATCGCGGTCATGGACAGCGCCTCGCAGCTCGTCACCCTGCAGAGCTCGGCCTATCCGGACGGCCTCCTCGAGCATCTCCGCAACGAGGACCGGCTGCACTCGATGCCGGGGCCGGTGGCGGCCGATACCGGCAAGCTCGTCCTGATCGGCTCGCTGCGCACGGCCGGGGAGAAGTGGGAGGTCGCGGCCGAGGCGCTCGGCTCGCTCGGGTATGCGGCCGCGGTCGCGCTGCCGCTCCGGACCCGCGACCGGCTCGTCGGGACGGTCGCATTCGCCTGGAAAGAGGAGCGCCGTTTCACGAGCGAGGACGTGAGCTTCCTCTGGGCGCTGGCCGGAGTATGCGAGCAGGCGCTCGAGCGGACGCGGCTCCACGAGCACCAGAAGCGCGCGGCGCTGAACCTCCAACGCCTGCTCGACCATCTCGGCGAGGCGGTGGTGGTCGTCGGCGCCGGGCTGCAGGTGGCTTTCGCGAACGAGGAGGCGAGGGAGATGTTCGGCGGCGAGCTCGTCGGCCGCACGCTTCCCGACCGCTGGCCCGAGCTGCGCCTGCGGGAGCTGGCGCGCCACCAGCTCGACGACGACGCGGAGCCGCAGAGCGAGCTCGTGACGCTCGAGGACGGACGGACGATCGAGATCGTCGCCATGCAGCACGACGACGGCGCCGCGATCGTGCTCCGCGACGTCTCGCGGCGCGAGCGGCAGGAGCGCGCCCAGCGCGAGTTCGTGTCGAACGCGTCCCACGAGCTGCGGACGCCGCTCGCCGCGATCGCGGCGGCCGCGGACGCGCTCGAGCGGGGCGCCAAGGACGTGCCGGCCGAGCGTGACTTCTACGTGGGAGGCATCGTCGACGAGGTCGACCGGCTCGTCCGCCTCTCCGACGCTCTGCTCCTGCTCGCGCGCGCACAGGCCGACCCGACGACGCTGCGCAGCACGGAGATCGAAGTGGCCCCGATCGTCAGCGAGGCGGCGCTGCGCCTCGAGGTGCGGCCGGGCGTGCGCGTGAGCATCGATTGCGACGAGAGCTGCATGATCGCCGGCGAGCGGGCGCTCGTCGAGGGCGCGCTCTCGAACATCGCCAGGAACGCGGCGCGGCTCACCGAGAGCGGCTCGATCGTGCTCGCCTGCCGGCGGGAGGGCGAGACAATCGCCGTCTCCGTCGCCGACACCGGCCCGGGGATGGGCGCCGACGTTCGCGCCCGTGCCGCATCTCGCTTCTTCCGGGGTGGCCCGCGGCTCCGGGACGGCTTCGGGCTCGGGCTGGCGATCGCGAGCGAGATGGTCACGGCGCTCGGCGGCGAGCTCGAGATCGAGTCGCGGAAGGGCATCGGCACGACAGTCACGATGCGGTTCAGGGCCGGATGAGCAAGCGCATCCTGGTCGTCGAGGACGAGGATCTGATCGCGAAGTCGATCTCCTTCGCCCTCCGGCGCGAGGGGCTGAAGGTCGAGCTCGCCCGTGACGGCGAGACGGCGCTCGCGTCGCTGCACGACCGCACTGCCGACCTCGTCGTGCTCGACATCGTCCTGGCAGGGCCGCTCTCCGGCTTCGACGTCTGCCGCGCGATCCGGCAGGAGAGCACGATTCCGATCGTGATGCTCTCGGCGCGCGGCTCCGACATCGACAAGGTGATCGGCTTCGAGCGCGGCGCAGACGACTACGTGACGAAGCCGTTCGCGATGTCCGAGTTGATCGCGCGCATCCAGGCGCATCTCCGCCGCCGCGACTACGACCGGACGGGCGCGACGAGCGGCTCGCACACCTGCGGCGATCTGACGGTCGACCTGATCCACCACCGGGTGACCCTGGCCGGCGATCCCGTGCGCCTCACCGTCTCGGAGTTCGCCGTGCTCGCGCTGCTCGTCGAGCGCCCGAACGAGCCGGTCAGCCGCGAGGAGATCGTGGCGCGGCTCTGGTCGGCCGATTTCGCCGGCGAGACGCGGACGTGCGACGCGCATGTCCGCCGTCTGCGCTCGAAGATCGAGCGCGACCCGCGCCGCCCCGAGCGGATCGTCACCGTTCGCGGGATCGGCTACTCGCTCGTCGTCCCGGCGCCCGGCGCCGCGGGCGACGACGCCGGCGGCGAGAGCCGCCGGACCTGACGGCAACGTCGGCGGGCCCGACCGATGAGTCGGTCGGGCTCGCGGCGTCTATCTGCGAGAGACCCTGCGAACCGGAGGTGGAAGGTGAGTGCGTCGCTGCAGAGCGTCGGTGTGATCACGCTCTATGTCGGGGACCCGCAGCGCTCGAAGGCGTTCTACACGAGCGTCTTCGGCGTGCCCGCGATCTTCGAGGACGGCAACTCCGCCGTCGTCAAGTTCGAGAACCTGCTCGTCAACCTCCTTCAAGCTCGTGAGGCCCCCGGGCTGATCGCGCCGGCCGAGGTCGCGGACTCGGGCTCGCGCTTCCTGCTGACGGTCTGGGTCGACGACGCCGACGCCACGTGCGCCGAGCTCGCCGAGCGTGGGGTGGAGCTGCTGAACGGCCCGGTCGACCGCGAGTGGGGGGTGCGGACGGCGGCGTTCGTCGATCCCGACGGCCACGCGTGGGAGGTTGCGCAGCAGCTCGGCTAGAGAGAAGCATCCTCGCGGCCCGCACGAGCGCGGCAGCGTGACGAGGCGCACGAGGTGATGGCCGCCTTCGGCATCGCCCCGGCGGCGGCGCCGTCCGCCGAGGCGCGCACGCCGAGGGTCGAGCGCGGCCCTGCACCGCACCCGGGTAGGCCGACGCCTTCGAGTTCCGTCCACCGCACTGGCCGGCTGCGGGCGGCCGGTCAGCGATCGGCGACGCTGCCGGCGGTCACGTCGGCGCGGGGTGTCCGTTCGGGGGCGATCTGGATGTTGCGGACCGACGCGCGCTCGCGCAGCGGCATCGGGATGCGGTGGACCTGCGGCTCGCCGTTCGCCCGTGACTGGTCGTCGCGCAGGAGAAGCTCGATCGCAGCCCGGCCGAGCTCGTAGTGGGGGAGGGCGAGGGTCGTGAGTTGCGGTTTGATCCAGGAGGCGATCAGGTCGTCGTCGAACGAGACGACCGAGACGTCGCCCGGCACGTCGAGCCCGGCCTCGGCGAGCGCCTGGTAGGCGCCGAGGGCGAGGCGGTCGTTGAAGCAGATGAGCGCCGACGGTCGCGACCGACCGCGCAAGAGGCGCCTGGTGGCCTCGAAGCCGTCTTCCGGTTGCCATTCGGAGCAGCCGACCGCGCCGGCGATCTCGATGTCCGCCGCCTGCAGAGCCTCCGAGATTCCCTGCATGCGCTCGACGGCGGCGATGCTGTCCCTCGGCGCCCGGGCGGGCTTCGGGCCGGCGCCGACGAGGCAGATGCCGGTCGAGTAACCGGCGTCCAGGAGGACGCGCACGGCGGTACGGCCGGCTTCGGCCTCGTCGGGAACGATCGACGGGATCGTCGGGCGCCCGTCGGGGAGGGCGTTGAGGAGGACGGCGGGGCCGTCGAGCAGCGCCTTGGGCGGGTTCAGCTTGCGCGTGTACATCGACGCGAGCACGATCCCGTCGACCTGGCGGTCGTGCATTGCGTCGATCAGCTCCAGCTCGAGCTCCGGATCGCCTTCGGTCTCGGCGATGAAGAGGAGATGGCCGCGTTCTCGAGCCGCATCGAGCGCGCCCCAGATCAGATGGCCCGCGAACGGCGTGGTGGCGACCGTGTCGGAGACGAACCCGATCGTCTGGGTCGTTCCCGTCCGGAGGCTGCGCGAGACGATGTTCGGCCGGTAGCCGGTGTCGCGTACCGCCTGCAGCACGCGGGCCTCGACCTCGGTGGAGATGCGCATCTCCTCGCGGCGGCCCGAGAGCACGAACGAGGCTGCGGTCTGCGAGACGCCGGCACTCCGGGCGACGTCGGCGAGGGTGACGCGCTTTCTGCTCATTCCTGTCACAGCCTATGCCTCGGTGTGGAGGACTTGACTCCGGCGCGAGGGCGTTGTAATCATCTCGCGTGCTAATTCGTTTTAGCTAGTCGTTTTCGGGCTAGCGACAAAGGGAGTGTGGTGTCCGATGGGGATACAACGGCGAGAGTCGGCTATCAAGGACAGCATCGGTGCCGGGTCTCTGCGAGGCCCCGCTTCGGCCACGCTCGCGACGAGAGAGGGAGGATCGATGTTCAGACGCCCTGATGCTGCCAAGCGGCACAGGCCGGTGGCCTTCCGGGCCGGAACGCGGACGGTGTTCGTCCTGCTCGCGGTCGCCGCGTGCGTCACCGCCGCGGTCGGCGCGAGCGCAGCGGCCGGCGCCCGGACGGCGAAAGCCCCCACCGAAGCGCAGGCTTGCGGGACGACGCCCGTGACGATGGAGGCCTACGTCGAGACCGGCTTCCCCGACGTGATCGACCTGATGCACGCCTTCACGAAGCAGTATCCGAAGGTGAAGTGGCACATCCGACAGGACCAGTTCGCGGTGATCACGCAGAACGCGCCGCTCGTGCTGTCGGGTCCGAATCCGCCCGACCTGATGCGGATGCCGCAGATCAGCGGGCTCGTCCACGACCATCTGCTGAAGAACATGGACGGCTACTTCAAGCAGTACGGCTGGAAGAAGTTCCCGGCCTCGCAGCTGTCGCAGATGCGGATGGGGTCGAACGGCGGGGCGCGCGGCCTCGGCTCGTTGTGGGCCATGGGGCTCAACTACAGCCTGACCGGCGTCTTCTACAACAAGACGCTGGCGAAGAAGGTCGGCATGACCGGTGCTCCGACCACGCTGGCTCAGCTCGACGCGCTCCTGGCGAAGTCGAAGGCGGCCGGGGTGACCCCGATCGTCCAGTTCGACGGCGGTGCGACGGGCGGTCTCCTGTTCCCGTTGCAGCAGCTGATGGCGGTGTACGGCCCGCCGGGCCCGATCAACAACTGGATCTTCCAGAAGCCGAAGGCGACCATCGACACGCCGTCGAACCTGGCCGCGACCGAGCATCTGCAGCAGTGGATCAAGTCCGGCTACTTCAACTCGGATGCGAACTCCACCGACTACGCCACGATGATGAGCAAGTTCGAGCACGGTGACGGGCTGCTCATGTTCGACGGCGACTGGGAGTCGGGGAACCTCGACAAGGTGATGCCGAACAACGTGGGCTTCTTCCTGATGCCGCCGCGCAAGGCGGGCGGCAAGCACACCGCGATGTCGGCGCCCCTGACCTACGGCATGGCGGCGAAGGCGAAGCACGCCGACTGCGCGGCGTTCTTCTTCAACTGGGTCGCCACGAACCCGAAGGCGCGGAAGATCAACGTCGCCGTCGGCGGCTCGAACCCCGGCGGTCCCCCGAACCTGGCCATCCCGTCGAAGCCCGGCACGCTCGTCGCGCAGACGCTCGCGGCGGGGAAGGTCGTCGCCAAGCAGAACGGCGCGATGGACTTCATCGCCAACGCCACAGGCGCGATCTACGCCCAGGCGTGGACGCCTGAAGTGCAGAAGCTCTTCGGCGGCCAGGAGACGCCGGCGAACCTGCTCAAGACGGTGCAGGCCGACTACGTGGACGAGCTGAAGAACGGCTCCTAGCCGCGCACGGAGCCGATGAGCGAACGAGCGACCTCGTCCCCGCGCCTCCCCCGCGGGTCAAGCCGAGAGTCGATGCTGCGGGCCCTCACCGTGAGGGCCCGCAGCACGCGGCTGCACGGCTGGCTTTTCGTGCTGCCCGCGCTCGCGGCCTACGCCCTGTTCGTGCTCTGGCCGATCGTCCAGACGTTCAAGTACTCGTTCTACCGCTGGGACGGCGTGCTCCCCGCGCGGTGGGTCGGGCTCGACAACTTCAAGACCGTCTTCACCGATCAGAGGCTGATCGGCGCGCTCGAGCACGCGTTCGAGCTGATCGTCTTCTTCAGCGGAATCCCGGTGCTGCTCGGCCTCGCGGTCGCGACCGTCATGCGCCGGGTCGCATCGCGGCGGATCAGCTCGACCGCCCGCGCGGTCCTCTTCCTGCCCCAGGTCGTGCCGCTCGTCGCGGCCGGCATCGCCTGGAGCTGGGTGCTCTCGTCGCAGGGCGTCGTCAACCAGGCGCTCTCGGCGGTCGGGCTCGGCAGCGTGACGCGGGGGTGGCTCGGCGACTTCGGCACGGCGCTGCCGGCGGTCGGCGTGATCGGCGCCTGGGTGCTGCTCGGCCTCTGCACCGTGCTGCTGCTCGCCGGGATGAGCAAGATCGATGCGGCGCTCTACGAGGCGGCGCAGCTCGACGGCGCCGGGCCGATCCGCGAGTTCGTCTCGATTACCCTGCCCAGCCTGCGCAACGAGATCGGTGTTTGCGTCACGGTGACGGTGATCGCCGCGCTGTCGGCTTTCGACATCGTCTACATCAGCACGCGTGGCGGGCCCGGCTACGCGACCATGGTGCCCGGGCTCGAGATCTACCAGCTCGCGTTCTTCAACCGCGAGGTGGGGGTCGCCTCTGCGCTGGCCGTGGTGCTGATGCTGCTCGTGCTCGCCTGCATCCTCCCGATCCAGCTGTTCACGCGCCGCGGCGACGAGTCGTGATCGTCTCCCGCCGCAATCAGTGGTCGGGCGGGGCGCTCCTCGTCGTCCTGATGGCCGTGACGCTGCTGCCGTTCGTCAGCATGTTCACCTCGGCCCTGCACGAGTCGGGCACCTACCCGAAAGGGTTCTCGTGGCCGTCGCATCCCCACTGGGGCAACTTCATCGACGCCTTCCACGTCGCGAACATGGGTGTCATCTTCACGTCGAGCGTCCTGATCGTGCTCGCCGTGGTGCCGATCTCGGTCGTGATCGCGACGATGGCGGGCTTTGCGCTCGGGCACCTGCAGATTCCCGGCGGCCGCATCGTGTTCGTGCTCTTCCTGCTCGGTCTGACGCTTCCGTTCGAGGGCGTGATCGTGCCGATCTACTTCGAGATCCGAGGGCTGGGTCTGCTCAATACGCGCTGGGCGATCGTCCTGCCGCTGATCGGGCTGTTCATGCCGTTCGGCGTCTACTGGATGCGCGCGCACTTCATCAACATGCCCCGCGAGCTCTCGGAGGCCGCCGAGGTCGACGGCGCCACGACCTGGCAGCTGTTCTGGCGCATCCACGTGCCGCTCGCCCGCCCCGCGTTGACGTCGCTCGGGATCCTCATGACGGTCTGGACGTGGAACCAGTTCCTGCTTGCGATCGTGCTCGTCGACGACCCGAGCAAGCGCACGATGGCCGGGGCGCTCGGCGCCTTCCAGGGGCAGTGGGGCACGAACATCCCGCTCCTGTCGGCGGGGTCGCTGCTGATCCTGACGCCGACGCTCGTGGTCTTCCTCGTCTTCCAGCGCCACTTCGTGGCGGCGCTGCTCCAGGGATCGCTGAAGGGCTAGCGCCGGGTCGGCTGCTGAGATGGCGCTCCGTCTGCCCGACAAGTGGATCTGGGACTTCTGGCTCGTCCGGGAGGACGACCGGCACCACGTCTTCTACCTGCAGGCGCCGCGGGCGCTCGGCCGGCCGGCTCTCCGTCATCACAACGCATCGGTCGGTCACGCGGTCTCCTTCGACCTGAGTGACTGGTCGGTTCTCCCGGACGCCCTGCGCCCGGGCGCGCCGGGCAGCTGGGACGATCTCGCCGTCTGGACCGGGAGCGTGATCGAGCACGGCGGCCGCTGGCACATGCTCTACACCGGGGTCTCGCGGGCTGACGGCGGTCTCGTCCAGCGGATCGGACTCGCCGTCTCCGACGACCTGGTCGAGTGGGTGAAGCACCCGGCGAATCCCGTCCTCGAGGCCGACCCGCGCTGGTACGACCTGCTCGACCTCAGCCGCTGGCGCGACCAGTCGTGGCGCGACCCCTGGCTCTTCCGCTGCGACGAGGACGGCTTCGTCCACACGCTGATCACCGCCCGCGCGCGCGCCGGTTCGCCCGACGGCGCCGGTGTCGTCGGGCACGCCCGCTCACGCGACCTCGTCCGCTGGGAGGTGCTGCCGCCGCTGACCGCGGCGGGGGAGTTCGCCCAGGTCGAGGTACCGCAGCTCGTCCGTCTCGACGGCCGCTACGAGATCCTCGTCTCGTGCCTCGCCGAGGACCACTCGAGCGGGCGGCTCGCGCGGCTGGGCGTTCCGGGTCTGACCGGTACGTTCGCCTTCTCGGCCGACCACCCGCTCGGCCCGTACTCGCCCGCCGAGGGGCCTCTCGCCGCTCCGGACGGCCCGCTCGGGCCGCTCTATGCGGGCAAGCTCGTCGAGGCGGAGGCCGACAGCTGGCGGTTCCTCGCCTTCCGCGGCGACGGCGACCGCGCCTTCCTCGGCGAGCTCACCGACCCGCTGCCCGTCCGCCTCGACGAGACGGGACGGATCGTGGTCGGGGTGCCAACGACAGAACTGGAGATGACGTGACGGAGATCGCTTCCGAGATCCAGTCGCTGATCGACTGGGAAAGCCAGGTGAACGAGCGGCACGGCGGGCTCGACGTGCCCGAGCTTCGCGAGGTGCTGCTGGAAGAGCACGACCGCGAGCTCCGGCGGAGGGGCGTCGTCGTCGAGCAGGTCGCCTCGACCGCCGAGCACCGGGTTCCGGTCGCGGGCGGCGAGGTCCGCATCCGCGTCTACACGCCCGCCGGGGCGGGGCCGCAGCCAGTGTTCGTGCACTTCCACGGCGGCGGCTTCGTCTTCGGGACGATCGAGTCCGTCTTCAACGACGCGAAGTGCGCGCACATCTGCGGAGCAGCCGGGTGCGTCGTCGCGACCGTGGAGTACCGGCTGGCGCCCGAGCACCGTTTCCCGACCGCTGTCGAGGACTGCTACGCGGCGCTCGTCTGGGTCGTCGAGCACGCCTCGTCGCTCGCCGCCGACGGTCGGCGCGTGGCGGTCGGCGGCGAGTCCGCGGGCGGAAACCTCGCCGCCGCGGTCGCGCTGATGAGCCGCGACCGGGGAGGACCGCCGCTCGCGCTGCAGCTGCTCGAAGTGCCCGTGACGGACGTCAGCGCGGGCTTCGCGACGCAGCCCTCGGTCGCGCTCTTCGCCGACGGCTACGGCCTCGATCGGGCGGCGATGGAGGAGTTCAACCGCCTGTACCTGCACGACGTCGCAGACGGACTCGACCCGTACGCCTCGCCGCTCCTCGCCCCCGATCTGGGCGGCGTCGCGCCCGCGTACATCCTCACTGCGGAGTACGACGTCCTCCGCGACGGGGGCGAGGCCTACGCGCGCAGGCTCGAGGAAGCCGGGGTCGAGACGACGCTCCACCGTGCGGCCGGGCACACCCACGGCTCCCCGGGGCTCTGGCAGGAGTGGGCGCCGGCGCGCGCGTGGATGGACGAGGTCGTCGGCGCGCTCCGGGCGGCTCTGCATCCTCCGGCATGACCTCGGAGGCCGTCGTCGTCATGGGCGAGGCGCTTGTCGACGCCCATCTCGAGCCAGGAATCCTCCGGCTGCATCCGGGCGGCGGTCCGTTCAACACCGCCGTCGCACTTGCCCGGCTCGGCGTGCCGACGCGCTTTGTCGGTGCGATCTCCCGCGACCGCCTCGGTGACGAGCTCCGGGCGCGGCTTGCGGCCGCCGGCGTCGACACGAGCGGGATCGCCGACGTCGACGCAGCCACGCCGATCGCAGTCGTGGCGACCGAAGGCGCCGAGCCGGAGTACAGCTTCTACCTCGCCGGCACGGCGCACGAGCAACTCGACCCGCGGCGGATCGGCGACCTCGGCGGCGCGTCGGCCCTGCACGTGGGGACACTCGCCCTGGCGACCGATCCCCCGGGCGCGTCGGTGACGGAGCTCGCGGAGGCGGAAGCCGCTCACCGCGCCCTCGTGCTCGACCCGAACGTGAGGCCGGCGCTCGTGTCCGACCGCGAGGCGTACCGGCGACGGCTCGAGCGACTCGTCGCGGTCGCCGAGCTCGTCAAGCTGAGCGAGGCCGACCTCTCGTGGCTCTATCCGGGCGCCGACAGGGCGACCGGGGTCGAGCGGCTGCTCGCGACGGGAGCCGGCTGCGTCGTCGTCACCTCGGGCAGCCACGGAGCGACCGGCTGGACGCGCGCGCTGTCGGCCCGCGCGCGGGCCCCGCGGATCGAGCCGGTCGACACGGTCGGCGCAGGAGACGCCTTCGGGGCGGGCCTGCTCGCCTGGCTGTGGCGCGCGGGCCGCCTGCGGAGAGGGGAGCTGCCGCGGCTCGACCGCGCAGATCTCGAAGCGGCGCTGCGCTATGCCGCGGCGGCCGGGGCTGCGCAGTGCACGCGTGCGTCGGCCTGGGGCCCTGCCGCGGCGGACGTCGAGCGCCTTCTCGCCGCTGACCGGAACGACATACGTGAGGAGGAAGAGGCATGGCAGTCCTCGAGTTCGACCGGGTGAGCAAGTCCTACGACGGCAAGGCGTTCGCCGTGCGCGAGCTCGACCTGACCATCGGCGACGGCGAGTTCGTCGTCCTCGTCGGGCCGTCCGGCTGCGGCAAGACGACAGCGCTCCGGATGCTGGCGGGCCTCGAGCAGATCACCGAGGGCGAGATCCGCATCGGTGGCGTCCGCGTGAACGACGAGCCGCCACGGGAGCGCGACATCGCGATGGTCTTCCAGAACTACGCGCTCTACCCGCACATGGACGTCGCCGACAACATCGGCTTCGGGCTGCGTGTCCGTCGGGTGCCGAGAGAGGAGCGCCGCGAGCGGATCGAGCACGCCGCGGGCATCCTCGGCATCCTCGACGAGCTGGGCCGCAAGCCGAGTCAGCTCTCCGGCGGGCAACGGCAACGCGTCGCGATGGGGCGCGCGATCGTCCGTCAGCCGAAGGCGTTCCTCATGGACGAGCCGCTCTCGAACCTCGACGCGCGGCTCCGCGTCCAGATGCGGACGGAGATCGCGCGGATCCAGCGCGAGCTCGGGGTCACGACGGTGTACGTCACGCACGACCAGGTCGAGGCGATGACGATGGCCGATCGCGTTGCGGTGATGCGGCGCGGCATCCTCCAGCAAGTCGACACCTCGCAGCGCGTGTACGCAGAGCCGGCGAACCTCTTCGTCGCGACCTTCATCGGCAGCCCGGCGATGAACGTCGTCGAGGGCCGGCTCGAGCGGAGAGACGGCGGTGTCGAGTGCCGCATCGGCGCCTTCGCGCTCCCGCTGCCGCAGAGCATCCTGCCGGCGCTGGCGCCGGCGATCGACCGGACCGTCGCTGTCGGCATCCGTCCCGAGGCGATCGCCGCCGCCGAGGGCGACGCGACCGGGATCCCGGGGACGGTGGTGGTCGCGGAGGCGCTCGGCTCGGAGGTGCTCGCGCACGTCGAGATCGCCGCCACGCCGGTGCTGCGCGACGAGGTTCGCGAAGGCCTCTCCGACCAGCTCGCCGCCGTTGCCGACCGTGAGGACGGAGTGACGACGGTCGTTGCGCGCCTGCCCGGCGACACGGGTATTCGCCGCGGCGACGTGGTGGCGCTCAGCGTCCAGGCGGAGAAGCTCCACTTCTTCGACCTCGACGACGGCCGCGCGCTCAGGTGAGCCGATGCGATCAGGCGATCCGCCCCCGAGATTCGACCTCGGCCGTACCATCACGCGGGTGCCTCGGAGGGATAGGGCGTCTCGCGTGATCGCCGCGCCGCCTGAACGTGTTTATGCCGCGTTCGTCGAGCGTGAGGCGCTGACGGCGTGGCTGCCTCCTCAGGGAATGACCGGCACCTTCGAGCGCTTCGATCCGCGTCCTGGCGGGTCGTACCGGCTCGTGCTGACGTACGCCGACGCGTCGGCTTCACGGGGCAAGACCGGTGCGGACACCGACATCGTCGAGGCTCGGTTCATCGCCCTCGTCCCCGGTGCACGGGTCGTGCAGGCGGTGGACTTCGTCTCGGACGATCCCGCCTACGCGGGCACGATGACCATGGCCTGGGAGATCACCGCCGTCGGCGATGGAACGCGCGTCGACATCGTTGCCGAAGGTGTTCCGGACGGCATCACCGTGGCCGACCATGCCGCGGGAATGGCCTCCTCCCTCGAGAACCTCGCAGAGTTCCTCGAGGGTGAGCGCAATCCACGCTGATGGGCTGGTAGCGGCCGCTCGTCGATCAGCTGGTCCACATCTACGAGTCGAAGCAGACGGACAAGCGAGGGGCGACCTCCAGCAGATGGGGACGCCGATGCCGCCGCGGTCTCAGCAGCCTTGTGCCTTGACCCGATCGGGTTTTGGACTCCACGGGCGCTATCTTGTGCGGGATGGCACCTTGTAGTGGCTGGTGTCCTGGTCGGAGGCTCGGCTGATGTTCGGTCGTCGTACTCCGGGCGTGGTCGAGCAGTCGAGGTTCGCGCGACGACGCTGGCTGGCAGGCGGTGCGATCTTCGTGCTGCTCGGCGTCGCCGGGTCGGTGCTCGCGGCCCGTGCGATCGCGCGGAGCGACCAGCAGACGTCGCAGCGTGCCTTGGCCGCGAACTCGGCGAACGTCGTCTCGCGCCTGCAGCTCGCGCTCCAGCACGAGGAGGATCTCGTGGTCGACCTCAGCGCCTTCCTCGTCGCGACGCCGCGTCCGTCGAACGCCATGTTCAACGCCTGGCTCGCCGGTGCGCGAGCGTTCGTGCGGTACCCCGAGGTGGCGGGGATTGCCCGGATCGTGCTCGTTCCTGCGGCGCAGCTGCCCGCGTACGCGGCGCGCGCGAAGCTCGACCCTGCGGGAACGCTCCCCGCTGACGGATCCTTCAAGGTCGTTCCCGCGGGCAGGCGGCCGTTCTACTGCTTCGTCGACCTCATCGGGATAGCGCCCGTGCCGAGCACTCCCACCTCCGCCGCGACGGACTACTGCGCAAACCCGGTCTACAGGGCCGGAATCATGTCGGCGCGAGACTCGGGGCTGGGCGCCTACCAGCCGTACACCGTCGGCCCGGTCAAGCTGCTCGCGATCCAGACGCCCGTCTATCGAGGCGGCGCCGTCCCGGCCACGGTGTCCGCGCGGCGGGCGGCATTCAGCGGCTGGACCGCGCTCGCGCTCGCGCCCGGCGTCATCCTGGCGACGGCGCTCGAGGGACAGCCCCGGATGGCGGTCGCCCTCAGCTACCGGACAGGCTCGTCGGCCGTCACGTTCAAGGCCGGCAAGGCTCCTGGCCACGCCACCGTTCTGACCGCCGACCTCCATAACGGCTGGACGGTCCGCACCCTCGCCTCGACGCCGGGCAGCGGCCTGTTCTCCCACGGGAACGCGCTCGCCGTTCTCTTCGGTGGCAGCTCGGTGAGCGTGCTGCTCGGTCTGCTCGGGTTCGTGCTCGTCACCGGCAGGGCGCGCGCCGTCCGCCTCGTGGACGAGCAGACGGAGGAGCTGCGCGGCCAGTCGGAGGAGCTGCGGGCCACGATCGGCGAGCTCGAGGCGGCGCAGAAGATCAAGGACGAGTTCATCAGTCTCGTCTCGCACGAGCTGCGCACGCCGCTGACGTCGATCAGCGGCTTCACCGAGATCCTCCAGGACGACGGCGAACTAACGGACGACCAGCGCCAGTACCTGGGCGTGATCGCCACCAACGCCGAGCGGCTGCGCTCCATCGTCGACGACCTGCTGCTGATGGCCCAGATCCAGAGCGGCGGCGTGCCGCTCCAGATCGGCGAGGTCATGCTCAACGACCTCGTCGCCCGCTCCGGCGAGGCTGCCAGGCCCTTCGCCGCGAGCAAGGAGATCGACGTCGACATCGACGCCGACCCGGGCATCGCGGCCGAGGGAGACAAGGCGCGGCTCGGCCAGGTGGTCGACAACCTCCTCTCGAACGCGATCAAGTACACGCCCGACGGCGGAGGCGTGAAGATCACGATGCGCCAGGAGGGCAACACGGCGACGATCGCGGTCCGGGACACCGGTATCGGGATTCCCGCGGGGGAGCAGGCTCAGCTGTTCAGTCGCTTCTTCCGCTCGTCGAACGCGCGCGCCTCCGGCGTCCAGGGCACCGGCCTCGGGCTCGCGATCACGCGCGGGATCGTCGAGGCGCACGGCGGCACGATCGACTTCGACAGCGTCGAGGGCTCCGGCACGACCTTCCGGGTCACGCTCCCGCACGCCCATCGCGTCGAAGCCGCCGTCGGCTGACGCGCACGACGACGGAGCGATCGCCCCGATCGCTCGACTGCGCCGCGCATCCGAGTACCGGATCGGCATCGTCGCCTCGTTCTTCTCATCGATCGCCTTACCCGTCAGGTGGTCTGAACCGAGGATCGTCTTCCGCGCCATCGCGCACAAACGGGGTCAGACCCGGGTCAGACCCCGTTACGCAGGCCGTCGTGAGCCGGACTGGCTCAGATAGAACCTCAGCCGTTCACAACCTCCGTAGGCAGGACAACTAGAGGCAGGTTGGGATGTGGACTCCCGTACGACTCGTGCAAGGATGGGCCGCGGGCCGCGCGACGTCCCGCGACATCTGATGGCCGGCTCCGTCGAAAATCCTGCGTTCGCTCCGGAGCTGCTCGCGGGGCTGCCGACGCCCTGCCTGGTCGTCGATCTCGCGGCCGCCGATCGGAACATCGCGTGGGCGGCCGGCTACTTCGCCGGTCGGCCCGTGCGGCTGCGGCCGCATTTCAAGGCCCACAAGTGCAGCAGGCTGCTGGCGCGCCAGCTCGCGGCCGGCGGCTGTGTGGGCGTTACGTGCGCGACGGCCTGGGAGGCGGAGGTTCTCGCCCGCGCGGGGTTCGACGACATCCTCGTCGCCAACCAGGTGGCCGACGCGGTCGGCCTCGGGCAGCTCGCGACCGCGGCCCGGAGCGCCCGGGTCACGGTGTGCGTCGACGACGGCCGTCACGTCGACCAGCTGCGGCTTGTCGCGCGGGAGGCCGGCGTGCGGCTCGGCGTGCTCGTCGAGATCGACGTCGGGATGGGACGGTCGGGCCTCGAGGGCGGGAGCGAGGTGCTTCTCCCTCTGGTCGGATCCGTCGTGGCCGGACAGGAGCTCGAGTTCCGCGGCCTCCAGGGCTACGAGGGACACGCGGTGCTCGAGCCGGAGCGCGCGGAGCGCGGGCGTCTCGTGGCGATCGCGGAGGCGATCCTCCGCGCCGAGCAGGAGCGGCTCGAGGCCGCCGGGTACCGGTGCGAGCTCGTCTCGGGCGGTGGAACCGGAACCTTCGATCTCGCCGCCGAGGCGGGCGCGCTGACCGAGATCCAGGCGGGCTCGTACGTGCTGATGGACGCGCGCTACGCGTCGCTCGGCCTGCCGTTCGAGACCGCGCTCTACTGCTGCGCGACCGTGATCAGCAGGCAGGGCGGGCGCGCGGTGCTGAATGCCGGCCTGAAGGCCCTGTCGGCCGAGCACGGCATGCCGCAGGCGGTGCCGCCGGGGCTCGAGATCGTCGACCTCTCCGACGAGCACGCCCACCTTCGCCTCCCGGCCGAGCAGCCGCTGGCGGTGGGCGACACCGTGCTCGTCGTCCCGGGCCACATCGACCCGACGATCAACCTCCACGGCTCGCTGTTCGTGTTCACGACGCCCGCGACCGTCGAGGAGTGGCCGGTCGACGGGCGCCGCGCGTAGGGCGTCCGCTGCCGCAGGAGGCCCGGACGATCAGCTCCGTGGCGAGCCGGACGCGCCGCGGCGGCTCGTTCCCGCCCGCGAGGCGGGCGAGGAGCAACTGCCCCGCCGTCTCGCCGACCTCCACGACCGGCTGGGCGACGACGGTGATGTTGGGCTCGACGAGCGTCATCCACTCCTGGTCGTCGAAGGCCACGAGCGCGGCGTCATCGGGCATCTCGAGGCCCAGCTCGTGCAGTGCGCGCACCGCGCCGACGGTCATGAAGTTGCTCGTCGTGAACACGGCGTGGGGGCGGTCGGGCCCGCTGAGGAGACGAAGCGCCGCCCCGTAGCCGCCCTCCTGCGTGGAGGCGCCGTACGAGATCAGGCTCTCGTCGACCTCGAGCCCGGCGGCCCGCAGCGCGCTCCGGTAGCCGCGCAGGCGCTGCGCGGTCGAGTGGATCTCCGGCGAGTCGGTGACGACGCCGATCCGCCGGTGCCCGAGCGAGATCAGATGCGCCGTCGCCGCCGCCGCGCCCTGGGCGTTCGTCACCGTGACCGTGTCGACGGGCAGCCCGCGGATCGCCCGGTCGACGAACACGATCGGGCGCTCCTCGCGGCGCAGGTGGAGGGCCTCCGTCCCCGTGACGGGGGCGATGATGAGGCCGTCGATGAGCCGCGTCCGGAACGCCTCCACCGCCTTGCGCTCGTGGCCGATGTCCTCGTCCGAGTTCGCGAGCAGGAGTGTGTACCCCTCGGCCTCGACGGCGTTGGCGACGCCGCGCGCGAGCGCGGCGAAGAAGGGGTTCTCGATGTCGCCGACGATCAGGCCGATCGTCTTCGTCGAGCCGGAGGCCAGCGCCCGGGCGACGTCGTTGGGGCGGTAGCCGAGCTCGGCGGCCGCATCCTCGACCCGCCGCCGGGCCGCCGCGCTCACGTAGCCGTAGCCGCCGAGCGCACGCGCCGCCGTCGCCTGTGAGACGTCGGCCCGCGCGGCGACCTCGCGGATCGTGACGCTCTGCGGCCGGACATCGCTTGCCGCAGCGGCGGTCGGCTCGCTGGAGGAGGCCATTCTGCGCGGGAGCTTACCGCACCGAACGGAGCTCTCCCGGCCGCTGTGAGAGCGCTCGCACAGACATTGTGGTAGCGCTCTCACAGAGGTGGTATGCTCGCGCCTCGGCGCCGCCCGAAGCGGCGCGGCAGCGGTATCGAACCCAGGTGAGGAGCGCGATGGACGAGGTCATTCGTGAGGCGTTGGGGCGGGCACGCGGAAGCGACTACTTCACCGGGGCCCGGATCGCGACCGAGCTCGAGGACTACCTCGGGCGGCGCGGCGACGAGTGTCGCGCGCTCGCCGACCTGATCGACGAGTCGACGCCGGTCTTCCTGGTCGGCAGCGGCGGCTCCTACGCGAACGCGCTCGGCGCGAAGTACATCTGGGACCGGCTGCTCCCGCACCGGGTCGAGGCGCTTCCCAGCTACGAGCTGATCTGGCGGCGGCCGGTGGCCCTCCGCGAGGGAGCGGTCGCGATCTTCAACTCGCTCTCGGGCGAGACCGAGGACACGGTCGCCGCGCTCCGCGAGGCGTCCGCCCGCGGCGCCCGCACCGTCGCGCTCGTCCGCAACGCGGACAGCACTCTCGGCCGCGAGGCCGACGTCGCCGTTCCCTACGAATACGCCTTCTGCTACGAGGGCCCGGTCGTCGGCATGACGCTGGCGGCCACCGAGCTGGCACGGCGCGCAGGCGGCGCCGCGGCCGCCGAGGCGGAGGCGCTCGACGCCTCGCTCGCCGCGCTGCCCGGCGTGCTCGGGCCCGCCGTCGAGCGCGAGCTGGCGGACGCCGAGGCGAAGGCCGCGCAGTTCCTCGGCAGCACCCACCTGTACGTGATCGGCGCCGGGCCGCTCAGCTCTCTGGCCTACAAGGTCGCCCTGACCGTCGTGATGGAGAACATCCGCATCGGCGGCACCTACTGCGACGCGAGCGAGTTCCGGCACGGCCCCGCCGAGGCGCTCGAGCGCGTCGACCCCGACGTGATGATGCTGCTCGGGACGGACGAGTCGCGGGCGCTCTCGCTCCGGACGCTCGAGACGCTCGAGCGCGGCGGCAGCCGGATCCTCCGCTACGACGCCGCGGCCTACGGCCCCGAGGTGCATCCGCTCCTCACCGGGCTGCTGCTGAACTCCCTGACCCAGTGCTTCGTCGTCCACTCGGCCCTCCGCCGAGGGATCCTCGACCTCGACGCCCGCGTGCTCATGGGGCACGGCGTCCTCGCCGCCGACGGAGCGGGCTGGCCGTGAGCGACGGCGGGCGCCGTGACGTCGCGTGCGTCGGCGACAACTGCGTCGACGTGCTCCGCTCGCGCGGCGGCGCCGAGGTCGCGGGCGGCAACGCGTTCAACGTCGCGGTCGCGCTCGCGCGCCGCGCCCGGGCGGTCTCCTATTTCGGCGCGGTCGGCCGGGACGCCCACGCCGACGTGATTCTCGAGGCGGCCCGCTCGGCCGGCGTCGACGTCGCCGGCGTCGAGCGGTGGCCCGGGCCGACCGGGGTGACGATCGTCGACCACGACGCGGCCGGCGAGCGGACGTTCGCCCGGGAGGACTACGGCGTCGCGGCCGAGTACCGGACGGACGGGATCCCGGACGCCGCGATCGCCGCCCACCGCTGGTTCCACGTCGCGCGCCAGCCCGACGTCGCGGCGCTCGTCGAACGGGTGCGGGCCGCGGCAGACCGCGAGACGGCGTCCGTCCGCGTCTCCTACGACGCCGGCGACCACACTCCGCCCGAGGGCATCGCCCTGGTCGCCCCCCTCGTCGACGTGCTCTTCGTCTCCGCCGCCGAGCCCGCGCAGGATGCGCGGCGGGTCGCGGTCGAGGCGCAGGCCGCCGGCGCCGCCCTCGTGGTGGTCACCTCCGGCGAGCGCGGCGCGATCGCGGTCGAGGCCGACCGCTCCTGGTCGCAGCCGGCGCTGCCGGTGCCCCGGGTCGTCGACACGCTCGGCGCGGGCGACGCGTTCATCGCCGGCTTCATCTCCTCGCTGCTCGACCACGACACCGACATCGGGCTCGCGCTCGGCGCCGGCGCGGCCGCCGGCGCCGCCGCCGTCGGCCGGGAGGGCTCAGCCCACACACTCACGACCACGGAGGTTTCGCCATGACCGACTCCGTCACCGGGCGCTCGACCCGACGCTCCGAGGCGCTCTTCGCCGAAGCGCAGCGCCATCTCGCGGGCGGCGTCGGGTCGGGGACCCGTGCGCCGCGCTCCGGCTGGCGTCCCGCGCCGATCTTCGTCGCTCACGGCTCCGGCTCGCGGCTCGTCGACGTCGACGGCAACGAGTACGTCGACTACCAGATGGGCCAGGGGCCGCTGCTGCTCGGGCACCGTCCCGCCGGGGTGATCGAGGCGGTGACGCGGGTGCTCGCCGAGCGCGGCTCGCTCTTCTCGCACGCCCACGACCTCGAGGGTCTCGCCGCTGCGGCGGTGAGCGAGCGGGTGCCGTCGATGGAGCTGCTCCGCTTCGGCAACTCCGGGACGGAATGCGTCGCCTACGCGCTGCGCTTCGCCCGCGCCGCCACCGGACGCCGCCTGGTCGTCCGCTTCGAGGGCCACTACCACGGGTGGTCGGACGCGATCCACTGGTCGGCCCACCCCTCGCTCGAGGAGGCCGGCCCGGCCGCGAGGCCGAACGTGCTGCCGTCCTCGTCGGGGATTCCGGAGGAGATCGGCGGGACGCTCCTCGTCGTCCCCTGGAACGACCCGGACGCGCTCGAGCAGGTCTTCGCGGAGCGGGGCGACGAGATCGCGGCGCTGATCTGCGAGCCGATCGCGGGCAACGCCGGCGGCCTGCTGCCGGCCGAGGGCTTCGCTCGCCGCGTGCGCGAGCTCACGCACCGGCACGGCGCGCTCCTGATCTACGACGAGGTCCTCACCGGGCTGCGCGTCGGCCCGGCGGGCGCCCAGGGGCTGTTCGGGATCACTCCCGACCTGACCGTCCTCGCGAAGGCGCTCGCCGCCGGCTTCCCGGTCGCGGCCGTCGGCGGCAGCACCGAGGTGATGGACGTCGTGGTCTCGGGCCGCACGATGCACGGCGGCACCTACAACTCGAGCCCGCTCGCCTGCGCCGCCGTGCTCGCCGCCCTCGAGGCCACCGGCGCGGACGGCTTCTACGACGAGCTGCTCGGCCGCGGCGCACGGCTCGCGGAGGGGCTCGTCGAGGTGGCCCGGGCCGCCGGCGTCCCCGCGTGCTCGACGGGTGTGGGCTCGATGTTCCAGCTCTGGCTGGGCTCCGACGACGCCCCGACCGACTACCGGGAGTCGCAGCGCCTCGTCGCGCAGAGCCCGTTCCCGACGTTCCACGCCGAGATGCTGGAGCGCCGGATCGTCTTGCAGCCCCCGCAGGAGGGGCTGTTCCTGTTCTCGGCGGCCCACACCGACGAGGACGTCGAGGTGACCTTGGAGGCCGCCGCGGCGTCGATGCCGGCGGTCGCCCGTGCGATCGAGGAAGGGCGGGTCGGACCCGTAGGTGGCGTGCGCTGAACGCGCGTGACGAACCCAGGAGGGAGGAGTGACGATGCAGCAGATTCGAGGGCAGCGAGGACCAGGCCGTCGGCGCACCGCTGGTGCGGTGGCCCGGAGCAGGATGGTGATGCTGTCGGTGCTCGCGGCCGCGGCGCTCGCGGCGGTCGCGGCAGGGACCGCGAGCGGCACGATCGCCGGGACGGCGAAGGCGCATGCGACCGCAGGCGCGGCCGCGCCCGTCCGCGGAGGGACGCTGCGCGGGGCGATGGTCGACAACCCCGACCACCTCGACCCGGCGCTCGCCAACGCCGACGAGAGCTACCAGATCCTCGAGGCCACGAACGACGGCCTCCTGGCGTTCGCGCACGCCGGCGGACCGGCCGGCGCCAAGATCATCCCCGACCTCGCCCTGGCCGTTCCCAAGCCGACCGACGGCGGCAAGACGTACACGTTCCGGCTGCGCAAGGGCGTGAAGTTCGGGCCGCCGGTCTCCCGGACGATCCTCGCCTCGGACGTGAAGGCGAGCATCCAGCGGCTCTTCCGCATGAACTCGCCGGGCATCAGCTATTACGACGGCATCGTCGGCGCGCAGGCCTACCAGAAGCACAAGGCGTCGAACATCAAGGGCATCGTCGCGAACGACGCCACGGGCACGGTCACGTTCCACCTCTCCGCGCCCGACGGGACGTTCCTCTACTACATGGCGCTCACCTTCGCCGACGTCCTGCCCAAGCAGACGCCGGCCCGCGACATCTCGACGATGTCCCAGTGGCGCGTGCCGACGGGCCCGTACCAGGTCTCGGAGTACGTGCCGAAGGACCACATCACCATCGTCCGCAACCCCGGCTTCCACCAGTGGACGAAGGCCGTGCCCGACGGGTACCTCGACGAGATCGACCTCCAGATCGGCGTCACGAGCGACCAGGCCGTAAACGAGGTCGCGAACGGGTCGCTCGACTGGTACATGCAGGCGGTGGCCCCCGGACGTCTCACCGAGGTGCGGGCCCGCTACCCGAAGCAGGTGCACCTGTTCCCGAAGAACAACATCACGTACTTCTCGCTCAACACGCGCAAGGCGCCGCTGAACGACGTGCGCGTCCGCAAGGCGATCAACTACGCGGTCGACCGGCGCGCGCTCGTCAAGATCTTCGGCGGGCAGGGCGTCCCGGCCGAGAACATCGTCCCGCCGGGGCTCGGCGCCTCGTTCGTCGCACACCACTTCTACCCGTACAACCTGAAGAAGGCGAAGCAGCTCGTCGCCGCCTCGGGGACCGCGGGCCAGTCGATCCAGGTGTGGGCCTCGAACACCGATCCCCAGCCGAAGGCGGCGCAGTACCTGGCCAGCGTCCTCGACTCGCTCGGCTACCACGCCACCGTCAAGACCCTCGACGAGAGCGTCTACTACGACACGATGGCGACGGAGAAGAGCAACCCGCAGATCCAGTACAACGACTGGACGCAGGACTACCCGGAGGCGTCCGACTTCCTCGACGGCCTGCTGAACGGCACCGAGATCACGCCGGTCGGCAACAACGACACGTCGAACCTGAACGTGCCGAGCCTGAACAAGCTGATCGAGCAGGCGAAGCGGATGCCGACCGGGGCGGCGCGGGATCGCCTCTGGGCGCGCATCGACGCGATCGCCTCGAAGAACTACGCGCCGCTCGTCGTGTTCATGAACCGGACGAAGCCGAAGTTCGTCTCGACGCGGCTGCAGGGCCTCGTCTACAACCCGACCTACTCGGAGCTGTTCCCGTCGATGTGGCTCTCCAAGTAGGCGAATGACCGATCCGGTGCGCGACAGCGCAACGGCCGACCAGCCGGACGGCGGCGTCCCGCGCGAGCGATCCGCGGGCGCCGCCCCCGGCGGCGGCCGGCCGGAGGTCGGCATCAGCACCTGGCGGGTCGCCTGGCGGCGGCTGCGCCGGAATCGCGTCGCGCTGGCCTCGGCGACGCTCTTCGTGCTGATCGTCCTGGCCTGCGTCCCCGGCGCACCCCTCTGGGTGCGGTACGTGGCGCACCGCGGCCCGGGCGTCGAGAACATCCAGGGGACGATCCGCGTCTCCGGCCGCCGCGTCCCGGTCGTCGCCTTCGACGGCACGCCGATCGGGCCGGGCCTCCGCGGGCAGTACCTGCTCGGGGCCGACTCCAACGGCCGCGACCTCTTCGTCCGCGTCCTCTACGGCGGGCGCACGTCGCTGCTCGTCGGTCTCGCCTCGGCGCTGCTCTGCACGCTGCTCGCGCTGCTGCTCGCCGTCCCGGCCGGGTTCCTCGGCGGCGCGAGCGACCGCCTGATCGGCGCCGTCTTCGACCTGATCTGGTCGTTCCCGGTCTACCTGCTCGCGGTCGCGATCTCGGCGATCCTGCTGGCCTCCGACGGGATCCACCTCGGCCCGTTCCACATCGGCTCCGGCTCGCTCGTGATCCCGATCCTCGTGATCGCCGTCGTGTACGTCCCGTACATCGGGCGCCCGATCCGCAGCGAGGTGCTCTCGCTGCGCGAGCGCGAGTTCGTCCAGGCCGCCCTGGCCCACGGCGCCTCGCGCGTGCGGGTCATGGCCCGCGAGATCGTGCCCAACATCGCCGCGACGACGCTCGTCCTCTTCACGCTGATCGTCGCGACCGACATCCTCACCGAGGCGGCGCTGTCGTTCCTCGGGGTCGGCGTCTCCGTGCTCACGCCCTCGTGGGGCAACATCATCGAGCAGGGGTCGTCGACGCTCGTCACGGCGCCGATGCAGACGGTCGCGCCCGGCGTCGCGATCATGCTCACGGCGGTCGCGCTGAACGTGCTCGGCGACGGGCTGCGGGACGCCTTCGACGCGCACGGCTCCCGCAGAGGCGTCGACCCGTGAGGCGCCTCGCGCTCTTCTGGGTGCGCAGGCTCGTCGGGCTCGTCGCGGTGCTGTTCGCGCTGTCGGTGCTCGTGTTCGTGCTCTTCAACGTGGTGCCGGGTGGTGATCCGGCGCTGCGCATGGCCGGCCGCCATCCGACGGCGGAGACGCTCCACCAGATCCGCGTCACCTGGGGCTTCGACCGGCCGCTCTGGGTCCAGTACGGCGACATGATGCGGAGCCTGCTGGTCCGGGGCGACCTGATCAGCTACCAGGACCAGACCGGGGTGCTCTCCAACATCGAGCGCGCGCTGCCGAAGACCGTCTCGCTCGCGGCCGGGTCGGCGGTCCTCTGGCTGATCTTCGGGATTGGCTTCGGCGTCCTCTCCGGGCTCCGGCCCGGCCGGTTCCAGGATCGCCTCCTGACCGTGCTCTCGATGGCCGGGATCTCGACCCCGATCTTCTGGCTCGGCGGCGTGCTGCTCTACCTGCTCACGTACCGCTGGCGCACGTCGCCGTTCTTCTCGTGGATCCCGGCCGGCGGGTACGTGCCGCTCACCCAGGATCCCGTCGGCTGGGCGTCGCACCTCTTCCTGCCGTGGGTCTGCATGTCGGTCGTCAACGTCGGCTTCTACTCGCGCGTCGTCCGCAGCTCGCTCCTCAGCACGAGCAACGCGGACTACGTCCGCACCGCCCGGGCGATGGGGCTCTCGCCGGCGCGCGTGCTCTTCCGCCACACGCTGCGGACGTCGCTGCTGCCGCTCGTCTCGCTGTTCTCGCTCGACGTCGCCGCGACGATCGGCGGCACGGTGATGCTGATCGAGCCGGTGTTCGGGATCAACGGCCTCGGCGAGTACGCCCAGCAGTCGGTCGCCCGGCTCGACCTGCCGCCGCTGATCGCGCTCACCCTCTACGGCGGCTTCCTGATCGTGATCGTGGCCGCGCTCGCCGATCTCGTCCTCAAACGGCTCGACCCCCGCATCCGGCTTGACTGAGCTCGACCCCCACGCGCCGCTGCTCTCCGTCCGCGACCTGCGCGTCGGCTACCGCACCGACTCCGGCCTCGTCGAAGCGGTGCGCGGCGTCGACTTCGACCTCGCGCCGGGCGAGATCCTCGGCATCGTCGGCGAGTCGGGAAGCGGGAAGTCGACGGTCGCGATGTCGCTGACCGCGCTCAACCGGGGGCCGAGCACCCGGATCGACGGCGAGATCCGCTACCGCGGCGCGAGCGTGCTCGAGTTGAGCGAGCGCGAGCTGCGCCGGATCCGCGGCGCGGAGATCGCGATGATCTTCCAGGATCCGATGACGTCGCTGACGCCGGTGCATCGCGTCACCGGCCTGATCGCGGAGGTCGTCCGCGCCCACGAGCCGGTCTCGCGGCGGGCGGCCCGCGCCCGCGCCGTCGAGATGCTGCGCGAGGTCGGGATCGGCGACCCGCGCCGCGGCGACGACTTCCCCCACCAGTTCTCGGGCGGGATGCGCCAGCGGGTGATGATCGCCATGGCGCTCGCCTGCCGGCCGGCGATCCTCGTCGCCGACGAGCCCACGACCGCGCTCGACGTGACGACGCAGGCGCAGATCCTGAAGCTGATCCGCCGGCTGCGCGCCGAGCACGGCACCGCCGTCGTGCTGATCACCCACGACCTCGGCGTCGTCGCCCAGACCGCCGACCGGGTGCTCGTCATGCACGACGGCCGCTGGGTCGAGGACGGCGACGTGACCACGGTGCTGAGCGAGCCGAAAGAGCCGTACACCCGGGCGCTGCTCGCCGCCGTGCCGCGGGCCGACCGCGCGCCCCGGCGGGACGAGGGAGGCGCGGCGCCGCCGGTGTCCGGGGACGGCGTTCTGCTCCGCCTGCGCGACTTCCACAAGACGTACCGGGTCGACCGGCGCACCGTGCAGGCCGTCCGCGGCGTCAGTCTCGAGGTCGCCGAGGGCGAGACGCTCGGGCTCGTCGGCGAGTCGGGCTCGGGGAAGTCGACGCTCGCGCGCTGCGTGATGGCCCTGCAGCCGCCGACCTCGGGGACGATCTCCTTCGCCGGCCGCGACCTGGCGTCGCTCGGCAAGGCCGACCTCCGCGCCGTGCGGCGCGAGCTGACGATGGTCTTCCAGGATCCCTTCGACTCGCTCAACCCGCAGCGCCGCGTCGGCGAGGTCGTCGCCGCCCCGCTCGCGATCCACCGCCTCGGCGGCCGGGCCGAGCGCCGCCGGCAGGTGCTCGAGATGCTCGAACGGGTCGGACTCGACGCCGGCTACGCCGACCGCTACCCGCACGAGCTCTCCGGCGGACAGCGGCAGCGCGTCGGCATCGCCCGCGCCCTGATCACGCGGCCGCGGCTCGTGCTCTGCGACGAGCCGGTGTCGGCCCTCGACGTCACCGTTCAGGCCCAGATCCTCGATCTGCTCGCCGGGCTCCAGCGGGAGCTCGGCTTGACGCTCGTCTTCATCGCGCACGACCTCGGTGTCGTCCGCCAGGTGTCGAAGCGGATCGCCGTCATGTACCTCGGCGAGATCGTCGAGGAGGGCGAGGCCGAGACGATCTTCACGGCGCCCCGTCACCCCTACACGCAGCGGCTGCTCGCGGCGGTTCCGAGCCTCGACCCGCACACCCGGGTCAGCGACGCCGAGCTGCTCGCCGAGGATCCGGCGGCGGTCGGCTAGCGCGACGACGCCACGACGTGGCGGGCGAGGAGGTCGTCGAACGTCTCCCGCCGCACGATCGTCCGCTCCTGCCCGCCGGCGACGAGCACCACCGGCGGCCGCAGCGCGCCGTTGTAGTTGTTCCCCATCGTGTAGCAGTACGCCCCGGCCACGGGGAGGACGAGCACGTCGCCGATCCGCGGCTCCGGCAGCGGCAGCGAGCCGACGAGCCGGTCGCCGGTCTCGCAGTGTGGCCCCACCACCTCGCAGCGCTCGACCGGCCGCTCGCCGGCGTCGAGCACCAGCGGCTGGAACCGCTGCCCGTAGAGCATCGGCTCGAGATTGTCGCCCATGCCGCCGTCCACCGAGACGAACGTGTGGCGCGGCGTGCGCTTGACGCCGACGACGCGATAGAGGAGGACGCCGCTGCGGGCGACCAGCGTGCGGCCCGGCTCGAGGACGATCCCGCAGTCCTCGCCGAGGTGCTCGTGGACGGCGGCCAGCACGGCCCGGGCGTAGTCGGCCGCCGCCGGCGGGGCCGGGTCGTCGAGCGTGTAGCGGACGCCGAGCCCGCCGCCGAGGTCGTACGTGTCGAAGCTCCCGTGGCGGCCGAGCGGGGCCACCGCCGCGACGAACGGGTCGAGGTCGAGGATCTGGGAGCCGATGTGGCTGTGGAGCCCGTCGAGCTCGAGCAGGCGGTGGCCGCGGATCCGCGCGATCGCCTCGTCGGCCTGCTCGAGCGGGATGCCGAACTTCGACGCCTCGTGGCCGGTGGCCATCGCCTCGTGGGTCGCGGCGCCGACGCCGGGGTTGATGCGCAGCAGGACGCGCTGGGGGCGGGTCGCGAGCCGCTCCAGCCGGTCGATGTCGTCGAACGAGTCGACGACGATCAGCCCGATCCCGGCGTCCAGGGCGACGCGGAGGTCGCCGTCGGTCTTCGCGTTGCCGTGCAGCAGGATCCGCTCGGGCGGCATCCCTCCGCGCAGCGCGAGCCGGAGCTCGTTCGCGCCGACGACGTCGCAGCCGAGGCCCTCGGAGGCGAAGACCGCGGCGATGCCGGGGGCGGGGAACGCCTTGAAGGCAAAGTGGACGTCGACCCGGCGGTGCCGGCCGGCGAAGGCGGCGAGGTAGTCGCGTGCCGCGTCCCTGATCCCGGCCTCGTCCACCACGAGCGCCGGCGTCCCGTGCTGCTCGGCGAGGTCCGCGAGCGCGACGCCTCCGACGTGGAGCCGGCCGTCGGCGGCCGTCTCGGCGGTCGGGGGAAGCAGCCCGGCGGCGAGCGCGTCGGCGAGGAGCCCCGCCGCGGTGGTCGGTGACCCGGTCGCCATCGCGTCTACGGGACGAAGGAGCGGGAGTAGCGGCAGCCGTCGAGGTCGACGAAGATGCAGCGGCCGCCGACGGTCGGGCCGAAGACGATCCGCTCGGGGAGCCGGGGGTCGCTCCCGACCCGGAACGTCGCCTCGCCGAGCGGCACGAGCTCGGGCTCGTCCTGCGCGGCCTCGGTGCCCTGCGCAGCGACGAGATGGAGGCGGCCGCGGCGCACGACGATCCGGAAGCTCGTGAACCACGGCGTGAACGACCGGTAGTGCCCGACGTAGGCCTCGTGGCCGGGCGGCGGCGCGGGCGCCGCGTCCGGGGCCGCACCCGCCTCCGGGAGCGCATCCGGGCCGCAGACCCACCAGCGCGTGCCGCCGTCGCGGACGCAGTGGTGGTGGAACTGCCGCCACCGCGGGTGGTCCGAAGCCAGCCGTCCCCCGCCCGCGTCGTAGAGCGCGCCCCGGCCGTCGGCCGACTCCAGCACGAGACCTGCGGACGACGGGCGCACCTCGATCCGGTCCTCGCCCTCGCCGTAGGTGCCGGCGAGCTGCTCGGCGTCGGGGAGCGACCGCCGGTCGGCCGGTGGCGTCGCCGGCAGCTCGCGGCCCTCCGCCGCCGCGCGGGCGAGTGCGATCGCCGCGCGGGCGATCTGGACCGCCACCGGGCTGTCGCCGGGCGCGTTCGTGAGGACGACCGCCGCGAGCCCGCCGGTCAGGTCGGCGACGAGGTGCGAGCAGTAGCCGACCATGCCGCCGCCGTGATCGACGTAGTCGTGGCCGTCCACCCGCGCGACGTTCAGCCCGAGCCCGTACCGGCTGTCCGGCCACGGCGGCTCGCCCTCCGGGGCGACGCTCTCGAGCAGCTGGGCGAACGAGCTCTCCGACACGACCCGGCCGCCGTCGGCGTCGCCGCGGCGCAGGAGCAGCCGGGCGTACCGCGCCATGTCCTCGAGCGGCGTCGCGACGTTCCCGTCGGCGGCCTCGATCTCGAACCATGTCGCCGGCCGCGCCGGATCGCCGGGCAGGAAGGGCCTGTCGTCGTGCAGCGGCTCGTAGCCCGTGGCGAGCCGGGAGCGGAAGTCGTGCGTGATCCGGGCCGTCGAGGCCGTCATGCCTGCCGGGACGAGCACCCGCTCGGCGACGACGTCCGGCACGGACCTGCCGGTCACCTGCTCGACGATCGCCCCGAGCAGCTGGTAGCCGACGTTCGAGTAGTGGAAGAAGCTGCCGGGCGGCGAGCCGGTCTGCGTCTCCCGCAGCGCCCAGATCTGGGCGAGGTGGTCGGGCACCGCGTCGGAGCCGGTGATCAGCCCGGAGGTGTGGTTCAGCAGGCTCCGGATCGTGATCGCGCCGTGCCGGGAGCCGACCTCGAACCAGGGCAGGTGGCGCGTGACCTCGTCGTCGAGGCCGACCGCTCCCTCTTCGGCGAGCCCGAGCAGCGCGAGGCTCGTCAGCGACTTGCTGATCGAGCCGATCTCGAACACGGTCGAGTCCCCGACACGAGTACCTAGGTCCCTGTCCGCGTCGCCGACGAACAGCGCGAGCCGTGTTTCGTCATGCCCGGTGATCGCGACCGCGCAGCCCGGCAACAGCCACTGCTCGCGCAGCTGCGAGATATAGCGGCGGAGCCGGCCCTCAACTTCTCGGAGTGGGAAGGGTTTAGCCTGCATCGAATATGAGAGCGCTATCATACCTTGCGTGGAGGCGGCCTTCGTCGC
Source organism: uncultured Actinomycetes bacterium (assembly GCA_963732915.1). GTDB lineage: Bacteria > Actinomycetota > Thermoleophilia > Gaiellales > Gaiellaceae > Palsa-739. The sequence continues at coordinate 1,811 of CAVTBF010000003.1, read as the reverse complement.
GATCGACCCCGCGCGGCTCCCACTGAACAGACATAGGTGTGTCGAGCCTCTCCGGTTAGACGTGGAGGAGAAATGCGTTGCGCGTGGGTCACGGCTGCTCTGGTTCTGCGACAAGGACGACGAGGGTGCGTGGGCCGTGGACGACTTCGACGCGCGCACCGCCGGGTTGTGAAATCCTCTCCGGCACCGCACCGTCACCGGTCGGCGCTGCCCGCAGGGACGCCCTTCCGGGCGACCGCATTGCCGGTCCAGCAGTCCGCTGAACAGCCAGGCCCAGCCGAGTCATCCATGCCCCGTCTCTCGCCCCGAACGCTCCGGAGAGGAGGCCACTCGGCTTTCTGGGGTGGATGTCTCGCCGGGCTGTCGGTCTCGTGGAACCTGACCAACACCGGGGCGATCGCTCAGGTTCTCGGCACGCATTACGGCACTGGTCTCGTGCCTATCGGACTGTTGACGTCGATCGCATTCGCGGCTGAGTTCATCGTCATGGTGCCGGGTGGGCGAGCGATCGATCGTTTCGGTGCGCGACGGGTCGCTCTCGTCTCGATCGCGGTCTGTGGGCTCGGCAACGCCCTGTTGCTCGTCGTCCCCGGCATCTGGGGTGCTCTGCTCCTTCGCTGGTTGGTCGGCTTCGGTGTCGGGGCGGGGTTCGTCGCCGGGTCGGTGTGGATCGCCGAGGATGCTCGCGGCAGGACGTCGCTCGGCCAGGGCCTCTACGGAGGGATCGCGCTCGCAGGGGCTGGGATCGCGACCGGCGTCGTGCCCTTGCTCGAGGCGTCGTTGGGGTGGCGCAGCTCGTATGTCACGGGGTTGGCGGTCGCCGGTGTCGCGCTCGTGGGCGCCTTCGGCTGTTCGGGAGAGTCCGGCCATGGTGGATCGCATCAGCCGACACCGCTCCGCGTCTTGCTGCGCAGCAGGGTGATCATGCGTCTGGGGATCCTGCACGCCGCGTCGTTCGCGACGGCCGTCGTGATCGGCAACTGGGTGGTGACCTTGCTCACGCGGCGCCTCGACCTCGCGTTCGGCGAGGCCGGTCTGATCGGGGCGTTGACGCTTCTTCTCGGGATCGTCGGGCGGCCGCTGGGCGGACTGCTGGCTCGGCGCTCGTCGCGCCATGCCGCCGCCGTCGTCGCGCTCGCGCTGTTCGGGTGCGGCGCGGCGTCGGCGACACTCGCCGTCTCGACCTCGCTCGCGGTCGATGCGGTGGCGGCGGGAGTGCTGGGTCTCGCGTCCGGGCTGCCGTTCGGGATCATCGTGGCCAACGCTGCGCTGTCCTTCCCGGATTCCCTGGGGGAGGCGATCGGCGCCTTCAACCTCTACGCGGTCACGTCGATCGTCGTCGCGACGCCGCTCGTCGGCCTCTCCTTCGCGCACGACCGGACGGGGCGAGTCGGCTTCGTAGCTCTCGCGGCGCTCGCCGTGATGAGCGTCGCCGCCACACGAGGTCTGTACGAGCGGCGAGGAGCTCTCCAGGACGTGTGACGCGGTCGCTAGCCCCGGCCCCGGCAGGGCCTGCTCGCTCGTGTGGATGCAGTCGCCGTGGTCGAACGCGCCATTGAGGTGCGTTGCTCGGCCGGCCGATGAACGACGGGAGTGGAACCGGGGTCAGGTCTTGCATTGACGCACCGGCGCCGCGACCGACCTGCGCGGGCGCGGCCCGACGCCGCGTCCGGCCCTGAGCGGCGCGAGCCGGCTTCGCCGGCTCGCTTGCCGAGCGAGCGGAAAGCGAAGCGCTTGCGCACGCGCGCCTTCGGCGCGCCTGCGCCAGCGCAGCGGGCGAAGCGGGAAATACAGAACGAACGAGAGCCGGC
>CAVTBF010000002.1:0-1431151 GCA_963732915.1 uncultured Actinomycetes bacterium | reverse complement strand
CATCGTGTCTGTGAGACGGTCAGCGAGATAGCCGCCACCGTTGAAGAGAACCACGATTCCGCGACACGTATCAGTCGGGTGGTTCGTGTAGGTCACGACGTACTCGCAGTAGAACCGCGCGTACACGCGTGCGTGACGTAGATCTCTTCGAGCGTACGCGGAGCGTCAGCCCGCTGTCCAGAGTCATCGACTCCATCGTTCCGCGTGCTAATCCTCGAGCAGGCGGCTTACGGTTGCGGAGTGGATCCGTGATCCCCACGGATCGGAACAACGCCTTCCGCAGTGAGAGTGGCGGCGATCGACCGCATGGAGTGGCCCAGGGCGTGAAGCTCGCGAACTCTCTCCCGCACGCTCTCTGGGTAGACAGGGCGACCGTTTCGGCGGGCCCTTGGGAGGGCGCGCAGTGCCTCGCTTGTCCGTTGACCAATTAGCTCGCGCTCGTACGTCGCGAAGACGGCACACATGCCTGCCATAGCTCGTCCAGCTGGAGTCCCGAGGTCGAATCCTTGATCAACCACGACCAGTGACCAGCCGCACCGGGTCGCCTGCTCGACGATAGACGCGAACTGGAGTAGAGACCGCGTGAGTCGATCGAGACGAGCGACGATCAGCGCATCCCCGTCACCCAGAGTCGCGAGGAGTTCGCCGAGGACGGGCCGATCGCTCTTGGCCCCAGATGCCACTTCGACGTGCACCCCGACGAGCGCCCAGCCGCGACGGTCCGAGCCACGCATGTCTCTATGGCGTCGCGTTGCGCGGCGAGCCCGAGGCCAGACGGCTCTGCTCAAGGGTGCTTACGCGTGTGTAGCCGTAAGCTCGCACGTCGCCGAGAGAGACAACATGTGAACATTATCCCTCGCGCCATCCGTCCTTGTGAATCCATTGCCCGAGGCCAAGGCTGCGAGGTCTCCAGATCGCTCAGGGGCCCACGCCGGAAGCCGAGCCATAGGACTTCCTTGGCGGAGCATCGCTCGGCACCCAGGAGATCTGGGGCACTCAGTCTGGGCTCGCCGCCAGACCAGGCGGTACCCCGGATGTACCCCGGAGCCTTGGCCGACCACGATCGCTGTGTCGGAACCTGGCTCCAGCAGTCAAGCCCTCTGACGGACTCGAACCGTCGACCCCCTCCTTACCATTCAGGGTGACGGTTGCCTCTTCGAACCCCTTCTGGGGCTCGAGGCGGTGCAAGCGGATCGTGGCGACCTGTTGGTCACGTTTCTCACGAGAAACGTGACAGACGCGCGCGCGGCGGCTCGTCCCGCTCTACCCTCGCGTCATAGCGCTATGTGGAAGGGCGCGAGAGCTGTAGATCTCCGTTGCTAGATAACGGTGGTGTGCTGCGACATAAGTAGTGCAATGACCAATACAAATCGAAATGAGAAGCTCGGCCTGTCAGTACTCGAAGCAGGTTGGCTTCTGCAGAAGACGGAAAGCCAAGTTCGTGGGATGCTCCGCCGTGGCGAACTCGCCTACGCGGTCGAGGGGCGCAAGGTCGACTTCGAAAGCGTTCAAAACCTCTTGGGGAGTGGTTTCGCCCGTGCGTGTGCACGATGGCTTCGATGCGGTCTGATCGTTGCGCCGCCTCCCGAGCGCCGGTGGGGCAAGCCAGTTCCGCTTTGGGTTGCTCTCGACGCTCTCTTGATCACTGGCTCGGCCATGAGGATCACCAATGAAATCGGCAAAGAGCATTTGTCTGCGAAGTCGGATTCTACGGAATATGATCGAAATCATCTTTCGCAATGCGGAGGTTTATGGTTCGTTGCTTGATGAAAGAGAACGCAATATCGATAGTGCTTTGCTGTGCGTGATATGGTGGAAGTCTTCTTTCGAAGAACTGTTGCAATGAGTGAACAATCAAAGACCGAAAGGACATAAGAATGAATGGGATCGCACAAGACGATACCGCCCCTCGACTACCGATGCCGACGCGCGCGAGCGCCGAGCTGCCCGACCTCGCCGCCGTCCGCGCCGCCGGCATCCACGACCTGACTCTCGAGGATGCCCGTCTCGTCGCGGTCGTCCTCTCGCTGTTCATCGGTAAGGGGCGCTCGAAGAGTCGCTCCGCGGTCGGCATTGCAATGAGCCTGCTCGTCGCAGCCTGCCGCGTCGAGGTTGTTCGCGACGGGCAGGCGCAGTCTCCCGCCCTGCCCAATCTGCAGACAGAACCGTTGCCGAGCGGAGCGACGGCATTGAAGCGGCTGGGCATCGGTCACGTTGAGCTCGAGGCCTACTGGCGGGGAGCCAAGAACCGCGCAGACGACGCCTGCCTGCCGGTCGCCTGGCTGCTCGAGTTCGTCCCAGGCGGGCTCTGGCCGGCGGTTCGAACGCTCGTCGCCTGGGGCCCCTATGAGGCTGGTACTCGGGCAGAGGAAGCAGTCGCCCTTCTCGCCGAGACACCGATCCGGTGCGGCACTCGGCGACGTGCGGCTGGATCGCCGATAGCCGCAGGCACGCTCGAAAGTAGGGTCGACTGCCTCTGGGGATTGATGCAGGCGCTGCTCGAACTGCGTGCCAAGGTGCAGGCCAGCGCCAACCCATCCTTGAGCTTCGTCCTTCTCGAGCAATGGACGGTGCGCCCAGAGCGCGTCGACGTGAAGGCGTGCGGCGCGAAGGAAGCACACCTCGACAACTCTGGCCCACCCGTTCAGGACTGCGCCGACAACCTGCTGCGCCTCTACCAGAACTACCAAGGTGCGCTCCCGCACCGGCGCTACTTGCGCCTACGCCGGTTGCTCTTCCAGGCGCTGCTGGCGCTGATCGGGCCGCGTGAGGACGCGCTGCGCATGCTCGACGTCGACGACTACCTTCCTGAGCACGTCGCCGCCGACGGTGTCCGTGGGCCGATTCTGCGTCTCTATCCCGGCAAGACCCGTGACCACGACGAGGCGTACCTCCTCCCGTTGCCCGCGGAGCTTGCCGAGTGGCTCGAGGTTTGGATCGTCTACACAGGCCGTTCGATCGGTGAGGCTGAGTCTCCGATGTGGCCGAGTGCGCAGCCAAAACGAGGCGAGCCGATCAAGCGGATCACCGCCGGCGGGCTCTACTGCGCAATCGCCGGTCGGGAGAGCGCCGATGGTCGCGGCAAGTCGCGGGCGCTGCTCCCGCGAGGCCACAACCCCTGGATCGGCTACCACCCGCATAGCTTCCGGCACACCGCCTACCAAGCAGCAAAGAGGGCCGGTGTGAGAGCCAAGGAAGCCTCTCCCACCGAGTTCGCACATGTCGATCCGGAAGACTTCGCGCGCGCCGTCTGCGCGCACAGCCTCAGGCAGTCGCTGAAAGACGCATACCTCGACCTACATCAGGTGCGGCTCGCCCGCGCCGCGATCACCCACGCTTGGTCGGAACTGTGGCGCGGCGGCAAACGGTACGGACTCGACCCGTACGCGATCACCCGCCACCGAAACGAGTCGGCAGTTCTTGCCGTCGCGAGCAGAGAGCTCGAACAGGAATTGGCGCGACTCCACGAGCGCCAGACCGAGCTTGGGGGCCGCACGTCCTCGCTCACCGGGGATCCGCTGCATGCGGCCCTGATCGAGAGCAACCGAACCGCATCCGAGACGCAAGTCGTCCTGCACAGACTCAACCAGATCGGGGAGCAACGGCAGGAGGCCGAGAATCGGCTTCAGAAGGCGTTGAGCGTTGAAGTAGCGCTACCCGATGATCTCGATCCAGAGGAGCACGCTCGGCTTCTGGCGGAGGCGCTCGGCCAAACGGCGCCTGAGGGCGAGCACGCAGGGGAGCTCGCGAACGAGTTGACGGTGGACGACTTGGCCCGCCTCTACGCGACAACACCGCAGAGCATCAATGCCTGGATCCGCGACGGCTTCCCCCGTCGACGACCGGCGCCGTGGGACGCAGCCGCGCTGATCGTGAACGGGCCACGGCGAAAGCTCCTGCCGGTCAGCGCTATCGACCAGGCTCTGCTTACGGATCCGCAGCGTGAGCTCCTGACGGAGTTGCGGCTACGTCGGGCGAATGAGCTCGCGGCGTAGCCGCTCGTCAGCGGGCATCGCGTGCGCGATCGAATGCTTCAGTGATCGCATTGGCCCAAGCCAGGTTCACGGAGCACACGATCGAAGCGGCCTCCCTGAACGCCGTCTCCGGATCGCGATGGTTGACTGCCGCTTCGCCCTCGCCGCGAACCCGATCGCGGTAGAACTCGCCCACTGCGTGGAGCGCGTCCGGCAGGTGACCGCCGCGTGCTTCGAGTGCCACCTGGGCGTGTTCAAGCGCTTCCATTTCGAGTGTGCCGGCTACGGGCGAGAGCGAGATGCTCGCGTAGCCGGGGGATCTGCGGACGACCTGCGCCCAGTGCGACTGCGCGAGCGCCTCGACGGCTCGCGCTCGATCACGCACTCTCTGCCACAGGTCGCGAACCGCCGGATCCGAGGAGACCGTGTCTATCAGGCCGGCCTCGCGCAGGTACCGCTCCCGGTAATGCATATAGACGCTGTAGAGGGCGCTCGTGATGTCGTTCTCTGCGCGCTCGAGGAACAGTTGCGCGATCGTCAGCACCTCCTCGAGCGGCTCGCTTGCCGGGAGTTGCGTCATGGTCGACGTGTTCACGCGCATGCTCCCTGGTAAAACGTGCTGAGAGCTTGGCGAAATGCACGGCTTCCGAGATTCGACTCGGACATGATCCGCTTGAAGCGGTTGTCGTCAGCTGAGGAATCGTCTGTGTTTCGGCTGATCGAGAGGTGATCGCTGTAAAACTGGCAGGCGTGAACGAGTCCTAAGACGGTTCCATGGAGATGCGTCTGGGTTTCGTTGTGGTGATAGATCTGAGTGATCAACCCCTTTGTATTTTCGGCCATGGTGATGCCGCGCCTATTCGAGATCCGTCCGTTGCGGAGTGCCGGACGTGGGGTGGGAACGAGGGTGGCGAGGAACGAGTCAACAGCCGCGTCGGCGAGAGGGGTATGCGCCATGCGGGCTGCCGCGCGCGCCAGCCCGTGTGTGTAGGCCTCCGCCGCCTCAAGAATCCGTCGGGCGCTCAGCGAGCGGGCGCGTGCAGAGTCGGTGTGCGTCAACTTGATCGTGCGTCGCACGCGCGGGAGCGGCCAGGCGAGAGTTGTCTCGGAGGACGGACGCGTCGCGAGCAACGCTGCGGTAAGGCTCGTCGAGCCGTCATGGCTGTTCGTCAACAAGATGTACGGCTCCAGCCGTTCGCCCGTTGCCTCTGCAACGACAAGCTCCTCGCTGAGCTTCAACAGCCACCACACCTGAGCGCCTGCGTGTAGAGCTCCCGCCGTCTCGTAACGGCCGATGCCAGCGGCGACCAACTCGTCGAGAGGAGCAGGCGCTAGCTCGTTCTGAAGAACGCGGTAACGCTTCTTGACGACTCCTACAACGTGGTGGTTGTCGTCGCGTACATTCATGTAGTAGGCAGGCGTTGGCGGCAGGCCCCTGCCCTGGTCTGCGCCGATGAGTTTCAAGCGCCCTGGTTCGCAGTCCAGCACGTATCCGCTCTCGTTGATACGAAGCGTCTGCTGCGACCCAGTCAGGATGTAGGCGGGCGTCTGGTAGATCTCCCAGGCGAGCCCTGCTGCACGGTTCAACTCGCGAGCATAGACGCGTGGATGCGCCTGCAGGCGTTTGATGGCGCCGTTGCAGACGTAGTTCCACGGCAACCTACGACTGCCCGTCCGCGCTTCGACGTTGTCAGTCTTGTCGGCTGAATTCATCACAGAGTGACCTCCGGAAAGTACGGAATAAGGTCACTCGTATCCGGGTCATACAGACTCGGCCGTGATGTCGTTGGAAGAGAGATCATGATGCAAGTAGTCTAGCAGGTAGACTGTTGATACGTGATGAAGTTTGGAGTGCGGAGAACGAGGAATATGGCGAAAATTAGACAAAGAAAAGGAGAGAACAAAAGATGCGTCGTAAGGTGCTGATCAGTGATCAATCTGGTGTCGAGATCCCAGAAGGGACAGGCGCGGTCGTGACGATTCGTTTTCGGGATCGCCGGAAGGGTGTCCGCGTGCTCGACCTAACTGACGCAGAAGCCGGTCGGCTCGGTGGCCGCCTCGCTCGCCGCCGCTCTCGGCAGTCAGGGCGCGAGGCACATATGTAAAGCGGCGCCGGGCCTACGGCTTGCCGACGCGTCATTCCGGCAGAGCGACCTAGACGGCGGTGAGGCTATTGCTCCCAGCTGCGGCCAGCCCCGCTTGCTCGCGCATTGCGGTCGCGATGACGCCGCGGAAACGCTCGGCAGTCGTCTGCTCGTCGTAGGGATGGATGTAGGTCTGTTCGGTTACCCGCGAGTCGCGGTGCCCCATCAGCGCTGCCAAGTCAACTGCGGCGAACCCGTGATGCGCAACGACGGAGGCGAAGGCATGCCGGATGTCATACCAGGTGAGTGGCGGCTCACTGGGCCTATTGAGGCCCGCATGCTCTGCGGCTGCCTTGAAGCCGCGGTCGCCGACGTTTTGTTGGTCGAGCGGCGTCCCGGCGCTTGAGCAGAAGACGAACTCATCGTCCTGGGAGAAGTGCGAGGCGAGCCGGTGGGCGCGCAGAAGAGAGACGAGTTCCGGCGGGATCGGCACATCGCGCACGCCAGCCTCGGTCTTTGTCGGCACGAGCACGCGCGTCTTTCGGCACAGCTGTTGGCGGACATGGATGAGGCCCGCTGCGAAGTCGATGTCCCTCCAACGTAGGCCGAGGAGCTCGCTCGGCCGGATGCCTGTGAAGAGGTCGGTGACAATGATGGGCGTGTAGTCGGTGACATTCCCAGGGCGGCTGCCGCGCTCGCGCGCAGCGGCGACCAGCGCCCCGATCATCTCCGGCGTCCAGGTGCGCCGCCTGCGCTTGGCCGGCTTCGGGCGCTCCTCCGACAGCAGCGCCGCTACCGGATTGACGGTGATCAAACCGCGCCGGAGGGCGAGCTTCATCACCGCATTCGCGGGCCGCAAGTTCGCGGCAACGTATGACCCCGACGCGCCGGAGGCGAGCCTTGCGGCGACAAAAGCCGCTACCTGGTCGGCCGTGATTGACGCGACCGGCAGCGCACCGAATACCGGCAGGAGATGCAGATCGAGCGCGATCCGGTAACCCTCCTGCGTTGATGGACGCCAGCGCGCTGAGCCCGTCGCGTACCACGTCTCGGCGAGCTCGGAAAACGTGGTCTGATCTGGCGTCACGCGCAGACCGCGCGCAAGCCGGCCGCGCAGTTCCGCCTGAACGAGCAGCGCCTCTTGCTCGCCGCCATCCACCCGATGGTGCTTACCGTCGGCGTAGACGTAGTACGTGCGTCCGCCGTCGGCGCGCTCGCGGTAGCTGACCCCACGATGGCGGGTCGAATGTCGCGTGGACGGGTCGGGTCTTACCTTCGCGGCGGCCATCAGCGCGCCCCTCCCGCGAGCGCGGCCACACGGGCGACTGCGTAGCCGCCGATAGAGGCGCCTTGGGTCGAAGCGAGGTACTCGTCGAGGGCAAGGACGTCGAAGACGAGTCGCCCAGAGGGCAGTTGCCGGTACGGGATCCCCTCACGATCACGCCACGCCTTCGTTCGCAGCGTTTTCAGCGAGATACCGAGGTAGGCAGCCGCGGCCTCCGTGTCCAGGTACCGGGCCGTCGGCGGCTGCTCTCGCAGCAGCAGCGCGACCCGCTGCGCGAGTGCCTCGAACAGGTCGGGCGGAAACGGGATAGTGACGCTTGCATCCACTCCCGAAAGGGTCGCAGGCGTCTTCGGAGGAAAGTGCGCGCGGGCAGAACGCTCAGCTGCAAGCCCTTGCCAAGACTTGCCAAACCGAGGCTCGCGCCCGCCAGGCGCGGAACCGTTGCTGCTCGGGAATCCGGGTTCAGCAGCGGTGTTCGCCGGCTCTTGGAGTGGGCGCGGCTGGGATCGAACCAGCGACCCCTCGCGTGTGAAGCGAGTGCTCTCCCGCTGAGCTACGCGCCCTGGTAGCGCGGATTCTAGCCGCGTCCGGCAGCTAGCCTCCCGGCTGTGGGGAGGTTCGAGGGCCGCCACGTCGTCGTCACCGGCGCCGGGCGCGGGATCGGGCGCGCGATCGCGCTCCGGCTCGCGGCGGAGGGCGCGCGGCTGAGCCTGCTCGCGCGCGGGCGCGAGGCACTCGAGGCGACCGCGGCGGACGCCGGCGGCGCGTTCGTAGCGGCGGTGGACATCCGCGACGCCGCCCAGGTCGAGGACGGCTTCGCCGCCGCCGCCGACGCGAACGGGCCCGTGCACGCGCTCGTCGCGAACAGCGGCATCGGCGGGCCGAACGAGGACGGGGACGACGACCGCTTCGCCGACCTCGTCGCGACGAACCTGCTCGGCACCTACGCGTGCGTCCGCGCGGCGGAGCGGCGGCTCGCGCCCGGGCCCGAGCGGCGCGACGTCGTCGTCGTCTCCTCGATCCTCGCCCGCATCGGCGTCCCGGGCTACACCGGCTACTGCGCGTCGAAGGCGGGCCTGCTCGGCCTCGTCCGCTCGCTCGCCGCCGAGCTGGCGGGCGAGAACGTGCAGGTGAACGCGATCTGCCCCGGCTGGGTCGAGACGGACATGGCCTGGGAGGGCATCGACCTGATGGGGGACGCGCTCGGGATCAGCCGCGAGGACGCCTATGCCCAGGCGATGCGCGAGGTGCCGCTCGGCCGCATGTCACAGCCCGAGGACATCGCCGGCACGGTCGCCTGGCTACTCTCGCCCGACGCCCGCGGCGTCACCGGGCAGGCGATCGACCAGAACGGCGGCGCGGTCATGCCGTGAGCGGGCGAGCGTCGCGGCGAACGCGGCGGCGCACAGGCCCGCACAGCAGAGGAACGGCACGACGTCGCCGGTCGACGCGGCGATCGCGCCTCCCGCCGCGGGGCCGACGAGGGCGCCGGTCGCCCAGGCCGCGTTCATCAGCCCGAAGGCCATCCCCTGCGCGAGCCCCGCGTCCTCGGCGCCGTTCGCGAGCAGGACGAACGCGTACGTGAAGAGCGGCCCCCACGACGCCTCGGCGGCCACGATCAGCGGCGTGTAGGCGAGCGGCCGCGGCCCGAGCGCGAGGCCGACCGAGAAGAGCGCGCCGAGCGCGAGCGAGAGCCGCATCGGCGTCGCGATCCCGCGCCGGTCGGATGCGCGCCCGGCGATCGGGGCGATGCTTCCCTCGACCACGGCGGCGACGAGCCAGACCGAGCCGATCGCGGTCGCGCCCCAGCCGGCCGCCGAGAGATGGAGCGGCCCGAGCACCGAGACGACACCGAAGAGGAAGGCGGGCAGTGCCATCGCAGCGAGTCCGGCGAGGAACCGGCGCGTCCGGAGGGCACGGAGCAAGGCGGAGGCGACCGGCGGCTCGGTCGCGATCGTGTCGATCCGCAGAGCCCAGACGGCGAGCACGAGCGCGAGCCCGGCGAGCGCCGAGAAGACGACGTCGCGTCCGGCGATCGCCGCCGCCGAGCCGAACACCGGCCCGAGCAGCGCGCCGAACGTCGCGGCGGCGAGGGCGCTCCCGACCAGCTGGCCCCGCCGCTCGCGTGGCGCCGCTGCGAGCAGCCACGCGAACGCCCCCGCCCAGGTGAAGCCGCTCGCGCAACCCTGGAGGACGCGCGCCGCGATCAGCGTCGAGAAGCTGTCCGCGAACGCGAAGCCGACGCTCGCGAGCCCCATCAGCGCGAGACCCGCCAGCACGGTGCGCCGCGGCCCGACCCGCCCGGCCGCGACCCCGCCCGGGAGGCCCCCGATCAGCGCACCCGCCGCGAAGCCGGCGACGAGCACGCCCGACAGCCCCTTCGAGAGCCCGAGGTCGTGCGCGAAGTGCGGCAGCAGCGGCGTCAGCGCCGTGTAGAGCATCGTGTCCACCCCGACGAGCGCGGAGACGAGGACGAGCAGGCGGCGCATCCGGCCAGCGTATGCCGGGGCGTAGCCTCTGCGTGTGACGATCCACGGGTCTCGCGCCGTATCCGAGGGTGTGAACGCCTCCGGGGCCTCGCTCGACAGGCCGGCCGTCTTCGGCGCGCCTGCGTTCGCCGACGTGGTCGCCGAGCATCTCGACGCCGTCTACCGCTATCTCGTCTATCTGACCGGCGACCGCGCCGCCGCCGAGGACCTCGCCGCCGAGACGTTCGAGAAGGCGTTCGGGAGCTGGCGCCGCTTCGACCCGCGCCGCGGCGCGCCGCGGACCTGGCTGTGCCGGATCGCGCACTCGGCCGCGGTCGACTGGTTCCGGGCGGAGGCACGGCGCCGCCGTCGCGAGGACACGTACTCCCGCGACACCGCCGAGCCGGAGGAGGCCGCGTTCGCCGAGGGGCTCTCGCCGGCGCTCGAGGCCGCGGTGCAGGCGCTCTCGCCGGCGGAGCGCGAGGTGGTGGCGTTGCGCGTGCTGCTGGAGTTCGACGGGCCGAGCGCCGCGCGCGTGCTCGGGATCAGCCCGACGGCGTGCTCGACCCGGCTCAGCCGGGCGCTGAAGCGACTCGAGGAGATGATGGGCGATGTCCGCGACTGACGCGATCGGATTCGAGCGGCTCGAGGCGCTGCTGCGCGGAGAGGAGCCGCAGACCGCAGACGAGGAGCGGCGGTCTGCCCTGATCGCCCAGCTGCGCGCCGCCGCGCCGGCCGCCCCCGGGCGCCTGCGGGCGCGCGCGCTCGCGGCCGAACGCGCGCCGCGGCGGCTCTCGCCGCGTCTGCCTTCGCGGCGGCTCGCGCTCGCCCTGGTCGCCGCCGTGGTGGGGCTCGCCGTGCTCGCGGCAGCGGTGCACGGCGTCGTCTCGCCGCAGCCGCGGTTCTCGGGCTTCGCCGCCGACCCGGCGGCAGCCGCTCCCGTCGCGAAGGCGGCTCCGGCGCGCGGCGCCGCTCCCGCGCCGGAAGCGGCGCCACGCGCGGGCGGGCCGGCGCGCGGGCGGGCGGGCCGTGCCGTCCACTCGGGGCTCGGCTTTCTTGCGCTCGAAGGGCGGATCGCCCTGGCCGCAGTCGGCGGCATGGCCGCGCTCGCGGCGCTCGCGGCGGCCGGGCTCGCGGTGGGCGACGTGCGGCGGCGGCGCGCGGCGCGGCGCCTCCTCTCGTCAGGCCGTCGCGACGATCTGATGGAATAGCGCCATGCTCGTCCTCGCCGTCAGCTCGGGACACAAGATCGGGCTCTCGATCGTCGCCGCCGCGTTCATCTCGTTCGCGCTCATCTCGTCGTTCCTCGTGCCGCGGCGCAAGCCCGACTTTCCCGGCAAGGCCGGGCTGAGTGTCTTCGTCATCGTCTCGATCCTCTTCTTCGCGATGATGATCGCCGCGGTCGAGATCTTCGGCGCCGAGTAGCCCGGCGCGCCGCCCGAGGGCGGAAGAGCGGTTCGCTATCGTTCGCGGACCCCGGGAGAAGTGGCCGAGTGGCTGAAGGCGGCGCCCTGCTAAGGCGTTATGGGGATGAATGTCTCCATCGAGGGTTCGAATCCCTCCTTCTCCGCTTCGCGACCCGGCCCCGCCGGGTCGCTCGCGTCAGGGCCGGTGTCAGCCGTCGCCGACGCCCAGCGTCTCGAGGAGCGAGCGGACGGCGGTGAACTGCGGCACGAAGAGGAACGTGAACTCGGCGTCGCTCGTCGCGACCGTGAGCGTCGAGCGCATCAGGATCGTCGGGTCTTCCGGCGCCGCGTCCGCGTGCAGCCGCCGCTCGACGACCGCGCCGAGCACGTCGACCTCGACCTCCGGCGGCTCGGGCACGAGCTCGAGGCCGGTCATCTCGACGATCGCGCCGAGGAACGAGCCGGCGAGGATGTTGCCCACCTCGGACAGCGCCGACCGGCCCATGTCGCTCTCGAGGCTCGTCTGCAGCAGGGTGCAGAGCGCGTCGGCCGACGCTTCGTTGAGCAGCAGCAGTACGCGCCCGCCCTCGTCGGCGACCGGCGTGTCGACGACCGCCGCACGCTCCGCGTAGGCGCCGAGCCGGTCGGCCGCCTCGGCCAGGGTGGCGAGCAGCGCCTCGTTGTAGCGGATGTCGACCGGCTGCCCGAGCAGCTGCGCCAGCGCGGTGGCGGCGTTGCCGGAGCCGATGTTGGCGACCTCGATCAGCGCGCTGCGCTGCATCTCGGTGAAGCCGAACGCATCGCCGCTCGAGCGGCGTTCGCCGGCGACGGCGCCCGGGTCGATGACCGGGACGACCTCGCCGTCGAGGAGCACGACCGCGGTCGTCGTCGCCGAGCGCGCCAGCTCGGGGAGGGGATGGAGCTCGAGCACGACCTGGCCGACGAGCTCCTCGACCGCGAAGACGCGCCGCCGACCGGCGGCCCAGAGGGCGACGCCGGCGGTCGCCTCGCCGCCGCCGTCGGCGCCGAGCCTGCTCGCGAGATCGTGGAGCTCGAGCACGGAGCCGCGGTAGAGCACGCCGCGCGTCCGGCCGATCCCGCGCGTCGGCGTCGAGCCGAGGTCGAAGGTCTGCTCGACCGAGCCCAGCGGCAGCGCCCACGTCTTGCCGCCTGCCCGCACCGCGAGCAGCTGCGTTTTCTCGGCCATGCCTGCCTCCTCGACGGAACGACTCGCCGGGTAATCGGAGACGGCGCGCCCGTCTGAAGCCCGGGCGGGGGCGGTCGATCACGCCGGGCAAGGGCCGTGGCCCCCGGGCTACGATGCGCACCGCGCGGAGGGGTGGCAGAGCGGTCGAATGCGGCGGTCTCGAAAACCGTTATCCGTCGTTAGGCGGATCGAGGGTTCAAATCCCTCCCCCTCCGCTTCGCAGAGCGACCCGGCCCGGCCGGGTCGCTCTCGTTTCCGGAGGTACCGTGAAGGCATGCGCCGCGTGCTCGCCGCATCCGTCGTCGGCCTCGCCGTGCGGGGGCTCTACCGCGCCTACGCCCGCGGCGAGCTGACGATCGACACGGGTGTCGGGCGGACGCTGCGCCCGCTCGGTCCGGTCGCATTCGAGATCGCCGCGCCGCGCGAGACCGTCTTCGACGTCGTCGCGACGCCGTACCTCGGCAAGACACCGCGCGCGCTCCGCAACGAGCTCGAGGTCTGGGAGCGCGGCAGCGACATGGTGCTCGCCGCTCACTTCACCGAGGTCAAGTGCGGCACGACGACGACGCTCGAGACGGTGCGCTTCGAGCGCCCCGAGCGGATCGACTTCCGCGTCGTTCGCGGGCCGGTGCCGCACGTCGTGGAGTCGTTCCTGCTCGAGGAGACGGAGTCGGGGACGCGGCTCACGTGGCAGGGCGAGCTGGGGATGGACTTCTGGGCGCTCGGCGCGTGGTGGGGCGACCGGGTCGAACGCCAGTGGGAGCGCGCGGTCCGCCGCTCGCTCGCCGCGGTCTCGGCCGAGGCCGAGCGCCGCTCCGGCTAGAGCGCGCGCGCCCAGCCGGCGGCGACCCGCGCCGCGATCTCCGGCCAGGGCGGGATGCCGCGCGCACCCTCGGGCGACTCGACCGAGCACGCGCCGACGGCGGTCGCCGCGCTCGCCGCTTCCGTCGGGCCCGCGCCCCGGAGCAGCGCCGCGAGCAGGCCGGCGATCGTCGCGTCGCCCGAGCCGGTCGTCCGCGCCACCCGTTCGACCGCGAAGCAGGGCGAGACGACCTCGCTGCCGCGCCAGGCTGCGGCGTCGAGGCCGAGCCGCGCGCAGGCGGAGTCGGCCGCGTCGGCCGTGCGGAGGTGGAGGCCACGGTCGCCGAGCTTGAGCGCGACGATCGCCGCGCCGAGGCCGAGCACCTCGTCGGCGAGCGCCGCCGGCTCGCTCGTGTCGGGGCGCCCGAGCATGAACCGCAGCTCGGCGAGGCTCGGCGCGAAGACGTCGACGTGCGGCAGCGTCCGGGCCAGCAGCGCGCGCCAGTCGACGCGTCCGGCCTCGCTCGCCGGGTCGGGGACGGACATGTCGAGCGAGGTCGCGAGCCCCGCGCCGTGCGCGTGCTCGAAGAGCAGCTCCAGCTCTCGACCGTCGTCGGCGTACATGCGCCGCAGCAGCGGCGGATAGCCGAGGTGGAGCACCCGCGCGCCCGCGAGCGCCTCGTCCGGGACGTCCGCCGCCGAGAACGCGTCGTTCGCGCCCGCGTGATGGAGGAACGCGCGGTCGGCGCCGGGCGGGGCGATCACGATCGAGTAGCTCGTCGCCTCGCCGGGCGCGACGACGACGTCGCCGGCGAGCCCGTCCCTGCCGAGCGCGTCCCGCAGGGCGCCGCCGAAGAGGTCGTCGCCGAGCCGCGCGACGAGGCGCACCGCCACGCCGAGCCGGTGCAGCGCGATCCCCGTGTTGCCGACCGCGCCGCCGGGAGAGAGCCTCGCCTCGCCGACCGCGAGCAGCCGTCCCGGCTCGATCGGCGCCGGGCCGTCGAGCTCCGGGGTGACGTCGAGGCAGATGTGCCCCGCGACGACGATGTCGGCGGCCATGCACCGCAAGCTTCGCATGCCGGCGCGCCGACACTCCGGGCCGGCTCGGAGCGGCGTCTGCCCGGGAACCTCGAGGCCGGGCGCGGCGGTCTCGGGGGGAGCGCCGATACGCTGGGGGCCGCCCGGAGAGGTGTCCGAGCGGTCTAAGGAGCGCGACTGGAAATCGCGTAGGTGCTGAAAGGTGCCTCGCGGGTTCAAATCCCGCCCTCTCCGCTGGAGCGAGCCGCCTCAAGGCGGCTCGCTCTGCCTTTCCCACCGGCTGCGGCTACTTGAACGGCACGGTGACCGGCCCCGGCAGGCGGCGGTAGACCGCGAAGAAGTCGCGGTCGTCGGGGACGAGGTATCGCGTCGCGGGCTGCATGACGTTCGGTACGACCTTCGTCGGCACGAGCCCGCCGTGATGCGTGTAGGTGATCAGGCTCGGCCACTCGGGGTTGATGTCGAACTGCATCGCCTGGACGGCGCCCGCTCGCCGGAGGATGTGGGCGAGCGTGATCACCGTCTGGCTGTCGGCCGCCGCGTAGATCAGGTTGCCCCGGCGGTCGATGCCGACGCCGGTGCGCCACACGCGGACGGCGTTCCCGAGCGTGAACCCCCACTGCGAGCTGTCGTTGAGCGTCGGGTTGAGGCGTCCGTCGTGGATGATCAGCGGGAGGCTCTGGCGGGCGAAGGCGACGGTCGGCCCGGCGTCCGGGCCGCCGGTCCACGACGTGATCGCGACACGGCCGTCGCGGTAGCCGATCAGAGTCGCGAGCCCGTCCCGGAGCGGCTCGTAGACGAGGCCGCCGATCGAGGAGCCGTTGTGCCCGTCGATGTAGGTGAAGCCGCCGTTGAACGTCGCGAACAGCCGCCAGCGCTGGTCGTGCGGGACGGACATCGGCCCGCGCACGGGGGCATTCGGCGGCTCGTAGCGGCCGGGGTAGAACGCGAGCGCCGTCCGCGTGTGGTCGAACCAGGCGAGGTAGGCGACGATGCGCGGGTAGGCGCGCTCGGTTCGAAAGGTCGTCACGAGGACCGGCGGCCGCCCGTCCACGAGCGGGCCCGTCTGCTTCCAGACGCCTTCGCCCGGGAGCGGATGGGCGAACACGGGCTTGATCGGGGGAGGCCAGGGTGTGGCGCGGCGGTGGGCCGGCGCCGGCGTCGGGCGCGGCGCGGCGACGGCGGCGGGTTTCAGCCCGACGGCGGGCAGGGCGGTGAGCTGCGGGCCGCCCTTGTGCGGCGCCTTCCAGCCGTAGTAGACGGTCTCGGCGTGGTCGACGAGCCAGTTCCCGTGGTGGTTCCTCAGCCACTCGACGCTGCGAACGCCGAGCGGGAGGCTCGAGGGCTGGATCATCGTCGCGGTGTACGAGTAGAGCACCGGCGAGAGCAGCGCGAGGACGGCCGCCGCGACGAGCAGACGACGCCTGCGCCGTCTCCTCCGGCCGGCCGCCGTCCGGCGTGCTGCGTGCCGCGACCCCGGGTCGTCCGGAGCCCGTGCGGCGTCGGGCTGTGTCCGAAGCTCCGCGGCGTCCCAGGGCGGCGGCTCCGTCACGCGATCACGACAGGAGCGTGGTCGCCCGAGATGACGGACCGATGAGCGCTGGCCGCTACGGGTCGGCGGTCAGCTCGGCGACCCCGGGCCGGTGCGAGGCGGCGACGAGCCCGCGGAGCGGAGCCCCTTTCAGATAGTGGTCGAGGAAGGCGAGCGTGGCGCGCTCGACGATCCCGAGCTGCGGCTGCTCGTCCGTGTACGGCTGCAGATGCTGCGCGCCGGGCAGCCAGAGCAGGAACTTGGGGCGCCGGGCGAGCCCGAAGTAGGCGGTGGTCGCCGACGGCGCGTTGATCGTGTCGGCCGACCCCTGGACGGCGAGCAGCGGCGGCCCGGCGCGCGGGAACGGCCCCATGCCGGGCAGCGCCGCGCCCGAGAGTACGATCGCGGCCCGCACGCGCCGGTCGCGGAAGCGGTGGTCGTAGGCGACGGCGAGCGCGGTCTCGGCCCCGTCCGAATGCCCGGCGACCGCGATCCGGGACGCGTCGATCCGGCCGTGGAGCCTGCCCGTCGCGTGCGCGGTCAGGTCGAGCAGCTCGGTGATCGCGAAGCTCAGGTCGCGCGGCTGGTTCAGCAGGTCGGACTCGTTCGGGCCGCCGGGCGCGTTCGCGTTGCCGAGCGGGAACACCGGCGCGGCGACGACGTAGCCCGCCTCGGCCCAGCGGCGCAGGAGGCGGGCGTACGGCTTCGGCGTCAGCGAGTACCCGTGCCCGAAGACGATCAGGGGATAGGGGCCGCCCGAGGCCGGATAGCGGACGACCGTCGTCACCGGCCGCGGCACACGCCGTCCGTCTGGCAGCAGGATCGAGCGCGACCGGTCGACGAAGCGGAAGACGTGCACGCGGAGGCTCGGCGCCGACCTCGCCGCCTGCGTGGCCGCCGGCCCGGCGCCGAGGCAGACCGCGCACGCGACGGCCACCCAGACGTGGCGCCGGATGCGAGACGGCATCGACATCAGCCGTCTAGTCGTGGATGCGCGCGACGAGGTCGCGGCGGCGCAGCACCTTCTGCGCGGTACCGGCGAGGCGGACGTCGTAGCCGGCACTGCGCGGGAAGAGCACCTTGTCGCCGGGCGAGACGCCGTCGGCGTCCGGCCCGACCGCGGTGACGATGCCGCTCCGGCACTGCGCCTCGGCGCTCGCCGGGATGATCAGCCCCGCCCGTGTCTCGGCCTCCTCGTCGGTCGGCTCGACGACAACCTGGTCGTCGAGCGGCTCGAGCCAGAGCCGGGTCGGGCGCGGGTCCTCCAGCACGGGTTTCACGATACTCCCGTTTGTTGATCTCGAACCGGTATGCAGCTCTGTGTCTCGCGGCCGCGCCGGACGCCGCCTCGACGGCTCCGTGCGGCGTTGCCGGCCGCCGCCCGTCGCACCCGCGCGGGGAAGCGTCGCTCCGGCTCGAGGGCTGATGGCCGAGTCGCCGTACGTCGAGCTCGAGGTGGGGGAGCGCACCGTCAAGGTGACGAATCCGGACAAGGTCTTCTTCCGCACGCGCGGCGAGACCAAGCTCGACCTCGTCCGGTACTTCCTCTCGGTCGGCGACGGGATCGTGCGCGCGCTCCATGAGCGGCCGACCCAGCTCAAGCGCCACCCCGACGGGGCCGAGGGCGAGGCGATCTACCAGAAGCGCGTGCCGAAGCACCGGCCCGACTGGATCGAGACCGCGACCGTCACGTTCCCCTCGGGGCGCACGGCCGACGAGCTGTGCGTGACCGAGCTCGCGCAGGTCGCCTGGGCGGCGAACCTCGGCACGATCGACTTCCATCCGTGGCCGTCGCGCCGCGCCGACGTCGAGCATCCCGACGAGCTCCGGATCGACGTCGACCCGCAGCCGGGCACGGGCTTCGCCGAGGCGAAGCAGGTGGCCGCGATCGTCCGCGAGGCGCTCGACGAGCTCGGCTGGACGGGCTGGCCGAAGACCTCGGGCAACCGCGGGATCCACGTCGCGTGCCGGATCGAGCCGAAATGGGGCTTCCGCGAGGTGCGCCGCTGCGCGCTCGCCTTCGCGCGCGAGATCGAGCGGCGCGCACCCGACCTCGTCACGACCGCCTGGTGGAAGGAGGAGCGCGGCGAGAAGGTCTTCATCGACTACAACCAGAACGCCCGCGACCGCACGATCGCCTCCGCCTACTCCCCTCGGGCGAGGCCGGATGGGACAGTGTCGGCGCCCGTCCGCTGGGACGAGCTCGACGCGATCGAGACCGAGGACTTCACGCTCGCGACGATGCCGGCGCGCTTCGCCGAGCTGGGCGACGTGCAGGCCGGGATCGACGACGCGGTCTGCGACCTGCGCGCGCTGCTCGAGTGGGTCGAGCGCGAGGAGGCGGCCGGCGAGGGCGAGGCGCCGTACCCGCCGAACTTCCCGAAGATGCCGGGGGAGCCGAAGCGCGTGCAGCCGTCGCGGGCGAAGAAGGAGAGCGAGTGACCGGGATCGACCTGCTGCTCGTCGGCGGCCGCGTCCGCACGCTCGATCGCGCGCGGCCGCAGGCGACCGCGATCGCGCTCGCGGGCGGCGAGATCGCCGCGGTCGGCGACGACGCCGAGATCCGCGCGCTCGCAGGCGGCCGGACCGAGACGATCGACCTGCGCAGCGCGGCCGTCGTTCCCGGCCTGATCGACAGCCACATCCATCCGTTCCACGGCGCCGACGTCGCCCGCGGCGCCGATCTCACGAACCTGTGGACGCTCGACGACGTCCGCGGCGCGCTCGCGGCCGAGCGAGCCCGCTGCGCGCCCGACGAGTGGGTGCTCGGCTACGGGCTCGACTACGACGTCTTCCGCGAGACCGGCATCCACGGGGCGCTCGTCGAGGAGGCGGTCGAGGGCTCGCCGGCGTTCGTCATGTTCGTCGACCTCCACACCGCGGTCGCGACGCCGCGCGCACTCGCGCTCGCCGGTGTCGACGGGCCGCGGAGCTTCGACGAGAACGCCGAGATCGTCTGCGTCGGAGGCGTCCCCACCGGCGAGCTGCGGGAGCCTGCCGCCACCTCGCTCGTCGAGGAGGCGATGCCGCCGCTGACCGACGCGTCGCGCTACCGGCTCTACGCCGACACGCTGCGCCGCTTCGCGGCTGCCGGGATCACCGGCGCGCACGCGATGGACGGGACGCTCGCCACCCACGACCTCCTCCGGGAGCTCGAGGCGAACGGCGACCTCGTGACGCGGCTCGTCGTGCCGTTCTGGCTCCGCCCGGAGTCGCAGGCCGCCGACTGGGACGAGCTCGTCCCGCACCGCGACGCGGCCGGCAGGCGCTGGCGGGGCGGCGTCGCGAAGTTCTTCATCGACGGTGTGATCGACGCCGGCACCGGCTGGCTCACCGAGCCGGACAGCGAGGGGGAGGGGACGCTGGCGTTCTGGCCCGACCCGGCGCACTACCGCGCCGCCGTCGCGCGCTTCGCGGGCGCGGGCTTCCAGTGCGCAACCCACGCGACCGGCGACCGCGGCGTCCGCGAGGCGCTCGACGCCTACCGCGCCGCCGGGCCGCCGCTGCGCGGGCGGCACCGGATCGAGCACATCGAGACGCTGCAGCCCGGCGACCTGCCGCGCTTTGCCGCAGAGGGCGTGGTCGCCTCGATGCAGGCGCAGCACATGATGTGGCTCGACCCGGGCCGCGACGACAACTGGTCGCGGCGGCTCGGCCGGGAGCGCTGCGAGCGCGCCTTCCCGGTCCGCTCGCTGCGCGAGTCGGGAGCGCTCGTCGCGCTCGGCTCCGACTGGCCGGTCGCGCACTACGACCCGCGCATCGGGCTCGCGGCGGCGCGGCTGCGGCGGCCGCCCGGCGAGCGCGACCGGGCGCCCTACGACGACGAGGCGCTGGACGGGCTCGCCGCGCTCGAGGGCTACACGACCGGCGCCGCCGCGACGGTCGGCGACGAGCACCGGCTCGGGCGGATCGCGCCCGGCTTCGCCGCCGACCTGACCGTGCTCGCCGAGGATCCGGTCGCCTGCGACGCCGACGACCTGCCTCACCTGCCGGTATTGCTCACCGTCGTCGACGGCGAGATCGCGCACCGCGCGGACGTCTAGCGGAGCAGGTCCTCGACCGCGAGGTCGTCGGGCCGCCGCGGCGGGCGCACCTCGCGCCAGGTGCACTGGGCGGCGTCCTTGTCGGGGCGGAAGCGGATCAGCTTCGTGCCGTGGCGGAAGCGGTGCTTCTCGAGCTTGTCGTAGCGCACCTCGACGACCAGCTCGGGCCTGAGCGGCGCCTCCTCGAGCTCGCCGGTGCCCCAGCGGCTCGGCTCCGAGAAGCGGCGGTCGCTCGAGGCGTCGACGAGCGGGAGCACGAGCGCGGCGATCTCGTCGTGGCGTTTCGCGCCGACCGCCGCCGAGCCGACGTAGTCGAGCCGTCCGTCGTCGGCGTAGAGGCCGAGCAGGAGCGTCGCGATCGTCGTGCGGCCGCCCTTCTTCCAGCGCACGCCGGCGACGACGCAGTCGGCCGTCTTGTGCGGCTTCGCCTTGACGACCCCGTCGCGCGAGCCGGGCAGGTAGGGGAGCCCGAGCCGCTTCGCGACGACGCCGTCGAAGCCCGCGGCCTGCAGGGTCTGCAGCCAGGCGCGCCCTTGCTCGACGTCCGCGGCAACCGGTGAGAGCGAGATAGCCGCCGCCGACGCGCTCGAGCTCGGCACGCCGCTGCTCGATCGGCTGCTCGTGCACCGGCTCGCCCTGCCAGAGCAGGAGGTCGAAGGCGACGAAGGTGGCCGGGATCTCGCCCGCGAGCTTGCGGACGCGGCTCTCGGCGGGGTGCAGCCGCGTCTGCATCGCGTCGAAGTCGAGCTGCCCGCCGCGTGCGATCACGATCTCGCCGTCGAGCGCCGAGTGGGGCGGCAGCAGCTCGCCGAGCGCGCGCAGCTCCGGGAAGTAGCGGAGGAGCGGCCGGCCGTTGCGCGACCAGAGCGCGAGCTCGCCGCCGTCGTTCTCCAGCACGCCGCGGAAGCCGTCCCATTTCGGCTCGTAGCGCCAGCCGCCGCCCGCGGGCAGCTCGGAGACGAGCTCGGCCTCCATCGGAGGGAACGGGACGTTCGGGCCGGGCGCGTCGCTCACCCCGAGACCCTATCCCGGAGATCCGCGCAACTCGGCTCGTACAGGCCCGTCTAAGCTCGTCAGATGCGGAGGGTCGTGGTGACGGGGCTCGGCGCGGTGACGCCGATCGGGAACGACGCGCGCGCCACCTGGCGTGCGGCTGTCGCCGGCGAGAGCGGGATCGACTTCATCTCCGCCTTCGACGCGAGCGCGTTCCCCGTACGGATCGCCGCCGAGGTGAAGGACTTCGATCCGACGTCGGTCGCCTCGGCGAAGGACGCCCGCAGGCTCGAGCGAAACGTCCTGCTGGCCCTCGGGGCGGCCCGCGAGGCGGTCGGCGACGCGAAGCTCGACGGCGCGTACGAGCCCGGCCGCGTCGGGATCCTCTTCGGGACGGCGATCGGCGGGCTGATCGGGATCGCCGAACAGGCCGACGTGCTGCGTGAGCGCGGGCCGGAGCGGGTGTCGCCGACCTTCATCCCGAACGTCCTCGTCGATACCGCCAGCGGCCAGCTCGCGATCTCGCTCGGCTTCCGCGGGCCGAACTACGCGCCCGTGTCCGCCTGCGCGACCGGCTCGACGGCGGTCGGTGAGGCGGCGGAGCTGATTCGCCGGGGAGACGCCGACGCCGCGCTCGCGGGCGGCGCCGAGGCGTGCGTGCACCCGCTGATCCTCGCCGGTTTCTGCTCGATGCGGGGCCTCGCGGCCGAGGACGAGCATCCGCCGCGCGCGTCGCGGCCGTTCGACGCGACGCGCGCCGGCTTCGTCATGGGCGAGGGCGCGGCCGTGCTCGTGCTCGAGGAGCTGGAGGCGGCGCGGAAGCGCGGCGCGACGATCTACGCGGAGATCCTCGGCTACGGCGCCTCGAACGACGCCCACCACCTCGCGCAGCCCGACCCCGAGTTCGTCGGTGTCGCCGAGATGATGCGGCGCGCGCTCGGCCGCGCCGGCGTCGAGCCGGAGCGCGTCGGCTACATCAACGCGCACGGCACCTCGACGCCGCTCGGCGACGCGGCCGAGACGCGCGCGATCAAGGAGGTGTTCGGCGACCACGCGTACGAGCTGGCCGTCTCCTCCACGAAGTCGGTCACCGGGCACTGCTTCGGGGCGGCCGGCGCGATCGAGGCGATCATGTGCGTGCTCGCGGTCCACGAGGGCGTGCTGCCGCCGACGATGAACTACGTGCGAGCCCGACCCGGTCTGCGACCTCGACTACGTCCCGAACGAGGCACGGCGGACGCAGGTCGACGTCGCGCTCTCGAACGCGATGGGGCTCGGCGGCCACAACGGCTGCGTGCTCGTCGGGCGGGTCGAGCGGTGAGCCACGAGGCCGAGCGCTACGCCGAGGCGCACTCGACGCCCCCGAGCGACCTGCTGCGCCGCCTCGGCGAGGAGACCGCAGCGACCCAGGAGTCGCCGGAGATGTCCGTCGGCGCCCTGCAGGGGGCGTTCCTCCGCCTCCTCGTCGGCGCGATGCGGCCGCAGCGGGTGCTCGAGATCGGCGTCTTCACCGGCTGGTCGTCGATCGAGATGGCGTCGGCGCTCCCGGCCGGCGGGACGGTCGTCGCCTGCGACGTGAACCCCGAGACGACCGCGATCGCGCGCCGCTACGCCGAGGAGGCCGGCGTCGCCGACCGGATCGACTTCCGGGTCGGGCCTGCGCTCGACACGATCGCGACGCTCGACGGGCCGTTCGACCTCGTCTTCCTCGACGCGTGGAAGGACGACTACGTCGACTACTACGAGGCGGTGCTCCCGAAGCTCGCGCCCGGCGGCCTGATCCTCGCCGACAACACGCTCGCCGCCCTGCGCGGCAACCCGGGGATCGTCCGCTTCAACGAGCACGTGCTCGCGGACGAGCGGGTCGAGTGCGTCCTGCTGCCGTTTCGCGACGGCCTGACCCTCGTCCGTCGCCGCGCGTGAGCCGGGACGGCTCTAGCCGATGAGCGCGGGCGTCAGCTCTGCGAGCGAGCGGATCGTCACGTCGGCCGCGGCGAGCGCCTCCTCGTCGGGCGGGTAGCTCGGGTTCGGGATCGCGACCACGCGCATGCCGGCGGCCTTCGCCGAGCGGATGCCGGCGTGCGAGTCCTCGACCGCGACGCAGTCCGCCGCTGCGACGCCGAGCCTCCGCGCCGCCTCGAGGTAGACGTCGGGCGCCGGCTTCCCGCGCGCCACCTCCTCGGAGGAGACGGTCGCCGCGTACAGCTCTGCGACCCCGGCCAGCTCGAGCACCTCGTCGATCAGCTCGCGGTTCGACGAGGAGGCGAGCCCGAGCGGAAACGCGGCGGCGAGCCGCCGTACCGCGTCGACGGCACCGGAGATCAGCGGCAGCTCCTCCGCGTACGCCGCGAGCATCCGCCGCACGACCTCGCGGTCGATCGCGGCCGGCTCGTCCGGTACGCCCGCGACCTCGTGCAGGTAGCGCGACCATTCCGGCGCCGACATCCCCATCATCGCCCGCTGCACCTCGTCGTCGTAGCGGCCGCCCTGCTCGAGGACATAGCGCTCGCGCACCGTGTCCCACACCTCCTCCGAGGCGATCAGGACGCCGTCGAGGTCGAAGACGACTGCGGCGGTCCGGCCGGTCACACCGAGTGGTAGGTGGTCTCGCGGTAGACGAGCGCGCGGTCGGACGGTCCGTGCTCGACCGCCAGCACGTCGGCGATGAAGAACGTGTGGTCGCCGGCGTCGTGCTCGGCGCGCGTCTCCGCCTCGATCCAGCCGAGCGCTCCCTCGATCAGCGGCGCGGCACGGCCCTCCCGCGTCGGCACACCCTGCCAGTGGACGATCGGCGGCCGCCCGCCGGCGAACCGGCGCGCGAGCTCCTCCTGCTCGGAGCCGAGGAGGCTGATCGCGAACCGCCCGGCGCGGCGCAACAGCTCGTAGCACGAGGCCTGCTTGCCGATCGAGACGCCGATGAGCGGCGGCTCGAGCGAGAGCGAGACGAGCGAGGAGACCGTCACGCCCATTCGCTCGCCCTCGGCGTCGACGCTGAGGATCGACACACCGTGCGGCCAGAGCCGCATCAGTCCGCGCAGATCTTCCCCGGTCGCCACCGCGGCTGATCATAGGCCCGGCGGGAGCGCGCGAGACGGCCAAGCGCCGCGCACGCCGGCGATGCCGACTTGCCGGTTCGGGGTGAATCGTGAAACGATGCACCGATTCGTGGGTCGGGGCCGGCCTTGGTCGATCCCGCGCGCCTGCAGAGGCGGCCGCATACGAACAGGGGGAAGGAATGGACAGGAAAGCTCGCAAGAGGCTGGACGAGTACCGGCGTACAGACGCGGGACCCGTCGAGAACACGCTGCTCGACGAGCTCGTCGACGGCGAGCTCGACCGGAGGGAGTTCCTCCGTCGGGCATCGATCGCCGGTCTGTCGGTCTCGGTGATCGGTACCGCACTGGGTGCGCTCGGCGAGGCCCCGCTCGCTTTCGGTGGCACTCGCGCCGCCCGCATGGGCGGCCGGATCAGGGTCGGGATCATCCCCGGGCCGACGAAGGATCTCGAGCCGCACACGCTCGCCGATCTCGGCGGGTTCGAGGCGGCCGGCATCGCCGGCGAGTTCCTTACCCGGGCGAACAGCACGCTCGGCCTCGACCCGGAGCTGGCCACGAGCTGGAAGGCGAACAAGGCGGCGACCGTCTGGACGTTCAAGCTGCGCGAGAACGTCACGTTCCAGAACGGCAAGGCCTTCGGCGCCGACGACGTCGTCGCGACGTACAAGCGGCTGACGGACGCGAAGAGCGGCTCGCAGGCGATCTCCGCGTTCGGCGGCGTCCTCCTGCCGCACGGCGTCCGCAAGGTGGACGCCCACACCGTCGCGTTCCATCTCGAAGCGCCGAACGCGAACTTCCCCTACCTCACCTGCTCGACGACCTACCAGGCGATCATCCTGCCGGCCGACTACAAGGTCGGCACGTTCACGCAGACCCCGCAGACGACCGGAGCATTCCAGCTCGTCTCGTACACGCCTGGAGTCGGAGCGACGTACCAGCGCTACGACGGGTGGTGGGGCGGCACGGCGCCGCTCGACGGCGTCGACGCGAGCTTCTACAGCGAGGACGCGGCCGTGGTCTCCGCGCTGCTCGGCCAGCAGATCGACCTCGTCGGTCAGATCAACGTCACGAGCGGCCGCGCCGTGCTGAAGAACCCGAACGTGCGGGTGATCCCCGCCCACGGCGCCTCCCACCGCGAGGTGCCGATCCGGGGCGACCTCGACAATCCGTTCAAGGACCGCCGCGTCCGGCAGGCGCTCGCGCTCACGCTCGACCGCCCGCAGATCGTGAAGACGCTCTTCGCCGGCTACGCGGACGTCGGCAACGACTCGCCGTTCGCGCCGGTCTACCCGTCGACGAACAAGAGCGTCGCGCAGCGGCACAAGAACCTGCGCAAGGCGAAGCAGCTCATGGCCGCCGCCGGCTACCCGAACGGCTTCTCGGTCACCCTGACCACCGAGAAGGTCGGCGAGATCCCGCAGCTCGCGCAGATCATCCAGACCTCCGCGAAGGCGATCGGGATCGACATCAAGCTGCGGATCCTCACCTCGAGCGCGTACTTCGCGGGCTCGCAGACGGGGCCGCCCTCCGGCTGGGGGACGACGCCGTGGCTGAACGCCCCGATCGACATCACGGACTGGGGTCACCGGCCGGTGCCGAACGTCTACCTGACTGCGGCCCTGATGTCGAAGGGGCCGTGGAATGCCGCGCACTACTCGAACAAGCGCTTCGACAGCTACGCGCGCTCCTACGTCGGGGCGATCTCGCTCAAGGATCAGCGGCGCTACTCGAAGCTGATGGAGCAGACGCTCCTGGCCGACACGCCGGTGATCTTCCCGTACTTCTACAACTACCTTCAGGCGGGGTCGAAGCGCGTCAAGGGGTACAAGGGAGACGCGATCGGCCAGATCTACCTCAGCAAGACCTCGCTGGCCTGAGCGGCGGCGAGGAAACGGTGCCCTGCCGTCCGGAGGTCGGGCGGCAGGGCAGGCGGAGAGAGGAGGCGTCATGGCGCGGTTTCTGCTGAAGCGGCTCGCGCTCGCGCTCGTGACGCTCTGGCTGCTGAGCATGCTCGTCTTTGCGACCGCCCAGCTCCTGCCCGGCGATGTGGGCCGTGCAGTGCTGGGGCCGTTCGCCGACACCGCCTCGGTGCAGCAGCTCGACCACCAGCTCGGCGTCGACCGGCCGGTCTGGGTGCAGTACGGCGACTGGATCGCCCACTTCGCCCGCGGCGACCTCGGCACGTCGCTCCAGTACAAGGTGCCGGTGTGGTCGCTGCTCCACGACTCGCTGCTCAACTCGCTGAAGCTCGCGGCGGAGGCGTTCGTGCTCGTCGTGCCGCTCAGCGTGCTCGGCGGCGTCGTCGCAGCTCTGAAGCGGGGGCGGCTCACCGACCGGGTGATCACGCTCACCAGCCTCTCGCTGACCGCGGTGCCGGAGTTCGTCTCGGCGATCGTCCTCATCCTCATCCTCGGCCTCTGGCTGAAGGCGCTGCCGGTGGCGGCGACCGCGCCGCCGCACTCGAGCTTTCTCACCCAGGTGAAGTTCCTGCTCCTGCCGAGCCTCGCGCTCGTGATGGTGCTGTTCGGCTACATCGCGCGGATGGCGCGCGCCGGCACGATCGAGGCGCTCGACGCCGACTACACGCGCACCGCGTACCTGAAGGGCCTCGGCACGCCGACCGTCCTGCGCCGGCACGTGCTGCGGAACTCGCTCCTGCCGACGATCGCGGTCACCGCGACGCAGATGGGCTACCTGATCGGCGGGCTCGTCGTGATCGAGAAGATCTTCAACTACAACGGCATCGGCGAGCGGATCTACACCGCGGCGCAGAACAAGGACTTCACGATGCTCGAGAGCGGCGTGCTCGTCGTGGGGATCGTCTACCTCGTGGCGACGCTCGCGGCCGACGTCCTCTACTCGCTGCTCAACCCGCGCGTCCGCTACGAGGGGGTCGAATGAGCGCCGTCGCCGCGGCCGCGCCGCCCGCATCCGAGGAGCAGATCGCCCGGCGCGAGAATCTCGGCCGGCTGCTCCGCTCGCCGACGTTCGTGGTCGGCGCCCTGATCCTCCTCTTCTGGGTCGTCTGTGCGCTCTTCGGCTCCGCGATTGCGCCGCACGACCCGCTCGGCCAGTCGGACGCGCTGCTCGTGTCGCCGCGCGGCGGCCACCTGTTCGGCACGGACCAGCTCGGCCGCGACGTGCTCTCGCGCGTCCTCGCCGGCGCGCGCAGCATCATGACGATCGCGCCTGCCGCGACGCTGCTCGGGATCGCCGGCGGCACGATCGTCGGCCTCCTCACCGGTTACCTCGGCGGGCTCGTCGACGACGCCGTCAGCCGTCTGATCGACGCCGTGCTCGCGCTGCCGCTGATCGTCGTCGCGGTCACCGTGCTCGCGGGGCTCGGCCACTCGAACTGGACGCTCGTGGTCGTGATCGGGCTCGTGTTCACCCCGCTCGTCGCACGGACGGTGCGCGCCGCGGTGCTGTCGGAGCGGCAGCTCGAGTACGTCGAGGCGGCGCGGCTCCGCGGCGAGCCGGCGTCCTACGTGATGTTCGCGGAGATCCTCCCGAACGTCTTGGGGCCGATCGTCGTCGAGGCGACCGTGCGGCTGGGCTACGCGATCTTCGCGGTCGCCGGGCTCACCTTCCTCGGCTTCGGCGTCCAGCCTCCGTCGCCGGACTGGGCGCTACAGATCTCGGCCAACTACACGCTCCTGAACGCGGGGACGTACTGGTGGACGGTGCTCTTCCCGTCGCTCGCGATCGCCTCGCTCGTCGTCGCGGTCAACCTCGCCGCCGACGGGATCGCCCAGGTGGTGGAACGATGAGCGAGCCGGTCCTCGAGCTCGAGGACGTCGACGTCACGTACCGCGTCCGGGGGCGGGAGCGGGACGTGCTCCGCGGCGTCTCGTTCGCGATCGCCCCGGGCGAGGCCTACGGGCTCGTCGGCGAGTCGGGCTGCGGCAAGTCGACGACGGCGCTCGCCGTCGTCCGCTACCTGCCGGCGAACGGCCGTGTCCGCTCGGGCTCGATCCGGGTGGCGGGCCGCGACGTCGTCGGCCTCTCGCGGGGCGAGCTGAGACGGCTCCGCGCGCGCGAGCTCTCGATGGTCTACCAGGATCCCGGCCGGGCGCTCAACCCGGCCCTGCGGGTGGGCAAGCAGGTGGCCGAGGTCTTTCGCGTCTGCGGCGCCGCCTCGACCGCGAGCGAGGCGCAGGAGCTGGCGCTCGAGATGCTGCGCAAGGTGCAGATCGCCGACCCGGAATCGGTGCTGCGCCGCTACCCGCATCAGCTCTCCGGCGGCATGCAGCAGCGCGCGGTGATCGCGATGGCGCTCGCGAACGACCCGTCGCTGCTGATCCTCGACGAGCCGACGACCGGTCTCGACGCGACCGTCGAGGCGGAGGTGCTCGACCTGATCGCGGGCCTGCAGGAGGAGTTCCGGACGTCGGTGCTCTTCATCAGCCACAACCTCGGCGTGATCGGGAAGATGTGCGACCGGGTCGGCGTCCTCTACGCCGGCCGCCTCGTCGAGGAGGGGCCGGTCGAGACGATCCTGGGCGACCCGCGTCACCCGTACACGGTCGGCCTGCTGCGCTGCATGCCACGGGCGGGACTGCGAAAGGACCACGGGCGACTCGACACGATCCCGGGGCTCCCGCCCCAGCTCGGCGCCGACCCGCCCGGGTGCGTGTTCGCCGACCGGTGCGCGCTCGCGGAGGAGATCTGCCGGGTCGAGGAGCCGCCGGCGTTCCCGCTCGGGGCCGGCCATTCGAGCCGCTGCCACTTCCACGAGCGCGCCGCCGCTCTGCCGCGGGTCGAGGAGGGGGAGGCCCCCGCGGTCCGCGTCGTCGATCGCAGCGGTCCGCCGCTGCTGCGCGTCGCCGACCTCGCGAAGGACTTCCGCCAGCACGGCGCCGAGATCCGGGCGCTCGCGGGCGTCTCCGCGGAGATCTGGCCCGGCGAGACGCTCGGGCTCGTCGGCGAGTCGGGCAGCGGCAAGACGACGCTCGCGCGCACCGTGCTCGGCGTCGTCGAGCCGACCGCAGGTGGCGTCGAGCTCGACGGGCAGCCGCTCGCCGGGTTGCTCGCGCGGCGCTCGCTCGAGGAGGTGCGAGACCTGCAGATCGTCTTCCAGAACCCGGACGGCGCGCTCAACCGGCGGCACAGCGTCCGGCGGATCCTGCGGCGGTCGCTGAAGAAGCTCGCGGGCCTCGCCGGCGCGGCCGCGACGGCACGGATGCTCCAGCTCGCACGCTCGGTGCGGCTGGCCGAGCGCTATCTCGCCGTCCGTCCCAGCCAGCTCTCCGGCGGTCTCAAGCAGCGCGTCGCGATCGCGCGCGCCTTCTCGGGCGAGCCGCGGCTCGTCGTCTGTGACGAGCCGACGTCCGCGCTCGACGTCTCGGTGCAGGCGGCGATCCTCAACCTGCTCGTCGACCTCCAGCTCGAGCAGCAGGTCTCGTACCTGTTCATCTCGCACGACCTCGGGGTCGTCCGCTACATCTCCGACCGGATCGCGGTCCTCTACCTCGGGCGGCTGATGGAGCTCGGCCCGGCGGACGTCGTGTTCGAGGGGCCGCACCATCCGTACACCGAGGCGCTGCTCTCGGCCGTGCCGTCGCTCGACGGGAACGCGAACGGGCGCGAGCGGATTCGGCTTGCGGGCGAGATCCCGAGCGCCGCCGAGCCGCCGGGGGGCTGTGTGTTCCATACGCGGTGCCACCGCAAGCTGGGACGGATCTGCGAGGAGGAGGAGCCGCCGCTCGTGGAGGCCGAGGACGGGCATCTGCTCCGCTGCCACATCCCGATCGACGACCTGCCGGCCGAGCGCGCGGCGCCGATCGTGGTCGCGGGCTGAAGCCCCCGGGACACGGCTCCGCCAGAGGAGGATGCTCGTCGCGAGCGCCGTGCCGGCTGCCGACGCATACGCCCGGCGTCGCCTTCCGGGGCCGGCTCGGGCTGTGGCTCGCACTCTTCCCGACCGTCGAGGGGATCGTCGCGCAGGTGCTCGCCGCGGGGCTCGTCGTCGGCTCGTACGTTCCTTGCGGAGCACGTGCGCGTCCGCCGCCCGCTCGCCTGCGC
Source organism: uncultured Actinomycetes bacterium (assembly GCA_963732915.1). Taxonomy (GTDB): domain Bacteria; phylum Actinomycetota; class Thermoleophilia; order Gaiellales; family Gaiellaceae; genus Palsa-739. Next base: position 1,401,241 of record CAVTBF010000002.1, on the reverse strand, counting down.
CGGGGCCGAGCGTGCCGCGCTTCGGGCCGAGACGATCCAGCCGCCCATTGCGGAGCGGGGGCGGAGGACCCACGATGGGGGGCGTGCACGTACGTCCGGCCGTCCTCGTCCGCGTCAGAGTCGCGCGTCCGCGCCTCTGGGGAACGCTCGCGCTCGTGCTCGTCGCCGCGCTCGGGGCGGGCATCGCGGGCGTGCCGGCGGGCGCGGCGGCGTCCGCGCCGAAGAAGCCGGCGATCGTCTCGTTCGCGGCGGTGCCGAGACGCCTCACCGCCGACGGCGGCGCCGTGCGGCTCACGGTCGCGGTCGCAAACGCGGCCACCTGCACCTTCAAGGGCCAGAGCGCGGCGTTCACGTCGCTCAACCGGGTCAAGACGGTCTCCTGCCGGCGCGGCCGGGTGACCGCCGTGCTGACGGTCACGCCGAACATCCGCGCGGTCCCGGCCACGATCCACTACTACGTCCGCGCCGCGGCGAAGGGCCGGAGCGTCCAGAAGGCGCTCACGGTCGTCCAGGCGGGGGCGCCCACCGCGACGACCGTCACGCCGCCGCCGCCGCCGGCCGTCCCGCCGCCCACGATCGACACGTCCCCGCTGCCGGACGGGGCTCGCGGGGCCGCGTACACGGCGACGCTGTCGGCCTCCGGCGGCGCGCCTCCGTATACGTGGACGGTCGCTTCGGGCTCGCTGCCGCCCGGACTCAGCCTCTCCCTCTCGGGAACGATCACCGGCACGCCGATCGGCGCGGGAACGTTCGCCTTCACGGTCGAGACCGCCGACTCCGCCCTCCAGACCGCGACCGCCGGCCTGTCGATCGTCGTCCCGGCGTCGAGCCTGCCGGTGGAGGAGCTCGCCTCGAGCCTCAACTGGTCCGGCTACGCGCTCGACGCCGGCCCGTTCACGTCGGTCACGGGCTCTTTCAACGTCCCCGATCTCACCAACCTCTCGGGTTCGGTCAACACGTCGCAGTGGATCGGGATCGACGGCGACTCGCCGACGAACAGCGATCTGATCCAGGCCGGCGTCGCCGAGGACTACAGCCGGTTCGGCGGCGTCACCGTCTACGCGTGGTGGGAGATCCTGCCGGATGCGGAGACGCGGATCAGCCTCGGCGTCAAGCCCGGCGACACGATGACCGTCACGATCACGCAGCTGAGTCCTGGCCAGTGGTCGATCCTGCTCCGCAACGGCTCGACCGGCGAGAGCTTCTCGACGACGCAGTCCTACTCGGGGCAGGCGCTGTCGGCCGAGTGGATCGTCGAGGCGCCTTCCGACGTGCGGGACCGGGTGACGACGCTCGGCCAGTACTCGCCGCCGGTGACGTTCACGCACATCGGCTGGGCCGGATCGGCGACCTCGTTCTCGCCGATCGAGCTGAGGCAGGACGGCGTCGTCGTCTCGACGCCCTCGCCGCTGAGCGCCGACCAGTCGAGCTTCTCGGTCGCCTACGGCGCGACCGCGCCGCCCGCGCCCGGATAGGGCTCGGCGCGGCCGGCGGGCGTCCGGCCCGCGAACGCCACGCCGACGCCGACGGCCGCGGCCGCTCCGAGCGCGATCGCGCTCGCGGTCAGCGTCACGCCCGCCGGCGCGTGCGGAAGCACGGCCGCCAGCACGAAGCCGGCGCCCATCGCGACCTGCTGCAGGGCTCCTCCGAGCGCGAACACGCCCGCGCGGACCGCCGCGGGCGCTTCCCGCTGGACGATCGTGTCGTACGCGGTCTCGGTCGCGCCGTCGGCGACGCCGAGCAGGAAAAGCAGCAGCAGGATCGTCGTCGCCAGGCTGCTCGTCGCGACGACGGCGAGCACGCCCGCGGCGACCGCGAACGCGAGCGCCGGCGTTCGCGCCGCGACCGACTCGCCGACCCGCCCGCTCAGCAGCTCGCCGCACATCAGCCCGATCGCGATCACGCCCAAGGCGACGCCGTAGCCGCCCACGTGCGGCGCCCGCGCGGCGAGGAACGCGGGCAGCGACGCGTTGAGCAGCCCCATCGCCAGCGTCGCGACGGCGAACGAGCCGACGAGCGCGCGCAGCGCGCGGCGTCCGCCGATGAACGCGAGCACGTCAGCTCGTCTGAGCCCGTCGCCGGCTTGCGGCAGGGCCGGCGTGATGGCCGGGACGCGCCCGACCGAGCGGGTGTAGAAGACGAGCGCGAGCGCGAACGTCGCCACGTCCGCCGCGAGCGCGGGGAGCACGCCGATCCGGGCGGCGAGCAGGCCGCCCGAGACCGAGCCGACCGCCATCACCGACGCCCGGGCGAGCGCGTGCAGGGCGTTGCCCGCGTTGCGCTCCTTCTCCGGCAGGACGTCGGCGACCACGCTCGACGCCACCGGATCGGTGGCCGACGCGAGGAAGTAGGAGGTGAAGACACAGACGGCGACGAGGTACGGCCGCCCGAGGGCGACGAGGCCGATCGCGCAGGCGGTCGCGACCGCGCGCATCGCCTCGACGCTCCGCAGCACGACGAACCGGTCCCAGCGGTCGAGGCGCGCGCTTCCGGCGACGCCGCCGGCGACCGAGGCGGTCAGGCGCGCCAGCAGCACGAGGCTGACGCCGAGCGTCGAGTGCGTGCGCGCGAAGATCCACGTCACGAGCGCCGCCAGCGAGATCCAGTCGCCGAGCTTCGAGACCGTCCGCCCGGCGAGGAGGACGCGGAAGTCGAGGGAGCGCAGGGGCTCGAGCGTGCGGACGAGCGTCCGGTCGCGCTCGCGCCGCCCCTGGCGGTAGACGAAGAGCACGGCGCCCGTCACGAGCAGGACGTCGCCGACGGAGAAGGTGTTCGCGAGCGGCATCCAGCCCGGCAGCGCGAAGACGTCGCCGAGGAACGAGAGGTGCGTCGCCGGCGTGAGCAGCCCGGTGTTGTTCGAGACGCCCGTGGCCGTCAGCTCCGGCAGCGGCCGCCCGACCGCGCGCCACGCCGCGACGCTCACCGGCATGTGGCCGCCGTTGACGAAGATCGCGAGCGTGTTGCTCGCGAGCCCGGCCGCCGCGAGGGCGAAGCCGGGCAGGCGGAGGTTGCGGAGCGCGCATGCGATCAGGAGCACGTACGACACCACGTGGACGGCGGTGGCGCTCGCGAGCAGCCGGCTCGGGTCGATCGACGGCACGAACACGAGCAGCTGCAGGACGAGCGCCGCGAGCACGAGCCCGCTCCAGCGGAGGCGGACGGCCGCGAGCCGGCGCGGGTCGGCTCCGAGCGCCCACGCGAACACGAAGCCGACGAGGCAGAGGACGCCGAGGATCACGCGCTCTCCGCCGACAGGCCGGCGAAGAGCTGCCGCTCCGCACGCGCGAGCTCCGGTACGGAGGCCGCCTCGCTCGTCCGCGCCGCGACGACGGTCGGCGCGATCCGTTCGAGCCGGTGCGGCACGGGGATCTCCGCCAGGGCGAGCTCGAGGCGCGCCCGGATGCCGTCGCTCTCGCGGTCGTCGGTGAGCGTCGAGATCGCGAACTCGTCGTCGCCGATGCGCACGACGGCGTCGCTGCGCCTGACCGCCGAGCGCAGCCTGCGCTCCGCCTCGGCGACGACCTGCTCGGCGACGAGCTGCCCGGCGCCGAGGCGCAGGCGCTCGAACGCGTCGAGGCGGACGTACACGAGGGTGCGCTCGTCCTGGTCGCTCGTGTCGACGCGCTGCTCGCGCCGCCGGTCGACCGGCAGCCGCTCGGCGATCGCGTCGACGATCTCGGCGAGCAAGTCGCGCTCGTGTGCGTGCGGGCGCCGCTGCAGCCCGAGCACGAGCCGGTGCTCGCGGTTGGCGTGCTCCGAGATCACCGCCCACGCGCCGCTCGTGAGCTCCTTCGTCCGGTCGGCGCCGCCGAGACGCGCCCAGGCTTGTGCTTCCGCGAAGTCCGACACCGGCACTCGCTCGGGCGTGTCGAGCAGGGTCGCGGGCGCGTCGGCGGAGACCCACGCGACCCAGCCGGCGAAGCCCGCCGCGCCGGCGACGACCTCCGGGCTGAGGCCCGCGTCGAGTGCCTCGTTCGCGGCTCGCCGCCGCCCGTGCAGCCGCAGCTCGGTGACGAGCCAGTAGACGACCGCTGCGAGCGCCGCGGCGCCGAGCGTGACCGCCGCCGGGCGCGGCACCTGGGGGATCCCGGCCGCGACGAGGGCCGTCACGATCACCGCCATCGCGGCCAGCCGCGGCTGCAGGAGCGACTCGGTCCGGGGCAGCTCGGCGACGCGCACCGTGCTGAAGGCGCCCCGTAGCTCGGCGAGCTCGCCCGCCTCGACCCGGGCCGACGGCGGCGCGCCCTCGATCATCGCCGCGAAGGCACGGGCGACGAGCGGATGGAACTGCGTGCCCGCCTTGTCGAGCAGCTCGGCGACCGCCTCGGCGTCGGTGAGCGCCGGCCGGTACGGACGCGCGGAGGTCATCGCGTCGAAGCTGTCGGCGACGATCAGGACGTGCGCTTCGATCGGTATCTCGTCGCCGCGCACGCCGTAGTACCCCTTGCCGTCCCAGCGCTCGTGGTGGAGCGCCGCGAACTCGGCCATCTCGCGCGCGAACGAGAACGGCCGTAGCAACTGGGCGCTCAGGCGCGGGTGCATCCGGATTCGCGCCAGCTCCTCGTCGCTCAGGCGCTCGGAGCTGGCGAGCGTCCTCGACTCGACGGCGATCTTGCCGAGGTCGTGGAAGCGGGCCGACGCGACGAGCCGCTCCGCCTCGCGGCGCGGCAGCTCGAGCACGACCGTGAACCGCTCGACGAGCTCGGCGACACGCTCGGAGTGCTCCGCCGTCGTCGGGTCGCGCGCGTCGACGAGGTCGACGATCGCCTGGATCGCGCGGCGCGTCTCGCTGCGCAGCCGCTCGAAGTTCGCCTTCGCGGCGAAGAGAGCGGCGAAGAGCGGCACGAGGAACGGCAACAGCACCGGGTTCTCGCCGACGCCGAACGCGACGAGGACGCCGAGGCTGCCCTCGCCGATCGCGGCGGCCATCTCCTCGGTGGTCGCGAGCCCGAGCAGTCGGAAGAAGCGGCCCCCGCCCGTGAGGGCGAGCCCGCCGGCGAAGATCGTGCTCGTTGCGAGGTAGCGGGTGAGGATGAGGACGAGCAGCGCCGGCACGAGCGCGGCGCTCCAGTTGCTGCTGTGGCCGGGCGTCAGGCGGAAGACCCAGGCGGCGGCCCACGACGAGCCGCCGAGCATCGCCGAGTTGATCAGGACGAAGTGGCGTCCGTCGCGGCGGAGGCCGTCGACGATGAGGACGCCGAGCGCGGCCGTGATCGCCGCGCCGGACGGGCGCAGCAGGATCGCCGCGGCGACGTGTGCCGCCGCCGAGAAGGAGAGCGTTCCGGCGTCGCTGTCGTTCCGTTGCCGCACGACGAGCTCCTCGCCGGCGACGGCGATCGCGAGCAGCGGCCCGATCCGGTAGAGCTCGTGCACCGAGAGCGGGTCCGTGCCGACGCGGAGCAGCAGCGCCGTCCAGAAGACGCCGCCGAGGGCGTACGAGTAGATGCGAAGACGGGGATGCACGATCGGTTGCCTGCGGCCGGGCGGGGCTAGCCTCCTCCGCCGCTGAGGGGACGAGTCGCGGCGGTTTTCTCCCACATCGGCAACGCGCTGCCGGCACTTGACCCCTGGCCGGCGTATCCGCAATCCGGGTGATTCGGATATGCCGAAAACGGGGGACGACATCCCTCTGCCGCCGACCTACGAGAGACGGGTCGTTCCCCGTCAAGAGGAGGCAAGGCGATGCTCAAGGCACGGACTGCCCGCGCTTTGTACTTCCTCGGCGTGGTCGCCGCATTCGTTGTCGCGGCTGGCGCCGATCGGAAGTTCTGGCACTAGCCGGGGGCGGGGCCGGTCTCGAGACCGGCCCCGCGCTCGGGTCTTTCATCCGAGCGGGCTGCACGGCGGCCGACCTGCGCGCGAGGAGCAGCGGTCAGGCCCAGAACGGCTGCAGACTGATCTCCCGCCGCTTCCGCCGGTGGCGGGGCGAGGAGGCGAGGCGCGCGTGTCCGTCACCGTCGGCTGTCTCCGGGGCCGGCGCCCAGCCCGGGTAGCCGCAGGAGGGGCAGACGGTCTGCTGCATGATCGAGCCGTCGTTGCGGACGAGGAGATAGCGGCATCCGCAGTCGAGGCAATGCACCGGGGAGCTCATCGTGAAGCTCACCTTGCCGCAAGGCGAGACGCGGGACGTCCGTGTTGACTACAGAGCCCGCGTGCCCGGAAAACGTCTGCCGTGCCCCTCGATGGCTCGTCCGGCTACCGGCTTTGTGGTACCCGGCGTGGGAAACGGGCGGAAGAGGCGGCGGGGGTGGGATTCGAACCCACGAACCCTTGTGGGGTCAGCGGTTTTCAAGACCGCCCCGTTCGACCGCTCCGGCACCCCGCCGCGCGTTGGCCTCCGGCCTAGGGTGACACGCGGTCGGGCGCGCCGTACGGCTTGAGCACGTCCGGCACCTCGCCCTGGAAGTTCTCGAGGATCGCGAGCGCCATCCGGTCGACGACCGCGGTGCCGTTCAACGTGTGCACCGGCTCCGGGCTCTTGCCCGCCCGGTAGCGGATCTCGAGCCGCCGCGCCTGGAAGTCGGTCGTGTTCGAGATCGACGCGGCCTCGCGGTAGCGCTCCTGGCTCGGGAACCACACCTCGACGTCGTACGTCTTCGCGGACGCCGACGACATGTCGCCGGCGGGCAGGACGACCACCCGGTAGGGGAGGCCGAGATCGCGGACGAGCTCCTCGGTGTTCGCGAGCAGGAACTCGTGCTCGTCCGCGGACGCCTCGGGCAGCGTGAGCGCGAACTGCTCGACCTTGTTGAACTGGTGGACGCGGATCATCCCGCGCGTGTCGCGCCCGGCCGCGCCCGCCTCGCGGCGGAAGCACGGCGAGAACGCGACGTAGCGCAGCGGCAGCTCCTCGGGCGCGAGGATCTCGCCCGCGTGGAGGCTCGCGACCGGGATCTCCGCCGTGCCGGCGAGGTAGAGGCCGTCCGCCTCCAGCTCGTAGACGTTCGCCTCGTCGGAGGGGAACGCACCCGTGCCGATCAGCGCCTCCGCGCGCACGAGCACCGGCGGCAGCACCGTGACCAGACCCTTTGCCGCGAGCCGGTCGAGCGCGTAGTTGTAGAGCGCGAGCGCGAGCCGGCCGGTGTCGCCGATCCAGTAGCCGAACCGCGCGCCGGACATGCGCGCGGCCCGCTCCATGTCGAAGCGTCCGAGCTCGAGGTGCTCCTTCGGCACGGCGAGCTGCGGCGGCTCGCCGACGCGGCGCAGCTCGACGGCGTCGTCCTCGGTCGCCCCGTCTGGCACGTCGTCGGCGGGCGGGTTCGGGATCCGGAGCCCGAGGTCGCTGCGCTGGGCTTCGGCCTCCACGAGCTCCTGCTCGACCCGCTGCAGCTCCTCCTTGACGCCGCGCAGCTGCTCGAGCTGCTCGGGCGTCGGCTTCCCCTTCAGCTTCGTCTGCGCGCGCAGCTCGTCGACGCGCGGCACGAGCGCCCGCCAGCGCTCGTCGGCGGCGAGCCAGGCGTCGAACGCATCGGCCGCGCCCTTGCGCGCGAGCCGGCGCCGGTAGTCGCCGGGATCGTGTCTGGCTGCGCGGGCGTCGATCACGCCACGGAGTCTAGGTACGCCTCGAAGAGGGCGGCGATCCCTTCGTCCTGCACGGGCGGGACGACGAGGTCGGCCCGGGCGAGGATGTCGGGGTGCGCGTTCGCGACGGCGACCGCGAAGCCGGCCCAGTCGAGCAGCTCGCGGTCGTTCTCGCCGTCGCCGCAGGCGACCGCGTCCGCGGCGCCGAAACCGAGCCGGTCGGCGACGAAGCCGAGGCCGGAGCCCTTGCTCACGTCCGGATGCGCGAACTCGAGGAAGTGCGGCAGCGACTTCGAGACGTAGAGCTTGCCGGCGAAGCGCGGCTTCACCACCGCCTCGAGCGCGTCGAGCGCGGCCGGCTCGCCGACGGCGACGAGCTTCGTCGGGTCGGTGTCGAGCCAGCGTTGCAGGTCGCCGACGACGTGCACCGGGATGTGCTGGAACTCGGCGTACGCGCGCGCCTGCGGCGTCATCTCGGCCACGTACAGCTCGTCGCCGACGTAGCAGTTGAGGTGGAAGCCGGCCGCGATCACCGCCTCCATCGCCTCGAGCGCCGGGTCGCGCGGGATCGGCACGTGGCGGAGCCACTCGCCCGTCACCGGATCGGCGACGACGGCGCCCTGGTAGCAGACGACCGGGTCGTCGAGACCCGCTTGCTCGAGGTAGGGGAGGACGGCGCGCACCATGCGGCCCGTGACGACGATCACGTGCGAGCCGGCCGCGCGCACGCGGGCGATCGCGTCGCGGGTGCGCGGCCGCAGCACGGCGTCCTCCGCGATCAGGGTGCGGTCGAGGTCGCTCGCGAAGGCCGCGACCCGCGCGGGGAATCCGGCGGGGAGCTCTACGGGGCGGTTCCGCCGGTGGACGTCACGACGTACGCCGCGACGTTGGCGATCTGCTGGTCGGACAGCTGGCCCTTGAACGAGGGCATCGCGCCCTTGCCGAGCGTGACGCGCGCGGTCGCGCGGCGGTAGTCCGGCTGTGCTTGGTCGAGGTTCGGGCCGACCGTGCCGGTCGCGCCCGCCGCCTTGAGCGTGTGGCAGCCGGTGCAGCCCGCGGACTTGAAGACCGCCTCGCCCGCCTTCGCGTCGCCCTTGAGCGAGAAGGCCGGTGTCGCCGGGTCGGCCGCCACGACCGGGGCCTTGCCGACGACCGTCTCCGGCGTCGGCGAGACGACGCCCTGGGCGCCGCAACCGGCGAGAGCCGCGGCTCCCGCGACGGCGGAGACGATGAGAAGCGAACGGCGCACCGGCGAGACTCTAATGAACCGTTAAGACCGCTTGCCCGGAGAACGGTCGGCTCACGGCTCCGAGTACCATTCAAACCATGAAACGGAAGTCATTCGGGCGCGACAGAGGACTCTCGCTGCGCATGCTCGCCACGAGCGCGATGCTCGGTCTGCTCTACGTCATCTTCGCCATCGTTCTCTTCAGCGTCCTCAACGTCGGCCTCGCTCCGATGATCGTGATCGTGGTCGGGCTCGCCGCCGTCCAGTACTGGACGTCCGACAAGCTCGCGCTCGCCGCGTCCGGCGCGAAGATCGTCTCCGCCCAGGAGGCGCCCGAGCTGCACGCGATGGTCGAGCGGCTCTGCGCGATGGCCGGCCTGCCGAAGCCGCGGATCGCCGTCGTCGAGAGCGACGTGCCGAACGCGTTCGCCACCGGCCGCAATCCGCAGCACGCGGCGGTCGCGGTCACGACCGGCCTCTGGCGGCGGCTCGACCAGAACGAGCTCGAGGGCGTGCTCGCGCACGAGCTCTCGCACATCGCGAATCGCGACGTGCTGATCATGACCGTGGCGAGCTTCTTCGCCATGCTCGCCGCGATGCTGACCCGCTTCGGCATGTACGCCGGCATGTTCGGCGGCTACGGCGGCGGCAACCGGAACAACAACAACAACCAGGTGCCGGTCTGGCTGATCGTGACCGTGGTCGCGATGGTCGTCTACGCGATCAGCTTCGTTCTGATCCGGACGATCTCCCGCTACCGCGAGTACGCCGCCGACCGCGGCTCGGCGGTGATCACCGGCTCGCCCGAGAACCTGATGAGCGCCCTGCAGAAGATCGCGAGCGGCATCACCCAGATTCCGCAGCGCGACCTGCGCGAGGTGGCCGGGATGAACGCCTTCTTCATCGTGCCGACCAACTGGAAGGCCCAGATGAGCGAGCTGTTCATGGACCACCCGCCGATGGAGAAGCGCCTCGCCGCCCTCGCGGAGATCGCCCGCGAGATGGGCCGGCCCGTTTAACCCGCTTCGCCCGCTTCGCGCTGTGCAGGCGCGCTGACGCGCGCGTGCACGGCGCTTCGCTTTCCGCTCGCTCGGCGTGCGAGCCGGCTCTGCCGGCTCGCGCCATGTGGCGCCGTACGGTTGTGAGCCGCGCCCGCGCAGGTCGGGCGCGGCGACGACCGGCTCACGGCCCGGCGCGGGCTCACGGCTCGGCGTGGGCTCACGGCCGGTGTCAGACCCGGGTCAGACCCCGTTACGGAAGCGTGACGGCGGTGGCGCAATCGCTCGGCGCAGGTCGGGCGCGGCGACGACCGGCTCACGGCCCGGCGCGGGCTCGCGGCCGGTGCCAGACCCGGGTCAGACCCCGTTACGGAAGCGTGACGGCGGTGGCGCGGCCGCTCGGCGCATCGACGCCTACATCGGCGCGTCGAACAGAGCGAGCCACTTGCTGAGATCCGGCTCGATCGGGAGCTCGGGCTCGAGCTTCGCCTTCAGCTCCAGCTCGCGGGCGTTGTCGCGCGTGTTCTTCTCGCCGCTCGGCACGAACGGCCAGAACGTGCCCGTCTTGTAGCCGTAGATCCAGTAGACCGGGTTCGCCTCGCCGGCGAAGCGGAACGCGGCCGCGAGCAGCTGGCCGCCGAAGCCCTTCGCCTCGAACTCCGACGCCACGGCATGCACGGCGGTGACCTGATCCTCGAGCTCGGGGTCGTGGACGATCACCCACTCGAAGCCGAACGAGTCCTTCTGGCGGTCGAGCTTCGACTGCTGGTCGGCGGCGACGCCCTCGAGCAGCTGCTCGACGTCGCGGTCGGCCTGCGTGAACTCGCCGGCCGAGAGCGGCTTGAAGATGATCGCGCCGGCCCCCGCCGTCTTCAGCCCGCAGTCGACGTCGAGCGTCACCGCAGCCGTCGAGAGCGCGAACAGCCGCTCGCCGGCGGGCTCGGCGAGCTTCTTGCGCCCGAAGATGATGTCGCCGAGACGGGCTATTGCTCGGCCGCGTCCTCGGCGGGCTGAGCCTTGGCCGCCGGAGCGGCGCCGTCGCCGCCGCCGGCCGCGATCTCCTTCTTGTCGTCTCCGGGGCCGACCTCGGCCTTGAGCTTCGCCAGCTCGTCGTCGACCTGCGAGGAGGAGGAGATCTGCGCCAGCTCGCGGTCGAGCTGCGTCTGGTCGCCCGCGGTGAAGTCCTCGAGGGCGCCGGACTCCGTCAGCTCGTCGATCGCCGACGCGCGCGCCTGCAGCTCCTCGGTCTTCTCGCGTGCGCGCTGGATCGCGAGGCCCGTGTCGGACATGTGCTCGCCGATCCCGGTCGCCGCCTCGCCGATCCGCACCTGCGCCTCCGCCGCCGAGTACTGCGCCTTCAGTACCTCCTTCTGCGAGCGGAACGCCTCGATCCGAGACTCGAGCGTCTGCTGCGACTCCACGAGCTTCGCCTGCTGGCCCTCGAGCTGCTGCACCTGGGCGTCGAGCCCCTGCAGTTGCTGCTGCATCGCGGCCTTGCGCTCGAGCGCCTGCCGGGCGAGATCCTCGCGGTTGGCGGCGACCGCCTGCCGCGCCTGCGTCTCGAGCTTGACGACGTTCTGCTCGATCTTCTGCGTCTGCAGCTCGAGCCGCTTCTTCGCCGTCACGACGTCTGCGACCCCGCGCTTGACGTTCTGGAGGTTCTGCTGCATCTGCTCGTACGAGTAGTCGAGCGTCTCCGTCGGGTTCTCGGCGCGGTTGAGCAGCTTCGAGATCTTCGCCTTGGTGATCAACGATGCTCGTGACATCAGGCCGGCCATCTGTCCTCCTCGTCGGGTCGCTCCGGTTAGCCTAGCGCCGTGCTGGTCGAGAAGAGCATGCATCCGGGCTGGCTCTCGAACGCGTACGCGATCGCCGATCGCGAGGGCGGCACGGCCCTGTTCGTCGACTCGGGCGCCGACGTCGGCCCGCTCGTCGCCGCGGTCGCGCGCTGGGGTGCGACGCCCGCGGCGCTCCTGCGCACGCACGCGCACGCCGACCACGTCGCGAACGAGGACGAGCTCGTCTCGCGCTTTCGCATCCCCGTCGTCGCCGCGCCCGGCGAATGGGAGTGGGGGGGCCTGAGGGTGCGCGGGATCGCGACGCCCGGCCACTCCGACGACATGGTTGCCTTCGTCGTCGACGAGGAGGCGGTGTTCACCGGCGACACGCTCTTCCTCGACGCGGTCGGCGGTGGCGACTTCCCGGCGATCCGGCAGGCGGTGATGGACGTGCTGCTCGCGCTGCCGGACTCGACACGCGTCCTGCCCGGTCACACCGACGAGACGACGATCGGCCGCGAGCGCGAGCGGAACCCGTTCATCCGCGTGTGGAGCAGCGCCGAGCCCGAGGGGACCGAGCGTGTCCTGGTCGGCGGCCGCGACGCGACGCTCGTCGTCTGGTCGCCCGACTACGACGGCAAGGGCAAGGCCTGGATCCGCTTCGACGACGGGACCGACGCGATCGTCGGCGGCTCCCGGGTCGAGCGGCTCGGCGCTAGCTGAGCGGCACGCCCGTCAACTCGACGACCTCGTTCGGCCGGTGGACGCGCTCGGCGAGCGCCCGCGTCAGCGGGTCGAGGATCGCCTCTTTGTCCGCTTCCGCGCAGATCGGACAGTTGTCGGGCTCACGGTCGTGCTCGCAGAGGGACGGAATCGTCTCGAGCATGCGTCGATGGTTGCGCACGCCGTCGCCGTTGACGTCGGTGCGAACTACGGTTTTCGCTTCGGGGAGGTCCCGAGCGCGCCCGCTCCGTCGCCTCATCCGGCCGGCAAGCGCGAGACCGCGGTCGAGGCGAGCTGCTTGGCGACCGCGAAGCTCTGGGAGCCCTGAGGCACCGGCACGAGCGGTGTCGAGATCGAGACGACGCGCCCGCCCGAGCGGACGGAGATCGTCGCCAACCCGGCCTTGAGCCCCATCGAAGCGTCGGCCTTCTGGAATGCGGCAGCCGCCTCGTCGCCGATCCCGGCGACGGCGACGATCGTGTAGCCGTTGTTGCCGGCGTTCAGGTTCGCGAGCTCCTTCTTCAACGAGGAGCTCGGGGCGGTCGTGACCTGAAGCTGTACGGCCGGGATCCCGTTCGCGTTCGCCCACACGCAGATTTGGGTTCCCGCGATCGTCTCCAGCTTGCCGTGCGCGAGGCTCGGCTCGAGCTTCCGGACTTCCGCGTCGGTCAGCAGCGAGCACGGGTCGGTGGTCGCCGCCTTCGCCGAGCTGGTGGTCGCGGCGGACGTCGTCTCAGCCGCGGCGGTCGTCGCGACGGTCGTGGTCGCCGGCGGGCTGCTCGTGCCGCTGCCGCCACCGCAGCCCGTGAGGATCGCGGCGAGGACGGCGGTCAGGCAGGCGGCGTATACGGGCGTGCGGAAGGCGGACGTTCCCATAGGGCATTCATCGGAGGCGACGTGCACGGCGCACATACCCCGTTCGAGCTACGACCAATCGCGGTGCTCCGGTGCAACCTACTGTCCGAAACGGACAGTAGGTTGCACCGGTGCGTTTGCTCGTCGCCCGCTGCGAGGTCACCTACACGGGTCGCCTGAACGCGACGCTGCCGGAGGCCGTGCGGCTCCTGATCCTGAAAGCCGACGGCTCGGTACTCGTCCACGACGACGCCGGCGGCTACAAGCCGCTCAACTGGATGACGGCGCCGACCGTCCTCGCCGACGAGGGCGACCGGCTGGTCGTCACGAAGCCGAAGACCGAGGACGCGCTCGAGATCCGGCTCGTCGAGGTGCTGAGCGACGTCGCGCACGACATGGGCGAGTCTGCGGCCCTGCAGAAGGACGGCGTCGAGCGCGACCTGCAGGAGGCGCTTGCGGCCGCTCCGTCCGCTCTCGGCGAGGAGCTCGTCCTCGTCCGCCGCGAGTGGCAGACCGAGATCGGCCCCGTCGACCTGATGTGCAAGGACCCGGCCGGCGAGTGGGTCGCCGTCGAGATCAAGCGGGTCGGGACGATCGAGGCGGTCGAGCAGCTGAGCCGCTACCTCGAGTTCATCCGCCGCGACCCTGCGAAGGAAGCGTGCCGCGGCATCCTCGCCGCGCAGTCGCTGAAGCCGCAGGCGGTCGCTCTGGCGGAGTCGCGCGGTCTGCGGGCCGTCGCCGTCGACCTCGCGATCCTCCGCGGCGAGCGCGAGCCGGACCTGACGCTCTTCGCGGCCTAGCACCTGCCCTGCGCGGTCACGCAGGTAACAGTTACCCGGACGTGTCCGTTGCGGCCGAGACCGCGGCGGCGACGCCGGCGCGCAGCCCGTCCGGGTGCGCGTACGCGGCCGAGCCGAGCAGGAGCATGACCCCGTCCCGCGTGCCGGCGCGCGCGAGCTGCTCGGCGGCGTTCTCGGCGCCGACCCCGCCGCCGATCACGGCGGTCGAGTCCGCGACGCCGAGGTCGGCGCGGCAGGCGGCGATCTGCTCCCGCACCTCGTCGTCGGTGTCGAAGGTGCGCGGCGAGAACGAGCCGACCTGGACGTAGTCGGCGCCGAGCAGCCGCGTCAGCTCCGCGAGCACGCGCGCCGAGACGGAGACCGCGCCGCCGCGCCGGAGGAACGACGAGCCGACGCGGTGGACGAAGATCGGCACCCCGAGCTCGGCCTCGCGCAGCGAGCGGACGGAGCCGAGCCCCTGCAGGAACGCGTTCACCATCAGCGCGCCCGCTCCCGCCTCGACCGCGTCCGCCGCGCGCTGGAGCAGCGTCTCCGGCGGCCCGGTGACGTTCGGCGCGTAGCGCGTCGAGGGCGGGATCCGCTCGGCGATCCGGCGCACCCGCTCGACAAGCGGCGAGTAGGGCGGGCTCGCCATCAGCTCGTCGTCCTTGAGGAGTGTCGCCCCGCCCGCCGCCAGCTCGGTCGCGACCGCCGCGGCCTCCGCCGGGCTCAGCCCGAGTGCCGGCTTGACGATCGCGCCCACAGAGACGCCGGGCTCGGCGCCGAACGCCGGCCCGGGCAGCCCCTCCGCCCAGTCCACCTCGAGCAGCCGGCACGACTCGAAGTCGCCGCGGTCGGCCCACTCGCCCGCCAGGCAGGCGGCCAGCAGCTGTTCCGCGTCCCGCTCGCCGTCGAGCGCGGGGAACTCGAGCGTCACCCGGCTCCCGGCCGCGTCGACCACATGCGCCCGCACCGGCTCCGGCCCGTCGGCGAGGCTGACCGACTGGAGGATGGCCAGCGTCTCCGCCCACTCGGGCGGCCGGATGTCGTAGACCGCACGCATCGTCGTATCGTAGGTCCAATCCGCCAAGGAGGACGCGATGGCCGTCAAGCTCCACATCTGCTCGATCCAGTGGGCCAAGGTCGGAGCCCATCCCTGCTGGAAGGTCGAGAAGGCGCTGCTCGACATGGGGATCGAGTACGAGCGCGTCCCCGGCCCGCTGCGCCGTTCCAAGCGCGACACGATCGCCGCAGGCACCGGCCAGCGGCTCTGTCCGGCGATCCAGTTCGAGGACGGCAGCTGGTATCGCGAGCAATCAGCCGACATGGAGCGGACGATCCGCGAGGGACGTCTGATGGAGCGCGGGGCCGAGGTACACTGAGCCGCCGCGGGGCTATAGCTCAGTTGGGAGAGCGCCTGGATCGCACCCAGGAGGTCGCCGGTTCGAGTCCGGCTAGCTCCACTCCAAGAGCCGGCGCAGCCGGCTCTTGTTCGTTCGGCATGGCCCGCTTCGCCCGCTGCGCTGGCGCAACGCGCGCTGACGCGCGCGGTGCGCAAGCGCTCCGCTTTCCGCTCGCTCGGGTGCGAGCCGGCGAAGCCGGCTCGCGGCGCGGGAGGCCCGACGTCACGAGCCGCGCTCGCGCAGGTCGGGCGCAGCGGCATGGACGTGATCGCCTCGCGACCCTTAGGTAACGGTGCCTGGGCATGCCCAGGCACCGTTACCTCCCCCGTTGCCTCCCCGGCTCCACTAACCGCGGTCGCGGCTGTGGTCAGCCCTCGCAGGCGACCGCGACCTCGAGGGCTCGGCAGATCTGACGCATCCGCTCGTCGCTTAGTCGGCCGAGCCGTTCGACGAGCGTCGCAAGCGAGACGCTTTCTACTGAGTCGAGGTTCACGGCCGAAGTGCGGGGTACGGGATCGTCGCCCGGTTCGAGCAGCACCTCGCTCGGGATTCCGCGGATCGTCGTCGTGCACGGTCCGATCAGCGCGCGCCGAAGGCGCGGAATCGCCACATCTCGCGACAGCACGACAACCGGCCGGCGCCCGACCTCGGGGAGCTCACACCACCAGACCTCTCCACGCGCCGGGAGCGCCGTCACGACGAACCGGCTGCCGCCCGAAACGAAGCCAGGTCGCCCCACTCGTCGCTCGCCTCGAGCGGAAGACGGTCGTATGCGGTGTAGGCAGCATCGATCTCGCCGGCGCGATTGCGCGCGACGAGGGCGCCGAGCGCTTCATCGATGAGCGCCGAATCGTTCATGCCCGACTGGGTCTTGCGCGCCGTGGCAAGAAGTTGCTCGTCAACAGTCGTACTGATCCTCACACGGGCCATGCCATCTTTATACCACACATGTGGCACGACGCAGGGCATGCGCATCGCTCAGATTCGGAGCGCGTCAGCAGCGAACGATGCGCGGTTTGTACAACGCCAAGTTGGGTCCACTCCGAGAGCCGGCTGCGCCGGCTCTCGTTCGTTCCGCATCCTTCCTGCTTCGCCCGCTGCGCTGGCGCAGGGGCGCCTGCGGCGCGCGTGCGCAAGCGCTCCGCTTTCCGCTCGCTCGGCAAGCGAGCCGGCGGAGCCGGCTCGCGCCATGTGACGCCGGGCGATGGCGAGCCGCGCCCGCACAGGTCGGGCGCGGCGGCCTCGCCCGTGCTCCGCATGGCAAGCTCGCGGCAGATGAGCGCAGACCGGCAGCAGCGCAAGGCCGAGGCGTTCGCCGCGCTCCACCGCGGCGCGCCGTTCGTGATCCCGAACCCGTGGGACGCCGGCTCGGCGCGGGTGCTCGAGGCGCTCGGATTCCGCGCGCTCGCGACCACGAGCTCCGGCTTCGCCTTCACGCTCGGGCGGCTCGACGGGCACGCGACCCTCGACGAGGTGGTCGCCCACACGGCCGCGCTCGACGCCGCCACCGAGCTGCCCGTATCGGTCGACCTCGAGAACGGCTACGGCGCCGAGCCGGAGGACGCCGCGAATGCGATCCGGTGGGCCGCGGCCGCAGGAGCGGTCGGCGGCTCGATCGAGGACTGGGACCCGGCCGGACGGCTCTACGCGCTCCCGCACGCGGTCGAGCGCGTCGCAGCCGCCGTCGAGGCCGCCCGCTCGCTCGGCTTCCCGTTCCAGCTCGCCGCCCGCGCCGAGAACCACATCCGCGGCAATCCCGACCTCGCCGACACGATCGCCCGGCTGCAGGCATTCGAGCAGGCGGGCGCGGACGTCCTCTACGCGCCGGGGCTCGCCACCGCCGACGAGATCCGCGCGGTCTGCGCTGCCGTTGCGAAGCCCGTGAACGTGCTCGCGGTCGCGACGCTCACCACGGAGGAGATCTTCGCCGCCGGCGCGCAGCGGATCAGCGTCGGCGGCTCGCTGGCGTGGGTCGCGGCGAAGGCGCTCGCCGACGCGGCGGGGATGATCCGCGACACCGGCGACCTCTCCGCGCTCGCCGCCCGCCTCCCGCTCGGCCAATGGCTCGCGCCGCGCTGACCGCGGCTCTCGCCGCGCTCGTCCTCGCCGCTCCCGCAGCCGCGGCCGTCCACCGCACGAAGCTGCTCGGCCGCTCCGTGCAGGGCCGCCCGATCCGTGCCGTCGAGGTCGGCGACCCGCACGGGACGCGGGTCGTCGTCGTCGGCTGCATCCACGGCAACGAGACGGCGGGGATCGCCGTCGCTCGCGCGCTCGAGCAGCTCTCGCCGCAGGGGCTCGATCTCTGGATCGTGCCCGATCTGAATCCGGACGGCGTCGCCGCGGGCACACGCCAGAACGCCCACGGCGTCGATCTGAACCGCAACTTCCCTGTCCGCTGGCGGCCGCTCGGCGGCGTCTACGAGTCCGGGCCGCACGCCCTCTCGGAGCGCGAGACGCGGATCGCGTACACGCTGATCGGCCGCCTGCGCCCGCACGTGACGATCTGGTTCCACCAGCACCTCGACATGGTCTGGGCCTCCGGCGGCGAGCGCCGGATCGAGAAGGCGTTCGCCCGCGTCTCCGGGTTGCCGTACCACCCGCTGCCGCAGCTCGCGGGCAGCTCCGTCACCTGGCAGAACAACGCGCTGAAGGGGACCACGGCCTTCGCGGCCGAGCTGCCCGCCGGCGAGCCGGAAACCCCCGCGGTGCAGCGGTACGTCCGCGCCGTGCTCGCCGCGGCGCGCACGCGTTGACTGCAACGCGGGGACCGCGCGCGGCACTACGATTGCACGGCATTTTCGGATCCAAGACCCCGAGGAGGAGCCGCCTTGACGTCCACGGAGCTGAGCGAGCACGGCATCGCGCCGGCCGGCCACGTCCATCGAAACCCGACCACGGCACAGCTCTACACGCACGCGCTCATGCGGAACGAGGCCGTGATCGGCGAGGGCGGGCCCCTCGTCGTCGACACCGGCCGCTTCACCGGCCGCTCGCCCAAGGACAAGTTCGTCGTCTCCGAGCCCGGCTCCGAGGATCGCATCTGGTGGGGCGACGTCAACCAGCCGCTCTCCGAGCAGCACTTCGCCGGCCTGCGCTCCAAGGTCGTCGGCCGGCTCGAGCAGGGCGACGTCTACGTCGTCGACGCGTTCGCCGGCGCCGACCCCGCGCACCGGATCGCCGTCCGCATCGTCACGACGCATCCGTACCACGCGCTCTTCGCGAAGACGATGTTCATCGACCCGAGCGACGAGGAGCTCGCCGACTTCCGGCCCGACGTGGCGGTCATCCACGCGCCCGAGGTCGAGGCCGACCCGCAGGGCGACGGCACCCGCAGCGGCACCTTCATCGTCCTGCACCCGACCCGCGGCGAGGTGCTCGTCGGCGGCACCTTCTACGCGGGCGAGATCAAGAAGTCGATCTTCACCGTCATGAACGACCGGCTGCCGCTCGAGGGCGTCATGCCGATGCACTGCTCGGCGAACGTCTCCACCGACGGCGAGAGCGTGGCGATCTTCTTCGGCCTCTCCGGCACCGGCAAGACGACGCTCTCCGCCGACCCCGAGCGGCTCCTGATCGGCGACGACGAGCACGGCTGGGGCGACGACGGCATCTTCAACTTCGAGGGCGGCTGCTACGCGAAGACGATCCGTCTCTCGGCCGAGGCCGAGCCCGAGATCTGGAAGGCCGCGCACAGCTACGGGACGATCCTCGAGAACGTCGTCCTCGACGAGCGCGCCGTCCTCGACCTCGACGACGACGCGAAGACGGAGAACACGCGCGCGGCCTACAAGCTCGAGGAGATCGCGAACGCGCTCCCGTCGAAGCGCGCCGGCCATCCGCACGTGGCGATCTTCCTCGCCGCAGACGCGTACGGGGTGCTGCCGCCGATCGCGCGCCTCAGCCGCGAGCAGGCGCTCTTCTACTTCCTCTCCGGCTACACGTCGAAGCTCGCCGGGACGGAGATCGGCGTCAGCGAGCCGCAGCCGACCTTCTCGACCTGCTTCGGCGCGCCGTTCCTGCCGCAGCCGCCGGCCGTCTACGCGGAGCTGCTCGGCTCCAAGCTCGACCGGCACGGCGTCGACGTCTGGCTGATCAACACCGGCTGGACGGGCGGGCCGTTCGGCGAGGGGCGGCGGAT
Source organism: uncultured Actinomycetes bacterium (assembly GCA_963732915.1). Taxonomy (GTDB): domain Bacteria; phylum Actinomycetota; class Thermoleophilia; order Gaiellales; family Gaiellaceae; genus Palsa-739. The sequence continues at coordinate 1,381,818 of CAVTBF010000002.1, read as the reverse complement.
GCCGATCGCCGCGACGAGGGCGCTGCTCCACGCGGTGCTCTCGGAGACGCTCGACGGCGTCGACTACCGCGAGGATCCGGTGTTCGGCTTCCAGGTGCCGCTCACGGCGCCCGGCGTCGACAGCTCGCTGCTCGACCCGCGCTCGACGTGGGGCGACCCCGACGCGTACGACCGCAAGGCGCGCGAGCTGGCGGAGATGTTCCGCGAGAACTTCCGCAAGCACGAGGAAGTGGCGGAGGCCGTGGTCGCGGCCGGGCCGCGCGTCTAGCGGGAGCGGGAGGCGAGCCCGGCGAGCAGCCGGGCGGCGAGCACGAAGATCAGCGTGAAGGTGAGCGAGACGCCGAGGAAGGCGCTCTCGCTGCCGACGGCGTGGTGCCCGAGCACGAGCGCGCGGACGACGACGGCGCCGGTGACGCCCGCGAGCCAGGTGGCAGCGAGCCGCGCCACCGTCGGCGTGACGTAGAGCCGGGCGAGCGCGGCCGCGGCGAACCAGCCGCAGAGCAGCGGCAGGGCGTCGCGTGCGAGCCCGCGTCCCGAGACGCCGCCGTGGTGGGAGAGCAGCCCGACGACGGCGAAGACGACCAGAGCTGTCGCGTCGCAGGCGGCCGCGACGGCGGGGCGGGGGAACACGGTCATGCCGCGACGGTACGCGACGAGCGGCAGCGGTGGCGCACATCCGCCGCGGCGGCCGCGTCCGCACCCGGTCGCTGCATTTCACACTCCGTTTACGCGGCTCACAGGAACCTCGCTCCACGGCTCGGGCTCGCGCGGCTTCCCGCGCGGCCGCTTCGCCGCGGCGCAACCCTCCGCCGACGCGGTCCCCGGACCGCTCTCCGCCGACGGCTCGTCCTTCGGCGTGACCTGGCAGCAGACGTCGGTCGCCACCTCGTCGCCGCGCCCACACCGCGGGCGGGGACGCGGCTGGGGATCGGGCTGGCGTTACTGACCCGACCGGGGGCTTCAGCCCGTTGACGTAGCGGCCATGACGAGGCGTATCGTCTCGTCATGGCCGCAGTCGCGTCCGGCACCAGCGCGAACCAGCCGCCGCCTCTCGCCGGCCACGACCTCTTCGCAGGGAACCGCCCGCTCGTCGAGGCGCTCGACCGCGAGGGCGCAGGCTGGGCGGCCCCGCGCTGCTCGGAGCTCGGCCGGCTGCTCGGCGGCGAGCCGCTCGAGTGGGGACGGCTCGCGAACGAGAACGCTCCGCGTCTCCGCAGCCACGACCGCTTCGGCGAGCGCATCGACGAGGTCGAGTTCCACCCGGCCTGGCACGACCTGATGCGGCTCGCAACCGGACACGGGCTGCACTCGCTCTCCTGGACGGAGCCCCGAGCGGGCGCGCACGTCGCACGCGCCGCGCTCTTCTATCTCGCCTCGCAGGTCGAGGCGGGGCACGGCTGCCCGATCTCGATGACCCATGCCGCCGTGCCGGCGCTGCGCGCGTCGGCGCCGTCGCTCGCCGACGAGTGGGAGCCGCTGCTCACCTCGGGCGCGTACGACCCCGCGCTGCGGCCCGTCTCCGCGAAACGCGGCGCGCTCTGCGGCATGGCGCTGACCGAGCGCCAGGGCGGCTCGGACGTACGCTCGAACACGACGGCCGCGCGTCCGCTCGGCGGCGGCGAGTACGCGCTCGAGGGCGCGAAGTGGTTCTGCTCGGCGCCGATGTGCGACGCCTTCCTCGTCCTCGCGCAGGCGCCGGCGGGGCTCACGTGCTTCCTCGTCCCGCGCGTGCTGCCTGACGGGACGCGCAACGCGTTCCGGATCGAGCGCCTCAAGGACAAGCTCGGCGACCGCTCGAACGCCTCCGCGGAGATCGCGCTCGACGGCGCGTGGGCGCGGCTCGTCGGCGAGGAGGGCCGCGGCGTCCGGACGATCCTCGAGGCGGTCGTCCACACGCGGCTCGACTGCGTTCTCGGCACCGCGGCCCAGATGCGCGCCGCGGTAGAGCAGGCGACCCACCACGCTGCACACCGGCTCGCCTTCGGGCGGTTGCTCGCCGAGCAGCCGCTGATGCGGAACGTCCTCGCCGACCTCTGCCTCGAGTCGGAGGCCGCGACCGCGACCGCGCTCCGCCTCGCGCGCGCCTACGACCGCCGGGCCGGCGGCGACGCCCCCGAGGCGGCCTTCGCGAGGATCGCCACCGCGGTCGCGAAGTACTGGGTCTGCAAGCGCGGCCCGGGCCACGCGGCCGAGGCGCTCGAGTGCCTCGGCGGCAACGGCTACGTCGAGGAATCCGGGCTGCCGCGCATCTACCGGCAGCAGCCGCTGCAGTCGATCTGGGAGGGCTCGGGGAACGTCGTCTGTCTCGACGTCCTGCGTGCGTCGCAGCGAGAGCCCGAGACCGTCGAGGCGCTGCTCGAAGAGATCCGGCTCGCCGGGCATCCGCAGGCGACCGCGCTCGCCGAGCAGGGGATCGCCGGACTCGACGAGCAGGGCGCCCGCCTCGCCGTCGAGCGGCTGGCGCTCGCGCTGCAGGCGTCGCTGCTCGTGCGGCACGCCCCGGCGGCGGTCGCCGACGCGTTCTGCGCCGCGCGGCTCGCCCCGGCCGGGTCCGCTTACGGCACGCTTCCTGCGGGAACGCAGCTGGAAGCGATCGTCGGACGGCACCTTCCGCTCGCGGTCGCTAACTGAAACGCGTTTCGGCCGTCAATATCAAGCGAGGTCACGGAAGCATGTTGATCCCCGTTCCCCCGAGCGAGTGCATGCGTGCGCGCGAGGCGGCGTCGGGCCGGCTCGACGGCGAGCTCTCAGAGATCGAGGCCGTGCGGCTCGACACGCATCTGCGCCGGTGCGCAACCTGCCGCGAGTTCGCGCGGCAGGCGGCCGCGTTCACCGTCGAGTTGCGGGCCGCGCCGCTCGAGCGGCCGGCGATGTCCACCTTCGAGCCGAGACGCAAGCATGAGCGCGCGCTGCGCATGCCCGGAACGGTCGCGGCGGCGATGGTCGTTCTCGGGGTGGCGTCGGTGGCGCTCGGACGCGTGCATCTCGGCGCCCAGGGGCCGCCGCGCCGCGCCGTCCCGATCCGGAGCATCTCCGGCAGCGCGGCGATGATCCAGCGCGACGCTCTCGAGCAGCGTCTGCTGGCGATGCTGCCGGCCACCGAGCGCTGGCGCACCGAGCTCCCGGACGGCCAGATGCCGGCGTTGTAGGAACGCGCGTTCCCCTTCAGGAGCAGGGGCTTTTCCGGTTCGGGCTGGCATTTTGTCTCCGGGCTAACTAAGCTTGCGCGCCGTCGTCTACGACTCGTGACGGGACGCCTTTCGGGGCGTGGGAGAGAGCAGGCGCCGCCGTTCGAGGGCTCCCGGCGCACACCAAACGGAGGGAATCGATGCACAGACGGATCTGGCTCCTCGCAGGAGCGGTGGCCGCCGTGCTTGTTGTGGCAGGCTCCGCGACCGCGACGAGCAAGACAGCGTCCGCGCCGGCCTCGACCGCGACGCCGGCCGCCGCGCCGTTTGCCCAGGCCTGGGCGAACGTGCCGAAGACATCTGCTGCGCGGAAGGCCAAGTCGGTCGCCGTCGTCGCGATGGAGCAGGACCTGCCGGGGACGTTCAACATCAACTACAGCCCCAGCAACAGCGCCTGGACGGTGTGGTCGGGGATCAACCCCGTGCTGCGCGCGCCGTACGTGGTCGACAACAACCTCAACTACCAGTACGACCTGGTCTCGAACGTGGTGGTGAACAAGAAGAGCATCACCTACACGATCCGGCCTGACGCGAACTGGAACTGGGGCGGCAAGAAGATGCCGGTCACGTACAAGGACTTCGTCTACACGTGGCAGCAGATCAACAACCCGAAGAACGACGTCACGAGCCGTCAGGGTCTGAACCAGATCGACCGCTACACCCACAAGGGTGACAAGCAGGTCACGTTCTACTGGAAGACCACGAAGTGCAGCGCCGACGCTCCGTGCGGCCCGTTCGCGGACTACCGCGATCTCTTCGGCTTCATCTATCCGTCGGCCGCTCTCAAGGGCGTCGCCTTCAACACGATGTGGGCGAAGTGCATCTGCGGCTCGAACGGCAAGCCCGTCTCCGACGGCCCCTTCATGCTCACGAACTACACGAAGGGCCAGGGCATCACGGAGAAGGTCAATCCGATGTGGTATGGCGCGAAGCCGGGCCTCAAGGAGGTCGACTTCAAGCTGATCACCGACACCAACTCGGAGATCCAGGCCATCCGTGGCGGTGAGGTCGATGCGGCGTCGCCGCAGCCCCAGACCTCGCTGACGACGCTCCAGGGCGTCAAGGGCCTCACCTACAAGGTCACCCCTGGTCTCTACCAGGAGCATGTCGACCTGCAGTTCGGCCCCAAGCAGTCGAACAAGCTCATGCTCGCTCCGTGGATGCGGCAGGCGATCATGCTGGGCATGAACCGCAAGGGCCTCATCGACGCGCTCTACAAGCAGATCGCGCCGGGCCTGCAGCCCCTGAACAGCCTCGTGTACTTCCAGACGGCGAAGAACGACTACAAGAACTTCTTCAACAAGTGGAACTACAACCCGACCAAGGCGATCTCGATCCTCAAGGCCCACGGCTGCACGGGCGGACCGAGCACGCCGACGAACGGGAACACGAGCTACTTCACCTGTTCCGGGCTGCCGGCGAAGTTCGCCTACACGACGGCGTCGGACAACTCGCGCCGCGTCACGAGTGAGACGATCTTCAAGGCCAACCTGGCGGCGATCGGCATCCAGATCGTCGACAACCTCCTCCCGAGCGCTGTCATGTTCGGCGACACCGTCCTCACGGCCGGTAACTACGACATGATGGAGTTCGCGTGGGGCGGCAGCGTCGATCCGGGCGGATTCGGCCCGATCTGGGGCTGCGGCGGTGACCAGAACTTCCTCGGTTACTGCAACCGCAAGGTGACGAAGTACTTCGACGACGCGAAGACCCAGCTCGACGCCAAGAAGCGCACGAACGACTTCGTCCAGGCGGACAAGCTGATGGCCAACGACGTGCCGTCGATCCCGCTCTACGCGCTGCCCGACGTGGTCACCTACAAGAACAACCTGAAGGGGATCACCTCGAACGCGGCGTCCGGCTTCACCTGGGACATCGAGAACTGGAAGTGGACGTCCTAGGCACGACGGAGCGGCCCTAGGCCGAGCCGACTCGGCCCGCGCCCGCCCTCACCGGCGGGCGCGGGCCGTCCTGATTCCAAGGTCATCCACGAGGTAGCAGGCCCTTGCTCACGTACATCGTCAGGCGCGTGCTCTACAGCATTCCGGTGCTGGTTCTCTCGAGCTTCCTGAGCTTCTTCTTCGTCTCCTACGCGGGCGACCCGCTCGGACAGCTGCGCCTCCAGCGAGGCATCTCGCAGGTCACGATCCGGAACCTGACCCACCAGTACCACCTCGACGTCTCGATTCCCCAGCGCTACCTCTACTGGGTCCACGACGTCTTCGTCGACAAGCTCGGCACGTCGCTCGTCACGCTGCAGCCGATCTGGCCGGACATCACGCGGACGATGGGGCACACGCTCCAGGTCGTCCTGCTCGCCGAGATGCTCGCGCTCGTGCTCGGCGTGATCGTCGGCATCTACTCGGCGATCCGCCAGTACTCGATCTTCGACTACTTCTTCACGTCGTTCAGCTTCCTCGGCTTCGCGATGCCGGTCTTCTGGCTCGCGCTGCTCCTGCAGATCCTGTTCACGGACATCTACCTGCACTGGCACGTCCGGATCTTCTACACCTCCGGCCTGAACAGCGGCGGCGGCGGGGCGACATGGTCGATGGACCGGCTGCAGCACATCGCGCTGCCGGTGCTGACGCTGATGGTGATCAGCTTCGCGCTCTACAGCCGCTTCATGCGCGCCTCGATGCTCGACGTGCTGAACACCGACTACGTCCGCACCGCGCGCGCGAAGGGGTTGCCCGAATGGCGCGTGATCATGGGCCACGTCTTCCGGAACGCGCTGATCCCGATCGTGACGGTGGCCGCGCTCAACATCGGCGCCGTCTTCGGAGGCGCGATCGTCACCGAGACGGTCTTCACGCTCGACGGCATCGGCTTCTACTTCCTCAACCGGCTCAACAACACCGACGTCTACGCGGTGATGGCCTACCTCGTGGTCACGTCGATCATCATCGTCGTGTTCAACCTGATCGCCGACGTGCTGTACGGCTTCCTCGACCCGCGCATCCGCTATGACTGAGGTCGATCCCGAGCGCGACACGAAGGGGCTCGCGCCCGACGGCAGCGAGGTCGGCGGCATGATCGTCGGCGGCGACGCGGCGGTCGTCGACTCGACGGTCGTCGCGGGCCTCGAGGTCAAGGTCCGCAGCCAGTGGGCGTACGCGCGGATGCGCTTCTTCCGTCACCGCCTGGCGATGGCGAGCCTGATCGTGCTCGTCTTCATCTTCGCCTGCGGCGCGTTCGCGAGCTACATCGCCCCCTACAGCTACTCGGCGATCGACCTGACGAACCTCCTCCACGCCCCGACCACCGAGGGGCACCACTTCTTCGGCACGGACGAGATCGGCCGCGACTACTTCAGCCGGGTGATCTTCGGCATCCGCACGTCGGAGGAGGTCGGGATCCTCGTCGCGATCATCTCCTCGATCGCCGGACTGATCATCGGCGCCGTCGCCGGCTACTTCGGCGGCCTGCTCGACAACCTGCTGATGCGCCTCACCGACCTCGTGCTGACGCTGCCGGCACTCGCGATCCTGCTCGTCGCGTCGAAGCTGCTCGGCGGCGGCAACCAGTGGAACGTCACGTTCATCCTCGCCGGCTTCTACTGGACGGCGCTCGCGCGCATCGTGCGCGGCACCTTCCTCTCGCTGCGCGAGAAGGAGTACGTCGAGGCGGCGAAGGCGGCCGGCTCCGGCAACACCCGGATCATGTTCCGGCACATCCTCCCGAACACGATGGGGCCGATCATCGTCAACGGCACGCTCGCGACCGCGACCGCGATCCTCGCGGAGGCCGCGCTGTCGTTCCTCGGCCTCGGGATCTCGCCGACGAAGCCGTCGCTCGGCAACCTCGTCAGCGGCGGCCAGGCCAACCCGCAGGACTGGTGGCTGACGATCTTCCCGGGCCTGACGATCGTGCTGATCGTCCTCTGCATCAACTTCGTCGGCGACGGCCTCCGCGACGCCTTCGACCCGACCCAGAGGAGGGTGCGTGCCTGACCCCGTCCTCTCGATCCGCGACCTCGCGGTCGAGTTCAAGACCGACGACGGCATCGTCCACGCGGTGGACGGCATCACCTACGACGTGTTCCCCGGCGAGACGCTCGGGATCGTCGGCGAGTCGGGCTCCGGCAAGAGCGTCTCGACGCTCTCGATCCTCGGGCTGATCCCGATGCCGCCGGGGCGGATCGTCAGCGGCGAGGCGTTCTTCCAGGGTCGGGACCTCCTGAAGATGCGCAAACGCGACCTGCGCCGGCTGCGCGGCGAGGAGATGGCGATGGTCTTCCAGGACCCGATGACCTCGCTCAATCCGGTCCTCAAGGTCGGCTTCCAGCTCGGAGAGGCGATCAGGACTCACCACCCGAAGGAGAAGCACGACGTCGTCAAGGAGCGCGTGGTCGATCTCCTGCGGCTCGTCGGCGTCCCGAACCCCGAGACGCGCTACGACCAGTACCCGCACGAGTTCTCGGGCGGCATGCGCCAGCGCGCGATGATCGCGATGTCGATCGCCAACTCGCCGTCGCTGCTGATCGCCGACGAGCCGACGACGGCGCTCGACGTGACGATCCAGGCGCAGGTGCTCGAGGTGATGAAGCGCGTGCAGGCCGAGACGCACGCGGCCACGATCCTGATCACGCACGACCTCGGCATCGTCGCGGAGATGTGCGAGCGGGTGCTCGTCATGTACGGCGGCCGGATCGTCGAGTCGGGCGACGTCGAGACGATCTTCGGGGCGCCGCGGCATCCGTACACGATCGGCCTCATGGACAGCCTGCCGCGCCTGACCGAGGACGAGGAGTGGCTGCACCCGATCCCCGGCCAGCCGCCGAGCCTGATCAACCGCCCGACCGGCTGCGCCTTCCATCCGCGCTGCTTCCTGACGCAGGGCCGCGCCCGCTGCCACGAGGAGGTGCCGGAGTTGCGCAAGATCGACAGCGAGGGCCACGGGTCCGCCTGCCACTTCGCGGAGGAGCTCCGCGACCGGCCGTCCCGCTTCGCTCCGGCGGCCGGAGGTGCGGCATGAGCACGCCCGAGAGCACGGTCGAGGGCCTCCACGAGCGCGCCGCGACGGGGGAGGAGATCCTCCGGATCGACGGCCTCGTCAAGCACTTCCCGATCCGCGCCGGCCTCCTCAAGCGCACGGTCGGCCAGATCCATGCGGTCGACGGCGTCGACCTCGCCGTCAACGCGGGCGAGACGCTGGGCCTCGTCGGCGAGTCGGGCTGCGGCAAGACGACGCTCGCGCGCACGGTGATCAAGCTCACCGAGCCGACCGCGGGGAAGATCGTCTTCAACGGCCGCGACATCACGGGCTTCCCGCGCCGGCAGATGCGCGACGTGCGCCGGGAGATGCAGATCGTCTTCCAGGACCCGTACGCGTCCCTCAACCCGCGCATGACGGTGCACGACATCGTCAGCGAGCCGCTGCGCATCCACAACCGCTACCGCGGCCACGCGGGCAAGCAGCGCGTGGACGAGCTGCTGCGGACGGTCGGCCTCCAGCCGGAGCACGCGAACCGCTTCCCGCACGAGTTCTCGGGCGGCCAGCGCCAGCGGATCGGCGTCGCCCGCGCGCTCGCGCTCAGCCCGCAGCTGATCATCCTCGACGAGCCGGTCTCGGCCCTCGACGTGTCGATCCGCGCGCAGGTCGTGAACCTGCTCGAGTCGCTGCAGCGCGACTTCGGGCTGACGTACATCTTCGTCGCGCACGACCTCTCGGTCGTCCGCCACGTCTCCGACCGCGTCGCCGTCATGTACCTCGGCAAGGTGGTCGAGATCGGCGCCAAGCACGACATCTACGACCGGCCGTCGCATCCGTACACGCAGGCGCTGCTCTCGGCGGTGCCGATCGAGGAGCCCGGCCAGCGCGGCAAGCGCGGCCGGATCGTGCTCGAGGGCGACGTGCCGAGCCCGGCGAACCCACCGTCCGGCTGCCGCTTCCGCACCCGCTGCTGGAAGGCGCAGGAGATCTGCTCTCAAGAGGAGCCGGCGCTGATCGACCGCGGGCAGGGCCACCCGACCGCCTGCCACTTCGCCGAGATCGTCAAGCCGCTGGATATCGCCTCTACGGCTGCTTCGCAGCCGTAGAGGCGATATCCGTTCTCCCCGCTCGCCCGCTTCGCGTCGGTCAGGCGCGCTGCGCGCGCGTGACCTTCCGCTCTCGCTTTCCGCTCGCTCGGCAAGCGAGCCGGCGTAGCCGGCTCGCGCCACCTCGGGGCCGGGCGATCGTGGGTCGCGCCCGCGCATGTCGGTCGCGACGCGAGGCGCCTAGATGGTTGATGCCACGCGATCGCCTGTTCCGGGGCGTGGGCTGGTGCGTCTGGGGTGCCGCGACGGTCGCTTGCCGCTGCTGGTGGCAGCGGTGAGCGAGCGGCGGGGCGAAGCGCCGGCCCGGCGGAGGCCGACCCCGTCGGCCGCAGAAGGGGCGAAGCGGGCCAGAGGTGCCAGAGCGCGCAACCGGACGCGCGAGATCGTGGCATCAACCATCTAGCCCGCATCCGGCAGCGACACGTACAGCGCCTCGCCCCGCTCGAAGCCGACGCGCTCGACCTCCCGCCGCCGGCACGCGCCGGCGAGCATCGCGGCCTGGATCCGCCGCTCGGGCTCGCTCACCGCAGCCGCGCTCTCGCCTTTCCCTCGCGGGCCTGCAGCCGCCACTTGCGCGCCTCCTCCTTGCGCAGCAGGACGTCGTGGCGCACCGCGATCGCGTGCAGCTCCTTCTCGAGCTTGCGCCAGCTGTCGAAGCGCTCCCGCGGCAGCTCGCCCGCCTCGACCGCCGCGAGCACCGCGCAGCCCGGCTCCTGGGCGTGCGAACAGTCGTTGAAGCGGCACGCGCCCGCCAGCTCCTCGACGTCCGTGAACGCGTCGCCGAGCGCGTCCGCGCCGACGTCCCAGAGCTGCAGCTCGCGCAGCCCCGGCGTGTCGATCACCATCCCGCCGCCGGGGAGGAGGATCAGCTCGCGGTGGGAGGTGGTGTGGCGGCCCTCGTCGTCGTCGGCCCGCGTCTCGGAGGTCGCCATCAGCTCACGACCCGCCCAGCGGTTGACGAGCGTCGACTTGCCGACGCCCGACGAGCCGAGCAGAACGGCGGTCGTGCCGGGAAGGATTCGCGCGCGCAACGCGTCGCAGCCCTGGCCGGTCAGCGCCGAGACGACGTGGACGGGGACGCCGCGCGCGACCGTCTCGACCTCGGCCACCATTCGGCTGAGAGCGTCGCCGGCAAAGCCGGCGACGCCCGGCTGAAGACCCCGGTCCGCCGGGCGGCCCGGAGGGCACGGATCCTCGAAGCGGTCGGCCTTCGTCAGCACGATCTCGGGCGTCGCGCCGCTCTCCCAGATCGAGACGAGGTAGCGCTCGAGCCGCCGCGGCTCGAGGTCGGGGCCGAGCGAGGTGACGACGAACGCGATGTCGACGTTCGCCGCGAGCGTCTGGGCGGCCGTGGTCTGCCCGGCGACGTTGCGCACGATCGCGCTCCGCCGCGGCAGCACGGCCTGGACGACGGCGTCGTCCGCGACCGCGACCCAGTCGCCGACGGCGGCGTCGACGCCCTCGTAGCGGAACCGGCCGGGCAGGCGGACGCGCAGCTCGCCGTGCTCGGCGTAGACGACGTACTGCCCGCGGTGCTCGGCGGCGACCCGGGCCGGAAACGTCGGTCTCGACGCCGCCGAGGGCGGGCCGCCGGAGTCGGAGGCGGGCATCTGGTGCGCCTCGAGGGCGCCGGCGAGATCGGGGCTCCACCCGAGCGCGCCGAGATCGAAACTGTCCAACGCGGGTTTCTCCTTCGAACGTGGGTACGGGAACAGCGGCGCGGCGGCCGCGCTCTCGAAGGAGTGCGTCGTCGCGCCGGTCTAGGCGGCCGGGGCCGCGAGGGCGGAGCGCACAGTCATCTGAACAGCCTCCTCTCGCCGGGGAACGAAGCCCCGCCAGCGTAGGGCGCGGGCCCAGCCGCGTCAAGCAGCTCCGCCGCTCGATAGCCTCGCCGGAGCATGAGCACCACCGACTGGCTCCTCCACCACGGCACGCGGATCGGCGCGCTCTTCCTGCTCGCGTTGCTCGTAAGCTGGGCTGCACGGCGGACGATTCCGCGTGCGATGCGCATCACGTTCGCCCGTCAGCGCCTCGACGACCTGGACGCGCCGGAGGAGGCGATCGCGCTCGAGGAGCAGGCGAAGCGCGCGACGACGCTGTCCCGGGTGCTCATCCGCTCGGTCGACGGGACGGCGTTCCTGCTCGTGGGCATCGTCGCGCTCGGCGAGGCCGGCTTTCAGCTCGGGCCGCTGATCGCCGGCGCAGGCGTCGTCGGGATCGCGATCGGCTTCGGCGCGCAGACGCTCGTCAAGGACGTGCTGGGCGGGCTGTTCGTCCTGCTCGAGAACCAGTACACGACGGGCGACGTCGTCAACATCGCCGGCATCGGCGGCTCGGTCGAGGAGATCAACCTGCGACGCACCGTGCTCCGCGACATCGACGGGATCCTGCACACCGTCCCGAACGGCGACGTGCGCGTCTCCTCGAACCTGACCCGCAGCTTCGCGCGCGTCAACCTCGACGTCGAGGTCGGCTACGGCGAGAACCTCGACCACGTGCGCGCGGTGCTCGACGCCGTCGGCGCGGAGCTCGCGGCCGACGCCGACTGGGCCGAGAAGATCCTCGAGGCGCCGAAGGTGCTGCGCGTCAACTCGCTCGGCTCGTCCGGGATCGAGATCAAGGTGCTCGGCACCGTTCGCCCGATGAAGCAGTGGGAGGTCACGGGCGAGCTCCGCAAGCGGGTCAAGGAGGCGTTCGACCGCGAAGGGATCGAGATCCCGTTCCCGCACCGGGTCGTGATCGTCCGGGAAGAGCGCGCGGCCGAAGCGCGTTCGGACGGGTAGGAAACGAGCATTCGATACGAGGGAGGAAGAGATGGCAGCGCTCAACGACAAGCAGAAGCAGTTCCTGGAGCAGCCTTTCGTCGGCGTCGCGACGACGCTCCGGGAGGACGGCTCGCCGCATTCGACGGTCGTCTGGGTGGACGTCGACGACAGCGGCGTCTCCTTCAACACCGCGTACGGCCGCACGAAGCCGGCGAACCTCGAGCGCGACGGGCGCATCTCGCTCACCGTCGTCGACCCGGCCGACGGCTACCGCTGGATCTCGGTCGACGGCAACGCGACGCTGACCACCGACGGCGCCGACGACCAGATCGACCGGCTCGCGAAGAAGTACCTCGACGCCGACTCCTACCCGTTCCGCAAGGAGAGCGAGCAGCGCGTCACGGTCCGCATCGCCGCCGCGCACGTCGACGCCTACGGCCTGGACTGAGAATCCCCTGATGCCTGCCGGGCGAGCGGGAACTCAGCGGCGGGGGTCGCCCTCGACCACGCCGTGCGCCTCGCCGTAGTCGGCGAGCGCATCGAGGAACGGGGCGGCGTCGAACGACTCCGGCCCGAGCACGCCCTCACCGCTCCAGGCGCCCGAGGCGAGCAGCTCGAGCGCGACCACCGGGTTGAGCGCCGTCTGCAGAACGACCGCCTGGTGGCCGTACTCGCGCATGCAGCGCTCGTTGTCGGCGACGTGGTAGAGGTAGACGGCGCCCTCGCTCCCGTCGGTGCGCGTGCCGGTGACGAGCGTGCCGGCGCACGTCAGCCCCCGCATCCGGTCGCCGAGCGTCGCGGGGTCGGGCAGCGCGGCGGCGACGACGTCGCGCGGCGCGATCTCGACGCCGCGCACGCGTACGGGTGCGGTCGAGTCGAGTCCGAGCTTGTGCAGCGTCCGCAGCACGTCGATGAACTCCTCGCCGAGCCCGTACTTGAACGTGACGCGCCGGCAGTCGACCGCGCGCGGCACGAGCACGACCTCCTCGTGCTCGACGTTCACGCACTCGACCTCGCCGATCCCTTCCGGGAAGTCGAACACCTCCGGCTCCGAGAACGGCGCGGTCGTGAAGAAGCCGCGGTCGCGCTCCCAGACGAGCGGCGGGTTGAGGCACTCCTCGATCGTCGTCCAGATCGAGAACGTGGGGGCGAAGTCGTAGCCCTCGACGACGAGGTTCGCACCGTCGCGCACCGCCACCTCGTCGACCGTCGCGAAGAGGTGGTCGGCGGCGTAGCGCGCGAAGACGTCGGAGAGACCGGGCTCGACGCCGATCCCGACGAGCGCCAGCTGCCCGCGCTCGGCCCAGCGCTCGTGCTCGGCGAACTGTGCGTCGCCGAGCTTGACGCCCGGACGCTCGTACGGCGCCTCGGGATCGGGTGACGAGAGCGTCATCGCCATGTCGAGGTACGTCGCGCCGGTCTCGCCCGCGGCCGCGAAGATCTGCGGGTTGAAGCGCGGGTCGGTCGCGTTCAGCACCACGTCCGCCTTCGTCTCGCGGATCAACGCCGCCAGCGCGGCCGCGTCCGAGGCGTCGACCGCCGCGGCGGCGAAGCGTGCGTCGCCGAGCGAGGCGACGAGGCGCTGCGGGCGCGCCGGGTCGAGATCTGCGAGCGTCATCTGCTCGAAGAAACCGCGGCGGGCGGCCACGGCTGCGACGGCCGCGCCGACCCCGCCCGTGCCGACGACGAGGATCTTCATGGGGAGCCGGATTCAACCACATCGGGGTTGCGCGAAGCGCTGCTCTTTCGTATCCCGATTGACGCAATGCGCAGCAGAGTGGTAGGAATGCCACGCGTTGCGCAGAGAGGATGCCCAGCCGCTCCGGCTCGCCGATGGTGGTGACTCACGCCGGGGACCGGTCGCACCGGCCCGCCGGGTCGACGATCTCGACCGGCGGATCATCGAGGCCCTGCAGGAGAACGGCCGCGAGTCGTTCCGCTCGATCGCCGCGCGTCTCGGCGTCTCGGAGGCGACCGTCCGCGCCCGCTACTCGCGGCTCACGCGCGAAGGGATCCTGCAGGTCGTCGGGGTGACGAACCCGCTCGGCCTCGGCTACGAGCAGGCGCTCGTCGGTCTCAAGACCTCTGGCCCGTCCGACGGCATCGCCGACGAGATCTCGCACTGGGCCGAAGCCGACTACGTCGTCGTCACCGCCGGCCAGTTCGACGTCCTCGTCGAAGTGGTCGCCGCCGACCGCCGCCACCTTCTCGACCTGACCAACCGCATGCGCGCCATCGAGGGCGTCATCTCCACCGAGACCTTCTTCTACCTCGAGATGTGGAAGCAGCTCTACGACTGGGGCAGCGGACGGCAGAACGGAGCATCCGCATGACCATGTTCGAGACCCGTTCGGCACAGGAGCTCCAGCAGCTCGCGCAGGAGCATCTCTGGCTGCACTTCACCCGCATGGGCGGTCACACGCCGCCGATCATCGTCCGCGGCGACGGCTGCTACCTCGAAGACGCGAACGGCCGCCGCTACCTCGACGCGCTCGCCGGCCTCTTCTCGGTCAACATCGGCTACGGCTTCGGCGAGGAGATCGGCCAGGCGGCGCTCGAGCAGATGCGCGAGCTGCCCTTCTACACGAACTGGACGTACGCGCACCCGCGTGCGATCGAGCTCGCCGCCGAGGTCGCGTCGCTCGCTCCCGGCGACCTGAACCGCGTCTTCTTCGTCTCGGGTGGCTCGGAGGCGGTCGAGGCGGCCTGGAAGCTCGCGCGCCAGTACTACGCGGTCCGCGACGGGGCGAAGGGCCGCACGAAGGCGATCGCCCGCGAGACCGCGTACCACGGGACGACGCTCGGGGCGCTCTCGATCACGGGGATCGAGGCGCTGCGCGAGCCGTTCGAGCCGCTGGTGCCGGAGGTGCGGCACGTCTCGAACACGAACAGCTATCACCGGCCGCCCGGCGAGACCGAGGAGCAGTTCACCGCCTTCCTGCTCGACGAGCTCGAGCAGACGATCCTCGCGATGGGGCCGGAGACCGTCTGCCTCGTGCACATGGAGCCCGTCCAGAACTCGGGTGGCGCGTTCGTGGCGCCGGCCGGCTACTGGCGCGGCGTCCGCGAGATCTGCGACCGCTACGACATCCTCCTCTCGGCTGACGAGGTGATCACGGCGTTCGGGCGGCTCGGGCACTGGTTCGGCTCCGAGCGCTACGACATCCGGCCCGACATCGCCACCTGCGCGAAGGGGCTCTCGTCCTCGTACGCGGCGATCGGCGCGGTCGTCACCACCGACCGCGTCATGGAGCCGTTCCTCGAGGCGACCTCGATGTACACGCACGGGATCACCTTCGGCGGCCACCCGACGATGGCGGCGATCGCGCTCAAGAACATCGAGATCATGAAACGCGAGCAGATCAACGAGCACGTCCGCGCGAACGAGGGCGCCTTCCGCGCGACGCTCGAGCAGCTGCTCGACCTGCCGATCGTCGGCGACGTCCGCGGAACGGGCTTCTTCTACGCGCTCGAGCTCGTCAAGGACGCCGAGACGCGCGAGACGTTCTCCGACGAGGAGTGCGAGACGCTGCTGCGCGGCTTCCTCTCGCCCCGGCTCTTCGAGAAGGGCCTGATCTGCCGCGCCGACGACCGTGGCGACCCCGTCGTGCAGATCTCGCCGCCGCTCGTCGCGACGCAGGCGGAGTTCGACGAGATCGCCGGGATCCTCGGCGACGTGCTCGGCGAAGCGGCAGAGAGGATGCGATGAGCGTCACCGAGACGCAGCCGGCCGCGAGCGCCGACGAGAGCGGCGAGTTCGACATCCGCCTGATCGGCCTGACCAAGCGGTTCGGCGAGGACGTCGTCGCCGTCGACGGGATCTCGCTCGACATCGACCGCGGCCACTTCTTCGCGCTGCTCGGGCCGTCGGGCTGCGGCAAGACGACGACGCTGCGGATGATCGGCGGCTTCGAGGAGCCGACCGCCGGCCGGATCGAGCTCGGTGGCGTCGACGTGGCGCCGCTGCCGCCGTACAAGCGCGACGTCAACACCGTCTTCCAGTCGTACGCGCTCTTCCCGCACCTC
This sequence comes from uncultured Actinomycetes bacterium, assembly GCA_963732915.1. GTDB lineage: Bacteria > Actinomycetota > Thermoleophilia > Gaiellales > Gaiellaceae > Palsa-739. The sequence goes on along the minus strand of CAVTBF010000002.1, from coordinate 1,365,798 downwards.
TCGATCTTCGAGAACGTCGCCTTCGGCCTCCGCCGCCGCAAGGTGTCCGGGGACGAGGTGCGCAGGCGCGTCGGCGAGTCGCTCGAGCTCGTCGGGCTCGCGGGGCTCGAGCGGCGCAAGCCACGGCAGCTCTCCGGCGGCCAGCAGCAGCGGATCGCGCTCGCCCGGGCGCTCGTCAACCGGCCGCGCGTGCTGCTGCTCGACGAGCCGCTCGGCGCGCTCGACCTGAAGCTCCGCAAGGAGATGCAGCTCGAGCTGAAGCGCATCCAGCACGACGTCGGGATCACGTTCGTCCACGTCACGCACGACCAGGAGGAGGCCATGACGATGGCCGACCGGATCGTGATCATGAGCAGCGGGCACATCGAGCAGCTCGGGACGCCGAGCACCCTCTACGAGCGCCCGCGCACCGCCTTCGTCGCCGGTTTCCTCGGCGTCTCCAACCTCCTGCACGGCACGGTCGTAGCGGACGACCGCGTCCGGCTCGAGGACGGGAACGAGGTGCACGTCTCGCGCGACGCTCTCGCCGGCCGCACCGGGGCGGTGCAGATCGGCGTCCGGCCGGAGAAGCTCCGGATCGGCGGCGGCGAGCCCAACACGCTCTCGGGCGCGGTGTCCGAGAGCGCCTACATCGGCGTCTCGACGCAGTACCTCGTCGACACGCCTGCCGGAGCCGTGACGGTCTACGTACAGAACGACCGTCCCGGTGCAGAAGCCATCGCACCCGGAGAGCGGCTGACGCTCGGTTGGAGCCCGGAGTGCACGTTCGTCGTCGACGCCCAGGAGGGTCCAGATGTCTAACCGCATGTCCCGCCAGAGCTTCCTTCGTCGTGCCGCCGCGGGCGGCACGATCCTCAGCGTGCCCGGCCTGCTCAACGCCGGGGCGGCCGCCGCCGCGCCCGGGCGGATGCTGGGGGCCGCCGCGAAGCTGCCCGGCACGATCACGTTCTCGAACTGGCCGCTCTACATCGACATCAACGAGAAGAAGAAGACGCATCCGTCGCTCGTCCAGTTCGAGAAGGCGCACAAGGGCACGACCGTGCGCTACATCGAGGACATCAACGACAACGACTCCTTCTTCGGGAAGATCGAGGGGCCGCTGTCGCAGGGGCAGTCCGTCGGCCGCGACCTGGTCGTGATGACCGACTCGTCCGGCCTGCCGCAGCGGATGATCCAGCTCGGCTGGCTCGAGAAGTGGGACAAGAAGGTGATGCCGCACTTCAAGAACCTCGTGGCGGCCCAGGCGCACCCGAACTGGGATCCGCACCGCGAGTACAGCCTCCCGTGGCAGTCGGGCCTCACCGGGATCGGCTACGACCCGAAGAAGGTCGGCTACGAGATCGACTCGATCGACAAGCTCTTCACCGACAAGAAGCTGCACGGCAAGGTGACGCTGCTCACCGAGATGTCCGACACGATGGGCCTCGTCATGCTCGCGAACGGCGATGACCCGTCGCACGTGACGAAGAAGACCTGGGACGCCGCCGTGAAGCGGATCAAGGCCGCGGTGTCGTCGGGGCAGATCCGGCAGTTCACGGGCAACGACTACGCGCCGCTCCTGGCGAAGGGCGACGTCTGGGCGTGCTTCGCCTGGTCGGGCGACATGGTGCAGCTGCAGGCCGACCATCCGGGCCTGAAGTGGAAGGCGCCGAAGACCGGGGCGATGATCTGGACCGACAACATGCTGATCCCGAAGGGCGGGAACGTCGAAGGGGCGTCGGTGCTCGCGGACTGGTTCTACATCCCGAAGATCGCGGCCGAGGTCGAGGACTACGTCAACTACATCTGCCCGGTCAAGGGCGCCTCGGCCGTGCTGAAGAAGAGCGACCCCGCCGTGGCGAAGAATCCGCTCATCTTCCCGCCGGCCTCGCTGCTCAAGAAGACGCACCAGTTCGACGGCAACGCCCTGAACAACCAGGGCTACAAGCGCGACTTCCAGGCGCTGATCGGGGCATAGGGCGTGCTCGACTCGAGCGCGTTCCTCGGGCGCCGCTGGGAAAGGAGCCAAGCGGCCGGCGCGCGGGACAGTACACGCGGTACGGCCAAGCGCCGGCCGCGCCGGATCCTGCCGCCAGCGGCGTCAGGCGTCGGCGGAGCCGGGTTCCGCCCGGCGGGAGCCGACGCCGGCGAGGGGCGCGCTTGATGGGCAGGTTCTTCCACCGCTCCCGCTGGGCGACCCCGTACGCGCTCCTGACGCCGGGGACGGCGTGGCTCGTCGTCTTCTTCGTCGTGCCGATGTACTACCTGGCGAAGATGGCCCTCTCGCAGGGCTTCTTCCCGATCTTCTCGTTCGGCTGGACGTGGGGGAACTTCAGCTACGCGGTGCAGACGTACAGCACGCAGTTCGTCCGCTCGCTCGAGTACGCGGGGATCGCGACCGCTGCGGCGCTCGCGATCAGCTACCCGCTCGCGTACTGGATCGCCTTCCGCGGCGGGCGGTGGAAGAACCTGTTCCTGCTCCTCGTGATCGCGCCGTTCTTCGTCACGTACCTGATCCGGACGCTCGCGTGGGAGACGATCCTCTCCGACGGTGGCCTCGTCGTCACGCTCCTCAAGGACGTGCACATCCTCGGCTCCGACGGGCGGCTGCTCGCGACCTCGGCGGCCGTGATCGCGGGCATCACCTACAACTTCCTGCCCTTCATGGTGCTGCCGCTCTACGTCAGCCTCGAGCAGATCGACCACCGGTTGATCGAGGCGGCGGGCGACCTCTACTCGAACCCCGTCCGCTCGTTCACGCGGGTGACGCTGCCGCTGTCGCTGCCGGGCGTGTTCGCCGGCGTGCTGCTCACGTTCATCCCGGCGGCCGGCGACTTCATCAACGCGCAGCTCCTCGGGACGCCGCAGCAGTACATGATCGGCAACGTCATCCAGTCGGAGTTCCTGTCGCTGCGCGACTACCCGACCGCCGCCGCCCTCTCGTTCATCCTCATGGGGGCGATCCTCGTGCTCGTGCTGATCTTCGCGCGCATCCTCGGCACCGACCGGCTGACGGCCGGGGCCGCGGCATGAGCGCGGCGGCCCCCGCGGTCGAGCTGACGACCCGTCTGCCCGCCGGGCTGCGAGCGTGGCGGTTCGTGCGCAGGCACGTGCTCGACGTCTACGCGCTGCTCGCGCTCGTCTACCTGTTCCTGCCGATCGGCGTCGTCGTCGCGTTCTCGTTCAACAACCCGCTCGGTCGCTTCAACTACACGTGGCAGGGCTTCACGTTCAGCAACTGGACGCAGCCCTTCGCCTACCCCGGCCTCTCGAGCGCGATCAAGATCAGCATCGAGATCGCGTTCATCTCGGCGGCCGCGTCGACCCTGCTCGGGACGCTGATCGCGCTCGCGCTCGTTCGCTACAAGTTCCGCGGCTCGGCGACGACGAACCTGCTCATCTTCATCCCGATGACGACGCCCGAGATCGTGATGGGCGCGTCGCTCCTGACGCTCTTCCTCAACTGGAAGATCCCCCAGGGCTTCGGGACGATCCTGATCGCCCACATCATGTTCAACATCTCCTACGTGGTCGTGACCGTGCGCGCGCGGCTCGTCGGCTTCGACCGGCACCTCGAGGAGGCGTCGATGGATCTCGGGGCGAACGAGTTCGTCACCTTCTGGCGGGTGACGCTGCCCCTGATCGCGCCCGGGATCCTCGCCGCGTCGCTGCTCGCGTTCGCGCTCTCGATCGACGACTTCGTGATCACGTACTTCAACGCGGGCACGGTGACGACGTTCCCGCTCTTCGTCTGGGGCGCCGCGCGCGTGGCGGTGCCGCCGCAGATCAACGTGATCGGGTCGGCGATCTTCGCGATCGCGGTGATCGGCATGGTCGGGAACGTGCTCGTCCAGAACTACCGCGCCAAGCGCGCGACGTGACCCCCGCACCGGGGCTGCCCTCGTGGTGGCTCGAGCAGGCGCTCGCGGCCGAGGGCTCGCCCGAGCCGGCGCCCGCGCTCGCCGGCGACGCGACGGCGGACGTCGCGGTCGTCGGCGGCGGCTACACGGGGCTGTGGACGGCGCTGGCCCTGCGCGAGCGCGCGCCGGAGAAGCGCGTCGTCCTGCTCGAGGCGGAGATCTGCGGTCACGGGCCGAGCGGGCGCAACGGCGGCTTCGTCCACGGCTACTGGGCTGCGCTCGCCTCGATCCTGCCGGTGCTCGGCGAGGAGCGAGCGCTCGCGCTCGCGCGCGCCGGCGAGGCGATCGTGCCGGGAATCCGCGCGTGGGCGGAGGCGGCGGGGGAGGACATCTGGCTGCGCGAGCACGGGATGCTGATGGTGTCGGCGGCGCCGGCGCAGGACGCGGCGATCGAGCATGCGGCGGCGGCCGCCGCCGGGGTCGGGCGCGCAGACCAGGCGGTCGCGCTCTCGCCGGAGGAGGTGTCGGGGCGCGTCTCGTCGCCGGTCTTCCGGGGCGGCGTCTTCTACCCGGACGGCGCGACCGTCCATCCCGGCCTGCTCGTGCGCGCGCTGCGGCGGGCGGCGCTCGCGGCCGGCGTCGAGCTGCACGAGCGGACGCCGGCTCTGCGCGTCCGGGCGGGGGCGCCGAACGTCGTCGAGACGCCGGGCGGGACGCTGCGCGCGCCCGAGGTCGTGCTGGCGACGAACGCCGCGCTGACGGGCTGGCGGCCGGCGTCGCGCCATCTGACGAACTTCGGCTCCTACGTCGTCCTCACCGAGCCCGCGCCGGATCTCCTGGCCGCGACCGGCTGGACGGGCGGCGAGGCGGTCGTCGACGCCCGCATGTTCCTCCACTACTTCCGGACGACCGACGACGGCCGCGTGCTGATGGGCAGCGGCACCGGCCCGATCGGCTTCGCCGGACGGGTGGACGAGCGATTCTCGCGCGACGCGCCGACGGCGGCGCGCGCCGAGGCGGGGCTACGACGGCTGCTGCCGGGGCTCGCGGGGGCGCGCGTCGAGCGGGCGTGGGGCGGGCCGATCGACGTCTCCGCCGACCACCTGCCGTTCTTCGGGACGCGGCCCGGGACGCGGATCCACTACGGCGCCGGCTACTCCGGCCACGGTGTCGGCCCGAGCTGGCTCGGCGGCCGCATCCTCGCCTCGCTCGCGCTCGACGCCGACGACGAGTGGACGCGGCTGCCGCTCGCGACCCGCCGCGTGCCGAGACTTCCGGGCGAGCCGCTGCGCCGGCTCGGCGGCGGGCTCGTGCGCGCCTCGATCATGGCCTGCGAGGAGGCGGAGGAACAGGGCCGCCGGCCGCCGCTCGCCGCGCGCGCCGGCGCCGCGCTGCCGCGGCTCCTGGGCATGGAGCTCGGGACACGGTAGGCGGCGAGCGCCGCGACTCTGACGCGGCGCCGACCTGCGCGAGCGGGTTACGCGCTCGCCTGCGTCTCTTGCGGCCCGTGGCCGGCGGCGATCGAGCGCGCGATGTCGAGCGTCGAGATGACGCCGACGGGGCGCTTCGCGACCGGGTCGAGCACGGCGAGGTGAGCGACGCCGTTCAGCGCCATCAGCTCGGCCGCGTCCTGGATCGGCGCGTCGGCGGGGACGGCGACGATCGGAGTGACCGCGCTCGCGCCCGCGGTGCGCGCGTCGAGGTCGAGCCTGCTGGCGGCGACGAGGTCGAGGTCGGAGACGATCGCCCAGAGCTGCGGGTTCTCGTCGTCCTCGTCCTGATGCTCGAAGACGAACACCGAATGGACGTTGAACGTCGCCATCATCCGCGCGACGACGCGGAGCGGGGTCTCCGGCGGGCAGCTGATCACGCCGGGGCTCATCGCGTCGGCCACGGTCGCGGTCTCGAAGGGGGTCGGCAGCTCCTGCCTCGCATGCGTGACGTTGACCATGTGCGAATGCTGCTGCAACCGCCTTCCGACGGCATCCGCCGGGGCGCTGAGTGGTCGTGCGGCGAACTACGGAAGGCCGGGGACCGCCGGCATGGGAGGCGCCGCACGGCGGGCCTCGCCGCTCTCCGTGGCCGCCTCGGCGACCGCCGCCGCGACTGCGGGCGCGACCGCGCGGTTGAAGACGCTCGGGACGATGTAGTCGGCCGAGAGCTCCTCGGCGGAGATCGTCCCGGCGATCGCGCGTGCGGCGGCGACCTCCATCCCGTCGTCGATCGTCCGGGCGCGCACGTCGAGGGCGCCGCGGAAGACTCCCGGGAAGGCGAGCACGTTGTTGATCTGGTTCGGATAGTCGCTGCGTCCCGTCGCGATCACCTCGGCGATGCCTTCGATCGCCTCGGGGTCGACCTCCGGGTTCGGGTTCGCCATCGCGAAGACGATCGCGCGCGGCGCCATCCGCCGGACGCCCTCCGCCGAGATCGCGCCGGGGACGGAGAGCCCGATGAAGACGTCGGCGCCCTCGAGCAGCTCGTCCGCCGTGCCCTGCAGGTTGTCGGGGTTCGTGGTCTCGGCGTACTCCTGCTTCGCGGGGTTGAGGCCGTCGCGGCCGCGGTGGATCGCGCCCCCCTCGTCGCAGCCGACGATCCAGGTCGCACCCGCCGCCTGCAGGATCCGGGTCACCGCGATGCCGGCGGCGCCGACGCCCGTCGTGACGATGCGGACGTCCTCGATCTTCTTGCCGACGACGCGCAGCGCGTTCAGCAGCGCCGAGAGGACGCAGATCGCCGTCCCGTGCTGGTCGTCGTGGAAGACCGGGATGTCGAGGCGCTCCCGCAGCCGGCGCTCGATCTCGAAGCAGCGCGGCGCGGAGATGTCCTCGAGGTTGATGCCGCCGAAGGCGGGCGCGATCGCTTCGACGATGCGGACGATCTCGTCCGGGTCCTTCGTGTCGAGGCAGATCGGGAACGCGTCGACGCCCGCGAACTCCTTGAACAGCACAGCCTTCCCCTCCATCACGGGTAGTGCGCCCTCGGGGCCGATGTCGCCGAGGCCGAGCACCGCCGTTCCGTCGGTGACGACCGCGACCGTGTTCCGCTTGATCGTCAGGTTCCAGACCTTCTCGGGATCCTCGGCGATCGCGCGGGAGACGCGGGCGACGCCCGGCGTGTAGACCATCGAGAGGTCTTCGCGGGTCTTCAGCGGCGAGCGCGCGCGCACCTCGAGCTTGCCGCCGAGGTGGGCGAGGAAGACGCGATCGGAGACGTTGACGACCTCGACGCCGGGGACGAGCCTGACCGCGGCGACGATCGCGTCGAGGTGGTGCTCGTCGTCTGCCATGACGTTGACGTCACGGATCTTCGTGGAGCGCTCGACGCGGACGAGGTCGATGGCGCCGAGCAGGCCGCCTGCTTCCCCGATCGCGGAGGCGAGGCGCGCGAAGGCGCCGGGATGGTTGTCGATGCGCACGCGGATGGCGGCGCTGAAGGAGGCTGAGGGATGCATGCCCGAGAGGGTACGCGGCGGCCCCGGCGGCGGCATCCGAAGCAACTACGCTCAGGCGATGCGGGTGCTCCTCTGCGATGTCGGGCCGCGCGACGGCCTCCAGAACGAGGCGGAGACGCTCGGGCCGGCGACGCGTGCCGAGCTCGTCGACCGGCTCGTCGCGGCCGGGCTGCCGCGCGTCGAGGCGGTCAGCTTCGTCCGTGACGACCGGGTGCCGCAGATGGCGGGTGCCGAGGAGGTCGTGGCGCGGATCGGCCGGCGCGACGGGGTCGAGCTGGCGGGGCTGGTGCTGAACGAGAAGGGCTGGGAGCGGTTTGCCGCGAGCGGGCTCGAGCGTGTGAACGTGAGCTTCGCCGCGACGGAGCGCTTCAACCGCGAGAACGGGAACGCGTCGCTCGCCGAGGCGGTGGCGCGCGTCGAGGCGATCCTCGCCGCGGCCGGACGGACGCCCGCGACGGTGACGATCTCGTGCTGCTTCGGCTGTCCGTTCGAAGGGCGCGTCGACCCGGGTGTCGTCGCCGAGCTGGCGGCGCGGTTCGCCGGACGGGCGGAGGTGCTGCTGGCGGACACGATCGGCGTGGCGACGCCGTCGGCGGTGCAGGCGCTCGTCGAGCGGACGGGCGCTGCGGGGTTTCACGGGCACAACACGCGCAACACGGGGTACGCGAACTGCCTCGCCGCGCTGGCGGGCGGCGCGCGGGTGCTCGACGCGTCGGTGGGCGGCCTCGGGGGCTGCCCGTACGCGCCGCGCGCGACCGGCAACGTCGCGAGCGAGGACCTCGTCTACCTGCTCGTGGGGGAGGGGGTCGAGACCGGTGTCGACCTCGACGCGCTCGTCCGCGTCTCGGAGTGGCTCGAGGGCGTCCTCGGCCGTCGCCTCGAGGGCCAGGTCTACCGCGCCGGCCCCTGGCCGCCGACCGCCTGACCTGTCCATTCGGGCCACGTCTCGGTGTCAGACACCGGGACATGTGCGAACCGGACGTGTCCACCGGCGTGAGCAGGCTCTTTCGTTGCTGGACGCTCCATGGACATGCCACTTCGGGCCACGTCTTGGTGTCAGACACCGGACGTGTCGGTTTGGACTAGCCGAGGCGAACGACGCCTGCTGCGGCGAGGGCTGCGACCTCGTCCTCGCCGTATCCGAGCTCGCGCAGGATCTCGGCGGTATGCGCGCCGAGCGGCGGCGGCGGCGAGTGGTGACGGACGCGCTCGCCGTCGGCTGACAACGGCGCGGCAACCGTGACGAGATCGGCGATCGCGCCGCCGGGCAGCGCCTGCAGCATCCCGAGCGCCTCCGTTTGCGGATGCCGCGCCGCCTCGCCGACGTCGTGAACCGGCGACGCGGGGACGCCTGCCGCGACGAGCGCGTCGAGCAGCTCCGCCTGGGTGCGCTCGCGGGTTCGCGCCTCGAGCAGCTCGAGCAGGGCGGGACGGTTCCGCACGCGATCCGGGTTCGTGGCGAAGCGCGGGTCGGCGACGAGCTCGGAGACGCCGAGCTCGTCGCACAGTGCGCGAAAGAGCTTGTCGTTCCCGGCGACGATCATCAGCTCGCCGTCGCGGGTCGGGAACACCTGGTACGGGGCGATCTGCGCGAACGCGCTCCCCTCGCGCCCCGGAACCGCGCCGGTGCCGAGGAAGCCCACGAGCTGGTAGGCGAGCAGCGAGATCGCCGTCTCGTAGAGGGAGACGTCGATCGTCCGCCCGGCACCCGTCCGCTCGCGCTCGTGCAGCGCGGCGAGCACGCCGAGCGCCGCCCAGACGCCGGTGCCGAGGTCGATCAGCGAGACCCCGACGCGCACCGGCGGCCGGTCGTCCTCGCCGGTGACGCTCATGATCCCGCTCGCCGCCTGCAGCAGCGGGTCGTAGCCGGGCTGGCCGCTCAGTGGCCCGGTCGCCCCGAAGGCGCCGATCGTGCAGTAGACGAGCCGCGGGTTGCGCGCGCGGACGACGTCGGCCCCGAAGCCGTGCCGCTCGGCCGCGCCGGGACGCAGGCTCTGCACGAGCACGTCGGCGCCGTCGGCGAGCCGCAGCAGCGCCTCCAGCCCGCGCGGGTCGCCGAGCTCGAGCGCGAGCGACCGCTTGCCCGCGTTCGAGGCGAGGAACATCGCGCCCTCGCCGTCCCAGAACGGCGGGCCCCAGTCGCGGGCGTGGTCGCCGCCTACCGGCTCGACCTTGACGACGTCGGCGCCGAGCGCCGCCAGCAGCTGCGTCGAGGTCGGCCCCGCCAGCGACGAGGTGACGTCGACGACGCGCGTCCCTGCGAGCGGCCGCAGCTCGCTCACGGGTGCACCCACAGGTCGGCGACGCCCTCGGCGGTCTCGACCCGCTGCTCGACGCGCGCGCCGAGTTTCTCCGCCACGCGCTGCGAGCGGACGTTGCCGGGAGCGATGAGCGAGACGATCCGCGCGATCCCGCGCTCGGCGCGGGCCCAGTCGCGCGCGGCCAGCGATGCCTCGGTCGCGTAGCCGCGCCCCCAGTGCGCCTGGCTCAGCGCCCAACCCAGCTCGGCCTCCGCGTGCTCGCCCGCCGCCGCGAGCGTCGAGATCTCCCACGTGCGTGTATCCCAGACGACCACCCCGACCCGGCCGATCGCGTGCCCGTCGAGGACGACCGCGAACTGCCCGACGCCGTTCTGCTGCCAGCGCCGCCGCCAGAGCTCGACGTGCGCGATCGCCGACTCGCGACCTCCCGCCTCGCCGCCGATCCGGCGCATCACGTCGTCGTCGCCGACGAACGCGAGCAGGTCGTCGACGTCGTCGTGCTGCGGTAGCCGCAGCACGAGCCGCTCCGTCTCGAGCTGCGTTGCCTCGAACGACCGCACAGCCCCGAACCTACCCGGTAGCGTCGGCCTTCGTGAACCGACTCGCCCAGGAGACGAGCCCGTACCTCCTCCAGCATGCGGGCAACCCCGTCGACTGGCACCCGTGGGGCCAGGAGGCGTTCGCGCGCGCCCGCGCCGAGGGGAAGCCGCTGCTCGTCTCGATCGGCTACTCGGCCTGCCACTGGTGCCACGTGATGGAGCACGAGTCGTTCGAGGACGCGGCGACCGCACGCGAGATGAACGAGCTCTTCGTCAACGTCAAGGTCGACCGCGAGGAGCGGCCGGACGTCGACGCCGTCTACATGGACGCCGTCGTCGCGCTGACCGGGCAGGGCGGCTGGCCGATGACCGTGTTCGTCACGCCCGGTGGAGAGCCGTTCTACGGCGGTACGTACTACCCGCCCGAGCCGCGCCACGGGATGCCCGCGTTCCGGCAGGTGCTCGCCGCGGTCGCCGAGGCCTACCGTGACCGGCCCGACGACGTCGCGCGCCAGGCGTCCGCGCTCGTCGACGCGCTCCGCCGCGCGGGCGCGACGGAGCCGTCGGACGAGCCGCTGACCGCGGCGCTCCTGGCCGAGGCGGAGGAGACGCTCCGCCGGCAGGTCGACCCGCGCTGGGGCGGGTTCGGCCGCGCGCCGAAGTTCCCGCCCGCCTCGGCGCTCGAGTTCCTGCTCCGGCGGGGCGCCTACGAGCCGGTGCTCGCGACGCTCGACGGCATGGCCGCCGGCGGCATGTACGACCTCGTCGGTGGCGGCTTCCACCGCTACTCGGTGGATGCGCAGTGGCTCGTGCCGCACTTCGAGAAGATGCTCTACGACAACGCGCTGCTCGTCCCGCCGTACCTGCACGCCTGGGTGCTCACCGGCGACCGGCGCTACCGCGCGGTGGTAGAGCAGACGGTCGAGTACGCCCTCCGCGAGCTGGCCCTGCCCGGAGGCGGCTTCGCGTCGGCGCAGGATGCCGACACGAACGCGGTCGAGGGGCTGACGTTCACGTGGACGCCCGGCGAGCTCGCCGCCGCGATCGGCCCCGGCCGCGAGCTGCTGCTGCAGGACTTCGAGCACGGCCGCTCGGTTCTCCGCGGCGGCCTGACACGCGACGAGCGGGCAGCGCTGCGGGCGGTGCGCGAGCGGCGGCCGCAACCCGCGCGCGACGACAAGGCGATAGCCTCCTGGAACGGGCTGCTGCTCGCCGCGCTCGCGGAGGCGGGGAGGCGGCTCGACCGCCGCGACTGGCTCGCCGCCGCCGTCGCGCTCGCCGAGTTCCTGCTCGGACCGCTATCGGACGGCGAGCGACTCCACCGCACGTGGCGCGACGGCGTCGCGAAGGGCACGGGCTACCTCGACGACTACGCGAACGTCGCGAACGGGCTCTACGAGCTGCACGTCGCGACCGGAGACCTGCGCTGGCTGCGCGAGTCGAGGCGGTTGGCGCTGCTCGCGGTCGAGCTCTTCGGCGATCCCGAGCGCGGCGGCTTCTTCCTGACGCCGGCCGACGGCGAGCGGCTCGTCGCCCGCCAGAAGGGCTTCGACGACAACCCGACCCCGTCGGGGAACTCGATGCTCGCCTTCGTCCTGCTGCGGCTGGCCCGGATCTGGGGCGACGAGGAGCTCGAGCGGCAGGCGGAGGGTGTGCTGCGGCTCGTGCGCGACACGATCCTGCGCGCGCCTTCGGCGTTCGGGTGGGCGCTCTGCGCGCTCGACCTCCAGCTGGCGCCGCCCCGCGAGCTCGCGGTCGTCGGCGGTCCGGAGAGCGAGGTCGCGCGCGCCGCGCTCCGCGGCTTCGACCCGAACACGGTCGTCGCGTTCGGCCCGGCCGGCGACGTGCCGCTGCTCGCCGGCAAGGGCCTCGTCGGCGGCCGCCCGGCCGTCTACGCCTGCGAGCGCTTCGCCTGCCGCGCCCCGGTCACCGACCCCGCCGCCCTGACCTTGTAACAGTTTGTTACGAGGTCGGCGAGGTCGAGCGCGCGCCGCGTGCCGGCTCGCTTGCCGGCCCCGGAGCGGGGGAGCCCGCGAAGCTCACCGGTAGCAGTTCTCGTTCCGGCCGGGCGGATCGACGTTCAGCAGGCGCGGCACCGTCACCGGGCGTAGGTGGCGCTTGCGCGTCACCGAGAGCACGCGCCGTACGACCTCCGCCGTCCACGGGTGCATGTCGTGGAGCAGGACGATCGCGCCGGCCCGCACGTTGCGCAGGATCTCCCGCACGGCCCGGTTCGGCGTCGCGCCGACCTGGGAGTCGCCGGAGTCGACGTTCCAGCGGACGTCGAGCATCCCGAGCGAGGAGACGATCGCCTCCACCTTCGCGTTCGCACGCTCGTACGGCGGGCGGAAGAGCCGCGTCGTCACGCCGAGCTTCGTCTTCATCGCCTGCCGTGTCCAGGTCAGCTGCCGCTCGATCTGCTTCCGCGGCAACGCCGTCAGGAGGGCGTGCGACCACGTGTGGTCGCCGACGGCGCCGTAGCCCGCCGCTGCGCGCGCGTCGGCGCGCCAGAGCGAGATCCGGTTGCCGACGAGGAAGAACGTCGCGGGCGCGTGGCCGCGACGGAGCGCGGCGACGAGCGCCTCGGTCCAGGGGCTCGGGCCGTCGTCGAAGGTGAGGGCGAAGATCCGCTTGCCGCGGCCGCCGCAGTACACCGGGCGCCCCAGGGCGACGAGCCGGTCGAGCTGCGTCAGCGGCGGTCCCGCCGGCGCCGGGCCGGTGCGCGCGTGCGCCGCCGTCGCGGCGAGCGCACCGGCCGCGAGCAGCGCGACGAAGACCCCGATCGCACGCACGCCTCCGTTCTAGCGGAAGATGCGACGGGGGAGCCGAAGCTCCCCCGTCGCCACCGCTACGAGCGCCGGCGCGTCTAGCGCACGCCGCTCAGGAGCTTGCCGAAGAACTTCCAGTCGCCCGTGGCGCCCCCCTGCCACCGCATCATGATCTCCTGCTCGATCGGGAAGTTGTCCTTCACCGAGGTGTTGAGGAGGATCCCGGGGTAGACGAACGGGTCCTTGACGTTCTTCATGCTGTGCAGCGCGCTCATCAGGCTCGCCCGCGTCGGGTTCTTGCCCGCGTGCTGGAGCGCGTAGACGAACGTCCACGCGACGCCGAGCCCGTACATGACGTTGCCGTCGCCCTCCTTGTAGCTCGGGAGCAGGGCGGGCGCGTACTTCGTGATGATCTGGGTCGCGAGCTTGACGCCCGGCAGGCTCGGCTGGGTCGTGTTGCTCGCCGTGTAGGCCGTCGAGATGATGCCGTCCACGTTGGCTCCGTTTGCCGCGGCGGCGAGCAGGAAGAGCCGGTTGGCCGAGACGTTGTTGATGAACGTCGTCGGCTTCCAGCCGGTCTTCGTCGCCGTGACGAGCGCCGTGATCGTCGGGCTCGGGGTGCCGAAGACGACGAACGTGTCGGCGCCCTTGCTCTCGATCGAGAGGATCTGCTGCGTCAGGCTCGTCGCGGTCGCGTCGAACGACTCCGCGTCGACGATGTTGCCCTTCTTCGAGCCGAGGCCCTGCCGCAGACCGGCGTAGTAGTTCTTGCCGTAGGCGTCGTTCTGGTAGACGACGCCGATCTTCGCGTTCGGCATGTTCGCGGCGATGTACTTGCCGTAGATCCTCGCCTCACCCGGGTAGTCGGGCTGCCAGCCGCTCGTCCAGGGCTTGGTCGAGCCTGCGCACTTCTGATGCGCGCAGAAGCCCCAGTAGGAGTCGCCCGTGGCCAGGAGGACCTGGGGGACGTTCTGGTCGTTCAGGTACCCCCACGTCGAGAGGCCGGGCGCGGTGCCGAGGCTGCCCACGACGGCGAACACCTTGTCCTGCTCGACGAGCTGCTGCGCGAGCGGCACGGTCTGCGCCGGGTTGTAGGCGTCATCGAGGATCGTGAATTTGATGTTCCGGCCGTTGACTCCGCCGTGGTCGTTCACGTACGCGTAGTACGCGGCCTCGGCGGCGGGGATGGTCTTGTACAGCGACGCGGGCCCGGTCAGCGGGAAGGTGCCGCCGATGTGGACAGACGTCTTCGTGATCCCGGGGTCGGTCTTGTGCGCGCCCACCGCCGCGCTCACCGAGATGCCGGCCACGGCGACTGCGCTCGCCAGAGCCATGACCAGCTTGCGTGTGATTCGCATTCGCCCTCCTACGATGTATGACCCCGACTCGCAAATCGGGAAGTGACGATTATGACGTGCTCGGATCCGGATTGATAGGCAATTTTGAATCGCGGTTCAAGTGATTTTGAACCGCGAGTCAGGCAATGCGCCGCTCAGGCTCGCGCGCGCAGCCGCGACAGGCGCTGCAGGAAACCGGCGAACCCCTGCGGCAGGAGCAGCATCACGAGCACGACCATCAGGCCGAAGACGACGTCCTGGCCGTGGGTCGACCCGATCAGCGGCACGTCCTTCGAGATCGTCGGCAGGAGCCCCACGAACGCGGCCCCGACGAGCACTCCCCAGAGCGACCCGAGCCCGGCCACCGCGGCGCCGACGAGGATCTGGAGCGACAGCGTGACCCCGAACTCGTTCGGCTGTGCGAAGCCGTTCGTGCCGAGGACGAAGAGCGAGCCGGCGACGCCCGCGTAGGCGGCGGAGATGCCGAAGGCGAGCGTCTTGTAGACGGGCGGCTCGACCCCCGACGAGGACGCCGCGACCTCGCTGTCGCGCACCGCGCGGAAGGCGCGTCCCGTGCGGCCCCGGAGGATCAGCCAGGCGAGCACGAACAGGATCGCCGACGCCGTCCAGCTCGCCCCGTAGAGCCACGTGTGGCTGACGGTCGTCGACGACTGGATGCCGTTCGAGCCGCCGAGGAAGTTCGAGAACTTGAGCGGGAGCTGGGGCACGGAGACCGCGAACGCGAACGTCGCGAGGGCGAGGTAGGTGCCCGAGAGACGCAGCGCCGGCAGCCCGACCAGGAGGCCGCAGACGAAGCAGATCGCGAACGCCATCAGCATCGTCACGACGACGTTCGTGTGGTGGTCGCGCGACATCAGCGCGGTCGTGTAGCCGCCGATCGCCATGAAGGCGCCGTGACCGATCGAGATCTGGCCCGAGTAGCCGATCAGGATGTTCAGCCCGAGGACGGCGATGAAGTAGATCCCGACCTGGCCCGCAAGCGCGCGGTGGTAGCCGCTGAGCGTGAACGGCAGCAGCGAGAGCGCTGCCGCGGCGACGGCGATCGTTCCCAGCGCCGCGATGCGGCCGCTCATACCTTCCGCACCCGCTGCGTGCCGAAGAGCCCCGACGGCTTCACCAGCAGCACCGCGAGCAGCACCGCGAAGGCGAACGGGAGCCGCAGTTCCGAGGTGACGAAGTGGACGTACTGGCCGACGAGGTTGAGGAAGACTCCGAGCGCGACGCCGCCGATCACCGCGCCGGCCGGGCTCTCGAGTCCGCCGAGTACCGCGGCCGCGAACGCGTAGAGCAGGATCGGCTGCATCAGCGTCGGCTGCAGCACGTACTGCGCCGGCTCGGTCATCAGGCCCGCGATCGCGCCGAGCATCGCGGCGAGCCCCCAGCCGACCGCGAGCATCGCGTCGACGCGCACGCCGACGAGCGCCGCCGACGCCGGCCGTAGCGCCGCCGCCCGCATGCCGAGTCCGAGCTTCGTGAACTGGAAGAGCAGCCAGAGGCCGATCACCGACACGATCGCGACGAGCAGCGTGCCGATGTCCTGGCGCGCGATCGAGACGCCGCCCGCGTGGTAGATCTTCTGCCCGAACGGCGCCGGCATGAACTTGATGTCCGCGCCCCATTTCCAGGTGACGAGGCCGTCGATGAGGATGAAGAGGCCGACGGTGACGATCACGACCGCGATCACCGACTTGTGCTGCACCGGTCGGATCGCGATGACCTGAATCAGCATCCCGATCGCGAACGAGATCGCCAGCGTCGCGAAGAACGCCTCCCAGTACGAGAAGCCCCACTGGATGAGCTGGTAGGCGATGTACACCGACGCCATCGCCATCTCGCCCTGCGCGAAGTTGATCACCTCGGTCGCGCGGTAGATGAGGACGAGCGCGAGCGCGAGGCTGCCGAAGACCGCGCCCTGCGCGAGGCCGGCGACGGTCTGCTTGGCGAAGATCGTGCTCGTCAGCGAGCCGACGACGAGGAAGACGACCGCCGCCGCGAGCGCGAGGTTGACCGGCCGCACGAGCACACCGCCGATCCGCCTGCCGCTGAGTGAGATCGCGCTCATCTAGTAGCCGAGGTAGCTCCGGCGGATCGACTCGTGCTCGCGCAGCTCGCCGCTCGTCCCGGCGAGCGCGACCCGCCCGACCTCGAGCACGTACGCGCTCCGGGCGACCTGGAGCGCGAGGTGGGCGTTCTGCTCGACGACGAGCACGGTCAGCCCTTCGCGCTCGTTCAGCTCGCGGATGATCCGGAAGATCTCGGTCACGAGCACGGGGGCGAGGCCGAGGGACGGCTCGTCGAGGAGGAGCAGGCGTGGCCGTTGCATGAAGGCGCGGGCGAGGGCGAGCATCTGTTGCTCGCCGCCGCTCAGCGTGCCCGCCTGCTGGTGGCGGCGGTCGTCGAGCCACGGGAAGTACGAGAGCACGCGCTCGAGGTCGCCCTTCAGCGAGCCGCCCCCGAAGGAGCTGCGCCGCGTGTACGCACCGAGGCGCAGGTTCTCCCAGACGGTCAGCTCGGCGAACGTGCCGCGGCCGTCGGGGACGTGCGCGATGCCGAGCCGGGCGACGCCCTCGGGGCCACGGCGGCCGAGCGGCTTGCCGGCGAAGTGGAGCCGCCCCGTGCGGCTGACCGTGTTCGAGACGGCGCGCAGGGTCGTCGTCTTGCCGGCGCCGTTCGCGCCGAGGACGGCGACGATCGCGCCTTCGTCGACCGAGAGGGTGACGCCGTGCAGCGCCTGCACGGGCCCGTAGCGCGCCTCGACGTCCTCGAGCTCCAGGAGCGCCGTCACGTCCCCGGCCTCCCCGAGAGCGTGTGTGAGCTCACGAGGCCTCCTCGAGATCGCCGCCGAGGTAGGCCTCGACGACGGCCGGATCGCGCTGTACCTCGGCCGGCGGGCCGCTCGCGATCATGCGCCCGAAGTTGAGGACGTGCACGTGGTCGGAGACCTTCATGACGAGATTCATGTGGTGCTCGACGAGCAGCACGGTGAGCTTGCGCTCGTCGCGCAGGCGCCGGATGAAGTTCGCGAGCTCCTCGACCTCCTCGTGGTTGAGGCCGCCGGCCGGCTCGTCGAGCAAGAGCAGCCGCGGCTCCGAGGCGAGCGCGCGGGCGAGCTCGACGCGCTTCAGCGTTCCGAAGGGGAGCCCGGCGGCGGGCCGCTTCGCCTGGTCGGCGATCCCGACGTACTCGAGCGTCTCGAGCGCACGCCCGCGGACGACGCTCTCGCGCTGGAGACGCGATTGCGCGTGCGCGCCGACGAGCACGTTCTCGAGCACGCTCATCGTCGGGAAGATCTCGACGTTCTGGAACGTGCGCGCGATGCCGAGCCGCACGACCCGGCTCGGCGGCGTCCGGCGGAGCGACCGCCCGTCGAAGGTGACGTCGCCCGACTCGAGACGGTAGAGGCAGGTGATCGCGTTGAAGGCGGTCGTCTTGCCGGCGCCGTTCGGGCCGATCAGCCCGACGATCGTCCCTTCCGCCACGTCGAGCGAGACGTCGTCGAGGGCGACGATGCCTCCGAACCTCAGCCGAGCGTTGTCGAGCGCGAGGAACCCCATCCGCAGGCGAGACGCTAGAGCATTTTGAACCGGGAGTCAGTCCCGTCTTGCCTTCGCGGCCAGATATTCGTCCCAGAGCTGTTCCATCGTCGTCGTCCGCGGGGCTGCGGCATGGGCGGGATCGTAGGGCGTGTGATTGACGGCGCGGACGATCCACTCGCCGCGCCCCGAGACATCGAGGACGTTGATGCAGGCGGGCGACTGCTCGAAGCCGCCGAGGAAGACCGCGTCGCCCGTGAGGGCGTAGCCGAGGATGGCGCGGTTGACGCCGCCGTGGAGGACGAGCAGGAGCACGTCCCAGCTCTCGTCGGCGAGCAGCGCGTCGATCTCGGGCAGGACGCGGGCGCTCAGGGCGGCGACCGTCTCGCCGCCGAGGAACGGTGCGTCGGGCGGCACGACGCCACGGAAGGCCGCGGTCATCAGCTCCTGCACGTCCTCCGGCGAGCGTCCGCGGAGCTCGCCGCTCTCGATCTCGCGCAACCGGTGGCGGGACTCCGGCGCGTGGCCCGGCGCGACGATGCGAGCGGTCTCGATCGTGCGCGGGAGCCCGCTCGTGATCACCTTGTCGAGCGGAACGCCCGCGAGCGCGGCGGCCGCCGCCGCGGCCTGCCGGCGGCCCTCCTCGGTCAGTTGCACCGCTTCCGGAGCGATGCCCTGGAAGTAGTGCACCTGCGCGTGGCGCATCAGGTAGATGCGCCGGCGGCTCACTCCTTGGCGCTGAGCGAGCGGCCGCCCGCGGACTGCATGCCCGCGATCATTCCGGGCGGCGCGGCGCCGTCGGGATAGCGCGCGAGCAGCTCGCCGAGCAGCGCGTCGGACGTCCAGCCCGTCGGCGCGTCGAAGAGCTCGCCGGCGCTCCAGCCGCGGAGCGCGTTGACCGCGCCGCCCCAGACGTGGAAGACCTGGCCGGTGATCTGCTGCGCGTCGTCCGCGCAGAGCGCGACGACGACGACGGACATGTTCGCGGGGTCGAGCGGGTCCCAGCCGCCTGCCGGCGCGCTCATCTCGAACGTCTCCTCCGTCATCCGCGTGCGGGCGTTCGGCGCGACGCAGTTGACCGTGACGCCGTAGCGGTGGAGCTCCTGCGCGACGATGATCGTGAACCCGGCGATCCCGGCTTTCGCGGCGCCGTAGTTCGCCTGGCCGATGTTCCCGAAGACACCCGACGGGCTGGCGGTGTTGATCACGCGCGCGTGCAGCTCGTCGCCGGCCTTCGCCCGCTCGCGCCAGTAGGCGGCGGCGTGCTGGGTCGGGCAGAAATGGCCCTTGAGGTGGACGTCGATGACCGCGTCCCACTCGGCCTCGCTCATGTTGACGAGCATCCGGTCGCGCAGGATCCCGGCGTTGTTGACGAGGATGTCGAGGCGGCCGAACTGGTCGATCGCCTGGGCGACCAGCCGGCCGGCCGCGGCGTAGTCGGCCACATTCTCGCCGTTCGCGACCGCCGCGCCGCCGGTAGCCCGGATCTCCTGCGCGACCTCCTCGGCCGGAGACACGTCGGAGCCCTCGCCCGAGAGCGCGGCGCCGAGGTCGTTGACGACGACGCTCGCGCCGGCCGCGGCGAGAGCGAGTGCATGCGCGCGGCCGATTCCGCGGCCCGCGCCGGTGACGATCGCTGCCTTCCCACGAAGACTCGGCATGCGTGGAGAATACGCACATGGACTTCACGCTCACCGAGGAACAGCAGCTGATCCGCGAGACCGCGCGCGCGTTCTGCGCCCGCGAGATCGTCCCGTTCGCGCGCGAGTGGGATCGCAGCGAGCGGATGGACATGGAGATCGTCGGCAAGCTCGCCGAGATCGGCTTCCTCGGCTGCGGCCTGCCGGAGGCGTACGGCGGGCTCGGGCTCGACATGGTCTCGTACTGCCTCGTCATGGAAGAGCTCGGCAAGGCCGACTCCTCGGTGCGGGGGATCGCGTCGGTCAACAACGGGCTGGCCGGCAAGACGATCGCGAAGTGGGGAACCGAGGCCCAGAAGCAGGAGTGGCTGCCGAAGATGTGCGAGGGCGAGGCGCTCGGCTGTTACGCGCTGACCGAGCCCGGCGCCGGCTCCGATCCCGGCTCGCTCGTCACGCGCGCCGAGCGCGACGGCGGCGACTGGGTGCTCTCCGGCTCGAAGATCTTCATCACGCTCGGCTCGTGGGCGGGGGTGGCGCTCGTCTTCGCGCGCACGGGCGGCGAGGGGCCGCGGGGGATCTCGTGCTTCCTCGTGCCGTGCGACGCGCAGGGGTACAGCGCGCGCAAGATCGACGGCAAGCTCGGCCTGCGCGCGCAGGACACGGCCGAGGTGTTTCTCGACGGCGTCCGTGTGCCGGGCTCGGCGCTGCTCGGCGAGGAGGGCGCGGGCTTCAAGGTGGCGATGTCGGCGCTCGACAACGGGCGGATCTCGCTCGCCTCCGGCTCGGTCGGGATCGCGCAGGGCTGCGTCGACGCGTCGACGGCGTACGCGAAGGAGCGGACGCAGTTCGGGCGGCCGATCGCGCAGCACCAGCTCGTACAGGAGCTGATCGCCGACATGGCGGTCGAGACCGAGGCGGCGCGGCTGATGGCGTGGCGCGCGGCGGCGCTCGCGGACGCGGGCGAGTCGTACACCCTCGCCGCCTCGCAGGCGAAGTACTACGCGAGCGAGGTCGCGGTACGGGCCGCGAACGCTGCGGTGCAGGTGCACGGCGGCTACGGCTACATCGACGAGTTCCCGGTGCAGAAGTACCTCCGCGACGCGCGGGTCTCGACGCTCTACGAAGGCACGAGCCAGATCCAGAAGCTGCTGATCGGTCGCGCGCTCACCGGCGAGAGCGCGTTCGTCTAGGCCCCGTAGCCCCGCTCCTGGAGGAGCCAGAGGTTTCCGTCCGGGTCGGAGAACTCGGCGAACGAGTTGTAGTCCGCGCGCTCGGGGTGTGGGCCGTCGAACCACTCCGCGTCCAGGGTGTGGCGGATCGGCGTGACCTCGACGCCACGGCCCCGGAGCTCCT
Source organism: uncultured Actinomycetes bacterium (assembly GCA_963732915.1). Lineage (GTDB taxonomy): Bacteria > Actinomycetota > Thermoleophilia > Gaiellales > Gaiellaceae > Palsa-739. The sequence continues at coordinate 1,345,056 of CAVTBF010000002.1, read as the reverse complement.
CGCGGGCGGCGACGATGTCGGTGACCATCAAGTGGAGGCCGCGGGTCGACCCGGGTGGCGCGGCGGCGCCGAGCCCGACGCCGAAGCCGACCGCGCAGGACGAGCCGGGCGGGTTGACCTGCACGATCCGGAAGCCGGGGTTCGGTGCCAAGTCGACGATCAGGTCGCAGCCCCAGCGGTCGACGTAGAACTCCTTCGCGCGGTCGACGTCGCTCACGGGCAGCAAGACGAGCTCGAGCCTGTATTCCATTTCGTGCCTCCTCAGGCTTCGGGGTCGTGAGGTAGACGCCGCTGCGCGAGCAGACTCATCGCTCGCCCGGGGGGTCGACGGTGCGTCAGCGGTACCGCTCGAGGTAGCCGGGAGACGCGATCTCGAGCTTCGCCGCGACCTCCGCCTTGACGCGTTCGAGCGCGCCCGGTGGCACGTCTCCGGCCCGGATCGCGGCGGCGAGCTCCCGCTGCGCCGCGTCGTCCTCGGGCGGCACGCTCAGAAGCTCGCGGTAGACGATCCCGAGCGCGTTCATCGCCACGAGCGTCCGGAACCGGAGCCGGTGGTCGGTCAGCGTGGGGAGGATCTCGGTGGCGAGGAACTCCTGGATCGCTTCGGCCAGCTCGGCGCCGGTCGGCCGCTCGCTCACGCTGTCCCTCCGGCGAGGTCGTGACGTGGCGACGCCTGGCGTCGCCACCCGGTGTGGCGTGGCGTCGCCACCCGGCACGACGGCATTCCTCCATGTGCACCTGTCACAGAAGTGTCACGACGCGTCACGAGAACCCCTCGAGCAGGTGACAGATCTCGTACTCGACCTCGGCGCCGAGACGGCCGAGGATCGCAAGCTCGACGCTCCGGTCCTGGCCGCTCAGGTGGCGTCGCGCCTGGGTCAGGCACCCGATCGCCCAGCCGACGTTGCCGGCGAGCTCCCAGTAGTCCAGCTCCTCGGGACGCACGTCGAAGCCGGTCAGCTCGTTGTAGCGCTCGAGGTACGGCCCGACCTCGCCGATTCCGCCGAGGCGCTTGTCGTCGACGCCGAAGCGCCAGGCGCGCACGAGCCCGAACGCGAGGTCGCGCACCGGCTCTTCGATGTGTGCGAACTCCCAGTCGAGGACGCCGACGAGGCCGTGCTCGCCGACCATCAGGTTGCCGATCCGGTAGTCGCCGTGGGCGAGCACCGGCCGGCGCGCGGCGGGCCGGTTCTCGCGCAGCCACCAGAGTCCGAGCTCGATCGCCGGATGCGGCTCGCCGACCTCGTCCAGCTCGTCGACCATCCCCTCGAAGTGCGACTCGGGGAGGAACGGGACGCGCTCGGACGGGATCGCATGGATCTTCGCCAGCTCCTCGGCCATCTGCAGCGGCAGGGCGGCGCGCGCGCCCGCGAGCTCCGGCCGCTGGACGATTCGACGGCCGATCGTCTCTCCCGCGAGCCGCTCCATCACGAACGCCTCGCGCCCGGCGAGATCGGCCAGGTAGCCGTACGGCCGCGGAACCCTGACGCCGGCTTCGTGCGCAGCCTCGATCACGGCGTACTCGTCTGCCAGCGAGAGCGTGTGCCGGTGCATGACGCTGACCGCGGCGCGGCGCACGAGCAGCCGCTCCCCGCCGGCGTCGACTGCCCATGCCTCCTTCGAGGCGCCGCCGGCGAGCAGGATGGGCTCCGAGATCTCGACCTCGCGGCCGAGCAATCCGGACAGACCGTGCTGGAATGCCTCCCGCATGTCTGCGATCATCGCCTTCGGCCATGTCCCTTGTCATCCCGGAGCCGATCCGCACGAGGCGCGAGCAGGTCCGCGCCTTCATGGAAGAGCACGTCTATCCGAACGAGGCGGCGCTGTTCGCGGAGGACGAGGAGGCGGATGCGCTCGTCGCGGTCCTGCAGGAGAAGGCACGGAGCGCGGGTCTCTGGGCGCTGCATCTGCCGCCCGAGGCAGGTGGCTCGAGCGCAGGCTTCATCGAGTACGCGTACCTGAACGAGGAGATCGGCCGCAGCTTCATCGCCCAGTTGATCTTCGGCTGCCAGGCGCCCGACGCCGGCAACGGCGAGATCCTGCACCTCTACGGGACGCCCGAGCAGAAGGAGCGGTTCCTGGCGCCGCTCGTCGCAGGCGAGATGCGCTCGTTCTTCGGGATGACCGAGCCGGAGGTCGCCGGCTCCGATCCGACGCTGCTCCAGGGGCGGGCCGAGCGCGACGGCGACGACTGGGTGATCAACGCGCACAAGTGGTTTTCCTCGGGCGCCGACGGCGCGGGCTTCGGCGTCGTCATGCTCGTCACCGAGCCGGACGCGGTGCCGCACGAGCGCGCCTCGATGATCCTCGTCCCGACCGACACGCCGGGCTACGAGCTGGTGCGCCGCGTGCCGGTGATGGGCCACGAGGGCCGCGGCTGGGGGACCCACTGCGAGACGCGCTTCACCGACGTGCGCGTCCCCGTGGCGAACACGCTCGGCGCACCGGGCGAGGGTTTCCGGATCGCGCAGAAGCGGCTCGGCCCTGGACGCATCCACCACGTCATGCGCTGGCTCGGCCAGATGCAGCGCGCCTTCGAGATGCTGTGCGCCTACTCGCTCGAGCGTGAGGCGTTCGGCGGCAAGCTCGCCGGCAAGCAGAGCGTCCAGAACTGGATCGCCGAGTCGGCGGCCGAGATCCAGGCCTGCCGGCTGATGACGCTGCAGGCGGCGCACCGGCTCGACGAGGGCGACGAGGCACGCGTCGAGATCTCGCTGATCAAGTTCTACGCCGCGCGTGTGCTGCACGACGTGATCGACCGCGCGATCCAGGTGCACGGCGGCCTCGGCATGACCGACGACACGCCGCTCGCGGTCATGTACCGGATGGCCCGCGGCGCGCGGATCTACGACGGCGCCGACGAGGTGCACAAGATGGTGGTCGCCCGGCGGATCCTCCGCTCGTTCGAGGACGGTGGCGTCTGGCGCTTCACGTAGCCCTCGCGGGCGCGCGCGTGCGGCTGGAGCCGCTCGAGCCGAAGCACGCCGACGAGCTGTGGGCGATCGCGCAGGACCCGCGCACATGGCGCTGGATGCGCCACCGCGGTCACGAGAGCCGCGCCATCTTCGACGAGTGGCTCGCCTCGGTCGACCTCGGCTTCGCGCACTACCTGGACGGCGAGCTCGTCGGCCACACGAGCTACCTCAACGACCGCCCCGCCGACCGCGTGGTCGAGATCGGCCACACCTGGCTCAACCCGAGCGCGTGGGGGACGGTCGCGAACACGGAGGCGAAGTACCTGCTGCTGCGGCACGCCTTCGAGGACGAGGGCTACCTGCGCGTCGAGTTGAAGACGGACGCGGCGAACGAGCGCTCGCGTCCGGCGCTCGCGAACCTGCCCGCGCAGTTCGAGGGCGTCTTCCGCAAGCACATGCTCGTCCGCGGCGGCGAGCGGCGCGACTCGGCCTGGTACGCGGTGATCGACGACGACTGGCCGGAGGTGAAGGCGAACCTCGAGCGCCGGCTCCGCGGCGCGTGAGCATCGGGGCGGCTTCGAGCGGCCTCGGTCGCCGGGGACATAGGAGACAGGCCCGCGGAGGTGCCCGCCCCGGCTCGGAGGACGTCCTCGGCCGATCTCCTGCGGGACGTTCCCGATGGCCCGCGCCCACCCGGACGATTACGGCCCGCCGTACCCGAGCCGATCGGTCGTTCCCGCCAGGAACGCCGTCTCCCAGCTCGGCCGTGCGGGCGCCGTCCCATGGTCGAGGCGGGCGCGCCAGGCCGTGTCGTCGAGGCGCTGTCCCGGCGGAGTCGTGAACTCGTAGTACGAGTACACGCCGCCGACGGCGACCTGGAAGCGGCCGCTGTCGTCCGGGACGAGGACGTAGAGGCGGTCGATGCGGCCGGTGGCGATCGAGAAGACGCCCGCCGGGCTGCTACCGAGGTCGGCGACGAGCGCGTCCGCCTGATCCGGGCTCGCCGTGCCCTGGCGGGTGAAGTCGCTCGCGCGCACCCAGAGCGCCTCGAGCTCGCCGCCGAGCCAGCGCAGCCGGTTGTTGGCGGCCTTCGCGATCGGCTTTCCCGCCAGCTCGTCCGTAGCGATCCGGGCGAAGAAGCCGAACAGGTCGTGCTCGTCGGCGATCAGCTTCCGCACCGCCGGCGTCAGCAGGTCGCGCGCGCCGAGCCCCGCGCCGAGCAGGTCGGCCGCCGCCGCCAGCCGCTCGAACGCGACCGGGTCGGGCTCGACCCAGTTCCGCGGGGCCGGCGGCAACGAGTCGCCGCCCTCGGCGAAGAACTGCTTCGCGTAGAGCACCGTGTCGTGCTTCAGCTCCGCGTAGGAGCCGAGGCCCGCCTGGACGTCCTTCGCGGCCCACTGGGGCGTGCGCATGAAGTCGGGGAAGGCGGTGCCGTGCTCTGCGAACACCGGCTGGAGCGCGTACAGCCACGCGTCGTAGACGGTCGAGCCCCAGTCGGCCGGGGCGCGCGAGGCGATCGCCTTTCGCACCTTCGCGAGCTGGTCGTCGTAGTGCGCGTAGTCGGTCCCGCCCGCCTTCTTGAGCGCGTCGTAGGCGGCCTGCGAGCCGAGCGCCGCCGCGACGTCGAGCCCGGAAGGGACGAGCCGCGGCTTGTCGCTCGTGCCGACGTTCGGCGCGACGAGCTGGTCGAGCACGTAGCCGTCGACGGTGAAGCGGGTTCCCATCATGCGCACGGCGGCACGCTCGGGGTCGATCGCGACCGGGTGCGCCGCGACGAGCGCGTCGATCGCGGTCGTCAGTGTCGCCGCGTCCGCGAGCGGCGTCGGGTCGGCGAGCCAGTGGGCGTCCGCTTTCGTGGCGGCAGCCGCGAGCTCGAGCGGCGTGTAGTCGTCGGAGCGGCCGACGAGAAACGCGGTCGGCGCGTAGATCGCGCGCCAGAGGGCGACGAGGTGGTCGTCTGCGGCGAGTACCCGCGCGGCGAGCAGACCGGTGAGGAGCGGTCCGGTGCCGGGGCAGCGCACCGTGCCGGGCAGGCAGAACGGCAGCTGCCCGAGCACCGACATGGCGACGAAGTACCGCGTCAGCTTCGCGTTGCGCGTGTAGTGGCCGCGCGGCGTGAACAGCGAGTAGTCCACGGGCACGCCGAGGACGGGGGAGACCTCGTCGGCCGCCGTGTGCGCGTCGACGAGCGCCTTCTCCTTCTTCGCGGCCGGGCCGAGGTCGGCCGGCAGCCCCAGCTCCGCCGCGGCGACCTGGAAGAGCGCGTCCGCGCGGGCGGCCGACGCCGCGAGCGGCGTGCCGCGAAGCTCGGAGGTCTGCTTGCCGGCCGCGGCGAGCAGGCCGGTGACGAGCGCCTCGAGCTTCGGCAGCAGCCGCTGCTGCTCGACGTCGCGGAGCGTCTTGTCGAAGAGCAGGTGCCACTCGTGGTAGGCGACGTCGGTCGTCACGAACACCGGGTAGCCGGCGTAGACGTTGCCCTCGTACGCGTACTGGAAGAGCCGCATGCTCGACGGCACGACGACGAAGCCGTTCCTCGCGAGCGCCTCCGCGACGCCGGGATTGCGCAGCGCCTTCCTGATCGCCGGAGCAATCTGCACGCCGGCGAGCGAATGCGGCGTCGCCGGCCCCGCGTAGGGCGCTGCGGCCGTGCCGAGCAGCGGCACGGCGGTGTAGGCGCCGAACCGCACGGACGAGGACGGCAGCGCGAAGCCCGCCGGCTTCGCGGGCAGCTGCACGGTGACGGGTGGGCTCGCGGCGTGCTTCGCGCCGCCGCCGCAGCCGGCCGCGCCAAGCGCGAGCGCGAGGACGGTGAGCAGTGCGAGACGCCGGGTCATGGGTGGCTCCTTTGCAGGACGACGGGGTCGAGCGAGCCGTCGACGTTCGCACAGGCGGGGCGGCCGCCGCCCGCGAGCGTCGGCAGGCTCGTGAAGCCGAAGCCGCTCCAGATCCAGGCGCTCGTGCCGACGATCCGCGGGCGGTCGAGGGTCGAGTAGGCGACCGCGACGGCGCCGTCGCAGGCGGCGACGCGGGCGATCGGGCGCAGCAGTGTCCCCGCGACCCAGAGCGGCTTCAGGTCGCGCAGGTGGTAGAGGCCGAGGTGTGCGCTCAGGCCGGCGCTGTCGACGAGCCGGCTCCGCGGTACGAGGCCGCTGACGTTGGTCGGCCGGAAGGGACGCCGGAACGCGACCACGAGCTGGCGGCCGCCGCTTCCCTCCGCGTCGCCCACCGAGGCGTCGACGACCGTGCCGGGGAAGGCGGACGGCACGGCGACGTGCGGCTGCGGGGCCGGATCGACCGGACGCGCGAGCGTCCACCAGGCTTCGTCGACGGCGACGGCGTCGCCCTGCGGCGGCCGCCAGCCGAGCAGCCGTGCGGGCGGATAGGCGACCGTCGACGCGACCCGGAACGCGCGCACGCCGTCGCGGCCGGCGAGCACTTCGAGCAGGGCGCCGCGCTGGGTTCCGGGCACGTGCTGGTCGAAGACGAGGTTGCCGAGGCTCGTCGCGACGACCGCGACCCGGCCGTGCGCGCCGCGGACGGTCCGGACGGGCTGGACGACGTGCGGCCCCGAGCCCCAGACGACGTCCGCGCCCCAGCCCGCCAGCTGCCGGGCGAGGTGCAGGAGGTGCGGGTCGGTCTCGGAGACGTACTCCGCTCCACCGTGGACGCCGACCGCGACCACGTCCGCGCGGGCGCGCGCGTCGAGGACCGCGCGCCGCACGAGCTGCGTGCGCCAGGTCGCGACGCCTGCCGCGCCGCTGCCCGCAGACGGGCCGACGAGCGTCGCGTCGAAGTCGAGCAGCGCGACGCGGACGCCGCGGATCCGCACGATCCGCGGCGCGTAGGCGGCCTTCGCGGTCGCGCCGCCGCCGACGGCGCGCAGGCCCGCCGCGTCCAGCGCGTGCACGGTGTCGGTGACCGTCCGCGGCCCCGCGTCGCCGGCATGGTTGTTCGCGACCCCCAGCACGTCGAAGCCGGCCGCCCGCAGCAGCCGGGCCGACCGCGGCCGCGCCTCGAGCGCGTTGGGGCCGTGGCTCCGGAGGTGCGGGCGCATCGTCAGCGGCGACTCGAGGTTCGCGGCGGCCAGGTCGGCCGAGGAGAGGACGGCTCGGAGCCCCGTGAGCGCGTCGGTCGGCGCCGCGCGTGCGACGCCGCGGCCGAGCATCACGTCGCCGCCGAAGACGAGCGTGACCGGTCGCGTCTCCGCGCTCGCGGGCGGAGCGCCTCCCGCGAGGAGGGCCAGGGCGACCAGGAACGCGCGTGTCACCTCTGAAGCGGAGCACTCCGCGCTGCCGAAGTAAAGGGTGAGCAGCGCCGAGCGCCTAGCCGGTCCGCCGCACGATCTGGGTGCAGCGCGACGTCGCGAGCAGCGTGCCGTTCTGGAAGAGCTCCGCGGCGCAGAAGACGACGCGACGGTTTCGCTGGACGACCGAGCCCTCCGCGCGCAGCGTGCCGGGGCGCGCCGAGCGGAGGAACTCGGTGCGCAGGTCGGCGGTGAGGAAGTCCTCGTCGGCGTCCATCAGCGACCAGCAGGCGCCGCCCATCGCCGTGTCGAGCAGGGTCGCGACCATGCCGCCGTGGACGATCGGGCCGGACGATCCGTGGAAGCAGTAGTCGACGGTCGCGTCCCACTCGATCACCGAGCGGCCGTCTCCCTGCTCGATGCCGCGGTAGCCCAGGGTCAGCCAGATGTGCGGCGCCGACGGGGGACGCTCGCCCCAGGGGATGCGCACGACCGGCTCGTTCATCGCGGACCGGGAATGCCTGGGAAGCGGAACGGCAGGACACGGTTGGGCTGCACGATCCACGCGCGACCGGTCTCCTCGTCGGCCAGGATCCGCAGCGCCGCCTCCGCGACGAACGCCGGCTCCATCAGCGGGGCCAGCGGGTTGTCTCGGAGCTCGCCTTCGACGATCGGCGTGTCGGTGAAGCCGGGGCAGAGCGCGTTGATCCGGATCCCGCGTGCCGCCAGGCCGGGCGCGGCGCCGCGCACCCAGCCGACGACGGCGTGCTTCGTCGCCGTGTAGCTCGGGTCGAACGGCATCCCCGTGAGGCCGGCGAGTGACGCCGTCGCGACGATCGAGCCGCCGCTCGGCATCAGCCGCGCCGCGAGCTCGCGCGTCCCGTAGACGACGCCGTTCAGGTTCGCGCCGAGGATCCGCAGGTACTCGCCGTCGGGCAGCTCGGCGACGTCCGGGTAGCCGATGCCGATGCCCGCGTTGAGGAAGGCGGCGTCGAACGAGCCCTCGAGCGCGCGCCAGGCGGCCGGGTCACCCACGTCGAAGTCGGGCAGGTCGAGGACGGTCACCTCGGCGGCTCCCCCTTCGCGATCGTGCAGTGCGGCCACGATCGCCGAGCCGATGCCGCCGCGACCGCCGGTGACGAGAGCTTTCACGGCAGCAGCACCACCTTGCCGGTGCTCCGGCGCGACTCGACGAGCGCGTGCGCGGCCTCGACCTCGGCGAGCGGGTACTCGGCGCCGACGACGGGATGGACGGCGCCGGTGCGCCAGAGATCGAGCAGCTCGCCGAGCGCCTCGACGACCGCGTCGGGGTCGTAGCGCATCAGCCGTCCGAGATAAAACCCCTGCACGCCGGCGTTTCTGCCGACGAGGCGGGCCGGATCGACCTCCGTCCAGGCGCCGGCCGCGGAGCCGATCGCGAGCACCGTCCCGAGCGGCCGCAGCCGCGCGAACGACGACGTGAAGAGCTCGCCCCCGACCGGGTCGAGGACGACGTCGACGAGCAGGTCGTCGGGCAGCTCGTCGTAGACGTAGGCCTCCTCGGCGCCGAGCTCGCGGCAGAGGTCGAGCTTCGCCGCCGAGCCCGCCGCGGCGACGACGCGCGCCCCGAGCGCGCGGGCGATCTGGATCGCCGCCGTGCCGACGCCGCCGGCCGCCGCGTAGACGAGCACGGTCGCGCCCGGCCGCAGACGCACCTGGCGCGTGAGCGGGATGTACGCGGTCAGGAAGACGAGCTGAAACGCCGCGCCCTCGGCGAAGCTCGCGTGCTCGGGCAGCGGCACGACCATCTCCGGCTCGACGGCAGCCAGCTCCGCGTACGCGCCGCCGCCGTTCGTGAAGACCATCACCCGCGTCCCGTCGGCGAGCTCGCCCGCGATCTCCGAGCCGAGGATCGCCGGCAGCTCCGGCATCTGCGGGTAGCGGCCGCGCCGGATCAGCGTGTCGGCGAAGTTGATCCCCGCCGCGCGCACGCGGACGAGCGTCTTGCCGTCCGCGTCCGGATCGGGGGCATCGACGAGCTCGAACGGCCCGTCGACCGCCGTGAGGACGGCAGCGCGCATCTAGATGGTTGATGCCACGATCTCGCGCGTCCGGTTGCGCGCTCTGGCACCTCTGGGCCGCTTCGCCCCTTCTGCGGCCGACGGGGTCGGCCTCCACCGGGCCGGCGCTTCGCCCCGCCGCTCGCTCACCGCTGCCACCAGCAGCGGCAAGCGACCGTCGCGGCACCCCAGACGCACCAGCCCACGCCCCGGAACAGGCGATCGCGTGGCATCAACCATCTAGCGCGGAGACGGCGTCTCTGCGCCGGCGAACTGCTCGCGTAGCGCCGTCTTGCGGAACTTGCCGACGCTCGTCTTCGGGATCTCGGCGACGAACTCGAAGCGCTCGGGCAGCCACCACTTCGCGAACTGCGGCGCCAGGAACTCGCGCAGCTCGTCCGCGGTCGCCGCGGCGCCCTCCTCGAGCACGACCGCCGCCAGCGGCCGCTCCGACCACTTCTCGTCGGGGATCGCGATCACGGCCGCCTCCGAGACCGCGGGGTGCGCCATCAACGCGTTCTCGAGGTCGACCGAGGAGATCCACTCGCCGCCCGACTTGATCACGTCCTTCGAGCGGTCCTTGATCATGATGTGGCCGCGAGGATGGATCGAGACGATGTCGCCGGTCCGGAACCAGCCATCCGCCGTCCAGCGGCCGGCCCACTGGCTGCTTTCAGCAGCCAGGGTCTCCGGCCGCGCTCCGCCGGCTTCGCCGGCGGAGCTTGCAGCCTTCGCGGGGGCGTCGTAGTAGCTCGACGCGACCCACGGGCCGCGCACCTCGAGCTCGCCCATCGCCTCGCCGTCCCACGGGATCTCGTCGTCGCCGACGCGGGCCCGGATCTCGACGAGTCCGAGCGGGATGCCTGCGGTCGCCTGGAAGTCCCAGCGCGTCTCCTCGTCGGCGTCCGCGAGGTCGAACGGCAGCGCCGCGGTCGAGGCGACCGGCGAGGTCTCGGTCATCCCCCAGCCCTGCACGATCTTCAGGCCGTGCCGCTTCTCGTAGCCGGCGATCATCGCGCGCGGCACCGCCGAGCCGCCGACGAGCATCGCCTTCATCGCCGAGAGATCCCAGCGGCCCGGGTTCTCGTCGAGCAGACGGAGGATGCCCATCCAGATCGTCGGCACGCCGGCCGCCCACGCCACCTTCTCCTGCGCCATGTTGTCGAGCAGGCTCTCGGGGTCCATGTGCGGGCCGGGGTACACGAGCTTCGCGCCCTGCATCGTCGCGAGGTACGGGTAGCCCCACGCGTTCGCGTGGAACATCGGCACCACCGGCATGATCGCGTCGTTCAGCGCCACACCCATCCCGAGCGGGTTGTTCGCGCCGACCCCGAGCGCGTGCAGCATGGTCGAGCGGTGCGAGTAGACGACGCCCTTCGGCAGGCCGGTCGTGCCGCTCGTGTAACACATCGCCGCGGCCTCCCGCTCGTCGAGGTCGGGCTCCGTCCACTCGTCCGGTGACGCGGTCGCGAGCAGCTCCTCGTAGGAGTCCTCGACGACGTAGACGCGCTCGATCTTCGTGCGATCCCGGAACGAGTCGAGCAGCGGGAGGAGTGCCCGGTCGACGATCACGGCCCGGTCGCCGGCGTGGTCTGCGATGTAGGCGAGGTCGTTCGGGTGCAGGCGCAGGTTCAGCGTGTGCAGGACGAGGCCGCCGCACGGGATGCCGAAGTACGCCTCGTGATGCTGCGAGTGGTTCCAGCAGAGCGTCGCGATCCGGTCGCCGCGCTCGAAGCCCGCCTTCGCGAGCGCCGCGGCGAGCTGCCGGGCGCGGCGCATCGTCTCGCGGTAGGTCGTGCGGTGGAAGCTCTTGTCGGGGAGGCGCGTGACGATCTCGCCGTCGCCGAAGAACGTCTCGGCGCGCCGCATGACGTGCGGCAGCGTCAGCGGAAAGTCCATCATCAAGCCGTCCACGAGACCTCCTCGGGGTCGTGTGTCAAACGCCGACTGCGACGCCAAGGATGGCGTCCGCGACCGCGGCCCGCAACTTCGCGGGCGACGCGCCGACGCCCTGGAGCCAGAGCGCGCGCTTGTAGTAGCGGTGCAGCGGATGCTCCCACGTGAAGCCGGTGCCGCCGTGCACCTGGATCGAGCGCTCGCACGCGGCCACGGCGGCCTCGGCGGCGAACGCCTTCGCCGCGGCGGCCGCGATCTCCGCCTGCGCGTCGCCGGTCGCGACGCACCAGGCCGCCCAGTAGGCGAGCGACCGGGAGAGCTCGACGTCGGCGTACGTGTCGGCGAGCGCGTGCGAGACGGCCTGGTAGACGCCGATCGGCTTGCCGAACTGCTCGCGGGTCGAGACGTGCTCGATCCCGAGCTCGAGCGCGCGCTGCGCGATCCCGACCGCCTCGCAGGCGTCGGCCGTGCGCATCCGCGGCAGGCTGCGCGTACCGGGGAGCGGCGTCCCGGCGCCGCGGTCGAGCCGGCCCAGCGGGCGCGTCGGGTCGACGGTCGGCAGCTCCTCGCCCGCGGCCGGGTAGGCGGTGCCGCCGTCGGCGTCGACGAAGTCCACGGAGCCGAGCCATGGCACCAGGCCGTGGATCTCGACCGACCAGCGCTCCTCGCCGGCCGCGACCTTCGCGCGCTGCTCGGGGCCGAGCAGGGGAAGCGCGTAGCCGACGGTCGCGAGATACGGGCCGGGGTAGAGCGCGTAGCCGAGCTCCTCGAAGAGGATCGCCTCCTCGACGAAGCCGAGGCCGGCGCCACCCTCCTCCTCTGGCACCGAGACCCCGAGCCAGCCCAGCTCCGCGAGCTCGGCCCAGGCGTCCGACTCGTTCTGCCAGTCGCGGTCGAGCGGGAAGCGCTCGGTGAGCCAGCGCCTCGCCTCCCGCTTCAGCTCCTGCTGCTCGTCGGTGAAGGCGAAGTCCATCAGTGGGTCTCCTGGTGCCATTGTTGGATGCCCGGGTCGCGAGCACCAAGCGATGCAAGGACGCAGGGAGCGTTGATAGCAGAAGCTATCGGCGCGACTGAGGACGCCGCAGCGCGCCGCGTGATCGCGGGCCGGGCGCCGACGGATGTCGCCTGGAGGCCCACCACTACCTGCTCTTGGGGAGGCCGAGCACGCGCTCGGCGATGATGTTCCGCAGCACCTCGGAGGTGCCCGCCTCGATCGTGTTCCCGCGGCTCCGCAGCTGCTGGTAGTGCCACCAGCCGTCGTCGAGGAGGCCCTCCGGGCCGAGCAGCTCGCGGCCGAGCTTCGTCAACCGCTGGTTCTGCTCCGACCAGCGCAGCTTCGCGACGGACCCCTCCGGGCCCGGGACGCCCGTCTGCTGGTACGCCGTCAGCGAGCGGTAGTTCGTGTAGCGCAGCGCCTGCAGCTCGATCCACTCGCGCGCGACGCGGTCCCGCGCCAGGCCGTCGCCGTCCACCCGGTCGCGGGCGACGTCGAGCAGCCGGTTGACCGCGACCTCGAGCGCCGCCGTGAGCGCGAAGCCGAGCGTGCCGCGCTCGTGCAGCAGCGTCGTCATCGCGACCGCCCAGCCGTTGCCCTCCTCGTCGAGCCGGTTCGCGACCGGCACCTCGACGTCCGTGAAGAAGATCTCGTTGAACTCCGCCTCGCCCGTGATCTGGCGCAGCGGCCGCACCTCGACGCCCGGCGAGTGCATGTCGACGAGCAGATAGGTGAGGTTCCGGTAGCGCTGCCCGTCCGGGTCCGAGTTCGTGACGAGGATGCACCAGTCGGCGATGTGCGCGAACGACGACCACACCTTCTGGCCGTTGACGACATAGGTGTCGCCGCGCCGCTCGGCGCGCGTCCGCACCGCTGCAAGGTCGGATCCCGCGTCCGGCTCGGAGAAGCCCTGGCACCAGATCTCCTCGGCGGAGAGGATCTTGTCGAGGTAGCGCGCCTTCTGGGAGTCGGTGCCGTGGACCATGATCGTCGGACCCGCCATCCCGAGCCCGATCACGCCGACGTGCTGCGGCGCCTGCGCGCGGGCGCTCTCCTCGAGGAAGATCGCCTGGTGGCTGTAGGGCGCGCTCGCGCCGCCGTACTCGGCAGGCCACGTCAGCCCCGCGTAGCCGGCCTCGTAGAGCAGCCGGCTCCACTCGCGGCCGAACGAGTCGTCGAACCGCTCCGCGCCGCCGCGCATGCCGCGCCGCTCGGGCGGGAGGTTCGCGTCGAGCCAGGCGCGCAGCTCGGCCCGGAACTCGGCCTCGGCTGGCGTGTCGCGCAGGTCCACGGCGCGAGCCTACCGGTTCGTTGACTAGCGGTTCAATAGCGCGGCCGGTTCAATAGCGCGGCGTCGCGCGTTCAGACCGTGAGCACGAGCTTGCCGCGGACGTGGCCGTCCTCCAGCAGCTCGTGCGCAGCGGCCGCCTCCTCGAGCGGGAAGGCCTGCTGCACCTGCACGCGCACGCGGCCCTCGTCGAGCAGCCGCCCGATCTCGGCGAGCTGCGAGCCGTCGGGGCGGACGTAGTGGTAGGCGTGACCCTCGCCCGGCTGCACGATCGAGACGACGCGGCCGGCGATCCGCTTCGTCGCCTCGAGCGTCTCGCCGCCGAGCGGGTCGAGCGCGCAGTCGACGTGCTCCGGGAGCGGCTCGGAGCGATAGTCGAGGAACTCGGCGCCGAGGCTGCGGACGAAGTCGGCGTTCGCGGCACTCGCCGTGCCGATCACGCGGGCGCCGAGCTCGACCGCGAACTGCGCTGCGAAGTGTCCGACGCCGCCCGCCGCCGCGTGCACGAGCACCGTCTCGCCGGTCGCGAGCTCGAGCCGCTCGACGAGGCACTGCCACGCGGTCAGCGCCGCGAGCGGCACCGCGCCCGCCTCCTCCCACGAGAGCGAGGACGGCTTCGGCGCTGCGAACTCCTGCGGCACGACCACCTGCTCGGCGTAGCACCCTTCGCCGATGAAGTGCTTGCGGCAGTACGCGAAGACCTCGTCGCCGGGACGGAAACGCGTCACCGCCGCCCCAACCTCCTCGACGACGCCGGCCGCGTCCCAGCCGAGGACGACCGGGTAGACGTGCGGGAAGCGCGGTTCCTGGCGGCCCTCGCGGGTCTTCCAGTCGACCGGGTTCACGCCCGCGGCGCGGACCGCGATCCGGATCCCGTCGGGGAGCAGCTTCGGCTCCGGCACCTCGCCGACGCGCAGCTGCTCGCGTCCGCCGGGCCGATCGACGAAGACCGCTCTCACGCGAGCAGGTCTCGGTCGAGGTCGCGCACCGAGGCGCCGCCGCAGAGCGCGAGCGTCAGATCGACCTCGGCGAGCAGCTGCCGGATCACGGCCTCGACGCCGGCCGCGCCGCCGACCGCGAGCCCGTACGCGTAGAGGCGCCCGATCAGCACTGCGTCTGCGCCGAGGGCGAGTGCCTTGATCACGTCCGCGCCGCGGCGCACGCCTCCGTCCACGAGCAGCGGGAAGTCCGGCCCGACTGCTTCTCGCACCTCGACGAGCGCGTCGAGCGCGGCGATCGATCCGTCCACCTGGCGGCCGCCGTGGTTCGAGACGACGATCCCGTCGACGCCGCGCTCGCGTGCCCGCAGCGCGTCGTCGCCGCGCAGGACGCCCTTGACGAGCAGCGGGATCGAGACCTGCCCGCGGAGCCAGTCGAGGTCGTCCCACGTCAGTGCGAGGTTGGCGAAGGTCGAGAGCATGGCCCCTGCCGCGGCGAGCATGTCCTCCTCGGGCGCCTTGTCGAGCCGGGCGCGGAAGACCGGGTCGCTGAAGAAGTTGCCGCAGCCTGCGCCGCTCATGAACGGCAGATACGCGTTGCGGAGGTCGCGCGGCCGCCAGCCGAGCGTCGGCGTGTCGAGCGTGACGACGATCGCGCCGTAGCCGGCCGCCTCGGCGCGGCGGACGAAGCTCGCCGCCACCTCGCGGTCGGAGACCCAGTAGAGCTGGAACCAGCGCGGCGCGTCGCCCATCGTCTCGGCGATCTGCTCGATCGAGGACGAGGCGGCGCTCGAGAGGATGAACGGGACGCCGGTCGCCGCCGCGCCGCTTGCCGCGCCGGCCTCGCCGTCGGCGTGTGCGATCGAGAGCACCCCGACCGGCGCCAGCAGGAACGGCGCGGCCGAGCGGGTGCCGAGCAGCGAGACCGAGAGGTCGCGCTCGACGTTCCCGCGGAGCATCCGCGGCCGCAGCCGCCGCCGCTCGAACGCCTCGAGGTTCGCGCGCAGCGTCGCCTCGCCGCCGGCGCCGCCCGCGATGTAGCCGAACGCGCCGGGGTCGATCGCAGCCTCCGCCGCGGACTCCCAGTCCTCAGGCCCGACCGGCCACTCCGCCTTGCCCTGGATGTAGATCGCGTTCTGCACGAGCGAGCCCTCGAAGGCGTTCACCCGCGGATCATCCCACGCGCTACGCGGACGCGGGCGACGGGTCGAGCCGCCGGTCGCGCGAGGGGAGCTTCACGATGCTTCCGCTCCGAACCGGCAGCAGGCTGACGACGGCGATCGTGACCGCGACGCCGGCCCACTGCGTCCAGCGCAGCGAGTCGCCGAAGACGTAGATCCCGACGAGCGCCGCCGTCACCGGGAAGGCGAGCTCCCCGAGCGTCGCGAGCGCCGCGGGCGTGCGGTGGAGGCCGTAGTAGTAGAGGCCGAGCGCGAAGAGGCCGGTGACGAGCGCGAGCAGCGCGATCCAGGCGCTCTGGCGCGCTCCCGCCCAGGCGCCGACGCCGACGATCGGGAGCGCGGCTGCGCTCGCGACGAGGCCGAAGGCGAAGCGCACGGTCGTCACGTGCTCGAAGGCGAGCTTGCGTCCGAGGTAGCGGCCGAAGACGGTGCCGAGCCCCCAGAGCGCGGCGGCGCCGAGCGTCTCCGCGATCGGGACGAGGCCGTGCGCGTGCGGCGAGAGCGGCTGCGGCAGCGCGATCAGCCAGATGCCCGCGAGCGCGGGGAGGAGGAACCATGCGAAGCCGCGGCGCGGTCGCTCCCCGAGCACGATCCAGGCGCCGACGACCGCGACGAGCGGCTGGCACTTCTGGAGCACGACGACGGTGATGAAGTCGCCGCCCGAGAACGCCTGCGTGAAGAGGATCGTCGCGAGCGCCGAGGCTCCCGCGCCGACCGCGATCCCGGCCGCGACGTAGCGCGCGCCGGCGCGCCAGAGCGAGACGAGCGCGGGCGCGAGCAGCGGCAGGGTGCAGGCGGCGAGAACGACGTGCTCGCCGAAGACGAGCGTGGTCGCCGGCGTCGAGAGCAGCAGCGGCTTGCGGATCAGCCCGTCGAGGCCCCACATGACCGCGGCGACGCTGACGAGGACGATTCCCGGCACGGACGCGAGACGGCGCATCGCGTCGCAGCGTATCGGTAGCGACCCGGTCAGCTCTCGAAACGCAGCAGTTCCTGCACGCTTTCGCGCCGCCGGATCTCGCGCGCCACGCCGCCGCCGGCGAGCACGACGGCCGGCCGCGGCACGCCGTTGTAGGTCGAGCCGAGCGCGAGCGTGTACGCGCCCGTCGCGGGAACGGCGAGCAGGTCGCCCGGCTCGGGATGCGGCAGCTCGGCCGCCTCGATCAGCACGTCGCCCGACTCGCAGTGCTTGCCGGCGACGCGGTAGACGCCGGTCGCGAGCTCCCCGGCGCGGTTGGCGAGCAGCGCCTCGTAGCGGGCGTCGTAGAGCTGCGGGCGCGGGTTGTCGGACATGCCGCCGTCGATCGCGACGTACACGACGCCGCCGCCCGACTCCTTGACCGAGCCGACGCGGTAGAGGGTCACTCCGGCGCGCCCGACGAGCGAGCGGCCCGGCTCGACGATCAGCCGCACCCCGTCCGGCACGAGCGCGACGAGCGGCGCGAGGAACTCCTCGACGCTCGGCGGGTGCTCGTCGCGGTTGTGGCGGACTCCGAGGCCGCCGCCGACGTCGATCGTGCGCGGCGTCCAGTCCAGGCCGGCGAGGAACGCGAGCAGCCGCTCGAGCGCGACGACGCTCTCGTCCGGCTGCGTCAGCTGCGAGCCGACGTGCATGTGCACGCCCTCGACGTCGAGGCCGTGCTCGCGGGCGTGGCCGACGACGCTCGCGGCCGCCTCCGGCGAGAGCCCGAACTTCGATTCCTCGTGCGCGGTCGCGATCGCGCGGTGCGTGACCGCGTCGACGCCGGGCGTCAGCCGCACGAGCACGCGGCGCACTCCCGCCTCGGCGGCGACGTCGACCTCCCAGCGGCCGTCGAGCACGACGAGCGCGTCCGCCTCGGCCGCCGCACGCAGCTCGTCGGGCGACTTGTTGTTCCCGTGGAAGACGATCCGCTCGCCGGGGATTCCCGCCGCTCGCGCGAATGCGAGCTCGCCGAGCGTCGACACGTCGGCGCCGACGCCCTCCTCGGCGAGCAGCCGCAGCAGCGCGACGTTCGCGAACGCCTTCGTCCCGTAGACGACGAGCGCGCCCGGAGCCGCCTCGCGGTAGGCGCGGGCCTGCGCACGGATCGTCTCCTCGCAGTAGACGACGAGCGGCGTTCCGTGCTCGGCGACGAGCGCCGACACCGGCACCCCGCCGAGCGTCAGCTCGCCGTTCTCGACGCGTGCGGTCTCGGGAAACAGTTCGATCACGTTGCTAGTATCGATAACGCCATGCAGGAGCTGCTTATCTAGTTCAGGGAGACTCGCGCGGCGACGCCGCGTCTGCTCCCCACGGCCTCTCCACGTGAGAGGCTTTTTCATGTCCGGAGACGGTTTTCAGTGACAGCCAGATACGAACCGCACGAGCTCGAAGCCAAGTGGCAGCGCGTCTGGGAGGACGCGCAGGCCTGGCACGTCCCCAATCCGGACCCCGGCGGCGGCGACGAGCGCCACTGGTACCAGCTCGAGATGCTGCCGTACCCGTCCGGCAACGGCATGCACATGGGGCACGTCCTCAACTACACGATGGGCGACGTGATCACGCACGTCCGGCGGCGCAGCGGCTGGACGGTCGTGCGGCCGATGGGCTGGGACGCGTTCGGGCTGCCGGCCGAGAACGCTGCGATTCGCGAGGGCGGCCACCCGCGCGAGATCACCGAGCGCAACATCGCGACGATCCGCGCGCAGATGAAGCGGCTCGGCTGGGCGATCGACTGGGATCGCGAGGTCTCGTCGCACGAGCCGGCCTTCTACCGCTGGACGCAGTGGCTGTTCCTGAAGTTCTGGCAGGAGGGGCTCGCGTACCGGAAGGAGGCGCCGGTCAACTGGTGCCCGAACGACCAGACGGTGATCGCGAACGAGTACATCGTCGACGGCCACTGCGAGCGCTGCGGCGCGCTCGTCGAGCTGCGGAGCATGACGCAGTGGTTCTTCAAGACGACCGCGTACGCCGACGAGCTGCTGACGTTCGAGCTGCCCGAGGGCGGCTCCTGGCCCGAGCGGACGAAGACGATCCAGCGCAACTGGATCGGCCGCTCCGAGGGCGCCGAGATCCTCTTCGGAGTCGACGGGCTCGAGCTCGACCTGCCGGTCTTCACGACCCGCGCCGACACGCTCTACGGCGCGACGTTCTTCGTCGTCGCGCCCGAGCACCCGTTCGTCGCCGCGCACGCGAGCGCCGACGCGCAGGCCTACGCGCGCCGCGCCGGCGCCCGCAAGGCCGAGGACCGCGCCGCCGAGACCGAGAAGACCGGCGTCTTCACCGGCCACTACGCGACGAACCCCGTCAACGGCGAGCGCCTGCCGATCTGGGTCGCCGACTACGTCCTGATGGACTACGGCACCGGCGCGATCATGGCGGTGCCCGCGCACGACGAGCGCGACGGCGAGTTCGCGGCCGCCTTCGGGCTGCCGGTGGTCGACGTGATCGACGAAGACGGGAAGCTCGTCAACTCCGACCGCTTCGACGGGCTCTCCGTCGACGAGGGGGCGCGCGCGATCGTCGCGACGCTCGCCGAGCAGGGCCGCGGCGAGGCGACCGTCTCCTACCGCCTCCGCGACTGGAGCTTCTCGCGGCAGCGCTACTGGGGCTGCCCGATCCCGGTGATCCACTGCGCGACCTGCGGCCCGGTGCCCGTCCCCGAGGACGAGCTCCCGCTGCTGCTGCCGGACATCGACGACTACACGCCGAAGGGCAAGGCGCCGCTCGCCTCCAACGAGGAGTGGATGAGCGTCGACTGCCCACGCTGCGGCGGCCCCGCGCAGCGCGACCCGGACACGATGGACACCTTCGTCGACTCGTCCTGGTACTTCATCCGCTACGTCGACCCGCACAACGACCGGGCGCCGTTCGACCGCCACGTCGTCGACTACTGGCTGCCCGTCGATCAGTACATCGGCGGCATCGACCACACGACCGGGCACCTGCTCTACTCGCGGTTCTTCGTCAAGGCGCTGAACGACTTCGGGATGCTCGGCTTCCGCGAGCCGTTCGCGCGCCTGTTCCATCAGGGCTGGGTGCAGATGGGCGGGACGAAGATGTCGAAGACGAAGGGCAACGTCGCCGGCCCGAACGAGATCCTCGAGGCGTACGGCGCCGACGCGATGCGCCTGACCATCCTCTTCATGGGCCCGGCCGACCAGGACATGGAGTGGACGGACACCGGGGTCGAGGGGATCGCGCGCTTCCTGCGCCGGCTGTGGCGGATCGTCCACGAGGTGGCCGTGTCGGCGCCTACACCGGGTGCCCGCGAGGGCGCACTCGCGCGGAAGGCGAACGAGACGATCGCGAAGGTGACCGACGACGTCCTGCGCCGCTTCCAGTTCCACACGCCGATCTCGGCGGTGATGGAGCTCGTGAACGAGCTGTCGGCCGACCCGGGCGCGGCGGACGCGCGCTTCGCGGCCGAGACGGCGGTGTCGGTGATCCAGCCGTACGCGCCGCACGTCGCCGAGGAGCTCTGGACGGTGCTCGGTCACGAGCGGCTGTGGGAGCAGCCCTGGCCGGAGGCAGACGAGACACAGCTCGTGCAGGAGACGTTCGAGCTCGTCGTGCAGGTGAACGGCAAGGTGCGCGACCGCATCGAGGCGGACGCGAGCCTCGGCGAGGACGAGCTGGTCGCGCTGGCGCGCGCGAGCGAGAGGGTGCAGGCGCATCTGAACGGCGCCGAGCCGCGGAAGACGATCGTCGTCGCCGGCAAGCTCGTGAGCTTCGTCGTCTAGGCGACCGATCTGGACTCGGCTCCCCGTGCGGCCGCGTCGCACGACCGCCGCGCGTGGGCGCCCGTAGGCGGCCCGCCCGGATCGGCGGACCGCCCGAGGCGGCATCCGAGCGTTGCTCAGGCCTTGACGTCCACCCGGCCCGGCGTGTCCTGATCGCCGTCGTGGTCGGGGTCGTACGTGGCCGCCGGCTTCGCCTGCGCCTGCTGCGTGACGGCCTGCGCGCGCGCGAGCTCGAACGCGTGGCTGCCGCCTGCCGAAACACCGGACACTGCTGACATGGAGCCCTCCTTGGCTCGTGGGTCAATAGCCGAGGTCATCGACGCGCGGCAGATGTGATTGAGCCGTCAAGGAATTATGAGAATCTCGTGAGATTCTCGTGAGAGTTCCGTTGTCACGATAGACGACATGAACCTCTTGCTCCCCTCGCTCACGCTGCGGCGTCTGATCGCCGTCGCGATCGCGGTCACCGTCGTGCTCGTGGTCGCGCTCCGGCACGTCGCCGGCGGCGGGCGGGCGGCGCCCTCGGTGGCGCTCGTTCACGTGGCGAAGCCCGCGCCGGTCAAGCAGCTCGTGGTCGACGTCGCGGGCGCCGTGCGGCGGCCCGGGCTGTACCACCTGCGCGAGGGCACGCGGATCGCGGACGCCGTCGCCGCCGCGGGCGGCGCCACGAGGAAAGCGCAGATCGACCTCGTCAACCTTGCGGCCCCGCTCGCCGACGGCGAGCAGGTGGTCGTCCCGGGCGGCTCGGCAGGCGAGACGGCGGCGTCCCCTCCCGCCGCGGGCGTCTCGCCGGCTGCGCCGCTCGACCTGAACAGCGCGACCGCCGAGCAGCTCGACGCGCTTCCCGGCATCGGGCCGGCCACCGCGCAGAAGATCGTCGACTATCGCCTCGCCCACGGCCCGTTCCACTCGCTCGCCGAGCTGGACGGAGTCTCCGGGATCGGGCCGGCGAAGATCGCCGAGCTGAAGGGGCTCGTGATCCCGTGAGCCTGCGCTTGCCGCACGCACTCGCAGGGGTGCTCTGCGCAGGGCTCGCGGCCGCCACGGCGGCGCGGATCGCCGCCGTCCCGGCCGCGCTCGCCGCCGCGGCGCTCGCCGCGGCCGCCCTCGCCGCCGGTGAGCCCCGCGTGCGACTCGTCGCGGCGGCGGCCGCGCTGGCCCTCGGCGGCTGGGCGTGGGGGAGCGTCCGCCTCGCACGGATCGATCGGAGCGCGCTCGCGCCGCGGATCGGAACGGCCGAGCGCGCCGTCGTGGAGATCGAGGCGGAGCCGAGCGTCGGCGCCTTCCAGCTCCGCCTCCACGCGCGCGTCCTGCGCTGGGGACCGCTCCGACCCGACGAGCCGGTGCTGCTCGAGCTGCCGCTCGGCCGCGCGCCGCCGGTCGGTGCGCGGATCTCGCTGCTCGGCAAGCTGCGGGCGCCGCGCGGGCCGAAGAACGGCTTCGACGAGAGGACGTGGCTGCGCCGCCAGGGCATCCACGCCGTCCTCGCCGCCGAGACGTGGCGGTCGGTCGGTGGACGCGGCGGCCTTGCCGGGCTCGGCGACCGGCTGCACGCGTGGCTCGCTCACGCGGCCGTCCCGGGCCTGCAGGGCGAGCGGCGAGGCGTTCTCGAGGCGGCGATGCTCGGCGACGCACAGGGAGTGCCCGGCGACCTGAAGCAGCGCTTCCGCGCGGCCGGTGTCTCGCACCTGCTCGTCGTCAGCGGCGAGCACGTCGCCGTGGTCGCGCTCGGGACACTCTGGCTCGCGCTCCTTCTGGGCGTTCCGCGTCTCGCTGCCGAGGCCGCCGTGCTCGCCTCGCTCGGGGCGTACGTGCTCGCGGTCGGGCCGCACCCGTCGGTGATCCGCGCTGCGATCGGCGGCGCGCTCGGCTCGCTCGCCTGGCTCACAGGGCGTCAACGCGACGCGACGTACGCGCTCGCGGTCGCCGCGGTCGTGCTGCTCGCCTGGAACCCGTACGAGGCGCTCGACGCCGGCTGCCAGCTCTCCTTCGCGGCCGTGCTGGCGATCTTCTTCCTCGCGCCGCCGATCGCACGCCGGCTCGAGGGATACCCGCTGCCGCCCGGCACCCGCACCGCCGTCGCGATCGCGGCCGCCTGCGGTATCGCCACCGCCCCGATCTGCTGGTTCCAGTTCCACCAGATCCCGCTGCTGACCGTGCCGGCGAACGTCGCGGCAGGCCCCATCCTCGCGCCGATGCTCGGGCTCGGGTTCGCCGCGGCGCTCGTCGCTCCCGTCGCGCCGCCGCTCGCGTCGGCCCTCGCCTGGGCGAACGGCTGGTGCGCGGCCTATCTCGCCGCCTGTGCACGGCTCTTCGGCGGTCTCCCCGGCGCGCAGATCCGCTCGCCGCTCGCGGCGGCCGCGCTCGGCCTGGGAGCCCTCGGGGTCGGCGCTTATGCTTGGCGGAGTGGCCGCGCCCGCGCTGAAACCGGTCTACCTGATCACCGGCAGCGACAAGCCGAAGATCACGCGCGCCCTCCAGCGCCTGCGGGAGCGGATCGGTGAAGACTCGATCGAGCACCTCTACGCCTCGGCCGCCTCCGGGGCGGACGCGGTCGCCTCCTGCAACGCCCTCGGACTCTTCGGCGGCGACGCCGGCCGGCTCGTGATCGTCGACGAGGTCGACAAGTGGAAGGCGGCGGATGTGAAGGAGGTCGCCGAGTACCTCGCCGCGCCGAGCCCGGCAACCGTGCTCGCCCTGCTCGCGGGCGAGATCAAGGCCGACTCGGCGCTGGCCAAGGCGGTTGCGAAAGCGGGCGAGGTGCTCACGTACGAGGTGGCCAAGCGCCGGGTTCCCGAATGGGTCGCCGAGCAGTTCTCGCGGCTCGGAGTCGCCGCCGACCCGGAGGCGTGCCGCGCGCTCGTCGAGGCGGTCGGGGACGACCTCGACGACCTCGCCTCCGAGATCCAGAAGCTCGCGACGTGGGCGGGCGACGAGACCGTGACCGTGTCGGCGGTCGAGCAGCTCGCGGTCGGTCGCGCCGAGACGCCGATCTTCGCCGTCACCGACGCGTGGGGGCGACGCGACGTCGGCGCGGTGCTCGCCTCGACCGAGGCGCTGCTCGAACGCACCCACCGGGCCCGCTCCGGCGAGCTGCTGCGGCTCGTCGCCTCGCTCGTCGGTCACGTCGGCCGCGTCCGCAAGGTGGCGCGCCTCGCCGACGAGGGCGTCCGCGCGCGTGACGCCGCCGGCCGCCTGAAGATGCATCCGTTCGCGGCCGAGAAGGCGGGCAAGCAGGCCGCCAACTTCACGCGGGACGAGCTCGCGCGGGTGACCGTTCGCCTCGCCGAGGTCGACGCCGCCGTCAAGGGCGGTTCGCGGATGCCGCCCGACCTCGTGCTCGAACGGGCGCTCGTCGACGTGACCCGACGCTCCGAACGCGGCTGAGAACCTCGAGCTGAATCCCCACGCGTCGCCGGGGCGCGACGCACGCCGCGTCCCGAGGCGAGCTTCTAGATCGCGAGCGGCAGGTGCTCCGGGAGGTCGGCGATGTCGTCGCGGGTGCCGCGGACGTGCACGACGCGGGCGTGCGGGTCGACGCGCTCGACGAGCGCCGCCGAGATCACGGGGCGGCGCGGCTGGACCCGGCCGACACGGACGACGAGGAAGTCGGGCGTCGTCTCGTCGGGCGGGAAGAGCGGCGTCTCGATCACGCCGACCTCGCCGTCGGACGCCTCGACGGTGAAGCCGCTCGAGAGCGCGAGCAGTGCGTCGGTCTGCGTCGTATGCCCTTCCATCCCGGCTCGACGCTACGCCCGGTGCGTGAGGGAAGGCCCAGGGCCATGTGAAGGACTGCTCACGTTTCGGCAGGAACGCGCGCCCTTCCGCCCGCGTCACTGAACGGGCACGAGCTTGTAGCCGGCCTCGCGCACGGTCACGATCCGCTGCGGCCGCGCCGGGTTCTGCTCGATCTTGCGCCGGAGGTTCGAGACGTGCACGTCGGCGGCACGGGCCGTGCCGACATAGGAGGCCTCCCAGAGGTGCTCCATGATCTGCCAGCGACTGAAGACCCGATTCGGCTCGCGTGCGAGCAGGGTCAGCACCTTGAACTCCGACGGCGTCAGCCGCACCTCGCGGCCGGCGACGCTGGCCCGGTGCGAGCTCAGGTCGATCGTCAGGTCGCCGGCGTGCAGCGCCGCGGTCGTGGAGGCCGAGCGCTCGAGGTCGCGCCGGCGGAGGACGGCACGGATGCGGCTCGACAGCTCGCGGGTCGAGAACGGCTTCGTGACGTAGTCGTCGGCGCCCAGCTCGAGCCCGAGGATGCGGTCGATCTCCGCGTCCTTCGCCGTCAGCATGATGATCGGGACGATGCTCTCGGCCCGCAGCAGCCGGCAGACCTCGGTGCCCTGCAGCTTCGGCATCATCACGTCGAGGACGACGAGGTCGTAGTCGCCGCTGCGCGCCGCGGCGAGTGCCTCCTCGCCGTCGCCGGCCGTGTCGACATCGAAGCCGTCGGCGCGGAGCGCGTAGCTGACCGGCGTGACGATGTCCGGCTCGTCGTCCGCCAGCAGGATCCTGGGGCTCACGACGCCGCCTCCGCGGGCGCCTGTGCGAGCGCGAGCATGACCCGGACGACCGTGCCGCCTCCCGGGTGGCCGTCCGGGCGCCCGGTCTGCTCGCCCGGCGCCGTCGGCGCTTCCGGCGCGCCCGGCGAGTCGATCTCGATCGTGCCGCCGAGCGCGCGGACGACCTCCCGTACGATCGCGAGCCCGAGCCCGAAGCCGTCGCCGTTCGGTGAGCCGCGGTAGAAGCGGTCGAAGAGCCGGTCGCGGCCTGCGACCGGGATGCCGGCGCCGTCGTCGCGCACCTCGATCGCCGCCGTCCGGCTGTCGATCCGCCGCGCGGCCAGCTCGACGTGTGTCGCGCCGCCGTGGCGGAGCGCGTTCTCGGCGAGGTTGAGGACGACCTGCTCGATCAGCTCCGGGTGGGCGAGCACCGCGACGTCTGCGGGTGCGTCGACGGTCACCCCGACGTCACGCCCGGTCGCGCGCAGCTCCCCGGCCACCGACTCGAGCAGCGCCGCGGCCTCCACCGGCTCGAGCTGGAGCGTCTCCTGCCGTGTCTGCGCCCGCGCGAGCGTCAGCAGCGAGCGCCGCAGCCGGCTCAGCCGGGACGTCTGGCGCTCGATCAGCTCGAGGAAGCGGTCCCGCTCGACCGGGTCCTCCTTCGCGCCGCCCCGCAGGACCTCGAGCGAGGTCGCGATCGCGGTCAGCGGTGTGCCGAGCTCGTGCGCGGCGTTCGCGACGAACTCCCGCTCGGCGCGTTCCCGCCGTTCCCGCTCGGTGATGTCCGTGATCACGAGGATCGCGTCGCCGCCTCGGCGCGCCGGGATCCCGACGAGCGCGAACGTCCGCTCTCCCTCGACCACGCGCGCCTGCACCGGCCGGAGGGCGTCTTCGAGCAGCTGCTGCGCGAACGCACGGAGCGGGAAGTCGGGCCAGAGGTCGGGCAGGGGGGAGCCGGTCGAGACGGCCCGCCCGGTGAGGAGCCCGCGTGCGGCCGGGTTCGCGAACGCGATCTGCAGGTCTTGGTCGACCGCGATCACGCCCTCGTGAAGGCCTTCGAGCAGCTGGCGCAGCCGGTCGCGCTCCTCGCCGAGGCGGCCGAAGGACTCGCGCAGCCGCTGGCGCATCTGGTCGATCGTCTCCGCGAGCGCACCGACCTCGTCGCCGAAGGGCGAGCTGAGCGGCTCGTCGAACGCGCCGCCCTCGATGCGCGCCGCCGCACGCGCGATCCGGCGCAGGCGCGACGCGATCACCATCGCGACGAGGACGCCGACGAGGGCGCCGAGCGCGCTCGCGATCAGCGCGGCGCTGACGATCTGATCGTGGACGACGCCGAGCTCGCTCAGCACCTCGGGCCGCTTCGCGTAGGTGACGATCGCACCCTGGTTCTGCGGCAGCTGCAGCGCGATCACGAACGACCGGCCGTGGTCGACCGTCGACACGTAGCGGTTTCCGCGCAGCGCCGCGCGAAGCGCCTTCTGTCCCTCGGGCACGGATTCGAAGCGCACCGCGCGCGAGGTGTCGCCGCTGAGCCGGTCGCCGCCGGTCGAGAACACGTAGACCGACGAGTTGCGGCGGTCGGCGATCACGGGCACGGCGTCGGCGAGGATCCCTTTCCGCAGCGCCTTGCCGACGGAGCGGCTCGCGGAGACGCTCTGGCCGATCGCCAGCTCCTCGGCCCGGTCGTGGAACGCCGACGCGGCGCGGGTGTTGAAGACCTCGGCGACCGAGAACGCGGTCAGCGCGACGATGGCTGCGAACGTGAGCGCGAGCCACCAGCGCATGCTGATGCGAACAGAGGGCACGGCGACAGTATCGCCCCGCCGTTTCCCGGCCGGGTCAACGTTGGCTCACACCCGAGGGGGCTCCCGGCGGGCGCGGCTCGTCCCCGTCCGGCGCCGACGGGCACGCGGCCGAGCGGCGTGCGGAATGGTCGTTAGCGAACCCTGACACGCATCTCACGCCTTGCTTATCCCGCTCGGCGACATTCGGAGCATGTGCCCGCTCCTGATCGCCGGACGGCTCACTCCCCCGAACATCGGCCTCCTCGAGGCCGCGCGGGGACTGGGTGCACAGGCCAGGCTGCTGCCGGCGGAGCTGGCGGAGCGGCGCGCGCATTCGAACGAGATCGTGCTCGGCCGCGTCGACGTGCGTCCCGGACTGGACGGCGTCGAGCCCGGCCTCGAGTCTCTGCTCAGGCTCGAGCGGGCCGGCGTCGAGGTGCTCAACCGCGCCGACGCGCTGCTGGCGGCGCACGACAAGCTCGAGACGGCGCGGCGGCTCGTCCGGTACGGAATTCCGCATCCGCGGACGGTGCACATTCCGCCCGACGGCGAGCTGCCCGCATTCGATACGCCGGTCGTCCTCAAGCCGCGTTTCGGCAGCTGGGGCACCGACGTCGTGCGCTGCGACTCCCCGGACGCGCTCCGGGGCGAGTTCGAGCAGCTCTCGCAGCGTTCCTGGTTCCGCGCTCACGGAGTGCTCGTCCAGGAGCTCGTGCCGCCGCCGGAAGCGGACCTGCGTGTCCTCGTCGCCTGTGGGGAGGTCGTGGGGACGATCAGTCGCAGGGCCGCTCCCGGCGAGTGGCGCACGAACGTCGCGCTCGGCGGGACGCGGGTATTGGCCACCCCGCCGGCGGAGGCGCGCCGGCTGGCTGTCGCCGCCGCGGCCGCAATTGGCGCCGACCTCGTCGGAGTCGACCTGCTGCCGACCCGGAGCGGCTACGTCGTGCTCGAGCTGAACGGCTGCGTCGATTTCAACGACGACTACTCGCTGCCCGGCGGCGACGTCTTCGACGACGCGATCGAGCCGCTGCTCTTCCCGCACGTCACGGAGCTGGCGCAGCTGAGCCGCCGCTCCGAGGACGAGCTGCCGGTCCTCTCGTAGCCGACGGCGTTTTCCGCCGCGTCTCCTGCTACGCTGGCGGCACGGACGGCACCGGGTCGTCCCGTGAGATTCAGCTTCTCGTTCCTCCTTTGGCGGTTTCGAGTCTGCGTCTCGAACCCCGCAACAAGGAGTAGAACAACTCAATGTCTGATTCTTTCGCTGCGCTCGGCGTCAGCGTGGAGGTCGAGCAGCAGCTCGCCACCCGCGGCATCCTCGAGCCGTTCCGCATCCAGTCTCTCGTCGTCCCCGACGCCCTCGCCGGCCGCGACATCCTCGGCAAGGCGCCCACGGGCTCGGGCAAGACGCTCGCGTTCGGGCTGCCGCTCGTCGAGCGCGTCCCGACCGGCGGCCGCTCGCCCGCCGCGCTCATCCTCGTTCCGACCCGGGAGCTCGCGCTCCAGGTGACGGAGGAGCTTTCGCAGCTCGGCGCTCCGAAGAACGTTCGCACCGAGGCCGCGTACGGCGGCGCCCCCGTCGGCGCTCAGGCCAAGCGGCTCAAGGGCGCGCACATCGTCGTCGCGACGCCCGGCCGCCTGCACGACCTCGTCCAGCGGCGCCTGATCTCGCTGGACGAGATCCGCTTCCTCGTCCTCGACGAGGCCGACCGGATGCTCGACATGGGCTTTCTGCCGCAGGTCGAGCGGATCGTCCGCCGCCTGCCGGCGAAGCGCCAGACGATGCTCTTCTCGGCCACGCTCGACGGCGAGGTCGGCGAGCTGGCGCGCTCGTACACGCTCAACCCGTCCCGCTTCGAGGCCGACCTGCCGTCCCAGCACTCGCACGGCGACGTCGAGCACGAGTTCGTCGCGGTCACGGCGGCCGACAAGGTCGACCGCCTGATCGAGCTGCTCGAGCAGGACCGGGGGCTCGCGCTCGTCTTCGTGCGCACGAAGCGCGGCGCCGACCGGCTCGCGACAAAGCTGCGCGGGCGTGGGGTGGAGGCGATCGCGATGCACGGCGACCTGACCCAGGGCGCGCGCGAGCGGGCGCTCGAGCGGTTCCGCAGCGGCAAGGTGACGACGCTCGTCGCCACCGACGTGGCCGCCCGCGGGCTCGACCTCGAGGCGATCAGCCACGTGATCAACTACGACCCGCCGGAGGACCACAAGGGCTACGTCCACCGCGTCGGCCGCACCGGCCGCGCCGGACGGTCCGGCAACGGGATCACGCTCGTCCTGCCCGAGCAGCAGGGCGAGGTCGGCCGCGTCGCGGCGATGCTCGGACACCGTGAGGAGTTCGAGTCGACCGGGATGAAGCCGGGACGCGCGAAGCTCGTCTACACGAGCCGCCGCGGCCGCCGTTCCAAGTGGTAGCCGGCAGCTAGAGAGGTCGTTAGGCTCCGCCCGTGACGGACTTTCCCCTCACGGGCGGCTGCCTTTGTGGCTCCGTGCGCTTCGAGGTGAGCGAGCCGCCGCTCTACGCGGCCTATTGCCACTGCACGCGCTGCCAGCGGCGCACCGGGACGGCGTGGTCGTGCTCGGCGCGGGTCGTGCCCGGCTCGCTGCGGATCCTCGCCGGCGAGGAGCTCGTGCGCTGCTGGGCGCCGCCCGACGGGTTCTGGAAGTGCTTCTGCTCGAGCTGTGGCGGCCAGCTCTGGAGCCGCGACCCAGACGATCCGCAGATCCTCTCCGTGCGCATGGGCGCCTTCGACGGCGATCCGGGCGTCCGCGGGTCGTACCGGCACTTCGTCGCCTACGCCGCGGAGTGGGAGCCGATTCCGGACGACGGCCTCCCGCGCTACCCGGAGCGCAAGCCTGTCTGAGCGGCCCGGCGTCTCGCGTCGCCTCGACTTCGGCGCTCACGCCGACGCCTACGAACGCGCGCGGCCCGACTGGCCGGCGGAGTCCGTCCGCTGGCTCGCGCCGGGCGAGCCGCAGCTCGTCGTCGACCTCGGCGCCGGCACCGGCAAGCTGACCCGGGCGCTCGCGGCGCTCGGGCTGCCGATTCTCGCTGTCGAGCCGGACGAGCGGATGCTCGCCGTCCTGCGCGCCTCGGGCGTCCACGGCGTCCTCGGCACCGCCGAGGCGATTCCGCTCGGCGACGAGGAGGCGGACGCGGTCGTCGCGGGCTCCTCGTTCCACTGGTTCGAGCTCGAGACGGCGCTCGCCGAGATCCACCGCGTCCTGCGGCCGGGCGGGACGCTCGGTTTCGGCTGGAACCATCGCGACGGCACCGACCCCGCGATGGCGCGCGTCGCGACGGCGATCGACCATGCGCGCGGCGGCAGCAGCGAGTGGCCGACTCAGCCGTGGCCGGAGCTGGTCACCGCGTCAGGCCGCTTCAGAGACGTCGAGCGCCGCCGGTTCACGCACGTCGTGGAGCTGCCGCGCGAGGCGCTCGCAGACCATCTGCGCTCGTACACCACTCTGGCCGCGATCTCTGCGGAGGCGCAGGAGGAGCTGCGCGAGATCGTCGGGTGGATCGCGGACGAGGAGCCGACGCTCCACGAGGGCGCGCAGCTGCGGCTGCCGTTCGTCGTCGAGGCCTACCGGGCCGTCCGCATCTGAACCCGACCCGTACCCTGGGCCTGCCCGGGCACCGTTGCGAGAGCGTCAGGACAGCGGAACGAGGCGCGTGCCGGTCGCCTTGAACGTCGCGTACGCGATCCCGCCGCGGGCGAGCTCCAGGCGCTCCGCCGACGCCGCGGTCACCTCGGCGGTAACCGGGCCGATGCGCACGCGGACGCGGTTCGCGACCTCGACCACCGAGCCGACCTCGCCGCGGACGACGTTCAGCGCCGAGTCGGCGTCGACCTCGTGCGACCGTGCGATCGACACCTCCCAGGGATAGACGACGACGCCGACCTCGCCGTCCGCCTCGTCCGTCGAGAAGAGCTCCTCGCCGCCTTCGAGGCGGACGGTCGTCAGCGCGGGCCGCTCCCGTCGCGCCCGGCCGTGCAGCAGGTTCGCGCCCGTGAACGCGGCCACGAACGCGTCGCCGGGGCTCGCCACGAGCTCGGCCGGGGACGCGAGCTGGCGCAGCTCGCCCTCGACGAGCACCCCGACCTCGTCGGCGAGCGCCGCGGCGTCCTCGTAGTCGTGCGTCACGAGCAGGGTCGGCAGCTCGAGTCCGCGCAGCAGCTCGGCCAGCTCGCCGCGCACCGCCGCTTTCGTGTGGGCGTCGAGCGCCGCCAGTGGCTCGTCGAGCAGCAACACCTCCGGGTTGCGGGCGAGCGCACGGGCGAGCGCGACCCGCTGGCGCTCGCCGCCCGAGAGCGCGCGCGGGTGCGCGCCGGCGAGATGCGCGACTCGCAGCCGCTCGAGCAGCTCGCCGACCGGTCGGCCGCCCGCGCCGTAGGCGACGTTCTGGCTGACGCTCAGGTGCGGGAAGAGCGCGTACTCCTGGAAGACGAGCCCGACCCGCCTCCGCTCCGGCGGCAGGAAGATCCCCCGCTCGGAGTCGAGCCACGTCTCGCCGTCGAGCACGATCCGGCCCCGTGGCGGGCGCAGGAGACCCGCGACGACGCGCAGCACCGAGGTCTTGCCCGCGCCCGACGGCCCGACGAGCGCGGTCGTCCGCCCGACCTCGAGGGCGAGCTCTAGCTCGAAGGAGCGAAGAGGAAGCGTGAAGTCCGCTGAGAGGGCTGCCACTGGATGGTCACCTTGAGTGCGACGAGGAGCGCCGCGCTGACGAGGACGAGCAGGGCGCTCATGGCGAGCGTGACGTCGAAGTTCACCGCGAACTCGGTGTAGATCGCGAGCGGCAGCGTCTGGGTGACGCCCTGCAGACTGCCGGCGAACATGATCGTGGCGCCGAACTCGCCGAGGCCGCGCGCGAACGCGAGCGCCTCGCCGGCCGCGAGGCCGTTGCGGGCGAGCGGCAGGACGACGCGGAAGAACGTCCGGCCCGGCCCGGCGCCGAGCGTGCGCGACGCCGCGACGAGATCCTGGTCGACCGCCTCGAAGGTCGCGATCGCCTGCCGCAGGTAGAGGGGGCTCGCGACGAAGGCGACCGCGACCACGACCGCCGCCTGCGTCAGCCCGAGCTGGATCCCGAGCGCGTCCAGCGTCCCGCCGAGCAGCCCGAAGCGCCCGAACGCTGCGATCAGCCCGATCCCTGCGACCGCGGGCGGGAGCACGAGCGGCAACTCCGCGAGCGTGAGCGCGACCGTGCGGCCGGGGAAGCGGCGCGTCGCGAGGAGGTACGCGGCCGGGGTGCCGAAGAGCAGGACGAGCGCCTGCGCGATCGCGCTCGTCTTCAGGCTGATCAGTAGCGCATCGGTCACGACGGGATTCGAGAGCTGCGCCACGAGCCGGCCCGGCGGGACACGCGCGAAGATCGCCACGATCGGGACGAGCAGAAACGCGAGCGCGACGAACGTCGCCGCGAAGACGAGCACGCCGGCCGCGAGACGGCGCATCAGCGTCCCGGCTTCAGGAAGCCGGCGGCACGGAGCTTGCGCTGCGCCACCGCTCCCTTCAGCCGCCTCACCCAGACCTCGGCGGCCGTCCGGTGCGAACCCCCCTTGACGACCGCGACCGCGTAGTTGACCTTCGGCTCGGCGCGCGGCGGGATCGCGAAGACCGCCACCTTGCCCTTCACCGTGCGGGCGTCGGTCGCGTAGACGAAGCCGACGTCCGCCTCGCCGAGCACGACCTTCGAGAGCACCTCGCGGACGTCCGTCTCCTGGCTCGCCGCCCGGTCGACGATGTCCGAGAGGCCGAGCTTCCCCAGGACGGCGCGCGTGTAGTTGCCGACCGGGACGCCCCGCGCGCCCATGACGATCTTCAGGCCCGGGCGCTCGAGGCTGAAGACCCCGTGCAGGTGCCCCGGATTCCCCTTGCGGGCGATCATGACGAGCGTGTTCGCGGTGAAGAGCACCGGGCGCTCGACGAGCCCCTCCGTGTAGAGCCGGTCGGGGAGCGTCACGTTCGCCGAAGCGAAGACGTCCGCGGGCAGGCCCTGGCGGATCTGTGCCGCGAGCGTGTTCGAGCCGGCGAACGAGTACGCCTCGGTCGCGTCGATCCGCGGGAAGACGTCGATGAGCGACGCCGCCGCGAACACGGTCAGCTTCGGCGTGCCCGCGGCGGCCGGGGCCGCGAGCACGGCCGCCAGCGCCGCGAGCAGGGCAAGGCGCCTCACCGCTCGACCATCACCGAGGTCGACTTGACGACGGCGGTCGCCTCCATTCCCGGTTTCAGGCCGAGCGCCTCGACCGCGTCGCGGGTGACGACCGCGACGACGCGGGCGGGCTCGGTGACGGTCAGCTCGATCTGCGCGAGCAGGCCCTCGACCTGAACCGAGGTGACCGTGCCCCGCAGCCGGTTCCGGGCGCTGAGATGCTCGGGCGCAGCATCTCCGCGCAGACGAGCGATCTCGGCCGCGGCGACGATGCGGCGGTTGCCGCGGTCGCGCTCGGTGCGGATGCGCCCCTCGCGGTCCCAGCGGCGGAGGGTGTCGATGCTGATTCCGAGGGCACGGGCCGCCTCGGACGCGGTGTACGTCTCCTTCGGCATTCCGCGATTCTATACATAGGCATTGCCTATGTAATTCGAATCGCAATCCGCGGGCTGGTGGACGGTCGCAGCCAGCGGAGCAGGCGCAGCAGCAGCGGGCGCGGAAGCGAGACGCAGCCCGCCGTCGGGCGGCCGGTGTCGTCGTGGAGGAAGATCGCCGAGCCGCGGCCGGGGACGATCGGCCCGGCGTTGTAGCGGATCACGGAGAACTCGCGGTAGGCGACGGCCGCCCGCCAGAGCGCCTCGCTGCCGCCGCCGAAGGGCGGGCTCGCGCCGCAGCGGACGTGCCGGAAACGGTTGTACGACGGCGAGCCGGGATCCTCGTCCCACCAGTCGCCGCAGACGAGACGGTGGTAGCGGCCGCGGACGCCCGGGTTCGGGTCGAGCCCGTAGACGGTCGCGCCGAGGCGGAAGACGCCGGCCGGGGTGGCGCCGTCGCCTTCGCGCTTGTGCGCGGAGACGCCGCTGCGGCCGACGCGGGCGCGCCAGGGGCCCGCGACACGCCGCCAGCACGACCCGGAGCGGGCCCAGAGCTCGAGCCGCGCGACCGTCGACCGGGGTGCGGCGGTCACGGTGACGAGCTGCGCCGAGCCGGCCGCGGGCGCGGGGGCGGGACCGCAGGCGAGGGCGCCGGCGGCGAGAAGGGCGGCTACGCTCACCCGCGCATGATCGCCGTCCCCGCCACTCCGGTGACGCGGCCGCCGTTCACCGCCCGGGTCTCACGCGTGACCGCGCAGGACCTGCGCTGGTCGTGGCGCCCCGGCTGCCCCGTCCCGCCGTCGCAGCTGCGCGCGATCAGGCTTGCCTACGAGGGCTTCGACGGCAGGCGGCATCTCGGCACGATCGTCGTCGACGAGCGCGCCGTCCGGGCGGCCGAGACGGTCTTCCGCCGTCTCTACCGCGCCCGGTTCCCGATCCGCTCGATCCGGCCCGTGGACGACTTCCGCGGCTCCGACGAGCGCTCGATGGCCGCCGACAACACGTCGGGCTTCAACTGCCGCAGGGCGGTGACGACCGGCCCTGCGAGCTGGTCGGAGCACGCCTACGGGCTCGCGATCGACGTCAACACGCGCGAGAACCCGTACCACGAGGCCGGCCGGTGGTTGCCGTCCGCGGGCGCCCGCTATGCGGACCGAACCGACGTGCGCTCCGGCATGGCCGTGCCGGGCGGCGTGCTCGTGCGGGCGTTCGCCGCGGTCGGGTGGGGGTGGGGCGGCCGCTGGAGCGACCCCGACTACCAGCACTTCTCCGCGAACGGCCGTTGAACCTGACAACAGACCGTTCCTAGGAAAGAGGCGTCGGGCCTGGACGCGGCGCCTCCGGGCGAGGGTTGCGAAGCCCGAGCCCGCCGATCGCGCCGCCGGCGACGATCAGGGAACCCGTGATCAGCATCGCGACGTGGAAGCCATGCGTCGAGAGGTGGTTGCCGTCGCCCGAGGCGGCGATTCCGATCACCGCGATCGCGACGAGCCCCGCGACCCGGGCGACCGCGTTGTTCACGCCCGACGCGATGCCCGCGTCGCCCGGGCCGGCGTCGCTCAGCACGGTCGTCGTCAGGGGCGCGACCGTCAGTGCCAGTCCGACCGCGAAGCCGAGGAGCGGCGGCAGCAGCTCCAGCCAGTAGTCGAGTCCCGTCGGGAGGCGCGCCAGCACGAGCACGGATCCGCCCGCCGCGAGTGGCCCCGCCGCCATGAAGAGGCGCGGCCCGTAGCGCATCGACAGCCGCCCGGTCACCCGCGAGAGGGAGAACATCACGATCGTCACCGGCACGGTCGCGAGCCCCGCGCGGAAGGGCGAGTAGCCCGCGAGCTGCTGCAGGAACAGCGTCAGGAAGAAGCCCCATGCCGAGAGTCCGCCGTAGACGGCGAACGTCTCGACGTTCGTGACCGAGAAGTTGCGCCGCCGGAAGAGCGAGAGCGGCAGCATCGGCTGCGGCGCGTGCAACTCGTAGCCGACGAACGCCGCGAGCAGCGCCGCGCCGCCCGCGAGCGCCGCGCCGACGTCGAGGCCCCAGCCGAGTCGCGGCTGCTCGATGAAACCGAAGACAAGCGCGCCGAGCCCGGTCGCGCAGAGCGTCGCGCCCGCGAGGTCGACCCGCACCCGCGCGCGGTCCCGCTCCACCCGCGGCAGCGCGGCGAAGACGATCGCCAGCGTCGCGATCGCGACCGGCACGTTCAGCAGGAAGATCGCGCGCCACGTCCAGACGCCGATCAGCCAGCCGCCGAGCAGCGGGCCGACCACGAAGGAGATCCCCGTCCACGCCGTCCACGTGCCGATCGCGGCCCCGCGCTCGTGGCCGGTGAAGAGCCCCGTGATCAGCGCGAGCGACGCGGGGGTGAGCAGCGCGCCGGCCACGCCCTGCACGCCGCGGAAGACGATCAGCACGGTCGGGTCGGGGGCGAGCGCGCAGAGCACCGACACGGCGCCGAAGAAGGCGACGCCGAGCGAGA
This sequence comes from uncultured Actinomycetes bacterium, assembly GCA_963732915.1. GTDB lineage: Bacteria > Actinomycetota > Thermoleophilia > Gaiellales > Gaiellaceae > Palsa-739. The sequence goes on along the minus strand of CAVTBF010000002.1, from coordinate 1,309,561 downwards.
AGACCCGCACCGCGCCGAAGAGGTCGCCGAGCGAGCCGCCGACGAGAATCAGCGAGCCGAGCGTGAGCAGGTAGGCGTCGACGATCCACTGCTGCGCCGCGAGCCCGCCGCCGAGGTCGTGCTGGATCGACGGCAGCGCGACGTTGACCACCGTCGAGTCGACGAAGACGATCGACGAGCCGAGAATCGCGGCCAGGAGTCCGAGTTGCGCCGTCCGCGTGCCCACCCCGGCCGGCTGCTCGGCGCGCCCCACACGGCCGATCGTACGCTCAGTACTCGTCCGTACGGCGATCCGCGGCGGCTCTGATGCCCGCTGCGGGGCGCACTGGCACCCTGATGGCATGAGTCAAGGCGCTCTCGGAGTGATCCTCCCGACCCTGATGGTCGGCTGGCTGATGGTCGTCGCCGGGCTCGGCAAGCGGCGGCTCGAGCTGCGCCCGAAGACGTGCCCCACCTGCGGGCGCCGTCGCTGCACCTGCGCGTCGCGCCGGTAGAGCCGGCTACGGCGGGCCGGACCGCGATCTGCAGCAGGCTTCTACTCGGTCGTCGCGCCGTCTTCGAGCAAGTCGACGAGCGAGTCCGCGTGCGCGGCCGGCACGAGCAGCGTCAGCCGGTCGCCGCCGTCGAGGACGGTGTCCGGGGTGGGCGATACCGGCTCGTTCTTGCGGCGCAGCCCGAGCACGGTGGCGTCTTCGGGTAGCGCGAGCTCGTCGATCCGCGCTCCGACCGGCGACGCCGCGGCGCCGAGCTCGATCTCGACGACGCGGTAGCCGCGCAGCCGCGCGAGCGCGCTGCCGACGAGCCCGATCTCGGGGCGCTGCGTCTGTGCGCGCCGCCGCTCCGCGTCGCGGAGTCCCGCCTCGAGGCGGACGTTGTAGGCGCGGAGCACGTCCATGTTCGTCAGCCAGCCGACGACGCGGCGGGTGTCCGGCTCGAGCACCGGCAACCCCGAGCGTTCGCGCATCAGCGTCGACAGACCCTGCTCGAGCGACTGGTTGGGCCGGAGGGCCGTCGTCTCCTGGGCGAGGCTGCCCGCGTCGGCGTCGAGCGCGTTGTTGCGGACCGCCAGCTCGACCTGCTGCGAGGTGACCGTCCCGCGGTAGGAGCCGTCCTCGTCGACGACCGGGAGACCGTCGAGCTGGCCCTCGGTCAGGCGCTCGATGACGGCGTTCAGCGGCGTGTCCTGGTGGACCGACAACGGCACCGACTGCATCGCGTCACGGACGGTGAGGAGCGCCATCAGGTTGGCGCCGCGGCCGCGCATCAGGTCGATCCCGCGCCGGCGCAGCTTGAGCGTGTAGATCGTGTCGCGGCTGATCCGGTGCGAGACGCCCGTCGCGAGGACGATCGCGAACATCAGCGGCAAGATGATCCGGTACTCGCCGGTCAACTCGAAGACGATGATCACGGCCGTGATCGGAGCCCGGGCCGCGCCCGCGAAGACTGCGCCCATGCCGACGAGCCCGTAGGCGCCGGCGGCGGCGGTGGAGTGGGGAAGGAGATGGTGGACGCCGGCGCCGTAGGCGCTGCCGAGCATCGCGCCCATGAAGAGGGACGGGGCGAAGACGCCGCCGGAGCCGCCGATCGCGATCGTCACGCTCGTCGCGAGGATCTTCCCGATCAGCAGCGCGAGCAGGAACCAGACCGCCCAGCCGCCGCGGATCGCCTTCTCGAGCGGCGGATAGCCGACGCCGTAGAGCTGCGGGAGCGCGAGCAGGATCAGCCCGAGGAGGAGGCCGCCCACCGCCGGCCGCAGCCACTCGGGGCGCCCCTTCCAGAGCCGGTCGGCGAAATCCTCGCTGCCGTAGAGGACGCGGATGAAGGCGACCCCGACGAACGCCGCGACGATGCCGAGCAGCGCGTAGAGCGGGTACTCGATCGGCGAGACGAGCTGGAAGTTCGGCAGGTGGATGAACGGCTGGTCGCCGAATGCGGCGCGCCCGATGATGTCGGCGGCGAACGACGCGAGCACGACCACGCCGAAGGAGTCGGCCTCGAAGTCGCGCAGGATCAGCTCGAGCGCGAAGAAGACGCCGGCGATCGGCGCGTTGAACGTCGCCGAGATGCCGCCCGCGGCGCCGCAGGCCACGAGGATGCGCAGCCGCGACTCGGGAACGCGCGTCAGCTGTCCGAGCGTCGAGCCGAGGGCGGAGCCGATCTGGACGATCGGGCCCTCGCGCCCGACCGAGCCGCCCGCGCCGAGGCAGATCGCCGAGGCGAGCGACTTCACGACCGCGACCTGCGGCCTGATCCGGCCGCCGCTCTCGGCGACCGCGAGCATCACCTCGGGCACGCCGTGGCCTCGCGCCTCACGCGCGAACATGTGGATCAGCGGCCCGTACAGGAGTCCGCCGACGACCGGCGTGAGGACGACGAACCAGAAGCCGAGGGAGTGGAAGTAGCCGTACGAGGCGTGCCCGACGGCGCTGTAGTCGTTGCTCCCAGTGAACGCTTTCGTGAAGCCGAGGATCAGGTAACGGAAGCCGACCGCGCCGGCGCCGGCGCCGCCGCCGACCACGAGCGCGAGCACGAGCAGGCCGGTCGGGCCGCCGCGGAGCCAGTCGCGTGCCCGTGCCCGCCAGGCTCCCGGCATCGGCAGGTAGCGCCACCAGCGCCCGCCGAACGGGCCGGGCGTGTTTCGGGAGGGTGGCGTCGACTCGTCGGGCATGCGTTCCGTTCGTACCACGATCATTCTGCCGGTACGAGCGCGATGACGAGTTCAGGAACTCGTAAGGTGCCGGCAATCAGGGCGCAAGCCCGGCCGCCTAGCCTCGGTGGAGTCGCCGAACCCGTCCGAGGAGGAACTCTATGCGTACCCGTCTCACCAGGCGCCGCCTCATCCTGCCGGTCGCGGCCGCCCTCGTCGCGCTTGTCGCGACCGCGTCCGCAGGTGCAACCATCCGCGGTATGCATCCGCATCTCGCTGCCAAGGTCTCCGGCATGGGCGAGCACGGCATCGTCAACCTCACCTCGCAGGCGGCCAAGGGCAAGCTCTGCTGGGCGTTCCAGGTGCCGACGAAGGGGATCACGCGGGCGTCGATCCGCGACGCGCACGGGATGAAGGTGCTCGAGCTCGGCATGCACTACAAGGCCAAGGGCTGCACGAAGACGATGACGAAGACGCTCGAGCTGATCGAGGCGCATCCGGCGAAGTACCGGTTGTGGATCGACACCAAGGGCCACCCCGGCGATCTGCGCGGCAAGCTCTTCGTCGGCATGGCGCACATGTAGGAGGCGCCCGATGACAGACGTTCCGAGAGACAATCAGAGAAACGACGTGGAGACGCCCCGCCGCATCGGCCGGGGCGTCTTCCTCGCGACGGTGGTCGGCGGCGCCTCGTCCCTCGCGTGGGGCAAGCCCGTGTGGAGCAAGGTGTCGAGCGCGCTCGGCGGCGCCGAGTCGCTCGTGCCGCTCGTGCCGACGAAGGGCTGGCGGATCTACACGGTCGCGAGCTCGATGCCGACCTTCGACCCCGAGACGTGGCAGCTGAAGATCGGCGGGCTCGTCTCCAAGCCGATGACGCTCGACTACACGCAGCTGCGCTCGCTGCCCCGCGCGAACCAGGTCTCTGCGTTCCACTGCGTCACCGGCTGGACCGTGGAGAACGTCCACTGGGGCGGCGTGCGCTTCCACGACCTGCTCGCCGCCGCGAAGCCGCTGCCGGAAGCGCACGGAATCGAGTTCGTCTCGGCCGAGAAGCCGTACGTCGACTCGTTGACGATCGACCAGGCGATGCTGAAGGACGTGATGCTCGCCTACGAGATGGACGGGCAGCCGTTGCCGCGCGAGCACGGCGCGCCGGTCAGGGTCGTGATCCCCGACATGTACGGCTACAAGAACACGAAGTGGGTGGCCGAGATCAACCTCGTCTCCAGGCCCGAGCCCGGGTACTGGGAGCAGCTCGGCTACGACCAGGACGCCTACGTCGGCCGCTCGAACGGGTACAGCTCGTGAGCCCCGCGTCCGCGACCGGTAAGCGCCGCTACGTCAAGCGGTTCTCGCGCACCGAACGCCTCCTGCACTGGGTGAACGCCGCCGGTTTCTTCGTCCTGCTCGCGTCCGGGCTCATCCTCTACCTGCCGAGTCTCGCCTCGCAGGTGGGGCGGAGGCCGATGATCAAGGACATCCACTTCTGGGCCGGGATCGGCTGGGTGTCGGCGCTCGCGATCGTCGTCGTCCTCGGCGACCGCCGGGGGCTTCTGCGCACCGCCCGCGAGATCGACGCGTTCGCGGGCGACGACGTCAGGTGGCTGAAGCTGCGCCGCCCGGCGCCGCAGGACCGGTTCAACGCCGGCCAGAAGATCAACGCTGCGCTGACGGCCGCGTTCCTCGTGCTCTTCTTCGTGTCGGGGATGCTGCTCTGGCTCGGCGAGCGCAACACCCAGTTCCGCTTCGCGAGCACCGTCGTCCTCCACGACGGGCTGCTCTACGTGTCGCTGCTGCTGCTCGTCGGGCACCTCTACCTCGCGCTCATCCATCCGGCGACCCGGCACGCGCTGCGCGGCATGGTCACCGGCAGCGTCCGCGAGGACTGGGCGCACGAGCACCACGCACGCTGGGCTCCGTCCGAAGAGCTGCGCTCTTAGGACGGGTGAAAGCCGGCGCGCCCCGGAGACCGCGATCTCCGGGGCGCGCCGTTCCGTGTCGAACCTACGAGGAGCAGTTGTTCGACGCGGCGCCCGCCGGGCGCGTGCCGAGCGTGACCGACAGCGTCTTCGTCGTGCCGTTGCGGTCGATCGTCAGTGTCACCTTCACACCGGGCGCGCGGGCGCCGAGGTTCGCGGTCAGCGCGTCCGCGCCGGCGATCGTCTGGCCGTCGACGGCCGTGATCGTGTCGCCGGCCTGCAGCCCGGCCGAGTCGGCAGGCCCGCCGGTGACGACGCAGCCGACCGAGGCGCCGGTACCGGTCGTCGCGTTGCCGATCGTGACCCCGAGGTAGGCGTGCTTGACCGTGCCGCCGGCGATCAGCGTCGACGCGACGGTCTTCGCGGCGTCGATCGGCACCGCGAAGCCGACGCCCGCGTTGTCGTTCGTGTCGCTCTCGATCTGGTCGTTGATCCCGATGACGCTGTTCGACGCGACGTCGATCAGCGGGCCGCCGGAGTTGCCGTGGTTGATCGCGGCGTCGGTCTGGATCGCGCCGGAGATCGAGAAGTGGTTCGGCGCGGTGATCGTGCGGTTGACCGCGCTGACGATCCCGGCCGTCATCGACTCGGGCAGGCCGAACGGGCTGCCGATGGCGACGACCGACTGGCCGGGCTCGAGGGTCGACGAGTTACCGAGCGTCAGCGGGTGCAGCTTCGACGCGGCGACGTTCACCTTGATCACGGCGACGTCGGTGGACTGGTCCGACCCGACGAGCGTCGCCTTCGCGGTCGAGCCGTCCTGGAAGCGGACGCTGATCGAGTTCGCGCCGTCCACGACGTGCTGCGCGGTGAGGATGTCGCCCTTCGTGTCGATCACGAAGCCCGTTCCCTCGGCCTGCGTCTGCTGCGAGCCGCCGGGATTCCCGAACCCGCCGCCGGGGGAGCTGGAGGTGGAGTCGACGGTGATGTCGACGACACCCGGCGCGTCTGCCTTGTAGAGCTCGGTGAGCGTCGAGGTCGTCGTCGTCGTCGAGGCCGGGCGGCTGGGAACGATCGCGGTCGGCGTCGACGACGAGGCTGCCGTGCCGGCGCTCGTGCCGCTCCCGCCGCCGCTCGTGAGCGCGTAGACGCCGGCGCCTGCGCCGCCGCCGACGACGAGCGCCGCCGCCAGTGGGGCGCTTCGCCTGAGCATGCGTCTGAATGGGGACTGCGGGTTCGTCGGTTCCGGTTCCATCTGGGAGATGTCTCCTTGTTTCGGTGTCGCTTCATCGTGCCCGCGGTGTCTAGGAAACGGATGAGATGGATGTGTGCCCGAAGTAAGAATGGCCGTAACTGCACGGGATCGGCGCGTGGCGACCGCGGCCGGGCCGATCCACCGCTCTTAGTTGGGGGACTGACCCTCAAGCCGGACGCTCCGACTGCCGATGGAGTCCGCGGAAACGATGAGCGAGCTCGATTCGACAATCGTCCAGCGGTACGCCGACCACCTCGCCACCCGCGCGGGCGGGATCGTCGCGCGCTGGACGGCGGCCGGCGGCATCCTCGGCGCGATCGCCGGCGGTGTGCAGCTCACCTCGTGGGCCGACTGGCCGGTGCCGCATCGGCAGGCATACCTGCTGCTCCTGCTCGGCGCCTTCGCCGGCGGCTTCCTCGGACGCTCGCTCGGCGCCCGCCGCTCGACCGGCCTGCGCCTGCAGGCGCTGCTCGCGCAGCACCAGCTCGCCTTCGAGCGCTCGGCTCTCGCGGCCCGGATCGAGACTCCGCAGCCGGTCGCGGCGCAGCAGCCGGTCGCCTACCCGCCCGCCTATCCACCCGCAGCGCCGCTGCCCGCGCCGCCGTCGCCTGGGCCGCAGCAGCTCGCGCCGCCCGTCTCGGCGCCCGCGCCCGTCTACGCGGCGGCGCCCGTGCAGAACCAACCCGTGCAGGCCCAACCCGTGCAGGCCCAACCCGTGCAGGCCCAGCCCATGCAGGCCCAGCCGGTTCCGGCCCAGCCGGTTCCGGTCCAGCCCGTTCCCGAAGCCCAACCCGTTCCCGAGGCCCAGCCCGTTCCGGTCGCGCCGCCCGCGCCCACCGTGGTCGCTCAGCCGCTGCCCGCTCCGGTCCAGCTCCAGCCGCCGCCGGTTCAGGCCCTGCCGGTTCAGGCCCCCGCACTCGCCTCGGCCGTACCGGCGCCGCCGGCGCAGGCGCCGCCCGCGGACGCGCCGGCGGTGCAGCTCGTCCAGCAGCCGATGCCGCTGCCCGCGCCCGCTCACGTGCCCGCGGAGACCGTGCAATTGCCGCCGGCCGCGTACGAGCCCGGCCCGCTCGCTTCGTAACGCGCTTCGAGCAGCACGAGCACCGGCTGCGCGAACGCGCGGTGGGCGCAGGCTCCTTGCATCGCCCGGCCCGGTCGCGCCCGGTCGACGCGTGGGTCGTTCGGCCGCCGGCTCGTTCCCGTCCGTACTTTCCCCCAGCACGGATCGCGTCCCAGCCGGATGCCCGGCGCGCGCCGTCGAGGCACGCTGCGGGAATTCGTCCTGCCAGGAGGTTCCGACGCGATGCCAGACACCCTGACCATCACAGACAACCGCACCGGCGCGGTCTACGAGGTGCCGGTCGAGGAGGGAGCGGTCCGCGCGAGCGCTCTCCGCCAGATCAAGCTCGACGAGGACGACTTCGGCCTCATGAGCTACGACCCCGCGTTCATGAACACCGCGTCCTGCCGCAGCGCGGTCACGTTCATCGACGGCGAGAAGGGGATCCTGCGCTACCGCGGCTACCCGATCGACCAGCTTGCGGTCGAGAGCACGTATCTCGAGACCGCGTACCTGACCCTCTTCGGCGAGCTGCCGACGAAGGACGCGCTCTTCCGCTTCGAGCACGAGGTGACCTACCACACGTTCCTGCACGAGAACGTGAAGACGCTGATGCAGGGCTTCCGCTACGACGCCCACCCGATGGGCATGTTCGTCAGCGTCGTCGCGGCGCTCGGCACGCTCTATCCCGAGGCCGCGAAGGTCGACGATCCCGACGTCCGGCTCGCGCAGGTGATCCGGCTGATCGCGAAGGTGCCGACGATCGCCGCCTGGTCGTACCGGCACAGCCGCGGGTTGCCGTACGTGTACCCGGACAACGACCTCGGGTTCGCGGAGAACTTCCTCGCGATGATGTTCAAGATGGGCGAGCAGCGCTACGTCGCCGAGCCGGCGCTCGCCCGGGCGCTCGAGGTGCTGTTCATCCTCCACGTCGACCACGAGCAGAACTGCTCGGCCAACGCGATGCGCGCGATCGGCTCCAGCAAGGTCGATCCGTACAGCGCGATGGCGGGCGCCGCCGCGGCGCTCTACGGGCCGCTGCACGGGGGCGCGAACGAGGCCGTCCTGCGCATGCTCGCGCAGATCGGCGACCTCAAGAACGTGCCCGCGTTCGTCGAGAGCGTGAAGGCCGGCGAAGGCCGCCTGATGGGCTTCGGTCACCGCGTGTACAAGAACTACGACCCGCGGGCGAAGATCATCAAGGCGACCGCCGACTCGGTGTTCGAGGTGACGGGCCGCAACCCGCTGCTCGACATCGCGCTCGAGCTCGAGAAGATCGCGCTCGAGGACGAGTACTTCGTCTCGCGCAAGCTCTATCCGAACGTCGACTTCTACTCCGGGCTGATCTACCAGGCGCTCGGGCTGCCGACGTCGATGTTCCCGGTGATGTTCGCGATTCCGCGCACGACCGGCTGGCTCGCCCAGTGGCTCGAGGGCGTCGTCGACCCCGAGCAGAAGATCGCGCGGCCGCGCCAGCTCTACATCGGCTCGGGCGAGCGGGACTACCAGGCGGCGGGCGACCGCAAGAGCCGCTCGTCGGAGCTCGCCGGCGTCATCTAGACCGGCGGCGATCGGAGCGGAGGAGGGCTCCTGCGACGGAGCCCTCCTCGTTTTTGCGATCCTGCAGGTGTGGTTGCCGCCGTCGCCCTCGCCTCGCTCGCCGCCGCCGGCGCCAAGCCGCCCGACCCGAAGCAGTTCATGAAGGTGGACGCGCGGCACAAGATCGTCAACGTGACGCTGATCGCGGGCTACCGCGGCGTCAACAACGGCTTCAACTTCGACGGCTACGCCGGCTACCTGATGTGGACGGTGCCGCGCGGCTGGCGCGTCCGCGTCACGTGCACGAACGACGGCGCGGTTCGGCACTCGTGCGCGGTGGTCAAGGGGCCCGTCTCGCAGAAGGCGGCGTTCAAGGGTGCGCAGACGCCGCGCCCCGCGCTCGGCCTCCAGCACGGCAAGACCGCGCGCTTCATCTTCAAGGCGGCGAAGACCGGTGTCTACCGCTTCGCCTGCCTCGTCCCGGGCCACGAGGCGGCGAAGATGTACGACGTCCTCAAGATCGTCGCCAGGGGCAAGCCGACGATCCGGGACCTGCGCGCGAAGTAGGCGTACGCTCGCCCGGCACGCGAGCCGGCTCGCGCTAGGTCGCGACGGTCTCGAGCTAGAGCAGCGGATCGAGCGCGGCCGCGACGAAGAGCAGCGCGAGGTAGAGCAGCGAGTAGTGGAAGAGCGCCGCGGCGCCGCGCTTGCTCGGCGCGCGGAAGAGTCCCCAGGCGAGGACGAGGAAGAGCCCGCCGAGCGCGAGCGCAGCCCCGAGGTAGAGGAAGCCGAACGTGCCGGTCGCGACCGGCACGACGGTGGCGGCGACGAGGATCGCCGTGTAGCCGAGGATCTGGCGCAGCGTCTTCCGCTCGCCTCGCACCACCGGCATCATCGGCACCTCGGCCTTCGCGTAGTGGTCCTTCAGCAGCAGCGCCAGCGCCCAGAAGTGGGGCGGCGTCCAGAGGCACACGATCGCGAACAGCCAGATCGCCGGCACCGCGATGTTCCCGGTCGCGGCCGCGTAGCCGACGAGCGGCGGCACCGCTCCGGCGACGCCGCCGAGGACGATGTTCTGCGGGCCGCGCCGCTTCAGATAGCCCGTGTACACGACGACGTAGAAGAGGTTGCCGACGAGCGCGAGCACCGCCGTGAGCAGGTTCGCGGCCGAGGCGAGCAGCGTGAACGAGAGGGCCGAGAGGGCGAGCCCGAACTCGAGCGCGCGCGGGGCGCTCAGCCGGCCGGAGGCGACCGGGCGCGCCGCCGTCCGCGGCCCCATCAGCTTGTCGATGTCGCGGTCGAGGACGTGGTTCAGCGCCGCGGCTCCGCCGCACGCGAGCCCGAGCCCGACGAGCGTCGTCGCGAGCAGCGCGGCCGAGGGATGCCCATGGGCGCCTACGGCCGTGCCGCAGACGCCCGTGAGCAGGAGGAGCACCATGATGCGCGGCTTCGTCAGGGTGACGTAGTCGCGCCAGGCGCCGGTCGGCACGGCTTCACCGCGCAGCGTCGCAACCGCGAGGGCGATGGAAGCAGCGAGCGCGAGCGCGGCCAAGGAGACGTGAGCCGGGCCGGGTGTTGCGAGTGCGGCGGCGAGAAAGAGCGTGCCCGTCGCGGCCGCCGGCACGACGAGACGTCGGTGAGAGATGAAAGCAGCGAGGAGCAGCGCGGCGAGCGGCGGGCCCGCGAGCGCCGCCAGGACGCGGTGCGCGGCGCCGGCACCGGCGGCGCCGGTCGCCACGGCGAGCAGGGCTGCGAGCGCGACCGCGACGGCGCACGCCCGCAACCAGAGTCCGGGAGCTGCGCCGGTCCGAAGCGACTCCCTGCGTTCCTCGAGGAGGGGCGCCGTCGACGTGCGATCCGTCTGGCCGGGGATCAGGACTCCCCGCTCGAGCGGCGCTTGAGCAGCACGCTCCACCACACGGCGATAATGATCAGCAGCCCGATCGGCATCGCCCAGGTGAGCAGCGAGCCGGCCAGGAAGTGCGAGGCCATCACGTCCATGAGAGCTCCTCGGTTCGGGTCCGGGCCGGCGCGCCTCGGCGCCCGGCTCGAGCCAGCGGTAGATGTAGTAGATGAAGGCCAGGAGATACGCGGCCGAGCCGGGAACCCACATCACCCCGGCGGCGATCTGCTGGTCGCCGAGCGCGCTCAGTCCGAACGCGCGGTGCGAGAGCGACGCGTAGACGGGATAGAGCGGCGTCGATGCGTACGCGAGCACGATCGCGAGGATCCAGCCCGGGAGGGCCGCGAGGCCGAACCAGACGGCGCGGTGGAGATGGCTCACACGGGCCTGGACGGGCGGCGCCTCGAGCAGCGGCCCCCAGAAGAGCAGCGCTGCCGCGATGAAGCAGGCGTGCTCGCCGAGGTGGATCCACTCGTGGTCGACCGCTGCGCCGTAGAGCTGCGGCAGGTGCCAGACGGCGAGCGTCAGGCTCAGCATCGCCAGCGCGACCGGCGGCCGCGTCAGGAGGTCGGCGGCGAGGCGGAGCGGGGCGGACCAGCGTCCGCGTGCCAGCTCACGGGCCGCCGTGCGGCGCGCCTCGGGCGGGAACGGCATCCACATGCGCGGCCACGGGCGACCGAGCACGAGCAGCGGCGGCGCGACGGTCAAGAGCAGCACGTGCTGGCCCATGTGCATCGCGAACGAGGTGTCGGCGAGCGTGTCGAACGGCGGCTCGAGCGCTCCGAGCACGACGAGGACACCGAGGTAGAACGACGCCTCGCGCCGGCGCCTGCCGCGGCTCGTGCTGCCCGCGCGTCCCCGTCCGCCGAGCGCGTAGAGCGCCGCGGCTGCAGCGCAGACCACGAGCGGCGCGACGCTCATGAGCTACAGGAGGTTGAGGATGATCCAGGTGAGGACGGCGATCCCCGCCAGGAACGTCCAGTAGAAGCTGAGCGAGACGAGCTCCGCGCGGACGAGCGAGACCGGGTCGCGGATGTCCGACCCCGAGCGATACGGGTCGCCGGAGCCTTCGCCGGCGCCGACGGCCGCGCCGTCCGCCCAGCCGCGATAGCGGTAGGAGGTGGCGAGCGTCGTCTCGAGCCAGAACAGCGTCATCAGGACGAACAGGAAGAGGAAGCCAGTCCAGCCGAAGTAGACGCTCGCGTAGCCGCCGTCAGCCGGGCCGAAGCCCTGCTGCGTCCAGGCGACGGCCTGCAGCACGAGCCCGGCGAGGCCGGCGAGCAACGCCAGCAGGCCCTTCAGGCGCCATGCGGGCCGCCTGTTGGCGCGATGGTCCATGAGGCCCAGCCGCAGGAGCAGCGCGCTGACGACGTAACAGGCGATCACGATCGTCCCCCACGCGACAGAGGCGTCGATGCCCTTCGGCTTCCACATCCCGTTCGAGTTCAGGGAGCGGAGGTAGAAGTAGGCGAAGACGAACGCGAGGAAGAAGAACGCGGACGCGCTCGCCAGCAGGTAGCCGGCGGACGTCAGGTTCCGCCCGAGAACCTCCGGCGGCTCGTCCTCGACGACCGCGTAGGTCGCTCCGTCGTGTGCGAGCTCTGCCATCTAGTCCCTCCCTGCCGGTGCGCCGGCTGGTGTGAAGGTCGGGGTGGGACCCTCGCCGTAGCCGTACGGATCGCTCGAGAACACCGGAATCTTGTCGAAGTTGTGCACCGGCACCGGCGTCGGGAGCTGCCATTCCGTCGACAGCGAGTTCCACGGATTGGCCGCGGCCGGGATCTTCTTGAAGAAGACCGAGCTGACGAGGTTGTAGAGGAAGACCAGCATCGACGCGCCGAGCAGGAACGCCGACACCGACGCCCAGTCGTTCAGCAGCCGAAGGGCGTGGGAGTAGGTGACGACACGGCGCGGCTGGCCGAGGAACCCGACCGCGAACAGCGGCATGAACGTCGAGTTGAAGAAGATGAACATCGTCCAGAAGTGGATCTTGCCGAGGCGCTCGTTCAGCTCGTAGCCGAACATCTTCGGGCCCCAGTAGTAGATGCCGGCGAAGAAGGCGAAGACGAGGCCGCCCATGATCGTGTAGTGGAAGTGCGCCATCGAGAAGAAGCTGCCGTGCGTCGTCACGTCGCTCGGCGTGTCCGAGAGGAAGACGCCCGAGAGACCGCCGAGCAGGAAGTTGAAGAACCAGGCGCAGCAGAAGAGCATCGGCACCGTGAAGCGGATCTGCCCGCGCCAGAGCGTCATCATCCCGCAGAGGAACGTGAAGCCGGTCGGGATCGAGATCAGCTCGGTCGAGAGCATGTAGAACGGGCGCAGGTCGCCGTTCATGCCGCTGACGAATAGGTGGTGCTGCCAGACGAACCACGAGAGCAGCGCGACGCCCATCATGCCGGCGACGGCGAGCCGGTAGCCCCACAGCGGCTTGCGCGCGAACACCGGCAGCAGCTCGAGCACGATGCCGAAGCCGGGCAGCGCGAGGATGTAGACCTCCGGATGCCCGAAGACCCAGAACAGGTTCTCGTAGAGGTAGCTACTCCCGCCTCCCGCGGTGACGAAGAACGTCGTCTGCGCGGTGCGGTCGAGCGCCTCCATCGAGAGGACGGCGATCAGCACCGGCGCCGCGAGCACCATCAGCGTCGCGGTCGAGAGGGCGCCCCAGACGAAGATCGGCAGCCGCGTCCAGGTCATCCCCGGTGCGCGCATCGTCACGATCGTCGCGCACATGTTGAGGCCGAGCAGCGTGATCGAGATGCCGACGAGCGCGAAGAAGAGGATGTAGCAGTCCATCCCCGGGTTCGACTGGTTCGAGAGCGGCGCGTAGCCCGTCCAGCCGGTCGGGAAGCCGCCGAAGAAGACCGTCGTCTGCAGGATCGTGGCGGCCGACATCAAGAGCCAGAACGTCAGCGACTCGATCCGCGGGAAGGCCATCCGCCGCGAGCCGATCATCAGCGGCACGAGATAGTTGGCGAACGGGCCGAGGATGCCGCTCGTCATGATCCCCATCATCATCGTGCCGTGGATGCCGACGATCGTCAGGTAGCTGCCGGCCGAGAACACCTCTCTGCTCGGGCTCAGAAGCTGGAAGCGGATCAGCATCGCGTGCAGGCCGCCGATGAAGAAGAACAGCCCGACGCCCCAGAGGTACTGGATGCCGACGACCTTGTGGTCGGTGCAGAGGCTGAAGTAGCGGCCGACCCCTTCGGTCTCCTTCTCGCGCAGCGACGGCGGATAGCCGCGCAGGCGCTGGAGCGGGTAGGAGAGGAAGCCGAGGCCGACGAGGAAGCCGACCACGCCGCCGAGGTAGGCGAGGATGATCGACAGCTCGTTGTAGTCGATGTCGCCGAAGTAGTCGAGGCTCGGGCCGACGACGGCGTGGGCGCCGTACCAGCCGACGTACCAGCCGACGACGCCCAGCACGACGCCACTGAGGAGGTTGTAGCCGATCAGGCGGCGCGCGATCGTCATCCGGCCCTCCTCTGCGGGTCAGGCAGGTAGATGTGCGAGTACTTGGGCACGTACTGGGCGATCGGCGCGTAGAGCGCCTCGGCGCCCTTCGCCCAGGAGTCGAACTCCGACTTGGGCACGACCTCGCCGTTGTTGAACATGTAGCCGTGCCAGAGCCCGCACAGCTCGGCGCAGCGGACGTGGAACGTCATCGGGCCGGTCGTCACCGCGTAGGCGACGTTGTCCACGCCCGGGTTGGCGTCGGCCTTGACGCCGAGCTCGACCGCCCAGAAGGAGTGGATCACGTCGAGCGAGGTGACGTGGAAGACGACGTCCGTGTTCTCCGGCAGCACGAGCTGGTTCGACTCCATCCCGTTCAGCGACGGGTAGCGGTAGGTGAACTGCCACTGCTGGCCGATCACCTGTACCTCGAAGGCGTTCTGGTGGTTCGCCGGGAAGGCGATCGGGCTCGGGCCCTGTCCGCCGCCGGAGCCGGTCTGCAGCAGCTCGAACGTCCCGAACGCTGCGAGCGCGAGCACGATGGCGGAGGTGGTGGTCACCCAGAGGAACTGGACGCGGCTGTCACCGCGGATCGCCGGCCCGTCGGCCGTGGAGCCGGCCTTCGCCCTGAACTCGGTGAGCGTGTAGACGAAGTAGACGAGGAGCAGGCAGAGGAGCGGCGTGATGATCGACGTCATCACCTGGTTGTCGAACACCTGCTCGGTGGCCTGGGCGGTGCCGTTGCCGGGCGGGATGATCGGGCCCAGGAAGATGGCGACGAGCGGCGTCGCGATCAGGCTGAGGATGATCCACGCCACGATCACGATCCGGCCGTGATTCGGCTCCTGTGCGGGCCTGCCCGCTGTCGTCGGTTCGCTCGCCATCGCCTACGAAACGTCCAGGAAGCCGTCCATGTAGCCGATCGTCTGCATCGGCCCGCCGAAACCATCGATCCAGCCTGCCGCGCAGGGCACGAAGCACTGCCAGCGGTAATGGCCGGGACCCTTGGTGTGGAACGTGAACTGGATGGTGCGGTGCGCGGTCGACATCGCGCACGGCGCGTACCCGCACTGGTTCTTCGCGTCGTCCGCCACGCCGGGCAGCGCCACGATCAGCCCGAGCTGCGGTACGGCGAACGTATGCGACGCGTCGTCCGGGTTGATCGCGTTCAGCGTCTTGCCGTCGACCATGTAGACGTTGCCGTCGGTGCCCTGCGGGCGCGCGAGGTAGTTGTTGCGCAGCGCGCTGGCGCCGTCGAAGTTGTAAATCGTCACGTTGACGGTGGCGTTGGCCGGCAGCTTCCACACCGTCTCGCGCTTCCACTGGCCGCTCGAGTTCTTGATCAGGTACGAGACCCAGTCGGGATTGCCGCTCGAGTTGAGATTCGGGCCGACGGCGGCGACGGTCTGGATCGTCAGGTTGACGACCGGGCCGTTCGCGCTCTGCTCGACCGGAACCGAGTAGGCGGGCGACGCCGCGAGGTTCGTCAGCTTCGACACGTAGAGGCCGATCGCCACGCCGGCGATGACCACCGCAGCGGCCGCCATGAGGAATTTGAATCCCGTCCCGCGCATCCGAGGCGGATGTCTATCGCAGTGCCATCCGGATCGTGGCAAAGATGACGAAACTGTCACCCGTTCGTCATTTACACGTCATCTGCGCGGCGCTACAGTCGGGCCCCGAGGGGGGCTCAGAATCGGAGGGCGATGCGGATCCTTGTGATCGAGGACGAGGCGCGGATCCAGGCATTTCTCGCGCGTGGACTCGAAGCAGAGGGTTACACCGTCGTGGCCGCGGACAACGGTCGGGACGGGCTCGAGTTGGCGGCGGCGGGGCGCTGGGATCTCGTCGTGCTGGACCTGCTCCTGCCGGGCCTCTCCGGCTTGCAGGTGCTGCGCGAGCTGCATCAGGCGCGGCCGCATCTGCCGGTGGTCATCCTCTCCGCCCGCTCCGACCTGCAGACGAAGCTGCGCGGGTTCGAGCTCGGCGCCACCGACTACCTGCCGAAGCCGTTCTCCCTCGACGAGCTGCTCGCCCGGATTCGCGTCCAGCTGCGCGGCGCCGCGCCGTTCGGGGACGAGCACACGCTGCGCGCCGGTGCCGTCGTCCTCGACCTCGCGCGCCGGCAGGCACGGCTCGGCGAGCTCGTCACCGATCTCTCCGACCGCGAGTTCCGGCTCCTCCATCACCTGCTTCTGCACGCGGGCCAGGTGATCAGCCGCGAGCGCCTGCTGGCCGAGGTGTGGGGCTACGACTTCGATCCGGGGTCGAACGTCGTCGACGTCTGCGTGCGCCGGCTGCGGCAGAAGCTCGGCCCGGACGCGCCCATCGAGACGATCAGGCATGCGGGCTACCGGCTGGTGGCGGTTTGAGCCTCGGCTGCGGGAAGCGCCGCTAGTGGCGCTGTCGGTGAGAGAGAGGATGCCGGGTGGGGCGGCCGAGCCCGTCCGGGTGGCGCAGCGCCTCGCCGCGCTCGGGGCTCGCTACTACGTCGAGGTCGCGTGGGGCGTGTTCGCGCTCGCGAACTGGGCCGCGATGGTCGCATGGCCGGACTGGGAGACGATCCCGTTCCACTTCGTCTGGATCAGCCTCACGATCGTCTACGGCTTCCGCGTCTGGTCGCCGCCGGTCACGTACGCGGTACTGAGCGTCGTCATCGGCGCCACCGGGGCGAGCATCCTCGCGGACGCGTTCGCGGGCAGCCAGCTCTGGGGCGAGCTGTTCGAGGTGCCGCTGATGTCGGCGATGTTCCTCGCGATGGTCTGGCACGCGCGCCGGCGCATGGCCGCGCTCGAGCAGGTGCAGGGCGTGGCCGCCGTGCGGGCGTCGCTGCTCGCGCGGCAGCAGCGCTTCCTCCACGACGCCTCGCACGAGTTGCGGACGCCGGTGACGATCGCGCGCGGGCACCTCGAGCTGTTGCGCTGGGAGACGCCGGAGGCGCCGGAGCTCGAGGTCGCGCTCGACGAGCTGGGCCGGATGGAGCGGATCATCGACCGGCTGCTGCTGCTCGCGAAGGCCGAGCAGCCGGGATTCGTGACCTTCGCGGAGGTGGAGCTGGACAGCTTCCTCTCGGACGTGTTCATGCGCTGGTCCGAGGTCGCGCCGCGCGCGTGGCGCCTCGACCTCGACGTCGCCGGCTCGATCGTCGCCGATCCCGAGGGGCTGCGCGACGCGCTCGACGCGCTGCTCGAGAACGCGGTCAAGTACACCGAGCACGGCGACATGATCGAGCTGCGCGCGCACGCGGAGCGCGGCGGCGTCGCGGTCGAGGTCGCCGATGCGGGCTGTGGCGTGCCGGCCGAGGCTCTGCCGCGGATCTTCGAGCGCTGGGCCCGCGCGGACGGCGCACGCTCGCGTGAGCAGGGCGGCGCGGGGCTCGGGCTTGCGATCGTGTCTGCGATCGCCCGCGCTCACGGCGGGACCTGCACCGTGGAGTCGAGCGAGCGCGGTTCCGTCTTCAGCCTGCACCTGCCGGTGCGGGTCGCGCCGGAGAGCGAGCCGGCCGCGGTGCCCGCTCCGGAGGGGGAGCATGCGGACACCGCGGCGGGGCTGGCGCTCGGGTAGCTCGCTAGGCCGCGCGGGCTAGCTGCTGCGCGGGCTGCTCGTACTCGTGGCGGTAGAGCGGGAACGGAAGCGGCTGCGAGGGATGCAGCGTCTCCGCCGACTCGCCGCTGCGGAGCCGGAGGCCGACCCGCACGGCGGCTACGAGACCGCCGATAGCTGCGAGGTCGAGGAGCGCGATCACGAGAGTTGCTGTGGGTGTGTTCATGTCACCCATCCTTCCCGGACGCACTGAGAACACACTGAGAAACGCTCTAAGGAATGGTTAGGAAACCATATCGCTATTCGATACGAAGCATATGGAGCTCCGATCTATCCGTCGAGCGCCGCCCGCAGCGACGCGACATACGCGCGGAGCGCCTCCGGGCCGTCCTCCGCGACCTCGAGCGCCCGTGAGCCGACGACGATCCCGTCCGCGAGCGCGGCGACCGCACGGGCATGGTCGGGGGTGGAGATCCCGAAGCCGGCATAGAGCGGGACGGGCGCGAGCCGCCGTGCACGCTCGACGAGGCCGGGGAGCGCGGGTGAGACATCGCCGCGCGCGCCGGTCGTGCCGGCGACGGTGACGAGGTAGAGCCAGCCGTCCGTCTCCTCGCCGGCGAGCCGGATCCGCTCGTCGGTCGAGGTCGGGGCGACGAGCTGGACGCGGCGCAGCTCCGCTCGCTCGCCGGCGGGCAGGTCGGCGACGATCACGCTCGTCGCGCCGGCCGCGCGCACGTCGGCGTCGAAGCGCTCCCAGCCGTACGCCTCGAAGATCGAGGAGTACGTCATCGGCACGAGCGGCGTCTCCGGCAGCAGCTCCCGCGTGCGGGCGAGCACGTCCAGGCAGGCGCGGGTCCGCATCCCGCGCGCGAGCGCCCGCTCGGCCGCGCGCCGGATCACAGGCCCGTCGGCGAGCGGGTCGGAGAACGGGATCCCGAGCTCGACGATGTCGGCTCCGCCCTCGACGGCGGCCCGTGCGAGCTT
Source organism: uncultured Actinomycetes bacterium (assembly GCA_963732915.1). Classification (GTDB taxonomy): domain Bacteria; phylum Actinomycetota; class Thermoleophilia; order Gaiellales; family Gaiellaceae; genus Palsa-739. The sequence goes on along the minus strand of CAVTBF010000002.1, from coordinate 1,291,261 downwards.
CGGCGTCTCGGGCTCGGCCATCAGGTAGATGACGAGCGCTTTGCTCATTTCCCGCTCGCCCGCTTCGCGTCCGTCGTGCGCGCGGCGCGCGCAGGACGTTCCGCTCTCGCTTTCCGCTCGCTCGGCAAGCGACCCGGCGCAGCCGGCTCGCGCGACGTGACGTCCTGGCGAGGGCGAGCCGCGCCCGCGCATGTCGGGCGCGTCCCCCGGCGCCTCGTTGTCTTGCCGCCTCCGATTGCCCTACGTGTCATGGTCGACCTCCAGGTCCAGGGCCGCGAGCGCCTCGGCGAGGTCCTTGTCGCCGCGGCCGCTCAGGCAGACGAGGATCAGCTCCGCGTCGAGGTCGCGCGCCCGGGCGAGCGCATGGGCCGGCTCGAGCGCCGGGATGATCCCCTCGGCGCGCGAGAGGTCGCGGAAGGCGGCGAGCGCCTCCGCGTCGGTCGCGGCCTTGTAGACCGCGCGGCCGGTGTCGCGGAGGTAGGCGTGCTCGGGGCCGACGCCCGGGTAGTCGAGGCCGGCCGAGATCGAGTGGGCGTCGGCGATCTGGCCGTCCTCGTCGGCGAGCACCGAGGAGCGCGCGCCGTGCAGGACGGCGCGGCGGCCGCTGCCGAGCGAGGCGGCGCCCGCGGCCTCGACGCCGACGAGGCGGACCTCCGCGTCGTCGAGGAAGCCGTGGAAGATGCCGATCGCGTTCGAGCCGCCGCCGACCGCCGCGACGACCGCCTCGGGCAGGCGGCCCTCGGTGGCGAGCATCTGCTCGCGCGCCTCGCGGCCGATCACCGACTGCAGCTCCGCGACGAGCTCCGGGTACGGCGCGGGGCCGACGCAGGAGCCGATCAGGTAGTGCGTCGTCTCGACGTTCGTGATCCAGTCGCGGATCGCCTCGCTCGTCGCCTCCTTCAGCGTCTTCGTGCCGAACGAGACCCCGCGCACCTCGGCGCCGAGCAGCTTCATCCGCTCGACGTTGGGGGCCTGGCGGCGCATGTCCTCCTCGCCCATGTAGACGACGCATTCGAGGCCGAAGCGCGCGCAGACGGTTGCCGACGCGACGCCGTGCTGGCCGGCGCCCGTCTCGGCGACGATCCGGTGCTTGCCGAGCCGCCGCGCGAGCACCGCCTGGCCGAGCGCGTTGTTCAGCTTGTGCGCGCCCGTGTGCAGCAGGTCCTCGCGCTTCAGGTAGATCCGCCTGCCGGGCGCGAACCGCTCCGCGAGCGTGATCGGCGTCGGCCGGCCTGCGTAGGTGGTCGCCAGCTCGTGCAGCTCGGCGCGGAAGGAGTCGTCGGCCAGCGCCTCGCGCCAGCCCTGCTCGAGCTCGTCGAGCGCCGGGATCAGCGTCTCCGGGACGTACCGGCCGCCGTACTCGCCGAAGAGCGTGGTCGTTGTGCTCATGATGATGCGCGGGCCTCCTCGATGTAGGCGCGGACGCGGTCGTGATCCTTGCTGCCCGGCTCGCGTTCGAGCGACGAGGCGGCGTCGACCGCCCACGGGCGGACGGCCGCGATCGCCTCGCGGACGTTCTCCGGGCCGAGGCCGCCGGCGAGGACGACGCGTCCCTCGGCCGTCGCGGCGTGCCGCCAGTGCTCGGGATCGGAGCCCTGCCACGGCAGGTCGAGCACGCGGGCGACGGGCTCACCGTCGCGGAGCAGGACGGCGTCGCGGCCGCGGACGGTGCCGGCGTAGTCGGGGTAGAGCTGCACGAGGTCGCCGCCGCGGTCCTCGACCTGTCCGACGTACACGGCGACCGAGAGCGCCGTGTCGGGGACGTTGAGGACGGCGTCCGCCCGGCGCGGGCTGCCCGCCGCGAAGATGAAGCCGAGCAGGTCGGCGCCGGCCTCGACCGCGACGTCGACGTCCTCCTGGCGGGTGAGGCCGCAGACCTTCACGAGCGGCCGGGAAAGCAGGTCGCGCAGCTTCGCGCCCGGGTCGGGCGCCCGCATCAGCGAGGTGCCGACGAGGACTGCGTCCGCGCCCGTCAGCTCCGCGGCCGCGGCCTGGGCGCGCGTGTGGATCGCCGACTCGGCGATCACGACCCGGTCGCCCCCTTTGAAGCGAGCGTGCGCTTCCGCGACGAGCGCGAGCTGCGTGCGGCGGTCGATCCGGAAGGTCGAGAGGTCGCGCGCGTTGACCCCGACCACGGGCGCGCCGAGCCGGGTCGCGCGCGCGAGCTCGCCGGCGTCGTGTGCCTCGACGAGCGTGTCGAGGCCGAGCCGCTCCGCCTCGCGCATCAGCCGGGCTGCCGTCTCGTCGTCGAGGTCGGCGAGGATCAGGAGCGCCGCGTCGGCGCCCGCCTCGCGCAGCCGGCGCAGGTGCTCCTCGGTCGAGAAGAAGCCCTTCGCGAGCAGGGGGGTCTCGGTGGCCGCCCGGGCCGCGCGGAGGTCGTCGAGCGAGCCGGCGAAGCGCTCGTCGACGAGCACCGAGATCGCCGCGGCGCCGCTCGCGGCATAGGCCGGGACGATCTCCTCGACGCGTGCGTCCGGCCGGATGTCGCCAAGTGACGGGGACGCGCGCTTGAACTCGGCGATGCCCGCGAGCCCGGGCCGGGAGAGGGCCTCGGCGAACCTCATGCCTCCTCCTGCGTGAACGCGATCAGCTGCTCGAGCCGCTCCGCGGCGGCGCCCGAGTCGATCGCCTCGCGGGCGCGCTCGATGCCCTCGCGTAGGTTCTCGGCGTGGCCCGCGGCCGCGATCCCGCCCGCGGCGTTCAGGACGACAGCCGAGCGGTGGCCGCCGTGGTCCTCGCCGCTCAGCACCGCGCGCAGCCCGGCTGCGTTCGTCTGCGGGTCGCCGCCGCACAGGTCGTCGGGGCTGCACGGCTCGACGCCGAGGTCGCGCGGGTCGAGCTCGTACTCGCGCACGGCGCCGTTCTCGACCTCGCAGACGAGGTTCGGGCCGCACGGCGAGAGCTCGTCGATGCCGCCTGCGCCGTGGACGACGTAGGCGCGTGTCGCGCCGAGCTGGACGAGCGCCTCGGCGAGGGTGCGGGTCAGCTCCGGCGAGTAGACGCCGAGCATCAGCGCCCGCGCGCCGGCCGGGTTCGTCAGCGGGCCGAGCACGTTGAAGACGGTACGTGTCGCCAGCTCGCGCCGCACCGGCGCCGCATGGCGCATCGCCGGGTGGTGCGCCTGCGCGAACAGGAAGCCGAACCCGAGCTCGTCGATCGACCGCTCGATTCGCTCCGGCTCGAGCTCGAGCCGGAAGCCGAGCGCCTCGAGCACGTCGGCGGCGCCGCTCGTCGAGGATGCCGCGCGGTTGCCGTGCTTCGCGATCGCCGCGCCGGCGCCCGCCGCCACGAGGGCCGCCGCGGTCGAGATGTTCCAGGTGTTCGCGCCGTCGCCGCCGGTGCCGACGATGTCGACGAGATCGTGCCGGTGCGGGTTCACGCGCAGCACGTGCTCGCGCATCGCCTCCGCGCAGCCGGCGATCTCGTCCGCGGTCTCGCCCTTCGCCCGCAGCGCGACGAGGAAGCCCGCGATCTGCACCGGCGTCGCGTCGCCGGCCATGATCGCGTTCATCGTCGAGCGCGCCTCCTCGCGCGTCAGGTCGTGGCCGTCGAGCAGCCGGGCGACGGTCTCCTGGATCACAGGTTCCCCGCCAGGAAGTTGCGCGCGAGCGCCGGGCCGTCCGGGGTCAGCACCGACTCGGGATGGAACTGGACGCCGACGACCGGCAGCTCACGGTGGCGGACGGCCATCACCTCGCCGTCCTCGGCGTACGCGGTCGGCTCGAGCACGTCCGGGAGCCGCGTCGCCGCGAGCGAGTGGTAGCGGCCCGCCTCGAACGGGTCGGGCAGGCCGGTGAAGAGCCCGCCGCCGTCGTGGCGCACCGGGCTCGCCTTGCCGTGGACGAGCTCGCGCGCGTAGCCGACCTCGCCGCCGAAGACCTCGACGATCGCCTGGTGGCCGAGGCAGACGCCGAGGACCGGCGTCGTGCGGGCGAGGCGCGCGACGATCTCCGGCGTCGCTCCCGAGTCCGCCGGCCGGCCGGGCCCGGGCGAGACGACGAGCTGGGACGGCGCGAGCGCCTCCGCCTCGGCGGCGGTGATCTCGTCGTTGCGGCGCACGACCACCTCCGACCCGAGCGCCCCGAACAGGTGCGCGAGGTTGTACGTGAAGCTGTCGTAGTTGTCGATCAGGAGGATCATCTCGCGCCCCCGAACGCCGTCGGCTCTCGCCGGGCGGAGCCCGGCTCCGCCGACGTCTCGGGCCACTCGTCCCGCGGCCGGCTTCGGGCCGTACCCGTCGTACTGTCCCTCAGCCGTCCGCGTGCCGCTCGACCCGTCGGGAACACGAGCTGATCCTCTTGAGCTCTCATCGACGTTGCTCCGACTCTGCCAGCTCGATCGCGGCCTCGAGGGCGCCCAGCTTGTTCAGGCACTCCTGGTGCTCGGCCGCCGGGTCGGAGTCGGCCACGATCCCGCCGCCCGCCTGCAGATAGGCGACGCCGTCGCGCAGGACGGCCGTCCTGATCGCGATGCACGTGTCCATGCCGACGCCCGGGAGCACGTAGCCGACGGCGCCGCCGTACACGCCGCGGCGCCGCCCCTCGAGCGCGGAGATGATCTGCATCGCCCGCACCTTCGGCGCCCCGGAGAGCGTGCCGGCCGGGAAGGTCGCCCGCAGCAGCTCGAACGGCCCCATGTCGGTCGCGAGCTCGCCGACCACCTCCGAGACGAGGTGCGTGACGTGCGAGTAATGCTCGACGTACATGAAGCGCGCGACGTGGACGCTGCCGGGGACGCAGACGCGCGAGAGGTCGTTGCGTCCCAGGTCGACGAGCATCACGTGCTCGGCGCGGTCCTTCTCGGAGGCGAGCAGCTCCTCGTCGGCGCCCTCGCCGGGGCGGATCGAGCCTGCGATCGGGTTCAGGCTCGCGCGCCTGCCCTCGCACTTGACGTGCGTCTCGGGCGAGGAGCCGACGAGCGCGAGCCCGTCCAGCTCGAGCAGGAAGAGGTACGGCGACGGGTTGACGCGGCGCAGCGCGCGATAGAGCTCGACGGGCGAGACCGAGGTCGGCCGCTCCGCCCGCTGCGCGACGACGGCCTGGAAGATGTCGCCCTCGCGGATGTGCTCCTTCGCGGTCGCGACCCAGCGCAGATACTCGTCGCGCTCGGGGAAGCGGCGCAGCGCCCCGCGTTCGCCGTCACCGCGCGGCAGCTCCGGCTGCGGGCCCTCGAAGAGCTCGGCGACGCGGCGCTCGTCGCCGACGACCGCCTCGGCGATCCCGCGCGCGTGGTCGAAGCGCACGAGCAGCTCCGGCACGACGAAGACGCTTTCCGGGAAACCCGGCCCGTCGTCGGGGAGCGGTACGGTCGGCTCGAAGCGCGCGACCGCGTCGTAGCCGAGGTAGCCGACGACCGGCTCGCCGAGCCGCTCCGCCTCGTCGAAGTCCACGAGCCGCGAGCCGCAGCCGACGAACGAGTAGCGGCCCAGCCGGCCGCGGTCGACCGACTCGAGCAGGAACGCGCCGCGCGCGTCCTCCCGCAGGCGGAGGTACGCCCCGAGCGGGGTGAGCAGGTCGGTTGGGATCTCGGCTGTGGGCATGAAAAAGGCTCCTTCCGGAGCCGGGGTCGAGCGGAGGGGGCTGTGGGGCGCGTTCAGGCTGCGCGCAGGCTCCCGCTCCGCTCGGTGCGCCAGGCCCACCAGGTCTGCGGTGCGGAAGTCATGCCGTGAGCGTAGGCGGGCCTGCGGGGCGCGTCAAGCGACGTCGTGCCCCGCGAGCTCGAGGACCTCGATCGTGTCCTCGAGGTTCACCTCGCGCACGAGCACGTAGTCGGTCTCGAAGGTGGAGATGACGAAGATCGGGATCTCGGCGCGCGCGAGCGGGTCGACGAGCGACGCGACGACGCCGGTGAGCGAGAAGTCGAGCGGGCCGAGCAGCTCGAGCACGCGCCAGCCGCGCTCCGCGCTCTCTCCTTCGGGGACGTCGTGGTCGCGGCAGACGACCGAGACCTCGTTGTCCGTGCGCGTGACCGACCGGAACGGGCCCTTGTCGACCCAGTCGGGGAGCTCGGAGCCGGGGTGGAGCCTGACGATCGCGTACGGGTCCGGGAGTGTCCGCAGTTGCACGGGGGGACCGTATCGCGGGCGGGGTCGGGCCGCGCCGGTAGGGTTCCGCGCGGTGCCGATTCCCGAGCTGCTTGCGAGCCTTCTGAGCGCCCCCGGCCCGTCCGGGCAGGAGACGCTGGCCGCCGAGGCCTGGCGGGCAGGCGCGCGCGATGCCGGGGAGGTCTCGTCCGACGTCCTCGGCTCGTCGTGGGTGCGGGTGCCCGGGACGGCGGGGGGCGCGACGCTCGCGATCGTCGGGCATATCGACGAGATCGCGGTCGTCGTCACGCACGTCGGCGACGACGGCTTCGCGGCGATCCGGCCGCTCGGCGGCTGGGATCCGCACGTGCTCGTCGGCCAGCGCGTCGAGGTGCTGACACGCGACGGACGGCTGGCCGGCGTGATCGCCGCGCGCAAGCGGAAGCTGCGGCGCGGCGACGACCGTAAGCCGCTCGGCCACGACGATCTCTTCCTCGAGCTCGGCGCCCTCGACGGGGCAGAGGCGCGCTCGCTTGTCCGCACCGGCGACGCGGCGGTGGTGGCGGCGGCGCCGCTCGAGTTGCGCAACGGCCGGGTCGCGTCGCGCTCGCTCGACAATCGCATCGGCTGCTATGTCGCCCTCGAGGCGGCGCGGCGGCTCGCGGCCGACGGCGGCGGCCCCGGCGACGTCTATGGCGTGGCCGCCGTCATGGAGGAGATCGGCGACTTCGCGGGCGCCCGGACGACGGCGTTCGGGATCGAGCCCGACGTCGCGATCGCGGTCGACGTCACGCACGCAACCGACGTGCGCGGCGGCGACCCGGAGGAGGAGGGCGAGGTGAAGCTCGGTGGAGGGCCATCGCTGATGCGCGGCCCCACCGTCCACCCGCGGGTCTTCGAGCTGCTCTACGAGACGGCCGAGGCCGAGAAGATTCCGTGTGGAGTCGAGGTCACGCGCGGACGCACGAACACCGACGCCGACGCCGTGCACCTCAGCCGGGGCGGTATCGCGACCGGGCTCGTCTCCGTCCCGCTGCGCTACATGCACACGCCCGTCGAGACTGTCGATCTCGAGGACATCGAGGCCGCGGTGCGCCTGCTCGTCGCGTTCGCGCGGCGGCTGACGGCCGGCACGACCTTCGTGCGGTAGTAGCCTGGACGCGTGAGCCGCACCGTCATCATCTCCGCCGTCCGGACGCCGTTCGGCAAGCTCGGCGGCGGACTCGCCGGGCACGCGGCGACCGAGCTGGGCGCGGTCGCGATCCGCGCCGGGCTCGAGCGCGCCGGGCTCGAGGCGGGCGAGGTCGACTACGTGATCATGGGCCAGGTGCTGCAGGCCGGAGCGGGGCAGGCGCCCGCGCGGCAGGCGGCGGTTGCCGCGGGGATCCCGATCGACGTGCCCTCCGACACGGTGAACAAGGTCTGCGCGTCGTCGATCCGGGCGGTCGAGATCGCCGACTCGATGATCCGCGCCGGTGACGTCGAGGTGGTCGTGACGGGCGGGATGGAGTCGATGACGAACGCGCCGTACGCGCTGCCGAAGGCGCGCTCGGGGTACCGGATGGGTGACGGGACGCTCGTCGACCTGATGGTGTGGGACGGCCTGCGCTCGACCTTCGACGAGCTGCACATGGTGCAGCAGGCGAGCGGCGTCAACCGGGCGCTCGGCATCTCGCGCTCCGACCAGGACGCGTGGGCGTTCCGCTCGCACCAGCGCGCGGCCGCGGCGCAGGACGCCGGCGTCTTCGACGACGAGATCGTGCCGGTCGGCGACGTCGCGGCGGACGAGTCGGTGCGCGCCGAGACGACGCTCGAGAAGCTCGCCTCGCTCAAGCCGGTCATGGATCCCGAGGGGACGATCACCGCCGGGAACGCGCCGGGCGTCAACGACGGGGCGTCCTGTGTCGTCGTCTGCTCGGAGGAGTTCGCGCGGAGGCGCGGGCTGGAGCCGCTTGCGACGGTCGTGTCGCAGGGCTACGTCGCGGACGAGTTCGCGTGGCTTGCGCGGACGCCGGCGAACGCGGGTGCGCAGGCGCTCGCGAAGGCGGGCAAGACGATCGAGGACGTGACACGTGTCGAGGTGAACGAGGCGTTCTGCTCGGTGGCGCTGAACTCGCTGGCGATGCTCGGCGCGGATCCGGAGATCGCGAACGTGAACGGCGGCGCGGTCGCGCTCGGCCATCCGATCGGCGCGAGCGGCGGCCGCATTCTCGGGACGATCGTGCACGAGCTGCGCCGTCAGGGCGGCGGTCTCGGCCTGGCCGCGATCTGCTCCGGTGGCGGTCAGGGCGACGCGCTTCTGATCGAGGTCTAGCGGCGTCACGGCCCTGTCCGCTGGGGCCCTGTCCGCTGGGGCCATGTCCGGGGTCAGACCCCGGACATGGCTCGAAGGACCGACGAGCTCGCAGTCGCACGGCGTCGCAGAGCTCGTCGCACGGGGCTAGACGGCGGTCAGGAACTCGAGCAGGACGCCCGCGAGCGTTTCCGGCTCGCGCAGCGTTACGTAGTGGTCGGAGTCGAGCTCGACGTGGCGCGCGTGCGGCGCCTCGCGGGCGACGAGCGGGCCGAGCTCGCGCAGCTCCGGCGGGTCGTGTCGCGCCGTGACGACGAGCGCCGGCACGGCCAGCTCTCCGAGCCGGTCGTGCGCGGGCCGAGGCGTCGCGGTGATCGCGACACCGTGCGGGAACGGGTCGGCGAACGGTGTCGCCTGCCAGAGCTGCCGCATCCGCTCCTCCACGCCGAGCGGCGTCCAGACCGCGAGGTCGTCGGAGACCTCCGTCTCGAGCTCGGCGCCGCCGGAGAGCGTCGGAGCGACGCCCGCGACCGCCCGCACGCGCTCCGGATGGTCGAGCGCCAGATCGAACGCGACCGCCCCGCCGACCGAGAGCCCGACGAGCGCCGGCCGCTCGAGCCCGAGCTCGTCGAGCACCCCGAGCGTGTCGGCGCGCAGCGAGAAGGGAGCCGCGGGTCCCGCCGAGCGGCCGAAGAAGCGGAAGTCGGTGCGGATCGTCCGGAACCGCTCGGAGAGGAACGGCACCACCGGCTCCCACAACCCCGAGTCGCCGAGACCGCCGTGCAGCAGCACGACTGGATCCCCCTGCCCGGCCTCGCCGTACCAGAGCCGGGCACCGTTCACCTCCACCACGGGCACGGCGCGACGATAGCCTCCCCTCGTGGACTTCGAGCACGTTCTCGTCGTCGGCGCCGGCCAGATGGGCGGAGGGATCGCCCAGGTCGTCGCCGCCTCCGGCCGTCGCGTCTCGCTGCACGACGCCGCCCCCGGGGCGGTCGAGCGCGGGTTGGAGGCGATGCACAAGAGCCTGACCAGGCTCGCGGAGAAGGGCGGCGCCGACCCCGACGAGGTGCTTGCGCGCGTGACCGCCGTCGACGACCTCGTTCCGGCCGACCTGATGATCGAGGCGATCGTCGAGGACGCCGCCGTGAAGACCGGCCTCTTCCGCCGCGCGGACGAGGCGCTGCCCGAGGGCGCGATCCTCGCCTCGAACACGTCCTCGATCCCGATCACCTCGCTCGCCGCCGCCACCGCGCGGCCCGAGCGGGTCGTCGGCATGCACTTCTTCAACCCGGTGCCGGTGCTGGCGCTCGTCGAGGTGATCCGCGGGCTCGAGACCTCCGACGAGACCGCGGCCGCGATCGTCGCGCTCGCCGAGGATCTCGGCAAGACCCCGGCCGAGGCGCGCGACCTGCCCGGCTTCGTCTCGAACCGGATCCTGATGCCGTTCATCAACGAGGCCGCGTTCGCGCTGCTCGAGGGCGTCGCGGAGCCGGAGGCGATCGACACGATCGCGAAGCTCGGCTTCGCGCACCCGATGGGCCCGCTCGCGCTCGCCGACCTGATCGGCCTCGACACCTGCGTGGCGATCATGGAGGTGCTGTACGCCGGGCTCGGCAACCCGAAGTACGCGCCCTGCCCGCTGCTCCGCCAGTACGTCCAGGCCGGCCGGCTGGGGCGGAAGTCCGGCCGCGGCTTCTACGCGTACAGGTAGGCGCCGGGCGGTCAGGCTCTGGGTGCCGCGGCGGGCACCGGGACCTGCCGCCAGAGCACGATCTTCCTCTTGCGGACGACGAACAGCGCGGCGGCCTGCAGGCCCGGGCCGTCGCAGGCGTGGTGCGGGCGCTCACCGAGGACGAACGTGGCCGTCACGCGCGCGCCCTTCACCTGCAGCCGCGTGATCCGGCCGGCGCAGGGGAGCGAGTCGTTGAAGCCGAGCGCGAGCGCGTGCGTGGAGAGCTCGACGTCGACGCCGGGCTGCACGATGCGCGCGTTCTTCGCAAAGAGCCGCGCCGCCGCCTCGTTGCGATCCGCGTTCAGCGCCGCGCTCCAGGCGCGGACGACCTGCGCCGGCGAGCGCGCCGCCCTCGCCGCTCCCGCGCCCGTCGCCGCCGCGACGAGCGCCGCTCCGAGAGCAAGGCTCCGTCTCAAGGTGGGCCGACTATAGGCGCGGCACGCCGCTTGCGGCCACGTTCCGTGAGCCGGTCGCGGGACATGGCCGTGCGGGCCACGTACGATCTGGGCGTGGACTTCGAGCTGACGCCGGAGCAGCGCGAGATCCAGGCGCTCACGCGCGACTTCGTGCGCGCGGAGGTCGAGCCGCACGCGGCCACGTGGGATCGCGAGCACCGCTTCCCGCGCGAGGTGTTCGCAGCGCTCGCCGAGCTGGGGCTGATGGGCGTCTGCGTGCCGGAGGAGTACGGCGGGGCCGGCGCCGACTTTCTCGCCTACGTCCTCGTGCTCGAGGAGCTCTCGCGCGGCGACGCGGGCGTCGGCGTCACCGTCGCCGTCCACACGAGCGCGGCGACGCTGCCGCTGCTCCGTTTCGGCAGCGAGGAGCAGCGCGCCCGCTTCGTGCCGCCGCTCGCGCGCGGCGAGCAGATCGGCGCCTTCGCGCTCACCGAGCCGGGATCCGGTTCCGACGCGGGCGCCCTGCTGACGCGCGCGGAGCCCGACGGCGACGGGTGGACGATCACCGGCTCGAAGCAGTGGATCACCAACGGGAGCGCCGCCGGCACCTTTCTCCTCTTCGCGCGCACCGACCCCTCGACGCCGGGCGCGCGCGGCGTCAGCGCCTTCGTCCTCGACGCCGACCACGTCCGGATCACGCGCGACGAGGAGAAGCTCGGGCTCAACTCGTCGCTCACGAACGACCTCGTCGTCGAGGGCGCGCGCGTGGGCCGCGACCGGCTGCTGCACGAGGCGGGCAAGGGCTTCCACGTCGCGATGGCGACGCTCGACGGCGGCCGGATCGGGATCGCCGCGCAGGCGGTCGGGATCGCGCAGGCCGCCTACGACGTCGCGTGCTCCTACGCGAAGGAACGGCACGCGTTCGGGCAGCCGATCGCCGGCTTCCAGGCGATCCAGCAGAAGCTCGCCGACATGTCGACCGAGATCGACGCCGCGCGGCTCCTGACCTACCGCGCCGCGTGGCTGAAGGAGAACGACCGCCCGCACACCGAGGCCGGCGCGAAGGCGAAGCTCTACGCCTCCGAGGTGGCGCGCCGCCAGACCGCCGAGGCGATCCAGGTGCTCGGCGGCTACGGCTACACGAAGGAGTTCCCCGTCGAGCGCTACTACCGCGACGCGAAGGTGACCGAGATCTACGAGGGCACGAGCGAGATCCAGCGGCTCGTGATCGCGCGTGAGATCCTGGCGCTGCGCGACCAGGAGATCGCGCAGCGCTAGAGGAGGGAACGCCGTGCCCCGCGACCCGAACGAGCCCGTCCGGCTCGACCGCATCTACACCCGCGGCGGCGACCGCGGGCAGACGAGCCTCGGCGACGGCAGCCGTGCCTCGAAGCTCGATCCGCGCATCGAGGCCTACGGCGCCGTCGACGAGCTGAACTCGACGCTCGGCGTCGTGCTCGCAACCGGTGTCCCCGAGCAGCTGCACGCGCCGCTCGAGCGCATCCAGAACGAGCTCTTCGACCTCGGCGCCGACCTCTCGCGCCCCTGGGCGGGCCCCGACGACCGGCTGCGCGTGACACAGGCGCTCGTCGACCGTCTCGAGCGCCTCTGCGACGAGTTCAACGAGCCGCTGCCGGAGCTGAAGAGCTTCGTCCTGCCCGGCGGCTCCGAGGCCGCGGCCCGGCTGCACGTCGCGCGAACGATCGCCCGCCGCGCCGAGCTGCGCGCCCTCGAGGCCGACGCGCGGGAGGGCGTCAACCCGCTCGCCCTCGTCTATCTCAACCGCCTCTCCGACCTGCTCTTCATCCTCGCACGGGCCGCGAACGCGGCCGGCGGTGTGGACGAGCCGCTCTGGCGGCCCGGCGGATAGCAGCGGCTGCTACCGGTTCGACGTGGAGCCGGCGAGGCCCGCGATCACGCGCGCCAGCTTCTTCGGCGGCAGCCCCTTCGGCAGCGCGACCGTGGCGCCGGCGCGGATCGACTGCACGAGCCTCAGCGGGCTCTTCGAGATGGCGATGATCTTCATCATCGGGAAGACCGTCTTGAGCTGCCGGATCAGCGCCGGCCCGTAGACGTCCACGTCGACGACGATCACCTGGACGTTCTTGTGCGGGGCGCCCGCGAGCGAGAACGCCGTCTGCCGCGACGCGTTGAAGACGTGGCGCACCCGGTGCGCCGACGTCGGCAGCGGCAGGCTGCGAAGCGCCAAGCCGGCGAGCACGACGTCGACCGGGCCCGACCGGGGCAGTCCCTTCGCGCTCGGGACGATCCGGACCCGCAGGAGCTTGTGCACCTTCGCCCCGCCGGACGTGGCGACCCAGCGCAGGGCGTAGCTGCCCGTCTTGCGCACCCTCTTCGGCAGCGGCAGCTTGACGATCCTGGTGCCGGCGCGGACGGTCACATGCCAGCTGTGGACGACCCGGCCGCGCGTGTCGAGCAGCCTGGCGGCGATCCGCGTGACCCATGTCGCCGAGAGATGGACGCCGATGAAGTTCCGGGTCGCGAGCGGCAGCGTTCGAGTGGCGACGACCGTGAAGACGAACGGCACGGTGGCGGGGGCCTGGCCGGTGGAGAGCTGGAGCGGGATCGACGTTCCGTCGAGCGCCGTGCCGGGCGTCTCGCCGACGACCGTGCCGGCCGGCCGGTCGGAGACCACGCCCGTCAGTGCGCCGGCGGAGAGACCGTGCGCGCCGAGAACGGTGACGGCCTGGGCGAGCGTCAGTCCTTGCAGCGCGGGGACGACGACGAGGGCGCGCGACCGGGCGCTCTCGTTGCCGGCGGCGTCCGTCTCCGAGACCGAGTACGCGGCGGTGTCGCCGAGGCTGTACGGCCCCACGGTGTAGAAGGTGCCGCCCGCGCCCAGCGTCCCGATCGGCGTGTCGTTCCGGTAGACGTGGAACTCGGAGACCGTGCCCGAGTTGTCGGCGGCGGGCGTCCATTGCAGCTCGAGCTTGCCGTCCCAGACCAGCGCGTGGATGTTCGACGGCGCGGCCGGCGGCGTCTTGTCGTCGATCACCGCGAAGGTCGAGAGGTGCCGGGTGAGGATGTGCATCGTGCTGCCGACGCGGTAGAAGCCGTCCTGCCAGCCGTCCGGCAGCACGCCCGGCTGCGGCACCGGCGGGATCATCCGCCAGGTGAGGCCGTCCTCCGAGGTTGCCGCCAGCGTGCCGTCGCCCGCGCCGTCGAGCGTGACGTCGAGCGGCGCCGAGAACGCGTGCTCGCTGGTGCCGCCGAGCGCCCACGTCGCGTCGATCTCGATCGCGGAGAGAACGTGCAGCGACGTCGTCGGCAGGAACGTGTCGCTCCGGGGGGCGAGACTGACGACGAGCCAGTCGCTCTTCGACGTCCAGGCGTCGGCGGGAAGCACGACGCTCGCGCCGCCGCCGGTCAGCTTCACCGTCGTCGTGCTGCCGGCGTAGACGTTCTGGACGACGATCGACGCCTGTGTCGCCGCGGCCGGCTGGACGAGGAAGTGGATCATGAAGCGCGTCGAGTGCCCGACCTGGTCGACGATGGTGCCGGTCAGCTCGTGCAGCCCGTCGGCGAGCGGGCCCGTCGCGAAGCTCGCGCTCGTGCCGGAGCCGGACGGCGAGACCCCGTGGTGGCCGTCGAGCGTGACGCCGGTGAAGGTGACCTGCTCGCTCGCCGTCACCGAGATCGAGTCGGCGCTCTTGACCGTGGCGCCGTCCGCCGGCGAGGAGGAGACGACCGACGGCGCGTGGTTGTCGACGGCGACGCCCGAGATCGTGCTCGTTCCCGTGTTGCCGCTCGAGTCGGTCGCGACGGCGCGGAAGTCGTAGGAGCTGTCGGCGAGCGTGGCCGTGTCGAAGGTGGCGCTCCACGGCGAGGCGGTGTCGGTGGAGATGGTCTGCCACGCGCTCGCCCCGGCCCGGCTGACCTGGAAGGCGACCGACGAGGCGGACGAGGCGCCGTCGGCGCTGAGCGTGATCGAGCCGCTCACCGACGAGCCGATCGACCCGAGCGAGATCGACGACGGCGACGCGTTCACCGTCACCGTCTCGGCCGGGGTCGTGTAGGTGTTGCCGGCGTCGTCTGCGATCGCGACCCGGAGGTCGTACGAGCCGACCGCGACCGCGTCGGTGTCCCAGGACAGCGAGTAGGGGGAGGAGGTGACGGTGCCGATCGCCGTCCAGGAGCCGCTGCCGGACCGGCGCTCGTCGAACTCGACGCTGGCGACGCCCGATGTTGCGTCGCTCGCAGTCGCGCTCATCGTCACCGTGCCGCCGAGGATCTCGCCGTTCCGCGGCGCGTCGAGGCTGCCGGTCGGAGCCGTGTTGTCGACGACGACGCTACGGGTTGCGCTCGCACCGGTGTGCCCGCCCGTGTCGGTTGCGAAGGCGCGCAGCAGGTAGCTGCCGTCGGCGACCGAGGACGTGGCGAAGGAGGTCTGGAACGGCGACGCGGCGACGGTCGCGATCGTCGACCACGAGCTGCTGCCGGAGGCCTGGTCCTGGAACTCGATGCTCGCCGTGTCGGCGTCGCTCGTCGCGCTCAGCGTGACGGCGCCCGCGAGCGGGGAGCCCGGGTCGGCGAGTGCCGGCGCCGGAGCGACGTTGTCGACCGTCACCGTCACCGACGACGAGGTCGTCGAGTTGCCCGCAGGGTCGGTCGCCTCGATCCGGATGGTGGCCGTCCCGTCGGCGACGGAGGTCGAGTCCCAGCTCGCGGTCGGCGACGAGCCGGTCGCGACCTGCGTGCCGTCGACGAGGAAGGAGTAGGTGAGAGCGTTCGCATCGCTGGCCGTCGCGGAGAGCGTCGTCGTGCCCGAGACGAACGCGCCGTCCGAGGGCGCGCCGACCGACACCGTCGGCGCCGTGTTGTCGACGACCACGACGCCGGCGCCGCCGGAGTGGAGATCGACGGTGGTCGTGTTCCCGGCGCCGTCCACGATCACCGCCTGGAGGTGGTAGGCGCCGTCCGCGACGCCCGTGGTGTTCCAGTCGTAGGTGTAGTCGCTGCCGGAGCCGGCGACACCGGCGCCGAGGTCGTGCCAGGTGGTGCCGTCGGCCGACTCCTGGAAGGTGACCGACGAGAGGCCGGCGCCCCCTGAGTCGGTGGTTGTGGCCGTCAGCGTCACCGTGCCGCTGAGGTAGTCGGAGGCGCTGCAGCTCGAGCAGACGGGAGGCGTGGCGTCGATCAGCACCGTCACCGATTTCTGCGTCTCGACGTTGCCGGCGACGTCGGTCGAGGAGAACGCGACCGTGTGCGAGCCGTCGTTCGAGCCGTTGCTCGGGGCGGCGATCGTCACCGAGGTGCCGTGCTGGGCGGCGCCGCCGTCGACCTGGTAGGTCGTGTCCGCGACGCCGGAGCCGCTGTCGCTCGGGCTGAGCGTGACCGTGACGGGGCTGTCCGAGTAGCCGGAGGGGACGCCGGAGGCGGTCGTGACCGGGGCCGTGTTGTCGACGCGCACGCCGGTCTGCATGCTCGCGTCGCTGACGTTGCCGGCCTTGTCGGTGACCGTCGCCTCGACGTCGTAGAGGCCGTCCGAGACGCCGGCGGTGTTCCACGTCGACGAGACGGTCGTCCACGAGCTCGCGCCGGTGGGCGAGGCGGCGTAGGTCGTCGTGTCGACGCCGGAGGCGTTCGCGCCCGGATCGGTGGCGGACGAGGTGGAGAGCGTGACCGTGCCGCGCAGGTTGGAGGCGACCGTGGCGAGCGTGACCTGCGGCTTCGTGTTGTCGACGAGGATCCCGGTCGCCGCGGCGGAGGCCGTCTGGTTGCCGGCGCCGTCGGTGACGAGCGCGCGCAGGTCGTAGGAGCCGTCGGTGAGCCCGGTCGTGTCGACCCCGGCGCTGTACGGCGAGGAGGTCGCGGTCGCCTCGGTCGTCCAGGTGTCCTGGCCGGCCGGCGAGAGCTGGAACGCAACGCTCGCGATGCCCGAGCCGGTGTCGCCCGACGAGTCGTTCGGGTCGGTTGCGGTCGCCGTCAGCGTGACCGTGCCGTGCATGTACGCGCCCGGGTCGGTGACGGAGATCGCCGGCGCGCTGTTGTCGACCTTCACGCCGGTGACGAGGGTCGACGTCGTCGAGTTGCCGGCGTTGTCGAGCGCGGTCACCCGGAGGTCGTAGACGCCGTCGGCGACCCCGGTCGTGTCCCAGGTCGAGGGGGTCGCCACCCAGCTCGTGCCGTCGGAGGAGTACTCGTAGGTCGTGCTCGCGATGCCGGACGCGTGCGCACCGGGGTCGGCGACGGTCGCGGACAGCGAGACCGAGCCGCGGACGGAGTGCGCCGCGTTGCCGGAGGCCGGGTCGTCGAGCGAGGCGGTGGGCGCGGTCGTGTCCTCGAGCCACGTCCACGAGGCGGGTGAGGCGTCGGTGTTGCCGGCGAGGTCGATCGCGCGGACCTCGAAGGTGTGGGTGCCGTCGGCCGGCGTGGAGGAGAGCGTGTCCGGGCTCGAGCAGGACGCCCACGCGCCGCCGTCGAGCCGGCACTCGTAGCCCTGCGTCGACTCGCTCGCGGAGAACGAGAAGACCGGGTGGGCGGCGTTCGACGGGCTGCCGGGGTTCGTCACGAGCGTCGTGTCCGGCGGGGTGCGGTCGACGGTGAACGCTGCGATCGAGCTCGAGGAGTGGCCGGCGCCGTCGGTCGCCACCGCTTTCAGCCACGCGGGGCCGTCGCCGGGCAGCGTCCACGAGATGCTGTAGTTCCCGCCGGAGGCGGTCGTGTCGGTGCCGAGGAGCGTCGTGCTCGTGCAGGCGGCACTCGTGCACGTGAAGAAGTCGACCTGGCTGACGCCGGTGCCCGTGTCGCTCGCGGCGGCGGTGACCGTGTACGGGTTGGCGGCGGCGGCGTTGACATAGCCGCCGTCGGCCGGCGCGGTCAGGCTGAGCGTCGGTGGCGTGTTGTCGACCGTGCGCGGCCCGAGGGTGGCGCTGTCGCCGGTGTGACCGACGTTGTCGGTGACGACCGCGCGGAGGTCGTAGGCGCCGTCGGTCAGCGTCGTCGTGTTCGCGGACACCGAGTACGGCGCGGTCGTGGCCGTGCCGAGGCTCTGCCACGTCGAGGTGCCGTGCGCCGCCGCCTGCAGCTCGACCGAGGCGACCCCCGAGCCGGAGCCGTCGTCCGCGGTCGCGGCCAGCGAGACCGTGCCGCTGAGGACGGAGCCCGGATCGGTGACGCTGCCGGTCGGAGCGCTCACGTCGTCCTGGACGGCCTGGCTGGAGACCGAGCTGATGTTGCCGACGTTGTCCTCGACGATCCACTTCACCGTCGTCGTGCCGTCCGTCGAGACGGAGAGGGAGGCGCTCGCGCCGGCGGCTTCGGTGCCGTTCGTGACTCCGTCGCCCGCGTCGATCGCCGGGTCGGTGCCGTTCGTCGTGTAGACGATCCGCTTCACGTCCGCGGCGCTCGCGCCCGGGTCGGTCGCGCTGAGGTCGATCGTGACCGCGCCGCTGTACCAGCTCGAGGTGCAGGTGGCCGCGTTGCACGTGATCGACGTGTCCGGAGCGGTCGAGTCGCTGCGGGTGGTGAAGTTGAGGTTGCCGCCGGTCAGCCCGGCGCCGTTGGTCGCGTCGATGCCGCCGCTCGAGTTGCCGGCGGTCGCGTCGAACGTGTAGACGCCGCCGCTCTGCGTCCAGCCGGTGCCGAGATCGGGGTAGGTGTAGCCCGAGATGCCGGAGTCGGAGTCGGTGGCCCCGCTCGCGCTGGCGGTGAAGCCGCCGGTGGCGCCGCCCTGGAAGTAGACGGTGGTGCCGCTGCCCGGCCAGTACGCATGCGTGAAGCTGCCGAAGGAGACGTCGCCCGGCGAGCTCGGCGAGCTCGAGTCCTTGTAGACGTCCTTGCTCTGGACGGCGCTGACGTTGCCGACGTTGTCCTCGGCGATCCACTTGACGGCGGTGACGCCGTTGGAGGAGATGCTGAAGCTCGCGGCGGAGCCGTTGGTGTGGCTGCCGTTCGTGATGTTGTCGGTGCTCGGGTCGACGGCGGGGTCGGTGCCGTCGGTCGTCCAGATGATCCGGTAGACGTCGGCCTGCGCGTCCGAGGCGGCGAGGTCGACGTGGACCGTGCTCGTCGACCACGCGGTCGTGCACGTGTTGAGGTCGCACTGGATCGCGCTCGTCGGCGCGGTTGTGTCGGCGTGCGCGGTGATGTCGAGCGCCGTGCTGTCGCCGGCGGGCGTTGCCTTGTTCTGCGCCGTGATCCCGCCGGTCTGCGTCGTCGCGGTCGCGTCGAACGTGTAGACGCCCGAGCTCTGCGTCCAGCCGCTGCCGAGATCCGGGTACGTGTAGCCGGCGACGCCGGACTCGTCGTCGGCGGAGCCGCTCGCGACGATCTTGAAGCCGCCGCTCACGCCCGGCCGGAAGTAGACGGTGGAGCCGGAGCCGGAGTAGTACGCGTTCGTGGTCGCCGTGACCGCGATGCCGGTCGGCGCGCTCGGCCCGGTGCCGTCGTAGTCGACGGTCTTCGAGGCGGCGTTCGAGATGTTGCCGACGTTGTCCTCGGCGACCCATGTGAGGGTCGTCGCGCCCGTGGTCGAGAGCGCGATGGTCGCCGTGTCACCACTGACCGCGGTGCCGTTCGTGACGTTGTCGTTACCGTCGAACGCCGGCGTGGTGCCGTCGGTCGTGTAGACGATCCGCTTCACGCCGGACGCCGAGTCGGTGCCGCTGATCGCAACCGCGACCGAGGCGCCGCCGTACCAGCCGCTGCACGAGCCGCCGTTACACGTGATCGCGGACGCGCCGGCCGACGGCGAGGCCGTGTCCTTCGTCGCCGTGACGGAGGTCGCGGCGCTCGAGAGCCCGGCCGGGTTCTGCGCGGTGACGTCGAACGTCTTCGTGCCGGAGCTCGCTGTGAACGTGTAGTCGCCCGACGCGTCGGCCGACCAGCCGGTGCCGGAGACCGGATACGTGTAGCCGCTGACGCCCGTCTCGGCGTCGGTCGAGCCGCTCGCGGTGACGGTGAAGCTGCCGGCCGAGTTGAAGTACAGCGACGTGCCCGAGCCGGGGTAGTAGGCGCCCACGACGTTGGAGATGGCGAGGTCGGGCGCGGACGGGGCGGTCGAGTCGACGTGCACCTCGGAGCTCGTGATCGTGTCGGTGTTGCCGACCTCGTCCGTCGTGACGAGGACGTAGCGGTAGCAGCCGGGAGCGAGCGCGGACTCGTGGACGGTGCTCGTGATCGTCAGGGTCGTGTCGTCGCTCCAGACGCCGCACGCGTCGGCGGAGAGCGTCGCCTTCTGGCGGGTCAGGGTCTGCGACGCGATACCGGAGCCGCTGTCGGAGTCGGTGGAGACGCCGATCGTGTACGTCCCCGTCGAGCTGGCGGCGGTCGAAGGCGTGAGCGAGCCGCCCGACGGCGCGGTGTTGTCGAGCGTGAAGCCGATGCTCGAGTCGAGGGTGTTGCCGGCGTTGTCGGTTGCGGTGACGGTGAGCGAGCCGGGGGAGGCGGTGTTCGTCGAGTCGATCGTGTACTGGCCGGAGGCGAAGGTGCCGGAAGTCTGGTCGGTGACCGTGCCGCCGGAGCCGGTGAAGCCGATCGCCGAGACGGCCGGGAACGCGACCGAGTACATACCGGAGGGGTTGGTGCCGGTGTCGGCGGGCGTCGCGGAGAGCGTGAAGCTGGCGCTGCCGGAGCTCGGCGTCCTGTAGAAGAGCGTGCTCGAGCCGTCCCACCACATCGTCGAGGGCTGGGAGCCGGCGGTGACGCCGAGCGTGTCGGCGCTCGGCGCGCGCGTGTCCTTGAGTGCCGTGAACGAGGAGGCGGCGCTCGAGAGTCCGGCCGGGTTCTGCGCGGTGACGTCAAACGTCCTCGTCGGGGAGCTCGAGCCGAAGGTGTAGTTGCCGGAGGCATCGGCCGACCAGCCGCTGCCCGAGACCGAGTAGCTGTAGCCGCTGACGCTCGTCTCCGCGTCGGTGGAGCCGCTTCCCGTGACGGTGAAGCCGCCCGCGGAGTTGAAGTAGATCGTCGTGCCCGAGCCCGGGTAGTGCGCGCCGCCGCTGAGGTTGCCGAACGAGAGAGTCGGCGCGGACGGGGCGGTCGAGTCGACGTGCACCGCCGAGCTGGTGATCGTGTCGGCGTTGCCAAGATGGTCTGTGGTGACGAGGACGTAGCGGTAGCAGTAGCCGGCCGGGAGCGTCGTCTCGCTGACCGTGGCCGCGACCGTCAGCGTCGTGTCGTCGCTCCAGGTGCCGCATGCGTCGGCGGAGAGCGTCGCCTTCTGGCGGGTGAGCGTCTCGGTGGCGACGCCGGAGCCGCTGTCGGTGTCGGAGGTGACGGCGACGTTGTAGGTGCCGGTCGAGCTGTAGGAGCTGTCGGGGGTGACCGAGCCGCCGGACGGCGCGGTCGCGTCGATCGCGAGCGTGACGCTCGTGTCGAGCGTGTTGCCGGCGTTGTCGGTTGCGGTGACGGTGAGCGTGCCCGGCGACGAGCTGTTCGTCGAGTCGATCGTGTACGCGCTCGAGCTGTAGGTGCCGGAGGTCTGGTAGCCGACCGTGCCACCCCCGTCGGTGAAGCCGGCGGTCGAGGTGGTCGGGAACGTCACGGAATCGACGCCCGAGCCGGTGTCGGTCGGGGTGGCGGAGAGGGTGAAGGTGGCGCTGCCGGACGCGGGCGGCTTGTAGTAGACGCCGTTCGTCCCGTTCCAGACCATGCTCGAGGCCCCGGAGACGGCGGTGAAGCCGAGCGTGTCCGCGCTCGGCGCGGTCGTGTCGGGGAAGAACGTGGCGATCGCGCTCGTGCTGCGGCCGGTCGAGGCGCCGGAGTCGAACGTCGTGGCGGTGTTCGTGCAGCCGCTGCTCGTCGCGCAGAGCTGCCACCACGCGGTGGCGCTGAGGGCGGTGCCGCTGACGGTCGAGAACTGGCTCCAGCTGCCCTGGTTCGCAGGCGGGGCGTTCGGGAAGGTCGTGGAGTCGTCGATCGCGGCGAACCCGAGCGCGTAGTCGCCGTCCGCGAACGCGCCCGAGGTGCGCGAGGGGAGCTTGACGGTCGTGTTGCTCGTCGACGTCTGGCTCGAGCTGTCGACCAGGCTTCCCTTGGCCGACGTCTCGAGGCCCGCGAGCACGACCACCTGCACGAGGCCGGAGTCGGCGGCGGTCGAGCTCCAGCTCGCGGAGACGGTGGCGCCCGCGTCGCCCGCGACCGCGCGCTCCCACCACGTCTTCTGGTCGGCGCCCGCGTTGCCGGAGTTCGCCGAGCTCTTCTCGGTCGTCAGCTGGGTGAACGCGTCGTTGCCGCTCGAGAGCGTCGGGTCGTTGAGCGCGACGGTGTCGGAGCTCGTCGGGCCGGTGCCGACTGCCGCCTGGACGACGATCAGGTCGCCCTCCTCGAGCGTCGAGGGGAGCGCTGCGCTCGTCACGGGCGAGACGCCGACGCCACTCGTGGCCGTCCCTCGCTGCACGATCGGGTCGATCGCGTACGGGAGCGGCAGCCCTGCGTCGTCCAGCTCGAGCTGCAGCAGCGTCCTGCCGTGCTCCGGCGCGAGCGTCCAGTGCGCGCCGGCGGGGGTGACGTTCCGGCCGTGGGAGTCGAGCACCTCGACGGGCAGGAGCTCGAGCGGGAGCAGCTGCAGTGTCTTCGGGTCGATGAAGCCGACGGCGCCGTTCGGGGCGAGCCGCGGCTGCAGCGATGTGTCGAGCCGCCACTGCCAGAGGCGGCGGCCCTGGCGGCGGTCGACCGTGATCAGGTGCTCGGCCCGGACGCCGTCGACGGTGACCGCCTCGGAGCCGATCCCGAGCGTGCGGAGCGTGCCGCGCGCATAGCGTTGCCAGGCGCCGCCGCCAAGACCGACCGAGCCGAGCGACACCGGCGGCGCGCCGCCGTCGGCGTACGTGAAGCCGTGCTTCGTCACCGTCACGTGTAGATGCGGCGCAGGCTTCCGGACGAGCGGCGCGGCGGGCCGTGCAGGCCCGAGGTCGCGGGTCAGGAAGCCCGGCGTCGCATCCGCTGGCCGGCCGCCATCGCGTGTGGCGACTAGGAGAGTGGCGGCCGAGCCGGCGGCGGCGACGAGCAGCAGGAGAGCGACG
This sequence comes from uncultured Actinomycetes bacterium, assembly GCA_963732915.1. Lineage (GTDB taxonomy): Bacteria > Actinomycetota > Thermoleophilia > Gaiellales > Gaiellaceae > Palsa-739. The sequence continues at coordinate 1,268,832 of CAVTBF010000002.1, read as the reverse complement.
GCGGCGATTCTCGGCCCGCGCAGGCCCAGCCCGCGCAGGCCCAGCCCGCGCGGGTCCAGCCCGGGCAGGCCCAGCCCGCCGGTGTGGGTCGTCCGTGCTGCAGGTGTCCGCAGTCCGGGGAAGTTCGCCACTTTTCCGCACGCGCGGCCGCAACGCGCACTCTCCTCTCGTCATGATCGACACAACGAGAGCGTGGACTTCGACCTTTACGGCGCGAAACATCTAATTTCGCGCAAAGATCCCCCTGCTGGGGGATGATCCGAACGGCCTTCCGGTCGAACGGGAGCCGGAGGCGCCGCGCCGGCTCGTCCGGCTTGTCCAGCGGCAACAGTGCGGCGCGCCTTCTGGCTCGGCCTGCCACCCACGTACTTCGGTCGCCGGCCGGCGACGACGTTCGGGCGGCTGACGACGGGAAGGGCGTCGTGGCCGAGTGAGAGCGCCCGCGTCCGCAGCCGGACATCGAGCCTCTACGGCGCAGGGATGTAGCAGGATGCCGTCGAGACGTGGCCGGCGCACGGCACGCGGCGCAGGCCGCGGCTCGACTGCGGGCCGACGACAACCTCGATCGGCCGCGGTTGCCCCGCCGCCGGCGCCGAGAACTCGTCGTTCCGGATCACGCTGGCAGGCGAGGCGGCCACGGGCGGCGTCACCCACACGGTCACGCCCGCGAGCGCCGCGGCGACCGCGGCAGCCGTGACGGCGGCCAGCTTCGGGAGCAGGAGCGTCGTCGGCATGATCATCAGATCGGCCGCCGCGGCACGGACCGAGAGTCACGGCAGCGCCTGACCTCCATCACCCGGTCGAGGGAACCGTCGCGTGCCGGAATCCGGTCGGCCCGGACCATCGCGTGCCGCCGATCTTCGCCGCCGCGCGCGTCGCGAACGTCGCTGCCGGGGTGGTAGAGGAGTCGCTCTGGAGTCGAGCGTTGGCTGGAAGCGAGCCCGCTAGAGCGCCGGGCAGGTCGAGTAGCCCCAGCGGCCGCGGTGGAGCGTGGCATCCCCGCCGCCATACCGGGACGTGTAGTCGTTCGGCGAGCCGGAGCCGCCGTTCCCGGAGCTGCTGTAGCCGTAGTAGGTGCTACTGCCTCCGTTGTCGCCGCTGTTGCCGTTGTCGCCGCCGTTCCCGTTCCTGTTCCCGTTCCCGTTGTCCCCGGAGCCGGAGGAGCCGTGGTCGCTCGAGCACGGGGCAAGCCTGAAGAGCGACCCGACGATCGTGCCCGTGCCGGCGTGGCCGGGATCCGAGCCGTAGCCCGGGTCGGTCTGGACGACTGCGATGTTGCAGGCGGAGCCGGAGATCGTCGAGTGTGACTTCGTGGTCGAGCTCGTCACGATCACGCCCATGTAGGTCGGGATCGTCGACGGCGGCGAGGAGCTGTCGCCCGTTCCCGCCGACCAGGTGCTGCCGATGGTCGGGACGGACGGCGAGGACGCGAAGCCCTTGAAGTCGTGTTCGGCCCTGCCCTGGCTGACGTCGTTCTGCTTCGACCACTGCGAGCCCCAGAAGGTGACCGACTTGGACTGGGCGGAGCTCTGGTCGCCGACGACGAACGCGCCGCCGCCGCTCGGGAAGTCGTAGAAGATCGCGGTCCGCGAGCCGGTCGAGGCCGCGTACGTGTTGTCGCCCGCGAACGAGGCGGTGGAGGTGGTCGGGCCGAGCGGGCCGGTCGGGACGACCGAGCAGCTCGCGAAGCCCGACCAGTTCGTCGTCGCGATGCAGCTGAACGAGCCGACCGTGAGCGTCATCGTCTCGGCTGCGAGATGCCCCCAGTGCGAGAAGAGGCTGCCGACGAGCGTCACCGGCTGGCCGACGAGGATCGGTCCGCCGACCCAGGCGATCGACGTCGTCGCGGTCGACCCGGTGGTGGAGATCGTCAGCGTCCCCTGACCGACGACCGAGAACGAGTAGTCGCTCGAGCTCAGCGAGCCGACCGTGCAGGTGACCGGGTAGGTGCCGACCGGGCTCGTGCTCGTGGCGGTGGTCGTGCAGGACGGGCTCCCGGTGACGTCGGAGCTCGAGAGCGTCTCGCCGTTGACGAACCCGGAGAGCGTCGCCGTCAGGCTCGGCAGCGGATCGCCCTGCGTCATCGTCAGGTTGTCCGGCGTGACGGTCAGCGGCGCCTTGCTCGCGGTCAGCGTCCCGGACACGTAGGAGAACGTGTAGTAGATGTCCGCGGCGCCCGAGCAGGTGACGGGATAGGTGCCGGGCGTCGACGTCGCGGCCGCGGTCGTCGTGCACGTCGCCGGCGTCGTGAGCGAGTCGGCCGTATCGCCGTTGGTGAGTCCGGCGTAGGTCGGCGTCAGCGTCGGCACCGTGTCGCCGTACACCAGCGTGGGCGACGGCGCGGTGACGGTGACTTTGCTGGTCTGCCGCACGGTGACCGGGAGGCTCCCCGACGAGGACTTGTTGACCGAGTCGCCGACGTAGGTGGCGGTGATCGTGTAGGTGCCGGGCTGCCACCCGGTCTTGACGACCGAGCCGTCTCCGTTCGAGTCGAGCGACGCCTGGGCGATGAAGCTGCCGTCGGACGCGTTGCGGAACGTGACGATGCTTCCCTGCGGCGGCGTGAGCGTCGAGCCGATCTGCTGCACGTGGACGGAGAGCGTCGCCGAGCCGGTGCTCGCGACCGGGTTCGGCGAGATCGAGGCGCTGATCGACGTCGCAGTCGCCGTCGGGGGAGCGGTGGCCGAGATGCTGACCGCGGACGAGCTCGTCTTGTGGGTCGTGTCGCCCGCATACTTCGCGGTGATCGGGTTCGTGCCGCTCACGAAGCCACTCGAGAGCAGCGTCGCAGTGCCGGAGCTGTCGAGGTTGACGGTGCCGCTGTTGAGCAGCTGGCCGTTGTCGTAGAAGGCGACGCTACCCGTCGGGACCGCCGTGTCGCCGTCGGTGGAGGCGACCTTCGCGGTGAGCGTCACCGACTGTCCCGTCTGGATGCTCGTCGTGCTGGCGGTGAGCGTCACCGCCGTCGGATGGCTCGTCACCGGTGCCGTGGCCGTGACGCTGGTCGACCCCGTGCTCGTGTTGTGGGTCGAGTCGCCCCCGTACGCCGCGGTGATCGAGTTCGCGTTGGTGCCCGCGACGAAGCCGCTGGCGACGAGGACCGCGACGCCGCTTCCGTTGAGGGTGGCGGTACCGAGCAGCTCGTCGTTGTCCTTGAAGGTGACGCTTCCGGTGGGAACGCTGCCGTCGCTCGCGGTCACCGTCGCCGTGAGGGTCGACGACTGGGTGGTCAGGAGGTTCTGCGGGTTCGGCGAGACCGCGACCTGCGTATGGATCTTCGCCACCGCGGCGGCCGTGAGTGTCGCGCTGCCGGAGCTCCCGTTGAACTGCGTGCCATTGACGAGGTTCTGCTGATAGGTCGCCGTGAGCGAGTGCTGCCCGGTCGAGCTGAAGGTCGTCGACGTCGACGCGGTGGCCGAGAGGCCGGAGCCGGAGCCGAGGGAGACGGTCGCGATGGTGGTGCCGCCGTCGGAGAACGTCACGTTGCCGGACGGTGCGGTCGTGCCGGACTGCGCGGTGACCGTCGCGGTCAGCGTCACCGACGTGCTGTTCACCGTCGCCGTGGAGGTGCTGGGGGCCAGCGACGTGCTCGTGTCGATCGTGGTGGACGAGCCCCCGGACGGCGGCGGCGGCGCGTTGAACGCCGCGGCCGGCTGCACGGTCCATGCCGCGGCGCACAGCGCGCCGACGGCGGTAATCGCCAGGCCGACCAGGCAACGCCGCATACGTGCCCGAGGTTTGTTAGCCGCAGTGCGAGACATCACGTCATCTCGTGTCGCTCTCAAGGGTATGCCCCGAAGTGGTGTCCTCGCACCCCTCGAACGGGGGACACTCGCAGGCTACGAAATCGCCTTCCAGACGAAATCGATCGTCGCCGTCAGGTTCTGATCCGCGTTGCCCGCAGTCGACTTGAGGAACAGCTCGAGCGTCAGCTTGACCGTGTCGCCGGGCTGCAGCGTGATGCCGAGGTCGTTGTCCTGCGACGTCCAGTTCAGCAGCGGCGGCAGCGGGTTCGGGGCGGCGGTTGCGGTCTTCCAGACGCCGAGCTCGAGGTCGTTCCAGAGGCGGTTCTGCGTTCCGGTGGCGCGGAGGTAGAGCTTGTAGGCCGTGTCGGACTCGTTCTTGATCGTCATCACCTCGGACGCCGAGCCGCCCGGCGCCATGTTGGTCGCGGTGATCCGGCAGGACGAGTGGTCGCTCGTGATCGACAGTCCGGTTGTCCCACAGGACGTGCTGCTCGTCGTGGTGGTGGTGGTGGTTCCGCCTCCCGATGACGACCCGCCGGACGATCCGCCTGACGCCCTGGTGGTCGTGGTCGTCGTCGTGGTGCTTGTGGTCGTCGCGGCCGTGGTTGTGACAGACGTGGTCGTGATCGCCGCAGTAGTCGTGACAGCCGTGGTCGTCGACGGCGTCGTCGGCGTCCCGGTGGTGGTCGTCGCGGGCGGTGGAGCGGTCGTCGTGCCCGTGGTCGTCGGCGGGCGGGCGGTCGTGGTCGTTCCCGGCGGTTGCGTCTTGGTCGTCGCCGGCGGGGCGGGCGTCGTCGCGGTGGTCGTCGGGACCGTCGCCGGCGTGCCTGCGAAGCCCTGGTTCGGCGGCGGCGCGGTCGTCGTGGCCGGCGGGGTCGGCGCGGGGATGCCGAGGCCCGGCACCGGCTGGAGGCCGTTGTCCGGTGGTGTCGTCGACGGCGCCGGTAAGCCGATCAGGGCGAAGCTGTTGATCTTGCCCTCGCCCGCCTTCGCATAGTGGGGGATCTGGGCCTTGACGGTGCCGCCGACGACGGCGTGTCCGCCGCTCGACAGCGCGAGGTGCCCGATCGGCGCCGGCTTGAACCCGCCGAGGTCGCCCGCGGTCTGGTAGGCGAGGTACGCCTGGTCGGCGATCGCCGGCTTCAGCACCGCCGGGCTGAGCGGTCCCAGGTGCGCCGCCTGCCCGGTCGGTCCGCGGGGGGAGGCCGCGTAGTCGATCGTGATGTTCGAGACCGCCGGGTTCGGATGTGCGACCTTCGGCGGGGCGGCCGCGCCGAACCCGGGCCCCGTGAGCGTCGTCGCGACGGTGACGGCCGTGAGTCCTCCCGCCGCCGCCACGACCAACGCCGCGGTACGAGGTCTCATTGCCACCAGCGGCTCGCGACGCGGAGCGAGAGGCTGGCGACGATCAGCATCGCGCAGATCAGTCCGATCGCCACATAGAGGAAGACCGCGTGCCCGGTGACGGCGCTGTTGTCGTCGAGCGACACGCCGAGGAGCGCCACGGGGTGGTGGTCGATGACGAGGCGTCCGAGCATCTCGCGGTCGCTGCCCCTCACGTAGCGGGTGACCGTCGCTCCGCCGGCGAAGAGCGCACGCGCGGTGTCGGGGGCGATCGCGCGAGGTTGGGACGCCGAGGTGGTCGCGATCGGCCGGCCGTTCTGGTCGTACGCCGTCAGCGTCGCGCCGACCTGCTGAGAGAAGCGTCCGAGCGCGTTGGCCAGCGGCGTCATGGCGAGCGCAACGCCGACGGGCTTCGAGCTCTCGAGGATCGGCCCGACCGTGACGAGCGTCGGCCCGCTGCGGAAGATCGCGAGCAGCGTCGTCCTGCCGCCGCGCCGCTTGTGCGCGTTCCGCGTCGCCGCCGCGAGTGCGGGCATGCCGGCGCGGCTCGCGACGGGGGCGGGAGCGCCTGCCGACCGGACTGCGAGTACGACCCGTCCGTTGGGGAACGTGACGTCGACCATCGGCACGTCGCTGTTGCCCTGGACCGGCGTCACGAGCTCGTTCAGCGTGCGGATGTCCCGGCTCGCGAGCGCCTGGCCGACCCCCTGCGTGTAGGCGACGGCGCGGAGCGCCGAGAGCTGCTCGGCCTCGAGTGTGACGAGCGCCGCGTCGGTGCCGGCGCCGGCGTCGCGCAGTCGCGCGTCGAGGTTCGCGCGGACGCCGTTCTCGGCGCGCTGGCTGGCCCAGAATGCCGTCAAGATCGCGACGATCAGCCCGACCGCGATGTGGACGCTACGGCGCCGGTACCACGGCTCGCGTCGTTGCTGCTCCGGGGCCGACACCAGCCGGGTGCCTCAGAAGCCGCCGGTCGCGGTGACGACGCAGGTGGGTGCTGAGGCGGAGGTGCAGGCGGCCGCGGCCGGCGTGGCCGAGGAACTGACGCTCGTGGACGCGGTGAAGGTCGGGGTGCCCGAGACCGTTCGACCGTTCTGCGTGATCGAGACCGTGACGACGGCGTTCGCGACCGCGGCGGTCATGTTCCGGGATTGGGTGCCGGAGCCCGAGACGGTGACGCCGGTGAGCTTCCCGATCGTGTACGCATCCCCGCTGCCCGAGCAGGTCGAGTCGCCGATCAGGATCACCCCGGTTCCGGACGCGCCGGCGACCTGGCAGATCTTCGTCCCCGAGACGCTGCCGACGTTCTGGTTGAACGTGATCGTGATCTTGTCGCCGTTGCTGAGCGTGCCGGCGGTGCCGGTGTGCGAGATCACGACGGTCTTCGGGTAGAGGCCGACGCGGATCGGGGTGAACGTCGCGCTCGCCGTCCAGGCCGTCGCGGAGGTGCTGACCATCTCGTAGCAGCGCCAGTGCCCGTTGTTTCCGCTGGAGCCGGTCGTCACGTACGTCGCCGTGCTCGCCGACGCCATGGTCGTGCCGCTGCCGTACGTTCCGCAACTCGCGGTGGTTCCGGTGCCGCCGTCGGCGGCGTACAGCGTCTGCCCGGTGACGGGGCCGTGCGTTCCCGCCGTCCAGGCGAGCGAGGCGCCGTAGCCGCTCGGCGTCGGCGTCGCGAGGCCGGTCGGCGGCCCGATCCAGCCCGCGGCGAACGCGGAGCCGGCATTCGTCGTGTCGCCTTGCCAGATCGCAAACGTCCCGCCCACGTGCAGGTAGCCGAGCGCGAGCGAGAGTGCAATCAGGAGGGCGGAGAGCCAGACGACCCGCCGCAAGGTCGTCCGCCTCATTCCGACGCCCCTCGGGCGCCGCCTCCCCGGTCGCTCCAGATCTCGTACAAGGTGATCGCTCCGAGGAGGACCGCGGGGACCAAGAGCAGAAGCAGCCGCGCGAGCGTCGACTGGAGGTCGTAGAGGAGGTACCCCGCGACCGGGACGTGGAAGAAGGCGACCCAGCCGTTGCCGACCGCCGGAATCCGCCAGTCGTCGGCGGCGCCGTTCGCGTCGCCCTTCGTCACGAAGTACTTGCCCGTCGGGCTGGTCCCGATCTGGTGGACGCGGTGGGTGACCTTCTTGTTCGTCTGGCCGGGCTCGTTGAAGACGATCACGTCGCCGACCTTGACCTTGGTCGCCGGCTCCTGGCGGTAGAAGACGATCGATCCCGTCGGGATCGTCGGCGACATGCTGCCCGACCGGACGACGAGTGCCTGATACGGAAGGAGCCGCGGCCCGACCGTCACGGTGAGCAGGCCGAGGACGATCAGCGTGACGGCGATCAGAAGCACGGCGGAGCCGACCTTCTTCGCCAGCGTGAATCGGCTGCGCGTGACCGGTGCCGCGTGCCCGGAGTCCTCGGGGATCAGCACCGGGACCTCCTGCGTGGGGGTGTTGGCCATCGTCAACTTGTACCGTGCCAGGCGAGGGAGAACAAGGCTTCCTCTCCCTGGAGCGTCGAGTCGGCGTGCGTGGGCAGACCGACTGTGATCGTGAAGTAGCGCGACTGGCCGGCTGCGGGGCCCGAGCCGAAGTCGAGCGCGTTGCTGACGCTGGAGAAGCCGGACATGAAGGCGAGCCAGTCGTACGAGGAGCCGCTGCACGCGCCCGAGGCCTGGTCGGGATACCAGCAGTACGTCGGAGTGCCGCCGGGGGTCGAGGTCTCCTCGATCGAGAACAGGAGTCCGGTCCAGTAGCCGCCGCCGGAGAGGTACCCGCACGGGTTGCCGCCGCCCGCCAGGGCGCCCGCGCCGGGCGAAGCCGTCCCGCTGCAGCTCGGCATGTAGACCTTGAGATCGCTGATCCCGACCGAGCCGTTGTTCGTGATCGTGACCGTCGCGGTGGCGCTCGAGCCCGGGTACTGGAGCGTCGAGTTGGAGACGAGCGCCGAGCAGGACGAGTTCACGTTGTTCGAGCTGCCCGAGCCGTACGAGTAGCAGACGGTGCCCGTGTTCACCTGGTTGCCGAACGTGAGCGTGCCCGACGCGATCGAGGACGCGCTGTTCGTCGTCGCCGAGGTGAGGATCGCGTACGTGCCGGAGACCGACAGCGACGCGGCGCCGCCCACGGCGAGCAGGCTCAGCAGCACCTTCTTCAACGTCCGCGTCGGCCGAGAGGGGTGGGTTACTGGTCGACGTGCCACGTCATTCCAAAGCTCGAAGAGAGACCTTGGAGGGCGTTCTGGTTGTTCCCTGCCGGCTGCGGGAAGTAGACGCCGACGACGAACGTGCGCTCGTTGGCGCTGCCGGTTCCGAGCTCCGTCGTCGGGCCCGACGCCTGGAGCGTGCCGTTGGACGTCACGGTCTTCAGCTCGATCGGCCCCTGAGACCCGTTGTGGAGCGTGTCGAAGTTCGTGATCGTGTCGGTCGTGTCCGAGTTGAGCGTCCCGAGCGTCGTCGTGTCGCTGATCGTGGAGCTCGTCGGGTAGGCGAAGTTCGGCGTGGCCGAGCTGATGGGGATCGACGTCGCGCCGTAGTAGGCGTTGCCGGACGCCGTGAACGTCTGGGTGTTCGTTCCCGACGTGATCGTGATCGAGTCGCCGCTGCGGACGTTGCCGTCGAGCTCGGTGACGGGGAGCGACGTGATCGCGCCGCCGGTGCTGAGCGTGGACGACGGATTCACCGAGATCGGGGCGACGCACATGCCGCTCGAGTCGCCGTAGTCCTTGCCGAGCCAGCAGTACGAGTGGCCGCCGGGCGAGCCGGAGGTCGTGCCGGTCGTCTCCTGGACGTAGAGAAGCGCCGCGCCGCAGAACGGGTTGCCGCTGGTCGCGTTGAAGCTGAGATCGGTGCCGACCGTCGCGCCGGACACCGGCGAGGTGGTGGTCTTCGAGTCGACGCAGTCGACGACGTTGACCGAGTTGCTGCTCGAGTAGGCGTAGGTCGTCGTGTACGAGTTGACGGGGATCGAGCACGAGGAACTGCAGGTCGCGGCGGAGCCCGAGGCGACGAGGCTCTCGGCGTTCGTGCCGTTGCTGATCACGATCGACTGTCCTGCGCTGATCGCGGTCGGGATCGAGGCGACGGAAATCGAGGTGATCGTCGAGCTCGCCGTGATGCCCGCGGAGAGCGTCGTCGAGTTCGGGGGAGCCCACAGCCACAGCTTCGAGGCGTCGATCGAGCCGGTGTTCGCGACGGTCACCGTCGCCGTACCCGTCGAAGGGAAGACGCCCGGAGCGAGATTCGTCAGCGTCAGCACCGCGTCGCAGCCGGAGTTGACGTTGCTCGTGCCGTCGACCGAGGCGCACGCCGTGCCGCTGTTGACCGCATCGCTCATCGTCAGCGTGCCGGACGCGGCGCTGCTGCCTGCGTTCGTCGTCTCGGCGTTGAAGGAGCCGAACACACCGCCGCCGCCGACGTAGACGGCGATGCCGGCGAGCAGCATCAGGGTGAGGACACGCTTGGTCGTCTTCAAGTTGCCGCTGCGGCGGCTGCGCGCGGTGGGCCGGACTCCGGCCGGCTTCTCGCTCTGCGGCGCCGCCTCGGCCGGCTCGTCGGCAGGCGGCGCGGGCCCGACCTGCGGGGCGACGGTGGCCGCCGGCGGGGCTGCCTGGTCGACGGGCGGAGTGGGGTCGGGCGGCTGGACGGTGACGGCTTCGGGCTGCGGTGCCGCCTCGACGGGCGCGGTCTCCGCCGGCGGGGCGGCTGCGACCGGCTGGACGGCCTCGACCTGCGGCTCGGTCTCGACGGTGTCCGGCTCCTGCGGGGCGGCCTCGATCAGCCACGCGTCCTGTTGCGGCGCCTCGGCCACCCAGCCGTCTTCTCGTCTGGTGTGCGGCCAGCCGTACCGCTGGCCGGAGTCGGGCACGCGGCGCGGCCGCGGCGGGGCGGCCGTCACGTCGCGCCGCCGGGTGCTCTCGACTCGCCGGTTGCGGCGTCGCGAGGCGACGAAGGTGCTCGCCACGATCGCGACGGCGGCTCCGGCGACGACGAAGAGCGGGTACCAGAGGTGACGTCTCACGAGATCTCTCCGGAACGCGGAGCAGGGGCGTACGAGGTCGACGTGCCGCCGGCCCGGGGGCCGGCGGCACCGTGTGCCGTGTGACCGAACAGGAGCGGATCCGGTCTCGAGCTCATCCCGTCGACGCCTACCTCGCCCCGCTTACGACTGCTCGAGGTGCCAGGTCAGGCCGAACGACGCGTCGAGCCCCTGGTACTCGTTGTCGCTGGACGAGCTCGCGGGGAAGATCACCGTCACCAGGAAGTACTTCTTGGTGGCCGTGCTCGTGCCGGAGGCGTCGATCGTTCCGAGCGACGTCGCGTGCGTCACCGAGGTGCCGAGATTGGAGAGCACCGTCCCGGTGCTGCAACTCCCCGAAGCCGGCAAGAGGCAGCTGCCCGTCGTGCTCGAGGTGTTGCTCGACGTGAGCTGCTGGATGCTGATCGCGATCGCCTGACAGGGGTCGCCGGTGCCCTGGTACACGTACTGAGCGGTGGCCGAGAGGCTCGCGTTGCTGTGCGTGCAGGCCGTGGCGTAGACACTGAGAGTGCCGTTGACGGTACCGCCGTTCTCGATCGTGATCTCGTACTTCTTGGCTGCGGTGCCCGGCTGCCAGTTGACATTGGTGAAGATCGCGTTGCACACGGCGGTGTTGTTGGTGTGGGATACGGCGCCGTCCCCGGTCGACCAGCACGAGGCTCCAGTGTCGCCCGCGTCGGCTCCGAGTGTCAGCGTCCCGGTCTCGAAGGTGTTGCCGTTGTTCGAAACCTCGGCGGTGAAGCTCGCGAACGTGCCGGAGCCACCGCCCGAGGCGATCGCGACGATGCCCACCACCATCAGCATTGTCAGGTACTGCTTGACTCGTTTGCGTGACATGTACGTGTTACCTCGCTCCTTGAGTCGTCGCAGTCCGCAGGCGGCCCCAGACGGACAACACAACGACGTTCCTAATGTTGTGGTCGCTCCACCGGATCGAGCCGCAGGGCGGAGCAGCTACCGCATACACATTTGCCTCTCTTGCCGCTCGCGCATCGTAATCACCAAAGTGGGGAAAAGGTGCTCACCCTTTCGAGGGATTTAGGACGAATCGCCCTTATTCGCGACTCGAGACAACCCGAAATGCAGCCTCTCTCCAGGCGTTTCCTCGCGACCGTGCGTCTACGTCCCCGCCTAGACTCGGCGGTATGGCGATGACCGAAGGCCCCGAGCCCGCGGTGTCCGCGCCGGACTCCTGGCGCGAGCGGCTCGCGGCCGAGCCGGAGCGTGTGGGCGAGGCGTTCTCGACGATCTCGGGTGTCGAGAACGAACCGCTGTACTCGCCGGAGAGCGTCGACCTCGACTACGGGCGCGACCTCGGCTATCCGGGGGAGTTCCCGTTCACGCGGGGTGTGTATCCGTCGATGTACCGGGGCCGGCTGTGGACGATGCGTCAGTTCGCGGGGTTCGGGACCGCATCCGAGACGAACGAGCGTTTCCGGTATCTGCTCGAGCACGGCCAGACGGGGCTCTCGACGGCGTTCGACATGCCGACGCTGATGGGCTACGACTCGGACCATCCGCGCTCGCTCGGCGAGGTCGGGCGCGAGGGGGTCGCGATCGACTCGCTCGCCGACATGGAGACGCTGTTCGCGGGCATCCCGCTCGGCGAGGTGTCGACGTCGATGACGATCAACGCGCCGGCGGCGATGCTGCTCGCCTTCTACGTCGGCGTCGGCGAGCAGCAGGGTGTCGCGCGGGAACGGCTCTCGGGGACGGTGCAGACGGACATTCTCAAGGAGTACATCGCGCAGAAGGAGTGGATCTTCCCGCCGGCGCCGTCGATGCGGCTGGTGGTGGACATGATCGAGTGGTGCTCGCGGGAGCTGCCGCGGATGCATCCGGTCTCGATCTCCGGCTACCACATTCGCGAGGCGGGCTCGACGGCGGCGCAGGAGCTCGCGTTCACGCTCTCGGACGGGTTCGCCTACGTCGACGCGTGCGTGGAGCGCGGGCTCGCGGTCGACGACTTCGCGCCGCGGCTCTCCTTCTTCTTCAACGCGCATCTCGACTTCTTCGAGGAGATCGCGAAGTACCGGGCCGCACGCCGGATCTGGGCGCGCGAGCTGCGCGACCGCTACGGCGCCGAGAACCCGCGCTCGCTGCTGATGCGTTTCCACACCCAGACCGCCGGCGTGTCGCTGACCGCGCAGCAGCCGGAGGTGAATCTGATCCGCACCGCGATCGAGGCGCTCGCCGCGGTGCTCGGCGGCACGCAGTCGCTGCACACGAACTCCTTCGACGAGGCGCTGGCGCTGCCGACCGAGCATGCGGTGCGGCTCGCGCTCCGCACCCAGCAGGTGATCGCACACGAGACCGGGGTCGTCAACACGATCGACCCGCTCGGCGGCTCCTACTACCTCGAGCACCTGACCAACGAGCTCGAGCGCCAGGCCTACGACTACTTCGAGCGGATCGAGCAGCTCGGCGGCGTCATCCCGGCGATCGAGCAGAACTTCCAGCAGCGCGAGATCGCCGAGGCCAGCTTCCGCTACCAGTCGGAGGTTGAGGCCGAGCAGCGGGTCGTCGTCGGCGTCAACCGCTACCGGATCGACGACGAGCAGCCGCTCGAGCTCCTCCGGATCGACCCGGTGCTCGAGCGGAAGCAGGTCGAGCGTGTGCAGGCCGTGCGCGCCGGCCGCGACTCGGCCGCGGTCGAGCAGGCGCTGGCTGCGCTCAAGGCCGACGCCGCCCGCGACGGCCGCAACCTCATGGAACCGATCCTGGTCGCCGCCCGTGCCTACGTCACCATGGGCGAGATGTGCGATGCCCTCCGTGAGGTCTGGGGCATCTGGCGGGAAACGCCCGTCTTCTGAGGCATCGCCCGGCCTCCCTGGACGTGGCCCGAAGAGACGGCCGGCCCGGGTTCGGTACGCTCCGCGCCGATGCCAGCGAAGATCCGAGTCGTCGTTGCGAAGCCGGGGCTCGACGGCCACGACCGCGGCGCGAAGATCATCGCCCGCGCGCTTCGCGACGCCGGCATGGAGGTGATCTACACCGGCCTGCACCAGACGCCGGAGCAGATCGTCGAGACGGCGATCCAGGAGGACGCGGACGCGGTCGGCATCTCGATCCTCTCCGGGGCGCACATGACGCTCGTACCGCGGATCATGGAGCTCCTCCGCGAGAACGGCGCCGAGGACGTGGTCGTGATCGTGGGCGGGACGATTCCCGAGGACGACGCGGGCGAGCTCCGCCGGCTCGGCGTCGCCGGCGTGTTCGGGCCGGGCGCGCCGACGAGCGAGATCGTCGACTTCGTGCGCGGCGCCGTACCCGCGTGATCGTCTACTAGACGATCGATTCCAACGTGCCGCGGGGCCGGCCGAGGCACCCTATGCGGCACGCCCCTTCGGAATCGATCGTCGAGCAGGAGTTACGGCAGCGGCGCGGTACTCCGGTGCCATGCGTCTCCGTTTGCTCATGGCGGGGGCGCTCGCAGCGGGCCTGGCGGCGGTCGCGCCGGCGGGCGTTCACGCTCGTCCAACCCGCAGCAGGCGGGTCTCCAGGTCGCGCTCCGCGCGCAGGGGCTCTATCGCGGCCCGATCGACGCGATCGCCGGGCCGCTGACCGCGGCTGCCGTCCGCGCGTTCCAGCACGCCCAGGGCCTGCGCGTCACCGGCATCGCCGACGCAAAGACGCGCGCCGCGCTCGGGCCGCTCGGGCGCCCGCTCTTCGGCTCCCGTGCGCTCCGCCGCGGCGACTTCGGCTGGGACGTGGCGGTGCTGCAGTACCTGCTCGCCTCGCGCGGGATCCGCCTGCCGGTGAACGCGTACTTCGACAAGCCGACGCTGCGCGCGCTCCGCGTCTACCAACGGCGCGTCAAGCTCGCTCCCGACGGCGTCGCCGGCCCGGGCACCTTCACCGCGCTCGGCCTGCAGCAGCCGATCCCGGTCGAGCCGAAGACGAAGCCGAAGCGGCCGGCCGCAGCTGTCGCGATCCACGTCGTCAAGCCCGGCGAGTCCTTCTCGTTGCTCGCAGGGCGGCTCGGGACGACGGTCGCGGCGCTCGCGAAGCTGAACGGCCTCGACCCGGCCAAGCCGCTGCTGATCGGCACGAAGCTGCGCGTCCCCGCGAAGGTGACCGCAAACGCCGTCCGCGTGTCGGCGACCGTCCCTGTCGCGGACGTCCGCGCCTCGATCGACCGCTGGGCGGCCCACTTCGGTGTCGACCCGCACCTCGCCCGGGCGCTCGCCTGGATGGAGTCGGGCTACAACAACTCGCTCGTCTCCTCGGTCGGCGCGCAGGGGATCATGCAGCTGCTCCCGTCCACCTGGGACTACGTCGAGACGGTGCTGCTCGGCACGAAGGTGCCGCACACCGCCGACGGGAACGTCGAGGCCGGAATCGCCTACCTCCATCACCTGCTCGGCGACTTCGGCGGCGACGAGCGACTCGCGCTCGCCGCCTGGTATCAGGGCGAGCAAGCGGTGCGGACGGGCGGCGTGCTCGCCGTCACGGAGACCTTCGTCGCGAACGTGCTCGCCCTGAAGTCGCGGATGTAGCGGACGCCCCCGCGGACACTGCGGTCGCTGACTCGGCGTTCAACCGGCGTGTGTAGAGTCACGCGCGGATGAAGATCGCCGTCTGCGTCAAGCACGTCCCGGAGGGCGCTGCGAAGATCGACCCCGGCTCGAAGCGGCTCGACCGCTCGGGCGAAGGGGCGTTGAACCGTTTCGACGCGAATGCCGTCGAGGAGGCGCTGCGGCTGAAGGGCGAGAGCGACACCGAGGTGGTCGTCGTCTCCCTCGGGCCGGAGAAAGCGGCGGATTCGCTGCGCAAGGCGCTCGCGATGGGAGCCGACCGCGCCGTGCTCGTCTCGGACGCCGCAGCCGCGGGCTCCGACCTCGTCGCGACGAGCCGCGTGCTCGCGGCCGCGCTCGAGCGCGAGAGCGCCGACCTCGTCCTCTTCGGCCAGCAGGCCCCGGACGGCGACGGCGCCGTGCTCTGGGCGGCGGTCGCCGAGCGCCTGAAGCGGCCGGTCGTCTCGCAGGCCGCCGAGCTCACCGTCGGCGACGGCGCCGTGCACGTGAAGCGCCAGACCGAGTTCGGCTACGACCGGATCGACGCGCCGCTGCCGGCCGTCGTTGCGGTCAGCGACGCGATCAACGAGCCGCGGTACCCGTCGCTGAAGGGGATCATGGGCGCCAAGAAGAAACCGCAGGAGGTGCTCTCGCTCGGCGATCTCGGCCTCGACGCTTCGGCCGTCGGCGAGGCCGGCTCGCGGACGAGGGTGCTCGCTCTCGGCGACCCGCCCGCCCGCGGCGGCGCCCGCAAGATCTCCGCCGACGACGGCGGCGCGGCCGAGGCGATCGTCGAGTTCCTCGCCGAGAAGAGGCTCATCTGATGGCGACCCTGGTCTTCCTCGAGCATCGCGGCGGCGAGATTCAGAAGGGCTCGCTCGGCGTGCTCTCGAAGGCGGTGTCGCTCGGCGGCGCGGACGCCCTGCTCGCCGGCGACGGTGCGAAGGGGCTCGCCGCGGAAGCCGGCCGGTACGGCGCGGCGAAGGTGTTCGTCGCCGAGGCCGCGGAGCTGCGCGATCCGCTGCCGCAGCCGCGCGTCGACCTGCTCGCCCAGGTGGTCGCCGAGGGCGGCTACGACACCGTGCTCTTCGCGAACTCGGTACTCGCTGCTGACGTCGCCGCCGGGCTGGCCGCGCGCCTCGACGCCGGGCTGAACTGGGATCTCGCCGACCTCGAGCTGCAGGGCTCCGAGCTCGTCGGCAAGCGGCCCGCGCTGCAGGACTCCGTCTACGTCGACGTCGGGTGGACGCAGGCGCCGCGGCTCGCGCTCTTCCGCGCCGGCTCGTTCGACGCGACGCCCACGGGCGGCGGCGAGCCCGAGACGGTCGAGGTCGCGGCGAGCTTCGAGTCGCACTCGACGGCGGCCGCGCTCGCCGGTCAGGAGACCGAGGAGTCGACCGGCCCGTCGATCGAGGACGCGGACATCGTCGTCGCCGGCGGCCGCGGCCTCGGCGCACCCGAGCACTTCACGCTCGCCGAGGAGCTCGCGAAGGCGCTCGGCGGCGCGGTCGGTGCGACCCGCGCGGTCGTCGACGCAGGCTGGTACCCGTACGCGGCGCAGATCGGCCAGACCGGCAAGACCGTCTCGCCGAAGCTCTACGTCGCGCTCGGCATCTCCGGCGCGATCCAGCACAAGGTCGGCATGCAGTCCTCGAACGTGATCGTCTCGATCAACAAGGACGCGAACGCGCCCATCTTCGAGTTCTCCGACCTCGGCGTCGTCGGCGACGTCCACGAGATCGTGCCGAAGCTGACCGAGCTGATCCGCGACCGGAAGGGATGACCCGGCCCTCGAACTTCCCGCCGCCGTTCGTACCGGCGGAGTACGTCACCGAGCCGACCGACCCGGCCGACGAGCGGATCGAGGTCGGCATCCTGATCGTCGGCGGCGGCCCGGCCGGGCTCGCCTGCGCGATCCGGCTCGGCCAGCTGCTCGAGGAGCACCCCGAGGTCGCCGAGCGGCTCGGCGAGGTGCCGGTCGCGCTCGTCGAGAAGGGGAAGCAGCCCGGCTCGCACCTGCTCTCCGGCGCGGTCGTCAACCCGCGCTCGCTGCGCACCCTCTTCCGCGACCGGATCCGCTTCGAGGACATCCCGTCGTACGGGCCGGTGCACGGCGAGTCGGTCTACCTGCTGACGAAGCGCGCGGCGCTGCCGATCCCGCCGCCGCCGCCGATGCGCAACCACGGCAATTGGATCTTCTCGCTCTCGCAGCTGGGCCGCTTCCTCGCCGAGCAGGCGGAGGAGGGCGGAGCGATGATCCTGCCCGAGACCGCCGCCGAGAAGCTGCTCGTCTCGCACGGCCGCGTGGTCGGGATCCGCACCGGCGACAAGGGCCGCGGCCGCGAGGGCGAGCACCTCTCGAACTACGAGCCCGGCGCCGACCTCGTCGCGAAGGTGACCGTGCTCGCCGAAGGCACGCAGGGCCACCTGACCGGGGTCGCGATCGACCGCTTCGGCCTCCGCGGCGCCGACCCGCAGGTCTGGGAGCTCGGCGTCAAGGAGGTCTGGAAGGTCGCGCGCCCGCTCCGCAAGGTGATCCACACGATGGGCTGGCCGCTCCGCTACGCCGCCCGCTACCGCGAGTTCGGCGGCTCGTTCGTCTACCCGATGGGCGACGACATGCTGACGATCGGGATGGTCGTCGGCCTCGACTACCGCGACGCCGATCTCTCCGTCCACGACCTGCTGCAGGAGCTGAAGACGCACCCGAAGATCCGCACGCTGCTCGAGGGCGGCGAGCGCGTCGGCTGGGGCGCGAAGACGATCCCGAGCGGCGGCCTCCACTCGCTGCCGAGCGCGCTGCACGCGCCGGGGCTGCTGCTCTGCGGCGACGGTCCCGGCCTCGTCAACATCCCGCGGCTCAAGGGCGTCCACTACGCGATCGAGTCGGGCCGGCTCGCCGCGGAAGCCGCGTTCGCCGCGATCTCGCCCGGCGGCTCGCCTGCGACCTCGCTCGCCTCCTACGACGCCGCCGTCCGCGAGAGCTTCATCTGGAGCGACCTGCACGAAGTGCGGAACATGCGCCAGGTCTTCGGGCGCGGGTTCCTCCTGGGCGGGGCGCTCGCGAGCGCGATGACCGTCTCGAAGGGGCGGGTCGAGCTGGGCAAGCTGCCCGCCGAGCCGGACGCCGACGCGCCGCTGCTGCGCTCGGGCCGCGCGTCGAGCTATCCCGCCCCCGACGGGCAGCTCGTCTTCGACAAGCTCTCCTCGGTCTTCGCCTCCGGCAACAAGACGCGCGACGACCAGCCGAACCACATCCGGATCGAGAAGCGCGTGCCGCGCGAGGTGGCGGAGCTCTGGGTGAGCATGTGCCCCGCGCAGGTGTACGAGATCGGGCCGGAGGGCGGCGACGGCACCGTCGACGTGCAGGTGGCCCCGTCGAACTGCGTCCAGTGCGGTGCGATCACCGCAAAGGGCGGACGCCTGACGCCGCCCGAGGGCGGCTCCGGGCCCGAGTACACGCTCACCTAGCCGCATCGTCTTACGACGTTTTTACGCGCGGCGTACGCCGCGCTGACCCCTGCGTTCCAGGCTGCGCTCGTACTCCCAACCTCGACCCAGCACGGAGGCCACAACGATGCGCACGAAGCTCTTTCTCTCAGTCGCCCTGGTCGCGCTCGTCGCCGCGGGCTCCGCCTTCGCGGGCAACGGCCGCGGCCGCGGCGTCCATTACGCGTTCCTCGGCCAGTTGACCGCGACGCCGGGGAACGGCGGCGTCTCGCTCAACGTCGTCGGCGGCAACCGGGTCGCGTTGCGCGCGATGCTCGGGCAGCCGGTCACCCAGACGTTCGCCTACGGAGACTCGACGGAGTTCCTGAGCTGGAAGGCCGGCGTTCCCGCCGTCGTGCAGGCGGGCGAGCTCGCGGCCGGCGACTACGTCCGCGTCAACGTGCGCGCTCCGCGCAACGCCTCGCTCGCCGAGATCGAGCGGGCCGTGTCCTCGCTCGTCGGCGACCACGGCACCGAGCGCTACAAGCCGACGCAGCCGCTCTACACGTTCCGCGGCACGCTCACCGCGGTCGGCGACTCGGGCGTCACGCTCACCGTCAAGGGCGGCAACCGGCGCGCGACACGGCTCCTGCTCGGGCAGAGCGCGAGCCAGACGTTCGCGACCGGCGACCAGACGATCTTCCTGCTCTGGCAGGGCAAGGTGCCGACCGTGATCGACCTGTCGAAGCTGACCGTCGGCGACCGCGTCGTCGTTCACGTCCGCGCCGACCAGGGGTCGTCGCTCGCCCAGGTCGAGGCGAGCGTGGCGAACCACGTCGGCGACCGCGAGCCCGCCAACGCCTCGAGCGCTGGGGCGTAGGCGCAGGACGGCCCGAGCATGCGGCGGGGCGGCTCCCCAGAGTCGTCCCGCCGCGTTTTACAGGTGATTTACGCCGGCACCGGGGTAAAGGGGCGATGATATGAGCATGCGGAGGAGACGGTTCACAGTCCTTGCGGTCGGGCTCGTCGCCCTGAACGTGTTCTTCTGGCTCGCCCCGGCGGGTCTCGCGCTGCGCCAGTCCGTGATCAACCAGCTCTTCGGCCAGCGGCTGATCCGCGCCGAGGTCGTCGTCTCCGATCCGGCGGGCACGACGCCGCTCGACTACCGCATCGACCGCGGCGTGATCGCCTCGGTCACCCCGGGCGGCATCACGCTGCGCGAGGCGGACGGGACGATGCAGCCGATCCCGATCGCGGCCGGCACCCGCATCCAGGGCGCAGGCAGCCGGCTGGGGCTCACCGTCCTCGCCCGGCGCGGGGCGCAGGTGCTCGTGATCCGCCTGGCGAACGGGCCCGCGACCTCGATCGAGGTCGAAGGCGGCCAAAGCCACCGGCGAGCCGCCCCGTAGAGGCGTCATGACCGGGAACGCGACTGGGGGCGTGCTCCTGCTCGTCGAGGACGACGACTCGATCGGCCGCCTCGTCAAGCAGTACCTCGAGCAGCAGGACGGCTGGCGCGTGATCTGGCTCCGCTCCGGCGAGGAGGCGGTCGCCGAGCTGCGCCGCCATCCCGTACGGCTCGTCGTGCTCGACATCGGCCTGCCCGGAATCGACGGCTTCGAGGTCTGCCGGCGGATGCGCGCCGGCTCGAAGGTGCCGATTCTGATGTTGACCGCGCGCGACGAGGAGCCCGACCGGGTCGCCGGGCTCGAGCTCGGCGCCGACGACTACGTCGCGAAGCCGTTCTCGCCGCGCGAGCTCGCGGCGCGCATCAAGGCGATCCTCCGCCGTGTCGAGCAGCGCACCGAGAACGAGGTGCTCACCGCCCGCGAGGTCGTCCTCCGCCGCGACTCGCGCGAGGTGACCGTCGCGGGCGCGTCCGTCGAGCTGACCGGCAAGGAGTTCGACCTCCTGGCCTGCTTCCTCGAGCATCCCGGGATCGTACTCTCGCGCGAGCGGCTGCTCGACCTCGTCTGGGGCATGACCTACCCCGGCGGGACGCGCACCGTGGACGTCCACGTCGCGCAGCTGCGGCGCAAGCTCGGCGACGCGGAGGGCATTCGCACCGTCCGCGGCTCCGGGTACAAGCTCGTGGCATGACCTCGCGGCGCGGGCTGCGCTCGCGGCTCTTCCAGGCGATCGGCGTCGTCGTGCTGCTGTGCGTCGGGCTGACGATCGGACTCGGCCTCTACCTGACCCGGCGCGCGGTCGACGAGGCGACGCTCTCGGACGTCGAGCACCAGGCGGCCCTGATCGCCGCCCGCGAGCAGGCGGCCGTCTCGGCGTACACCGACATGGTGCAGGTCGAGCCGCTGATGCGAGAGCAGCACGAGCGCTACACGCTCGACCCGTCGTTCCTGCCCGCCTCGGCGCAGGAGCAGCTCGCGGCCGGCGAGCCCGCGAGCGGCACGGTGACCTGGCAGGGCGCGCAGTACTTCTACGCCGCCGAGCCGGCCGTGCAGCAGAAGACCTTCGTCCTCCTGCGGCCGACGAGCATCACCCGCTCGCGCTGGACGCCGTACGTCGTCGGGCTCCTGATCGCGGCGCTCGCGGGCGGGCTGCTCGCCGCTGCGGCGGCGTTCTGGCTCGCGCGCCGGATCTCGCGCCCGGTCGGCCGGGTCGCCGACGCCGCCCGGAGTCTCGCCCGCGGGACGCATCCCGACCCGGTGCCGGTCGAGGGAGCGGCCGAGATCGCGACGCTCGCGGTCGCCTTCAACGCGCTCGCCCACCAGCTGCGCCGCGCCCAGGAGGCGGAGCGGACGTTCCTGCTCTCCGTCAGCCACGAGCTGAAGACGCCGCTGACCGCGATCCGCGGCTACGCCGAGGCGGTCGAGGACGGCGCGGTCGACCCGCGCGAGGCGGCGGGCATCGTCGCGCTCGAGGCGGCGCGGCTCGAGCGGCTCGTCCGCGATCTGCTCGACCTCGCCCGCATGAACCGCACCGACTTCAGCGTCCGCAACAGCGAGATCGATCTCGTCGAGGTCGCCGAGGACGTCGGGCGCCGGTACGTGCAGCAGTCGGAGCAGTTCGGGGTGGCGCTGACCGTCGCCGCCGACGGGCCCGCGCCCGCCGTCGCCGACGCCGATCGCGTGCTCCAGGTCGTCTCCAACCTCGTCGAGAACGCGCTCCGGCTGACGCCGCCGGGCGGCGAGGTGCGCGTGGTCGCGGCGCCCGGCCTGCTGCGGGTCGAGGACACCGGGCCCGGTCTCGAGGACGAGGAGCAGGCGCACGCGTTCGAGCGCTTCTACCTGCACGAGCGCTACGGCCGCGAGCGGGCGGTCGGCACCGGGCTCGGGCTCGCGATCGTCAAGGAGTTGACCCACGCGATGGGCGGGACCGTCGAGGTCGAGAGCCGCCCCGGCGAGCTGACCGCGTTCACGGTGCGGTTGCGCGTGCCCGTGGCAGAGCGTGCCTCTACGCTCCGGCAGTGACATCGGTGACCCTCGACGACGTGCGCCGCGCCCGCGAGGCGGCGGCGGGGCGGCTGCACCGGACGCCGCTCCTCCGCTCCGGCACGCTCTCGGAGCGGCTCGGGGCGGAGGTTCTCCTCAAGGCGGAGCTGTTCCAGCGCACCGGCGCGTTCAAGGTGCGCGGCGTCCTCGCCAAGCTCGCGACGCTCACCGCCGACGAACGGGCACGCGGCGTCATCTCGATCTCCGCCGGCAACCACGCCCAGGCGGTGGCGTGGGGTGCCCGCGAGGCGGGGCTCGACGCGCTCGTCGTCATGTGGCGCGACGCGAGCCCGCTGAAGAAGGAGGCGACGATCGGCTACGGCGCGGCGGTCGACGACTCCGCCGATGGTCCCGCGTCGGCGTTCGACCGCCTGCACCGGCTGGTGGAGGAGACCGGGCGCACGCTCGTCCATCCCTTCGACGACCCGGACGTGGTCGCCGGTCAGGGCACCGTCGGGCTCGAGATCCTCGAAGACGTCCCGGAGCCGGATGTCGTGCTCGTCCCGTGCGGCGGCGGCGGGCTCGTCTCCGGGATCGCGGTCGCCGTCAAGGCGCTGCGGCCCGAGGCGCGGGTGGTCGCGGTCGAGCCGGAGCTGTCGCCCGCGTTGCACGAGGGTCTCGCCGCCGGGCGGTCGACGCCGGTGACGCCGCGCAGCGCCGCCGACGCGCTCAGCGCGCCGTTCGCCGGCGAGCTGCCGATCGCGCTCTGCCGCGCGCTCGGCGTCGAGTCGGTGCTCGTGAACGAGGACGATCTCGCCGAGGCGTTCCGCTGGCTCTACGCGCGCACGAAGCTCGCGTGCGAGCTCGGGGCTGCCGCTTCGACGGCCGCGCTCCTGTCGGGGAAAGTCGTCGTCGGGCAGGGAAGAACCGCGGTCGCGGTGGTCTCCGGCGGCAACGTGGCGCCCGATCAGGCCGCTGCTATCCTGGCGTCGCCATGAAGACCGGCATCCATCCCGAATACGTGATCGCGACGGTGACGTGCTCCTGCGGGAACGCGTTCGAGACGCGGTCGACGAAGCCGGAGCTTCACGTCGAGATCTGCTCGCAGTGCCACCCCTTCTACACGGGCAAGCAGAAGCTGATGGACACGGGTGGCCGCGTGGAGCGCTTCCAGCGCCGGCTCGAGCGGGCCGAGCGCGCCAAGCGCGGGTAGTTCCGCCATGGCGAATGTCGGCGGACAGGCGGTCCTCGAGGGCGTGATGATGCGCGGCCCGGGGAACTGGGCCGTCGCCGTCCGCACACCGTCCGGAGACATCGCCCAGGTCTCGCGGCCGATCCAGTCTGCGATGGCGCGGCACCTCGTCTTCCGGCTGCCGGTCGTGCGCGGCGTGATGGCGCTCGGCGAGTCGCTCGCGATCGGCTTCCGGGCGCTCGCGATCTCCGCCAACTACGCGGCGCAGGAGGAGGGCCAGGAGGGCGAGGAGGTCGAGACCGAGCTCTCGCGCGGCGCCCTGATCTTCGCGTTCGCGGTCGCGATCGGCTTCGCGGTGATGCTCTTCAAGGTGACGCCGGCGCTGATCACGAACTGGCTGCCGATCAAGAGCACCGGCTGGTTCGTGATCGTCGAGGGGCTGATCCGGGTGACGCTCTTCATCGCCTACCTCTCGCTGATCTCGCTGCTCCCCGACCTGCGTCGCGTCTTCCAGTACCACGCGGCCGAGCACAAGGCGATCAACGCCTACGAGGCGGGCGAGCCGCTCGAGCCCGAGATCGTGCAGCGCTACTCGCTCATCCACCCGCGCTGCGGCACTGCGTTCCTGCTCTGGGTGATGGTGATCGCCGTCTTCGTCTTCGCGTTCTTCGGCCGGCCCGCCTGGTACTGGCTCGTCGCGACGCGGATTCTGCTGCTGCCGCTGATCGCCGGGCTCGCCTACGAGCTGATCCGCTTCGCCGGCCGCCACCAGCAGAACCGGCCGCTGATGACCCTGCTCGCGCCCGGCCTCTGGCTGCAGCGCCTGACGACGCGCGAGCCGTCGCTCGACCAGCTCGAAGTCTCGATTCGCGCCCTGCGCGAGGTGCTCCAGCTCGAGGGCGAAGGCACCCCGGAGGCGCAGCGGGTCGAGGTGATGGCCTAGATGGTTGATGCCACGATTTCGCGCGTCCGGTTGCGCGCTCTGGCCCCTCTGGGCCGCTTCGGCCCTTCTGCGGCCGACGGAGTCGGCCTCCGCCGGGCCGGCGCTTCGCCTCGCCGCTCGCTCACCGCTGCCACCGGCAGCGGCAAGCGACCGTCGCGGCACCCCAGACGCACCAGCCCGCGCCCCGGAACGGGCGACCGCGTGGCATCAACCATCTAGCCCCGTACCGCCGGAGCGTCGCCGGCCCGTCCAGTTCGGACACGTCCTGGTGTCAGACACCGAGACATGTCCCGTCCGGACATCGGACGCCTGCTCTCGCTCACCGAGCGGCTCGGCCCTCGGCGGCCCTGCCGCTTCCGGCCACGCCCGGTGCCAGACACCGGACGCGGCCCGGGGAGTCACGTCCCGAGTAGGCTCGACCCGACAGCCAACCCGACCACTGGAGGAGCAACGATGGCGACAGACCGCCGCGCGGACGTGACCTGGAACGGCAGCCTGATGGACGGCTCCGGCACGATCACCTCGACCACGAGCAACGCGATCGGAACCCAGCCGGTCAGCTGGCCGAACCGCGCCGAGGACGCGCCGAGCGCGACCAGCCCGGAGGAGCTGATCGCCGCCGCGCACGCCGCCTGTTTCTCGATGGCGCTCTCGCACGGCCTCGCGCAGGCCGGCACGCCGCCCGAGACGCTCCAGACCTCGGCGACGGTCACCTTCCAGCCCGGTCAGGGGATCACGAAGGTCGCGCTCACGGTCGCCGGCACGGTGCCCGGGCTCGACGCGGACGGCTTCGCGGCGGCCGCGCAGACCGCCAAGGAGAACTGCCCGGTCTCGAAAGCGCTCGCCGGCGTGCCCGAGATCACGCTCGACGCGTCGCTCGTCTAGACCGCCCGCCTAGACGGCGTCCAGCCGCCCGCTTCGGACGTCGAAGACGAAGCCCGCCACCCCGAACGCGCGGGGAAGCAGCGGGCTGGTCCGGATCGCCGCGACGCTCTCGCGGACGCGCTCGGCGACGTCCGTGAACGGCTGAAAGTCGATCGATTCCGACTCGGGGCCGAGCAGCGCGTGCACCTCGGCGTTCGTGACCGACGCCAGGCCGCAGTCGGTGTGTCCGATCACGAGCGCCTCCTGCGTGCCGAGCAGATGATGGGACACGAGGAGCGAGCGGAGCGTCTCGTCGTTGACGAGCCCGCCGGCGTTGCGGATCACGTGCGCGTCGCCGGTCGCGAGCCCGAGGAAGCGGACCGGGTCGAGCCGCGCGTCCATGCACGTCACCACGGCGAGTCGCCGTGCCGGCCGGGCCGTCATCCCGGCGCCGTCGTAGGCGGGCAGGTACGCCTCGTTCGCCTTCCGGATCTCGTCTACCACGTTCATCCATGTCCCCCTTGGTCGGTGCCGGAAGCATGCAGGCACTACCCTTGCCTGCGGCATGGCATCCGACTTCGAGAACCTCGTCGACGAGCTCGAGCGCTCCTACACCGAGGTGCAGACGCGGATGTCCGACCCCTCGGTCTACAACGACCACCGCGAGGCGGCCGAGGTCGGGCGGAAGTTGAAGGAGCTCGAGCCGGCGTACAAGCTCGCGCAGGAGTGGCGCGCGGTGCGCGACGACCTCGCTGCCGCGCGCGACGACGCCGACCTGCGCGAGCTCGTCCCGGAGCTCGAGGAGCGGGCGGCGGCGCTCGAGGAGGAGCTGCGGCTCGCGCTCGTCCAGACCGACCCGGCCGACCGTAAGGACGTGATCCTCGAGGTGCGCCAGGGTGTCGGCGGCGACGAGGCGGCGCTCTGGGCCGGCGACATCTACCGGATGCTCTCCCGCTACGCCGAGCGCCGCGGCTTCAAGGTCGAGGAGCTGGGGGCGAGCCCATCGGACGGCGGCGGCTACAAGGAGGTCACCTTCGCGGTCAAGGGCGACGGCGCCTACTCCGTCTTCAAGTGGGAGGGCGGCACCCACCGCGTCCAGCGCGTCCCCGCGACCGAGAGCGCCGATCGCATCCACACCTCGACCGCGACCGTCGCGGTGATGCCCGAGGCGGAGGAGGTCGAGATCGAGATCGACCCGAACGACCTCAAGATCGACGTCTACCGCTCGACCGGCCCCGGCGGCCAGTCGGTGAACACGACCGACTCGGCGGTGCGGATCACGCACCTGCCGACCGGCGTCGTCGTCGCGATGCAGGACGAGAAGTCGCAGCTCCAGAACAAGGACAAGGCGATGCGCGTCCTCCGCGCCCGCCTGTACGAGCGTGAGCTGGAGCTCCAGCGGGCCGAGCTCGACGCGACCCGCCGCTCGCAGATCGGCACCGGCGAGCGGGCCGAGAAGATCCGCACCTACAACTTCCCCGAGAACCGGCTCACCGACCACCGGATCAAGCTGACCACGCACCAGCTCGACCGGATCCTCCAGGGCGAGCTGGAGGAGTTCACGGAGGCCCTCACCACCGAGGACCGCCGGCGTCAGCTGGGCGAGTGAAGCGGGATGAACGTGCGCGAGGCTCTCGCCGAGGCGGAGCGGCGGCTCGCCGCGGCCGGCGTCGACACGCCGCGCGTCGACGCGGAGCTGCTGGTCGCGCACCTGCTCGGGAGCACCCGCTCCGGCGTCCGCGCGCGGCTCGACGAGGAAGTCGCGGGGCTCGAGCCGCTGCTGGTGCGGCGGGAGGCGCGGGAGCCGCTTGCCTACCTGCTCGGCGAGTGGGGCTTCCGCCGGCTGACGTTGAAGACGGACGCACGGGCGCTCGTGCCGCGGCCCGAGACGGAGACGCTCGTCGAGCGCGTGCTCGCGCTCCTCGCCGGGATCGAGGCGCCGCGCGTGCTCGACGTCGGCGTCGGCTCGGGCGCGATCGCGCTCGCGATCGCCGACGAGCGTCCCGACGCGCGCGTCACCGGCGTCGACATCTCGCCGGAGGCGCTTTCGCTCGCGCGCGAGAACGCGGAGCGGCTCGGGCTCGACGTCGAGCTGCGCGAGGCCGGGGTGGAGGCTGCGGGCGAGGGCTGGGACCTCGTCGCCGCGAACCCGCCCTACGTCTCGAGCCTCGACGGCCTGCAGCCGGAGCTGCGCTTCGAGCCGGAGCGCGCGCTCGTTGGCGAGGGGCTGCACGAGCAGATCGCCCGCACCGCGCTCACGCGCTTCCTCGTCTTCGAGGTCGGCGACGGGCAGGCGGCCGAGGTGGCGGCCCTGCTTGCGGCGACCGGGTACCGGGCGGTTAGCATCACCCGCGACCTGGTGGGGCGAGAGCGGATCGTGGAGGGAGCGCGGTGAGCAGCGAGCACGACGACGTGATGGAGGCCGTGGCGGCGATTCGCGCCGGCAAGACGGTCGTTCTGCCGACCGACACCGTCTACGGGCTGTGCTCGACGCCGTACCGCGCGGAGCCCGTCGAGCGCCTCTACCGGCTCAAGGGCCGCGGCCCGGAGCAGCCGACGGCGATCCTCGCGGCCGACCTCGACATGCTCTTCGAGTGCGTGCCCGAGCTCCGCGGCCGCGCGGGTGCGATCGCGAGCGCGTTGCTGCCGGGCCCGTACACGCTCGTCCTCTCGAACCCGGCGAAGCGCTACCGCTGGCTGAACGGGACGACGCCGGACGCGATCGGTGTCCGTGTTCCCGAGCTCGACGGCCCGGCGGCGCGCGTGCTCTCGCTCGTCGGCGCCGTCGCCGCGACGAGCGCGAACCTCGCCGGCGGGCCCGATCCGTACCGGCTCGCCGACGTGCCCGAGGAGCTGCGCGGCAAGGTCGCCGCCGTCGTGGACGGGGGCGAGCTGCCCGGAACGCCGTCCACGGTGCTCGACTTCAGCGGCCCGGAACCGCGAGTCGTGCGCGAGGGATCTGCAGCCGCAGCGGAAGCGCTGGAACGCGTTCGCGCGGCGCTGGCGTAGACCGACTCGCCGGCGGGCTCGCAACCGCGAGGCTCGTCGGCAGGACCTGCAGCCGGAGCGGCGGCGCGGACGCACGCTCGCGCGGCGCTCGCGTAGCCGGCCCCGGCGTCCCGTCGGCCAGGTGGCTCGTCGTCACGACGACGAACCGCCAGCCCGTCGAACCCGTCGAGGCGCCGCTGCGGCTGTCGTGCACCGCCTCGATGTCGAGCGTCGCGGTGGCGGTGTTCCCGGCCGCGTCCCAGGCCTGCGCGACGAGGTGGTACAGCCCCGGCTTCGTCGGCGTCCAGGAGAACGTGTACGGCGCGGCGTAGCGCACCCCGGCCGCCTTCCCGTTCACGGTCAGCGTCACCCGCCCGACGCCGACGTCGTCGGACGCGAGCGCGGTGATGGTGCCGTCGCCGGACGGCGTGGCGAGCGAGACCGAAGGCGGCGTGGAGTCCGGGCAGGTCGTCAGCGTGCCGGCCCGCGCCGCGTACGCCGCGTCGTTCACCGGCGCGAACGACGACTTCGGCGATCCGTTCGCGTAGAAGACGCCCGACTGCATGCCCGCCAGGTCGCTCTCGTCCTCGATGTGGAAGAACATGAGCCCGATCACGTTCGGCTGGCAGAGCGCGATCTTCAGCGCCTGCGTGTAGTAGTCCGCCTGGGTCGCCTCGTCGATCGTCGGTGTCGCGCCGGGCTGGGAGCCGCTGTAGGCGGAGGCCTGGCTCGGCGGAATCGTCGTCTCCTGTCCGTACTCGCCGTAGATGATCGGGAGCGTCGACCCGGGCTGGCCGGTGCCGTCGAAGGCCGCGCCGAGCAGCGAGACGAGCCGGGGATAGTCGGCCTCCGTCAGGGTCGTCGAGCGAAGGTGCGGCATGCTCGGCGGGAGCGCCGAGGTGTCGGGGTAGACGTGCTCGTCGAAGACGTCCATCACCGGCGTCGTGCGCCCGCTCGCGCGATACGCCTCGCCCATGTGGCGGATGAACAGCGTGGGCGAGTGCGACTGCCGGATCCCGACCGGGTTGTCGTTGCCCCGCGGGTCGAGGGCGCCGCCGATCACGGTCGCGGCGGGCCGCACCGACTTCACCGCGTCGTAGCTCGCCGCGAGCAGCTGCTCGTAGGCGACCGCCGCCGCGTCGGCGCCGTCGCTCGAGAACTGCGGCCGCCAGTAGAGGCCGGAGTTCGGCTCGTTGCCGACGACGAAGGTGGAGACCTCCGGCAGCCCGATGACCGTCGCCTGCAGGAAGGCGACGAACGCCGCGCGGCCGGCGTCGTCGAACGGGGTCGAGCGCCAGTCGGCGTTGTAGACGGCGACGATCGGCTCGATGCCGCGCGCCATGGCCGCCTGCGCGGCGACCTCGACCCGCGCGAGGTTGTCCGGGGTCGGCGCCGTCTCACCGCTCGTCCACTGCACGGTCATCCGCACGGTGTCGGCGCCCACCAGCCGCGCGAGATCCATCTGCGTGTACGGGTCCTCCCAGATCGCCGCGTCCTCGACGACGCCGACGTGCAGTGGCGAGCCGGCGCGCGCGGCGGGCGCGAGCGAGAGCGCGAGCGCGGCGAGCGCGATGACGGCCGGCAGTCCCCTCATACATCGCGGTAATCGGCCGCATCCCGGTTTCGTTGACGCGGTGCGCCGCGTGGGCGGGGATCCAGTCCGGAGGCCCCAGTACGATGCTGGACCCCGGGGGAGAGGAGCGAACACCAGTGTCCGTCGCGCAGGAGACCTTTCAGCAGCTGACCACCGCAGGGCTCGACGAGGTCGATCCCGACGTCGCGCGCCTGCTCGGCGCCGAGCTCGACCGGCAGCGCGGTCAGATCGAGCTGATCGCGTCCGAGAACTTCACGTGGCCGGCGGTGCTCGAGGCGGTCGGCTCCGTGCCGACGAACAAGTACGCCGAGGGCTATCCCGGCAAGCGGTACTACGGCGGCTGCGAGGTCGTGGACGAGATCGAGACGCTCGCGATCGAACGCGCGAAGCAGCTCTTCGGCGCCGAGCATGCGAACGTGCAGCCGCACGCAGGCGCACAGACGAACATGGCCGTCTACGCCGCGGTGCTCGAGGCGGGCGACACGTTCATGGGCCTCCGCCTCGACAACGGCGGCCACCTCACGCACGGCCACAACGTCAACTTCAGCGGCCGCCTGTACAACGTCGTCTCGTACGGCGTCTCGCGCGCGACGATGACCGTCGACTACGACGAGGTGCTCGCGCTCGCGAAGCAGACGCGGCCGAAGCTGATCGTCTGCGGCGGCTCCGCGTACCCGCGCACCGTCGAGACCGACCGCTTCCGCGCGATCGCCGACGAGGTGGGGGCGCTGCTTCTCTGCGACATGGCCCACTTCGCCGGGCTCGTCGCCGCCGGCCTGCATCCGAACCCCGTCGAGCACTGCGACTTCGTCACCTCGACGACGCACAAGACGCTCGCAGGCCCCCGCGCCGGCTTCGTCCTCTGCCGGGAGGAGCACGCGGCCGTGCTCGACAAGGCCGTCTTCCCGGGCATGCAGGGCGGCCCGCTCGAGCACACGATCGCCGCGAAGGCGACCTGCTTCCGGGTCGCCGGCACCGAGGCGTTCCGCTCCTACCAGGAGCAGGTCCGGCGCAACGCCGACGTCCTCGGCGAGACGCTCCAGGAGGGCGGCCTCTCGCTCCTCACCGGCGGCACCGACACGCACCTGCTCCTGATCGACCTGCGTGCGTCCGACTGGACGGGCAAGGCGGCCGAGGAGCGGCTGCACGACGTCAACGTCACCGTCAACCGCAACACGCTCCCGTACGACGAGCGCTCGCCGTTCGTCACGTCGGGTGTCCGCATCGGCACGCCGGCGATGACGATGCGCGGTTTCGACGAGGACGACTTCCGCGAGGTGGGGCGGATCATCTGCGACGCGCTGACCGACGAGCCCGACCTCGACGGGCTGCGCGGCCGGGTCGATGCGCTCTGCGCGAAGCGGCCGCTCTATCCGGGCTTTCGCGGCTGGACGCGGTTCGACGCCTGATGGCCGGGTCGCGGCTCACCGTCGTCGCGCACCCGCTCGTGCAGCACAAGCTGAGCTACCTGCGCGACAAGGACACGCCGACCGTCCACTTCCGCAAGCTCACGAACGAGATCACGCTGCTTCTCACCTACGAGGCGACGAAGGACCTGCCGACCGAGCCGTACGAGATCGAGACGCCCCTCGAGCGGATGACCGCGCAGCGGATCCACGGCAAGAAGGTCGCCGTCTGTCCCGTTTTGCGGGCGGGGATGGGGATGCTCGACGGCGTCCTTTCGCTCGTCTCGAGCGCACGCGTCGGCTTCATCGGCCTCTACCGCGACGAGGAGACCCTCGAGGCGATCCAGTACTTCGTCAAGCTGCCCGTCGACCTGGCCGAGCGCGACGCGATCGTGCTCGACCCGATGCTCGCGACCGGCCACTCGAGCTGCGCCGCGATCGACGTCGTCAAGGAGGCGGGCGCACAGTCGGTGACGCTCGTCTGCATCGTCGCGGCCCCCGACGGCGTCACGGAGGTGCATACGCGCCATCCGGACGTCCACATCGTCTGCGCCGCCCTCGACCGCGGCCTCAACGAGCGCGGCTTCATCGTCCCGGGCCTCGGCGACGCCGGCGACCGCCTCTACGGCACGAAGTAACCCGCTCGCCCGCTTCGCCTCAGCCGGGCGCGCCTGCGGCACGCGCGGCTTTCGGCTCTCGCTTTCCGCTCGCTCGGCAAGCGAGCCGGCGGAGCCGGCTCGCGCCACTTCGAGACCGGGCGGTCGCGAGTCGCGCCCGCGCAGGTCGGGCGCGACGGCCTCGTGCCGGGCGGCGTCTCGAGGCCGATTGCTAGTAACAGACTGTTACTAGGTCTCAGCGGCAGGCGAATCGCGGCTCCGCGCGAAGTACGCTCCCCAGATGTTCGCGGTCACGCTGCTCCGCGACTCCGGCGGGTCGCAGCACAGCATCCTCCACACGCTCTCCTCGAACCTCGAGGTCGTCTGGGGGGCGCTGGCGGCGTTCGCGCTCGTCGTCATCCTCACGCCCGCGGTCGGCGACGTCGCCCGGCGGCTCGGGGTGGTCGACGCGCCCGGCGGCCGCCGCGTGAACGTGCATCCGGTGCCGCGGCTCGGCGGCGTCGCGCTCTTCCTCGGGCTGCTCGTGCCGTCGCTCGCGTTCCTGCACGTCGGCCGCGAGAACCGCGGCATCCTGCTCGGCGCCGCCGTGGCGGTCACCGTCGGCGTGATCGACGACTTCCGCGGCCTGCGCTGGTTCCAGAAGCTCGCCGGCCAGCTCGTCGCCGCGTCGGTGCCGACCATCTTCGGCGTCTGGGTCAACCGCTTCACCTTCCCGTTCCTCGGCATCCACGCGCTCCCGAGCTGGGCGGGCGTGCCGCTGACCGTGCTCTGGATCGTCGCGATCATGAACATGGTCAACTTCCTCGACGGCCTCGACGGGCTCGCCGCCGGCATCGCAGCGATCGCGGGGTTCACGTTCAGCGTGATCGCGCTCTCGCTCGGCAAGCCGGATGCGGCGATCCTCTCGGCGATCGTCTTCGGCGCCTGCGCCGGCTTCCTGCGGCACAACTTCTATCCGGCCCGGATCTTCATGGGCGACTCGGGTGCGCTCCTGCTCGGCTACGTGCTCGCTGCGGTCTCGGTCAACGGGCTGCTGAAGACCGCCGCCACCGTCGCTCTCTTCTTCCCGCTGCTCGTCCTCGCGGTGCCGATCGTGGACACGAGCTTCGTGCTCGCCCGCCGGATCAAGCACGGCGAGAGCGTCTTCGTCGGCGACCAGGCGCACCTGCACCACCGCTTCCTCCGCCGCGGCTTCTCGCAGGCGCGCGCCGCCGTGACGATCTGGCTCTGGTGCATCTCGCTCGCGGCCGCGGCGCTCGCGACGCGCTTCGTCCCGTTTCGCGCCCACGGCGTCTGGCATCTCTGGCCGACCCTGCTCGCCGCCGCGATCGCCGGACTCTCGCTCGGCTTCTCGGTCTACGTCGTCTACGTGCTCGAGATCGTCAAGCTCGGCAACCCGATCTCGAAACGCCGAGCCGCCGGCGACCCGCTCCGCAAGAGCGGCTGAACCGGCGGCCGGGCCGGTCGGCGAGCGGAGGACGTGAGCGCCGCGCTTTCCTTCTTGCAGGGAGTCTTGCCGAACCGCGACGAACGACGTCTGGGTTTGTCAGCGAACCTTTGCAACCTGCTCTGGCGAGGCTATGAACGAGCTAGCGGCGAGTCCCGCTGTCCATAGGGGTTCAAGGTGTCACAAAGTGGCGTCGGTTGACGCCCACAAGAGGCGCAGACGCTGCTATTGTCGCGCGCGGATGCAGGCCTCTTCACGCTCGTCTTTCCAACCCGCAGAAGCGGGCGCGATCCTCGCTGGCACGGTCGGTGCCTGCGGCGGCGCCGGCGCGCTCGCGGGCTGGGCCGCCGGCTCGACCGGCTACGGCACGCTCGCCGGCGTGGTCGTCGGGCTCCCCGCAGGGGTCTTCGCGGTCTATCGCAGGTTCAAGGGCTACTTCTCGTGATGGCCGGAATGCTGTCCACCCCGCGTCCTGTTCCGGGACGCCGTGTCCCCGCGCTCGCAGGCGCCGGCGTCGTGGTCGTCGCGCTGCCGGTCTTCCTCGTCGGCGGCTTCCCGCTCTCCGGCTGGGCGCTCGCGGCGGTGCTCTGGGCGGCGGGCGAGGCGCTCTCGCTCTGGCTGGCTCGGCTGCCGATCGGCGCCGACCACCTCCGCTCGTCCGGCTTCGTCGCGCTCGCGCACTCGTTCCGCGGCATCGGCGTGATGATCGTGCTGCTCGCCGTCACCGTCGCCGACAGGGGAACCGGGATCGCCGCGGTGATCGTCTACGGGCTCGCATACACGCTTTCGCTCGGCGTCTCGCTGCTCGAGTACTTCACGGGGGAGAGGCTCTCGTGAGGCGCCTCGCCGTGCTCGCCGGGCTACCCGCCCTCGCGCTCGCGCTGCCCGCGACCGCGGGCGCCGCCGACTACAACCCGGCCGACGAGTTCCAGCTCAAGCAGTGGGTGTCGATCCATCTCGGGCCGCTCGACCTCTCGATCAACAAGGCGGTCGTCTACCTCGCGATCGGCGCCGGGCTGACGATCGTGCTCGGCGTCTTCACGATGCGCAGCCGCCTCGCCCTGCTGCCGAGCAAGCGGCAGACGATCGGCGAGGCGCTCTACGAGATCGCGCAGACGCAGATCGCGGAGCAGGGCCTGCCGTCGAAGGCGATCGGGATCTGGTTCCCGTACGTCGCGTCGCTCTTCCTCTTCATCTGGATCCTCAACCTCGTCAGCTTCCTGCCGCTGCCGCTCACGGGCGACAAGTGGCACGGCGTGCCGACGTGGGGGATCTACGCCGCCACCTCGCAGCTCTCGGTGACGCTCGTGCTCGCCCTCTTCAGCGTCGTCTTCACGCACGTCGAGGGCTTCCGCTGGAACGGGCCGAAATACATCAAGAGCTTC
Organism: uncultured Actinomycetes bacterium; assembly: GCA_963732915.1. Classification (GTDB taxonomy): domain Bacteria; phylum Actinomycetota; class Thermoleophilia; order Gaiellales; family Gaiellaceae; genus Palsa-739. Next base: position 1,234,944 of record CAVTBF010000002.1, on the reverse strand, counting down.
GTCCCGGCCGGCGTCCCGAAGGCGATGGTGCCGTTCATGGCCATCCTCGAGACGATCTCGCACTTCTTCCGGATCGTCAGCCTGAGCGTCCGGCTCTACGCGAACATGCTCGCCGGGCACATGCTGATCCTCGTCTCGATCGGCCTGATCTTCATCCTCAGCGGGGTGACGTTCTACATCGTCGTCCCGATCTCGTTCCTGATCGGGATCGGTTTCTACCTGTTCGAGGTGCTGATCGTCGTCACGATCCAGGCCTTCATCTTCGCCGCATTGACCGCCATCTACATCGGTTCGGCCATCGAGCCGGCGCACTAAGGAGGAAGTCGGAGTGCTTCATCTGCTCGCTGCATCTGCAGACATCGTCAAGGCCGCCAAGGCCCTGGGCTTCGGCGTGGGCATGGGGCTCGGCTCGCTCGGCGCCGGCATCGGCATCGGGACGGTCTTCGCCTCGATGATCCAGTCGGTCGCCCGCCAGCCGGAGCTGCGCGGAGAGCTGCAGGGGATCATGTGGCTCGGGTTCGCGCTGACGGAGGCCGTCGTGTTCTACGGTCTCGTCGGCGGATTCCTCGGCTTCGTGCTCGTTTCCTGATGCTCCACGCCGCGCCGCTTCTGGGGGCGTCGAGCCCCCTGACCAAGATCATCCCGGGCCTCATGGTCTGGACGCTGGTGTTCTTCTTCATCACGTTCGTCGTGCTGAAGCGGTACGCGTTCGGTCCGATCCAGAAGATGATCGACGAGCGTCGCGAGTCGATCCGGAACGCCCTCGAGGCGGCCGACGAGGCCCGCGACGAGGCCCGCAAGCTCCTCGACGAGCACCGCCAGCTGATCGGGCAGGCGCGCGGCGAGGCGGAGGGGATCCTCGCCGACGCGCGCAAGACGCGTGAGGCGATGGAGCTGCGCATGCGCGAGGAGACCGAGGCGGAGCGTCAGCGCCGGCTCGAGGAGACGCGCAAGGAGATCGCCGCCGAGACCGCGCGGGCGCTCGAGCAGATCCGTTCCGAGGTCGCCGACCTCACGCTCGAGGCCGCGTCCCGGGTGGTCGGCAAGACGCTCGACGCGGAACGCGACCGCGCCCTGATCGAGGAAGCGATCGGCTCGCTCGACTTCTCCCGCCTGGAGGGGTCGGCCTAGGCCGTGAGCGCCGCGCACCGCATCTACGCCGAGGCGCTCTTCGGCGCGGCCAAGGAGGCCGGCTCGCTCGGCGAGATCTCCGACGCGATCACGGACTTCGCGGCCGCGATCGGGGCGTCGCCGGAGTTGCGCGGCGTCCTGCGCAACCCGCAGCTCGAGTCGTCGGCGAAGGCGGCGATCCTGCGCGACCTCGCGGGCGACGAGGAGCCGCTGTTCTCGAACTTCCTGCAGCTGACCGTCGAGAAGGGCCGCGCGGGCGAGCTGGAGGAGATCGCACGGGAGTTCGAGCGGCTGATGGCCCGCGAGGAGCGGCGCCTGACGGTCGAGCTGACGACCGCCCGCGAGCTGACCGAGGACGAGGCGGGCGCGATTCTGCGCCAGATCGAGCAGGCGTCGGGCCGCAAGGTCGAGGCGACCCGCAGCGTCGATCCGAGCCTCGTCGGCGGGATCGTGCTCCAGGCGGGCTCCCTGCGGGTCGACGCGTCGGTTCGCGGACGGCTGGAACGACTGAGACAAGAACTCGTCAAGAACTGAGCTGGAGGAGACTGACTTGAAGCTGCGCCCCGAAGAGATCACGTCGATCCTCCGGCAGAGGATCGAGCAGTACGACGTCGAGACCGACCTCGCGGAGATCGGGAACGTCCTCGCCGTCGGCGACGGCATCGCCCAGGTGTACGGGCTCGAGAACGCGGTCGCGATGGAGATGCTCGAGTTCGAGCACGGCGTCGTCGGCCTCGCGTTCAACCTCGAGGAGGACGTGGTCGGCGCCGCGCTCTTCGGCGAGTGGGAGAAGGTGAGCGAGGGCGAGCCGGTGCGCCGCAGCGGGCGCGTGGCGAGCGTCCCGGTCGGCGAGGGTCTGCTCGGCCGCGTCGTCGACCCGCTCGGGAACCCGCTCGACGGGCGCGGCCCGATCGAGTCGGACGAGTCCCGCCCGCTCGAGTTCAAGGCGCCGGGCGTGATCGCGCGCCAGCCGGTGAAGGAGCCGCTCCAGACCGGGATCAAGGCGATCGACTCGATGACGAACGTCGGCCGCGGCCAGCGCGAGCTGATCATCGGCGACCGCTCGACCGGCAAGACGGCGATTCTGATCGACACGATCCTGAACCAGCGCGACACCGACGTGCACTGCATCTACGTCGCGATCGGCCAGAAGGCGTCGACGGTCGCCGGCATCTACGAGCGGCTGCGCGAGGCGGGCGCCATGGAGTACACGACGATCGTCGCCGCCGGCGCGAGCGAGGCGGCCCCGATCAAGTGGATGGCGCCGTTCGCGGGCGCGGCGATGGGCGAGTACTTCCTCTTCAACGGCAAGCACGCGCTCGTCATGTACGACGACCTCTCGAAGCACGCGGACGCGTACCGTCAGCTCTCGCTGCTGCTGCGCCGGCCGCCGGGTCGCGAGGCCTTCCCGGGCGACGTCTTCTACCTGCACTCGCGGCTGCTCGAGCGTGCGTGCAAGCTCTCGGACGCCGAGGGCGGCGGCTCGCTGACCGCGCTGCCGGTGATCGAGACGCAGGCCGGCGACGTCTCGGCGTACATCCCGACGAACGTGATCTCGATCACCGACGGGCAGATCTTCCTCCAGTCCGACCTCTTCTTCTCGGGCGTGCGCCCGGCGGTCAACGTCGGCATCTCCGTCTCGCGCGTCGGCTCGTCCGCGCAGACGAAGGCGATGAAGAAGGTCGCCGGCCGCCTGCGCCTCGAGCTCGCCCAGTACCGCGAGCTGGAGGCGTTCGCGCAGTTCGGCTCCGACCTCGACCGCGCCACGCAGCAGGCGCTGACCCGCGGCGAGAAGATGGTCGCCTCGCTCAACCAGCCGCAGTACCAGCCGTGGCCGACGCAGGAGCAGGTGGTCGCGATCTACGCGGGCGTCAACGGCTACCTGGACGACATCCCGACGCCGCAGGTTCCGCGCTTCCAGGACGAGCTGCGGGAGCACCTGCGCGCCGAGGGCTCGATCTACGACGAGATCCGCGACGCCGGCGACCTGTCGGACGACCTCGTCGAGAAGCTGAACGCCGAGATCGAGAAGTTCAAGCACAGCTTCAACGTCCAAGAGGAGTCCGCGCTCGTCTGATGGCGTCGCTTCAGGACATCCGCCGGCGGATCACCTCCGTCAAGAACACGCGCAAGATCACGAAGGCGATGGAGCTCGTCGCCGGCGCCCGCCTGCGCCGCGCCCAGACGCGGATCGAGGAGATGCGCCCGTACGCCGACCGGATGCAGGAGCTGATGGTCGGCACCGCGCGCGCCGCGTCGTCGTTCCGGAACCTCGCGCTGATGCAGACCCGCGACGAGGTGCGGCGGGTCGCGATCGTCGTCGTCTCGGGCGACCGCGGCCTCGCCGGGCCGTTCAACGGCCAGGTGCTGCGTCGCGCCTTCGAGCTGGAGCGGGAGGTGCGCGCCGACGGTCAGGAGGCGCGCTGGCTCGTCGTCGGCCGCAAGGGCGCGTCGACGCTGCGCTTCCGCCGCTACGAGCTCGAGGGCCAGTGGGCCGGGTTCAGCGACCGTCCCGAGTACCACGACGCGCAGGCCGTCGCGCATCGGCTCGCCGAGCTGTACACCGAGCAGGAGGTCGACCGTGTCGTCCTCGTCTACAACCGCTACGTCTCGGCGCTGGTCCAGCGCGTGACGACGAGCGACCTGCTGCCGATCTCCGAGCAGGTGCTCGCCGGTGGGGAGGACGAGGAGAAGCCGCAGTCGAACGCGGACTTCATCTACGAGCCGGATCCGGAGGAGATCCTGCAGCGGCTGCTGCCGGTCTACCTCGAGACGGAGATCTATCGCGCGCTGCTCGAGTCCGCCGCCTCGTTCCTCGCCTCGCAGATGACCGCGATGCGCAACGCGTCGAAGAACGCGGGCGAGCTGATCGACCGTTACACGCTCCAGCTCAACCGCGCCCGCCAGGCCGAGATCACGCAGGAGATCCTCGAGGTCGTGGCCGGGGCCGATGCCCTCGCCGGATAACCCCGGATCGGAAACAGGAGACCCATGGCTGACACGAACGGCAAGAACATCGGGAAGATCGTCGAGATCCAGGGCGTCGTGCTCGACGCGGTGTTCCCTGACCGGATGCCCGAGATCTACCACGCGCTTTCGATCCAGGTGCCCGACGGCGACGGCACGCGCGAGCTGATCGCGGAGGTGCAGCAGCATCTCGGCGACGATCGCGTCCGCGCCGTCGCGATGGACACGACCGACGGTCTCGCGCGCGGGGTGGACGTCGTCGACACGGGCGAGCCGATCTCCGTGCCCGTCGGCGACGAGACGCTCGGGCGGATCTGGAACGTCATCGGCGATCCGGTCGACGGCGGCGAGCCGGGCAAGGGCGAGCGGTCGCCGATCCACCGTGACCCGCCGGCGTTCAGCGAGCTGTCGCCGAAGGTCGAGATCTTCGAGACGGGGCTCAAGGTCGTCGACCTGATCGCCCCGTACGTGCGCGGCGGCAAGATCGGCCTCTTCGGCGGCGCCGGCGTCGGCAAGACGGTGCTGATCCAGGAGCTCATCCACAACGTCGCCATGCAGCACGGCGGCGTCTCGGTCTTCGTCGGCGTGGGCGAGCGCACCCGCGAGGGCAACGACCTCTTCCTCGAGATGACCGAGTCGGGCGTCATCGACAAGGTCGCCATGGTCTACGGCCAGATGAACGAGCCGCCGGGCGCGCGCCTGCGCGTCGCGCTCTCCGGCCTGACGATGGCCGAGCACTTCCGCGACGAGGGCCAGGACGTGCTCCTCTTCGTCGACAACATCTTCCGCTTCGTCCAGGCGGGCTCCGAGGTGTCGGCGCTCCTCGGCCGCATGCCGAGCGCCGTCGGCTACCAGCCGACGCTCGCCACCGAGATGGGGCAGCTCCAGGAGCGGATCACGTCGACCCTCACCGGCTCGGTCACGTCGATCCAGGCGATCTACGTGCCGGCGGACGACCTCACCGACCCGGCGCCGGCCAACACGTTCGCCCACCTCGACTCGACGACGACGCTCTCGCGCGCGATCTCCGAGAAGGGCATCTATCCGGCGGTCGACCCGCTCGACTCGACGTCGCGGGCGCTCCAGCCGGGCATCGTCTCCGAGGAGCACTACCGGACGGCGACGCGCGTGCAGGAGATGCTCCAGCGCTACCGCGACCTCCAGGACATCATCGCGATCCTCGGCATCGACGAGCTCTCCGACGAGGACAGGCTCGTCGTCTCGCGTGCACGGAAGATCGAGCGCTTCTTCTCACAGCCGAACTTCGTCGCCGAGCAGTTCACCGGCACCCCGGGCGTCTACGTGAAGCTCGAGGACACGATCCGCGGCTTCGACGAGATCCTCGACGGCAAGCACGACGATCTGCCCGAGCAGGCCTTCTACATGGTCGGCCCGATCGAGCAGGCGGTCGAGCGGGCCCAGCAGATGAACGCCGAGCCGGCCGGCGCCGCCGCCTAGCGATGGCCGGTCATCCGCTCTTCACCGTCTCGGTCGTCACCCCCGGAGGCCCGGCTTTCGAGGGCGACGCCGAGATGCTGATCGTCCCCGGTGCCGCCGGCGAGATCGGCGTCCTCGCGCGGCATGCGCCGCTCGTCGCGATGCTGAAGGCAGGCTCGACGCGCGTCCATCTCGAGGACGGCGAGGTGCGGGAGTACGCGACCGGGCCGGGCTTCTTCCAGGTGCTCGAGGATCGAGCGATCGCGCTCGTGGACGACGCCGTCGCCGCGGGCGAGATCGACGACGCCCGCGCGCGCCGCCAGCTCGAGGACGCGCGGGCCGAGCTCGAGCGTGTCGAGGCGGAAGACTCGACCGCCGACCGCTGGCAGCTCGAGCAGCGCATCCGCCACGCGGAGAACCAGCTCCGCGTCGCGGGCCACTCCGAGTAACGCCGCCGCGCACGCGCTCTCTCCTGTCCGAGCCGGACATGTCCCGGCGCGGGCGCCCCCCCACCCATCAGGGCGGGGTCGTGGTCCCGCCGCCCTCGCTTTCGAGCCTACCCGCGAACCTGTGACGGCTCGGTCGCGACTTCGTGTCGAGAGGCGGGCAATGCGTCCACAGCGGTGGAGCGGCCGGGCCGGAGGGGTTGGCGAGCTGGCGCTCGGCTTCGCGGCACGACGGAGGTCGCGAGGCTAGGCGCGGATCGACGAGAAGCTCTGCTCGCCCGCGTGCGCGGGCAGGTAGAGCCGCTCGACGTACTCGGCGACCATGCGGTTGGTGCCGAAGTCGCGGCCCAGCTCGGCGATCGACGTCCGCATCATCCCGATCCAGCGCCGCGGCAGCCCGTCCGAGTCGCGTCCGTAGTACGCCGGCAGCACGTGCTGCTCGAGCACCGCGTAGAGCGCCTCGGCGTCGGCCGCGTCCTGCGCCTCCTCGCTCTCGGCCTGCGCGTCCTCGCCGATCGCGAAGCCGCGGTCGGGCGCGTAGCCCTCCGCCCACCAGCCGTCGAGGATCGAGCAGTTGAGCACGCCGTTCAGCGCCGCCTTCATCCCGGAGGTGCCCGACGCCTCCATCGGCCGGCGCGGCGTGTTCAGCCAGATGTCGACGCCCTGGACGAGCCGGCGCGCGAGCGAGATCTCGTAGTCGGTCAGGAAGACGACGCGCCCGGCGGCGCCCGCGTCGCGCGAGTAGTCGACGACCCGTTGGATCACGTCCTTGCCGCCTTCGTCCGCGGGGTGCGCCTTGCCCGCGACGAGCACCTGCAGCGGCCGGTCGCGATCGCCGAGCATCGCCGCGAGCCGCTCCGGCTGGCTGAAGAGGAGCCCGGCCCGCTTGTAGGTGGCGAACCGCCGTGCGAAGCCGATCGTCAAGGCGTCGGGGTCGAGCTCGACGGCGCCGCGCGTCTGGGCGATGAACGCGAGCATCCGCCGCTTCGCCCCGCGGTGCGCCTCCCAGACCTCCTCGTCGGAGAGGGCGCTCGCCCGCTCGAAGTCGGGCGCCGTGTAGCCGAGGAGGTCTTCGAGCTCGTCCGAGATCCACGTCCGCCGGTGCACGCCGTTCGTGATCGAGGTGATCGGCACCTCGTCCACCGGCAGCTGCGGCCAGAGTCCGTGCCACATCTCGCGCGACACCTCGCCGTGCAGCTTCGAGACGCCGTTCGCGTACGACGAGGTGCGCAGCGCGAACGGCGTCAGGCCGAACCGCTCCTCCTCGGGCTCGACCTTGCCCATCGCGACGAACTCGTCCCAGCCGAGGTTGCAGCGCTCGACCAGCCCGCTCACGTGGCGGCGCACCAGTTCCGGGTCGAACACCTCGTTCCCTGCGGGCACGGGCGTGTGGGTCGTGAAGACGCTCGAGCTGCGAAGCCGGTCGAGCGCGGTGTCGGTGTCGAGACCGTCCGTCTCGACCAGCTCGCGCAAGCGCTCGAGCTGCAGGAACGCCGAATGCCCCTCGTTCATGTGGAAGACGGTCGGCTCCAGTCCGAGCCGGCGCAGCACCCGCACGCCGCCGAGCCCGAGCACGAGCTCCTGGCGCAACCGGTTCTCGCGGTCGCCGCCGTAGAGCGTGTCGGTGACGTCGCGCGCCCAGTCGGGGTTGCCCTCGACCTTCGTGTCGAGCAGGTAGAGCGAGACGCGGCCGACACGTGCGCGCCAGACGCCCAGCCGGACGGGGACGAGCCTGCCCGCGTCGTCGGCGAGCTCGACGATCGGCGCCATCGGCACGAGCTCGAGCGGCAGGCGCTCCGTGTCGAGCCGCGGGTAGCGCTCGAGCTGACGGTCGCTCTCGTCGAGCCGCTGGCGGAAGTAGCCGCGCCGGTAGTAGAGGCCGATGCCGACGAGCGGGACGCCGAGCTCCGAGGCCGCCTTCAGGTGGTCGCCGGCGAGGATGCCGAGCCCGCCGGAATAGATCGGGAGACTCTCGTCGAGCCCGAACTCCGCGGAGAAGTAGGCGACGAGGGCATCCGCCGGGTACCGGTGCTCGCGCCACCAGGTCGGGTGCTCGAGCTCGGTTGCCAGCCGCTCCTGGACGCGACCGAGCCGGATCGCGTACTCGGCGGTCAGCGCGCGCTCGAGATCCTCGTCCGTCAACTCGGAGAGCAGCGCCGTCGGGTTGTGTCCGAGCTGCGAGAAGCGGGCCTCGGCCAGCTCGGCGAAGAGCGCACGCGCACCCGGCGTCCAGGTGAACGAGAAGTTCGACGCGATCGCCTGCAGCGCCGCCCGCAGCGTCGCTCCGTCGTGGATCTCGGGCATACCCGCGGCACCCTACAGCCTCGGCATTGCTAGCCTTCCGGTTACCCGGAGAGCTTTGACAGGCAGCTTGGCGACCGGGTTACCAAACGCCTAAAGAGCCGGAAGCGCGGACCGGCGCTCCCGGAGCAGATGGGCGGGAGTGGAGCGAATGGCCGACACGCGCGGCGAGCTGGAAGCAATCTTCAGGGAGCGGATCGCCGTCCTCGACGGCTCCTGGGGCGTGCTCATCCAGCGCGAGGTTCGCGGCGAGGAGGCCTATCGGGGCGAGCGCTTCCGCGACCATCCGCGCGACGTCGCCGGCGACCCCGATCTCTTGAACCTGACGCGGCCCGAGCTGATCGCCCGGATCCACGACGACTACTTCGCCGCCGGCGCCGACATCGCGACCACGAACACCTTCACGGCGACGACGATCGGCCAGGCCGACTACGCGCTCGAGGACGCGGTCGAGGAGATGAACCTCGAGGGCGCGCGGCTCGCCCGCCGGGCGGCCGACGACTGGACGGCCCGCACGCCGGAGCGGCCGCGCTTCGTCGCCGGCTCGGTCGGCCCGCTCAACGTCTCGCTCTCGCTCTCGCCGCGCGTCGACGAGCCCGCGTACCGCGCCGCCACCTTCGACGAGGTCGCCGAGGCATACGCGCAGCAGATGCGGGCGCTGCGCGAGGGCGGGGTCGACCTGCTGATGATCGAGACGGTGTTCGACACGCTCAACTGCAAGGCGGCGATCGTCGCCGCGCAGGACGCGGCGCCCGACCTGCCGCTCTGGCTCTCGTTCACCGCGATCGACCGCAGCGGCCGCAACCTGTCCGGGCAGACCGTCGAGGCGTTCTGGATCTCCGTCGAGCATGCGGCGCCGCTCGTCGTCGGCGTCAACTGCTCGCTCGGCGCGAGCGAGATGCGTCCGTTCGTCGAGGATCTCGCGCGCCTCGCGCCGACCTGGGTCGCCTGCCATCCGAACGCAGGCCTCCCGAACGAGCTCGGCCTGCACGACGAGCAGCCACACGACACGAGCCGCTTCCTCGCCGAGTTCGCCCGCGACGGGCTCGTGAACGTCGTCGGCGGCTGCTGCGGCACGACGCCCGACCACGTCCGCGCGATCGCCGCCGCGGTCGAGGGCGTGCCGCCGCGCTTCGTCCCCGAGGCGAAGCCGGCGACGCGATTCAGCGGCCTCGAGCCGTTCGAGCTCGGTCCCGACAGCAACTTCACGATGATCGGCGAGCGGCAGAACGTCACCGGCTCCGCGCGCTTCCGGCGCCTCGTCGAGGCCGGCGACTTCCAGGCGGCGACCGACGTCGCGCTCGAACAGGTCCGCGGCGGCGCGAACCTCCTCGACGTGAACATGGACGCCGACCTGCTCGACGGCGAACGGGCGATGACGACCTTCCTCAACCTGCTCGCGACCGAGCCCGAGGCGGGCATCCCGATCATGGTCGACAGCTCCCGCTGGACCGTGCTCGAGGCCGGGTTGAAATGCATCCAGGGCAAGGGCGTCGTCAACTCGCTCAGTCTCAAGGAGGGCGAGGAGCCGTTCCTCGAGCAGGCGCGGCGCGTCCGCCGCTACGGGGCGGGCGTCGTCGTGATGGCGTTCGACGAGAAAGGGCAGGCAGAGACGGTCGAGCGGAAGGTCTCGATCTCCGAGCGTGCGTACGGGCTCCTCGTCGAGCAGGTGGGCTTCCCGCCCGAGGACATCGTCTTCGACCCGAACGTGCTCGCCGTCGCCACCGGAATCGAGGAGCACAACGGCTTCGCGAAGGCGTTCATCGAGGCGCTGCCGCTGATCAAGGAGCGCTGCCCGGGCGCGCGCACGAGCGGCGGCATCTCGAACCTCAGCTTCGCGTTCCGCGGCAACGACGTCGTGCGCGAGGCGATGCACTCGGCGTTCCTCTACCACGCGATTCGCGCGGGTCTCGACATGGGGATCGTCAACGCGGGCCAGCTCGTCGTCTACGAGGACATCGAGCCGGAGCTGCTCGAGCGCGTCGAGGACGTCATCTTCGACCGTCGCGCAGACGCGACCGAGCGGCTCGTCGAGTACGCCGAGCGGGTGCGGGGCGAGGGCACGCGGCGTGAGCTCGACCTGACCTGGCGCGAGGCGCCGGTCGAGAAGCGGCTCTCGCACGCGCTCGTCCACGGCATCGTCGACTTCATCGAGGCCGACACCGAAGAGGCGCGGCAGCGGGTCGACCGCCCGCTCGACGTGATCGAGGGCCCGCTGATGGCAGGGATGCAGATCGTCGGCGACCTCTTCGGCGAGGGGAAGATGTTTCTGCCGCAGGTGGTGAAGAGCGCCCGGGCGATGAAGCGCGCCGTCGCCTATCTCGAGCCGTACATGGAGGCCGAGAAGGCCGCCGGTGGAGCGGCCCGGACGCAGGGCAAGGTCGTCCTCGCCACGGTCAAGGGCGACGTCCACGACATCGGCAAGAACATCGTCGGCGTCGTTCTCGGCTGCAACAACTACGAGGTGATCGACCTCGGCGTGATGGTGCCCGCCGAGCAGATCCTCGACGTCGCGCGCGAGGCGGGAGCGAACGTCGTCGGTCTCTCCGGGCTGATCACGCCGTCGCTCGACCAGATGGTCGACGCGGCCCGGGAGATGGAGCGCCGCGGGCTCGACCTGCCGCTCCTGATCGGCGGCGCCACGACATCGCGCCAGCACACGGCCGTGCGCATCGCGCCCGCCTACTCGCAGCCCGTGGTGCACGTCCTCGACGCCTCGCGCGTCGTCGGCGTCGTCTCCGACCTCCTCGACCCGGCGCGGAAGGGCGATCTCGACCACGCGAACCGCGCCGAGCAGGAGCGGCTGCGCGAGCAGTTCGAGGAGAAGGAGCGGCGGCCGCTGCTGCCGATCCGGAGCGCGCGCGAGAACGCGCAGCGGGTCGCGTTCGACGAGCTGCCGGCGCCCGAGTTCACCGGCACCCGGACCGTCGAGCCGGACCTGGCGACGCTGCGCGAGTACGTCGACTGGCAGTTCTTCTTCCACGCCTGGGAGCTGAAGGGCAAGTTCCCCGCCATCCTCGACCAGCCTGCCGCACGCGACCTCTGGGACGACGCGCAGCGCCTGCTCGACCGCATCGTCGACGAGGGGCTGCTCGTCGCCCGCGGCGTCTACGGGCTCTGGCCCGCGTCGTCCGAGGGTGACGATATCGTTGTCTCCGATGGCAACGAAACGCGCTTCGAGTTTCTCCGGCAGCAGGGCGAGTACGGCGACTCGCGCCCCAACCGCTGCCTCGCCGACTTCGTCGCTCCCGCCGGCGACCATCTGGGCGCCTTCGCGGTCACCGCCGGCATCGGCGCCGACGATCTCGCGGCCCGCTTCGCGGCGGAGCACGACGACTACCACGCGATCATGGTCAAGGCGCTCGCCGACCGGCTCGCCGAGGCTCTCGCCGAGCACGTGCACGAGCTCGCGCGCCGTGCGTGGTACGAGACGGGGCCGAAGCTCGCACCCGAACAACTGATCGCGGAGCGCTTCCGGGGGATCCGCCCGGCGTTCGGGTATCCCGCCTGCCCGGACCACAGCGAGAAGCGGAAGCTCTTCGACCTGCTCGGCGCAGAGGCGCTCGGCATCGAGCTGACGGAGACGTACGCCATGACACCGGCCGCGAGCGTGAGCGGCATCTACCTCGCGCATCCCGAGGCGCGCTACTTCTCGGTGGGCCGGATCGGCCGTGACCAGGTCTCCGACTACGCGGCGCGCAAGGGCGTTCCGCTCGCGGAGGCCGAGCGTTGGCTGCGCCCGAACCTCGCGTACGAGCCGGAGCCGGTATCCGTTGCGAACCGGCGTTAGGGTCGGCGCCGTGCGGTATGCCGTCGTCGTTCCGCCCGTGCTCGTCGGGCTCGCGCTCGTGCTCGCCGGCCCGGCCGCGGCGCGCGACCCGAAGCTCCCGCAGAAGCGGACCGTCGCCGCCGACGTCAAGACGGCCAAGGCGATCGGGCTCGCCGCGTCGGACTTCGCGACCGGCTGGAAGGCCGTGCCGACCCCGAGGCTCGACGCCGCCGTGCAGCGTCGAGCCGGACGAGTCGAAGCTCGTCCAGACCGCCGGCATCGACCCGACGTTCGCGTTCAAGAACACGCCCGTGCAGGTCGGCAGCGAGGTGGACATCTTCCGGAGCCAGGCGCAGGCGAAGCTCGACTGGCGGCTCTCGACGCTGAAGTTGGTGAAGCTCTGCCTGCTCGAGAGCGCCCGTCTCGGACTCGGCAAGAGCGCCGAGGGTGCAGGTCGCGTCGGCCGTCGCGCTGCCGGGCCCGAAGCTCGGCGAGCGGAGCCTCCACTACCGCATCGTCATCAGCGCGAAGGGCAAGAACGCGGTGCCGATCGTCGCCGAGCTGATCGGCGTCGGCGTCGGACGGATCTCGGTCGTCCTGCACGCGTTCTCGATCGGCGCACCGCTGCCGGCGGCCGGGCTCAGCCGCGCTCACGTCGACGCTCGCCAAGCGCCTCGTGCGCGTCTCCGGCGGGATCTGACGACTGCGCCGGGCGCTCGGCTATCCTCGCTCGCGGGCGCCTGACGGGCGCCGTCTCGTATGAAGACGACGCTGAAGCGCGGAATCGGTCGCGGTGCCGGTCTGAACGGGAACGGCCGCCCTGTCCTGCCGCCCCTTGCGCTCGGCCCGATGCGGCGCTACCGGCAGCCCGAGCCCCCGCGGCGCTCGACGAAGCGGCTCTTCGCGGAGGTGCTCGGCTGGCTCGTGCTCGCGATCGCGATCGTCGTCTCCGGCCTCGCGGGAGGCCTCTACCTCTACGGCCACGAGACGCTGAACGCGATCGCCGCGAAGTCGCCGGCCGTGAAGCGGGCGGTGCCGCTGCTCGACAGGACGCCGCCTCCGTCGGAGCCCACGATCGGCCTGATCGCCGGCTACGACCGCCGGATGGGCGCCGACGCATCCGACTTCGCCGGCTCGCGCTCGGACACGCTGATGCTCGTCCGCGCCGATCCGAAGCAGGACACGCTCTCGCTGCTCTCGTTCCCGCGCGACCTGATCGTCCCGATCTACTGCAGCGGCGACGTCGTCTACACGCACGATCGCGTCAACTCCGCGTGGTCGCTCTGCCCGGAGGGCCCGGCCGCGACGCTCGACACCGTCGAGCACCTCACCGGGCTGAAGATCAACTACCTGATCACGGTCGACTTCCACGGCTTCAAGCTGCTCGTGAACAAGCTGCACGGCGTCTACATGAACGTCGATCGGCGCTACTACAACCCGCCGAACTCGGGCTACGCGCAGATCAACCTGCATCCCGGCTACCAGAAGCTCGACGGGGAGCAGGCGCTCGACTACGTCCGCTTCCGTCACACCGACTCGGACATCTACCGGCTCGCCCGCCAGCAGCTCTTCCTCGACGCCCTCAAGAGCCGGCTCGCGCGCAATCTCTCGATCCAGAGCATCCCGCAGATCATCGGCGCGATCAAAGGCAGCGTCGAGATCGCGCGCGGCGGCGGCGGAGCTCCCGGCATGGCTGACATCCAGTCGTACGCCGGGCTCGCGTACAACCTCCCCGCCGGTCACCTCTTCCGGAACAGCATCGACCCGTCGCTGCTCCAGAACGCCGGCCCGCAGGGGGCCGAGCTGACGACCGCCCAGTCGAACATCGACGACGTCGTCGCCAAGTTCCTGCACCCGGACGTGACGCTGCCGAAGCGCGCCGCCGACCAGGCGCTCGGGATCAAGCCGAAGGCGCCCAAGAGCCACAAGCTGACCCCGGCGCAGATCTCGACGCTCGTGCTGAACGCCGGCAACGTCGCCGGCCGCGCCGCGAACACCACCTATCTGCTGACGAAGCTCGGCTACGCGACCCGTCAGCTGCCGCCGACGACGCTCGCGAACGCGCCCAGCCAGACGTTCGAGACGAACATCTACTACGACCCGGTGCAACCGGACGCGAAGCAGGCGGCCACGCAGCTGAAGTCGCTCTTCGGCACCCACGTCAACGTGGGCGCCTTCACGCCGTCGATCGGTGCGCTCGCCCAGCAGGCCGGCAACCCGCTGACGGTCGTCGCCTTCGGGACGAGCTTCGACGGCACCCTGACCCCGCCCGCGCCGCCCGCCCAGACGCCGACGAAGCAGCCGGCGTCGGTCAGCGACGGTGTTGCTGCGACGGAGTCCGGGCTGCAGGCCGTCGCCTCGCAGGCGCCGCTCCGCCTCATGGTCCCGCACGAGATCGCCGCCGGCTCGCGCCTCTCGTCCTCGGAGGGCGTGCGCGTCTACAAGCCGCTCCAGCACCAGCACTCCGTCGTGATGACGTTCGCCGAGCCGAACGGGATCGCGTACTGGCAGATCGAGGAGACGACGTGGAACTCGGCGCCGATCCTCTCCCATCCGACCGGCCGCATCACGCTCGGTGGGCGCCGCTTCGACCTCTACACGGTCGGCGGCCACATCCACATGATCGTGCTGCGCGAGAAGAAGGCGAGCTACTGGGTGGTGAACACGCTGCTCGACGAGCTCTCGAACGAGACGATGATCGCGGTCGCCAAGAGCCTGACGCCGCTCGGTAAGTAGTCTTGGCGCGCTGATGGCACGGATCGGGATCTTCGGCGCCGGCTACGTCGGGCTCGTCACGGGAGCGTGCTTCGCCGAGCTCGGCCACGACGTCGTCCTGCGCGACGTCGTCCCCGAGCGGATCGAGCGGCTGCGCGCCGGCGAGGTGCCGATCTACGAGCCCGGTCTCGACGAGGTGCTCGAACGCAACCGCGAGCGCATCTCCTTCACGCTCGACGTGCACGAGGCCGTCGACGGCTCCGACTTCCTGTACGTCGCCGTCGGCACCCCGCCGACGTACTCCGGCGACGCCGACCTGACCGCCGTCTGGGCGGTCGTGGACGAGCTCCCCGACGAGGTCGCGGGCCGGCCGGTCGTCGTGATGAAGAGCACCGTCCCCGTCGGCACAGGCATGCACGTCCGCGCCCGCCTCGACGCGCGCGGGCTCTCGAACGTCGGCTACGTCTCGAATCCCGAGTTCCTCGCGGAGGGCAGCGCGGTCGCCGACTTCATGAACCCCGACCGGATCGTCGTCGGCGCGTTCGACCCGGAGGACGCCGAGCGCGTCGTCGAGCTGCACGCCCGGCTCGAGACCGAGGTCGTCCGCACCGACGTCCCCTCGGCCGAGCTGGTCAAGCTCGCCGCGAACGCGTTCCTCTCGACCCGGATCAGCTTCATCAACGAGATCGCGAACGTCTGCGAGCTCGTCGGCGCCGACGTCGTCGACGTGGCGCACGGCGTCGGCCTCGACCACCGTCTCGGCCCGCACTTCCTGCGCGCCGGCATCGGTTTCGGCGGCTCCTGCTTCCCGAAGGACGTGACGGCGCTCAAGCAGCTCGCCGGCAACTCCGGCTACCCGTTCCTGCTCCTGCAGGCGGTGTGGGAGGTGAACGAGCTGCAGAAGCGGCGCGTCGTCTCGAAGCTCCAGCACCGGCTCGGCAGCCTCCGCGGCCGGACGATCGCGCTGCTCGGGCTCGCGTTCAAGCCGAACACCGACGACATGCGCGAGGCGCCCAGCCGCGTCATCGCCTACCGGCTGCTGGCGGAGGGGGCCGAGGTGCGTGCGTGGGACCCGATCGCGCAGCCCGACGACCTGCCGGGCGTCGAGCTCGCCGACTCCGTGCTCGACGCGGTGCGCGGCGCCGACGCGGCAGTGATCGTCACCGAGTGGCCGGAGCTCCGCGACCTGCCGTCCGTCGAGGTGCGCGAGGCGATGGCGCATCCGCTGATCGTCGACGGGCGCAACCTGCTCGATCCCGACGCGGTCGTCGCGGCCGGGTTCGAGTACGAGGCGATCGGCCGTCCGCGGCACGCGACCCCGAACGGCGAGCACCGTGGGCTGGCTCGGGAGCTGAAGCACTGATGGAGGCCCTCCTGCTCGCAGGAGGTAAGGCGGAGCGCCTCGGCGAGGCGGCCCAAGGGCTGCCGAAGCCGCTCGTCCCGGTCGCCGGTTTCCCGCTCGCCGAGTACACGGTCGCACGGCTCGTCGAGGCGGGCGTGACCCGGATCGTCGTCGCCTGCCGCGCCGGGCAGGAGGACGTGTTCGTGAACGCGCTCGCCGGCCTCGGCGCGGAGATCGCGCCGATCGGGGAGGAGGAGCCGCTCGGCCGCGGCGGCGGGCTTCGCTTCGCCGCCTCGCAGCGCCGGGAGAGCGGGCCAGTCCTCGCGCTGAACGGCGACGAGCTGCTCGATCTCGACTACGCGGCGCTCGCCGCCGAGCACGAGCAGCACGGGGCCGCGGCGACGATCGTCGTCGCGCAGGTGCAGTCGCCCTTCGGCGTCGTCGACCTCGACGACGACGGCACGGTCACGGGCTTCCGCGAGGCTCCGACGCTGCCGCACTGGGTCAACTCCGGCGTCTACGTGCTCGGCGAGGAGGCGCTCGACCGCCTGCCCGAGCGCGGCGACCACGAGCAGTCGACCTTCCCGGAGCTGGCGTCCGAGGGCAAGCTCCGCGGCCACCGGCACGAGGGCGTGTGGCTGACCGTGAACACGCCGAAGGACCTGCGCAAGGCCGAAGCGTTCATGGAATCCCATCCGGAGTGGCGGCCCCGGCGGTGGCAGACATGAGCGCCGAGTCGCCCAACGTCGGCGGCCTCGACCGCTGGAGCTTCGAGCCGCGGCGGGTCGAGAAGCCCTGGGGCTGGGAGCTGATCTGGGCGCACGCCGACCAGTACGTCGGCAAGGTGCTCTTCGTCCGGGCCGGCCATTCGCTCAGCCTCCAGTTCCACCGCGAGAAGGACGAGAGCTGGTACGTGCAGAGCGGGCGCGCGCGGCTCGAGCTGGGCGAGGTGGGGCAGGGGCCGCTCGACGAGGAGGTCATCACCGCCGGCGCGTGCTTCCACTACCCGCCGGGAACCGTCCACCGCGTCACGGCGCTCGAGGACACGACGATCCTCGAGGTCTCGACGCCGCATCTCGACGACGTCGTCCGCCTCGAGGACGCGTACGGGCGCGCCGGAACCTCGGCGCCCTGAGCGCCGCGAGCCGCATCCTCGTCTGGGACGGCTGCGTCAACGTCCGCGATCTCGGCGGGCTGCCGCTCGCCGGCGGCGGCCAGACCGCCTACCGGGTGGTCGTTCGCGCCGACGCGCTGCCGATGCTGAGCGACGCGGGGTTGACCGAGCTCGTCGACTACGGCGTCTCGCTCGTCGTCGACCTCCGCCCGGCGAGCGAGGCCGCCGAGGACCCGCCTCGGCCGCTGCCCGTCCCGGTGCGGCGGGAGCCCATGGATCCCCGCTCGGTGCCGGACGTCTGGAACTGGCCCTCGCTCCGGGAGGCGTACCTCGCGCTCGTCGAGCGCTTTCGCGGCGAGTTTGCGCGCACGCTGACCGCGCTCGGCGACGCCGAGCCGCCCGCCGCCGTCCACTGCGTCGGTGGCCGCGACCGCACCGGGCTCGCGTGCGGGATGGCGCTCTGGCTCGCCGGGGTCGAGCCCGACGCGATCGCGGCCGACCACGCGCTGAGCGACGAGAGCTGGGGGCCTCGCAACGCCGTCTGGGTGGCCGATGCCCCGAACGAGGACGAGCGCGAGCGGCGGCGGCGCATCTCCGCGCCCGCCGGTCGCACGCTCGCCGAGGTGCTTGCGGAGATCGACCGCGGCGAGGGGATCCGGTCGCTCCTGCTCGGCGCCGGCGCGGACGAGCGCGCCCTCGAGCGGCTGGTCGCGCGGCTTCGCGGACAAGTTTGACACGCGCGTGTTAGAGTTTGTCGCCGTGGACGGGCTGAAGATCGGTGACGCCGCCACCCGTACCGGGTGGTCGGCGCGGATGCTGCGCTACCTCGAGCACGCCGGTCTCGTCGTGCCCGCCCGCACCCGCAGCGGCTACCGGCTCTACGGCCTGCGCGAGCTGAACCAGCTCCGCTCGCTCGCCGAGCTCCGCCGCCGGTACAGGCTCGAGATCTCCGACCTCGTCTTCGCGGCGCGACTCCGGCGTGAGCCCGAGCTGCGCGGCGCCGTCGACGGCTGGCTCGCCGGCGTCGACGATCTCGGCTGGGTCGAGTGGGAACAGCGAAAGCACGAGCGGCTGCTGGCCGCGTAAAAGAGCGAAAGGAATCGATGTCGACGACGAAGCGCTATGACGTCAAGGACCTGGCCCTCGCGGCCGAGGGGAAGAGGCGGATCGAGTGGGCCGACCGGCAGATGCCGGTGCTCGCGGCGATCCGGGAGCGGTTCGAGCGCGACCAGCCGCTGGCCGGCTATCGCGTCTCGGCCTGCCTGCACGTGACGACCGAGACCGCGAACCTGATGCGGACGCTCAAGGCGGGCGGCGCCGACGTGGTGCTGTGCGCCTCGAACCCGCTCTCGACGCAGGACGACGTCGCCGCGGCGCTCGTCGACGTCTACGACATCTCCTGCTTTGCGATCAAGGGCGAGGACAACGACACCTACTACGCCCACATCGAGGCGGCCGTCGATCACAAGCCGCACTTCACGATGGACGACGGCGCCGACGTGATCGGCGTTCTCCACTCGGCGCGGCGCGAGCAGCTCGGCGAGATCATCGCCGGCACCGAGGAGACGACCACCGGCGTCATCCGGCTGAAGGCGCTCGAGGCGGAGGGCAAGCTCGGCTTCCCGATCATCGCCGTCAACGAGGCGCTGACGAAGCACATGTTCGACAACCGCTACGGCACCGGCCAGTCGACGATCGACGGGATCATCCGAGCGACGAACGTCCTGCTCGCGGGCAAGAAGTTCGTCGTCGCCGGCTACGGCTGGGTCGGGCGCGGCGTCGCCTCGCGGGCGCGCGGTCTCGGCGCCCAGGTGATCGTCACCGAGGTCGACCCGATGCGGGCGCTCGAGGCCTCGATGGACGGCTTCGACGTGATGACGATGGCAAAGGCGGCCGAGGTCGGCGACCTCTTCTGCACCGCGACCGGCGACAAGCACGTGATCGCCCGGCAGCACATGGAGCGGATGCGCGACGGCGCGAT
The DNA here is from genome assembly GCA_963732915.1 of uncultured Actinomycetes bacterium. Classification (GTDB taxonomy): domain Bacteria; phylum Actinomycetota; class Thermoleophilia; order Gaiellales; family Gaiellaceae; genus Palsa-739. The sequence continues at coordinate 1,215,741 of CAVTBF010000002.1, read as the reverse complement.
CCTCTGCAACACGGGCCATTTCAACGTCGAGATCGACATCCCGTCGCTCCGCTCCCTCGCCGCCGAGACGCGTGAGGCGCGCGAGTTCGTCGAGGAGTTCACGCTCTCCGACGGCCGCCGGCTCTACCTGATCGCGGACGGGCGGCTCGTCAACCTCTCGGCCGCCGAGGGGCATCCGGCGCTCGTGATGGACATGTCGTTCGCGAACCAGGCGCTCGGGATCGAGTACGCCGTCCAGCATGCCGGCGAGCTCGACCGCAAGGTCTACGCGGTGCCGACCGAGATCGACAACGAGATCGCCCGCCTCAAGCTGGCGACGATGGGCGTCGACATCGACCAGCTCACCGAGGAGCAGGCGCGCTACCTCGCCTCCTGGGACGAGGGGACCTGAGCCTCGCTCGCCCTGTCTCGCACGGACATGGCCGGGGTCAGACCCCGGCCATGTCCGTCTCAGGCCGTTCGTGCGGTTCCCCGAGGCCGCTCGCAGCCATGTCCGATATCAGTTACCGGACATGACGGCCACGGACACGACCGGCGCGCTCGAGCCGGAGCGGATCGCGCGGCTCGACGAGGACGCGCCGGCGGTCGTCCTGCTCGACCAACGGCTGCTTCCGGGCGAGGTGGTGGACGTCCGCTGCCGCTCCGCGGCGGAGGTTGCAGACGCGATCCGCACGATGGTCGTCCGCGGCGCGCCGGCGATCGGCGTCGCCGCCGCCTACGGTCTCGCGCTCGCGGCGCTCGCGGGCGAGGACATGGCGGAGGCCGAGCGTGTCCTCTACGAGTCGCGCCCCACGGCGGTCAACCTCCCCTGGGCGCTCGCACAGATGCGCGACGACCCGACGCCGGAGCGGGCGCGCGCGCTCCACCGCGACGAGGTGGAGCGCTGCAAGCAGATGTCGGCCCACGCGGCTGCGCTCTTCGCCGCCGGCACGCGGGCGCTCACCCACTGCAACGCGGGCGGGCTCGCGACCGGCGGCTACGGCTCCGCCGTCGGCGCGCTTCGCGCCGCGTGGGAGCGGGGGCTGCTCGAGCGCGTGCTCGTCGACGAGACGCGGCCGCTGCTCCAGGGCGCCCGTCTCACCGCGTGGGAGCTGGAGCAGGCCGGCATCCCGCACGCCGTGATCGCCGACTCGGCGGCCGCGTCGATGATGGCGCGCGGCGAGGTCGACCTGATCGTCACCGGCGCCGACCGGATAGCCGCGAACGGCGACACCGCGAACAAGATCGGCACGTACTCTCTCGCGGTACTGGCGGCGCACCACGGCATCCCCCTCTATGTCGTCGCGCCGACCTCGACGGTCGACCTCGCGACTCCGGACGGCGACGCGATCCCGATCGAGGAGCGCGACCCGGCCGAGGTCACGACCCGTTTCCCGGCGCGGAACCCCGCGTTCGACGTCACGCCCGCCGAGCTGATCGCCGCGATCGTCACCGAGGAGGGCGTGCACCGGCCGCCGTACGCCGTCTCGCTCCCGGGAGGCTCCGGCGCGTGAAGGCCGTCATCCTCAGCGCCGGCTACGCGACCCGCCTCCGCCCGCTGACCGACTCGGTGCCGAAGCAGCTGCTGCCGGTCGGTGGGCGGCCGATGCTCGACTGGATCCTCGAGCGCGTGCGCGAGCTCGCCGAGATCGACGAGATCCACCTGGTGACGAACAGCCGCTTCGCCCCCGACTTCATCCGCTGGGCCGCCCCGAACGGCGTTCACGTCCACGACGACGGCACGAGCTCGAACGACGACCGGCTCGGGGCGGTCGGCGACTTGAGCCTCGTGATCGACGGGGCCGGCCTCGACGGCGAGGAGCTGCTCGTGCTCGCCGGCGACAACCTGTTCGAGTTCTCTCTGCCGGAGTACGTCGCCTGGTGGCGCGGGAAGCCCGAGCCCGCGAGCGCCGTCGCGCTCTACGACTGTGGCGACCTCGAGCTCGCCACCCACTACGGGATCGCCGAGACCGACGGCGAGGACCGGATCGTCTACTTCGTCGAGAAGCCGAGCGAGCCGCCGTCCACGCTCGCGGCGACCGTCGTCTACGTCCTCTCGCCGCAGCATGCCCGGCTGATCCGCGCGTACCTGGCCGAGGGCCACGGGACGGACAACATCGGCAGCTTCCTCGGCTGGCTGGCGCGCCGGCAGCCGGTCTACGGCTACCGCTTCCCGGGCCGCTGGTTCGACATCGGGAACCACGACCAGCTGCTCGAGGCGGACAACCGCCTGCGCCGGTTGGCGGGCCTGCCCGAGCGCGACGCGTACACGCTCGACTAGCGATCTCCCGGAAGTCGCGAGCTTTTCGTCACGTCTGGCGCCGTAGCGTCGGTGTCGTGCTCGAGCTGCTCCTGCCGCAGCGCTGTCTCGTCTGCGGACGCGGCGGGCTGCCGCTGTGCCGGAGCTGCCGCCGCGAGCTGCCGTGGCTGCTGCCGCCGCTCTGCGAGCGCTGCGGCGCGCCGACCGCCTGGCCGGTACGCCGCTGTCGCGAGTGCGGCGGCCGGCGGCTGGCGTTCGCCTCGGCGCGTGCGGCGGTCGGCTACGACGACGCCGCCCGGGCGCTCGTCCACGGCTGGAAGGAGCGCGGCCTGCGCGGGCTCGCCGTCGACGCGGCGGCGCTCGTCGCCGAGCGGCTGCCGCGGCCCGAGCCGGCGCTCGTCACCTTCGTGCCGGCCGACCGCGACCGGCGACTCGCCCGGGGCCACAACCCGGCCGAGCGTCTCGCCCGCGAGCTGGCGGCGCTCTGGGGGCTCGAGTGCGAGCCGCTGCTCGAGCGCAGCCGCGGCGGGCGCCAGCGCGGCAGCTCGCTTGCCGAGCGCCGCCGCAACGTCCGCCGCGCCTTTCGCGCCTCGGCGCCGGCGCCCGCCCGGGTCCTGCTCGTGGACGACGTCTACACGACCGGCTCGACGGTCTCCGCGGCCGCCTCCGCGTTGCGCGCCGCGGGCGCCCGCCGCGTCGATGCCGTCACGTTCGCCCGCGCGCTTCGGCGGTGAGCCGCAGTTCTTGATCCGGGAAACGACTCATGTTGGATTTACCTCGGCGCAGTACGGTTACAAGGCAGCGACAGAGACCCGATCCGGCTGGGAGCGCCGCCGGCGACGACCGGCCGGAAGACCTGGGAGGCGAAGATGCAGCTTCACGTCAAGGGGAAGAACCTCGAGGTGAACGAGTCCATCAGGAGGTACGCCGAACGGAAGCTCCACAAGCTCGACCGGCAGCTCGACGAATCGACGCGGGTCGAGGTCGAGCTTGCAGTCGAGCGCAACCCGTCGATCGCCGAGAGCCAGGTGGCCGAGGCGACCGTCCACGTCAAGGGCCGCACCCTGCGTGCGCACAACGCCGCGACCGACATGCACGCCGCGATCGACCAGCTCGCGGACAAGCTCGTCCGGCAGGTGACGGACATCGGCCACCGGCGCGCCAGAGGCCGGAAGCACGCCACACCGCCGCTCCACGACGTGGTCGACGCGCCCACCACGGAGCCCTAGACCTCCCGGTGCCCCTGTTTCGGCGGCGCGAGCCGCTCCACGCCCGCCTCGCACGCGAGGGTGGACTGAACGCGCCGCCGCCCGACCTCGACCCGCGCCCGCGGCTGCTCGAAACCGGCATCCACGGCATCCAGCGACCTCGCTCGTGGGACGTCACGCTCGTCGCCGACGCGGCCGGGATCGACGCCGCCGAGGCGACCTTCGTCGCGCTCCCGGACGGGACGCTGCTCGTCGAGGACGGCCCGCCGGGACTCGCCGCAGGCGAGTCGGTCGACTCGCCGGGCGACGGCGGCTCCGCCGACGACGCTTCCAGCCCGAGCTCGCTGCAGGCGCTCGCCGACGCCGTCGAGACGGAGCTGCGGCCGCCGTACCGCGCACACGCCGTCCGGCGCGGCGAGACGCTGTGGGCGGTCGAGGCGCGCCGCATCGAGGTGCTCGAGCTACCGGGCGCGCCCGACGGCGACACGCTCGACCTGACCCGGGCCGACGAGACGACGGAGCTCCGTGTCGACGGCGAGCGCATCTTCGGCACGCTGCCCGCCCTCGAGGCGCGCGGCGCCCGCGAGGGGCGCGACTTCGCCGTGCACGCCGAGCGGCTCGACGGCGACCTCTGGGAGGTCAGGGCCGCGGCGCTTTGACGAGTCCGGCCGCCGCTACCCTTGCGCCATGAGCTCGCAACTCGGCGGCTTCGAGAAGGTCCTGCGCGTCGGCGAGGGCCGGCGGCTGAAGCGTCTCGGCGAGCAGGCCGCATACGTCGGCGCGCTCGAGCCCGAGTTCGCGAAGCTCGCAGACGCCGATCTCGCCACGAAGACGGCCGACTTCCGGCAGCGCGTCGAGAACGGCGAGTCGCTCGACGAGCTCCTGTTCGAGGCGTTCGCGCTCGTTCGCGAGGCGTTCAAGCGGACGATCGGCGTCCGCCTTTTCGACGTCCAGCTGATGGGCGGGATCGTCCTCCACGAGGGCGACATCGCCGAGATGAAGACCGGCGAGGGCAAGACGTTCGTCGCCACGCAGGCGCTCTACCTGAACGCGCTCGCCGGCCGCGGCACGCATCTCGTGACGACGAACGACTACCTCGCGAAACGCGACCAGGAGTGGACGCAGCCGGTCTTCGAGCTGCTGGGGATGCGCACCGCCGCGATCGAGAACATGGTCCCGTTCGAGCCGCGCCGCGATGCGTACCACGCCGACGTCACCTACGGGACGAACTCGGAGTTCGGCTTCGACTACCTGCGCGACAACATGGCCGTCGCGCTCGAGGGCGTCGTCCAGCGCGGGCACGCGTACGCGATCGTGGACGAGGTCGACTCGATCCTGATCGACGAGGCGCGGACGCCGCTGATCATCTCCGGCGAGCCCGAGACGGCAGCGCAGATCTACTACGACTTCGCCCGCGTCGCGCCGCAGCTCGTCGGCCACCGCGCGACGCCCGGCGACCCGAAGGGCGCCGCCGAGACCGCGGGCGCCGACTACGAGTACGACGAGAAGCACAAGACGGTCGCGATCACGGAGCAGGGCGTCGCGAAGATCGAGCGCGCGCTGCGGATCGACAACCTCTACGCGCCGCAGAACTCGCAGCTCGTCAATCACGCCATCCAGGCGCTGAAGGCGCAGTCGCTCTGGCAGCGCGACATCGACTACGTGCTCCAGGACGGCGAGGTGAAGATCGTCGACGAGTTCACCGGCCGCGTCATGGAGGGCCGCCGCTGGAGCGAGGGACTCCACCAGGCGGTCGAGGCGAAGGAGGGCGTCCGGATCCAGGAAGAGCACCAGACGATGGCGACGATCACCCTCCAGAACTACTTCCGCCTCTACGAGAAGCTCGCCGGCATGACCGGCACCGCGAAGACCGAGGAGAAGGAGTTCGTCGAGATCTACGACCTGAACGTCGTCGAGATCCCGACCAACGTGCCGGTCACGCGCGCCGACAAGCAGGATCTCGTCTTCAAGACGAAGGAGGGCAAGTTCACCGCCGTCGCCCGCGACATCAAGGAGCGCTCCGAGAAGGGGCAGCCGGTGCTCGTCGGCACGATCGCGGTCGAGACCTCGGAGTACCTCTCGCAGCTCCTGACGCGCCAGGGGGTGACGCACAACGTCCTGAACGCGAAGGAGCACGCGCGCGAGGCCGAGATCATCAAGGACGCCGGCCAGCGCAACGCGGTCACGATCGCGACGAACATGGCCGGCCGCGGCGTCGACATCAAGCTCGGCGAGGGCGTGCTCGAGCTCGGCGGCCTCTACGTGCTCGCCACCGAGCGCCACGAGTCGCGCCGGATCGACAACCAGCTCCGCGGCCGCTCGGGCCGCCAGGGCGACGCCGGCGAGACGCGCTTCTACCTCTCCGGCGAGGACGACCTCGTCCGTCTCTTCGCCGGCGACCGGATCAAGGGGATCATGGAGCGCTTCAAGATCCCGGACGACCAGCCCATGGAGGCGAAGATCCTCTCCCGCCAGATCGAAGGCGCGCAGAAGAAGGTCGAGGAGCAGAACTTCGTCATGCGCAAGAACGTCCTCAAGTACGACGACGTGCTCAACCGCCACCGCGGCCGGATCTACGAGCAGCGCCGGCAGGTGCTCGAGGGCGAGGACCTCTCCGAGCAGATCAAGCTCTGGATCGACGAGGTGGTCGAGGACACCGTCCAGACCTTCACGGCCGAGGAGTACGCCGAGGAGTGGGATCTCGAGGCGCTGACGAACGCGATGGCCGCGCTCTACCAGACCGAGATCACGGCCGCCGAGCTGCGCGAGGATCTCGGCGAGATCACCCGCGAGGCGCTCGTCGAGGAGTTCCAGTCGGACGCACGCGACGAGTACGAGGCGAAGGAGGGCGAGTTCGGCTCGGAGCTGATGCGCGAGCTGGAGCGGTTCGTCGTCCTGCAGGTCGTCGACGTCCGCTGGCGCGAGCACCTCGAGAACATGGAGTACCTGCGCGAGGGCGTGCACCTGCGCGCGATGGCCCAGAAGGACCCGCTCGTCGAGTACACGGCCGAGGGCGAGCGCATGTTCACCGAGCTCGGGCGGACGATCCGCGGCGAGGTCGTGCTCCACCTCTTCCACGCCGAGCTCGCGCCGCAGGACGGCGACGGGCCGCCGCCGCAGCTCGTGCCCGAGCAGGCGCCCCCGGGCGGGCTCGGCGGCAACGGCACCCTCCGCTACGAGCACGAGACGAGCGCCGGCGCCGCCGCGATCGCCGCGGCCGGGACCGGAGAGGAGCTCGCCGCCGGCATGCGCCAGGCGTCCGAGGCGTACACCGCGCCGCAGCAGGTACACGCGAGCCCGCACGAGAAGCTCGGCCGCAACGACCCGTGCTGGTGCGGCAGCGGCAAGAAGTTCAAGAAGTGTCACGGCGCCTAGCCGCTGCGGCCGTCTACGGATAACCCGCAGCGCCCGCCGGGCGATTACTTCGCCATGGCCCCCCAGCTTCGCCTCGTCTCCGCCTCCGGCGTCGAGCTGCTCGCGCGGCTCGTCTACCGCGGCGACCGCTACGGCAACGGCCGCCAGCTCGTGAACACGACCTGGCACACGCTGGTCGAGTTTGCGCTGCCGCGCGGCACCGGCGAGCAGATGGTCGCCGCGTACAACGTCGACGACCTGCCGGTCGACGTCGCGCGCTGGAAGCCGGGAGGCGTCGCGCAGCTCGAGATGACGCCGGCCGAGACCGACCGGCTGCTCCGCTGGATCGAGGACCCGGACTCCGAGACGGAGACGGTCGTGCTGCTCGTCGGCGACGAAGTGGAGCTGGACAAGGCTTCGGTCGCGCTCAAGCGGCTCTCGCTGACCACGCGCCGCGAGGCCGACGGCCAGCGGGCGCTCCAGCATGCCCGCACCGCGGCCCCGGCCGTCGTCGTCGTCGGGCACGACACCGGCTCGCTCGCGCCCGCCGAGGTCGTCCACAGGCTCGCCGCGAGCGAGGACACGCGCGGCGTCCCGGTCGTCCTCTTCGGCGTCCCGGCGAACGGAGCGAACGGCGCGAGCCTCACGATCGAGGCGCGCGACTATGCGGCGCTCACCGCGGGCGTCTCCGAGCTCCTCGACCTCGTGTAGGCAGGCTGGGCCTTCTGGCCGGGCGGGTACCATGCCCGCGCGATGGCCGAGCACGACGAACAGCAACCGCTCGATCAGCAGCTCGAGGAGATCGGGGCCCAGCTCGACTGGGTCCGTGGTTACCTTTGACCCGGCTTCGCTGACCACCCGCCTCGCCGAGCTCGAAGCCGAGCTCGGACAGCCCGGCTTCTGGGACGACCCGCAGCGTGCCGCGCAGGTCTCGGCCGAGCACGCCCGCGTCGCCAGGCGGCTCGAGCGCTACGAGCGCCTGAACCGCGAGTACGCCGACGCGAAGGAGCTGCTCGAGCTCGAGCCCGACCTCGCCGACGACGTCGCCGCCTCGCTCGCACCCCTCCGGCGCGAGCTCGAGCGTCTGCAGGAGGACGCGCTCTTCTCCGGCGACTACGACGACGGCGACGCGGTCGTCACGATCCAGTCTGACGCGGGCGGCACCGACGCGCAGGACTTCGCCGAGATCCTGCTCCGCATGTATCTGCGCTGGGCGGAGAACCGCGGCTTCAAGACCGAGGTGATCGAGGCGAGCCCCGGCGAGGAGTACGGGATCAAGTCGGCGACGTTCACGGCGCGCGGCGACAACGTCTACGGAATCCTCAAAGCGGAGCGCGGCAAGCACCGGCTCGTCCGGCAGAGCCCGTTCGACTCCGCGCACCGGCGCCACACGAGCTTCGCCCAGGTGATCGTCGCGCCGCTGCTCGAGGAGGCCGGAGCGGTCGAGATCGACGAGGACGACCTCCGCATCGACACGTACCGCTCGTCGGGCGCCGGCGGCCAGCACGTCAACAAGACCGACTCGGCCGTCCGGATCACGCACATGCCGAGCGGGATCGTCGTCGCCGTCCAGAACGAGCGCAGCCAGACCGCGAACAAGGACACGGCGATGAAGATCCTCCGCTCGCGCCTCGCCGAACGCGCGGAGGAGGAGCGCGAGGCCGAGCTCGCCCGCGAGCGCGGCGGCGTCAACATGGGCTTCGGCGGCAACGCGATCCGCAGCTACGTCCTCCACCCGTACCAGCAGGTCAAGGACGCGCGCACCGGCTTCGAGGTCGGCAACGCGCAGGGCGTCCTCGACGGCGACCTCGACGGGTTCATCCGCGCCTATCTCCTCCAGGCCGCAGGCGGCCAGGGGAACGGACTCGGAAACGGGGGTTAGCACGGGTTTTGTCGACCGAGCCGTCCGATAGAGTGCAACCGCTTCGCCACTCCGACCCGGCGCCGGGGTCCCCCGCGGCGTTCGACCCGGTACAGGACGTGACCGACCTCCAGATAGAGCCAGCGCCCCCCGAAGAGCGTTTCCCCGATCGCGACGAAGGCCGTGTCCCGGCCGGGTCGATGATCGTCTTCGAGAGCGTGACGAAGATCTACGAGCCTGACGTCGTCGCGCTCCACGAGGTCTCCTTCGGGATCGACAAGGGCGAGTTCGTCTTCATCGTCGGCGCCTCCGGCTCCGGCAAGTCGACGCTGATCCGCCTGCTCCTGAAGGAGCTCGAGCCGACCGGCGGGCGGATCATCCTCGGCGGCCGCGACCTCGGCCGGCTCAAGCACTCGAGGGTGCCGATGCTCCGCCGCAACATCGGCTGCGTCTTCCAGGACTTCAAGCTGCTGCCCAGCCGCTCCGCAGCCGAGAACGTCGCCTACGCCCTCAAGGTGCAGGGCGAGAGCCGCGCCTCGATCCGGCGCAAGGTGCCCGAGGTGATGAACATGGTCGGGCTCTCGAACAAGATCAACTCGTACCCCGACGAGATGTCGGGCGGCGAGCAGCAGCGCGTCTCGATCGCGCGCGCCGTCGTCAACCACCCGCCGCTGCTCGTCTGCGACGAGCCGACCGGCAACCTCGACCCCGACACCTCGGTCGGGATCATGCAGCTCCTCTACCGCATCAACCGCGCCGGCACGACCATCCTCATGGTCACCCACGACCGCGAGATGGTCGACAAGATGCGCAAGCGCGTGATCGCGCTCGAGGGCGGCCGGCTCGCCCGCGACGAGCGGCGCGGAGGCTACACCTCGGAATGAGTCGCGTCCGTCTCCTCTTCACCGAGGCGTGGTCGTCGATCCGGATGAACCTCTCGACGACCGTCGCGGCGACGATGACGGTGCTGATCGGCATGTTCCTGCTCGGCGTCTTCATCGCGCTCGGCACCTGGGTGCTCTCGTGGAGCAACCACGTCAAGAGCGAGCTGCAGGTCAAGGTCTACTTCGCACAGACGGCGACGCGTGCCCAGGAGGTCTCGGTCGGGCTGAAGCTGCGCGCCGACCCGCGCGCGAAGACGGTCGTCTACGTCTCGAAGACGGCGGCCGAGGCGAAGATGCGCAAGCAGTTCCCCGAGCTCTACAAGACGCCGCTGCCGTCGAACCCGCTCCCGGACTCGTGGGTGGTGACGCCGACGAAGGCGGAGTACACGCCCGATCTCGGCCAGGCCGTGCAGCGGGCGCACTACCCGGGCGTCGACGACGTGCGCTGGGGCAGCTCGACCGCGAAACGGGTGCTGACGATCGCGGAGGTGATCTGGATCGTGTTCCTCGTCGCCGTGGTGCTGCTCGTCGTCGCCTCGACGCTCCTGATCGCGAACACGATCCGGCTCTCGATCTTCGCCCGCCGCCGCGAGATCGAGGTGATGAAGCTCGTCGGCGCGAGCAACTGGTTCATCCGCGGCCCGTTCATGCTCGAGGGTCTCGTCTGCGGGCTCGGCGGCTCGCTCCTCGCGGTGATCCTGCTCGCGATCGGCCGCTCGCTCGCGCTGCCGTCGATCCTCGGCCACGTCAACGGCGGCGCCGACGTGCACGCGCTCTCGTTCACCCTCAACGCGCTGGCGCTCGTCGGCGCGGGCCTCCTGCTCGGCGCCGCCGGCTCGGGGCTGACGCTGCGCCGCTTCCTCCAAGTCTGACGCTTCGCTTCGCTCGCTTCACGGGGGAAACCATGTTTCCCCCGTGGGGCCCCCTTCTTCGGAGCGCGTGTCCGCCGGTCGTGTCGCCGCGGGAGAGCGCGGTCTCCCGCAGCGCGGCGATGGCGCACCGAGTGGCGAGTACCGTTGACCGCATGCCTGCTCGGAAGAACCAGCGCAAGAAGCGGCCGAGCCGCAGTGAGCGCCATGCCCGGCACGCGCCGCCGCGGCGAAAGCCGATCTCCGAGCTGACCGTCCGGCTGCCCGAGCGGCGCACCGAGCCGGAGTCGGTCGTCGCGCACCTCGGGCCGACGAACTCCGGCAAGACCCACGACGCGCTCCGCTTCCTCGTCGAGTCCGGTCGAGGGGTCTACGCGGCGCCGCTGCGGATGCTCGCCCAGGAGGCGCACCGGCGGCTCGCGGCCGAGGTGGGGGAGGAGCGCGTCGGGCTCGTCACCGGCGAGGAGCGGGTCAACCCGGGGGCGCCGATCGTCTGCTGCACCGCCGAGATGGCGCCGATGCAGGGCGAGACGCTCGTGCTCGACGAGGTGCAGTGGGCCGAGGACGAGGAGCGCGGCTCCGCCTGGACGCGGCTGATGCTCGGCGGCACCTACCGGCACATCCTCCTGCTCGGCGCCGTCGAGGCGCTCCCGCTCGTCCGCCACGCGTTCCCCGACGCCGAGATCCGCTTCTTCGAGCGCAAGGCGCCGCTCGACTGGGCCGGCAAGCGCGGGATCGCCGGCCTCGGCCCCGGCACGGTCGTCGTCGCGTTCAGCCGCCGCGCCGTGATCGGGCTCGCCGGCGAGCTGAACCAGCTCCACCCGGGCCGCGTCGCCTGCCTCTACGGCGCGATGCCGCTCGCCTCGCGGCGCGAGGAGATCGACCGCTTCATCGAAGGGCGCGCCGAGGTGTGCTGCGCGACCGACGTGCTCGGCCACGGCGTCAATCTGCCCTGCGAGACGCTGCTCTTCGCCGAGACGACGAAGTTCGACGGAAAGGAGCGGCGCAACCTGCTGCCGTGGGAGATCGCCCAGATCGCAGGCCGCGCCGGCCGCTACGGGTTCCACGAGCGCGGCCATGTCGGCGTCCTCACCGGCGTCCCGTGGGCCGACCCCGACCCGGAGCTCGTCCGCGACGCGCTCGTCCCGCACGTGACGATCGAGGGCGGGCAGCTCGGCTACCGCGTCGTCGAGACCGGCCGCATCCGCCCGCAGCTCTCGGATCTGAACGTCTCGAGCGCCGACGAGATCGAGCCGGCGCTGCACGCATGGCGGCAGGCGGCGCTCCGCTACTGGACGGACGAGGGCTGGCTCGAGGTCGAGTCGATCCAGCCGCTGCTCTCGCGTCTCGACGCGGTGCGCGACGCGCTCCGGCACGCACGCCGCAAGCTTCCGCTCGCCGACGTCTGGAAGCTGATGCAGGCGCCGATCGACGAGGACGGGCTGCCGCTCCTCGGCGCGCTCGCGACCGCGGTCGCAGGGGACACGCCGCAGCGGACGGTGATCGGCTGGATCCTCGACCCGGCCCGGCTCGGGGCCGCCTCGCTCGAGGAGGCCGAGCAGGCGGCGCGCGAGGCGTCGATCCTGCGCTGGTTCGCGCTCCAGTACCCGGGCGTCGCCGGCGTCACGATCGAGCGGGCCGCCGCGCTCGAAGAGGCCGCCGCCGCACGGGTCGTCCACGAGCTCCGCCTCGAGATCGACGATCCGACGATCGGCCGCTGCCGCTCCTGCGGCGCCCGAACCGCGCCGTGGGCATCGCTCTGCGACCGCTGCTTCATGGCGCGCGGCTACCGGCGGCGCTAGTTGGTAGCGGGGAATCCCCGTATCCGTCGTCGTGGACGCCGCCGATGCCGGCCCATCGGCGTCCCGGCAGGCTGCGCGCATGAGTCAAGGCCAGTTCCAGGTCCAGCACGACGCCTTCCGGGCCTGGACCGACGAGCTGCGAGCCGCCGCGCGCATCCTTCCCGAGCTCGATGCCGGCGCGCGGCTCTCGCTCGTCGCCGACGTCGTCGCGTTCCTGCAGGAGAAGGTGGAGCCGCACACGCACGTCGACGAGCAGGTCCTGTTCCCGCGGGCGGCCGCGCGGATGGGCTCGCCGCTCGCGACCGCCGCGATGGCCTACGACCACCTGGCCATTCGCGCCTGGATCGCGAAGATCGCCGAAGCGGACGACGAGGACGTCGCGACCCTCCAGGAGCTCTTCTACGGTCTCGACGCCCTGATCCGCGTCCACCTCTGGAAAGAGGACGAGCTGATGGTCCACCCGCTCTCCTCTTCGACCTGGCCCGCCTCGGGCGCGTAGCTCCGGCGGGGGATTCGCATGTCGGGATCCGTGCGCGCAGGGTTAGTCGCTTCCGGGGCCGGGTTGCGGCCAACCGGGGATGACGGGTGTCAGCACCGCGCCCAGGATGCGACCGTGACCGAGCACCGCGACCGCATCCTCGACTGGCGCGAAGAGCTGCGCCGCCTCGAGCCGGAGCTGCCGAACCTGCCCGCCGCGGCGCAGCGGGCCGTGCGCAGCGTGGTCGAGCAGTTCATGCGCGAGGACGAGCTCGCCGATCGGGAGCCGCTGGGGCTTCTCGACGACGCGGCCCGGACGGTCGATTCCGCAGGGGCACGCCGCATCAGGGGACGCAGCCGGCCCCGCGGCACGCTGGAAGCAATCGTCTAGCCCCGACTCGCCTCGTCCCTACACTTCGCCGGATGGCGAAGCCAACCGGCGAGAAGCTGATCGTCGACAACCGGCGCGCGCGGCACGAGTACCACCTCAGCGACCGCGTCGAGGCGGGGCTCGTCCTCACCGGCACCGAGGTGAAGGCGCTGCGCACCGGCAAGGCGACCCTGCAGCAGGCGTACGCCGACGTGCGCGACGGCGAGGCGTGGCTCGTCGGCCTGCACGTGCCCGAGTACATCGAGGGCAACCGCTCGAACCACGATCCCGACCGGCCGCGCAAGCTGCTCCTGCACCGGCGCGAGATCGACCGGCTGCTCGCGAGCGTGCGCGAGAAGGGCTTCACGCTCGTGCCGACGCGGCTCTACTTCAAGGACGGCCGGGTCAAGGTCGAGGTGGCGCTCGCCCGCGGCAAGGAGCTGCGCGACAAGCGGCGCGACATCGCGTCGCGTGACGCGAAGCGGCAGATCGAGCGCGAGCTGAAGTCGGCTAGGTAGCGGGCGGCGGGGCGGGCTCGCCGCCGAGGTCGGCGCGCGCCTGCAGGTAGGCGTCGCGGTCGATCTCGCCGCGCGCGTAGCGCATGTGCAGCGCCTCGAGCGGACCGCTCTGCGCAGCGGGGGCGGCGGACGCCGTCGCGGCGGGACGCCGGCCGAGCCGGCCGAGCAGCAGCGAGGCGAGCAGCCAGGCGACGCCGAGGATCAGCAGGAGCTGGAGCGCGAACATCGTCCAGCCGATCGGGCCGGGCCAGCCATGGTGCACCTCGACCGCCCGGTCGGAGAAGCCGAAGCCGCGGAATGGGGGGTTGTCGTTCATGGCTCCACCGTACGGCCGCTCGATGAGCCGGGCGTAAGAGTTCCTGTGCGTTCGTGACGGTGGTCTACGGTGTCGGCGGATGCGGATCAGCAACCGTCACGAGCGCGTGATCGCGGCGACGCCGAAGCAGCTCGCCGCGCTTGTCGCGGACTTCGACGCAATCTGGCCGGCGCAGATCGCGCCGGCCCCGCGCCCCCTCGGCGACGGCCGCTACGACGTGCCGCCGATGGTCTGGGAAGAGGTCGACCGTCCGGGCGCCGTCCGCGCGTTCCGTGTCGTCCAGCCGGAGGAGCTGCAGGCCGAGCACTGGTTCGAGCTGCTGCCCGCGGCCGGCGGGACGTTGCTCCGGCACACGATCGACGGGGAGGCGTCCGGCGACTGGGAGGCGGTCTGGCGCGACCGGATCGAGCCCGCCCACGACATCGTGCTCGAGGGGCTGCTCGACACCGTCGAGGCCGCTGTCGCCTGACCGTCGCCCGCTCGCGCAGGAACACCGCCTCGCTGCCGATAGACTGGGAGCACACGACATACGGGGGCGACCTGGTTTCGACGTGGTCGATCCATCCGGATGAGCTGCAAGCCGAGGTCGCCGGTTGGCCTCGTAAATCCACCGGCAAAACACAAATGCGAAGACCAACGATCTCGCACTCGCTGCCTAAGGCAACTTAGACCGGCGACGCCGCCTCGAGTTGGGCCCGTGGCCCGAGGCGGCGCCAACAAACGGGCTTGGCGTCGAGGGAGAGCCGATCGCTCCCGGCGCGACACTTCAGGATCGGCTAGCGAGTCGGTAGGGCGGCTGCACTCCGGCCGGCGAGCGAAACCAAAGGGCAGCCTATGCTTGTAGACGTTCAGCCGGTGCGGCTGCGGACGCGGGTTCGATTCCCGCCGCCTCCACTTTCCGCTCAACCGAGCCGATTTCAGCGCTCAGCTTCGGGGGGAACGATTTCGTTCATCCCGTTGCTGTTCCAGCCACGTCGCGTAGGCGTCCATCGCCGTCTCGAGGTCGGTCTGATCGCGATGGCCGTAGATGCCTAGCGTCGTGTTGAGGTCGGCGTGGCCGAGAGCTTGTGACGCGGCGTCGATCCCTGCGACGCGGCGGAGTTCCGTGGCGAAGGTGTGGCGCGCCAGGTGCATGTTGAGGCCGTGGGTGATCCCGTGGCCGACGAGGCCGGCGTTCTGCAGCTGGCGGTACCACCAGCGATGGACGGCTTGGGGACTCGGGCGTTTCTTCGGGTACGCGCGAATGGCGAGCAGCTGCTGACCTTCCGTCGCCGCGGCCGTCGTAGACCTTCTTCGTCGGGTAGAGCAGGAAGTCGTCCGGCTCAGGCGGGCGGCGAACGTGGGGGAGGTCGGTGCTGAGGAAAAGCCGGAGCTCTGCGAGGACTGGGCCGCGGAGCGGAAGGACCCGTTCCTTACGACCCTTGCCGTACACACGGAGGGAGCAGCGGTGAGCGTCGAAGTCGCGGACCTGGATCCCGGCCAGCTCGCCTCTGCGGACGCCGAGGAGCGAGCAAGCAGAAGAGCGCGAGACGGTCGCGCGGGTGCTTGGCGATCGTGAGCAGCTGTGGGCCGTGCGTCAGCGGGCAGAAGCGGCGCGACGCGCTTCTCGGCTCGCGGCCGCCGGATTCGCGCTGCCGGCGAGATCGCGATCTGGCCCTGTTCCTCGGCCCAGCTCCAGAAAGCGCGAACGACTGACGTCACCTTCTGCCGTGTCCGCGGCGAACGCTCTCCCTATAGGTCGATGACGTCTCGCAGGTCGTCGATCGGAGACGTCGATCGGCTCCTTGTCGGCGAGGGTGTGGCTCATCCGGGCGAGTACAGCCTCGTAGTCGCGGAGTGTCGACTCCGTCGCGCCGTACTCGTTGCGGAACCAGCGGAGGTAGGGACCTACGAGGTGGCCGAGCGGTGTCGAGCGGTAGCTCTTGTCCTTCACGGCTTCGCGGATGATCCGTGCAGCTTCGCCGAGCGTCAAGCGACGGTCGGCACGGCGCGGCTGCGAGTCACGGACTTCGAGCCGGACGCATCTGTACGCTGCTTGTCTCCAGCTTCGGCGAGCTCGAGGCTCGAGCTGCTTCGACGCATCTTGACTATGATCGAGCAGCGTAACATATCACTCACGCATGACACACATCTCACGCCGAGGCTAGAATCGCTCTGTGACGAGCGGGATGATCATCCGCGATGCGCGCCTGACGAGCCCGGCTATCGCAAGCCGAGCTCGGCGCCCGCGTCGGCCGTGATCGCGCCCAGATCGCGCGCTGGGAGTCGGACGCGGTGCAGCCGGCCTTCGAGACCCTGCTCGAGCTTGTCGAGGCCTGCGGCTTCGAGTTGGACTTCGTATTGAGGCCGCTAGAGCCCTAGCCGGACCTAGGGACAGTCTCGATTGCACAAGAACCTCGTTCGCTCGCCTCAGTATCGCGTGCGGAAGCTCCTACGCGCGCATGCACGACTGACGATGGCCGATCTCAACGCGTACGCTCTTCGACCCGTATGCGGTGCTCAAGGCGCTCGACCGCCACCGCGTCACGTACATCGTCATCGGCACCTTCGCCAGCGTCGTCCAGGGCACGCGAGGTGCCTTACGCTCGGCAATCGACATCTTGCCGTCGACGCGGCCCGAGAACCTCCGTCGCCTCGGAGAGGCTCTTCGTGACCTCAACGCGAGACGCGAGTACGATCGCTTGCGTTCGATTCTATGATCGCGTATCGCTCGAGCCGGTGATCCTTCCTACGACTCACCGCCGGCGAGCTGAAGGTCGTCCTCGGAGCCCGAGGGCACGCAGGGCTACGACGATCTTCGTCGCGCTGCGACCCGTGAGCCGCTCGGCCAGGGGTCCGCCCGTCGGTGGCGTCTCCTCGGTGACCTTGCGCGGATGCTCGGAGCGAGGGGACGCGAGATCGACCTCGAGACCTGCGGATGCTCCGGCGCGCTGATCGCGCTCGAGCGAAGCCGTGGTCTCAGCTCGTAGCGGTAGTTCGTAAGCGGGCTGCCGGCGACCTCGAGCGCAGCTGATGCTTAAGCGCAACTCGTCGCGACGCGAACTACTCACCCCGATGGCAAGCGAGACACAGATGCATCATCGATGCGGAGTGTTGCTCGGGCTGACGTCACGCAAGCGTCGGGAACGATTCGCGTGCTTTTCGTCGTCATTCCGTCGCCGGGAGTACAGAGGTCAGCGCACCGGAGGGTGCATCTGCGTCTCGCTGGCTATCTTCGGTCCGGAGCCAGCCTCCATATCGAGCGTCGTGTTTGCCGATAACCGCGAGTGGATAAAGTCCACATACTCGACAAAGACGACATCGGGAGCTATACTTCTGAGAACGATGACCACCAAGGAACTGCTGAACGTTCGCGACACCGCTCGGATGCTGGGCGTGCACGAGAACACTGTCCGCAACTGGGAGGCCCGCGGGCTGCTCCGCGCCGTTCATCTCCCCGGCAGCGGCTTCCGGCGGTTCGCTGTCGCAGTACATCGAGCGGCTTCGGGCTGAGATGTTCGAGCAGCTCGCGCCGGCCACCGAGGGTCCCGTCGTGAATCCCGGGCGCAAGCGCAGCGGCCGACTCGTCTTCGGCTTCTCGACCGAGTAACGCGCGACGAAGTCGACCGAGCCCGCCGATAGGCTGGCCCGCCGATCCCTTCGAGACCCGAACGACCCTCAGACGCCGAGTATTTCGAGCGCAATCGCGTCGAGCTTTTCAGCCAGGGCGATCTGTTCCGCGACTTCCCGCTCGCGTACCCGCTGCCTGCCGACGAGCTCATCGTCGACGAGGAGGAGGCGGAGGCAGCCGGCGCTTCTTGAGCGGCACCCTGGCGTTCGGTCCGGCGATGCTGATCACGCCGAGCTGCTCGCTGGGCGCGCAGGGCGCGACAGGCTACGGCCACCCGGTTCGGACGCTCGTGCCGGTGGTTCCGCTCGCAGAGCTCGTAGCCCGCGGCGTCGTCAAGGAGACCGCGCTCGCACGACCTTCGGCGGTTCGATCACCTGATCAACTACATGTACCTGCCGCCGGTCGAGGTCGACGAGCTCGAGTTCTCGATGCCCGAGAGCGTTGCGCTCTTGTACATGCCGGTCACGCTCCAGCACGCGTTCCTCGAGGGTCAGCGTGTCTCGCAGCTCTCTTACCGCGGCGCGCAGCAGCTGCAGCGGAAGCTCGTCTGGTTCTACTCCGGCTTGCTCGAGGATGACCTCGACGTCGTTCGATCCGCCGATGGACTGAAGCCTGCTGGAGCTTCGAGAGCTAGCGCGGCGCAGCCGTCAGTACTGCCGGGGAGGCAGCGAAGCGTCAACCCAGGCGAATTGCTCCGTATGCAGGCGTGCTACGCGGTGTGCGCCGCTGCCATCGGGTCGCATCGCGAAGAGCGTCGCGTGATCGACCGCGGCGTCGCTGCCAGCTAGGAACGCTATCCCCGAGTCGTGCGGAGCCAGGCCGGATTCCAGGCGCAGCACGTCTGCCTCGTCAGTACGCGCGCGTTGGAAGCGTCCGCGCTCATTACCTCGTTCGCTGCCCGCGGCCAGTCTGTGCGACCAACGCGATCCGTGCTCCGTCGTGTGACCATGTCGGCGCCTGGTCGGCAGCATGCGGTCTGTATGGACGAGCGTTGCGTCTCTGCCGTCGGGGTTCACCGTCCAGACCTGCCCGCTACCGTGCGCGTTGCGAGTGAACGCGATCTTTGTGCCATCGGGCGACCACGCGGGTGACGATGCGAGGGCGCCACGCGCGATCCGAATGAGGCCCGTTCCATTCGGACGTACCTTCCAGATCTCGCCGGCCCCGCTGGCGTCGAAGGCTATCCAGTTCCCGTCTGGGGACCAGTACGGTTGCCGGCGATCTACCTCGTCTATCTCCGGACGTCGCACCCGTTCGTGCCTGCGACGTAGAGCGCGTAGGCGCCGTCCGCCGGCGCGTAGTAGCCGCGGAAGGCGACTCGCGCCCACTTGGCGTGAACGCCGGATCCCATTGTGGCCACGGACCTGACGAAAGCAAGTAGCGCTGCTTGCTGCCGTTGGGACGCGCGAGGCACAGTGAGTCACCGCACTTGTAGGCGATGAAGCCGCTTGTCATGGAAGGGCCCACGAGAGCTGAGGACGGTGGTCGTTGCGCTGCGGTCGTCTAGTGGCCGCGGGCGAACCCGAAGTAGACGCGGCCGCGACTGCCACGCCCGCGATGGCGACCGCGGCCACGGAAAGGCGACGGATCCGCTGCCGCCGCCTGTCCTCCTTGATTAGAGCCTCAGAGTCATGCTGCAGCTCCGACGTCAGAGGCGCTGTAGCCGCGTCTGTCGCGTGACTGTCATATACCGAAGGTATGAAGCTAGTATGCATAGCACCATATAGGAAGGCAAGCTCAGCATCTATCTAAGCGATCCGTTGCAACTGCACAGCAGTCGCTGCCGCTCTCCGCCGGTGATCGCCGTTGGCAAACTGTACCGGGCCAGCGTCTTCCGCCCGCGCGATATCTCGCCGCCGTGATCTAGTCGTTCTACCTAAACACCTCTCTTCCTTCTCTCTCTGCTACTTCTACTAGATGAGTGTTTGCTCTACTTCCGTCTTTATCTCATCTTCACCTTTTCCGCCATCGCAGAGGCTATCGCCTGGTCGAGCTAGCTCTCTAGTTTATCCACTTCTCCCGCTCACAAGTCTATCAGCGCGAGTAACTCTTTGCACTGATCTACGTCTCGCCTGACTCAACGAGAACTTGAACTGCGCGACTTGAACCTTGCCTCGTTTTCGCGATTCCGTCGCCTTCATCTCAGGATTGCAGCGCAGCTGCAACATCTGTCTCAAGCGTCGCCAGATTCGTCGACGCTTGTGCGTTCCGACTCCAGCGCTCGTAGCAAGCGCCGCCGCGAGCTCGTCGACCTCGATCTCGTCGGTGTAGAGCTGGGTCGTGTCGATCCGCGAGTGACCTAGCAGCGGTCTACAGTGCGGCAACGTCGCGCCCGCTTTCTCGAAGTAAGCGGTTCGCGAAGCCGTTGCGCAGCTGGCGCGGCGAGAGCTCGCGGATATCGTCTCGCCGTCAGACGCGCTCACCATGCGCCAGAGGCCTGCTCGCTCGCCTTCACCTTCGATTCTTCCGCTCGCGCTTGCGCTCGTACTGCGAGACCCACTGCCCGACCTCGACCGTGAGCGCGTCTTCCTCGAGCTCGGGCTACAGGACGGTTAAGCTCTCGCGCAGCTCCGTCGAGCACGTCCGGCGCGAGTGGGACAGGCTGCCAGTTCTCGTCTTTCCGGAACACTCGTACGCGGACGCGAATCAGATCGACATCGTCCCACCGCACGTTCAGCATTCGGCCCTACGGAGTCCGACGCCCTCCATGAGCAGGATCGCCGGCCGCTCGTGCTGAAGCGCAGCCTCTCGCATCCGCGGCAAGCTCGTCGACTCTCGGCCGGTAGATGTCCGCCTTCCGCTTCTTCGGACGGCGGAGCGCGGCGTAGCGGTCGACCTCGATCAGATCCTCCGCAGTCGCCCACCCGAAGAACGTATGTAGAACCGAGACGATGTTCGCCCTCGTCGCCGCTCTTATTGGTCTTCCTAACGCTTCAGGAAGGCGCGCAGATCATGCTTCGTGAAGCGCGCCATCTCCAGCTCTCGATAGTCCTCCGCTAGCTTGTCCAGTATCTCTCTGTAAGTATCGTTCGAGCTCGCCGTCTCGTCTCGCTCTAGCCGCCGCCAGTCTAGGAACTCGTCTATCTCTCGTTCTATCCTCTCTACCAGCACTGTCGTACGATCGTCTGACTAGGTCACCTGCGCCTTACCGTGCCCCGACGCGTTCGTTGTACGCATCGATGTCGTCGCGCGGGATGTAGACCCACTTCGGCGTGTACTATCATCCGTTCGTCTGTCTCGTCGCTTCGGAATGCCCGTAGCTCGCCTCGCTTGCATCAGCGTGTCGATCGTCTGACGCGATAGGCCTAGCAATCGCCGCCGCACCTCCTTGCTAGACCAGCCTATCGCCGTACTTGTCTTACAGCTCTATCAGCTTCTCGTCTCCTCCCTCTCTATTAGCCTCAGTCATCGTCGGACGATTGTCGCACCAGCAACGCATCTTGCGCCTACTCTGCCTCTAAGTCGTCCAACGTAGGCGTGATCATAGCGCCGTACTCATCGACTATTCTGACGCCCCGTCGACGTAGCTCATCCTCGATCTCCCTCCTCCGATTCCCCCAGCAGCGAACTAGGACAGCGCTTTGCGTTCGCATATGCAGCCTTATCCCACGCCACGCTGCGGCTAGCGCTCCGCGTGAGGATCTCGGAGTATGCGACCGTGAACTGCGTCCTTCTGCTGTCCAGCAAGACTCCAGCTGTCTCTACGCAGCGATCTTTGCGCTCAACTGTGATCAGACGCCTTTCCCCTTCGGTTCGAGCCCATCCACTCCGTCGACATGTAACCCGGTACCTCAAGCAGCAGAACACCCTGTACCGAGGTCCTTTCGCTCCCGTACGCGCCGTCTATCCCGTGTAGTACTGCGTTCCGTCGTAGCTCCCCGGGCGTTCTCTTGTGACCTCTTTTTATCTGTTCTCCCTCTCCTCTTATCACATCTACCTAATCTTCTAGTAATCTTCCTCCATCATAGCCCCCTATACGACTCCTTATCTCTGCTCTTCTCTTGCCCTGGGCGCGCGCGTACACCTCGTCTATCCCGGCTCCGTGCGCGCTACGCCGTCTAACGCAAGCAACCAGACCGGTACTTAGTGAGCGAAGAACCCTTCTCGTTCGCCTCGATGTTCCTGGTCTAGCGGCCCTTTCCTTACCGCTTCGCTCGTCCGCCATTACAGCCCTTGCACGATTTCGCGTCAGCTTCCGTTGTTTAAGTCGTCGAGTAACGCTTTCTCTATCTCATCTATGCCTTCCTCTTCCGCTAGCGCGACCAGCGCGTACAGATCGGAATCGACGACCTGGGGAGATCGACCTGCCGCGCAGCTCTTCAGGAGATCGAGCAGACGCTCCTCATCCTCGTCTCTTTGACGGAAGCGCTCGGCCGCTTCCCGGAGCGACTTCCAGTCCTATTCGGCGCTAGACTTAGAGCTTGCGCAGCTGTTCTTGCTCGCAGATTACCTTGCCTATGCCGTACTCTTCTTAGTCTAATTACCTCCTCATCTTTTCTTTCTTTCTTTCTATCTTTCCTTTTCCTTTCTCTTCTTTTTCTTATAGCTTCCGCTATCTGTTCTTGCTGTCCGACTATCTTGCCGTTGCCGTACTCGTCGTAGTCTAAGAGCTTTCGCATCTGTTCTTGCTGGCGGACGATCTCGCCTATGCCGAACGCTTCTTTGTCTTAGCTCTTCCTCAGCTGTTCTTGCTGGCGGACGATCTTGCCGATGCCTTACGCGTCGGCGTCGAGGAACTTCCGCATCTGACTACGTAGACGCTCCTCCATCTCTGAATCGCGCCGCCCTCTGTCTGTATCCGCCGCCGTCTCCTGCTCATCGTCCTCTGCAGAATGTCCTTTCACTCTATCCTATCTTACAGATTCTATCTTATCACACTCCTAGCCTTTTCCAGTTACCATCTTTTGTTACAGTATCAAGTCACGGGTGCGATCTCTCTTTGTCCCTCTGCCTTCTCCTCCACTGCGTGTTCTATGCGCACCAGCAGCCCGAACGACGAGTCTTATGTCAGTTCTTAGCCGTCTATTGCTGCGACTCCTCCTCTCTTTCTCTCTAGAACTCCAACCGGCACTTGAGCTCTCCAGCTCGTTCCTGCTACACCGACGCGGCGACCATCGACCGAAAAGCCGCGATAGTCATGCACGTTCTGTAGAGTCTCCTATATCTTCCCAGCGATGTACGCTCGTCGTTTTCCTCCGAGCGCGGGGAGTTCAGTCTCTTAGCAACTCATCTACGTTCGTTTCGTATATCGCTCGGACTACAGCCCGTTCGCTCTCGCCGTTCGCCGCTACGAAAGCCTCATCCTCTAGAGCATCAGCGCCTTCAGCCAGTGTTCTAGAAGATGCTCGATCTATGTGGCGAGGCTAAGCCCGAGCCCTCCAATCTCCGCCGCCAAGTCTGGATGGAGCATTCGCGTGTTGCCCGGTCTGCCGAAGTCCTTTGTGTTCTGCTTTAGCAGTATCCCATCGTTCCCCGCGGCTTCGTGCGCGGCTTTGACCGAGAGCCAGATCGCCACGTCGCGCTCGCCCTTGCCTTCTCGCGCCCGCCGAAGGCGATGCGCTTCCCGCCGCAGTGCCTCCTCTGCAGCGCCTGCGGGCGGTGTCGCCTCGGTCGCCAGATCCTAGAGACGCCGCCGGTACTCGCGTGCCAGATCGCCAGGGACAGGAAGGTCAGTTAGGAGTGGAATGTTGGCAAGACCGCGCGCGTCACGGTGTGCGCGCCGAAGAACATCGAAGGCGCCCTCTGCCGTACGCGCGAACTGAGACTCTACCTCGTCCAGCACCATGCTTTTAATCACTAGCTCGTGCCCAGTCTCACTGGCTAGCTCGCGGACTATCAAGAACTCGAGCGCGTCTGTGTTTCCGTAGCGAGTGAGAACGTTCGTGTCTAGATACAGCGACACTCAACCGTCGAGGCCGTTCGCGATCTATTCTGCGATCGAGCGAAAGAGAGTCCGCGTATTCTGAGCTCGAGTGAACTGCGCTCCGCGCGCCTCGTTTCCTCCAAGCTCGAACAGCGCCTTATTCGCTTTCTGGGCGAGTGGGACGAGGCTGCCGAAGTTCTTGAGTGACCCGAGCTCCGACTAGTCATCCCCAGCAACGAGGTCCAGCGGTGTCAAGACACCCTCCTCGTATGCGTCTTCTATCCGACGTAGCCAAGACCGGAACGCCGTCGCTGGGCGATTTCCGTAGACCGAGAACTGCTGGCTCACGTATCCGAGCGGTTTCTCGTTTGCCTGCGGGAGCGGGAAATCGATGCCGTTCGGCTGCATCTCTAGCGCCGTCTTCCACTGTCGCGACCAATCGCTAATGCTATTCCCGACGCTATGAAGTGCCATCAGGCTGAAGCGGTCGGGCGCGAGCGGAACGACGTACCCATCACTCGCGACTAGCGCTCTCCTGTTGAGCGCGCCTACGTTCTAGCCAATATCTACGAAAACGAAGTCCGCATCCTTGTTATCTCCGATCTCCTGGAACAGTCGTTGCATCGCCGTGCTAACCCGGAATCCCCTTGCCTCTCCGGCTATAGCCTCTGTCCAGCCTACCCGAGTATCGCCTCGAATGTCGAGAGTCGCAGGTCGCCGCGCAGGATCCACACTTACTCTTCCCGTATCTCTACTATCTCACTAACCTCGAGTTCCCCGTCTCCCTTCACCAGCGTCTAGACTACTTTCCAGATCGTCTCTTCTTTATCTGTAGCCGGGCATAGTCTTCCTCCCCTAGTGCCAGCCCAGTCATATTCTCCTGAGCATCGGCATCGATCAGTACTACCGTATGTCCCAGCTCCGCCATCGCGATCGCCGTGTTGAAGTCTATTGTCGTCTTACCGACGCCGCCCTTGTGGTTCAATATAGAAACGACCTTCTTGTCTGTTTTCTTATCTCTGTCTACTTCTATCCCTCTACGTACAAGGTCTGCGGCATCACTTTTCTTTGTCTTCTCTTCCTTAGTTCGCTCTCTTGCCTTCCAGCGCGTCGGCCTGCCTGTCGGCATGACGCCGGCCGCGTGCCCGTCAGGTGCGCGCGCCGGAGCCGCTCACTCGATCTGCACAGCTCTTCTTATATCTCGACCTTCGTCAACCCATTCGCGCGTTCGAGGTGTCCCTCGCTCCATGCCCAGACTAGCCTTTCGTTTCTTAGCTATCTCATCTTGCATCCACTCCTCTCCTTCAGCTTCAGGCTGACGTAGTCAGGAGCGATCGACCGGCGCTGAGGACGGTTTCTCTCACCTCTAGCTCTCCTTCTTCTCGCCACTTCTCCAGGTATTTGCTCTCGTAGCTCGCTCGCTCGCTCGGCCGGCGCGGTGCGTGCAGCGGCTTCTCGTCTTCTAAGCCGAACCCGTAGTCGCGTTACCGATCTTCACGCATCTCCTTCACGTACTCAAACGCCCACGCCCGCTCGACAGCCGTTCTCCATCCCGAGCGACCATTGCACGTGCCAGCGCCGCGCCTCTGTAGCTCCCTCTCGTACAGCAGCAGCCCGTACTTCTCCGTCTCTTCCTAGTCGCTCGATCTCTTCTATCAGCTCTCTTCTTCAGACTCCGGTTCAGCGTCCGCCACTAGCTTCTCGCTAGTCCTCGTTCCAGAGCTCCTCAGCTCCCTCGCACGACACTGCACCCGATATTGACCGCTGCTCTTCATCGCCGGCACTCTGGGTGCACTGCTCGCGATCCCAGACTGCCCCGCCTCCACGCCCTTAGCCGTCAGCGACAACATCTCACACCAGCCCGCCGTAGACGTGCATTTCTCTCTTATCCTCCTCATCTTGTCTCTCGCCCACATCTGCGCTAGCCCGACAGCGTCTACGCCTGCACCGCACACCCACGCACGGTATCACACCGAGCCGCAGTCCTCACAGCGTACTTTTAGCCGCGCTCTTCTAGCGCGGTCGTCGTCGAACCACGCGACCTCGTCTCGTAGGCTCAGTCGGCCGGCTCATCGCCTGCACCACCAGGCGGAGTCGCAGTTCCTCGCGACGGCCCGCGCTGCGAACGCGGGTCGTCGTCTGACCGGCCTACTTCGTGACTGTCATCCGGGCCTAATCGCGGCCCGTCGGAGTCGTCCGAGTTTCCGTCCGGTCGTGAGCGTCATCAGACTCGGAGGACGCGGGTTCGATTCCCGCCGCCTCCACCTCGCGAGCCGCCCGAAGGGGCGGCTCGTCTCGTTTTGGCGGCGGGATGTTTCCCGCTTCGCCCGCTCCGCTGGCGCAGGCGCGCCTTCGGCGCGCGTGCGCAAGCGCTGTGCTTTCCGCTCGCTCGCAGGCGACCCGGCTCCGCCGGGTCGCGCGGCTCAGGGGCAGACGTGAGCGAGCCGCGCCCGCGCGTGTCGGGCGCGGCACACGGCGTTGACGATTCGTGGCAGTTCCGTCACGGGGTCTGACCCGGGTCTGGCCCGGGTCTGCGCGTCTCTGACCCCGTCCGCGCAACGATCTTCGACTTGGACAACAGCACGCCCCACCAGAAGCGGAATCTCTCGCACGGGCCAGTGTCCGGCAATGACGCCACAGCGCGGGTACGCGATGGTGGAGCGGCAGGGCCACCAACCGCCGGCGAAGGAGAGTCGATGATCACGCTCGACCACGTCGGATTCGCCGTTGCGGACTACGAGCGAAGCAAGGCGTTTTACGAACGAGCGCTCGCGCCGCTCGGGATGACGCTTCTCATGGAGTTCTCCGGAGCGGCGGCGGGGTTCGGCAGGGACGACGGAGAAAGACCGTCGTTCTTCATCGAGGCCCACGGCGACCCTGTGCAGGGTCGGCTTCACATCGCGTTGAGAGCCGAGAACCGGGCGCAAGTGGACGCCTTCTACGCCGCCGCGATCGCGGCGGGCGGGACCGACAACGGCGCACCGGCCTGCGGTGGTACCACCCCGACTACTACGGCGCCTACGTGCTCGATCCCGGCGGCAACAACATCGAAGCCGTCTGCCACCGGCCCGAATAGGAAGCTCGCCTGGCGATCACGGGAGCTGGGTCCTCGATTGAGCGGCAGGCGTCTCTCGCCTGAGCAGGCGGGGGACGCGGGCTGCGCCCGCGGTCGCTCGACGTACGGACGGTCCAGCTGCGGTTACGTCGGCATCGCCGGCGGCTGCGACGGATCGCCACCGTCGGTCGACGTGCTCGCTGCGGCAGGGGACTCCGCGAGCTTCGCGTTCAGGTCGCGGATCTGCGCAACCGTCGCCTCGAAGCGCGGATGCGAGACCTCACCGGCGTCTACCAGCTCGAACGCCGTCTTCCCGAGCTCCCCGTACGCCTGCGAGAGCTCCCGCTTCTGCTGGACGTCCTCGACGCCCTCTTTCGCCTTCGTCGCGGCCTGTTCGGCCGCCTGCTTCGCCCTGTCGAGGAATCCCACCGCTCACTCCTTCTACTCGAGGATCTTGCCGAGGATGCCGCCCACGCCGAGTCCCGCCGCCTCGTCGCGGCCGCCGCCGGCGGCTTGGAGCACGCGGCGGGCCGTGCGGGAGAAGGGCAGGGTCTGCAGCGTGACGTGACCCGGCCCGGTCATGTGGACGAGGAACAAGCCCTCGCCGCCGAACAGGCTCTTCGCGACGCCCCCTTGAAGCTTCACGTCGTATTTGACGGTCGGCTCGATCATGACCATGCAGCCGGTGTCGATGATCAGCCGCTGCCCAGCCGCGAGGTCGAAGTCGAGGAAGTCGCCGCCGCCATGCAGCCAGACGGTGCCCTTCCCCTTCAGCCGTTGCAGGGTGAAGCCCTCGCCGCCGCCGTGGATTCCCATCCCGAGCCGCTGCGAGAACGCGCCCTCGATCTCGATGTCGCCATGGTGGCCGAGGTAGGCGTGCCGTTCGCAGATGATCTCGCCGTCGAGTTCGTGCTGGCGGATCGAGCCGGGGAACGGGCCGGTGATGCCGATCGCACCTGCGCCGTTCGCCGTGTAGCGCGTGACGAACATGCTTTCGCCGGCCATCACCTTTCGCTTCAGTCCACCCGCGAGCCCGCCGGGCATCTCAACCTCCATCGAGATGTCGCCCGACAGGAACATCATCGCGCCGGCTTCCGCGGTCAGCTTTTCGCCCGCCTCGAGCGAGACCACGACCGCAGGCGCCTGGCCCTCGCGGATGGTCGCCTCCATCACCGCGATCCTAGACCCCGAGGCACGTAAGAACAAACAATCGTCGTTCTCGACCTCGGAGTGGGTCTCGCACGTCCCGCGACTCCGTGCAAGCCCTCCATTGCACGTTCCAGGTCACCCGGGTCGCGG
The DNA here is from genome assembly GCA_963732915.1 of uncultured Actinomycetes bacterium. Classification (GTDB taxonomy): domain Bacteria; phylum Actinomycetota; class Thermoleophilia; order Gaiellales; family Gaiellaceae; genus Palsa-739. The sequence continues at coordinate 1,188,016 of CAVTBF010000002.1, read as the reverse complement.
TGCCCGTAGATCGAAAGCGTCGTGTTCAGGTCGGCATGCCCCGAGCACCTACGACGCCGCGTCGTTCCCCGCAGCCCGCCGCATCTCTGTCGTGAACGTGTGCCGCGCGCGGTGCATGTTGAGCCCGGCCGTCACGCCTGTCCCGACCAAGCCCGCGTCACGGGGTCTGACGCGGGTCAGACCCCGTCACCAGCACGATCGAGGGAGCCATCCACGCGTGGCTTCGAGATGCCCTGATGCTCGGGTCATGCCCGACGAGCGGCCGCACGGCCGGGAGCGCACCCGACGCATGGTCGCGTGCGCTCCCGGCGCTTCCGTGCGTCACGCGGCTACGGCGTACGGAGCGGGCTCTGGCTCGACCTGCTCGGGGCTACCGTGCTGCACCGCGAGTTCGAGCGACAGCGGCGCGTTCCAGTCGTCCCAGCCGGCGTCGAGCGGCGCCTCGGCGCGGAGTGTGTGGGCGACGGCGGTGCAGCCGGCGACGACGAGGATCGCGAGGATCGAGAGGCTCAGATTGAGCGCGATGATGAGTGTGTATGTCATGCCCCCAGCCTTCCCCGGGCGCGGTAACGCGACGGTAAAGGCCGGGTCAGCCCTCGGACATCCCGTTCGCCGGGGCCGCAGACCCCTCCGCCGGCGCCGGCCGGCGATCCGTCGGGAGCACGAGACGGAATTCCGTGCCCTCGCCGGGGGTGCTGTCGAGCTCGATGTGGCCGCCGATCGAGCGCGCCGCCCGGCGGGCGAGAGCGAGCCCCAGGCCCGTGCCGCCGCTCGCGCGGTCGCGGGCCTCGTCGACGCGGTAGAAACGGTCGAACACGCGGCTCTGATGGTGCGCCGAGATGCCGATGCCGGTGTCCCTGACCGAGAGGACGCGCTGGCCGCGCCCGCGCCGGGCCGAGACGCTGACCGTGCCGCCGGCCGGCGTATAGCGGATCGCGTTCGACACGAGGTTGTCGACGATCGTGGCGAGCAGGTGCGGGTCGGTGTGGAGCGTGCCGCCGCCGCTGACGCGCAGCTCGACGCCCGCCCGGCGGGCGCTCGGCTGGAAGCGCGTCTGCAGCCTGCGCAGATGCTCGGCGAGATCGACCCGCTCGCTCGCGCCCGGCTCGGCGAGGTCGAGCCGGACGAGCTCCCGCAGGCGGTCGAGCAGCGACTGGAGACGCTTGCTCTCGTCGCGGACGACGTCGGCGATCTCGTCCAGCTCGCCCGGCTCGTCGATCTCGCCGGCGGCGAGCGCGAACGCGTAGCCGCTGACGATGTTGAGCGGCGTCGCGATCTCGTGGGCCAGGTCCGCAAGGAAGCCCCGCTGCTGCTCGTCGCTCGCCTCGAGCCGCGAGGCCATCTCGTCGAAGGCGCGGCCGAGCTCCGCGAGCTCCTCGGGGCCGCCGGTGCCGATGCGGGCGCTGAAGTCGCCGCCGGCCACGCGGCGGGCGGCGGCGACGGCCCGCTCGATCGGCCGCTGGACGGCCGCCACCACGAGGGTGGCCGTGCCGGTTGCGGCGAGGATCACGAGCCCGATCGCCACGGCGGTGACGAGCGTGAGCGCGGTCAGCCGCGCGTTGGCGCCCGCGGTCTCGTAATCGATCAGCCGCACCTGCCCGCTCGCGAACGGAGCCGCGACGGTCAGCTCGGCCTCCCCGGGGCGGCGGGGGAGCGTGCCCCGGAAGACGACCGTGCCGCCGCGAGAGACGACGATGCGGTCGTTCGGCAGCATCGACTGCATCAGCTCCAGGTCGCCTCGGCCGGCGCCGTCCTCGACGCGACGGGCGACCGTCGCCGCGATCAGCTTCGCCTTCCCGCGGTCCTTCGCGCGGGCGTTGCGGGCGTTCAGGTCGGCGATTGCGAAGTGCGAGGCGACGAGGCCGACGGCGGCCGCCGCGAGCATCGCCACCACGAGCCAGAGCCGCAGCGAGGAGAGCCGGCGGATCATTGCGTCAGCCGGTAGCCGAGGCCGCGCACGGCTTCGATGCTCGCCGCGTCCCCGAGCTTGCGCCGCAGCGAGCCCACGTGGACGTCGACCGTCTTCGGCGAGACGTAGCGCGTCTCCCAGGCGCGATCGAGGAGCTGCTGCCGGCTCAGGACAGCCTCCGGGCGTTCGAGGAACGCCGCCAGGAGGTCGAACTCGCGGCGGGTCAGCTCCACCTCGCGGCCGTCGATGCGGAAGCGCCGCGTCTCGGGCTCGAGCTCGATCGGGCCGAGCCGCAGCGGCGCCTGCTCCTCCTCGAGCAGCCCGCGCGCGCGCCGGAGCTGGGCGCGGACGCGTGCGACCACCTCGTTCGGGAAGAACGGCTTGACCACGTAGTCGTCGGCGCCGACCTCGAGCCCGGCGACGCGACTCGTCTCGTCGCCCTTCGCGGTGACGAGGATGATCGGGATCCCCGAGTCGGCGCGGATGCGGCGCACGAGCTCGAGGCCGTCGATCCCAGGCAGCATCACGTCGATCAGGGCGAGGTCGACCTGCTCGCGCCGGAGGAGGGCGACCGCGTCCGGGCCGCTGCCGGCCTCGAGCACGGTGTAGCCCGCGCTGCGCAGGTAGCTGCGGAGCAGGCGCCGGAGATTGGGCTCGTCGTCGACGACGAGGATCGCTGCTGCCGGTTCGATGGTGGACTCCCTCTGCGATTGGTGACGCTCTGCACGAAGCGGGTCGCGTTCGGTGCTTCCCCGGAGCGCCCGCATCTAGACCGAGACGGCCGTGGGGAGGTGCAGCGACCACACCGCTCCCGCCTCCGGTCCTCGGTCGTGGACGAGGCAGCGGCCACGGTGGGCGCGGGCGACGGCGCGGACGATCGCGAGCCCGAGCCCGGCGCCGCCGGTGGCCCGGCATCGATCCTCCTCCGCCCGGGCGAAGCACTCGAGCACCTGCGCCGCGCGGGCCGCGGCGAGCCCGGGGCCGCCGTCGGCGACGTCGATCGCGACCCCGCCTCCGAGCCGTCGCGCACCGACCGTGACGTCGGCGCTCCCGCGTGAGCGGGCGAGCGCGTTCGCGAGCAGCTCGTCGAGGGCGAGCAGGAGCAGGCGCTCGTCGGCGGCGACCGTCACCCCGGCCAACCCTGCGAGCGGAACCGGCGGACGCGCCTCGACGGCCGCCCGGAGCAGCGACGACAGCTCCACGGGGCGGAGTCGCGCCGGCCCGGTCTCGAGCTCGGCGACGAGGAGCATGCGCGCCACCACCCGCTCGAGCCGCGCGAGCTCGTCGACGGCGATCTCGAGCGCGTCCGACGGGGCCGAGCGGCGCAGGCGCACGAGGTGGTCGCGGGCGACCGTCAACGGCCGCCGCAGCTCGCCGGCCGCCTCCAGGAGCCGCAGCTCGTGGCGCGAGATCGCGGTTGCCGGCAGGGCGGAGGCGCGGGTCGCCGCCGGCGGCCGGGCGGCGCGCCGAGGCTGCGGCGATCGGACTGAGGTCTGCACCGCGAACACGATTGCGCGCGCTCGGTAACGGCACGGTAAGGAGTGGCCGCGGAGCTCCGGCTGCCGCTCGGGCCGGCCGCGTCAACCGGTGAGCGACGCCGAGATCGAGAACCGCCGCGCGAACAGACCGCGACACCCGCGGCTCCCCACGCTATTGCTTCGCGGAGGACGAGATCGTCGCTCTCGACCTCGGAGTAGATCTCTCACTTCCCACGACTCCGTGCAAGCGCCCCCATTGCGCGTTCCAGGTCACCCAGGTCGCGGTGCCCGCCTCGCACGGCAAGCGAGCTCGGATCCGGGGTCAGCTCTTGCATCGCCACATTGGCTACCTGCGACGCGGCGGGAACTCGACCCGTAACGATCAAGCGGTCAGCAGCGCCTCGAGCGGCGCGACAGCGACGAGCTCTGCCACCCGGCGCGCCAGGTCCGCGTCCGTCGTCACGAACGCGTCCGCCTGGAGCTGCGTGAGCGCGACGTACTCCGCGGCGTAGGTCTCGGCCCAACCGAGCTGGTCGGCGAGCTCCCACGCTCGGCGGCGGAGGACGGCGTCGCCGAGGAGGCGGATCGGCATCGCTCCGACTCGCCGGAGCCGCTCGCGGGCGACGTCGGCCGGCAGCTCGCCGCGCTGTACGGCCTCGTGCAGCGCTGACAGTGTCTGCGAGCGCAGGAGCGTCGGCGCCAGAAGCTTGTGCTCGGGCGCGACCTCGAGCTCCTCGGCGGCGAGGTGGAGGACGACGCCGCAGTCGACGACGAAGCGGGCCACGGCCGCACGCTACTGAAGCGGCGAGGCCCCCGTCGGCGGGCGTGTGCAACCCTCGGGAAACGGCATTCAGCGCGACCGAGGGGAGACCATGGCCGCGCTCGAGAACCGGGATCCGAGGTCGGGCGCTTCTCGTCGCTCAGTACCGGTAGATCGCGGCTATCCCGGTCTCCGTGGGCATCCGCTCGGTGGGGACGATCACGACCTCTCCGCCCAGCTTCAGGGCCAGCACCGCCAGGTCGTCGAGCACGTCGTCGACCTCCGGGTCGGCCAGGTCGTCGAGCTCGATGTCGCCGGTTGCAGCGTCGATCCGGCCCGGGACCTCGCGGTCAGCGTCGACGAGGAGCGTGGCGACCCGGCCGGCCACGACCGCCTTGGCGACCTGCGCCAGCCCGTCGTGACCGAGATCCTTGGACGCTGCCGTGCCGAACGCCTCGGCCAGCGCGGCCAGCCGTGCCAGGTACCGAGGCTCGACGACCTGCCAGGCGCGTGTGCGGAGCTCGTCGCCGGACAGGGCATCCGGGTCGATATCGATGCCTTCGTCGACCAGGAACGGGTTGTGACTGACTTGGTGGAACAGCTGCCGATGCTCGGGAAGGGTCGCCAGGATGAGCGGCAGGGCCGACGGGCGGGAGTGGTGCTCGAGGATTCCACGATCGACGGCGCGGAAGAAACGCTCGGTGTCGATGTCGACCTCCGACTCCTTCGCTCCGTGGCCATGGTGCATGGACGACTGCGACCCAGCGGCGCCACCGTACGAGGCGACGGTCTGGTGCGGTTCGGTCAGCTCTTCTCCCAGCGCCTCGGCGATCGTCCGCGGCACACCCTGCGCCGGCTCGATCTCGTCCAGCGCGTCGCGGTTGCCCGCGAACAGCTTGATCTCCTGCCGGCTCAGGCCGAGGACCTGGTAGCGGTCAGCCGACTGAAGGACGCGGAGCAGCGGTTTGGTGTGGAAGCCGTCGGCCGCGACAACCAGCTCGGAAACCGGCCGCTGCAGCTTGTAGACGCGGAACAGGCCTGCCGCAGCCAGCACCGCCAGCCCGTCGAGTGTGTGGTTCCAGAAGTCCCGGTCGTCAGCGAGCGCCAGGAACGGCTCCAGGAGCGGCTGGATCTCTCGCGCCGGGTACTTCTGCAGCAGCGACTCCTCGAGCGCCTTCACGAGGTTCCGAAACCTGATCGGATCCTGCTGGTTCTCCGGATGGTGCCGATGCGTCGGCTGGTAGAGGGAGAGGCACGGGGGCTCGGAAGCGTCCAAGAGCTCCTGGGCGAAGTCGCGGTCGAGTACGTCCACAGTCTCTTTCTGCCCGATCACAGCGCTCGTCAACCGGCCGACGCGCGGCCGGCAATCCGACTGGCCGGCGAGCGAGATCGAGAGAGATCGAGAAACCGCCGCGCGAACAGACCGCGACACCCGCGGGCGGGGCGGGGCGGGGCGGCCCCGAAAGGGGCGTGCGCCGACGCGCGCGAGATCGGCTCGCATAGCATCGAGCCATGCTCGAAGTGCAGCCGGGCGTCTGGCACTGGACGGCCCCGCACCCCGCCTGGAAGCCCGGCGAGGACTGGGGCGAGCAGGTCTCCTCGTTCGCGGTCGACGACGGCGAGCGGCTGCTCCTGCTCGACCCGCTCGCTCCGCCGGCCGAGCTCGACACGGTCGTCGCCGGGCGCGAGACCGCGGTCGTGCTCACCACCCCGTGGCACGCGCGCGACGCGGTCTCGGTCGCGTCGCGGCTCGGTGCGCCGCTCTACGTGCCGCCGCCCGACGAGGGCGACGCCGAGCCCGTCCCCGGGACCGTCTTCCGGGCCGGCGAGCGGCTGCCGATCGGCGTCCACGCCTTCCCCGGCATGGAGCCGAACGACCTCGTCCTCTGGATCGAGAGCCGCAACGCGCTCGCCGTCGGCGACACGCTCATCGACCGCGGCAAGGGACTCGAGTTCCCGACCGACTGGGCGGACAAGGGCGTCCCGCCCGACCAGATCCTCGCCGGGCTGCAACCGCTGCTCGTGCTGCCCGTCGAGCTCGTGCTCGCAACCCACGGCGGGCCGTTCGACCGGGCCGCGTTCGAGCGCGCGCTCGCCTGACATGCGCGCCCGACGCCTCCATCGCGCCGCGCCCTAGCGTGCCCGAGCCCTGGCTCGCCGAGCTCGCCGCCGCCGCCCGCTCGTCGGCTCCGCCCGAGAAGATGACGACCCGCATCGTCGCGATCGACGGGCCGGGCGGCTCGGGCAAGAGCACGCTCGCCGCGCTCCTCGCCGCCGAGCTCGGCGCCGCCGTCGTCCACACCGACGACTTCGCGAGCTGGAACGAACCGGTCGACTGGTGGCCCGCCCTGCTCGAGCGCGTCCTCGTCCCGCTCGCAGCAGGGCAGCCGGCCCGCTTCCGGCCGGCGAGCTGGGGCGGGGAGGAGCGCACGCCCGTCGTCGTCGAGCCGGCCGCGTTCCTCGTCCTCGAAGGCGTCACCGCCTCGCGCGAGGCGTTCCGGCCCTACCTCGCCTTTACGGTGTGGCTCGAGACGCCGCGCGAGCTCCGGCTCGCCCGTGGTCTCGCCCGCGACGGCGCGGACGCCCGCGCCGACTGGGAGCGCTGGATGGCCGCCGAGGACGGCTACATCGAGGCCGAACGGCCCGCGGAGCGCGCCGACCTCGTCCTCCGCGGCGACCTCGACCTCTGGCGCTGAGCGAGCGTTCACGGCGGCTGCCAGCGCGCGCCTCGCCTCGCCACCTCGAGAGCCGCGACACGAGCGATGCCCGCCGCCGCGCTCCCGGTACTGAGGGGCGGCACGGGCTAGACGATTGATTCCAACGTGCCGCGGGGCCGGCTGAGGCCCCTGACGCGGCGCGGGATCGCCACGCTCGCCCGCGGCCCGTAACGCTGCTACGAACCGCGACCGATCGCGTCGCCCCGCTTGGTCAGTCACCTCCCCGACCGGCACGCCCCTCCGGAATCAATCGTCTAGTCGTGCCTGACGATGTCGACCGAGATCTCCACGGCCGGAACCGTTCCTCTGTTCTCGAGCCAGTGCACCGTGCTTCGATCCTCGGGCCAGCCGACGCCCGGCCCGTAGTCCGTCGCGACTCCGTCCCGGTGGTCGGTGATCGTCCCTTGCAGGACGTAGACGAGGCCCGGTCTGTCCCTGTGGTCGTGAACCGGGCCGAAGACGCCTCCGGGCTCGATCGTGACCATGCGCATTCGGAGCTGGCGCCCCGCCATGCCTTCGATCTCGGGGCCCAGGTCGACCGTTGCGAGCAGCTCCGTCGCGACACCCCTCGCGCCGGGTGCCGCCTCTTCGTCGCTCATCGTGCTCTCCTCTCCGCGTTCACGCCAGGGATCTTGCGCCACCCGGCCGACGAGTTCGAGCTCGCGCGGCAGCGGCTATAAGCGGAGTGTGCTCGTCCTGCTGGCCATCCTCCTCTCGGCCGCGACCGCCTCGACCGCGGCGCAGGCCGGGAAGTCGATCCGGCCGCTGACCGCGGCCGAGCGGCACGCGATCGTCCAGGCGGGCGAGTACCACCGCGGCTGCCCGGTCAGGCTCTCGGAGGTGCGGGTGCTCACCGTTCCGTACTGGGGGTTCGACCGGCGCACGCACGTCGGGCAGCTCGTCGTCAACGCCAAGGACGCGGCCGGGCTGCGGAAGGTCTTCCGCGGTCTCTACCGGATGCGCTTTCCGGTCCGCCACATGCAGCTCTCCGACACGTACGGGCCGCCGAGCCGGAAGCGGCCGAGAGACGGCGACTTCACCGCCTCGTTCGAGTGCCGGCAGGCGGCCGCGTCGCCCTGCACCGGCGGGCGGACGGGCTCCTGGTCGATGCACGCCTACGGCGAAGCGGTCGACCTCGACCCGGTCGAGAACCCGTACGTCGGCTGCGGGCAGACGCGCGACCCGACCGCCGTCTCGTACATGGACCGCTCACGCCACCGGCGCGGGATGGTCACACCCGCCGTCGTCCGGCTCTTCGCCTCGATCGGATGGGGCTGGGGCGGATCCTGGGCCGGCTCGACGAAGGACTACATGCACTTCTCCGCCAACGGGCACTGAGGGAGGTCGCCCCGACCGGCGTGGCAGCGGAGGCGCGTGCGTGGGCGGCTCCTTCGATAGGTTGCCGCGATGGGCGTGCCCGGCACCTACCGCGAGGTGATCGAGGAGTTCTTTCGCCGCTTCGACGCCGAGGACGTGGACGGACTGCTCGAGCTCTTCGTCGACGACTGCTCGTTCGCGATGATCCTCTACGACCGCGACCTGCGCGGAAAGCAGGAGCTGGCGTCGTTCTTCCGGGAGCACATGGGCAACTGGCGCGAGCACCGGGAGTGGGCGACGTCGATCGTCGTGGAAGGCGACGCCGGCGCCTCCGAGCTGCACTTCGAAGGCGTCACCACCGCGGGCAAGCGGGTCGTGATGGACAACCTCAACGTCTGGGACTTCGCCGACGGACGGATCGCGCGCATCCGCGTCTACGCCGACACCGCTCCGATGCGCGAGGCGTTCGCGTGAGCGACGAGCGCAGCCGCTACGAGCGGCTGCTCCGCGACTACTTCCTGGCCGTCGACGACGAGCGGCTCGACGATATCGTCGCGTGCTTCTGCGACGACGGCTCGATCCACTTCGCCTTCCAGGATGAGCCGGTGCGCGGACACCAGGCGCTGCGGGCGTTGTTCGCCGAGCACGTCGGCCGCTTCTCCGAGCACGTCGACCGCGTGACGCGGGTGCTCGTCGACGGGGAGCTCGGGATCTCCGAGATCGTCTTCGACGCGACAACGACCGACGGCGACCCGGTTCATCTCGAGAACTGCAACGTCTACCGTTTCCGCGACGGTCTCTTCGCCGAGGTTCGCGTCTACCTCGACACGGTCACGATGGCCGCGCAGCTCTCGGGCCGCGCCGGCTCGGGCACCTAGCGCCGGGCGAGGCTACGATCGCCGCATGGCCGAGCGGCCGGTCATCCGCATCGAGTACTGCGTTCCCTGAAGCGCGCGGCCGAACGCCGTCGGTCTGGCGGCGCGGATCCTCGACGAGTTCGAGCACGACGTCCGCGCGGTCGAGGTCGTGACCGGCGCCGGCGGCATCTTCGACGTCCATGTCGACGGCGAGCTCGTCTTCACGAAGTCGATGCTCGGCCGCTATCCCGAGCCGGACGACGTGCTGCCGCTGCTCCGGCCGCTGCTCGCCCGCTGAGCCACCGTGCCGTCACGAAACGTTTACTTCGGTGTCATGGCTCCGGCCCGTACCGTGGACGGTGGTTGTCGGCAACGGAGAGGGATTCCCATGGCAGAGCGAGAGAACGAAGCAGATCGGCAGCGGATGCTGCACCTGGTCGAGTCGGCGCAGCGGGCGGGCTACTCGGAGAGCGAGATCGGCGCGATCGTCGAGGACGCGTTCACGGCCGACGCCGAGCTCGAGCCTGCGGCGTAGCCTGCCGGTCAGCCCGCTGACCTCACCGTAGGGGACGGTCGAGAGCGTCCGAGCCGAGCGGCCGCCGCGCGCAGGCTGCGCTAGCGGCCGAGGAAGCGAGCCACCGCCTGCGACCAGGCGGCTCGGTTCTCGGGCTCGAGGAACGGGAAGTGATCGGCCCCGGCCAGCACGACGAGCGTCGCCTTCGGCAGCGCATCCGCGATCTCGCGGGCGGTCGACTCGCCGAACGGATCGCCGCCGCCCGTGATCACGAGGGCCGGACCGCCGACCCGTGCGAGCGCTGCTCGCTGATCCATCCCGGACGCCACGTGGTCGTTGAAATGGCGGAGCGCCGCCGCATTCGCGCCGGCGCGATCGAACAGCTCGCCCAGGCCCTCGACGGTCGTCTCCGGCGCGAGCAGCAGCCTGGCTTCGCGCCGGTAGAGCGCGCGGAGCTCCTCGTCGCTCGCGTAGCGGCCCGCCGCGTGGAGCCGCAGCGCCTCGATCGCATCCGCGTAGTACGGCTGTCCTTCGTGCGAGGCGACCCGCGCCTTCCGTGCGGCTCGGATCGCGTCCGTGAACCGCGCCGCCGTGCTCGCGAGCACGAGCCGGCCGACGCGCTGCGGATACGCCGCTGCCCAGGCCATCGCCACGAAGCCGCCGTGCGAGTGGCCGAGCAGATCCAGACGCTCGAGCCCGAGGTGCCGCCGAATCTCCTCCACGTCGCCCGCGTAGTCTGCGAGGTCGTAGGCCGCGGCGTCCGACGGCCGATCCGAGTCGCCGCTGCCGCGAGGATCGAGCAGCAGCAGCGTGCGCTCCGAGGCAAGCTCGGGCAGGTCGCCGAAGTACGCCGACGACATGCCCGGCCCGCCGGGATGCAGGAGCAGAGGCGCGCCCGAGCCGGCCTCGCGCCACGCCAGCCTCCGCCCGTCCCCGGTGATCAGGTGCGGCATGCCCGGCGACGCTACTCGCTCGGCGGCGCCCGCGGTCGATGCGAGAGCTGACGCCGGCACCGGAGAGACCCTCGACCAGCTCGTCCACGCGGGCGCGATAGCCTTCCCCTCGAGATCGACCTCGAACTTCGCCAACGGGAGAGGCTCATGAGCGAGAACGAGAAGACGTACGAAGGTCAGTGCTACTGCGGCGCCGTCGGGATCGTCGTCAAGGGCGAAGCGGTGGGCGCCGGCTACTGCCACTGCGCCGCCTGCAGAAGCTGGTCGGCCGGCCCGGTCAACGCGTTCACGCTCTGGCAGCCCGAGGCGGTCGAGGTGACCCGCGGCGAAGATCTGATCGGCGAGTACAACCAGAACGAGCGCAGCTACCGCCAGTGGTGCACGGCGTGCGGCGGCCACCTGCTGACGCGGCACCCGCAGTGGGAGCTGATCGACGTCTACGCGGCGACGATCCCCTCGTACCCGTTCACGCCCGGGGTGCACGTCAACTACGAGTCGACCGTGCTGCCGATGAAAGACGGCCTGCCCAAGCTCAAGGACTTCCCCGCGGAGCTGGGCGGCTCCGGCGAGACGCTGGCCGAGTAGCGAGGCGCGCCGAGCGACGGGTCTCTTCCCGAGCGCGGTTCCGTCAGGCCGTCGGAAGCGCCGCGCCGTACGCGCCGAGGATCCGGTCGAGGAGCGCGTCACGGTCGCGGTCGACCGTCTGCCGCGCCGGATCGGCCTCGAACCACGCGAGCGAGCGGGCGACGCCCTCGGCGAACGGCACGGCGGCCTTCCAGCCGGGGACGAAGCGCTTGATCTTCGCGTTGTCGAAGACGAGCGAGAGCGCCTTGTCGCCGAGCAGGCCCTCGCCGAGCTCCGGGGCGATCGCGGCCATGAAGTCGGACGGGACGTGCGCGATCCGCGGCTCCTCGCCGGCGGCGCGGGCGATCGTCTCGGCGATCTGGTTCCAGGTCAGCACCTCGTCGGAGGTGATGTGGAAGCTCTCGCCGACGGCGGCCGGGTTGCCGAGGATCCCGGCGAGCGCCCGTGCGAGGTCGCTGTTGTGCGTCATCGTCCAGAGCGACTCGCCGTCGCCGGGGACGATCATCGGCCGTCCGCGCCGCAGACGGCCGACCACCGTCCAGCCGACGCCCTCGAGTGCCGTCGGGATCCAGGTCTCGCCGTAGGTGTACGACGGCCGCACGATCGTCGCCGGGAAGCCCGACCTCGCGTGCTCGCGGCGCAGCAGCTCCTCGCACGCGATCTTGTCGCGCGCGTAGGCCCAGCGCTCGTTTCCGAGCGGCGCATCCTCGACGAGCGGAAAGCAGGGCGACGGCTTCCGGTATACGGTCGCCGAGCTGACGAAGACGTACTGCGAGACCGAGCCGCCGAAGAGCGCGATGTCGGTCTCGATGTGCTCGGGCGTGAACGCGACCCAGTCGACGACGGCGTCGAACTCCTCGCCGCGCAGCGCCTCGGCCGCCGCGGCGCGGTCGCGGATGTCGGCCCTGACCGACCGCACGCCCGCGGGAAGCTTGACCCCGGAGAGGCCGCGGTGCAGCAACGCCAGCTCGACGCCGCGCTCCGCCAGCAGCCGCGTCGCCGCGGTCGAGATGTTGCCGGTGCCGCCGACGAAGAGGACGCGCATCGCTCAGCGCCCCCTGACGACGACCCGGCCCGCCCCGGCCGGGCCGCCGCGGTACGCGTAGCCGAGGAAGCGCGGCGTGATCTGGGCGTCGAGCAGCGTCGAGCCGGCCGGGACGGTCGCGAGGACGCGGTCGGCGCCGGTGTCGACGCGGAGTGCGTGCACGTCCTGCCCTGCGATGTAGACCGCCTCGTTTCCCGAGACGTCGAGGAGCGGCGCCGCGCCCGCGGCGACCGGCCACGAGCGGACGAGCGTCCCGTCGAGCTGCCGCACGTCGAGCTGCGGCGCGTCGCTGCGCAGGACGTAGACCGTGCCCTCGTCCACCGCGGCCGTGCGCGCATGAGCGTCGGCGACTTCGCCGTAGTGCGCGCCGTGCGCGTGCCACATCGCGATCGAGCCGTCGGCGCCGACGGCGACCGCGTGCTCCGCCCTGTCGAGGCCGACCGGCAGCGCCGGACCGACGGCCGCCCAGAGCTGGCGGTCGTTGGCGCTGATCGCGCCGCCGGCGAGCGTCCCGTCGGGGAAGGCGGTGTAGTCGCCGAAGAGGCGCAGCCAGTTCTGGGCGACGACCGGCCCGAGGAACGGGCCGCGCTGGGCCGTGATCTTCGCGACCCGGACGAGCGCCACCTCGGGCTCGGACGGCGACGAGCTGATCGCCTCCGCGGCCGCGCCGTTCCGGAGCACCCAGAGCGCCTTGACGATCGCGTTCCCGACCGCGCGCACTCCCGGCCGCACCCAGAAGCGGCCGCCGAAGCGGCAGCTCGCGCCACCCGGGCGCGTCAGATCGCGCGGCTTGCCCGCCGGCGCCTGCGCCAGCACGACCTCGGGACAGGCGCCCTTCGCCGCCGCGTCCTCGGCGATCGCCACCCAGTCGCGGTCGAGCGAGAACCCCGCGATCCGGTGTCCGGGCGCCGCCGAGAACGTCACGGCCGCCTGCCCGCCGCGCGCCGCCGAGCCTCCCGCCGCCGCCGCGACGGCGACCACGGCTGCGAGCGCGACCCGTCTCATCGCAGGAAATGTTCCCAGACGTTGACCGCGACGCGGTCGAGTTGCGTCCGCTCCGCCTGCGGGACACCGAGATAACCCTGCACGACCGTCTTCAGGAAGCCCGTGTTCGCCCACGTGAACACCTCTCCCCGGCCGACGGCCGCGTACGCGATCGCGATCTGGCGCGGCTTGACCCACGCGGGCTCGTAGGGCACAGGCGTCGTGCCGATCCAGCCCTCGGTCTCCTCCGACTGCTTCGCGGGCTCGAAGGCCGGGACGGTCGCCGTCGCGACCGCGAACGTGCCGGGCGGCGAGAGCGTCGCGTCGATCGTGTCGACCTCGCCCGCGGCGATCCCGAACGGGTCGCCGTCCGCGAGCCCGGTGCCGGTGAACGCCCACGGCAGCTGCTCGACGGCGCCCGGCGCGAGCCGGTACTCGGGCCGGACCTGGGCGGGCCAGCAGCAGGAGCGGAAGCCGACGGTCGCGAGCCCGAAGTCGGAGCGGGCGGCCGTCCGGTAGCGGTAGGAGAGCCGGTAGACGTTCGTGCCGACGATCTGCGCCTGGCCGTAGAACGGGTTTCCCTGGAAGAAGTAGAGGCGGCCGCCGGCATTGCGATACGCGAGCACCTTCCTGTAGGTCGCGAGCTCGTAGTACTCCGTGTGGCCCTCGAAGACGATCATCGAGTAGCGCTGCAGGAGCGCGGCGGGCATCTCGCCCAGCTCGACGTCGGTGACGTGCTGGGCGACCAGATGGTGCTCGGCCATCCAGAGGGCGAACGAGCCCTGGCTGCGCGGGTTCGGCTCCCGGCCGCGGAACACGGGTTCCTCTGCGATCGGCTCGAACGGCCCGTAGAGCGGCACGACCGGATCCAGCGGGTGCGCGTACCAGCTGTCGACCTGGCCGTCGCGGTTCTCGTCGAAGTCGTCGTACGCACGCCAGGTGAGGTACGGATAGACGACGAGCGCGGTGTGCGGCGGCGGGTTGTTCAGGGGCAGCGTCGGCTCGTGGACGACGAGCGGGAAGTGGTCGACCGCGTCGCCGTTCCGGACGCGCAGAATCCAGAGGCCGCCGCTCGGGACGTCCGGGAGGCGGTACTGCGCCCAGCCGGCGTGGGCGATCTGGGCTGTTCCGATCCCGTCGCCGCCCGGATCCGAGGCCGAGACGAGGTCGACCGTGAACGGCCCCTGCCGGTCGCTCGAGATGTCGACTCGCACGGTCTCGCCGGCGTCCACTCCGGTCGCCCGCTGGACGAAGGTCGTCAGCACGCGCAGGTGGGCGACCACGCGCTGCTTCGTGCAGCGCGATGTGACCGCGTCGCAGACCCGGAGCACGTACGAGCCGTCGGGGTAGCGCTGTCCGTTCGGCTGCAGGCCGTTCCACGTGATGGTCGTCACGCCCTTCCTGGCGGTTCCGGCCGGCCGGGTCAGGCCCGCCCGCGAAGCCGGGCTCATCCGCAGCGTCAGCGCGTCGCCGGCGTGCGCCTTCACCCTGATCGTGACCACGTCGTTGCGGCCGTCGCCGTCGGGCGAGAACGTGACGCGGCGGAACCGGCCGCTGACGCTGACCCCGTCGCTTCGCTCGATCACCGGCCCCGCACCGACCATGACCGGTGGGATGACAACCGGCTTTGCGCCGGCGGCGAAATCGGAGGAGGCGAGCGCGAGGACCGCGACCGCCGGCGCGAGCAGGAGGGCGGACGGGCGCCGCATCGCCGCCCACGATAGACAGCGCTGCGGGCGGCGCGGCAACTCGCGGTCGGGCGGAGCGCCCGCTCGTGCGGGCGCTCCGCTCCGGGGACGAACCCGTCAGACGGTGCGTGCAGGCTCCCGCTCGGACGCCTCCGCCGGCTTGCGGGCCGGCGGGATCGCGAGCACCGGGCAGCGTGCGGTATGGAGCAGCCCGCGAGCGACGCTGCCGAGCACCGCGGCGGCGATGCCGCCGTGCCCATGCGTTCCGACGACGATCAGGTCGGCGCCGACCGCGTCGGCCGCCTTGGCGACGAGCGCCGGGATGTCGTTGCCGCCGGTCGGCAGCTCGAGCTCGACGTCGAAGCCGGAGTCGCGCAGCTCCACGACCTGCTTCTCGATCTTTGCGCGGATGTCAGGCTCGTCGGCGAGCATGGGCGCGCCGCCGAAGCGGCCGTAGAGCAGCTCGTTGGCATGCACGGCGACGATCTTCGCGTGATGCAGCCGGGCCAGCTCCATGACGTGCGGCAGCGCCCGGTCGGCCAGCTCGGACCCGTCGGTCGCCCAGACGATCGTCTCGAACATCGGGAGTCCTTTCCTTCGGGCGGCGGCACCGTTGCCGCACGCCGACACGCTTCGAGCTTGCCTGCGCCGCCCGCACCGAGCATCGGTTTCGCCCCGGATCGTCCGGGCCGGAACTACCGACCCGTCGACCGGGGGATGCGGTTGCGACCCGCGCGGCCGCCGCGTCCGCCGTCGGCCTCGCAGCAGGTCTCCGGGCGCGCCGGCTCGGCCTCCCCTGCGAGCGTTCCGCGCTGCGATAGGGTCGCCGCATGCTGACGCTCGAGGATCTGCGTGCGGACGTCGAGATCGGGGCGGTCGACACGGTGATCGTCGCGTTCACCGACATGCAGGGCCGGCTCCTGGGCAAGCGCCTGCAGGCGGAGTTCTTCCTCGAGGAGCTGGACGACGGGCACGAGGTCGAGAGCTGCAGCTACCTGCTCGCGCTCGACATGGACATGGCGCCCGTGCCGGGCTACGCGATCGCGAGCTGGGAGAGCGGCTACGGCGACTTCGGGCTCCAGCCCGACCTCTCGACGCTGCGGCGCGCGCCGTGGCACGAGGCGAGCGTGCTCGTCCTCTGCGACGTCGTCCGGCACGACGGCGCGCCGGTCGGCCCGGCGCCGCGGCAGGTGCTCAAGGCGCAGGTGCAGCGGGCGCGGACGCTCGGCTACGAGCCGATGTTCGGGTCGGAGCTCGAGTTCTTCCTCCTCCGCGAGACCTACGAGGAGGCGCGGGCCAAGCACTATCGCGACCTGACGCCGTCGGTGCCGTACACCCTCGACTACGACATCCTCGCCAGCGGCTACGACGAGCCGTTCCTGCGCGCCGTGCGGAACGCGATGTCGGCCGCCGGCATGAAGGTCGAGTCGTCGAAGGGCGAGGCCTCGCCGGGCCAGCACGAGATCAACTTCCGCTACCGCAGCGCGCTCGAGTGCGCCGACGACCACGCCGTCTTCAAGACGGGCCTCAAGGCGATGGCGCACCAGCACGGGATGTCGGTCACGTTCATGGCGAAGCCCGACCATGCGTGGGCCGGCTCGTCGTGTCACATCCACTCGTCGCTCTGGCGGGACGGCGAGCCCGCGTTCGCCGGCGAGTCGGAGGTCTTCGAGCAGTACCTCGCCGGCCAGATCGCGCACGCCGCCGAGCTGGCCGTCTTCCTCGCGCCGACGATCAACTCGTACAAGCGCTTCGCCGCCGGTGGCTGGGCGCCGACGATGCTCGCCTGGGGGCACGACAACCGCACCTGCGGCTTCCGTGTCGTCGGCCGGGGCGCCTCGCTGCGGGCCGAGTCGCGGATCCCGGGCGCCGACGCGAACCCGTACCTCGCCTTCGCGGCGCTGCTCGCGGCGGGCCTGACCGGGATCGAGGACCGCCTCCCGCTCGGGCCGGCGGTCGGGGGCAACGCGCACGAGTCGGGCGCCGAGCGCTTCCCGCCTGCGCTGCGCGACGCGATCGCCGCGCTCGAGCGCGGCACGACGGCGCGCCGTACGCTCGGCGACGAGGTCGTCGACCACTACCTCAACTACGCGCGCACCGAGCAGCGCCTCTTCGACGAGGCGGTCACCGGCTACGAGCGCGAGCGCATGTTCGAGCGAGGCTGAGCACGTCGACCAGACCGGTCGTCGGCATCACCACGTACGTCGAGGAGGCGGCCTGGGGGCACTGGCGGCTGCCGGCGGCGCTGATCCCGCAGATGTACGTCGAGATGCGTCGAGCGGGCCGGCGCCCGGCCGCTGCTCGTGCCGCCGAGCGAGGACGGGGTGGAGGAGACGCTCGACGCGCTCGACGGCCTGCTCCTCTCCGGCGGCGCCGACCTCGACCCCGCGGTGTACGGCGCCGAGACCCATCCGGCGACGAACGGCACCCGGCCGGCGCGCGACCGGGCGGAGCTGGCGCTCCTGCAGGGGGCGCTCGCGCGCGATCTGCCGGTGCTCGCGGTCTGCCGCGGCTCGCAGGTGCTGAACGTCGCGCGTGGCGGCGACCTCCTCCAGCACCTGCCGGAGGTCGTCGGCCACGAGGAGCACCGGGCGCAGCTCGGCGCGTTCAGCGACCACGAGGTGCGGATCGAGGAAGGCTCGCGGCTCGCGTCTCTCGTCGGCGAGCGCATGCCCGTGAAATCGAGCCACCACCAGGGATTCGGCCGGGTCGGCGACGGCCTGCGCGGGGTCGCCTGGGCGGACGACGGGACGCTCGAGGCGGTCGAGGACCCGGCGCGGCGGTTCGCGCTCGGCGTCCTCTGGCATCCGGAAGCCGGCGAGGACATGCGCCTGTTCGAGGCGCTCGTCGCCGAGGCGCGCCGCTACCGGGCGGATCGCTGGTGAACGCGCCGTCGCGCCGGCCGGACGGGCGCATGCTGTGAGCGGTCGGCTGGAGGGCAAGGTCTGCGTGATCACCGGCGCGGGCGGCGGCATGGGCGCCGACGCGGCGGTGCGGTTCGCGGAGGAGGGCGCCTCGGTCGTCGCCGCCGACGTCGACGCCGCCGCGGCGGAGCAGGTCGCTGGCGAGGTCGGAGGCCTCGGCGTCCGGGTCGACGTCGCCGACGAGGCGTCGGTGCAGGCGATGTACGCGGCCGCGGCCGAACGCTTCGGCGGCATCGACGTCCTCTACAACAACGCCGGCATCTCGCCGCTGGACGACGATTCGATCCTCGAGACGAGCCTCGAGGCGTGGGAGCGCGTCCAGGCGGTGAACACGCGCGGCGTCTACCTCTGCTGCAAGCACGGGATCCCGCACCTGCTGGCGCGCGGCGGCGGCTCGGTGATCAACGTCGCGTCGTTCGTCGCGCTCGTCGGCGCCGCCACCTCTCAGATCTCCTACACGGCGTCGAAGGGCGCCGTGCTCTCGCTCTCGAAGGAGCTCGGCGTCCAGTTCGCACGGCAGGGCGTTCGCGTCAACGCGCTCTGCCCGGGGCCGGTCGAGACACCGCTGCTGCTGCGGATCTGGGGCGAGACGCCGGGCGCCGCCGAGCGCCGGCTCGTCCACCTGCCGATGGGCCGGATGGCGACGCCGCGCGAGATCGTCAACGCGGCGCTCTTCCTCGCAAGCGACGAGTCGAGCTACGTCAACGCGGCGACGTTCGTCGTCGACGGCGGTCTGACCGCGGCGTACGTCACGCCCCAGTGATGAAACAGTGCTGAAACCGAAGCGCGGTCGCCTTGACGGGCGTCGTGCGCTGCGCAACCCTTGGGCGACGATGAGGTGGTTCGGTGCGGCCGTGCTCGCCGCGCTGGCGCTCGCGCTTCCCGCGCACGCCGCCGCGCCGATCACGGACGCCCAGCTGGCGATCATGCCGCTGCCCACGAGCGCGCTCGGGGCCGCGGCGGCGGGCCTGCCGCTCGCCGTCGACTCCGGGCCGGTCTCGAACGCCCGGGCGGCGAGCTACGCGAACGGCAAGGTGACGACGAAGACGGTGGCGGCTCTCGGGCGGCTCGGCGGCTACTCCCTCGACTACGGCAGCGAGCTCTCCGGCGCGGCGGGCGTGTCGCGCGTCGCGACCGAGGTCGACCTCTACCGCGACCGGGCGAGCGCCGTCCGCGCGCTCGCCTTCTGGAAGACCGACGAGCGGAACGTGAGCGCGATGCGCAAGCTCGGGATCGCCGTGACCGTGAAGCAGGCGGCGCTGCCCGCGGTCGGCGACGACCGCTTTGCGTTCTCGGCGCGCCTCGTCGTCGGCGGGCTGAAGCCGATCTACGGCGTGGACGCGTACTTCCGCGTCGGCCGCCTCGTCGCCGAGATCTCGGTGGCGGCGGCGCCCGGCCTCGCCGAGCGTACGGTCGCCTCGCTCGCGCGCCAGACCGAGCGGCGGATCGCGCTCGTGCTCGCCGGCAAGCTCCACGAGCAGCCGGTCGCGCTGCCGAAGGCGAAGGCGGGGCCACCGCCGAACGGGCCAGACCTCGCGAAGCTCGCCGTTCAGCCGGCCGACCTCGGCTCCGGGAAGGTCGTCAAGCACGGGTACGTCGTCGATAAGAGCCTCTCGCCGGTCTCCGAGTACCACGCCACGCTCAGCCCTGCGGGCGCGTTCGTGTCGCTCACCGAGCAGGTGATGCTCTTCCACGGCGCCCCGGAGGCGGCGTACACCGTGGCCGCGCTACACGCGTTCCTCTCCCAGCCGGGCGCGGTCACAGCACCGACGTTCAAGAGCGTCCACATCGACGCGGTCCCGGTCGCGGGCGGCGACGAGGCGCACGGCCAGATCGTGACGCTCCATCTGAAGACCGGCCAGACGGTCTACGAGGCGATCTCACTCGTCCGCGTCGGCGCCGTCGTCGAGCTCCTCACCGCGGTCACGGTCGCGAAGATCGCGCCGGCCGCGCTCAAGAGCCTCACCCGCGTGGCGGCGAAGCGCATCGCCGGCAAGCTGAGCGGCCCGCCGACGAGCTGAGCGACCAGAGGCTTGATGTGAAGTAGCCTGCGGCGACGGCTGCCGCCCCAGGCGCGGCGCGAGGCCGTCTCGTCGGTCCTCGCGCAGGCCACCAGCCTGCGCTGCGACCGCCAATCCGCCCTCGCTTGGCCTGGAACGGCCCCAGCGGGCGTCTATTTCACATCAAGCCTCTAGTTCCCGACGACCTGGACGAGCCAGCGCCGGTCGCGCTCGCGGTCCAGCTCGATGAAGAGCACGCGCTGCCAGGTGCCGAGCTGCAGCTCGCCCTCACGCACCGGGACGGACTCGCCGGCCGTGCCGAGCAGCATCGCCATGCAGTGCGAGTGGCCGTTGCCCTGATCCATGTCCTCGGGGCAGATGTTCTCGGTGCGCCGGTCCCAATCGTCGTGCGCGTAGTAGTGGTCCTCGCTCGGGACGAGCCGCTTCAGCAGCATCGCGAAGTCCTCGAGGAACCCGGACTCCATCTCGTTCACGCGCACGCAGCAGGTCGTGTGGGGCGAGTAGATGCAGGCGATGCCCTCGGTGACGCCGCTCTCGCGCACCGCGATCTGGACATCCTCGGTGATGTCGGTGACGGTGAGCCCGCCCGCCGTGCGCAGCTGCCTCTCGTGCTGGAAGACCTTCATCGCCGCCCCATTGTGCGGCATTCCGGGCGCAGAGTGGGCGTCCGAGCCGGCAACCTCAGGAGAAGCTGAACGCTCGGCTACCGGTTCGCGGCCACGCCGGCCGGCGTCGGAGGGTGGCCGGGCAGAGGCGGGGCGAGCGGGATCTCGATGCGGAACGTCGTCCCCTCCCCGATGTCGCTTGCCACCGAGACGTGCCAGCCGTGTGCCTCGACGATCGCCTTGACGATCGAGAGCCCGAGCCCGATTCCGGGCATCCCCTGCGTGCGCTCGCTCCGGAAGAAGCGCTGGAACAGGTGCTCGTGGTCGGCGGCCGCGATCCCGACGCCGGTGTCGGCCACCTCGAGCACCGCGTGCTCGTCGGTCGCGGAGAGCCTGACCTCGACCGACCCGCCCTTGGGCGTGAACTTCAGCGCATTCGTGAGCAGGTTCTCGAGCACGTCGGTGAGGCGGCCGCGGTCGGCGAGGATTTCGGGAGTCGGGTCGGCCTTGAGGCTCAGGGCGACCTCGACCTCGGCCGCGTTCGGTGTCAGCCCCTCGATCGCCTCGACGGCCACGGTCGCCAGGTCGACCTTCGTGAGCTCGAGCTCGAGCGTCCCTTGCTCGGTCCTCGAGATGAACAGCAGGTCGTTCACGAGCGTCATGAGGCGATCGGCGCTCCTCCGGACGACCTCGAGGAACTGCTTCTGCTCGTCGTTCAGCGTGCCGGTCTCCTCGTCCGTGACGAGCTCGAGGTAGCCCATGATCGACGTGAGCGGCGTGCGCAGGTCGTGCGAGACCACGGAGATGAGCTCGTCCTTGAGCCGGTCGGCCTCGGCCAGCATCTCGTTCTGGGTGCTCACGAGCGCGAGCGCGGTCTCCCGCTCGGCCTCGGCCCGCTTACGGTCGGAGACGTCGAACCCTTGGAGGATGATGTGGTTCGGGCGTCCATCCGCGTCGCGGACGAGCGCAGAGCTGACCAGAAGCCAGAGCTCATCACCCCGGGGTGTGATCGCCCGCGTCTCGAAACCGACCATCGGCTCGCCGGTCTCGACCACGTGCTGGAGCCTGGCAGCCGTGTCCTTCGCGCCGCCGGCCGGGGCGAACTCCGTCAGGTTCCGTCCCTCGATCTCGCTGCGGCCGACTCCGAGCAGCGCTGCGAACGCCTCGTTCACCGACTCGAGGGTGCCGTCCAGACGCAGCGCGGCGACTCCGACGGGGGCGCTCTCGAAGGCGGCCCGGAAGCGCTCCTCGCTGTCGCGCAGGCGCTCCTCGGCGAGGTTGCGTTCCGTGACGTCGCGGCTCGTGACGAGGATCCCGTCGATGCTGGGATCGTCGAAGTGGTTCTGGCCGATCGCCTCCATCGTGCGCCAGCTTCCGTCGATGTGGCGCATCCGGAACGTGGCCGTCGCCCGCGTGAGCGGGGCTGCGAGCACCTCTTCGAGCGCCGCTTGCAGCGCATCGACGTCTTCAGGGTGCACGAGCTCGAACACACTCGTGCCGAGGATCTCCTCGACCTCGTAGCCGAGCAGAGTCGTCAGTGCCGGGTTCTGGTAGCTGAAGGCCCCGGTCGCGTCGATGATCGAGACGGCGTCGAACGACTGCTCGGTGACGTTGCGGAACCGCTCCTCGCTGTTGCGGAGGTCGGCTTCGGAGCGGACGCGCTCGCTGACGTCGCGGACGACCGCCTGGACATCCACGGGCGCCCCGTGCTCGTCGAAGTTGATCGCTCCGCGCGACTCCGTCCAGATCGTCTCCCCGTCCTTGCGGATCCACCGGATCAGTGCCGGCTCGGTGAACTCCGCCGTCTGCGCCATATGCACGAGGAGCGGGATGTCGTCCGGATGGGTGAGCGTGGCCAGGATGTCGGGTGTGCTGCAGAGCTCCTCGGCGGTGTACCCCGTCATCGGGACGATCGCCGGGCTCACGTAGTCGAAGGGGGACTCGACATCCGGCGGGCGGCGGAAGATGACGTCGGTCGCGTTCTCCGCGATCGACCGGAAGCGCTCCTCGCTCTCGCGGAGAGCGTCCTGCGCACGTCGCTGCTCGGTGACGTCGCGGATCATCCCCTGGACGGCGACGATCTCGCCCGTCTCGTCCCGCACCGGAGCGGCCCGGCTCTCGACCCAGATCGCCTCCCCGTCCTTGCGGACCCAGCGCAGCTCGAACGCCTGCACGTCCGCTGTCGCGAGTGCGCGCGCGTTCGCGACGACGATCGAGACGTCGTCCGGGTGCACGAGCTTCCGCAGGATGTCCGGGTCGCTGCAGAGCTCCTCCGGCGTGTAGCCCGTCATCGCCTCCACCGACGGGCTCACGTAGTCGAACGGCCCGTCGGCGGCGATGCTGCGGCGGAAGATGGCGTCCTGCGACTGCTCGGCGAGCAGCCGGAACCACTCCTCGCTGTCGCGCAGCGCGGCGTCGCCCCGCCGCTGCTCGGTGACGTCGCGGCTGGTGATGAGGATCCCGCCGATGCCGGGATCGTCGAGGAGGTTCTGGCCGGTGGTCTCGAGCACCCGCCAGGAGCCGTCCGCGTGGCGTGCGCGGAATTCCATCGTCACGACCGCCCGCGGCGTCAGGAGGCCTTCGGCGAGCGTCTGCGCGACGAGCCCCGCGTCGTCCGGATGGATGTTCTCGAGGCCGCTCGTGCCCAGGTACTCCTCCGGCTCGTAGCCGAGCACCCGCGTGAGCGCGCCGTTCACGTAGCCGACGGCGCCGTCCGAGTCCAGGATCATGACGATGTCGTAGAGCTGGGCGGCCACGCTGCGGAACCGCTCCTCGCGCTCGAGAATCGTCGCTTCCGCGGCCTTTCGTTCGGTCACGTCCCGGCCGGCTCCGCGGATCACGAGCGTGCCGGTCTCGTCGAGCGTCGCCGACGCGGTCGTCTCGACCCACACCCACGATCCGTCCTTACGCAGCCAGCGAGCCTCGTTGCGGACTGGCGGGCCGCCGGGCTCCGGGAGGGAGATCAGCCCGGTGTCGTCGGGGTGCGTGTGCGTCCTCCAGAACACCGGGTCGGCGTACGCCTCCTCGGGTGTGAAGCCGAGGATGCGCTCGATCGCGGGGCTTATGTACTGGAGCTCCATCTCGGGCCCCGTTCCGAGGAAGAGGATGTCGGTCGCCGTCTCGGCGAGCCGGCGGAAGCGCTCCTCGCTCTCGCGGAGCGCGGTGTCTGCGAGTCGCTGCTCGGTGATGTCGCGGCTCGTGATCAGGAAGCCGCCGATGGCCGGGTCGTCGAGCAGGTTCTGGCCGGTGGACTCGAGCACATGCCAGGAGCCGTCGGTGTGCTGGGCGCGGAACTCGATGGTGAGCGGCTTCCCCGACTCCAGGGCCTTCACCAAGGCCGTCCTGAGCAGCGGGACGTCGTCAGGATGCGCGTTGGCGAAAGCGCTCGTGCCGGCGTACTCGTCGGGCCGGAGGCCGAAGACGCGCATCACCGCGTCGTTCGCGTACTGGACGATCCCCTCGCGATTGATGATCGTCACGATGTCGAAGAGCTGCGCGGCGACGCTGCGGAAGCGCTCCTCGCTCGCGCGAATCGCCTCCTCGGCCTCCGTCCGCTCGCTGACGTCGCGGATCGTCGCGAGGACGCCGCGCACCTCGGGGTCGTTCGAGAGGTTCTTGCCAACCGTCTCGACGGAGCGCCAGTCGCCCGCCGAGGTGCGCAGCCGGAACACGAATCGCGCGACGTGCCCCGGTGTCGCCAGCCCCTCGGCGTTCGCCTCGGCGAACGTGTGCGCGTCGTCGGGGTGCACGAGGGCGAGCAGGTTCGTGCCGACGAGAGCCTCGGCCGCGACCCCGGTGATCGCCTCGGCGGCGCCGCTCACGTAGGCGAGCGTCATGTCTTCCCGGAGAATCACGACCATGTCCGCGGACTGGTCGACAAGGGCCCGGAAGCGCGCCTCTGTCGCCGCCAGCTCGCTGCGCGAGCGCTCGACGGCAGTGCGCGCGGCGAGCTCGATCTCGTGCGCGCGCTCGAACTCGCGCATGCCGATGACGAGCCGCGCGACGACGAGCCCGATCAGGACGGCGGCGAGCCCCGCCTCGCCCCACGAGAGACTCTCGCCGCCGGAGACGTCGTAGAAGATCACGCCGATCGCGACCCCTGTTGCCGCGACGAGGCCGGCACGACTCCAGGCGGCGTGCAGGAGTGGGTTCCGGTCACGTTCGACGGCGTGCTCGTTCGAGCGGATCGCGGCGGCTCCGAAGAGCACGTAGGCGCACAGCCAGCCCGCGTCGACGGCCGAGCCTGGCGTGTACGAGACGAAGGACGCCGAATAGAGGACGTCGGCGGCGAGGAACGAGACGAGCCCCGCTGCGAGCACGCGAACCCACGTCTGCTGCCAGCCGCCCAGGGCGAGCAGGAGGCTGAACAAGGCGAGGACGACGATGTCGCCGGCCGGGTACATGAGCAGGACTGCGTGCCCGAGCGTGCTCAGGCCGTGCTGGTGCACCTGGGCGTCGAAGACCGGGCCCCACGCCAGCAGAGCGACCCCCGTTGCGTAGACGCCCGCATCGGTCAGATCGGGGAGGGAGAGGGAGTTCCGCCGGCGCCGCATGAAGCCGAGCGCCCCTGCGCCGAGGAGGGGGTAGCTCGAGAGGTAGAAGGCGTCCGAGTAGTACGGGAGGGGGACTTCGTGGCTGGAGATCTGGAGGTAGGCGCTGTTGATCGCGTCGCCCGTGACGTTGCAGAAGACGCCCGCGGCGAACACGTACCAGGCGACGCTGGTCGCCGGCCGCCGCAGGCGCGTCGCCACGACGATCACCGCGACCGCGCTGTAGCCGATCGCGTCCCAGATCAGCTCCCGAGCGAAGGCCCCGACGAGGTAGTACGCCGCGACCGCGACCGCGCCGACACCGAGATAGGCGTACGACACCCCTGTTGGTTCCCGGGCGTACGTACGGCGCGCTGGACGGATGTTTGCCTGCATGGCCCCTCGAAGCGCGGCTCGTCTCGGTTCCGGCTTCGCCGGTTCATCGCCGGCCGGGATCGGGCGCCTGCGGCGCCTCTTCGGGCTGCCCTACCCGTGTGAGCGGTTTCTCAAGCGGTGCGACGCTGGCGGCACGGGGGCGGCGGGTTACGCTCTGGACTTCGGGCCCGTAGCTCAGCTGGTTAGAGCAGGGGACTCATAATCCCTTGGTCCCTGGTTCGAATCCAGGCGGGCCCATGCGTTCGACGAAATCGGCGGCGAGCTGCCCGCGAGGAACCGGTCATCGTGTGGCCCGGACAGCTCCGCTGGCCATGCCGGCACCTCACTTCCGCCGGAGCATGCCCAGACGGCGCCCGGCCGTAGACTCGTGGCATGAGCCTGACGTCTTCACTCTTCAAGCTGGCGCGGCTGAGCGCCACCGGCCGCGCCGCTCGCAAGGGGCCGGCTGCCCTCGGCAAGCGGATGATCCGCAAGCAAGTCGGGCGCGCCTGGGGGCGCAGCGGGATTCCGCGCTGGCCGCGCTAGGTGTTGGTCCCGACAACGTTGTTCATCTCGGCGAGGCGGGTGAGTGGTGGTTTGCGGCCGAGTGAGCGGTGTGGTCTGAGCCGGTTGTACCAGTCGAGCCAGCCGGCGAGAGCTGCGGTACGTTCGGCGCTGGTGCGGTAGACGGCGCCGTAGGCCCAGCCGTCGGTCAACGTCCGGATGAAGCGCTCTGCCTTGCCGTTGGTGCGCGGCCGGTACGGCCGCGTGCGCAGATGCTTGATTCCGAGTCGCTTGCAGGCAAGCGCGTGCACGACCGCGCGGTAGCAGGAGCCGTTGTCGGTGAGCACGCGCTCGACGTGGATGCCCCAGCGGCTGAAGAAGCGGACGGCGCGTCGGAGGAAGCCGGCGGCGGTCGGCCCTTTCTCGTCGTCGAGGACCTCGACGTAGGCGAGCCGGGTCGCGTCGTCGACAGCGACATGGACGTACTCCCAGCCGATGCCGCGGCTGCGGGTGGTGCGGTCGCCGTTGACGCGGTGGCCGGGACGGCCGATCCTGCCGAGCTTCTTCACGTCAACGTGGACGAGCTCGCCCGGCCTTGGCCGCTCGTAGCTGTTGGCCGGCTCGGCGGGCTTGAGGCGCGGCAGCTTGCCGAGCCCGTTGCGGGCCAAGACCGCACCGACGGTCGAGAGTGGCATCCCGAGCGTCTCAGCGATCTCGGGGCTCGTGAAGCGCAACTCGCGCAACGACAGGATCAACTCCTCCCGGTCGGCCGGCGTCCGCGACGGCACCCGCCGCGGCACCGAGGAGCGGTCATCGAGCCCCTGCTCGCCCTCACGACGGAAGCGATCGACCCACTTCCACGCCGTCCGCTCGCTGACGCCGGCGGCCTCGGCCGCCGCCGCCAGCGACCACCCCTCAACCAGTACCCGATCCACGAGCAAACGCCTCGACTGCGGGCACGTCCTGGCGTTGCGATGCAATATCACCGTCCGACCTCCTTGGAGTCGCTGATGGCCTTCACAACCACCAGCCTCCAAGGCAGGTCGGACGAACAACGCTCCTGGGACTTACAGCTAGGTCGCGCCGAGCGCCAGGACGACGCCGACGGCTGAGAGCCGGTCGTAGGAGGGCTTGCGCTCGGTGACGCCGCGCTCGCGCACCGCGATCTGGACGTCCTCCGTGATGTCGGTGACGGACAGCCCACCTGCTGTGCGCAGCCGCGTCTCGTGCCGGAAGACCTTCATGAGGCACAGATTGCGCGCTATCGGGCGGCCGGATCGAACGGCCGGCCTGTCTCAAGGGATCTTGCAGCAGAGCGGCATCGCATCGGGGAAGAGCATCGGCATGCGGGATTCTCACCGCGGGCTTAACCGCGTTCGGTTCGATGGCGACCGGGTGGCAAACGGCAATCGTGTTGTTTACGTCTGTCAGACGTTCCCCTGGGTGACGCAGTCGTTCACCGTGCGCGAGGTCTCGGCGCTGCTCGACGAAGGCGTCGACGTGCGCGTCGTCTCGTTCCGTCGACCCGACGAGTCTCTGATCGACGTCGCTGCCCGCCGCCTGGTGCCGCTCACCACCTACCTGCCCGCGCCGCAGGACAGCGTCCTGCTGGCACCGTTCGTGCGGATGCTCAGGCGGAATCCACGCACTCTCCTGCGGGAAGCTCACGTCGGCGTGCGTTCTCCCGGGCTCGTCACCACGACGCCGGCCATGCGGATGCGAGCTCTTCTCGCCGTGATTCGAGCGGCGTGGATCGCAGAGCACTGTCCCGATGCCGGCATCTTCCATGCCGAGTTCCCTGACGAGGCCGCCACTGCCGCGATGGTCGCGGCCGAGCTGAGTGGACGCCCGTTCTCGTTCAAGAGCCATGCCTCCTTCAACCCGACGCAGCTGGCCAGGAAGGCGCGGAAGGCCGCCTTCGTCGCGACCGAGAGCGAGTTCACGCGCACCCGGTACTTCGGAGATCTTCCCGACGATCGCGTGCTGGTCAATCGCGGTGGGGTCACGCTGGGCGCCCGCGTCCGGCGACACACCTCCGCAGGCCCGCTGCGGATTCTCTGCGTCGGCACGCTGCAGGAGAAGAAGGGACAGTTGCACCTGGTCGGTGCTCTCCGTCGGCTCCGCGAGCGCGGCGTGCCGTTCTCGTGCCTCTTCCTCGGCAACGGGCCGCTCGAACGGAGGCTCGTCGAGCAGGTGGCGGCAGACGGTCTCGAGACGGAGGTCATCTTCCGGTCGTATCTTCCGCACGACCAGGTCGAGCGGCTGTACACCGAGCACGACGTCGTCGTCGCCCCGGCCGTGGTCGCCTCGGATGGCGATCGCGACGGTCTGCCGGCCGTGCTGATCGAAGCGGCGGCCGCCGGATGCGCGCTCGTCTCGACAGCCGTCTCGGGTATCCCCGAGCTCGTCGAGGACGGGACCAGCGGCCTAGTCGTCCCCCAGCGCGACGAGGACGCGCTCGCGGATGCGCTCGCACGGCTCGCAGCCGACCCGGCGCTCCGCCAGAGGCTTGGCGCAGGCGCCCGGGCGATCGTCGGCGAGCGCTTCGACCTGCGCTGGAACGTCGCCGAGCTCGCAGCGCGCTTCGAGGACGTGCTCGGTGGTAAGGCGTCCTGCGCCCGCGACGCGGAGTCGCTCTCGGCCTGAACGGACGGAATGCGGGCGTGTCGCCGCACGCCGGGCGCGCTAGGTCGCGCGGGTCGCGCGACGCAGCGAGAGCCAGAGCACGGCGAGCACGGCGAGCGGCAGCAGCCACCAGGCGGCCACGCTGGTGCTTGCGAGCAGCGCGGTCGCGCCGAGCGCAGCGACGACGCACGCGGCGACCACCCAGTCGTCGCCGACGACGAAGTCCCACCAGAACCGTCCGAACGTTGCGAGCCGGCTCACGCCTCGGCCCCGACGGCGGAGAGGGTCGTCCGCCGCTGCCGCCGCAGCAGCGACACGAGCAGCGACGAGGAGGCGATCACGAACGCCAGCACGCCGACGAGCGACGCGTCGGAGCCGGGCCAGTCGGCGCCTGCGCCCTCGGCGCCCCAGAAGATCCCGAAGGTCGTCAGCATCACGCCGACCGCGAACTTCATCGTGTTCTCGGGCACCCGCGCGAGTGGCGCGCGCACCGCGATCCCGACGGTCGCGACGAGCACGAGCGCGGCGGCCGCGCCGACCGCGGCGAGCGGGATCGAGCCCTGCGTCGAGCCGAAGGTGAGGACGATGAACGCCACCTCCATCCCCTCGAGGAAGACGCCCTTGAACGAGAGCGTGAACCCGTACCAGTCGACACCGGCCCGCTCGACTCTCGCCGCGTCGCGGGCGCCCTCGAGCTCGGTCGCGAAGATCGCGTCCTCGTCGTGCAGCGCCTTGAAGCCGCTCGCGCGCAGGATCGCCTTGCGCAGCCACTGCAGCCCGAAGACGAGCAGCAGTCCGCCGACGACGAGCCGAAGCGCCGAGATCGGAACGACCGTCAGCGCCGGCCCGAGCGCGGCGACGACGACCGCGAGCGCGACCGTGGCCGCCGCGACGCCGGTCAGCGAGGATCGCCAGCCGCGGGCGAGCCCTGACGCGAGTACGATCGTCAGGGCCTCGACGAACTCGACGGCGCTCGCGAGAAACGCGGATGCGACGAGGAAGACGGCGCTCATGCTCGACAGCATAGAGCAGAAGTAACGACGGTTTCAACGTCACCTGGATGACGGCAACGACTCCACACCGGTTCATCGTCCTCACGTATCGGATGCCGGCCAAGCCGACGGCCGGGCGTGTCGCCGTCTGGCGGCACCTGAAGAAGATCGGCGCCGTCTACGTCCAGGACTCGGTGTGCGTCATCCCCGACACGGCGGCGCTGCGGCGGGAGCTCGCGACCGTGGCCGAGCGGATCGACGCCGGCGGCGGGCGCTACCACCTGCTGCCGCTGCGCAAGCTGCCGCCCGACGAGGAGGCGAAGCTCGTCGCGCTGTTCGTGGAGCAGTCGTCGCAGCACTACCGCGAGATCGTCGAGAACTGCGAGGTCAACTTCGTCAAGGAGATCGAGTTCGAGCGCTTCCGGAAGAACTTCACCTACGAGGAGGCCGAGGAGATCCGGATGGAGTTCGAGAAGATCGGCACCTGGTTCGAGCGGGTGCAGAAGCGCGACTGGTTCGACGCGCCCAACCGCGACGACGCGAAGAAGTGGCTGGCGAAGTGCGAGACGATGCTCGAGCAGTTCGAGCAGAAGGTCTTCGAGGTGAACGGGACCGACACGGGCGCGCCGCCGGCGGCGCTGCGTGCCGTCGACTCCCGATGAGCGTCATGCCGGAACCGTGGTTGCGATGAAACCACGGTTACGTCTTTCTTCGGTCCGTCACAGTTCCGGAGCAGCCCTGTAACCCATCCTCGGCGGCCCCCGATGTTCGATAGCGGCAGGGAACGGAACCCTGCCGTTCGCGTCAACGAACACCGGAGGAACGATGGCTGGGAAGAGGTGGATGCGGCGTCTCGCCGTGGCGTCGGCACTGGCGGCGGTCACGGCCGCCGCATGGGTCTCGGTCGGTGCGGCAAGCGGAAAGCCGACGCTCGTCGTGTACTCGGCGCAGGGCTACGACAAGGCGATGGTGGACGCCTTCCAGAAGGCGACCGGCATCCCGACGAAGCTCGACGACAACTCGACCGGGCCGCTGCTCACGCAGGTCGAGGCGTCGAAGAACAACCCGCACTGGGGCGTGCTCTGGGTCGACGGGGACACGGCGTTCGCAGGTCTCGACAAGGAGGGCATGCTCGTCACCGGCTGGGAGCCGAAGGTGCAGTGGAACTCGCTCGGCGAGCAGGTCGTCCCGAAGGACGGCAGCTACGTCCCGACGCACGTGACGTTCATGGCGGCGATGCTCTACGACCCGTCGCAGGTGAGCAGCCCGCCCACGAGCTGGCAGCAGCTTCTGCAGCCGAAGTGGAAGGGCATGGTCGGGACGAACGACCCCTCGCAGTCGGGGCCGACCTACCCGTTCGTCGCCGGGATGATGCAGTACCTCGGCGGCGTCGCGAAGGGCGAGTCGTTCTTCTCGAAGCTGAAGGCGAACGGGCTCGTCATCAACCCGACGAACGGGCCGACGATCCAGGCGCTCACGGCGGGGCAGATCAAGCTCGCGCTCGTGCAGAGCTCGGCCGCGGTCGGCGCGAAGCTCGACGACCCGAAGCTCGCCGTCAAGTACCTGAACCCGCAGACGCTGCTCCCCGGCGCGATTGGGATCGACGCGAAGGCGTCGCCGGCCGTGCAGGCGGAGGCGAAGAAGTTCGTCGAGTTCGTGCTCTCCAAGCGCGGCCAGAAGGTTATGCAGGCGGGAGACCCGTCCGGCGATTCGCTCTACTACCCGGTCGTCAAGGGCGTGACGGCGCTGAAGGCGCTGCCCTCGATCGAGAGCGTGCGGTCGCAGACGCTGAACCCGTACCTGTGGGGCCCGCGCGAGCCGGCGATCAACAGCTGGTTCGACAACCACGTCGTCCGCTAGCGCGGCCCACGTGGCCGCAACCGAGCTCGAAGCGCACGCCGACGGCGCGGTCCTGGAAGGACTGCGCCTCGGCGCCGCGCGTCGCCGGGCGGCGCTGCGGATGCTCCGCTGGGGCGTCCTGCCGGTGTTCTGGCTCGTCGTCGCGTTCGTGATCCTCGCCCCGTGCGCGTGCTTCCTGCTGCTCGCCGTCTCGCCGCGGCTGTTCGACCAGGGCGCGCAGTGGTTCACGCTCGCCTACCTCCGGCACGTCTTCACCGGCGCGACTGCGGTGGCGATGACGAACTCGATCTGGGTGAGCGCCGCCGCCGCCGTCCTCGGGGTCGCGATCGGCGCGCCGATCGCCTGGGCGGTGGGGCGGACGACATTGCCGGGGCGCCGGCTCGTCGGGGCGAGCATGTGGCTCGTCCTGTTGATGCCGTCCTGGATCCCCGCCCTCGGCTGGGTGCGGCTGTTCCAGGATCACGGCGTCCTCGCCCGGATCGGGATCGGCTCTTCGTTCGAGACGCACCTCGTGCTCGGGCCGTTCGGGGTCGTGCTCCTGCTCGGCCTGCGCTCGGTGCCGTTCGCGTTTCTCGCCGTCTCGGCCGCGCTCGCCGGGCTCGGGCAGGAGTTCGAGGACGCGGCACGCGTGCACGGCGCGAACAAGCTGCAGACGTTGAGGGTGCTGGCGCCGATCCTCGCGCCGGCGATCTGGTCGGCGCTCGCGATCGGCTTCGCGGAGTCGGTGAGCGACTTCGGGATCGCCGCGACGCTCGCGTACAGCTCGCACTTCACGCTCGCGACGTACCAGCTCTACGCCGCGATCAACAACTTCCCGCCGAGCTTTCCGACCGCCGCGGCGATGGGCTGGCTGCTCGTCGGCTCGGTTGCGCTGCCTCTCGTATTGCAGGCGCGCGCCCTCCGCGGCCGCTCGTACGCCGTCCTCTCCGGGCGGACGCGCCGGGCGCTCCGCCGCGACCTCTCGCTGCGTGGCAAGGTGCTCGGGGCCGCGGGCGTCGCCGTCTTCTTCGCGGTCGCGCTCGTGGTGCCGCTCTTCGGCGTCGTCAGCGCCTCGCTGCTCGGCGACTTCGGCTCCTCGTTCACGGTCTCGCTCGCCAACTACCGGGCTGTCCTGCATAGCGTCGACCTGCTCGGGCCACTCGAGCGCTCGCTCGCCTACGGGGCGGTCACGGCGACGATCACCGTCATCGGCGGCTTCGTCGCGGCACGGCTGCTGACGCGCGCCAAGAGCCGGGCGGTACGGCTGCTCGACTTCCTGCTGCTCGCGGCGGTCGCGCTGCCGAGCGTCGTCTTCGCGGCCGGGTACATCCTCGCCTACAACCTCCCGGTCCTCTCCCGTGTCGGGATCGACCTCTACCAGACGACGACCCTGCTGATCGTCGGCTACGCCGCGTCGAGCCTGCCGACGAATGCGCGCGTGCTCGTCGGCGCGGTCTCGCAGCTCCAGGCGTCGCTGCACGAGGCGGCGCGCACGCACGGCGCCGGGCCTTTCCTCGCGTGGCTGCGCGGCGTGCTGCCCCTTCTCTCGCGGCCGCTGATGTTCGCGTGGCTGCTGACCTTCACGGGCGTCTTCCTCGAGCTGCCGATCTCGCAGCTCCTCTACGCGCCGTCGGCGCCGCCGATCTCGGTCTCGATCGAGAACGACAACACGTACCACTTCGGGGTGGGGATGGCCCAGGCGACGATCGCGCTCGGCTGCGCCCTCGGCGCGGTGGCGATCGTGCTCGGCGGCTACCGGCTGCTCGCCCCGCGCGGCTGGCGGCGGGTCGGAGAGGCCGTCCATGCCTAGCAAGCGCCTCCGGATCGAGGCGGTCACGAAGACGTACCCGGGCGGCAACCGCGCCCTCGGCGGCGTCTCGCTCGGCGTCGAGCCCGGCACGTTCCTCGTCCTGCTCGGCCCGTCCGGCTCGGGGAAGACGACGCTCCTGCGCTGCCTCGCCGGGGTCGAGCGGATCTCGACCGGGCGGATCGAGATCGGCGACCGCGTCGTCGCGGACGGCGCCGCGCACGTCCCGCCCGAGCGGCGCGGGCTCGCGATGGTGTTCCAGGACTATGCGCTGTGGCCGCATCTCGCCGCGCGCGACAACGTCGCCTTCGCCCTCCGCCGCGGCCACCATGGCGGCCGCGGCCGCGGCGGTCGCCACCGGCACGGGGGCGGGGGAGGGCACGCGCACAGGCCCGGATTCGGCGGGCACCGCGCCGGCCGCCGGCGCGAGGCCGAGGAGATGCTCGAGCGCGTCGGTCTCGGCGAGCTCGGCCACCGCTTCCCGAACGAGCTCTCCGGCGGTGAGCAGCAGCGGGTCGCGCTCGCGCGCGCCCTCGTCGCCGGGACGGGGCTCATCCTCTGCGATGAGCCGCTCTCGAACCTCGACGCCGACCTGCGCGAGCGGATGCGCGTCGAGATCGCGCTGCGGGTGCGGGCGGCGGGGGCGACGGCCGTCTACATCACGCACGACCAGGCGGAGGCGTTCGCGCTCGGCGACCGGATCGGCGTCCTCGAGTCGGGCCGGCTCGTGCAGCTCGGAACGCCGGAGGAGATCTACGCGTCGCCCGTCTCCGCGTTCGTCGCGCGCTTCACCGGGCTCGCCGGCGAGCTGCCCGTCCACGTGCGCGGCGGTGTCGGGCGGGACGGGACGGTCGAGGTCGAGCCGGTCGGGATCCCGCTGGAGCGGCCGCTGCGCGCCCGGACGGCGAACGGCGCGGCGCTCGCCGAGGTGGCGCTGCTCACGATCCGTCCGACCGCCGTGCGGCTCTGCCCGCCGGACGGCGGCGAGCACCACCTGCTCGGGACGGTCGCCGACGTCGCCTTCCGCGGCCGCGGCTACGACCACACCGTCGACGTCGCGGCGAACTCGCGCATCGGCGGTGTGCTCGCGCCGCTGCGCGCCGAGCGCGGCGAGCGGGTCGGGCTACGGCTCGAGCCGGGGGGCTGCCTGGTGTTCCCAGCCGCGTGAGCGCCGGCCGGCGGCAGCGGCCGCAGCTGCGGTCGCGACGTCGGCGGGATACGTGCGCCGGGCGCGGACGAGCAGGACGGCGGCCGCTCCGAGGGGGACGAGCATGACGACGAACGTCCACTGCAGGCCGGAGCGGCCTCCCCCGAAGACATGGTCGGAGACGACACCGAAGAGCAGCGGCGCCAGAGCCTGAGCGAGCGAGCGGAGCAGCGTCCGGATCGACTCGGCGCGGCCCCAGAGGGCGGGCGGCATGATGTCCAGCCTGGCCGCGTCGAGGGGCGGGTTCTGCGCCGACAGCATCAGCACGGCCGCCATCAGGTACGGCACCGCGGTGACGGCGCTCCGCGTCAGCAGAGCGGGGAGGAAGAGGATCGTCGTCCCGAACGCGCCGATCGCGGCGATCGTCAGGCGTCCGTTCAGGCGGCCGCGGCGGAGGAGCGCGTCACCGGCGGCGCCGCCCGCGAGCACGCCGCCGACTGCACCGGCGCCGATGACGAGCAGGAGCAGGTTCGCCAGTGCCTGGTTGATCCCGTACTGCTTGCGCGCGAACTCCGAGCCGAACGTCTGCACGCCTGCGAGGAAGTAGTAGCCGCAGGCGCTCGACGCGATCAGGAGGATGTTCGTCCGCACGCGGAACACGTAGCGCGCCGCCTCGACCAGGTTGAGCCTGCGCAGGTCGCGGCCGTCGGCCAGTTCCGCGTCGTGCTCGAGCCCCTGGTCACGCGCGAGTCGCTGCGCGTCCGTCTCGTGCGGTTCTCCGTCCGCGAACGCCGGCGCGGGCTCGGTCGCATGCGCCAACACGCCGCGGCCGCCGCGCTCCGGCTCGCGCAGCCGGAAGACGAGCCACGCGAGCACGAACGCCGGCAGCGCGAGGGCGACGAACGCCGCCCGCCACGACAGCGCCGCGATGTCGCCCGTGACGGCGAACCCGAAACCGGAGCCGAGCAGCTCGCCGGCGAGGATGAAGCCGTAGATCTTGCCGCGCTCGGAGCCGTGGAACCAGTCGCCGACGAGCGACGCGACGAGCGGTCCCGCCGCCGCCGTCACCGCGCCGAGGAAGAGGCGGGCGACGAGGAGCTCGTGGAAGTCCGCGACGGACGCGCTCCAGAGCATCGCCCCGCCCCAGAGCACGATCACCGCGCCGAGCGTCCGCGTCCGGCGGACACGGTCGGCGAGCACGCCGAAGGGCAGCGTGGCGACCGCGCCGACGAGGGCCGTCACGGCCACGAGCAGGCCGATGTCCGTGTTCGAGATATGCAGCCCGGCGCGCAGCTCGGTCGCGGAGGCGCCGACCGTCGAGGCGTCCGCGCCGCTCAGGCCGAGCACGCAGGCCAGGAGGACGATCACGCGCGTCCGCTCGGCGCCGCCCAGCAGGACGGTCAGCCGCGCCGCCGCTCCACTCGCCACCGCCGCCGCCAGCGCGGCCGCGTCGGTCAGCACACGTTCGGTGCGGCTCTCCTCGCTCACCGTCAGATCGTCGCAGGCGGGACGGCTCGCCCGCGGCGGCAGCTCAGACGTCGCGGCGGAGCAACAGCACTGCTGCGAGCGCGAGCGCGAGCGCGCAGTAGCCGACGAGCAGGAGCCCGCCTGCGGTCGGCGTCAGCGTGTGCTGCGCGTGCTGCAGCGCGAACAGCTGCCGCCCGGCCTCGCTCGGCAGGTACTGGCTGATCGCCTGGTTCCAGCTCGTCGGCAGGATGTTCATCAGCGGCGGGATGACGAAGAAGATGCCGGCGAAGGTCGCGATTCCGCCCGCCGTGTTGCGGACGATCGCGCCGATGCCGAGCGCGAAGACGCCGACGAGCATCACGTAGATCGCCCCGCCGACCACCGAGCGCGCGACGCCGCTCTGCGAGAACGGGATCTGGAGGATGTCGTGCCGGGCGAGGATCGCCTGGCTCGCGAAGAAGCCGACGAGGACTGCGGGCAGGGTCAGGACGAAGGCGACCGCGGCGAACACGACCGTCTTCGCCCACAACACCGGCAGCCGCTTCGGCACGGCCGTGAACGTTGCGCGGATCATCCCGGTCGAGTACTCGGCCGAGACGACGAGCACGCCGAGCACCGCGATCGCGAGCTGCGCGACGTTGACGCCGGCAAGCGCGATGTCGAGTGGCGAGCGGCTCGCGCGCTCGTGCGGCGACATGTGACCCCAGTGCGACGAGGTGACGAGCGCGAACAGGACGGGGAAGAGGATCGTGAGCAGGACGCCGGCGAGCAGCGACCAGCCGGTCGAGCGCACCGAGCGGAGCTTCGTCCACTCGGAGACGAGTACGCGCGCCTGCGTGACCCGGCCGGCGCTCTCGAGCCGGGGAACGTGGTGGGCGGGCGCGAGCGCGCTCACGCGGGCACCTCCTCGACCGGCTGCTCGCCTTCGAAGAGCGCCGCGAACTCGACGTCGTCGCGCGTGATGTTCATGAACGCCTCCTCGAGCGAGGCTTGCTGCGGCGTCAGCTCGTGGACGGCGATCGCGTTCTCGGCCGCGATGTCGCCGATCCGCTCCGCGGTGAGGCCGTGCACCTCGACGGCGCCGCGCTCGCCGGGCTCGAAGCGCACCTCGGGGCCGGTGAGCAGCTCGCGCAGGCGCTCGAGCTCGGGCGAGCGGACGACGACGACCTTCTGCGAGGCGCGCGCGACGAACTCGTCGACGGAGGTGTCGGCGATCAGCTTGCCGCGGCCGATCACGATCAGGTGGTCGGCGGTGAGCGCCATCTCGCTCATCAGGTGCGAGGAGACGAAGACAGTGCGCCCCTCGGCGGCGAGGCCCTTGAGCAGGTTCCGGATCCAGTGGATGCCCTCCGGGTCGAGGCCGTTCACCGGCTCGTCGAGGATCACCGTCGACGGGTCGCCGAGGAGCGCGGTGGCGATCCCGAGCCGCTGACCCATGCCGAGCGAGAACTGGCCGGCGCGCTTGCGGGCGACCTCGTGCAGACCGACGAGATCGATCAGCTCGTTGACGCGCCGCTTGCCGATCCCGTGTGTCTGCGCGAGCGCGAGCAGGTGGTTGTACGCGGAGCGGCCGGTGTGAACGGAGCGGGCCTCGAGCAGCGCCCCGACCTCGTGCAGCGGCGCGGGGTGGTCGCGGTAGTGGCGGCCGTTCACGGTCGACATCGCCGGTCGTCGGGGCGTCGAGACCGAGGATCAGCCGCATCGTCGTCGACTTGCCGGAGCCGTTCGGGCCGAGGAAGCCGGTGACGACACCGGGCTCGATCGTGAAGGTGAGACCGTCGACGGCCCGCTTGTCGCCGTAGTCCTTCGTCAGGCCGCGAGCCTCGATCACCGTCGCAAGCTACGTGTCGCCGATGAGGACTCTGTGAGGATCTCGGCGTAAGGAACCGTTCAGGGCGCAGACCCGGCGGCATCCGTACCCTGGAGGCATGTTCCTCTTTCAGAAGAGCGTCAGGCAGGTGAGCCCCGAGGAGGCCCTGCCCGGACGCGACGAGAAGATGGTCGTGCCCGCGCGGCACGAGCTGCTCGGCACGCCGCTCGAGCCACCGTTCCCGGCAGGGCTCGAGCAGGCGGTCGTCGGCATGGGGTGCTTCTGGGGCGCCGAGCGCGTGTTCTGGGGCGCCGAGGGCGTCTACACGACGGCGGTCGGGTACGCCGGCGGCTATACGCCGAACCCGACGTACGAGGAGGTGTGCTCCGGCCGGACCGGCCACACCGAGGCGGTGCTCGTCGTCTTCGACCCGGCGGCGATCTCCTACGAGGGCGTTCTACGCCTGTTCTGGGAGAACCACGACCCGACCCAGGGGATGCGCCAGGGCAACGACGTCGGCACGCAGTACCGGTCGGCCGTCTACTGGACGAGCGAGGCGCAGCGGGAGGCCGTCGAGGCGTCGCGCGCGCTCTTCGGCGCCGAGCTCGAGCGCGCCGGCTACGGCGAGATCTCGACCGAGCTCGCCGGGGCGGGGCCGTTCTACTACGCCGAGGACTACCACCAGCAGTACCTGGCGAAGAACCCGAACGGGTACTGCGGGCTCGGCGGGACGGGCGTCGCCTGCCCGGTCGGGATCAGCGCGTCCTAGAGAGTCATCGGAACTTCGGCGCCAGGGCCGTGCGTTTCAGCTAGAGGCCTCGGTCGCGCGGAGGACGACCGCGTTCGTCCGCAGCGCTCGAAGCGAGGCGCCGGAGACGCCTATGCGGTCTCGCCGCCGTCGATCGAGA
The DNA here is from genome assembly GCA_963732915.1 of uncultured Actinomycetes bacterium. Lineage (GTDB taxonomy): Bacteria > Actinomycetota > Thermoleophilia > Gaiellales > Gaiellaceae > Palsa-739. The sequence continues at coordinate 1,149,656 of CAVTBF010000002.1, read as the reverse complement.
TCACGGCGCCGGTGAGATAGGCGCTCTCGTCGCTCGCGAGGAACGCATAGAGCGCCGCGATCTCCTCCGGCTGCGCGTGCCGGCCGAGCGGAATGCCCGCGTCCACCTCGGCGAGCATCTCGTCGCTGTACTCGGCGCGCTGCATCGGCGTCAGCACGTAGCCCGGGCAGACCGCGTTCACGCGCACCAAGGGCGCGAGCTCGAGCGCCATCGTCCGCGCGAGCAGGATCACGCCCGCCTTCGACGCGTTGTAGTCGGCGTAGAACGGATGCCCGCTCAGCCCGTTCGTCGACGCGGTCATCAGGATCGTGCCGGCTCCCGCAGCGACCATCCGTCGCGCCGCTTGCTGCGCGCAGTGGAAGACGCCGGTCAGGTTCACGTCGAGGACGCGCCGCCAGTCCTCCTCCCGGATCTCGAGGAACGGCGCCCGCACCGAGATGCCGGCGTTCGCGACGAGTACGTCGATGCCGCCGAGCAGGTCGTCGACGCGCGCGAACGTCCGCTCGACCTGGGCCGCGTCGGCCACGTCGCAGAGCAGCGCCGCCTCGAGCCCCGCGATCCGCTCGTGTGCCGTCTCGACCTCGCGCTCGCCGACCGCGACGGCGACCACGCGCGCCCCCTCCTCGACGAACCGCCTGCTCGTCGCCTCGCCGATGCCGCTCGTCCCGCCGGTCACGACGACCCGCTTGGCCGCTAGCCCTTTCACCGGGGGAGGCCCGTCACTTCAGGATCGTGGCGGTGAGGATCCGGTCGAGCTTCGGGTAGTTCGCCTGCAGGAACGCGGCGCCCTGGTCGAACATCTGCTGCTGCTGGTTCGTCGGCTTGTCGTCGTAGCCCGAGTAGAGCTTCGCGATCACCTTCATGCCGGCCGTCACCTCACCGAACGGCGCGAAGCCGAGCGCGTCGAGGTTGGCGTTGTCGGCGAGGTTGACGAAGACCTGCGTCGTGCGCGTGTTCGGCGCCGAGGCCGCCGCGAACGTGATCGTGCCGCGCGTGTTCGAGTGCAGGACGCGGTCGTCCTGAATCGTCGCGTTCTCCCACGCCTTCGAGATGCCCGGCGCGGAGTTGATCCCCCACTGGACGACGAAGCCCGGCACGACGCGGAAGAGCCAGTCGCCGTCGTAGAAGCCCGCCTTGACGAGGTTGTAGAAGCGGTCGGCGCCGACGGGCGCCCACGAGCGATGCACGGTGACGACGAACGCGCCCTTCGTCGTCTTGAAGCGCGCCTGGAAGATGCCCGGCGCGGTCGCGTGCAGCTTGCCGGGGTGGAGCAGCACCGGCGACGCGGTCGAGGTCGCCTTCGGGGCGGACGAGCCGCCGCAGCCGGCGAGAAGCGCGGCGGCAGCGAGCACGGCGAGCGCGGCACGGCGAGGCACGCGTCCACCCTAACCCGGCCTACGATTCCGACGTGAGCAGCTTCCGTCCGACCGCCCGAGTGATCGCGCCGGACGGGACAGAGTGGGAGCTCTACGCCTACCGGCTCCAGCTGCCGCCGCAGCGGCTGCGCGACCCGGACGACCTGGTGGGCTCGTTCGACTACCGGGTCGAGGCGGTCGCGGGCGTCCTCGACGGCATCGCGTACCTCGCCGGCGCCTTCCTCCGGCTGCTCGCCCTGCTCCTCTGGCAGCTGCCGCGCGCCGCGATCCGCGCTCTCGGCTCCGACGAGTGGACGATCGAGGCGGTCAGCTGGGCTTCACATCGCACGAGTCTCACCTGGCGGACGACGAGCGAGTACCGGGGCCACGTACTCGCGCAGGTCGAGGGCCAGCTCGCGCGCGGCGAGACGCCGAAACCCCGGCACGCGGACTTCCTCGGCCGGCGCGGCTAGCCCGCCTCCGGCTGCACCGCCGCGGTGCAGAACGCGCAGCGCCGGGCTTCGCGCGGAATCTCGCTCAGGCACTCGGGGCACGTGCGCGTCGTCAGGTCGACCGGCGGTTCCGTCCGCCGTCTCGCCATCAGCGCGTTCATCGGGCGGACGACGAAGTAGAAGACGACCGCGGCGATCGTGACGAAGCTGAGCAGCTTGTTGAGGAAGTCGCCGTACGGGAACGGGCTGCCGTGGATCGTGAACGTCAGCGACCCGAAGAAGGAGCTGCCGAAGATCGCTGCGATCAACGGCGTGACCAGGTCGGCCACGAGCGCGGTGACGACGGCGCCGAACGCCGCGCCGATGACGATGCCGACCGCGAGGTCGACGACGTTGCCGCGGAGCAGGAACTGCTTGAAGTCGGTCAGGTAGCCGCGCTTGGCCGCGGCGTCTGCGAGTGCGCGTGCGCTGTCCATGGCTCCTCCTCGAACGGGGTGGTCATTGCAGCCGCTCGGCGAGATAGCGGAGCGCGAGCGGATAGCGGTACTCGATCCCGCCGTGGCGGGCGTCGAAGAGCTCGAAGCAGACGTCCGTGACCCCGATCGTCGCAAGCTCCCGCCGGAACGCGTCGGCCCCGAGGTCGAGGAAGTACTCGTCGTTCGTCCCGGCGTCGAGGTAGACGGCGCGCAGGCTGCGCAGCGCGTCCGCCCGCCGCGGCGCCATCCGGACGGGATCCCACGCGAGCCAGCGCTCCCACACGTCCTCGCGCAGCTTCCCGGTCGCCGGGTCGAACGGCAGCTCGACCGCGCCGTCGTCCGACGCGGAGTAGCAGGCGGCCATCGCCCACGTGTTGACGAGCGGGTAGTCGCTCGCCTTCGCGAGCGCCGGCCGCGACCGGAAGTCCTCCCAGAACCGCTCGTAGGAGCCGCCGTATTCGTCGCGCAGCGCCCTCACGGTCTGCGGGAACTCGGGCAGGTAGCAGAGCTCGAAGAGCGCGTCGCCCGCATGCGAGGCGAGGCCGCCGAAGACGTCGGGGCGGAGCATCGGCGTCACCATCGCGCCGTAGCCGCCGCTCGACTTGCCGGCGATGCCGCGGTGCGCCGGCGCGGCGAGCGTCCGGTAGCGCGAGTCGACGAACGGGACGGCCTCCTCGCAGAGGTAGGAGTGGTAGCGGCCGGTCCCGGGCGAGTCGAGGAACTGCGACCCGCCGACCGACGTCCAGCAGTCGACGAAGACGACGAGCGCGGGCGGGCAGCCCTCGTCCGCGAACAGCCGGTCGACGAGCTCGAGCGCGGTCGGCCGGAAGGCGGTGCGGTTGCGCCACATGTCGATCTGGCCGGTCATCCCCTGGATCGCGTAGAGCACGGGGAACCGGCGGTCGGGCTCCGCGTCGTAGGCGGGCGGGAGATAGACCCAGAGCGGGCGCTCGGCGGGGTCGCCGAGCGGATTCCCGCGCAGCGCCTCGCTCGCGAGCACGTGCTCGTCGAGCCGGCCCCGGAACTCCTGCGACCACGGCAGCATGCCGCTGATTCTCCCACCGGACCGTCAGGTCCGGCGGCTACAGTCGCCGCGATGCCCGCTCGCGTCCTCGCCGTGCTCGCGCTTCTCGCCGCGCTCGCCGCCGGCTGCGGCTCGAAGACGGCCAAGCCGTACACCGCGGCAGGCACCGCCGCCTGCCTGAAGACGAACGGCTTCACGAATGTCACGACGGCGTCCGGGCAGGTCGGCTTCATCGCGGGTTTCGCCGACAACGGCGGCCTCCGGGCGACTGCCGCCGACGGCAACACCGTGACGATCGCGTTCGTCGCGAGCGCCGCCGACGTCGCCGGCACCGAGCAGGCGTTCAAGCGCCAGGCGCCCGCGAGCCTCAGACCTCACATGCGCGACATCATGGAGGCCGAGAGCAACGCCGTCCTCGTCTGGACGACCTCGCCCGCACAGCAGACGCTGAACACCGCGATCGGCTGTCTCCACTCCTAGAGTCCCGGGCGCCGGGCTACACTCAGCGCATGGCCGAATACGGGACGATGCGTGTGAAGAGCGGCCTCGCCGAGATGCTCAAGGGCGGGGTGATCATGGACGTGGTCGACGCCGAGCAGGCGAAGATCGCGGAGGCTGCCGGAGCGGTTTCGGTGATGGCGCTCGAGCGCGTCCCGGCTGACATCCGGCGTGACGGCGGCGTCGCCCGCATGTCCGACCCAGCGATGATCAGCGAGATTCAGGCGGCCGTCTCGATCCCGGTGATGGCGAAGTGCCGGATCGGCCACTTCGCCGAGGCCCAGATCCTCGAGGCGCTCGAGATCGACTACATCGACGAGTCTGAGGTGCTGACGCCCGCCGACCTCGAGCACCACGTCGACAAGTGGGCCTTCAAGGTTCCGTTCGTCTGCGGCTGCACGAACCTCGGCGAGGCGCTGCGGCGGATCGCGGAGGGCGCGGCGATGATCCGCACCAAGGGCGAGGCCGGCACCGGCGACATCGTCAACGCGGTCACGCACATGCGCTCGGTCTTCGGCCACATCCGCAAGCTCGGCGCGCTGCGCGAGGAGGAGCTGTACGCGGAGGCCAAGAACCTGCAGGCCCCGTACGAGCTCGTCCGCTGGGTGGCGGAGAACGGCAAGCTGCCGGTCGTCACCTTCACCGCGGGCGGGATCGCGACCCCGGCCGACGCGTCGCTCTGCATGCAGCTGGGCGCGGACGGCGTCTTCGTCGGCTCGGGCATCTTCAAGTCGGGCGACCCCGAGCTGCGCGCGAAGGCAATCGTCGAGGCGACGACGCACTTCAAGGATCCGGAGATCCTGGCGCGCGTCTCCGCCGGGCTCGGCGAGCCGATGGTCGGCATCTCGACCGCGTCGCTCGACCCGAGCCAACTGCTCGAAACGCGCGGCTGGTAGCAGGTTGCTCCGTCCGACGCGCGGAGGACGATCTCCGCGGATGGACGAGGCGAAGCCGGTCTGGACGACGTCGTCGTTCCTGCTCTACGCGGGCGGGCTGACCGTCCTCGGCGCCGCCGTCGCGGCGCTCGGCTACCTCTCGGGGCAGTACGGGAACGCGGCCTACGCGGGCTGGGCGGCGCTGATCCTCGTCGTCCTCGCGGCGATCGCAATCCGGTTGCGCCGCCGCGACCGCCGGACGGCTGCGGGCGTGTTCGCGTTCGCCTCTGTGATCGCGTGGGCGGCGTTCGTCGCCGCGCTCTGGAACTGGTTCGGCTGGCTGCACGTCACCTCGTTCCACCGCTTCTCGCTCGGCAGGCTCTCGCTCGAACTGCTCCTCCTCGCCGCCGCCCGCAGCGGCCGGCGCCGCTTCGGATTCCCGCTGCTGCGCGCGATCTCCGCGACCGTCGGCTGGGTCTTCGTCCTCGACCTGGTCTCGAGCGGCGGCAACTGGTCGGCGGTCGTGACGCTCGCGGTCGGGCTCGCGTACCTCGCCGGCGCCAGCGGCAGCGACGAGCCGTCCGCGTTCTGGCTCCACCTCGTCGGCGGGCTCCTGATCGGCGGCGCGCTTCTCTACTGGTGGCACTCGGTCGACTGGCAGTGGGCGCTGATCGCCGTCGCCGCGCTCGTCTACGTCGGGATCTCGAACAGCACCGGCCGCTCCAGCTGGGCCGTGCTCGCGACGCTCGGGCTGTTGGCCGCGTCTGTCCACTTCGCCGCCGAATGGACCCATGTCGACCTGAACCTCTCGAACGTCCTCAACGGCGGCAGCCTCGTCGGCGGCCGCTTCTGGGTGCCCTCGCTCGTCTTCGCCTTCACCGGCTTTCTGCTCGTCGCGCTCGGCCTCCGCGGCCGGCGGCGCGCACCGTAGTGCCGTTCGGGCGACGGCGCTTGTAGACTCGCGGCCGTGCCCGAGGCGCCGCTCGAAGAGTCCGGCTCCGGCCTCGCCCCGACCGGCGAGGGCTGGTTCGCCGTCAACCTCCGCGACGCGATGTGGCTGACCACGGAGGGCGGCGACAAACGGCTGACCGGGTCGGAGTGCGCGTTCGAGACGCCGATGGCGTCGTTCGCGCAGCTCGGCGTCCGGATCCACGTGCTGCCGCCGGGCGAACCGAACGGTCTCTACCACGCGGAGAACCAGCAGGAGGACTTCCTCGTCCTCGCCGGCGAGTGCACGCTGCTTGTCGAGGGCGAGGAGCGGACGCTGCGCGCCTGGGACTTCTTCCACGCGCCCGCCGGGACGGAGCACATCTTCGTGGGCGCCGGCGACGAGCCGTGCGCGATCCTGATGGTCGGCGCCCGCGCCGGCGAGTGGGCCGTGAACTACCCGGTGTCTGAGCTCGCGGCGCGCCATGGCGCGAGCGCGGCCGAGGAAACCTCCGACCCCGACGAGGCGTACGCCGACTTCGAGCCCTCGCGGCGCGGACGGCCGTCGTCGTGGGACAGCCTCCCCTGGGCGTAGCCCGCCCCCGACTACAATCCGCGCCGTGGAAAGGCCGCTCAGAATCGGCGTTCTCGCCGTGCAGGGGAACTTCCGCGAGCACGCGGCGGTGCTGCGGCGGCTCGGCGCCGAGCCGGTCGAGGTGCGCTTGCCGGCGCAGCTGGACGGGCTCGACGGCCTGATCATCCCCGGCGGCGAGTCGACCGCGATCGGGCGGCTGATGCGGCTCTACGGCCTCGACGAGGCGGTGCAGCGGTTCGAGGCGCCGATCTTCGGCACCTGCGCCGGGATGATCGTGCTCGACCGCGATCACCTCGGTGTCGGCGACTTCCTGGCGCGGCGGAACGCGTTCGGCCGCCAGGTCGCGAGCTTCGAGGCCGACCTCGACGTCGACGACGGCGAGCCGCTGCGGGCCGTTTTCATCCGTGCGCCCTGGCTCGACGAGACGGGGCCTGGCGTCGAGGTGCTGGCAGAGGTCGACGGCCATCCGGTGCTCGCGCGCGAGGGGCGCATCCTCGTCGCGGCGTTCCATCCGGAGCTGACCGACGACACGCGGATCCACGAGGCGTTCTTGTCGATCGTGAGGGAGCGAGCGAACGTAGACTCGGCGGAGCTCGCCGAGGGAGCGGAGGCCAGTGTCCGGGCATAGCAAGTGGTCGTCGATCAAGCACAAGAAGGGCGCCGCCGACAAGAAGCGCGGCAAGCTCTTCTCGAAGCTCTCGCGCGCGATCATCGTCGCGGCGAAGGAGGGCGGCGGCGATCCCGCCGGCAACCTCGCGCTGCAGAACGCGATCGACAAGGCGAAGTCGTACTCCATGCCGAAGGACAACATCGATCGCGCGATCGCGAAGGGCGCCGGGACGGACGCGGACGCCGCCGCCTTCGAGGCGATCGTCTACGAGGGCTACGGCCCCGCCGGGGTCGCGGTGATCGTCGAGGCGTTGACCGACAACCGCAACCGCACGGCCGGCGAGGTGCGGCACACCTTCTCGAAGAACGACGGCAACCTCGGCACGAGCGGCGCGGTCGCGTGGCAATTCGAGCGCCGCGGCGTCATTCTCGTGCCGGCGGAGGGAGCCGACGAGGACGAGCTGACGCTCGCCGCGGCCGAGGGCGGGGCGGACGACGTCTCGCTCGACGACTCGAGCTACGAGGTGTTGACCGCCGCCGACTCGCTCGGCGCCGTGCGGGACGCGCTCGAGGCGGCCGGCTTCGAGATCGAGAGCGCCGAGCTGACGATGGTGCCGACGACGACCGTCGAGGTCGATGACGAGGCCGAGGCGAAGAAGATCCTCCGTCTGATCGAGGCGCTCGAGGACAACGACGACGTGCAAGAGGTCTACGCGAACTTCGACATCCCCGAGCGGGTGCTCGAAGCGGTCGCCGGCTGAAAGCCGGCCGAGAAGCTCCGCTTCTCGGCCGATCGGGCCGAACTCCGTCGCGCGGGAGAGCGCGGTCTCCCGCGCGCTCCGTGCTGTCGGGCTCGTCCGGTCAGGTCAGCAGCTGACGGGAGTCGCGCCGGTCGTGCGCCTCCGGCCCAGGACCGGGGCAGCTGGGTCGGCCTCCGCGTAAGCCCGCCTGCGGCGAGCCTTACGCTCCGGCCAGAGCGATCGCGATTCGAGGCGTTCAGTCAGGCGCGTCCGCCTCGACGACATAGTCCCAGCGCGCCAGGTCGAGGTCGTGACCGGTCGCCGCCGCAAGGGCATGCGCATGTTCTGAGCGAACGGGATGGGAGTCGACGAGGGGTGAGTTCAAGGCGAGTAGCTTCCGGAGCCCGCGGTGGTCGAGGCCGGTGATCGACCACTCGCCGCAGAGCTTGTCGTCCTCCCGACTGAAGGCGCGTAACACGAAACGCACGGGCATCGCTTCAGAGGGCTTCCGCGCGACCGCCGCGAGCACGTCGCCCCAGCCGTGTGCCGGGACACGCTCGTCGATGCGGTTCAGGAGCCGCTGCACGGGCGGGCGGTTCAGCGGCCACATCAGGTGGAAGCGGAACGTCTCGATCCGCTCCACGCCGAAGCCGGCGTCCTCGAGCAGCGCACGGAACGACTCCGGCGTGAACGGCGTCGCCGGCGAGTGCACGGCCGAGCGGTGGTGGCGGAGCCTCAGCACGCGCACGAGCAGCTGCCGAGGCGCATTCAGCACCTGTGAGACCCGGTTGCGCGCGTTGTCGGTGGAGAGCACGAGCACGCCGCCCGGGCGGATGACGCGGGCGAGTTCGGCGGCGGCGAGCGCCGGGTCGAGCACGTGCTCGATCACCTGGGTCGAGAGGACGAGGTCGAATTCTGCGTCCGCGAACGGGAGCCGCTCGAGGTTCGCCTGCCGCAGCTCCGCACCGGGTGGCGCCTGCAGCCGCGCGGTCTCGAGGATCCGCTCGGAGATGTCGACGCCCGCGACGCGGTCGGGCAGCTCGCCGGCGAGCGCGGCGAAGTAGCGGCCGTCGCCGCAGCCGGCGTCGAGGAACGCGGTCGCAGGCAGCTGCGCGCGCACGAGCGCGCGGATACGCGCGAACTTCCGGTCGAGACGCGGGTCGGGCAGCGGCTTCGGCGCCGCATACTCGGACGCCGCCCGGCGCTCGTAGAGCTCGCGCATCCGGTCGGAGGGAAGGGACATCAACGGAACGTTACGGCAGGTCGGGGGACGTCCGATCGGGCGCCTAACGTCTTGGCGTGAAAGTCTTGGGAATCGACCCGGGGACGGCTGCTTGCGGGTACGGGATCGTCCAAGAAAGCGGAGGGCGCCTCAGGGCCATCGCCCACGGATGTTGGTCCACGCCGGCCGGACAGGCTCCGGCGCTCCGTTTGAAGACGATCTACGACGAGGTCGCCGACCTCATCGCGGAGTACGCGCCGGATGCCGTGGCGCTGGAGGAGTCGTACGTCGGCGCAGACGCCCGCATCGCGCTCGCCGTCGGGCAAGCGCGCGGCGCCGTGCTCGTCGCGGCCGCCAACGCCCACCTCGCCTGCGCCGAATACGCGCCGGCGCGGGTCAAGCAGGCGGTCTGCGGCTACGGCCGCGCCGAGAAGGCCCAGGTGCAGCGGATGGTGAAGGCGATCCTGGCCCTGCCCGAGCTGCCGCGTCCGAATCACGCCGCCGATGCGCTCGCGGTGGCGATCTGCCACGCGCTCGCGCCGCCGCTGCTGCGGCTCGCCGGCTAGACGATTGATTCCAACGTGCCGCGGGGCCGGCTGAGGCCCTGACGCGGCGCGGGATCGCCACGCTCGCCTGCGGCCCGTAGCGCTGCTACGAACCGCGACCGATCGCGTCGCCCCGCTTGGTCAGTCACCTCCCCGACCGGCACGCCCCTTCGAAATCAATCGTCTAGGGCGGAACGTCCGTTCCCATCCGTAATCTCGTCCCGTGATCGCTCGCCTCCGCGGCAAGCCCGTCGCATCGACGCCCGAGGGACTCGTGCTCGACGTCGGCGGCGTCGGCTACCTCGTCCACGCCACGCCGAGCGCCGTCCGCAAGGGCGACGACGGCAGCGAGATCGTCGTCGAGACCTATCTGCACGTCCGCGAGGATGCGCTGCAGCTGTACGGGTTCGCCGACCGGGCCGAGCGCGAGCTGTTCGTTCAGCTGCTCTCCGTGAACGGCGTCGGCCCGAAGGTCGCGCTTGCGATCGTCTCCGGCTCGCCCGCCGAGGAGTTGCGGCGCGCGATCGTGCGCGAGGACTCCGCCCGCTTCCAGGCGATTCCCGGCATCGGCAAGAAGACCGCCGACCGGATCGTGCTCGAGCTGAAGGAGAAGCTCGGCGACGCGGCGATCGCGTCCGTCGTCGCGCCTGCGGGCGACACGCACCTCGTCGCCCGCGACGCGCTCGTCGAGCTCGGCTACACGGTGCTCGACGCCGAGCGCGCGCTCGCCGACGTCGATCCCGACCTGCCGCCGGAGGAGCGCGTCCGGCTCGCGTTGAAGCGGGCCGCTTGAGCACGCAGTTCCTCGCGCCCGACCCCGACGACGACGATGCCGAGATCGAGCAAAGCCTGCGCCCGCGCCGGCTCGACGACTTCGTCGGCCAGGAGCGGGTGAAGGAGCAGCTCGCGATCGCGCTCGAAGCGGCAAAGGCGCGCGGCGAGGCGCTCGACCACGTTCTGCTCGTCGGCCCGCCCGGGCTCGGGAAGACGAGTCTCGCGCACATCGTCCGCGAGGAGCTCGGTGTCGGCATCCGCTCCGTCGCCGGCCCCGCGCTCGAGCGCAAGGACATCGCCGCAATCCTGACCGCGATCGAGCAACGCGACGTCGTCTTCGTCGACGAGATCCATCGAATGAGCCGAGCCGCCGAGGAGATCCTCTACCCGGCGCTCGAGGACTTCAGGCTCGACATCGTCATGGGGCAGGGCACCGCTGCGCGGACGCTCACCCTCGACCTGCCGCCGTTCACGCTCGTCGGCGCGACCACCCGCACCGGCCTTCTCACCTCGCCGCTGCGCGACCGCTTCGGCATGACCTTCAGGCTCGACTACTACGAGCCCGGCGAGCTGGCTGAGATCGTCGTGCGCTCGGCGCGGATCCTCGGCGTCGAGATCGAGGCGGAAGCGTCCGACGAGATCGCCGGCCGGGCCCGCGGCACGCCGCGGATCGCCAACCGGATCCTCCGCCGCGTGCGCGACGTCGCCGAGGTCCGCCACCAGGGAGCGATCACGACCGGAATCGCTCGCGAGGCGCTGAACCTGCTCGAGGTGGACGAGGCTGGCCTCGAGCGTCTCGACCGGGAGCTTCTGCACACGATCGCCGCCAAGTACGACGGCGGCCCGGTCGGCGTCAACACGCTCGCTGCATCGCTCGGCGAGGAGCCCGAGACGATCGAGTACGTCTACGAGCCGTATCTGCTCCAGCTCGGCTTCATCCAGCGCACCCCGCGCGGCCGCACGATCACGAAGCTCGGCCGCGCCCACCTCGGCGCCGCGCCGGGGCCTGACGAACGTCTCTTCTAGCCCGCCCGCCGAGGTGGCTACGCCGTGGCGACGCCTGGCGTCGCCACCCGGGTCGGCGTGGCGTCGCCATCTCCGCATGCCGCGACTTGCAGGTAGTTCGTGCAGAGGTGGCGTCGCCACCCGTCACGAAAGTGTGACGAGATACGCTCCGGTGCGTGCCCGAGCTCTGGACTCCGATCGTCGAAGGTCCGCACGAGGCGTTCGTCGAGCGCGTCCACCGGGCGATCGCGAAGTTCGCCGACGAGACAGGGGTGGAGACTCCGGTCGTCGAGGTCGAGCTCGCGGACACGTCCCGGTTCGTCCTCGACCGGATCGAGCCGGAACCCGGCTTCGGGATGATCACGATCTACGTTCGCGACGCGCACGAGCGCGACCTGCCGGACGCGCTCGTGATCCCGATCGGGCTCATCCGCCGCTTCGAGCTGCGGAAGGCGCCGGAGGACCGGGTGGCACGGTTCGGCTTCGCGATCCCGCCCACCGCCTGAGCGAGACCGCGGAACGGAGCAGCCACGGCGCGACGAGCAGCGCCATGACGTCGAACCACACGTATCCGCTGGCGGCGCCGCTCGGCGGGTTGCCGTCCGCGATCCCGAGCCCCGGCAGCCGAGTCGCCCAACGCCACGTGCCGATCGACGTCCCGTAGAGCTCGAGCGCGCCGACGACGACGAAGACGCCCGCGTACGCGGCGCGCGTTCGCGAGCGCCAGAGGAAGAGGAGCAGGAGCGGTACGCCGACGGCGCCGGCGACGTCGAGCCGAGGCAGCACGGTCAGTCCGGCGAGGCCCCAGGCCGCGGCGCCCGCAGCCGCGATCGCGACGAGCCGGCGGGCCGGCACGACGCCTGCGAGCGCGATTCCGCTCAGATAGACGATCCCGTGTGCGGGCGGGATGAACAGCGGCAGGTTGTGCAGCCGGTAGTGGTAGACACCCCAGACGAGCGACCCGGTGACTTCGCCGACCGTCGCGAACACGACCACGCCGAGCGCCTGGGCGCGGGCGAGACCGGACAGGGGCCGAAGCGCGGCGAGCAGGACGATCCACGTCAGCGCGCCGAGCCCGCGCTGCCACGCGATCCCGGCCTGGGTGTCGACCGCGAGCAGTGCGGCGAGGTAGGCGGGCCCGGCGGCGGCGTACCAGCGCGGCGCACTCACCGCCGGTACTGCAGCTCGTGCCAGCTCGGCGTCGGCAGCAGCTCGAGCAGGGCCCGGCCGCCGTTCGGGTCGGCGTACGAGAACTCGTCCTGCTCGTCGTCCCAGCTCACCTCGAGCAGCCCTTCCTTGACCCGGTGATCGAGCCAGGCGCCGCGGAAGACGAGCTTCTTCAGCCAGTAGACGAGCGACTCGCCGCCGACAAGCGATAGCTCCTCCCAGCGCCGGACGAGGTAGTGGCCGAGCGCGCTCCGAGGCTCCTCGATCGCGTCGCGCTCGACGAGCTCGACGAGGTCGGCGGTCTCGTCGTCGTCCAGCTCGCTGCCCCCGAGGAGGCCGAGCTTGACAGCCGCAGCAGTCACACGCTGCTCGAAGTCGAAGGCGCTGAAGCTGAAGCGATAGCCCAGGAACTCGACGACGTAGTCGTCGCCCGACTGGTAGTTCGCTGCCGCGTCCACGGGCGAAGCGTACCCTTGTCGTATGCGTGCATTCCGCATCTCCACGGCGTTCGCGGCGGTGCTCGCCCTCGTCGCGCTGACCGCGTGGATCATGGCGTGGCCATTCGAGAAAGCGGTGTACCTCGCCCCGGTGATCGTCGTCGGCGGTGCGGCCGTGGTCGGCCTCGTCATCCTCTGGGGCAAGGTCGCGCTCAGCTCGCTCCGCGAGAGCCGGCGGCCGCGGCTCGTGATCGCCCTCTGGCTTCTCGGGCTCGGGCTGCTCGTCCTGCTGACCTTCCTCGGAGTGCAGTTGCCGCGCGAAGGCTGAGAGCCGCCGTTCGATCTCCGTGTGCCTCGTGGATACGGCGACGGAGCTGCGGAGATGGCCACCGACCGGCTTGCCGACGGGGTAGGCGGGCGCGCACGTCTCGGAGCGGCTTTCCGGTGACTCGTGCCTTGCTTTTCCGTCCCCAACCCCCGCCCACCTAAAGGGGACCGCGCGAAGCATCGTCGTGCGAACGTCACGCGTACGTCGCAACTTCCTCACGGAACTCCGGCAATCGCTTCACAGCGTCCTTCCGGACACGTCCGCGCGCCCTCCTCCGTCCGCACCCGCCCGTAGCGTGAATCGGGCGATGAACGACGGCACCTGGACGCTTCCCGATTGCTCCCACACGGCACAGGCCGAGCTTGTGCGCGAGCTCGGGATCGGCGAAGTGACAGCGGCGGTCCTCGTCCGCCGCGGATACGCGGATGCTGAGGCTGCGCGGGCGTTCCTCGCCGGCGAGCAGGAACCGCACGACCCGTTTGCGCTCGGCGACATGAAGCTCGCCTGCGAACGGATCCGAGCTGCGGTTGCCGACGGACGCCGGATCTGCGTCCACGGCGACTACGACGTCGACGGGATCGCCGCGACCACGCTTGCCCTCCTCTTCCTCCGCGAGCTCGGCGCCGATGTCGTCTGGCATCTGCCGAGTCGCTTCGACGAGGGCTATGGCGTGCGAGGCGCCACGCTCGCCCGGCTCGCGGACGAGGGTGTCGGGCTCGTGCTCACGGTCGACTGTGGCATCACCGCCGTCGCCGAGATCGCCGAGGCGAAGGCACGCGGCCTCGAGGTGATCGTCACCGACCATCACCGGCCCGGCGAATCGCTGCCCGACTGTCCGATCGTCGCGACGCGTCCGTCGGAATACCCGTTCCCGGAGCTGTGCGGCACCGGTGTCGTCCACAAGCTCGGACAGGCGCTGTTCGGCGTCGACTCCGAGATCCCGAAGCGCCATCTCGACCTCGTCGCGCTCGCGACCATCGCCGACGTCGTCCCGCTGCTCGACGAGAACCGCTCGCTCGCGATCGCCGGTCTTCGGGCTCTCGCGCGGACGCAGAAGCCGGGCCTGCAGGCGCTGATGCGTGCCGCCGGCGTCGATCCGGCCGCGGTCGACGCGGGTGCGGTCGGCTTCCGCCTCGGCCCGCGCATCAACGCCGCGGGCCGACTCGGCCACCCGAGGGCCGCGCTCGAGCTCCTGCTCAGCGACGATGCGGCGGAGGCGCGCCGGCTCGCCGACTCGCTCGAGGAGCTGAACCGGGAGCGCCAGGCGGTCGAGAGCCGGATCGTGCGCGAGGCGATCGCCCAGGTCGACGAGTGGCCGGAGGAGAAGCGCGCCCGTCGCGGCTATGTCGTGGCCGGAGCCGACTGGCACGAAGGCGTGATCGGGATCGTCGCCTCGCGCCTCGTCGAGCGCTTCAACCGGCCGGTCGTCCTGATCGCGGGCGGTGACGGCGAGTGGAAGGGCTCCGGCCGCTCGATCCCCGCGTTCGACCTGCACGGCGCGCTCGGGGGGTGCTCGTCGCTGCTCGAGCGCTGGGGCGGCCATCGCGCAGCCGCGGGGCTTTCGATCCGCGAGGAGAACATCGATGCGTTCGCCGCCGCGTTCGCGGCCCACGCCGCCGGCGAGCTCGGGGAGGAGGACCTGCGGCCGGTCACGCGCATCGATGCGGTCGTTCCGCGGGGTACCCGTCTCGGCCTCGACCTCTGCGCCGAGCTCGCCAAGCTGCAGCCGTTCGGCCTCGGCAATCCCGGCGTCATGCTGCTCGCCGCAGGCTGCGAGCTCACCGACCTCGGCACCGTCGGCGAGGGGAAGCACCTCCGCTTCCGGGTGCGTCGCGACGGTCGCGACGCGGGCGGCGCCATCGCATTCGGCCAGGGCCCACGGCTCGACTCGTATCGCCGCGGCAGCCACGATCTCGCGTTCAGGCTCGAGGAGAACCGCTGGAACGGAACCGTCTCACCCCAGCTCGTGGTGCGGCGCGTCTTCCCGACTGCCCCGCGCTACCTGGAGCTGCGCGACTGGCTCGCACGCGAGTGGCGGAAGCCAGAGTCCGCACGGGATGCCGAAGCGCGGGCGATCTTCGCCGAGCTTGCCTTCGACGCCGGGGCGCTTCGCCGCGATCTGCTCGAGTCGCCCCGGTTCCGGGCGCTCCTCGCGGCCGAGCAGCCGCTCGCGAAGGCCGCCTGACCGGCTCGCGCTAGCGCCGCCGCGCGACGAAGATCGCCCAGCCGAGCAGCTCGCGCTGGAAGCGGAGGTACTCCTCGCGGTGCTGCTCGTGCCGCTCGCGGATCATCGGGGCGTCCGGGTCGCCGGGGTTTGCGGCGAGCCAGTCCTCGAGTGCGCGCCAGTGCAGCGACTCGTACGTGTCCCAGTCGTCCTCTGACGAGGCGAGCAGCGTCACGAGCGCGAGGTCTGCCGTCTCGAAGCGGGCAACCGTCTCCTGCAGCGGCAGACAGCCGAGATCGTCGACTCCCTCCGGCAGCGGCCAGGAACGCCAGAACGGCTCGCCGACGACGACGTGCCCGCCCGGTCGGACCGCGGGGGCGAGAGCCGCCAGTGTTCCTTCGAGGCCGTCCCAGACGAAGCTGGCGCCGAGGCAGAGAGCCGCGTCGAACGACTCCGGGTCGAGCGGGTAGGCCTCGGCGTCGCCTTCGACGATCTCGATGCGCTCGCCGAGCTCCGCGTCGGCGACCCGCCGTCGCGCCTCGGCCGCGAACTCCGGTGCGCGCTCGACGCCGACGATCCGGCAGCCGAACGCCGAGGCGAGCAGCAACGCCGGTCCGGCCTTGCCGCAGGCCATGTCGAGCACGAGGGAGTCCGCTCCGAGCCGCAGGCGCTCCCCGAGCTGCCGGATCTTCTCAGGGCTCGTCGGGTTCTGCAGCTCGTGGTCGTGCTCGGCGACCGCGTGGAACCAGGGCACGGCAGGAGCCTAGCCGTCACCGGGTGTCACTCAGTACTCGACCGCAATCGCACTCGGCCGCTGCACCGATGCGCCGCGATGACGGCGCCTGTGACGATCCGGACATGAATCCGCCTCCGTACAAGATCAAGGTCGTCGAGCCGATCGCGCTCCCCGACCCGCAACGGCGCCGCGAGGCGCTCGTCAGCGCCGGCTACAACACCTTTCTGCTCCACGCGAAGGATGTCTTCGTCGACCTGCTCACCGACAGCGGCACCTCCGCCGCGTCGCAGGAGCAGCGCGCGGCGATGGAGCTCGGCGACGAGTCCTACGCGGGCTCGCGCAGCTTCTTCCGGCTCGAGCGAGCGGTCCGACAGATCTACGGCTACAAGCACACGATCCCGACCCACCAGGGCCGCGGCGCGGAGCATCTCCTCGCGCGCGTCCTCGTCCGGCCGGGCCTGCTCGTCCCGTCGAACCTGTACTTCACGACCTCGCGCGCACACGCCGAGCTCGCCGGCGGCATCTGGACGGACGTCTCGGTCGCGGAGGCGAAGGATCCGGAGTCGACCTTCCCGTGGAAGGGCAACATCGACGTCGCGAAGCTCGAGGCAGTGCTGCGGGAGCACGGGCCGGAGAACGTCGCCTTCGTCCGGCAGGAGGCCTGCCTGAACATGGCCGGCGGGCAGCCGTTCTCGATCGAGAACCTCGCCGAGGTACGGGCCGTCACGCTCGACTACGGCGTGCCGCTGATCCTCGACGCGACCCGCAGCTCCGAGAACGCGCTCTTCGTCAAGCGCCGCGAAGACGGCTACGCGCATCACACGCTGCCGGAGATCGTGAAGCTGATCGCCGACCTCAGCGACGGCGCGATCTTCTCGTCGAAGAAAGACCACTTCGTGCCGATCGGCGGCCTCGCCGCGGTCAACGACGACGCGCTCGCCGAGAAGCTCCGCGAGCTGGTGGTCGTCTACGAAGGCTTCCCGCACTACGGAGGCATGTCCGGCGCCGCGATGGAAGCACTCGCCGTCGGCATCCACGAGGCCGCCGACGAACGCATCGTCGGCCACTACGTCGACCAGGTCGCGCACCTCGCCGCGAGGCTCGTCGAGGCGGGCGTGCCGATCGTGCTGCCGACGGGCGCGCACGCGGTCTTCCTCGACGCGAAGCGGTTCCTGCCGCACGTCGAGCAACGCGACTTTCCGGCCCAGGCGCTCGCCGCCGCGATCTATCTCGCGGGCGGGATCCGCACCATGGAGCGCGGGATCGTCTCGGGCCAGCACGGACACGACCCGTACGACGGGCTCGAGCTGGTTCGGCTGACGCTTCCGCGCCGCGTCTACACCCAGGAGCACCTCGACTACGTCGCCGAGGTGATCGCCGACCTCTACCTGCACGCCGGCTCGATCCCGGGCCTGCGGATGACCTACGAACCCGAGCAGCTGCGCTTCTTCCAGGCGCGCTTCGAGCCGCTCGCCCCGTTCGTGGTCGGCGCAGCGGGCGAGCAGGGTCTCGAGCTCAGCGCGTAGCTACGCGCCCTGCAGAGACGCTGCGAGAGCGCGGGCGAGCCGGCGAGCGAGCCGACGGGACCGGAAGCGGCGAAACGCGGCCACGGGAAGCCTCAATTCGCCCTCGGGAGCGCCGTTCCTCCGGCAAGGTTTGTCCGCGAAAGGCGGGAGTACACTGCGACGGTGGCGACTCTGGAGACAGGCGAGAGGCACGAGGAGCTGCTGCGGCCGCTCCTGGCGGAGCTGGCGGAGTACGGCGACGACGTCGACCTCGAGCTCGTGCAGCGCGCGTTCCGCTTCGCGGCGGCGGCGCACGACGGCCAGCAGCGCCGCTCAGGCGAGCCGTTCATCACCCATCCCGTCGGCGTCGCCACCGTCTGCGCCGAGCTGCGGCTCGACGAGCAGACCGTCGCCGCGGCGCTCCTCCACGACGTCGTCGAGGACACTGCCGCCGACCTCGCCACGATCAGCGAGGAGTTCGGCGAGGAGATCGCCCGGCTCGTCGACGGCGTCACGAAGCTGACGCGCGTCCAGTTCCAGAGCCGCGAGCAGGCCGAGGCCGAGAACTACCGCAAGATGGTGGTGGCGATGGCCGAGGACGTACGGGTGATCCTCGTCAAGCTCTGCGACCGCCTCCACAACCTCCGCACGATCGAGTACCTCGGCAAGCAGAAGCAGATCCAGAAGTCGAAGGAGGCGCTCGAGGTCTACGCGCCGCTCGCGCACCGGCTCGGCATCCACACCCTCAAGTGGGAGCTCGAGGATCTCGCCTTCCAGACGCTCCATCCGCGCAAGTACGAGGAGATCAAGCAGATGGTCGCCGAGCGCCGGGCCGACCGCGAGGGCCACGTCGCCGAGGCGGCCGACGTCCTGCGCCGCGAGCTCGAGAAGGTCGACATCCCCAACGAGATCGCCGGCCGCGCGAAGCACTTCTACTCGATCTACGACAAGATGGTGAAGAAGGGCCGCGAGTTCAACGAGATCTACGACCTCACGGCGATGCGCGTGATCGTCGAGCGTGGCGGCGAGGAGGGGACACGCGACTGCTACGGCGCGCTCGGGCTGATCCACTCGCTCTGGAAGCCGATGCCGGGGCGGTTCAAGGACTACGTCGCGATGCCGAAGTTCAACGGCTATCGCTCGCTGCACACGACCGTGATCGGGCCCGAGGGCCGCCCGCTCGAGATCCAGGTCCGGACACGCGAGATGCACGAGACGGCCGAGCTCGGCGTCGCCGCGCACTGGGCGTACACGCGCGACGGTCGCGTCTCCAAGCGCGCCGACGAGGAGTGGAGCGCCTGGGTGCGCCAGCTGATGGACATCCACGCCGACGAGGCGGACGCGCGGGAGTTCGTGAAGACCTTCCGCACCGACCTGTTCGACGAGGAGGTGTTCGTCTTCACGCCGAAGGGCGAGGTCAAGACGCTGCCGTCGGGCGCGACGCCGATCGACTTCGCGTACGCCGTGCACACGGACGTCGGCCACCGCACGGTCGGCGCGAAGGCGAACGGCAGGATCGTTCCGCTCCACTACCGCTTGCGGAGCGGCGACCGGGTCGAGATCCTGACGGCGAGACAGGGGCGCGGCCCGTCGCGCGACTGGCTCTCGCTCGCCACCTCGTCGCGGGCGCGGAACAAGATCCGGCAGTTCTTCGCGCGCGAGCAGAAGGAGGACCTCGAGGCTAAGGGCCGCGAGTCGCTCGAGCATGCGCTGAAGGCGCAGAACCTGCCGTACAAGAAGCTCGCCGGCTCGGCGGTGCTCGCGGGTGTGATCCGCGAGTCGGGCTACAAGAAGGCGGAGGACTTCTACCTTGCGCTCGGCTCCGGGAAGCTGACCGCGCAGAGCATCGTCAACAAGGTGCTGCAGCAACTGAAGGTCGACGAGGTTCCCGAGGAGCTCGTCCCGCGCAAGCAGCCGCGTGCGCGCGACGCCGTCGGCAGTGACACGTACGGGATCAAGGTCGTGGGTGTCGAGGACGTCCTCGTCCGGCTCGCGAAGTGCTGCACGCCGGTGCCGGGCGACAAGATCGTCGGCTACATCTCGCTCGGCAAAGGGATCACGATCCACCGCGACGACTGCCCGAATGTCCGGGCGCTGCGACGGAATCCCGAGCGGTTCACGCCGGTCGAATGGGAGGCCGACTCCTCGCAGAGCTTCCGCGTCCAGATCGCGGTCGACTCGTGGGACCGGCCGCGTCTGCTCGAAGACGTGGCGCGGACGTTCGCCGAGCACGGCGCGAACATCGTCTCCTACGGCGGCTCGGTCGAAGACCAGATGGCGCGCAACTGGTACGTCGTCCAGGTCGGCGACGTGAAGGCCCTGCGCACGCTGCTCACCTCGCTTCGCAACGTCGACGCCGTGTTCGACGCGTACCGCATGACGCCGTCGTAGCTTCCCTCGTTCGAGGGATCAGGTCCGGCGGGCGAGGGGGTACCTCGTTCGAGGGAGCGGAGCTGCGAACCCGCATGGCGAGCGCGGCCGTTCCCTCGTTCGAGGGACGGGCCGAGCGCTCTACGACTCCCAGGCTTCGCCGCCGGTGTCCCAGCCGACGAGGCAGTGGCCCGATACGAGGACGGCGACGCGTTCCAGGAACGCGGTGTCGGCGGGCGCCGCGCCGTCGACCGCCAGCTCGGCGATTCGTTCGCCCTGCCAGCGCACCGGGGTCGTCGTCCGGCGCGTCGCGTCCGGCTCGCCTGCGGCAGGCCCGAGGACGAGTGCGTCTCCTTCGACGAAGAAGAGTCCCGTCCAGGCGTAGCCGCCGCGCTCCTGGACGGCGGCGACCACCTGGCGGAGGACGTCGTCGGCATCGCCGCCGCGGTTGAGGATCCGGTCGACGGCCTCGAGCGCGCCGCTCGTGCTAGGCGTCGACATCGTCTCCCTCGAACGCGACCACGGGGACGCGGAACGAGTCGGGCACGGGGCATGCTCTTCGCTCGGCGAGATCGACGTAGACGAGCGTCTGGTGCGCCGTGACCATCAGCAGGTCGTCCGGCTCGCGATACGCGGCGAACTCGAACGTCACGCTCGTGCGGCCGATGCGGGAGACCCGCGCCACCACCTCGATCTCGTCGTCGAAGACGGCGGGGGCGAAATACTCGACGTCGTTGGCGCGCATGACGAAGTCGCCGCCTTCGCGTCGGCGGAGCAGTCCGAGCTGCCGCAGATACTCCGTGCGCGCGAGGTCGAAGTACGGGTTGTAGCGGCCGTAGTAGACGACTCCCTGCGCGTCGGTGTCCGAGAACCCGACCCGCGTCCGCGCGGAGAACTTGAACGGCGGCTGAAGACTCACGCCGCTGATCCTACGCACCTGCCCGAACCGGACATGCCCCTGTGTAGAACCTTCTGCTCGCTACGACCGGATGAGGTCGAGCACCTCGTCCCGCTTGCGCTCCATCAGCTGTTGCGAGCAGGCCTCGAGGTTGAGGCGGAGCAGCGGCTCCGTGTTCGACGGGCGCACGTTGAAGTGCCAGTCGTCCGCGTCGACGGAGATCCCGTCGAGGTGCGTGATGCGGGCCTCGCCGGTGTAGCGCTCCTTCAGCTCCTGCAGCTTCAGCGCCACGTCCGCGACCGGCGTGTTGATCTCGCCGGTGATGAAGAACCGCGCCCGCAGCGGTGCGAGGATCTCCGACAGCTTCCTGCCCTTCCGCGAGACGATCTCCAGCATGAGCAGGAAGGGCACGACCCCCGTGTCGGCCTGCGTGAAGTCTCGGAAGTAGTAGTGGCCCGACACTTCGCCGCCGAACGCCGCGTCCTCCTTCCGCATCCGCGCCTTGATGAACGCATGCCCGACACGGTTCACGAGCGCCACGCCGCCGTCGCGCTCGATCGTCTCCGGCACCGCCCGGCTCGCGCGCACGTCGTAGATCACCTTCGCGCCCGGCTCGCGCGCCAGCAGCGACTCGGCGAAGAGCGCGGTCGCGAAATCGCCGGGGACGAACTCGCCCGTATCGTCGACGAAGAAGCAGCGGTCGCCGTCGCCGTCGAAGGCGATCCCGAGATCGGCGCCCTCCTCGAGCGTCTTCGCGACGATGAACTCGCGGTTCTCGGGAAGCAGCGGGTTCGGCTCGTGATTCGGGAACGAGCCGTCCGGCTCGAAGTAGCAGCGCACGACCTCGATCGGCAGCCGCTCGAGCACGGGCGGCAGCATCGTCCCGGCCATCCCGTTCGCCGCATCGATCACCACGCGCAGCGGCCGGATCGCCGCCGTGTCGACGAACGAGAGCACGCGCTCCACGTATGCCGACCAGATGTCGTGGTCGGTCACGGCGCCGGGCGACGCCGCGTCCGGCGCAGGCGCGAGCGCGCGGTCGCGCACCTCGAGCAGCCCCGACTCGCCGCCGACCGGCAGCGCGCCGCGCCGCACGATCTTCATGCCCGTGTACTCCTTCGGGTTGTGCGAGGCGGTGATCATGATCCCGCCGTCGAGCCCGAGCGACCCGACCGCGAAGTAGACCATCTCCGTCCCGACCAGCCCGAGGTCGAGCACGTCCGCGCCGGCCGCCGCGGCCCCGCGCATCACCGCGGCCTGCATCGCGGGCGAGGAGAGCCGCATGTCCCGACCCACCGCGATCCGCTTCGGCTCGAAGTGCTCGACGTACGCGCGGCCGACCGCCTCTGCGCCGGTCTCGTCCAGCTCGCCGGGATAGAGCCCGCGCACGTCGTACGCCTTGAAGACCTTCGGATCGAGCATCCGCGGTCGATCCTAGCCAGCCCGCCCCATCTACCATGCAGCGGGTGGAACGGAAGCTCGCCACCGTGCTCTTCGTCGACATCGTCGACTCGACCGAGCTCGTCGCCGACACCGATCCCGAGATCGTCCGTCGCCGCGTCGGGCGTTTCTTCGACCAGGTCTCACACTGCATCGTCACCCACGGCGGGACGGTGGAGAAGTTCGCCGGGGACGCGGTGATGGCGGCCTTCGGCGTCCCGCTCGCGCACGAGGACGACGCCGAGCGCGCCGTTCGCGCGGCGCTCGCGACGATGGAGCGCGTCAAGGAGCTGGGGCTCCGCGCCCGCGTCGGAATCGAGTCCGGCGAGGTCGTCGCCGACGACAGCGAGTCGACGTTCGCCACGGGCGAGGCCGTCAACCTCGCCGCCCGCCTGCAACAGAGTGCCGCGGCGGACGAGATCCTCATCGGCCCGAACGCGGCGCGGTTCGTCCGCGGCCGGGTCGAGCTGGAACCGCTGGAGCCGCTGCAGCTGCGCGGCTGGGCGGAGCCGGTCCAGGCGAGCCGCGTCGTCTGCGTCGTCGAGCAGGGCGGCGCGCCGGTGCACTCGCTCGCCGCGCCGCTCGTCGGTCGCGCCGCCGAGCTCGAGCTGCTCGAGAACACGTACGCCCGCACCGCCCGCGACCGGCGCGCCTCGCTCGTCACCGTCTACGGCGAGCCGGGCGTCGGCAAGAGCCGGCTCGTCCGCGAGTTCCTCGACGGGCTCGAGGGCGCCACCGTCCTCAAGGGCCGCTGCCTCCCTTACGGCGAGGGCGTCACCTGGTGGCCGATCGCCGAGATGGTGAAGGCGTCCGCCGGCATCTCCGACGACGATCCGCTCGACAAGGCGTACACGAAGCTCCGGGAGACGTGCGAGGACGAGGCGGTCGCCGACCTGCTCGGGCTCGCCGTCGGCGTGCTCGAGGCGGTCGAGGCCGAGCGCGCCCAGCAGGAGATCGCCTGGGCGGTCCGCGCGCTCGTCGAGCAGCTCGCCGAGGCGCAGCCGCTCGTGCTCGTCTTCGAGGACGTCCACTGGGGCGAGGAGCCGCTGCTCGACCTCGTCGAGCACCTCGCCGCCTGGGTGCGCGAAGCCCCGTTGCTGCTGCTCTGCCTCGCGCGGCCGGAGCTGCTCGACGTCCGCCCGATGTGGGGCGGCGGCCGCATCCGCGCGCTGACGCTCGAGCTCGAGTCGCTGCCGCTCGACGAGAGCAAGGAGCTCGTCAACCTGCTGATCGGCGAGCACGACCTGCCCGTGGACGTCGAGACCGTGCTCGCGAAGACCGAGGGCAACCCGCTCTTCGTCGAGGAGACGATCCGCATGCTCGTCGAGCGGTCGGGCGGCGGCATGGAGCGGATCCCCGACACGTTGCAGGCGCTGATCGCAGCGCGCATCGATCGGCTCGCGCCGGCGCAGCGGCGGATGCTCCAGCGCGCCTCGGTGATGGGCCGGATCTTCATGCAGGGCGCGATCGAGCGGCTCACGCCGGAGAACGACGTCGGCGACACGCTCGACCAGCTCCTCTTGCGCGACTTCGTCGTTCGCGAGCAGCGCGCCTCGATCACGGGCGAGGAGGCGTTCAAGTTCAAGCACGTCCTGATCCGCGAGGTCGCCTACGCCGGACTCTCGAAGGGCTCGCGCGCCGATCTCCACCAGGCGTTCGCCGGCTGGCTCGGCGAGCGCGCCGGCGACGAGCTGCTCGAGATCCGCGCCTTCCATCTCGATCAGGCGGCCCACCTGCTCGCGGAGCTCGACGGCGAGACGCCGCCGACGCTGGCGGAGGAGGCGGCGGTCGAGCTGACGAAGGCGGGCCGGCGGGCGCTCTCGCGCGAGTCGTTCCGGAGCGGCCGCAAGCTGCTCCACCGCGCGAACGAGCTCGCGCCGACGCTCGAGCGCCGCTATCACGCCGCCCGCGCCGCCTGGCGCCTCGCCGACTTCGCGGCCGTCCACGTCGAGATGGAGCTCGTGCGGGCGGAGGCCGAGGCGACCGGCGACCGGAGCATCCAGGGCCGCGCGCTCACCGGCCTCGCCGAGGTCGCGCTCAATCTGCACGCCGACGCCTCCGGGGCGCTCCAGCTCGTCGAGCGCGCGCTCGCGCTGCTCGAGGCCGACGGCGGGGTACCGCTCTTCGACGCGCTCTGGGCGCGGATGCACGTCACCGGCTGGCTCGGCGACAACGACGACCTCCGCAGCACCGCGAAGCGGGCGATCGCCGTCGCGCAGGATCTCGGCCGCGAGGACCTCGAGGCGCTCGTCACCCAGGCGCTCGCGCAGAACTACCTGCTGGAGCTGGACGCCGAGCAGGCCGAGCCGCTCGTCCAGCGCGCCGTGGATCTTGCCGCGGGCAGCGGCAGCATCGTCGGGCGCGCGCTCGCGGTCCAGTCGGTCGGACTGCTCGCCTCGATCCGCGGCGACGCCGAGGCGGCGCTCGCCGGCTACGACGAGGCGCGCTCGATCTACGAGGAGATCGGCGCGACCTCGCTCGAGGCGACGCTGAAGGTGCACACCGCCCGCGTGCTGATGGAAGGCGGCGAGCTCGACACGGCCGAGCGGCTCCTCCGCGACGCTGTTCGGGTGCTCAAGGGACTGGGCGACCGCGCCCATCTCTGCGAGGCGCAGCGCTCGCTCGCGCAGCTGCTCGTCCGGCGCGGCAAGGTCGACGAGGCGGAGCGGCTCGCGCTCGAGGCCCGCGAGAGCGTCGGCCCCGAGGACCGCCTCTCCGTCTCGACGACGAGGCTCGCGCTCGGAATCGTCCGTTTCGCGCAGAGCCGCGAGGAGGAGGCGCAGATCCTGTTCGCCGAGGCGCTCGAGGGGCTGCGCGCCTACGGGATGCGCAGCGCCGAGCGGGACGCGATCGAGGACATCGTCGAGCTCCTGCGCGGGAGCGGCCGCGAGGCCGAAGCGGCCGGCTACGCGGAGCGGCTCGCCGAGCTGTCGCTCCGGAGCACCGCACCGATCGCCTGAGTCGAGTCCGCGTCGGGCGCCTCGCTGATCACGG
This sequence comes from uncultured Actinomycetes bacterium, assembly GCA_963732915.1. Lineage (GTDB taxonomy): Bacteria > Actinomycetota > Thermoleophilia > Gaiellales > Gaiellaceae > Palsa-739. The sequence continues at coordinate 1,124,520 of CAVTBF010000002.1, read as the reverse complement.
TCGCGGGCCGCTCGAACCGCGCCAGCGCGTCGCGGAGCGGCTCCGCGCGGAGCGTCCCCTCGCCGTAGGGGAGGTGCTTCGTCTCGTTGCGGTTCGCGAAGGCGATGTCCGAGAAATGGATGTGGAACGGCGCGTCCGGCGCCAGCACGTCGTCGACCGCCGCGAGCGCGGCCGCGAACGCGTCCGTGTCGGTGAAGGCGCCGTCGCTCGTCGCGTGCATGTGCGCGAAGTCGATCACCGGTCGCACCCAGCCGAGCCTGCGCGAGATCTCGACGACGTCGTCGAGCGAGCCGAGCTCCCGGACGCGCCCCATCACCTCGACCCCGAACGGCACGGCGCGGCCCTTCCCTTCGAGGCGGACGCGCAGCTCGCCGAGCTGCTCGACGACCGAGTCGAGCGCCTCGTCGCGCGTCCGCCCGAGCAGGAAGCCGGGGTGGAAGACGACGACCTCCGCGCCGCACGCCGACGCGATCCCGGCCGTGTGGTCGAGCATGCCGGTCGCCATGTTGAGCTTCTTGCCGCGCTCGGCATGGCCCATGAAGCCGGCGAGCGGCGCGTGGACCGAGAGCACGATCCCTGCCTCGCGTGCCAGCTCGCCGAGCCGCGCGGCGAAGTCGTAGTCCATCCAGAAGCGGCCCTCGAAATCGATCTCGCAGGCCGAGAAGCCGTGCTCGCGCAGGGCGGCTACCGCCGTCTCCGGGGTCTCGCGTGCGGGCACCCGCGCCGGTCCGAATCTGATCGCGCTCATTGCCGTCCGATGCAGTTTCTACGTTTTCGGCATGGCAAAGCACCCGTCACGGATCGATCTTCTCGAGCTCGACATCGACCTCCGCCTCACGGACCTCTGGCGGGAGGCTGCCGACATCAGCGACTGGAATCTCGACGTGGTCGCCGCGTTCATGCGGGCCGCGTACGGGAAGGGCTACTGCGACGCGCTCACCGAGGATGCGCCCGGCTCGCTGTGCCACGATCACGGCTACCGCGTGCCCGACCGGCGGCCCACGTCGCCGTCCGAGCGCTGAACCGCGTCCTGCAGCGCGCCGCGAAGCTAGCATTGCTCTCGTGAGAGCCAGTCCTGCGCGGCTCGTGATCGCGCTGTCGGTGGCGGCGGCGCTCGCGGTGTTCGTTGTGTACACCGCAGTGGCCGGCGCCGGCACGCCGCAGATCGAGCCCAGCAAGCTCGCGGGTCAGAGGGGAGACGTGCTCCTCGTCGGCCAGGTGGTCGGCCCCGTGTCCGGCGACGCGCACACGGCGCCGATGCGCTTCCACCTCAAGGACATCACCGACAAGAACGCAGTCCGCGTCCTCGTCAGCTACCGCGGCAGCGTTCCCGACCTGTTCAAGGTCGGTCGGCACGTCGTCGTCGAGGGAACGCTGCGCGAAGGCGTCTTCGTCGCGAACCGCGATTCGCTGACGACGAAGTGCCCGTCGAAGTACGCGCCGGCGAAGTCGAAGCAGACCTAGGGATGGCGCCGCTCGGGCGCGCCGCGCTCCTCCTCGCCTTCGGGCTCGTCGTCTACGCGCTCGTCGCCGGCTCCTATGCGGCGTGGACGCGGCGGCGCCGGCTCGCGCTCTCCGCGCAGAACGCGCTCCTCGCCGCATTCCCGGCCACGCTCGTCGCCGCGATCGTGCTCTGGATCGCGCTGGGACGCCGCGATCTCACCTTCCAGTACGTCGCTGCTCACACGAGCCGCTCGCTGCCGATGGGCTATGCGCTGTCGGCGTTCTGGGGCGGGCAAGAGGGGTCGCTCCTGCTCTGGCTCCTGATCCTCACCGGCTACGCGGCGCTCGCGGTCTGGCTCAACCGGCGCAGGCGCGATCTCGTCGTCTGGACGGTGCCGGTGCTCGCGCTCATCGCCGGCTTCTTCTCCTTCATGCTCTGTTTCGTCTCGAGCCCGTTCGGGGTCGCACCCGCCCCCGCCGACGGCGCCGGGATGGTGCCGAGCCTGCAGAACCCGTACATGCTCGCCCATCCGCCGCTGCTCTACCTCGGCTACGTCGGGCTCTCCGTGCCGTTCGCATTCGCGATGGCCGCGCTCCTCTCCGGCCGCACCGACGAGCGCTGGATCGTCGTCACGCGCCGCTGGACGCTCGCCGCCTGGACGTTCCTCGGGATCGGCCAGCTCGTCGGCGCGCACTGGGCGTACGTCGAGATCGGCTGGGGCGGCTACTACGCGTGGGATCCGGTCGAGAATGCCGCGCTGATGCCGTGGCTCGCGGCGACCGCGTTCCTGCATTCGGTGATGATCCAGGAGAAGCGCGGGATGCTGAAGGTCTGGAACATGGTGCTCGTCGCGCTCGCGTTCAACCTCTCGCTCTTCGGCACCTTCCTGACGCGCTCGGGCGTGATCAACTCCGTCCACTCGTTCTCGAAGAGTCCGCTCGGCGCCTGGTTCCTCGGTTTCATCGCGATCACGGTCGCGCTTTCGGTGGCGCTCATCTACCTGCGGCTGCCGCTCCTGCGCACGAAGACGAAGCTCGAGTCGCTCGTCTCGCGGGAGGCGACCTTCCTCTACAACAACCTGCTGCTCGTGGCGCTCTGCCTGACGATTCTCTGGGGCGTCGTCTACCCGCTGCTGACGCAGGCCGTGCGCGGTGAGACCCGCTCGGTGTCGAAGCCCTACTACGACTTCTTCCTGCACACGTTCGGGCTGCCGCTGCTGCTGCTGATGGGCCTCGGCCCACTCGTCGCGTGGCGGCGCGCCTCGCTGCGCTCGCTCGGGAAGACGTTCCTCGTTCCGCTCGCCGCCGCCGTCGTCACCGGCGGGATCCTGCTCGCGCTCGGCTTCGGGAGCTCGACGCCGGGCCTCCTCGCGTACACCTTCTCCGCGTTCGTCGCCGCGTCGATCGTGCTCGAGTTCGCGCGTGGGACGGCGGCGCGCCGGGCGATCGCGGGCGAAGGGTGGGGGAGGGCGCTCGCGATGCTGGTGGCGCGCAACCGGCGCCGGTACGGCGGCTACATCGTCCACGCCGCCGTGGTCATGTTCGCGATCGGCGTCGCCGGCTCGAGCGCGTACCAGACGATCCGCGAGCGGACGCTCCAGCCCGGCCAGTCGTTGCAGGCGGCCGGCTACACGCTCACCTACCGGCAGCTGACGACGGTGAAGGGCCCGAACTACCACGGCTTCCGTGCCCAGCTCGACGTGACGCGCGGCGGCTCGCACGTCGCGGCGCTCGATCCCGGCGAGAACGTGTACGCGATCGAGGGGCCGGCGAACGAGGTGTCGATCTATCACGACCCGCGCACGATCGGCGATCTCTTCACGACCGCGCAGATCACGAAGGGCTCCCAGATCGACCTGAAGGTGTTCGTGAAGCCGCTCGTCAACCTGATCTGGATCGCCGGCGTGCTCTTCGTCGGCGGGGCGCTCGTCGCGATGTGGCCCGATGCGGTCGAGCAGCGCCGGCTCGCCGAGCGTTACGAGCCCGGTGCCGCGACCGTCTCTGCGTGATGGCCTGGGCCTTCGCGCTCGCGGCGGTGCTCGCGCTCGCCGCCGTCGTCTTCGTGGCGCGGCCGTTTCTGCGCGAGCCGGCGCCGACGAGCGACCTGCTCGACGAGCTGGGAGCCGACGAGCGGCGGCGGCTGGAGCTGACGGAGGAGCGCGATCGGGCGCTGGCGGCGCTGAAGGAGCTCGAGTTCGACCACCGAACAGGCAAGGTCTCGGACGACGACTACCGGGCGCAGATCGGGCCGCTGCGCCGCCGCGCCGCCGAGACGCTGCGCGCGCTCGAGCCGCGGTAGCAGGGAGAGCCGCCGGCCCGGCGAAAATCCACGGGTGGCCCGTCGCCTTCTGGTCCTGCTCGCGCTCGTGCCCGTCGCCGCGATCGCGTTCGCGCCGCCGGCGGCCGCGGACGACATTCATCAGAAGAAGGCGAGCATCGACGCCCAGCTCGCGCACGTGCAGCAGCAGATCGCAGCCTCGAAGCAACAGGAGGCGACGCTCGCGCACCAGGTGGACGCGCTGACGTCGAACATCCACACGCTCGAGACGAAGGTCGGCGACGTCTCCTCGCAGCTGTCTGCGCTCGAGTCCGACATCGCGCTCCACCGCAAGCGGCTCGAAAAGTTCGACGCCCTGATGGCGCTGCAGGCGCAGCGCGCCCGCGCGCTCGGGCGCGAGTACCACCTCGCCGTTCAGCGGCTCGATCTGCGGCTGATCTCGATCTACAAGGATCCGAACCCGTCGACGATCGACGTCGTGCTCGCGGCCAAGTCCTTCCAGGACGTGCTCGACCAGATGGACTATCTCGGCGCGATCGCGGCGCAGGACAAGCGTGTCGCGGTCAAGGTCGCGACCGCGCGGCGCGCGGTCGCGAAGGCCCGGCGCAAGACGAAGGCCGCGAAGCAGAGCGTCTTCCAGGAGACGCGGGTGATCAACGGCCGCGCCCAGCAGGTGGCCATTCTCCGCAACCAGCTGCTCACGAACCGGAACCAGCTGGCGAGCGCGCGCGGCAGCAAGGCGAACGCGCTCGCGGCGACGAAGCAACAGATCCAGAACGAGATCGACGAGTCGCAGGCGCTCCAAGCCGCGAGCGAGCAGCTCGCCGCCCAGTTGCGCGCGGCCGCTGCCGGCTCCAGCCCCGCGGTTCCCGGCGACGCCCCGCATTTCATCTGGCCCGTCTCCGGGCCGATCACGAGCCCGTTCGGGATGCGCTGGGGGACGCTCCATCCCGGCATCGACATCGGCGTCCCGTCCGACACGCCGGTTCACGCCGCCGCCGCCGGCAAGGTCGTCTGGTGCGGCTGGATGTCCGGCTACGGCAACCTCGTGATGATCGACCACGGCGGCGGCTACGCGACGGCGTACGGCCACAACACGAGCATCTCGGTGTCGTGCGGGCAGGACGTCGCTCAGGGCCAGGTGATCGCGCTGTCGGGCTGCACCGGCTTCTGCACCGGCCCGCACGTCCATTTCGAGGTGCGCGTGAACGGCAACCCGGTCGACCCGCTCGGCTACCTCGGGTAGCCGTCAGGGACATGCCTCCACCGGACATGTCCGACGCGGGCATGTCCGCAGACCCCCACCCAAGGGCGGGGACGCGGTCCCTCCGCCCTCGGAATCGACGATATCGGCGAACCGGTCACGCCGAGGTTGCAGTTCTGTCGCGGAAGCGTGACGGCGCTGCGGCTCGATGCGGCGGGTGGTTGCGGCGCTGGTGGCAGTGCGGCCGCACCGGCGTCGTCGTGCGAGAGCGCCGCGAAATTCGGGCGAGACTAGATGTCGCGGCTCGTGGGCGGCGGCGCGAGGTTGAGGAGCCGCAGGTCGGGCAGCTCGCGGTAGCGCTCCTCGAGGTCGAAGCCGAAGCCGACGAACAGCTCGTCCGGGACGACGAAGCCGACGTAGCGCACCGGGAGATCGTCGACGAGCCGGCGGTACGGCCGGTCGAGGAGGGTCACGGCTGCGATCGAGCGCGGCTCGCGCAGCTCGAACGTCCGGACGAGGTAGTTGAGCGTCAGGCCGGTGTCGACGACGTCCTCGACGACGACGACGTCACGGCCGCGGATGTCGAGGTCGAGGTCCTTGAGGACGCGGATCTGCTCGTGGCCGCCCATCTGGGCGCTGCCGTAGCCGGCGAGCTCGACGAAGTCGAGGCTGTGCAGGATCGGCAGCGCGCGAGAGAGGTCGGCGATGAAGACGAGGCTCGCCTTGAGCGATCCGACGAGCACGGGCTCGCGGCCCTCGTAGTCGCGCGCGATCTCGGCGCCCAGCTCGCGGATACGCGCCCGCAGCTCCGCCGCGGTGAGGTAGACCTCACCGATCCGGTCGTCGGCGGCGATGGGATCAGCTGGCGAGATCGAGGTGGAAGTGCTGGGCGAGGCGCTCGAGGTCGCGCCGGTAGAAGAGCTTGATCTTGACGTCGGGATAGCGCTCACGGAGCTTTCGCAGCTTTCTGTTCTTGCGGGTGACGAGTGACTGCTTCATGACCGTGATCTCGACGTAGAGGTCCTGCTCGGGAAGGTAGAAGTCGGGCGTGAACGCCTCGGTGACGCGACCCGCTTCGTCCCGCTCGAGCACGAACGTTCGCGGTTCGTATTCCCAGGGCAGGCCATAGTAGTCGAGCACCTTGGCGCACTCGACCTCGGCGGCGCTGGCGAACCGCGGCGGCTCGGTGCCACGATATGCCTGGAAAACCGGGGTGTGAAGCCCCATTGCGACCACGGTACCCGGGTGATCGGACGACGGAACGAGAAGTTCAGTCGCTCCGGTCGTCGCGAAATGTGGCGAAGTGGTAGACACCATAGGACATGCCCCGGTTGAGCCTCATTCCCCAGAAGCGCGAGTTCTTCCACCTCTACAACCGCGCGGCCGCGAACACGGTCGCGATCTCGGCGCGTCTCGTCGACCTGCTCGAGAGCTTTCCCGAGCGCTCGGAGGAAGGGCTGCGGGACGTCAAGGATCTCGAGCACGAGGGGGACCGGCTCACCCACGACCTCGTCGACCTGCTCAACCGGACGTTCGTGACGCCGTTCGACCGTGACGACATGTACCGGCTCGCGGGCGCACTCGACGACGTCTGCGACCACGTCGATTCCGCGGCGGGGAAGATCGGCGGCTTCTCGGTCGCCGAGATCCGCGAGCCTGCGCTGCGTCAGGCGCGGGTGATCCACCGGGCGGCCGGGAAGCTGCAGGAGGCGGTGCAGCAGCTCGAGGGCTTCAAAAACTCGAGCCGCCAGCTGATCGAGCTGCGGGAGCTCGAGGACGAGGGCGACAGGATCGCGGGCGAGGCGATCTCGGCGCTCTTCGCGGACGGCGCCGACCCGCTCTTCGTGATCCGCTGGAAGGACATCCACGAGCGGCTCGAGGAGGCGGTCGACGCCTGCGAGAACGCCGCGGACGTCCTCGAAGCGATCCTCGTCAAGAACCGCTGAGCTCGGATGGCAACAACGCTGCTCGTCGTCGTGATCGTCGTCGGTCTCGGCTTCGACTTCACGAACGGCTTCCACGACACCGCCAACTACGTCGCGACCTGGGTCGGGACGCGGGCGCTCTCGCCGCGCGCGGCGGTCATCGTGTCGGCCTCCGCGAACCTCGCCGGCGCGTTCGTGACGACCGCGGTCGCGAAGACCGTCGGCCAGGGGATCATCGACGCCGGGCTCGCGACCGAGCAGACCGTGCTCGCGGCGCTCCTCGGCGCGACCGTGTGGAACCTGCTCACGTGGTGGCTCGGGCTGCCGTCGAGCTCGACGCACGCGCTGATCGGCGGGCTCGTCGGCGCGGCGGTCGTCCAGTCCGGCTCGCGCGGCGTCCTCTGGCGCGGGATCTGGGAGAAGGTGATCCTGCCGGGCGCCGTCTCGCCCGTGATCGGCTTCGCAGGCGGCTTCGCGCTCCTCGTCGTCATCTACCGGCTCTTCCACCGGCTCACGCCCGGGGTCGCGCACCGGAGCTTCCGGCTGGGGCAGCTCGTGTCCGGAACGTGGGTCGCCTTCACGCACGGCGCCAACGATGCGCAGAAGACGATGGGGGTGATCGCGCTCGCGCTCTACACGCATGGCTCGATCTCGACCTTCTACGTCCCGACCTGGGTGAAGCTCGGCGCCGGCCTGACGATCGCGGCCGGCACGTACGCGGGCGGCTGGCGGATCATCCGGACGCTCGGGCAGCGGATCTACAAGCTGCAGCCGGAGCACGGCTTCGCGGCGCAGATCGCCGCCGGATCGACGCTCTACGCCGGCACGCAGTTCGGTTTCCCGATCTCGACGACGCACGTCGTCACGGGTGCGGTCATGGGTGCCGGCGCCACCCGCCGCTTCTCGGCCGTGCGCTGGGGGATCGCGGGGAACATCGTCGTCGCCTGGCTCCTGACGCTGCCGGCGGCCGCTCTCGTCGCCGCCGCGCTCTACTGGCCGGTGCAGGCGATCTTCTGAGCGGGAACTAGACTCTGCGCGATGGCGACCCGGAACGGGAGACCGTTCACGATCGTCCAGCTGTCCGATCTCCATTGCGGGCAGCAGTTCTTCCTGCCGCATCTCCTCGAGCGGGCGATCGCCGAGACGAACGAGCTGCAGCCGAACGTCGTCGTCGTCTCGGGCGACCTCACCTCACACGGCTTCAAGGACGAGTACGCGCTCGCGCGCGAGTACCTGAACGCGCTCGAGTGCCCCGCGATGGTCGTGATCCCGGGCAACCACGACTCGCGGAACGTCGGCTACGTCCACTTCGAGGAGCTGTTCGGCGAGCGCAACTCGGTGCTGCGCGAGGACGGCGTGACGATCGTCGCCGTCGACTCGACCGAGCCCGATCTCGACAACGGCCAGATCGGCCGCGGCCGCTACCGCTGGATCGAGGAGCAGTTCGCCGAGCCGGCCGACCTGCGCGTCTTCGTGCTCCACCACCACCTGCTGCCGGTGCCGGGCACCGGACGCGAGCGCAACATCGTCCACGACGCGGGCGACACGCTCGAGGCGCTGCAGCGCGCGGGCGTCGACCTCGTGCTCGCCGGGCACAAGCACGTCCCGTACGCGTGGCGGCTCGAGGATCTGTTCGTCGTGAACGCCGGCACGGTGTCGTCGTCGCGGCTGCGGGGGAACGGGAGGCCCTGTTACAACGTCGTCGAGATCGACGGGTCGCACGTGGACGTCTGGCGCAGGTACCCGTTCCACGGGCAGGAGCGGATCATCCAGTTCTCCGCAGACACCAAGACCTACGAGAAGTACACCGCGCGCATCGAGGACGAGGTGCGCAGCTCGTGAGAGCGGTCGCGCTGATCGACGGCGAGCACTACGCGCCGGTCGTCCGGGACGCGCTCGCCGCGCTTCCGTACGACGTGGTGGCGGCCCTGCTCGTCGGCGGCACCGAGAAGCTGCGCGGCGGGTCACCGGCGCTTCCCGCCGACGACTACGGCGTGCCGCTCGTCGACGCGCTCGACGCGGTCGAGGCGGAGCTCGTCGTCGACCTCTCCGACGAGCCGGTGCTCGGACCGCGCGAGCGGATGCTCTGGGCCTCGCGTGCGCTCGCGCTCGGGCTGCCGTATGCGGGCGCCGACTTCCGCTTCGATCCGCCCGCCTTCCACGACGTCGGGCGGCCGTCGCTGGCCGTCGTCGGCACCGGCAAGCGGATCGGCAAGACGGCGGTGACCGGCCATGTCGCGCGGCTGCTCGCCCGCGATCGCCGCGTCGTCGTCGTCGCGATGGGGCGGGGAGGGCCGCCAGAGCCGGAGCTCGTCGAGTCGCCGCCGTCGCTCGACGACCTCGTCGCCCTCGCCCGCGCCGGCCGCCACGCCGCGTCCGACCATCTCGAGACGGCGGCGCTCGTCGGCGTGCCGACGGTCGGCTGCCGGCGTGCCGGCGGCGGGCTCGCAGGTGCGACGCTCGACTCGAACGTGCTCGAAGGCGTCTGCGCCGCGGCTGCGCTCGAGCCCGATCTGCTCGTCTTCGACGGCAGCGGCGCCGCGCTGCCGCCGGTCGCCGCCGACGCGCGCATCCTCGTCACGAACGCCCTCCACGACGTCCGCGACGGGCTCAACGCCTATCGCGTCCTCGTCTCCGACCTCGTCGTCGACACGGGCGGCGCCGACCGGGCCGCGATTCGCGCGATCAAGGACGTCCCGGTGGTCGGGGCCGAGCTGCGCCTACGGCCGGCCGAGCCGCTCGCCGGCCGGCGGACGGCGGTCTTCACGACCGGCCCGGCGCCGACGGAGCACCTCGACGCCGAGATCGTCCACGTCTCCCGCAACCTCGCGCGCCGCGACCTCCTGCACGAGGAGCTGGCGCGCCTCGAGGCGGACGTCTACCTCGTCGAGCTGAAGGCGGCGGCGATCGACGTCGTCGCCGAGGCGGCGATCGCGCGCGGAGCCGAGGTCGTACTCGCCGCGAACGACGTCGTCTCCGCGGAGCTGGACGAGCGTGTGCAGGAGCTCGTGCGCGGCGGTGCGGGCATGAGCCGGCTGGGGACGCGCGACGGCGAGGGGCGCGCGTGAGCGAGCCGCGGCGGATCCTGCCGTTGCCCCTGGGCGGCGACGAGCTCGGGCTTCCGTACTCGCGCGGGCTGATGGCGCGCGCGCTGATGGCGACCGGCACGCCCGCCCACAAGGCGTACGCGCTCGCGAGCCGTGCCGCCGACGACCTCGCCGTGCGGGGCGGCGGCAGCGTCGAGCTCGACCGGCTCGAGACGCTCGCGATCGAGCTGCTCGGCGACGCCGAGGGCGGAGAGACCGCGCAGCGTCTGCGCCGCTACCACCAGCTCCGCGAGCTCGACCTGCCGATCCTGCTGCTCGTCGGCGGCGCCACCGGCACCGGTAAGTCGACGGTCGCGACCGAGCTCGCCTACCGTTTCGGCATCACGCGCGTCACCTCAACCGATTTCATCCGGCAGACGATGCGGGCGTTCTTCTCGCGCGACTTCATGCCGTCGATCCACTATTCGAGCTTCGACGCCGGCGACGCGTTCCCCGACGCCGACTCCCCGCTCGAGTTCGGGTTCATGCAGCAGTCGCGCAACGTGCTCGTCGGCGTGCGTGCGGCGATGGACCGCGCGCTCGAGGAGGGGTGGTCGATGGTGCTCGAGGGCGTCCATCTCGTGCCGGGCATGGTCGAGCCGCACCCCCGCGACGCCGTCGTGGTCGAGTGCGTGCTCGCGATCACTGACGAGCGCGAGCACGAACGACACTTCTACGCCCGCGACGCCGGCTCCGACCGGCCGCTCTCGAAGTACCTCGAGCGGTTCGCCGACATCCGCCGCCTGCAGGACCTGATCGTCGAGCGCGCCGAGCGCGCGGGCGTGCCGGTGATCGAGAACGAGGACGCCGACCGGGCGGCAGCCCAGCTCGCCGAGCTCGTCCTCGACGCCGCCGGCAGCGTGCGGGAGCCGGTGTGAGCGGAGGCGACGCCGAGCCGAACGCGGGTACGGGCCCGTGCCTCTGTCAGGAGTACCTTCGCGCGACGGAGCATGCCGCGCTCGTCTCCGCACGCTGGCTCGGCCGCGCCGACCAGGAGGCCGCCGAAGGCGCCGCCGCGAAGGCGATGCGCTGGTCGCTCGACCAGCTGCCGATCCGCGGCCGCGTCGTCCTCGGCTCGCCGGACGACTCGGCGGGGCTGACGCCCGGAGCGACAGTCGGCTCGGGCGGCGGCGATGTCGATCTCGCGCTCGACCCGCTCGAAGGGGGCGGGGTCGTCGCGCGCGGCGGCAACGGCGCGATGTCGATGATCGCCGTCGGCGAGCCGGAGACCTTCCGGACGCTGCCGGAGATGTACATGCGGAAGATGGCCGTCGGCCCGCGCGCACGCGGCGCGATCGACCTGATGCGACCGGCGGGCGAGAACATCGAGGCGATCGCGGAGGCGTTCGGCCGCCGCGTCAACGACGTGACGACGATCATCCTCGAGCGGCCGCGCCACCACGACTTGATCGAGGAGATCCGCAACGCCGGCGCCCGGATCAAGCTCATCCAGGACGGCGACGTGACCGCCGCGATCTCCGCCTCGATCCGCGGCACGAACGACCATCTCGCGATCGGCATCGGCGGCACCCGCCAGGCGGTGCTCTCGGCCGCCGCGCTGCGCTGCCTCGGCGGCGAGCTCCAAGCGCAGTTCTGGCCCACGTCGCGGCGCGAGATCGATGCGCTCCGCGAGCTCGGGATCGAGGACTACGGCCGGGTCTTCGGCACGGAGGATCTCGCGCCCGGCGAGGTGATCGTCGCGGCCACCGGCGTCTCGAACGGCGATCTGCTGCGCGGCGTCCGCTTCCTCGCCGACAGCGCCCGGACGCACTCGCTCGTCATGTGCACGCGCTGCAACTGGGTGCGATTCGTCGACGGCATCCACTTCTTCGCCCGCGAGCGGCGCGAGGAAGTGCGGCTGCCCGGGTACTAGCTAGGGCCTGCGGCCCGCTGCACGCTCGCGCGCGTCGTGGCGCCGGCCGGCGCGCAGGAACCACCACGCGAGCAGGACGACGACGATCGGCGGCACGACGGCGGAGGCGAGCAGCACGCCGTTCATCACTCCCGTCGCGGCCACGACCAGCATCCCCCAATCGTAGGCGGGACGCGTCCCTGTCGGCCACGTCCCGGGTAAGGCCCGGTTGTTTCCCGCGTGGACGTGACTACACTGGAACCATGGCGACGAAGGACGAGGTCATGGAGATGCTCCGCCAGGTCGAGGACCCCGAGCTCGGGATGGACATCGTCGACCTCGGGCTCGTCTACGAGGTCGAGGTCGAGGGCCCGAAGGCGAAGGTCCTCTACAGCCTCACCTCGATGGGCTGCCCGGCCGGGCCGCTGATCGCACAGGACATGGACAACGCCATCCGCCAGGTCGATGGTGTCGAAGACGTCGAGCTTGAGCTCGTCTTCGACCCGCCGTGGACGCCGGACAAGATGTCCGACGACGCGAAGTTCATCCTCGGCTTCGGCTGAGCCTGAGACGAGGCCCGGGCAAGGGCCGACGGCGAGCCGGCCGCGCACTCGAGAGCGACGGCGATAGCGGATTCCAGATGCGCGCTCCGGTGCGTGCCGTCGTCCGAGTGCACGGCGCTTTCTCTCTCGATATTGCGCGGCGCGATTCGATCGAGATTCTCTCTCGCATAGCCGCCTCTACTAAACCGAGAAGGGACTCGTAGCGGCGGCTCGCAAATTTCGCGTTCGCATCCGGTCTTAGCCGATGGTCGGGATGCCTCTACCCCTACGAATGTAACGAGACGCCTGGCGACGGTCTTGTGTCTTTTGACAGACCGGGGATTTCGGATTGCTCTCTCTTTGCCGTTCCGCGCGAGGTCATTCCGGAGGCTTCCACCCCGTCCACGCGCCGGTTCGCGCCGGCGCGTGAGCAGGTCGCGGCGGTGTACGCCGCCGCGGCGGACCACGTGTCGCTGGGAGGTAGTAGATGAAGCGTTTCTTGAAGAGTAAGAAGGGATTGGCCCTTCTTACCGCCCTTGCCGTCGCCGCGGTGGCCGGTGGCGCGTATGCGTACTTCACGGGCAGCGGCACCGGCACCGGCTCGGCCAAGGTGGCGACTCCCGCCAACCTGACGGTCACGCAGGTCGGCGCCGGCTACGACAGCCTCGTTCCCGGCGACGGCTACCACCAGGACCAGTGTTTCGCGTGCGCCCAGATCTCCGAGTTCGGCAACGACATCACGCTCGCGAACTCGGGCGCGCAGCGGCTGACGAGCGTGGTCGTCGCGTTCAGGAACTGGGGGGCCGGATTCAACGACGTCCCGATCACGCTCACGATCAACCACACGACGAACGGGCCGGTCACCAAGATGGTGACGCCGACGTTCGCGGCTGCGGTGGGCGGCCGGCCGACCGTGACGAACGTGACGTTCGACTTCTCCTCGGACAGCGTCTTCGTCCAGCAGGAGTTCGTGTACGGGATCTCGTTCCCGACCGGCGGCAACGCCGGCGCCCTGAACGTCGCGCTTTCCAGCTCGGCTCTCAACCTCGCCCTCGGCACGGATACGCATCCCGGCACCGTCTGGGTGAACACGAGCGCCGGCGCCGGCATCGCGGGCGACTTCCCGAGCTGCACGACGCCGGGGAGCGGCTTCGCGCAGGTGACGACGAACTGCGGGCCGTCCGCCTCCGGGAACCCGGGAGCCTACGGCACGAACGCCCAGGTGGCGGCGGGTAGCGCCGACATCCCGGCGGTCCAGTTCAACGTCGTCGGCGGCGTCGTCACGGGTCTCACGCCCGGCGGCCCCGCGGAGCCGGTCGACTTCGCGATCACGAACCCCGGCTCGGCCGGCGTGTTCGTGGGCCAGGTGACGACCGCGCTCGGGGCGATCACCGGTGCCGGCAGCGACAACACGATCGAGGCGTGCGCCACGTCGATGTATGCCATCGGCGGCAGCCCGGCCGCGGTCGCCGCGACCGTGCCGCCCGGGACGACCCTCTTCGTGCCGTCGGGGACCTCGATCTCGATGACCGACGACGGCAACAACCAGGACAACTGCCAGGGCGCCACGGTCGGCCTGAACTTCACGGCCAACTAGCGGCCTCGACGCGAGACGGACGGAGGGGGCGGCTCGAGCGAGCCGGCCCCTCCGTCCGCGGCGGCAGGCCTGCCGGGAGCGACGAACGGAATCGAGCCGATGACGCAGTGGATCAGGAGGACGGCGTGGGGCTCCGGCCCGAGAAGGGCGCTGGGGCTCCTCGGGCTGCTCGCGTGCTGCGCGGGCGTGGCGATCGGCGCGATGGCGGCGACCGCACATCCTTCGCGGCACGGGCGGCCGGGCGGCTCGCGCCGAGAGCCGCCGCCCCGCAAGGCGGCGCCGTCGCTCTCGACGCATGCGTCGGGGCCGGTCGTGGTCGGCGGGTCGCTCACGGACACCGCGCTGCTCGCCGGCGCCCACGGGAGCCCGTCGCCGGGCGCGGTCACGTTCACGGTCTACGCCGCGCCCGGCCGCAGCGGCTCCCGGAGCGGCCCCGGCTCCCGGAGCGGCTCCGGCGGCCGGCGGGGAGGCGACGACGACCGGCACGACGGCGGCGACGAAAGAGACGGAGGCGGCTGTGGCGCCCGTCTCGCGAAGCTCGGCAGCGTCGCGGGTCCGCACGGGACGTACACGTCCCAGCCGTTCACGCCCCCGCAGGCCGGGACGTACACGTGGGTTGCGTCGTTCGCGGGTGACGACCGCAACGCCGCCGTATCCGGCCGCTGCGGCTCACCCGGCGAGACGTCGCTCGTGACGAAAGCGACCCCGACCATCTCGACGACGCCGTCGCCCGGCGTCGACCTGGGCGGGTCGGTCTGGGACGAGGCGTCGCTGCACGGCGGTCACGACCCCGGCGGCACGATCACGTTCCGCCTCTACCGCGACCGGCGGTGCAGGTGGCACGTCTTCGACTCGACGAGCGCGCTGGCCGGAGCATCGGCGTCCTCGAGCCGCTACGTCCCGAGGGCACCGGGCGTCTACTACTGGCGCGCCGCGTACTCGGGTGACCGCGACAACGCGAGCGCGTCGACGCCGTGCGGGCCGGGGCACGAGCTGGTGCTCGTCCGGCGCGCAGGAGCCGCCTACGCGATCGGCGGCGACGTCGCGGTTCCTCTCTATCCCGGCGCGCCCGCGCAACCGATCGACCTCGCCTTCCGGGATCCCGGCGGAGGCCCGCACGACCGTGGCACGAGGGTGTCGCACCTGACCGTCGCCATCGCGGCGGTGACCGGCGGCAGCAACGTCCCCTACGCCTGTACCGCGAACGACTTCGTCGTCACCCAGTACGCCGGCCCGTACCCGTTCTACGTCCCGCACGGGACGAGCAGCCTCTCGACCATCCTCCCGTCGCTCCCGGCGAGCGCCTACCCGTCGATCCGGATGATCGACCGGCAGGACGCGGTTCCGGGCGACGGCACCGGCAACCAGGACGGCTGCGGGGGCGCGACCGTGCACCTCGACTACACGGGGGCGCCGTGATGCCGGCCCCGAGCGCCCGCCGCCCGCCGTCCGCGGCTCGCCGGCGCGGGCTGCTGGTCGTGGCCGGCGGTCTGATCGCATGGCTCCTCGCCCGGCAGGGCCGCCGCTCTGGCTCGACCGGATGGCTCGAGTCTCCGTCGCGGCCGCACCCGACTCGCCTGGAGGGGACGGGGCCTACCGGAGCGGACACGGCCGGAAGCGCGCCGCCAGCGCGGCGCAGGCGCCGCGTCGCCGGCTGGGTCGCGGTGGCCGTCGTGGTCGCCGTCGGCCTCGTCGCCGCCGCGCGCGTCTACGCCTACGCCACCGGCTCGGGCGTCGGCGTCGGTGCAGTGCAGGTCGACCCCTCCCAGCCGCTGACGATCGCCCCGGGCACGGCGGTCGACCCGCTGTTCCCCGGCGCCTCGGCCAACGTCGTGGCGACGATCTCGAACCCGAACGCGGTCGCGGTGCACGTTCCCGCGCTGGGGATCGACGCGACCCAGGGCTCCGCGGGCGGGTTCGGCGCCGACCCGGCGCACGCCGCCTGCAACCTCGACTCGCTGCGCTTCGACGGTCCTCAGACCGACGGCGGCCAGCCGTTCGTCGTTCCGCCGAAGGGCTCGCTCGAGGTCGATCTCGCCGACGCCGTGTCGATGGACGCGACCGCGGCGGACGCCTGCCAGGGTGCGACATTGACCGTCTACCTGCAGGTCGTTCCGTGAGGTCGGGGCGGACGTGGCGGAGGGTGCTGCTCGGGCTCGCCGTGGTGGTCGCCGCGCTCGTCGCGGCCGGGACCGTCCACGCCTTCCTGACCGCCTCCGCGACACCCGGTAGCAGCGGGCAGGCGATCGTCGGCAGCATCGACCCGCCGACCGACGTCGCCGTGCCCGCGTATTCCGACACGGGCAGCGTGGCCCTGTCGTGGGGCGTGGCGACGCTGACGGGCGGGGGGCCGGTGCTCGGCTACTACGTCACGCGCACCGACAGCGCGACGCACGCCACCGATGCGGCGTGCGGGTCCGACAGCACGCACCTCATCCCGACACCGAGCTGCACCGACGGCGACGGCATCGCCTACGGCGGTCTCTCGAACGCGCCGGTTCTCGACGGGAGCTACACGTACACGGTCACGGCCGCCTACCACCTCTGGCGGGCCGGCGCGGCGGCTTCCGACCCCGTCACCGTCGACACGGCGCCGCCCACCTCGACGCTGACGGCTCCCGCCGCGGAGGGCCCGTTCGCCGCCGCCGCATGGAGCGCCGGCTGCGCTGCCTCGCCGTTCGACGCGAGCGACGCGATCTGCGGCACCGCGGACGGAACGGGGAGCAGCCTCGCGGGCGTCGTCGTAAGCGTCGAGTCGACGAGCGGTTCGACCAGCGGCGAGTACTGGGGCGGCTCGGCGTTCGACCAGCCGGACGAGACGGGGGCCGCATTGCTTCCCGCGACCAGCAGCGACGGGTACGCGCACTGGACCGTTCCCTTCCCCGTCGCCGATCTCCCCGACGGAAGCTACGCCGTCCGCGTCCACGCGAGCGACGCCGCCGGCAACGTCCAGGCGACGACGACGTCGCAGGCATTCACGATCGACACGACCGCGCCGACGACGACCGACGACGCCACGGCGGGCTGGCGGAGCTCGCCGGTCACCGTGACGCTGTCGGCCGACGACGGCGCCGGCTCGGGCGTCGCGGCGACCTACGTCACCACCGACGGGAGCACGCCGGTCGTCGTCGGCGGCGTGCCGCAGGGGACGACCCAGCAGGGGAGCTCGGTCTCGCTCTCGAGCGACGGGATCTACACGATCGAGTACTTCTCCGTCGACCGCGCCGGCAACGCCGGGCCGGTCGAGACGGCGGCACGGCAGGTGACGATCGACACGGCGCCGCCCGATCCGGGCGCGGTCGCCACGGACGGCGCCGCCACGAGCGGCGGCACGACGTTCGTCGCCGCCGGGCAGCCGCTGAGCGACCCCGGGGCAGCGGATCCCACCGTCGGCGGCGCGTCGTCGGGCGTCGCGTCGGTCTCCTACCGCTACTGCTCCGTCGCCGCCGACCCCGGTGGGGCGACGTGCACGACGACCCGCGCGATCGGCACGAGCAGCGACGGATCGGGCCACTCCGTCGTCTGGGACACCGGGTCGCTGCCCGACGGGCCGTACCGGCTCGCCGCGACGGTCACCGACGGGGCGGGCAACGACGCAACCTCCCCGGCGGTCGCGGTCACGGTCGACGACAGCGCACCGACGACGACCGACGACACCGGCTCGATCGGCAGCGGCTGGCTCGACACGCCGCAGACCGTGACCCTGACGCCGAGCGACGGCGCCGGCTCGGGCGTCGCGGCGACCTACTACACCACCGACGGCAGCGCGCCGACGACGAGCTCGACGGAGGGCACCTCCGTCGAGCTCTCGACCGACGGCATCTACACGGTCGAGTACCTGTCCGTCGACGAGCTCGGGAACGCCGAGAGCGCGAAGTCGGCAGCGACGACGATCCGCATCGACGCGCACGCGCCGGACGCGGGCGCGGTGGTCACGGACGGCGCCCTGGTCGACGGAGGCACGACGTACGTCAAGACCGGGCAGGCGCTGACCGACACGACCGCGGCCGACCCGACCGTCGGCGGCGCCGCGTCCGGCGTGGCCGAGATCGCGTACTACTACTGCCAGGCGAGCTGCTCGAGCACGCCCGGCTCCGACCCCGCGAGCTGGACGGAGATCGCCACGCCCGCCGCCGGCGCTCCGTACTCCGTCGTCTGGGACAGCCAGGCGCTCGCCGACGGCGTCTACAGCCTCGTCGCGGCCGCCACCGACGCCGCCGGCAACACCGGCTACAGCGGCGTCCGGCAGGTCACGGTCGACAACGGAGGGTCGACCGCCGCGTTCACGTTCCCGGCGGACGGCGGCTTCTACGACCCGGCCGGCTGGGCGGCGATCGCGGGCACCGCGGACGACGCCGCCGGCCCGGGCGTGACGACGGTGGCGGTCGCGATCCAGGACGGCTCGGGCGCCTACTACGACGGCGCCGCGTTCGCCGGCGCGACGCCGACGTTCCTCGCCGCGTCCGGCACGACCGCCTGGAGCTACGCCGTCCCGAGCAGCGCACTGACCGACGGGGACACCTACCACCTGACCGTGCAGACGACCGACGCCCTCGGCAACGTCGATCCCGCGGCCGCGACGCGGAGCTTCACCTACGACACGACCGCGCCCTCGGTGTCGCTGACGTTCCCCGCCGACGGTGGCGCCTACGAGGCGGCCGGCTGGACGGCCGGCGCTCCGATCCTCGGCACGGCGACCGACGCGACCAGCGGAATCGCGGGTGCCGCGTCGATCGCCCTGACGATCACGCAGACGAGCACGGGCGACACCTGGAACGGCTCCGCGTTCGCCCCGGAGGCCGCGACCGTGCAGCCGGACACCTTCAGCGCCGGCGTATGGACGTACGGCTTCCCGAGCGCGGACTTCCCCGCCGACGGCACCTACACCGTCTCGGTCGCCGTCACCGACCAGGCGGGCAACGTCGGCAGCGGGCCGGCGAGCACGTTCACCTACGACCCGCCGCCGGCGTCCGCCGCGTCGACCACCACTACGACGTCGACGACCATCACGACGTCGACCACCGTGACGACGCCGACCACGACCGCCTCGACGACGGCCGGGGATGGCGGAGGCTAGGACACGCTAGATGGAGAGCACGATCTTGCCGAGTTGCTCGCCGGCCTCGAGCCGCGTGTGCGCGGCGCGGATCTCGGCGAGCGGGAACACCTCGTCGACGACCGGCAGCGCCCGCCGCGACGCGACGAGCTCGTAGACCGCGGCGAAGTCGGCGCTCGTGCCCATCGACGAGCCGAGGATCGAGAGCTGCTTCCACCAGACGCGGTGCAGGCCGGCCGGCGGGTTCGGGCCGGTCGTCGCGCCGCAGACCGTGATCCGCCCCTCGCGCGCCGCGACCTCGAGCGAGGTCTTCCAGGTCGCCTCGCCGACGTGCTCGACGACGACGTCGGCGCCGTGGCCGCCGGTCGCCTCCTTCACCGCCGCGCGCACGTCGTCGGTCGCGTGGTTCAGCGTCACGTCGGCGCCGAGCTGGCGCGCCCGCGCGAGCTTCGCGTCGCTCGACGAGGTGACGATGACGCGTGCGCCGAGGGCCTTCGCGATCGCGAGCGCCGCGGTCGAGACGCCGCTGCCGATGCCCCACGCGAACACCCACTCGCCCTCGCGCAGCGCCGCACGCGTGACGAGCATCCGGTACGCGGTCTCGAAGACGAGCGGGAACGCGGCCGCCTCCTCGAACGAGAGCCCGTCCGGGATCGGATGGACGTTCGTCGCCGGGACCGCGATCAGCTCGGCGTTCGTGCCGTCCCCGTGCTCGCCGATCACGTGGATCGCGCCGTCGGCCGCCTCCACGCCCGGGTTCAGAACGACGCGGTCGCCCGGCGCGAAGCCGGTGACGCCGTCGCCGAGCGCCTCGACGACGCCGGCGCCGTCGGCGCCGAGGATGCGCGGCTTCGGCACAGACGGCAGCCCCTTGCGGATCCAGACGTCGAGATGGTTCAACCCCGACGCGCGCAGCCGGACGAGCACCTCGCCGGGCCCGGCGACCGGATCCGGGACATCCTCGACGACGAGCACGTCCGGGCCGCCGTCGGAGTGGATACGCACCGCGCGCACGGCCGTCAGACTATCGGGGTGCGGCCTGAAGACCTGCAGGCACTCGCCGACGAGCTCGGTCTGGACGCGATCGGCGTCTGCCGCGCCGAGCCGTACGCCGACACCGAGCGTCAAATCCGCGAACGGCGCGAGCGCGGGCTCTTCGCGGACATGAAGTTCACGATGGCGCGCCCCGAGGAGTCGTGCCATCCCGAGGCGCTCCTGCCCGGGGCGCGGAGCGTCGTCTCGGCCGCCCTCTGCTACTGGCTGCCCGAGCCCGAACGGCCCGACGGTCACGGCCGCCTGCCGCGCTACACGTGGTTCGACGCGTACGCCGAGCTGCGTCGCAAGCTCGACGCGCTGGGGCGGACGCTCGGCGGCTCCTACCGCGTGCTCGTCGACGAGAACCAGCACGTCGACCGGGAGGCGGCCGCCCGCAGCGGCGTCGGCTTCTACGGCAAGAACACGCTCCTGATCACGCGCCGGCACGGCTCCTGGGTCGTCCTCGGCGCGCTCGTCTCCGATCTCGAGCTCGAGCCGACCCCGCCGCTCGACGCCGACTGCGGCGACTGCCGCCTCTGCGTCGACGCGTGCCCGACCGGCGCGCTCGACGAGCCGGGCGTCCTCGACTCGACGCGCTGCCTCTCCTACTGGACGCAGGCCCGCGAGCCCGCGCCGGTGCCGTACCGCGAGCACTTCGGCGCCCAGGTCTACGGCTGCGACGTCTGCCAGGACGTCTGCCCGTGGAATCGCGGCGTCGAGAAACGCCGCGCCGGGCGTCCGCTGCCGGACGGGGCCAAGCCGCACGTCTCGCTCGCCGACTGGCTGCGCGCCGACCCGGCCGAGCTGCGCGGCCGCTACGGGCGTCTCTACGTGCCGCGCCACGACGGCGGCCGGCTGCGGCTGAACGCGCTCGTCGCGGCGGGCAACACCGGCGGCGAGGCGGCCCGAGCAGCGGTCGAGAGCTGCCTCGCCGACGACGACGAGACCGTGCGGGAGCACGCCGCCTGGGCGCTCGCCCGGCTGGGGCGGCCCGGCCGTGCCTAAGCGCTCCGGACACTGGCTGGTTCTCTTCCGCGCGCTGCTCGTCGTCGTCGCGATCGTCGACGTGGCGCTCACGAGCTTCCCGGCCGCCTACCGCCCGTGGGCGTGGGCGGTGACCGGCTACTTCGCCGTCTGGACGGCTGTGTCCGGCCTGCTCGCCCTCACCGAGCTCGGCCCCGCCGCGCGGGCGCGGGCCCGCCTGGGCACGATCGTGGCCGACAGCGTCACCGTGATCGGCTTCGTGGCCGTCACCTCGTACCAGGGCGGCGAGCCGTATCGCGCGCTCTACCTGATCCCGGTCGCCGAGGCCGCGCTGCGCTTCGGTCTCACGGGCGGCCTGCTCGGAAGCACGCTGATGGTCGGCTCGACGATCGTCGTCGACGGGCTCGGGCCGGGAATCCAGTGGCGCTCGGCGGCGGTGCGGATCCTCGTCGGCGTCCTCGCCGGCCTCGTCATCGGCCGCCTGCGCGACGGACTCGCCGCGCAGCGTCTGACCGCGGAGGAACGTGCGGCGGAGGCGGAGCGGCTGCGCGACGAGCTGGGCCGGCGCGTCGACGTGCTCGAGGCCGCAAACCGCTGCGCCCGTGCCCTCGGCTCGTCGCTCGAGATCGAGCAGGCGTTCGGCGCCTTCATCCGCGAGCTGCGCGGGCTCGTCCCCTTCGAGCGCACCGCGATCGTCCTCATCGACGGCGAGAGCGCGACGACGATGGCGACCGCCGGCGCAGGCGCGCTCGTCGTCTTCCCGACCGGCTACGTCGGGTCGCTACAGGGCTCCGTGCTCGAGCGGGTGCTGGAAGGCCGGATCGTCGTCCGCCGCGACCTCGCCGAGAGCGAGTTTCCGGAGGACGAGCAGCTGGTCGAGCTCGGCCTGCGCAGCGAGCTCGTCGCGCCGCTCATGCTCGGCGCCCGTCCGATCGGGATGTTCACGCTCTCGCGGCGGCGGGTGAACGCGTTCGACGACGAGGAGATCGAGCTGGTCGCCCTGCTCGGACGCCTGGTCGCGACCGCCGTCCAGAACATGCGGGCCTACGACGCCGAGCGGAGGAGGGTGGAGGAGCTGGGGCGGCTGTCCGCTCTGCGCGCCGACTTCGTCTCGCTCGTCTCGCACGAGCTGCGCAGCCCGATGGCGGCCGTGATCGGCGCCGCTCGGACGCTCCAGGGCCGCTGGCCGCAGCTCACCGGCGAGCAGCGCGACGTGTTCCTGGCGCTGATCGGCGACGAGACGAGCCGGCTCGCGTCGCTCGTCGGCGACGTGCTCGACACCTCACGCCTCGAGGCCGGCACCTTCACCTACCGCTTCGAGCCGGTCGATCTCGCGCGTCTCGTCGGCGACGCGGTCGACAGCGCCGGCTACGCGCAGCAGGACGTCCGCGTCGTCGCCGCGATCCGGGACGCGCCGCCGCCGATTCGCGGCGACCGCGAGCGTCTCCGCCAGGTGCTGGGCAACCTGATCGACAACGCCGTCAAGTACTCGCCGGCGGGCGCCGAGGTGCGCGTCGGCGTGGGCGTCGATGACGGCGCCGTCCGGATCGCGGTCAGCGACGCCGGCCCGGGCATCCCGGCCGAGCAGCAGGCGCGTATCTTCGAGAAGTTCGGCCGCGCCGAGGTCCCCGGCGCGTCGAAGCCCGGCAGCGGCCTCGGGCTGTTCATCTCGCGCTCGATCGCGGAGGCGCACGGCGGCAGCCTCGAGGTCAGCTCGCACCCGGGTGAGGGCGCGACCTTCACGATCACGCTGCCCGTCGAGCGCTAGGGACGCCGGCCCGGGCGAGCGTCCGGGGTCCGGGGCGCCCCGACGGCGCCGGGGTCGTTCAGCGGGCGGTTCTCACGCCGGAGCGCGGAGCCGCTCGACGCCGAGCTCCTTCGCGAGCGCCTTCGCGCGCGCTGCGATGCGCTTCCGCAACTCGCCGGGCTCGAGCAGGATCGCGTCTCCGCGCAGGGCGAGGATCTCGCTCTGCAGCCACTCGTCGCTTCCGACCGGCAGCTCGCGCAGGGCGCCGCCGTCCGCGAGCTTGCGGGCGCCGCGTTCGACGGCCCAGCGGGCGACCTCGGGCGCGTAGAGGATCCGGGCGCGTCGCGCGCCCCGCAGGCGGGTCGGCTCGAAGCCCTCGCGCGGCTCGAACCGCTCCTTCGTCAGCTTCGCGCTGCGCATGCGGTCGAGGCGGAAGGAGCGCTCGGCGCCGCTCGTCCTGTCCCACGTGTGCACGTACCAGTTCGGCAGCTGCCGCTCGAGGGAGTGCGGCTCGACGAGCCGGGTCGACGGGGCGGCGTCGACCTCCTTCTGGTACTCGATCTCGACGAGCCGGAGCTCGCGCATCCCTTGCGCGAGCGTCGACACGAGGTCCTCCTCGTCGAGGCCGGTCTGCGGCATCGGCGTCTGTGCGAGCTCGAACTGGCCGAACGTCTCCTCGAGCTTGCGGCGCACGCGCGAGAGCGGCGTGTGCGCGTCGGCGGCGATCATCGGCCCGACGTATTCGAGCGCGAGCCGGATCGCGCGCGCCTCGAGCGGCGTCAGCCGCGGCGCGAGCCGGAAGGTGTCGCCCCAGAGCTCCTTGTCGACGTGGACGACGCTGTCGCTCAGCTCCGCGTAGACCGTGTAGCAGCCGCCGCCGAAGTTGACGAGATTGAGCAGCGAGAGGTGCTCCTCCAGCTCCTCGGCGGGAATCGACGGGAAGCGCTCGAGCAGCCGCTCGGCGGGAATCTCGGCGTCCTTGCCCTCGCCGCAGGCGGCGAGCAGGAAGGCGAGCAGCGACTGGAGGACGGCGAACCGCTCCGGCGCGACCGGCCCGGCGGGCCGCTCGACCGTGCCCTCTGCGCTGCGAACCGGCGCCTCGCGCGCGGGCTCGGGCGGTGCGCCCTCGTGGGCGTCCCGCACGCGGCGGAGGGCGGCTGCGACCTCGCGGCGAAGCTCGTCCGGCTGCAGCGGCACGGCGCGGCCGTCCTGCCGTAGCACCCAGGACGCGAGCTGCGGCAGCGACGAGTAGTCGGTGGCGAAGACGCCGTCCTCGAACGTGCCGGTCGTGCCGTAGGCGCGCCGCACCCACCAGGCCGTGTCGCCGCGCACCTCGATCCGGGCGCGGCCGACGGCGTCGCCGATCTGCCACGGCGGCCGGCCGCGATAGCGCTCGATGTCGAAGTCGGCCGGGGCGCGGAAGTCGCGCTCGCGCCGCGTCGCGAACTTGATCTCGTTCCGGATCCGCGAGACGCGGAAGGTGCGGATCTCGTCGCGGTCGAGGTCGTGGCCGACGACGTACCAGACGCCGTTGTCGGGAAGCAGCGCGTACGGGTTGAGCGTCCGCTCGGAGAGCTCGTCCCTCGAGATCGACCAGTACTCGAAGCGGACGGTGCGCTGCTTCGAGATCGCGTTCTCGAGCTTCGCGAGCCGGCCCGGCATCTCGGGCGAGTAGTCGGGGTCGAGCACCTCGACGCGTCCGGCCGTCGCCGTCGGCGCCTCCGCGAAGCCGGGGCGGCCGAGCGCGAGGTTCTGCAGCGCGAGCCGCAGCGGCTCCGCGTACGCGAACTTCCCCTCGAGCAGGTAGAGCGCCGTCTGGAGCGCCGCGAGCTCGTCGTCCTCGAGATCGAGCTGGGGGAGGAAGTACTGCTCGGAGCGCAGGGTGTAGAGCTCCTCGCCGGTGAACTCGTCGCGCTGCGACTGCAGGGGTACGCCGAGCGAGAGCAGCTCTGCGCGGTCGGAGTAGAAGCGCCGCGCGAACGCCTCGTCGGACATCTCGGAGTAGCCCTCGACGTTCGACTTGACGTCGCGGGCCGTGATCGCCCGTCGCTCGGCCATCAGAAAGGCCACGAGCGAGAGCTGCCGAATCAGTTTGTCCGTGTCGTGCGACACCGTCGGCGCACACTACACGGGGGTGCCTGTGGATCGCCGCTGTGGAAAACAGCGGGCAACGCCGTACGCGAAGGCGGGTCGGCCTAGGCCGCGACCTTCGTCTCGAGATGCTGGTGCGAGGGGCAGTAGTCGCGCTCCGGCAGCGGCGTCCGCTGGCACGGCTTCCCCTTGCGCGTGGTTGCCCGGCAGCGGGCGATGCCGCCGTCGAGCACGCCGGACTCGATCTGCTCCTGGATGAAGCTCACCGCCGCGTTCACGCCCTTCTGCACCGCCCACGCCACCTCGGCCTGCGCGGTGATCGGGAAGTAGCGCCGGATGTCCTGGAAGAGGGCGCGTTCCGGTTTCGCGAAGTAGAGCGGGTCGCTCGCGAGGCGCTCCATCGTCTGCTCGCACGCCTCGAGCACGGCCCGCCGCGACTCGAGCTGGTGGTGCCGGTCGGCGTACGGGTCGACCATGTCCTTGATCGAGCGGTAAATCGCTCGCGAGTACTGATACATGCACTGTTGCAGCTGAAGCATTCGCTCTTCGATCACTCGTCTCATATCTCCTGATAGGTCTCGGCGCGAACCCTTGCTGAACAAACGGATTGGGGCGTTTGCCGGTTCCGCCGCGAGGCGATCCTACACCGTACCAGTCGATGTTACAAAGTCTTGACGATAGTTGCCTGTTTCGTAAACACGCTCAGCGCGAGATGCGGGCCGGGTACGGCCCGGAGAACCCGTGCGTCGAGGCGGTCGCGAGAGCGCTCTCGGCCGCTGCCCGGTTGGTGAAGACTCCGGCGTAGACCACCCAGTAGCCCGCGCGCAGGGTCGAGTAGTCCGCCGAGCGCAGGACGCCGACCTGTGTGAGCCCTGCACGCGCTGCCCGGTGAGCGCTCGCAAGCGCCTCGGCGCGGCCCGTCGGCGACTCCGGCAGCGACTCGAGGATGTCCGTCCAGCCCGAGATCCCGCTCGGCCACGAGCCGACGCTCCGCGCCGGCGGACGCGCCGCGGTGCGGGTCTTCGCGGGCGCGGGCGTCGTCTTCGTGACGGTCGACGGGGCGCCGGGGGCGACCGGGAGCGTTCCCGTCGAGATCGTCGGCTGCGGCGTCGCCGTAGGGGGCGCGGTCGTGTGCGGGGCGGTCGTATGCGGGGCCGTGGTGAAGAACCCCGTGCCCGGCGAGCTCGTCGGCGCGACCGTCGTGGCGCGCGAGGTGACCGTGGTGCGCGAGCCGGGCTCGAGCAGCGTGGGCGCCGACGCCCGCCGCTCGTGCCGGGCGCCGAGGGCGACCGCCGCCGAGGCGAGCGTCACGAGTCCGAGCGCGAGCATCGTCAGGGCCAGGTCGCCAGGCAGCCACGGGGCGCGCCGCCGCAGCTCTCGCTCGAGCCTCGACGGCCGCGCAGGGGGAAGCTGCGCGCCGCACTGCAGACAGACTTCCTGCCTCGACTCTGCCGGCGCGCCGCACCGCGGACAGCGGACGGGGATCGAGCGCGACCTCATGGCGTCAGGCCGCGACTCTAGCGCTGTACGACGACGAGTCGCTCTTCGGTCATCTCGCGCACGGTGAACGCCGGGCCTTCCTTCGTGTTGCCGGAGCCTTTGACGCCGCCGTACGGCATCTGGTCGGCGCGGAACGTCGGCGCCTCGTTCACGGTCACGCCGCCGAACTCGAGCCCTTCGGCCGCTGCAAGGGCGCTCGCGATCGAGGCGGTGAAGATCCCCGCCTGCAGCCCGAAGTCGGTGCCGTTCGCACGCTCGATCGCCTCGGCCAGCGAGTCGACCGGGTTGACGATCGCGACGGGCCCGAAGACCTCCTCGCAGCTCACCTTCGCCGTGTCGGGCACGTCGGCGAGCACGGTCGGCCGGATCAGCTCGCCGTCGCGGCCGCCGGTCACGAGCCGGGCTCCGGCCGCCTGCGCCTCCTCGATCCAGGCAGCGATGCGGTCACGGTTGCCGGCGTCGATCACCGGGCCGACGTCGGTCGCCTCGTCGGCCGGGTCGCCGACGACGAGCGCCTCGACCTTCGGCACGAAGCTTGCGAGGAAATCGTCGAGGACGGCCCGTTCCACGTAGATCCGCTGTACCGAGATGCAGCTCTGACCGGCGAACGCGAAGGCGTTCGCGGCGAGCTTCGCGGCGGCCGTCTCGACGTCCGCGTCGGCCATGACGAGCGCCGGCGTCGAGTTGCCGAGCTCGAGCCGCACGCGCTTGCGCGGAGCGCGCTCCTGCAGGCCCCAGCCGACGCCGCTCGAGCCGGTGAAGGTGATCAGCTTGATCCGCTCGTCGCCGACGAGCACGTCGCCGATCGCCGCAGCCGGCCCGGTGACGACGTTGAGCCAGCCGGCGGGCAGCCCCGCCTCCAGCTCGAGCTCGGCGAGCAGGTAGGCCGACAGGGGCGTCTGGCTCGCCGGCTTGAGCACGACGGGGCAGCCGGCGGCGAGCGCGGGCGCGAGCTTGTGCGCGACGAGGTTGCACGGGAAGTTGAACGGCGAGATCGCGCCGACGATCCCGACCGGGCGGCGGAGGGTGAACGCGAGCTTGCCCGTGCCGGCCTCGGAGGCGTCCATCGGGATCATCTCGCCTGCGAGCTTGCGCGCCTCGACGGCGGCGAACGTGTACGTGGAGACGGCGCGCGCCGCCTCCCCGCGCGCGGTGCGGATCGGCTTGCCGGCCTCGGCGCAGATCGTTCGCGCGACCTCCTCGCTCCGCTCGGCCAGCAGTGCGGCGACGCGGTCGAGGATCGCGGCGCGCTCGTGTGCGGGCAGCGGGCTCGCGAGCGCCCGCTCGGCGGCGTCGACCGCACGGCGCGTCTCGTCGGCGCCCGCCTTCGCGACGCGACCCACCACCTCGCCGGAATACGGCGCGCGGACCTCGAGCCACTCGCCCGTGGCCGTCCATTCCCCGTCGACGAGGAGTCTGCGCTCGACCGTCTCCATCCCGGGCGTGACGATAGTGCTAATCCGCCGGGAGCCGGGCGCCGAGCGCCGCGAGCACCTTCGCGGCGATCCCCGGCATCCGCTCGATCAGGCCGCGGAAGTCGCGGCCCGTCAGGACGAGCAGCCGGGACGGCTCGGTCGTCGTCACGGTCGCCGTGCGCGGCCGGTCGGTGACGAGCGCGATCTCACCGAGGAAGTCGCCCGCACCGAGCGTGTTGACCCGGCGCCCCTTGCGGCGCACCTCCGCCGCGCCCTCGACGAGAACGAAGAACTCCCGGCCCGCCTTGCCCTCCGTGGTCAGCCCCCGGCCGGCGGGAACGGCGAGCTCGTCGGCGAGCGACGCGACCTCCGCCAGCTCCCGCGTCGAGCAGCGCTCGAAGAGCGGAACGCCGCGGAGCAGCTCGATCTTGGCGTTCTTGCGGAGCGTCATGTGCCCGATAGCATGCACGCATGCCTACCTGGGAGACAAATGCGCTGATCGTCGACGCCGTCCGCAGTCCGATCGGCAGGCGGAACGGCACGCTCTCGCACATCCGCGGCGACGAGCTCTCCGCGCAGGTCGTCAACGGCCTGCTGGCCCGGAACGAGGTCGATCCCGGGCAGATCGAGGACGTGCAGTGGGGCTGCGTCACCCAGATCGAGGAGCAGGCGTGGAACATCGGCCGCAACGTCGGGCTCACCGCCGGCTGGCCGGTGTCGGTGTGCGGGACGACCGTCGACCGCCAGTGCGGCTCCTCGATGCAGACGAACTTCAATGCCGCGGCCGCGGTGTGGTCGGGGCAGCTCGACCTCGTGCTCTCGGGCGGCGTCGAGATGATGTCGCGCGTGCCGATGGGCTCGAACCGCGGCTCGATGTCCGAGCTCGTCCACGAGCGCCACGACATCGTCATGCAGGGCATCTCCGCCGAGGAGATCGCGAAGGAGTGGAAGCTCTCCCGCGAGCAGCTCGACCGCATCTCGTACGAGTCGCACATGCGCGCCGCGCGCGCGATCGACGAGGGCCGTTTCGAGCGCGAGATCGTCCCGATCGAGCTCGACGTCCCGACCCCCGGCGCCGACGGCGACGGCGGCACGGCGACGCTGACGCGCGTCCGCTTCGCGGTCGACGAGGCGGTGCGGCGCGAGACGACGCTCGAGAAGATGGCCGCGCTCCAGCCGGCGTTCATCCCCGACGGCGTCGTCACCGCGGCCAACTCGAGCCAGATCGTCGACGGCTCCGCCGCGGTGCTGATCGCCTCCGAGCGGAAGGCGTCGGAGCTCGGGCTCGAGCCGCGGGCGCGCTTCCTCTCGTTCGGGATCGCGGGCGTCGACCCGCACGTCATGCTCCACGGCAACCCGGAGGCCTGCGACAAGGCGCTCGCGAAGGCCGGTCTCGCGTGGGACGACATCGAGGTGATCGAGGTGAACGAGGCGTTCGCGTCGGTCGTCGGCCAGTTCCTCGCGGACACCGGGCTCGGCGAGCGCTACGAGGCCGGAGACGTCAACCCGAACGGCGGCGGCATCTCGCTCGGCCATCCGCTCGGCGCCACCGGCGCTCGCATCACCGCGACGCTCGTCTCCGAGCTGGAGCGCCGCAACGCCCGCTACGGCATCGCCTGCATGTGCATCGGCTTCGGCCAGGCGATCGCCGGCGTGGTCGAGCGGCTCTAGCGCGCGCTCGACCGTTATTGTCCGCGCTCGTGGGCGAGGTGCGGAAGGTCGGGGTGGTCGGGCTCGGCGCGATGGGCGCCGGGATCGTGCAGCTCTGCCTCGAGGCGGGCGTCGACACGGTCGGGCGCGAGGTGACGAGCGAGCTCGGGGAGCGCGCACGCGACCGGATCGGCCACTTCCTCACGCGCAAGGTCGAGAAGGGGCAGCTCGCCCAGGACGCGCGTGACGCGGCGATGGCCCGGCTCTCGCTCACCACCGACCTCGGCGACCTCGCCGGCTGCGACCTCGTGATCGAGGCGATCGTCGAGGAGCTGGAGCCGAAGCGGGAGCTCTTCGCCGAGCTGGAGCGCGTCTGCGCGCCCGGCGCGGTGCTGGCGACCAACACCTCGGCGCTCTCGGTGACCGAGATCGCCGCCGCGACGGACTCGCCGGAGCGCGTCGTCGGCATGCACTTCTTCAACCCGGCGCCGCTGATGCCGCTCGTCGAGATCGTCCGGGCGGAGCGCTCGGGGGAGGCGGCTTTCGAGACCGCGTTCGCGTTCGGCGAGCGGCTCGGCAAGCACCCGATCCGCTGCCACGACACCCCGGGGTTCGTCGTCAACCGCGTCCTCATCCCGCTGCTGAACGACTGCGTCCGGGTGCTCGACGAGGCTCGCGTCTCGGTGGAGGACCTCGATGCGGGGATGAAGCACGGCGCGGGCTGGCCGATGGGCCCGTGCGAGCTGCTCGACCTCGTCGGGATCGACGTCCACACCCACGCGAGCGAGGCGCTCTGGGCGAAGCTGCGCGAGCCGCGGATGGCCGCGCCGCCCCGGCTCGTCGCGATGGCGAACGCCGGCCTCCACGGTCGCAAGACCGGCCGCGGCTTCTACGACTACTCGTAGCCGCAGGGCGGTGTTACGCCGCCGCGGCGATCCGGAGCGGCGACTCGGCCGCAGGCGCCGGCACCCGCTCGGCCGCAGGCGCATGCTGCGCCGCCGGGGCGAGCAGGAGCTCGAGCGTGAGCGCGTGGAGCACCGCCGTGGCTGCGGTCTCGAGCAGCCGCGAGGTCGTCTCCGCGTCGACGCCCGCCGCGCCGAGGGCGCGGCCGAAGGCGTCCACGCGCTCGCTGAGGCGGCGCGACCGCTCGTCGAGGTCACGGGCGTGCATCGGTCGGAGGTTCGCCGGGCGGCAGGTTCTTCCTCCGCGCGGGCGGCCGCCGGCCGTTCACAGAACATTTACGAACCGCTCAACCGGAACGAACTGAACCTGCCGATACTGTGGAAGCGATGCGGCGAATCCTGCTCACCTGCACAGCCTTGCTCGCGCTCGGGCTGCCTGCAGCGGCGGCCGCGAAGCTCGGCGGGCAGACCGACGGGACGCTCGTCGTTCGCAACGCCGACAACGGCGACGGGATCGGGCCGCTGGCGCGGCCGGTCGCGACCGTCGTGATCACCGGCTTCGTGATCGGGCGCGTCTCGGGGCAGGGCCGGATCGAGATCTACGACCTCGACCCGGCGGACACGAACGCGCCGGAGGTGACGGGCGCCGACTCGCACGCGGACGTCACCCGCACCTTCCATGACGCGACGCTCGACGGCACCCGCTGGACGGGCACGCAGTTCACCTTCCGCGCGGTCGACGGCACGTACCGCGTCATGGTCTACGGCTCCGGCATCTACCTCTTTGCAGGCGGTCACGGCAAGGTCTGGCTCACCGGCCAGACGAACCAGGTCGGCTCGGCGACGAACGACGGCACGTACTCGATCAACGGTGGCGGCTGGCAGTCGCTTCCCGTCTCCGGTGTCGCGACCCTCGCAGCCGACACGCCCGGGTAGCCGGGCCGCGTGAGCAGCAAGCAGCAGACCGTGCTCGTCGTCGAGGACGAGGCGTCGATCGCATCGTTCGTCGCCGCGTACCTCAAGAACGCAGGCTTCGACGTCCGGACGACCGCGAGTGGCAACGAGGCTCTGCGCATCGTCGAGTCCGAGAAGCCGGCGCTCGTCGTGCTCGACCTGATGCTTCCCGACCTCGACGGCGTCGAGGTGTGCAAGCGGATCCGCCAGTCGGGCGAGCTGCCGGTGCTGATGCTGACCGCCCGCGACGAGGACGTCGACAAGATCATCGGCCTCGAGGTCGGCGCCGACGACTACATGACGAAGCCGTTCAACCCGCGGGAGCTCGTCGCGCGCGTGCGTGCGATCCTGCGCCGCAGCGCTCCCGATCGCGCCCGTCGCGAGAGCGCCGTCATCGTCCACGGCGACCTGACCGTCGACGCCGGACGCCGGGAGGCGAAGGTCGGCGACACCGAGGTGCAGCTCGCGCCGAAGGAGTTCGACCTCCTCTGGGAGCTGCTCGACCATCGCGGCCTCGTGCTGACGCGCGACCAGCTGCTCGAGCGGGTGTGGGGCTACACGTTCGCCGGCGACACGCGCACGGTCGACGTCCACGTGCGCCAGCTGCGACGGAAGCTCGGCGACGCGTCGCCGATCGTGACGGTCTGGGGCGTCGGCTACAAGGTCAGCCCGGCGCGCGAGCCCGCTGCGTAGGCCGCGCCGAGATACGCTCGGCGCCATGCTGAGGTCGCTCCGCTTCCGGCTGCCGGCCCTGTTCCTGCTCGGGATCCTGCTCTCCGGGCTCGTCGCGAGCCTGATCGCGATCCGCTTCTTCCAGAGCTACACCCGCACGCGCGCGATCGCCGAGCTGCGCTCCGAGTCGGTCGGCATCGTCAGCCTCTACGCGCGGAACGCGGCGAATCAGAAGGTGCCCGTGGCCGGCCTCGAGAAGGCGATCGGCGGCGACAAGATCTTCTTCGTTCCTCTCGTCCGAGGCGCCTCCCTGCTCGCCGGGCCGCTCCCGAGCCTGCCCCGCTCGACCGTCGACCTCGCCGTGCTCGAGCGCGACGGCACGCAGACTCTCGACGTCTACGTCCAGGGGAAGCACCACGCCGCGAAGACGCATTACGTCGCGGTTGCGCAGATCGTGCGGCTGGGGGCGCTGCCGGCGGGTGCGCTCGTCGTCGCGAAGCCGGCCTCGCAGCTCCGTAGCCGCCTCGTGACGCTGTCCGCCCGCCTCGCCGGGGCGTTCGGCGTCGGCATCCTCGTCGCCGGCCTTCTCGGCGTCTACCTCTCGCGGCGGATCACGCGGCCGCTGCGCACGCTCTCGCGGGCCGCCGACGAGGTCGCGGCCGGCAACTACGCGATCACGCTGCCCGAGGCCCGCGGCGGCGACGAGATCGCGCACCTCTCCGCGCGCTTCGGCGACATGGCCGCGAAGCTCGCCGAGTCGGAAGAGCTCTCACGCCACTTCCTGATGTCCGTCTCGCACGAGCTGCGCACGCCGCTGACGGCGATCCGCGGGCACGTCTCGGCGCTGCGCGAGGGCGTCTTCGACGATCCCGACCAGCGCGGCCAGTCGCTCGGCGTGATCGGGGAGGAGGCGTTGCGGCTCGAGCGGCTCGTCGGCGACGTGCTCGATCTCGCGAAGCTCGACGCGAAACGGTTCGCGGTGCTGCGCGAGGAGGTCGACATGCGGCAGCTCTGCGAGCGGGCGTACGCGACGTTCGCCGAGGAGGCGCGCCGGCGCTCGATCGACTACCGCGAGACGCTCGACCAGGCGACGCCGGTGATCGTCACCGACGGCGACCGCGTGCTGCAGATCATCTCCAACCTGCTTTCGAACGCCTTCCGCTGGACGCCGGAGGGCGGGACGATCGAGCTCACGCTCGCGAGGCGCGACGGCGACATCACCGTCAGCGTCGCCGACACCGGCCCGGGGGTCACGCCCGAGGAGCGGCAGCGGATCTTCCGGCCGTTCTGGTCGCGCGACGGCGGCGGCACCGGGCTCGGGCTGACGATCGCCCGCGAGCTGGCGCTCGCGCTCGGCGGCCGGATCGAGCTCGACTCGAGGCCAGGGCGGGGCAGCCGCTTCCGGCTCGTGCTGCCGGCCGGCGATCCGCCGGAGCTCGGCTAGACGACCGGCTAGCCGGCCTGGCGGTCCTCGAAGCGGTAGACCACGGCGCCCCCTTCGGCGGCGGTGCGCTGCAGTCCCTCTTCGAGGCGGGCGAGCCGCTGCTCGACGCCGCGCCAGCCGGAGCTGACGAGGTCGACGAGGAGCGCGAGGTCGTCGACGCGCGCGTGACGCTCGGCGAGCAGGTCGCCTTCGATCCGCTCGAGTCGGCGGATCAGCTGGTTCATCAGGCCGCGCACCTCGGCGAGATGCCGGGTGCTCGGGCGGAAGTGCTCGCGCAGTCCGTCCTGCATCGCCTCGGGCAGGCCGGCCTGCAGCTCGGCGGTCGTCTGCGCGAGCGACTCGATCGCCTCGCGCGCCCGCTCGAGCGCCGCATCGACCGCGGCGGGATCGGTGCGGCCCGCGGCCGCTGTCTCGATCCGCTCCTGCGCCCGGGAGATCGCGTCTTCGTCCACGAGCGCGACCATACAACGGTCGGCGGATGGATGCGACCCGGCCGTCCCGGAACGGCGACGGGCGGGTTCGGTCACGGCCGCGGCGGACGCGTCGTGGCGAAGCCGCGACCATCCGGATCGCGCCTGTAGAACCAAAACCTCCGGCGGCGACACGCCCGACGTGGACATGTCCCGGGGTACCGTGGCCGCGATGGACGTCTCGGAGCTGGACTACGAGCTGCCGCCGGAGCTGATCGCGCAGCACCCGGCGCAGCGCCGCGACGAGTCGCGGCTGCTCGTCTACGAGCGCGCGACCGGCGCCGTTCGGCACCGGCGGTTCGCGGAGCTGCCGGAGGAGCTGCACGGCGAGCTCGTCGTCGTCAACGACACGAAGGTCGTGCCGGCGCGGATCCCGATCGACTCGCCGCGCGGGGAGGTGCTGCTCGTCGAGCGGATCGGCGACGACCTCTGGGAAGGGCTCGCACGGCCGACGCGCAAGCTGAAGGCGGGCGGACGCTACGGGCCGGTCGAGCTGCTCGAGCACCTCGGCGAGGGCCGGTGGCGGCTTCGGCTCGACGGCGAGCCGGCCGGCCGCACGCCGCTTCCCCCGTACATCACCGAGCCGCTCGCCGACCCGTCCCGCTACCAGACCGTCTACGCGCGCGAGCCCGGGTCGGCCGCCGCGCCCACGGCGGGGCTCCACTTCACGCCCGAGCTCTACGCCGCGCTCGACCCGGCTCGGGTCACCCTTCATGTCGGCCTCGACACGTTCCGCCCCGTCGCCGAGGAGCGGCTCGAGGAGCACCGGATCCACGGCGAGCGCTACGAGATCGAGCCCGAGACGTGGGAGCGGATCCGAGGCGCGGCGCGCGTGCTCGCGGTCGGGACGACGACCGTGCGCGTGCTCGAGACGCTCGCCCACGGCGGCCCGCTCGCCGGGCGCACCGAGCTCTTCGTCGCGCCCGGCTTCGCGTTCCGCCGCGTCGACGCGCTGCTCACGAACTTCCACCTGCCGCGCTCGACGCTGCTCGCGCTCGTGATGGCGTTCGCCGGCGTCGAGGAGATGCGCCGCCTCTACGCGACGGCGGTCGCCGAGCGCTACCGCTTCTACTCGTTCGGCGACGCGATGCTTCTGCTCTGACCCGCGGAGCGGATCGCTCCCGCGACGTCGCGCTCGAGCGCGTCGATCAGGTCCCGGCGCTGCAGCACCGCGTCCGCGACGCTGGAGCCGCCGCAGCGCTCGACGTACGGGTCGTCGAGGATGTCGCCGAGGTGCCGGCCGCGCGCGTGCTCGCGGCGGATGTACGACGCGAGCCGCTCCTCCCGGTACGGGCGGCGGCCGAAGGAGAAGAATGGGGTACGAGCGAGAGAGCTGGGCGATGCCAAATGTGGTCCTTTCCGAACGGGCTACTTCGTACCACGATAGATATCGACCGCGGGCCGGGAAATGAAGAGCGTCTCTCGAGGCTCGATCTGGCCCCGGGGCCCGGCGTCGTGGGCCTGGGGCCGAGGGGCCGACCGCCATCGTCGGCGACCATCTACGCTCGCCGCTGTGACCGGCCGATGAGACCGCGGAGCGCGAACGAGTGGCGGGGCTTCTGGCGCGACGGCGGCGAGCGCGAGCTGCGCACGCTGCTCGACGAGTTCGAGCCGTATGCCGTCCGGATCGCGACGCTGCTCGGCAGCGCCGCACCCGAGCGCGCGCTCGTCGCCGAGCTCGCCCGGATCCGCGAGCACGAGCTCGACGCGCCGCCCGACCCCGCACGCGATACCGAGGTCGGGCAGCGCATCCGCGAGTGGTTTCCCGGCGCATGAGCGAGCCGTTCGCCGTCACGGCGACCGACGGCGACGCGCGTGCAGGCGTCCTCCATACCGCGCACGGCGAGGTGCGGACGCCCGCGTTCATGCCGGTCGGGACGAAGGCGACCGTGAAGGCGGTCGACCCGGACGAGCTGCGCGGGCTCGGTGCGCAGATGATCCTCGGCAACACGTACCACCTCCACTTCCGGCCGGGCGAGGAGCTCATCGCCGAGCTGGGCGGCCTGCACGCGTTCATGGCCTGGGACGGGCCGATCCTCACCGATTCGGGCGGTTTCCAGGTCTTTTCGCTCCGCGACACGCTGCTCGCAGCGGACGACGACGGCGTGACGTTCCGGTCGGTCTACGACGGCGCGCCCGAGCGCTTCACGCCCGAGCTGGCGGCGCGGATCCAGGAACGGCTCGGCTCGGACATCGCCATGTGCCTCGACGTGTGCGCCCCGGCGGGCGTGCCGCGCGCCGAGCTCGAGCAGGCGGTGCGCCGGACGACGCTCTGGGCCGAGCGCCAGCGCGACCTGCCGCGCGCCCCCGGCCAGCTCCGCTTCGCGATCACCCAGGGCGGCCTCGACGCCGAGTTGCGCCGCCGCTCGTCGGCGGAGCTCGTCTCGCTCGACTTCGACGGCTACGCGATCGGCGGCCTGAGCGTGGGGGAGGAGCGCGCCCCGATGTTCGCGGCGGCCTCGGCGGCGGCGGCGCACCTGCCGGCTGCGAAGCCGCGCTACTTCATGGGCATCGGCGACCCGGAAGGCGTGCTCGAGGTGATCGGGCGCGGAGTCGACATGTTCGACTGCGTGCTCCCGACCCGCACCGCGCGCACCGGCAGCGCGCTCACCTGGGAGGGGCGGCTCAACCTCCGCAACGCCCGCTTCGCCCGCGACACGGGGCCGCTCGACGAGGGCTGCGGCTGCCCGGCGTGCACGCGTTTCACCCGCGCGTACGTCCGGCATCTCGTCAACCAGCAGGAGATCCTGGGGCTACGGCTGCTCAGCCTGCATAATCTGCGCTTCACGATCGACCTCGTCGCCGCGGCACGAGAGGCGATCGAGCGCGGCGGCTTCTCCTCGTGGCAGGAGGACGCGCTCGCCCGTCTCGGCTCTGCGGCGACTCGAACCTCGGAGGCCTAGACGACGTGGGTGCCAGCGGATTCCTGATCATCATCGTCGCGTTCGCGTTCCTGTGGATCGTCGTCGTGCGGCCGCAGAAGCGCCGCCAGGTCGAGGCGCGGCGGCTGATCGCCGAGCTCCGCGTGGGCGACGAGGTCCTGACGGCCGGCGGCATCTACGGCGTCGTCAACGCGCTCGCCGACGACGAGGTCACCCTCGAGATCGCGCCCCAGCTCGAGGTGCGCGTCGCCCGCCGCGCGATCGCAGGCGTGACGCGCGACGAGACGGACGCGCCCGAGGAGGCGGAGCCCCAGGAGGCCGAGTGGGAGCCGGTCGACGCGCCCGAGCCGAGGTCCGCCGAGGACTCGGCGGACCCGAACGGCGGCTAACCTGTTCACCGGCCTGTGAGCGACCGCCGCAAGTACCTGATCCTGATGGGCGCGATCGTGGCCGCCCTCGCCGGCGCGGTCCTGCTCGCCGCGCCTGGATCGCCGGTCTACAAGAAGCCGACGCTCGGCCTCGACCTGCGCGGCGGCCTCGAGGTCGTCCTGAAGGCGGTGCCGCCGAAGGGCCACAAGCTCACCTCCGAGGATCTCGACCGCTCGGTCGCGATCATGCAGAGCCGCATCAACAAGCTCGGCGTCTCGGAGCCGGAGATCCGCAAGCAGGGCGCCGACCAGATCGTCATCCAGCTCGCCGGCGTCCACAACGCGGCGGCCGCAGCGAAGCTGATCGGCAAGACCGCCACTCTCCAGCTCTTCGACTTCGAGTCCGACGTCGTCGCGCCGTCGACCGACACGAGCGGTAACCCGGTCGGCCAGCCGACCCTCTACGAGATGCTCGCCCAGGTCCAGCCGCAGGCGAAGAAGGGGACGCCCGAGTCGTACTACCTCTTCAGGGTCACGAAGGTCACGACCAAGACGACCAAGAAGACGACGTCGAAGGTGAAAGGCAAGACCGTCACCGTTCTCAAGCCGACGACGAAGACGACCACGAAGCACAAGCTCCTGCAGGGCCCGGCGGACACGAAGGCGCAGCTCCTGAAGCCGTACGGCGGCAAGCTGCCGAAGGACGGGGAGGTGATGGCCGTCCCGGCCCACCGCGAGGTGCTGAGCTGCATCGCCGCGACCGACGGCTGCCTCGGAGCCGGCGGCGCAGGCGTCTCGCCGACAGGCACCTACTACTACCTCGTCAAGTACTTCCCGAACCGGAATACCGATCCGATCCCGGAGATGACCGGCGGCGACCTCGTCCTCTCGGGGACGCGCGCCGACTTCGGTCAGACCGGTCAGCCCGTCGTGCTCCTCCAGTTCACGGGGCACGGCTCGAGCGTCTTCCAGCGGATCACGAAGGCCGAGTGGGAGCGCGGCAAGCAGCGCTACACGTTCGCCGGCAGCCCCGCAGGCCAGAAACAGAGCTACGTCCAGCACTTCGCGATCGTCCTCGACGGCGAGCTCAAGTCGACGCCGTACATCGACTTCACCGATCCGACGCTCCAGGACGGGATCTCAGGCGGCGCGCAGATCGACATGGGCGGGTCGTCGTTCCAGGCGGCGAAGGATCTCGCGCTCGTGCTGCAGACGGGCGCGCTGCCGGTCAGCTTCCAGCAGATCGAGCGCACCGACGTCTCGGCGACGCTCGGCAAGGAGTCGCTGACGCAGGCCTGGCACGCGGCGCTCGTCGGCCTCGTGATCGTCGCCATCTTCCTGCTCGTCCTCTACCGCTTCCTCGGCCTCGTCGCCGTGTTCGGGCTCGCGATCTACTCGCTCCTCTACTACGCGGCGATCCTGCTCTTCAACGTGACGCTGACGCTGCCGGGCTTCGCGGGCCTGATCCTGACGATCGGCGTCGCGGCCGACGCGAACGTCGTCGTCTTCGAGCGCATCAAGGAAGAGGTGCGCGCCGGCAAGTCGGTGAAGGCGGCGATCGCGGCCGGCTACGGCAAGGGCTTCCACACGATTCTCGACGCGAACGTCGTCACCGCGATCACGGCGATGGTGCTGTTCCTGATCGCCGTCGCGTCGGTGAAGGGCTTCGCGCTGATGCTGCTGATCGGCACCGTGATCTCGCTGCTCACCGCCGTCGCGGCGACCCGCGCGATGCTCGGTCTCCTCAGCGGCTTCCGCTGGTTCGCGAACCCCCGCTTCATGGGCGCCCAGGGCCAGCAGACGGCGCGGTGGCTGCAGATCGACTTCATGCGCCGCCGCAACCTCTGGTTCGCGGTCTCCGGCGCGGTGATCCTCGCGGGCGCGATCTCGCTCGGCGTGCGCGGGCTCAACCTCGGCATCGACTTCAAGGGCGGCACGCAGGTCACGTTCCAGACGAAGGTCGAGCGCACGCAAGCCTCCGTTGCGAAGGCCGTGAGCACGGCCGGCTACGCGGACGCGATCGTGCAGGGCCGCGGCGCGTCGGCGAACGGCGGCTACAAGCAGTGGCAGATCCGGACGAAGTCGCTGACGAGCGCGAAGCAGTCCGCGCTGACGGAGAGCCTCCAGCGCGACGTCGGCGCCTCGAGCATCGGGGCGAAGAACGTCTCGGCGAGCTTCGGGCACCAGATCGCCACCGACGCGATCTGGGGGATCGTCGTCTCGCTCGTCCTGATCGTCGTCTACATCACCCTGCGCTTCGACCTCAAGTTCGCGATCCCGGTGATCCTCGCGCTGCTCCACGACATCCTGATCACCGTCGGCGTCTACTCGATCTCCCACAAGGAGG
The DNA here is from genome assembly GCA_963732915.1 of uncultured Actinomycetes bacterium. Lineage (GTDB taxonomy): Bacteria > Actinomycetota > Thermoleophilia > Gaiellales > Gaiellaceae > Palsa-739. Next base: position 1,085,076 of record CAVTBF010000002.1, on the reverse strand, counting down.
TCTCGATCGCGACCGTCGCGGCGGTGCTGACCGTGCTCGGCTACTCGATCTACGACACGATCATCATCTTCGACCGCGTCCGGGAGAACATCCCGCTGATGCGGCGGCAGCCGTTCGCGACGATCACGAACGTCTCGCTGTGGGAGACGATCCGCCGTTCGCTGGCGACGACCTTCATCACGCTGCTGCCGATCGTCGCGCTCGAGATCCTCGGCGGCGCGACGCTGCAGGACTTCGCGTTCGCGCTGATCGTCGGCGTCACCTCGGGCGCCTACTCGTCGATCTTCATCGCCGCTCCGCTGCTGTCGATGTGGAAGGAGCGCGAGCCGGAGTACGCACGGCGGAAGGAGCTCGCGGGCGGCGACGAATCCGCGACCGACAGCGGCAAGCGCTTCCTGCGCTCGAAGCAGCGCGACGTGGCGCTCGCCGAGTCCGAGGCGGCGCTCGCCGAGGAGTCGACGCCGGGGCTGCAGGACGTCGTCGTCGCGTCGCCGTCGGAGCCCGGGGCCCAGGCTCGGCGCGAGAAGCGCCGGCAGCGGCGGCGCTCGAGGCCGCATGGCCGAGCGCGGTAGCAGCGGCCGGCTCCTCGACGCGGTCGAGGAGTTGCTCGCCGAGCTGCCCGGACGCGTGCGCGGCGGGCGCGACCGGCTCTCCGGCCAGGCGACGGCAGCGCTGCGTGCGCTCGTCGACGAGCTCGACCTCGTCACGCGCGAGGAGGTCGAGGAGCTGGAGTTGCGGGTCGCGCAGCTCGAGCACCGGTTGAAGCTGCTCGAGCCGGCGCACGACGAGCGGCCGCCGGTCTCCTAGGCGGGTCGACCGCACGACCGCGCGCGTCCGGTTGCGCGGTCGGACATGCCGGCCCGTCTCACGTCTCGAGTCGCGAACGGCGCCGGTCGAGCGCGTCCGAGTAGCGGTGGACCGTCGCGCGGAGGAAGGCCTCGGAGTCGTAGACGATGAACGTGCACAGCGCGGCGAGCGGCAGCTCGGCGAACACCGCCTCGGCGACCGCCTCTCCGATCTCGCCGGCGCCGCTCGAGGTGACGACGTCGAACCAGGCGTCGCAGACGAGCATCGTCCCGGTGACCGCGGCGAGCGGGACGAGCCAATCCGAGCGGCGGATCGCAGCCCACGACGTGCCGGCGAATGCGGCGGCGAGGGCGATGTCGAACCCGACCCAGGCCAGGTCGTAGTGCGTCGTGACGTGCCGGGACGGGAGCGTGAAGGTGAGGTAGAGCGTCCACGGGAGCAGCCCGACGGCGGCGATCGTGAACAGCGCGGTCACCCAGCGTGGGACAGGCAGCACCTGTGGGTCGACCGGCTTCGCCATACCGACGTTCTACCTTCTGAAATGCGCGGTACGCTGCCTGTGTGAGGCTGCGGATTCCGACGGCGGAGTCGACGCTCGCGGGCGCGGCTGCCGCCGTCGGCGTGATCGGGATCGTCTCGGCTCTCACCCCGGAGATGGCGAACCGCGTGCGGCTCGTCCACGGCGTTCTCCCGCCGGGCTCGCTCGCTGCCGCCCGGGTCGGCTCGCTCGCATTCGGGATCGCGTTGATCTGGCTCTCGCGCTCGCTCGCCCGCCGCCGCCGCCGCGCCTGGCAGCTGGCGGTCGCGGTCGTCCTCGCCTCGGCGGCTGCGCATCTCGCGAAAGGACTCGATTTCGAGGAGGCCGCGATCTCGCTTGCGCTGCTCGTAGCGCTCGTCCGCTACCGGCGGCGCTTCGACGTGCCGGGCGATCCCGGCTCGGTGCGGCCGCTGCTCGGGCTGGCGGCAGGGCTCGCCGCGGTGGCCGCCGTCGTGGTCGCGACGGAGCTGCGCGGTGCGGAGCTGCCCGACCGCGCCGCCGAGTTCCTGACCGCGTCGGGGATCGTGCTCGGCTTCACGGCGCTCTATCTCTGGCTGCGTCCGCTCGGCCACGTCGTCGCCCAGACAGTCGGCGAGCAGCGCGTCGCGCGCGCTCTCGTCGAGGCGTACGGCCGCGACAGCCTTTCCTTCTTCGCGCTCCGTCGCGACAAGAGCTACCTCTTCTCGTCGTCGCGCGGCGCCTTCCTCGCCTACCGCGTCGTCGGTGGCACGGCGCTCGTCAGCGGCGACCCCGTCGGGCCCGAGGAGGAGCTCGACGAGCTGCTGGCGGAGCTCCGCGTTCTCGCGCGCGCCCGCGGCTGGCGGATCGCCGTCGTCGGCGCGTCGGAGCAGCATCTGGAGCGCTACCGGAAGCTCGGCCTGCGCGCGATCGCGATGGGGGAGGAGGCGGTGCTGCGGCCGGAGCAGTTCTCGCTCGACGGCCGCGCGATCCGCAAGGTCAGGCAGTCGGTGTCGCGGCTCGAGAAGGCGGGCTACCGGCTCCGCGTCGTCGTCGCCGAGGATGCCGATCCGGCGTTGCGCGCGCAGGTCGAGGCGGTCTCCGACGAGTGGCGCGGCGCGCAGGCCGAGCGCGGCTTCTCGATGGCGCTCGACGACCTCGATACGGCCGGGACGGTGTTCGCCGTCGCCGAGGACGAGGACGGCCGCGTCGGCGGGTTCCTCCACCTCGCTCCCTCGCCGGCGGGCGGCGGCTGGTCGCTCTCGACGATGCGGCGGCGGCGCGACGCGCCGAACGGTCTGACCGAGTTCCTGATCGCCGAGACGATGGTGTGGGCGAAGGAGACCGGCGCGAGCGAGCTCTCGCTCAACTTCTGCGCCTTCACCGACTTCCTCTCCCGCGAGCGCGCGACGACGCCGCTGCGGCGCCTCCTCCGGCGCGGCCTGCTCGCCGCCGACAACGTCTTCCAGCTCGAGCGGCTCTACGCGTTCAACCGCAAGTTCTTCCCCGAGTGGCGCCGCCGCTACATCTGCGTCGAGCGCCTCACCGACCTGCCCGCCGTCGGGCTCGCGTACCTGCACGTCGAGTCGCTCCTCGTGCCGCCGGGCCCGTGGACGAAGCGCCGCAACGAGCGAGATTCCGAGTCCCGCTCGCCCGCTTCGCTCGGCCGCCCGCGCTGACGCGCGCGCGACCTTCGGCTCTCGCGTTCCGCTCGCTCGGCAAGCGAGCCGCCCGAGGCGGCTCGGGCCTCGACGCCACGGCGCATGCCACACTTCACGCCATGGCCCAGCCGGCAACCCGCAGCCTCGGACGCCTCTCGGAGATCGCGCAGGTCATGGTGCGGCACGGCTTCGGGTACTTCCTCGAGGCGCACAAGCTCACCGACCTCCTGCCCGGGCGCTCCGCCGAGGCGCGCATCGCTGCGGCCGCGGAGGCCGAGGGCGCGGGCTCGGCGCGCGGCCAGCATCTGCGCGAGCTGCTCGACGAGCTCGGCCCGACCTTCGTCAAGTTCGGGCAGCTGCTCTCGACGCGGCCCGACATCGTCCCGCCGGACATCATCGTCGAGCTGCGAGCGCTCCAGGACGACGTGCGCCCGTTCCCGTTCGAGCAGGCCGAGCGGGTGATCCAGGACGATCTGGGCAACTCGCTCGAGCGGCTCTTCCTGGACTTCGATCCGACCCCGGTCGCCGCGGCCTCGATCGGCCAGGTGCACCGCGCGACGCTTCCGAACGGGAAGCAGGTCGCCGTGAAGGTGCAGCGCCCCGGGGCGCCGCGCCAGATCGAGGCGGACATCGCGCTGCTCTACCAGGCGGCGCGGCTCGTCCGCGAGCGGATCCGCGTGCTCGACTTCGTCGACGCGCGGTCGCTCGTCGACGAGTTCTCGCGCTCGATGCGTCAGGAGCTCGACTACCGGCTCGAGGCGCGCAACGCCCAGGCCTTCCACCGCAACTTCGCCGGCGACCCGCGCGTGCGCGTGCCGCGCGTCTACTGGCAGTACACGCGCGCCCGGGTGCTGACGCTCGAGTGGCTCGACGGCGTCCAGCTCGCCGACGTCGACACGCTCGCGCTCTCGCTCGAGGAGCGGCGCGAGCTCGCGTACCGGGTCACCGAGACGTGGATGACGATGATCTTCCGGCACGGCTTCTTCCACGGCGACCCGCACCCGGCCAACATCCTGCTGCCGGACGAGCGCGGCACGATCGGGCTCGTCGACTTCGGCGCCGTCGGCAAGCTCACCGACGACGACATGTCGAAGCTGACGCGGCTCTTCATCGACGCCGCGAACGAGAACGTCGAGCTGCTGCCGAAGCGGCTGGCCGACCTCGGCGTCCGCTATCCGCGCGAGCGCGAGGCGGAGCTGCTCGTCGAGCTGCGCGAGATCTACTACCGCTACTACGGCGCGAGCCTCAGCGAGATCGACCCGATCCAGGTGATCCGCGAGGCGTTCCAGCTCATCTACTCGCTCAACTTGCACCTGCCGACGCGGTTCCTGCTGCTCGACCGGGCGATCGCGACGCTCGGCTCGGTCGGCGTCGAGCTCTACTCGGACTTCAACGTCTTCGAGGTCGCCCGCCCGTATGCGCGCGATCTGATGCTCGAGCGCTTCACGCCGCAGCGGATCGCGCGGCGGGCCCGACGTGACGCGCTCCGCTACGCGCAGATCGTCGCCGAGGCGCCGCTCCAGTTCCACGACTTCATGGAGGAGATCCGCGACGGCCAGATCGAGGTCGGCTTCGTCCACAAGGGGCTCGACGACTTCCTCGACAACATGCAGAAGGTCTTCAACCGGCTCGTGATCGCGCTGATCGTCACCGGCGGGCTGATCGGATCGAGCCTGATCGGGATCTTCGCCAAGGGCGGCCCGCACATCCTCGGCGTGAACGTGATCTCGATCGGCGGCTTCGCCCTCTCGAGCGTGCTGGGGATCTGGCTGCTCTGGGGCGTCGTGCGGAGCGGGCGGCTCTAGCGACCGCGCCTCAGGCGGCCGTCGGCCTCGATCCGGACGTTGGCCGGCGGCGAGGGGCGTGCCGGACTGTTCGGGAGCGGCTTCCAGAAGCTCCAGCTCCGGGCTGTCCCCGACGCCCAGACGCCGACGACCAGGCGGATGCGCGCCGGGCGCGTGAGGGTGAGCTGGCAGGCGGGCGAGCTCGTGCTGTGCCGGCTGCCGGCCACCCAGCTGTCGACGCCGGTCACGCCGGTGTGCAGCGACACGCTCCAGCGCCCGAGGCGGGCGAGGTGCTGCCGGTTCGCGACGTTGCCGGGCGCGTTCCAGGCATGCAGGCAACCGCTCACGGTCGGTGGGCCGGCTGCCACGGCATGGCCGGCGGCGGCGAGCGCGGCGAGGACGGCGAGGAGCGCTGTCCGTCGCATGGCGGGATCGTAAGGCAGGGTCCGCTCCGGACGGCTGTAGACGAATCGTCACGCTTTCGCCGCAAAGGACATCTGGCGCGGGAGCGGCCGGCGGCCTAGCCTCGACGTCATGACCGCTCTCCTGCTTGCCGACTCCGAGCCGAACTCCCGCAGCTTCCTCGAGCAGCAGCTCGCGAGCGACGGCTTCGACGTTCTCTCGTTCGAGCACCCCGAGCAGCTCCCGCGCGCGTCCGAGCCGGACGTGGTGCTCCTCTCCGACGCGGACGCGCTCGACCGCTGCGCCGTCTCCGGCTGCCCGGTGATCGTGATCGGCCGGGCCGACGCGGCCGAGCGGGTGCGGGCGCTCGAGCGCTGCGACGACTACCTCTCGCGCCCGTACCTCTACGAGGAGCTGGTCGCGCGCATCCACGCCGTGCTCCGCCGCCGCGCGCCGCGCAACGACTGGATCGACCTCGGCGGGCTCGTCGTCGACCGCGCCGCGCGCCGGGTGGTCGCCTGCGGCCGCGACGTCGTGCTCGCGACGAAGGAGTACGCGCTGCTCGTCAAGCTCGCGTCCGATCCCGACCGCGTGTTCACGCGCGAGCAGTTGCTGCGCGACGTCTGGGGCTATCGCACGTACGTCGCGACGCGGACGCTCGAGTCGCACGCATCGCGAATCCGGCGCAAGCTCGAGGACGCCGGGCTCGACGGCTGGGTCGTCAACGTGTGGGGCGTCGGCTACAAGCTGCGACCGGTGCCGGCGGCCGCCTGAGAGACGGCGCAGGGTGGCCGTCCGTCCGGCGCCGGCGCGATCATCGCGCCATGAACCTACTCGCGATCACCAAGCACAACGGGATCAGGATCGCCGAGCTCGGCATGGCTCTCGGCGCCATCGGCGGCGCGATCCTGCTCCTCGGCGCGATGATGCCGTTCGGCCGCAAGGGCGGGACCTTCTTCGGGGGCCTCGCGATCGCCGCCGGCTTCGTGCTCCTCATCTTCGCCACCCGCTGGGGCCACTTCGGATAGCCCGATCACGGGTGAAGACCTACGGTTTTCCCCCGTGTGCCCCCTATCCCTCGGCAGCGCGTGGCGGGCCGTCGTTGCGCTGCGGCGAGAGCGCGGTCTCGCCGCAGCATCCCCACGGTTGCAAGCACCGCGCGGACCGTCCGCGCTCAACCTCCAGCGCTGGACCCGACTGCGCCGCGAGCGCGAGCTAGAGGAGCGCGCCCTCGAGCCGCAGCAGCCACTCCTTGCGGTCGAGGCCGCCGCCGTAGCCCGTGAGGCTGCCGTTCGCGCCGACGACGCGGTGGCAGGGGAGGACGATCGGGATCGGGTTGCGGTTCATCGCCGTACCGACTGCCCGGGCGGCGCGCGGGTTCCCGGCCTGCGCGGCGAGGTCGCCGTACGTCGTCGTTCGGCCGTAGCCGACGCGAGCAAGCTCGACGAGCACGCGGTGCTGGAACACCGGCACGGCCCGGAGGTCGAGCTCGAGGTCGAAGTCGTGGCGGCGGCCGTCGAAGTACTCGTCGAGCTCGCGACGGACGCGGTCGACCGGCTTGCCGCTGCGCAGGATGCGCGGCCCGTAGAGCCGCGTCAGCTGCTCGAGCTGCGCCTCGGGATCGGCGTCGAAGCTGATCCGGGCGAGGCCGCGGTCGGTGACGCCGACGAGCAGCGGCCCGACCGGCGTGTCGTCGAGCACGTCGAAGGCCGCGTCGAGCAGGCCGCTGGCCGCCGCAGCCTCGCGGAAGCGGACGTCGAGGCTTGCCGGAACCGGGGTCATTCGCTCTCCTTCCCTCGAGCTCGCAGCCGCCGCACGCCCGCGGAGGCCGCCTGGCGCGCCGCCTGCTCGTTCGAGCCGAGCGCCGTGCCGATCTCGTCGTAGTCCAGGTCGTAGCCGTAGCGGAGGACGACCGCTGCGCGCTCGGTCGGCGGCAGCCCGTCGGTGAGCGGGGCGAGCTCCTCGAACGCGGGCCGGGAGTCCTCGCTCGGCGGCTCGTGGTCGAGCTCGCTCTGCGGCCGCTCGCGCCGTGCGCCGTCGATCACGAGCCGGCCGGCGATCGTCAGCACCCAGGCGCGCAGGTGCTCGCCGTGCTCGAGCCGGTCGTACGCGTTCAGGGCGCGGAGGAACGTGTCCTGGAAGAGGTCCTCGGCCCTGTGCGTCCCGGCCCGCCGGCGGAGGAACGCCAGCACCTCGTCCTTGTGCGCCTCGTAGAAGCTCTCGAACGGTGGGACGGCGACCGTCATCGACACGTGAAACGTACGTGCGCGAGACAATGTGAGACGTGCGGCTCGCAGTCGTCGGTCACGTCGAGTGGGTGGAGTTCGCCCGGGTCGATCACGTCCCGGTCGCGGGCGAGATCGTGCACGCGCTCGAGACGTGGGAGGAGCCGGCCGGCGGCGGCGCCGTGGCGGCGGTGCAGCTCGCGAACCTGAACGGCTCCGCGCTCCTCTTCACCTCGCTCGGCAACGACGAGCTCGGCCGCCGCTCGCGCGAGGAGCTCGCGGCGCGCGGCGTCACCGTCCACGCGGCGCAGGCCGCGGAGCCGCAGCGGCGTGCGCTGACGCACGTCGACGCGGGCGGCGAGCGGACGATCACCGTGCTCGGCCGCAAGCTCCTGCCGTCGGGCGACGACGCGTCGCTCCCCTGGGAGGAGCTCGAGCGCTGCGACGCGATCTACTTCGTGAGCGGCGACGTCGCGGCCCTCCGTGCGGCGCGGCGCGCGCCCGTGCTCGTCGCGACGGCGCGCGAGCTGCCGACGCTGCGACGCGGCGGCGTCGAGATCGATCTGCTCGTCGGCAGCGGCGAGGACGAGGGCGAGCGCTACGAGCCGGGGATGCTCGAGCCGGCCCCGCGGATCGTCGTCACCACCGCGGGATCGCTCGGCGGCTGGATCCGGCCGGGCGGCCCGTTCCGTGCGGCGTCGCTGCCCGGGCCGGTCGGTGACGCCTACGGCTGCGGCGACTGCTTCGCGGCGGGGACGACGTACGGGCTCGCGGCCGGCAGCGCGGTCGACGAGGCGGTCGCGCTCGGCGCCCGCTGCGGCGCCGCCGTGCTCGCCGGCCGCGGCGCGTACGCGGGGCAGCTGACGGCGGCGGCGCTGTAGCGTCCGCGCCAATGTCGCGCTGCGCGATCGTCACCGGCGCCGGAAGCGGGATCGGCGCAGCCGTGGCCAGGGCCCTCGCCGCCGAAGGCTGCGCCGTCGCGCTCGTCGGCCGCCGGGCCGAGCCTCTCCGGGAGCTCGCGGCGGAGCTGCCACAGGCGCTTGCCTGCCCCGCGGACGCGACCGACCCGGCAGCCGCGCGGGCGGCGGTGGCCGCCGCCGTCGAGCGCTTCGGCGGCATCGACGTCCTCGTCAACAACGCCGGCGTCGGCGAGAGCGCCGAGGTGCTCGAGGAGAGCCTCGAGCGCTGGGAGTCGACGCTGCGGGTCAACCTCACAAGCGCCTTCCTGATGACGCAGCTCGCGCTGCCGCATCTGCTCGAGCGGCGCGGCTCCGTCGTCAACGTCGCGTCGGTCAACGCTGTTCTCGCCGGACCGGGCTGGACGTCGTACTGCGTCTCCAAGGCGGGTCTCGTGATGCTCGCGAAGTGCGTCGCCGCGGACTACGGGCGCCGGGGAGTGCGGGCGAACGCCGTCTGCCCGGGCTGGGTGCGGACGCCGATGGGCGACGAGGACATGGATCTCGTCGCGGCGCGCCGCGGCACCGACCGGGAAGGCGCCTACCGGCTCGCGCACGCCTCGCACCCGCTCGGACGCGCGGCCGAGCCGGGGGAGATCGCCTCGGTCGTCGCGTTCCTCTGCTCTGCAGCGGCCTCCTACGTGACCGGAGCTGCGATCATGGTCGACGGAGGCACGACCGTCGTCGACCCCACCGCGACCGCCCATCCCGCATGACACACCCCGTCTTCCCGCACGCCGACGCGCTGCTCGCCACGGAGCTGGAGCGGTTCGCGCGCGAGCATCCGCGTTCGCTCGAGCTCTCGCAGCGGGCGCGCCGCTCGCTGCTCGCCGGCGTGCCGATGCACTGGATGGTGCGCTGGGCCGGCGGCTTTCCCGTCTATGCGACCGACGCCGCCGGCGCGCGCTTCCGCGACGTCGACGGGCGGGAGTACGTCGACCTCTGCCTCGGCGACACGGGCGCGATGACCGGGCACTCGCCCGGGCCGACCGTCCGCGCCGTGCAGGAGCGCGTCGCGCGCGGGATCACGCTGATGCTGCCGAGCGAGGACGCGCTCTGGGTGGGGGAGGAGCTCGCGCGCCGCTTCGGTCTCCCGCAGTGGCAGTTCGCGCTGACCGCGACCGACGCGAACCGCTTCGCGATCCGGCTCGCCCGTCACATCACGGGCCGCCCGAAGATCCTCGTCTACAACTGGTGCTACCACGGCACCGTCGACGAGACGGTGGCGACGCTCGACGGCGGCGAGGTCGTGCCGCGCGAGGGCAGCCTCGGCCCGCCCGTGCCGCCGGCCGAGACGACGCGGGTCGTCGAGTGGAACGACGTCGAAGCGCTCGAGGCGGCGCTCGCCCACGGCGATGTCGCGTGCGTGCTCGCCGAGCCGGCCCTGACGAACATCGGCATCGTGCCGCCCGCACCGGGCTACCACGAGGCGTTGCGCGAGGCGACGCGCCGGACGGGGACGCTGCTGATCATCGACGAGACGCACACGCTCTGCGCCGGCCCGGGCGGCTACACCCGCGCGCACGATCTCGCCCCCGATTTGCTCACGGTCGGCAAGGCGGTCGCGGGCGGGATCCCGGCCGCCGCCTACGGCTTCAGCGACGAGGTGGCCGCGCGGATCGAGGCGGCGATGCCGGAGGAGACCTCCGACGTCGGCGGCGTCGGCGGGACCCTCGCCGGCAACGTGCTCTCGCTCGCGGCGATGCGGGCGACGCTCGGCGAGGTGCTGACGGACGCGGCGTTCGCGCGCATGATCGAGCTCGGCGAGCGCTTCGAGGCGGGTGTCGGAGACGTGATCGAGCGCCGCGGCCTGCCCTGGCACGTGACGCGGATCGGCTGCCGCGTCGAGTACCTCTTCCGCCCCGACCGTCCACGCACCGGCAGCGACGCGGCCGCGGGCGGCGACCCGCTGCTCGACCGGCTTGCGCACCTCTGGGCGCTCAACCGCGGCATCCTCCTGACGCCGTTCCACAACATGGCGCTCATGTGCCCGGCGACGAGCGAGGCCGACGTCGACCTGCACACCGAGGTCTTCGACGAGCTGGCGGCCGCGCTGACCGCCTGAGCCGGGCAGGTGGCACGGCCGCCCCGCCCGACCTGTGCGGGCGCGGCCCACGAACGCCGGGCTCCAAGCCGCGCGAGCCGGCTCCGCCGGCTCGCTTGCCGAGCGAGCGGAAAGCGAGAGCCGAAGGCCGCGCGCGCCGCAGGCGCGCCCGGCCGAGGCGAAGCGGGCGAGCGGGCAATCAGCGCAGCGCGAACGGCGGCGGCGGGATCCCGCGCAGGCAGTGCGTGCTCAGGCCGGCGGCGCTCGCCTGGTCGATGAAGATCGACACGAGCCCGCCGAGGCAGCCGTACTGCGCGACTCCGTGCCCGTAGCCGGGGACGACGATCGCGCGCCCGTTCGGGAAGTACCGTCGCCAGCCGGCCATGTTCGCGACCGGATCCTGCGGGTCGGCTCCGCCCGCGAGCACGAGCAGCGGCACCTGCGTGCGCGGCACCGTCCACGCGGACGCGGGCTCCGGACGTCGCGGCAGCGCGCGGCACACGGCCCGGTAGCGCGCGATCGTCGCCGCCGTGTAGCCGTCGAAGTCCGTGTGCCACGGGCCGGTCGCGTCGAGGCCGACCCACGGCTCGTTGCACCAGACCGACCAGAACATCAGCTGCCGCGAGAGCGTGCCCGGCTCGATCTGCGCGTTCAACGGAGCGAAGTCTCCGGCGGCCGCCCGCGTGACGAGGAGGGGGATCGACGCGGCGGTGTCGACGTCGAGGAGCATCCCCTGGACGACGCCGGCGAGCTGGTCGCCGCTGATCGTCGCCGTCGGCGTCCGGTGCGCAGGGTGGGCGTTCCAGGCGCGGATCAGGCGGCTCAGCGTCGGGCGCCAGGTGGGAAACGCGTGGGAGCAGGCGGCGTCGGCGGCGCAGCGGCGGGCGAGCTGCGCGAGCGCGGACTGGGCGTTCCGTGCGAAGTCGCCGTAGAACGACGAGCTGATGAGCGTCGCGCCGTCGAGGGTGAGCGTCCGGACCGAGCTGCGGTGCCGCTTGAGGTAGACCTGTGCGGCGGTCGCGCCGTACGAGACGCCGTAGATGTCGAGCTGGTCGTAGCCGAGCGCCTTGCGGACGGCGTCGAGGTCGTCCATCGCCGCTCGCGTTCCGTATTGCGTGATGTCGCCCGGAGCGGCCGCCGCACAGCTCCGCAGGTACGCGGCCTCCTGTGTCGCGGTCGCGGGCGTCTTGCGCACGCGGGGGCAGTCGAGCGGATGCGAGGCGCCGGTGCCGCGCTGGTCGACGAGCACGATGTCGTGCCGGTCGTGTACCGGCGCGAACGTCTCGACGACGTCGAAGGTCTCGGCGGTCGCGGCGCCCCCGGGGCCGCCGGTGAGGTAGACGAACGGGTCGGGCGCGGCGGGCCGGATGCGCGACGGGACGACGACGACGTGGAGCCCGATCCGGCGTCCGTTCGGCTTCGCCCGGTTCTCCGGCACGGCGAGCGTTCCGCAGCCCGCCGGCACGGACTGGACGAAGCACGGCGTCAGGAGCAGCGTCGGCGGGTGGCCGGCCGCGAGAGCGACGGCGGTTGCGGCGGCGGCGAGGAACACGGCCTGAGCCGGGAGGATAGACGTCGTCGCCGTGGCGGGACGAATCCCTCCCTGGGGGTGGACAAGTGGGGGAAAGTGGTCTACAGTGGGGCTCTGTGGTGGACAGCGAGAGCGCAGACAGGACGCCCCGATGCTTCTCGGCGAGCACGAGCACACCATCGACGACAAGAACCGCTTGACGCTTCCCGCCAAGTTCCGCGGCGCGTTCTCCGACGGGATCGTCGTCACGCGGGGCATGGACGGCTGCCTCTACGCGTACACGCAGGTCGGCTGGCACGGCGTGGTCGAGTCGCGACTCGCCGGCCTGCACCCGCTCTCGAAGGAAGGCCGCCGGATGCAGCGCTTCTTCTTCGCCGGGGCCTCGGAGGGGGCGCTCGACAAGCAGGGCCGCGTCAGCCTGCCGGCGGCGCTGCTCCAGCACGCGAAGCTCGGCCGCGACGTCGTCGTCGCGGGCGTCAACGACCATCTCGAGATCTGGGATCGCGCCGCCTGGCAGCGCGAGCTGGCGGAAGTCGAAGGGAGTGCCGAGGATGTTGCCGAACGTCTTGCAGCCCAGGGCAACTGATCACGTCCCCGTCCTCGCGGAGGAGGTGCGCGAGAGCCTCGCCGTGCGTCCGGGAGAGACCGTCGTCGACGCGACGTTCGGCGCCGGCGGCCACGCGTCGCTGCTCGCGCAGGATCTCCACGGCAGCGGCAAGCTGATCGCGATCGACCGCGACCCGACCGCGCGCACCTATTTCGAGCGCTTCGAGCGGACGGCGCAGGTGAGCGCGCGCCTGCTGCGCGGCGATTTCGGCATCGTCCTGCCACAGCTCGCGGACAACGGCGTCCGGGCCGACGCGATCCTGCTCGACCTCGGCGTCTCCTCGATGCAGCTCGACCGGCCGGAGCGCGGCTTCTCGTATGCCGCCGACGCGCCGCTCGACATGCGCATGGACCCGACACAGGAACTGACCGCGAGCGAGCTCGTCAACACGTGGGACGAGCGCGAGCTCGTCACGATCTTCCGTCGCTACGGCGAGGAGCGCTATGCGAAGCAGATCGCGCGCGCGATCGGCCGCCGCCGCCGCGAGCAGCCGTTCGAGCGGACGAGCGAGCTCGTCGACACGATCAAGGCCTCGATCCCGGCGCCGGCGCGCTTCGGCGACGGCCATCCGGCCAAGCGCGTCTTCCAGGCGCTCCGGATCGCCGTCAACGACGAGCTCGGCTCGCTCGAGGCCGCGCTGCCGGCGGCGCTCGAGATGCTGCGGCCGGGCGGTCGGCTCGCGGTGATCGCCTTCCACTCGCTCGAGGACCGCATCGTCAAGCAGTTCCTCCGCGAGAAGGAGCGGGGCTGCACGTGCCCGCCCGACTTCCCGGTTTGCGTGTGCGGCAACGAGCCGGAGCTGCGCGCGATCCAGCGGCGGCCGATCCGGCCCGGCACGGCGGAGATCGCGGCGAACCCGCGCTCCTCGTCGGCTCGCCTCCGTGCGGCCGTGAAGGCGGAGTCCGAGTAGTGGCGACCGCCGACTGGTTCGCGCCGGCGGCGGCTGCCGAGGCTCTTCCGGCGCCGCGGACGCGCCGGAAGCAGAACGCTCCTGCGCGGCAGCCGGCCCGCCGCGCGCAGCCGCGCCGGCGCGGCAACCTGCGCGTCACGGGCGGCATCGTCTGGATGAGCGTCTTCGCGCTCCTGCTCGTCGGTGTGGTCGCGCTGAACGTGGCGGTGCTGCGCGCGAACATGGCCGTGCACCGGCTCGACAACGAGCGGGCACAGCTGCAGGCCCAGAACCAGGCGCTCGCGTCGCAGCTCTCGGCCGCGGGCGCCGCGCCGAGGATCGAGAAGGCGGCGCACAAGCTCGGCCTCGTGCTCGCTCCGAGCGCGGACACCAGCTACCTGGATCTCGGGCGCAAGTGACACCGGCGCGGGTCGTCAACTCGCGGCTCCGCTTTCTGCTCCTGATCGTCATCCTCACGTTCGGCGGGCTGCTGGCGCGCGCGACCTGGATCCAGACCGTCCGTGCGTCGTCGCTCGCATCGCTTGCGCAGCAGCAGACGAAGGCGACCGTCGTGCTCCCGGCCGGGCGCGGCACGATCTTCGACCGGCTCGGGACGCCGATGGCGCTCGGCGAGCAGGCGACGACCGTCGTCGCCGACCCGATGCAGATCCGCAACCCGCGCACGGTCGCGCGCACGGCGGCTCACGTGCTCGGGATCCCCTACAAGACGCTCGAGCCGCAGCTGGCCGACCGCTCGCGCGGCTTCGTCTACGTCGAGCGCAAGGCGCCGCCGGCAAAGGCGAGCGCGCTCGCGGCGAAGAAGCTGACCGGGTTCACGTTCTATCCCGAGGAGCGGCGTGTCTACCCGCAGGACACGGTCGCGGCGCCGGTGCTCGGCTACGCCGGGATCGACAACCAGGGGCTGGCCGGTCTCGAGCTCCAGCTCGACAAGCAGCTCTCCGGCAAGCCGGGGACGGAGACGGTCGTCCGGGACGCGCTCGGCGCGATCGTCGACACGACGAGCGAGCATCCGGCGCGCAACGGCAGCGACGTCTTCCTGACGCTCGACCACACGATCCAGGCGGAGGCGGAGCAGGTGCTGCTGCAGACGGTGCGGCGCTGGCACGCGAAGGACGCGACGGCGCTCGTGCTCGATCCGCGCAGCGGCGCCGTGCTCGCGATGGCGATGGAGCCGGGGTACAACGCGAACGACTACCCGCGCGCGCTCGCCGCCGGGCTGCAGTCGAACCACGCGATCACCGACGTGTTCGAGCCCGGCTCCGTGTTCAAGGTCGTGACGATCGGGGCCGCGCTCTCCGAGCATCTCGTCACGCCGCACACGAAGTTCACGCTGCCGTACTCGATCCACGTCGCCGACCGGACGATCCACGACGCCGAGATCCGGCCGACGGAGACGATGACGGTCGCGCAGATCCTGCAGCGGTCGTCGAACGTCGGCGCGGTCACGATCGCCGAGAAGCTGCTCGGCCAGACGCGGCTGAAGCAGTGGATCACCCGCTTCGGCTTCGGCGAGAAGACCGGCATCGACTTCCCGGGCGAGAGCGCGGGCATCCTGCCCTCGTACTGGTCGGGCTCGACGATCGGCAACGTGCCGATCGGGCAGGGCATCTCGGTGACGGCGATCCAGCTCGCGTCGGTGTACGCCGCGATCGCGAACGGCGGCGAGTGGATCCAGCCGCACCTCGTCGACCACGTCCTGGGCGAGAAGCCGACGCCGCCGACGAAGCGGAGGATCCTGTCGCCGGACGTGGACGCGGAGCTGCTGAAGATGCTGAAGGGCGTCGTCTCCGACCAGGGGACGGCCGAGGCGGCGTCGATTCCGGGCTACACGGTCGCGGGCAAGACCGGCACCGCGCAGAAGCCGGGCCCGAACGGCTACATCCCCGGCAAGTACGTCGCGACGTTCGTCGGCATGGTGCCCGCGAAGAGCCCGCGTCTCGTCGTGCTCGTCTCGGTCGACGAGCCGACGGGCCAGATCTACGGCGGCGTCGTCGCCGCTCCGGCGTTCGCGCAGATCGCGTCGTTCGACCTCCAGTACCTCGAGGTTCCGCCCGACAAGCACGTCGGGTAGCCGCGGAGCACGCGCAGCCGCGAAGATAGGACGATGGATCTGGAGCGCCTCGTCGCAGCGCTCGAGCCGGCGGAGGTGCTCGGACGGGCTCCGGCCGAGGTGCTCGATCTCGCCTACGACGCCCGTGCCGTCACGCCCGGCTCGCTGTTCTTCTGCGTGCCCGGTGCGCGCGCCGACGGGCACGACTTCGCGTCCGAGGCGGTCGGGCGCGGCGCCGCGGCGCTCGTCGTCGAGCGCGAGTTGCCGCTTCCCCTGCCGCAGCTCGTCGTCGGCGACGCGCGGGTGGCGATGGCGGCGGCCGCGGACGTGTTCTTCGGGCACCCGACCCGCGAACTGGCGGTCGCGGGAGTCACCGGCACGAGCGGCAAGACGACGACCTCGTTTCTGCTCTTCGCGATCCTCGCCGCGGGCGGCCGGCGTCCCGGGCTGCTCGGGACGGTCGAGGCCCGTGTCGGCGGCGAGCGCCGCGGCGTCCGGCGGACGACGCCGGAGGCGATCGACCTGCAGCGGCTCTACCGCGAGATGCTCGACGCCGGCGACCGCTCGTGCGCGATGGAGGCGTCCTCGCACGCGTCGGCGCTGCACCGGCTGGACCGGACACGCTTCTCGGCGCTCGTCTTCACGAATCTCAGCCAGGACCATCTCGACTTCCACGGCGACATGGAGACGTACTTCGAGGCGAAACGGCGGCTGTTCGTCGAGAGCTCGCCGCCGGCCGCGGTGAACGTCGGCAACGAGTGGGGCAGGCGGCTCGCCGCCGAGCTGCCCGGCGCGCTCACGTTCGGCTTCGCCGACGACGCGGCGGTCGGGCCGGCGGCGCTCAGCGGCGTCGATCTCAAGCTGCGCGGCCGCTTCAACGCCGAGAACGCGCTCGGCGCGCTCGCCGCCGGCCGGCTGCTCGGCGTCGACGAGGCGGCGATCCGGCGCGGCCTCGAGTCGGTCCGCGGGGTGCCGGGACGGTTCGAGTCGGTCGAGGAGGGGCAGTCGTTCGCGGTGATCGTCGACTACGCACACAAGCCGGGCGCGCTCGAGAACGTGCTCGCCGCGTCGCGCGACCTCGCCGCCGGCCACCGCGTCGTCGTCGTCGTCGGCGCCGGCGGCGACCGCGACCGCGGCAAGCGACCGCAGATGGGGAGGCTCGCCTCGGAGCTCGCCGACCTCGCGATCGTCACCTCCGACAACCCGCGCAGCGAGGAGCCGGACGCGATCATCGCCGAGATCGTCGCCGGGGCGACCCGCGACGTCGAGGTCGAGCCGGACCGCGCCGCCGCGATCGCGCGCGCGGTCGAGCTCGCCGAGCCGGGAGATGTCGTCCTGATCGCGGGCAAGGGCGCCGAGCAGGGGCAGGAGCTGGCCGACCGGACGATCCCGTTCGACGACCGCGAGGTCGCGCGCGACGCGCTGCGAGCGCTGCGAGAAGGCGGCCCGGGGGCAGCGCGTTGATCCCGCTCGCCTTGGCAGAGGTGCGGTCGCTGGCACCGGGGCGGCTGGAAGGGGACGCGGAGGCGGTGACGGGCGTCCAGGTCGACTCGCGGCGGGTCGCGGCCGGCGACCTCTTCGTCGCGGTCGGCGGCGGCGAGGCGTTCCTCGGCGACGCTCGCGCCCGCGGCGCCGCGGCGACGCTCGTGCCCGACGACGCGCACGCGGCTCTGGCCGCGCTCGGGCATGCCGTCCGCGCCCGCAGCGATGCTCGCGTCGTGGCGATCACGGGCTCGGTCGGCAAGACGTCGACGAAGGACATCCTCGCCGCGCTGCTGCGCGGCAGCCGGCGCACGGTTGCGGCCGAGGAGGGGTTCAACAACGAGATCGGCCTGCCGCTGACGCTCTGCCGTATCGAGCCGGAGACCGAGGTCGTCGTTGCGGAGATGGCGATGCGCGGCTCGGGCCAGATCCGGGCGCTCGCACGGACGGCGCGGCCGCAGCTCGGCGTGATCACCTCGATCGCGCCGGTGCACCTGGAGCTACTCGGCAGCCTCGAGGCGATTGCGCGCGCGAAGGCGGAGCTGCTCGAGGAGCTGCCGGCCGGGGCGGTCGCGGTGCTGCCGGCCGACGCGCCGGAGCTCGAGCCGTTCGTGCCGGCAGGGCTCGACGTCCGCCGCTTCGAGCCGCCGCAGGCGGAGATCCGCGACGGCCGCACGCACGTCCGCTTTCACGGCCGCGAGATCGTCTTCTCGTTCGCCGCCCGGCACCAGGCGACGAACGCCGCGGCGGCGCTCGAGACGGCGGTGGCGCTCGGCGTCGAGCCGCCCGAGGGGCCGGTCGAGGTGGTGTTCTCGCGCTGGCGCTCGCAGGAGCGCGAGCTGCCGGGCGGCGGGCTGCTCGTGAACGACGCCTGGAACGCGAACCCGGTCGCGATGCGCGCGGCGCTCGCCCATCTGCGCGAGCGGGCGGCCGGCCGGCGCACGGTCGCGATCCTCGGCGGGATGGCGGAGCTCGGCCCGGCGGGGCCGCGCTACCACGAGGAGATCGGTCGCGAGGCGGCGGGCATCGACGTCGTCGTCGGCGTCGGCGAGCTGGCGCGCGACTACGGCCCGGACGAGTGGGTGGCGACGGCGGCCGACGCGGTCGAGCTCGCACGTGCGGTCGTCCGTCCCGGCGACGCGGTGCTCGTCAAGGGGTCGCGCTCGGTGGGGCTCGAGGTCGTGGCGGCGGCGCTCGAGGGAGGCCAGGCGTGACCCGGGTGCTCGTCGCGGCGCTCGTCGCGCTGATCGTCTCGATCTTCGCCGGTCCGCGGTTCATCGCCTTCCTGCGCCGCAACGAGCTCGGCCAGCACATCCGCGAGGAAGGGCCGGCGCACCACTTCGTCAAGCAGGGGACGCCGACGATGGGCGGCCTGCTGATCCTGTTCGCGGCGACGATCGCCTTCCTGCCGGTGAGCGAGTTCCGGCTGCAGTCGCTGACCGTGCTCTTCGCGGCGCTCGCCTGCGGGGCGATCGGCTTCCTCGACGACTTCATCAAGCTGACGCACAAGCGCTCGCTCGGGCTCAACGGCCGCTGGAAGCTGCTGCTGCTGGCGGGCGTGACGGCGGTCGTCGCGGGCGTCGCCTACCACCTGAAGCTGAGCACGAACGTCTACGTGCCGATCGCCGACTGGTCGGTGCCGCTCTCGTGGGCCTGGTACCCGTTTCTCTTCCTGATCATCGGCGGCGCCTCGAACGGCACGAACCTCGCCGACGGCGTCGACGGGCTCGCGGCGGGCACGGCGATCATCGCGCTCTTCACGTTCACGGCGATGAACGTCGTCTCCTACGTCCGCTCGAGCCCGAGCCCCGCGCACCGCAATCTGACGAAGCTCGACCTCGCGATCGTCGGCGCCGCGCTGATCGGGGCCGCGGTCGGATTCCTCTGGTACAACTGCTTCCCCGCCGAGGTGATCATGGGCGACACCGGCTCGATGGCCTTCGGCGGAGCGCTCGCGGTGTTCGCGATCATGATGAAGGTCGAGCTGCTGCTGCTCCTGATCGGCGGCATCTTCGTGATCGAGGCGCTCTCGGTGATGATCCAGGTCTTCTCGTTCAAGCGCTTCGGCAGACGCGTGTTCCTGATGGCGCCGATCCACCACCATTTCGAGATGAAGGCGTGGTCCGAGACGAAGATCACGGTGCGCTTCTGGATCGTCGCGGGGCTGCTCTGCGCGGCGGGTTTCGCGCTCTACTACCGCTACTACTTCGCGCAGCTGTGAGCGAGGTCGTGCTCGCGGGGGCCGAGCTCGAGGCGGGCGACGACGTGCTCGTCCTCGGCGGCACCCCGCCGCTCGTCTTCGGCGCGCACGGCCGGATCGGCGACGGCTGGGTCTACGCGGTCGACGGGCGCGTCGACGACCTGGAGGCGCTGCTCGGCGCGGCGCACGCGGAGGGCATCGCCGGGGTGGCGTACCTCGTCGGCGACGCGAACGTGCTGCCGCTGCCCGACGCGTCGGTCGCCGCCGTCGTCGGCGCGCCGCTGGCCGGGATCGCCGATCGGGCCGAGGCCGCGCGCGAGCTGTATCGGGTTCTCCGTCCGGGCGGCAGGCTCTCGATCGACGAGGCGGACGCCGACACCGCCGCTGCTCTCCGCGCGGCCGGATTCGCGGCCGTCGTCCATGCCGACGGCTCCGACGGAACGTGTCTGACCGCCCGCAAGCGGTGAGGATGCGCGTCCTCCGCGCCGAACTCGTTACGCATCCTCCAACAAGCCTTGACACCCCCGCCGCACCCCGCCGCGTACCCTGATCGCAGGGGCCCGCGCGCCCCCAATGGGGGGAAACGTTCGCCGTGAACGGGACACGTCCGAACGGGACAAGTCCGAACGGCGTCGGAGCGGAGCCGGCTTGGCTTCCGGCACGAGCGCTCGTCATCGGGCTCGGGTGGACGGGCCGTGCGGCGGCGCTCGCGCTCGCGCGGCGCGGCGTCTCGGTCGTCGCTGCCGACCGCTCCGCGTTCGCCGACCCGGGGAGGCTCGGCGACGCCGGCGTCGAACTCCGTCTCGGATCGGAGGAGGAGTCGCTGCTGGACGGGGTGGAGCTGGTCGTCAAAGGCCCGAGCGTTCCCGGGGAGTCACCGCTCCCCGCGACCGCCCGTGCTCGCGGCATCCCGCTCTGGAGCGAGATCGAGCTCGGCTACCGGCTTCTGCCCGGCAATCCGATCGTCGGCGTCACCGGCACGAAGGGGAAGACGACGACGGCGCGCCTGCTCGGCTCGATCTACGAGGCGGACGGCCGTCCGGTCGCGCTCGCCGGCAACGAGCACGTCCCGCTCAGCGAGGTCGCCGAGACGCTCGAGTCCGGCACGTCCGTCGTCTGCGAGCTGTCGAGCTTCGCGCTCGAGGACGTGCACGCCTTCGCGTGCGACGTCGCCGTCCTGCTCAACGTCGAGCCCGACCATCTCAACCGCTACGCCTCGTTCGACCACTATCGCGCCGCGAAGCTCCGCATCTTCGAGCGGGCCGGCGCGAAGATCGTCCCGCGCGGGTCGGGTCTCGCCGGAATCGAGTTCGCCGCCGACGATCCGCTGCCCGCAGAGCCGTCGATCCCCGGCGCGCACAATCGCGAGAACGCAGCCGCTGCCACTGCCGCCGCTCGCGCGGCAGGCGTCCCCGACGCGGCGATCGCCGACGGTCTGCGCAATTTCACGGGTGTCGCGCATCGGCTCGAGCTCATCCGCGAGCTGCGCGGCGTCCGCTGGGTCAACGACTCGAAGGCGACGAACACCGCCGCTTCCCGCCGCGGCGCCGCGGCGTACTCCGCGCCGGAGCGCCTGATCCTGGGCGGCTCGTTGAAAGGAGAGGACTTTCGCCCGTTCGCGCGCGAGCTGCCCGCGAATGTCCGCGCGATCTACCTGATCGGCGCCGCAAGCGATGAGCTGGCCGCCGCACTCGACGCTGCCGGCCGTGACTACGTCCGCGCCGGCGACCTGCCGGCAGCGGTCGCACGCGCCGCCGCGGACGCCGAGGCGGGCGAGGTCGTCCTGCTCTCGCCCGCGTGCGCGAGCTACGACGCCTACGACAACTTCGAGCAGCGCGGCGAGCACTTCCGCGCACTCGTCGAGGCGCTGCGATGAGCCGGCCGAAGCAGTCGCAGCTCGAGTGGAACCTGCTCGTGCTCGTCACGGTCGCGCTCGTCCTCTTCGGGCTCGTCATGGTCTACAGCGCCACCTCGGCGTCGGCCGCGCTCGGCGGACAGAGCCCGACGGGCTATCTCAAGCGGCAGCTGATCTACGCGTTCGCCGGCGTGATCCTGCTCGTCTTCGCCGCACGCACCGACTTCCGCAGGCTGCGCACGGTCGCGCCCACGCTCGTCGTTGCCGCCTTGCTCGCGTGCCTCGCCGTGCTCGTGATCGGGCAGCGGATCAACGGCGCCCGCCGCTGGATCAGCTTCGGCCCCGCCGCGTTCCAGCCGTCCGAGCTCGCGAAGCTCGCGCTCGTCGTCTGGCTCGCGGCCCATCTCGCGAACCGTCCGGCGCCCCGCTCGCTGCTCGAGCTGGCCCGCCCGATCGGGATGCTCGTCGGTGCGTTCGCGGTGCTCGTGCTCGCCGAGCCCGACCTCGGCACCGTGATCATCATCGTTCTCATGGTCGGCGCGATGCTGCTCGTCGCCGGCACGCGGCTGTCCGTCCTCGCGTCCAGCTACGCGATCGTCGCCGCGCTCGCGGCCATCGCGGCCTGGTCGTCTCCCTACCGTCGCGCGCGCCTCCTGACGTTCCTCGATCCGTGGAAGGACCCGCACGGTGCCGGCCTGCAGAACGTCCAGGCGCTGATCAGCCTCGGCTCGGGAGGTGTCTTCGGGCGGGGGCTCGGGCAGGGGATCGAGAAGATCCACTACCTGCCCGAGGCGCACACCGACATGATCTTCGGCGTCATCGGCGAGGAGCTCGGGCTCGTCGGCGTCAGTGTCGTCATCCTCGGCTACTGCGCCTTCGGCTATGCGGGGCTGCGGCTCGCAATCGGCTCGCGCGACCCGTTCGGGAAACGGCTCGCGGCGGGAATCACCGCACTCGTCTGCGGGCAGGCGGCGATCAACCTCGCGGCCGTCCTCGGCCTCGCGCCGCTGACCGGAATTCCGCTCCCGTTCGTGTCGTACGGCGGCTCGAGCCTCGTTGTCATGCTCGCGTCGGTCGGGATCCTCCTTAACATCGCCCGTGGTGAGCGTGGAAGAGCAAAAGCTGCGGTGCCTGATCGCGGCCGGCGGGACGGTCGGCCACGTAGCGCCGGCGCTCGCGGTGGCGGAAGCCCTGCGCGCGCGCGGAGTGGAGGTGACGTTCGCCGGGTCGCCGGATCGCGTCGAGGCGCAGCTCGTTCCTGAGCGCGGCTACCCGTTCGACGCATTCGCGGTGTCGGGCTTCCCGCGCCGGCCCGGGCTCGGGCTCGCGCGGGCGCTCGGGCGCGCCGCGACGGCGCCCGCCGCGTGCGCCCGGATCCTCGCGCGGCGGCGGCCGGACGTCGTCCTCGGCGGCGGCGGGTACGTCGCCGGGCCGATGGTCGTCGCCGCCTGGGCGAAGCGGATCCCGGCGGCGCTGACCGAGGCCGACGCGCACCTCGGCCTCGCCAACCGGCTCGCGGCGCCGTTCGCGCGGCGCGTCTTCCTCGCGCTTCCGGTCGGTCGCGACGGGGCGAAGTACCGCGCGGTCGGCCGGCCGATCCCGGCCGCCTCGCAGGCGGTGGACCGCAGCGAGGCGCGCGAGCGGCTCGGGCTCCAGCTCGAAGGCCCGGTCGTGCTCGTCTTCGGCGGCTCGCTCGGCTCCCAGCTCCTGAACGACGTGGCGGTGGCCGCCTGGGGCGAAGCGGGCCCGGCGGTCATCCACCTCTGCGGCCGCAGGGACTACGAGCGCCTGGCGTCGCGCGTCTCCCGGCCCGCATACCGGTTGCTGCCGTTCCTCGACGAGATCGGGCTCGCGTACGGAGCCGCCGATCTCGTCGTGGCGCGCGCGGGGGGATCGGTGTGGGAGCTCGCCGCCGCGGGGCTGCCGGCGGTGCTCGTCCCCGGCGAGTTCGCGACCGGCGGCCACCAGGAGAAGAACGCGCGCTGGTTCGAGGAGGCAGGCGGCGCAGTCGTCGTTTCCGAGGCGGAAGCCGTCCGGCTCGGACACCTGGTCGCGGAGCTGCTCGCCGACCCTGACCGGCTGGCGGCGATGGCGGCGGCGATGCGCTCGGCGGCCCGGCCGAACGCGGCGGAGGAGATCGCGGATGAGCTCGTCACCCTCGCGGCCGCTCGCCGGTAGGCGCATCTGGATCGCCGGCATCGGCGGCGCCGGCATGAGCGCGTACGCGCTCCTCGCGCACGCCTGGGGAGCGGAGGTCGCGGGCTGGGACCGGGTCGAGACGCCGTACCTCGAGCATCTCGACGGCATCGAGGTGACGGTCGCGACCGAACCGCCGGCGCCGCCCGCCGGCTGGGAGGTGTACGTCTCGACGGCGTTCGCGGGCAAGGTCGCCGGCAGCCCGCGTGCCGAGCTGCTCGCCGAGCTGGTCGCGCTGCGGCGTTCGATCGTCGTCGCCGGCGCGCACGGGAAATCGACGACGAGCGCGATGATCGCGTTCTGTCTCGACCGGCTCGGGCTCGATCCCGCGTTTCTGATCGGCGGCGACGTCGAGCAGCTCGGAGGGAACGCCGCCGCCGGCGAGGGATGGCTCGTCGTCGAGGGCGACGAGTCGGACCGCTCGGTCGCGTCGCTTCGGCCGGAGATCGCCGTCTTGCTCAACGTCGACCTCGACCATCACGCGACGTTCGGCTCGCGGGCCGAGGTCGCCGAGCTCTACGAGACGTGGCTCGCCCGCGTTCCGCACGTCGTCCGCGGTGAAGAGCTCGAGCCGGTCGCGCTCGACCTGGCGGTCCCGGGCGAGCACAACCGCCGGAACGCCGCGGCCGCGCTCGCGGCACTCGAGCTTGCCGGCGTCGCACGCGCCGAGGCGGAGCGGGCGCTCGTCGAGTTCCGCGGCGTCGGCCGGCGGCTCGAGCGCAAGGGCGAGGCGGGCGGCGTCGTCGTCTTCGACAGCTACGCGCACCATCCCGCCGAGCTAGCGGCCGACCTCGCGGCGGCCCGTGCGATGGCCGACGTCGCCGCCGGAGGCGGTCGCTCGCGGCGGCTGCTCGCGCTCTTCCAGCCGCACCTCTACTCGCGGACGGTGCACCTCGCAGCCGAGCTCGGGCGCGCGCTCGCGGCGGCCGACGCGGTGTGCGTCACCGACGTCTACCCCGCACGTGAAGAGCCGCTGCCCGGTGTGAGCGGGCGGCTCGTCGTCGACGCGCTCGCTCACGAGCGCCCGGGGATGCGGATCGGCTGGACGCCGACGGTGGAGGAGGGGGCCGCCCTCGTGGCCGCGTGGGCGCGCGCGGGCGACACCGTGCTGACGCTCGGCGCGGGCGACGTCGACCGGGCCGCGCCGCTGATCCTGGGGGCGCTCGCGTGATCGTCCGGGAAGGTGTCGTCCTCTCGCGCCACACGACGCTCGGCACCGGCGGGCCTGCGTGTGCGTTCGCGGAGCCGGAATCGGAGGCAGAGGTTGCAGAGCTCCTGCGCTGGGCGTCCGAGCGCGGCCTCGCGGTGGCAACGGTCGGGCTCGGCTCGAACCTGATCGTCGCCGACGACGGCGTCGATGCGCTCGTGCTGAAGCTTGGCGGCGAGCTCGCCGCGGTCGAGGTGGACGGCGACCTGTTGCGCGCCGGCGCGGGTGCCGCGAACGCGGTCTGCCTCCACCGGGCGCGCGCGGCCGGGCTCGGTGGTTTCGAGTTCGCGTGCGCGATCCCCGGCACGATCGGCGGCGGCGTCTGGATGAACGGCGGCGCCTACGGCGGGGACTTCTCGCAGGTCCTCGAGCGGGCGCTCGTCGCGAGCGGCGAAGGCAGCGGCTGGCTGACGCCCGCCGAGCTCGGGCTCTCGTACCGCCACTCGGAGCTGCGGCACGGCCAGGTCGTGCTCCGGGCCGAGCTGCGCCTGCGTCCGCGTCCGAGTGAGGAGATCAAGGCCGAAGTGCGCGACCTGAACGCGCGGCGGAAGGCGGCCCAGCCGACGAACCGCCGGACGTTCGGGAGCGTCTTCGCGAATCCGGAGCACGAGCTGAGCGCGGGGCAGATGCTCGAGGCATGCGGGCTGAAGGGCCACCGGATCGGGGCCGCGCAGATCTCGCCGAAGCACGCGAACTTCATCGAGAACGCCGGCGGCGCCACCACGGCCGACGCAGTCGCGCTCATGGTCGAAGCACGACGCCGGGCGTGGGAGGAGTTCGGCGTCGAGCTGCGGCACGAGGTCGAGTTCCTCGGCGCGATCGAGTTGCCGGCGCTCTGATCCGCACACCGGCGGCGTCCGGGTCACCCTTCCGTGACAGAGGCTCGACGCCGCCGTCACGTCGCCCCCGATACGCTGATAGCGGGGGGTTTCGTACCCCTTGGGGGCACGTGGGGGCGCGTGGGGGCACGCGAGGACACGGCGGGGCGGCTCCGCCGCGCGAGAGTCGCATCCCGAGGTAGGAGGGACCGTGCGTGCGGCGAACGAGTCCCGGTGGCCCCGAAG
The DNA here is from genome assembly GCA_963732915.1 of uncultured Actinomycetes bacterium. Lineage (GTDB taxonomy): Bacteria > Actinomycetota > Thermoleophilia > Gaiellales > Gaiellaceae > Palsa-739. The sequence goes on along the minus strand of CAVTBF010000002.1, from coordinate 1,059,599 downwards.
CGCCGAGGTCGGCAACCGCGCGCCCGCGCAGGGGCGGTCGCGCTCCCGCGCGTCGCGTCCCGTCGGCGCAAGCGGACCGGCGTGGTGTCCCGGTTCATGCCGTCTCCTCGCTCGCTCCTCGTCGGCCTCGCCATCGCGGTCGTCGGCGTCGGGGGATACCTCTTCGCGCGGGAGACATCCGCGTTTGCGATCCGGAGCGTCGCGGTCACCGGCGCGCCGCCGCCGGTCGCCAAGCAGGTGCAGGCGGCGCTCGCGCCGCTTCTCGGCACCAGCCTCGTTGCTCTCGACGGCGGTCGGCTCGAGTCGCGCGTCGACGCCCTGCCCGCGATCGTCAGCGCGCACTACGATCGCGCGTTCCCGCACACGCTTCGCATCTCGGTCGTACCGGAACGCGTCGTCGCCGTCGTCCGCCGCGGCGCGCAGGCGTGGCTGGCGTCGGCGCGTGGCCGGATCGTCGAGCGGGTCGCGGTGGACGCGCAGCCGGCGCTGCCGCGCATCTGGCTGCCCGCCGCGACGGCGTTCTCCGCCGGCAGCTTCCTCGCCCCGGAGCACGGCGGCGACGCCGCACATGCGCTCGCCTTCACGTCTCGCTTCGCGCCGAAGATCCGCTCCGTGGCGACGACCGCCGGATCGCTCGTATTCCATCTCCAGTCGGGGATCGACCTCCGTCTCGGCGACCCCGCGCAGATGCGGCTCAAGCTCGCGGTCGCCGTGCGCGCCCTGCGTCAGCTCCCCGCCGGGACGACGTATCTCGACGTGGGGCTTCCCGGCCGGCCGGTCGCGGGAAACGACACGGTGCAGGCTGCGCCGCCGACCGCGACTGCGACCGCGACCACTCCGTCGACGACCGCTCCGTCGACGACCGCTACCTCGACCAACCCTCAAGTCTCAGCTGGAGGTTGAGGGTGCTAACGGTCCAGCATCGATTGACAGCGCGATTCGACGCGCGTACCCTGCGCTTCAAAGCGGCTTTTCCGCCCCAATCCTCCACTGAAGGTTTAGGTCAGGCCCCATGAGCATGCGCGACCAGTCGGGCAACTACCTCGCGGTCATCAAGGTCGTCGGCGTCGGCGGCGGCGGCACGAACGCCGTCAACCGGATGGTCGACGCGGGCCTCGGGGGCGTCGAGTTCATCGCGGTCAACACCGACGCGCAGGCGCTGATGATGTGCGACGCCGACGTGAAGATCCACATCGGCTCGAAGGCGACGCGCGGTCTCGGCGCAGGCGCCGACCCGGCCGTCGGTCACGCCGCAGCGCAGGAGAGCCGCGACGAGCTGAAAGAGGCGCTCAAGGGCGCGGACATGGTCTTCGTCACCGCCGGCGAGGGCGGCGGCACCGGCACCGGCGCCGCGCCGATCCTGGCCGAGCTCGGCCGCGAGCTCGGAGCGCTGACCGTCGGCGTCGTCACGAAGCCGTTCGCGTTCGAAGGCCGCAAGCGCGCGCAGCAGTCCGAGCAGGGCATCGAGAACCTGCGCGACCGCGTCGACACGCTGATCGTGATCGAGAACGACCGCCTCCTGCAGGTGGTCGAGAAGAACACCTCCGTCGTCGACGCGTTCCGGCGCGCGGACGACATCCTCCGTCAGGGCGTGCAGGGGATCACCGACCTGATCACCGTGCCCGGGCTCGTCAACCTCGACTTCGCGGACGTGCGGACGATCATGCGCGACGCGGGCTCTGCGCTGATGGGGATCGGGATCGCCCAGGGAGAGAACCGTGCCGCCGAGGCGGCGCGCGCGGCCGTGTCGTCGCCGCTCCTCGAGGCGTCGATCGAGGGCGCCACCGGCATCCTGCTCAACATCACGGGCGGCCCCGAGATCGGGTTGTTCGAAGTGAACGAGGCGGCGGAAGTCGTGACGAGCGCCGCCGACGACAACGCGAACATCATCTTCGGGGCGGTCATCGACGACGCTCTCGGCGACGAGGTGCGGGTCACGGTGATCGCGACCGGTTTCGGCGCGCAGCGTCGCCGGCGGCGCCGCGAGGTGGCGACCGGCGCTCCGATCGCCGCGCCGGCCGGGGCAACGGGCGAGCGCTCGAGCGAGACGCTCGACGTGCCCTCGTTCCTGCGCGACGAATAGCGCCTGCGCGAGGTTTCGAACCTCGACCGCCGGGGACACGACGCCTGCCCTCACCGGGCTGACCCTCACCCGTCAGCCCAACGACCCGGTCGGCCGCCCCGGCACGTCTCGATGTGTCGGGGCGGCGCCCCTTCGGGGCGGCTCTCCGCGTTTCCACTGAATCCCCGGCGCGCGGACAGGCACTAGGATCGCCTCGGCATGGCCCACACGCTCCAGCGCACCCCTCTGCACGAACGGCACGTCGCGCTCGGCGGACGGATGGTGCCGTTCGCCGGCTGGGAGCTACCCGTCCAGTACGAGGGCGTGATCCAGGAACACCGTGCGGTGCGCACCGACGCGGGCGTCTTCGACGTCTCGCACATGGGCGAGATCGAGGTCGAGGGGCCGCGTGCGCACGAGCTCCTCCAGGGCCTGCTCTCCAACGACCTCGACCGCATCGGCCGAGGACAAGCGCAGTACACGCTGCTCACGAACGAGCGGGGAGGGATCGTCGACGACCTGATCGCCTACCGGCTCGACGAGTTCCGCTTTCTGCTCGTCGTCAACGCGGCGAACCGGCAGGCCGACTTCGCGTGGCTGAAGGAGCGCGAGGTCTCCGGCTCGGACGTCCGCGACGTCTCCGACGAGTACGCGCTTCTCGCCGTGCAGGGGCCGCGTGCGATCGAACGGCTCGGCCTGCCGCCGGCGAAGCCGTTCACGTTCGCCGAGGTCGAGATCGACGGCGTCGAGACGATGGCGAACCGCACCGGCTACACGGGGGAAGACGGCTGCGAGCTGCTCTGCATGGCCGAGGACGCCGTGCGCCTCTGGGACGCGGTGCTGGCGCGTGGGGTCGTGCCGTGCGGGCTCGGCGCCCGCGACACGCTCCGGCTCGAGGTCTGCTACCCGCTGCACGGCAACGACATCGGCCCGGACACCGACCCGATCTCCGCCGGTCTCCGCTGGACGTGCGCGCTCGACAAGGAGTTCAGCGGCGTCGCCGAGCTGCGGCGCGTCGCCGAGCACGGTCCAGAACGGAAGCTCGTCGCGTTCGTGATGGAGGAGAAGGCGATCCCCCGGCAGCACATGGCGATCGACGGCGGTGGCGAGGTGACGTCCGGCTCGCACTCGCCGATGCTCGACGTCGGCATCGGCATGGGCTACGTGCCCGCCGAGCGGGCCGCGCCGGACACGGAGCTGACCATCGACGTACGCGGCCGGCCGCGGCGTGCGCGCGTCGTGACGAAGCCCATCTACAGGGCCGATCAACAGGAGGGATGACCGAGTGGCCGCCGAGAGCTACCCCGACGATCTGAAGTACCACGCGGAGCACGACTGGGCCCGCATCGAGGGCGACGAGGCCGTGCTGGGGATCACCTGGTTCGCGGCCGACTCGCTCGGCGAGCTCGTCCACTTCGAGCCGCCCGAGGTCGGTGCGACCGTCGCGAAGGACGGCTCGTACGGCGAAGCCGAGTCGGTCAAGGCCGTCTCCGACCTGATCGCGCCGCTCTCGGGCGAGGTGCTCGAGGTGAACCAGCAGGTCGTGGACGCGCCCGAGACCGTGAACGAGGATCCGTACGGCGCCGGCTGGCTGATCCGGATCCGGATGACCGACCCGGCCGAGGTCGAGGCGCTGCTCGACCTCGCCGCCTACCAGCAGGTCATCGCCGAACAGTGACGCACCCGTATCTCGCGCTCACCGACGGCGACCGGGAGGCGATGCTCGGCGCGGTCGGCGTCTCGACGGTCGAGGAGCTCTTCCGCGACATACCGCCCGGAGTGCGCCTCGGGCGGCCGCTCGAGCTCGAGCCTGCGCTCTCGGAGCAGGAGCTCTTCGACCATCTCGCAGCCCTCGCGGCGCGAAACGTCGACTCCTCGCAGGAGCTGTCGTTCCTCGGCGCCGGCATCTACGACCATTACGTACCGGCGGTCGTCGACGCGGTCCTCCAGCGCGGCGAGCTGCTGACCGCGTACACGCCGTACCAGCCGGAGATGAGCCAGGGCGTGCTGCAGGCGATCTTCGAGTACCAGACCGCGATCTGCGAGCTCACCGGGATGGATGTCTCGAATGCTTCCGGCTACGACGGGGCGACCGTCACGGCAGACGCGTGCTACGTCGCGAAGCACGCGACGGGCCGGACGAAGGTCGTCGTCACCGAGGCGACGAGCCCGCAGGTGCGGCAGGTCGTGAAGACGTACGCCTCCGGCTTCGGCCTCGAGGTCGTCGAGGTCGCCCACGCCGGCGGCACGACCGATCCGGACGCCCTCCGCGCGGCCGCGGCGGACGCTGCCGCGGTGATCTTCCAGCAGCCGAACTTCTTCGGCTGCCTCGAGCCGGCGGCGCAGCTCACGGCGGTTGCGAACGACGCCGGGGCGCTCTCGGTCGTCCACTGCGACCCGGTCTCGCTCGGCGTGCTCGAGGCGCCCGGACGCTACGGCGCCGCGATCGCGCTCGGCGAGGGCCAGGCCGCCGGCAACTTCCCGTCGTACGGCGGCCCGCACTACGGGTTCCTCGCGGCACGCCAGGAGTACATCCGGCGCCTGCCCGGCAGGATCGTCGGCGAGACGGTAGACGCCGCGGGCGAGCGCGGCTATGTCCTCACCCTGCAGACCCGCGAGCAGCACATTCGGCGGGAGAAGGCGACCTCGAACATCACCACGAACCAGACGCTGCTCGCGCTCGGCGGGCTCGTCTACCTCACGTGGCTAGGCCCGCAGGGACTCCGCGAGCTGGGGGAGACCTGCCTCTCGCTCGCGGCCTACGCGAAGCGACAGCTCGCCGAGCGGGCCGGGCTCGAGCTGCTGTTTCCAGAGCAGACAACGTTCAAGGAGTTTGCGGTCCGCGTCGGACGGAACGCGCACGACGTCGTCGGGGCGGCCCGCGAGCGCGGCGTCCATCCCGGCTACGCGCTCGGACGCGACTACCCGGCCATGGACGACGTCCTGCTCGTCGCGGTCACCGAGCGGCGCACCCCCGCCGAGATCGACCGCCTGGCCGACGTGCTGGCGGAGGTGACGGCATGAGGTTGATCTTCGAGAAGTCGCAGCCCGGCCGCCGGGCCTCCGCGCTGCCGCACCACGACGGCCTGCCTGCGCCGGAGCTGCCCGAGGAGTTCCGCCGCGCCGAGCCGCCGCGCCTGCCCGAGGTGCCCGAGTTCGAGCTGATGCGCCACTTCACCGAGCTCTCGACCCGCAACTTCGGCGTCGACACCGGCTTCTACCCGCTCGGCTCGTGCACGATGAAATACAACCCGAGGATCAACGAGCGGCTCGCAGCACTGCCGGGCTTCGCCGGCCTCCACCCGCTGCAGGAGGAGGACGGGGCGCAGGGCGCGCTCGAGCTGATGTGGCGCCTGCAGGAGATCCTCGCCGAGGTGACCGGCCTCCACGCCGTCTCGCTCCAGCCTGCCGCCGGCTCGCAGGGAGAGCTGACCGGCCTGATGCTGATCGGGGCCTACCACGCCGACCGCGGCGAGGGCGAGCAGCGCCGCAAGGTCGTGATCCCGGACACGGCGCACGGCACGAACCCGGCGTCGGTGACGATGGCGGGCTACGAGCTGACGCCGGTCCGCACCGATGCACGCGGCAACATCGACGTCGAGGACCTGCGCGGCAAGGTCGACGAGCACACCGCCGCGCTGATGTTGACGAACCCGTCGACGCTCGGGCTCTTCGACGAGGGGATCGAGGAGATCGAGCGGATCTTCCACGGCGCGGGCGCGCTCATGTACTACGACGGCGCCAACCTGAACGCGGTCTGCGGCATCTCGCGGCCGGGAGACATGGGCTTCGACGTCGTCCACATCAACCTGCACAAGACGTTCTCGCAGCCGCACGGCGGCGGCGGTCCCGGCGGCGGCCCGATCGCGGTGCGCGACATCCTCGAGCCGTTCCTGCCGGTGCCGGCCGTGATCCGGCGCGACGAGGACGCGTTCGGCCTCGATTTCGACCGGCCGAAGACGATCGGCAAGGTGCGCTCGTTCACCGGCCCGTTCGGCGTCTTCGTCCGCTCGTATGCGTTCATGCGCATGTACGGTCCGCGCCTGCGCGAGATGTCGGAGGCGGCCGTCCTGAACGCGAACTACGTGCTCGCACGGCTGAAGGAGGCATACGAGCTCCCGTACGACCGGCTCTGCATGCACGAGTTCGTGCTCTCCGCACGGGAGCTCAAGCGCGACCACGGCGTGATGGCGCTCGACGTCGCGAAGCGGCTGATGGACTACGGCTTCCATCCGCCGACGATCTACTTCCCGCTCGTCGTCCCGGAGGCGCTGATGATCGAGCCGACCGAGACGGAGACGAAGGAGACGCTCGACGCGTTCTGCGACGCGATGCTCGCGATCGCGCGCGAGGCCGCCGAGAGCCCGGAGCTGCTGCACGAGGCGCCGCACGCCCGGCCGGTGCGGCGGCTCGACGAGGTGCGGGCGGCGAAGCGGCCGGTCGTCAAGTACGGCTTCGGCGAGCAGCCGGCGCCGGACGCGGCGACTCAGCCGGTCGCGTAGCGCACGAGCTCGAGCGACGCGCCGACCCGCCGGCCGCCGAGCCCCTCGAGCAGTGTCCGCGAGGCGACGTTTCTCGTCCACCTCGGTCGAGACCTCGCCGCATCCGCGGGCGCGGAGCGCGGCGAAGACCTCCGCCGGGAGCGACCGGGCAACGCGGCGGCGGCGGTGCTCGCGGACGACGCCGATCAGGCCCAGCCGCGGACGCGTCGGCTTGTTCCAGACGCGCGCGATCCCGGCGTAGGAGCCGCCGGGCGCGACAGCGACGAGATAGAGCGCCGGGTCGAGGTCGCCCGACTCGAAGGTCTCTTCGCCGAAGTCGTGCTTCGTCCAGCGCCAGCGGGCGGTGCCGGGCACGTCCTGGCGGAGGGCGTCGTCGAGCAGGCGGAGGCGCTCCTCGTCGATCTCGTCCACTCGCGCGGACGGTTGCAGGTTTTCGGCGCCGCGTCGGTCTCAGCGGGGGCAATCCACCCCGAAGGAGCTTCCGATGCCGAAACGCATCTCCACTCTTCTGTCGCTCGCGGTGGCGCTCGCCGCGGCGACGACGTTCGCGTTCGCGGTCGCGAGCGCGGGCGCATCCACACCGCCAGCGGGCAGCGTCGCCGTGCCCGCCACCGCCGGGCAGACCGCCACCGACACGTGGTCGGGCACGATCGCTCCCGGCGCGAACCCGACCTCCGACTGCAACGGCGGCACCTCGATCGCCGACGAGCACGACGTCACGGTGAGCGTGCCGAGCGGCGCATACGGGACGGTCGACGCCGCGTTCGCGTTCTCGATCTCCTGGCAGCCCGGGACGCCGACCGAGGACACGGCCGACGAGGTGCTGACGGTCGTCGCGCCGGACGGCAGCGAGGTCGGCTCCAGCGACACCTCGAACACGACCGAGCAGTTCACCGCCTCGAACCTCCAGGCGGGGACGTACAAGGTGCTCGCGTGCGGCTTCGCGAACGCGCTCTCGACCGACTACACCGGCAAGCTCGTCGTCACGACGACCGCCGCGTCGGCCGACGGGTCGCTCGCCTCGGCGCCCGCGCACGGCCTCTCCTTCTCGGCCGCGGTCCCCGCCGACCCGCAGCGCAGCGAGTCGGAGCCCCTGATGACGATCGACCGGGCCGGCAACATCTACACCTGCGGCCCGACCGGCTTCACGAACGGCGTCGACTACGCCCAGGTCTCGACCGACGGCGGCGACCAGTTCCACCTGCTCGGGACGCCCCCGCGTGGCCAGCAGGGCGGTGGCGGCGGCGGCGACTGCGCGATGGCGACCGCCGTGTCGAAGAACGGGCAGGGCTTCTACCAGTACGCGTACGCCGGCCTCGGGCCGCTCACCGGCTTCGCGACGGCGACCTCGCCGAACAACGGCCACTCGCTCGAGACCGCCGGCCCGGCGGGCAACGGCGTCACCGACAAGGGCGCCGGCGCCGACCGGCAGTGGCTCACCTTTGTCGACGACAAGACCGTGCTCCTGATCTACAACCAGCAGGAGCCGCGCAACGTCGTCGTCCAGCGCTCGACCGACGGCGGCCTCACGTACGGGCCCGTCTCCGCGATCGGCGCGCCGAGCCCGGACTTCCCCGGGCCGATCCGCTACGACCCGAGCCACGACGTGACGTACTTCCCGTGGGACAAGGGCAACCGCGTCTACCTCTCGGTCTCCTACGACAAGGGGCTGAGCTGGACGGACTGCCTCGCCGCGGTCGCGCCGGCTGCGCCTGCGGGCTTCGCCACGGCCGCCGCCGACAGCCAGGGCAACATCTACGTCGCCTACGGCGAGAAGGCGACCTACCACACCTATCTGACCGCGCTGCCGAATGCGGACGTGGCCAAGTGCAACCAGCCCGTCTCGCAGGATCCGCTCTCGCCGAGCGACGTCCCGACCGTCGATCCGGGCTTCACCACGCCGGTGCAGGTCGACCGTGACGCGGTGCGGACGACGGTCTTCCCGTGGGTCGCCGCGGGCGGGGCGCCCGGCCGCGTCGCCGTGGCGTTCTACGGCACGAACCAGGACGGCAACCCGAACACCGGCGCCTTCAAGGCGGCCTGGGACGTCTACGTCGACCAGTCGCTGAACGCGCTCTCGCCGAAGGCGACCTTCAGCCAGGTGAAGGCGACGACGCACCCGATGCACTACGACTCGATCTGCCTGAACGGGCTCGGCTGCGACCTGTCGGTCCCGAGCGGCGACCGGACGCTCGCCGACTTCTTCGCCATCGACTACAACCGGGTGACGAAGCGGCTCTCGGTCGTCTTCAACCAGGACGGCAAGAAGCCGGACGAGTCGGCCGGGCACGTGGCGATCACGATGGTCTCGACGCAGGCGAACGGCCCGTCGAACGGCGGCGGCTCGGTCTCGAGCAACCGCGCGGTCGTCCGCACCTCGTCGCCCGACCCGGGCAACGACGCGCTCGCCAGCTACTCGCTGACGGCGTCGTCGCTCGTCAACCCGCCGACGACGAACGTGCCGGCGGCCGACCTGCGCGACGTCTCGGTCTCGCCGGAGGTCGACCTGCTGACCGGCAAGCCGGTGTACGACGGCGGCTTCACCGTGACGATGAAGCTCGCCGACCTCTCGACGGCGGCGCTGACCCAGGCGCTCGTCGACACCGGCGCGCAGTCGCTGCTCTGGATCTTCCGCTTCGTCGACGGCTATCAGTCGGCGGCGGCAAGTGCCCGCTGGAACCCGGTGCAGGGCTTCACGTTCGGGTTCAACGGCTACGCGGTCGGGTCGTCGCCGTGCCTCCAGCCGGACGCGCACGGCTCGGCCTGCCTCGTCTACCCGGGCGACACGCCGATCCAGGGCGGCGTCGACCAGGCAAGCGGGACGATCCGGCTGACCGTGCCGCTGACGCTGCTGAAGGCGCTCGGCCCGGTCGACCGGTACGACCGCCCGACCGAGGTCGCCGCGACGACCGGGTCGCGGCTGTACGACGCGACCGCGTTCACGCTGGCGAACAACGTCTCGCCGACGCAGGACGTGCAGTCGTTCCTCTACCCGCTCGACAACGCGCCGGCGTTCGACTTCCTCGTGCCGGCGTCGGACTGCTCGAGTGGACGCGGTCGCCACGGCGGCGACAACTGCGTCAGTCAGGCGTCGGTTGCGCCGGATCCCGTCGGCGACCTCGGTCGTGACGCAACCGGCGCCGCGGCGAGCACGTCGAGCACTGCCGGCACGGCCGCGGGCTCGGCGACCCAGCCGGCCACCGACGTCGCGGTCGGGGCGGCCGGGAACGTCGCCGGCAAGGCCGGAGACGCCGTCGACCCCGTCGGGGAGCTCCTCGACCCGGTCGGCGAGCAGGTCGCGACCGCAGCGGGCCCGCTGCCCTAGCGGCCGGGGAGGGAGCCGGGGCCTTGCGCGGCGAGCGCGGGGCCCCGGCGCTTCGCCTTCGGCGCCGCGGCGAGCTGCCCGCAGGCCGCCTCGATGTCGCGGCCGCGCGTCAGGCGCACGGTCGCGGGTACATGCGCATGGTCGAGCTGCGCCTTGAAGGTGCCGATCGAGGCCGCGGTCGATCCGTCGTAGAGGCCCGTCGGGTTGTACGGGATCAGGTTGACCTTGAAGTGGTCGCGTCCGAGCAGCGCTGCGAGCGTGCGACCCTGCTCCGGGGAGTCGTTGACGCCCGCGAGCATCACGTACTCGATGAACACGCGCCGGTTCGTCGCCGCGGCGTGGCGGCGGCACTCGGCGAGCACGTCGCCAAGGCGATAGCGGTCGTTCACCGGCATGATCCGGGAACGCAGCTCGTCGTCCGGCGCATGCAGCGAGAGCGCAAGCCGGATCGGCTCGTTCACCTCGTCGACGAACCGTGTCAGCCCCGGGAGCCAGCCGACCGTCGAGATCGTCGTCCGCCGGTGCGTGATCCCGACCGCCGGCAGCCGCCGTGCCGCGGCCAGCACCTCGTCGAGGTTGAGCATCGGCTCGCCCATGCCCATGAACACCGCGTGGTCGACCTCGACGCGCCGCCGGAAGTGGAGCGCCTGGTCGACGATCTCCGAGGCGGTCAGGTTGCGGCCGAACGCCATCGCGCCGGTCGCGCAGAACGTGCACGTGAGCGGGCAGCCCGACTGGGACGAGAGGCAGAGCGAGCGGCGGCCGTCGCGGTAGCGCATCAGCACCGCCTCGACCGGGTGGCCGTCGGCCGTGCGGAAGAGGGTCTTCACCGTGCCGTCGCGCGACTCGCGCTCGGTCTCGACCGTAAGCGTCGAGAACGGCACCGCCCCGGCGAGCCCTTCGCGTAACGCACGCGGCAGGTTGGTCATCGCCTCGTATCCCTCGGCGCCGCGGGCGGCCCACTCCCACACCTGGCCGGCACGGTAGGCGGGCTCGCCGCGGTCACGCAACGTCGTCTCGAGCAGGGTCAGGTCCACCCGGCCACGGTAGCCGTACCGGCGCGGCCGCTCGCGCCGGCGCTACGTGAGGAGCGTCTCGCCCGGCGGGCCGTGCTCGACCCGACGGAGCACCTCGGCCGGCTCGCCGCGAACGTTCTCGATCCACCACGTCACGCCGGCCGCGGCGTACGACGCGAGGTCGGCCTGATGAGAGTGGCCGATGAAGCAGACGTCGAAGTCGGGACGGGCGCCCGCCGCGCGGAGCGCCGCGACACGCTCGGCGATCTCCTCCGGCGAGCACGTGTTTCGCTCCGCGTCGGAGGTGTCGCCGAGCCAGCCGTCCCAGCGCGCCGCGCGCCGCAGCGCGCGCGGGCTCATGCCGCCGATCCAGAACGGCACCGGCCGCAGCGGGAGCGGCGCGAGCGTCAGGCCGTCGACCGTGTAGTGCTCGCCCCGGTGCTCGACCCGTTCGCCCGCGAGCAGCCGGGCGACGACGTCGAGCCCCTCGTCGAGCAGCGCGGCGCGCCGGCGCGGATCGCTGTCCTCGCCGAAGCGCTCGAACTCCTCGCGCGGCCCGCCGAGACCGGCGCCGAAGACGACCCGGCCGCCGCTCGCGAGCGACAGCGTCGCCAGCTGCTGCGCGACCATCTGGGGCCGCCGCCGCGGCAGGGGCGTCACGGCGGTGCCGAGCGTGATCCGCGACGTCGAGGCCGCGCAGGCGCCGAGCGTCACCCACGGATCGGCGGACGCGGTCGCCCGCGACGCCCAGGCGAGGTGATCCCAGACGAGCAGCGCCTCCCAGCCCGCCTCCTCGGCCGCGACCGCGACCCGCACGGTCTCGCGCGGGTCGGCGAACGTGCCGAGCGTGCACAGTTGGATCCCGTAGCGCATCGCGCCAGACGGTAGCGTCACGGCCATGATCGATCTCCGCTCCGACACCGTCACCAAGCCGACCGCCGAGCTGCTCGCCGCGATGGCCGCCGCCGAGGTGGGCGACGAGCAGGAGCGCGAGGATCCGACGACGAACGAGCTGCAGCGCCGCGCCGCCGAGCTGCTCGGGCACGAGGCGGCGCTCTTCCTGCCGACCGCGACGATGGCGAACCAGGTCGCGCTGCGGGCGATCAGCCGGCCGGGCTGCAAGGTGCTCGCCGAGGAGCTGACACACATCCTGATCTACGAGTGGGGCGGGCCGGCGATCCACTCCGGTCTCGTCATGCAGGGGCTGCCGGCCGAGGCGGGCCGGCTCTCACCGGAGCAGATCGCGGAGGTCGACGACTTCGGCTCCGGGAGCGTGCTCGTGCTCGAGAACACCCACCGCGGCTCCGGCTCGCGCGTCTGGCCGCTCGACGACTTCCGCGCCGCCGCCGCCGCCGCCCGCGAGCGCGGCGCCGCCGTCCACCTCGACGGGGCGCGGCTCTTCAACGCCGCCGTCGCCGCCGGGCTGCCCGTGTCCGCGTGGGCGTCGCTCGCCGACACGGTCACCGTCTGCTTCTCGAAGGGCCTCGGCTGCCCCATGGGCGCGATCCTCGCCGGCTCCGAGGAGACGATCGAGCGCGCCTGGGAGGGGAAGTTCCTGCTCGGCGGCGCCCTGCGCCAGTCGGGCGTGGTGGCCGCGGCGATGCTCTACGCGCTCGACCACAACGTCGAGCGGCTCGCCGACGACCACGCGCGGGCGCGGCGGCTCGCCGAGGGCCTGCACGCGGCAGGTCTCCCGGTCGACCTCGACGCGGTCGAGACGAACTTCGCGAACATCGAAGTCGGCCCGCTCGGGCTCTCGATCGACGAGGCGGTCGCGCGGGCGGCCGAGCGCGGTGTCCTCGTCGGCCATCTCCGCAAGGGCGTCCTGCGGGCCGCCACGCATCTCGACGTTTCCGACGAGGACGTCGACCACGCGATCGAGCTGCTCCCGGCCGCGCTGCTTCCGGCCGGGCTGAGCTCGGCTACTCGTACTGGAGCGCTTCCAGCACGTTGAGCCTCGCCGCGCGTCGCGCGGGGAAGATCGCAGCCAGGATGCCGGCGATCACCGCCGCGATCACGAAGACGACGAGCGTTCCCCACGGGATCGTGAAGGCGGGGTACTTGATCGCCTCGCCGACCATCAGCGCGAGCACGATGCCGAGCGGGATCGCGAGCGAGGCGCCGATCAGCGCGGTCACGATCGACTCGTGGCGGATCATCCGCCGCAGCTGCCGCCGCGTCATCCCGACCGCGCGCAGCATCCCGAGCTCGCGCGTCCGCTCGAACACGGTGAGGATGAGCGTGTTCACGATCCCGAAGAGGGCGATGATCACCGCGAGGGAGAGCAGCACGTAGAGCAGGTTGAGGAGCGTGGTGATGCCCTGCTCCTGGTTGTGCTTGAACTCGCTCTCGGTCGCGATCTTCGCCTCCGGGAACGGCTTCAGCGCGTTCTCGAGCCGCAGCGTGTTCGCCGGTGTGTCGCCGCCCGCGATGTTCACGAACGTGTAGAGGTTCTGCGGGTTCTGGTACTCGGCGTCGAAGCGGGCGGTCGAGATGGTGACGTCGCCGTACGGGGCGCCACCCTGCGGCGGCGAGTAGATCCCGCGCAGCACGAGGTTCATCGTCTTGCCGGTCGGCGTCTCGACCTTCAGCGGGTCGCCGACGGTGAGGTGCTTCGCCTTCGCGTAGTCCTTCGAGACGAACGCGCCGGTGGTGAAGAGCTGCGAGGGCACGGCCGAGGAGCCGACCGCCCAGTTGGTCGAGATCACCTTGGAGATGTCGCCGGAGACGCCCGTGACGGTGATCCGCGAGCCGAACGCCTTGCCCTGGCCGGCGCGGACCCCGGAGACGACCTGCACACCCTTCACCTTCTGGAGCGCATTCGCCGACGCGATCGAGATCGGCGAGAAGTTGTCGGTCGCGGTGAGCGCGTAGTCGGCCTTGAACAGCGAGTTGACGGAGCTCTCGAAGCGGGTCTTCAGGCCGGCCGCGAGCACCGAGACGAGCGTCACGAGCGCGAGCCCGATCATCAACGCCGACGCGGTGGAGGCCGTCCGCTGCGGGTTGCGCATGGCATTGCCCCGCGCCAGCGACCCCGCGGCGCCGCCGAGCCGCGTGGCGGGCCAGCCGAGCACCCGCGCGAGCGGCGGCACGAGCGTCTTCGCGAGCATGGCGACGCCGAGGAACACGGCCGCTGCGCCGACGCCGATCGCGAGCAGCCGGTTCGTCGTCGAGAGCCCGCCGACGAAGAGGCCGACCAGCATCAGCGCGACCGCGCCGCCGATCGTCAGCACCGCCGCGTGCACGCTGAAGCGCGCGAAGCGGGACACCGGCAACACCGCGCCCTCGCGCACGGCGGAGATCGGCGGCACGCGCGTCGCCCGGATCGCCGGCCGGAGGGCCGCAAGCACGGTGATCACGATCCCGACGACGAGCGAGACGACGATCGTGCGCGTCGCGAACACCGTCGAGGCCTGCGGCAGGTCGATCCCGAACGAGACGAACAGATGGTTGAGGAGGCGCGCGAGCCCGAGGCCGGCGAAGAGGCCGACGACCGAGGCGAACGCGCCGATCACGAGCGCCTCGAGCAGCACCGAGCGGAGCACCTGGCGGCGGGTGGCGCCGAGCGTCCGCAGCGTCGCCAGCTCCCGCGTGCGCTGCGCGATCGTGATCGAGAGCGTGTTCGCGATCACGAAGCTGCCGACGAAGAGCGCGACGCCCGCGAACGCGAGCAGGAAGTCCTGGAAGATCGAGAGGAAGCCGTTCGTGTCCTTCGTCGCCTGCTTCGCCTCGGCAGTGCCCGTGCGCACCTGCGCCGTCGCCGGCAGCAGCGGCTTGATCTCGCTCACGAGCTCGGCGGGGGTGATGCCGGCCTTCGCGGCCACGTCGATCCCGTCGAGCTTGCCCTGCTTGTGGAAGATCGCCTGGGCCGTCGGGAAGTCGAAGATCGCCATGGTCGCGCCGCCGAGCGACGAGACCCCGCCGATCTTCACGATCGCGGTGATCCGGTAGTCGTGCACCGGCCCGCGGGCGATCACGCCGATCGTGTCGCCGACCTTGTAGTTGTCCTTCGAGGCGGTGTTCGCGTCGATCGCGACCTGACTCGGGCCGGAGGGCCACGTTCCCGAGACGAGCTCGAGCGGGTTGAAGTGCTGGTCGCCCTGCGGGTGGACGCTGAACGCGAGCGAGGGTGCGCCGTGGCCCGAGATCACCTTCCCGTCGCGGCCGACGAGGTAGGCGTAGTCGGAGATCCCGCCCGAGGCGTCCGAGACGCCCGGCAGCTTGCTCACCTTCCCGAGCAGCGACTCGGGGAAGGACGGCGGCAGTGCGTTGCCGTTCGAGTCCTTCCCGATCGCGCTCTTGCCGGTGATCACCGCGTCGGTGTTCTTGTAGACCTGCGTGAAGACGGTGTTGAACGCCGACTTGATCGTGTCCGTGAGGACGTAGGTGCCGCTGATCATCGCCACGCCGAGCACGATCGCGACCGCGGTCAGCACCGCGCGCAGCTTGCGCCCGGCCAGGCCCTTCAGCGCGACCGTGATCATGACTGCAGTTCGCTCATCACCTGCACGACCTCGGCGGCCGTGACGCCGCTCAGCTCCTTCACGATCAGGCCGTCGGCGAGGAAGAGGATGCGGTCGGCGATCGAGGCTGCCCGCGGCTCGTGCGTGACCATCACGGTCGTCTGCCCGTACGCGTCGACCGAGTCGCGGATCAGCTCGAGGATCTCGCCGCCGGTCTTCGAGTCGAGGTTGCCGGTCGGCTCGTCGGCGAAGAGGATCGTCGGCCGCGTGACGAGCGAGCGCGCGATCGCGACCCGCTGCTGCTCGCCGCCGGAGAGCTCCGACGGGCGGTGGTCGCGCCGCTTCTCGAGCCCCATCTTGCCGAGCAGCTCCTCGAGCCACGCCTTGTCGGTCTTCTCGCCGGCGATCGACACCGGCAGGAGGATGTTCTCCTGCGCGTCGAGCATGGGCAGCAGGTTGAAGAACTGGAAGACGAAGCCGATGTGCTCGCGGCGGAGCAGCGTCAGCTTGGCGTCGCCGAGGGTCGTGATCTCGGTGCCGGCGATCGACACGGTGCCGCCGGTCGGCTTGTCGAGTCCGGCGAGGATGTGCATCAGCGTCGACTTGCCGGAGCCGGACGGCCCCATCACGGCGACGAGCTCGCCCGAGCGGACGTCGAGGTCGACGCCGCGAAGGGCGTCGACGGCGGTTGCGCCCTCGCCGTAGCGGCGCGTGAGCGAGCGGGCCTCGACGGCGACGCCGCTCGAACTCGCGGGAGGCTTCTGTTCGGTCATGGACATGGCGTTCACCGTAGTCGAATCGAAGGGGTAGGGCCTTCCGGGATCGCCCGGATCGTTCCCGGATCGTCGCCGGAGCTTCACCCCGCCATCGTGCCCGCCCACCTGCTCGCTCCGCCAGGGGACGGCGTCATGTATTCGTGGTGACAGTCGTCACGCTCAGCGGTTGCCGGAGAGCGCGAACGCGACCACCGCGACCGCGTAGGCGGCGACGAGGACGGCGCCCTCCCAGCGGCGCGACCGGCCGTCGGCGACCATCGCGCCGACGATCGCGACCGAGGCGGCCATCGCGCCGAGCTCGACCCAGCGGAACGCGAGCGCGAGCGGGTGGGCGAACGCGAGCGAGGCGAGCATGACGAGCGGCACGACGAGAAGCGCGACCTGTGCGCTCGACGAGATCGCGATCTCGGTCGCGAGCGGCATCTTTCCGCTGTGGGCGATCACGACCGCGCCGCCGTGCTCGGCCGCGTTGCCGACGATCGCGACGATCACGACCGCGATGAAGAACTCGCTCAGCCCGACGGCATGCGCGAATGCGTCGAGGGAGCGGACGAGGATCTCGCTGATCACGGCGGTGGCGACGGTCGCGACCGCGAGCACGGCGAGCGCGACCGGCAGCGGCCAGGCGGCCGCCGACGGCTGCTCGCGCTTCTGTGCACGGTGCCGGCGCAGGTTGCGGCCGACGACGCCCAGGTAGACGAGCAGCAGCACGACGGCGATCGGGATCGACGCGACGACGACGCCGTGCCGGTCGGGCGCGCCCGTGTAGCCGAGCGCGACGGGGAGGAGGAGGCTGAGGACGGCGAGGCCGACGAGCCCGACCTGCGCGAGCAGCGAGCGCCGGTCGATCTCCACGTCGTCCGGGCCGGCGAGCTGCGTGACGCCGTAGACGAGCAGGAGGTTCGAGACGACGCTGCCCGCGAGCGAGCCGCGGACGACCTGGGGCAGGTTGTCGCCGACCGCGAAGAGGGCGATGATCAGCTCCGGCGCGTTGCCGAAGCTCGCGTTCAGGAAGCCGCCGATGCCCGGGCCCGTGTGCTCGGCGGCGTGCTCGGTCGACTCGCCGATCAGCCACGCGAGCGGGATCAGCGAGACGGCCGAGAGCACGAACAGTGCGACCTCGCCCAAATGGAAGGCGTATCTGGCCGCCACCGTCGCGGGGGCGATGGCGAGCGACCCCCAGAGGATCCTGCGGCCCACGAGCGCGGTTAGCCTACCCGCGCGCCGCGGTCGGCGGGCAGCTTCGTGGGACCCGAGGACGGCGCCGCGACGGGCGCGGCAAGCGTCGGCGGGAACCGCTCCGCCCGGCGCTTCTGAGTTGCGACTCCGTTTGCGCAAGCGGAAAACGGCGCGCAAGTCAAGTCTTGCGAAGCAGAAAACGAGTCGCCCACAATGGGATCCGATGAGTGAGCAGGAGCAGAGGCGCCGCGGAGTCGTCCTGCCGCTGCGCCCGCAGGACGAGGTGCAGTGCCGCCAGTGCGAGGTGCACTGCGAGAAGGTCGTGTACCCGTCGGCGTGCATCGCGCGGGCGTGTCCGTTCGTCTACGCATACGAGGAGCACGGGCACACCTTCATGGGCTGCCTGCAGAAGGTGTTCTCGGCGGAGATCGATCTCGGCATGCTGCGCGCGGCCGAGCGGCGGCGGGAAGGCTTCGGCGCCGTGCGCGCGACGCGCGGGCCGCTGCCGATGTGCGACGCCCGCGTCCAGCCGACCTTCGAGCAGCGCGAGCCGGAGCTCGGCTGCGTCAATCCGGAGTTCAACGAGTTGCCGGCCGGCTCGCCGACCTTCCGGGTGTTCGCCCGCCTCGACGACGCGTAGCGGTCGCGGTCACGACCGGACGTGGCCCGACGGGTCAGCCCGCCCAGCGGGCGTGCAGCTCCTTCGTCCTCCGGATCTCGTTCGCGTCGGGGCCGCGGTTCTCGGGGCCGGCGGTCTCGAGGATCGCCGGCAGGCCCTGCAGGCGCGCGTTGCCGAGGAAGACTCCGAGCTTCTCGCCGAGCACGCCCTCGAGGATGTTCGCGTGCCGGTCGCGGTTCGAGCCGAGCGGGGCCGCCGAGTCGTTGGCGTGCAGCGCGCGCAGCCGGTCGAGGCCGATCGATGCGTCGACCTCGTCGAGGCATGCGTCGAACGCGGCGGGATCGGTCACGTCGATGCCGGACACGTAGAGGTGGCACGAGTCGAGGCAGATGCCGAGCCGGGGATGCCGGTCGAGCCGCTCGAAGATCGTCGCCAGCTCCTCGATCGAGCGCCCGATCGTTCCGCCCGCGCCCGCCGAGTTCTCCATCAACAGCCATGTCTCGTCGGTCGCCAGCTCGAGCACCTTCCGCATCGCGGGCAGCACGCGTTTCAGCCCCTTCTCGAAGCCGCTGCCGAGATGCGAGCCGACGTGGAAGACGACTCCGTCGGCGCCGATTGCCGCCGCGACCTCCATCGTGTTGCGCATCGCCGCGATCGACTTCGCGTAGATCGCCTTGTCCGGCGCGGCGAGGTTGCAGAGGTAGAGCGCGTGGCAGACGACCCCGCCGATGCCCGCCTCGGCGCGCCGCTCCCGGAAGCGCTCGAACGTGGCCGGGTCGTGGTTCGTCGGCCGCCAGGCGCGCGGGCTCTGGGTGAAGATCTGGATCGAGTCGGCGCCGATCGCGACCGCCCGGTCGATCGCCGTGTGGATGCCGCCTGACGAGGAGACGTGCGCGCCGATCTGCACACGGGCGACGCTACCGCAGCCACGCCTCCAGCCGCGCGGCCTCGTCCTCGACGTCGCGGCGCACCGTCCGTGGCAGCGGCGCGAACGGCTCGAGCCCGACCCGGCCGTCCTCGACCGTCCAGACGCCCGCGACGACGCCGTCGACGAGGAACGTCGACTTGACCCAGCCGCCCTCGCTCACGGCGCCGCGATGCTCGTCTGCGATCGCGCGCGTCCGGTCGGCGTACGAGAGGAGGAGGTTGTCGAAGCACGGCAGCAGGCGCACCGGCGCCCGCGCGTCCGCGCCCGGCAGCGAGTTGATTCTTGCCGGACCGAACCGCTGCTGGCAGGATCGAGGCGCGATGCAGCGTGCCTCCACCCTGATCGCGCTGCTCGCGCTCGTGGCCTTCCCTGCGGCCGCGTCCGGAGAGAGCGGCGCAGCGACCCGTCCGCCGCTGCTTGCGCGGCTCACCTCGACGCCGGCGCTCTACCCGGCGTACTCGTCGAAGATCCACGACTACGTCGTCCGCTGCCAGCCGGGGCAGCCCGTCCGGTTCACGACCGTCGCGGCCGCCGGCAGCGCCCCCTGGATCGACGGCAAGCCGGGCCGGACGGCCCTCGTGCCGCTCGCCCGCGACCAGGCGGTGACGATCGAGGCCCGCAACGGCTCCGGGTCCGCCGCCTACCACGTCCGCTGCCTGCCGACCGACTTCCCGGAGTTCACCGAGACGCGCAGCGGCTCGACGGCGAGCTGGTACATCGCGACGCCGTCGCTCTCGCTCGGCAAGACGCGCTCGCACTACATCGTCATCTTCGACGGCAACGGCGTGCCGGTGTGGTGGTACAAGACCCTCCACGTCCCGATCGACGCGAAGCTGCTCCCCGGCCCGGCGATCGCGTTCTCGTCGTATCCCGAGGCCGTCCCCGAATACCAGGTGCGGACGTTCGCCGGCACGTTCGTGCGGCGGATCGTCTCGCCCGACGGACGCGTCGACAGCCACGAGCTGCAGGTGGACGCGAACGGGAACTACTGGTTCCTCGTCTACCAGCCGAAGCCGGGGGTCGACCTGACGCAGTTCGGCGGGCCGCCCGACGCGATCGTGCTCGAGGCCGAGATCGAGGAGGTGTCCCCGCAGGGCGCGCTGCTCTGGTCGTGGACGACCGACGGCCACGTCGACCTGAGCGAGTCCCGGCGCTGGCTCGACGGGACGATCATCCCGAGCCCCGTGCCGATCCCCGGGAACGCGAAGGGCTACGACTTCTTCCACGCGAACGCGATCTCGCTCGACGGGAACGTCGTGCTCCTCTCGCTCCGCCAGACCGACGGCGTGTACGCGATCGACAAGCAGAGCGGCCGGATCCTCTGGAAGCTCGGCGGCACCCAGACGCCCGAGAGCCTCACCGTCGCGGACGACCCGTACGGGCAGGTGCCGCTCGGCGGCCAGCACGACGTCCGCATCCAGCCGGACGGCACCGTCTCCGTGTTCGACGACGGCTCCTTCCTCAACCGGCCGCCGCGGATGGCGCGCTTCCGGATCGACACGGCGACCCGCACGGCCACGCTCGTCCAGCAGATCTCCGACCCGGCCGTGACCACCTCGATCTGCTGCGGCTCGGCCCGCTCCGTCCCCAACGGCGACTGGGTCGTCTCCTGGGGCGGCGACCCGGTCTTCGGCGAGTACCGCTCCGACGGCACGCCCGTCTTCAAGATCACCTTCGGCGACGACCTCTTCTCGTACCGGGTCGCGCCGGTCGCCCCGGGCGACCTGACGATCGCGGAGCTGCGCGCGGGCATGGACGTGCTCGCCACCAGGCGCTGAGCCCTACGATGGCCGCGTGAGCGTCCGCGTCCGCATGGCACCGAGCCCGACAGGGCTGCTGCACATCGGCAACGTCCGGACGGCGCTCTTCAACTGGCTCTTCGCGCGTCACGAGGGCGGCGAGTTCCGGCTCCGGATCGAGAACACCGACACCTCGCGCGAGGTCGCCGAGGCGGTCGACCACATCCAGGAGTCGCTGCGCTGGCTCGGTCTCGACTGGGACGGCCCGCACACCTTCCAGCTCGACCGGATGGACGACTGCCGACGGGTCGCCGACCAGCTCGTCGCCGAGGGCAAGGCCTACGAGGACGAGGGCGCGATCCGCTTCCGGATGCCCGACGAGGGCTCGACCGGCTGGGACGACGTCGTCCGCGGCCGCGTCGAGATCCCGAACGAGACGATCGAGGACGTCGTCATCGTCCGCTCCGACGGCCGGCCGACCTACAACTTCGCCTCGCCGCTCGAGGACGTGTGGGACGGGATCACGCACGTGATCCGCGGCGAGGACCACATCTCGAACACCCCGAAGCAGATCAACCTGATCCGTGCGCTCGGGGCCGAGCTCCCGGTGTACGCCCACGTCCCCAACGTCGCGGGCGCCGACGGCAAGAAGTTGTCGAAGCGCCACGGCGCAGTCACCGTCGCCGAGTTCCGCGTCGACGGCTACCTGCCGGAGGCGCTGCTCAACTTCCTCGCGCTGCTCGGCTGGGCGCCCGACGGCGAGACGACGATCATGAGCCGCGACGAGCTCGTCGAGCGGTTCGCGCTCGAGCGCGTCAGCCCGAGCCCGGCCCAGTTCGACTACGCGAAGCTCGACTGGCTGAACGGCATGTATCTCCGCGCGCTCGCGCCCCACGACTTCGCGCACCGGCTCGTGCTCTGGCTCGGCGAGCGCGGCTACGACTGGGACGCCGAGCTCGTCGCGCGCACCGCGCCGCTCGTGCAGGAGAAGATCTCGCGCTTCGGCGAGTACCCCGCCTTTGCCGGCTTCTTCTTCGGCGACGTCGAGCCCGACCCGGCGGAGCTGGACGGTGGCGGGCCGATGCTCGCCGCGGCCGACGGGGCGCTCTCGACGCTCGAGCCGTTCGACGCCGAGACGATCGAGGCGGCGCTGCGGGCGGCCGCCGAGCGGCTGGAGCTGAAGCCGCGCCAGGCGTTCCAGCCGATCCGGGTCGCGGTCACGGGCTCGCGCGTCTCGCCGGGCCTGTTCGAGAGCATCGAGCTGCTCGGCCGCGAGGCGACGCTCAGCCGCCTGCGTGCGGCGGCGGCCGCCGTCTAGGCAGCGGCCGGGGCGGACCCAGCGGGTCGAGCGCACGCTGGAACTCCAACCAGGCGCGGTGCCGGAAGCCGGGCGCCGGGCTCGGCGCGCCCCGAGCAAGGGGCGTCCCCTCCGCGCCGTCTCGCCGGCCCGCGAGCTCGTCTGCGCTCGCCTGGCGTTCCATCTGCACGGGAAACGGCTGGGGAGGAGAAGCGGGTACGGGAGCCGTGGCTAGACTCGCGCCGTGACCGGGGGGTCGAAAGTGTTGGTGCTCGTGGTCGACGACGAGCCGGCGATCCGTCTGCTCTGCCGGATCAACCTGGAGCTGGACGGCTTCGAGGTCGTCGAGGCCTCGACGATCGCGGCGGCGCGCGGAGTGCTCGAGTCGGCGCCCGTGGCGGCGGTGCTGCTCGATCTCCACCTCGGCTCGGAGCTGAGCAGCGAGCTGATCGCGGAGTGCGCGAGTCGTGAGCCGCGCATACCTGTCGCTCTGCTCACCGGCTCGGCGGAGGACGCGGTCGCCCAAGACGCGGGCGCGGACGCGGTGCTGCCGAAGCCCTTCGAGGTCGACCGGCTCGCCGAGACCGTCCGCCGCCTGACGTCCGCCGAGGCTCGGTAGGCTCTCCCGCCGTGGCCACCGCAGCCGTTCGCAGCTCTTCCGACTACGAGGCCCGCCTCCGCGAGTACTACTTCGAGGCGGACGAGGAGTACCGCGCAGTCCGGGTCGGCGAGAAGGAGACCTCGGAGCAGGCCGAGATCGTCGCGCGCTACGCCGACATGTTCACGCGCGAGCAGCTCGAGGCGCTGCGCGCCGAGGAGGCAGCGGCGCCCGATGATGCCCGGGAGCGCCTCTACCGGCTCGCGAAGACGTGCGAGTCGGGCCTGATCGACGCCGAGCTCGCGGCGCGCGAGGACGAGCTCGAGAACGCGCTGCTCGCGGCGCGACTCACGTTTCGCGGCGAGGAGATGCCGCTTCGCGCCGCCGAGGCGCGGCTCGCCGTCGAGCCCGGCTACGCCGACCGCGAGGAGCTCGGCGAGCTCGAGCGCGAGGTGTCGGCCCGCTTCAACGCGCAGCGCATCGACCTGCTCCGGGCCCGCGAGGATCTCGACGCCGGCGTCTCCGGCGACCCCGACCCGGTCCGCCGCAGCGAGCACGAGAAGGGCATCTCGCTCGCGGAGCTCGACGCTGCGCTCGCCGGCGCGGCAGACGCGTCGGGGGCGGCGTTCGCCCGCCTGCGCGACCGCTGGTTCGACCGGCTGCTCGGCCCGGAACGCGACGAGCAGCCGCGGAGCATGCACATGCGCTGGCTCCGCCGCCTCTCGCCGCTCGAGTCGACGTACACGAAGGAGCGCTCGGTGGACGTATGCGTCGAGACCGTCCGCGCGCTCGGCTTCGACCTGAACGCGATCCCGAACATCCGGCTCGATCTCGAAGACCGGCCGCAGAAGAGCCCGCGCGCCTGCGTGATCCCGTCCGACCCGCCCGAGGTCGTGCACCTGATCACCCGCGCCCAGGGCGGTGTCGCCGACTACCAGGCGTTCCTGCACGAGGCCGGCCACGCGCTCCACTACGCCGGCTGCGACCCGCGGCTGCCGTTCACGTTCCGGGCGATCTCGCGCGACCACGCGCTGACCGAGATCTACTCGTTCGTCTTCGAGTCGATCTCGCGCGAGCCGGGCTGGCACGCGCTCCACTTCGGCCTCTCCGACGCGCAGGCGGCCGAGAACGCGGAGGCGACCCTCTTCCTCGAGTCGCTGCTCTACCGCCGCTACGCCGCGAAGCTCCGCTACGAGCTCGGCTTCTGGGGCGCCTTCGCCGAGGAGCGGGGCTCGTCGCCGCGCGACTACGCAAAGCTCCTGACGGCCGCGACCTCGGTTCGCTACGACGCGCGGGCCTACGTCTCGGACATGGACGCGGGCTTCTACTCCGCCGACTACCTGCGCGCGTGGATCCGCTCGGCGCAGGTGCGTGCGTACTTCGTGCGCGAGGTCGGCGAGGACTGGTGGCGGAGCGAGCGGACGGGCGAGATCCTGCGCGGCTTCTTCGCCGAGGGCACGCGCCCGCTGAGCGAGGAGATCGCCGGCCGGCTCGGCTTCGCGCCGCTCGACACGACGCCGCTCGTCGCCGAGCTGAACAGCGCGTCCTAGCCGGCCGCGTTCTTCGTCAGCAGGGCGTGGATCTGACGCGTCAGGTCGGCGACCTGCTCGGTCAGCTCCTTGTCCTTTTGCGTGAGCTCCGTGTTCGACTGCAGCAGCTCGAGCAGCCGGTCGGTCTCGCCCTTCATCGCCGTCTCGAGCTTGGTATGGCCCGTGTCGATCAGGTCGGAGTGGAGCTTGTCGCGGTCGGCCTGCCGCGTCTGCGCGAGCAGGATCAGCGGCGCGGCGTACGCGGCCTGGGTCGAGAAGATGAGGTTGAGCATGATGAAGGGATTCGGGTCCCAGTGATGGAGCAGCGCGACCGAGTTGAGGACGATCCACGCGATGACGATGATCGTCTGCCCGATGATGTAGCGCGGCGTCCCGAAGAAGCGGGCGGTCTTCTCGGCGAAGCGGCCGAAGGTGTCGTCGCCGAACGCGCCGCGGAAGCGATGCGCGTGCGCGGGCGTGGGGGTCCCCATGCGGGTGAGGCTACGGCGCGCCCCGGATGGCGGGGATCTACACGATCTGGGCGTCGCTGGGCGCGAACGTGGCGAGCCACGCACGCCCTTCGTCGATCGACTCGAACACGTGCCGCTCGAAGTCGATGCCGGCGCGTTCGAGCAGCAGGTCGCCCCGCTGGTGGAGCATCCGCATGATCCCGAAGTCGACGGGTTGGCCGACGACGATCGCGAGCCTGCCCCCCTGGAGCGGCGTCGCGTCGCGGGTCATCGCCGCCAGCCGCTGGTCGAGGTCGGCCTGGGTGAGCCGTGAGAGGTCGGCGTCGCGGTAGTCGATCAGGATCAGCATCCCCGGTCGCGAGCGCGGGTCGGCGAGCGCCTCCCGGGTGTACTCGGCGACGAGCTCGGCCGTGACGTCTCCGTGCGCCGTGACCGTGACGTCTTCGGGGTCACCGCCCCAGGAAAGTGCGTAATGCGACAAGACGAGACACTATGTGCCCGCTTTGCGCATCGGTCAAGCCACCGTGCTCGGAGCGCGCTGCAGATCGTCGGGTCGAGGATCGCGCGCGTGCCGGCCCTCAGCAGCCGCTGCGCGGCGGCAGATCCGCGGGAACCTCCGCGAGGTCGACGAACTCGGCGGCGAAGGCGGCGAAGCGCTCGAGGTCGGCGGCGTTCGACGCGATCCCGAGCGAGGCCCGGATCGCGCCGCCGGAGGGGAGTCCGATCGCGTCGACGTAGTCGTCGAGCGTCATCCCCTCGCCGAACTCGCCGCCGACGAGCGTCTCCCGGGAGATCGTGAACGCGACCTCGCCGGCGCCCGGGTTGCAGAAGCAGCCGGTGCGGAGCGAGATCGAGTGTCCCTGCGCGACGCGGTCGACGTAGCGCTCGTCGACGATCCGGCCGTCGGGGTGGAGGAAGTTGAACGCGACCGTGCCGCCGCGCCGGTCGAGGTCGGGCGGCCCGTAGACGGTCGCGGCGGGCGCCCCGCCGGAGTGGCGCAGCGACGCGAGGGCGTCGAGCAGCCGCTCGGTGAGCGCCTGGACGTGCTCGTGGATCGCGTCGATCCCGGCGCGCTCGAGGAAGCGGATCCCGATCTCGATCGCCGGCAGGTTGAGGAAGTTGACCGTCCCGTCCTCGAAGTGGGCCGCGCCGGGCGCCGACTGGTACCAGTCGCGCTGCACGAACGCGGCGACGATCGTGCCGCCCGAGAACCAGGGCCGCTCGAGCTTGGCGAGCGCCTCGCGGCGCGCGATCAGGGCGCCGACCCCGGTCGGCCAGCCGAACAGCTTGTAGAAGGAGAGGCAGACGAAGTCCGGGTGCGTGCGCGAGAGGTCGAGCCGGTTCGTCGGCACGAACGCGGCCGCGTCGAGGAGCACGTCCCAGCCGTGCGCCTGCGCCTCGTCGATCCACTCGAGCGGATGCTGGACGCCCGAGAAGTTCGACTGCGCCGGGAACGCGAACAGGTTGTGGTGGGAGCCGCCCACCTCGGTCAGATAGCGCGGCAGGAGCGCCTCGTCGACGCGCAGCTCGGGCGGCTCGCTCGGCACGTAGCTCGTCTCGGCGCCGCGGGCGCGCGCGAACTCGCGGATCCCGTTGACCGAGTTGTGGTTGTCGAAGGTGAGCAGGAAGCGGTCGCCGGGCCGGAACGGATAGGCCTCGCCGACGAGCCGCAGCGCGCCGGTCGCGTTCGGCGTGAAGATCGCGACGTACTCGTCGGGGTCGGCGCGGAAGAACGCGAGCACCGCCTCGCGCGCCTGCTCGACGAGCGCCGTCATCGCTCCGGAGGCGGGGCTGACGGAGTGGGGGTTGCCGAAGACGTGCGCGCCGAGCAGCGCGAGGTGCTCGGCGAGCTGCGAGTCGGCGTAGAGCCCCGCGCCCGTGTAGTCGAGGTAGACGTGCCCGCCGGAGTCGAGGCGGGAGAACTCCGTCCCGCGGAGGTCGGCGACGCCGCTCACGGCTGCCGCTCCGTCGCAGTCTCGAGGATCGCGGCTCCTCCGGCGAGGAGCGCGAGTACGGCGAGCGCCGGCATGGTCGGATTCTGTCACGGGCGGGCGGCCGGGCTAGGGTTCGTTCCGCCGATGGACCGCGAGGATTGGAACAGCCGCTACGCCGGACGCGAGCTCGTCTGGACGTCGACGCCGAACCGCTTTCTCGTCGCCGAGACCGAGAGCCTCGCGCCCGGGCGGGTGCTCGATCTCGCCTGCGGCGAAGGCCGCAACGCGATCTGGCTGGCCGAGCGCGGCTGGCAGGCGACCGGCGTCGACTTCTCCGACGTCGCGCTCGAGAAGGCGCGTGCGCTCGCGGTCGAGCGCGGGGTGGAGGCGGAGTGGGTGCAGGGAGACCTGACCGCGTTCCGGCCCGAGCCGGGTGCGTTCGACCTCGCGCTCCTCTTCTACCTCCAGGTGCCGGAGGCCGACCGGCGCGCCGCCGTGCGCGCCGCGGCGAGCGCGGTCGCGCCGGGCGGGACGTTCCTGCTCGTCGCGCACGACCGCACGAACCTCGAGCAGGGGGTGGGCGGTCCACAGGCGCCCGAGGTGCTCTACACGGCCGAGGACGTCGTCATCGACCTCGACGGCTGCGGCCTGCAGGTCGAGAAGGCCGAGCGGGTCGAGCGGCCGGTCGAGGCGCCCCAGGGCGAACGGATCGCGCTCGACGCGCTCGTGCGCGCGTCGAGGGAGTGAGCCGCTAGCGATGGCTCCCGAGCTCGCGCGCCGCCTCGCCGTCGCCCGCGGCGACGAGCCCGCCGACCTCGTCGTCCGCGGCGGGAAGGTGCTCTCGGTCTTCACGCGCGAGTGGCTCGACGCCGACGTCGCCGTCGTCGACGGCTGGATCGCGGGCGTCGGCGACTACGAGGGCCGGGAGACGGTGGACGCGACCGGCCGCTGGGTCGTGCCCGGGCTGATCGACGCGCACGTGCACGTCGAGTCGTCGAAGACGCTCGTCGACGAGTTCGCGCGGCTCGTCCTGCCGTTCGGCACGACCGCCGTCGTCGCCGATCCGCACGAGATCGCGAACGTGCTCGGCACCGACGGCGTCCACTGGCTGCTCGACGCGACCGCCGACCTGCCGCTCGACGTCTACTTCACCGCCTCGTCGTGCGTGCCGGCGTCCACGTTCGAGTCGCCGCGGCGGGGGCTCTCGGTCGGCGATCTCGACGCGCTGCTCCGCCGCCGGCGCGTGATCGGGCTGGCCGAGATGATGAACTTCCCCGGCGTCATCGCCGGCGAGCCGCAGGAGCTGGCGAAGCTCGAGCTGGCGGAGCACGTCGACGGCCACGCGCCGGGTGTGCTCGGCAAGGCGCTGCAGGCGTATGCCGCGGCCGGGATCGAGTCCGACCACGAGGCGTTCTCCGCCGAGGAGGGACGCGAGCGCCTGCGCGCGGGCATGTGGCTGCTGATCCGCGAGGGCTCGGCGGCGCGCAACCTGCAAGCGCTGCTGCCGCTCGTCCGGGAGTTCGGGCCGGGCCGGATGGCGTTCTGTACTGACGACCGCGAGCCCGAGCACATCGCCGCCGACGGGCACATCAACTCGATGGTGCGCGACGCGGTCGCGTTCGGGATCGACCCGGTGGACGCGCTCGTGCTGGCGTCGCACAACGCGGCCGCCTACCACCGGCTCGACCACCTCGGCGCGATCGGGCCGGGGCGGCAGGCCGACCTGCTGGTCCTGCCGGATCTCGAGCGGTTCGTTCCCGAGCTGGTGCTGAAGCGCGGGCGCCCGGTCGGCGAGATCCCGCGCGCGGAGGTGCCGGAGTGGGTGAAGCAGACGGTGCGCATCGGCGCGCTCGGGCCCGAGGTGTTCCGGATCCCCTGGACCGGCGGCGGCAAGGCGCGCGTGATCGGGCTCGTTCCCGGCCAGATCGTCACCGAGTCGCTCGTCGCCGAGCCGAAGGTCTATGCCGGTGAGGCGGTCGCCGACGCCGAGCGCGACCTCGCGAAGATCGCCGTCGTCGAGCGCCACCTCGGCACCGGGCGGATCGGGCGCGGTTTCGTGAAGGGCTTCGGCCTCCAGCGCGGTGCGATCGCCTCGACGCTCTCGCACGACGCGCACAATCTCGTCGTCGTCGGCATGAACGACGCCGCGATGGCCGCCGCCGCCCGCCGGCTCGCGAACATCCGCGGCGGCATCGTCGTGGTGGACGGAGCCGAGGTGCTCGCGGAGCTGCCGCTGCCGGTCGCCGGCCTCCTCTCGGACGCGCCGCTCGACGAGGTGGTCGAGCGCTCGCGGGCGATCCTCCGTGCCGCACAGCAGCTCGGCTGTCGCGTCGAGGCGCCGTTCCAGCTGCTCGCGTTCCTCGCCCTGAGCGTGATCCCGTCGCTGAAGATCACCGACCGCGGGCTCGTCGATGTGGATCGCTTCGAGCTGGTGCCGCTCGAGGCCGGGTGACGCCGTCGTGCGTCGGAGAGGAAGAACCGGCAGCGTTGGCGGCTTCCGGTCGTGCGCTACGCTGGACGCAAGCGTCCCCGTGTT
Organism: uncultured Actinomycetes bacterium; assembly: GCA_963732915.1. Taxonomy (GTDB): domain Bacteria; phylum Actinomycetota; class Thermoleophilia; order Gaiellales; family Gaiellaceae; genus Palsa-739. The sequence continues at coordinate 1,030,626 of CAVTBF010000002.1, read as the reverse complement.
CTGACTCCCACACGAGCCCGCCGCTTGCCGTTCCGGGGGAGTCGTCAAGAGGGAGCACCATGATGAGGAAGAGCCTGAGGCGTGTCCTCGATCGGCTGCGCGCTGCGACCGGCGGGATGTTCCGCAAGGAGTCGGTCCGCGGCGGTCTCCAGGAGCCGCAGCAGTTGAGCGGGCACCTCGCGCCGACGCGCACGCGTCCGTAGGACACCGGCGCATGCGTACAGCGATCGTCTCGACGTATCCGCCGCGGGCGTGCGGGATCGGCACCTTCGCCGCCGACTTGCGACGCACCCTCCTCGACGTCGCCGGCGTCGAGGGTGCGGATCTCGTCGCGGTCGTGAACGAGCCGTCCGCCCCGCAGGCGCCGGGACTGCTCGCGACGATCGCTCAGGCCGTGCGCGGCGACTACGTGCGGACGGCCAGGATGCTGGGCCGGCTCGACGCCGACGTCGTGCTGCTCCAGCACGAGTACGGCATCTACGGCGGCAGTGACGGGGAGTACGTGCTCTCGTTCGCGCAGGAGCTGGCGCAGCCGCTCGTCGTCACCCTCCATACGGTGCTCTCCGAGCCGACCCCGCATCAGGCGGAGGTGCTCGCCGAGCTGTGCGCGGCGGCGGAGCTCGTGATCGTGATGACGGAGACGGCGCTGCGGTTGCTCGTCGCTTCGGGGGCGTGCGAGGCGGAGAAGGTGCGGGTCGTGCCGCACGGGGCGCCGGTTCGGCTCACCGCCGTTGCGGCCGCCGGCCTCGACGCACCGGCGTCGAGGACGGGGCTCGAGGGGGCCGGCGCGTTCCGGCTTTCGACCTTCGGGCTGATCTCGCCCGGCAAGGGGCTGGAGACGGTGATCGAGGCGCTGCCGGCGATCCTCGACCGCCATCCCGAGGTCGTCTACACGATCGCGGGCCGGACGCATCCCGACGTTGCGCGGCGCGAGGGCGAGCGGTACCGCCTGATGCTCGAACGGCGCGTGCTCGAGCTCGACCTCGGCCGGCACGTCGAGTTCGACGACCGCTTCCTCTCGATCGACCAGCTTGCCGGTCTGCTGGCGGAGACCGACGTGTTCCTGACTCCGTATCGCAGTCGCGAGCAGATCGCCTCGGGCGCTCTCACCTTCGCGATCGCGGCCGGCTGCGGTGTCGTCTCGACGCCGTACTGGTACGCGCAGGACATGCTCGCGACCGGCGCGGGCCGGCTCGTGCCCTTCGACGATCCCGCCGCGCTCGCCGACGCGGTCTGCGCCTACGTCGAGCAGCCGGACGTACTGGCGTCCGCGCGCGCCGAGGCCCGCCGGATCGGCGCGTCGCTGACGTGGCCCGCAGTAGCCGAGGCGACCGCGTCGGTGCTCCGCGAGGCGCTCGCTCTGGCGCCGCGGCGACGGCCCTCGGGAGCAGCGGACCTGCACCTCTCCAGCTTGCGCAGCGACCACCTGCTCACGCTCGTCGACGACGTCGGCATCGTCCAGCACGCGCACGGGATCATTCCCAACCGCGACAGCGGCTACTGCGTCGACGACGTCGCTCGCCTGGCCGTGGTCTCGCTTGCGCTGGCCCGCCGCGGCGACGAGCAGGTCTGGACGGCGGTCCTCTATCGCGCACTCGCGTTCCTGCACTCCGCCACCGGCGAGACCGGAATGCGCAACTTCATGAGCTACGACCGGCGCTGGCTCGACGAGCCGCACGTGGGCGACCACGTCGGCCGCTCCGTGTGGGCGCTCGGTGAGATCCTCGCCACCGCGTGGATTCCCGCCCTCGTCGTCCCGGCACGCGACCTGCTCGAACGGCAGGTGGCCGCGCTCGCCGGCGAGGTCTCGCTGCGAACGGCCGCGTACACGGTGCTCGGCCTCTCGCGCCTCGACGCCGACCGGCTCGGGCCCGCGGCGCGACACCTGCTCGAGCGCCTGGTCGACCAGCTGGCCGACGCGTACGGCGAGACCGCATCGGAGAGCTGGAGCTGGTTCGAGAACGAGCTCACCTACGACAACGCGCGACTCTCGCAGGCGCTGATCGGAGGCGGCGAGGCGCTCGGCCGTGCCGACCTCATCGCGCTCGGACTCCAGTCGCTGCGCTGGCTCGGCGACGAGTCCGGTCTCGGGGACGACTATCTCCGCCTCACCGGGCATCGGGGCCGGAGCGAGGTCGACCCGGTGTCGGGCACGGGCGACGAGCAGCCGCTCGACGCGGCGGCCCTCGTCGAGGCCGAGCTCGCCGCCTACGCCGTCACGCACGATCCCGAGCACGGCGTCAGAGCCACGCGTGCGTTCGAGTGGTTCCTCGGGCGCAACAGTCTGCAGAGACCGCTCTACGATTTCGCCACCGGCGGCTGCAGCGACGGGCTCGGCCAGGAGGCCGTGAACTGGAACGAAGGCGCCGAGTCGACGCTCGCCCTTCATCGCGCCGCGCTTCTCCTCGACGCGGCAGGCGTCCCCGCATCCGTCCGGGCGCGCGGCCTTCAGCCGGTCGCAGCATGAGCTCGCTCGAGCTCTTCGAGCGTCACGCCGCCAATCCGATCCTGACCGCGGCCGACTGGCCCTATCCGGTCAACGCCGTCTTCAACCCGGCCGCCGCCATCGTCGGTGCTGAGACCGTTCTGCTCGCCAGGGTCGAAGATCGAAGAGGGATCTCGCATCTGGCCGTCGCTCGCTCGCCTGATGGTGTCGACGGCTGGTCGATCGATCCCGAGCCGCTCCTCGCTCCGAACGGCGTCGTCAGCGAGCAGTGGGGCTTCGAGGATCCCCGCGTCGTCTGGATCGACGAATTCGCGCGCTGGGTGGTCACCTGCACCGCCTACGGCCCGGCGGGCCCGGCGGTCTTCCTCGCCACCACCGAGGACTTCACCTCGGTCGAGCGCTACGGGATCGTCAGGCATCCGGAGGACAAGAACGCCGCGCTCCTTCCGCACCGCATCGACGGCCGCTGGGTGCTCCTGCACCGCCCGAAGACACAGTTCGGCGGCGCCCACGGCGAGATCCTCCTCTCACGCTCCGACGACCTCATCAGCTGGAGCACGCCCGAGCAGGTGCTCCAGCCGCGCGACGGCGCCTGGTGGGACTCCCTCCGCATCGGCATCGGCCCACCGCCGCTCCGAACCGAGCACGGCTGGCTGCTTGTCTACCACGGCGTCAAGCAGACCGTTGCCGGCGACGTCTACCGGGTCGGCCTCGCCCTGCTCGACCTCGACGAGCCGACACGCGTCCTGCGGCGGCTACCCGGCTGGGTGCTGGCACCGCTCGCGCCGTACGAGCGCGCGGGAGACGTGCCGAACGTCGTCTTCCCCTGCGGTCTCCTCCACGACGAGGCGAGCGACGAGCTTCGCCTCTACTACGGCGCCGCCGACACCTCGATCTGCCTCGCCACGGCACGACTCGGCGACGTGCTCGACGCCCTCCTCGCCGAGTCTCCCGAAGCCTGACCGGCGCGTGAGGCGCCGTCTCGGGTGCTCGGTCCGTCGGGTCGGCGGCGAGCGCGTAGCGCCGTCCGCTCACCGCGACGCGGCCTGCAGGAGGAGCCTGTGGAGCGTCTCGGCGAGTCCTTCCTCCGGAAGCGCCTCGGCGGCGAGGAGCTCGACCACGTCGGGAGCGACCGCGACGATGTGCTCACGGCGCACCGTCTCGAGGTCGGCACTGGGAAGGAGCCGGTATCCGGCGCCGCGCACACTTGCGAGATATCCCGGCGGCAGCGCCCGCCGCAGGCGCATCACGACTGCTCGGAGCGCGCCGCTCGTGTGAACGAGGCCGGCGCAGTCCCAGAGACGCTCGTAGAGCACGACGTGCGGCCAGACCCGTGCCGCGTCGGATGCGAGCAGGAGGAACAGGCCCCATTCCTTCAGCGTCACCTGCCGCTCCTCGCCCTCGACGAGGATCGACCCCGGATGCCACGGGTCGAAGGCGAGCCGGTGGTCGACCTGGACGAATTGGCGGACGGCCTTCGGCCCGGGGAATGGTGGGGGCGGATCGACACTCACGGCGCCCCCCGCAGTCGCAGCTCGAGTGAGGTCAGGGGCGCACGCCCGCGGGGCGCCGCGGATCGGCGCACTCGGACGGCGGGATGGCGCTTGCCGCCGTTCGCGAGCAACGGCGCGTCGAGCGTTTCTTGCATGGCCTCTTGTCGTCGGGCGTAGTCGCCAACCACTTTCGAGGCCGGCCGCAACAGCTCCAACCCGCAAGGTCTGTGGGAAGCCACCCTGCCGAACCGCAGTCTCGAGCTCGGCATGCACTCCGCGGCACCGATGAGTTGTGGCGCCGCCGGACTCAGCGACCCTAGCACGGCCGGTCCCGCCATCAACCTCCGTCGAAGGGATCCAGCCGGCACCCGCGTTCTCGAGGGCCGAGACCCCGCTGCTCGACCGGTCGGCGGCCGGAAACGCGCAGCTTCGAGGTGCTACGAGATTGGCGGTCTGCGGCGCCGCAAGGGCATGTCGACGACGGCGTCTTCGCGTGAGCCGCCGGCCGGTTCTTCATCGTCGGGTTGAGCGGCCACGCGAACGGGCATTAGAGACGACATGGAGTCCCAGACCGAGCTCAAGCTGCAGCACCTACGTGTTCTGATCGCGAACGAGAAGCGTGATCGGCTGGAGTTGCTGGCGCAGGTGGTGATCGGGCTGGGGCATGACGTGATCGCTCGTGAGATCTATGTGAAGGAGGTCGGCGCGGCAACGGCGCGGGAGCTTCCTGACGTTGCTCTGGTCGGGTTGGGGGAGAGCTCGGTGCACGCGTTGGAGTTGATCTCGGAGATCGTGCGCGAGGCGTCGTGTCCGGTGATCGCGATCCTGCACGCCGATGATCCGGCGTATGTGCGTGAGGCCGCGAAGCGGGGCGTGTTCGCCTACATCACCGACGGCACTCCGGACGAGCTGCAGAGTGCGATCGACATCACGTTGCAGCGGTTCAGCGAGTACCAGGGCCTGCAGGGGGCGTTCGGGCGTCGTGCGTTGATCGAGCAGGCGAAGGGGATCCTGATGGCCCGCCACTCGGTGAATGCCGAGCGGGCGTTCGAGATGCTGCGCGACCACTCTCAGCACAACGGGCACAAGCTCAGCGAGGTCGCCGTCGCCGTCGTCGAGAGCCATCTGCTGCTCCTACCCCCGCCGCCGGCGCAGCCGGGTACAGCCGCCCCGCCGCTCGCCAGTCCCGCCTAGCTGGACGGGTAGCCGCAAGGCGCGGTCAGCGCTCGCCGGAGAGACATCGGGCCGGGCGTGCCTCCTACTTCGGGCGGTCGTTCTCGCGTTGCTGCTTCTGGTAGCGGAAGTACCAGACGGCGGTGACGAGGCCGGTGCCGAGCACGATGACGCGGGCGGCCGTCGAGTCGGCCGCGAAGCTGCCGGTGGGGACGCTGAACGCGAGCCCAGTCTGGGTTGCGCCGTCGAAGGCGAGGGTGAGGCCGATGATGGCGGTGAGGATGCCGAGCGCGCGCCGCCGCTGGGGCTCTGCGAGGCGGGCCTCGATCACCGGTCGCTGCTCGGGGTTCAGCCTGGCGGCGCGCTCGGCGACGAGGAGCAACAGGGGGCGGCGGAGGGCGACCGAGACGAGTGTGGCGATGCCGAGGCTGCCGGTGACGGCGCCGCGGCGGAGCTCGATCGCGAGCGGGTCGCCGCCGGTGAGAGCGTAGGCGGCGAGCGCGACCGCGACCGTGAGCGCCGAGACGAGAGCGCCCCGGTCGAGCCGCCGCTGCGTGACCCCGACGAGGAGCAGCCAGCCGGTCGGGATCGCCTCGCTCAGCGCGAGCGCCCTGGCGGGCGAGCTCACGAATGCGCGGATCAGGAGGTAGGCCGCGAGCGGCAGCAGCAGGACGACGAGCAGTCGCCGGGGCGAGAGCTGTGGCGGCCGCGCGTTCATCCGATCTCCTCGCGAGGGCGGACGACGAACCCGGCCACCTCCCGGTCGGCGTCGAGGACGACGCGGCCGATCCCGTCGGCGTGCTCCAGGGCGATCGGGATGTCGACGACCGTGAAGCCGTCGCGGACCGAGACGACGGGTGTGCCGAGCGCCTGCATCTCGCCGGCGCGCTCGCGCACCTTCTCGCGCGCGTCGGCGAGCAGCTCGGCCGAGACGGCATCGAGCATCTTCGCCGCGAAGCGTGAGCGCACCTCGTCGAAGCGGCCGTCGAAGAACGCCTCCAGCACTGGCACGGCACGGTCGACCGCGCCCTCGACCGGTACCGCGGCCGCAACGTCCGCCTGCTCGGGCGCCGGCCGGGTGGCGCCGCCGAATCGCTGGAACGCGGCTTGACGGCTGACCCGGAGCACGGCGCCGATCTCGGCCCAGGTATGGCCGGCGGCGCGCGCCTGCTCGACGAGCGCGTGCAGGGTGTCGTGGACGATCGTGTCCAGGCTGCGGGTCGCGGCGATCGCGCGCATCACCTGTCCAGGGGCGTGGTCGTGCTCGCTCAGCACGTCGGCGACCAGCTGCACGTTGCTCGTGAGCAGCAGCGCCATCACTTCGCGGTCGAGCTGAACGGGTGAACGATCGTCGGCCACCGTGTCAAGGTAGCCTTGACGTGGTGGCTCGTCAAGCCTGCCTTGACATGACTCGTCTGGTGGGAGCTGCGCGGCGCTGCCGGCGCCGAGCCGGCGGCCTCAGGGGAGATCGCGGGGCGTACGCGCCTCGTGCAAGGTCGTACAATCGGCCGCAGTGAGGAAGAGAACGCAGCGTGGCACGGTCGTCCATCGGGGCGTCGGCATCGGCTGGGGCTTCGTCCTCGGGCTGCCGCTGGCGGCGGCGCTGATCGTCTTCGTGGCGCAGAACACCGGCGACGTCGTCGTTCGCTGGACGGTGTGGAAGGTGCACTCGCCCCTCGCCGCGGTGGTGCTCGTGGCCATCCTCGCTGCGGTCGTGCTGGCCGAGATGGTCGGCGTCGTCTGGCGCCACCGCCGCCGCCGGATCCTGGGGCAGCGGGAGTCGGCGCTCGCCGACAGCGGCCCGGGGGCGACGGCGCCGGAGCCGCCGGCCGGACCCGAGCAGCCGGCAGAACCGGTCGACGCGGGCGACGCCACCGACGTGACCGCGGCTCCGACCGACGACGAGCCGGACGAGCCGGACGAGACGGCGCCGCCGGCCTAGCCTGCACGGCCCGGCGAGCCTCAACGCCGACAAGAAGCCGATTCCGGAGAGCATCACGATCATCGCAACGATCCGCCCGTCGACGGACATCGGGTACAGATCGCCGTAGCCGACCGTGGTTACGGTGACGACCGCCCACCAGATGTCGTCCCAGAGCGTCGGGAAGTCGGCCTTGTCGACCGTGGACTCGGCTGCGCCGGCGATGACGACGAACAGCGTCACGAGCGAGACGAAGCGAAAGACCCTGGCGCTCGTCAGTGCGCGCTCGGCCTGAAGTGCTGCCGCTGCCGGTCGCCTGTCCGAAGCGCCGTTCCAGTCTGGTCGCGTTCCTCGCCCTGAGCGTGATCCCGTCGCTGAAGATCACCGACCGCGGGCTCGTCGACGTCGACCGGTTCGAGCTGGAGGCGGACGAGGCCGCGGCCGCCGCCGCTCCGGAGCGGTTCAGGGCGTAGGGCGCACCGCGACGGGCACGCCGCCGTCGGAGCGGAGCGCGACCTCGTCTCCGGGCTCCGCCGCCGCTTCGAGCCGCACGACGAGGACGACGTCGGGCTCGACCCGGACGGCCGCGATGCGAACCGCGTTCGCCTCGGTGCAGCTCTCGACGACGCCAGCGCCGACCGCGCGTGTCGTCCAGTCGCGGTGCCCGCAGGTCGGGCAGAGCGCGCGCGGCGGAAAGACGCCGTGCCCGCAGGCCGCACAGGTCGGGACTGGGAAGCTCATGCGGCCTCGAGCGCCGCGGCGTTGGCGCACGCACCGTAGCGGTACACGACCATCCCGTAGCCGGTGACGACGACGCGCCGCGCGTGGACGCGGCTTCCCGTGAGCATCTGGCTCACCGCCTCAACGAGTCCGTGCATCCCGCCCGCGGCGCCCGCCTGGCCGGCCGAGAGCTGGCCGCCCGAGGTGTTCACCGGCAACCTGCTCTCCCGCACGAAGCGCGCGAGGTCGCGGCCGGGAACGAGTCCCAGCTCGTCGAGCTGGATCAACGCCATGGCCGGATAGTCGTCGTAGACGTAGGCCGCGTCGATGTCCTCGGGCCCGAAGCCTGCGGTCTCCCACAGCTCCGCGGCGATCTCGGACAGACCTGTCCGGAGGCCGTCGCCCTCGTGCAGGTCGGCGTTGTGCAGCGCAGCGATCCCGCGCACCCGCACCCCCTCCGGGGCCGACGTCACGACGATGGCGTCCGCGCCGCTGACGACGGGGACGCAGTCGTAGCGGTGGAGCGGCTCCGCGACGACCGGCGCGGCGAGGTACTGCTCGAGCGTGAGCGGCTCCCGGTACACGGCGCCCGGGTTGCGTCCGGCCCAGCCACGCTGCGCGACCACGAATCGGCCGTAGTCGGAGCGCGAGAGACCGTGCTTCGCCATGTGCCGCTGCGTGAGCAGCGCGAAGACGGCGTTCGGTCCGCCGGTCGGGATCGGTGCGAGATAGTCGGCCGTCGCGCGGTTGTAGCCGTCGACGAGCGACTGGAAGTCGTCGCCGGCGAAGTGGTCGCCCGCCAGCAGGACGACAACCCGCGCGTCCCCGGCATCGACCGCGCGCACCGCGTGCTGCAGCATGTTGATCGCCGCGGCCCCGCCGTTCGTGTCCTCCATGAGCCAGCGCGCGCGAACGCCGAGCCGCATCGTCAGGTCGGCGACGTGGTCGGGGGCGAGCGTGAAGGAGGCGACCCCGAGACCGTCGACGTCGCGACGGTCGAGCCGGGCGGTGTCGAGCACACGCACGAACGCATCGGCGAGCAGGCTCTCGGTCGTCGTGCCGTCGCTCGGGTGGCGCGTATACGGCGTCTCGGCGGCCGCGATGATGCGTGCATCCATGCCGCGCGTACGATACGCGGGTGTCCCGGCCCGAGCTCCTCCCGCCGCACCGGCGGACGCTGACGGCACTGCTGGAACTTCAGGAGGGGAGGTTCGGCGACCGTGTGCTCGCTCGCGACGAGCAATCGTTCTTCACCTATGCGGCGGCGACCGACTGCGCGGCACGACGTGCCGGAGCGCTGGCGGCGGCCGGGGTCCGCGCCGGCGACCGGGTCGCGGTGCTGAGCGAGAACCGGCTCGAGCTGATCGAGCTCTGGCTGGGCTGCGCCTGGCTCGGCGCGGTGCTCGTCCCTGTCAACACCGCGATCCGCGGGCCTCAGCTCGAGCACGTGCTCCGCGACTCGGCAGCGCGGCTGCTCGTCGTCGAGCCGAATCTCGAGGGGCAGCTCGAGCACGTCGGCACGCTTCCTCCGCTGCGCTGGACGCTCGACGACGGGCTTCCGTCCGGCGACGTCGCGCCTCCCGCCGCGGTCGGGCCCGGCGAGCCGTCGGTCATCCTCTACACCTCCGGGACGACCGGCCCCTCGAAGGGGGTCCTCTGCCCGCAGGCGCAGTGGTACTGGTGGGCGGTCGAGACCGGCGCCATCCTCGGCGTCGAGGAGGCGGACGTCCTCTACACCAACCTGCCGCTCTTCCACACCAACGCGTTGAACTCGTTCGTACAGGCGCTCGTGCACGGCGGCACGTTCTACGCGGGGCCGCGGTTCTCCGCCTCGCGGTTCTGGCAGCGGCTCGCCGACGCGGACGCGACCGTCACCTATCTCCTCGGGACGATGGTCCACATCCTCGCCAAGGGCGATCCCGATCCCGGCGAGACCCTGCATCGCGTCCGCGTCGCGCTCGCGCCGGCGACGCCGGCCGCGCTGCACGAGCCGTTCCGCCGCCGCTTCGGGATCCGCCTGATCGACGGCTGGGGCTCGACCGAGACGAACGTCGTCCTCTCGACCGCGGATGAGGCGGCACCGGCCGGGTCGATGGGCTCGGTGACGCCCGGCTTCGACGCCCGCGTCGTCGACGAGCACGACGAGGAGGTGGCGGCGGGCACCCCGGGCGAGCTCGTCGTTCGCAGTGACCGTCCGTACGCGTTCGCGCTCGGCTACAACGGTCTGCCCGAGAAGACCGTTGAGGCCTGGCGCAACCTCTGGTTCCACACCGGCGACCGGGTCGTCCGTGACGAGGGAGGCTGGTTCTGGTTCCTCGACCGGCTCAAGGACTCGATTCGCCGCCGCGGCGAGAACGTCTCGTCGTACGAGGTCGAGACGGTGCTGACCGCACACCCGGACGTCGCCGCCGCGGCAGTCGTGCCCGTGCCCGCGGAGGTCGGGGACGACGACGTGCTCGCCTTCGTCGTTCCTCGTGACGGCGTCGAGCTCGGCGCCGAGTCGCTGATCGGCTTCTGCGAGCCCCGGCTCGCGTACTTCGCGATCCCTCGCTACGTCGAGTTCGTCGACGAGTTGCCGTTGACGCCGAACGGCAAGATCGAGAAGTACAAGCTGCGCGAGCGGGGGGTCACCGACGCGGCCTGGGATCGGGACCGCGCGGGCTACGTCCTGCGTCGCTAGCGCACCGGCTCTGCCAGCGGCCCTCCGGTGGCGGCGAGGAACTCCTCGACCGCGGCCGCCGGGGTCGGCAGGCCCTCCCGACGCGGCGCCGTCGCGACGGCGCGTGCGGCGACCGCCGGTCCGTTCAGGAACGGGACACCTGCGACCTCGACGTCCTGCAGGGCGACGGCGGGCAGGGCGCCCGCCGGCACCAGTGTCTCGGCGCCCCGGGCGACGAGCCTGGCTCCCACCTCCTCGACGGCGGCGAGCAGCCCGGCGCGTGCGGCTCCCGGCTGCATCGCCGGTAGGAACGCGTCGGGCTCGATCGCAAGCGCGCCGATGCCCACCACGCGGTCGGCGACGCCGAGCTTCCGCACCTGCTCCTCGTGCCAGGGGACGAACACCTCGTCGATCGTGACGAGACCGATCGGGCCGGTCGTCGCGGCACACGAGGCCTCCCCGAGCCCGACCACCGGGATCGACACGCTGGCGCGGGTCTCGTGCAGGAGCGGCTCCTGGAAGTGGCCGATGACGACGGCGTCGTAGCCCTCCCGCTCGGCCCACAGCGCGTTGCGGAGCGCCGCCACGCCGCAGCGCACCTCGGTGAGGGCGCACAGATGGCGGTCGGGCGGACGGATGCCGACGATGTCGAAGTCGACCTCGGGTGCGGCGTGGGCGACCAGTGCGGCGAGCGCGTCGACGTAGGGCCGATGCCGCGCGGGGTCGAGGAAGCTCTGCCAGAGGGCTTTCACCGGGCGTCGAGGGCGGCGAGCTCCTCGCGCACGATCTCCATGCCCGCCGAGGCCTTCGGGTAGCCGACGTAGACCGCGAGCAGTGTCGCGAGCGCCTCGAGCTCCTCTCGCGTGGAACCGTGCTCGATCGCCCACCGGACGTGTCCGCGGAGCCTGTCCTCGACGCCGCCCTGCGCGATCAGCGCTGCGACGACGATCAGGCTGCGATCGCGCAGGTTGAGCGCGTCGTCGGCCCACGCTCCGGCGGCCGCGTTGATCGCCTCCTCGCCGAAGCGCTCGCCGAAGCGGGCCGCGAACCACCCGGGAACCTCGTCTCGCGGGATCCCGAACTGGCTCGCATATGCATCGAGGCCGCGCTCGTACCGCTCGTCCGCCATCCGCGCAGCCTACTGCTCGCCCGCGATCGCGAACGCCGTCCGCCGGGCGAGCGCCATGATCGCGATCATCGGGTTGACGCCGGTCGGCGACGGGAACCCCGACGCGTCGGCGATCCAGACGCCCCGAACGTCGTGGAGCTCGCCGCGCGCGTCCGCGACGCTCGTCCTCGGATCGTCTCCGAGCCGGCAGGTGCCCATCTGATGGGCCGAGAGGGCGACGTGGCCGTGCGGCGCCTGCTCGAGCGCCCTGAGGAACGCGTCGAAGTCCTCGCCGTCGCGCCAGCTCACGTCGTCCCAGTGGAACGTGTAGATCTCGCGGGCGCCGGCGGCGCGGTGGAGCCTCGCGAGCTCCACGTGCGCACGAGCGGCCTTCGCTCGATCGGCGGGATGGTCGAGGCTCCAGCGCACGCTCGCGCGCCCGTCGCCGTCGAGCTCGACCGAGCCGCTGCCGTGGTCGCGAACGAGGGCGTGCCAGGCCGCGACGTTCCGCAGGTCCTCCATTCGCGCCCGGTGGCGGCTCGCGTCCACGAGCGGCGAGGCGGCCGCCCAGAGCGCCGGCGAGGTTCCGACGCACTCGACGATGAAGCCGGGGAAGTCCCGGGTCGCCACCGCCTGGAACTGGCCGCTCCAGCCGTCGAGCGGCTCGTCGTGGACTCCGGTGACGAAGAACGCCGGATGCAACGTGAGGTGGCGGCCGGCGTTCGGCCCTCCGATTCCGGAGCGCAGGAGGAGCGCGGGCGACTCGATGCCGCCGCCCGCCACGACGACGACCGGTGTCTCGACGGTCAGCGACTCGGCGCCGATGCGCGCCTCGACGCCCACCGCGCGGCCGTCGCGCACGACGATCGTCTGGGCTTCGCAGTCGGGGACGATGCGCGCGCCGGCGTCGGCCGCGTCCTGGAGGTAGTTCTTGAGGGTGGACTGCTTGCAGCCGCGCTGGCAGCCCGCGTTGCACGCGCCGCACCAGAGCGGGTCGTCGTCGGGCGACGCGTTCCGCGGCAGGAGCTGCCATTCGTGGCCCGTCTGCTCGAGCGTGGTCGCGAGCAGACGGTTGACCCGGTTCGGGTGCGTCGCCTCGGTGCCGACGCGCATGCGCTCCCAGACCGCGTCGAGGTGGGCGTCGAACGAGGCGTCCGCGACGTCTCGCAACCCTGCCGCCGCCCATTGCTCGCGGATCGCGTCCGGCGGCCGCAGGCAGACCATCGAGTTGACCACGGTGCCGCCGCCGAGCGTGGCTCCGCCGAGGATCCCGATCGATCCTCCCCGCGCGTAGAAGAGGCCGCCGTGGAGGTAGAGCTCGGCGGGCGCACGCGCTTCAAGCTGGTGGAAGTCGGACTCGTTGCGGTAGCCGCCGGCCTCGAGGAGCACGACGTCGAAGCCGCGCGCCTGGAGCTCGGCGGCGACGACGGAGCCGCCGGCGCCGGATCCGATCACGCAGACGTCGGCGGCGATTCGTCCTGTCGGCCGCTCGACCCGGATCGTCTTCGGCACGTCGGGCGGGGGCGGCGGGAGCGGATAGCCGATCGCCGCGGCCTCGGCCGGCTGCGTGTAGAAGCCGGCGAGCAGTGCCGCCCGCAGCTCGCGCAGCGGCTGCCACAGCTCGCCGCGCGCTGCCTCTCGGAAGAGCGCGAGACGCCGCTCGGCCGGGGCGTCCGCGAAGCCGAGGCGCGCGAGTGCGTCGAGGGCGGGTGACGCCGGCAGCTCGGGCGAGATGCCGGTCCGGGGGAGGAGCGTGTCTGCGAGCGCGTCGCCGGTGCGATGTCCCATGGTCTCGTCGTATAGCAGCCGGTGCTGGATAATCGAGGGACGATTCCGATCCGAGCCGAGGAGGAGACGATGGCGGACAACGACGTGACGACTGCAGCCGTGGGCACGGAGCCCGTCCCACCCGTGGTGAGCGGCGCGCCCGTGGAGATCGCCGACGGCGTGTTCGTCGTCCCAGACGGACGGGTTCCGCTGGTGCCGAATGTCGGCGTCGTCGTCGGCGATCGGGCGGCTCTCGTCGTCGACGCGGGCATGGGGCCGCGGAACGGCGAGGTCGTGCACGGGATCGCCCGCGAGCTTGCGGGCGACCGGCCGCTCTTCCTCACGGTGACCCACTTTCACCCGGAGCACGGCTTCGGGGCGCAGGCGTTCCGCGACGCGACGATCGTCTACAACGCCGAGCAGTACGAGGAGTTCCGGGAAAAGGGGCAGGCGTACGTCGAGATGTTCCGCACGTTCGGCCCCGGTGTGGCTGCGCAGCTCGAAGGCGTCGAGCTGGTCGACCCGCAGGTGATCTACCGCGGCGCAGCCGACCTCGATCTCGGAGGGAAGCTCGTCCAGCTGCGCACCTGGGGTCTCGCGCACACCCGGGGCGACCAGGTGGTGTTCGTTCCCGCGGAGCGCGTGCTCTTCACCGGCGACCTCGTCGAGAACGGCTTCTTCCCGATCTTCCCCTACTTCCCGCCGGAGGACGCGGACGTCGACGGGAGCGCGTGGATCGGCGTGCTCGAGGAACTGCAGCGACTCGGTGCCGAGCACGTCGTGCCCGGGCACGGCGAGGTCGGCGGTGTCGACCTGATCGCGACCGCCCACGAGTACCTGACGTTGCTGCGGTCCGAGACGGCGCGTCTGGCCGAGGGGGGCGACGACGCGGACGCGATCGTCGCGGCGCTCGAGCCCCGGCTCCGCGACCGGTATCCGGACTGGGACGCGGCGGAGTGGATCGCGTTCGGCGTCCGGTCGTTCCTCCGCGCCTGACCGTCCCGGCGCGGCGCCGCCGGCCGGCCTCGCGGCGGTCGCGGAGCGGCGCGGCACCCCGTCTCGACCTCGGAATGCCGCCGTCGCCGGGGCGCCGTTGAGGCCCGAAAACCCCACTTGACACTTGATCAAATACCTGATGCGATGCGGACCGGTGGGTGACGTCGGTGGCACGTCCGCCTCCGGCGCCTCGAACGGAAGGAGGGTGACGTGGCTCTGCGATCGACTTGGAAGGTCGTCGTTCTGGCGGTGAGCGGCTTGCTGCTCGTCGTTGCGAGCGCGGGTGCCGCCGGCGCAACCGCGACGAAGCACTCGAAGGGCATCCCGGTTCCGAAGGGATACAAGGGGGCCGAGGGAAAGCTCCCGACGACGTACAAGATTCCGAAGAAACGTGCCGGGACGTCCTGCACGATCGGGTTCCAGAACCCCGTCGCGCAGAACGAGACCCTCGACGCGTGGCAGAACGGGCTCGAGGCCGAGGCGAAGGTCTATGGATGCAAGGTGATCGCTCTCGACGACAAGCTGAGCCCGGATCAGCAGGTCACCAACATGCAGCAGCTGCTCGCGCAGAAGGTGGACGTGATCATCTTCTATCCGCTCGACCCGAAGGCGACCGTGCCCGTCCTGAAGCAGGCGAAGGCGAAGCACGTGCCCGTCCTCGCCGTGGACGCGACCTTCGGCTCGCCGAAGGCAAAGGCGCCGTACCTGCCGTACATCACCTCGCAGCTGTGGCAGGGGCGTGACATCCAGGCCTTCCTGCAGGCCAAGGCGGTCGCGACTTCCACGCCGCACGCGAAGGTCGGCCTGATCGGGATCGGCGCACCGGTTCCGGCGCTGAAGTACCTCAACCGGCGGGAGGCGTACTGGGCGAAGAAGTTCGGGCTCACCGTGCTCGGATCCCAGGACAACCCGTCCGACGACGTGACGGGCGGACAGACGGCCGCGAACGGCCTGCTGCAGCGGTCGCAGGCGATCAACGCCGTCATCGGCTACAACGACCCGAGCGCGATCGGCGCCTACACGGCCGCGCGCGGGCTCAACCGCAAGCTCACGATCGTGGGTAACAACGGCTCGAGCGACGGGCTCGCCGCCGTCAAGGCGGGGCACGCGGCCGCGACCGTGCAGGTCGACGCGGTCGGGTGGGGCGTTCAGCAGTTCTACGCCGCTTACGACCTGATCACGAAGCAGAACCTGCCTCTGCCGAAGATCATCGTCAGCCCGTCGACGCTCGTCACCAAGGCGAACCTCAAGTCGGTGAAGAGCTGGCCGGCTCAGATCAAGGCGATCAAGTAGGGGCCTGTCCCGTGGGGGAGCTCCGGGCCCGTCCGGGCGGGCCCGGAGCATCCATCGCATGCCGCCGACAGCGTCCCTCGAGCCCTCGGCCGTGGAATGGCTCCGCCGTCTCGAACGGCGCGAGCTCTCGGCGCGAGAACTCACGGAGCACGTGCTCCGGCGCCTCGATGCGGCCGACGAGCGCCTGAACGCGATCGTCGCACGAGACGACGACGCCGCGATCGCCGCGTCGGTTCGCGCGGACGCGGCGCGACGCCGGGGCGAGCGTCGGGCCCTGCTCGGTCTGCCGGTCACGGTGAAGGACTCGCTGGCGACGGCAGGGCTCCGCACGAGCTCGGGCTCCGCCGCCCGGGCGACGCACGTGCCCGACGCGGACGCGACCGCCGTCCGGCGGCTCCGCGATGCGGGCGCCGTCGTCGTCGCGAAGACGAACGTCCCCGAGTACACGTGGTCGTACGAGACCGACAACGTTCTCCACGGCCGGACCGTCCATCCGCTCGCACCGGAACGGACACCCGGCGGATCGAGCGGCGGCGAGGCGGCGCTGCTCGGCGCCGACGCGTCGGTGGCCGGTATCGGCACCGACGGCGGCGGCTCGATTCGCGTCCCGTCGCACTACTGCGGGATCGTCGGCCTGCGGCCCACGGCCGGACTCGTGCCCGAGACGGGGTGCTGGCCGCCGACACGCGACACCGGGATGCTCGACATGTCCGCGGTCGGCCCGATGGGCCGCTACGTCGAGGACGTCGCGCTCCTCCTGCCGGTGATCGCGGGACGCGACGACGTCGATCCGTTCGTGCAGGGGATCGAGGTGCGAGATCCCGGCGGGGTCGACGCAGGGTCGCTGCGGGTGGGGTTCTACGTCTTCGACGGCGTCTGCACCGTCTCGCCCGGCGTGCGGGTCGCGGTCGAGGCGGCGGCCTCCGCGCTCGCCGCAGCTGGCTGCTCGGTGGAGGAGGCGAGCCCGCCCGACCTCACCTCGGCGACGGATCTCTTCTTCGCGCTCATGGCCGCCGACGGCGGCGCCCGCGCCCGGGCCGACCTCGCGGGCGCCGAAGGGCGGCACGTCCCCCAGATGCGCGACCTACTCGAGAGCATCCGCCCGCTCGCGCAGGATGCGACGGGTGTGTTCGACCTGATGCGGAGGCTCTTCTCGTTCCGGGCCGCGGTCCGCGGCTTCGTCTCGGCGTACGACATCGTCGTCGCGCCGGTCACGACCGGGCCGGCGCCGCCGCATGGCTGCGTCCCGGGGGCGGAGACCCCGCTCGAGCGCTACGACGCGTTCAACTACACGCACGCCTACAGCCTCGCCGGGCTGCCGGTCGCGGTCGTACGCGCGGGCGACGAGCGCGGGCTGCCCGTGGGCGTCCAGGTCGTGGCGCCGGCCTTCCGCGAGGATCGCGCGCTCGCGGTCGCGGCCGCGCTCGAGGAGGCGTTGGGAGGGTTCCGCCCGGCGGGCGACGCAGAGGCGCATGCGGGGAACCCCTCGTGACGGCAACCGCGTTCACCGTCGAGGCGGCGGGGATGCACAAGCGTTACGGCGGCGTCCATGCGCTGCGGGGCGCGAGCCTGTCCGTCCTGCCGGGCGAGGTGCACGCGCTCATGGGCGAGAACGGCTCGGGGAAGTCGACGATGCTCAAGATCCTCTCCGGCCAGCTCCGGCCCGACGAAGGTCGGATCCTCTTCGAGGGGCGTCCGGTGGTCTTCCGGAGCGCCATCGACGCGCTGCGCCAGGGGATCGCCACCGTGACGCAGGAGACGACCCTGGCGCCGGATCTCTCGATCGCGGAGAACATCTTCCTCGGACACCGAATGGTGCGACGGCGCGGGGTGATCTCGTGGCAGCGGACGAACGTGCGGGCGGCGGAGGCGCTCGCGGCGCTCGGCCTCGACCTCGACGTGACCTTGCCGGCGCGGCGGCTGGCCCCCGACCAGCAGCAGATGGTGGAGATCGCGCGGGCGCTGTCGATCGACGCGCGGGTGGTGATCCTCGACGAGCCGACGAGCTCGCTGACCGACGACGAGGTCTCGGCGCTGTTCACGATCGTCCGGCGGCTGCGCGACAGCGGCATCGCGACCATCTTCGTCTCCCATCGGATCAGCGAGGTGTTCGCGATCGCCGACCGGATCACCGTCCTGCGCGACGGGCACACCGTCGGCGGCGGAACGGTCGACGAGCTCGACCGGCCCGCACTGATCAAGCTCATGGTCGGACGCGCGCTCGAGCAGGAGAATCTCGACGCGGGCGAGCGCGACGCGGCTGGTGCCACGCTGCTGCAGGTCGACGGGCTCGGCGTCCCGGGAGCGTTCGAGGACGTAGCGTTCGACGTTGCTCCGGGCGAGATCGTCGGGCTCGCCGGCCTCGTCGGCGCGGGGAGGAGCGAGCTGCTCGAGGCGCTGTTCGGGCTTCGCCGCCCGCACGGTCGGGTCGTCCTCGACGGAAGCCCGTACAGCCCGCGCGGCCCGCGTCACGCGATCCGGGACGGGATCGCCTTCGTGCCCGCCGACCGGAAGACGCAGGGGCTCGTCCTCTCGATGACCGTGCGCGAGAACCTCGTGATGGCGCGCACGTCGCGGCTCGGCCGGCTGCGCTACCCGAGCGGGGGGCGGGAGCTGCCCGCCGTGCACGAGTCGGTGTCGCGGATGCGCATCCGGACACGGTCGCCGCGCGCGCTCGTCTCGACGCTCTCGGGCGGGAACCAGCAGAAGATCGTGCTCGGCAAGTGGCTGATGACGCGGCCGCGGCTGCTCATGCTCGACGAGCCCACCCGCGGCGTCGACGTCGGCGCCAAGGCCGAGATCTACCGGCTCCTGCTCGAAGCGGCGAGCGAAGGGATCGGCATCGTCGTCTCGTCGTCGGAGAACGAGGAGCTCCTGACGCTCTGCGACCGCATACTCGTGATGTTCCGGGGGCGCGTCGCAGCGACGCTTCCCCGCGCGACCGCATCGGAGGCCATGATCGCCCACTTCGCCGGAGGACACCAGTGACCACAACCCAGGACGAAGACAGGCCGCGCCAGATCGTGCTCGACCACGCCGCCGGCGTCTGGTCGGCCGCCAGCCGCTACGCGGCAGTCCTCATCCTCTTCATCGGGCTCTTCGCGGGCTTCAGCGCGAGTCAGAGCAGCTTCTTCACGACCGAGAACGTCACCAACCTCCTCACGAGCGTCTCGATCCTGTTCGTCGTGTCGATCGGCATGACGTTCGTCGTGCTCACCGGCGGCATCGACCTCTCGGTCGGGTCGCTGCTCGCTCTCTCGGGGATCATCCTCTCGCACTTCCTGAGCGGCCTCGGGCTCCCCGCGTGGCTCGCCATCGTCCTGACCCTGCTCTCGGGCGCCGGGATCGGCGCCTTCGTCAACGGCTTCTTCATCGGCCGGGTCGGGCTCTCGTTCTTCGTCGTCACGCTCGGGACGCTCTCGCTCTACGAGGGGATCGTCAACATCTGGTCGCAGACGCGGACGACCTACATCGACTCGACGCTCGTGGGCTCGATCGGCTTCGGCTCGGGGCTCGGGATCGCGACGCCGATCTGGATCATGGCCGGCGTCTTCGTCCTCGCCTTCGTCGTGCTGCGCTGGACGTACTTCGGCCGCGACGTCTACGCGGTCGGCGGGAACGTGGATGCCGCCCGCCTCTCGGGCATCAATGTCACCCGGACGCTGATGACCGTGTACGGGATCGCGGGCCTCGGCGCCGCGCTGGGCGGGATCATCCAGGCGGGCCGGCTCGGCGCCGCGAGTCCGCTCGTCGGCCAGGACATCCCGCTCGCGGCGGCGGCGGCCGTCCTCCTGGGCGGTACGAGCTTCACCGGCGGCGTCGGCAGCGTCGTCGGCACCGCGGTCGGCGTGCTGTTCATCGGCACGCTCCAGAACGGCCTCTCGATCGCCGGCGTCTCGAGCTTCTGGCAGCAGGTGGTGACCGGCATCATCCTCGTCGTCGCGGTGCTGATCGACCGGATCCAGCAGAACCCGAGCGGACGGTTCGCGCGGCGGCCGGGCGGCGGCGGCCACGGACCGACCTCGAGCACGGAGCCCCTACGGGAGGGCTCGTAATGGTCATGCACCGACCACTCCATTGGAAGGAGAGCCATGCCACGTGAGATCGTGAACCCGCCGGGGCTTCATCCTCCGCCGGGATACAGCCACGTCGCCAAGGCGACCGGGTCGCGTCTCGTGTTCATCGCCGGCCAGGCCGCGATCGCGCCCGACTTCTCCCTCGTCGGGATCGGCGACCTCGAGGCCCAGACCCGACAGGTGATGGTCAACCTGGCGGCGGCGCTCGAGGCGGCGGATGCCACGTGGGAGGACGTCGTCAAGGCGACCGTGTACACGACTCGGCCCGGCGAGACCAAGCTGATCGGAAAGGTGATGCAGGAGGCGATGGGCGGTGCCGCACCGCCGGCTCAGGTGCTCCTCGGCGTCACCGGTCTCGCGCTGCCGGAGCTGCTGATCGAGATCGAGCTCGTGGCCTCCGTCTCCTGACATGCGCGCGGTCAGGGTCCATCGTCACGGCTCGCCCGACGTCATGCAGATCGACGAGGTGCCCGAGCCGACGCCCGGGCCCGACGATCTCCTCGTCCGGCTGCGCGCGACGTCGGTCAACCACCGTGACGTGTGGATTCGGCGCGGTCACCCGCACCCGGCGTATCACGTGGCGCTACCGGCGATTCTCGGCATCGACGTCTGCGGCGACGTCGTCGATGCCGGCGACGCGGTGGAGGGGTTCCGTCCCGGCGACCGGGTCACGATGTGCCCATACATGCCGTGCGGCCGGTGTGGCGCGTGCCTCCGGGGGAGCTTCCAGTACTGCTCCCGTTTCGACGTCTACCACGGGACGTACGCCGAGTCGTTCCTCGTTCCGGCCCGGCTGGCCGCGCGCGTCGACTCGTCGGTACCGGACGAGCACGTCGCCGCCTTCCCCAACACGTACATCACGGCCTGGCAGATGCTGGTCGGCAAGGCCGAGGTCTCCGCAGCGGACACGGTCTTCGTCTGGGCCGGAACCAGTGGTCTCGGCAGCGCGGCGATCGAGATCGCGCAGCTCGCCGGGGCGACGGTGATCACGAGCGCCGGTAGCGAGGAGAAACGCGAGGTGCTCCGGGGGCGCGCGGAGCACGTGCTCGATCACCACGCTCCCGACCTCGTCGAGCGGGTGCTCGCGCTCACGGGCGGAGAGGGCGCATCGATCGTGTTCGAGCACGTCGGTCGTGCGACCTGGGAACGGTCTCTCGAGCTCTGCGCTCCGGGCGGCACGATCGTCAGCGCGGGCGCGACGAGCGGTGACGACGCGCAGATGAACATCACCTCCATGTTCGTGAAGCAGGTACGGATCCTCGGCTCGCGCTTGGGGACGATGAGCGACACGCTCGACGCCGCTCGCCACCTCAGCGCCGGCCGTTTCTCGCCGCTCGTGGCGAGCGTCTTTCCGCTCGAGCGGGTCAGGGAGGCGCATGAGCTGATGGAGCGGGGCTCCGTGATCGGAAAGGTGATCGTCCGTGCCGATGCGTGACCGGGGCGGGACCGGGACGGCCTGCTCCGCGAACGCGGGGGCGACGCGCCCGTGAAGGCGCTCGTCGTCGGCGGTGGGGTCGGCGGTCTCGTCGCGGCGATCGCCCTCGTCCGCAAAGGGATCTCGGTCGAGGTCTTCGAGCAGGCGCCTGCGCTCACCGCCGCCGGCGCGTCGCTCCAGCTCGGCCCGAACGCGCTCCGGCTCGCCGACGACCTCGGTCTGCTGCCGGCGCTGCGGCGCGTCGGCGTCCGGCCCGAGCGGGTCGACCTCGTCCGCTGGGACGACGGCTCGTTGCTGCACCGTACGACGCTCGGCGCGCCGGCCGAGACGTACTTCGGCGCTCCGCAGCTCGACTTCTACCGCCCCGATCTGCACCGCGTACTCGTCGAGGCGCTGCCCGAGGGGGTGCTCCGGTTCGGGGCGCGCGTCGAGCGCGTCGACCAGACGGCAGAGCGCGCGACCGTCGTCTTGAGCGACGGCCGGCGTGCCGACGGCGACCTTGTCGTGGCTGCGGACGGCATTCGCTCCGGGATCCGGCAGCAGCTCGTCGGCGCCGACGAGCCGGTCTTCTCGGGGACGGTCGTCTACCGCGGCGTCGTCCCGCGTGCCGACGCCGCGGCGATCCACCCGGACGGCGTCAACCTCTACTGGCTCGGGCCGTACCGGCACGGCGTCTCGTACTGGATCTCCACCGGCACGCTCCTCGCCGTGAACTGCGCCGTCCAGGACGCCGATTCCTCCCCGGAGTCGTGGACGCTCGAGACGGACGCCCGCGAGGCGGCGGAGGCGTTCGAGGGGTGGGACCCCACGCTGCTCGATCGCATCGGGCGTGTCCCGACGATGCTGCGCGGCGCGGTCTTCGTGCGGCAGCCGATCGAGCACTGGTCGTTCGGGAGGGTGACCCTGCTCGGCGACGCAGCGCATGCGATGGAGCCGTTCCAGGCCCAGGGAGCCGCGCAGGCGATCGAGGACGCATACGTCCTCGCCGAGTGCGTCGCCGCCGTGTCCGATGACGCCGTCGCCGCGCTCGCGCGCTACGAGGCGATCCGCATGTCCCGGGCCGAGGCGCTGCAGAGCACCGCCAGTGCCGCGGCGGGCGAGTACTACCTCCCCGACGGCGATCTCCAGCGCGAGCGCGACGCGCGCTACGCGACGCTGCACGAGTCGCTGCCGTGGGGGCCGCGGCAGGCGATCTGGGAGCACGACGTCCGCGACGCGCTCTGAGGCGCGGCGCCGGCGCGATCAGTCGACGAGTCGAACCGGGGCAGCGGGCCGGCGGTCGACCTCGAGACGGAGCACGTCGAACCGGTTGTAGTGACCGGTGAGGTCGTGGAAGAGCCTGCCCGCCACGACGTCGTCGATCGCGCAGTCCGCGTAGACGATGCCGGGCTCGTCGCGGAGGGGCGGCGTCACCCACTCGCCGTCGGGGCCGACCACGCCCGACATGCAGTTGTAGGTCCCGTCCGGGACGTCGAAACCGAGTCCGAGCTCGGCGGCAACCTCCGGAGTGCCGTACTCGGAGCTGACGATCGAGAAGAGCTTGCCCTCGTACGCGTGCGGCGCGACGTGCAGGTAGAGCTCGTTCGCCGAGTGCCTGGCGCCCGCGACCGCGGCCGACGGGAAGTTCGCGACGTGGATCCGCTCGCCCTGCCCGAGCAGGGCGAACCGGGCGAGCGTGTTGAGGTTCTCGCCGCAGTTGAGCGTGCCGAGCGGTCCGAAGCGCGTCGGGAAGACGGAGAGCGTCGACCCGTCGCCGCCCGTCCACACCGCCCGCTCGCCCCAGGTCGGCACGAGCTTGCGGTGCTTGCCGATCAGCTCGCCCTCCGGCGAGAAGACGAGGTTCGTGTTGTAGAGCGTGCCGAGCGTGCCCGGAGGCCGCTCGGTGACGCCGACGACCGCGTAGACGGCGGCGCGGCGCGCGGCCTCGGCGAGCGCGTCCACCTCGGGGCCGGGCACCTCGACCGCCTGGTCGTGCAGGCGGGTGTGCCAGGCGGCCGTCTCCGACAGGGGCTTCACGAACACCCAGTACGGGAAGCCGGGGACGAAGCTCTCCGGGAGCGCGACGACGTCGGCCCCGCCCCGTCCCGCCTCCTCGATCAGCGAGCACGCCTTCGCGGTCGACGCCTCGAGGTCGAGCCAGACCGACGACGCCTGGACGGCGGCGGCGCGGAAGGGCGGGTACTGCTCGGCGAGCGACGGCATCCGGCAGGTGTATCCCAGCCCGCCGGGCCTGTCAAAGCGCCGCCGCCGCTAGGCTCGGCCGCGTGGACGTCCTCGTCGCAGGCGCGACCGGAGCCCTCGGCTCACAGATCTGCGAGGCGCTCGTCGCGGCGGGCGCGTCGGTCCGGGCGCTCGCGCGCGACGCAGCAGGGAGCCGTGCCGACGGTCTCCGCGCGCTCGGGGTGGAGGTCGTCGAGGCCGACGTGACCGAGCAGGCGTCGCTCGCGGCGGCCATCGCGGGCGCCGGGACCGTCGTCTCCACGGTGACGTGCTTCCCGCGGGCGGACGAGATCGGCCCGGTGGACGGGGCGGGAAACCGCTCGCTCGTCGAGGCGGCCGAGGCTGCGGGCGCGTCGCGGTTCGTCTTCGTGTCATTCAAGCCGGTACCGCTCGACTTCCCGCTCCAGGACGCGAAGCGGAGTGTCGAGCAGCGGTTGGAGGAGTCGCCGCTCGAGCACGTCGTCCTCCGTCCGGGCAAGATCATGGACGTCTGGTTCTCGCCGATCTGCGGCTTCGATCTCACCGCCCGGCGGGCGACGATCTTCGGGTCGGGCGAGGCACCCGTGAGCTGGATCGCGGCGCGCGACCTCGCGCGCATCGCCGCGGCGGCCGCGCTGGACGGTCCTCCCGGAGGCTCGACGATCGAGCTCGGCGGGCCGGAGGCGCTCTCCCAGCGCGAGGTGGTCGAGATCTTCGAGTCGGCGACCGGCGGCTCCTGGGCGACGGAGACGATGGAGGCGCACGAGCTCGAGGCGATACACCGCGAGGGGGAGACCGCCGTTGTCAGGTCGCTCGGGGCGCTCATGCTCGAGGCCCACCACGGTGCGGTCACCGATCCGCGCTCGTTCGCCGACCGTTTCCCGTTTCCGCTCACGACCGTCCGCGCGTTCGCGACCGCAGCCGCGCAGGCCTGACGGCACGGCCGGCCCCCGACGCAGCCGAGGCCGCTGGGGTTGTCGCAGCTCTCGGAGGCGTGCTCGAGCGTTGTCCGGCCTGATCGCGTCCGACGGTCTGACTTCGTGACCCTTTCGCGAACGTCCCGTAGCACAAATCGTGCTACGTTATCGGAGTGTCCCGGTCACTGCATGTCCGCCTCGACGACGCGTCCACGGTCGCGCTCGAGGTTGTGCGCGCGGACGGGTTGAGCGACTCAGAGGCGGTGCGTACAGCGCTGCGCGAGGCGGCCGCCCGCCGGCGCACGCGCGCGTCGATCCGCGACGAGGTGCGGCGGCTTGCGGCCGACGAGCACGACCGCGAGGAGATGCGGATCGTCCGCGAGCAGCTCGCAGAGCTCGCTCCGTCACGGATCGACTGAGGTGGTTCGCGGCGAGGTCTTCCGCCTTCCATCCCCACGTGGGGCGCGCGGGCACGAACAGCGGGGCGCACGCTACGCGGTGATCGTGCAGGCGGACGAGTTCCTCGGTCTGAGCACTGTCCTCGTTTCACCGACGTCCGCGAGCGCGCAGCCGGCGAGCTTTCGCCCGTCGATCAGCATCCGCGGCGGCGAGACTCGCGTCCTCGTCGAACAGACGACAGTGGTCGACCCTCAGCGGCTGGGACGATCCGCGGGCCGACTCGCACCGGCCGAGCTCGGGGCGGTCGACGAGGCGCTCGCACTCGTTCTCGATCTCTGAGGCGCCTTCCCGGTCACCGGGCGGGCGTAAGGTCATGGTGTGCGCGTGCTGCTGAACGTGATCTGGCTGCTGCTCGCCGGCCTCGCGCTTGCGATCGGCTACCTGGTCGCCGCGGTTCTGCTCGCGGTCACGATCATCGGCGTGCCGTTCGCGGTGCAGTCGATCAAGCTCGCGGTCTACGCCCTCTGGCCGTTCGGGCGAACGCTCGTGCCCAGCCCGACGAGATCCGTCGGAATCAGCGTCGTCGGCAACGTGCTCTGGTTCGTTCTCGCAGGCTGGTGGCTCGCGCTGTCGCACCTCGTCACCGGTGTCCTCCTCTGCCTGACCGTCATCGGGATTCCGCTCGGCATAGCCGACTTCAAGATGGCCGGTGCAGCGCTGGCGCCGTTCGGCAAGGAAATCGTGCGAACGAGCGAGGTCGGCTAGAGGGCGAGCTCTCCGCCGCGTCGAACCTGCCCTGGGCGTGCCCAGGCACCGTCACGAGAGTGTGTCTGCTTGGCGAGCGAGCGCAAAAAGGCAGAGCGCACGACCAATGCGAGCATCGGTGCTCGGGTCAGATCGGGCGTTGCCACGCGCCGCGACCGACATGCGCGGGCGCGGCTGATCCCGCCACGCCGCCGAGCGGCGCGAGCCGGCGGAGCCGGCTGGCTTGCCGAGCGAGCGGAAAGCACAGCGCACGACACCGCGCGCGGAGCGCGCGATGTCGAAGCGAAGCGGGCGAAGCGGGAAAGCAGAGGCGCATACGGGATTCGAACCCGTGCCGCCGCCGTGAGAGGGCGGTGTCCTAGGCCACTAGACGAATGCGCCCTGGAGCGGCGCTCAGTGTAGCGAGCCTGACCCGGTCCGCCGTAGGAGGGCGACCCCGACCCCGACCGCGCCGACCGCCGACGCGGCGCCGAGGGTCGTCCAGGCGAGCCCGCTGCCCGTCCCGGCGCCCGCGACCGCCACGACGACGGCGGCCGCGGCGAGGCCGGCGAGTGTCAGCGCGCCGAGCGCCGCCCCGCGCGTCCGCGAGACCGCTTGCTCCGCCCGGATCGACCAGCGCTCGTCGAGCGACCATGCGGCCAGCTCGCCGCAGAGCAGGAGGCCGGCGGCGACGAGCGGCGCGCCGCCGTCGACGGCGCCGCGGTTGACGAACAGCGTCGCGGCGTACGCGCCGCCGAGGGTGGCGAGCGCCCACGGGAGCAGCTCCTCCCATTCGCGCCAGAGCGTCGCGATCAGGATCAGGCCGCCGAGCGCGCCGAGCGTCGCGACGAGCCCGGCGAGCTCCCCGGCGCGCACGAGCGACCACGCGAGCACGCCCGCGTACGCGAGCGCGGACGCCAGCGCGAGCGTCAGGCGCGCGCGGGCCTGGCGAAGCGCCTGAATGCCGTCACCTCCTCGAGCGGCACGTTCAGCGGCTCGCCCTCGTGCCATTCGACCACGGGCACGCCGGCCTGCTCGTAGCGCTGCCGCAGCGCCGCCCGCGACAGCTTCCAGACGCGGTACGCGAGCTGCGAGAGGTCGTCGGCGCCGGGATGGACGAACTCGACCGGCGACACCTCGACGACGACGAGGTCGAAGCCGCGCGCCCGCAGGTCGAGCAGCGCCGCCGCCGAGCGGCTGTCGAGCAGCGGCGTCAGCGCGAGCACGAGCGCTTTCGGCGGCAGCGTCCGTGGCGGCAGGATGTCGACGCCGCGCGACGCGAAGCTCAGGATGACGTCCGTCCGGAGCAGCGAGTCGACGATCTTGTAGAGCTGGAGCGTCCCCGAGGTCGGCAGCAGCCACGAGAGGAAGCCGCCGAAGCTGACGAGGCCGACCCGGTCCTTGCGCTGCAGGTAGCGGTGCGCGAGCGAGGTCGCCGCCCGCACCGCCAGGTCGTGGGTGCCGCGGCCGCCGGCGCGCACCTCGGCGAACGTGTCGAGGAAGAGGACGACGTCGGTGTTCCGCTCCGGATGCTGCTCGTTCACCCACAGCTCGCCCGAGCCGAAACCGGCTCGCCGCGCGCTCGCGCGCCAGTTGACCCGCCGCATGCGGTCGCCCGGCTGCCACGCGCGAACGTCCGCGAACTCGATCCCGTCGCCGGTCGCGCGCGAGACCTGGTTGCCGACGAAGACCTGCGTCTCGAGCGGTGCGAGCAGCGCATGCAGCGTCTCGACGCTCGGGTAGACCCGCAGCGCCCACGGCGCGCCCTGCTCGGATTCCCAGGTGTGGAACCCGAGCGGGTCGCGGGCGCGCAGCAGGAGCGGGCCGAGCTTGAAGGCGCCCCAGCGCTCGCAGCGGACGGCCAGCTCGAGCGTGCGCTCCCCGCCGGGCGCGAGCCTGACGGCGCGGGGGTTGCCGCCCGCGACCGACAGCTCGCCGGGGAGCGGCAGCAGGACGTCGAGCCGGTCGGCGCCGGTGGAGGAGAGGAGCCGCACGGTCGCGACCGTCTCGTCGCCTTCGAGCGCCCGCTCGCGGTCGAGCTCGAGCGTCGCCTCGACCGCGGGGTCGCGGGCGAGCGCCGCACCGGCGAGCGCGGCGAGCGCAAACGGCGCCGCGAGCGCGACCAGCTCGACGCGTCCCGTCGCGAGCCCGGCCAGCAGGCCGGCGGCCGCCAGCCCCGCATAGCCCGAGAGCCGCGTCGAGGTGACGCGAGTCATGCGGTCTCGCCGAGCGCGTCCTCCGCGGGCGGTGTCGGCACCGTCTCGAGCGCCTCCGCGACGACGTCCTCGCCGCGCACCCGCTGCACCCAGAGCTCCGGCCGCAGCGTCAGCCGGTGCGCGAGCGCCGGGACGGCGACCGCCTTCACGTCCTCGGGGACGACGAAGTCGCGGCCCGCGAGCGCCGCCTTCGCGCGCGCCAGCTTCAGCAGCGCGATCGAGCCGCGCGGGCTCGCGCCGACCGCCAGCCGCCGCGAGGTGCGCGTCGCCGCGACGAGATCGACGATGTAGCCCTCGATCGACTCCGAGACGTGCACCTGCTCGAGCGCCCGCTGCATCGCGACGAGCGTCGCCGCGTCGACCACGGGCTCGAGCGCGACCTCGTCCTCGCCGCGCGCGAGCCGCCGCCGCAGCATCTCGACCTCGTCGCCGCGCTCCGGGTAGCCGACCGAGATGCGGACGAGGAAGCGGTCGAGCTGCGCCTCCGGCAGCGGGTAGGTGCCCTCGTACTCGATCGGGTTCTGGGTCGCGAGCACGAGGAACGGCGGCGCGAGCCGGTGCGTGTCGTTCTCGATCGTCACCTGCCGCTCCTGCATCGCCTCGAGCAGCGCTGCCTGCGTCTTCGGCGGGGCGCGGTTGATCTCGTCGGCGAGGAGGAGGTTGGCGAAGATCGGGCCCGGCCGGAACGCGAACTCGGCGCTGCGCTGGTCGAAGATCTGCGAGCCGGTGACGTCGGCGGGCATCAGGTCGGGCGTGAACTGGATGCGCGCGAAGCGCAGCGACCCGGCCGCGGCGAACGAGCGCGCGATCAGCGTCTTCGCGAGGCCCGGGTAGTCCTCGAGCAGCACGTGGCCGTCGGAGAGCAGCGCGAGCAGGACGAGCTCGAGCGCGTTCCGCTTGCCGACGACGGCCCGCTCGACCTCGTCGAGGATCCGCGTCGAGCGGTCGCGCAGCTCGCTCAGCTCCATCACAGCTCCTCCAACCGCGTGACGAGCGCCTCGACGCGGGCGAAGGAGATGCCGGGCCCGTTGCGGTCGGTCGGCTCCGGCCGGTCGGGGCGGAGCAGCTCCCAGGTCTCGTCGCCGAGCAGCGTGCGGGCGATCTCGGGGCGGCGGTGCAGCTCGACGCCGTGCGTCGCGGCAAGGCGCGCAGCGGCCGCCTCGCGCAGCAGCGGCAGCAGCCGGAGGTGCAGGTGGCCGGCGCTCGCCATGCCGAGGGTCAGCTCGCGCTCGGTGCGGACGAGCGCGGGCGGGCGCAACGGGCCGGAGCGCCGGGCGCGCAGCGCGCTCTCGAAGCGCGAGACCTCGCGCCGCTCGGCCGGGCGGGCGATGCGGGTGAGCGCCGCGAGCCCGATCGCCGCGAGCAGCAGCACGTAGATCGCGAGCAGCCGCTCGCTCGTCAGCGGCCGCGTCGCGAGGCCGATCCCGAGCAGGGCGGACGCCCCCGCGACGGCACCGCCGATGCGTCTCGCCTCGGTCATCGGCCGGCCCCCGGCGGTGCGGTCACGCGGCCACCGGCTCGGCGGGGGCGCGCAGCTCGTCACGGACGGCGACGAGCGCGTCGATTGCCTCGTCCCTCATCTGCGCCACCGGCTCATGGTGAGAGAACTTTGCCCATTCGAAGAGATCGGTGAGGCGGCGGACGGCCGCGGCGCTCGTCTCGAGCTCGCCGAGCGTGCGCTCCAGGTACTCCTGCGGCGCCTCCGCCGGCCGGCGCGGCAGCCCGGCGACCGCCAACGCGTGCTCCATCCGCGCGTACGCGGCGATGATCGCCTTCCGCAGGTCGGGCTCGGAGCGGAGGTCGTCGAGCGACTCGTCGAGCGCGGCCGAGACGGCGGCCTGCGAAGCGCGCCGCGACGCGAGCGAGGACGGCCGCCGGCGCGTCCGCGTCGAGTAGGCGAAGACACCGGCGCCCGCGAGCAGCGCGAGCACGATCGCCACCTCGTCCCAGCGCACGTGGGCGCCGCGCGTGTTCTTCGGGGCCTTCAGCGCGCCCGAGCCGTTCGGCCGCCCGCTCGGCAGCGTCGGCACGTTCTGCTCGGCGTGGTGGAGCCGGCGCTCGAAGCCGCTCCGCGAGAATGCCCACGCGAGCGCTGTGCAGCCGAGCAGGAAGATCATCGACGCGAGATAGCGGGAGCGCGGCCTGGGGCGAATCCGCGCGTCGGGCCGGTTCGTCAGCGAGGCCCAGACCGCGACCGCCGCAATCGCGACCGCGAGGATGACGAAGCTCGTGAAGACGTAGTCGAAGAAGCCGGCGCTCGGGCCGCCTCCGTACCCGCCGCCGCCGAGCGGCCGCCCGCGGCTGGCGAGCGCCGTGAGCACGAGCAACGCCGTGACGAGGAGCCCGAGCGGCACGAGCAGTCGACGGCTCACCGCTCCAGTGTGGCAGCCGGGCGAGGGGTGCGTAGATCGCCGCAGGGCCGCTCGGCGGGGGCGCGGATGCGGTTTCGCGCTCCAGCTTCGAGCATGCAGCGCAAAGGAGGCCTACCTGTGGCCCTGCCCGTGGATGGAGTCCCTGGCACCCCTCGCAGCCGGCATAGCGGCCGCCACGAGGATCCCGTTCTCCTACTCCGGGGCTGGCGGCCGCGGCGGGTGCTCCGCCCGGACGAGGAGCGCGAGTTGGCGCGGCTCGTCTCGATGGGCGACGAGCGCGCGCGCCGCATCCTGATCGAGTCGAATCTCCGGCTCGTCGTCGCGCTGGCGCGGCGCTACCAGGGACTCGGGCTGCCGTTCGCCGATCTCGTCCAGGAGGGGACGGTCGGGCTGATCCAGGCCGTCGACCGGTTCGACTGGCGGCGCGGGCGGCGCTTCTCGACGTACGCCGCGTGGTGGATCCGGCAGGCGATCCGGCGGGCGCTGACGAACGACTCGCGCACGATCCGCCTGCCGAGCCGGCTGGTCGCGAAGCAGCTCGCGACGCGGCGGGCCGCGGCAACCCTCGAAGCGGGGCTCGGCCGTCCGGCGACGACGGCGGAGATCGCCGAGGCGACCGGCTACGACACGGACGCGGTGAAGGGCGTGGAGGACGCCCCGCTCGCCGTGGCCTCGCTCAACGACACGGTCGGCAGCGAGGACGGCGGCGCCCAGCTCGTCGAGATGGTCGCCGACGCGGCGGCAAGCGACCCGCTGACCGAGGCCGAAGTGGCGGCGCGGGCCGAGGCGGTGCGCACGGCGATCGCAGAGCTGCGGCCGCGAGAGCGCGAGATCCTGACCGAGCATTTCGGCCTCGACCGCGAGGCGCACACACTGGAGGAGATCGCCGGCGAGCTCCATCTCGCCCCGGAACGCGTCCGCCAGATCGAGCAGCATGCGCTCGCGGTTCTCGCTCGGCGGCTCACCGAGCCCGTCTCCAGCCTCTAGGATCGCGCCCGAATGCGCGACATCTCGGCCGCGGCCGTGCAAGAGGCGCTGCTCGGGCAGGCTGCGGCCGCGTCCGGCGCTGGCGTGCTCGTCAACGACGACACACTCCGCTACGTGGCGGCGAACTCGGCCGCCTGCAGGCTCCTCGGCTACGCGCGCGACCAGCTGCTCGAGCTGCGCGTCCCGGACGTCGCCGAGGGCCCGGCCGGCGGCCTCGTCGACGCGGCCCGCGAGGTGCTCGACGGCAAGATCCGGCACGGCACGGTGAGCGTCCGCCGCAAGGACGGGCACTCGTTCCCCGCGCAGTACGTGAGCGCCCCGGCCCAGCTCGACGGGGTGCCGTACGGCGTCACCGTCCTCTGGTGACGCATCGCTTCGCTCGCTGCACGGGTGAAACCATGTTTCCCCCGTGTGCCCCTTCTTCGGCTCGGTGCCGGGCGCGAGTGTGCTGCGCCCGCACATGTCGGTCTGCGGCGGCCCGAGCTACAGCGGCGGACAGAGCGGCCGATCACCCGGGAGATGGCCGCTAAACTGCGGCCCGACCCGTTGCGGGGTCGTCTAATGGTAGGACGCCTGACTCTGGATCAGGAAGTTGGGGTTCGAGTCCCTGCCCCGCAGCTCTTCGCCGCGAGCTCCTTCTAGCTAGATCTCGAGCCGGTACATCGGCACGAGGCGTGTCTCCGTCTCGGTGTCGATGTGCGCGACCACCTCGACGTAGGGCTCGAGCCCCGAGCCGCGCAGCTTCGCCTTCAGCAGGCCGTCGACCTGGAAGATGCCGGAGCTGTTGTTCATCAGGATCTCGATCCGGATCGGGCGCTCCTCGCCGTCGGAGATGGCCACGTCCTCGATCGCGGCCGCCGAGAGGGAGTGCATCGAGACGGAGCCCTTCTCGAACGGGATCCGCGAGCGGCCCTTCGCCATGTCGAGCGCGTCGGCGACGCGGATCAGGCCGGCCTCGATCGTCAGCGGCTGGCCGTCGGCGCGGTGGCTGATGATCGCCTGCAGCACCTCGGAGACGATCACGGTCCGGTCGGGCTCCTCGTAGACGCCGTCGAGCAGCTCGTGCAGCTTCGGCGCCGAGAGGAAGAGCGAGAAGTCCTCGTGGCCGTGGCGGTGGATCGACATGCCGACGCAGTGCATGAGCGCCGCGAGCGAGACCACCACCTCGGCGTCGTCCTGGGAGTAGCCGTAGTCGCGCACCACGCCCGGCTCGATGCCGTGCTTCGTCAGCTGGCGCAGCAGCTTGAGCGCGATGTTCGTGACGATCTGGATGTGCACCCACGAGTGGTCGTTGATCTGCATCCGCGCGACCGCGTTCACGTTCGCCACGTGCCACCAGGCCTTCAGCTGCGCGTCGTCGTTGACGCGCTCGATCAGCGTCCGCAGCTTGCGGTTGCCGCGCGTCGGCACGCGGATCCGCATCCGCTCGATCGCCTCGGCCGGCGTCAGGCGGATCTCGCGCTCGGCCTCCTCGGGCGCCGGCTGCTCGATCCGCTCGGCGGCCTCGTCGTCGGCGTGCGCGTCGTCCACCACGACCGGATCCTACGTCGGCAGCACGGGCCGGTCGGGCTCCGTGAGCCGGTAGTAGAGGACGGTCAGCACATGCGCGAGGTACGGAACCGCGAGTGCGCCCGCGACCGTGCCGCCGACCCAGATCGACCCGAACGGCGGCAGGAAGCCGAAGGCGAGCGTGACCACCGTGACCGCGGCGGTCGTCAGGACGTTCGCGACGAGGACGACGAGCAGGACGCTGCCGGTGCGGCCGCGGACGAGCGCCGACGAGCGGCGGAAGGCGTCCCCGACGCCCTGCCCCTCGATCAGCACCAGCGGCACGACGAGCGACCAGCGCGCGACGACGATCAGACCCGGGACGATCAGCAGCACGAAGCCGACCACGACACCGAGCGCGTAGAGGAGCGAGGCGCCGAGCAGCGTGCCGAGGCGGCCGCGGGTGCGGTCGAAGTAGGCCGCGGTCGTCACCGGCTGCTTCCCCTCGTGCAGGTCGCGCACGACCTCGATCAGCGCGCCCTGGACGAGCAGCCCGCCGACGAGCGCGAGCAGGAGCGAGACGAACGTCGTCCCGAGCGTCGCGCTGCGCGCGGCGAGCGCGTCGGCGAGCGAGATGACCGCAAAGACGATCCCGGCGACGACGACCGAGCGCCGCCAGAGCCGGCGGTAGATGTGGAGCGCGTCGGAGAGGACAGCCGAGACCATCCGCCGATGCTACGCGGCGGCCCAGTCGCCGTAGAGGCTCGTGTAGAGCCCGCGGCGCGCGAGCAGCTCCTCGTGGCTGCCCTGCTCGACCACGCGGCCGTGCTCGAGCACGACGATCAGGTCGGCGTCCCGGATCGTCGAGAGGCGGTGCGCGATGATGAACGACGTCCGGTCGGCGAGGAGCTCGCGGAGGGCGCGCTCGATCGTCCGCTCGGTGCCGATGTCGACCGACGAGGTCGCCTCGTCGAGCACGAGGATCCGCGGGTCGGCGAGGAGCGCGCGGGCGAACGCGACGAGCTGGCGCTGGCCGAGCGAGAGTCGGGAGCCGCGCTCGCCGAGCTGGGTCTCGTAGCCGTCCTCGAGCCGGAGCACGAAGTCGTGCGCGCCGACCGTCTGCGCGGCGTGGACGATCTCCTCGGGCCGTGCGTCGGGCCGGCCGAAGGCGATGTTCTCGGCGACGGTGCCGGCGAAGAGGAAGCCCTCCTGCGGAACGACGCCGAGCTGGGTGCGCAGCGAGGCCTGCGTGACGTCGTTCAGGTCGCGGCCGTCGATCGTGATCCGGCCGCCGGTCGGCTCGTAGAAGCGGGCGAGCAACTTCGCGATCGTCGACTTGCCCGCACCGGTGTGGCCGACGAGCGCCACCGTCGTTCCGGCCGGCACGTCGAGGTCGATCCCGTGCAGCACCTCCTCGCCCAGCTCCCGCCCGCGCAGCCGGTAGGCGAAGCGCACGTCCTCGAAGCGGACGTGGCCGGCCGCGGGCGGCAGCTCCTCGGCGTCCGGCCGGTCGACGACCTCCGGCTTCTCGCCGAGCACGCCGAGGATCTTGTCCAGGGCGGCCGTGGCCGAGAGGAACGTGCTGTAGAGCTGCGAGAGCTGCTGGACGGGGTCGAAGAAGTTGTTCACGTAGAGCATGAACGCGAACAGCGTCCCGAGCGTGATCCGGTGCGTGAAGTAGAGGTGGCCGCCGTACCCGAGCACGACCGCGAGCGCGACCGACGAGAGCAGGTCGACGAACGGGAAGTAGAGCCCGTTCAGGACGACCGTCCGCATGTTCGACTCGCGGTAGCGGAGGGCGACCTCGCGGAAGTTCTCGGTCGCGGCCGGTTCGCGCGTGAACGCCTGCACCATCCGCATTCCCGAGATGTCCTCGGCGAGGGTCGCCGTGACGAGGCCGAGCCGCTCGCGCACCGCCGCGTAGGCGCGCGTCGAGCGGGTGCGGAAGACAACGGTCGCGACGCTCATCAGCGGGATCACCGCGAGCGTCGCGAGCGCGAGCCGCCAGTCGAGGATGAAGAGCAGGATCGCGGTGCCGAGGAGCGTGAGCGAGTTCTGGATGAGCGTCGTGACGCCGTCGGTGACGAGCTGGTCGATCGCCTCGACGTCGTTCGTCAGGCGGCTGATGATCACGCCGGCGCGGTTGCGCTCGAAGAAGCCGAGCGAGAGCCGCTGCAGGTGCCCGAACAGCCGCGCGCGCAGGTCGGCGAGGATCCGCTCGCCGACCCAGCCGGTCAGGTACGTCTCGACG
The DNA here is from genome assembly GCA_963732915.1 of uncultured Actinomycetes bacterium. Lineage (GTDB taxonomy): Bacteria > Actinomycetota > Thermoleophilia > Gaiellales > Gaiellaceae > Palsa-739. The sequence goes on along the minus strand of CAVTBF010000002.1, from coordinate 995,966 downwards.
TAGGTCATCCCCCAGTTGGCGAGCCCGGCCGCGACGAAGATGGCGACGATGAGGGTGAGGCGGCCGCCGTCGGTGCCGTGCAGCGCGTCGTCGAGCGCGTACTTCGCGAGGTACGGCGGCGCGAGCGCGGTCGCCGTCGCGGTCAGGAGCGAGACGACCGAGAAGCCGGTGCGGCCGCGGTACGGGGTCGTCAGCCGCCAGAGGACGCCGAGCCGCCGTCGCGTGGAGCGCCACGACCAGTCCGCGACGTCGGCGCCGCGCTGCTGGGTCAGGTGGCTTCCGGGCTGGTGGACCCTCATGGGGCGACCGGCCGTTCCAGCCAGGCGCCATCGTCCCATGCGGACGTGTCCGGGGTCAGACCCCGGCCGTGTCCGTGCTGGACATGGCTCACGCGGCCGGCTCCTCGACGTCGGCGCGCGCCTCGACCGCGTCGGCGAACTGGCGCTCGAGCAGACCGTGGTCGTGGATCTCCCGGTAGATCGCGCTCGTCGCGATCAGCTCCTCGTGCGTCCCGCGCGCCGCGATGCGGCCGACGTCGAGGACGACGATCTCGTCGGCGAGCGCGATCGTCGAGAGCCGGTGGGCGATGATCAGCGTCGTCCGGCCCTGCATCACCTCGCGCAGGCCCGTGCGGATGCGCGCCTCGGTCGTCGCGTCTACCGAGGCCGTCGCGTCGTCGAGGATGAGGATCCGCGGGTCGACGGCAAGCGCGCGGGCGATCGCGATCCGCTGCCGCTGGCCCCCGGAGAGCGTGATCCCCCGCTCGCCGATCACCGTCTCGTAGCCCTGCGGCAGCCGCTCCACGAACTCGTGCGCCTGCGCGAGCCGGGCCGCGCGCTCGACCTCGGCGTCGCTCATGCCGATGCGCCCGAAGGCGATGTTCTCGCGGACGGTGGTCGAGAAGAGGAACGGATCCTGCGGGATGACGCCGATCGCGCTCCGCAGCGCCGCGAGCTCGACGTCGCGCACGTCGACGCCGTCCACGAGCACCCGGCCCCTGGTCGCGTCGTAGAAGCGCGGGACGAGCGAGGCGAGCGTCGTCTTCCCCGAGCCGGTGTGGCCGATCAGCGCGACCGTCGTCCCGGCCGCGAGGTCGAGGTCGACGCGCTCGAGCACCGGCCGGCCCTCGAGGTACTCGAACGAGACGCCCTCGAAGCGGATTGCGCCCTCGCCGGGCGGCAGCTGCCGCGGCTCGGGCCGGTTCGCCACCTCCTCCGGCTCGTCGAGAACCTGGAAGATCCGCTCGCCGGACGCGGTCGCTCGCTGCGCCTGCCCGATCCACATCCCGAGCGAGCGCAGCGGCATCACGAGCATCGCGAGGTAGAGGTTGAACGCGACGAAGCCGCCGGCGGTCAGCGAGCCGTGCACGACCATGCGTGCGCCGACGAGCAGCACGGCAGCCTGCGCGAGCAGCGGCACGAACGAGATCAGCGGCACGTAGGTCGCGCGCTGCCGGTTCGCGCGCAGCGTCTCGCCGAAGAGGGCCTCGTTCCGCTGCGCGAACTTCGCCTCTTCGGCGTCCTCCTGTGCGAACGCCTTGACGACGTGGACGCCGACGATGTTCTCCTCTGCGACCGTGGCGACGTCCGCGAGGCGCTGCTGGACCTCGCGCAGCGTCGGGTGCGTGACGTGGCTGTACCGGTAGGCGAGCGCGATCAGGAGCGGCGTGACCGCGAGCGCGATCAGCGCCAGCCGCCATTCGACGAAGAAGAGGACGCCCGTCACGGAGAGGACGGTGAGCCCGTTCTGGAAGAAGAAGATCAGCCCGTAGCCGAGGAAGAAGCGCACGCCCTGCAGGTCGACGGTCGCGCGTGACATCAGCTGTCCGGTCTGGTGGCGGTCGTAGAACCCGAACGAGAGCCGGACGAGGTGCGCGTACAGCCCCTGCCGCATGTCCAGCTCGACGTCGAGAGCCTGCTTGCCCGAGAGCAGCCGCCGGCCGGCCATCAACACGGCGCGGACGAGCCCGAGCCCGACGATCGTGCCGATGGACGTCCAGAGCCGATGCGAGTCGTGGTCGACGAGCGCGCGGTCGATCACGTCGCGGCCGGTCACCCAGACGAGCGCGATCTGCGCAGCCTGGGAGCCGAGCGCGAGCACGATCGACGCGGCGAGGCCACGGCGGTAGGGCCGTAGGAACGAGAGCAGGCGGACGAACGTCCGCCGATACGGGACGGCGCTCACAGCCTTCGAGCGTAGCGGCACGCCTCTACGCTGCAGCCGGGCCGATGCCGCCTCGGGGAACGTCGTCGTGTTCGCGTGACGCGTCGCGTAGGGTCGGCGGCATGAGCGTCGCGCGCGACGGCAGCCCGGTCGAGCTGTACGCGCTGCTGCCGGAGTACGGCGAAGGGGAGATCGTCGCGCGCGCGGTCCCGGCCGGCGGCTCGATCCTCGAGCTCGGCTGCGGCGCCGGCCGGATGACGCGGCAGCTCGTGCGGCTCGGGTTCCAGGTCACGGCCGTGGACGAGTCGGCCGAGATGCTCGCGCACGTCGAGAAGGCCGAGACGGTGTGCGCACGGATCGAGGAACTCGATCTGGGCCGCCGCTTCGACGCCGTCCTGCTCGCGAGCAATCTGATCACCGCGCCGGAGGAGCAGCGCCGCGCCTTCCTCGCCGCGTGCCGCCGGCACGCGGACACGGTCGTCGTCGAAGGCCTGCCGCTCGGCTGGGAGCCGGCGGAGGGTGAGACGCGGCTCGGCCCGGTGACCTCACGGCTCCGGGTCGACCGGCTCGACGAGGGGGTCGTGCACGGCGCGGTCGAGTACGAGTCCGATGCCGATCGTTGGGAGCACGCCTTCTCGATGCGCGTCTTCGCCGATCGCGCCGAGCTCGACGCGACGCTCGCCGAAGCGGGCCTGCGGCTCGACCGCTGGCTCGACCGCGAGGGCGGGCGCTGGTTTATCGCCGTCGCGGTCGCGTAGCGGGCTCCGCGGGCGCGCGGCGACCGTCGGTGTCAGACACCGGGCCATGTCCGAGACGGACAGGCGCCGTCGCAGCTCCGCTGCCGCCCTTCCGCCTCAGGAGCCGAGACGGGCCAGCTCGTCGCGCACGAGCCCGAGCGCGGCCGCGAGCCGCTCCCGGTTCCCGGGCACGTGCGGCCAGCCGCTCGCCCCGGAGGGGTGGGGGAGCGGGATCACGACGGCGCCGCTCCGGGCGAAGCGCTCGCCGACGCAGGGTGTGAGCTGCGGCTCGCCGAGCATCCGGCGCAGCGCGAGGCCGCCGACGGTGACGATCAGGCGCGGCTGCAGCAGCTCGAGCTCCCGGTCGCGCCAGACCTCGCACAGCTCCTGCTCGCGCGGCGTCGGGGTCCGGTCGCCGCGGCCGGACGGCGCGCGGCCGGGATAGCAGCGCGTCACCGAGGCGCAGTAGAACGTCGCATAGAACGCGTCCTCGTCGAGCTCGAGCCAGCGGCGGAGCGCCTGCCCCGCGCGGCCGCGCCATGGAAGCCGCTCCTCGCCCTCGACGATCCCCGGCGCCTGCCCGAAGAGATACGCCCGCTGGCCGGCGTACGGGGCCTGCACCGGCAGCGACTCGAGCGGGAACCCGGCCTCCGCGCACGCCCGGCAGCGGGCCGTCGCGCGCTGGAGCGAAGAAACCGTGCGACAGCTCGACTCGCCGGAGCTCACAAAGCTATCCTTTTTGAAGCTATGCGTGAGCTCCTGTCCTTCCCGAACCCGGTCAACGAGACGTCGGCGCGGCTCGTCGCCGGGACGGTCGCCGTACTGGCTGTGCTCACGGTCGCATTTCAGCAGGGCTGGCTCCTGCCGGTGCTCGCGTACGGCTTCGTCGCGCGGGCCCTCGCCGGGCCGACGCTGAGCCCGCTCGCGCTCGTCGCGACCCGGGTCGTGACGCCGCGGCTGGCCGTCCGGCACCGCTTCTCGCCCGGCCCCGCGAAGCGCTTCGCGCAGGTGATCGGGGCGGTCTTCACGCTCAGCGCGACCGCGCTCTACTACGCCGCCGGCCTCCACGTCGAGGCATTCGTCCTGCTCGGCGTCCTGGCGGTGTTCGCGTCGCTCGAGGCGGCCCTGGGCCTCTGCGTCGGCTGCCAGGCGTTCTTCCTCGGGATGCGGCTCGGGCTCGTGCCCCCGTCGGTCTGCGAGGACTGCGCCCGGGTGCTCGCCCCCGAGAGCGTCTAGCCCGTCCCGCCGGGCGCGGTCTCGTCCTCGTAATAGTCGACCGCGTCCGCGAGCCGGAAGAACGCGAGGAGGCCGCTGCCGTCGGGCCGCCGCTCGGCCGCGCCGAGCTTCCCCGAGTCGGGGTAGAGGACGAGGTCGGGCTCGCCGTTCGTGCTGACGGCGAGGAAGCGAACGGGCTCGGCGGTGCGATTGACGATCTGGTGCGCGCCCACCTCGCCGCGCGGGAACGAGAGGAGGTCGCCTTCGCCGAGCTCGCGCCACCCGTCGGGCGTGCGCACGCTCGGCCGGCCGGAAAGCACGAGCACGAGCTCTTCCTCGGCGAGGTGAGCGTGGTAGGGGTAGGCCGCCTGGCCGGGCTCGACCTCCCAGACGCTCGCGCCGAGCCGTTCGCTGCCGAGCCGGTGACCGACCCGCATCCGCCGCGCCCGGAAGCCGTCGCGGTCGCGTGCCTGGGCCGCGGCATCGTCGCCGACGTTCGCGACGCGGTCGTGGGGATCGCCGGCGTTCACGACCCTAGAGTACGTGCGTGCAACTTCCCCTCGAGGCCGTCCCGAACTTCTCCGAGGGCCGCGACCGGGCGACGATCGACGCGATCGCGGCCGCCCTCGCCGGGCATGCGGAACTGCTCGACGTCCACTCCGACGAGGATCACAACCGCTCGGTCTACACGCTCGTCGGCGAGGCCGAGCAGCTCGTCGAGGCGCTCGTCGCCGGGATCGCAACCGCGCGCGAGCGGATCGACCTGCGCCGGCACGAGGGAGCGCATCCGCGGATCGGCGCGGCGGACGTCGTGCCCGTCGTCGGCGTTCGGCCCGAGGATGCCGAGCGCGCCCGGGCGGCCGCGCTCGAGCTGGCGCGGCGGGTGGGGGAGGAGCTGGCGCTGCCGGTGTTCCTCTACGCCGACTGTGCGCCGGGGCGCGGGCCCGCCTTCTTCCGGCGTGGCGGGCCCGAGGAGCTGCAGCGCCGCATCGACGCGGGCGAGCTCGCGCCGGACTTCGGCCCGGCCGTGCTCGACCCCGGTGTCGGCGGGGTGATCGTCGGCGCGCGCAGGCCGCTGATCGCGTTCAACGTCGATCTCGACGGCGACGACCTCGAGGCCGCGCAGGCGATCGCGCGTATCGTCCGCGAGCGTGACGGGGGGTTCGTCGGCGTTCGCGCGCTCGGGCTCCGGCTCAGCGGGCGCGTCCAGGTGAGCATGAACATCGAGGACTGGGAGGCGTCGCCGCCGCACGAGGTCGTCGCGTCGATCGTGCGCGAGGCGGAATCGCGGGGCCTCGGGGTGATCGGCTCCGAGCTCGTCGGACTGATGCCGGCGGGGGCGGTCGTCGCGGCGGCCGGGGCGGCGCTTGAGCTCCCGGGCTTCGATCCGTCACGCGTGCTCGAGCTTCGGCTGCTGGCCGGCTAGCCGGACGGCCTCGGCCCAGAGCGCGATCACGGCCGCGACGGCGGTGACCCCGGCGGCGACGAGAAAGAACGGCGTCAGCCCGAACGTGCCGTAGAGGAAGCCGCCGCCGAGCGAGCCTGCGATCGGTGCGGCGCCGAACGCGACGGCCTTCCCTGCCGCCTGGCCGGTCGCGCGCAGTTCGGGTGGGACGAGCTCGTCGACCACGAGCACGGTGCCGACGTACGTGAGCCCGAAGCCGATCCCGGAGACGAGGCGGAGCGCGGCGAGGGTGACCGGTGTCGCCGCGGCTGCCCAGATCAGGAAGACGACGACGTACACGGAGGCGCCGGCCGCGAAGATCGAGCCGGGCCGGAGGCGCCGTCCGATTCTCGGCGTCCACGCCATGCTCGGCACCTCGGCGCTCGCCTGGAGGCCGCCGGCGAGGCCGACGAAGATCACGCTGCCGCCGAGCGCCGCGATCTGCACCGAGCCGAAGGTGTAGGCGGCGTTGTAGGCCGCGTTCGTGAGGAAGAGCGCAACGAGGAAGAGCGCGAGCGCCGGCAGCGCCGTGAGCGGGATGCGCGGTGCGGGTGGACGCTGCGCGCGCGGCAGCCGGATCGGCCGTGCGCGGCGGCGAAAGGCGGCGGCGAGTGCGGCCGCGTTCGCTGCGCAGAGGGCCGCGTACAGCGGCGCGACGAGCCCGAGCCCGACGAAGTAGTCGAGCACGCCGAAGAGCATCGCGAAGACGGCGAAGCCGACGCTCATCCAGAGCCGGATCGAGCCGTACGCCCCTCGGCGCTCGGCGCCGAGCCGCGAGAGGGCGATCGAGTCGACGAGCGACATCCCCGCCGAGCGGGTCGCCCAGGCGGCCGAGCCGGCGATCGCGAGCGCGACGGTCCGGTGCGAGAACCCGAAGGCGAGGATCGCGACGGCAGTCGTGCTGAGCGTGAGCACGAGCGTGCGCTCGTAGCCGAGGAAGCGGTCGGCGACCCAGCCCCAGACAGGGCCGGCGGCGATGCCGGCTGCGGCGTAGAGAGCGAGCACGGCGCCGATCGCCTCGTTGCTCAACCCGCGGTCGCGCAGCACGAGCGGCAGGAACGGGACGATCGCCGCCTCGGCCACGCCGATCGTCAGGAAGAGCGCGCTGACGCGCGCGAACGGGTTTGCTCGCACCGCAGCGACCCTACGTCCGCCGAGCCCTCTCCACCTCGGTGCGGCCCCTGAATCTCCGGAAAGTCGGCACGGAGTTGTCACGGTTTCCCGCGTACGCTTCTTGCAGGGGGTCCTCGTGCCCCTCGGGGGCACGAGGGGAGACGAGCGTGGCAGGCGGGCACTGCCCGGGCTCGACGCGGCGCGAGGGGTCTAGACTCGCGCCGTGGCCCAGCGCACCGCGATCGGCCTCACCGGCGACGATCTGACCGTCTCCGACGTCTGGGCCGTCGCAGTCGACGGCGCGGTGGTGGCGCTGACCGACGCCGCCCGCGCGAAGATGAGCGCGGCTCGCGATCTCGTCGAGCGCGCCGCGCACGGCAGCAGCGAGCACACCTACGGGGTCAACACGGGCTTCGGCCGTTTCGTCTCGCGCTCGATTCCCGAGGAGCTGACCGGCGAGCTGCAGTTGCGGCTGCTGCGCTCGCACGCGTGCGGCGTCGGCGACCCCTATCCGGACGAGATCGTGCGTGCCGCGATGCTCCTGCGCGCGAACACCCTCGCGAAGGGGAACTCCGGCGCGCGCATCGAGACGGTCGAGCTCCTGCTCGCGTGCCTCGCGCGCGGCATCGTCCCGGTCGTCCCGAGCCGCGGCTCCGTCGGCGCCTCGGGCGACCTCGCGCCGCTCGCGCATCTCGCGCTGCCGCTCGTGGGCGAGGGCGAGGCATGGGTCGCCGGCGAGCGTCTGACCGGTGCGGATGCGCTTGCGCGCGTCGGGCTCGAGCCGATCCGGCTCGAGGCGAAGGAAGGGCTCTCGCTGATCAACGGCACCCAGTTCATGGCCGCGACGCTCGCCCTCGGGCTCGTCCGCGCCCGCCGGCTCGCACGGGCCGCCGACGTCGCGTGCGCGCTCTCCGTCGAGTCGCTGCAGGGCTCGCGAACGTCATTCCTGCCGCAGATCCAGGCGCTCCGTCCGCTGCGCGGCCAGGCCGACGCGGCGGCGAACGTCCTCCGGCTGCTCGAGGGCTCGGCGATCATCGATGCGCACCGCTGGTGCGACAAGGTCCAGGACGCGTACTCGCTCCGTTGCGCGCCGCAGGTCCACGGCGCCTCGCGCGACCTTCTCGACTATGCCGACTACACCGTCTCGGTCGAGCTGAACGCGGCGACCGACAATCCGCTCGTCCTCGTCGAGGACGAGACGCTCGTGTCCAACGGCAACTTCCACGGGCAGCCGCTCGCGTTCGCGCTCGACACGCTCGCGATGGCCGTCGCGGAGCTCGCGAGCATCTCGGAGCGGCGCGTCGAGCGCCTGGTCAACCCGAACCTCTCCGACGGCCTGCCCGCGTTCCTGACCTCGGACGGCGGCCTGAACAGCGGTTTCATGATCCCGCAGTACGTCGCCGCGTCGCTCGTCTCGGAGAACAAGGCGCTCTGCCATCCCGCGTCGGTCGACTCGATCCCGACGAGCGCCGGGCAGGAAGATCACGTCTCGATGGGCAACGCGGCCGGGCTGAAGGCGTGGCAGGTGCTCGCGAACTGCGAGCGGGCGCTCGCGATCGAGCTGCTGGCGGGGGCGCAGGCGGTCGAGTTCCACGCGCCGCTCGAGCCGGGTGCCGGCGGCCGCGCCGCGCGGGCGGCGGTGCGGGCGCTCTCGCCGCGGCTGCACGACGACCGCTCGCTTTCGGCGGATATCGAGGCGGTGGCGGTCGCGATCAGGAGCGGCTCCATCGTCGGCGCCGTCGAGGCTGAGGTGGGCGAGCTCGCGTGAGCACGACGGCGACGCTCGCGGCGCGGGTCGAGGCGCTCTGCGGCGACCTCTCGCGGATCCGTGCCCCGCGTGGGACGGAGCTGAACGCGAGGCAGTGGTCGACCGAGGCGCCGCTGCGGATGCTGCTGAACAACCTCGACGCGGAGGTCGCAGAGCGGCCCGAGGAGCTCGTCGTCTACGGCGGTTCCGGCAAGGCGGCGCGCAACCACCAGGCGTTGCGTGCGATCGTCGGTGCGCTGCTCGAGCTGGGTCCTGACGAGACGCTGCTCGTCCAGAGCGGCAAGCCGGTCGGGATCTTCACGACCCACGAGGGCGCGCCGCGCGTCCTGATCGCCAACTCGCTGCTCGTCCCGAAGTGGGCGACGTGGGACGAGTTCCGGCGGCTGGAGGCGGAGGGGCTGACGATGTTCGGGCAGATGACCGCGGGCTCGTGGATCTACATCGGCTCGCAGGGGATCCTGCAGGGCACCTACCAGACGTTCGCGGCGGCGGGAGAGAAGCACTTCGGCACGTCGCAGCTGAAGGGGAAGACGATTCTCACTGCGGGCCTCGGCGGTATGGGCGGGGCGCAGCCGTTGGCCGGGACGATGGCGGGCGCGGCGATTCTCTGCGTCGAGGTCGATGCGAGCCGTATCGAGCGGCGCCTCGCGACGCGCTACCTCGACGAGGCGACCGACTCGCTCGACGACGCGCTCGCCCGGATCCGCCGTGCCGCCGCCGAGCAGCGGCCGCTCTCGGTTGGTCTGCTCGGGAACGCGGCGGATGTCGTTCCCGAGCTCGCCGCACGCGGGGAGGAGTTCGACCTGCTCACCGATCAGACCGCCGCCCACGATCCGCTCAACGGCTACGTGCCGCGCGGCTACTCGGTCGAGGAGGCCGCGGCGCTCCGTGCAGCCGATCCCCGCGAGTACCTCCGCCTTGCGCGGGAGTCGATCGCGTGCCACGTCGAGGCGCTGCTCGAGTACGTCCGGCGCGGCGCGTATGTTTTCGATTATGGCAACAATTTGCGAGGTGAGGCCGTTGAAGGTGGCGTAGCGGACGCGTTCTCATACCCGGGCTTCGTCCCGGCCTATATCCGGCCGCTCTTCTGTCGCGGGATCGGGCCGTTTCGCTGGGCAGTGCTGTCCGGGGACCCGGCCGACATCGCGACGATCGACGACGCGCTGCGCGAGCTCTTCCCCGACGACCCGCTCCTGCAGCGCTGGCTCGAGCTGGCGCCTGCGCGGGTGGCGTTCCAGGGGCTGCCCGCCCGGATCTGCTGGCTCGGCTACGGCGACCGCGCGAAGGCGGGGCTCGCGATCAACGAGCTCGTCCGCAGCGGCGCGGTCAAGGCGCCGGTCGTCATCGGGCGCGACCACCTCGACGCGGGTTCGGTCGCCTCCCCGTACCGCGAGACCGAGGCGATGCGAGACGGCTCCGACGCGATCGCCGACTGGCCGGTGCTGAACGCGCTCGTCAACGTCGCGGCGGGAGCGACGTGGGTGAGCGTTCACCACGGCGGCGGCGTCGGCATCGGCAACGCGATCCATGCGGGCATGGTCGTGCTCGCCGACGGCACCGACGCACAGGCGGAGCGCCTCGGACGCGTGCTCACCACCGACCCCGGCACGGGCGTCATGCGGCACGTCGACGCCGGCTACCCCGAGGCGATCGAGGCCGCGGCCGCCGGCGGGCTGCGGATTCCGGGCGCACCGGACCGCGCGTGAGCGCGCCGCGGCTGCTCGTCCGCGACCTCGCGCAACTCGCGACGCCGGCGGGGCGTTCGGCGCCGCTGCGCGGGGCCACGCTCGGCGAGGTCGACGTGCTGGAGGACGCGTTCGTCCTCTGTGCCGGCGACACGATCGAGGCCGTGGGGCGGATGCGCGAGCTGCCCGCGCTCGACGGCGACGTCGTCGAGCTGGACGGGGGAGGCAGGTGCGCGATTCCGGGCCTCGTCGACTGCCATACGCATGCGGCGTTCGGCGGCGACCGCGTCGAGGAGTTCTCGCTCCGCGCCGCGGGGGCGAGCTACGAGGAGCTGCACGGCGCGGGCGGCGGCATCCTCGCGACCGTGCGCGCCACCCGCGCGGCGGGCGAGGACGGCCTGCGGGACGCGGTCGAGCGTCACAAGGGCTGGATGCTCCGCCACGGTACGACGACCTTCGAGGCGAAGTCGGGCTACGGCCTCGACCGCGAGACCGAGCTCGCCTCGCTGCGCGCCGTCCGCGACGCGGGTGGCGTCCCGACGTGGCTCGGCGCGCATGCCGTGCCGCCCGAGTTCGCCGACGGCGACGCGTACCTCGACTTCGCGCTTGCGGCCGTGCTCCCGGAGGCGGCGCAGCTGGCCGAGGCGGCGGACGTCTTCCTCGAGCGTGGCGCCTTCGACGCGGTCCAGGCGCGGCGCTATCTCGAGGCGTGCCGCGAGGCCGGACTCGCGCTCCGCCTGCACGGCGACCAGTTCACCGAGGCGGGCGCGATCCCGCTCGCGGTCGAGCTCGGCGCCCGCTCGGTCGACCACCTCGAGGCGACCGGGCCCGACGGCATCCGTGCGCTCGCCGCGAGCGAGGTCACCGGCGTGCTCCTGCCGGCGAGCGCGCTCGTCCTCGGCCGGCCGATGCCTCCCGCGCGGGCGCTCGTCGACGCGGGCGCCGCCGTCGCGCTCGCGACCGACTTCAACCCCGGCAGCGCCTTCTGCGAGAGCCTTCCGCTCTGCTGCTCGCTCGCAGCGACCCAGCTGAAGCTCTCGCCTGCCGAGGCGCTCGCCGCCTGCACCGTCAACGCCGCCCACGTTCTCGGCCGCGCCGACCGAATCGGCCGGCTCGCGCCGGGCTATCGCGCAGACCTCGTCCTGCTCGACGCGCCCGACTGGCGCCACCTCGCCTACCACCTCGGCGGCGACCTGGTCGCCGACGTCGTCCTCGGCGGCGAGCCGACGGCGCTAGGCTAGCCACCCATGCCGACGAGAAAGCAGCGGCGCCGCGCCGCGAAGGAGAAGCGGCACGACTACGAGACCGTCTGGGTCGACTCGGAGGGCAACGAGCTCGACGAGCCGCCCGAGGGCGCGGAGCTCGAGGCCGAGTCGCGCCGAAACGGCAAGGCCGACGCGAAGCCCGCCGCGAAGGGCAAGGGCCGGCAGCAGAAGGGCGGACGCGCGCTCCGTGTGCCGCCGGAGCCGTCCTGGCGCCGCGCCGGGCGGCGAGCCGGGCTCCTCGGCGCGGTCGTCTTCGCGCTCTTCTATCTGACGAGCCACAAGAACGGCAGCAGCATCCTGTCGGTGCTGCTGATCTCGGTCCTCTACACGGCGCTCTTCATCCCGTTCACGTACGCGGTCGACCGCTACGCGTACAACCGCTACCTGAAGCGCAGCGAGGGCGGGACGAAACAGCCTACGAAGAAGCGCTGACGTCCGAGGCGCCCGACGGCGCGTCGACGTAGTGACCGTCGCCCGGCCACGGCGCGAGCGTCAGGAGCACCCGCGCCCCGTCGTCGCTCGTCACCGAGTGGCGCTCGTCCGGGGCGAAGCGGAACAGCTCGCCCGGGCGGGCGTCGACCGACTCGTCGGCCGCGTCGACGCGCACCGCCCCGTCGAGGACGAGCAGGAGCGCCGCCTCGTGGACACCGTGGTCGCCGAGCTGCTGCCCGGGCGAGAGCTGGATCAGCACCACCCGCCCCTCGCCGTCGCGCGAGTACACGACGACGGGCGACCGCGTCCCGTCCGGCGTCTCGATCTCGTGCAGGTTCCAGTGCTGCATGCGGGGCTCCTTCCCCGAGTGGGGACCGCCTAATCCCGCTGCCACTAGACTCGCCCGCGATGAGCCTCGCCGTCGATCGCTTCCCGCTCGGCGCCCTCCAGACGAACTGCTACGTCGTCCGGGCCGGCCGCGACGCCTCCGAGGCGGTGGTCGTCGACCCGGGCGGCGACGCGGCGAGTCTCCGTCTCGAGCTGGCGCGGATGGGGGCGAGCTGCGCCGGGATCCTGATCACACACGGGCACTTCGACCACCTCGGCGGCGTCGCCGATCTCGCCGAAGGGACCGGCGCCGAGGTCTGGATGCCGGAGGGCGAGCGGGCGCTGCTCGAGCGGTATCCGGAATTCGCCCCGGTCGGCGCGCCCGGCCGCTCGTACACACCCGACCATCTGCTCGAGGGGGGCGAGACGGTCGAGCTCGCCGGAATCGCGTTCGCGTGCGTGGCCATCCCCGGCCACTCGCCCGCCCACGTCGCCTACCACGCCGACGGCGCGCTCCTGAGCGGCGACCTGCTCTTCGCCGGCTCCGTCGGTCGCGTCGACCTGCCGGGCGCCGACTGGGACACGCTCCTCGCCTCCGTCCGCACGCTCGCCGACCGCTTCCCCCCGGAGACCGTCGTGTACCCGGGCCACGGCCCGCAGACGACGCTCGGCGACGAGCTCGCACGCAATCCGTTCCTTGCGGAGCTGCGCGCGTGACCCGGATCGGGGCCCCGCGCGGGACGCACGACATCCTTCCGTCCGACCAGCCCCTGTGGCGCAAGGTGATGGACGAGATGGAGCGCCTCTGCGCGCTCTACGGGTACCGCCGCATCCAGACGCCGGTGTTCGAGGACACGGAGCTCTTCGCGCGCACCTCCGGACAGGGCTCCGACATCGTCCAGAAGGAGATGTACACGTTCGAGGACCGCGGCGGCCGCTCGCTGACCCTGCGCCCGGAGGGCACGGCGCCGATCTGCCGCGCCTACATCGAGCATGGCATGCACCGCGAGCCGCAGCCGGTGAAGCTCTACACGCTCGCGACGATGTACCGCTACGCCGCGCCGCAGCGCGGCCGCTTCCGCGAGCACTACCAGCTCTCCGTCGAGGCGCTCGGCTCGGCCGATCCCGCGATCGACGCCGAGGTGATCCAGCTCTACGACACCCTCCTGCGCAATCTCGGGATCTCGAACTACGAGCTGCGCCTCAACTCGATCGGCGACCGCGCCTGCCGGCCGGCGTACATCGAGACGCTGAACGCCTGGCTCGACGCGAACGAGGACATCCTCGACGACGAGGCGCGCGCCAAGCGCGCGACGAGCCCGCTGCGCGTCTTCGACGTCAAGAACGAGCGCGTGCGCGCCGCGCTCGCCGACGCGCCGAAGATCGGCGACTCGCTGTGCGGCGCATGCTCCGAGCACTTCGCTGCCGTGCGCGCCCAGCTCGACTCCTACGGCGTCGCGTACACGCTCGACCCGACGCTCGTTCGCGGCCTCGACTACTACGCGCGCACCGCCTGGGAGTTCATCGGCCCCGACGAGTCGGCGCAGGCCTCGACGATCTCCGGCGGCGGCCGCTACGACTACCTGATCGAGGAGATCGGCGGCCCGGCCACGCCGGGCGTCGGCTTCGGCGCCGGGATCGAACGGCTCGTCCTCTCGCTCGAGCTCGAGGGGATCGAGGCCGGCGAGCCGCGGCTCGACGTCTTCTTCGCGGCCGAGCCGGGGCAGTCGCCGCGTGCCGCCGTCGACGCGCTGCGGAAGGCCGGGTTCGCCGCCGACAGCGACTACGCTGGCCGCTCCGTGAAAGGCCAGCTCAGCTACGGCTCCAAGCGCGCCCGCGCGGTCGTCCTCTGCGCCGCGGGCGGCTGGACGCTGCGCCGGCCCGGCCTCGAGGACGTCGAGATCGACCTCGAGAGCCTGCCGGAGCTTCTGGCCGGATGAGCGGCTGGCGCGACACGACCTGCGGCGTCCTGACCGCCGCCGACGCGGGCACGCGCGTCACGCTCGCCGGCTGGGCGGACACCCGTCGCGACCACGGCGGCCTCGTCTTCGTCGACCTGCGCGACCACACCGGCAAGGTCCAGCTCGTCCTCAACCCCGAGCGCGCCCCCGAGGCAGCGGCGACCGCGCACGAGATCCGCAACGAGTTCGTGCTGCAGGCCGAGGGCGAGGTCGTGCCGCGCGCCCCCGAGGCGGTCAACCCGAACCTGCCGACCGGCGAGATCGAGGTGCAGGTGGACACGCTCCGCATCGTCTCCCGTTCCGAGCCGCTGCCGTTCCAGCTCGACGAGGAGAATGTCGACGAGACCCTGCGCATCCGCTACCGCTGGCTCGACATGCGCACCGAGCGCATGCAGCGCAACCTCCGGCTCAACCACACGGCGATCAGCGCGATCCGCCGCACGATGGAGGAGCGCGGCTTCATCGACATCTGGACGCCGAGCATGATCCGCGGCACCCCCGAGGGCGCCCGCGACTTCCTCGTGCCGGTTCGCCTGCAGCCGGGCAAGTTCTTCGCGCTCGCGCAGTCGCCGCAGCTCTTCAAGCAGCTCTGCATGGTCGGCGGGTTCGACCGCTACTACCAGATCGCCACCTGCTGGCGGGACGAGGATCTCCGCGCCGACCGCCAGTTCGAGTTCCGGCAGCTCGATCTCGAGATGGCGTTCGTCGAGCGCGAGGACGTGCTCGAGGTGCTGGAGGCGTGCGTCGTCGCCGCGTTCGAGGCGGCCGGCAGGCAGGCGCCCGCGCGGCCGTTTCCGCGGATCTCCTACAGCGACGCGATGCTCCGCTACGGCTCCGACAAGCCCGACCTCCGCTACGGGCTCGAGATCGAGGAGGCGACCGAGCTGACGCGCGGCTCCGAGTTCGGCGTCTTCGCGAGCGCGCCGGTTGTCCGCTACCTCGTCGCGCCGCGCGCGTTCTCACGCGCCGAGCTGGGCCGGCTCGAGGAGATCGCGAAGGAGTGGGGTGCGAAGGGGCTCGCATACCTCGTCGGCGACGAGTCGGGCGAGGTGCGCTCGCCGATCGCGAAATTCCTCTCCGAGCGCGAGCTCGCCGCCCTCGGGCCCGCGCCCGGCACGACCGTCCTCTTCGCCGCCGGCGAGGAGGAGCTCGTCGCGCGCGTGCTCGGCGGCCTGCGCGCCCATCTCGGTCGCGAGCTCGGGCTCGCCGACCCGAAGGTCGACGCCTTCCACTGGGTGCTCGACTTCCCGCTCTTCGAGCCGAGCGATGACGGCGGCCTGACGTTCATGCACCACCCGTTCACGGCCGCGGTCGCGGGCTTCGAGGATCGGATCGAGAGCGACTCCGCCCACGTGCTCGGCCAGCATTACGACCTGATCTGGAACGGCTGGGAGCTCGGCTCGGGCTCGATCCGGATCCATCGCCCGGACGTCCAGCAGGCGATCTTCCGCGTCATGGGTCTCTCGGAGGAGGAGCAGCAGGGGAAGTTCGGTTTCCTGCTCGACGCGCTCGCCATGGGCGCGCCGCCGCACGGCGGCTTCGCGATGGGCATCGACCGCTTCGTCGCGCTGCTCGCGGGCGAGCCCGATATCCGCCAGGTGATCGCGTTCCCGAAGGTCTCGAGCGGCTCCGATCCGCTCACCGGCGCGCCGACGCCGTACCC
This sequence comes from uncultured Actinomycetes bacterium, assembly GCA_963732915.1. Taxonomy (GTDB): domain Bacteria; phylum Actinomycetota; class Thermoleophilia; order Gaiellales; family Gaiellaceae; genus Palsa-739. The sequence goes on along the minus strand of CAVTBF010000002.1, from coordinate 980,193 downwards.
TGACGAGGCGCTCCGCGAGCTGGGCATCCGGCTCGCCGCCCGGCCCGAGCAGGCGTAGACGAGTATGTCCTCCGACGGAGAGGTCATACTGCCGACAGCGCCGTGTGCGCTCTTTTGATCGTGTCGTCGTAAGGAGGGCCCGCCAAGATGGCAATCGAAGGTCCAGGTGCGGCGCCCGCCCCGTCGTTGACGTCGCTCCCGCGCTTCGAGGACATCCCGCGCGTCGGTGACGGTCTCGACGCCGAGCGCGTCCGGGAGTCGTTCGACGCGTACCGGCGGCACGTCGCCCAGCTCCAGGCCCAGCTGCGCGTCCTCCAGGTCGCCGGCGCCCGGCCGGGGCAGGGCGCGGCGGTCGAAGCGACCGGCCACGCCGTCCGCATGGACGCTCTCCACCTGATCCGGGCCGCCGCCGAGTTCGCCGACGCGATCGAGATCGATGCGCAGAACGCCTCCGCCGCCCAGCTCGGCCGCACCGAGGAAGAGGTCAGCCGGCGCCAGCGCGAGCTGCAGGAGCGCGACGCCGAGATCGAGCGCTACCGCCAGGAGTCCGAGCGCCAGCGCGCCGAGGCGCTGAACGCCGCCCGCAAGGAGGCGCGCGAGCTGCTCGCGAAGGCCAATGCCGACGCGACGCGTGAGCTGCAGGAGGCGGAGGCCCGCGGCGACCGGCTGCTCGAGCAGTCGCGCCACCAGGCGACCGAGCTGACGAACGCCGCCCGCGCCGAGGTCGAGTCGACGCTGGAGTGGGCGCGCAACCAGGCGGCCGCGGTGCTCGCGCGCGCCCAGCACGGCGCCGAGCAGCTGCTCGCCGCGGCCGGGCTCGGGCAGGACGCGATCGCGTCGGTCGCGAGCGCGATCGTCAGCGCCGCCGAGGCATCGAGCGCACCGCCGCCGCCCGCCGCGGTGTTCGCAGGCAGCCCGGCCGAACCGCCCGCCGCCGAACCGCCCGCAGCCGCAGAGCCACCGGCTGAAGAGCCACCGGTCGAAGAGGAAGAGCCGGCGCCGCCGACGGCGGCTGCAGAGGAGCCCGTCGACGACGGGCCGGTTGAAGACGAGCCGGGCGAACCGCCCGCGAAGGCCTAGCACCTCCAGATGCGGCGCCTTTTCGGGGGCAGGACCGCCATCGAGGCTGTCTTCCTGATCGCTGTGCCGATCGTCTCGCTCGCGGCCGGTCTCTCCGCGCTCGGGATCATCGTCGCCGCCGTCGTCGGCTACGGGCTCGTGCTCGTCTTCGAGGCGGTTCTGGCACGGGATGGACTCCCGCAGCTTCCGTTCCGCCCGCAGATTCCACAGCTCCCGCGCCGCCGACCCGAGACTCGGCCGCTCGCCGGTCCCCCGGTCGTGGACGCCGAAGAGGAGTTCGTGCAGCCGCTGCCGCGCCCGGTCTCGCCGCCGCGCTCCGAGCCCGAGCCCGAGCCGGCGTCCGCGCACGAGCGCGAGCCGGAGCCCGAGTCGACCCTCGAGCCGCCCCGCGCACCCGAGCCGGAGCCGGAAGCGGAAGCCGACGCCGAGCCGGACGCCGCGCCTGCGCTCTACGCCGTGCCGCAGTCCGACCCGGAGGTCGAAGTCGAGCCGGCGCCGGAGCCCGCCCTGGAGGCAGAGCTTGAGCCTCAGTTGGAGGCCGGGCCCGAGCCGGAAACCGCCGTTCCGATCGGTGTGAGCGCCATCCCGCGGCAGTGGAACGTCTGGGAGTTGGAGCGCCTCACCCGCGAGAGCTCGGGCCTCGACCTGGCAGAGGACGAGGAGCGGAGGTTCCTGCTTCTCTACCTGCGCGAGTTCGCCGATCCGAACGGCGTGCTGCCGATCGACTTCGACGGTCTCGTCCGCGAGAGCTTCGGCCATCTCGTCGGCGCCGGCTGACGATCCCCACAGCGCGGACGCGAGCGGCTAGAGTGCGCCGGCTCGACCCTGTGCGTCGGCCCGGCGCAAATGTAGAACCAACGCCTACATAAAGGGAGCCGGACGTCCCGACCGAGGTTTTGCCGAGGAAGGGCAGGCACCCACCTGGGAAACCAGGTTCACATAGCTCGGGCCACAACGGCAGGGTGGAGTCAAGGCGGGGGACCCTCGGGTCCCCCGCCTTCGTTTGTTGCCGCTGCTTCGCCGCGCCCGCGCATGTCGGGCGCGGGCGCCTGAACGTCTACCGTGGGGCACATGGTCGAGGCCTTCGGAGACTCCTCGCGCGAGGGCGAATGGGCGGCGGTCCGGCTGCGGATCGACGGCGCGCGGATCGTCGAGGCGGACGCGCCCGGGCTCGAGCGCGACCTCGCGGGCCTGACCCTGCTCGAAGCAGCCGCCGTCGGCGGCGACACGCTCGCCGTGGACGCGCTCGCGAACGCGCTCGGGCCGGTGTTCCGGGCCGACCCGGCGCCGGGTCGGGTCGCGGTTGCGATGAGCGGCGGCGTCGACAGCGCCGTCGCGCTCCTGCGCGCGCTGCCGAACGCCGTCGGCGTGACACTGCGTCTCTGGCTCGATCCGCAGGGGCCCGACTCCGAGCGCGCCTGCTGCTCGCCCGAGAGCGTGATCGCCGCGCGCGAGAGCTGCCACCGGCTCGGCGTGCCGCACGTCACGCTCGACCTGCGCGAGGAGTTCCGGCGCGCGGTCGTCGCGCCCTTCGTGCGCGGGTACGCGGCCGGCGAGACGCCGAACCCGTGCATCCGGTGCAACGGCGACTTCCGCTTCGACGAGCTGCTGGACTTTCGCCGCCGTGCCGGCGCCGAACGGCTCGCGACCGGCCACTACGCGCGAACCGTCGCGCACAGGGGCAGGCTCTTGCTGGCGCGTGGCGTAGACCCGCGCAAGGACCAGAGCTACATGCTCGCCCGGCTCGAGCCGGAACGGCTGGGGTGGATCTGGTTCCCGCTCGGCGACCAGGACAAGGACGCGACGCGCGTCGAGGCGGAGCGCGCCGGCCTCGCTGCCGCCCGCCGCGGCGAGAGCCAGGAGGCGTGCTTCCTCGCGGGGGACGACTACCGCGCCTTCCTCGCCCGCCACGGGCTCGACGCGGCGCCGGGAGCGGTCGTCGCCGAGGACGGGCGCGAGCTCGGTCGCCACGACGGCTACTGGCGCTTCACGCCGGGCCAGCGCCGCGGGCTCGGCGTCGCCTCGCCGGAGCCGCTCTACGTGCTCGGCACGAAGCCGGGCGCGAACGCTGTCGTCGTCGGCCCGCGCGCCGCGCTCGCCCGCCGTTCCGTCAACGCCCGCGGACGCCTCTACGCCGACGCGGCCCGGGTCGAGGCGAAGCTCCGCTACCGCTCCCCGGCCGTCGCCGCCCGCGTCACACCGACGGCGGACGGCTTCCGCCTCGACCTCGACGAGCCCGCCTACGGAGTCGCGCCCGGGCAGGCCGCGGTGCTGTACGAGGGCGACGCGGTCGTCGGCTGCGGAACCGTCACATCCGCCGAAGATCACTAGGATGAGCCCCGGAATGCTTGCCGTCGCGTTCACCTGGGGGGACTTCTGGCGACTGGCGCTTGCCGTCTTCCTCCTCGCCGTCGGCCTCGCGCTCGCGTATCTCCTGGTACGCCTCGGCGGAACCGTCGGACGCCTTTCCTCGTTGATCAAAGGGACGGAGCAGGCCGTCCTCCCGGTGATCGGCAAGGTTGGAGGCAGTGTGGATCGCGTCAACGGACAACTCGACAAGGTGGACCGGATCACGGACAGCGCCGTGGACGCCGCCGACAGTGTCGACACCGCCGTCCGGGCGGTGAGCATGGCCGTGACGCGCCCCGTGCAGAAGGTCTCCGGCCTCGCAGCGGGACTCAGCTACGGCGCGGCCGACTTCAAGGCCCGCCGCGACTGGAGGCACGCCGTCCAGGCGGGGAAGGAAGCCGCGGCTCGTCGGGAGCAGGATCTGACCGAAGAGCTGCGCGACGCGGGGGCATGACCGAGGAGATACGGCTCGTCATCCCGGCCGAAGAGGACTTTCGGCCGATCGTGCATCTGGTGGCGGGCGGGCTGGCGCTGCGGCTCGACCTGACCTACGACGACCTCGAGGACCTGCAGGTCGCGCTCGAGGCGCTGCTCGCACTCCGCGACGACTCCGACGAGATCGTCCTCACGCTCGGCACGGACGCCGGAACGCTGCGCGCCCGGGTCGGCCCGTTCGCAGGGGAGCTGGTGGCTGAGCTGGAGGACGGGAACGCGGAGCTCGGGCTCCGGCGTGTCCTCGAGACGGTCGCCGACAGCTTCGCGGTCGCCGAGCGCGACGACGGCGTCTGGGTCGAGCTCGCCAAGAGCGCTCCGGCGGCAAGCGGCGCGGGAGGGCGATGACGCGCCATGACGACATGGCCCTGCTCCGCCGCTACCGCGAGGGCGGCGACCTGCAGGCGCGCGAGCAACTGATCGAGCAGTACATGTCGCTCGTGCGCTCGCTCGCCCGGCGCTACGCCTACCGCGGCGAGCCGCTCGATGACCTCGTCCAGATCGGCGCGATCGGGCTGATCAAGGCGATCGACCGCTTCGACGTCGACCGCGGCGTCGAGCTGACCACGTATGCGACGCCGAACATCATCGGCGAGATCAAGCGCCACTTCCGCGACAAGGGCTGGTCGGTGCGGGTGCCGCGCGGCCTGCAGGAGCTGAACGTCAGGCTCTCGCGGCTGATGGAGCAGCTGACCGTCGAGCTGAGCCGCTCGCCCACGATCCCCGAGCTCGCGAAAGCCGCCGGCGTCGAGGAGGAGCAGGTGCTCGAGGCGCTCGAGTCCGGGCGCGCGTACTCCTCGCTCTCGCTCTCGGGGGGCGGCGGCGGCGACGAGGACGACCTCGACCCGCTCGAGTCGCTCGGCGGCGAGGACCACCAGTACGCGGTCTCCGAGGACCGAGCCGTGCTGGCGCCGGGCTTCCGCGCGCTCGACGAACGGGAGCAGAGGATTCTCCAGCTCCGCTTCTTCGACGGACTCACGCAGTCGCAGATCGCCCAGCAGATCGGCATCTCGCAGATGCACGTCTCCCGGCTGATCCGCCGGTCGCTCGAGAAGATCCGCGAGACGATCGGCGACGAGGAGATCGTCCGCGGGGGCTAGCCGGCGAGCGACCTGAAGCCGAGGTTGAGCAGCTTCTCGCTGTCGTGGTACATGTCGCCCGAGTCGAGGACGACGGCGATCAGCGTGTGGCCGTGGCGGGTCGCCGACGAGACGAGGCACCAGCCGGCGGCGTGCGTGAAGCCCGTCTTGACGCCGTTCGCGCCCGGGTAGAGGCCGAGCAGCGAGTTGTTGTTGACATAGATCTTCGAGTTGATCGGCGCCGACCAGGGCACCTCGATCCGCTTCGTCGAGACGATCTTCCGGAAGCGCGCGTCGCGCAGCGCCATGCGCGTCACGATCGCGAGGTCCCAGGCGCTCGAGTAGTTGCCCTGGTCGATCACGCCGCTCGGGCTCGTGTAGTGGGTGTCGCGCATCCCGAGCCGCTCGGCCTCGGTGTTCATCTGCTGGAGGAACGCCCGCTTCGAGCCGCCGACGGCGAGCGCGAGCTGGAGGGCGTCGTCGTTGCCGGAGTAGAGGAGCATCGCGTAGAAGAGCTTCCACGCCTGTACCTGCTCGCCGGTGTGCAGCCCCTCGCGGACGAGCGGGACCCGTGTCACGGCCCGGTCGACGGTGATCACGTCGCCCGGGTCGAGCACCTTGAGCGCGAGCAGCGCGGTCATGATCTTCGTCGTCGAGGCGATCGGCCGGCGCTCGTGGGGATGGAGGGCCCAGAGCTCCCGGCCGGTGTCGGCGTCGACGACGATCGCCGCCGCCGCGGCAAGCGGCGCCTTCAGCTTGCCGGCGAGCTTCGCCGGGCCGTGGACGAGGTTCAGCGGCTTGACCGGCCGGCTCTCGACCGTGTCCTGCGCCGAAGCGGTCGTCGTCGGCGGCAGATCGTCGGCGGGCGCCGCCACGGGCGCTCCGCTTCCGGCAGCCTGCGGGGACGACGGCGTCGCGCGCGCGCCGGTCCACGCGCCCGCGGAGAACGCGACGAGCGTCAGGACTCCGAGTGGAAGCAGCCGCCGCAGCCGGTACCGGCGCCGCCGACGGCGCCGTCGCCGGGGCGCGACCGCGTCGTTGGACATCGGGCCAGGATACGCACCGCTCCGGCGGGCCCCGAACGGGGGCGTCCATACAATGCGGCCCGTGCGCACGACGGCCGAGATCCGCGAGGGGTACCTCTCGTTCTTCGAGGAGAAGGGCCACCTGCGCTGCCCGTCCTACTCGCTGATCCCGCGCGCCGACGACCGCTCGACGCTCTACATCTCGGCCGGGATGCAGCCACAGATGCCGTTCTTCCTCGGCCGCGAGGCGCCGCCGGCGCCGCTGACGACGACCGCGCAGAAGGTCTTCCGGACACCCGACATCGACGAGGTCGGCCTCGACACGTACCACCTGACCTTCTTCGAGATGCTCGGCAACTTCTCGTTCGGCCAGTACTTCAAGGAGGGCGCGATCGCGTTCGCGACCGAGTTCGTCACCGAGCGGCTCGGGCTCGATTGGGATCGCCTCTGGGTCACCGTGCACGCCGGCGACCCGGAGCTGAAGCTCGGCCCCGACGAGGTCGCGATCGACCTCTGGCGCAAGATCGGCATGCCGGCCGAGCGGATCGTGCCGCTGCCCTCGTCGGAGAACTTCTGGTCGGTCGGCGGCCCCGGCCCGTGCGGGCCCGACTCCGAGATCTACTACGACTGGGGCGCCGAGGTCGGCTGCGCCGAGGGGTGCCGGCCCGGCTGCTCGCGCTGCGAGCGCTTCCTCGAGTTCTGGAACCTCGTCTTCATGGCCTACGAGCTGCACCCGGACGGGACGCTCACCGACCTGCCGAAGCAGAACATCGACACCGGCCTCGGCCTCGAGCGGACGGCCCGGATCGTCCAGGATGTCGCCTCGGTCTACGACACCGACGGCTACCAGAAGATCATGTCCTGGATCGCTGCCGAGTCGGGCGTCGCGTACGGCGACTCGCCCGACGCGACGAAGGCGCACCGCGTGCTCGCCGACCACGGCCGCGGGATGACGTTCATCGCCGCCGAGGGCGTGACGCCGTCGAACGAGGGCCGCGGCTACGTGCTGCGCCGGATCATCCGCCGCGCCGCCCAGCACGGCCTGCGGATCGGCATGCAGGCGCCGTTCCTGCCCGGGCTCGCCGACACCGTGATCGAGCAGATGGGGGAGGCGTACCCCGAGCTCGTCGAGCACGCCCACGACATCCGCCGGCTCCTGCACGCCGAGGAGGAGCGGTTCGGCGAGACGCTCGAGCGCGGGATGACGATCTTCGAGGAGGCGGCCGCCCGCGGCGAGATCACCGGTGACGACGCCTTCATGCTGCAGGCGACGTACGGTTTCCCCGTCGAGCTGACGCAGGAGCTGGCGCGCGAGCGCGGCCTCGGCGTCAACGACGAGGAGTACACGCGCCTGATGGACGAGCACCGCGAGATCTCGCGCGCGGGCGTCGCCGGTGGCAACGCGCAGCGCGCCGCGGAGTTCACGACCGCGGCCGGGTTCCGCACCGAGTTCGCCGGCTACGAGAAGACCGAGGTGCTGACCCAGCTCGGCGCCGTCGAGGAGCTGGAGGACGGCCTCTTCCTCGCGAAGCTGCGCGAGTCGCCGTTCTACCCGGCCGGGGGCGGCCAGGTGACCGACGCGGGCTGGATCGAGGCCGAGGGCGGCCGCCGCGCCGAGCTGCGCGAGGCGTACCGCTTCGACGGCGACCAGGCGTTGCTTTTCGAGGGGGGCGGTTTCGCCGCGGGCGATCGTGTGAAGGCGGTCGTGCCGTGGGCGGTGCGCTACCCGACGCAGGCGAACCACACCGGGACGCACGTGCTCCACCAGGTGCTGCGCGAGGTGCTCGGCGAGCACGTCAAGCAGGCGGGCTCCGCGGTGCGGCCGGACAAGCTTCGCTTCGACTTCACGCATCCGCAGGCGTTGAGCGCGGAGGAGCGCGCCCGGGTCGAGCAGGGCGTGAACGAGCGGATCTTCGAGAACCTGCCCGTGCGGATCTTCGAGACGCCGATCGAGGAGGCGCGCAAGCTCGGCGCGATGATGCTCTTCGGCGAGAAGTACGGGAACGTCGTCCGGGTCGTCGACATCGGCGGCTGGTCGGTCGAGCTGTGCGGCGGCACGCACGTCCGCTCGACCGCCGAGATCGGGCCGTTCGCGATCCTCTCCGAGAGCTCGGTCGGCGCCGGTGCACGCCGGATCGAGGCGGTCACGGCCGGCGAGGCGTTCGCGCTGCTGCACGAGCGCGCCCGCGAGGCCGACGAGCTGCGTGGCGAGCTCGAGCGCGCCCGCAAGGAGGCGAACAGGCCGAAGGCACAGGCCGCCGCCGACTTCGAGATCGTCGACCGGCTCGACGGCGTCGTCTTCGTCCTGGCGAGCGGGCTCAAGGGCGGGCCGCTACGCGATCTCTCCGACCGCGTCCGCCAGCAGGAGAAGGTCGAGGGGACGATCGTCGGCTCCGTCGACGAGGGGCGGCCGTACCTCGTCGTCAACCTCTCCGACGAGCTCGTCGGGCGGGGCCTCGACGCGGTGCAGTTGATCCGCGGCATCGGCAGACACATCGGCGGCGGCGGAGGCGGCAAGCCCACCCTCGCCGAGGCGGGCGGCAAGAACCCGGACGGCGTGCGCGAGGCGCTCGCCGCCGCGAAGACGGCCGTGGCGGACGCCCTCGCGTGAAGGTGATGGCGCTCGACTTCGGGTCGGCGCGCACCGGCGTGGCCGTGTCCGACCCGACGGGCACCCTCGCGCGGCCGCTCTGCGTCGTCGAGCGCGCGGCGAGTGAGACCGGGCTGGCGGAGCTGGCGCGGCTCGTCCGCTCCGAGGAGGCCGAGCGGGTCGTCGTCGGGCTGCCGCTGACCCTGCGCGGCGCGCGTGGCGAGCAGGCTGTCGCCACCGAGCGGTTCGTCGAGGCGCTGCGCCGCGTCGTCGAGGCGCCGGTCGTCCTCTACGACGAGCGGTTCACGACCGAGCTGGCGCGCCAGACGCCGTCGGCGGCCGCCGAGGACGCGCGCGCCGCGGCACACCTGCTCAGCAGCTATCTGACGTGGGCGAGCGCGAGCCCCGCCTGAGTTCGGGGCACCGGCGCCGGCGTGCGCTCGCCGGCGCGGGCGTGCTCGTGGTGGTGGCCGTCGTCGCGTACCTGATGGTCGGCGTCGTCGCGGGCGCGAAGCACTCGCAGCCGCAGACCACGGCGACGATCCCGCCGCCGAAGCCGTTCCGCGTCGTCTTCCCGGAGGGGTTCACGCGCGTCCAGATGGCCGGCCGCGTCGCGGCGGTGGCGAAGATCGCGCACCGCGAGCGGCACGTCCGGCCGAAGCTCTCGAAGCAGACGTACCTCGCCGCGACCGGGCCGCGCCGCATCGCCGGCTTCGGCGCGAAGAAGCTGCCGCTCGAGGGCTTTCTCTTCCCGGCCACGTACGACTTCCTCGCGCAGACGACGTCGAAGCAACTCGTCGCCGCCCAGCTCGCCGCGTTCCGGCGCGAGTGGAAGAAGGTGAACCTCGCGTACGCGCGCTCGAAGAACCTGACGCCGTACGACGTGCTGATCATCGCCTCGATGGTCGAGCGCGAGGCGGAGGTGCCGAGCGAGCGCGCGAAGATCGCCGCCGTGATCTACAACCGGCTGCGCGCGCAGATGCCGCTCGGGATCGACGCGACGATCCGCTACGGCCTGAACGTGCCGCCGACGCAGTCGCTCACCCAGTCCGAGCTTGCGAGCGACAACCCCTACAACACGCGCAAGCTGCTCGGGCTGCCGCCGACGCCGATCGCGAACCCCGGTCTCCCGTCGATCCGGGCGGCCGCGCACCCGGCGAACGTCGACTACCTCTACTTCGTCCGCATGCCCGACCACCGCCACCACTACTTCACGTCGAGCTTCGACGATTTCGTCAACCACGAGAAGGCGTATGGCTACTAGGGTCGCGCTCCTCGGGCATCCGGTCGCGCACTCGCGCTCGCCGCGGATGCAGAACGCCGCCTTCGCCGCGGCCGGACTCGACTGGGAGTACGAGGCGATCGACGTCGGGCCCGAGGACTTCGAGCGCGAGGTGCGCCGGCTGGTGGCCGAGGGCTGGGCCGGGGCGAACGTGACGATTCCGCACAAGCGCGCGGCGGCACACCTCTGTGACGAGGCGGACGGCCCGGCCGTGAACACGCTCGTCTTCGAGCCGGGCCGGATCCGCGGCTTCAACACCGACAAGGAGATCGTCGCCGGCATCGACGCACACCGCGTGTGCCTGATCGGCGCGGGCGGTGCGGCCGAGGCGCTCAAGCCCGGGCTGCGCGGCGAGGTGCGGCAGTTCTCGCGGCGCGGGCTCTGGCCGCCGGCGGCCGACGGCTGCGACCTGATCGTCAACGCGACCCCGGTCGCCGACGAGCTGCTCGTCGCCCCGCACGCGGGGCAGGTCGTCGTCGAGCTCGCGTACGCCGGCGGCGCCGAGACGGCGCTCGTCCGGGCGGCGCGGGGGGCCGGCTGCGAGGTCGTCGACGGACTCGAGGCGCTCGTGCGCCAGGGGGCGAAGAGCTTCGAGATCTGGACCGGTCTCGAGGCGCCGGTCGCGGTCATGCGCGACGCGGCGCTCTCGGCGTAACCTCCAGCGCATGGGCGGCTTCGTCCAGCAGTTCAGCTTCGGTGCGGCGGACGACGGCCCGGACCGGCCCGAGCCGTCGCGGCCGAGCTGGATGGAGCCCGAGGACGAGCTCGGTGTCGCCGTCCCGCTCGGTGTCGTCGTCGCCCGCTCGGAGCAGGGCGTCGTCGCCGTCTCGCACGCGATCGTGCACGGGAACGGCGTCAGCTTCTCGTTCGTCGCGCTCGCGCGCGGTCTCACGCGTCGCGTCGCGCAGCAGCTCTTCCACGAGCAGCATCACGCCGACTCGGACGACCTCGGCGACGGATTCCTCCGCATCGGGCTCGAGCTCGCCGACGGCACGCGCGTCTCGAACCTCGGCCGTCGCCGTCCGTGGGGCCCCGGCCGCGACGAGGAGCCGGAGGGACCGCTCTTCTTCCACCACGGCGGCGGCGGCAGCATGGGCCACGGCGACAGCGCGACGCTGCACAACGACTACTGGCTCTGGCCGCTGCCTCCGGCCGGGCCGATCCGCGTCTCGTGCGAGTGGCCGATCGTCGGCATCCCGCTCGCGACGGTCGAGGTCGACGGCGCGCTCGCCGCCGCCGCGGCAGGAGTTGTTCCGCTTTGGCCTTCTCCGTGATCGGCGCGGACTAGGCTCTCCCCGATGACGCTCGAACTGGCAACGGCCGGTGAGTCGCATGGTCCTGCGCTCGTCGCGATTCTCGCGGGGCTGCCCGCCGGGCTCTCGCTCGACCGCGCGGCGATCGACGCCGACCTGCGCCGCCGCCAGCAGGGCTACGGGCGCTCGCCGCGGCAGCAGATCGAGACGGACGAGGTCGAGGTGCTCGCCGGGCTGCGGCAGGGGCGGACGCTCGGCACGCCGCTCGCGCTCGTCGTCCGCAACCGCGACCACCGCAACTGGACGTGGGGGATGAGCCCGTGGCCGCCCGAGGGCGAGCCCCACGGGAAGGGCACGAAGCCGGTGACGCTGCCGCGGCCCGGGCACGCCGACCTCGCGGGCGTCCAGAAGTACGAGCACGACGACGTGCGGAACGCGCTCGAGCGCGCGTCGGCGCGGCACACGGCCGTCCACGTGGCGGCGGGCGCGGTCGCGAAGGCGCTCGTCGCGGAGATCGGGATCGCGGTCGCGGGCGAGGCGCTGCCCGAGGCGGGCGCGGATCCTGCGACGGTCGACGCGGCGCGCCGCGACAAGGACACGCTCGGCGGGATCGTCGAGGTGCGCGCGACGGGCGTCCCGCCGGGGCTCGGCTCGTACGCACGGCGCGAGGACCGGCTCGACACGCGGCTGGCTGCGACCCTGATGGGCATCCAGGCGGTGAAGTCGGTCGAGATCGGCGACGGGCTCGCGCTCGCGCGTTTGCGCGGCTCGGAGGCGCATGACGAGATCTACCGCGACGAGCGCGGGATCTACCGCGAGACGAACCATGCGGGCGGTCTCGAAGGCGGGATGTCGAACGGCGAGACGATCGTCGTCCGCGCGGCGATGAAGCCGCTGCCGACGCTGATGAAGCCGCTCGCCTCGATCGATCTCGCGACGGGCGAGCCGGCGACGGCGCTCGTCGAGCGGAGCGACGTCTCGGCGGTCGAGGCGCTCGCCGTCGTCGCGGAGGCCGCGGTCGCGTGGGAGCTCGCCCGCGCCGCGAAGGAGAAGTTCGGCGGCGACGCGCTCGGCGACTTCGTCGCCGCGTGGCGCGCCTATGTCGGCCGTATCGACTGGAAGCAGTGACCGTCTCGTATCCCGTGTCAGACACCGGGCCATGCCCCGAACGGGCGTGAGCGTCCTTCCGAGACACGTCGCGCTGGTCGGGTTCATGGGCGCGGGCAAGACGACCGCTGCCAGGGAGCTCGCGCGCGGCGGGCAGATCGCCTTCTCCGACATCGACAAGTCGATCGAGAAGGCGGCCGGCGCGACGATCCCCGAGCTCTTCGCGCAGGGCGAGGCCGTCTTCCGCGAGCACGAGGAGCGCACGATCCGGCGCACGCTGATGAGCCGGCCGCTCGTCCTCGACCTCGGCGGCGGCGCGGTCACCTCACCGCCCGTATGCGAGCTGCTGCGCGAGCAGGCGACGACGGTCTGGCTCGACGTCGACGTCGACACCTGCTGGGAACGCGTCCGAGGCAGCGACCGGCCGCTCGCGCAGGACGAGACGGAGTTCCGCCGTCTCTACGACGAGCGGCGGCCGCTCTACGAGGCCGCGGCCGACGTGCGGGCGCGCGACATGCACGACGTCGTGCTCGCAGCCGCCGGCGTCCGGGTCGAGCGCGGGGCGCTGCAGCGGCTCGGTGCGCTCGTCCCCGGTGACGGCCCCGTCGCGCTCGTCTCCGACCCGCACGTCGCGGGCATCCACGGCATGGATGCGCAGCTTGCGCTCGGCACGCGGCTCGCCGAGACGCACGAGCTGCCGCCCGGCGAGGAGGCGAAGACCCTGCAGGCGCTCGACCGGCTCTGGCAGGAGCTGCGCCTCGACCGGCGCGGCACGATCGTCGCGCTCGGCGGCGGCTGCACCACCGACGCCGCCGGCTATGCGGCCGCCGCGTACATGCGTGGCATCGCCTGGGTCGCCGTCGCGACGAGTCTCGTCGCCCAGGTCGACGCGGCGATCGGCGGCAAGACGGCGATCGACCTGCCCCAGGGCAAGAACCTCGTCGGCGCCTTCCACTGGCCGGTGCAGACGGTGATCGACCCGGCGCTGCTCGGGACGCTCCCCGAGACGCAGCGGCGCGAAGGGATGGCCGAGGTCGTGAAGACCGGCCTGCTCGCGGGCGAGCCGCTCTGGGAGCTGCGCGACGACGAGCTCGTCCGCCGCTGCGCCGCGTTCAAGGCCGCGGTCTGCCTGCGCGACCCGCACGACCGCGGCGAGCGGAACATCCTGAACCTCGGCCACACGTTCGCGCACGCGCTCGAGACCGGCGCCGGCTACGACAAGGTCACGCACGGCCAGGCGGTCGCGCTCGGGCTGCTGGCCGCACTGCGGCTCTCCGGCCGCGACACGTCGGCGGTCGAGGAGATCCTCCGCCCGAAGCCGGTGCGCGCCGACCGCGAGCTCGCCTGGCAGGCGATGCACCGCGACAAGAAGGCGGTTGGCGGCGAGCTCCGGCTCGTGCTGCTCGGCGACGACGGGCCGCGCTGGGGCGTCGAGGTCGCGGCCGGGGACGCACGCCGCGAGCTCGACGCGCTGATCGCCGGATAGAGTCGAGCCGGTGCGGATCCTCGTCCTGAACGGCGTCAACCTGAACATCCTCGGCCGGCGCGATCCCGAGCAGTACGGCGGGCTCTCGATCGCCGAGCTCGAGAGCCGCATCTACGACTGGGCGCGTGAGCTGGAGCTGACCGTCCAGTGCCGGCAGACGAACGACGAGGGCGAGTTCATCCACTGGTGCCACGACGCGTACGACACCGTGGACGGGATCGTCGTCAACCCGGCCGCCTGGACGCACTACGCATGGGCGATCCGCGACGCGCTCGAGCCGGCGGGCGTGCCGATCGTCGAGGTGCACCTCTCGAACGTCGACGAGCGCGAGGAATGGCGGCGGCACTCGGTGATCGCCGACATCGTCGCCACCCGGTTCGCAGGCCACGGCCCGGACGGCTACCGGATGGCGCTCGAATACCTGAAGGAGAGTCAGACGTGACCGATCGCATCGCCCGGCTGCGCGAGTCGCTCTCCGAGCCGCTGCTCGTCACGAACCGGGTCAACGTCCTCTACCTCTGCGGCTTCGACAGCTCGAACGCCGCGCTCTTCGTCGAGCCCGACGGCGCGCGTCTCTTCACCGACTTCCGCTACATCGACTCCGCCCGCCAGATCGAGGGCGTCGAGGCCGTCGAGACGAAGCGCAACACGATCGGCTGGCTGGCGGAGAACCTCTCCGGTCGCGTCGGCTTCGAGGCGGAAGAGGTGCCGTTCGCCTACGTCGAGCGGCTCGGCGCCGGCGGGCTCGAGCTCGTCCCGCGCACCGGCCTCGTCGAGGCGTTGCGCGCAGTGAAGGACGAGAGCGAGCTCGCGTCGCTGCGCGCGGCGTGCGCGATCACCGACCGGATGTTCGAGCGGCTCGCGAGCGAGGTGCGCTTCGTCGGTCGCCGCGAGCTCGACATCGCCTGGGAGATCGCGCGGCTCTACCACGAGGAAGGCGCCGTCGCGCCCGCGTTCGAGTGCATCGTCGGCTCCGGCCCGACCGGCTCGAGCCCGCACGGGCGCGCCGGCGAGAAGCTGATCGAGGCCGGCGAGCTCGTCGTCATCGACAGCGGCTGCCTCGTCGACGGCTACGCCTCCGACTACACGCGCACGTTCGCGACCGGCGAGCTCGACGGCGAGATGCGCGAGGCGTACGACGTCGTCGGCGCCGCACAGCAGGCGGGGCTCGACGCGATCCACGCCGGCGCCACCGGCGTCGAGGTGGACGCTGCCGCGCGCGCCGTGATCGACGCGAGCCCGTTCGCCGGCGCCTTCGGCCACGGCCTCGGCCACGGCCTCGGTCTCGACGTCCACGAGTCGCCGCGGCTCTCCACGGAGAGCACGGACACGCTCGTCCCCGGCAACGTCGTCACCGTCGAGCCGGGCGTCTACCTCTCCGGCCGCTTCGGCGTCCGCACCGAGGACGACGTCGTCGTCACCGCTGACGGACTCGAGAACCTGACCGGGTTCCCGAAGGAACTGACCGTCGTCTCCTGACCTCCGGGTACCCTTCCACGCCGGATGGCAGAGACGGTCGACACGAACAGCTTCAAGAACGGCATGCACATCGAGCTGGACGGCAAGGTCTGGCGCATCGTCGAGTTCCAGCACGTCAAGCCGGGCAAGGGCGGCGCGTTCGTCCGGACGAAGCTGAAGAGCCTCGAGGCGGGCGCGACCGTCGAGCGCACGTTCCGCGCCGGTGAGAAGTTCGCGCGCGTGCACACGGAGACGAAGAGCGTCCAGTACCTCTACGACGACGGCTCCGACGTCCACTTCATGGACGAGGAGAGCTACGAGCAGTTCGCGATTCCGCACGGCGAGCTCGAGGACGAGCTGCCGTTCATGCAGCCGAACGCCTCCGTGCAGGTGCTCGCCGTGAACGGGAAGCCGTCGAACATCCAGATGCCGTCGTCGGTCGAGCTGACCGTCACCGACACCGAGCCGGGCGTGAAGGGCGACACCGTCTCGAACGTGACGAAGCCGGCGACGCTCGAGACGGGCGGCGTCATCCAGGTGCCGCTCTTTGTGAACGTGGGCGACCGCCTCAAGGTCGACCCGCGCGAGAAGCGCTACATCTCGCGCGCCTGACGCTAGCCCGACGGCTCCCGCGGTCTGCCGCGGTAGGCTCCGCTCCGTGCCGATGCTCGCCGACACGACGCTCCGCCTGCTCGGGCAGGAGCCGCTTGCCGGCAGGATGCCGACTGCGGACCAGCTCCAGCTCGCGGAGATCCTCGACGGCGCCGGCTTCGCGTATCTCGAGGTGTCGGGCGGCGGCTGCTTCGACGCGGCCGTCAAGCGCGGCGTCGAGAGCCCCTGGGAGCGCATCCGCGCGCTGAAGGCGCGCGTCAAGACGCCGCTCGGGCTCGCGCTTCGCGGCCGTTTCCTCGTCGGTACGCGGCCCGTCGACGCCGACTTCGCCCGCCGCTTCGTCGCGTCCGCCGCGGCGAACGGGATCGACGTCTTCCGGCTCCACGACCCGCTGAACGACGTCTCCAACCTGCGCGAGGCAGCCGAGGCGATCGTCGCCGCCGAGCGCGACTTCGAGGCGGGGCTCGTCTACAGCCCGGGCCGGACCGGAGAGGTCGAGACGCTGATCGAGCGTGCCGCGCTGCTGCCGGAGCTCGGCGCCGTGCGCGTGCTCCTGCACGACCCCACGGGCTCGCTGCAGCCGCACACCGCCGAGGCGCTCGTCAAGGCGCTCGGCGAGGCGAGCGGCCTGCCGGTCGGGGTCTACGCTCAGGGCGCCGCCGGCTCCGCCCTCGCGGCCGCGCTCGCCGCGGCCCGTGCCGGGGCCGAGTTGCTCGCCTGCGCGATCTTCCCGCTCGCGCTCACCCTCCACCGCGTCTCGGGCGAGGCGCTCTCCGAGGCGCTCGCCGGCATCGGTCTCGACCCGGGCGTCGACGTCGACGCGCTCTGGCGTGCAACCGACCTCGTCGACGAGCACCTCGGCGACACGCCGGTCGCGCCGCTTGCGCCGCGGGTCGTCGTCCGTGCGGCGCAGCACGACATTCCGACGGGCATCGTCGCCGGCCTCGACGCCACACTCGCCGCCGAGGGCGCCGCCGACCGGCTCGACGAGGTGCTGATGGATCTCGACCGTGTCCGCGCCGAGACCGGCTGGCCGCCGCTCGCGGCCCCGATCGGCCAGGTGCTCGCCTCGCAGGCGCTCCTCAACGTCCTCTCCGCGAGCCGCTACGTGACCGTCGTCGACGAGCTGCGGGCGCTCGTCAGCGGCCGCTTCGGCACGCCGCCGGCGCCCGTCGATCCCGCGCTCCTGCGCGCCGTTCAGCTGACCGCCGACCCCGACACGGAGGAGAACGCCGCGCTGCCGCTCGACGACCTGCGCGAGCGGGCGGAGGGGATCGCCTCGAGCGAGGAGGAGCTGCTCCTGCTCGGGCTCTTCGGCGAGGACGCCGAGCAGCTGCTCCGCGGCATCCGCGGCCGTGGTCGCCGCGACGACGAGCTGTCCGGCGTCGACCAGACGCGGGCCGAGCGGATCCGCGAGCTCGTGCGCATCGTCCAGGAGTCCGGGATCGGCGAGGTGACGATCGAGGAGGAGGGGATGCGCGTCTCGGTGCGCTCGACGCCCGATGCGCCGCCCGCGCTCGTCGGCGATGCGCCGCTCGCGATGCCCGAGCCGGTCGACCGCCCCGCGGGGCCGCCCGCGAACGGGTTCGTCCGGCTCGAGTCGCCGATGGTCGGCACCTTCTACCGTTCGCCTCAGCCCGGCTCGCCGGCGTTCGTCGAGGAGGGGGACATCGTCGCCGCAGGCCAGACGCTCTGCATCCTCGAGGCGATGAAGCTGATGAACGAGGTGAAGTCCGATCTCGAGGCGGTCGTCCGCAAGATCAACGTCGAGAACGGGGCACCCGTCGAGTTCGGGCAGGTGCTCTTCGAGCTGGAGCCGCTCGCAGGCCGCCCCGGCGACGCGGCCTAGCCGGACATGTTCACGCGCGTCCTCGTAGCGAACCGTGGCGAGATCGCCGTGCGCGTGATCCGGGCGCTGCACGAGCTCGGCGTCGAGGCGGTCGCCGTCTACTCGACCGCGGACGCGGACGCGCTGCACGTGCGGCTCGCCGACCGTGCCGTCCGGATCGGGCCGCCCGCGGCGAGCGAGAGCTACCTCCAGATCCCGTCGATCGTCGCCGCCGCGCAGACCACCGGCTGCGAAGCCGTTCATCCCGGCTACGGCTTCCTCTCCGAGAACGCCGAGTTCGTGCGCATGTGCGAGGCGAACGACCTCGTCTTCATCGGCCCGTCGGCCCGGGTGATGGACCGGATGGGCGACAAGGCGCTCGCGAAGGAGGAGATGCGCGCGGCCGGCGTGCCGCTCGTTCCCGGCAGCGAGGGCGCGGCGAGTCTCCCCGAGGCACGGACGGCGGCGGAGGCGCTCGGCTTCCCGGTGCTCCTGAAGGCGGCCTCGGGCGGCGGCGGGCGCGGGATGCGTCTCGTCCACGGCGCCGGCGAGCTGCACGACGCGTACGAGCGCGCCTCGGCGGAGGCGCACGCGGCGTTCGGCGACGGCGCGCTCTACGTCGAGAAGGCGATCACGCCCGCACGCCACGTCGAGATCCAGGTGATCTGCGACAACCACGGCGGCGTCCTCACCTGCGGCGAGCGCGAGTGCTCGATCCAGCGCCGCCACCAGAAGCTGATCGAGGAGACGCCGTCGCCGGCGCTCGACGCGACGCTGCGCGAGGAGATGGAGGCTGCCGCCGAGCGCGCATGCCGCCACATCTCGTACGCGAACGCCGGAACCTTCGAGTTCCTCGTCGGTCCCGACGGCTCGTTCTCCTTCATCGAGCTGAACACCCGCCTGCAGGTCGAGCATCCCGTGACCGAGGCGGTGACGGGGCTCGACCTCGTTCGCCTGCAGGTCCGCGTCGCCGCGGGCGAGCGGCTGCCGCTCACCGGCCGCGCCCCGCGAGAGGGCCATGCGATCGAGGTCCGGATCAACGCCGAGGATCCCTCCCGCGGCTTCGCGCCGGCGCCCGGGCGGATCGAGCGCTTCCGGCCGCCGCTCGGGCCCGGCGTCCGGGTCGACACGTTCGTCGAGGACGGCGCCGTGATCTCGCCGCACTACGACTCGCTGATCGCGAAGGTCGTCGTCCGCGACGAGACGCGCGCGAAGGCGATCGAGCGGGCACGGCGCGTGCTCCGCGAGCTGGAGATCGTCGGGGTGCCGACGACGCGCGACGCGGCGTACGAGATCCTCGGCAGCGACGAGTTCCGGAGCGGCGACTACTCGACGTCCTTCATCGACGAGGCGGGCGCACGCCTGCCCGCTCTGATGGCGGCGGTGGAGTGAGCCGTACGCTCGCCGAGGACGGCGGCGGCAGCGTCGTGGTCACGGAGACCGCGCTCGCGCAGCTCGTCGGCCAGGCCGTCTCCTCGGTCGAGGGTGCGCGGCTCCGGAAGGGCCGCCGGCGGCTCGGAATCGAGATCGAGGCCGGCCACGCTCGGGCCGAGCTCGAGCTGGCGGTCGCCTACGGGAGCGTGCTGCCCGGGGTCGCGCGCGCCGTGCAGGAGCGGGTCGCGGAGGCGCTCGCCCGGATGTGCGGGCTCGTCGTCGACGGCGTCGACGTCACCGTCGAGGAGCTCGACCGGTGATGGCGCCTCCGGGGCAGATCAGCCGGCGCGAGGCGCGGCGGGCGGCGGTCTTCATCCTCTTCCAGTGGGACGTGACCGGGCAGCCGCTCGGCTCGCTCTACGAGGGCGAGACGGACGAGTACTCGCAGCGGCTCGCCGAGGCGGTCGCGGCACGCGCGGCCGAGCTCGACGCACGGATCACCGCAGCGACCGACGACTGGACGGCCGACCGGCTGGGCGCGGTCGAGCGCAACGTGCTCCGCGTCGCGCTCGCGGAGCTGGACGCGGGCGACGTGCCGGTCGAGGTGATCCTCGACGAGGCGGTGACGCTCGCGAAGCGGTATGCGTCCGACGACGCGGGCAGGCTGGTGAACGGCATCCTGGGACGGATCGCCCGGGAACGCGGGCAGGAAAGCGCGCAGAGGGAGGAGCAGGCTTGAGCAGTAGCGAGGACTCGCTGACGAGAGCGGAGGAGCTGCTGGCGCGGCTAGAGGCGGCGCGCGGCGAGCTGGAGCAGCTGGCGGCGGGGGAGGGCGGCTCGCCGGAGCGGGCGCTCGAGCTGCTCGGCGAGCTCTCGGAACTGGCGAAGTCGGTCGAGGAGGAGCTCGACCGCGCGAAGCGGGCGGCGGAGGCCGATGCCCAGGCCTGAGCCGCATGCGCCCGACGAGCTGAAGGAGCTCGTCGACGAGCGGCTCGAGGCGCTCGCGCTGTGGCCGCAGCTGCACGGGCAGGCGGAGTCGGTGCGGTACTCGCTCGCGGTCGGCGGCAAGCGGATCCGGCCGGTGATCATGCTCGCGGTCGGCGAGGCGCTCGGCGCGCCGGTCGACCAGGTGCTGCCCGCGGCGCTCGCGCTCGAGCTGATCCACACGTTCTCGCTCGTCCACGACGACCTGCCGGCGATGGACGACGACGAGGAGAGGCGCGGCCATCCGTCGACGTGGAAGCGGTTCGGCGAGGGAGTCGGCGTGCTCGCCGGCGACGCGCTCCACGCGGAGGCGTTCCGGCTCGCCGCCTCGTACGAGACGACCGAGATCGCGCGCGAGCTCGCCGAGGCGACGCTCGGGATGATCGGCGGCCAGTACCTCGACACGATGGTCGAGAACCCCGACCTCGAAGCGGTGCACCGGCTGAAGACGGGGTGCCTCTTCGCCGCGTCGGTGACGCTGGCGCTCTGGGCGGCCGGCCTGCCGGCGGCCGAGCAGGGACCGTGGCGTGCGTTCGCGGACGAGCTGGGGCTGCTGTTCCAGATCGTCGACGACATCCTCGACGACGACGGGTACGTGCTGACCGAGGGGCCCGAGCGTGCGCGGCGGCTCGCCGACGAAGCGGCCGAGCGCGCCCGGGAGCGGCTCGCCGAGATCGGCGCCGACACGAGTGTGCTGCGCGAGATCGTGGACGGCCTCGCCGTGCGTACGGCGTGATCGCGCCCTCGGGCGAGCAGTACGAGCTCGTCCTCGGCGAGCAGCGCGCGGTCGTCGTCGAGGTCGGCGGCGGGTTGCGGGAGTACGCCGCCGGCGGGCGTGACGTGGTCTTCGGCTACGGCCGCGACGCGATGTGCGGCTCGGCGCGCGGCGCGGTGCTCGCGCCGTGGCCGAACCGGATCGCCGAGGCGCGCTACGAGTGGCAGGGCGAGACGCTGCAGCTGCCGGTGACGGAGGTCTCGTCCGGCTCGGCGATCCACGGCCTCGTGCGCTGGGCGAGCTGGCAGGCGGTCGAGCGCGAGCCGGCGCGGGTCGTCCTGGAGCACCTGCTCCATCCGCAGCCGGGGTATCCGTTCGCGCTGCGCCTGCGGGTCGAGTACCGGCTGGAGGCGCGCGGGCTCGTGGTGCGGACGAGCGCCGAGAACGTCGGGGGGCGCGACTGCCCGTTCGGCGCCGGCCACCACCCGTACCTCGTCGCCCCGACCGGCCGTGTCGACGACCTCGTCGTCGACGGCGAGCCGCTCGGCGAACGGCGGCTCGACGACACCTCGTACCGGCCCGGCGGCTGGCGGATCGAGGTCGCCGATGCGACGGTCTGGGCGGACGAGGCGTGGCCGTACGTCCTGCTCTTCACCGGCGACCTGCCGGACATCCGCCGCGGCGGTCTGGCCGTCGAGCCGATGACCTGCCCGCCGCAGGCGTTCCGTACCGGCGAGGGCCTGCTCCGCCTTTCTCCCGGCGACGTGTTCGCCGGGGAGTGGGGCATCGACACGAACGCGTAACGGCAGCGTGCGCGTGTCTGACACCGGGACGCGTCGCGATGCGACGATGGAGCCGTGACCACGCCCGCCTGGTACCCCGATGAGCGCGCGCACGCCGGGCCGGAGCATCTCGACCCGGAATACGTCGCGACGTACGAGCTGAAGTCGGGGCTCGAGCCCGAGCACGAGGCCGCGCTGCTGCGCGAGCACGGACTCGGGCCGGAGACGACGCTCGTCGACCTCGGCTGCGGCACCGGGCTGCTGGCGGTCGCCGCGGCGCGTCACTGCCGCCGGGTCGTCGCCGTCGACCCCTCGCCCGCCATGCTCGCCGTCGCGCGTGAGCGTGCCGGCGGCGTCGAGAACATCGATTTCGTCGCCGCCGGCTTCCTTACGTACGAGCATCGCGGCGAGCCGCCGCAGCTCGTCCACTCGCGAAACGCGCTCCACCACCTGCCGGACTTCTGGAAGGCGCTCGCGCTCGCCCGGATCCGGCGGCTGCTCGCACCCGGCGGCATCCTCGTTCTGCGCGACCTCGTCTACCCGTTCGAGCCGGAGGACGCCCCGGGCGAGCTCGAGCGGTGGTTCGCCGGCGCTACGCCGCGGCCGGCCGAGGGCTGGACGCGCGCCGAGCTGGAGGAGCACGTCCGCGCCGAGCACAGCACGTTCGCGTGGCTGCTCGAGCCGCTGCTGGAGCACGCCGGCTTCGGGATCCGCAGCGCCGAGCACCGCGGCGTCTACGCGACGTACGTCTGCGAGCGCCCGTGAAGAAGCGGCTCGACGTGGTGCTCTTCGAGCGCGGGCTCGCCGAGTCGCGCGCGCAGGCGCAGGCGCTCGTCATGGCCGGTCTCGTGCCCGGCTACGACAAGCCGGGCCAGCAGGTGGACGACGACGTCCGCCTCGTCGTCGCCTCGGGCCCCGCGTATGTCTCGCGCGGCGGCGACAAGCTCGCGCACGGGCTCGACCACCTCGGCGTCGACCCGACGGGTCTCGACTGCCTCGACGTCGGCGCTTCCACCGGCGGCTTCACCGACGTGCTGCTCAAGCGCGGCGCTGCGCGCGTGGTCGCCCTCGACGTGGGCTACGGGCAGCTTCACCTCCGGCTGCGCGACGACCCGCGCGTCACCGTGCTCGAGCGGACGAACGCGCGCGCGCTCGCCGAGCTGCCGTTCCGGCCGAAGCTGATCGTCTGCGACGTCTCCTTCATCTCCGTGCGCCTCGCGCTGCCGCCGGCGCTGCGCCTGGCCGCGCCCGGCTGGCAGGCGGTCGTCCTCGTCAAACCACAGTTCGAGGCCGGCCGCGGCGAGGTGGGGAAGGGCGGCGTCGTGCGCAACGACGAGGTTCGCCGCCGCGTCGTGCGCGAGGTCGCCGAGGCTGCGCTCGACTGGGGGGCGAGCACGGCCGGCGTCGTAGACTCCGGGCTCCCGGGCCCGAAGGGAAACCGGGAGCTCTTCCTCCACCTCGTCCAGGCGAGTAGACCGACCCTCCCCGATGACCTCGACGCCCGACTCGACCACGCCCTCGCCGCCGGTTGACGCCGTCGCGATCGTCGGCCACGGCCGCCGCGACGTGCACGAGGCGGAGGAGCGCGTGCGGGCGCTGGCCGCCGCAGAGGGCGTTCGCGTCGTCGACGATCCGGCCGAGGCGAAGCTCGCGGTCGCGCTCGGCGGCGACGGCACGATCTTGCGGACGCTCGCGAAGCTGCTCGGCACCGATGTTCCCGTCCTCGGCGTCAACTTCGGCCGCGTCGGCTTCCTCGCCTCGATCGTGCCCGACCGCCTCGAGGACGACCTGCGCCGCGTCTTCGCGGGCGGCTACCGCGTGCTCGAGCAGCCGACCGTCGAGGCACGGGTCGACGGGGAGACCTTCGTCGGGGTGAACGACATCGTCGCGACGAGCTCGACGCTCGGGCGGATGGTGGAGCTCGCCTGGGCGATCGGCGGCGAGGATCTCGGCGTCGTGCCGTGCGACGGGGTGATCTGCTCGACGCCGGCCGGGTCGACGGCGTACAACCTCTCGAACGGCGGCCCGGTGCTCGTCCGCGGCCTCGACGCGATGGCGGTCACGTTCATCGCGCCGCATTCGCTGCACGCGCGGCCGCTCGTCGTGCCGCGCGGCGCCGAGGTGACGCTCCGCAACGCGACCCCGGATGTCGGGGCCGCCGTGCTCGTCGACGGCCACCGGTTCGGCGACATCCCGCCGAAGGGCACGCTCGTCGTCCGCCTCGGCGAGCAACGCAGCCGCCTCGCGACGCTGCCGGAGACGACGTTCTTCGGCCGCTACCGCGAGACCTTCACCGTGGAGCCCTGACCGGAACGGCCAATGGGCGGCGTCGGATGCCGGGTCTACCATCGCGTGAGTGCTGCGTCGTCTCCGCATCGAGAACCTCGTGCTCATCCGCGAGGCGGAGCTCGAGCTCGCGCCGGGGCTGAATGCGATCACCGGCGAGACCGGCGCGGGGAAGACGATCCTCGCGCAGGCGGTCGGGCTCCTGCTCGGGACGAAGGGCGACGAGTCGTTCGTCGGGCCGGCGGGCGCGGAGGCGTACGTCGAGGCGGAGCTCGACCTCCCCGACGAGCTCGACGAGCTCGCCGAGCTGCGGCCCGAGGACGAGGACGCGCTGCTCGCCGCGCGCCGCGTCTTCGGCGACGGGCGCACGCGCGCCTACGCCTGGGGTCGCGCCGCGGCGCGAGAGGACGTCGCGGCCGCGGTCGAGCGCGTGCTCGCGATGTCGGGGCAGTTCGAGCAGCGCCGGCTCGCGAAGTCGTCGTACCAGCTCGAGGTGCTCGACCGCTTCTGCGGCGAGGAGCAGCTCCGGCGCCGCGCCGAGGCGCGGACGGCCTGGCGCGACCTGCAGGCCGCGCGCCGCCGGCACGACGAGCTGACCGCGAACGCCGCCCTCGCCGAGGCGCGGCTCTCCGAGCTGCAGGCCCTCGCCGAGGACACCGAGGGTATGGAGCCGGACGGCGAGGCGACGCTGCGCGCCGAGCGCGAGCGGCTCCGTCACGTCGCCGAGCTCGCCGAGGGCGCTGCCGCGGCCGCGTCGGCGCTGGCCCCCGACGACGGGGAGGGCGCGACCGGCCTCGTTGCGCTCGCCGAGCGTTCGGTCGCGCCGCTCGAGCGGCTCGCGCCCGAGCTGGCCCGTGTCGGCGACGAGCTGCGCGACGCCGAGCTGCGGCTGCGGGAGAGCGTCTCCGACCTCCACGCCTTCCTCGCCTCGCTCGAGGCCGAGCCGGGCCGTCTCGACGAGCTGGAGGCCGAGCTCGACCGGATCGCCGAGGCGAAACGCCGCTTCCGGTGCGCGACCTACGACGAGCTGCTTGCCCGGGCCGCCGACGCCCGTGCCGAGCTCGCCGCCCTCGAGGAGGGCGCCGACCCGGCCGCGGCCGCCGCGCAGGCGCTGGCCGACGCGGAGGCGCGCGTCGACGCCGTCGCGCTCGACCTCCGCGCCGAGCGGAACGCCGCAGCGCCCGCGTTCGCGGACGCCGTCGCGTCCGAGCTGCACGACGTCGGCATGGGCGACGGCGAGTTCGTCTGCGAGCTCGGCGAGCGCGCCGAGCCGGGCGCGACCGGCGCCGACGACGCCGTCTTCCTCGTCCGCCCGAACGCCGGCATGCCGTTCGCGCCCGTCGCCGAGACGGCGTCCGGTGGCGAGCTCTCCCGCATCGCGCTCGCGATCGCGGCGGTCGCCGGGGGCGAGACGCTCGTCTTCGACGAGATCGACGCGGGCATCGGCGGCGAGACCGCAAACGCCGTCGGCCGCGTTCTGAAGCGGCTCTCCGAGCGCGCTCAGGTGATCACGATCACCCATCTGCCGCAGATCGCCGCTCTTGCCGACCGCCACTTCCGCGTCGAGAAGGTGCCTGGCGACCCGACGCACACGCGGATCGAGCGACTGGGCGATGACGAGCGCCGAGCGGAGCTGGAGCGGATGCTCGGCGGCACCGAGTTTCTCGCGACCGTGCGGTGAGCGTGCGCCTCCGCGTCGTCGCCTCCGGCCCGGAGCGGGCGGGAGACGTGCACGCGCCGGCGTGGCTCGTCCTGCGCGAGCCGCTCTAGACTCGGACCGTGCCGCGCTACGCCGCCACCCGCACGCTGCTCGCGCCGCTCGAAGACGTGTGGGGCTTCCTCGCCGAGCCGTATCACCTCTCCGACTGGTGGCCCGGGATCGGCGGCGTCGAGCCCGACCGGCGAGGGCTCGCGCCCGGTGCGCGCTGGGAGATCCGGAGCGGCGGCCAGCCGTCGTTCGGGCTCGCTCTCTTCCGCCGGCCCGCCGCGACCGGGATGCTTCTCGTGACGGAGGTCGAGCGCGGCCGGCGGATCGCGTTCCAGCTGACCGGCGAGCGGATCGACGCCGAGCTCGACCTTCGCTCCGCGGCGGCCGACCGCACGGAGATCACCCTCGCGGTGAGCGCGCCGTGGCCCGCCATCGGCCGGTCGTTCCCGCAGCGCGCCCTGACACGCCTGTACGACCTCGTGCAGACGGCGGCGGGGCCTTCCTAGATGATTGATGCCACGATCGCGTGCGTCCGGTTGCGCGGTCTGGCACGCCTGGGCCGCTTCGACCCGTCTACGGCCGGCGAAGCCGGCCTCCGGCGGCCGTGCGCTTCGCCTCGTCGATCGCTCACCGCTGCCACCAGCAGCGGCAAGCGCCCGCCGCGGCGCCCCAGACATGCCAGCCCACGCCCCGGAACAGACGACCTCGCGGCATCAACCATCTAGTGTCCGACCACCGGCGCTGCTACCGTGAAATCCCGTGAGCGCGCGGGCTACGAAGTACGTCTTCGTCACGGGTGGAGTCGTCTCGGCGCTCGGGAAGGGAATCGTCGCCGCATCGCTCGGGCGGCTGCTGAAGGCCCGCGGTCTCCGCGTCCAGCTGCAGAAGTTCGACCCGTACCTGAACGTCGATCCCGGAACGATGAGCCCGTTCCAGCACGGCGAGGTCTTCGTCACCGAAGACGGCGCCGAGACCGACCTCGACATCGGCCACTACGAGCGGTTCGTGGACGAGAACTTCCTCCGCAACGCGAGTCACAGCGCGGGCGCGATCTGGGACACCGTCCTGCGCAAGGAGCGGAAAGGCGACTTCCTCGGCGCGACCGTGCAGGTGATCCCGCACATCACGAACGAGATCAAGGCGCGGGTCCGGCGGGCCGCGGAGTCGAGCGCCACCGACGTCGTCATCTCCGAGATCGGCGGCACCGTCGGCGACATCGAGTCGTTGCCGTTCCTCGAGGCGATCCGCCAGTTCCGGCGCGAGGTCGGCCCCGAGAACGTCATGTACGTGCACGTCACGCTCGTCCCGTTCATCGAGGCGGCCGGCGAGCTGAAGACGAAGCCGACGCAGCACTCGGTGAACGAGCTGCGCAAGATCGGCATCCATCCCGACGTCATCGTCTGCCGCTCGCACGAGGAGCTCTCGCGCGACATCCGCGACAAGATCGCGCTCTTCGCCGACGTCGACCCGGGCGCCGTGATCGCGTGCCCCGACGTGCCGGACGTCTACCAGGTGCCGCGCGTGCTGCGCGAGGAGGGCTTCGACCGGCTCGTCGGCGAGAAGCTCGGCCTCGACCTCGGCGAGCCCGACCTCTCCGACTGGGACGCGCTGCTCGACCGGATCGAGCGCCGCCGCGACTCGGTCGAGATCGCGCTCGTCGGCAAGTACGTGAAGCTCCAGGACGCGTACCTCTCCGTCCACGAGGCGCTCAAGCATGCCGGCTTGCACCACGGCTGCGGGGTGCGCGTGCGCTGGGTGGACGCCGAGAACATGTCGTTCGAGGAGGCGGCGGAGCTGCTCGACGACGTCGACGGCGTACTCGTCCCCGGCGGCTTCGGCTCGCGCGGCTGGGAGGGAAAGATCATGGCCTGCCGGGTCGCGCGTGAA
Source organism: uncultured Actinomycetes bacterium (assembly GCA_963732915.1). Lineage (GTDB taxonomy): Bacteria > Actinomycetota > Thermoleophilia > Gaiellales > Gaiellaceae > Palsa-739. Next base: position 952,816 of record CAVTBF010000002.1, on the reverse strand, counting down.
CGGCGGATCCCGTATCTCGGCATCTGCCTCGGCATGCACGTGGCTGTGTCGGAGTTCGCGCGGCACGTCGTCGGGCTCGAGGGCGCGAACTCGACCGAGATGGACCCGGAGACGCCGTTTCCCGTGATCGACCTGCTGCCCGAGCAGAAGGGGATCGAGGATCTCGGCGGCACGATGCGCCTCGGCGCGCAGGCGATCGAGGTGGCCGACGGGACGGAGGCGCGCGAGCTGTACGGCAAGCCGACGATCTACGAGCGCCACCGGCATCGCTACGAGGTGAACAACGCGTACCGCGAGCGCCTCGTCGAGGCGGGACTCGTCGTCTCGGGCACGTTCCAGGGCGGCCGGCTCGTCGAGATCGTCGAGCTGCCCGATCATCCGTGGTTCGTTGCGAGCCAGTTCCACCCGGAGTTCAAGTCGCGGCCGACCCGCCCGGCGCCGCTCTTCCGCGGCTTCGTCGGCGCCGCCAGCGCCCGCGCCGGCGAGCGCGCGCGCGACCGCGTCGCTGCGGCGTAGCCGCCGCGCTGCGCACCCGATCCGATCGTCGCGGCGGAAGCGGTCGCGGGTCGCCGATGCGTGGCACTTCTACGACCGACTCGTGATGGGTTGGCACGAAGCCGCGACGGTCATGTCACAGGTCCGCCGGTATCCTCGATTCCGAGGGCGGAGGGACAGCGACCCCGCCCTTGTGGGCGGGGGATTCAGGAAGCCGTGTCCGTTCGGGCCGCGTCCGTACGGGACGGCTTCGCCCCGAGGGGCGCAGGTGAACCCGTAGGATCGAACGGTGCCCGAGTACTCGGAAGCGGTCGACCTCTTCGTCGAGCTCGCCACGATTCCGAGCCCACCCGGCGAGGAGCGCGCCGTCGCGGACGTCCTGCTGCGCTACCTGCGCGGGCTCGGCCTGGCCGCCGACGAGGACGGCTGCGGTCCTGCGATCGGCTCGACCGCCGGCAACGTCTACGCGCGCCTGGAGCCGACGGCCGAAGGGACGCCGCTCTTCCTCTGTGCGCACATGGACACGGTTCCGCCCGACGGCGAGCTGCGGCCGGTCGTTGACGGCGGCATCGTCCGCAACGAGGGCGGGACGATCCTCGGCGCCGACAACAAGGCCGCCATCGTCGCCATGCTCGAGGGCGTCCGGCGCGTACTCGTGGAGGGCATGCCGCACGCCGGGATCGAGCTGCTCTTCACACCGCAGGAGGAGGTCGGCCTCGTCGGCGCGAACGCCTTCGACCACGACCGCCTGCACGCGAGGACGGGGTACGTCTACGACCAGGCCGGCCCGATCGGCGAGGTGATCCTCGGCGCACCCTGGTCGCGGTCGCTCGAGGTGCGCTTCCACGGCCGCGCCTCGCACTCGGGGATGTTCCCGGAGGAGGGCCGCTCCGCGATCCAGGCGGCGGCGAAGGCGATCGCCGATCTCCGGCTCGGGCGGGTGGACGAGCTGACGACCGCCAACGTCGGCGTGATCTCCGGCGGCACGGCCGGCAACATCGTCCCGGAGTGGTGCAGCTTCCTCGCGGAGGCGCGCTGTCACGACGAGGCGAAGCTGGGCGATGTCGTCCAGGAGATGCTCGACGTCTTCTCGTTCGCGGCCACGGCGGCCGACTGCGAAGTCGAGACGAAGGTGCGCAAGAGCTACAACGGCTACCGGCTGAAGCGCGACGAGCCCGCGGTGCAGTTGGCCGCGGCGGCGCTTGTGGGCCGCGGCCACGAAGTGACCTACGCGCTCTCGGGTGGCGGCGCGGACGCGAACGTCTTCAACGAGCGCGGCCGCCGCTGCGTCAACCTCGCAAACGCGATGACCGACATCCACACTCCGGACGAGAGGATCTCCGTGGTCGACCTGGAGGCGATGGTGGACGTGAGCGTGGCGTTGATCGAGGAGGCGCGGGCGTGATCCTCGTGCCGCTGCTCGCGGCGGCCGCCGTGGCCGCGCCGCCCCGTGCGATTCCGGGCTGCGACGGCAAGCCGGCCGCGAAGCCGAAGGCGGTCGTGCTCGCGTGCGGCGACGCCAACTTCGGCATCCGCAAGCTCCGCTGGAAGAACTGGGGGAAGTCCACGGCGCGGGCTGTCGGTGTCGCGTACGCGAACGACTGCAAGCCCTACTGCGCGGCCGGGCACTTCCACACCTACAAGGCCGCGCTCGTCGCGCGTGGCCATCGGGTCTGCCACGGTGTGCCGTCGTACGCCGAGGTGCGGATCTCGTTCCCGGGCAAGACGCCGTACCCGAAGGCGAAGCCCGCGGATCTGACGTACCCGCGCAGCTGTCACTGACGGCGCGCGACGACCTGCAGGAACGGCGCGACTCGGCGCCGTCGCCGGCGACCGTGCAGCGAGTCGCCGGCTGTCGACTCATCGCGCATACTCGGCCCGTGGGTGTCGCTCCCGATTCTGTCCGCACGGCCTACGCCGGACAGCTGATCGCCGTCACGGTCGAGACTTGGGGCGGACACGAGCGGGAGATCGTCGAGCACCCGGGGGCCGTCGCGATCGTCGCGATCGACACGGACAATCAGGTGGCGCTCGTGAAGCAGCTGCGTGAGCCCGCCAGGAAGCACCTGCTCGAGCTGCCGGCCGGCACCGCCGAGCCCGGCGAGACGCCGCTCGAGACCGCACGCCGCGAGCTGCGCGAGGAGTGCGGCCTCACCGGCGGCGAGTGGCGCGAGCTGACCGCCTTCTGGACGACGCCGGGGTTCTGCCGCGAGCGAATGCACCTCTTCCTCGCGGAGGGAGTCGTTTCCGGCGAGGCCGACCCGGCCGAGGACGAGGATCTCGAACAGGTGCGCTGGCCGGTCGCGGCGATCGCGACCCGTCTCGGCGAGATCGAGGACGCGAAGACTCTCGCCGGGTTGCTGCTCTACCTCCAGCTCAGTCCCTGAGAGCCACGCCCAAAACGGACAGACCTCAACGCGTACCCCCGCCCAGGGCGGGGCTGCAGGTCCCTCCGCCCTCGGAATCGACGATATCGGTCAACCCGTCACGAGTCTTTCGCGGCTTCCTGGCAACCGGTGACGGAGACGCTACGGCTGCGTCACGGACACTTCGCCAGCTATGGTCTGCCCGTTTTGCGGATCGGCGTCGCGAAGGAGATCAAGACCGACGAGTACCGCGTCGCGCTGACGCCTGCCGGCGCGCGCGAGCTCGTCCAGCGCGGGCACGAGGTGCTCGTCGAGACGACCGCCGGCGAGGGCAGCGCCTTCGCCGACGCGGACTACGTGCGCGCGGGCGCCCAGATCGGATCGGTCGACGAGGTCTGGGCGAAGGCGGAGATGCTCCTCAAGGTGAAGGAGCCGATCGAATCCGAGTACACGCGGCTGCGCGAAGGCCTCATCCTCTTCACCTATCTCCATATCGCCGCCGACGAGCCGCTGACGCGGGCGCTCGTCGAAAGCGGAATCGCCGCCGTCGCCTACGAGACCGTCGAGACGGACGACCGGCGGCTGCCGCTGCTCGCGCCGATGAGCGAGATCGCCGGCCGGCTCGCTCCGCAGGCCGCGGCGCACTTCCTCGAGAAGCCCCTCGGCGGGCGCGGCGTCCTCCTCGCGGGGACGCCGGGCGTCGCGCCCGGACGCGTGGTCGTCCTCGGCGGCGGGATCGTCGGCTACAACGCGGCGATCATTGCGCTCGGTCTCGGCGCTCAGGTGACGATCCTCGAACGCTCGATCGACCGCATGCGCCACCTCGACGAGATCCTCTCCGGACGGGTCAGCCTGCTCATGTCCTCGAGCCTGCAGGTCGAGGAGTCGATCGAGCACGCCGACGTCGTCATCGGCGCCGTGCTGATCCCGGGCGCGCGGGCGCCGAAGCTCGTCACGCGCGACATGCTCCGCGGGATGCAGCCCGGCGCGGTGATCGTCGACGTTGCCATCGACCAGGGCGGCTGCATCGAGACCGCGCATCCGACGACCCACTCCGACCCCGTCTACGAGGTGGAGGGGATCACCCACTATTGCGTCGCGAACATGCCCGGCGGCGTCCCGATCACCTCGACGAAGGCGCTGACGAACGCGACGCTGCCGTACGTCGAGGCGATCGCGGAACACGGTCTCGCGGACGCGGTTGCCCGTGACAGGTCACTCGTGCGCGGCGTCAACGTGCTCGAGGGCAAGATCACCTACGAGGCGGTGGCAGAGGCGCACGGCCTCGACTTCACGCCGCTCGAGCACGTTCTCCCGTCCGCGGCGGCCTAGCGCGCGGCTCTCAGCTCTTCGATGCGGCGTCCGGCTTCTTCGCCGGCGAGACGCGCACGACCACCCAGGTGATCCCTGCTGCCGCGCCGATGATCACGAGGATGTAGAGCAGGAATGCCAGCAGTCCGAGGGCGGTCGTCATCGCCGTCCTAGAATACCCTCATGGCCCGCGCGTGCGTGATCGTCCTCGATGCCGTCGGCGCCGGCGCGTTGCCGGATGCCGACACCTACGGCGACGAGGGCTCGGACACGCTCGGCAACATCGCGAGGGCTGTCGGCGGTCTCGACCTGCCGAGCATGGAGGCGCTCGGCCTCGGCAACATCGAGCCGCTCGAGGGCTGCCCGCCGCAGCCCGGAGCGCCCGCGGTCGCCGGCCGGCTGCTCGAGCGCTCGAAGGGCAAGGACACGACCACGGGTCACTGGGAGCTGATGGGCGTCGTGACCGCGACGCCGTTCCCGACGTACCCGCACGGGTTTCCACACGACGTGATCGACCCGTTCATGCACCGCACCGGCCGCGGCGTGATCGGCAACAGGCCCGCGTCCGGGACGGAGATCATCCAGGAGCTCGGCGAGGAGCATCAGCGCACCGGCAAGTGGATCGTCTACACGTCCGCCGACTCGGTCTTCCAGATCGCGGCGCACGAGGAGACCGTGCCGCTGGACGAGCTCTACGAGGCCTGTCGTATCGCGCGCGAGGTCCTCGCCGGCAAGCATGCGGTCGGTCGCGTGATCGCGCGTCCGTTCGTCGGCGAGCCGGGCAACTACACGCGGACGCCGAACCGTCACGACTTCTCGCTCGAGCCGCGGCGGCCGAACTACCTGACGCTGCTCCGCGAGAGCGGGGTGAAGGTCTACGGTGTCGGCAAGATCGGGGACATCTTCGCCGGGTGCGACATCGACGAGTCCTTTCCGACGAAGTCGAACGTCGAGGGCATCCAGCAGACCGAGCGGCTCCTCCGCGAGCTGGACGACGGCTTCGTCTTCGTCAACCTCGTCGAGACGGACATGCTCTGGGGGCACCGCAACGACCCCGTCAACTTCCACCGCTGCCTGCAGGACTTCGACCGCCGGCTGCCCGACCTGCTCGACGCGTTGCGGCCCGGCGACCTGCTGATCGTCACCTCCGACCACGGATGCGACCCGACGACGCCGTCGACCGACCACTCGCGCGAGCACGCGATGTTCCTGGCGTACGTCGAGGGCCGGAACGCCGCAGGCCGGATCCACGAGGGCGAGTTCGCCGACGTCGGCGCGACCGTGAACGCCTGGCTGAACGGGAAGGCGCCGTCGCGCGGCATCCCCGGGCAGCCCGTCGTCACGCCGTGAGGATCAATGATCCCGATGTCGTGCGTCGAGCGTATGCCGACGAGCGACGGTATGCCGCGCGCATGGCCACACAGGAGACCGCGACAGGACCGGATCCGTATGCGGTGGTCTTCGACGCCGTCGTCGAGTGCGCGCCCCACGATGTGCTCGAGGTGGGCTGCGGCCGCGGCGAGCTGGCAGAACGGATGGTGCGCGAGCTCGACGCGCATGTCGTCGGCCTCGACCAGTCCGCGCGCATGGTTGAGCTCACTGCGGCGCGAGGAGTGGAGGCGATCGTCGGCGACGTGGTCGACCTGCCCTTCGATAATGGGAGCTTCGACTGCGCGGTCGCAGCCTGGATGCTCTACCACGCATCCGACCTCGCGCAAGCGCTCGGCGAATTGAAACGCGTGCTGCGGCCGCCCGGACGGCTCGTCGCCGCGACCAGCAGCGAGCGCAATCTCGCCGAAGTCTGGGAGCTCGTCGGGGAGAGGGGCGCTCCGGGCGGTGGCTTCACGGCCGAGCGCGCCGAGATCTCCCTGCGGCGTCAGTTCGGTCGCGTCGCACGGCGCGAGATCTCCGGAACGGTCACGTTCGCCGATCGCCAGACCGCGTACGGCTATCTCGCCGCGACACGCACCGAGGTCGCTCATCTGTTACCCGAGTTCGAAGGGCCGCTCGTGGCCACCCGGCGCCTGACCGTCTTCGTCTGCGCCCGATGATCCGGCCTGCCGAGCTGATCCAGCGCAAGCGCGACGGGGAAGAGCTCGGGGCGGACGAGCTGCGCGAGCTGATCCTCGCCTACGCCCGCGACGAGGTTCCCGACTACCAGCTCGCGGCGTTCTGTATGGCCGTCTACTTCCGCGGGCTCTCGACCGCCGAGACGTTCGCGCTCACCGACGCGATGGTGCGGAGCGGCGAGACGATCGACCTCGGCGCCGCGATCGGGAGACGCGTCGTCGACAAGCACTCGACCGGCGGAGTGGGGGACAAGACGACGCTCGCGGTCGGCCCGATCGTCGCCGCGTGCGGCGTTCCGTTCGGGAAGATGAGCGGCCGCGGCCTCGGGCACACCGGCGGCACGCTCGACAAGCTCGAGTCGATCCCCGGCTTCCGCGTCGAGCTTTCCGCCGACGAGTTCGTCGCGCAGGTTCGCGAGATCGGGCTTGCGATCGTCGGCCAGACCGCCGACCTCGTCCCGGCTGACAAGAAGCTCTACGGCCTCCGCGACGTGACCGCGACGGTCGACAACGTCTCGCTGATTGCGGCGAGCGTCATGTCGAAGAAGATCGCCTCGGGCGCCGACGCGGTCGTGCTCGACGTCAAGGTCGGCGACGGCGCCTTCATGAAGACCGTCGACGACGCGCGCGAGCTCGGAGCGATGATGATCGCGCTCGGCCGCAGCGCGGGGCGCGACGTCGTCTGCGAGCTGACCGACATGGACCAGCCGCTCGGGCATGCGGTCGGTAACGCGCTCGAGGTGCGCGAGGCGCTCGCCACGCTGCGCGGTGACGGTCCCGCCGACTTCACCGAGCTCGTCGTCGACTCCTGCGCGCACCTGCTCGCACTCTCCGACCTCGGCATCGACCACGCGGAGGGCCGCCGCCGCGCCGAGCGGGCGGTCGCCGACGGCTCCGCGGCCGCCGCCTACGCGCGGTGGGTTCGCGCGCAGGGCGGCGACCCGGACGAGAGCGCTCTGCCGAAGGCGCCGCTGATCCGCGAGGTGTTCGCGCCGCGCGGCGGGTACGTGACGCGGGTGGCGGCGCTGCCGGTCGGCCTGGCCGCACTTCGCCTCGGCGCCGGTCGCCGCGCGAAGGACGAGCCCGTCGATCACGCGGTGGGCGTCGTCTGCCGCTGTAAGCGCGGAGATGCGGTCGAGCACGGTGAACCGCTCGCGGAGATCCACGCGCGCGACGAAACGAGCGCGAACGAAGCGGCGGCGGCGGTGCTCGCGGCACACGAGCTCGCCGACGATCCGCCGGAGCGCCGCCCGATCGTCCTCGAGACTCTCAGCTGAGGTTCCGAGACTAGGCTGGGCTCGTGCCGGAGCTGCCCGAGGTTGAGAGCGTCCGCCGGCAACTGGAGCCGGGTCTCGTCGGGCGCCGGTTCGTCCGCGTCCAGATCAGCGACACCCGGCTCGTACGTCCCTACGAGCCGGCCGAGGTGGCGGCAGAGCTCCAGGGTGAGCGGGTCGCAGCGGTCGAGCGTCGCGGCAAGTATCTGATTGTCCGGTTCGAAACAGGTCGCGTTCTCCTGGTGCACCTCCGGATGACGGGGAGCTTCCTCCATGCCCGGCGCGGGACCCTCCAGGATGACCCGCACCGGCGTGCTGTTGTCAGGCTAGACGACGGATCGGATGTTGCGTACCGCGATGTCCGCCGCTTCGGCACGTGGCTCCTGCTCGAGCCGAGCGAGGCCGGCCCGTATCTCGACGCGAAGGTCGGCGTCGAGCCGCTCGAGGCGGTCTTCACGGTCGCTCACCTGGTCGGCCGGCTCGAGCGGCGGCGCGCGCCGATCAAGGCGGCGTTGCTCGACCAGCGCACGCTTGCAGGGCTCGGCAACATCTACGTCGACGAGGCGCTGTGGCGCGCTCGGATCAATCCGCTGCGTCCCGCGGAGAGTCTCGACCGCAGCGAGATCCGCCGGCTCCATCGAGCGATCCGGGTCGCGCTCGAGCACGGGATCGCGCGGCAGGGATCGACCCTCCGTGACTACCGCCTGCCCGACGGCGGCGGCGGCGCGATGCAGGACGAGTTCAAGGTCTACGGTCGTGACGGCGAGCCGTGCGACCGGTGCGGAACTCCGATCTCGAAGACGAGAGTCGGCGGGCGCGGCACGTGGTTCTGCTCGGCCTGTCAGCCCGAGCGGTCCGCGGCGAAGACGCGTCAGGCCGCGAGCTCGTCGAGCGCGCCCTCGCGGTCGAGGCGCCAGAGCTCCGTGTAGCCGCCGATCGGTCGTCCGTCGATCAGGATCTGCGGCACCGTCCAGTTGCCGGTGAGGTCGAACACGGTCTGCCGGAACGACTCGTCGTCGTCGAGATGCACCTCCTCGTAGGAGATGCCGCGACTGTCGAGGAGTGTCTTCGCGCGGACGCAGTAGCCGCACCAGCGCGTCGTGTAGATCTGGATCGTTGCCATTGCGTGTTGTAAACGAGCATACGCGGCGACGCCTTCCCGCCCGACGGTCACCGTAGACTGAATCGGCCATGGCCGGCCGCTCCTACAAGACCGAGGCGGTGGTCCTCCGGTCGTTCCGGCTCGGCGAGGCCGACCGTGTCGTTCACCTCTACACGCTCGAGCACGGCCGGGTCGGCGCGGTGGCGAAGGGCGTTCGCAAGACGAAATCGCGGTTCGGCGCGCGCCTCGAGCCGCTCTCGCACGGCGAGTTGATGCTCCACCGTGGCTCGGGCGAGCTCGAGACGGTCACCGGCGTCCAGCTCGTGCGCGCACACCACGCCGCGCGCGAGGACTACTACCGGCTCTCGGTCGGGCTGATCGGCGCCGAGGCGATGCTGCGGCTGTTCAGCGAGCAGGAGGCGAACGCGCGCGCGTTCACCGCGCTGACGCGCTTCCTCGACCTGCTCGACGAGACGCCGCACGCGGTCGACCGGCCGGCGCTCGACCCGCTCGGGCTCTCCTTCCAGCTGAAGCTGCTCTGGCTCTCCGGCTATCTGCCGCACCTGACGAGCTGCGCCGAGTGCGGGGCGGAGGGAACGGCGCTCGTCGGCTACTCGCCGCGGGCGGGCGGCGCGGTCTGCGCGGGCTGTGCCGGCCGCGCGGAGGCGCTCGGCGTCAGCGCCGAAGGCATCGCGGGGATCGAGGCGCTGCTCGCGCAGCCGCTCGCCGACGCGGTCCCGCTCGGACTCTCCGAGCGCGCGCGCCGGGACGCGCTCCGAGTCGTGACGGCGTCGTACGAGTTCCACGGCGGCTTCCGGCTACGGACGTTGAGCGCGTGAAGCGGGAGCTCGGCGAGGGCTTCGAGCTGGACGACGACCCGGTGCGACTCGACCGCGAGGCCGTCCACGCCTATCTCGGCGGCGAGTCGTACTGGGCGAAGGGACGGCCGCGCGAGCGCCAGGACGAGCTGATCGACGCGAGCGCGCGCGTCGTCGGTCTCTACCGTGACGGCGCCCAGGTCGGGTTCGCCCGCGCCGTCGATTGCGACGCTGCCGGCTTCATGTACCTGGCCGACGTCTACGTGCTCGAGGCGTGCCGCGGCCTCGGGCTCGGGCTCGAGCTGGTGCGAGAGCTCGTCGAGAACGGGCCGCACGCCGGACAGCGCTGGATCCTGCACACGCGCGACATGCACGGCCTCTACGAGAAGCTGGGCTTCGGCCCGAGCGAGCGGTTGCTGGAGCGCCGCCTCAGCTGACGGAGGCGAGCAGGTCGAACTGGAGCTGACCCTGCTCACAGACACTCGTCGGCGGCTGGATCGCGACGTCGAGCGTGCCGCCGCCGTTCGGGGTGACCCGCAGTGTCGACGCCTCCGGCTGACACGCGCCCGTCTGCTGGTCGCCGGTGCCGGCGACGTCGGGGGAGAAGCGGGCGCGCGCATTCGCCGTCGAGCCTGGCGCGAGCACGATCTTCGCGGCCGCGGCGGTGCCGGCCCGCGCCGCGATCACATGCGTCGGCAGCGACTTCCCGCTCGCATCGACCAGCTGCGCGACCGGCAGGCCGCTGACGAAGCACGCCGACTGGCCGACGTTGGTCAGGGTCAACTCGTAGACGATCTGGCCCGCGCCGGCACTTCCCGCGAGCACCTTGAATGCGCCGGTGAGGCTGCTGCCCGTGCAGGCGTCGGCGGACGACGCGGGCGCGGTGACCGTCCGGGTCGTCGTCACCGTGCGCGTCACGGTCACCGTCTTCGTCCCGCCGCAACCGGCGAGTGCGGCCACCCCGGCGACCGCCGAGAGCAGCACCGCGGCGCGGCTCACGCGGGAGGGCTCCACGGCTGGGCGAGCGCGTCGTCCAGCCAGGCACGCACGCCTGCAAGCGGAATCCGCTCCTGGACGAGCGAGTCGCGGTCGCGGACCGTGACCGTGTCGTCGGCGAGCGTCTGCTCGTCGACCGTGAACGCCCAGGGCGTTCCGATCTCGTCCTGGCGGCGGTAGCGACGGCCGATCTGGCCGCTGTCGTCGTGCTCGACGACGTGCTGGCGGCGCAGCTCCTCGTAGAGCGCCCGAGCGCGGGAGGCCATTCCCTCGTCGCGCGGGATCAGCGGCAGGATCGCCGCCTTCACCGGCGCGATCGCAGGATGGAGGCGCAACACCGTCCGCTCGCGCTCGCCGACGACTTCCTCGTGGTATCCGTCGACGAGAAATGCCAGGAGAGCGCGGTTGACGCCGCCGGCCGGCTCGATCACGTACGGCACGTACCGCTCTCCATCCGGGCCGACCCACTCGAGCTTCGTGCCGGAGTGCTGCGTGTGCTGCGTCAGGTCGAAGTCACCGCGGTTCGCGATCCCCTCGAGCTCCGACCAGCCGATCGGGAAGAGGTACTCGATGTCGCTGGTGCCCCTCGAGTAGTGCGAGAGCTCGTCCTGCTCGTGCGGGCGGACGCGAAGCATGCTCGGCTTGACCCCGTAGCGGACGTACCAGCCGAGACGCTCGTCGATCCAGTAGCGGTACCAGCGCTCCGCGTCGGCGGGTGGCACGAAGAACTCCATCTCCATCTGCTCGAACTCGCGCGTCCGGAAGAGGAAGTTGCCCGGCGTGATCTCGTTCCGGAACGACTTCCCGATCTGCGCGATCCCGAAGGGCGGCTTGCGGCGCGCGAGCTGGGCAACGTTCTTGAAGTTGACGAAGATCCCCTGGGCCGTCTCCGGTCGGAGGTAGGCCGACGAGCTCGCGTCCTGCATGGCGCCGATCTGCGTCTCGAACATGAGATTGAACTGGCGCGGCTCGGTCAGGTCGCACTCGGAGTGCTCTCCGGGGCGCTTGCTCGGCCGCTTCCCGCACTGCGCGTCCTCGAGCCTGTCGGCCCGGAAGCGCAGCTTGCAGGTGCGGCAGTCCACGAGCGGGTCGGTGAAGCCGCCGACATGGCCGGACGCCTCCCACACCTTCGGGTTGAGGATGATCGCCGAGTCGAGGGCGACGATGTCGTCGCGCTCACGCACCATCGCCTCCAGCCAACGCGCCTTGACGTTCTCCTTCATCAGGACGCCGTAGTGGCCGTAGTCGTAGGACGAGCCGAGGCCGCCGTAGATCTCAGACGACGGAAAGACGAAGCCGCGGCGGCGGCAGAGCGAGACGATCTTGTCCATCGTCACGGGGTGGTCTGCGGCGGCCATGCGGGGAGCCTACCGAGCGCCATGTTCAGCGCTGCGCGACATCCGTCGGCCTGTGGACGAGAAACTGCGCTTTCGTCGCGGAGTCTCGACGTCCACGTCACACGCCTCGCCGCACAATGGCATCCCCGTGGGTGGGTGGGGGTTAGGGATGGGTCCTTTGTGCTGCGGCGCCCGGACCGCCCCGAACGGACATGGCTAGAGTCGCCCGATGGCGGAGACGCCTGCGATCACGGCGGTCGAGCGAGCAGGCGTGGACTTCGTGCTGCACGCCTACGAGCACGACGCCGCCGCGGAGTCGTACGGGCTCGAGGCCGCGGAGAAGCTCGGCGTCGATCCGGCGCGCGTCTTCAAGACGCTCGTCGTCTCGCTCGACGGGCGCCTCGCGCTCGCGCTCGTGCCGGTCGCGGCCCAGCTCGACCTGCGCGCGCTCGGCAAGCGTGCGCGGCTCGCCGAACGCGCGGACGCGGAGCGTGCGACCGGCTACGTCACCGGCGGGATCAGCCCGCTCGGCGGGCGCCGGGCGCTGCCCGTGCAGCTCGACGAGTCCGCGCTCGAGCACGCGACGATTCTCGTCAGCGCCGGCCGGCGCGGGCTCCAGATCGAGCTCGACCCGCGCGCGCTCGTCCGGCTCACCGGTGCTCGTGCCGCCCGGATCGCGGCGTTACGCTGACGCCCGTGCTGAACCCGCCCGTCGAGCTGCACGTCGTCTCCGACGCCACCGGCGAGACGGCGGCCCGGCTCGTCCAGGCGCTCGAGGCGCAGTTCCCGGAGCAGGAGTTCGTCGAGATCCGGCACCCGCGGGTCGAGTCGGAGGACGACCTCCAGCTCGCGGTCAGCCGCATGCGCGGGCGCCCGGCGGTCGTCGTCTACACGCTCGTCAAGCCGGAGCTCCGCGACACGATGCGGACGCTCTGCCGCCGGGCGCGACTCCACTACTGCGATCTGCTCGGGCAGCCGATCGAGGCCGTCGCCCGCGTCTCCGGCATGGCGGCCAAGATGACGCCCGGCTCGCGGCCGCCGCTCAATTCCGCGTACTTCAAGCGGATGGAGGCGATCGAGTTCGCCGTCCGGTTCGACGACGGCGTCGGCCGCGGCCTTCGCGACGCGGACATCGTCCTCGTCGGCGTCTCGCGCACCTCGAAGACGCCGCTCTCGATCTACCTCGGCTACCTCGGCCACAAGGCCGCCAACGTGCCGGTCGTCAAGGGCATCCAGGCGCCGAAGGAGCTGCTCGACGTCGATCCGCTCAAGCTCGTCGGGCTGACCATCGACGCGAACCGCCTCGTCGAGATCCGCCGCGCCCGCGTGCGCACGATGGGCGGCGGCGCGCGGAATCGCCAGTACGCGGAGCTGATGCAGATCTACGAGGAGCTGGACGAGGCGAAAAAGCTGCACCGGCGGCTGGGCTGCCCGGTGATCGACATCTCCGAGCTGTCGATCGAGGAGACCGCGCACCGCGCGCTCCGCGTCGTCGAGGAGCGACGGCTCGAGGCCGAGGCGAAGGCGAGGCGATGAGCGCGAGGTCGAAGCCGAAGGTGCCGCTGCGCTACTGGGTGCTCTGGTGGGCGATCCTCGTCGTCGCCGACGTCGTCTTCTACGTCTTGTTGACGCCGATCTGGATCGGCCTGCGCGCCGCCGCCTGGCTCGCAGAGTTCCGCTCGCGCCGGCGCCGCTAGAGCAGCCGCGCCGCGAGCGCGGTCTCGCCGCGCTGCTCGACGCGGTACCCGCCCGCGCCGGGGACGCTCGCGACCACCTCGACGAGCTCCGTCCCGGAGAACCGGGCCGCCGCACCGTCGTCGAGGGCGATCCCCGCCGGGAAGCCCTCCGCCACCAGCGCCGTGTAGACCGGCCGGCGCCGCTCTTCGCCGTCGTAGTGCGGGCACGCGCTCCCCGGCAGAAGGCCCAGCCCGTCGCGCAGGCCCTCCAGCTGGGGCCCGAACGAGTCGGTCACGCCGGCCTCGAACCAGCAGATCATCCCGGCGCTCCAGCCGGCGAGGACGACGCCGGCCTCCCACGCCTCGCGGAGGACGCGGTCGAAGCCGTGCACGCGCCAGACGGCGAGCATGTTCGCGGTGTTCCCGCCCCGGACGAGGATCACGTCCGACGCGAGCGCGAGCTCGCGCAGGTCGGACGGCGGCCACGGGTAGAACGAGAACGCGGTCAGCTCGCCGGGAAGCTCGGCCGGCAGCTGGAGGCCCTCACCGTGCTGCGGGCTCGCCGTCCCGTCGACGAGCACGCGCCGTCCGCGCGCGAGCCCGAGTACGTACTCGAACATGTGCGCGTTCGGGAAACCGCCGATGCCGACGATGATGCGTCGAGCCATCGTCGGGGGTATGACAACATCTGCGCTCATGACCCGGTACGTCTACGACTTCGACGAGCCCGCCGACGGCGGGCGGAACCTCCTCGGCGGCAAGGGTGTCGGCCTCGCCGAGATGACCCAGCTCGGCGTCCCCGTTCCCGCCGGCTTCACGATCACGACCGACGCCTGCCGCGCCTTCATGGCGACCGGCGGCGCAGTCGACGGCCTCGACGCCGAGGTCGAGGACCACATCAAGCGGCTGGAAGAGAAGAGCGGCAAGGTCTTCGGCGACACGACCGACCCGCTGCTCGTGTCCGTGCGCTCCGGCGCTGCGATCTCCATGCCCGGGATGATGGACACGATTCTGAACCTCGGGCTGGACGACGATGCGGTTGCGGGCCTCGCCGCCTCGACCGGCAACCCGCGGTTCGCGTACGACTCGTACCGGCGGCTGATCCAGATGTACGGCGAGGTTGTCGACGGGATCGACGGGCACCGCTTCGAGCAGGCGCTCGGCGACCTGAAGCGCGACCGGGGCGTGCAACTCGACGTCGACCTCTCGGCCGACGACCTCGCGCAGCTGCTCGAGACCTTCAAGCACATCTACGCCCAGGAGACCGGCGACGGCTTCCCGCAGGACGCGCGCGAGCAGCTGCGCCGCGCGGTGCTCGCCGTCTTCCAGTCGTGGGAGAACCCGCGCGCCCGCGTCTACCGGCGCACGTATTCGATTCCCGACGACATCGGCACGGCGGTCAACGTCGTCCAGATGGTCTTCGGCAACAAGGGCGAGGGCTCGGCGACGGGTGTCTGCTTCACGCGCGACCCGTCGACGGGCGAGACGGGCGTCTACGGCGAGTACCTCGTCAACGCGCAGGGCGAGGACGTCGTCGCCGGCATCCGCACCCCGCAGCCGCTCGAGGAGATGCAGGCCCGGCTGCCGGAGGCGTACGCCCAGTTGCTCGAGAACCTGCGCCGGCTCGAGCAGCACTACCGCGACATGCAGGACGTCGAGTTCACCGTCGAGGAAGGCACGCTCTATCTCCTGCAGACCCGCTCCGCGAAGCGGACGGCCGCGGCGGCGATCAAGGCCGCGGTCGACATGAGCGCCGAGGGTCTGATCAGCCGCGAGGAGGCGATCGCGCGGATCGACCCGGGCCAGCTCGACCAGCTCCTCCATCCGATGCTCGACCCGCGCGCGCACCTCGAGGTCGCCGCACGCGGGCTGAACGCCTCCCCCGGCGCCGCGAGCGGCGCGATCGTGCTCGACGCCGACACGGCGGAGGAACGCGGCAAGGCCGGCGACGCCGTCATCCTCGTCGGCTGGGAGACCACCCCGGACGACATCCACGGGATGATCCAGGCGAGAGGCGTCCTCACCGCTCACGGCGGCATGACCTCGCACGCGGCAGTCGTCGCGCGCGGCATGGGCAAGCCGTGCGTCGCCGGCTGCGAAGGGCTCCAGATCGACGCGGCCGCGAAGACGGTGCGCATCGGCGGCCACGAGCTGCACGAGGGCGACACGATCACGATCGACGGCGGCACCGGTCGCGTCATCATCGGCGCGGTCGACCTCGTCCCGCCGCAGATCAACGAGGACTTCGAGACGCTGCTCGTCTGGGCGGACGAGGTGCGGCGGCTGCAGGTGTGGGCGAACGCCGACACGCCCGAGGACGCCGTCAAGGCGCGCGAGTTCGGCGCCCAGGGAATCGGCCTCTGCCGCACCGAGCACATGTTCTTCGGCGAGGAGCGGCTGCCGGTGGTGCAGGAGATGATCCTCGCCTCCGACGAGGCCGGGCGCCGGGCGGCGCTCGACCGGCTGCTCCCGTTCCAGCAGTCCGATTTCGAAGGCATCTTCGAGGCGATGGCGGGCTTCCCGGTCGTGATCCGGCTGCTCGACCCGCCGCTGCACGAGTTCCTGCCCGACCTCGAGGACGCGACCGACGAGCGCATGCGCCAGCGGATCAAGGTGCTGCACGAGTCGAACCCGATGCTCGGGACGCGCGGCTGCCGGCTCGGCATCCAGTGGCCCGAGATCTACGAGATGCAGGTGCGCGCGATCGCGCGCGCAGCGAAGGCCGTCCGCGAGCGCGGCAGCATGCCGCATGTCGAGATCATGCATCCGCTCGTCGGCTTCAAGGAGGAGCTGCGCCGGCTCCGGGAGCTCACCGAGCAGGTGATGGCCGAGGAGGCGCCGGAGGTCGAGTACCTCTGCGGGACGATGATCGAGCTGCCGCGGGCGGCGCTGCGCGCGGACAAGATCGCCGAGGTCGCGGACTTCTTCTCGTTCGGAACCAACGACCTCACGCAGACGACCCTCGGCATGTCGCGAGACGACGCGGAAGGGAAGTTCCTCACCTTCTACCTCGAGGACGGCGTGCTCGAACGCAACCCGTTCGAGACGCTCGACCAGGAGGGCGTCGGCGACCTGATGCGGATCGGCGTCGAGCGCGGCCGCTCCACGAAGCCGGACATCAAGCTCGGCATCTGCGGCGAGCACGGGGGCGAGCCGGCATCGGTCGAGTTCTGCCACGGCCTCGGCCTCGACTACGTCAGCTGCTCGCCGTACCGCGTCCCGCTCGCCCGGCTCGCGGCGGCCCAGGCGGTGCTGAAGGAGTCGCACCGCGCCGAGTACGAGGTAGCCGGCGGCTAGGAGACGGAATGGCGCGCTACGAGCTTCTCGTCGACGGGGAGCGCCGGGCGCGCGTCGGATCCGACGAGGAGGCGCGGAGCTGGCTCCGCGCCTACCGCGCAGAGCACGAGGAGGACGACCCGGCGGCGGTGCACGTGCAGATGCGCCGCCTCTCCCGCGTCGCGTGGCTGACGGGCGGCACGCTCGTCGATCGCGGCGCGTTCCTCGACGACGCACTGCCGCGGGCCGTGTCGACGGACGGATCCGAATTCGTCTAGATGGTTGATGCCGTGAGATCGTCCGTTCCGGGGCGTGGGCTGGCATGTCCGAAGCGCAGGCCCGGCGGGGGCCGGCTCCGCCGGCCGCAGGCGGGCCGAAGCGGCGCAGGCGTGCCAGACCGCGCAACCAGACGCGCGCGATCGTGGCATCAACCATCTAGAGGAAGACGGCGATCTCGTCGAACGGCTTGCGCTCGAGGTCGGGCACGGTCGCGTCCCCGGCCGGGTAGCCGACCGGGATCAGGACGTACGGCCGCTCGTTCTCGGGGCGGCCGAGCAGCTCCCGCAGGAAGCCCATCGGCGACGGCGTGTGCGTGAGCGCACAGAGGCCCGCCTCGTGCAACGACGCGAGCAGGAAGCCGACCGCGATCCCGACCGACTCGCGCACGTAGTAGTGCTTCCGCCGGCCGCCGTCCGGGCCGACGCCCCAGGCCTGCTCGAAGACGGCGACGACGTACGGCGCGTCGGTGATGTGCGTCTTCACCGCGTCGGTGCCGATCGGCGCCAGCGCCTCCAGCCACTCGGGCGTCGCCCGGCGCTCGTAGAACTCGCGCTCCTCCTCCTCGGCCGCGCTCCGCAGCCGTGCCTTCAGCTCGGGGTCGGAGACGACGACGAACGTCCACGGCTGCTGGTGTGCGCCCGACGGCGCCGTGCCTGCCGCCCGCACGGCGTTTTCGACGAGCTCCCGCGGCACCGGCTCCGGCGAGAAGAACCGCACCGAGCGCCGCGTCTCGAGCGACGCCAGGAACGCGCGAGAACGCCGGAGCGCCTCGTCCGGCGCGAGCCGCTCGTGGCGGAGGGGAATCGACTTCACGCCGCCGTCCGGGGCGGAGGCAGACGCCGCTCGATCTCGTCCAGCTTCCGCAGCACGTCCTCGATCCCCGGTCTCGGCTTCGGGGTCGCGTTCAGCGCGCCCTCCGGCTCGAGGACGACCTGCTCCACCTCGTCCAGCTCGAGCCCCTGCCGGCGCAGCCCCGCGACGAGCTCCTCGTGGGTGATCGCGTTGCGCCGCAGCGCCTGCTCGTCCAGTCGGCCGTCCGCGTACAGCGTCGTCGGGCCGCCCTGCACCGCCTTCCCGAAGCGCGGGCTCATGAACGCGCCGCGCACGACCAGCATGTTCACGGCGACGAGGATCACCGCTCCGAGCAGTCCGCCGCCGAGCGAGTTGTCGTTCCCGATCACCGCGTTCTGGACGACGTTCGAGAGCAGGAGCAGGACGACGAGGTCGAACGAGTTCAGCTGCGCGAGCGAGCGCTTGCCGGCGACGTGCAGCAGGAAGAGCAGTCCGCCGTAGACCGCGACCGTGCGGAGCGCCTTCTCACCCGGCGAGACGCCCATGTGCCACAGGTGCTGCCACATGTGGCGTCGGTTCGCTACGCGTAGCCGCGAACCTTCCAGTAGGCGATCGCGACGCTTGCGACCGCGACGACCACGAGCCCGACCACGCCCCCGTAGCCGAGCCGTCCGTGCACCGCGTGGCCGCGCCCCCAGCGCGCGTACGCGAGCGTCACGAGGATGCCGCCGATCAGCCCGCCGACGTGGCCGCCCCACGAGATGTTCGAGATCGTGAAGCTGAACACGAGGTTGATCACGATCCAGGTCATCGCGTTCCCCGTCAGCCGCCCGGTCGCCTGCCACTCGAGGATCAGCATCGCCCCGAGGATGCCGAAGATCGCTCCGGAGGCGCCGAGGGTCGGCGTCAGCGGCGCCTGAAGCAGCGCTCCGGCCGATCCGGCAAGCCCGGCGACGAGGTAGAGGCCGATATACCGCGTCCGGCCGAGATACTGCTCGACGGGGCCACCGATCCACCACAGGGCCAGCATGTTGAACCCGATGTGGAGGAGGTTCTCGTGCAGAAACGCCGAGGTGATCAGGCGCCACCAGTCGCCGTGCGCGACGAACGGGCCATACAGCACGGTGCGCTCGTAGAGGGAGCCGCTCTTCACCATCGAGGCGCCGGGATCCGTGAGCCCCCCGCCCTGGACGGCGCCGATCAGGTACATCGCCACGTTGAGCGCGATCAGGATCTTCGTCACCGGCGCGTTCGTCGCGCCCGCGGCGGCGCGCGGCACGCGGATCGCCGGGCGCTTCGTTCCCATCGGCCCCGGCCGGACCGGGACGCCGGCGTGCTCCGGGCAACGGAGGCCGACCGCGGCGGGTGTCATGCAGTCGGTGCAGATCGGACGCCCGCACTCCGAGCACGACAGCCCGGTCGGACGGTCGGGATGGCGGTAGCAGTACTTCGTCTCGGCCGTCGACATCCGGACTAGCGTAGTCCCTGCAATGCGCGTCCACGTCGCCTTCACGCCGGGTGAGCAGACTCCGGCGCCGATCGGGATCGTCGTCGACGTCCTGCGCGCCACCTCGACGATGAGTCAGGCGCTCGCCGCCGGCTACCGGCGCGTGCTCTGCTGCGCCGAGATCGACGAGG
Organism: uncultured Actinomycetes bacterium; assembly: GCA_963732915.1. Taxonomy (GTDB): domain Bacteria; phylum Actinomycetota; class Thermoleophilia; order Gaiellales; family Gaiellaceae; genus Palsa-739. The sequence continues at coordinate 933,387 of CAVTBF010000002.1, read as the reverse complement.
CGCGCGCGCTCGCCCGGACCGAGGCGTCCGTCAAGCTCGCCGGCGAGCGGTACTTCGAGCGCATCGAGGGCTTCGACTTCGGCAACTCGCCCGCCGAGGTCGCCGGCGAGCCGGCCGCCGAGACGCTGATCCTGACGACGACGAACGGGACGCGGCTGCTCGTCTCCGCGTCCGAGCGCTTCGAGCGCGTCTACATCGGCTCGCTGCTCAACCTCGACGCCGTCGTCGCGGCGGCGCGCGAGAGCGGGGAGGACGTCGCCGTCCTCTGCGCGGGCGTTGTCGGCGAGCTCGCGCTCGACGACGCCTACTGCGCCGGGCGGATCGCCCGCGCGCTCGGCGGCGAGCCGGAGGACTCCGCCCAGGCCGCGATCAGGCTCGTCGACACCTTCCCCGACGCACTGGCCGGGCTCGCCTCGAGCCGCAGCGCCTCGGGCCTGCGCGGCAAGGGGCTCGACGCCGACATCGCCTGGTGCGCCCGCGAGAGCGTGCTCGACGTCGCGCCGCAGTTCCTCCGGCGCGTCGGCGCGGCGGCCGAAGTCGGATAGCGAGGGAGAGAGAAGGTCGCAGGGGCAGCGCCTGCGGCGGTCAACCACCCCTGCGACCAAGTCGGGCGTCGCGGCTAGGCGACCTAAGCCGGCTGCTCGTGTGCGGCGCGAACGGCCGGATGATGCCCGAGCTCCGATCATGGCGGTTCCGCTGCCGAAAAGAAAGTCCCTCGTTCGAGGGGTCGCGGGGCGATGGGTATCGTGCGAGCTGTGGCGAAGTGGTTCCCGGTCGCGCTCGCCGCGGCCGCGCTCGCGTTCCTCTGCGTCGCCTGCGGGGCCGGCGGCACGCTGTCCGCGACGACCGGCGTCTCGGCCGGCGCGGCCGCGAAGCCGTTCCTCTGGCAGTGCACCAACATCGGTCGCGACGAGGCGCGCGACGAGTGCTACGTCCGGCTGCTGCTTCAGGACATCGACCGCTCCGGTGACCCGGCGACCGAGCTGCCGAAGATCGACAAGCTCGCGAAGTCCGCGGGCACCGACCTCTACGGCCGCTGCCACCTGCTGATGCACGTCGTCGGCCGCCGCTGGGGCGCCGAGCACCACCTGACGCTCGAGCGGCTCCAGAGCGTCGTGCCCGAGTCGAACGACCCGGGCTGCTCCGCCGGCTTCGGCATGGGGCTCGTCATCTACCTCGGCCCGCAGATCATCCCGAGCGGCGGCCGCAGCGCCCTGAAGACGTGCGAGACGCTGCCGACCCGGTACCGGCGGTACACGTGCGTGCACAGCCTCGGCCACGCGCTCATGCGCGGCTACCACGAGACGCTCTGGCTCGCCGTCCGCGCCTGCGCGCGGCTCGGTCCGGCGTACGCCCCGGATTGCACGCAGGGCGCGTTCCACGACTACTGGATCTCGCTCCACGGCGCCGACGACACGACCTCGCCCGTCCATGCCGTGCGCTCGGCCCGGAAGCTGTGCGCCGAGCCGACGTACCGCCGCTGGGCGATCGGCTGCTGGTACCGCTACTTCATCGAGAAGCTGCCCGCGCCGCTCCTCTACGGCGCGGCGGATCTCGAGCGGGCCTGCCGCGGGCTCACGGGCGACCAGCGAGTCGGCTGCGTCGCGGGCGCCTCGCTCGACCTCGGCCTGCCTCCCCTCCAGCAGACGCGTCTGTGCGGGACGCTCGCCGCCGCCGACGCCGTCAGCTGCCTGCGCGGTGTCGGTGTACAGGCGACGACCGGGAAGCCGAAACGCCAGCTCGCGCTCGTCGCCGCCTGCGCGCACTACGCGGCGGCGGCCCGAGCCGGGTGCGTGGCGTGGTTCGGGCTGACCCTCCAGCTCGTCACCGACGGCCGCTTCTCGCACGACGGCTGCCCGGCGCTCGCGCGCGCCGCCGACCGCGAGGCCTGCCTGGCGGGCGCCCGCCGGTCGCGCGGGCCGATCGTGACGTTCTCCTGACGAAAAGTCCGCAAAGTGCGCACGAATCTCCGCCGGCCCTCTTGCACGGGCAGGCTCCGCCGGGATAGTTTCTCTCTTGCCGAGCACGGGGCGCTGGAGGATGAAGCCCCGCCAAGCAATCGGATAGGGCCTCGGCCCGGTCAGGTTGGTTGGCGAGGTGGACGAAGGCGCAACCGACTCGGCGTTTCTCTGGTCCGACATCGTCGCCGTCCGCGTGACGTTCGTCACGGCGAAGAGGTGACGGCCGCGTCTACCGGCGCCGCGGGGCGGGCAGGCACGATGGGCGGCATGAGCGCCTCGCCCGGCATCGAGCTGAAGGGCCTCGAGAAGACCTTCCGCACGCCGCACGGGCCGATCCGGGCGGTCGCGGGCGTCGACATCTCGATCGCGCGCGGCGAGACCGTGGCCCTGCTCGGGCCGAACGGCGCCGGCAAGTCGACGACGATCGACATGCTGCTCGGCCTGCTACCGCCCGACGACGGCTCGGTCTCGCTCTTCGGTCGCGCCCCGGCCCTGGCCGTCGCCGAGGGCGCGGTGAGCGCGATGCTCCAGACCGGCTCCCTGATCCGCGACCTGAGCGTCCGCGAGCTCGTGACAATGGTCGCCTCGCTCTATCCCGCGCCGCTCGGCGTCGACGAGGTTCTCGACCTCACCGGCACCGAGCGCCTCGCGGGCCAGAGGACGCAGAAGCTCTCGGGCGGCGAGACGCAGCGCGTCCGTTTCGCGATCGCGCTTGTCGCCGACCCCGAGCTGCTCGTCCTCGACGAGCCGACCGTCGCGATGGACGTCGAGGGCCGCCACGCCTTCTGGACGACGATGCGCGAGGTCGCGGCGGGCGGCAAGACGATCCTGTTCGCCACCCACTACCTCGAGGAGGCCGACGACTACGCCGACCGCGCGGTCCTGATGGCGCGCGGCACGGTCGTCGCCGACGGGCCGCCGACCGAGATCAAGGCGATGGTCGGCACGCGGACGATCCGCGCCACGCTCCCCGACGTCGTCGCCGAGGCGCTCGAGCGGCTGCCCGGCGTCAAGCACGTCGAGCGTCGCGGCGAGTCGGTCGCGCTCGCCTGTACGGACTCCGACACCGCGATCCGCGCCCTGCTCGACGGCCACCCGGACGCGAAGGACATCGAGATCAGCGGCGCCGGGCTCGAGGAGGCGTTCCTCCAGCTCACCGGCGACCTCGTGGAGGAGGCAACGGCGTGAACCTGCTCGCCTACACGCGCTTCGAGCTGCTGCGCACCTTCCGCAGCCGCCGCTTCTTCATCTTCTCGCTCGGCTTCCCGCTGATCCTGTACTACGCGATCGCAGGCCCGAACCGGAACGAGCACGACCTCGGCGGCAGCGGCATCTCCGCGCCCCTCTACTTCATGGTCAGCCTCGCCGCCTTCGGCTCGATGAACGCGGTGCTGTCGGCCGGCGCCCGCATCGCCGGGGAGCGCTCGGTCGGCTGGAACCGGCAGCTGCGCCTGACGCCGCTCTCGCCGCGCGCCTACTTCCGGGCCAAGGTCGTGACCGGCTATGCGATGGCGCTCATCACGATCGTCATCCTCTACGTGGCGGGCGCGAGCCTCGGCGTGCACATCGCCGCCGGGCGCTGGGTGCAGATGACCTGGATGATCCTCATCGGCCTCGTCCCGTTCGTCGCGCTCGGGATCTTCCTCGGCCACAAGCTGACCGTCGACTCGATCGGCCCGGCGATGGGCGGGACGACGGCCGTGTTCGCGATCCTCGGCGGCGTCTGGTTCCCGATCGGGTCGAGCGGCGCGCTCCACTACGTCGCCCAGGCGCTGCCCTCGTACTGGCTCGTCACCGCCGGCCGGATCGGCGTCGGCGGCGCGAGCTGGGGGACGAAGGGCTGGGCGGTCGTCGCGGTGTGGACGCTCGTGCTCGTCGTGCTCGCGCGCGACGCGTACCGGCGCGACACCCGGCGCGTGTAGATCGGGCACGATGGCGGGCATGGGCATCGACGCGTGGCTCGAGCGTACGGCGGTCGGGTTCGACTGCCCGCCCGACGTGCGCTACCGGCGGGCGCGGATGCGGATCGGCGTCGTGCTCGGCATGCTCTTCCTCGCCGGGCCGGCGTCCGACCTCGCGCACGCGCCCCTCGGCACCGCCCACCGCGCGGCGCTCTGGGTCGGCCTGGCGGTGTTCGCCGGTCTCTACCTCGCGCTCCTGCCGCCGGGCCCGTGGCTCGAGCGTCGCGGCCGGCGGGCGCACGCGTTCGGAGTCGCGGCTCTCGCCGCGGTCGCGGGCTTGTTGCTGCTCGCGCACGCGCCGCCGTCGTTCGGAGCGCTCTTCGTCTACGTCGCCGCCGCCTCGGGGCTGCTGCTGCGGCCGCGCAACGCCGCCTTCGTCACGCTCCTCATCGGCGCCGGCGTCGGAATCGTCGCGCTCGCGAGCGGCGCCTCGCGCTCGGCGGTCGGGGTCACCGTCCTGACGATCGTCTCGATCGGCGCGCTCATGGCCGCGTTCGGCCGCCAGGTTCAGGCCAACCAGCAGCTGCGGGAGGCCCGGGAGGAGCTGGCGCGGCTCGCCGTCGCCGACGAGCGCCTGCGGATCGCGCGCGACCTGCACGACCTGCTCGGCCACACGCTCTCGGTGATCGCGTTGAAGAGCGAGCTGGCCCAGAAGCTCGTCGAGCGCGATCCGGCGCGCGCCGCGGACGAGCTCGGCGAGATCCAGGAGGTGACGCGGCAGGCGCTCGGCGAGGTGCGTGAGGCGGTGCACGCGTACCGCCAGCTCGCGCTCGGCGAGGCGCTCTCGGGCGCCCGCGCCGCGCTCGAGGCCGCCGGGATCGAGTGCCGCCTCGACGAGGGGAGCGTGTCGCTGCCGCCGGACGTCGAGGCCGTGCTCGCCTGGGCGGTACGCGAGGGGACGACGAACGTCGTCCGCCACAGCCGCGCCCGCAGCTGCGCGATCCGCGTCGCCGCGAGCGCGGAGACGGCGTCGATCGAGGTCGAGGACGACGGCGAGGGCGTGGCCGAGGGCCACCCGGGAAGCGGCCTGACCGGGCTGGCCGAGCGGGCTGCGCGCGTCCGTGGCTCGCTCGAGGCCGGCGCCCGGCCCGAGGGCGGCTTCCGGCTGCGGCTGACCGTCCCGCTCGCGGCATGATCCGCGTCCTGCTCGCCGAGGACCAGGCGATGGTGCGCGGCGCGCTCGCGAGCCTGCTCGCCCTCGAAGACGACCTCCAGGTCGTGGCCGAGGCCGAGCGCGGCGACCAGGTCCTCGAGCGGGCGCGCGCCGCGCGGCCCGACGTCGCGCTGCTCGACATCGAGATGCCCGGCCTCGACGGGATCTCCGCCGCCGCCGAGCTGCTCCGCGAGCTGCCCGGCACGCGCGTCCTGATCCTGACCACGTTCGGACGGCCGGGCTACCTGCGGCGCGCGCTCGAGGCGGGCGCGAGCGGGTTCCTCCTCAAGGACGCGCCGGCGGGCGAGCTCGCCTGCGCGATCCGCGAGGTCGCGGCCGGCCGGCGCGCGGTCGACCCCGGGCTCGCCGCCGAGGCGCTCGCCGGCGGTGCGAGCCCGCTCACGCAGCGCGAGCACGACGTCCTCTCGGCGGCCGGGAACCACGGCACCGCCGCGGAGATCGCCGCGGCGCTCCACCTCTCGGAGGGCACGGTCCGCAACTACCTGAGCGGCGCGATCCGCAAGCTCGGCGCCCGCAACCGCCGCGAGGCGCTCGAGCGGGCGATCGAGAAGGGCTGGCTCTAGATGGTTGATGTCGCGAGATCGTCTGTTCCGGGGCGTGGGCTGGCATGTCTGGGGCGCCGCGGCGGGCGCTTGCCGCTGCTGGTGGCAGCGGCAAGCGATCGACGGGCGAAGTGCACGCCCGCCGGAGGCCGGCTCCGCCGGCCGCAGACGGGCCGAAGCGACCCAGGCGTGCCAGACCGCGCAACCGGACGCGCGCGATCGTGGCATCAACCATCTAGGCGCCGGCGAGGTCGGCGAGCGCGGTCACCGTCCGCCAGTTGCGCGCGGTGCCGGGCACGCCGAGCAGGCGCTCGAGCTTCGCGGCGCTCAGGCGCGCCCTCTGGACGCCGTCCGGGTACTGGAGGTAGACGTCGCTGCCGGCCAGGTGGACGCGGTCGGAGCCGTGATCGGCCTCGGCCAGGCGTTCGGCCGCCGCCTGCTCGGGCGCGCCGGCGAGGAAGGAGACGTGCGTCCGCGAGGTGTCGTCGCCGAACGGGTGCGCAGCGGCGACCGCGGCGAGCTCCCGCGGCGTCCGCACGATCGCGAGCGTCTCGACGCCGAACCGCTCGGCGATCAGCCGTTCGACGCTCCGGGCCACGGCCGCCCGGTCCTTGCCGGCGGCGAGCAGGACGTTGCCGCTCGCGATGTAGGTGCGGACGGACGCGTAGCCCTCGCGGGCGAGCACGGCGCGCAGCTCGGGCATCGGCACCTTGTTGCGCCCGCCGAGGTTGACGGCGCGGAGCAGGACGACCCAGGCGTGCGTCATGGCCGGAGTCTGCCTCGCGCGAGACGCTTCGGGCCGCGTCGAAGCGTCTCGGTTCTACGGTGGGGTGGTGGACGTCGCCGCCGCGCTCGCCTCGCTGCCCGTGCCCGAGCCGCCGGCCGGCAGCGCCGGGATGGCGTGGCTGCGCTCGTCGGTCTGCCGCTTCGCCAACGGTGAGACACATCGGCGGCGGCGGGCGCTCGCCGAGGCGGAGCTGGCCGCGCTCGAGCCCGCCGAGCTCGCGCGGGCCGCCGCGGCCGCGACCCGTGCGGCGCTCGCCGGCGAAGGCCCGGCCGACGCGACGGCGCTCGCGCGGCGGGTCGTCGTGCGCGTGCTCTGCGAGGCGCTCGCGGGCCGGTCCGTCCCCGACGCGGTCGTCGAGGATGCCGTCGCGGTCGCCGCCGCGTATCCGACCGGCGATCGGTCGGCCGACGCCGCGCTCGGGCGTCTCCGCTCGGAGCTCGGCGGCGCGGGTGAGACGGCGGCCGCCCGCATCGCGCTGCTCGCCCAGGCATGCGACGCGACCGCGGGGCTCGTCGGGAACCTGCTGCTCTGCGAGACCGCTCCGCCGGTGCGTCTGACCCGCCGCGTCGACGGCGAGGGGAGCGTCGTCGTCCTCGACCTCGAGGCGGCCGGCCTGCCGTTCGGCGCCGGCCCGCACGCCTGCCCCGGACGCGAGCACGCGCTCGCGCTCGCCGGGGCCGTCGTCGAGACGGTGCGCGAGCTGGCCGACGTGGTCGAGGACGCGCCCGCGTACGAGCGCTCGCCGAACCTCCGCGTGCCGGCGCGCGTGCTCGTCAGGCCGCGACCCCGAGCCGGGCGAGACCGCGCCGCCCCGCCGGCGTGACGCGGAGCCCGCGGTCGGCGGGCCGCCGCTCGACCCAGCCCGCCTCGAGCAGTGCGTCGGCGAGCGCAGCACCGAGCGCGCCCGCGAGATGCGGCCGCCGCTCGGTCCAGTCGAGGCAGGCGCGGGTGAACGCGCGGCGGCGCCCGCGCGCGGAGGCGACGTCGACGCCGAGATCGGCGAGCAGCGACTCGCCGGACGCGGTCAGGTCGTACGCCGCGCCGCGCAGGACGAGCGCATCGCGGGCGACGAGCGCCTCGGTCAGCCCGACTCCGAGGCGCCCGGCGAGGTGGTCGTAGCAGGTGCGCGCCGCCCGGATCGCCTCGGCGCGGCCGGCCCCGCGGAGCGAGCGCACCTCACGGCGTGGCGCGATCCGGGCGAGCGTCTCGAGCGCCTCGGCGACGTCGGGCGAGGCAAGGCGGTAGCGGCGCTCGCGGCCGGCCGGCTCGCAGGCGAGCAGACCGCCGGCGGCGAGACGGGAGAGATGCGCGCTCGCGGTGCTCGGCGTCACGCCGGCGCGCCGCGCGAGCTCCGACGCGGGCAGCCCGCCGCCGTCGAGAAGCGCGTCGAGGATCGCGGCGCGCGCGGGCTCGCCGATCAGGGCGGCGACCGCGGCCACGTCTGCGTCTCCCGCCGTCATGCCGGAAGGATCGCGCATCGACGCTGCGGTCCGCGGCGAAACGTCAGCCGCGCCGCTGCCGTCCCTTGCGCAGCGCCTCGAGGCGGCGCCGGTCCTGCTTCGTCGGGCGCGCGCCGAGGTCGGCGCCGAGCGGCCGCGCCAGCTTCCGCTCGAGCTGCTGCTGCTCGCGCGCGGCGAGCGACTCCGGCGTCTCCGCGTAGAGCGTCGCCGCGACGGTCGCCGAGCCGCGCCGGTCGGCGATGCCGGTGACGACGACCGTGCGCCGGATCCCGCCGAGCCGGATCTCGACCTCGTCGCCCGGCTTGACCTCCTTCGCCGGCTTCGCGCGCTCGCCGCCGACGTGGACGTGCCCCGCGAGGCAGAGCTCGGTCGCCGCGCTGCGCGTCTTCGCGAAGCGGGCGGCCCACACCCACCTGTCGATCCTCACGCGCTCCACGGACGTACTGTGGCCGATGACTCGGCGGGTGCGACGGCGTCTGAAGTGCGACCACGAGCAGGAAGGAGCGAGATAGGCAAGGTAGTGGTGTCGGAGTTCGTCACGCTGGACGGCGTGATGCAGGACCCGGGCGGGTCGGAGAAGGACAGCTTCCCGAGCGGCGGCTGGGCGTTCCGCTTCGAGCGCGGGCCGGAGGGCGACGCGTTCAAGCTCGAGGAGCTGATGGCCGCCGACGCGCTGCTGCTCGGGCGCACGACGTACGAGGGCTTCGCCGCAGCCTGGCCGGCGATGGAGGAGAGCACCGGCGAGTTCGGCCGCAAGATGAACGCGATGCCGAAGCTCGTCGTCTCCTCGACGCTGACCGAGGGCGCGTGGCGGAACACGACGATCCTCTCCGGCGAGCTCGCGACCGAGGTCGAGGCGGAGAAGGCGCGCTTCGAGGGCGACCTGCTCGTCGCCGGCAGCGCCTGGCTCGTGCAGGGTCTGCTCGCGGCCGGTCTCGTCGACGAGCTGCGGCTGATGGTCTTCCCGACCGTGCTCGGAGCGGGCAAGAAGCTGTTCGGCGAGCTGGCGCCGCCGCGGGACTTCGCGCTCGCGGAGACCGGCCGCGCCGGCGAGACGGTGACGATGGTGCTGCGGCGCGCCTAGTGCGGATGCGTGCGGTGGCTGCGGCGGATGACCCCGATCATCTTCAGGTTGAGCACCGCAAACCGCCAGAGCTGCCACGGCAGGAACGTGCGCATGAAGACCGTCCGCCGCGTCGGCTTCGTCACGTAGACCGTCTTGTCGGCGACGCCCATCGCTACTCCGGGATCAGGCGCCAGCCGGGCCGCAGGCGCGCCTTGTAGAGGAACAGGTGGTGGAGCACGATCTTGATCCAGTGGCCGGCGAGGCCGATCTCGCCGAACGTGCGGCGGAGGTCGCGGCCGGTCTCCGGGTAGCGCTCGAAGTCGGGAACGATCGGGAAGACGGTCATCGAGGCGGCGGTGCCGGTGAACGGGTTCGCGCCCGCCGAGGCGACGCACGCCGCGCCCATCTCCGCCATCGAGGCAGTGCGGGTCGGGCGCTCGGCGCCGCCGATCATGTCGACGATCGAGCGGGCGACCGCCTTGCCGATCATCGCCGACGGCATTCCGGTACGCGGCGGGGCCGGGGCGACCGGCGCGCCGCTCGGGGTCGCATACGGCCGCGAGACGGCGTGGGGCGGGGCGAACGCGATCCCGGCCGCGAACACGTTCGGATACTCGGGCGACTGGTAGGTGCGCGGCCAGTCGGCGGCGCGCCACTCCTCGTACGGCTTCTGCGTGTAGTCGGCGTCGACGCGCATGAACTCGTTCGGCAGGAAGACGCGCTCGGTGATCTCGGAGCCCGCACGGTCGAACGCCTTCATGCCCGCGCCGGAGAACGGCGGCAGCAGCATCGCGAAGTCGAACTCCTGCTCGCCCTCGACGCCGTCGACCGTCTCGTAGGAGACCCGGCCGCGGTCGACCTTGCGGACGTGCGCACGCGTGATCCAGTCGATGCCGCGCTCGGCGAAGAGCGAGGCGGTGAAGATGCTCGACGGCGTCACGTAGCCGCCGCGGCGGAGCTGCATGCCGCCCATGCCGAAGTCGCCGAGCTCGTACTCGTTCGTGATCCACGTGATGTCGGCCTTGTCGCGGACGCCGCGGGCGCGCAGCTCGAACTCGAGGTTGACGACGTACTCGAACGCTGCGCCCTCGCAGGTGCAGGTGCCGTGGCCGGTGCCGACGAGGAAGCGCTGCCGCTCGCCGCGCCGCATCCGCTCGACCGCCTCGGCGAGCGCTGCCGCCGCCTGGGCGGCGTGGTCGGCCGTGCAGACGGAGAGGCTCCATGCCTCCGGGCCGAGACCCTCGGTCTTGTCGAAGCGGAGCCGCGGCCCGGTCGCGTTGACGAGGAAGTCGTACGGGACGCGCTCGCCGCCGTCGGTGACGACGAACGGCGTCGAGTCGCCCGCGTCGCCTTCCGGATGGAGCTCGCTCGCGGCCGCCTGGACGAACTCGATCCCGTGCCGCTCGTAGACCGGCCGCAGCGGGAAGACGACCTTCTCCGGGCGCATCAGGCCGACGCCGACCCAGATGTTCGACGGGATCCAGTTGTAGTGGTCGCGCGGTGAGACGACCGTGACGTCGTGCTCGCGCCCGAGCCAGACGCGGGCGAAGGCGGCGGCCGTGTGGCCGGAGACTCCGGCGCCGAGGACGACGACGCGGCTCATAGGGCCGTCTTAGCCCCTTTCCGTACGAGCCGTATCGGGGCATGCGCGGATCCGGCGTGCCGCTAGACGCCGACGTCCGGCACCGTGGCGACGGCGGTCGTGAAGCGCGCGAGCGCGGCGATCACGGCGACCCCGCCGGCGAGCTCGTACGTGCCGGAGTCGTTGACGAGCAGCGAGATCGCGAGCGCGAGGCTCGCGGCGAAGACGAGGTCGCGGGAGCTTCGCTCGCAGGCGCGGACGGCGACCGCGAACGCGGCGGCGAGCATCAGCCCGAGCGGCACGAGCAGCGGCCACTGGTGGAGCGCCGGCAGATACGCGAGCGGCAGCCGGTCGGCGGCGACCGAGAGCAGCCCGGGGATCCCGTGCGCGAAGGCGCTGCGCAGGTGATCGGGGCCCGGAAGCCGGAGATTGAGCTCGATGATGGCCGTGACGACGGCGCCGTCGAGCAGCAGCAGCGTCAGGAAGCCGCGCCAGCCGAGGCGGAGGACCCGGGCGCCGACGTAGGCGAGCGCGACGCCGAACACGATCGCCCCGCCGCCGTCCGAGCCGAGCCGGTTGTCGGTCACGAGCACGAGGGCGAGGAGCGCGAAGGCGCCGAAGCCGGCCAGCCCGTAGCGCCTCGAGGCGATCGATGCGCCGGCCACGATCGGGGCGAGCAGGAGCGTCTCGAGCTGGTTGCCGATCCCCCAGAAGCGCGAGTTCTGCGTCGGCCCGAGCGGCGTGATCGCGACCCACTCCGGATGGAGGACGAACAGGACGAGATAGACGAAGAGCACCGCGAGGATCGCCGCGAGCAGCCGCCGCTCGCCGGTACAGAGCTGCGCCACGAGGAGGCCGCCGGCGATCGTGCCGAGGAGCATCATCGCCACCAGCAGCGGCTCGCTTGCGACGTGGGCCGCCCCGGCGACGAGGTTGACGCCGAGCGCGGCGAGGACGGCGGGGAGCGCCGCCCGCGGGCGCACCACGGCCAGGAGGACGAGGCAGCAGGCGATGATGATCAGCGTCGCCATCTTCAGGCGGTCGTTGGCGTGGATCTGGCCGTCGAGGAGCCGGAGCTGCGGCAGCGGGTCGGCGACCGGCGCGAAGCCGAGCGCGCCCCGGACGTGGCCGAGTGCGGTCGGGGCGACGTCGACGATCGAGACGAGACCCCGGATGCGCGTCGTCGGCGAGGTCAGCAGGCCGTGATAGCCGCCGCCGATGACCGCGATCGGATAGCGGGTCTCGTTCGACCGGAGCGGGCCGCCCGGCGGCAGCGCGACGGCGATCACGTGCGTCCACGACGGCGGCAGCGTCTCGACGTACTGGGTGTGCAGCACGGGGCCCTGGCCGGGTGCGCGCGTGAGGTACGGATTGACGTCTGCGCCGCGGACGAGCGACTCGAGCGCGGCGTGGCGGTTCGTGACCGAGCCGACCCCCGGCACGAGCAGGCCGACGGCGGCGCGTTTCGCGAAGCTCTCGAGGTCGGCGGCGGTGAAGTCCTCGACGACGACGACACGGAAGTGCGGCGGGGGCGCGATCTGCGCCGCGCCGGTCTGCGATTCCCCCGAGTCGGGATGCGCGAGTGCGGCCGGGGTCAGGCTCAGCGCGCCGGCCCAGGCTGCGAGGACGAGGGGGATGAGGGAGGCAGTGCGACCGATGGCCGGAGGATTGTGGCGCAACAGCGGCAGCGGAGGGAGCCGTTCGTCGTCTTGACAGGAGAACATGTGTTCGTGTAGAACATCTGTTCCCGTGATCGCCTGTCTTTCCGTCCCCGGCATCGAGCTTCAGGCGGCGCTGCGAAAAGCGCCGTCGCTTTCGCTCCGTCCCGCGGCGCTCGCTCCCGAGCCGCAGGGGGAGCCGCTGGTCGGGCCGGTCACCGCGGCCGCCGAGGCGCTCGGGGTGCGGCCGGGGATGCGGCTGGGCGAGGCGCTCGCGACCTGCCCGCAGCTCGCGCTCGTCGAGCCCGACCCGGCGGCGGCCGAGCAGGCGTGGGAGGAGATCCTTCGCTCGCTCGAGGATGCCGGCTTCGTGGTCGAGCCCGCGGCGGCCTCGAGCGCCGCAGGCGCCCGGTCTTCCGGTCGGGCGCCGTCGGCTTCGACGAGGGCGCTTCCGACCATCGCCGTCGCCTACTTCGAGACGCGCGGAGTGGAACGGCTCTACGGCGGGCTCGAGCCGGCGCTCCGGCGCGCGCTCGCCGCCGTCGGCTCCGAGTGGGATGCGCGGATCGGCGCGGCAGGGCGGCGGTTCGCCGCGCTCGCGGCCGCGTCCGTCGCCCCGCCCGGACAGACGATCGTCGTGCGCGAGGAGGAGCTGCCGAGCTTCCTCGCGCCGCTGCCGCTGACGCTGCTGCCGCTCGAGCGGCGCCGCTACGAGGAGCTGGAAGCCCTCGGCGTCCGGAAGCTGGGACAGCTTGCCGGGCTCCCGGGCGGCGCCGTCGCCGAACGATTGGGGCCGGACGGCCGGCGCGCCTGGGGCCTGGCGAGAGGCGGGGCGGCTGCGCGGGTGCGTGGCCGCAGACCGCCCTCCGAGGTGGCCGAGACGCTCGAGTTCCCCGAGGCGGTCGGCCAGATGCTGACGCTCCGTCGCGCGCTCGGCGCGCTCGTCGAGACGGTGCTCGCCCGGCCGGAGCGGCGCGACCGCTTCGTCCGCAAGGTCGCGCTCGCCGCGAGACTCGTCGGCGGCGGCTCCTGGCGGCGCACGCTGACGCTACGCGAGCCGAGCGCCGACGCCGAGCGGATCCGGGTCGCGCTCGCGCCGCGGCTCGCCGACCTGCCTGCGCCCGTGCTCGAGCTCCGCGTCGAGCTCGTCGAGCTGACCGCGCCGGCCGGCCACCAGCTCGAGCTCCTGGCAGCGGGCGCCGAGGACCGCACCCGCCTGCGCGAGGGGCTGCGCCAGGTGCGCGCCTCGACCGGCTCCGGCTCCGTCTGCACCGTCGTCGAGGTTGCGCCGTGGTCGCGGATCCCGGAATCCCGCGCGCTGCTCGTACCGCGGGACGAGTAGGCGCTCTCCACGCGCCGCTCGCGGCGCGCGTCGAGGCCACGGTCGACGGCACGCCGTCGCAGGTGAACCACCATGCGGTCGCGCTCGTCCGCGAGGAATGGCGCGTCGTCGACCGCTGGTGGAGCGAGGTGCCGGTCGTCCGCCGCTACTTCGAGCTCGTGCTCGAGACCGGCGAGAACACCGTCGTCTTCCACGACGGCGCCGGCGGCGGCTGGTACACACAGCGTGGAGCATGAGCGAGCCGCCGGTGCACTGAAGCTGCAGACCGGATACGGCGTTCTGCTGATGCGGGCAGCCGGTATCGCACCGATACTTGTGACATGAGCGACAAGCCATTAGTCCTTGTCGCAGACGACGACGACGACATCAGAGCGCTCGTCTCGTACCGGCTCGAGCGCTCAGGCTATGACGTCGTGTCCGCCTGTGACGGCGAAGAGGCGCTGGCCGTCGCGAGCGCCAGACCCGTCTCGCTGGCGATCCTCGACGTGATGATGCCCAAGGCCGACGGGTTCGAGGTGACGCGCCGCCTGCGGGCCAACGAGGCGACGCAGCGGCTGCCGGTGATCCTGCTCACTGCGCGGGCGCAGGAGTCGGACGTCAACCGCGGCTTCGAGGCTGGGGCGGACGACTACCTGACGAAGCCCTTCAGCCCGCAGGAGCTTCGGGCGCGGGTGCAGGCGATCCTCGGGAGGCGCTGACGTCCATCTTCGCCGTCGTAGCGGCGGCGCTCCTCGCCGGGAGCGCTGTGTTCGTGGTGGTCCTCGTCGTCCGCCGGCTCGTGCTGGCGCGGCACGAGCGGCAACGACGCTCCGCCGAACAGCGGCTGCACGGCGCGGCGCTCGCGCTTCTCGACGGCGAGGAACAGGAGGTCGCCGCCGCCGACGAGGCGGTGTTCGCGGCGCTCGTGTCGCGCCTCTCCCGGAATCTCCGCGGCGACGCACGGCGGCGCGCTGCCGACTATCTCGAAGGGAGCGGCTACGTCGACGCCGAGCTGCGCGCGCTCGTCGGCCGGCGCGCCTGGCGGAGGGCGCGGGGGGCCTACCGGCTCGGAGAGATGGGCGCCGACCGCGCCGTCCCGATGCTCCGCTCGCGCGTCTCCGACCGCGACCGCGCCGTCCGGACGGCGGCGGTGGCCGCCCTGGGGAAGCTGGGCGCAGAGGAGGCCGTCGGCGAGGTTGCCGCGGCGCTCGCGCGTTCCAGCGTCCCGAGATTGATCGGAGCCAACGCGTTGCTCGCGATGGGCGACGCGGCGCTCCCCGAGCTGCTCCGCCTCGTCGACGCGCCCGACGCGGGCTTCCGTGCGACCGCGGTCGAGCTCGTCGGCCTCGTCGGCAGCGGCGCCGAGGCGGAGACGGTCGCGGCGCGACTGCACGACACCTCCGGCGACGTGCGTGCCCGAGCTGCGACCGCGCTCGGCCGGCTCGGAGCCGCCGACGCATCCGATGCGCTCAGCGAGACCCTCGACGACCGGCTGCCGTACGTGCGCGCCGCCGCCGCAGAAGCGCTCGGGGCTCTCGGCGAGAGCGCCTCGGTCTCGCGCCTGCTCCGGCTGACGGTCGAGGACGAGTTCGAGCCGGCGCGGGCGGCCGCGGCCGCCGCCGTCAGGCTCGATCCGGCGAGAGCGGAGCGGTTGTCGGCGATGACCCGCGCGCCGCACATCCTCGAGGCAGTCGCGAGAGCCGCGCTGTGAGCGGGCTCCGGTTGGTCCTCGACGGCGTCGCGGTGGCGTCGCTCGTCTACTTCTCGCTCCTGAGCGCGCTCTACCTCGTGTTCACGGCGATCGCATGGAGCGAGCTCGGCCGGCACGTCCGGTTGCGGACGCACGTCGACCTGGATGACGTCTTCGCCTCGCCGCTGACGCCGGGCGTGAGCGTGGTCGTGCCCGCCTACAACGAGGAGGCGGGGATCGTCGAGAGCGTTCGCTCGCTCCTCGCGCTGCGCTACCCGCGCCACGAGGTGATCGTCGTCAGCGACGGCTCGACCGACCGCACGCTCGAGGTGCTCGAAGAGGCGTTCGATCTCGTGCCGGTGCCGCTCGTGCTCCGCGACGCGCCCGGCTCGCGGGACGTCGTCGCCACGTACGTCTCCCGGCGCGATCCCGCCCTGCGCGTGCTCGTAAAGCTCAACGGCGGCAAGGCGGACGCGCTCAACGCCGGCGTGCGGGCGGCGCGTCACCCGTACCTCTGCGTGATCGACGCCGACGCGCTCGTGGAGGAGGACGCCCTGCTCCGCGTCGCGCTTCCGCTGATCGAGAACGAGGATGTCGTCGTCGCGACCGGCGGCATCGTGCGAATCGGGAACGGCTGCGTGGTCGACTCCGGCCGGATCGTCGACGTTCGGCTGCCGCAGAGCCGGCTCGCCGTGCTCCAGGCGGTCGAGTACTTCCGTGCGTTCCTGATCGGCCGGGTCGGCTGGAGCAGGGCACGCTCGCTTCTGATCATCTCGGGCGCGTTCGGGCTCTTCCGGCGCTCGCTGGTCGAGGTCGTGGGCGGCTGGGCGACGGACACGGTGGGGGAGGACGTCGAGCTCGTGTTGCGGCTGCACCGCTACCTGCGGGAGCGCGACGAGGACTACCGGATCGCGTTCGTCCCCGATCCCGTGTGCTGGACCGAGGCGCCGGAGACGGTCCGCGGTCTCGCGCGTCAGCGTCGCCGCTGGCAGATCGGTCTGGCGCAGGCGTTGTGGCGGCACAAGCGGATGATCGGGAACCCGCGGTACGGCGTCGTCGGCCTCGTTGCGATGCCCTACTTCATCGTCTTCGAGCTGCTCGGAGCGCTCCCGGAAGCCTTCGGGCTCGTCTTCATGGTCGTGTGGTGGGCGCTCGGCGGGCTCTCGCTCGTCTTCTTCGTCAGCTTTCTCGTGGTCGCGCTCCTGTTCGGGATCCTGCTCTCGATCGCCGCCCTGGCGCTCGAGGAGTTCAGCTTCCGTCGCCACACGCGCGCACGCGAAGCCGTGCGCCTCCTCGCGTACGCCGTGCTCGAGAACCTGGGGTACCGGCAGATGAACGCGCTTTGGCGCGTGCAGGCGCTGGTCGAGCTCGTGCTGCGGCGACAGGTGAACTGGGGCGCGCAGCAGCGTCTCGGTGTGGGTACGAAGCTCGAGACCTGAGTCGCGCTCACGTCGCTCTCACACCGCGGCGCCTACGGTCGGCCGCGTGAGGGGGAAACCGCTGCTCGTCGTCGCGGTCGTCGGGCTGCTCGTGCTCGTCGGCGCCCTCGTCGACCGCGGACATTCTCCCCAGTCGGCGGCGTCGGCGGCGACCGTGGCCCGCTCGCAGGCAGGGCAGCAACGCCAGCAGTCTCCTGTCGTGCCGGCGCGGATCGCCGGGCCGCTCCCGGGCGCGCTCCTGATCGCGGACCGCGGCAACGACCGGATGCTGCTCGTCGACTCGCACCGGCACGTGCTGTGGGAGTTCCCGAACGCCCGCGACCGCGCGCGCGGGATCAAGCTGTTCTTCGACGACGACACGTTCGTCGAGCCCGGCGGCAAGGCGATCGTCTCGAACGAGGAGGACGCGCACACGATTCTCTCGATCGACATCGCCACCCACGCCGTCACGCACCTGTACGGGCGGCCCGGCGTGAAGGGCAGCGCTACCGGGCTCCTGAACACGCCCGACGACGCGTACGTGCTGCCGGACGGGACGCTCACCGTCGCCGACGCGTACAACTGCCGGGTCCTCTTCATTCGCAAGCACCGGATCGTCCGCCAGCTCGGCACCACCGGCGTCTGCAGCCACGACCCGCCGTACAGCTTCGGCGCGGTCAACGGCGACACGCCGCTGAAGGACGGCGGCGTGCTCGTCTCCGAGATCCAGGGGTCGTGGGTGGACGACATCGGCCCGACCGGGAAG
Source organism: uncultured Actinomycetes bacterium (assembly GCA_963732915.1). Taxonomy (GTDB): domain Bacteria; phylum Actinomycetota; class Thermoleophilia; order Gaiellales; family Gaiellaceae; genus Palsa-739. The sequence continues at coordinate 916,001 of CAVTBF010000002.1, read as the reverse complement.
CTCCGCTGGGCGGCGCAGGCGCCGGTCAGCTACCCGTCCGACCCGCAGCCGCTCTCCGGCGGACGGATCCTGCTCGCCGACTACGCGAGCCCGGGCGCGGCGATCATCATGAACAGGCACGGCACGGTGCTCTGGCGCTACGGGCCGGCATCCGGCTGGGCGGCGCTCGACCATCCGTCGCTCGCGATGATGCTCCCGAACGGCGACATCGCGATCAACGACGACTACAACGACCGGGTCGTGATCGTCGACCCGCGCACGAACCGGATCGTCTGGCAGTACGGCCACGCCGGTATCGCCGGCAGCTCCGCCGGCTTCCTGAGGACGCCGGACGGGATGGACTTCATCCCGCTCGGGACGAACGGCAAGCCGCTCTGGTCGCTCGTGCACCACCCCTAGTAGCGTTCCGCGTCCATGCGTCGCGTCGCCGCGATCGGGGCGCTGCTCCTCCTGCTGGCCGCAGGGACGGCCGCGGCTGCGCCCGGGCGGCTCGTGATCGGCGGCTACCCGTACGCGAGCTCGTGCCCGGAGGCGGGCAGCCGCGACGCCGGCGACCGCTGGGGGATGGACATGTGCAACTGCACCTCGTACGTCGCCTGGGCGCTCGCACGGAACGGCTACCGCACCGACTGGTTCGTGCCCGGCGAGATGGACGCCCGCCGCTGGGGAATCGTCGCACGGGAAGCGGGAATTCCGGTCGGGTTCACGCCGCGGCGGGGAGCGGTTGCGGTGTGGCCGTGGTGGAAGCGGTTCGGGCACGTCGCGCTCGTCACGCGCGTGCTCCCGAACGGGCGCTTCGACGTCGCCGAGTACAACGAGCCGGGCGGCGTCCGCTTCGGGTTCGACAAGCGCCGGGGTGTCTCGCGGCGCGGAGTGACCTTCGTGTACGTGCCGCTCGCCCGCTGACACACACGAACATATGTTCGCCTACACTCCGGTGGTGGCGCTACCGGTTCCGGATGCTCTCGTTGAAGCCGACCCGCGGGGCGTGGAGGTTGAGCACCCGGAGGCGGCCGGGGCCGGGATTGCGGTAGCCGTGCTCGACGCCGGGCGGGACGGAGACGTACGTGCCGGGGCCGCCGCGCCGCCAGGCGCCGTCGAGGAAGAACTCGGCCTCGCCCTCGAGCACGAAGAACGTGTCGGTGTGGTCCGGGTGGACGTGCGGCGCGACGCCCGCCCAGCCGGGCTCGTGGGTCGCGTCGACCGCCTCGAGATGCTCGAGCTCGCCGAGCAGGCGCAGCAGGGTGTGCGGCCGCGCGACCGTCTCGCCCTCGCCGGGGCCTGCGAAGTACGCCTCCACGGGGGCGCATGATGCCGTACGTCGAGCTGCACGCCCACTCGGCGTACTCGTTCCTCGACGGCGCCTCCCAGCCGGAGGAGCTGGCGGCGCGGGCGGCGGAGCTCGGCTACGCGGCGCTCGCGCTCACCGACCACGACGGCGTCTACGGCTCGCTCGAGTTCGCGCACGCGGCGAAGGACCTCGGCGTGCGCGCGATCACCGGCGCGGAGGTGACGCTGCGCGTGGCTGGAAGCGCCGGCGGCACCGCCGACGCCCACGTGACGCTGCTCGTGGAGTCGGCACAGGGCTACGCGAACCTCTGCCGGCTCCTGACCGCCGCGCACGCGGGGACGCGGCCGCGGGAGGGACGCGAGCCGCTGCCGCCGCACGTCGAGCAGGCGCTGCTGGAGGAGCGCAGCGAGGGGCTCGTCTGCCTCTCCGGCTGCGCGCGCGACGGGCTCGCCGTCCACTACCCGAACGCGGCCGCGCAGCTCGCGCGCGCGTTCGGGCGCGACCGTTTCTTCGTCGAGCTGCAGCGGCCGTACGAGCGCGGCGACATGCGCCGGAACGCGGCGCTGCGCGAGCTCGCCGAGGCGCTCGGGGTCGCCACGGTCGTGACCGGCGACGTGCATGCGCACGGCCCACGCCGCGCGGCGCTCCAGGACGTGCTCGTCGCCGTCCGCTGCCGCACCTCGCTCGACGGCTGCGAGCGCGAGCGGCGCGGCAACCACGAGTCGGTGCTCGTCTCGCCGGCGGAGATGCTCGAGCGCTTCCCCTCGGACCACGACGCCGTCCTGCGCACCGGCGAGCTGGCCGAGCGGCTCCGCTTCGACCTGACGCAGGAGCTGGGCTACCGCTACCCCGACTTCTCCGGCGGCGCCGAGCCGGCGTCGGTGCAGCTCCGCCGCGTCTGCGAGCGCGCGTTCGCGGAGCGCTACGCGGGGCTGAACGGGCACAAGCAACGCGTCCGGGCGCGGCTCGACGAGGAGCTCGCCCTGATCGACGAGCTCGGGCTCGCGGGCTTCTTCCTGCTCCACTGGGAGGTGCTGGAGCTGGCGCGCGAGGTCGCGCTCGAGGTGCGCGGGCCGGGCTCGATGCGCCACGTCTTGCCGCCGGGGCGCGGGCGCGGCTCCTCGGTCGGCTCGCTCGTCTGCTACCTGACCGGCCTCTCGCACGTCGATCCGGTGGCGGCGAACCTCTCGCTCGGGCGCTTCCTGAACCGCGAGCTCGCCTCCGTCCCGGACATCGACCTCGACTTCCCGCGCGACATCCGCGAGAAGCTGATCGTCCGCGTCGTCGAGCGCTACGGGGCCGAGCACGCGGCGCTCGTCGCGACCTTCCCCACCTACCGCGCGCGCGGCGCGATCCGCGACGTCGGCAAGGCGCTCGGGCTCCCGTACGCCGACCTCGAGCGGCTGGCGCGGCTGACCGACGGCTGGAACGCGGCCCACGTCGCCGACGAGATCGCCGCGCTCCCGGACGCCGCGCTCAAGCTCCGCTCGCCGCGCTGGCGGGCGTTCGGCGAGCTGTGCATCGAGATCGCCGGTCTGCCGCGGCACATCGGCCAGCACCCGGGCGGGATGGTGATCTCGACGCGGCCGCTCGTCGAGCTCGTGCCGGTGCAGCCGGCGGCGATGGCCGGCCGCCAGATGTGCCAGTGGGACAAGGACTCGTGCGCCGACGCGGGCTTCCTCAAGATCGACCTGCTCGGGCTCGGGATGCTCTCCGCGGTCGAGGAGTGCGTCGACCTCGTCGCCCGCCACCGCGGCGAGAAGCTCGACCTCTCGCGCGTCCCGCTCGACGATCCGGACGTCTTCGCCGAGATCCAGCGCGCGGACACGGTCGGCTGCTTCCAGATCGAGAGTCGCGCGCAGATGCAGACGATCCTCCGCACGCGCCCCGAGAACCTCGACGACATCACCGTCCAGGTCGCGCTCGTCCGGCCGGGGCCGATCCAGGGGAAGGCCGTGCACCCGTACATCGAGCGGCGGCAGAAGCTGCGCGAGGACCCGGCATACGAGCCGCCGGCCGATCACCCGTTGCTGGCCGCGCCGCTGCGGGAGACGCTCGGCGTCGTCGTCTTCCAGGACCAGGTGCTCGACGTCGCCGTCCACCTCGCGGGCTTCACCGTCGGCGAGGCGGAGGGACTGCGGCGCGCGATGAGCCGGAAGCGCTCCCGCGTCGCACTGGAAGCGTGGCGCGAGCGGTTCATCGCGGGAGCGCTAGAGAAGGGCGTGGAGGAGACGACGGCCGACGCGATCTACGACAAGCTCGTCGCGTTCTCGGGTTTCGGGTTCCCGAAGTCGCACTCGGCCGCGTTCGGGCTGCTCGCCTACCAGTCGGCGTGGCTGCGGCACCACTACGCGGCCGAGTTCCTCGCCGCGCTCCTGAACGCGCAGCCGATGGGCTTCTACCCGCCGGCGACGCTCGTCCGGGACGCGCAGCGGCGCGGGGTGGAGACGCGGCCGCCCGACGTGAACCGCTCCGAGGTCGGCTGCGTGCTCGAGGACGGCCCGGACGGCAGCAAGGCCGTCCGGGTCGGGTTGAAGTACGTCGCGGGCGTGGGGGACGACGACGCGGAGATCGTGGTCGCGAACCGGCCGTACCGCTCGGTGCGCGAGCTGGCGCAGCAGACCTCGCTCTCGGGGGACGAGCTCCGCGCGCTCGTCGAGTCGGGCGCCTGCGACACGTTCGGGCCATCCTCTGCTGGCGAAGGCGCCGCAAGCGGCGCCCACGGCCGGCGCGACCTGCTCTGGCAGCTCGGCCTCGTGCCGCGGCCGCAATCCGTGCCCAGGTCGGGCGGGGCGCAGCAGCAGCTCGCGCTCCCGCTCGACTCGACCGCCGCCACGCCGGAGCTGCCGGCGCCGACGGTGTGGGAGCGGATGCTGACCGACTACCGGACGACGGGCCTCTCGGTCGGCGTCCACCCGCTCGCGCTGCTGCGCCCGCACCTGCCGCCGGGGACGCTCTCGACCCTCGAGTTGCTGGAGCGGCCCGACCGCGCCGACGTCCGGATCGCCGGTCTCGTCGTCGCCCGGCAGCGGCCGGCGACTGCAAACGGCGTCGTCTTCATGCTGCTCGAGGACGAGCACGCCCAGGTCAACCTGATCGTGCCGCCGCAGGTCTACGAACGCTTCCGGGCCGTGATCCGCCGCGAGCCGCTCCTGCTCGCCCGCGGCCGCTACGAGCATTCCGACCGCAACCGCAACGTCCTCGTCCGCGAGGTCGCCTCGCTCGGCCCGCTCGCCCGCGAGCTGACCGACGGCGCCGACGTGCACGAGTCGCTGCCGCGGGCGCACCACTTCGGGCACCGCTAGCCGCTTCGCTGCGCTTCTTCGCTCACGCCCGGGTACGGGCCGATGCTCGGCTACCTGAGCCGGCCGGTGCGCGGTCGGCTACACGTAACGCGTGGGCGCGGGCGGTAGCGGGCCGGAAGGATCGATTCCGTGGAGGTCGGCGATGCTCTCGACGAACCACCGGTCGAACTCGTGGTCGGACGCGGCCAGGTTCGCGAGGAAGTCGTTACCGCCGGGACCTTCGTGAACGGCAACCACGAGAAAGCTGCCGTCGGGCGTCGGCTGCAGGTAGGCCCGGTGCTCCGTCACCCGGTGCCGAGCGTTCATGTCGTCGAACTCGGCCTTACGGGAGCCTTTCAGTTCCTCTGTCCAGCGCTTCCACGCATCGAGCTTTGCAGCCGGGAGCGGCACCGCGAATGCAGTCATGGACGCTTCCTCTCTCGATCGGTGTGAACCCCAACTCTCCTACCGCGGTCGGTAAGGCGTCAAGACCTACACAGCAGCTCCCCCCGGACGCGCGTCTTCGCGAGTGCTCATAAGTGTCCCTTGGAAGGGCGCACATACGATGACGACGTGGGCTACTTCTGGCTTACCGTGATCGTGCTCAGCATCGTCCCTGCAGCGGCGGCGAGCCTGCTCCTGAACCCCCTTGTGTTCCTGGTGCTCGGCCCGGAGAAATGGCGAGAGCAGCTAGTGCGGCTCTCCCCGTACCGTTGGTGGATCGCAGCGTCGCTCGTCGCGCTAGCCCTCGCGACAACGGTGTACGCAACGCACTACGCCTAGCCAGGCAACGGCCCCCTCGCCTGCGCCAGCGTCCTCTCGCCGGAAGCGCTCGCGCTCCCCGCGCCGTTACTCCGCGTGCCGCTTGCCCATCGGCGAGGCGAGATGCGGCGCGATGTTGAACGCCGAGTTGACGAGCGCCAGGTGCGTGAACGCCTGCGGGAAGTTGCCGAGCAGCCTCCCGGCGGCCGGGTCGTACTCCTCCGACAGCAGGCCGAGGTCGTTCGCGAGGCCGAGCAGCCGGTCGAAGAGGGTGTGCGCATCCTCGTGGCGGCCCATCAGCTCGTAGCAGTCGACGAGCCAGAACGAGCACGGCAGAAAGACGCCTTCGCCGGTAGGCAGGCCGTCGACGCCCTGCTCGTGCGTGCGGTAGCGGAGCACGAAGCCATCCTGGAGGAGCTCGCGCTCCACCGCCTCGATCGTGCCCCGGACGCGGTCGTCGGAGCAGGGGAGGAAGCCGACGAGCGGGAGCAGCAACAGGCTCGCGTCGAGCTCCGGCGAGCCGTACGACTGCGTGAACGAGCCGCGCTCGGCGTCGAAGCCGTGCTCGCACACCTCGGCGTGGATCTCGTCGCGCAGCGCGCCCCAGCGCTCGACCGGGCCGTCGAGCCCCTGGTCCTCGACCGAGCGGACGGCCCGGTCGAACGCGACCCAGGCCATCACCTTCGAATGGACGAAGTGGCGCCGCTTGCCGCGGATCTCCCAGATTCCCTCGTCCGGCTCGCGCCAGACCGCCTCCAGTCTCTCGAGCAGCGCCTGCTGGATCGCCCACGCCGCCGGATGCGGCTCGAGCCTGTGCGTCCGCGCCTGGTAGAGCGCGTCCATCACCTCCCCGAAGACGTCCACCTGAAGCTGCTCGCTCGCCGCGTTGCCGACGCGTACTGGCGCCGACCCCTCGTAGCCGGGAAGCCAGCCGAGCTCGTACTCGGTCAGCCGCCGCTCGCCGGCGACGCCGTACATGATCTGCAGGTCGGCGGGATTGCCCGCAACCGCACGGAGCAGCCAGTTGCGCCACGCGTCCGCCTCCTTCAGGTGCCCCGCGGTGACGAGCGCGAGCAGTGTCAGGGTCGCGTCGCGCAGCCAGCAGTAGCGGTAGTCCCAGTTGCGGACGCCGCCGATCCACTCCGGCAGCGAGGTCGTCGGCGCGGCGACGATTCCGCCGGTTGGCGCGTACGTGAGCGCCTTGAGGACGGTCAGCGAGTGGTTGACGGTCTCGGCCCACTCGGGCGGCAGGTCGAGGTCGCGCTCGCCGTTCCACTCGCGCCAGAAGTCGACCGTCTCCTCGAGCGCCTTCTCCGGGTCGATCGGCTTCGGCGGCGGCTCGTGCGACGGGAACCAGGTGAGGACGAGCGGGACGCGCTCTCCCGGCTCGACGGTCAGCTTCGAGACCGTATGCATGTTCTCGCCGCGCGTCGCCGCGGGCGTGCGGAAGGAGAGCGAGTCGGGGCCGGCGACGGCGACCCGGGCGCCGTCGAGGCGGCGCACCCACGGCAGGACATGGCCGTAGTCGAAGCGGATCGTCAGCTCGGAGCGCAGCTCGACCGTTCCGCGCACGCCCTCGACGATCCGCACGACGTCGGGGGCGGCGCCGCGCGGCGGCATGAAGTCGAGCACGCGGACGGCGCCGCTCTCGTTCTCCCAGGTCGTCTCGAGCACGAGCGTCTCCGGCAGGTAACGGCGTGTGCTCGTGCCGCCGTCCTTCGGCGCGAGCAGCCAGCGGCCGTTCTCGGCGGTGCCGAGCAGCGCCGCAAAACACGCGCCGGAGTCGAAGCGGGGGAAGCAGAGCCAGTCGATCGAGCCGCCGCGCTCGACGAGCGCCGCGGTCTGCAGGTCGCCGATCAGCGCGTAGTCCTCGATCTGCGGCACGGGGCGATTCTGGCAAAGCACCCGTGGCCCGCGGGGAGGTCCCTACGCCGCGCCCGCTCCCTGGAGCCGGTACATGCCGCCGCCCGCGTTCTTGGCGGAGTACATCGCACGGTCGGCTCGCTTGACGAGATCTTCGCCGGCGGCCGCCGAGTCCGGCAGCGAGGCGCCGACGCTCGCCCGTACCGAGACCTCGACGCCTTCGAGCGTCATCGGCTCGCCGACCGCCTCGACGATCCGTCGCGAGAGCGCCTCGAGCGTCCGCGCGTCCGCGCCGCCGGCGACGAGGATCGCGAACTCGTCGCCGCCCATCCGCGCGACGACGTCGCTGTCGCGCACCGTGCGGCGCAGCCGCTCCCCGACGCGCATCAGCAGCTCGTCGCCCGCGTGATGGCCGTGTGCGTCGTTGACCGCCTTGAACGCGTCGAGATCGACCATGATCGCGCCCGTCTCCAACCGGTCGCTCTTGTCGAGGAGCTCCTGGAAGTACATCCGGTTGGGAAGGCCGGTGAGCGCGTCGTGGCGTGCGAGCCGCTCGTTCTCCTCCGACTGCCGGCGCAGCTCGCGGGACGCGCGCGCGACGATCGGGAAGAGCACCGCGTAGAGCAGGGCGAAGCCTGCGAGGACGATCAGATAGAGGACGCGCGTGTCGTGCGCCACCTGCTCGCGGACGAGGCGGTAGGGGAGCGCCATCCGCAGGACGTCGTTTCCGCCGGAGCCGGCCTTGATCTTGACCGGGACGTCGACGACGAGCGTGTTGTCGTGGACGCCGCTCACCGACTCGCCGGCCCGGGCGCGGCGAATCTCGTTCGTGCCGGCGAGGGCGGGCACCTTGCCGAAGCTGAACGTGCCCGCCGGCGTCCAGAACGCGAGCCCGGTCAGCTCGCCCGCCTTGCGGAGCTTGACGAGCTGCCGGTTGAGCGCGCCGAGCTGGCTCGCGGACGCCGCCGCCGTGCCGCCGCTGAAGTAGGCACCGACGCCGATGCTGGCTGTGAAGACGGCCTGCGAGCGCGTGCTGTCGAGGGCGCGCTGCTCGATGATCCGGTGCAGGCTGACGCCGAGCGCGATCGCGAGCAGGGCGAGCGGGATCGCTCCGAGGAAGCCGAAGCTCGTCAGTAGGCTCGGTTTGCGCCAGCCGAGGACAGTGGGCGTTCTGACCTGCACGTCCGTCGAGTCATCGGCGGGCGGCTGCGCGCCGTTAGCGGTTTTCGATCTCGAGCCCGAACGGTGGCCAGCGCTTGCGGACGGCGCGGTTGAACGCCCGCTCGTAGTCGTCGGTCGCCGCGTCGTCGAGCGTGCGGGCGAAGCGGTCGCGCATGTCGGCGAGCGCCTCGGTCGCCGACTCGACGGCGTCCGAGTAGTCGCCGTACGCCTCCTCGGCCTCGTCGCGGTCGGAGCGGTCGTAGAGGCGTTCCTTCTCGCGGCACTCGGCGATCAGCTCGGCCTCGTCCTCGGCGAAGAGGTCGAGCTGGCGGCCGATCAGATCGCCGAACCGGTCACGGCGGAAGCTCACGCGATCTCCTCGTAGAGCGCGAGATGCTCCCGCGCCGACGCCTCCCACGTCAGCTCCGCGCGGGCGCGCCGTGCGCCTTCCCGGGCATGCTCGAGGGCGGCCGGGTCGGCGAGCAGCTCGTGGATCGCGCCGGCGAGCGCCTCGATGTCGCCCGCCGGGACGATCCGGCCCGCCTCGTAGCGGCGGACGGGCTCGGCGATTCCGCCGACGTCGTAGGCGACCACGGGCACGCCCGCTCCGAGAGCGAGCAGCAGCGCGCCGCTCTGGTCGAGCTCCGGGCGATACGGAAAGACGGCGAGCGTCGCGTCCCCGAAGGCCCGGTCGACCTCGCCGGGTGGGAGGTAGCCGAGCCGCCATTCGGTCTCGATCCCGGTCGCGGCCGTGCGGTACGCGTCGACCGGCTCGACCGGGTCGCCGGCGACGAGGAGGCGCGCATTCCCGGCGCGGCGCACCGCTTCGATTGCGTCCGCGAGTCCCTTGTACGGGCGGATGACGCCGAAGCTGAGCACGGTGCGTCCGTCGTCGCGGCGCTCGGGATCGCTCGGGAAGACGGGGTGGGGGATGACGCGGAGCTTCGCCGGGTCGACGCCGATCCGGGCGAGGGTCTCCCGGCCGTTGAGGCTGTGGACGACGATTCGCTCGAAGCGCTCGAGCAGCCGTAGCCAGAGATCGGTGCGGGCGGCCGTGCGGCGCGGCAGCAGGTCGTGGGCGGTGAAGACCGCCGGCAGATGCGGCCGGAAGAGGCGCAGGTCGAGCTCGGGCGCCGCGAGCCACTGCATGTGCAGCACGTCGGCCTGGCGCCTGCGGAGGGCCGCGAGCCCGAACGGGTGCTCCGCCGCCTTCAGCGGCAGCCGGAGGGGCGAGCGGCCGAAGAGCCGTGACGAGAGCGGATAGAAGAGCTCGCGGCGCGTGTACCCGTCGGGGGCGGGCGCCGTCCCGAAGCGGAAACGCGAGGTCACGAGCTCCACCTCGGCGCCCGCGCGGGCGAGCGCCGCGGCCAGCTCGTGGTCGTAGGCGGGCGTGAAAGCCGGGGGATCGGCGAGGAGCACGCGCACGACTCCGTAGGCTACGCCGCATGCCGCTCGTCGTTCGCACCTGGAACGTCTTCCACGGCAACGCCGTGCCGCCGGAGCGGGCGGCGTTCCTCGAGGAGATGATCGCGCTCGCGGTCGCCGACGACCCGGATGTGCTCTGCTTGCAGGAGGTGCCCGCCTGGGCGCTCTCGCGGCTCGCCGGCTGGAGCGGGATGACGGCCGTTCCCGCGCTCGCCGCGCCGCCGCGGCTCGGGCCGCTGCGCTGGCCTGCGGCGGCGGGACGCGTCGTGACCGATCTCAACCACGGTCTCCTCCGCTCGGCGGTCGCGGGCCAGGGCAACGCGGTGCTCGTCGCGCGTCGCCATCGCGTGCTCGAGCACGAGACGCTCGTTCTCAATCCGCCGGAGTTCCGGCGCGGCCAGGCGCGCTGGCTCGGCCTCGACCTCGTGTCGCGGCTCGCGTGGGCGAAGGAGCGGCGGGTCTGCCAGGCGGTGCGCGTCGCGCCGGCCTCGGGCGAGACGGTGCTCGTCGCGAATCTGCACGCGACGAGCTACGCGGCCGACGAGCGGCTCGCCGACGCCGAGCTGCGCCGTGCGGTCGTCTTCGTCGAGGCGGTCGCTCGCAGCGGCGAGCCGGTCGTTCTCTGCGGCGACACGAATGTGCTGCCAGAGCGCTCCGGGACGCTGCGCGAGCTGGCCGCCGACGGGTTCTCGGCGCCCGCGGACGGGATCGACCAGGTGCTCGCGCGCGACCTGACGGCGTCTCCGCCCGCGCGGTGGCCGGAGGCGCGGCGGCGGCTCGGCGGCCGGCTCCTCTCGGATCATGCGCCGGTCGAGGTGGTGCTGGGATGACGGGCCGCGAGATGAGCTTCGAGCAGGCGCGCGCGCAGTTCCCGGTGCTCGAGCGGCTCGCGTACCTGAACGCGGGCACGAACGGCCCGCTCGCCGAGGACACGGTCGCGTCGATGCTCGCGCAGACGCAGCGCGAGCTCGTCGAGGGGCGCAGCGGCGGCGCCTACTTCCGCGAGATGCTCGCGCTGCGCGAGGATGTCCGCGCCGGGATCGCCGCGATGCTCGGCGTCGCGCCGGAGTCGGTCGCGCTCACCGACTCGACCACGCGCGGCTGCGCGATCGTTCTCGCCGGTCTCGGCCTCACCGGCGAGGACGAGGTGATCACCACCGACCAGGAGCACTTCGGGCTCACGGGCCCCCTCTACGCCACCGGCGCGCGGCTCGTGATGGTCGACGCGGACGAGGACGCGATCGCCGAGCGGTGACGCCGCGGACGAAGCTGATCGCCACCTCGCAGGTGCTGTGGACGACCGGTCGCCGGCTCGATCTCGCGCGCGTGCGGGCCGAGACGAGGCTGCCGGTGCTCGTCGACGGCGCCCAGTCGGCGGGTGCGATTCCCGTCGACGTCGGCGATCTCGACTTCTACACCGTGTCGGCGCAGAAGTGGCTGTGCGGGCCCGAGGCGACCGGGGCGCTCTACGTCGCCGATCCCGAGCGCGTGCGCGTGAAGGCGCCGTCGTACACGTCGCAGAGCGCCTACGACGCGTCGGGCGCCTTCGTGCCGAAGGAGGGGGCGACGCGCTTCGACTCGGGGTGGCTGCCGGTGTCGAGCCTCGCCGGGCTGGCGGCGGCGCTGGCGACGCGTCCGGAGTGGTGTTACGACCAGGCGGCCGCGGCAGCCGCGCGCTGCCGGGAGCTCCTGGAGCCGCTCGTCGAGGTGGTGACGCCGCCGGGTCACTCGACGCTGGTGTCGTTCCGCCCGCCCGGCGACCCGGCCGGGCTCGTCGAGTCGCTGCACGAGCGGGGGGTGATCGTCCGCGAGCTGCCGGGCCGCAACCTCGTCCGTGCGAGCTGCGGCTGGTGGACGAGCGACGGCGACCTCGAGCGCCTCGCCGAAGGCATCGCCGCCGCGTCCTGAGCGGACACCGGTGTCAGACCCCGTCGGAAGACACCGTGACAAGGGTGTGGTCGTCTCCTCCGGCCATGTCCCGGTGTCAGGCACCAGGACGTGGCCCGAGCGGACAGGTCAGCCGGTCGGCAGGCCGAGCTCGGCGGCGATCGGCTGCAGCGCCTCGACGACCGTGCGGATGTGGTCGTCCAGCTCGACGCCGAGCTCTTCGGCGCCCTTGGTGACGTCCTCGCGGTTGACGCCGCTCGCGAACGAGGGCTGCTTCAGCTTCTTGCGCACCGACTTCGGCTCGAGCCCGACGAGGCCCGTCGGGCGCACGAGCGCGCATGCGTGCACGAAGCCCGACAGCTCGTCGCAGGCGAAGAGCGCCTTCTTCAGCGGCGTGTCGCGCGGCAGCCCGAGATGCTCCGCGTGCGAGAGCACGGTCTCGACGATCTCCTCGGGATAGCCCTCCTCGCGCAGGATCGGCGCCCCGTCCTGCGGGTGCTTGTCGAGGGTCGGGTGCATCTCGTAGTCGAAGTCGTGGAGGAGCGCCGCGACACGCCAGAGCTCCTCGTCGCCGTCCAGCTTGCGCGCGTACGCGGCCGTCGACGCCTCGACCGCGAGCGCGTGCCGGAGCAGCGACTCGCTCTTCGTGTACCGCGTCAGCGTTCCCCAGGCCTGTTCGCGGGTCGGCGCCATGACGCGGCTACGATAGCCGCCGATGGCCGTTCGCACCGCGCCCGCAGCATTCGTCATCGAGGGCCGGCAGCCGCTGAACGGCCGCATCCGGACGACCGGCAACAAGAACGGCGCCCTGCCGATCCTCGCCGCGACCCTGCTCGCCGACGGGCCGGTGGCTCTTGCGAACGTGCCGCGGATCCGCGACGTCGAGACGATGATCGAGCTGCTCGCGCACCTCGGCGCGACCGCGGAGTGGACGGGACAGAACGAGGTGCGCGTCGACCCGAGCGGGCTGTCGTCGCACGAGATCGACGCCGGGCTCGCAGAGCGGATCCGCGCCTCGTTCCTGCTCGCGGGCCCGCTGCTCGCCCGCCTCGGCCGCGCCAGCGTGCCGCCGCCCGGCGGCGACGTGATCGGCCGCCGCCGGCTCGACCCGCACATCCACGCGCTCGAGCAGCTCGGCGCGATCGTCGACGTCGGCTCGCGCTACGAGATGCTCGCGCCCGACGGGCTGCGCGCCGCGCCGATCTTCCTCGACGAGGCGAGCGTGATGGCGACCGAGAACGCCGTCATGGCGGCGGTGCTCGCGCCCGGCGAGACGGTGATCGCCAATGCGGCCTGCGAGCCGCACGTCCAGGATCTCTGCCGCTTCCTCGTCTCGCTCGGCGCCGAGATCGACGGGATCGAGTCGAACGTCCTGCGCATCCGCGGCGTCGAGGCGCTCCGCGGCGGCGAGTGGGCGATCGGCCCCGAGCACATCGAGGTGGGGAGCTTCGTCGGCCTCGCCGCGGTCACGGGAAGCGACCTGACGATCGAGGGCGTGCGACCGGAAGACCTGACGTCGATCCTCTTCGGCTTCCGCCGCCTCGGCGTCGAGGTCGAGCTCGGCAGCGACTGGCTTCGCGTGCCACCCGGGCAGGAGCTGTTGATCGAGAACGATCTCGGCGACCAGATCCCGAAGATCGAGGACGGGCCCTGGCCCGCGTTCCCGGCCGACCTGACGTCGATCGCGGTCGCGGTCGCGACGCAGGCGCTCGGGACGGTGCTCGTGTTCGAGAAGATGTTCGAGAACCGGCTGTTCTTCGTCGACAAGCTCGTCTCGATGGGCGCGAAGATCATCGTCTGCGATCCGCACCGCGTCGTCGTCACCGGCCCGTCGCGCCTCTACGGCCAGCGGCTGACGAGTCCCGACATCCGCGCGGGGATGGCGATCCTGATCGCCGCGCTCTGCGCCGAGGGCCGGTCGGTGATCGGCAACGTCGGCGAGATCGACCGCGGCTACGAACGGATCGACGAGCGCCTCCGCGCGCTCGGCGCGCACATCGAGCGCGTCGACGCCTAGGCGTTACGCTGGCCGCGATGAGCGTCGCAGGCGTTCGCATCAACGTGTACGGGCAGGGCGAGGCGACGGTCGAGACCGGCCTGCCCGTCCTCAACCGGCTGCTGGTCAGGCTCGCCGAGGTCGCGCGCTTCGACCTCGCGCTCGAGAGCGAGCCGGGCGACGCGCAGGCTGAGGTCGACGCCGCCGGGGAGGCGCTCGGCGCGGCGCTCGCCGGGCCGCTGCGGGTATCCGGCGCGCGCGGCCACGGCGCGGGCTCGATGACGTCGGCCGAGGCGCTCGCGTTCGTTGTGCTCGAGGCGGCGGACGAGCCGCTGCTCGTCTCGAACGTCGACCTGACGCAGGCGCGGATCGGCGGGCTCGACACCGACGTCGCACGGCGCTTCCTCGAGCGGCTCGCCGACAGCGCCGGGCTTGTCCTGCACATCCGGCTGCTCAACGGCACCGACACCCAGCACGTGCTCGAGGCGATCTTCAAGGCGCTGGGCGCCGCCCTCGCCGAGGCATGCACCGTCAAAGGAGGCTGATGTGACCGACAAGACCGTCGTCCGTACCGAGGCGGCGCCGGCGCCCTTCCAGGGCGCGCCGTACTCGCAGGCGATCGCCGCCGGCGGCTTCGTCTTCGTCTCGGGGCAGCTCTCGCTCAAGCCCGGCGACAAAGAGCTGTCGGGCGGGACGATCGAGGAGCAGACCGAGCAGGTCTTCGCCAACCTCGCCGCGATCCTCGCCGCCGCGGGCACCGGCCTCGACCGGCTCGTCAAGACGACCGTCTTCCTCCAGAACCTCGGCGACTTCCAGGGCATGAACTCCGTCTACGCGAAGCACGTCGGCGATACGCCCCCCGCCCGCTCGACGGTCGAGGTCGCGAAGCTCCCGAGCGGCGCGCTCGTCGAGATCGAGGCCGTGGCTCGCCTCTAGCGCCTCCTCCGGCAGGTGCCAGACCCGGGCCAGACCCCGTGCCGTGGGCGTGCCGGGCGCATCGCGGAAGTGTGTCGGACCGACCGCCGAGAACGGCATGGAATGGCCGATCGGCTCACAGTGCGTGAACTCCTGGTGACTCGGCGGCAACGAAGCCGTGACGGCCTCTGGCACGGTTGCGCTAGCCGGGCTTGACGGCGCGGAGATGGAGAAAGAGCGGGATCCGCGTCCAGCGCCGCGCGGGCTCCTCCTCGCACGCGCCTTCGGGCAGCGCGGGCTCGCGCAGCCGTTCGACGAGGAGGACGAGCGATGCCACGCTGGCAGGCTACGCGGCGCGCGACAATGCGCGCATGCTCCGTGAGATCGAGGACTACGTCCGCTCGCTCGGACTCGACGCCTACCTCGTCGGTGGCGCCGTCCGCGACGAGCTGCTCGGACTCGACTCGAAGGATGCGGACTTCCTCGTCCCCGGCGTCGACACCGACGGCCTGAGGGCCGCGCTCGCCCCGCACGGCAAGGTCGAGGACCTCGTCGTCGCGGGCCGGCTCGTCGGCGTCCGGCTCTACCCGCGCGAGCAGCGCATCCGCTCGCTCGCGCCCGCCGGGATCGAGCTCGCGCCGCCGCGCGCCGAACGCAGCACCGGCCCCGGCCGCCACGACTTCGAGATCGTCGCCGACGCCTCGCTCTCGGTCGAAGAGGATCTGCGCCGCCGCGACTTCACGGTCAACGCGATCGCGCGCCGGCTCGAGACCGGCGAGATCGTCGACCCGCTCGACGGCCGCCGCGACCTCGAGGCGCGCGTCCTGCGCACCGTCTCGCCGCAGAGCTTCCGCGAGGATCCGCTGCGGCTCGTCCGCGCGCTCCGCTTCGTCTCGCAGCTGGGCTTCGAGCCCGACGAGGCGCTGCTCGCGCAGATGCGCGAGGAGGCGCCGGCCGTGAAGCTCGTCTCCGGCGAGCGGATCGGCGGCGGGCTCGCGGCCGACGGGATGGGGGAGCTCTCGAAGCTGCTCCTCGGCGCCGAGCCCGCACGGGCGCTGCGGCTCGCGCGCGACACCGGCGTCCTCGTCGAGCTACTGCCGGAGTTCGAGCCCGCGCTCGGCTTCGACCAGCAGAGCCGCTACCACGACCTGACCGTCGACGAGCACACGTTCGCGGTCGTCCAGGCCGCCGCCGACGCCGGCTTCTCGCTCGCCGTCCGGCTGGCGGCGCTCTTCCACGACCTCGGCAAGCCGCGCGTAGCCTGGCTCGGCGAGGACGGACGCCTCCACTACTACGCGAAGCCCGGATACGCCGAGCGCGGCCACGACCAGGTCGGCGCCGACCTCGCCGCCGGAGCGTTGAGGCGGCTCCGCTACCCGAACGCGCTCCGCGAGCGGGTCGTGCGGATCGTCCGCCGCCACATGTTCCAGGTCGGCAAGGGCGACGGGCGGCGCGCCCGCCGCTTCCTGCGCAAGCACGGCGACGCCCTCGCCTTCGACCTCCTCGACCACAAGCAGGCCGACCTCGCCGGCAAGCGCGGCAGCGGCGGCGAGCCACCGCCGGTCGAGGAGCTCGACCGGCTCGCCGCGTTCCGGAAGGTCGTGGCGGCCGAGCGGACGAGCCCGCACCGGCTCGCCGACCTCGCCGTCGACGGCAGCGACCTGATCGAGCTCGGCTTCCGTCCCGGCCCCGCCCTCGGCCGCGTCCTGAACGAGCTGCTCGACGAGGTCGTCGACGAGCCGGGACTGAACGAGCGCGAGGATCTGCTCGGACGGGCGCGCCGTAAGCTGCGGACATGACGGCCGCGACGATCCCCTGGGATGCGCCAGGCCCGTACCGCGTCGCCTTTTCGACGCGGGCCGGCGGCGTCAGCGAGGGGCCGTTCGCCTCGCTCAACCTCGGCATCCGCACCGACGACGACCCGGCCCGCGTCGTCGTGAACCGGACGCGACTGTGCACCGCGGTCGGCGCCGATGCCGACGGGGCGACGATGGGCTGGCAGCGCCACGGCCCGGTCGTGACGCGTGCCAAGCCGCGCGGCATCGTCACGCCGGGCACCGTCTACGAGCACTGCGACGGGCTCTGGAGCGACGAGCGCGAGCGCGCGATGCTGCTGCTCACGGCCGACTGCCTGCCGATCGCGATCGCACGGGAAGACCGCGAGCGGCCGGCCGTCGCGATCCTCCACGCGGGCTGGCGCGGGCTGCTCGCAGGGGTCGTCGCGAACGGCGTCCGCGCGATCGGCGGCGGCCCGCTCGCCGCCGCGATCGGCCCGGCGATCGGGCCGTGCTGCTACGAGGTCGGCGACGAGGTCGCGACCCCCTACCGGGAGGCCTTCGGCGACGACGTCGTCCGGGGCCGCAATCTCGATCTCTGGACAGCGGCCGAACGGGCGCTTCGGGCCGCCGGCGTCGGCCGCGTCGACCGGCTCGACCTCTGCACCGCCTGCGATCCCGACCGCTTCTTCTCGCACCGCCGCGACGCCGGCCGCACCGGCCGCCAGGGAGTGATCGCCTACGTTGCCGGCTGAGGAGATTCGCGAGCGCTACGCGCGCATCCGCGAGCAGGTCGGCCCGGGTGTGACCGTCGTCGCAGCGACGAAGTACGTGTCGCTGCAGGACATGGCCGTCCTGGCAGAAGCGGGCGTCGAGGTCGCCGGCGAGAACCGTGCCCAGGATCTCGCCGCCAAGCACGCCACCTACGGCGACGCGTTCCGCTGGCACTTCATCGGGCACCTGCAGAGCCGCAAGGCGCCGCTCGTCAGCGAGCTCTGCGAGCTCTGCCACTCGCTCGCCTCCGAGTCGGCCGCCCGCAAGCTGACGATCCCGGCGCTCGTCGAGGTGAACCTCTCGGGCGAGCCGACGAAGTCCGGGGTGGCGCCGGACGAGCTGCCGCAGCTGCTCGAGGCATATCCGGACGTGCGCGGCCTGATGACGATGCCGCCGGCGGCCGGCGATCCCGAGGCGTCGCGTCCGTGGTTCCGCCGCCTGCGCGAGCTCGCGGAAGCGCACGGACTGCGCGAGCTCTCGATGGGCACGAGCCAGGACTACCGGATCGCAGCCGAGGAAGGCGCGACGTACGTCCGCGTGGGCGCGGTCCTGTTCCAGGGGTAAGATCGCGCGCAACCATGGCATTTGCAGACGTCTGGAGCCGCACGCTCGTCTACTTCGGCATCGCCGAGGAAGAGGACTGGGACGAGGAGGGCTACCTCACCGACGAGGAGCTCGAGCGGACGTACGGCGAGCGCAACGTGCGCCGCCTCGCGCCGCGCCGCGGCGGCCGTCACGGCGCCTACGACGACGACTGGACCGATCCCGAGCCCGAGCCCGGCCCGCAGCGCACCAGCATCCTCCGCCCGCAGGCCGAGTCCCGGACGACGGGGGCACGCGGGGCCGAGCCGCGCCGCCTACGCGGCGTCGACGGGCCGCCGACCGGCCGTGTCCATCTCGTCCTGCCGCGCAGCTTCAACGACGCGCAGCAGGTCGCCGACCGCTTCAAGGAGGGCGTACCGGTGATCCTCAACCTCCAGAGCGCCGACCAGGAGCTGTCGAAGCGGCTGATCGACTTCGCGAGCGGTCTCACGTACGCGCTCGACGGCGGCATGCAGCGGATCGCCGACAAGGTCTTCCTGCTGACGCCGCGCAACGTCGAGCTCTCGGCCGAGGACCGCGCCCGCATGCTCGAGCGCGGCTTCTTCAACCAGGCGTAGCGCGCAAGGAAACCCGCGCCGGAAGGCGAACGACAGCCCCGATGGGCGTTGTTGCCACTGTCATGTTGCTCGCGGACACGATCACGAAGGTGCAGAACTTCCTGTACGTCTTCACGACCGTCTACACGCTCGTGATCTTCGCGTACATCCTCACGAGCTGGCTGCGTCTGCCCTACTCGATTTGGCTGAACCGGATTCAGCGCTTCCTCTACGACGTGACCGAGCCGTACCTGCGGTTGTTCCGGCGCGTCCTGCCCTCGGCGGGGCCGCTCGACTTCTCGCCGATGGTGGCCGTGATCGTCCTCTGGGTGGTTGAGCAGCTTCTGGTGCAGATCCTCGGACGGTTCCACTAGAGGGGAGACGAGATGGCACTGACACCTGTCGAGATCAGGCACCTCACGCCGGGCCGGGGGCTCTTCGGCTACAAGAGCGGCCCGACCGACCGGCTGCTCGAGGAGATCGCCGCGAGCTTCGAGGACGTGTGGCGCGAGCGCGCCGATCTCGCGGACAAGGTCGAGCAGCTCGAGGCCGACCTCGTGCGCTTCCGCGAGCTGGAGGGGCTGCTGCGCTCGACGCTCGTCTCCGCGGAGAGCGCGGCCGGCACCGTGAAGGAGCAGGCCCGCCGCGAGGCGGAGCTGATCCTCAGCGAGGCGCATGCCGAGGCGCGGGCCGTCCAACGGCAGTCGATCGCCGAGAACGAGCGTCTGCGCGCGGAGTCGCAGCGGCTGCGCATGCAGCTCACCGCGGCCCTCGGGTCGATCGACGAGCCTGCCGCGTCCCCGCCGCCCGCAACGACCGCTCCCGAACCACAGGCCGATGCTCCCGAGCCGGATCCTCTCGGCGAGCTCGAGGGAGGCGACGAGCCCGCCGAGATCACCGAGCCGACGTGGCACGGTTTCGCGGGCGGTCAGGCGCTCGCCGACGCCGACGCGGCCTAGGCGGCTGCCCGTACGCGGGACGTGCACGTCCGCCGGAGCGGGGGCGTTCGATCGCGCCCGGCGTAGACTGGGTGCATGGCGGCCGACACGACCCGTCTCAAGCTGCGCGTCAGCCCGGGCGCCGGGCGGGCCGCCGTGGTCGGGCGGCACGGCGACGCGTGGAAGGTGCGCGTCACCCAGGCGCCGGAGCGGGGGAGGGCGAACGAGGCCGTCCTGCGCCTCCTCTCCGACGCGCTCGCCCTCCCCCGCAGCGCCGTCACGCTCGTTTCGGGCCACGGCGCACGGGAGAAGATCGTCGAGCTGACCGGACTCGGCCCCGCGCTCGCCTCTCGCCGGCTCGAGTCGGCGGCGGCGCTGGACCGCGGAAGAAAGGACAGGCGCGCATGAGCATCGACACCGCACGGTTCCGCACGGCCCTCCTCGAGGAGCGCGATCGCGTCGAGAAGGCAATCGCCAACCTCCGCGACGAGCACGCGGGCTCGCTCGACGACGAGGTCGAGGAGGTCGCCGCCACGCCGGGCGAGCACATCGCGGACTCGGCGACGGCCACACTCGGCCGCGAGATCGACTACACGCTCGGCGAGAACTCGGGCGAGGTGCTCACCCAGATCGACGCGGCGCTGCAGCGGATCGAGGACGGCACGTACGGCACCTGCTCGAACTGCGGGCGTGCGATCGCACCGGAGCGGCTCGAGGCCTACCCGTGGGCGTCGCTTTGCATCGACTGCAAGCGCGAGGCCGAGCGGCTGTGACCCAGGAGCTCGCCCGGGAGCGGGGCACGTGAGCGAATCCGCGCGCCCGCTCGACGTCCGCGTCGGCTCGAACGCGGACGGCCTGACGCCGCTCTCCTTCGCCGAGCGCTCGCTCGCCGCGACAGCGGCGCAGTGGCTGGCGCTCGGCGCGATCGCGTTCGCTGCGATTGCCGCCGACCAGCTGACGAAGCACCTCGTGACGGCGAATCTGCGCCTCGACGAGGGCGCGCACGTGCTCGGCCCGTTCTGGATCCACCACGTCCGCAACTCCGGGATCGCGTTCGGCCTCTTCGCGAGCGCGACCGCGATCGTGATCGTCCTCACCGGCGGCGCGGTCGTCTGGATGCTCGCCTACTTCGCCCGCTCCGGCTCCCGGCACCCGGTGCTGCCGATCGCACTCGGGCTCGTGATCGGCGGCAGCGTCTCGAACCTGGTCGATCGCGTCCGGCTCGGCTACGTGACCGACTTCCTCGACTTCCGCTACTGGCCGGCGTTCAACCTCGCCGACAGCTTCATCGTCGTCGGCGTCGGCATCCTGCTGGCGGCGCTCGCGGTCAGCGACCGCGAGCCGCGCCGGGCGCGCCGCCGCGGTTGACGCGTCACCGTGTCGTCGACGAGGCGGCGGGCGTCCGTCTCGACCGCTACCTCGCGGGCCTGCCCGAGATCGGCTCCCGCGCGGCGGCCGAACGGCTGCTTGCGGAGAGCGGCGTGCTCGTCGACGGCGCCGCGCGGGCGAAGAGCCACAAGCTCGCGGGCGGGGAGGATCTGGAGTTCGAGCCGCCCGCGCCGCCGCCCGAGCTCGAGCCGGAGCCGCTCGAGCTGGGCATCGTCTACGAGGACGAGCACGTGCTCGTCGTCGACAAGCCCGCCGGCATCGTCGTGCATCCCGCGCCCGGCCACGCGACGGGAACGCTCGTTCAGGGCCTGCTCGCCGCGGGCGCCGGGGGCGGGGAGGAGGACCGGCCGGGAATCGTGCACCGGCTCGACCGCGACACCTCGGGGTTGCTCGCAGTCGCCCGCTCCGAGGAGGCGCACCGGCGGCTGCAGGGGCTCCTCCGCCGCCGCGCGCTGACGCGCGAGTACCTGGCGCTCGTCGTCGGCCGCCCCCGCTCGCGCAGCGGCACGATCGACGCGCCGATCGGGCGCGACCGTCACGACCGGCTTCGCCATTCGCTCGACACCGCGACGCCGCGCGCGGCGGTGACGCACTTCGAGGTCGAGGAGCTGCTGCGCCTCCACGCGCTCCTTCGCGTCCGGCTGGAGACGGGCCGTACGCACCAGATCCGCGTCCATCTCGCCGCGATCGACCTCCCCGTCGCCGGCGACCCGCTCTACGGCAGAGCGGGCGACCTCGACCTCGAGCGCCAGTTCCTGCACGCGACCCGGCTCGCGTTCCCGCACCCGATGACGGGCGAGCCGGTCGACGTCGTCTCGCCGCTGCCGGAGGACCTCGCGGCAGCTCTCGAGCGGGCTCGCGGCTAGTAGTAGGAGGGTTTGGCGGAATTCCGCTGAGCCCCCGGAACACGCTGGACGTCGCGAGGCAGCGTCCTCGCTCGCGTCGATAGCACCACTATCGACGCTCCCTGCGTCCTCCCCCCGCGCCACCCATCGCGCCCCGGCGGCGAAGCACAATTCCGCCAGACCCTCCTAGCAGCGCAGGTATCCTTCGCCCGGTCCCTGTCCCGACTCCCCGGCGGATCAGCCGGAGCGCGGGTGCCGGCCTTTGCGGCCGGTGCGCCCGAGCCCCGCCGGCGTACGACCCACAACGAAACCGGAAGGAGCTTTCATGGCAGTCTCCATGCGCGAGCTGCTGGAGGCCGGAGTCCACTTCGGCCACCAGACGCGACGCTGGAACCCGAAGATGCGCCGCTTCATCTTCGCCGAGCGCGGCGGCATCTACGTGATCGATCTCACGCAGACCTCGGAGCGGCTCGACGAGGCGCAGCAGTTCGCCCGCAACGTCGCGGAGCGGAACGGCACCGTCCTCTTCGTCGGGACGAAGAAGCAGGCGCAGGACGCCGTCTCCAACGAGGCCAAGCGCGTCGGCATGCCGTACGTCAACCACCGCTGGCTCGGCGGGCTGCTCACGAACTGGCGGACGATGTCCGACCGGATCGAGCGGCTGCACGACATGCGGCGCCTGCGCGACGAGGGGCAGCTCGAGCTGTTGCCGGCGAAGGAGCGCATCGCGATGAGCGGCGAGCTGGAGAAGCTCGAGGCGAACCTCGGCGGTGTCGCCGACATGCGCAAGCAGCCGGACGCCGTCTTCATCGTCGACCTGAAGAAGGAGGCGCTCGCCGTCCGCGAGGCGCGCCGCCTCGGCCTGCCGGTGATCGCGCTCGTCGACACGAACTGCGACCCGGACGAGGCCGACTACGTGATTCCCGGCAACGACGACGCGATCCGCTCGTGCTCGCTGATCACGCGCGCGATCGCCGACGCGATCGCCGAGGGCACGCAGAAGGTGGCGCCGCGCGAGTTCGCGGAGCCGCAGGCTGCGGCGGAGCCCGCCGAGGACGCGGCGCCCGCCGAAGAGGCGGCGCCTGCCGAGGAGGCGGCGCCTGCCGCCGAGGAGGCGGCGCCTGCCGCCGCGCCGGCCGAGCCGGAGGCGGGGACGGCCGCCGTCCCCGCGGAGGAGGCAGCGCCCGCCGAGACCGCCGAGGCGGGGGAGGTCGCAAGCTGATGGCCGAGATCTCCGCCAAGCTCGTGATGGAGCTCCGGCAGCGCACCGGGGCCGGGATGATGGCCTGCAAGCAGGCGCTCCAGGAGACGAACGGCGACCTCGAGGCCGCGATCGTGCTCCTCCGCGAGAAGGGCATGGCGAGCGCCGCCAAGCGCGCCGACCGGGCGACGACCGAAGGGCTCGTCGGCTACCGGCTCGCGGACGACGGCTCGAGCGGGACGATGGTCGCCGTCGGCTGCGAGACCGAGCCGGTCTCGAAGAACGAGGAGTTCCAGGCGTTCGCGAAGAAGGCGCTCGACCTCGTCGAGACGGAGGGCGCCGACGCGGTGTCGCAGCTCGAGGCAGAGCGCACGGAGCTCTCCGCGAAGCTCGGCGAGAACCTCGCCGTCGCCGGCGCGGCCCGCTTCGAGGCGGTCGACGGCGGCCTCGTCGCGGCGTACGCCCACCCGCCGGCGAACAAGCTCGGCGTGCTCGTCGGGCTCCGCGGCGGCGATGCCGAGCTCGGACGCAACCTCGCGATGCACATCTCCTGGTCCGACCCGCGCTGGGTCGGGCGCGAGGACGTGCCCGACGAGCTGCTCGCGGCAGAGCGGGAGATCTACCTCAACTCGGACGAGGTGCAGTCGAAGCCCGAGCAGGCGCGTGAGAAGATCGTCGACGGCATGCTGAACAAGCGCTTCTTCGCCGAGCGCGGCGGCGTGCTCGCCGACCAGCCGTGGATCCACGACTCGGCCCAGACGGTCGGCCAGGTGCTCGCGGGCGCCGGCGCCGAGGTGCTCGAGTTCCAGCGCTTCTCGCTCGCCGGATGAGCGTCCGACCCGACGAGACCCTCGCCGCCACCGGCTCGGGCGCCCCGGCGTTCGCGCGCGTCCTGCTGAAGCTCTCCGGCGAGGCGCTGATGGGGAGCCGCGACTACGGCATCGACGTCGGCGTCGTGCGCTCGCTCGCAACCGAGATCTCCGCGGTGCGCGGCGACGGTGTCGACGTCGCGGTCGTCGTCGGCGCGGGCAACTTCTACCGCGGCCTCGCCGCCGCGGGCGAGGGCATGGACCGCGCCACCGCCGACTACGCGGGCATGCTCGCGACGCTCCTGAACGCGCTCGCGCTCCAGGACGCGCTCGAGAAGGCGGGCGCGGACACGCGCGTCATGTCGGCGATCGCCGTCTCCGAGGTCGCCGAGCCGTACATCCGCCGCAGGGCGATGCGCCACCTCGAGAAGGGCAGGGTCGTCATCTTCGCGGCGGGCACCGGCAACCCGTACTTCACCACCGACACCGCCGCGGCGCTGCGTGCGCTCGAGATCGGCGCCGACGCGATCCTGATGGCGAAGAACGGCGTCAACGGCGTCTACGACGGCGACCCGCGGCTCGTCGAGCACGCGACCTTCCTGCCGCGGCTGACGCATCTCGCGGCGATCGAGCGGGGCCTGAAGGTGATGGACACGACGGCGCTCTCGCTCTGCATGGACAACAGGCTGACGATCCACGTCTTCGAGCTGGCGGACGGCAACATCGGTCGCGTCGTCGCCGGCGACGACGTCGGCACGATCATCGCGACCGGAGAGGAGGGCTGAGGGATGGCGAATGCCGACGAGGTGATCGGCGGCGCGAAGGACAAGATGGCGAAGTCCGTGGAGCACTCGCGCACCGAGTTCGCGACCGTGCGCACAGGCCGTGCGTCCGCGTCGCTGCTCGACCGGATCGAGGTCGACTACTACGGCACCCCGACCCCGCTGCGGCAGCTCTCGACGATCAACGTGCCGGAACCGCGGATGCTCACGGTCCAGCCGTTCGACCCGAGCTCGATCAAGGCGATCGAGAAGGCGATCATGGAGTCAGACCTCGGGCTGCAGCCGTCGAACGACGGCAAGCTGATCCGGCTGCCGATCCCGCAGCTCACCGAGGAGCGCCGCAAGGACCTCGTGAAGATCGTGCGCGGGATGGCGGAGGATCACCGCGTCGCCGTCCGCGAGATCCGCCGCGACGCCATGCGCCACCTCAAGGAGCTCGTCGACTCGGGCGAGGTCGGCGCGGACGAGGAGCACCGCGGCGAGGTGCGCGTCCAGGAGCTGACCGACGAGCACACGAAGCAGATCGACGAGCTGCTGAAGCACAAGGAAGCCGAGGTGATGGAGGTCTGATGCGGGCGCAGTCGGGGCTGAAGGAAGACCAGGTGATCGAGGTCTGACCGCGTCCGTCCCCGAGACCGACGTCACGCCCGCGATCGAGGAGCGACTCCCCGAGGTCGCGCATTCGGTCGCGATCATCATGGACGGCAACGGCCGCTGGGCGAAGGCGCACGGCGTGACCGTGGCGGAGGGCCACCGCGCCGGCGCGCGGGCGCTGCGGCCGGTCGTCGAGACCGCGATCGACCTCGGCGTCGAGTCGCTCGCCGTCTACGCGTTCTCGACCGAGAACTGGACACGCTCCGGCGACGAGGTCGGCGCGCTGATGGCGATCTTCGGCGAGACGATCGAGCGCGAGCTCGACGACCTCGCCGCGCAGGGCGTCCGCACCCGCTTCCTCGGCCGCCGCGACCGCGCGCCGGAGTGGCTGCGCGAGCAGATGGCGGGGCTCGAACGCGCCACGGCCGACAAGGAGCGGCTCAGCCTCTGGATCGCGTTCGACTACGGCGGCAGGGCCGAGCTCGTCGAGGCCGCGCGCCGGCTGGTCGAGAGCGGCGCCGCGCCCGGCGAGATCGACGACGAGGCGCTCGCGCGGAACCTCTACGCGCCCGAGATGCCCGACCCTGACCTCGTCATCCGCACGTCCGGGGAGCGGCGGATCTCGAATTTCCTGCTCTGGCAGTCCGCCTACGCGGAGTACGTCTTCACCGACACGCTCTGGCCCGACTTCGGGCCGGGCGAGTTCCGGGCGGCGATCGAGGAGTACGCGAGCCGGCGCCGGCGATTCGGCGGAAGATAGGGCTCTCTTCGTGACCAACCTGGCCTCTCGCATCCTGGTTGCGCTCGTCGGCCTGCCCATCGTCCTCGGGCTCGTCTGGCTCGGCGGGTGGTGGATGTTCGGGCTGCTCGTCGTCGCCGCCGTGATCGGCGTGCACGAGTTCGTGCAGATGGCGCGGCCGCTACGGCCGCTCGCTCCCGCCGCCTACGCCGGCGCGGTGCTCGCGCTCGTGGGCGCCCAGACCGGCGGCGTCCTCTGGATGGTCGGGGGTTTCCTCGCGACCTTCGTGGTCGGCTTCGTGCTCAACTCCTTCGCCGAGACGCGCGCGCCGGCGACCGCGGCGATCGGATCGACCGTGCTCGGCGCCGCGTGGATCGGGCTCGGGCTCGCGCCGCTGCTGCTGCTGCGCCAGATGCACCACGAGCCGCGACTCCTCGCCTTCACCGTCCTGCTCACCGTCTGGGTCGCCGACACCCTCGCCTACGCGGGCGGACGGCTGCTCGGGCGCCACAAGCTGGCGCCGAGGCTCTCACCCGGCAAGACGTGGGAAGGGTTCGTCGTCGGCTCGCTGGCGGGGGTGTTCGTCTCGTTTGTCGCGCTGTACGACTCGCGGGGCGACTACCTGCACATCTGGCAGGCGGTCGTGCTCGGGGTGGTCGTCGTGCTGGCGGCCGTCGCCGGCGACCTGTTCGAGTCGGCGCTGAAGCGAGACATGGAGGTCAAGGACACGGGCCGGCTCCTGGGCGGGCACGGCGGCATCCTCGACCGGATCGACGCGCTGCTCTTCGCCGGTGCCGCCGCCTACTACGTCGTTCTCGCCTTCGGCTTCGGCTGACGCGGCTCGCGCCTCGGCGACGGCGAGCATCTGGAGCCGGCGGACGGACGCGGTCGCGCGCTCCGCGGCCGCGTCGATCTCGGCGACGTAGCCGACCACGCGGTCGTCGGCGGCGAGCGACTCCGAGGCGAGCGTCGCGAAGCCCTGGATGACGAACAGCTGGTTGGCGAGCTGGTGCAGCTCACGTAGCGCACCGCTGGGAAGAGGAGTTGCCACTCCCTTCATCCTTATCGCACCGATTACCGCTGTCAACAGCAGATGCGGTGATCGGGTGCTCGACCTGCCTCCGTACACTGATCGCGTGAGCCGCCAGCGGAAGCGTGTCGCCCTCCTCGGGGCGACGGGGTCGATCGGTCGGCAGGCGCTCGAGATCGTCGCGGCTCACCCGGCGCTCGAGCTGTGCGCCGCCGCCTCGCACTCGACGCCGCTCGACGACGTGGACGCGCCGCTCAAGCAGGTCGGGGGAGATCTCGTGGAGCTGCTCGAGCGCGCCGAGCCGGACATCGTCCTCAACGCGGTCGTCGGCTTCGCGGGCATCCACGCGACACTCTGGGCGCTCGAGCGCGGCGTCGATCTCGCGCTGGCGAACAAGGAGAGCCTCGTCGCGGGCGGCGAGCTCGCACTCGCGGCGCTCGCCCGGGGCGGCGGCCGGATCCTGCCCGTGGACAGCGAGCACTCGGCGCTCTACCAGTGCCTGGAGGGACGCTCGGCGGAACAGGTGGACACGCTCGTGGTGACAGCATCGGGCGGGCCGTTCCGAGGGCGGACACGCGACGAGCTCGCGAGCGTGACCCCCGAGCAGGCGCTCGCGCATCCGACCTGGCGCATGGGCCCGAAGATCACGATCGACTCGGCGACGCTCGCGAACAAGGGGCTCGAGGTGATCGAGGCGCACTTCCTCTTCGCCATTCCGTACGACCGGATCGAGGTGGCGATCCAGCCGACCTCGATCGTCCACTCGCTCGTCCGCTTCCGCGACGGCGCCTCGCTCGCCCACCTCGGCTATCCCGACATGCGCGTCCCGATCTCCTACGCGCTGACCTACCCGGAGCGGGCCGCGACGCCGCTGCCGCCGCTCGACCTGACCTCGCTGACGCTCGAGTTCTTCGCACCCGACACCGAGACGTTCCCGATGCTCGCGCTCGCCCGAGACGCCGGCGCGCGCGGCGGAACCGCCCCGTGCGCGTTCAACGCCGCGAACGAGGTGGCGGTCGCCGCCTTCCTCGAGGGGCGCCTGCCGTTCCTCGGGATCCCGGAGGTCGTCGGCGAGACGCTCGCCGCGGTCGACGGCGCACCGGCACGCGACGTCGACGACCTCGTCGAGGTCGACCGCGAGGCGCGCGAGCTCGCCGGAAGGGTGATGGTCGCCTGATCTGGGTCGTCGTCATCCTCGGCCTCCAGCTGCTCGTCTTCATCCACGAGCTGGGCCACTTCACGATGGCACGGCTGCTCGGGATCCGGCCGCGCAGCTTCTACGTCGGCTTCCCGCCCGCGATCGCCAAGGTGACGCGGAACGGGATCGAGTACGGGATCGGGTCGATCCCGCTCGGCGGCATGGTGCGGATCCCCGGCATGCACCGGCCCGCCGGGCACGACCTCGAGTCGTTCATGGGGCCGGCGCTGCGCGAACGGCCGGAACTGGCGCCGCTCGTCCAGAGCGTCCGGCGCGCGCTCGACGCCGACGACCTCGCAGGGGCCGCGGCGAGACTGCCGGAGCTGCAGCACGAGACCGAGGCGGCCGAGCTGTCCTCCGCAGCGCGCCGCTCCGCCCGGCGTGCGCTTCGGGACGTGGACGAGGGCACCGGCGCCGACGCATACTGGCGCCAGCGCACGTGGAAGCGGATCGCGGTCATCGCGGCCGGCCCCGCCGCGAACGTCCTCACCGCGATCGCCATCTTCTTCGCCGTCTACGCGACCGGGGCGCCGTCGTCGACGCCCACCAACCAGGTCGCCGCGGTCTCGTCGGGAACGCCCGCCCAGGCGGCGGGCCTGCAGGCCGGCGACCGCGTCGTCGCCGTCGACGGACGCACCGCGCGCACCTTCGACTCCGTGTCGCGTCTGATCCGTGCCAGCCACGGCCGGCCGATCACGCTCACCGTCAAGCGGGACGGCACGGTCGTCACGCTCGGCCCGCAGAAGACCATCTACGAGGGCGGCCACTGGATCTGGGGCTTCCAGCCCGCGGCACAGCTCGTCTCCTACCCGGTCGGCACGAGCGCGCGGCTCGCCCTGAGCGACTGCTGGCAGGTGGTGACCGGGACGGTGAAGGCGGTCAGCTCGCTCTTCGGCGCACACCAGCAGGGCCAGGTGATGAGCACGGTCGGGATCGTGCGCGTCTCCGCGGCAGCGCTGAAGATCAGCTTCAGCTGGTACCTGCAGATCGTCGCGCTCGTCAGCATGTCGCTCGCGCTGATCAACCTCCTGCCGTTGCTGCCGCTCGACGGCGGCCACATCCTCTTCTCGCTGATCGAAGCCGTACGGCGGCGCGCGCTCGCCCGCGAGGTCTACGAGCGCGTCTCGGTCGTCGGTTTCGCGGTCATCCTCCTGATCTGGGTGATCGCGCTCTCGAACGACTTCAGCGGCGGCGCGCCGCACTGATCCCCCGCTTCGCCCGCTTCGCGCGAGGCAGGCGCGCTTCGCGCGCGTGCCTTCGCGCTTCGCTTTCCGCTCGCTCGGCAGGCGAGCCGGCTGCGCCGGCTCGCGCCAGGCTCGGGGCCCGGCGGCGGTGAGCCGCGTCCGCGCGTGTCGGACGCGGCGGCAGGCCTGGACGACGGCGCGGGCCGAGGCGACTTCGGCGGCGGCGCGCCGCACTGATGTCCGGCTTCGCCCGCTTCGCGCGAGGCAGGCGCGCTTCGCGCGCGTGCCTTCGCGCTTCGCGCGCGTGCCTTCGCGCTTCGCGCGCGTGCCTTCGCGCTTCGCTTTCCGCTCGCTCGGCAGGCGAGCCGGCTGCGCCGGCTCGCGCCAGGCTCGGGGCCCGGCGGCGGTGAGCCGCGTCCGCGCGTGTCGGACGCGGCGGCAGGCCTGGACGACGGCGCGGGCCGAGGCGACTTCGGCGGCGGCGCGCCGCACTGATGTCCGGCTTCGCCCGCTTCGCGCCAGGCAGGCGCGCTTCGCGCGCGTGCCTTCGCGCTTCGCTTTCCGCTCGCTCGGCAGGCGAGCCGGCTTTGCCGGCTCGCGCCAGGCTCGGGGCCGGGGCGGGGGTGAGCCGCGTCCGCGCGTGTCGGACGCGGCGGCGGGCCCAGACGACGGCGCGGGCCTAGAGGCTCCGTCGCTGAGGCACCCATTCCGCGCCCCGCGATCCGCGCTCGCCCGGAGGGGGACGCTGGCGGGCGGGGCTATGCCCCGCGTATGTGGCGAGCCTGGCTGCTCGTAGCGGGCGGTGCCGCCCTTGTCGCGGCGGCGCTTGCGACCTCGATTCCCGGAGCGATCGCGAACCCCGTGGCGACCGGTGACGTCGTAGGGACGGCCTGCGGCGCAGGCGGCCTCGCAGCGATCGCAATCGGCGGTCGCCGGCTGCTCCGCGGGCGGCGGCGGCGCGTCCAGCTCCTCGCGCTCCCGGTCGCGGCCGCGGCGGTGCAGTGGCTCTTCGTGCCGGCGATCGGCGCCGGCCTTGTCACGCACGCGCCGCGCGGCCACGTCGCCGCCGCCTCGACGCTCGGGATCCCCGGCGCCCACGACGTCGCGTTCCGAACCGGCGACGGGGTGCGGATCGCCGCCTGGTACGTCCCGGGCACGCGCCCCGAGGCGGTGATCCTGCTCCACGGCTCGCACGGCACGCGGGCGGACGGGGTCGATCACCTGCGGCTGCTCCACGGCGCCGGGTACGCCGTCCTCGCCCTCGACAGCCGCGGGCACGGGGACAGCCGCGGCCCGACGAACGCGCTCGGCTGGAGCGCCGAGCGGGACGTCGCAGCCGCGACGGCGTACCTCGCACGGCTCGGCGTCCCGGAGCAGTCGGTGGCAGCGCTCGGGCTCTCGATGGGCGCCGAGGTGGCGCTGCGGGCGGCGGCGAGCGGGACGTCGCTCGCCGCGGTCGTCGCCGACGGGGCAGGCGCGTCGACCAGGGCCGACGGCAAGCTCGTCTCCCGCGGCGCGCTCGCACGGGTCGCCGACTCCGTCTCGTGGCTGACGATGCGCGGCGCGGAGCTCGTGGGCGGGGTGGGCGAGCCGGCACCGTTGAAGACGGTCGTCGGACGGATTCGCGCGCCCGTGCTCCTGATCGCGTCCAACCGCCGCGACGAGCTGGCGCTCGACCGGGCCTACCGCGACGCGATCGGCGGCACGGCGACGCTGTGGTACCTGTCCGACGCGGGCCACACGCGGGCGCTCGCGACCCACCCGGCCGCGTACGCCCAGCGCGTGCTGTCCTTCCTGCGCGCGGCTTTCCCTGCCGACTGACCGCGGATCGACGCTCAGCGTCCGCTGAGCCGCCCGTCCACCGCGGGTTTGCGGCCCGCACCCCTGGCTAGACTGGCCGCGGATGCCCAGCGAGCGGCAGATCACGGTCGGCGACGTGAAGATCGGCGGCGGCGCACCGGTCGCCGTCCAGTCGATGACGACCACGAAGACGCACGACGTCGAGGCGACGACCGCGCAGATCGCGGCGCTCGCCTCCGCCGGCTGCGAGATCGTTCGCGTCGCCGTGCCGAAGAGCGAAGACGCCGACGCGCTCGGCCGCATCGTCCGCTTCTCGCCGATCCCCGTGATCGCCGACATCCACTTCAACGCATCGCTCGCGCTCAGGGCGATCGAGCAGGGCGTCGCCGCCGTCCGGATCAATCCGGGCAACATCGGCGGCCCGGACAAGGTCGAGCTCGTCGTCAAGGCCGCCAAGAAGGCCGGCATCCCGATGCGGATCGGCGCCAACTCCGGCTCGCTGCCCAAACACCTGGCCGAGCTGGCCCAGCACGACCAGGCGGAGGCGCTCGTCGAGGCGGCGCTCGAGGAGGTGCGGCTGCTCGAGGCGCTCGACTACCGCGAATTCAAGATCTCGGTCAAGTCGAGCCACGTGCCGACGATGATCCGCGCCTACCGGATGCTCTCGGAGAAGGTGCCGTACCCGCTCCACCTCGGCGTCACCGAGGCGGGAACCCCGTTCTCCGGCTCGATCAAGAGCGCCGTCGGCATGGGGGCGCTGCTCGCCGACGGGATCGGCGACACGATCCGCGTCTCGCTCACCGCCGACCCCGTCGAGGAGCCGAAGACGGGCTTCGAGATCCTCAAGGCGCTCGGACTGCGCGAGCGCGGCCCGGTGATGATCGCCTGCCCGAGCTGCGGTCGCGACAACGTCGGCGTCCACCTGCTCGCCGAGGAGGTGGAGCAGCGGCTGCTCGACTACCCCCAGCACGTCGAGGTCGCGGTGCTCGGCTGCGCTGTAAACGGCCCGGGCGAGGCGGGCGACGCCGATTTCGGCATCGCCGGCGGCCGGGACGTCGGCTTCATCTACGCGCACGGCCGCGTGCTGAAGAAGGTCGCGTCCGAGACGCTGATCGACGAGCTCTTCACCGAGATCGACCGCTGGATCGCCGACGGGATGCAGCGCCCGAAGCGCCTGAAGATGGCCAAGCCGGCCGCGCTGGCGATGGCCGAAGCCTCACTCATCCCGCTCGACTAGTCTCGATCATCCACCGATGATCGCCCGCGCATCACAGCTTTTCCTGCCGACCCTGCGCGACGCGCCGGCCGACGCCGACGCCGTCTCGCACAAGCTGCTCGTTCGGGGCGGCTTCATCCGCCAGGTGGCGGCCGGCGTCTGGACGTACCTGCCGCTCGGCTGGCGCGTCCACCGCAAGGTCGAGCAGATCATCCGCGAAGAGCAGGACGCGATCGGCGCGCAGGAGATGCTGATGCCGGTGCTGACGCCGGCCGAGCTCTGGCAGCAGAGCGGCCGCGACTTCATCCAGGAGATCTTCCGCCTCAAGGACCGCAAGGGCGGCGACTACGTCCTGCCGCTCACGCACGAGGAGACGGTCACCTTCCACGCGCGCGAGCTGCAGAGCTACCGGCAGCTGCCGCAGATGCTCTACCACCTCGCGATCAAGGAACGCGACGAGCCGCGTCCCGGGAAGGGGCTGATCCGGCTGCGCGAGTTCATCATGAAGGACGCCTACTCCTTCGACCGTGACGAGGCCGGCCTCGACGCCAGCTTCGAGAAGCAGCGCGGCGCCTACCGGCGCACCATGGACCGCTGCGGCGTCGTCTGCTACGACGTCGACGCCGAGCCGGGGATGATGGGCGGCACCGAGTCGGTCGACTTCCTCGCACCCGCCGGCAGCGGCGAGAACACGCTCGTCACCTGCGAGAAGGGGGACTTCGCCGCAGACATCGAGGTCGCCCGTACGACGCCGCGGGCGCCGCGGTTCCCCGAGCCGCTGGACGCGCCCGAGGAGGTCGAGACACCCGGCGTCGGCACGATCGAGTCGCTGTCCCAGTTCCTCAACGTCGATCCGGCGGCGACGTCGAAGGCGATGCCGATGATGACCCAGGACGGGACACTCGTGCTCGCGCTCGTGCGCGGCGACGACCGCGTCGAAGGCGCGAAGCTCGAGGCGGCGCTCGGCCAGCCGTCGAGGCCCGCCACCGACGACGAGATCCGCGCCGGCTTCGGCGCGTCCGGCGGCTCGCTCGGCCCCGTCGGCTTCACCGGCGAGATCGTCGCCGACGAGGCGCTCCGGCAGGGGCAGTTCGTCGCCGGCGCGAACCGCGACGGCTGGCATCTGCTCGGCGTCGAGGCCGGCCGCGACTACGAGCCCCGCTTCGCCGACCTCCGCGAGTCGGCGGCGACCGACCGCTGCCCGAGCTGCGGCGGCCCGCTCCGCTTCGAGACCGCGATCGAGCTCGGCCACATCTTCAAGCTCGGCACCCGCTACTCGGCGCCGCTCGGCGCGACCTTCCTCGACGAGGACGGGCGCGAGAAGCCGCTCGTGATGGGCAGCTACGGGATCGGCCCCGCACGCATCATGGCGACGGCGGTCGAGCAGCTCCACGACGAGCACGGAATCGTCTGGCCGGCCGCGATCGCGCCCTACGACGCCCACGTGGTCGTGCTCCCCGGCGCCGAGGAGATCGGACTCCTGGCGGCCGAGGCGCTGTCGGCGGCTGGCCTCGACGTGCTGCTCGACGACCGCGATCAGCGTGCCGGCGAGAAGTTCGCCGATGCCGACCTGATCGGCTGCCCGCTGCGGATCACGGCGGGCAAGAAGAGCCTCGAGGACGGCAAGGTCGACGTCCGAGAGCGTGCCACCGGCGGCGAGAAGCGATTAGATGTTGCCGTGCTGGGCAAGGAAGCTTGATGGCGCGTCGCAAGCGGTTCAGCGAAGAGGCATTCGGGCCGACGGTGGAGCGGCTGATGGCCGAAGCCGGCGTCACCTACCGCGAGCTCGCGACCAGGACGAAGCTCTCCGCCGGCTACCTCAACCATCTCGTCCACGGCAACCGGCCGGTCCCGTCGAACGACGTCGTCCATACGCTCGCCGAGGCGCTCGGCGTCGAGGCGGAGCATTTCCGCGAGTATCGCCTGCGGGCGATCACGGACCGGCTCGAGGCGATGCCCGAGCTGATCGACCGCCTCTACAAGCGGCTCGAGAGCTAACCCGCCTGCGCTAGACGTCGCCGGCGGGGCGCGCCACCGGCGGCTCGAGCGGGAGACCCGTCTCGCGCCAGAGGTGGACGCGCACGAGCGCGTCGATGCCGTAGAGCAGCTCCTGGAGCAGGTCGACGTCGACGACGTCGGCGTGCTCGAGCGAGTCCGTCCAGATCCCGAGCGCCTCGAGACCCGGGGAGTCCGAGCGCGCATACGGCTCGAGCCGGTCCCGGACGGAGACGACGAGCGTGTCGCGGGTCGCGCTCCGTTCCACCAGGGTCTGCGAGCGGACGGTGCGTGCGGCGAGGCGCAGCTCGTCGCCGAGCAGCACGAGCTCCGAGCGGCGGTGTACGTCGATTGCGGCCATCAGGCCCTCCTTCCCTTGCGGGAAGCGTGCACCAGGCGCGGCCGGCGGCCATCCGCAGAATCGCGGACTCAGCCGAAGATGTAGCGCAGGAAGAGGTGCGAGCCGTGGCGGCGCACCGAGCCGAGCGTCCCGCCCGCACGGGAGCCGGGGAGCAGCTCGACGCCGTCGGCCAGCGAGGGGCGGAACACCGTGGCGCGCCCCGCGACGAGCGGCGAGACGGTCACGAAGAGCTCGTCGACGAGGCATGCCGCGAGCAGCTGTGCGAAGACCGACGGCCCGGCCTCCGAGAGCACGATCTCGTGACCGCGCTCGCGCAGCGCGGCGATCGCGGCGGCGAGATCGACGCGGTCGCCGTCGCCGGTGGCGACGACGTCGGTGGCCGCGGGAACGGCGGAGCGAAGGCCCGGCGCGGCCGCGGCGGTCGTCAAGACGACGGCGCCCGTCTCGAGCACCGGGTGGCTCGGATCGAGCGAGCCGCCCGAGGTGACGACCGCCACCTCGGGCTGCGGGGGCCTGCCGCGCAGCGCACGCAGCTCGGAGAACCCCGCCGCGGCCGCCGGATAGAGGGAGGCCGCGTCCCAGGTCGCCCGCGGCGAGGCACGGAGCGTCCCCGGGCCGATGAGGATGGCGTCCGCGC
Source organism: uncultured Actinomycetes bacterium (assembly GCA_963732915.1). Lineage (GTDB taxonomy): Bacteria > Actinomycetota > Thermoleophilia > Gaiellales > Gaiellaceae > Palsa-739. The sequence goes on along the minus strand of CAVTBF010000002.1, from coordinate 881,011 downwards.
ACGCACGCAGAAGCGCGACGACGAAGCGATCGGCCTCGCTCGCGTCCGCGAGCAGCGTGTTCGAGCGGGGTGCGTCCGGGATCGAGACGACGCCGTCGACCGACTGGACGAAGTTCGCGACCGTCCGCGGCTCCGGGAAGCCGATCCCGCCGCCGTACAGCCGCTCGAGCTCGCCGGGCAACGCCCAGCGTGGAAGAGCGCCGTCGTCGGCGAGGACGGCCAGCGGCTCCATCAGCGGGTCTTTGCGAACCGCTGCACCGCCGCGAGGAGCTCGCGGCTCTTCTCTCCCGCCACGTCCGGGTCGCCGGAGGCGAGCGCGCCCGCGACGCAGTGGTTGACGTGATCCTCGAGCACCTTCAGCGCGACCGCCTCGAGCGCCGTGTCGACCGCGGCGAGCTGGGTCAGGACGTCGATGCAGTAGCGGTCGTCCTCGATCATGCGCGCGATTCCGCGCACCTGGCCCTCGATGCGGGCGAGGCGCTTGCGCAGCAGCTCCTTGTCCGCGGCGTACCCGTGCTGGTGCGTCGGGGTCTCCACTGATGCGGAGTATACCCCCCACTGGTATCGTCCGGCCCATGAGCGAACTGACCTACACCGTTCCGAGCATGAGCTGTGAGCATTGCCGCGCCGCGATCACCGGCGAGGTCTCGAAGGTGGCCGGCGTCGCAGGTGTCGAGATCGACCTCGACTCGAAGCTCGTCGTCGTGCGCGGCGAGGCCGTCGACGACGGCGCCGTCCGCGCCGCGATCGACGAGGCCGGTTACGACATCGCGGCCTGAGCTGGCCGCGCGTCCGGTCGATTCCCTCGATCTGCCGATCGAGGGGATGACCTGCGCCTCGTGCGCGATGCGGATCGAGCGGAAGCTGAACAAGCTCGACGGCGTCAGCGCGAGCGTCAATTACGCGACCGAGCGCGCCGCCGTCCGCTTCGACCCGGAGCTCGTGCCGGCGGGCGCGCTGCTCGAGGCGATCGAGCAGATCGGCTACCACGCGAGCATGCCGCGCGCCGACGCGGAGCCGCCCGACCACGCCGCGGCGCTGCGGCGGCGGCTCGTCGTCTCGGCCGCGCTCGCCCTGCCCGTGGTCGTGCTCTCGATGACGCCGCCGGCGCAGTTCCGCGGCTGGCAGTGGCTTGCCCTCGCGCTCGCGACGCCGGCGGTGCTCTGGGGCGGCTGGCCGTTCCATCGCGCCGCCTGGCTCAACCTCCGCCACCGCTCGGCGACGATGGACACGCTGATCAGCCTCGGGACACTGTCCGCGTACGGCTGGTCGCTCGTGGCGCTGACCGTTCTCGACGCGGGACACCTCGGGATGCGGATGCCGTTCGCGCTGACGCTCTCCCGGCACGCGTCGAGCGACGCGATCTACCTCGAGGCGGCGGCGGCGGTCGTGGTCTTCCTGCTCGCCGGGCGCTGGTTCGAGGCCCGGGCGAAGCGCCGTGCGGGGGCCGCGATCCGCGCGCTCCTCGAGCTCGGTGCGAAGGATGCGGCCGTGCTCGACGAGAACGGCGGCGAACGGCGGATTCCGCTGGACGAGCTCCGGGTCGGCGACCGCTTCGTCGTGCGGCCGGGCGAGAAGGTCGCGACGGACGGCGTCGTCGTCGAGGGCCACAGCGCGCTCGACGTCTCGATCCTCACGGGCGAGAGCGTCCCGGTCGAGGTCGGCGGCGGCGACGAGGTGACCGGGGCAAGCGTCAACGTCGGCGGGCGGCTCGTCGTCCGGGCAACGCGGGTGGGGGAGGAGACCGCGCTCGCGCAGATCGCACGTCTGGTCGCCGACGCGCAGTCGGGCAAGGCGCCCGTGCAGCGGCTCGCCGACCGTGTGTCGGCCGTCTTCGTCCCCGTCGTGATCGGCCTCTCGCTCGTCACGCTCGCCTGGTGGCTCGCCGACGGCGCGAGCGCCGCGTTCTCGTTCTCGGCGGCCGTGGCGGTTCTGATCGTCGCCTGCCCCTGCGCGCTCGGTCTCGCGACGCCGACCGCGCTCCTCGTCGGCTCCGGGCGCGGCGCGCAGATCGGCATCGTCATCCGCGGCCCCGAGGTGCTCGAGTCGACCCGCCGCGTCGACACGATCGTCCTCGACAAGACCGGCACGCTCACGCAGGGCCGGATGACGCTCGTCGACGTGATCGCGAACGGCGCGGCGCGCGGCGACGTGCTCCGCCTCGCCGGCTCGCTCGAGCACGCGTCGGAGCATCCCGTCGCGCGCGCGATCGCCGCGGCCGCCGGCACGGAGACCGCGCTCGCGCCGGTGGAGGGCTTCCGCAGCGTCGACGGGCTCGGCGTCGAGGGCGTCGTCGATGGGCATTCGGTCGTCGTCGGACGGCCCGGCTTCCTCACCGAGCGAGGCCTGGGGCTCCCCGAGGAGCTCACGGCGGCGCTCGCGGTCGAGGAGGCCCGCGGCCGCACCGTCGTCGCGGCGGGCTGGGACGGCGCCGCACACGCGCTCCTGGCGGTCACCGACGAGCCGAAGACGACGAGCGCCGCCGCCGTCGCCGAGCTGAAGCGGCTCGGCCTGCGTCCCGTCCTGCTCACGGGCGACAACGAGCGCACCGCCCGCGCCGTCGCCGCCGAGGTCGGGATCGAGGAGGCGATCGCCGAGGTGCTGCCCGGCGAGAAGGCCGCGGTCGTGCGGCGGCTGCAGGAGGCGGGCGGCGTGGTGGCGATGGTCGGCGACGGCGTCAACGACGCGCCGGCACTCGCTCAGGCCGATCTCGGGATCGCGATCGGCACCGGCTCGGACGTCGCGATCGAGGCGAGCGACCTGACGCTCGTGAGCGGCGACCTCCGTGCCGCCGCCGACGCGATCCGTCTCTCACGCCGGACGCTCGCGACGATCAAGGGCAACCTCTTCTGGGCGTTCGCGTACAACGTCGCCGCGCTGCCGCTGGCCGCGTCCGGGTACCTGAACCCGCTCGTCGCAGGCGCCGCGATGGCGTTCTCGAGCGTGTTCGTCGTCTCGAACTCGCTGCGGCTGCGCCGGTTCCGCGCCCGCCGCTGATATACGAGCCGGGCGATGAAGACTCCCTTCGGGCTCGTGCTCGCGTTCGTCTCGGCCGTCGCCATCAGCTGGGCGTACTCGCTCGAGCACGACGCCGTCTCGAAGATGCCGCGGTTCTCGCCCCGGCACCCGCTGCGCTTCGTCTCGCTGCTCTTCGCCGACCGGGGCTGGCTGCTCGGCTTCGGCGCCGAGAGCGGCGGCTGGCTCGTGTACGTCGCCGCGCTCCGGCTCGCCCCGATCGCGATCGTCCAGGCGGTCGGCGCCTCCGGGATCGCGGTTCTCGCGTTCGCGTCGGTTCACGGCCACCCGCGCCGGCTCTCGCGGAGAGAGCGGCTGGCGGTCGTCTTCGCGTTCGCGGGTCTCGTGTTGCTCGCCGTCTCGCTCGTCGGCACGAGCCAGACCGACCATGCGCCCGGAATCGCCCAGGCGCTGCTCTGGCTCGGCTGTGTCGGCGGGGCGGGACTTCTCCTCGCGGGCTCCGGCCTGGGTCTTGCGCGCGCCCCCGCGCTCGGCCTCGCGGCCGGCGTCCTGTTCGCCGGCGGCGACATCTGCTCGAAGCTCGTCGGCTACGGCGGCGGCTGGCTCGTGAGCGCGCTGCCGCTCGTCGTCTTCTACGCACTCGGCACGAGCCTGCTTCAGGGAGGGTTCCAGCACGGTGACGCCCTGACGGCGGCCGGGCTCGCGACGCTCGCGACGAACTCGATCCCGATCGCCGCCGGCTTCGTCGTCTTCGACGAGCAGCTGCCCGACGCGGAACAGGGCATCGTGCAGCTCGTCGCGTTCGCGGCGCTCGTCGCCGGCGCGGCGCTGCTCGCGCGCGTCTCCCGGCCGGCGCAGCTCGCGGCGGACGGTGGACGGGACGCTGATACCGTGTCGCCCAGTCGCGGGGCGTAGCGCAGCCTGGTTAGCGCGCCAGTCTGGGGGACTGGAGGTCCCGAGTTCGAATCTCGGCGCCCCGACTTTACGTAGCTGCAACGCGCAGCGGCCTCATCCTCGGGCATGCCCAGGTCGATAACAAGGCGTATGGCCGTCGCGAGACCGCGTCTCATCGACTCGCTCAACGACGCCGCTGCCGCCCTCGCCGAGGCGCTGGACGCGGACGCCTGCGCGATCTCGCGCGTCCTCGGTGACGTTCTGCTGCTCGTGAGCGAGTACACGACCCCGGGGCGGACGCTCCTGATGGGGCAGGGCTATCTCGTCTCCGAGTTCCCGGAGACGCGCCGCGTGCTCGAGACCGGCCAGCCGCGGACGATCTGCGTCTCCGAGCCCGACGCCGACGAGAGCGAGACGCGCCTCCTGAGCGAGCTGGGCTTCGCGTCGCTACTGATGCTGCCGCTCGAGCTCTCGGGCGAGCCGTGGGGGATCGTCGAGATCTACCGCGACGCTCCGCGGCCGTTCGGCGCAGTCGAGATACGCGCCGCCGCTTCGGTCCTCGCCGACCTGGGCTAGGAGGAGGCGCAGCTAGTAGAGCGCCGAGGCGAGCCGGCGGCGGTAGGCGACGGTCGTCGGATGCTCCGGCCCGAGATCGGCGAAGAGCGCGACCATCGTCTCGCGGACGCGGTCGCGGCCCTCGGCATCGGCGTCCGCGATCGCTGCGAGCAGCAGCTCGAGCGCCCGCTCGACCTCGCCGGCGGCGAGCGCCTCGGCGACGTCGGGGGCGAGTGCCTCGGCGCCGGCGAGCTGCTCGGCCGCGCTCGGCGCGCTCAGTCCCTCCACGAACGCCCGCACGCGCTCGGGCGGTAGGGCGCCGACGAACTCGTCGACGACGTGCCCGTTCCGGAACGCCTTCACGGCGGGGATGCCGCGAACGCCGAATTCGGCGGCCAGCGCGGGATTCGCGTCGACGTCGACCTTGGCCAGCTCGACCGAGCCGCCCGCAGCCTCGACCTCCTGCTCGAGCAGCGGCCCGAGCGCCTTGCACGGGCCGCACCACTCGGCCCAGAAGTCGACGATCACCGGGTGATCCTGGGAGCGCCTGACGACGCTCTCCTCGAAGGTCTCCTGGGTGACGTCCATCAGTCCGAAGGGTAGATCACGTCGGCAGAGCAGCCGCCGACGAGCGCGCTGCGCGGATCGGCGACGCCGCGGAGCTGCTCGTGGCCGAGGTCGATCTCGACGTCCGGCCACGAGGCGAGCCCGAGCGCGGCCGCTCCTTCGCTCGAGCCGATCGCGAGCAGATCGTCGACCGCGAACATGTTCCGGCGTCCGGATTGGCGGCGGCCGATCCCGTCGAGCTCGCGCAGCTCCTCGAGCGGATCGATGCGCGTGTTCGAGTCGGAGCCGATGCAGAGCGAGATGCCGCGGTGGAGGACGCGCTCGACCGGCAGGAACCCGTCGCCGAGGTTCGCCTCCGTCGTCGGGCACGCGCAGATCCGTGCGGACGCCTGCGCGAGCAGGTCGAGCTCGGCGCCGTCGGCGTGGGTCGCGTGCACGACGGTCGTGCGCGGCCCCAGGCAGCCGGTCTCGGCGAGCAGCTCGATCGGACGGAGGCCGTGCTCGGCGAGGCACTCCTCGATCTCGCGCGGCTGCTCGTCGGCATGGACGTGCAGCGGCAGCCCGTGCTCCGACGCGTAGCGTCCGAGCTGGGAGAGCCAGTCGCGCGGGCAGGCGCGGACGGAGTGGGGGGCGACGCCGACCCGGACTCCCGCCGCGCGCAGCTCCTCGAGCCCGCGCAGGTACTCGGCGACCGACGCCTGGCGGAAGCGCTCCGCGCCCCCTCGCGCGTAGGCGACGTAGAGCAGCACGAGCTCGATGCCCGCGTCTCGCGCGGCGTCCGCGGCGGCGTGCGCCTCGGCGAGGCCGAGGTAGTGGAACTCGCCGACCGCGGTGTAGCCCGCGTTTCGCAGCTCGCGGTAGACGGCCGCGTACTCCCTCCGGACGCGATCCGGGGTCTGGCCGCGCGCGAGCTCGAGCATCGACTCCCGCCAGGCCCAGAAGTCGGAGCCCTCGGTGCGTCCGCGCAGCGCGCGCTGAAACGCATGGCAGTGCGCGTCCACGAACCCGTCGAGCTTGAGGACGTCCGCCATCTAGGAGAGGATATTCGGCGTGCTCCGGCGGCTTCTCGTCGTGGCGCTCGCGGGGGGTCTCCTGTTCGCGCCCGTTGCTCGAGCCGGCACCGTCGGCATCTTCTACTACCCGTGGTACGGCACGCCCGCGCAGGACGGGAGCTGGCTGCACTGGAGCCAGAACGGGCACTCGCCGCCGGCGAACGTCTACTCGGCGTTCTACCCCGCCCGCGGGCCGTACTCGAGCTCGAGCCGCAAGGTCGTCGACGCGCAGATGGCCGAGATCGCCGCGGCCGGCGTCGACGAGGTGATCGTCTCCTGGTGGGGGCGCGGCTCGGCCGAGGACCGGCGCCTGAAGATCGTGCTGCCGTCGGCGCACCGGCATGGGCTCGAGGTGGCGATCCACCTCGAGCCGTACCCGGGCCGCACCCTGCAGACGATCGCCGCCGACCTCGCCTACCTCGCGGCGCTCGGCATCCGCGACGTCTTCGTCTACCACCCGGCCGATTTCGCGTCCGCCGACTGGAAGCCCGTGCTCGCAGCTGCGCCGGCACGGCTGCGAGTCTTCGCAGGCACCGACGACGTCGGCGTCGCCGTGCAGGGCGGCTTCGACGGCTTCTACACCTACGACTTCATCACGTACAACGGCGCGAAGTTCAAGCGCCTCTGCAACGAGGCGCACCGGGCGCACATCCTCTGCGCCCCCTCGGTCGGGCCGGGCTACGACGGCGTCCGCGCCGGCGAGCCGCCCGTGCTGAAGAAGCGGCGCGACGGGCGCACCTACGACCTGCTCTGGAAGGCGGCGCTCGCCGCGGCGCCCGACTTCGTCACGATCACGAGCTACAACGAGTGGGGGGAGGGGACGCAGATCGAGCCGGCGGCGCCGCGACGGGGCTACCAGAGCTACGACGGCGCCTGGGGTCTGACCGGCGCGAGCGCCGAGAGCGCCTACCTTCTGCGCACCGCCTACTGGGCAGCGCGGTACCGCTCCGGCGGCTGACCGTATCCTTGTCCGTGTGGCAGCGCGCGCCGTACCCGCACCGCTCGCCCAGCTGCCGAACGCGTTGACGCTCGCCAGGCTGGGGCTGATCCCCGTGTTCTGCGTGCTCATGGTCCGCGCCGGACACGACCGCAGCTGGCCGGCGGGCATCCTTTTCGGCGTCGCCGGGATCACCGACCAGATCGACGGCTTCCTCGCGCGCCGCTGGCACGTCGAGTCGCGCTTCGGCAAGATCGCCGACCCGCTCGCCGACCGGCTGATGATCGACGCGGCCGTGATCCTGCTCTTCGCCTACGACCGCCTGCCCTGGGCGGGCCTCGCCGTCATCCTGGCCCGCGACGTGCTCCTGCTCGGCGGCTACCGCGTGCTCTCGCCACGCGGCATCGAGGTCGACGTGAACACGGTCGGCAAGGCGGCGACGTGGATCCTCTACCTCGCGATCGGCTGCCGCATCGTCACGCACACGCCGACGGCGTGGCCGCTCGACCTCTTCTGGGCCGGGATCGGGCTCGCGCTGCTGGCGGCGGTCTTCTACGTGCGTCGTGCGTGGGCGGAGGTGCGTCGATGAAGGCCGTCGTCATGGCGGGCGGCGAGGGCACCCGCCTGCGGCCGCTCACCTCGAACCAGCCGAAGCCGATGGTGTCGATCGTCGGCAAGCCGTGCATGGAGCACATCATCGAGCTGCTCAAGCGGCACGGCTTCGAGGACGTGATCGTCACGGTCGCGTTCCTGCCCCAGGCGATCCGCGGCTACTTCGGTAACGGCGAGGCGCTCGGACTCGACATCGGCTACTCGGTCGAGGAGTCGCCGCTCGGGACCGCCGGGTCGGTGCGGCTCGCGGCCGGACGGCTCGACGACACCTTCCTCGTCATCTCCGGCGACGCGCTCTGCGACGTCGACCTGACGCGCCTCGTCGAGTTCCACCGCGAGAAGCAGGCCTCGGTCACGATCGGCCTCAAGTCGGTCGAGAACCCGCTCGAGTTCGGGATCGTCGTCACCGACGAGGAGGGACGCGTCGAGCGCTTCCTCGAGAAGCCGTCGTGGGGCCAGGTCTTCTCCGACACGATCAACACCGGCATCTACGTGCTCGAGCCGGAGGTGCTGAAGCACGTGCCGAAGGACAGGCCGTACGACTTCTCGAAGGAGCTCTTCCCGCTGCTGCTCGAGATGGGCCGGCCGATCTACGGCTGCGTCCTCGACGGCTACTGGCAGGACATCGGCAACCTCGACCAGTACCGGCAGGCGAACTTCGACGCGCTCGAGGAGCGCGTGCGACTCGAGATCCCCGGGATCCGCATCCGCGGCAACGTCTGGCTCGGCGACGGGGTCGACCTCGACGACCTCGAGGCGATCGAGGGGCCGACCTACATCGGCAACTACTGCAGGATCGGCCGCGGCGCGCGCGTGGGGCCGAACACGGTGCTCTCGACGAGCGTCACCGTCCGCGAACGCGGCCGGGTCGTCCGCTCGATCGTCGACGCGTCCACGTACATCGGCCGCAGCGTGAACGTCGAGGGCGCGATCATCGGCCGAGGCTGCGACCTGCGCGCGCACGTGCAGGTACACGAGGGTGTCGCGATCGGCGACGACGTCTCGGTCGGCGCCGAGAGCGTGATCATGCCCGGCGTCCGGATCTACCCGTTCAAGGAGGTCGAGACCGGCTCCCAGCTGCACGAGAGCCTGATCCTGGAGTCGCGCACCTCGTCGCGGATCTTCGGCAAGCAGGGCGTGCAGGGGATGGTCAACGTCGATCTCACCCCCGACGTCGCCGTGCGCCTCGCCGCGGCGCTCGGGACGGCGCTCAAGCGCGGCGCCCGCGTGGTCGCGAGCCGGGAGGGCGCGCCCGTCTGCAGGATGATCAAGCGCGCCATGATCTCCGGCATCTCCTCGACCGGCGTCGACGTCGCCGACCTGCGCGTGATCCCCGCCGCCGTCGGCCGTCACCTCGTGAAATCGGAGAGCTACGACGCCGGCTTCCACGTGGGCATCAGCCCCGGCGACCCCGAGGTGATCCGGATCCAGTTCTACGAGACGCCCGGGATCGAGCTGACCTCGGCGATGCAGAACGAGGTCGAGAAGCACTTCTCGCGCGCCGAGCTGCGGCGGGTCGCCGCCGACGAGGTCGGCACGATCTCCTACCCGGCTCGCGTCCGCGAGACGTACGCCGCGGATCTGCTCTCGAGGCTCGACATCGAGGCGATCCGGAACCGCCGCTTCCGGCTCGTCGTCGACTACGGCTCCTCGGGCGCGTCGTACGTGATGCCGCTCGTGCTCGGGCCACTCGGCGTCGAGATCGTGACCGCGCACGCCTTCGCCGGCGAGGCCGCGGAGCGCGAGCAGGCGCCGGGTCTCGCCGCCTCGCTCGAGCAGGCGAAGCGCCTCGTGCCCGCGGTCGGAGCCGATTTCGGCGCGGTCTTCGATCGCTCGGCCGAACGCATCTACCTGCTCGACGAGCACGCGCGCGAGATTCCCGTCGAGCAGGCGCTCCTGCTCTACCTGCGCCTGATCGTCGCGAGCGGGCGCGGCGGGAAGCTCGCGTTCCCGGTCACCGTGACGAGCCAGGTCGACCGGTTCGTCGAGGGATCCCAGCTCGAGGTCGTGCGCACGCCCGCGTCCCTTCCCGAGCTGACGCGGGCGGCCGCCCAGGACGGCGTCGTCTTCGCCGGAGCGGTGGGCGGCGGCTACGTCTTCCCCGAGTTCCTGCCGGCCTATGACGCCGTGGCGAGCCTCGTGAAGCTGCTCGAGCTGCTCGCGGCCGTCGACCGGCCGATCTCCGAGCTCGTCGCCGAGCTGCCGGAGACGACGCTCGTCCACCACCAGCTCGCGTGCCCGTGGGCATTGAAGGGGCTCGTCATGCGCGTCCTGAACGAGCGCCTCGCCGGCCGGCACCTCGATCTCACCGACGGGATCAAGCTCCACGACGAGCGCGGCTGGACGCAGGTGCTGCCCGATCCCGACGAGCCGCTGCTCCATCTCTACGCCGAGGGCGAGACGCGCGAGATCTCCGAGCAGCTCGCGGTGGAGCTGCGCGGGGTCGTCGAGGAGATCGAGAGCGCCTCGCCGGATGGCGACGCGCCAGGACAAGGCACGCGGCGCGTCGAATCTCAGTAGCGGAAGTCGCTCACGGCTTCTACTAGAGCTAAAGTTCAGGTTCACCCTGATCGAGGGTTTGCCAAGCCTCACGTCGAAACCTCACGTTCGAGACCTCACGTCGAAAGGCCCGCCGCGATGGAACCGCTGCCCGACCTCGCAACGCTCTCCGACGAAGACCTGAAGAAGCTGATCGACGAGCTCACGCGCGAGGAGCAGGACGTCTCCTACCGCCGTCGGCTTCTGCACGGGAAGATCGACATCCTCCGCGCCGAGCTGGTCTCGCGCCTGCAGAAGACGCAGGGGAGGAGCGTGCTCGATCAGATGGACGTCGAGTCGCTGAGCGAGATCCTCGCCGGGAAGGCGGCTCCGCCGACCACGTGATGCCGACCTTCGATCACACAGTTGGCGAGGGGCGCGGATGAGCCACGCGTATTGCCCGGAGTGCGGGTACCAGAACCCGGAGGCGGCGCGCTACTGCGCGAAGTGCGGCGCGCTGCTCGTGCCCGAGCAGAACGAGGAGACGACCGAGTCGTTCAGCCCCGAGGACGCGAGCGAGCTGTTCGACACGCTCGACGACCTCGGCGTCCGCGGCGCGGCGCTCGTCGTGCGCTCCGGCGGCGGCCGCTCGGGAGAGATGTTCATGCCGCAGGGCGAGCGGACGACGATCGGGCGCTCGCCGGAATGCGGCATCTTCCTCGACGACGTCACCGTCTCTCGCAAGCACGCCGTCGTCGAGCAGCAGGGCGACCGCTGGCGGATCGAGGACCAGGGCAGCCTCAACGGCACCTTCGTCAACCGCGACCGCGTCGACGCCGCGACGCTCGCCGACGGCGACGAGATCCAGATCGGCAAGTACCGGCTGACCTTCCTCCAACGCTGATGCGGCGGCGACGACGATGTCCACGACCGAAGCCCCCAGCCGCCAGCGCCTGCTCACGATCGGCACCGTGTGCCGGCGGCTGAAGGCCGAGTTCCCGGACGTCTCGATCTCGAAGATCCGCTACCTCGAGGACCAGCGGCTGCTCAACCCCCGCCGGACGCAGGGCGGCTACCGGCTCTTCTCGGAGGAGGATGTCGAGCGCCTGGAGACGATTCTGCGACTGCAGCGCGACGAGTTCCTGCCGTTGCGCGTGATCCGCGAGGAGCTCGAGGCCGGCGCGGGCAAGGAGCGCCGCCGCCGCCGCTCGGCGCTCGCCGGAGCGCACGAGGAGGAATTCGATCTCGACACGCTCTGCGCGCGGGCGGGGATCGACCGCACCCGCGCGCGCGAGCTGGAGGATTTCGGGCTGCTCGAGCCGCGCGTCGACGGCGGCCAGCGCGTGTACTCCGAGACCGACGTCGACGTTGCCGAAGCCTGTGCGACGCTCGCCCGCTTCGGGATCGCTCCCCGGCATCTGCGCGCGTTCCGGTCGTCCGCAGACCGCGAGAGCGGCCTCCTGGAGGCGATCGCCGCGCCTGCGCTGAGGTCGCGGAACCCGGAGCGGCGCGCTGCCGGTCTCGAGGACCTGCAGGCGCTCACCGAGACCGCCCAGGAGCTGTCGGAGCTCCTTCTGTGGCGCAACGTGCGTAGACTCGCCGGGTAATGGCCCGCAGCGCGATCGACCTCAAGACCCGCATCCGCGAGGTCCCCGACTTCCCCGAGCCCGGCGTGGGCTTCAAGGACATCACGCCGCTCCTGCTCGACCCCGAGGCGCTCCAGCAGGCGGTCGACGGTCTCGCCGAGTGGACGGCCGAGCGCAAGCCCGACCTGATCCTCGGCGCCGAGGCCCGCGGCTTCCTGCTCGGCGCGGCGGTTGCGCTCGGGGTGGGGTGCGGCTTCGTGCCGGCGCGGCGACCCGGCAAGCTCCCGCCCGAGACCGTGACGGCGAAGTACATGCTGGAGTACGGCGAGAACGCGCTCGAGGTGAACGCCGACGCGATCGCGAGCGGCGCCCGGGTCGTCATCCACGACGACGTGCTCGCCACCGGCGGGACCGTGAGGGCGATCGCCGGTCTCGTCGAGCAGCTCGGCGGCCAGGTCGTCGGCGTCAACTTCGTGATCGAGCTGACGTTCCTGAACGGCCGTGAGAAGCTCGCCGGGTACGACCTCTTCTCGCTGATCAGCTACTAGAGGCTTGATGTGAAATAGACGCCCGCTGGGGCCGTGCCTGGGGCGGCAGCCGGCGCCGCAGGCTATTTCACATCAAGCCTCTAGCCAGGCGGGTTTGGCGCGTCGTGCGACGCTCGCGGGCTGCGCGCGGCTGAAGTGGTCGTCCGCCAGTCCGAATATAAGGTCGACATGTACGACGCGCTCACGAGCCGCTACGCGTTTGCGTGCCCCGCTCGCGGTGAGACGCACGTCCCGCTGTCGGCGTTCCGCCGCATCGAGCAGCTCCCGGGCGCATCGCATCCCGCCGTGTATCGCGTGCGGTTCGTCTGCGAGTGCGGTGAGGAGCACGACGGCCTCGTCTCGCACGACGATCTCGACTGGGCGCCGCTCGGCCTCGCGGGCGGCGACTTCCTCAATCTCATGACCTCGCGTGTCGAGCCGGTCGCCGCCGAGCTCGGCGACGTCGCCGCGGCGCACATCCGCGCCGGCGAGTGGCCGTGGAGCTTCTTCTGCTATCCGGAGGCCCGCCCGCGGCCGGTGTTCCCGTCGTCCTTCTCGCTGCTTGCGGCCGGCCGGGGCGCCGTCGGGCTGGCGGTGCGCTGCCCGCACTGCCGGCGCGTGTCGCTGAACCTCGTCTCGGAGCCGCACGTCGACCTGCCGTTCCACAACGACCGCGAGATCGGCGTGATCGAGCACGTCTTCGCGGACGACGCGCTGCGGACGCTCGAGGAGTTCGCGGCCGAGCTCTGGTCGGCGAGCTTCGACGCGCGGCGCCTCGACCTCTAGCGAACCCTCGCACGCCGCTTCGCCGTTGCATCTCGGAGCGAGCGACTGAAGCGAGGTGAGCGGAATGCGCGGTTCCCGGCTCTACGAGACGACACGCGGGTTGACGACGGCGTTTGCGGCGGGCGTCGTGGGGTTGTTGCTCTGGGTGGCCACCCAGATCGGCACGCAGACGGGCGGGCGGTTCTGGGCGGCGATGGCGATCGTCGCGGGCGCCGGGCTCGTGGCGGCCTGGTCGCAGGCGGTCGGCAACTGGACGAAGGGGCTGAGGCTGCGGCTCTCGCCGGGCACGTTGATGCTCGCGTTCCTGCCGGCGCTCGTCTGCGTCGTCTGGGTCTTCGTGGCGAGCCAGCCGGGCGACGGCGTGGGGGAGGGCCGCGTGGTCTCCTGGAGCGCCTCGCTCGGCGTGCTCGGTGTCGTGCACGACCTTGCGCTCTGGCACGGCGCGCTCGCGTTCGGGCTCGGGCTGGTGCTCGGGTTCTGCATCGACTCGGTGCCGGCGCCTGTCGCGGTCGTCCCCGAGGAGGACGACGCCGTCGACGAGCCTCTGACGGCCGAGCGCGACACCGTGGCCGGCTCGGTGCCGCCGGGCGTCGCGGCGCCGCCGCCGGAGCCCGTCGGCGCGCGCCACAGCGTGCCGTTGGAGTAGGGCGGCCCGCGGTATCCCTGCCGGGAGGGATCATGGCGCGGTCGTCCGCGGCCCGATAGTGAGTGAGATGGACGATCGGCAACAGCGTGACGACGGCGAGCTCGAGTTGCTGTCGGCCCATTGCCGAAGCCTCGACCCGGACGCACCGACGGCCGAGGAGCGTCTCGTCTCGGCGCTCGGCCCCGAGCTTGCCCGGAAGCTGATCTTCGCGCTGGCGCAGCGCGTGTCCGGCAGCCGCCGGGCGGCGTAGCGCTAGCGCGAGCGGCGGCGGGAGGGCGTGTCCTCGCCGCGGACCCGGACGAAGAGCCAGATGCCGGCGGCGGCGACGATCGTGAGCACGATCGACATGGCGCCGTTCGCGCCGACCGCAAGCAGCCCGAAGTAGATGTAGGCGCCGAGCCCGCAGGCCCAGAGGAGGGCGATCACGCCCTGGTCGATGCTCGGCGGCCGGAAGTGCATCGCGGAGATCCTAGTCGAGACAGATGACGCGGTCCGGAGGTGCCGTGCACCGTGACCGACATGGCGGGCGCGGTTCGCCGCCGCATGCCTCCCGAGCGGTGTCCGGACGGAACCCTCGTCTCAACAGGCAGGAAAGCGAAGCGGTGCCTGTTGGACCAAAAGAAAGTCGCCGAGCCGGTCGCCGTTTCGTCCACAGCCCCGGTCGACTTTCCGCTCCGGCCCTTGCGGGCCGTCCCGTACGACCTTCCGGTGCTGCTTCGTCCTACTCCGGCGCCCGTGCTCGGCGCAAGAGGGAATCTAGGGGGTCGCCCGAGGTGGATCAAGGGGTGCCGGAGCAGAAAAGCACGCAATTTGCGAAGTTTGAATAATCAACATTTCCACAGCTGTCTGTGCAGTCTGTGGATAACCTCGCCTAAGGACGCAGGGAGCGTCGATAGCGGCGCTATCGACGCGACCGAGGACGCCGCAGCGTGTCGCCCAGCACGGTCGAGCGGCACAGTCGCTCATTCTGGTTCGAGCTCTTAGGGCGATACGCCGTCGTGCAGGGGTGCGTAGTTGCGGATCCAGTCGGCGAGCATCCAGTAGTTCGAGCGGCCGCGGAGACCGAGCAGGTAGGCGAGGGCGCTCGCATGGGAAAGGCCGTAGCGGTCGGCCGTCGGCTCGTCCGGGCCGTAGAGGCTGTGCCCGATCTCGTGGGCGAGCGTGAACACGGCGATGGCCGCCGTCATCGGCAGCGGCCTGTTGTCGAGCCTGGACACCGCGGTGAGCCCGTTGCAGACCGCGTTCGTGAGCACGATCTGCCGCGAGTTCGCGTTGTAGAGCCCGGCGATGCCGTAGGCCCAGATCTGGCCGGGCGCTTCGTACGCGTCGGCATTGAACGTCGAGACGTTGACGCACGAGACGGGAACGTCGGCGCCCGCCAGTGTGGCCGTGGCGGCCGAGGTCGTGGCGGCGCGCGCGCTCGGAGCAGCGCCGGCCGGCGCGGCGAGAATCGTCGCTGCGGCGATCGCGGCAAGCGCGACGCCGACCCGCCGCGCGGGCCCCGGGTGCTGCATGTGCCGTGCTCCTTCCGTGGATCTCGCAGGCCGCCCGGAGGCGGCGTGTGCTTCAGCGGCGGGGCGTCCGTGCCCCTGCGTCGAGATAGTCGGCGGGCGGGAGGCAAACTTGATTCGGCCTTCCGCGACTTGACATAACGCACGTTATCGTGCGTGCGCGACGCCCAGGCGCTTCCCGCTCGGCACGCTCTCGCGCCGAGACGATCGACTCCGAAGGGCTGCGGGGCCGTGCGCCGGCCCTGACACGCGGTACGCCTCGTGGAAATCGCTCCGCCAGGGGTTGATTCGGGGTCCGGTGCGTGTTTGGCTAGGCTCACGACGCGGTAAGGAATGCCGGGTGACGCCGACGAGGGGAATCATTTGACGACCGTCGAGATCGAATCGATCCTCTTGAGCGAAGAGCTGGCGGCGGTGCTCGAGGCCGCCGAGGGCAGCGGCCAGCTCCGACAGGTAGAGCTGGTGGAGGTGCTCGAGCCGCTCGATCTCGATCCGCTCGAGACCGAGGCCGTCTACCAGGAGCTCGACCGGCGCGGCATCGAGCTGCTCGTCGAGCCGGAGGCGGAGACCGAGAAGGAGACGCTGCCGCCGCCGCTGCCCGTGCAGCAGATCGAGACGACAACCGACGCGTTGCAGCTCTTCCTGCGCGAGGCCGGGCGCCACGCGCTGCTCACCGCCGCGCAGGAGGTCGAGCTCGCGAAGCGCATCGAGCGCGGCGACCGCGCGGCGAAGCAGCACATGATCCAGTCGAACCTGCGGCTCGTCGTCTCGATCGCGAAGAACTATCGCAACCAGGGTCTTCCCTTCCTCGACCTGATCCAGGAAGGCACGCTCGGGCTGATCCGCGCCGTCGAGAAGTTCGACTGGCGGCGCGGCTTCAAGTTCTCGACGTATGCGACCTGGTGGATCCGCCAGGCGGTCGCCCGGGCGCTCGCCGACAAGGCGCGGACGATCCGGATGCCGGTCCACATCGTCGAGCGGATGCAGAAGATGAACCGCGCCGAGCGGACGCTCTGGATGGAGCTCGGTCGGGAGCCGACGATCGAGGAGATCGCGGAGGAGGCGTCGCTGCCGGTCGAGCAGGCCCGCGAGGTGCGCGCCGCGGCACGCGCGTCCGCGAGCCTCGACCAGCCGGTCGGCGAGCAGGAGGACGCCGTCTTCGGCGACTTCGTGGCCGGCGACGATCCGCTCCCCGAGGAGCGCGTCGAGACCGCGCTGCGGAGCCAGGCGCTCACGGTCGCGTTGCAGTCGCTGCCCGAGCGCGAGCGGCACGTGCTCGTCCTCCGTTACGGGCTCGTCGACGAGGAGCCGAAGACGCTCGAGGAGATCGGCAGGAGGCTCGGCCTCACGCGCGAGCGCGTGCGCCAGATCGAGCTGGAGTCGCTGCGGCGGCTCGCGAACCTGCGTGAGATGCAGGTCGTCGCCGCCTCCTAGCTAGGAGGCACGGTCGATCTGCGCGAAGTCCGCGCTACTCGGCGCGGAGGTAGAGCTCGAGATCGGGCGCGACCATGCGCAGCTCGCGGAGCGCACGCGACTCGAGCTGGCGGACGCGCTCGCGGGTGATCCCGAGTCCGGCGCCCACCTCCTCGAGCGTCTGCGGCTTCTCGCCGTCGAGGCCGAAGCGAAGCGCGAGCACGCGCTGTGCCCGCGGATTGAGATGCGAGAGCGCCAGCGCGAGCTCCGTCGCCCGTAGACGCACGGCGGTGCGCTCGTCGGGCGCGGGCGCGTTCACGTCCTCGATCAGGTCGCCGTAGAGACTCTCGCCGTCGCCGACGGGTGTCTCGAGGCTCACCGGGTCGTCGACGAGCCCGAGCAGGTCGCGGACGCGGGACTCGCTCTGCTCGGTCTCCTTCGCGAGCTCGGCGAGCGTCGGCTCGCGGTTCAGCTTCTGCGCCAGCTGGCGACGGGCGCGCAGGAGGCGGCGTACCTGGTCGGCGACGTGGACCGGAAGCCGGATCGTGCGGCCCTGGTCGGCGAGCGCACGCGTCACCGCCTGGCGGATCCACCAGGTGGCGTACGTCGACAGCTTGTAGCCCATCCGGTAGTCGAACTTCTCGACGGCGCGGATCAGGCCGAGGTTCCCCTCCTGGATCAGGTCGAGCAGCGGCACGCCGGCCTTCGTGTAGTTGCGCGTGATCGACATCACGAGGCGGAGGTTCGCCTCGATCAGCCGGCGCTTGGCCTGTTCGTCGCCCTCGTCCTTGCGCTTCGCGAGCTCGCGCTCCTGCAGCCGCGTCAGCAGCGGGCCGCCGCCGATCTGCCGCACGTAGAGCTTGAGCGGATCCTGGGTCTGGAAAGCCTCCTCCAGCGCAGCGATGTCGCCGCCCGTCGGCTCCTCGTCCACGGACTGCTCGGCGAGCGGGTCGGCGGCCGGATCCTGCTCGGGCTCGGGTACCAGGCTGAGGTGGACGTCGGCCGGCATCGTCGTCGGGCCCAGGTCGAAGTCTGGGAGCGGCCGCTGATCCATCGTGTTGGCGTTATCGGCGCGGCGTGACGTTGCCTTTAGTGGCCTGTCGCTACAGTCACAAGGGACGCCGCCGATGACGGCGAAATCCCCTTCTAACTCCAGCCCTGCGGAGACGTCCAAGATGGATGTGCGGACTGCGGCAAGCGGACCGCGGCCGGGTCGCGAGCCAACCAATGTGCGGAATCGCCGGATACAGCCTCTCAGCGCGTAGCGGTCTCGACCGCACGCTGGCGGCGCAGGCGCTTCTCGCGGGCATCGCCGAGCGAGGCGCGGATGCCGTCGGGTATGCGTATCGCGTCCCCGGCCAGGCCTATCCCGTCGTGACGAAGCAGCGGACGGCCGCGAGCCGCCTGCTCGACCGCGTGCGGGTCGCCGCCGATGCCACGGAGCTGCTCGTGCACGTTCGCGACTACACGAAGGGTCACCCGTCGATCGCCGCGAACAACCACCCGGTGCAGCACGGGCCCGTCGTCGGCATCCACAACGGGATCATCCTGAACGACGACGAGCTGCTCGCCCCCCACTCCTGCGCGCGCACCGAGCCGCGGATGACGGTCGACTCCGAGGCGATCTTCGCGCTCGCCGCCCACTCCGGGAACGACCCGCGGGCGCTCGAGGCGCTCGCCGGGTCGATGGCTGCGGCGTGGCTCGACTCGCGCGATCCCGGCACCGTGTATGCCGCTCGCGGTGTCGGCCGCCCGCTCTGGATCGGCCAGGGCGGCGACGAGCTCTTCTTCGCGTCGACGCGCGAGGCGCTGGCCGTCGTCGAGCGCTACCTCGGCGTCCGGCTGCGTGCCCGGCAGGCCCAGGAAGGCACGTTCTTCGCGTTCCGCGACGGCGGGATCGCCGCCCGCGCGAGCTTCCAGCCCGACCGCAGCTACGTCGAGACGACGAAGCTGCCGGCCGTGCGCGCCCCCGGCGAGGCCTCGAGCTGCCTGCAGCGGCTCGCGATTCTCGCCGCCGCCTAGCTTCTCTTCCCGAGCAGCCGCCCGTCGCTGCCGACCCGGCGGCCCTGCTCGTCGAGGCGCTCCCGCACGAGGAACTGGAACGTCGACCAGGCGCCCCGGCGCGCGTCGAACATCCGGTACACCTGCCACTCGGTCAGGATCGACGAGTCGCGTTTGCGCGCCTCCGCCCAGTCGGCGAACTTCGGCAGCCGGCCCAGCTGCTCCGCCATCGCGACACCCTGCTCGACGGCCCGCTCGAGCCTCTCCTCCCCCACCGGGACGTCGAACCCCGCTTCCTTGAGCGCCGTCGAGAGCGAGCCGAACGTGTGCCAGTAGAGCGACTTCGACGGCATGCGGCCCTTGTGCTCGTCGATGTCGCGCGCGGTCGGCGGCCGGCCGAGCTCGGCGCCGAGCTCGCGCAGTAGGCCGAGCAGCTCCTCGCGGGTCGCGAAGCGGCGCGGTACGAGACCCGCTGCGCGCTTGGCGGCGTTCCAGGAGCCGAAGTGCTCGATCACCGTCTGCGGGTGCACGCTCGTCGCCGTGTCGGCCGCGAACTCCCGCATCGTCGGCGAGCGGCCGAGACGCTCGGCGCACGCCTTGAGCTCACCGACGATCTGCTCGTCGGAGTAGCGCTTGCGAATTCCGGACTGGAAGGCGGCGAGCGCCTTCGGGTCGATCTCCGCAACCGCCCGGAAGCGCGGTTTCCGGGCCATCCAAAAAGTTTAGAGCAAGTTGCGAAATCCGCAAGTTGTCCTGCGCGGACGTGCCCAATCGGAGAGGCTCTGCGCGACCGGGATCAGTAGGAGGCGCCCCGGGGGCGGGCATCCCCGATCGGGAGCATCGCGCCCGGGCGGGCTACGAGGCGAGCGCGCGCAGCCGCGGCAGCTCGACGAGCTCTGCGTCGAGCGGCAGAAGCCGCTCGAGCGCGGCGACGCAGCGCGGGCAGAACTGCGTGCCCGCCCCGCGGCGGATCTCGTGCAGCGCCTGGTCGATCGGACGCGCGCCGCGGTAGATGCGCGTGGTCAGCATCGAGTCGAGCGCGTCGGCGACATGGATGATCCGCGCGCCGAGCGGGATCTCCTCCCCCGCGAGGCCGCCCGGATAGCCGCTTCCGTCCCAGTGCTCGTGGTGGTGCCGGATCGCCGGGACCGCGGCGGCGAGGAAGCCGAGTCGTTCGATGATCCGCGCCCCCTCCTCGGCGTGCCGTTGCATGAGCTCCCACTCCTCGGGTTCGAGGCTCCCCGGCCGGAGCAGGATCGCGTCGGGGACGGCGAGCTTGCCGATGTCGTGGAAGAGCGCGGCCCGGTCGAGGAGCGCCAGCTCGTCCTCCGAGAGCCCGAGCTCGCGTCCGAGCGCGAGCGCGATCTGCTGCACGCGGCGGGAGTGGCCGGCGGTGTAGGAGTCGCGGGCGTCGACGGTTGCCGAGAGGGACTCCATCGCGGCGTTCGAGCGCTCGCGCAGGAGGCGGTTCGCCTGCTCGAGCGAGACGTTCTGCGCACGAATCGTGTCGGCCGCCTCGCGCAGCTTCTGGGTCGAGCGCTGCGTGTGCCTGAGGTACGCCTCCTGCGTGCGGCGCATCAGCAGCAGCGGCACGGCGAAGACGCCGAGCGCGTAGAGACCGGCGGCTCCGTAGGCGACCGCCATGACGCCGCCGATGAAGCCGTAGACGACGTAGTGCTGCAGGAGCCACGCGAAGCGCTCCTGGAAGACGCGCCGCGGGCTCTCCTGGCGGGCGAGCGCGGACGCGAGGCTGACGAGGCTCATGTTGACGCCGAAGTAGACGGCGCCGGCCGCGAAGCCGAGCGCCGCCGTGGCCAGCCGCTCGTGGGTCGGGACGAGCCTCGCGACCTCGAAGACCGCCGCCGACGCGAGCGACGCGAGCGACAGCGTCGCGACGTTGAAGACGAAGTGATGGAGTGCCGTCCGCCGCGCGCTCCAGTCGACGATCGCGGCCGCCAGAGCGAGCGGCAGCGCGGCGCGGTAGTCGAAGATCGCGGCGCCGGCGAGCGACCCGACCGCACTGACCGAGATCGCGCCTTCGAACTCGGCGAGCTCGAACGAGAGCGCCTGCCCGCCGGCGACGAGCGCCGCGAGCGCGAGCAGTCCGAGCCGGAACGAGCCGCCCTCGAAGACGAGCCCGGCGGCGCCGCCGGCGAGGCCGGTGAGGCTCACGGCGGCAACCGTTAGCCGCAGCGGGCGCGGCAGGGCGAGGAAGCTCCACTCGTTGTGCTCGTCGGCCAGCTCCGGCGCCGCCGCTTCCTCCGGCTCCGGCTCCGGCGACGGCGCGACGGCGAGCAGCGCGATCGGCGCTTCGCCGGCGGGCGCCTCCGCCGGGGCCGCGCTCACGGGGACGACCTGGATCTCAGGGTCGGCCGCGACGACGCGGTTTCGGCCCGCCTGCTTGGCGCGGTAGACGGCGATGTCGGCCTGGTGGACGAGCGACTTCTCGTCGTGGCCGTCCTGCGGGAAGGACGAGACGCCGATCGAGATCGTGGCGTGGATCGGGGCGGCGACGGTTCGCGCCTCGAAGCCGCGCGCCTCGACGCTGGCCCGGATCCGCTCCGCGATCTCGAAGGCCTGCTCCGGGCTCGTCTCCGGGAGGAGGATCGAGAACTCCTCGCCGCCGAACCGGCCGGCGACGTCGTAGTGGCGCAGCTCCTCGCGGAAGATGTCGGCGATGCCCTGCAGCACGGCGTCGCCGGCGAGATGGCCGTGGGTGTTGTTGATCTCGCGCAGGAGGTCGAGGTCGGCCATCAGGAGTGCGAACGGCCGCTCGAAGCGCTTCGCCCGCGCGAGCTCCTCCTCGAAGATGTGCGCGAAGTGGCCGGCGTTGTAGAGGCCGGTCTTCGCGTCGGCGCGGGCCTCGGCCTGAAGCTGCGGGACGGTGAGGGCGCGGCGGATGAGCACCAGGGGGGCGATCACGAACGGCGCGGTCCAGATGTTGTGCGTGCCGAGAGTGGCCAGCGCGACGCCGAGGCCGCCGATGACGAAGTCGGTCATCAGGTGCTCGGGGTCGAACAGGCCGGTCGCGAGCAGCGACGACCGCGACGTGAGCGAGATGACGATCGCGAGCAGCGTGTGGTTGACACCGACGTAGACGACGCAGGCGGCGAGCCCTCCCACCGCGAAGCGCAGGTCGACCCTCCCGCCGCCCGAGCCGGCGATCAGATGGAAGACGGCACTCGCAGCGAGAACGTCGAGGACGGCGTTCGCGATGTTGAAGGCGACGACCTTGGGCAGCGTCCGAGTCTTCACCCACTCCGGGAGGTACTGCGACAGCGTGAAGAGAGGAAGCAGCTCGAGCGGCAACAGAAGCGTGGCGGCGAGCACGAACACGACGGACGGCTTCAACGCCTGGAAGCCGGGCTTGCGCACGACGAAGAGCTGCGCGACGGCCGCCGAGACCGCGAGGAAGGCGAACGTCCGCCACTGGTGCGCGGTCAGCCCGGGATGCGGCGCGAGCAGCACCGCCGCGACGGCGGCCGAGCCGATCACCGACGTCAGGTAGACCCGCGAGCGCCAGTCCATGTGCCGAACGCCGGCCGGCCGGGCGGCGTTCGCGTCGGCGCCGGCGAGCGGCGTGGCGCCCGAGGCAGCTGCCGCGGGCGCCGGAGACCGTCGTTTCGATTGGGGGATGCCTACCGCAGACATCGATGCTCGTTTCTGTGGAGGAGGGAAGCGATTCCCCGCGGCGGCGGCCTCCTCGCCGCCGCCGCGGGGTGGTTCTCGTCCTACGGAGTCAGGAGACTCGTCGCCGCCCACTCCGTCACGGCCCAGTCGGTGACTGCCCAGTCGGTGACTGCCCAGTCGGTGACTGCCCAGTCGGTGACCGCCCAGTCGGTGACCGCCCAGTCGGTGACCGCCCAGTCGGTGACCGCCCAGTCCGTGACCGCCCAGTCCGTGACCGCCCAGTCCGTGACGGCCCAGTCGGTGACCGCCCAGTCGGTGACGGCCCAGTCGGTGACCGCCCAGTCGGTCGAGGCGTAGTTCGCCGGGCTCCAGCTCGGGTTGGCCTTGGCATACGTCTCCCAGGCCGCGCCGTCCATCGCCAGGTCGCCCGTCCCGGGGTCGGTGGAGACGAACTGGTAGAGGTTCTCATTCGGGTTCGGCGGGGTTGCGACCGCTTCAGCTGCGGCGACCGCGTTGACCTCGCCGACGCCCGCGCCCGCTCCGGTCTCCGCCGTCTTCGTCGCGGTGACCATGAGGGCGCCCTTCACCTGATCGGGCGTCCACGAGGGATGCGCAGCCAGGACCTGAGCGGCTGCACCTGCGACCTGCGGAGCCGCCAGCGAGGTGCCGGACATCCACATGTAGCCGGGTGCGACGACGCGATCCGGTGCCGCGGTCGCCAGCGTCGAGCCGGCGGGAACCGGTGCGACGATGTAGCGGCCGGGCGCGGAGATCTCGGGCTTCTGGAAGCCGTCCGCCGTGTGCCCGTACGCCGACCACGGTGCACGCGTGTCGTCGCTCGGAGTGGTCGTGCCGGCCTGGTCGGTCGCGCCGACCGTGATCACGAACGGGTCGTTCGCCGGGGCGCCGATCTGGGACGGGGAGCCGTCGGCGTTGCCGTTGTTGCCGGCTGCCGCGACGACCACGATGCCCTTGAGCCACAGCTTCTCGACCGCCTTGTCGAGCGGGTCGGACTGGAAGCTCGTCGCCTGGTCGCCCGCCATCGACAGGTTGACGACGCCGATGTTGTACGTCGACTTGTTCGCCGCGACCCAGTCGAGCGCGGAGATGACGTCGCTCGTGAGCGACTCGCCCTGGGCGTCGCCGGTGCGGACGTCGACGAGCGGAGCGTTCGGCGCGACGCCGGGAGCGTCGGTCGACGCGCCGGCGGCGATGCCGGCCACCATCGTGCCGTGACCCATCTGGTCGCCGGTCGCTCCCGCGGGCGAGAGCGAGGAGAAGTCGACGCTGGCGACCACCCGGGAGCCGAAGTCCGCAGCCTTGGTCGCGTCGATGCCGGTGTCCACGATCGCGATCGCCGGCGCCTGCGGCGCGTTGTAGGCGGGGACGTCGACGCAGTTCGGGTCGACGAGCGCGCCTGTGCCGTCCACAGCGCACGGGACAGCCGCATGCGTCCAGAGCGGAGCTGCTCCGACCGCCTTGGTCCACTGCATCTCCGAGCCGGTGTCAGGTGCGCTCAGCACCTTCAGCACCTGGTCCGGGCTGATGGTCATGTGCCCGAAGAGGGCGGGATGCTCGGCGACGAACAGGATCGCCCAGCCGGGCAGATCCAGGCTCACGCCGTTGATCAGGTTGAAGTTGTGCGTCCTGCCGTACCGGTTCGACCAGTTGGAGACCGCGGTCTCGAGCCGCTTGCTCTGAACCTGGACGATCACCTTGTACTTGGCCGTCGGATTCGCCTGGACCGTCGCCAGGAACGATCCGGCCGGATACGACGCGGCGCTCTTCCACGGCAGGCTCAGGGATGCCTGAGCCGTGCCCGCGACGGTGGCGAGCAGCAGCGAGGCTGCCACCACGACCATGGCCACGACGCCCCGGCGGCCTAGGGCCGGAGTCCGGTGCTTTCCTTTCGAACCTTGCCCCCAGAGCGCATTCGCCCGCTCCGAGCCGGCGTGGGGTGCTTTGCGTCCGTGCATGTCGTCCCCTTTCCCGCCCCCGTCCTGGGTGCGGGCCGCAGTTGCATATCAACGGGCGAACTAAAGGATCCGGCCGTGATCCGGGCGTCCCCCACACGCAGCGCTCGTTGTCCCGGCTTCGCTCGCTCGGCGCCACCCGTTCGAGGGATCGGAACGCGGTGCCTCCGGCGCGGACGCGGCGGCGACGTCGCATACCCTGCGATGCGTGCGGTCGCTCATCCCGCTCGGGCTGGAGGTCGCGGCGGCGCGTGGCGTCGCGTCCCTCTCGCGGCTCATGGGCGCAGGCGGCGGGACGACCGTTCCCGGAAAGCTGCTGACCGCGCTCGATCCGCGCGCGCTCGAGCGGCTCGCGGCGCGGCTTCCGGCCGGCGCCGCAGCCGTCTCGGCGACGAACGGGAAGACGACGACGACCGCGATGGCCGCGGAGATCCTGCGCGGCCGGTTCCGGCTCGCCTACAACGCCGCCGGCGCAAACCTCGTCTCCGGTGTCGCCTCCACCCTGCTCGCGGCCGGCAACGCCCAGCTCGGCCTGCTCGAGGTCGACGAGGCGGCGCTGCCGGAGGTGCTGCGCAGCGTGCGGCCGCGCGCGGTCTGCCTCGGCAACCTCTTCCGCGACCAGCTCGACCGCTACGGCGAGCTCGAGCTCGTCGCGGGGCGCTGGCGGGCCGCGGCCGCCGAGCTTCCCGGCGAGGCGCAGCTCGTCGTCAACGGCGACGATCCGCAACTCGCCGCGATCGCGGAGTCGCGGCCGGGAACGGTCGTCTTCGGACTCGACGATCCCCGACTGGCGCGCTCCTCGCTCCAGCACGCCGCCGACTCGAAGTACTGCGTGCGCTGCGGTGCGCCCTACGAGTACGCCGCCGCCTACGTCGGCCACCTCGGCGACTACCGCTGCCCCGCGTGCGGGCACGCGCGGCCGCCGCTCGAGGTCACCGCCCGCGAGATCGAGCTGCACGGGCTCGAGCGGGCCGCGTTCCGCCTCGACACGCCGGAGGGCTCGCGGCGGGTCGAGCTGGCGCTGCCGGGGCTCTACAACGTCTACAACGCCGTCGCCGCCGCCGCGCTCGCCCGTGCGCTCGGGTCGCCGCTCGACGAGATCGCCGCGGGACTGGAGCGCTTCACGGCCGCCTTCGGCCGCTTCGAGCGGATCCCCGTCGGCGACCGGCGGCTGCTGCTCCTGCTCGTCAAGAATCCCGCCGGGGCGAACGAGGCGGTGCGGACGCTCGTCGACGGGCGCGCTCCGCGGGTGGCGGTCGTCGCGCTCAACGACGCGATCGCCGACGGACGCGACGTCTCGTGGATCTGGGACGTCGATTTCGAGCCGCTGCTCGGCGGGCTGGAGCGACTGGTCGCGACCGGAGACCGGGCCGCCGAGCTTGCGCTGCGGTTCCGCTACGGCGGGCTCGCCGACGACCGGATCGAGGTCGAGCCGGATCTCGAGCGGGCGCTCGACCGCGGTCTCGAGCTGACGCCGCCCGGCGGCGAGCTGGTCGTCCTCCCCACCTACACCGCCATGCTCGCGCTGCAGCGGATCGTCGCCGCCCGCGGGCTCGCGCGGCCGTACTGGGAGCGCAGCGCGTGAGCACGATCCGGGTCGGCCATCTCTACCCCGACTACCTGAACATCTACGCCGACCGCGGGAACATCGCCGTGCTCGCGCGACGGGCGGCGTGGCGCGGGCACGAGCTCGACGTGACCGCGCTCGGGTTGCGCGACGACGTCGGTCCCGGCGCCTACGACCTCTACTACGTCGGGGGCGGCCAGGATCGGGAGCAGTTCCTCGTCGCGGAGAACCTCGCGGCGAAGGCGGAGGCGCTGCACGAGGCGGTTGCCGGCGGCGCAGCGACACTTGCCGTGTGTGGCGGCTATCAGCTGCTCGGCCGTGGCTACCGCGGCCGGGGCGGCGAGGAGATGCCCGGGGTGGGTCTGCTGCCGCTCGAGACGGTGGCCGGCGAGCGGCGGATGATCGGTGACGTGCTCGTCGAGTGCGAGCTCCGGCCGGGGTGGCGCCGGACGCTCGCGGGCTTCGAGAACCACGCCGGCCGGACGCGGCTCGACCCCGGCGCCGAGCCGCTCGGCCGCGTGCTCGCCGGGTTCGGCAACGACGGCGAGAGCGGCTTCGAGGGCTGCCGGGCCGGACGGGTGCTCGGCACGTACCTGCACGGGCCGCTGCTCCCGCGCAACCCGTGGCTGGCCGACTGGCTGCTCGCACAGGCGCTCGCCCACCGCACGGGTGGCGAGCCGCCGGAGCTGGCGCCGCTTCCGGACGAGTTGGAGACGCGCGCGCACGAGGTCTCGTCCGCGCGCGCCCGCAGCCGTGGCGGGCGGTTCTAGGGCGCCCAGAGCGAGCCGAGGTACACGGCCGGGTCACCCGGCTCCCAGCGCCGGAGGAAGCGCTGAATCGGCGGATGGAGAACGAGCTCGTCGAGCTCGGCCGGCTCGAAGAGCCGGTGGCCGCGCACCGCGGCGTCCTGTGAGGTGACCGCCTCGAGCGAGCGGCCGGACAGGTCGCCGGCGAAGATGATGTGGACGACGTGGCGGGAGGAGAACGTCCGCTTCGGCGAGATCGAGTCGACGATCGCCAGCGGCCCTTCGAAGGTGAGGTCGTCGCCGACGCCGACCTCTTCGGCCAGCTCGCGATGGAGCGCGTCGAGGAGGCTTTCGCCGGCGTTGACGCCGCCGCCCGGCAGGAGCCAGTACTCGCCGCGGCCGACCTTCTCGTGGCGGCAGAGCAGGATGCGATCCTCCCAGCGGAGGAGCGCCGATACGCGGATCCGCGGCTCGAGGGCCATCAGTGTGCGGAGCTGCCGAAGCCGCGCTCACCGCGCTCGCTGTCGGGCAGCTCGTCCACCTCGACGGTCGCGACGGCGGGGACGGGAAGGACGACGAGCTGGGCGATCCGCATCCCCGGCTCGACGACGAACGACTCGGCCGCGTCGGTGTTGAGCAGCACCACCTTCAGCTCGCCGCGGTACCCGGAGTCGACGAGGCCCGGCGCGTTGACGATCGTGATCCCGTGCTTCGCGGCGAGGCCCGAGCGGGGCTGCACGAAGCCGGCGTACCCGTCGGGGATCGCCACGGCGAGGCCGGTGCCGACGAGCGCGCGCATTCCGGGCGCGAGCTCGACGCGCTCGCAGGAGGCGAGGTCGAGACCCGCGTCGCCGGCGTACGCGCGCCGGGGAACGACAGCGTCCGCTCGCAGACGCTGGATGGGCAGCTCGATCACCGGTCGTCTGCGCCTCGCGGCTCGCCGGCGGCGGCCTCGGCGACGAGGTACGGCGCGAAACGGGTGATCTCGCGGCGCGGCAGCCGCGCGACGACGAGCACGCCCTCCGGCGTGTCCTCACGCTCCTCGATCGGCGCTCCGAGGTCGTACAGCTCGGCGAGGCGGCCGCCCTCGCCGTACGGCAGCAGCAGCCGCACCGGCTCGAAGCGCTCGGCGAAGCGGTCGGCGACGCGGGCGCGGAGCTCGTCGAGCCCCTCGCCCGTGAGTGCCGAGATCTGGAGCGCGTCGGGGTAGCGGTTCGCGAGCTGCCGGCGATCAGGGCCGGCGAGGGTGTCGGTCTTGTTGAGGACGAGCTCGATCGGAAGGTCGTCGGCGCCGATCTCGTGCAGGACGGCGTTCACCGCG
The DNA here is from genome assembly GCA_963732915.1 of uncultured Actinomycetes bacterium. Taxonomy (GTDB): domain Bacteria; phylum Actinomycetota; class Thermoleophilia; order Gaiellales; family Gaiellaceae; genus Palsa-739. The sequence goes on along the minus strand of CAVTBF010000002.1, from coordinate 853,233 downwards.
GCGATCTGCTCGACGAGCCGCTGGCCGGGCGCGGAGCCGTCGACGACGTGGAGCACGAGATCGGCGACGAGCGTCTCCTCGAGCGTCGCGGCGAAGCCCTCGACGAGCTGATGCGGCAGCCGCCGGACGAAGCCGACGGTGTCGGTGACGAGGTAGCGGCGTCCGTCGTGCTCGAAGCCGCGCGTCGTCGGGTCGAGCGTCTCGAAGAGCCGGTTGCGGACCGAGACGTCGGCGTCGGTGAGCGCGTTCAGAAGGGTCGATTTGCCCGCGTTCGTGTAGCCGGCGAGCGCGACGGTCGGCACCTCGGTGCGGCGGCGTTCCTTGCGCCGCACGTCGCGCTGCTTCTCGAGCTCGCCGAGGCGGCCCTTGAGGATCGAGATCCGGCGGCGCGCCATCCGGCGGTCGCTCTCGAGCTGGGACTCCCCCGGGCCACGCGTGCCGACGCCGCCGCCGAGCCGCTCGAGGTGCTGCCACATGCCGCGCATCCGCGGCAGGTTGTACTCGAGCTGCGCGAGCTCGACCTGGAGCTTCCCTTCGGCGCTGACGGCGTGCTGGGCGAAGATGTCGAGGATCAGCTGCGTGCGGTCGACGACCCGCGCCTGCAGGCGGTTCTCGAGCGTCCGCTGCTGGGACGGGCTCAGCTCGTCGTCGACGACGAGCACCTCCGCGCCGGCGCCGGCGTATTCCTGCTTGAGCTCGTCGAGCTTCCCCTTGCCGACGTACGTGCGCGGATCGGGGTGCGGCCGGTGCTGGACGAGGCTGCCGACAGGCGCGACGCCGGCGGTGCGGGCGAGCTCCTCGAGCTCCCCGAGCTCGTCGGCCGGATCGACTCCCTGCGCGAGCACGGCGACGACGAACCCGCGCTCGGGCTCGTGGCCCGGCACCGGATCGGGCTGTCGCACCGCCATGCGCACGTCATTATGACGTCTGGCATGCCGACTCCCGATCTTGCCGCGCGCACGTTGGAGCTGGTGGACGTTCCGTCGGAGAGCCGCCACGAGGCGGCCGCGATGGAGCACGTCCGCCGGCTGCTCCCCGGCGCGCCCCTCTACGACGACGGCGAGTCGATCCTCTGGGGCGACCCGGCCGCCCCCGTGGTCCTCGCCGGCCATCTCGACACCGTGCCGGCGCAGGGGAACCTGCCGGGCCGGATCGAGGACGGCGTCGTGCACGGCCTCGGCGCGAGCGACATGAAGGGCGGCGTGGCCGTCATGCTCGAGCTCGCGCTCGCCGGCGCGCCCGGGCGGTACCTGTTCTTCACGCGCGAGGAGGTGCCGCTCGCCGAGAGCCCGCTGCCCGCCCTGTTCGAGACGGGCATGCTCGCCGACGCGCGGCTGGCGATCGTGCTCGAGCCGACCGACTGCATCCTCCATGCGGGGTGCCTGGGGAACCTGCAGGCGCGGGTGTCGTTCCAGGGCGAGAGCGCCCACTCGGCGCGGCCGTGGACCGGCCTGAACGCGATCCACGAGCTGGTGCGCGGTCTGGCCGGGCTGGCGGAGCTCGACCCGGTCGACGTCGAGCTGGACGGGCTCGTGTACCGCGAGGTCGTGAGCGCCGTCCGCGTCGAGGGCGGGATCGCGTCGAACGTCGTTCCGGCGCGGGCGAGCGCCGAGCTGAACTTCCGCTACGCGCCGGGCAGGAGCCCGGCCGGCGCCGAGGCGCGCCTGCGCGAGCTCGTCCCGCACGGGGAGATCGACGTGCTTCACAACTCGCCTGCGGCGCCGCCCGCGCTGACGAATCCGCTCGTCGCCCGTCTGCGCGAGCTCGTCCCGGAGGTCGCGCCGAAGCAGGCGTGGACGCCCGTCGCCCAGTTCGCCGAAGAGGGCATCGACGCGATCAACTACGGCCCGGGCGCGACGGCGTACGCCCACCGGGTCGACGAGCAGATCGCGGTCGCCGGCCTCGAGCGCTGCTACGCGACGCTGGCGGCGTTCCTCGCTAGCGTGGCGGCGTGACGGCCCACATCTCCCCGACGCTGGCGGCGATGGCGACGTATCCGTTCGTCCGCCTCGAGGAGGCGCGCCGGCGTCTCGTCGCCGAGGGTGTCGAGGTGATCGACTTCGGCAAGGGCGACCCGAACGAGCCGACCGATCCGAGCATCCGGCAGGCGCTGATCGACGCGCTGCCGGTGCGTGCGCCCTACCCCCTCGCACAGGGTCTGCCGGAGCTTCGGCAGGCGGCTGCGGACTGGGTGGATCGGCGCTTCGGCGTGGCACTCGACCCGGACACCGAGATCGTTCCGACCTACGGGTCGAAGGAGGCGATCTTCTCCTTCCCCGAGGTGCTCGACGTGGCCGATCGCACCGTCGTCTACTGCGAGCCGGCCTATCCCGTCTACGAGCGCGGGGCGCTCTTCGCCGGCGCCCGGGTGCGCACGTTGCCGCTCACGCGCGAGCGCGGCTTCCTGCCCGATCTCGCTGCGCTCGACGACGACGTCGCGCTCGTCTGGGTGAACTACCCGCACAACCCGACCGGCGCCGTCGCGCCGCGCGCATTCTACGAGGAGCTCGCGGCGGCGGCCGAGCGGCACGATTTCCTGATCGCGTCCGACGAGGCGTACACGGAGCTGTGGTTCGACGAGGAGCCGGCGTCGGCCCTGCAGGCGGCCGACCGTTCGCGGGTCGTCGTCTTCCAGACCCTGAGCAAGCGCTCCTCGATGACCGGCTATCGCAGCGGCTTCGTCGCCGCGCCCGCCGAGGTGATCGCGGCGCTGAAGGCGTACCGGCCGACCGTCGGCACCGCGCCGCAGGAGTTCGTGCAGCGCGCGTCGGTGGTCGCATGGAGCGACGAGCGGCACGTCGAGGAGACGCGGGCGCGCTACCGCGCCAAGCGGGACGTGCTGCTCCCGGTGCTGGCCGAACGTGGCTGGGAGGTGGTCGCGAGCGCGGCGACGATGTACCTCTGGGTGGCGATTCCGACCGGCGAATCCGGCGAGTCGGTCGCGGCGCGGCTTCTCGACAGCGGGATTCTCGTCTCGCCCGGTACGTTCTTCGGGCCGAGCGGCGAGGGGTATGTGCGGTTCGCGCTCGTGCCGACGCTCGAGGAATGCGAGCGGGCCGCTGTCATTCTCAGGGAGGTGTTGTGAGCACGGAGGACACGATCGCGGCGCTCGACCGCGGCGAGTTGCGCGTGGCCGAGAAGGTCGACGGCGAGTGGCGTGTGAACGAGGACGCGAAGGCGGCGATTCTCGACTACTTCCGCTTGCGGAAGCTCGAGGCGGTCGACGTAGGCCCGTTCGAGTACCTCGACAAGATCCCGCTCAAGCGGGACTACGCCGCGCGCGGCGTGCGGGTCGTCCCGCCGGCCGCCGCGCGGTACGGCTCGTTTCTCTCACCCGGTGTCGTGCTGATGCCGAGCTACGTCAACATCGGCGCCTGGGTCGGCCCGAACACCATGGTCGACACGTGGGCGACGGTCGGCTCGTGTGCGCAGATCGGCGCGGACGTACACCTCGCCGGCGGAGTCGGCGTCGGTGGCGTCCTCGAACCGGTCCAGGCACGACCGGTGATCGTCGAGGACGGCGCGTTCGTCGGCTCGCGCTGCATCCTCACCGAGGGCGTCGTCGTCGGCGAGCAGGCCGTGCTGGCGCCGAACGTCTCGCTCACCGGGTCGGTGCCGGTGATCGACGTGACCGGCGCGGAGCCTGTCGAGCACCGCGGTTATGTGCCGCCTCGCGCGGTCGTCGTTCCGGGAACGCGTCCGAAGCAGTTCCCGGCCGGCACGTATCAGGTCGCGTGCGCCCTGATCATCGGCTGGCGCAGCGCGCAGACCGACCTGAAGACGAGCCTGAACGAGGTCCTGCGCGAATACGAGATCGGCAGCTGAGGGCACCACCAGGCCCGCCCACCTCGGTCATGTCCTGTGGGGACATGGCCCCACACCCCCACCCAAGGGCGGGGTCGCGGTCCCTCCGCCCTCGAAATCGACAATATCGGTGAACCGGCTACGGCGGTGTTGCGGCTTCGTCGCGAGACGCTGACGATTCGTCCACCGGTTCCGCCGGGCCGGTGAGCCGCGCGCGTGTCCCGTCGAGCGAGACGCGCAGATCTCCGCCGGGGAAGTGCACGACGACCTCGCCCTTGCCGTGGGTGGCCGCCGCGACCGCGATCGCGCTCGTTCCCGAGGCGCTCGTCTCCCCCACGCCGCGCTCCCAGACGCGCGCGGTCACCTCGCCGGGCCCGTCGATCCGCGCGACCTGCACGTTCGTCCGCTCGGGGAAGCGCGGGTGCGTCTCGAGCAACGGCCCGAGCTCGCCGATCCGCGCGGGGTCGCCGAGCACCACCGCGTGCGGGTTGCCGACCGAGACGGCGGTGAGCTCGATGCCGTCGACCTCCTCCCGCGCGCCGACATGGATGCCGTCCAGTGCCGATTCGTAGAAGCCGGCCGCCGTGCGCCGAACCTCGACCGTCAGGTCGCCGACATGGACGCGCGCGACGTCGGAGCCGGTGCGCGACATCAGCCACGCCGCCGCGATGCGCGTGCCGTTGCCGGACATCTCCGCACGAGAGCCGTCGGTGTTCAGGATCCCGATCGTGAGGTCGTCGCCGTCGACCGCGACCACCTCGAGGACACCGTCCGTGCCGGTCGCGTCGACGCCGCTACCGTCGCCTTCATGGACGATGTACACGTTCCCGTGCGCGTGCCAGCGCGACGATCTCATCGGCGATCTCCTCCGGAGGGCGGTCGCCGGCGACGATAGCGGCGTCGGCGAGCCGGCGCGCCCACTTGCGCTGATAGGCGGCATAGCGGCGCGTGCGCAGGACGATCGCCGCGATCGCCTCGCCGCGCGGAAGCGTCGCCACCTCGTCCAGGCCGATCGTCTTGCGCGCCGTCTCGGAGATCGGAGCTGCGAGTGCGCGTCGCACCTCGTCTTCGACGCCGTCGTCGAACATCGCGCGTGTGCGCGCCTCGATACGGGCCTCGAGAACGTTCTTCGGGAGCTCGAGAGAGACGACGAGAGTCGGGTGCCGCAAGGCGCCGGCGAAGAGCAGCTCCTCCCTGGGTGCGAGGGATGCGCCCGCCTCCGCGAGCTCCAGCGCGCGGACGACCCGGCGACGGTCGTTGGGATGCACACGCTCCGCGGCGGCGGGATCGAGCGACGCGAGCCGCGCGTGGGTCGCCTCGCCGCCCTCGGCGTCGTAGACGGCCTCCCACCGGTCGCGTGCGCCCTCGGGCGGTGCGGGCGGGAGCCTCAGCTCGGCGAGCGCCGCCCGGAAGTAGAGGCCGGTGCCGCCTGCGACGAGCGGCGTGCGGCCGGCGGCGAGGATCTCGTCGATCGCGGCGTGCGCGAGCGGCGCGTACTCGCCGACCGACGCGGCGTGCGAGAGCGGCCAGATGCAGGTCAGCCGCTCCGGGTGCGGTGAGCGGTTGGTGAGGATCGGCAGACCCTCGTAGACCTGCATCGCGTCCGCCGAGACGACGTCGGCGGGGATCCTCTCGCGGACGGCGGCAGCGGCGGCGGACTTTCCGCTCGCGGTCGGGCCGAAGATGCCGATGACCATCGCGCAGCCGTTCAGGCGACGGCGACCGGCTGCTGCGTGCCGGCGAGCGTCGTCGAGGTCGCGGCGGCGATCGCCACGGCCACGAGGTCGCCCGGTGCCGCCTCGCCGGCGAAGTTCACGGTCGTGTTCCGCCGCGTCCGCCCGCGCCGCAGGCTCGGATCCGTCCGGCTCGGGCCTTCGACGAGCACTTCCTCGACCCGGCCGACGCGCTCGGCGTTCCGTTCGGCGGCGCGCCGTTGGACGACGTCGACAAGCCGCTCGATCCGCTCCCGCTTGACCTCGTCGGGCACCTGGTCGGCCATCGCCGCCGCCTCGGTGCCCGCGCGCGGCGAGTAGACGAACGTGAACGCGCTGTCGAAGCCGACTTCCCGCACGACATCGAGCGTCTCGCGGAAATCGTCCTCCGTCTCGCCGGGAAAGCCGACGATCAGATCGGTCGTCAGGGCGAGATCGGGAATCGCGGCGCGCATCTCCTCGACGAGCCGGAGGTAGCGCTCCTGCGAATAGGTGCGGCGCATCGCCCTCAGGATGCGGGTCGAGCCGGACTGGAGCGGCAGGTGCGCGTGCTCGCACACGGCGGGGCACTCGGCCATCGCCTCGATCACGGGGCGGCGGAAGTCCTTCGGATGAGGGCTCGTGAAGCGGATGCGCTCGATCCCGTCGACGGCGTCACAGGCGCGCAGCAGCTCGCCGAACTCGGTGGCGAGGTCGGGGCGCAGGTCGCGGCCCCACGAGTTGACGTTCTGGCCGAGGAGCGTCAGCTCCCGCACGCCCTCGTCTGCGAGTCGCATCACCTCGGCGAGGATCTCGCCCGGACGGCGGCTCACCTCGCGGCCGCGCACCGCCGGGACGATGCAATACGCGCAGGTCGAGTTGCAGCCCATCGAGATCTGCACCCAGGCCTGGAAGCGCCGCTCGCGGTGCGTGGGCAGCCCCGCCGCGAACCGCCGCTCCTCGCCCGTGCCGAAGCTCCCGCGCGCGACGCCGTGGCCGCCGGCGCCGAGCCACTCGCCGAGGTGGGAGATCGTGCCGGGGCCGAAGGCGACGTCGACCGCGGGATAGAGCGAGAAGAGGCGCTCGCGCTGCGCCTCCGCGTAGCAGCCGCCGACGGCGATGACGGTGTCGGGGTGCTCGCGCTTCTGTCTGGCCGCGTTCCCCATGTGCGCCGCGAACCGCGTGTCGGGCTTCTCGCGGATCGTGCAGGTGTTGAAGACGAGCACGTCCGCCTTGTCCGGCGACGGCGCCTCGCCGAGGCCGAGCTCCTCGAGCATGCCCTTGACCCGCTCGGAGTCGTGCGCATTCATCTGACAGCCGAACGTCGTGACGTGGTAGCGGCGCATCGTGCCGACAGGGTATCGCCCGGGCCGCACGCATCTCCTGTAGGAATCCGGCGTGATCGCCGTCCTCGGAGGCCTCGGCGCTGCGGTGTGCTGGGCGATCGGGACGATCAGCGCCGCGCGTGCCAGCAGGCTGGTCGGCGCATGGTCCGCCCTCGCGTGGGTGATGCTCGTGGGGCTCGTCGTCGCCGCCCCGCTGACCGCTGCGGCGGGACTCCCGGACGGGATCGGCGCCGCCGAGGTCGGTTGGCTCGCGCTTGCGGGCGCCGGCAACGTCGGCGGACTCCTCCTCGCCTACGCGGCGATGCGGATCGGACAGGTCTCGATCACGGCGCCGATCACGTCGACCGAGGGCGCGATCGCCGCGCTGCTCGCGGTCGTCACCGGCGAGAGTCTCCGAGCATCGTCGGCGGTGCTCCTCGCCGGGGTGGTCGCCGGCGTCGTGCTCGCCAGCCTCGCCCACTCGTCCACGGGAGCCCATCCGCCCCGCGCGACCCTCCTCGCCGGCGGCGCGGCGATGCTCTTCGGCGCCGGCCTCTTCGCCACGGCACGCGTCAGCCAGTCGTTGCCGCTCGCGTGGGCGCTCCTGCCGCCGCGGCTCGTCGGAGTCGCCGCGGTGACGCTGCCGCTGCTCGCCCGCGGCCGTCTCCGCATCCCCCGGAGAGCACTTCCCTTCGTCGTCGTCTCGGGTCTGTGCGAGGTCGCCGGGTTCGCGTCGTATGCCGTCGGCTCACGCCACGAGATCGCGATCGCAGCCGTCCTCGCCTCGCAATTCGCCGCCCTGACGGCGGTGGCGGCGTACGTCCTCTTCCACGAGCGGCTGCGTCGGGTGCAACTCGCGGGAATCGTGACGATCATGGTCTGCGTGGCCGTGCTGACCGGCCTCCGCGCCTAGGACGCCAAACCCTCCGACTAGGCGGCCTGGATCGGCGAGTCCGCGTCCTGCTCGAGCCGCCCGGCGGGCGAAGCAGCCCCCGCGTGGTTGCGAGCGACATCGACGGCGCGGCGCTCGCGGATCACGGTCACCTTCACCTGGCCCGGATACTCGAGGCGGTCCTCGATCTCGCGTGCGATCTCGTGCGCGAGGAGCGCGGCCTCGTCGTCGTCGAGCTCGCTGGGACTGACGATGACCCGGATCTCACGGCCCGCCTGCAGCGCGTAGACCTTCTCGACGCCCGGCTTCGAGGCCGCCAGCTCCTCGAGCGACTCGAGCCGTTTGATGTAGTGCTCGAGGCTCTCGCCGCGCGCGCCCGGCCGGCTCGCCGAGATTGCGTCGGCGGCGATCACGAGAACAGCCTCGACCGTCTGCGGCTGCACCTCGTAGTGGTGCGCCTCCACGGCGTGGATGACGCCCTGCGCCTCGCCGTAGCGGCGGGCGAGCTGCGCCGAGATCAGGGCGTGCGAGCCCTCGACCTCGTGCGTCATCGCCTTGCCGAGGTCGTGCAACATCGAGGCGCGCTTGGCGGTCTGCACGCTCGCGCCCAGCTCGGTCGCCATGATCCCGGCGAGGTGAACGACCTCGAGCGTGTGCTTGAGCACGTTCTGGCCGTAGCTCGTGCGGTAGCGGAGGCGGCCGAGGATCTTGATCAGCTCTTCGTGGAACGGGCCGCAGTTCGCCTCGAAGACGGCCTGCTCGCCGGCCTGGCGGACGACCTCCTCGATCTCGGCCTTCGACTGGTAGTACGTCTCCTCGATCCGCGCCGGATGGATGCGGCCGTCCTCGATCAGCTTCGTCAGCGTGAGCCGCGCCACCTCGCGCCGGAGACCGTCGAACGAGGAGAGGACGACGGCGTGCGGCGTGTCGTCGATGATGAAGTCGACGCCGGTCAGGTGCTCGAGCGAGCGGATGTTCCGGCCCTCGCGGCCGATGATCCGGCCCTTCATGTCGTCCGAGGCGAGCTCGACGACCGTGACCGTGGTCTCTGCGGCGTGACTGGCCGCGACGCGCTGCAGCGCGTCGGCGACGAGGTTCCGGGCGCGGCGCTTCGACTCGGCGCGCGCCTCCTCCTCGAGCATCCGGACACGACGGGCGAGGTCGTGCCGCGCGAGCTCCGCCCCGCGCTCGATCAGGTGCGCCTTCGCGTCGGACTGCGTCATGCCGGCGATCCGCTCCAGCTCGGCGACCTCGGCGGTCTTCGCGTGCTTCAGGTCCTCCTGGAGCTGCTTCAGGTGCGTCTCGCGATCCGAGAGCCCCTGATCGCGGCGCGACAGCTCGACGAGCTTCTGCTCGACCTCCGACTCCTTCGCGAGCACGCGCTCTTCGATCTTGAGGACAGAGGAGCGGCGGTCGCCGAGCTCGGCGTCGATGTCGGCGCGCAGCTTGACCGCCTGCTCGCGTGCCTCGATCTGGGCCTCGCGGCGCACCGCCTCGGCCTCGCGGCGGGCGTCTTCGAGAAGCTGGTCGCGGACACGACGGGCCTTGCTCACACCCGTGGTACCGAAGGCGGAAACGGCCAGCAGGGCGAGCACGGCGCCGACCGCGATTCCGATGGCGACTCCGATCCCGATCAGCACGTGAGCAGCTCCTCGCTCGCGGGGTTGTCCGCTGCATGCGGCGCATCCCACCCGGCGTCGAGCCCGCCCGGCGCTTCTCCAAAAGCCCTTCTCGCGGCGCGCCGAAGCGCGCGTGAACCAGCCGCGCTACGTCGTCCGCGGCTCCCGCGGATGCCCTCCGGATTCTCTTTCGAAGCGGGTGATCACGATGGTGCGGGTTTCGGAAAAGCGCAGTGTGCAGGCAAAAAACGTCGGGTGAAACGTGCAGAGATCGTAGCGCCGATCAGGGGGAATCCGCAAACGCCCCGATGTCGGCGAGGGTGTCCGGGTCGAAGCCGCGCGCGGCGAGCCGTCGCAGCTCGCGCGGGCCGGGATTGCTCCCGAGCAGACGCTGCGCGCGCTCTCGCTCGGGCTCGAGTGACGTCATCACCTCGGCCACGGTGTCGCCCCCGACCCCTTCGCGCTCGAGCGTCACGCGAATCGCGGCGTCGCCGTAGCCCCGAGCGGCGAGGCCGTCCGCACGCAGCCGCCCGGTCCGCGCGTCATCGACGAGCCCTGCCTGCTCGAGCGCGTCCAGGGCCTCTCCGCGCGCTGCGGCGGGCACTCCGGCGCGTTCCAGCCGCTCGTCCAACGCCCGCCGCGACCGGTCCCTCGCGGTAAGCGCCCTCGTCGCCCGGCGGAGAGCACCGGCCCGTCGCAGCTCGCGCGCGAGCGCGCGGGCCGTGGGCCGGTCGAGCGGACGGCCCACGCCGAGCCCTGCGCGCACGACGGCGTCCACCGGCAGCACGCGCCAGGACGCGCCGTCGAGGTGCACCTCCACCCTGCCGCGCGGAAGCTCCCGCAGCCCGGTGACGACCATGGCCTCGCCCCTACGCGGCGTCGGCCTTCTCGTCGGCGTCCGCGATCGCAACCGCAGCGGCCGCGGCGGCTGCCTTCTCGGCCTTGCCGTTCGACGCGGCGTCCTCCTCGACCGCCACCGGCAGCAGACGCGCGGAGACGATCTGCTCCGGCCCGAGATCCGCCTGGATCTGTTGGAGGATCTGCTGCGTCAGGTCAGGGTGCTCGCGCAGGAACGCCGTCGCGTTCTGGCGCCCCTGGCCGAGGCGCTCGTCGCCGAGGCTGAAGTACGAGCCGGACTTCGTGACCACCTTGCGGTCGAGCCCGGAATCGAGCACCGTGCCCTCCCAGGAGATCCCGGAGCCGTAGATGATGTCGAACTCGGCCTGCTTGAACGGCGGCGCGACCTTGTTCTTCACGACCTTGACGCGAACGCGGTTGCCGAACGCCTCGACGCCGTCTTTCAGGGTTTCGATCCGCCGGATGTCGAGACGCACGGACGAATAGAACTTGAGCGCGCGGCCGCCCGGCGTCGTCTCCGGGTTGCCGAACATGACGCCGATCTTCTCGCGTAGCTGGTTCGTGAACAGGCAGATCGTGTCGGTGCGGTTGAGCGTGCCGGCGAGCTTGCGCAGCGCCTGGCTCATCAGCCGCGCCTGCAGGCCGACGTGACTGTCACCCATCTCGCCCTCGATCTCCGCCTTCGGCGTGAGGGCGGCGACCGAGTCGATCGCCACGACGTCGAGCGCTCCCGAGCGGATCAGCAGCTCCGTGATCTCGAGCGCCTGCTCGCCGGTGTCCGGCTGGGAGACGAGGAGGTTGTCGATGTCGACGCCGATCCGCTTCGCGTACGCCGGGTCCATCGCGTGCTCCGCGTCGATGAACGCGCAGATGCCGCCGCGCCGCTGGGCCTCGGCGATCACGTGGTAGACGAGCGTCGTCTTGCCCGACGACTCGGGCCCGAAGACCTCGACGATGCGGCCGCGCGGCAGCCCACCGATGCCGAGGGCGAGATCGAGCGAGAGCGAGCCCGTCGAGACCGCTCCCACCGAGACGGCGGCGCGATCGTTCATCTTCATGACCGAGCCCTTGCCGAACTGGCGCTCGATCTGGCCGAGCGCGACGTCGAGTGCTTCCTGCCTGTCCACTATTCGCCTCCCTGTATCACGCCGAGTGCGGCCGTTTCCAAGACTTCGTACTGCGCCCCGCTCGGCCGCAGCCGTGACAGATAAGCAGCCGCGTCGGACGGAACGAACGTTCGTACCCGCGGCGGCTCGGGCTCCAGGAGCGGGCGCTCGCGAAAGCGGGCCACCGTGACGTGCGGCAGCCAGTCGCGGCGCTCGCGCCGGTAGACCCGGAGCCGCTCCAGCCGCTCCTGGAGGTCGGCCGCGAGTGCCCCGGCATCGCCGCCCTCGTCGTCGAGCACGAGCATGCCGACGCTGCGCGTCTCGCGGTAGCGCGTAGGAGTCAGCGCCATCTCGGGGCTCGCAACCGCCGCGGCGGCGCGCAGGGCGCCGAGGATCCCGTCCAGCTCCGCCGCGGGCCGTGAGCCGAGAAACGCGAGCGTGACGTGCAGGTGCTCGCGCGGCACGACCCGGACGCCGTGCAGCTCGCTGCGCTGCCACGCTGCGATCGCGTCGAGCGCGTCGTCGGGCAGCCGCAGGGCGAGGAAGAGCCTGAGCGGTTCATCGCTGCCCACGCTAGACCCCGAGATCACACGGAAGGTTGGAGGCTCCGTGTCAGAAGGGCACGCACGAGATGGAGCGCGCCGACGACCGAACGGGCGCGGATCGTGTCGCGGTCGCCCGGGAAGCTGAGCTCGCGGCCGTGGCCGCCGTCGGGGCCCTCGGCGTGCAGGTAGACGAGTCCGACGGGCTTCTCGGGCGTGCCGCCGCCGGGCCCGGCGACGCCCGTCACCGCGACCGCGACGTCGACGCCGAGCCGCTCGCGCGCTCCCCGGGCCATCGCGGCAGCCACCTCGGGCGAGACCGCCCCGTGCGTCTCCAGCAGCTCGCCTGCGACGCCGAGCTGCGTCCGCTTCGCGTCGTTCGCGTAGGCCACGACGCCGCCCGCGACGACCTCGCTCGAGCCCGGCACCGAGGTGAGCCGCGCCGCGACGAGGCCCCCCGTGCACGACTCGGCGGTCGCGAGGCGCAGGCCCCGGGCGCGGCAGAGCGCGAGCACATGCTCCTCGACGCCGCGCTCGTCATGGCCGTAGATCCAGCGCTCGAGCCGGGCCTCCAGGGCTCCCTCGAGCGCGTCGGCGCGCGGTTCCGCGCCGGGCTCGACGACGAGATCGACGTGAATCTCGAAGTCGCGCGCGCAGATCGTCGCCTCGACCCCGTCGCCGTCCCCGCCCGCGTCGGCGAGCGCGCGCGCCACCGCCGACTCGCTGACGCCGAACAGCCGGAGCACGCGCCGGCCGGGCGGCCGGGCGCGGCTCAGCAGCTCGCGGACAGGCTGCGTCTCGAGCGCGCGCGGCCAGAGGCGCTGCAGCTCCCCCGGCGGGCCGGGAAGGACGACCGTCGTGCAGCCGTTCGGTGCGTGCAGGACGAGCCCGGGCGCCGTGCCCGCGAGGCCGAGCGACAGCGAGCCGTCGGGACGCGTCGCCTGCTTGGAGACGCCGGGCGCGAAGTCGGCGTACGGGCGCTTCAGGCGCTCGGCCGCGGCGCGCGAGACCGCCTCGATCTCCCGCTCCAGCTCCGGGTCGACCACGAGCCCGACCCCCGCTGCGCGCGCCACCATCTCGACCGTGCGGTCGTCGTGGGTCGGGCCGAGACCGCCGGAGACGAAGCACGCGTCCGCCTCGAGTCCGTCCCGGAGCGCCGACTCGAGCTCCGCCGGCGAGTCGCCGACGATCGTGATCCGGACGGGATCGAGGCCGATCCGCAGCGCCTCGCGGGCGAAGAACGGGCCGTTGCGATCGGTCCGCTCGCCGCGCACGAGCTCGCTGCCCGTGACGACGATCGCGGCCCGGGGGCGAGCGGCCGTCACCGGGAGAGGCGGACGGTGCGCTCGGGCGTGACGACGACGCGCAGGTTCTTGCGCGCCGGGAGGGCGACGATCTTGCCGCCGAGCCGGACGCGCAGCCCCGCCGAGCGGCGCACGAAGAGGTAGAACCGTGCGCCGACCAGCGACTCGACCGCGCCGCCGGCGACCGTCCCCTGCAGAACGACCTTGCCGGACGCGGACGTGCGCCGCACCTCGATGTAGGTGCCCTTGCCGACGCCGCGCAGCACGAGCTTGGGCGGGGCGACCTTCGAGCTCGCCGTCGTCGAGACGACCGACGGAGTCGAGCGGGACAAGTCGACGCCGCCGAACTTCCACGCGACGAACACGAGCACCGTGACCGCGGCGATTCCGGCGAGCGCGAGCAGCACGGCACGCCGCTCGACCGTGCGCTGGCGCGCACCGCCGGCCCGCCGGACGCGCTGCGGCGGCAGCTCCTCTCGCCAGTTGACGCCGAAGCGCGACAGGTACTCGTCGACGTACAGCTGGCCGTCCAGCCCGAGGTGCTCGGCGTAGGCGCGCAGGAAGCCGCGGACGTAGGTGTCGCCCGGCAGGATCTCGAAGTCCTCCTCCTCGAGCGCGCGAAGGTACTTGCCGCGGATCTTCGTCGCGAGCTCGACCTCGGGGAAGCCGAGCCCCTTCCGGACCCGCGCCTCGCGGAGGCTGTTCCCGATCTCGAACACGGTCGCAGTCTATGCGGGTGGGACTAGCCCTCCAGCTGCAGAAGCACCTGGTAGAAGCCGATCGCGATCGAGGCCGACAGGGCGAGCGACACGCCTGCGACGGCGAGGATCTTCGCGGTGCGGATCCGCCGGTGGCCGCCGGCGCGCTCGAGCGTGCGGCTGACGGTGCCGCGGGCGCCGCGGGCGAGCAGGAGCGCGGCCACGCCGAGTGCGAAGCCGAGCGGGATCGACCAGGCGGCGTCGAGCAGCACGAGCCTGCCCGAGTGCTGCGTCAGGACGACGGCGCCGGGCACCGTCAAGGCGGCCACGATCCCGAGCAGGACCGCGAGAGAGGCGCGGTGGTTGCTGGCTCGCCGCGGGTTCGGGACGCTGCTCTCGCTCACTGAGCGGGAATTGTAGGCGGCCGCAGCACGGCGAACTGATCGGTGATCTCGAGCTCCCGGCTGCGGAACCGGTAGAGCGTCGCCGGCCTGCCCCCGCTCCGCCCGTAGCGGCGCACGCCGTCCGTCGCCTCGAGCAGCCCGCGCCGCAGCAGCACCCGCTGGAGATTGGTCGGCGAGACGCGATGGCCGAGCGCGGCCGCGTAGAGGTCGCGCAGCTCGGCGATCGTGAACTCCTTCGGCGCGAGCGCGAAGCCGAGGTTCGTGTAGCCGAGCTTGCCGCGCAGCCGCTCGCGTGCGCTGAGCAGGATCGGCTCGTGGTCGTAGGCGAGCTCGGGCAGCTGCTCGAGCGGGTGCCAGCGCGTGTCGTCGGGGAGGTCAGGGTCGGCGTCGGTCGGGACGAGGCCGAGAAAGGCGGTCGCGAGCTCGCGGAACGCCGGGTTGCGGCCGGGGTCGGAGAGCGTCTCGAGCTGCTCCAGATGCGCCAGCTCCTGCACGTCCACCTTCTGCGCGAGGTGCCGCCGGGCGCTCTCCTCCAGGGTCTCGCCGGTCTCGAGCACACCGCCCGGAAGCGCCCACGCGCCCGCGTACGGCTCCTGCGCGCGCTGCCACAGCAGCGCCTCGAGCTCACCCTCACGCACGCGCAGAACCGCCGCGAGGACTGCATGCACGGCTGTTTTCGCTTGGGAGTCGCTAACTGTGTACACTCGGCTGTACGTTATCGCCTATGAGTACGAAACTACAGCCCACCGTTCACCACGACCTCGCCGTCGTCGGCGCCGGCATCGCCGGGCTGACGGCGGCCCTGGCCGCGGCAGAGCAGGACGCGGCCGTGCTCGTGCTCGCGAAGGGCTCGCTCGACAGCTCGTCCAGCTATGCCGCGCAGGGCGGCGTCGCGGCCGCGGTCGGCCCGGACGACGACCCCTCGCTCCACGCCGCCGACACGCTCGCGGCGGGTCGCGGCCTGTGCCGTCCGAGCGCGGTTGCGCAGCTCACGGCCGAGGCGCCGGCGCGGATCGCCGACCTGCGCGCCCTCGGTGTCGACTTCGACGACGGCCTCGCCCGCGAGGGCGGTCACTCGCGCAGCCGGGTGGTGCACGCCGGCGGCGCCGAGACCGGCCGCCGCATCGCCGACGTCCTCGCCGCGCGCGTCCGCGAGCACCCGCGGATCGACGTCGTCGAGGGCGAGCGCGTGCTCGGGCTCTTCCCGGCGCGCACCGCGACGCGAACGTTCCGCGCGCCCGCCGTCGTGCTCGCGACCGGCGGCTACGCGGCGCTCTGGGAGCGGACGACGAACCCGTCCGGCTCCGTCGGCGAAGGGCTCCTGCTCGCGCATCGCGCCGGGGCCGCGCTCGCCGATCTCGAGCTCGTCCAGTTCCACCCGACCGCGCTGCTCGGCGACGGCTTCCTGCTCTCGGAGGCGCTGCGCGGCGCCGGGGCGACGCTGCTCGACGACTCCGGCAACCGCTTCGTCGACGAGCTCGCCCCGCGCGACGTCGTCGCCCGCGCGATCGCCGAGCGCGCCCAGGCCCGGCTCGACCTGCGCGAGATCGAGCGCGACCGCTACCCGACCCTGATGGCGACCCTCGCGCGCGCGGGCTACGACCCGGCCGGCGAGCCGATTCCCGTCTCCCCCGCCGCCCACTACGCGATCGGCGGCGTCGTCACCGACCTCGACGGCCGCACGAGCGTCCCCGGCCTCTACGCGGCCGGCGAGTGCGCGTGCACCGGCGTCCACGGCGCGAACCGGCTCGCGTCGAACTCGCTACTCGAGTGCCTCGTCTTCGGTCGCCGCGCCGGTCTCGCCGCGCTCGGGGACGGCGCCGAGGGCCCGGCGGGAGGAGCCGTGTTCGACCCGACCGAGGCGGCCGTCACGCCGGAGCTCCGCCACGCGCTCTGGCAGGAGGCCGGACTGATCCGCAGCGCCGCCGGCCTCGAGCGGCTGCTCGACGCGCCCAGCCCGCTCGTGCGCCTGATCGCCCGCGGCGGGATCGCGCGCACCGAGAGCCGCGGCGTGCACTTCCGGGAGGACTTCCCCGCGGAGAGCGAGGCACTGGCCGGCCATCTCGTCTTCCACCCCGGCGGCGGGGCGCCGGTCATCGAGCGATGGAGCTGACGGAGGCGGAGATCGAGCGCGTCGTCGCGGGTGCGCTGGCCGAGGACGTCGGCGCCGGCGACCTGACGACCGGCGCGCTCGTGCCGGCGGATGCGCGCTGCCGGGCGCAGCTCCTGCTCGAAGAGCCCGGCGTCGTCTGCGGCGTGCCCGTCGCGGCGGCCGTCTTCCGGGCGCTCGACCCGTCCGTCACCGTCGAGGCGGTTCTCGCCGAGGGCGCGACCGTGATCGCGCCGCCCGCCGTCGTCGCCGAGGTCGAGGGGCCTGCCGCGGCCGTCCTGACCGGCGAGCGCGTCGCGCTCAACCTGCTCGCCCGTCTCTGCGGGATCGCCTCGCTCACCCGCCGCTTCGCCGAGCTCGTCGACGGCACGCGCGCCGCCGTCCTCGACACGCGCAAGACGACGCCGGGGCTGCGCGCGCTCGAGCGCTACGCCGTGCGCTGCGGCGGCGGCCGCAACCACCGCGACGGCCTCTACGACGCGATCCTCGTCAAGGAGAACCACCTGCGGATCGCCGGCGGGATTCCCGCCGCGGTGGCCGCGCTCCGGCGCGCCGGCTCGCTGCCGGTCGAGGTCGAGGCCGAGACGCTCGCGCAGGTGCAGGAGGCGCTCGACGCCGGCGTGGAGCGGATCCTGCTCGACAACATGGTCCCGACCGAGGTCGCCGAGGCGGTCGCCCTCGCGGGCGGGCGCGCCGAGCTCGAGGCGTCCGGCGGCGTCTCGCTCGCCACCGTCCGCGCCTACGCCGAGACCGGCGTCGACTACGTCTCGATCGGCGCTCTCACCCACTCCGCACGGTCGCTCCACGTCTCCCTGGAGGTACTCGAATGAGCACGCTCGACGTCACCGCTCTGCACGAGGAGGTACGCGCGCTGGCGGCCGAGCGCGACGCCGTCATCCTCGCCCACAACTACCAGCGGCCCGACGTGCAGGACGTCGCCGACCACGTCGGCGACTCGCTCGGCCTCTCGCGGCTCGCCGCCGCGACCGACGCGCAGACGATCGTCTTCTGCGGCGTGCACTTCATGGCCGAGACGGCGGCGATCCTCAGCCCGGAGAAGACGGTGCTGCTGCCCGACCTCGGCGCCGGCTGCTCGCTGGCCGCGTCGATCGACGGCGATCAGTTGCGCGCGTGGAAGGCGGAGCACCCGGGCGCGGTCGTCGTCTCGTACGTGAACACGACCGCCGAGGTGAAGGCGGAGAGCGACTACTGCTGCACCTCGGGCAACGCCCAGCAGGTGATCGAGGCGATTCCGGCAGACCGGGAGATCCTCTTCCTGCCCGATCTCTACCTCGGGCTCTGGCTCGAGCGCGTGACCGGACGGAAGCTGACGATCTGGATGGGCGAGTGCCACGTCCACGCCGGGATCCGCCCCGCCGACATCGAGCGCTGGCAGCGCGAGGCCCCGGATGCGGAGCTGCTCGTGCACCCCGAGTGCGGCTGCGCGAGCCAGGCGATGGCGTTCGGGAACGAGCGGACGCAGATCCTCTCGACCGAGAAGATGGTCGACTACGCGCGCCGCTCGCCGGCGCAGCGCTTCCTGATCGCGACCGAGACGGGGATCCTGCACCGGCTCGAGCGCGAGGCGCCTGGCAAGACGTTCGAGCCGGTGCGCGAGGACGCCGAGTGCCGCTACATGAAGGTGACGACGCTCGAGAAGGTGCGCGACTCGCTCGAGCGGATGCAGCACCGCGTCACGGTCGAGCCGGAGCTGGCCGAGCGTGGCCGCCTCGCGCTCGAGCGCATGGTCGCGATCGGCGCCTGACCGGAACGGTTCGAGACACCGCGAACCGTCCGGCCGCGAAGCGGCCGGCTTCAGGGGTCTTCGCGCGTGGCGGAATCCGCGAGCGCGGATTTCGCGACTTCCGCAAGCGATCCGCCGCTACTGCTTCTTGTACGGCTTGCCGTCGGCGGCCGGCGCGACAGTGCGGCCGATCACGCCCGCGACGGCGATCAGCGTCAGGACGTAGGGCAGGACGTTGAAGAGCGTCGACGCCGACGCGGAGTAGACCTGGAGGCGCAGCGCGACCGCGCTCGAGAACCCGAACAGCGTCGCCGCGCCGAACGCGCCCGCCGGCCGCCAGTTGCCGAAGATCATCGCCGCGAGCGCGATGAAGCCGCGCCCGGCGGTCATGTTGTCGTTGAACGTGCCGCCGCCGAAGCCGTCGGAGAGGTAGACACCGCCGGCCGCCGCGAGCAGGCCCGAGAGGACGACGGCGCCGTAGCGCACGGCGTAGACGTTGATCCCGACCGTGTCGGCGGCGCGCGGGTGCTCGCCGCAGGCGCGGATCCTCAGCCCGATCGGGGTCTTGAACATGACGATGTACGAGACGATCACGAGCGCGAACCCGACCCAGATCATCAGGTTGAGGTTGCCGATCGCCGGACCGAGGAAGTGCGAGTGGTCGATCCCCGGGATCCGGACGTTCGGGATCGTCGAGACGCCCGAGGGCACGTACTGGCCGTGGTAGAGCTGGAAGAAGAAGTAGCCGGTGATCCCGAGCGCGAGGAAGTTCACGGCCGTGCCGCCGACGATCTGGTCGGCGCGCAGGTGGATCGCGAAGTACGCGTAGATGAGGGCGAGCACGCCGCCGGTCCCCATGCCGACGAGCAGGCCGACGACCCAGCTGCCGCCCTTGTCCGCGCCGTAGACGCCCCAGAAGGCGCCCATCAGCATCATCCCCTCGAGGCCGATGTTCACGACCCCGCTCCGCTCCGAGAACATGCCGGCGATCGCGCCGAAGACGAGCGGCGTCGCGAACGCGAACGTCTGGCCGATCAGGCCCGCGTTGAAGACCGCGTTCAGGTTGTCGACTCCCGAGCGGGTGGCGAGGACGCCGAGACCGACGCCGAGGATCCCCGTGGCGACGGCGCCGAAGCCGAGACGCCGCCGGCCGCGCGTCGCCGTCCAGAGCCCGAGCATCGCGGCGACGACGCCGACGACGATCGGCCACGTCACCGTTCGCGTCTGCACCGGCGGGATCGCGAGGAGCCCGGCCAGCACCCCCAGCACGAGGCCCGCGTAGCCGGTCGCGCCTGGGTCGCGCAGCCTCGCGCTGACGGGGTTGTCGAGCCGGTTCGTCCAGGTCGTCATGCGGGCGCCTCCGCGGTCTTCTGCTTCGGCCGGAGCTTCCGGCGCGAGTTCCAGATGTAGAGGATCAGGACGTCGGCGCCGACGAAGAGCACGATCAGCCCCTGGATGATGTACGTGAGGTTCCCGGCGAGCTGCGGGTCGATCACGCCCGAGGTGAGGCCGTGCGTGGTCCCGAACAGCAGACCGCCGAAGAGCAACGCGCCGACGCCCGTGCCGACGGCGGTGTTCCGCCCGAGCAGGGCGACCGCGATGCCGAGGAAGCCGACGGAGTTGGCGGGGATGTCGGACTGGCCGAAGTGGTAGAGGTAGCCGAGCATGTCGAGCCCGCCGGCGAGTCCGGCGAATGCGCCGGAGATCGCCATCGCGCGGATGAGGTTCTTGCCGACGCTGATGCCGCCGTACGCGGCCGCCTCCGGGTTGAAGCCGACGGCGCGCACCTCGTAGCCGACCGTTGTCCGGTTGAGGATGAACCAGAACACGAAGAGCGCGGCGATCGCGACGAAGAAGCCGACGTGCAGGCCCTGGAGCTCCTGCTCGCCCCAGAACACCGGCAGCTTCGCCGAGTCGGCGATGTCGTTCGAGATCGGCACGGTGTTGTTCGCGGCGTTCTGGAGCGGCCCGCCGTCGCCGAACAGCCACTCGCCCACCCAGATCGCGATCCAGTTGAGCATGATCGTCGAGATCACCTCGTGGGCGCCGACCGTCGCCTTGAGGAAGCCCGCGATCCCCGACCAGAGCGCGCCTGCCAGCGTCGCCGCGCCGATCGCGAGCAGGATGTGCGGCAGCGGCTTCCAGCCCTGGAGGTCGTAGCCGACCCAGTTCGCGACGTAGAGCCCGACGAAGTACTGGCCCTGGCCGCCGATGTTGAACATGCCGCAGCGGAAGGCGAACGCGACGGCGAGGCCGCACAGGATCAGGGTCGTCGTCTGGAGCAGCGTCTGCGAGAGGTTGTACGCGGACGTGTTCACGACGTCCGTGGTCGGGTGGAAGACCCAGTTCAGGCCGGCGCCGTTGAAGATGTCGCGGTAGGCGAGCAGCGGGTTGTGGCCGGTCGCGAGCACGACGAGCCCGCTGAGCAGGAACGCGAGCAGCGCGGTCAGGACCGGCACGATCAGACCGCCCGCCCGCTGCTTCAGCGCGATGCTCGTCGCGAGCGACGACGACGGGGCGCCCTCCTCCGGGGCCTCGGGAGGGACGTTCTCCGACTCCGCCCCGCTCATGCGGCCGAGCGCTCCTTGCCGCCGAGCATTTCGAGCCCGATCTCCTCCTCGGAGACCTCGCCCGTGTGCTCGCCGACGAGCCGGCCCTCGTAGATGACGAGGATCCGGTCGGAGAGCGACATGATCTCGTCCAGCTCGAGCGAGACGAGCAGCACGGCGCGGCCCTTGTCGCGTTCCTCGACGATCCGGCCGTGCAGGTACTCGATCGCGCCGACGTCGAGCCCCCGGGTCGGCTGCGCGGCGATCAGCACCTTCGGGTTGCGGGCGATCTCCCGGGCGACCACGACCTTCTGCTGGTTGCCGCCGGAGAGACCGCCGACGCGGGTGAGCGGCCCGCCGCCCCGGACGTCGAACTCCTTGATCAGCCTGGCGGCGCGCGTGACGAGGCGCGCCGGGAAGAGCCAGCCCCAGCGCGCGGCCGGCGGCTTGGCGTAGTCGTGGAGCGCGATGTTCTCGGCGATCGAGAACTCGAGCACGAGCCCGCGCCGCTGCCGGTCCTCGGGGATGTGGCCGACCCCGGCGTCGAGCATCGCGCGGGCGGACGCGTGGTGCAGCTCCCGGCCGGCCACCCGGATCGTGCCCGACGTCGCCTTGCGCAGGCCCGTCAGCGCTTCGACGAGCTCGGACTGGCCGTTGCCGTCGACGCCGGCGATGCCCACGATCTCCCCTGCGCGCACCTCGAACGAGACGCCGCGCACCTGCTCGAGGCCGCGGTCGTCGCTGGCGCACAGGTCCTCGACCGCGAGCAGCACGTCCCCGGCCTGCGCGGGCGCCTTCTCGACGTGTAAGAGCACCTCACGCCCGACCATCGCGCGCGCGAGGGACTGCTCGGTCGCCCCCGCGCGCGCGACCGTCTCGATCTTGCGGCCACGGCGCAGGACGGTGATCCGGTCGGCGATCTCGAGCACCTCGTTCAGCTTGTGGCTGATGAAGATGATCGACTTCCCGTCGGCTTTGAGACTCGAGATGATCCCGAACAGCTCGTGCGCCTCCTGCGGCGTCAGGACGGCCGTCGGCTCGTCGAGGATCAGGATCTCGGCGCCGCGGTAGAGCGCCTTCAGGATCTCGACGCGCTGCTCCTGGCCGACCGTGATCCCTTCGACGAGAGCGGCGGGATCGACGACGAGCCCGTACTGCTGCGAGAGCTCGCGGACCCGCTGCTCGGCGCCGCGCTCGTCGAGCAGGAGGCCGGAGCGCGGCTCGCTGCCGAGGACGATGTTCTCGGCCACCGTCATCACCGGGATGAGCATGAAGTGCTGGTGCACCATGCCGATCCCCGCCTGGATGGCCGCCCGCGCCGAGCCGAAGCTGACCGGCTTCCCGTGCAGGACGATCTCCCCCGCGTCCTGGCGGTAGAGCCCGTAGAGGATGTTCATCAGGGTCGACTTGCCGGCGCCGTTCTCGCCGAGCAGCGCGTGCACTTCGCCGCGGCGCACGTCGAGCGAGACGTCGTCGTTCGCGACGGTGCCCGGGAACTCCTTGCGGATCCCCCGCATCTCGAGGACGAGGTCGTCGCTCACCGCAGCATCTTCTCCAGAGGACGGACGGAGAGGGTGGGCACGAGGCCCACCCTCTCACGCGGGTCCGCGTCGATCACTACTTGAGCGCCGTCGGGACCATGAGCTTCCCGGCGATGATCTTCTTCTTGTAGCTGTTCATCAGGGTGATCCAGGCCTTGGGCACGGCCGGGTTGATCTTGCCGACGCCCATGCCGTGGTTCTTGAGGTCGAACACGAGGTCGGAACCGCCCTGGAACTTGCCGGCCTTCGCCTGCTTGATCGCGTCGAGGACGCCCGTGTCGACGCGCTTGACGCCGCTGGTCAGGACGCGCTTCGCGTCGTTGTACTGGTCGACGTCGACGCCGATGCCCCAGATCCCCGCGTCGTCCGCGGCCTTCAGGGTGCCGAGACCGCAGCCGCCGGCGACCTGGAAGAGCACCTTCGCGCCCTGCGAGATCTCGTTCTGGGCGACGGTCTGGCACTTGTCGGTCGCGACGAAGTCGTTCGAGTACTGCACGAGCACCTTCATGCCCGGCGCGACCTTGTCGACGCAGTACTTGAAGCCGGCGATCCAGATGTCGACCGGCGGAATCTTGATCCCACCGACCGCACCGACGGTGTTACCGCCCATCTTCTTCGCCATCTTGGCCGCGAGAACGCCGACGAGGCAGCCCGACTCGTTCGCCATGTAGGTCAGGCCCTGCACGTTCTTGAACTGCGGCAGCACCTTGCCCTTCTTGTTCGCGAACGGCGCCGTATGGACCGTGTAGTCGGTGATCGCGAAGTCGACCTTCGGGAACTTCTTCGCGTATGTCGCCTCGGTGTTCGCGAGCAGGAAGCCAGCCGCGATCACGAGCTTCGCGCCCTTGCGAATTGCGGTGTTGAAGTTCGGCGCGTAGTCGCTCGTCGAGTTCGACTGCAACGGCAATGCCGTCACACCGAGCTTCGCCTTCGCGTCGTTCAGACCCTTGAGCTGATTCTGGTTGAAGCCCTTGTCCGTGAACTTCCCGATGTCGCTCACGAGCGCCGCAGTGAACGACGCCTTCGTCTTGCCCGGCGCCTGCGCGCCGCCGAGAGCCGCAGACGCGGAGATGGAGGCGACGAGCACCGCCACGATCGCCAGCGCAACCCAGCGAGAAACCTTCACTTGCCCTCCCTCATTCGTAAACCAATTGCCGCAGGATCCTAGCCCGCCTACGCGCAAACGGAAAGGGGGTGATTTACGCATCGCCCTCGGGCTGCGAGGGCCATGAAGGCGGGCCGCGACGCGCCCGACGGCTGCGCTACTCGGCCGCTGCGTACGAGTGGTACTGCGACTCGTCGACGAGCACGCGGCGCGGCTTCGAGCCCTCGTAGCCGGAGATGATTCCCCGCCGCTCGAGCATGTCGATCAGGCGGCCGGCGCGCGTGTAGCCGACGCGCAGGCGCCGCTGGATGAGCGAGACGGACGCGGTCTGCGTCGTGATGACGATCTCGATCGCCTTGTCGAGCAGCGGGTCGTCGTCCGGGTCGAAGTCGCCGTGCTCGCCGCCGTCGTCGGACTCGGACGCGAAGACCTCCGGCAGCTCGAGGTACGCCTCGTCGAGCTCCTGCTCGCGCTGGCGGGTCTGCTCGACGACGAGCGCGATCTCCTCCTCGGAGACGTAGGCGCCCTGGACGCGCTGGACGCGCGAGGTGCCGAGCGGCTTGAAGAGCATGTCGCCCTGGCCGAGCAGCGACTCCGCGCCGCCCGAGTCGAGGATCACACGCGAGTCGGTCTGCGAGGAGACCGCGAACGCGATCCGCGACGGCACGTTCGCCTTGATCATGCCGGTGATCACGTCGACCGACGGCCGCTGCGTCGCGAGCACGAGATGGATGCCGACCGCGCGCGACTTCTGGGCGAGCCTGATGACGGCGTCCTCGACCGCCTGCGGGGCGATCATCATCAGGTCGGCGAGCTCGTCGATCACGACCAGCAGATACGGGAGCGTCGACTCGCCGCGCTGCCGGAACGCGCGGTTCGCCTCGCTCAGGTTGCGCGCGCGGACGGTCGCGAGCCGCTCGTAGCGGCGTTCCATCTCGGCGACGCAGTTGGCGAGCACGGCGCTCGCCTCCTTCGGGCTCGAGACGACCGGCGTCAGCAGATGCGGGATCGACTCGTAGTGGTTGAGCTCGATCCGCTTCGGGTCGATCAGGATCATCCGCGCCTCGTCGGGGGTGGCGCGCAGGAGGATCGAGGTCAGGAGCGCGTTGATGCAGCCCGACTTGCCCGAGCCGGTGGTGCCGGCGATCAGCAGGTGCGGCATGCGCGCGAGGTCGGTCCAGACGGCGGCGCCGGAGATGTCCTTGCCGAGCCAGACGGAAAGCGGGCTCGCGGTCGCCGGGAGCTCGTCGAAGATGTCGCCGAGCGTGACGAGGTTCGGCGAGAGGTTCGGCAACTCGACGCCGACCGCCTGCTTGCCCGGGATCGGCGCGAGGATCCGGATCTCGGTCGTCGCGAGCGCGTACGAGAGGTCGTCCTTCAGCGCGGCGACCTTCGACACCTTCGTGCCGGGCGCGAGCTGCAGCTCGTAGCGGGTGACCCGTGGGCCGGAGATCTGGCCGATCACGTTCGCGTCGATCCCGAAGTGCGAGAGCGTCTGGACGAGCAGGTCGGCGACGCGCGCGGACGTCTCCTCCGCGTTCCCGGTCGGTTCCGGCGAGATGCGCAGGACGTCCGCGTCGGGCAGCTTGTACGGCGTGTGGTGGGAGCCGCCGTTCTCCGCCGTGACGTCGTCGAAGAGCGTCGGCGGGTCGTTGACGAGCGGCGCCTGCTGCGTGAGCAGCGGCACCGGCTCGGTCTGGACGAGCGGCGAGGGCGCAAGCGCATGGGTGGCGGTGCTCTCGTCGCCGACGACGTCGGGGAACGCCTCCTCCCCGTCGACCGGAGCGGCGCGGCGGGAACGCGACGCGGCGGGCGCGGACGGCGTCAGCGGCACGTCCTCCGGCTCGAGCCAGTCGACCTGGACACGGGGGCGGCGCTCGCGGGCACGTGACGCGACCGTGCGAGCGGTGCGGCCCGAGCGGCGGAGGACGGCGCCGAGCGAGGCGCCGGAGAGGAGCAGCGTGCCGACGAGCAGCAGCAGGATGCCGAGGATGGTGGAGCCGGTGACGCCGATCGCGACGCCGAAGCCCCTGCCGAGCAGCGAGCCGATGTAACCGCCGTGGTCGCGGCCGAGCGTCGTCATCAACCCGAAGGCGACGACGACGACGCCGGTGCGGAACGGCCGGACGTCGACGAGCGCGCTCTTGCCGACGGTCAGGGCGCCGAGCACGACGAGCGCGACCGGCATCGCGTACGAGGCGGCGCCGATCACCGCGTCGAGCCCGTCTGCGAACCAGCGGCCGACGTAGCCGCCGTTCCAGCCGAAGTAGAGAACGCTGCCGAGGAAGAGCCCGAGCGCGATCGCCGCCAGCCCCCAGAGCTCGGGGTGCTGCTGGCGCGCGCGCGTCTTCTTCGCCGGCCGCCTCTTCTTGACGCGACTCGGGAGCTTCGGACGCAGCTTCGTCTTCCGCTTGCGGGGCGGCATGCGCCGGTTTTCGCCCGGCGAACCCGTGTTCCTTCTATGCCGGAGTCAGCTCGGCGACGAGCATGCCGTAGTACGTCGGCGCCGCGTAGGCGAGCACGTCGGCGCGGGCACCCTCCCCGACCGCACCCTGGAGCACGAGAAGCTGCCAGAGCGAGTCGGCCTTCGCCGCCTCGACGACGAGCCCGAGCGGCGTGAAGTCACGCCTGTCCTTCGACAGGATCACCTGGAGCTGTGCGTCGTAGAGCGCCGCGCCCGAGTCGAATCCGTACGGGCCGTCGGGGTCGTGGGCGTGCCCGTGGTCGGCGCTCGCGACCAGCCCGACCCGCGTTCCTTGTAACAGACTGTTACTTGGCGCGGTGGCACGGCTGATCGCGGCGCCCGCGCGCACGTGCTCCTCCATGCGGACGTCGCGGGCCGGGCTGACGACGACGACCCGAGGCGCGTGGAGGAAGTCGAGCGGCACCTCGGTGCCCCAGTCGAGCGGCATCTCGGCCTCCGCCGGGTCGTTGCCGCCGTACGAGACGCCGAGCGCCGGGATGCGATCCTCGCGCAGGGCGCGGAGGATCGCGAGCGCGAGATCGCGGTCGGTCTCGTGCGGGCCGACCCGGGCGGACGTGACGACGGCGAGGTGGCCCTCGACGTGCACGGTGTGCGGCGTGACGACGACGAGCGTGTCGAGAGCGGCGCGCTCGCAGCGGCGGTCGAGCTCTTCCATCGCAGCGCGCAACTCGGGGGCGAGGTCGACGTCGCCGTGGGGCGCGATCGCCGCGAACGCGATCACGGCAGCGTTTCGAGGCGCGAGCAGAGCAGCTCGAGGAAGCGCGCCGCGTCGACGTCGACGCCGGCTTCGGCGTTCTGGGCGCGCCCGGTGACGCCGCGCAGGTCGACGACCGTGCGGCCGTCGCAGAAGCGGGACTCGAGCTCGATCTCGATGTTCGCCGGGCGGGTCCCGACGAGCGTCGGGTCGATGACGTGCCCGACCGCCATCGCGTCGTGGATCGGCGAGCCGGCGAAGGTGTACGAGCGCTCGTGGAAGAGCTGGAAGAAGTCGGAGAGCTCGGCGACGAAGCGCCCCGTCCGGCCGGCGCCGCGCAGCCGCTCCGCGTGGGCGCGCGTGAAGAGCGCCTTGTGCGTGACATCGAGGCCGATCAGCGTCACCGGGATCCCGCTCGCGAACACCGCGGCGGCCGCCTCGGGATCGACGAACGCGTTGAACTCCGCCGCGGGCGTGATGTTGCCCTCGGCGATCGCGCCGCCCATCCAGACGATCCGCTCCAGGCGCCCGCGGACGTCGGGATGGCGCTCCAGCATGAGCGCGACGTTCGTCAGCGGGCCGGTCGGGACGAGCACCACACCCGGCTCGATCACGGCGGCGAGGAAGTCGGCGGCGTCCGCGTCGACCGGCCGCGCCGAGGGCTCCGGGAGCTCCGGCCCGTCGAGACCGGAGTCGCCGTGGACGTGCGCCGCCGTGCGCAGCTCCCGCCGGAGCGGCGCGTCGGCGCCGGCGGCGACCGGAATGTCCGTCCTGCCGGCGACTTCGAGCGTCACGAGCGCGTTGCGGGTCGTCTTGTCGAGCGTCTGGTTGCCGGCGACGGTCGTGACCCCGCGCAGCTCGACCTCGGGCGAGGCGAGCGCGAGCAGGATCGCGATCGCGTCGTCGTGGCCGGGGTCGCAGTCGATGAGAATCGGGATGCTCACGCACCGCTCCGCACGTCGTCGAGCCGCCGCGTCTCGAAGCTCACGTCCTCGAAGGAAGCGGAGCAGCCCTGGCCGGTGGGCGACTGGGCGAGGAAGCCGGCCGAGAGCGGCCCGTCGCCGAGCGAGAAGTGGCGGACGAGCTCCCAGCGGCCGCCGGCGAAGAGATGGAAGGCGCACTCCTCACCCAGGCGCGCGACGCGGAGCCGGGCCTCGCCGCCCCGCAGCGTGACCGAGTTGCAGTCGTCGGAGCGGCCGCGCGTGACGACCGACACGACGGTGGGCCGGCCGGCCGGAGAGCGCTCGAGCGCGAGCTTCGCCCAGGTCTCCTCGTCGCGCCAGAGCAAGAGCGCGCCCGCATCGAAGATCGCCTCGAGCCGCACCCGGATCGTCGCCGCGAGCAGGAAGTCGCCGCTCGTCTCGGCGATCTGCATCGGCGCGTTCAGCGTCGGCGCACCGCCTCCGGGCGGCACGAAGAGGTCGGTGCGCGGCCCGGCGGTGAGCGCCGTCGCCTCGATCACGCCGCGCCCTCGAGCAGCGCGTCGACCTCGTCGGCGGTCGGGAGCGACGGCTGCGCCCCGAGACGAGACGCGGCCAGGGCACCGGCGGCGCAGGCGCGACGCAGCGCCTCGTCGCGCTCGCGGCCCTCGAGCAGCGAGACGACGAGGCAGGCGGTGAACGCGTCGCCGGCGCCAGTGCCGTCGACCGCCTCGACGTGCGGTGCCGCGGCACGGGCGATCTCCTCGCCCTCCTCGAGCAGCACCGCGCCCTCGGCGCCGAGCGTGAGGCAGACGAGGCCGCGCCAGCCGAGCAGCGCCTCGAGCTCGTAGCGGTTGACGATCGTCAGGTCCGCCTCCGGCGAGGAGTGCCGCGCCGGCGCCGCGTTCAGATAGAAGCGCCCGCGCGCGAGCTCGGCCGCACGCTCGACCGCGGCGGCCGGAATCTCCTGCTGGGCGAGCACGCCGTCGACCTCGGGCAGGACGACGTCGTCCGCCCGCAGGCCGAGGTTCGCGCCGGGCGCGACGACGATCTCGTTCTCGCCGGCGCTGTCGACCGTGATCAGCGCGACCCCGGTCGGGCCGTCGACCCGGCGCACGCGTGTGAGGTCGACGCCGGCCGCGCGCAGCTCGGCGAGCGCCTCGTCGGCGAACTCGTCGGAGCCCACGCAGCCGATCAGCGACACGTCGGCGCCGAGCCGCGCCGCGGCGACCGCCTGATTCGCCCCCTTGCCGCCCGGAACGCGTGCGAAGGTCGCCCCGGTCACGGTCTCCCCCGGCCGCGGCAGCCGCTCCGTGCGGGCGAGGAGGTCGAGGTTGATCGAGCCGACGACGGCGAGCTTCGGGGCCATGCCGCGAGCCTATCCCGCGGGCCTACGCGGCAAGCGCGCGGAGGTCGTCGAGCCCGCGGCCGAGCAGGTTCTCGCGCAGGTCGAAGAGCCCGGCCCACAGCGACGCGCGCTGCGGCGGCGCGTCCATCCGCACCGAGGCGGTCAGGCCCTCGAGCGCGCGGACGAGCACGGCGAGCTCGAGATACGCCTGCGCGACGCGCGCCGGCGGCACGTCGACGCCCGCGCGCGTCAGCACCGGCGCCCAGTCGACGAGCTCGGCGTGGCCGGGGCCGCCGTACCACGAGCGGCCCTCGAGGACGTCTGCCTCGAGCTCGAGCAGGTAGCGCTGCAGCGGCTCCTCGAGCCCCGCGAGCGCGGTCTCGACCCGGTCGGCGGCGCGGCGCAGCTCGGCGCTGCGGCGGCCCGGCGTCGGCGGCTGCGCGTCTCCCCGGGCCCAGCGCTCGAGCAGCCGGCAGAACGCGAGCGCGGAGATCTCGCACGCGCGAAGCTGCCGGATCAGGCGCTGCGCGGTCACAGGCTCGGCGGCGCACTCCTCCAGCACGTCCGCCCACGAGGGAGGCGGGCTGACGATGTCCATCAGACCTCGACGATGACCGGCAGGACCATCGGGCGCCGGCGGGTGCGGCTGTAGACGATGCCGCCGAGCGCCTCGTGCAGGTGCTCCTGGAGGAGCTTGATCTCGGTCACGTCGTCGCGGAGCAGGTCGCCGAGCACGCGCGACGCCTCGGCGCGGAGCTCGTCGAGCAGGGGCTCGGCGCCCTCGCCGAACCCGCGTGCGATCAGCTCGGGCGACGCGGTCAGGCCGCCGCCGTTCTGCGCCGCGAGGGTCGCGACGACGATCAGGACGCCGTCCTCGGCCAGCCGCCGCCGGTCGCGCAGCGCCACGTCATGGACGTCGCCGACGCCGAGGCCGTCGACGAACGTGACGCCCGCGTCGATCTGGTCGACGATCCGCGGCCCCAGCTCGGAGTCGAGCTCGACGACGCTGCCGTTCTCGGCGAGCACGATCTTGTCGTCGGGCACGCCGCCCTCGCGCGCCAGCTGTGCGTGCGCCGCGAGCATCCGGAACTCGCCGTGCATCGGCATCACTGCCTTCGGGCGCACGAGCGCGATGATCGTGCGCAGCTCTTCCGCCTTGCCGTGGCCGGAGACGTGCACGGGCGCGTTGTCCTCGTGCAGCACCTCGGCGCCCATCTTCGCGAGCCGGTTGATCGCGTCGTGGACCCGCAGCTCGTTTCCGGGGATCGGCTTCGCGGAGATGATCACCGTGTCGCCGCGCTCGATGTGCACCGACGGATGGTCGTTGTAGGCGATGCGCGTCATGGCCGACATCGGCTCGCCCTGACTGCCGGTGCAGAGGATCAGCTGCTCGCCCGGCGGCAGCTCGGCCAGATCGTGCGGGCGCATGATCGCCTCCTCGGGGACGTCCATGTAGCCGAGGTTGCGGGCGATGTTCGCGTTCTTGCGCAT
Source organism: uncultured Actinomycetes bacterium (assembly GCA_963732915.1). Lineage (GTDB taxonomy): Bacteria > Actinomycetota > Thermoleophilia > Gaiellales > Gaiellaceae > Palsa-739. The sequence goes on along the minus strand of CAVTBF010000002.1, from coordinate 823,003 downwards.
CGAGCGCCCGACGAACGCGACCTTGCGGCCGCACGAGACGCCGACGTCGGCGGCCTGCTGCATCCGGTGGACGTTCGACGCGAACGAGGAGACGACGATGCGCCCGGAGCGGTGCGGGATGATCTGGCGGAACGCCTCGCCGACGACGCGCTCCGACTCGGTGACGCCCGGCCGCTCGGCGTTCGTCGAGTCGCCCAGCAGCAGATCGACGCCCCGGTTGCCGATCTCGGCGAGCTTGCCGACGTCGGTGCGCTGGCCGTCGACCGGCGTGTGGTCGAGCTTGTAGTCGCCGGTGTGGACGCAGCGCCCGCCCGGCGTCTCCAGCACGACGGCGGCGGCGTCCGGGATCGAGTGCGCCATCCGCACGAGCTCGAGGCGGAACGGGCCGATCTGAACCGGGTCGTCGCCGGGCGCCATCTCGCGCAGCTCGGCCTCGCGCAGGAGGCCGTGCTCGTCGAGCTTCGACTTGACGAGCGCGAGCGTCAGGCGCGTCGCGATCACGAGCGGAACGCGCACCTCGCGCATCAGGTACGGCAGCGAGCCGACGTGGTCCTCGTGGCCGTGCGTCAGGACGACGGCGCGGATCATCTCCTCGCGCTCGACGAGGTAGCCGAAGTCGGGCAGGACGAGATCGACGCCGAGATGCTCGTCGCGCGGGAAGGCGAGACCGGCGTCGACGATGACGATCGAGCCGTCCGCCTCGTAGACGGTCATGTTCTTCCCGACCTCGCCGAGACCGCCGAGCGGCACGATCCTGCAGATTCCCATCGGTCGGGAGTGTAGTGCGCGGCTAGGCCGAGGCCCCGGCGAGCAGGCCCGCGCGCGCCAGGCAGTCGCGTACGCGTGCGAGCTCGTCCTCGGTCGGCTCGACCATCGGCAGGCGGTAGCGAGCGACCCCGTGGCCGGTCAGCTCGAGCGCGGCCTTGATCGGGATCGGGTTCGTCTGGATCTTCAGGAGGTCGTATGCCGGCGCCAGCTCGTCGTTCAGCGCCCGGGCGCCGTCCAGGTCGCCGGCGCGGAAGCGGCGGACCATCTCCTTCGTCTGCGGCCCCCAGACGTGCGTGTGCACGCAGATGCCGCCGGCGCCGCCCAGCTCGAGGAACGGGAGCACGAGGTTGTCGTCGCCGGCGTAGAGGTCGAGCCGGGTCTCCTCGACGATGAACCGGGCCTCGCCCGGGTCGGCGTTCGCCTGCTTCACCGCTGCGACATTCGGGATCTCCGCGAGCTGCGCGATCGTCGCCGACTCGATGTCGACGACGACGCGGCCCGGGATGTTGTAGACGACGACCGGCTTGTCGGTCGCGGCGGCGATCGCCTGGAAGTGGCGGACGATCGCGCGCTGGGGCGGCTTCGAGTAGTACGGGGTCACGACGAGGACGCCGCCGATCGCGAGCTCGCTCGCCCGCGCGGTGAAGGCCGCCGAGTGCGCGGTGTCGTAGGTGCCGGTGCCGGCGACGATCGTGGCCCGGTCGCCGACGGCCTCGATCGCGGCGGCGAAGAGCTCGAGCTTCTCGTCGTCGGAGAGCGTCGGCGACTCGCCGGTCGTGCCGCAGACGACGAGCCCGTCGGAGCCCGAGTCGACGAGGAACCCTGCGAGGTCGCGGAACGCGTCCAGGTCGACAGCCCCGTCCGCGCGGAACGGCGTGACGATCGCGGTCAGGACCTCGCCGAGCACTGTCACTCGATTCTACGACCGCACGCCGCCTCCTCGCCGCCCGGCTCCGCCGCGTACCGGAACGGTCGGCGGTGGGAGCTCAGGCGCCGGCGAGCGCGTCCGCGAGCTCGCGCACCGCGAAGAAGACCGCTTCGGAGAACGTCGGGTACGGCTGGATCGTGTCGAGGAGGACGTCGACCGGGGTCGCGGCGCGCACCGCGAGCGTCAGCTGGCCGAGCCACTCCGCCGCCTGCGGGCCGACGCACACCGCGCCGACGAGCACGTGTGAGGCCGGGTCCGCGAACAGGCGCAGGAACCCTTCCCGCGCCGGCTTCTCGTAGGTCGAGAGTCTAGGTACGCCCGAGAGCTCGTAGCGAGCGGTGACGAGACCCTCGCCGTCGGTCCGCCCCACCGTGCCGACCTCGGGGTCGGTGAAGATGCCCGCCGGGATCGCGCGGTAGTCCGCCTTGACGTCGTGCCCGGCGATGTCGGCCGCGGCGACGCGCGCCTGGTACTTGCCGACGTGCGTGAAGAGCGCGATCCCGTTCGCGTCGCCGAGCGCCCAGACGTTCTCGGCCGCGCGGAGCCGCTCGTCGACCGTGATCCCCCGCCGCGTGATCTCGACGCCGAGCTGCTCGAGCCCGAGCCCGTCGACGTTCGGAACCCTCCCGGTCGCGACGAGCAGCCGCTCCGCCTCGACCGCCGAGCCGTCGGAGAGGTGGACGCGGATCCCCGGCTCGACCCGCTCGACCGCGACGCCGAGCCGCACGTCGATCCCCTCGGAGCGGAACACGTCCGTCATCAGCTCGCCCGCGTCGGCGTGGACGCGCCCGAGCAGGCGCTCGCCACGCTCGATCACCGTCACCCGCGACCCCATCCGGGCGAAGAACTGCGCCAGCTCGGCGCCGACCGGGCCGCCCCCCATCACGGCGAGGCTCGCCGGGATCTCGTGCGTCGAGGTCGCCTCGCGGTTCGTCCAGTACTCGACCGCGTCCAGCCCCCCTGTCTTCTGGCCGGGCGGCGTCGGCTCGGCCGACGGCGCTTCCAGCCCCCCTGTCTTCTGGCCGGGCGGCGTCGGCTCGGCCGACGGCGCTTCCAGCCCCGGGACCGGCGGCACGAACGGCCGCGAGCCGCTGGCGACGACGAGGCGGTCGTACGGGAGCTCCTCGCCGCCCGCCTCGACGACGCCGGGCCGCACGACGCGTCCGGTCGCGCGGACGAGCCGCGCGTTCCAGTCCTCGAGGTAGTGGAGCTGGCCCTCGTCGGACCAGTCGCTCGTCATCCAGTCGCGCCACGCCCACACGCCGTCGGCGCGGGGCCGCTCGGGCTCGAGGCCCGGCGCGCGCTCGAGCGACGACGACAGCTCTGCCGCCCGCAGCAGCGTCTTCGTCGGCATGCACGCGTAGTACGAGCATTCGCCGCCGACGAGCCGCTCCTCGACGAGGACGATCTCCGCCTCGGCGTCGAGCCGGCGGAGGGCGCCGATGAAGTGCTCGCCGGTCGACCCTCCGCCCAGCACGACGACTCTCATCGCTACGTGAGCCCGTTCGCCTTCAGGAACGCCGACGCGACCGCGGCCGGCGTCTGTTTGTCGACCGCGACCGCCTTGTTCATCGCGATCATCGCCTTGATCGTCAGCTTGGCGGTGACGGCGTTGATCGCGTGCTCGAGCGCCGTCCCACCTGCCGCGAGCGTCTTCTTCGAGATCACCGGCGCGACGTTCTGGAAGCCGAAGATGTGCTTCGTGTCCGTCAGCACGGTGTACTTGCCGCTCGCGAGCGCCGGCTCGGTCGAGAAGATGTCGCCGGCCGTCGCGTTGCCGTTGTCGAGCAGCGTCTCGACGCTGATGCCCCCGATCTGGACGAACTTCACCTTCGTCAGCCCGTAGATCTTCTTCAGGCCGAGCAGGCAGGTGATGCGCTTGTCGCATTCGGGGTAGCCGGCGTAGGTGAAGGAGCCGAGCTTCTTCAGGTCGCCGATCGTCTTCAGGCCGTGCTTCTTCGCCGTCGAGGCCAGCACCGAGACGGTGTCGGCGTCGAAGAACGGCGTCTGCTTGAGCAGCGTCAGCCCGCGCGTCTCCTCGAAGCGCTTCGCCGCCTTGTACGTCGCCGCCGCCGTCTTCGGCGACTTCTTGCCGGCGAGGTCGAGCACGATCACGCCCGTGTACTCGGGGAGCAGATTGATCTTCCCGCTGGTGAGCGCGGTGTCGGCGAGCTCGGAGCTGCCGAGGCTGCCCGCGTACTTGACCTTGAACCCCTTGGCCTGCAGCGCCTGGCCGTAGAGCTGGCCGAGGATGAACTCCTCGGTGAAGTTCTTGTTGCCGACGACGATCGTCGGCTTCGCCTTCGTCGCGGCCGGCGCCGCGGCGGCGTAGCCGAGGATGAGCGCGACTCCCAGTGAGATGGCAAATGCCGCCTTTGCGGCGCGCCGGGTGTGCTTGCGGAACACGGTGCCTCCCCTCGCTTCGTGGTCCACGAAAAGCCTACGGGACGGGCAGATGTCTGGGCGATGCCGCGCGGCGGACGACGGCGAGCATCAAGGCGACGAGGAAGGCCAGCGCCGATACGCAGAGCGACGCCGCGACGACGCCGGCGAGCCCGTAGGTCGCCTGGTTGACGATGATGTCGCCGAGCCCGCCGCCGCCGGCGATCGCGGCGATCGTCGCGGTTGCGATCACGAAGATGGCGGCGATGCGGACGCCGGCGAGCACGAGCGGCAGTCCCAGCGGCAGCTCGACCCGCCTCAGCACCTGCAGCTCGGTCATCCCCATCCCGCGCGCGGCGTCGACGACGTCCCGGTCGACCCCGTCGATCGCGGCGTAGGAGTTCATGAGGATCGGCGGGACTGCGAGGACGACGAGGGCGACGGTGTTGTTCCAGAAGCCGATCCCGAGCACGGTGAGACCGAAGGCGATGAGGACGAGGCTCGGCAGGGCGCGACCGACGTTGGAGACGCTCGCGGCGGCGAAGAGGCCGCGGCGGAGATGGCCGAGCCAGAGCCCGAGCGGCAGCGCGAGCACGAGCGCGATGCCGAGCGCGACGGCGGAGAGCTCGACCGTCTGCCCGGTCTTCGAGAGCAGCAGCGACGGGTGGTCGCCGATGAAGCGGAACGCGTCGACGAACGTGCCGGGCCTGAACTGCTCGGCGAGCGTCACGACCGCGCCGCCCTGGTCCACGGGGTGAGCGCGCGCTGGGCGAGCACGAGCAGCCCGTCCGCGACGAGCGCGAGCGCGACCACGAGCCCGCCGGCGGTGAAGATCTCCGTCTTGAACACCTCCTGCTGAAGCGCGACGAAGATCGGGCTGCCGAGCCCCTTCGGGATCACGAACGCGGCGACGGTCGCGATCGAGATCGTCGACACGGTGGCGATCCGGATGCCGGTCAGGAGCGTCGGCAGCGCGAGCGGAAGCTCGACGCGCAGGAACGTCTGCGTCCGCGTGAAGCCCGAGCCGCGCGCCGCGTCGATCGCGTCGGCCGGCACCGCGCGCAGCCCCTCGCTCAGGTTCCGGTAGAGGATGAGCAGCGTGTAGGAGACGAGCGCGATCTCGACGGTCAGGACGCCGAGCCCGGTCAGCGGCACGAGCAGCTCGAAGAGCGCCAGGCTCGGGATCGTGTAGAGGAAGTCGGCGACGACCCCGATCGGCGCGTCGAGCAACCGGAAGCGGAAGCCGGCGATCGCGAGCAGGAACGCGATCGCGAGCCCGACCGCGACCGCCAGCACCGACAGCTCGATGTGCTGGAGGAGCGCCGGTTGAAGCGTGTCGCTCCAGTGCCCGCGCACCCACTCGGGGCAGAACCAGCCGTTGGAGACCTCGCAGCTGCTGCCGGTCCCGAAGTCCGGGATCACCGGAGCGGCCGCGAGCGGGACGGTCATCCGACCAGGCCGTCCAGCTCGACCGACCCGATCACGGCGCCGTCGTCGTCGGTCACCGCGAGCGTCCGCGCACGCCGCTCGATCAGGAGCGCGAGCGCGTCCCTGACGGTCTCGCCGCGCGCGATCCGCGGCCCGTCGGCCGGCGGACCGAGCTCGACGTCGGCGAGCGTCCGCAGGGCCAGCGCCTTCAGCGCCCGGTCGGCCCCGACGAACTCCGCCACGAAGTCGTCGACCGGGTGCGCGAGGATCGCGGCGGGCGTGTCGTACTGCGCGAGCCGCCCGCCCGGACGCAGGATCGCGATCCGGTCGCCGACCCTGATCGCCTCGTCGATGTCGTGCGTGACGAAGACGACGGTCTTCCGCACCTCGTCGTGCAGGCGCAGGAACTCGTCCTGGAGACGCGTGCGGACGATCGGGTCGATGGCGGCGAACGGCTCGTCCATCAGCATCAGCGGCGGGTTCCCGGCGAGCGCGCGCGCCAGCCCGACGCGCTGCCGCTCGCCGCCGGAGAGCTGCGCCGGATAGAGCTTCGCGTAGGAGAGGTCGAGGCCGACGAGCTCGAGCAGCTCCTGCGAGCGCGCCCGGATCCACGAGCGCGGACGGCCGTAGAGCCTCGGTACGGTGCCGATGTTCGCCTCGACGGTCATGTGCGGGAACAGGCCGACCTGCTGGATCACGTAGCCGATGCTGCGGCGGAGCGCCGTCAGGTCGAGCGCGAGGACGGAGGCGCCGTCGATGCGGATGTCGCCGCTCGAGAGCTCGATCAGGCGGTTGACGAGCCGCAGCGCCGTCGTCTTGCCGCCGCCGGACGGCCCGACGAGGACGCAGATCTCTCCGGCGGGAACGGTGAGCGAGAGCCTGTCCACGGCGGGCTCGGGCCGGCCGGGATAGTGCTTCGTCGCCTCGTCGAAGACGAGCTCGGCGGCCTGGGTCGGCATCCGGGCGAATCATCCCTTACCGCGCCCACGCTGGGCCGCAGATCGCCGGCCTTGTAACAGTCTGTTACTTGAGCAGCGTCTCGAGCCCGAGCGTCAGCCCCGGCGGCAGCTCGGCGAGCTTCCCGAGCGCGAGCAGGACGCCGTAGCCGAACGACTCGCGGCCGGTCGTGTCGTGGCGGATCGTCAGCAGCTGGCCCTCACCGCCGAAGATCACCTCCTGGTGCGCGACGAGGCCGGGCAGCCGAACGGAGTGGATCGCCGTGCCCGGGCCGATCAGCTCGGCGGTCGCGCGAGCCGTGCCGGACGGCGCATCGCGCTTCGCCTCGTTGTGCAGCTCGACGATCTCGGCGCGCGGCAGAAACGCGGCCGCCTCGCGCGCGAAGCGCATCATCAGCACCGCCCCGATCGAGAAGTTCGGGGCGACGAACAGACGCAGCCCCCGTTCGGCGGCGAGCGTCCCGAGCGGCTCCGGATCCCAGCCCGTCGTACCGACGACGCACGAGACGCCCTGCTCGAGGGCGGCCCGCACGTTCTGCGGCGCCGCATCCGGCGTCGTGAAGTCGATCGCGGCAGCGAGCCCGGCAACCTCGGCCGGCTCGCCGAGCTCGATGCCGCGCACCTCGTGGCCGGCCGACTCGAGCACCGGCGCGAGCGCGCGTCCCACCTTCCCGTCGGCGCCGAACAGCGCGAGCCTCATGCCGCAGCCCGCTCGACGAGCTCGCTGCCGATCGCCGCCCGGAAGCGGTCCTCGTCCGGCCCGACGCACGACGCGGAGAGCCGCTCGGGCGCGAGCAGGACGGCCGCCAGCTCGGCCAGCTCGTCGCGGTCGACGGCGTCGATCTCCGCCATCACCCGCTCGAGCGTGAGCAGCTCGGTGTCCGAGACGAGCGACTTGCCGAGACGGCTCATGCGGTTCGACGTCGACTCGAGCGAGAGGACGATGCGGCCCTTCAGGTTCTCCTTCGCGCGCTCCAGCTCGCCTGCGCGCAGGTTGCCGGCGGCGATCTCGCCGATCTCGCGGACGCAGATCTCGACGCACGGGCCGAGGTTCTCCTCGCGGGTGCCGACGTAGACGCCGACGAGGCCCGTGTCGGTGTACTGGGAGCCGAAGCTGTAGACCGAGTACGCCATCCCCCGCTTCTCGCGGATCTCCTGGAAGAGCCGCGACGACGCCGAGCCGCCGAGGATCGAGTCGAGGAGCGAGACCGCGAAGCGGCGCCGGTCGGAGCGCGAGATGCCGGTCGCGCCGAGGCAGAGGTGGTACTGCTCGGTGTCCTTGCGCTGGAACCGGACGCTCGGCGCCGGCACGCGGCCGAGCGGCCGGCGCACGCGCGTGCCGGCGCGCGCCTGTGCGCCCGCGCGGCGCTCGGAGCGCTGCAGCAGGGAGACGAGCCGGTCGTGGTCGATGCTGCCCGCCGCCGAGACGACGACGTTCCCGGGCCGGTACATGGCGCGGTGGTAGGCGCCGAGCGCGCGGCGGCTGACGTTCGAGATCACCTCCGCGGTGCCGATCACCGGCCGCCCGAGCGCGTGCGTGCCGAACACCGCCTGCGAGAACAGGTCGTGGACCAGCTCCTGCGGGGTGTCCTCGTACATCGCGATCTCCTCGAGCACGACCTCGCGCTCGGAGTCGACCTCCGCGAACGCGGGCGCGAAGACCATGTCGGTCATCACCTCGAGCGCCGTCTCGACGTGCTGGTCGGGGACGCGCGAGTAGACGACCGTGTGCTCGCGCGAGGTCGCGGCGTTCAGCTCGGCGCCCATCGCGTCGAAGGTCTCGGCGATCTCCTGCGCGTCGAAGCGGCGGGAGCCCTTGAACAGGAGGTGCTCGATGAAGTGGGAGACGCCGGCGCGGTCGTCGCGCTCGTCGCGGGAGCCGACGTCGATCCAGAACCCGAGCGCGACCGAGCGGACGCTCGGCAGGCGCTCCGAGATCACGCGCTCGCCGGAGTCGAGCTCCGTGAGGACGACCTTCTTCACGCTCGGATGGTAGGGGCCAGACCTCGACGGTGGGCGGCCGGAGCTCAGGCGTAGCCGACGAACGTCAACCCGGAGCCCGAGCGCTTCGCCTCGTAGAGCGCCTCGTCGGCGAGCCGGAAGAGCGTGATCGCGTCGCCGGCGTCGTCCGGGCACGATGCGCAACCGAAGCTTGCGGTGAGAGCGCTCAAGCGGTCGTCGACGGCGTCCGAGAGCAAGCGCTGGACGCGGGCGGCGACGGCGCGCGCATCCGCCTCGGTCGCTTCCGCGAGCAGCACCGCGAACTCGTCGCCGCCGATCCGGTACGCCTCGTCCGGCTTGCGGAGGGCCCGCGAGAGCACGCTCGCGAACAGCTGCAGCGCCTCGTCGCCCGCCGCGTGCCCGAAGCGGTCGTTCATCTGCTTGAAGCCGTCGAGATCGGTGATCACGAGGCCGAACGAGCGGCCGTAGCGCTTGGCGCGCGCGACCTCGCCGTCGAGCCGCTCGATGAAGGCGCGCCGGTTCAGGAGCCGTGTCAGCGGATCGTGGTCGGCGAGGAAGCGGAGCTCGTCCACCTGCTGCCCCGACGCGAGCGCGGAGGCGGCGTCGTTGGCGAAGATCCGGAGCGCCTGCAGCCGCTCGGGAGACGGCAGCAGGCGGTCCTCCGGGTCGTCCGCCCAGATCAGGCCGGTCAGCCGCCCCTCGCCGTCGTGCAGCGGCACGAGCAGCCAGTGGCGGTTCCAGGCCCACGGCCCGCTGCCGTTCAGTTGCGAGGCCCACGCGATCTCCATGTCGCCGACCCGGCGGCGCGCCTCGTCGTTCGGGATGAGAAAGCATCCCTCCTGCTCGAACGCAGGGTCGAGCAGAGGCTCGAGCGCGCCGAGCGAGTGGGCGCCCGGCAGCGTCGCATCGGCGAGCTGCCAGCCGACGGAGGCCTGCGGCAGGATGTGCGCGCCGTCGCTCTCGACGAGGGAGACGCAGACGTTCTGGAAGCCGAGGGAGTCCCGGATCGCGTGGCAGACGCGGCGCAGGATCTCGTCCGCGTCCGTCCCGCTCGTCAGCTCCGAGGAGACCGCGAGCAGCTCCTCGAGCGCGCGCCGGTGCTTCGCGGCGTCCGCGGCCTCCTGCGCCCCTTGCAGGGCGAGCGCGATGTGCTCCGCGAACGCGACGAGGAGGTCGACGTCGTCGTCGGTCGGGCGGCGTCCGCTTGCGGGCTCGTCGACGGAGACGATCCCGAGCAGGTGGCCCGCCTGGTGGCGGAGCAGGACGAAGAGCGCGTCGTCGGGATTCCAGGCGTCGGCGTCCGCGGCGCTCCGACCGTCGGGCCGGTAGCTCGCGCCGAGCTCGTCCCAGACGACCGCGCCCGCGGGGATGAGATACGCGCCGCGGTGACAGAAGCGGTCGGCGAGCAGCTCGTTCCAGTCGCGGCCGTCGCGGACGCGCCCGACGAGCGCTTCCCGTGCGCCCGGGTTCCCGTGCACGACGGCGACGTGGAAGTCGTCCCACTCCGGCCGGTAGAGGTTGATCGCGACCGTGCCGTACCCGAGGGACGCTCCGATCGTGCGTGCGATCGCAGCCAGCACCTCCGGCAGCTCCCCTTGGGCGCGCAGGAGCCGGGTGACCTCGAGAAGTCCCCGGAGCGGCGCGATCGGCAGCGAGGGGTTAGCCACAGGCGTTCTCGGCATGTGTCATCGGCAACACGCGCGGGACCGTTAACGATCCGGGTGACCTCGCCACCCGGACGTGAGCCTCGCCGTCACCGAATCGGCGTGCGCCGAGCGCGCGTGTTTCCGCCTCCGCGGCTGCGGAGATTCCGCGGGATGGCGCTGGGGGCGGACGGCCTCGGCCGTCCGCCCCCAGCAGTTCGGGACGGGCTAGCCGTCGCGACGCGGGCCGCGGCCACCGCCGCCGCCACCGCGCCGGCGATCGTCGCTGCGGCGCGGCCGATCCTCCTCGGGCGGGCGGGGCGGGGCGTCCTTGGCGCGCTCGATCAGCGTCTCGGGCTGAACGAGACCGCCGTCCTCGTGCTTCGCGACGAGCTTGAGGCCGATGCGGCCACGCGCCTTGTCGACCTCCTGCACGATCACGTCGACGACGTCGCCGCGCGCCATCACGTCCTCGATGTGGGCGACGCGGCCAGGTCCCACGTTGGAGACGTGCAGCAGGCCGTCCGTGCCCTTCTTCAGCTCGACGAAGGCGCCGAACTGCGTCGTCTTCACGACCTTGCCGGTGTAGGTGTCCCCCACCTCCGGCTCCCTGGTCAGACCCTTGATCGCGGCGATCGCGGCCTCGGCCTTCACGCCGTCGGTCGCGTAGATCAGGATCGTCCCGTCCTCCTCGATGTCGATCTGCACCTCGTAGTCGGCTTCCAGGCCGCGGATCGTCTCGCCGCCCTTGCCGATCACCATGCCGATCTTCTCCTGGTCGATCTTGACCGAGGTGATCCGCGGAGCGTTCTCGGAGAGCTCGGCACGCGCCTCGGGGATGACCGCGAGCATCGTGTCGAGGATCTCGTTGCGCGCCCGCTTCGCCTGGTCGAGCGCTCCGCTCATGATCTCCTGCGTGACACCGGTGATCTTGATGTCCATCTGCAGGGCCGTGATCCCGTCGCGCGTGCCAGCGACCTTGAAGTCCATGTCGCCGAGATGGTCCTCCGCACCCTGGATGTCGGTGAGGATCACGTAGTCGTCGCCTTCCTTGACGAGACCCATCGCGATGCCCGAGACCGGGGCCTTGATCGGCACGCCCGCGTCCATCAGCGAGAGCGTCGAGCCGCAGACGGAGGCCATCGACGAGGAGCCGTTCGACTCGAGCGTCTCGGAGACGATCCGGATCGTGTACGGGAAGTCCTCGGCGAGCGGGATCATCGCCTCGAGCGCGCGCTGGGCGAGCGCTCCGTGGCCGATGTCGCGCCGCTTCGGGCCGCGCATGAAGCCGGTCTCCCCGACCGAGTAGGGCGGGAAGTTGTAGTGGTGCATGTAGCGGCGGTCACGCTCGAGCGAGAGGTCGTCGATCCGCTGGACCTCCTTCGCGGTGCCGAGCGTCAGCGACGAGAGCACCTGCGTCTGGCCGCGGGTGAAGAGACCCGAGCCGTGTGCGCGCGGGCTCATGCCGACCTCGACCTCGATCGGGCGGATCTCCTCGGTGCCGCGCCCGTCGGGCCGGCGCTTGTCGACCGCGATCTTCTTGCGGACGATGTCCTTGTAGATCGCCTCGGAGGCCTTCTTGACGTAGCTCTTCGTGACGCTGTCCTTCGCGACCGCGGCCTCGCCGTCGGCGCCGGCGGACCCGACCGGGAACGGCAGCGTGACCTCGTCGAGGATGCGGTCGAAGAGCAGATGGCGCTTCGCCGACTTGAGCTCCTTCGAGTCCTGCTCGGCGTCGGTGAGGGCGCGCAGGTCGCTCTCGAACTGCTCGCGCACCGGCCCTTCGACCGCGACGAGCCGCTGCTTCTCGAGCAGCATCCCGAGGCTCGTCTTCACCTGGATCTGCCGCTGCATGGCCTCGTCGTCCGACTCCATCGTGATCTCGGGCGCGAGCTCGGCGAGCAGCTCGTCGACGACCGTCGCCGCCTCGCGGAGGCCGTCGCGCTGGATCCGCTCCCAGATCGTGTGCCCGTGCGCCGCCTCGAGCTCGGCCTGGAGCTCGCTGTCGAGCCACTTCGCCTTGCCCGCCTGCGCGCGGAGGTCCTCCTGGGCGGCGCAGAGCTTGCGGATCTCGGCGTGCGCGAGCTCGAGCGCCTCGAGCAGCACGTTCTCCGGCACCTCGTCTGCGCCCGCCTCGACCATCGTCAGGCCTTCGTTCGTGCCGACGACGATCAGGTCGAGCGAGGTCTCCTCCCAGTTCTGCTGGAGCGTCGGGTTGACGACCAGCTCACCGTCGATCCGGCCGATGCGCACGGCCCCGACCGGGCCGAAGAACGGCAGCGGCGAGAGCATGAGCGCGGCCGACGCGCCGTTGATGCAGAGGATGTCGTGCGGGGTGACCATGTCGGCGGAGAGCACCGTGCAGATCACCTGCACCTCGTTGCGGAACCCCTTCGGCCAGAGCGGCCGGATCGGGCGGTCGATCATGCGTGCGGTGAGGGTGGCGCGCTCGCTGGCGCGGCCTTCCCGCTTGAAGAAGCCGCCGGGGATCTTGCCGGCCGCGTACATCCGCTCTTCGACGTCGATCGTCAGCGGAAAGAAGTCGGCGCCCTCGCGGGCATCCGCTCTGCCGACGGCTGTGGCGAGCACCATCGTGTCACCGGAACGGACGACGACAGCGCCGTCCGCCTGCTTCGCGAGCTTGCCGGTCTCGAGCGTGATCTCCTGATTTCCGATCTGGACGGAGACCCGAGCCCGGCGCTCGGTCGCGATACTCATTGAATTGTCCTCCACTCTGCTTTGCTGGTGGAGGGCGGGAGTTTGAGTGAGGCTCGCGCGCGGCGAGGCTCACTCAAACCACCGCCCTCCAGGGGCCTTGGAGCTAGCGGCGCAGGCCGAGCTCCTTGATGAGGGCGCGATAGCCCTCGAGGTCGTGCTTCTGGAGATAGTTGAGGAAGCGGCGGCGGCGCCCGACGAGCTTCAGGAGCCCGCGGCGCGAGTAGTGGTCGTGCTTGTGCGTGCGCAGATGCTCCGTCAGGTCGTTGATCCGCTGCGTGAGCATCGCGATCTGCACCTGCGGCGAGCCGGTGTCGGCCTCGTCGCGACCGTGCTTCTTGAAGATCTCCTGCTTGGCTTCCTTGGTGAGGGCCATCCCCGTCTCCTTCTCCTCGTCGTCTCCCGAGCGTCCGCCCCGCGGCGCCAAGGAAGCACCGGGAGCCGAGGCTGGGTCGGCGGGTAGGGTAGCGGAAACCGTGGTGGAAAGCGCGATTCCGAGGGGGCGGCTGGTCGAGATCGTGCGCGAGGCACGGGCGCGGACGCACGTCCCGGGCGTCGCCGCGGGGCTGTCCGTCGGCGGCGAGACGGAGTTCGCGGCGGACGGCGTCCTCGCGCTCGGCGGCGACGAGCGTGTGACGGCCGAGACGCCGTTCCGGGTCGCGTCGGTGACGAAGCTCTTCACCGCCTCGCTCGCGTCGCTCTGCCTCGACCTCGACGCGCCGCTCGCAGGCGCGGCGAGCGCGCGCCGGCTGCTCTCGCACACGGCGGGGCTGCGGCCCGAGCGCGCCGAGCCGCTGCCGGAGGCGGCCCAAGGCCTCTGGTCGTACTCGAACGCCGGCTACTGGGCGGTCGGCGAGGCGTGCGCCGCCGCGTGCGGCTCGCCGTTCGGCGCCGCGGTGCGGGCGCGGCTGCTCGAGCCGCTCGGCCTGGCGGCGAGCGGCTTCGAGGAGCCGGCGGCACCGGCGCGCGGGCACGCGGTGAACCGCATCGGCCGCCACCGCACGCTGGCCCGGGACGCCTATCCCGCGGCCCGGCATGCCTCGGGCGGCCTCTGGTCGACGGTCCGCGACCTGCTCCGGTTCGCCGCGCACCAGCTCGGCGGTCCAGGGCCGCTCTCCGACGTGCAGCGGGCCGCGATCCGGGAGCCGCAGGCCGACGCGCTGGGCGCGCAGTACGCGCTCGGCTGCTGGACGCGGCGCCTAACCGGCGGTCGCACGGCTCGCGACCATGACGGCTCGGTCGCCGGCTACCAGTCGCTGCTCCTGGTCGTGCCCGAGGAGCAGGCGGCTCTCGCGGTGCTGACGAACAGCGCGCGTGGGAGCGCGCTGATCCGGCGCGTCGTCGACGGGCTCGGCCTGGTGCCCGAGCCTGTTGCTGCGGACGGCGTCGAGGTCGAGTCGGGCCGGTTCGCCCTCGACGGCGACGAGGCGGCGGTCACGCGGCGCGGCGGCGTGGTGCGGGTTGCGGAGTCGAGCACGGATCCGGTGACGGGAGTGCGGGCGCGCATGCCGAGGATGCGCGTCGACGCGCTCGGTGGCGGTGTCTACGGGTTCGGCGGCGGGCTCGTGATGGGGCACCGCCTCGACTTCCCGCGGCCGGGCGTGGCACGGATCGGCTGGGTCGCTCTCCCCCGCGCCGCCGCGTGAGCGTCCAGCCGGGGGTTGCAGCGGGCCATCCGGCGACGGCGGCGGCCGGCGTCGAGATCCTCGCCGAGGGCGGGAGCGCCGCGGACGCCGCGGTCGCGGCCTGTCTGGCCTCCTGTGTCGCCGAGACGGTGATGACCGGGCTGCTCGGCGGCAGCCACGCGATCTACCTCGACGCCGCGGCCGGGACGATCCGGAACCTCGACGGCTTCTGCGCGGCGCCCGGCCTCGGCTCGCCGCCGCGTGCCGCGCAGCTCGTCGAGATCGACGTCCCGTTCGGCGCCGAGACCGTCCTCTACCGGGTCGGCCCCGCGTCGTGCGCGGTGCCCGGCGTTCCGGCGGGGCTCGACGCGCTCTGGCGCGCGCACGGCCGCCTGCCGTGGCCGCGACTCGTCGAGCCGGCGCTGCGGCTCGCGCGCGACGGAGTGCCGATGCCGCCGGCGCATGTCGCCTGCCTGGAGATGCTGGCGCCCGTGCTGACGCTCGACGCCGGGGCGCGGATCTACTCGCCCGGTGGGTCGCTCCTGCGGCCGGGCGAGCTGCTCCAGCAGCCAGGGCTCGTGACCGCGCTCGAGTTGCTGGCCGCCGAGGGCGCCGCAAGCCCGTACCGCGGCACGATCGCGGAGTCGCTGCTCGCCCTTTCGGCTGAGCGCGGCGGACTCCTGACCGCCGAGGATCTCGCGTCGTATACGGCGTCGTGGAGCGACCCGGCCCGGCTCGACTGGCTCGGCGCGTGCGTACACACCCGCCGAGGGCTGTCACGCGTCCCGGAGACGCTCGACCGGTTGCCGCGCCTGCGCGGCCTGACCGGGACGCAGCGTCTCCTGGCGCTTCTCGAGGCGCTCGACGCCGCCGCAGGCCCGGAGACGCACACGACGAACCTCGTCACGGTCGACGCCGAGGGCAGCGCCTGCGTCCTGACGACGAGCCTCGGTCTCGGGTCGGGCGACTACCTGCCCGGCCTCGACGTCCATCTCAACAGCATGCTCGGCGAAGTCGATCTCCTCGGAGAGGAGCCGCTGGAGCCCGGCGGTCGCATGGGCAGCATGATGGCGCCGACGGTCGTCGTCGATGCGCAGGGATTGCTGCTCGCGATCGGCTCCGCCGGCGGGACGCGGCTGCGCACCGCGCTCGTCACGGTCGCAGCCGGCGTGCTCGACGAGGGACTGTCGCCACAGGAGGCGATCGACCGCCCGCGCGTCCACTCGGCCGGGAGCGTCGTCAACGCGGAGCCGGGCGCGGACCAAGGCGGCCTCGCCGCATTGGAGGCCGCCGGCCGCACCGTTCGCCGCTGGCCAGAGCGGCATCACTATTTCGGTGGCGTCAGCTTGATCGGGCGAGCAGGAGCCGCCGCGGATCGAAGACGGGACGGGGCTGCGCTCGCCGTACCGGCGGCAAGCTGACCGGGATCCAGCCGACGTACGCGCATTCGGGGCAACCGGGGTTCTCTCGAACGGTTCCGCCGCCCGCAGGCTTCGAGTAGACCGAGCCGCAGTCCAGACAGCGCACCGTGTCGAACGTCGTCAAGAGCTCGCGCCGTGCGATTTCGACCATGTAGAGAAAGACGCCGGTTCGACGAGATTCTTGCGCCCTCAGAGCGGAGGTTTCGCCAGACGTGCCCGCTCGACGTCGGCGGCGATCGTCGCGACCAGCTCGTCCAGCGAGCCGAACACCGCCTGCCCGCGCAGTGGCTCCCAGAGCTCCACGACGAGCCGCGTGCCGTAGATGTCCTCGTCGAAGTCGAGCAGATGGGCCTCCACGCGGCGCTCCGCGCCGCCGAAAGTGCGGGTTGGTGCCGATCGACACGGCCGCGCGACGCCCGAGCGCGGCACCGGCGTAGACGCCGTCGGGCGGGACGAGCAGGGTCGGCGGGACGTCGAGGTTCGCCGTGGGGAAGCCGAGCGCCCGTCCGCGCGCGTCGCCTCGGACGACCGTTCCCTCGACCTCGGCCGGCCTGCCGAGCAGGCGCGCCGCGGCGGCGACGTCCCCTTCGTGCAGCAG
Source organism: uncultured Actinomycetes bacterium (assembly GCA_963732915.1). Classification (GTDB taxonomy): domain Bacteria; phylum Actinomycetota; class Thermoleophilia; order Gaiellales; family Gaiellaceae; genus Palsa-739. Next base: position 806,577 of record CAVTBF010000002.1, on the reverse strand, counting down.
GCGGCGAATGTGGCTCGAGGAGACGCTCTCGACGAGCGGCGTCCGGCGAACCTCGAAGCCGAGCCGCTCGAGCAGCTCGAGATCCCCGCCCCGGCCTCGGCCGAACCGGAACGAGTCGCCCGCCGCCACCGACTCCACGCCGGCCGCTCGCAGCACGTCTGCGGCGAACTCCTCGGCCGCGAGGGCGGCGAGTTGCTCGTCGAATGCGAGCACCAGCACGTCTTCCACGCCCGCGTCGGCGAGCAGCTCGAGACGCCGTTGCGGCGTCGAGAGCAGCTCCACGCCGTCGCCGAGCACGGTCCGCGGGTGCGGGTCGAACGTGACGACCCCGAAGCGCCGGTCGACGTCCCTCGCCGCGTCGAGCACCCGGCGATGCCCGAGGTGGACGCCGTCGAAGCTGCCGATCGCGACCGACCGCCGCGCGGGCGCGAGCTCGCTCGGCTTGCGGGCGACGTTCATCGGTCGGACTCCGCCCCGTCGGCCCCGATACGCTCGAGCACGTCCGCCTCGGAGAGGAGCGCGCCGGCGTCGAACGCGGCCGGAGCGACGGCGTCCTCGATCCGAAACGGGCCGACTTCGGTCCGGCGCAGCGTCGCGCAGTGCCCGCCGAGCGCGTCGGCGATCGCGCGCACGTAGGTGCCCGAGCTGACGCGCAGGTCCAGGGTCGCCCGCGCCCCCGTATACGCGATGACGTCGAGCGCGTAGACCGTCGAGCGCCGCAGCGGCATCTCCACCTCGACACCGCGCCGGGCCAGCCGGTATGCGCGTTCACCGCCGATCTTGACGGCCGACGCCGCAGGGATCGGCAGCTCGATCTCGCCGCGGAGGCGCGCGAGCCGACGCTCGAGCTCCACCTGTGACGGCGGCTCCAGGGGCTCGACGAGCTCGCCTTCGGGATCGCCGGTCGAGGTGCGGCCGGAGAGATCCACATCCGTCAGGTACCGCTTGTCCAGGCCGACGAGGCATGGAGCGATCTTAGTTGCCCTACCGGACAACAGGAGGAGAAGCCCGCTCGCGAACGGGTCGAGCGTTCCGGCATGTCCGGTGCGGGCACCCGTCACGCGCCGGATCTGCGCCACGATCGCGAACGACGACGGCCCGACGGGCTTGTCGACGAGCGCGACTCCCGCCGGCTCAAGCGCGCGAGGCGGCACGCTGGGCCAGGAATCCCTGCCGAACGATCTCCGTCGCCTCCGCGACCGACTTGTCGGTCGAGAAGCCGGCGGCCTGGCGATGGCCGCCGCCGCCGAAGAGCCGCGCGATCGCCGAGACGTCGAGCTCGTCGATGCTCGACCGCAGGGAGCCTTTCCGCGCCTCCCCCGCATCGGTCGTCTGGTCGCGGATGAGCACGGCGAGCTCGGCTCCTTCGACGGCGCGAAGGTAGTCGATGATCCCCTCGGAATACGGCTCGGCGGCCCCGACCTCGGCGAAATCCGTGCGCAGCAGGTACGAGACGACGATGCGACCGCCTTCGAGCACCTCCGCGCGCTCGAGCGCGCGGGCCAGGAGCTTCAGTTTCGCGAACTCGAGCGACTCGTAGACCCGCTGGAAGACCGCGTGCACGTCGGCGCCGGCATCGACGAGCTCCGCGGCGAGCCGGAGCGTCTTCGGTGTGGTGTTCGCGTACTGGAACCGTCCCGTATCGGTGACGAGCGCGATGTAGAGCGGCTCCGCGAGCTCCGGTGTAAGGTCGACGCCGAGGACGGCGAACAGATCGCGGAGCACCTCGCCGGTCGACGACGCGTCGGCGACGATGAGGTTCGCATCCCCGAAGCGCGTGTTGTCGTGATGGTGGTCGATGTTCAGCACGAGCGGCGCCCTGGCGGTCGCATCCGGGTCTCCGATCCGCTCCGCCTTCGCGCAGTCGACGGCGACGAGAACCCGCTCCTGCGCATCGGCCGGCGGGATGCGCACGAGCGACTCGAAGGGCATGAACTCGTACTCGCGAGGAACCGGCGTCTCGCCCGCGAGGTACATGACGGCGTCCTTGCCGAGCGTGCGCAGAGCGAGCGTGGTCGCGAGCAGCGAGCCGAGCGCATCGCCGTCCGGGCTCTCGTGCGTGACGACGAGGAAGCGCTCGTGGCTTCGGAGCGCGTCCGCGATCGCCGTCAGGTCAGCCGTCGTCTCGGTCATGATCGTCAGGGGCGAGCTCGTCGATCAGTCGGGTCATGCGCACGCCGCGCTCGACGGACGGATCGTACTCGAAGCTCAGTTGCGGAGTCCGTTTCAGCCTCAGTTGCCGGGCGAGCCGTAGCTGGAGCAGCCCGTGGGCGGCCGCGAGGCCGACGAGAGACGCCTGCCGCTTTCGGGTCGAGCCGAGCACGCTCACGTACACGACGGCGTGGCGGAGGTCGGGCGTGGTCTCGACGCCGGTGACCGTCACGAGCCCGATCCGCGGATCCTTCAACTCCGGCAACGTCTCGGCCAGGACCTGCCGCACCGACTCGTTCACCCGTCGCATCCGCTCGCTCATCCCCGTATTGAAGCGACTCTCACCGGACACGCCCGGCGTATCCGCTCCGGACGTGTCCTCCGTGGACATGTCCGGCGGACGCTCGCACCCCCGCCCAGGGTGGGGCCGTAGGTCCCTCCGCCCTCGAGATCGACGATATCGGCCAACCCGTGACAGCGGTGTCGAGGCTGTGTGACGGCTCATTCGGAACTCCGTCGCAGGCTCGCCGGCTCAGTCGTCGGGGTCGATCAGCTGCCGTTCGGCGAGCGCGATCTCCCAGTCCTGGCCACGGAGCCAGCGCTCGGCCTCGTCGAGCAGCCGCTCCGCCTCGCGGTGCTCCCGCGCGACGCAAGCGACCGTCAGCCGCGCTCGCTGCCAGACGTCGTGGTGGTCGACCTCCGCAACCGACGCGCCGACCCGGCGCTGAAGCTGCGCCTTGGCCGAGCGCAAGTGGTGCCGCTTCTCCTTCAGCGAGTGCGCCTCCGGGAAGTGCAGCTCGCACGTCAGGATCGCAACCCACCCGCTCGCCACGGTCGGATTCAACCCGAGACGGGGCACCCGGTGCGGAGCGCCGGGCCCGCGGCCGGGGTGGCAGCCGGCACCGCGGGCTAGTTCACGGCAATCGTCTAGCTTGCGGGCTCGTCGAGGGAGGTGCGCTCGACCTCGCGTGTCTCGAACGCCTCGAGGACGTCGCCCTCCTTCACGTCGTTGAAGCCGTCGAGGAGGATGCCGCACTCGAAGCCCTCGGCGACCTCGCGGACGTCGTCCTTGAAGCGCCGGAGCTGGGCGATCGTCGTCGTGTAGATGACCGTTGCGTCGCGGATCACGCGCACGCTCGAGTTCCGGCGCACGACGCCGTTCGTGACCATGCAGCCGGCGATCGTGCCGAGCCGCGAGACACGGAAGAGCGCCCGCACCTGGGCCTCGCCGATCGTCTCCTCCGTCGAGATGGCGGCGAGCTTGCCGACGAGCGCCTGCTCGATCTCCTCGGTCAGCTTGTAGATCACGTCGTACGTCCTGATCTCGACACCCTCGCGCGACGCGAGCTCGCGCGCCTCGGCGTTCGGCCGGACGTTGAACCCGACGATCAGGGCGTCGGAGGCGGAGGCGAGCATGATGTCGTTCTGCGTGATCGCTCCCACGCCGGACGCGATCACGTTCAGCCGCACCTCGGAGTGCTCGAACTTCGAGAGCTCCGAGACGACCGCTTCGACCGAGCCGACGACGTCGCCGCGGACGATGAGATTGAGGTCGGCGACCTCACCCGCCTGGAGCTGCTCGAACAGGCCCTCGAGCGAGACGCCGCCCGGGCGCGCCGTGGCGCGCTGCTCGCGCCGGAGGCGTTCGGCGCGGCGATTCGCCAGCTCGCGTGCCTGGCGGTCGTTCTCGACGACGCGTGCGAGCTCGCCGGCGGCGGGCGGCTTGTCGAAGCCGAGGATCTCGACGGGATCGCCGGGGCCTGCGGCGTCCTGCTTCTCGCCCTTGTAGTTGAAGAGCGCCTTGACGCGTCCGTGCGCGTCGCCGGCGACGATCGCGTCGCCGACTCGCAGGGTGCCGCGCTGGACGAGCATCGTCGCGACGGGGCCGCGGCCGACGTCGAGCCGCGACTCGACGATCGGGCCAGACGCGTCCGTCGCCGGGTTGGCGCGCAGGTCGAGCTCGGCGTCGGCGACCAGCAGGATCCGCTCGAGCAGATCGTCGAGGTTCTGCTGGGTCTTCGCGGACACCTCGGAGAACTGCGTCGAGCCGCCCCAGTCCTCGGGCTGCAGCCCTTCCTGGGCGAGCTCGGCCTTGACGCGGTCGATGTTCGCGTCGGCGAGGTCGACCTTGTTGACCGCAACGACGATCGGCACCTCGGCCGCACGCGCGTGCGAGATCGACTCCTTCGTCTGCGGCATGACGCCGTCGTCGGCTGCGACGACGAGGACTGCGATGTCCGTCACCTTGGCGCCACGGGCGCGCATGGCGGTGAACGCCTCGTGGCCCGGCGTGTCGAGGAACGTGATCTTCCGGCCACCGGCGTCGACCTGATACGCGCCGATGTGCTGCGTGATCCCGCCGGCCTCGGTGTCGACGACCCGCGCCTTCCGGATCGCGTCGAGGAGCGTCGTCTTGCCGTGGTCGACGTGGCCCATGATCGTGACCACCGGCGGGCGCGGCTGGAGCGCCTCCTCCGGGTCGTCGAACGTCTCCGGCTCCTCCTCCTCGTCGGCGGCGTGCTTGATCGTCACCTCGCGCCCGACCTCGGTCGCGATCAGCTCGACCTCCTCGTCGGTCAGCGACTGCGTCGCCGTCCGCATCTGGCCGAGGTTCATCAGGATCTTGATCAGGTTCGGCATCGGCACGCCGAGCGCCTGCGAGAGGTCGCGGACGCTGACGCCCGACTCGACGGAGACGGGACCGGTCGGCTGGACGGGCGGCTGCGTGCTGCGCTCGCGGCGCGGCGCTTCCTGGCCGCCACGCGCCTGGCGCTGATTCGGGCGCGCCGCCTGGTTGTCGATCACGACGCGGCGCCGGCGACCGCCGGCTCCGCCGCCGCGCGGACGCAGGGGACGATTCGGTCTATTGCCTCCGTTAGCCATGTGCCTCCCCAACCTCTTTCTGCCGGGCATCGCGGGCTCCGCCGGCGATGCTTCCTGCCCCAGTGTAAAGACGCGCGAGCGCCGGATCGATTCTCACGGGCTGCCGCAGCAGGCGGGCGAAGTTACGGGACGCGACCGCACGCTCGAAGCATGCGGCGTCGCGGCACGTGTACGCCCCCCGACCGGCCTCGGTGCGGCCCGAAACGAGCTGGCCGTCCCGGGCGGCGAAGCGGATCAGCTCCCGCTGCGGCGCGCGCCGGCCGCAGCCGGCGCAGCGCCTGACGGGCTCCGACCCGGCTACTGCTGCTCCTCCCCTGACAGCTCGGTCTCGGCACCGGCGGCTTCGACCGCCACCGGCTCCTCGGCAACGGGTTCCTCCGCGGGCGCCTCGGCGGCCTCGGCCTCTGCCGCCTCCGGCTCCGGCGGCGGACCGCCGACGTAATCGGAGCCCGTGCCTGCGAGCGCCTGGTGCGCCGGAACGCCGCAGAAGCGGGAACCGGGCAGGGACGCGTTCGGGCAGCGCTTGCCGTTGGTGAGGATCGCCGAGCAGCGGCCGGACACGTCCTCGACCCCTTCGCCGTCGCCACCGCCGTAGGCGGCGTCGGCCTCCGCCTGCGCGAACTCGGTGTCCGACTGGATGTCGATCTTCCAGCCGGTGAGCCGCGCGGCGAGGCGGGCGTTCATGCCCTCCTTGCCGATCGCGAGCGCGAGCTGGTCGTCGGGGACGACGACCGTCGCCTCCTTCGCGTCGTCGTCGAGATACACCTCGCGGACGCGGGCCGGCGAGAGCGCCTTGGCGACGAACCGGGCCGGCTCGTTGTTCCACGGGATGATGTCGATCTTCTCGCCGCGGAGCTCGGAGACGACCATCCGCACACGCGAGCCGCGCGGGCCGACGCACGCGCCGACCGGGTCGACGCCCTGGGCGTGCGACTCGACCGCGATCTTCGAGCGGTAGCCCGGCTCGCGGGCGACGCCGCGGATCTCGACGAGCCCGTCCGCGATCTCCGGCACCTCGAGCTCGAACAACGTCTTGATCAGCTCCGAATCGCGCCGCGAGAGGATCACCTGCGGCCCCTTCGTGCCGGAGCGCACCTCGGTGATCACGGCCTTGATCCGGGAGCCCTGCTCGTAGCGCTCGCCGTCGACCTGCTCGGAGCGCGGCAGCAGCGCCTCGACCTTGCCGAGGTCGACGAGGACGTTGTTCCGGTCGCCCGCCTGCTGGACGATGCCGGTCACGACCTCGGTGACGCGGTCGATGTACTCGTCGTACATCATCCGCCGCTCCTCCTCGCGGATCCGCTGCAGGATGACCTGCTTCGCGGTCTGCGCGGCGATGCGGCCGAAGCCCTCCGGCGTCACGTCCTCACGGACGATCTTCTCCTCGGGAATGTCCGACCAGTCGATATCCAGGTCGTCGTCGGAGATGAGCGTGTGCTGGCGCTCGCCCGTCTCCTCCTCGAGCCGCTCGAGCTCCTCCAGCTTGCGCTCGCGGGCCTCGTCGAGCAGGCGCTCCTCGATGTCCGCGGGTAGCTCGATCGAGAAGACGCGGAAATCGCCTTGCTCGTCCATCTCTACGGTCGCGTGCCGCGAGGCACCCGCCGTCTTCTTGTAGGCCGCGAGCAGGGCGTCCTCGAGAGCGGCGACGAGCGCGCCCTCTTCGATGCCCTTGTCACGCTCGATCTCGCGGACCGCCTCGATGATCTCCTGGCTCATCTCACGCCCCTTCGTCGATCAGGTTCGCCCGCACGATCTGCTCGTACGGAATCTCGGTCTGGGCCTCTTCGAGGCCGAGGATCACGCGGTCGGCGTTCGCCGCGACCAGCTCTCCGCGGAGACGCTTGTCGGCCGTGCGCAGCTTCACGTGCCGCCCGACGAAGCGGGCGAAGTGCTCCGGCCGCCGCAGAGGCCGCTCGCTCCCCGGCGAAGACACGTCGACGGCGTACTCGCGCAGGTAGTCCCGGAGCAGGTCGGTGACGCGGCCGCAGAGCGCGTGGTCGACGCCGTCGGGATGGTCGACATAGACGCAGAAATGGCCGGGCGAGAGCAACTCGACGGCGAGCACGTCGACGCCCGGCAGGTCGTGCTCGACCCGCTGCGCGATCTCGTGCTCGAGTGTCCGTTCCTTCTCGTGCGTCGTGGCCATGCCCGCCTCTCTCGAAAAAAAATGGGCCCGCAGGGCCCATTTCGCCGAACCGGTGAAAATGGTGCGGGCAGTGTAGCAGCGCCCCGGCCGAGCGGCCTCGTTCCGGCTCAGTCGAGCACGATCGTCACCGGCCCGTCATTGACGAGCGCGACGGCCATCTTCGCGCCGAACACGCCGCGGGCGACCGGAATGCCGAGCGCGGCCAGCTCGGCGCAGAACCGCTCGTACAGCTGCTCGGCCTCGTCGGGCGGCGCGGCGCCCGTGAAGCTCGGACGATTCCCCTTCGCGGTGTCCGCGAGCAGCGTGAACTGCGAGACGACGAGGGCCGAGCCGGAGACGTCGAGCACGCTGCGGTCGAAGCGGCCGTCGTCGTCCGGGAAGATGCGCAAGCGGGCGATCTTGCCCGCGAGGCGCGCCGCCTCGTCGCCGCCGTCGCCCCGCGCGACGCCGAGCAGGACACACAGGCCGTGGCCGATCTCGCCGACGACGACATCGTCGACGTGCACGCGCGCCTCGGCGACCCGCTGGACTACCGCCCTGATCGAGCCCTCACTCGAGGTCGAGAATCCGCGCCCGGTACTGCTCCGACCCGGGCCGGAGCGAGCTCGCGAGCTTGTAGTGGCCGTTCGCCTCCGCCTGGCGGCCCTGCTTCTCGAGCACGCGGCCGAGCGCGTAGTGGGCGTAGTCGTTGACCGGCGCGAGCTCGAGCAGCTTGCGGAACTCCGCCTCGGCCTCCCGCCAGCGGCGGATGCGGAAGTAGGCGATCCCGAGCGCCTCGCGAATCGACTCCTTCTCGGGCTCGCGGCGCTTCGCCTGCTCGAGCGCAACCGTCGCCTGGGCCGCCAGGCCGGTGCGGAGGTGCTCACGGCCGCGCTGGAAGAGCTGGTAGGTCGACTCGGCCATTCCGTCAGTGAAGCGGACCGATCAGCCGCCGGCAGCGACTCTTTTTTTCCCTCTTTTCTCTCTCTCTTCCTTTTTTTCTTTTTCTTATCTCTCTCATTATCTTCTCTCTTCTCTTGTCTCTTCGCTTCTCGCCTCCGCTGCCTGCTCTTTCTTCACGTACGAAGCGCGCTTCGGTCGCGGCCGCGGACGTAGCGTTGGCTTCTACGGCTAACTCATCGCTTAAGAAGTGCGCCTAGCTCGTGCAGCGTCGAGCTGCGCGCGGCGTCGATCCGCTGGTCTACGAGGAAGCGCGGCGAGCTCTCGTCTGCACACCGACGCTTCGCGTCGCGGATCGCGTCTCGAGTCGTCGCGTCTATCGTATCGACAGCTTCGTCTAGCTCTATCCCGTCGACGAGCCACCGCGATCAGGATCGCCGCGACCAGCGAGCAACGACGCGCATCAGCGAGCTCGAGCTGACCTTTCTCGTCTTGTCGTCTCCGCTCCGACTCTCGTCGCGCGCTCTTCTCTCGCCGTGGCGTTGGTCGCTCTGAGCAGACGGCGGCGTCTATCCCGTCTAACCCTGCGCCAGGCTTCCACTGCGAGATCTCTCGAGGCGACCGAGTAGCCGGCGCTTAGCGCGCCCTGCTCCGGTCACTTGCCGACTGGCGTCGGATCGAACGGCAGCCAGCCGTAGCCTTCTAAACACACCTCGACCCACGCGTGCGCGTCGTGGTCGGTGACCGTCCATATCTCGTCTTAGCCGGTCGTACGTGCCACTCGAGAAGCCGACAGCCACTCGCGCCGGCATGGCGAGGTAACGAAGCAACAGCGCCATCGCGCCCGCGAAGTGCTGGCAGTAGCCGGCTCTCATCAATTGTCACGAACGAGACGAGCGGATTTTCGCCGCCGGGCGGCGGATGGTTCGTGTAGCGCGAAGCCGCCTGTCTTGCGGAACCAACTCTCGAGCTCAGCGGCTTCCGCGTACGGCGTCTTCTCTCGGCCGGCGATCGGCTCCGCGAATCTCTAAGCGGCACGTACTGGCCGAGCCGCGGCGTCTGTCGCCGCACCGCGAGCGCCCGCGTCGCTTTCTCGGGCGTACCGAAGTAGGGCGTCATCCCCGGGCCAGACATCGTCTTTGTCCGACGCGAGCATCGCTTATATCGCGGCGGGCGAGCGAGCGAGCTCTGCCGCGTTTCGGGCGGCGCGTAGCTTCACACCGTGTAGCGGAAGTCGCGCGTCAGGTCCGGGGGGAGTAGCACGACTCCTGCTATAGCTTCGTCTACGGTCTCTCGGCGTCGTAGCATTCGTCCGCTGCCGCCGTCGAGTCGCGTGTCCGCGAGCGCCTTCTCTGTCTCGTTCTGCTGCGTCTGGATCTGGTCTTTGTTGTCGCCGGCTCGAGCATTTCGCGCTGCGCTCATCGTTTTCTAGCGTCGTCGTAGTAATCTTCGAGTATGGCGGCGCGCCAGTAGAAGGCGCGGTCGCGCGGAGTCTTCTTGGCACGACAGTCCTTAGCGCGTCTGTCGATACCCGTCGTACTGCGTCGTTTCACACGTACTCTTCTCTCTTCTTCTTCTCGTTCTCGTGTCACAAGTTATCTCAGACTGCCAGTCTTCGAGCTCTTTCTTTTTTGCGGCCGGCGAGCTCGAGATATAGGCGCGAAGCAGCGACAGAGAGAGCCGCTAGCGATATTCTTGTCTCTCTTCTTTCTTTGGTCTCAGACCTACGAGCAAGACTAGCTCCGCTAGCAGGATCTCCTTCTCCTTCTATTTTCTCCCGTGATTACGGAAGAGGGTCGCCGGCCAGCCAGCGCCGACTTCGAGCTCTAGTTTCGTCGGAGCGGACGGCGTTCTGCGACGAGGAGCTCTTCGAGGAGCGAGAAATCGAAGACAGCTTCGAGCTCGTTTCTTTCATTTGCGGGTGGAGGCGCGGGTCGAACGGCAGGTGTACTTCTTAGATTTCGAGGAAGTCGTTCTTTAGCGCGAATCTACGGCGCCGAAGAAGTCGTGTAGGGGATTTGGGGAGCGGAGAGAGGTCATAGGCGATTCGGGCGGCGAGCACGAAGCTGGCGAGCGTAGTGTTATTCGCTGGGCGGCTCGGTCGCTGATCGCGAGCGCGAGTTACGTGAGGACGAGTCTCGTCCGAGCTGTCGCGCGGTAGCTCGTAGCAGAGCCGGCGATCGCAGATCGCAGCAGTCGGCGCGGTAGCGACTCGAGCATCGTACCAGTACGCAAGCTGTTCTGCGTGCGGAGAGAGAGCAGCGGCGAGATCGTCTTCGCGTCGCACAACCGCGATCATACCGATATGTAGGCGTAGGAGACGGGCTGTACTGGTCGGCCGTCGAATCTTCTATAGTCGTAGACGAGCAGAGGTGCGGCGAGAGAGAGTACGATGGACGAGTTGGACGAGCGTCGTCATCTACTCTCGAAGTACGACGTCGAGTTAGAGCGAGCTACAGACGCCGTCTTTCGCGTCGAGCATCGCGAGTCAGGCGTGCGCGAGTTAGGTTCCGCCGCAGCGAGCAGCTCTAGCGCTCGTTGCCATTTTCTACCGTCGAGCTCTCTATCTGCTTCTCTCTTTTTTCGAGTTGATCGCGAGGACGCAGCGTCTTCTCACAGCGCATTTGCGCCAGCTCTATCTATCCCTTCTTCTCTTACCTCCTCTTCTTTCTCTCTATTTCTCCGGCTCTTCTTCACCGTCGAACGTCGCAGTCTAGTAGCACTATCTATCTCTTCTCTCATCTCTTCTTCTATCTCCTTCACCATCAACCGATCTCGTCTTTCCTTCTATTTTCATTGTACTTTCCATATCTAATCTCCTTTCTCGTGGTCTCGTACTCTATACAGCTCTTATCTTTTCATCCGGCGCAGTAGCTAACATCGTGGTTATTCTGGCGCGCCGCCCTCGGAGAAAAGGCGATCGAGATCTTCTAGTCTCGGTTAGACTTCTAGCTCTTTCTGCTCGTTCTCCTAGACTTATCTTATTAAAGGTCGAACGGGTTTACGATCGAGAGGCGTACTATTCGTAGCGGGTAGCGGTCTCGTGGCACACTCGTTACTTAGGAGTCATCGGGCGCGGCTAGTTCGGCGTTGAGCTCGATGTTACGGTCGCCTAACCGGTCGAAGTGCTCGGTGCGACGATTTTCGGCGGCGGCAATAATGATGTTAGGTATATGACGAGGTAGACTCGTATGTCGTCTTCTTCTTAGAGGTCGCATTGACGCGTGTCGGTGCAGTTTCAGTTGGGATGAGAGTCGCACTCATGTTAATGCGAGGTAGATCGCGAAGACGAGACCTGTCAGATCGGATAGAGCGCGCTCGTAACTAGTATTCTAGCGTCTAGTAGATGGCTGAGTCCGAGTTCTATACGGCGCGGACGCGGCGTGTCTTCTCTTTCTACTACCTATCTATACTACGTATTGTATATCTTTACCCGTGTGCGTTCGAGCGCCTCTCGCGACTAGCTCTTCGTCGTCTAGTCCTGCTTAGCTCGCCTCCCGAGCGAGGATCAGTCGTTGCGCTAGCACTTTCTTCTCTACCTTCTTTTCGTCTTCCTTTTCTAGTTAGTCTCTTCCTTCCCGGAGCGCGCGCGCCTTCGCGACGCGCAGCAGCGCGATCCCTTCTCTCTCTCTCTCTCCTTCTTATAGCCTTTCTTCCTCTCTCTCTGTCGTAGCATCTCTTCTTCTTATCTTCCTATTTTCTTCCTCTTCTTTCTCCTCTCTCTCTTTCTCTTCTATTTTTTCTCTTCTCTTCCTCCTCGCTACTTTCTCTATCTCTTCTATCTTCTTCTCTTTCTTCTTCTCTTCTTTCTTCTTTCTCCTCCTCCTCTATCTTCTTTTTTCCTATCTCTATTCTCTTTTTCAATCTTTCTCGCTTCTCCTCTTTTATCTTTTTCTTTCCCTCTTTCTCTTTCTTTTTCTTCTTCTCTTTCTCCTTTTTCTTCCTCTCTATCTTTTTCTTTTCTCCTTCTTCTTTTTCCTTTCTCTCCTTCTTTCTCTCTCTCATCTTCTCCTTCTTCTTCTTCTATTCTCTTTTCACCTCTTCTTCTATCATCATTTTCTCTTACACCTTTCCTTTCCTTTACTCTTACTCTTTCTCTCTCTTTTCTTACTCTTTTTCTCCCTTTTCTTCTTTCTTTTTCTTTTCTTTTTTTTACTTTCTCTCTTTTACTTTCTTTCTATCTATCTCTCTCTCTCCTTCTCAGCTTCTTCTTCCCTACTCCCTTTTATTCCTCTTTTATCTTTTTCCTCTCTTCTACTATCTTTTTACTACTTTCTCTTTTTCTCCCCCCTCACACCCCATTCCCCACCCACAATCTCCCGCTAGTGCCCTCCGGATCAGCCGAGTAGCCGCTCCACCTCGTCGAGGATCCCGGCGGCGATCTCGTCCTTGGACGCCTTCGCGAGTGCGCGCTCGCCGGCCGCGGAGACGAGGGTGACCTCGTTGTCGGTCGCGTCGAAGCCGATGTCGGAGCGACTGATGTCGTTGTAGACGAACAGATCGGCGTTCTTGCGCGTGCGCTTCTCGCCGGCGCGCGCGAGGCCCTGCTCGCCGTGGTCGGCGGCGAAGCCGACGAGCAGTTGTCCGTCTCGCCGACGCGCTCCGAGTGCGGCGAGAACGTCGTTGGTCGGCTCGAGCTCGACCGTCCACGCGTCGGCGTTCTTGGGGCGCTTCGTGGCGAGGGCACGCGCCGGCCGGTAGTCGGCGACGGCGGCAGCCATGACGACGACGTCCGCCTCGTCAGCCCGCGCGACGGCCTCGCGCTCGAGGTCGGCGGCGGTCGGCGTCGCGACGAGCTCGACGCCGGGCGGCGCCGGAACCGCGAGGTTCGCGCCGAGCAGCGTGACGCGTGCGCCGCGGCGGTGGGCCTCGGCCGCGAGCGCGACGCCCATCCGGCCCGACGAGCGGTTGCCGACGTAGCGAACCGCGTCGAGCGGCTCCCTCGTACCGCCCGCGGAGACGAGCACGTGCTTGCCGCCCAAGGATCCGGCACCGGCCAGCAGCTCCTCGGCGGCACCGAGGACCTCGTGCGGCTCGACCATCCTCCCCACGCCGAGCTCGCCCTCCGCGGTCTCGCCTTCGTCGGGGCCGATCAGCACGACGCCGCGGGCGCGCAGCGTCTCGGCGTTCGCCCGCGTGGCGGGGTGAGCCCACATGCGCGGGTTCATCGCCGGGGCGACGAGCGTCGGTCCGCGGTGCGCGAGCGCCGCTTCGGTGAGCACGTTGTCGGCGAGGCCGTGCGCGAGCTTCGCGAGCGTGTTCGCCGTGCACGGCGCGACGAGCAGGAGGTCGGCGCGCGTGAGGTGGAGGTAGACGTCGTCGCCCGGCGGCCGGCGCGCGAGCGCCCGGAAGGTCTCCGCTGTCACGAACCGCTCCGCGCCGGGCGTGAGGAGCGGCACGACGTCGTGACCGCCGCGGACGAGCAGCCTGCAGACCTCGCAGGCCTTGTACGCGGCGATCCCTCCCGTCACTCCCAGAAGGACACGGGCCATGGCCGCATGATGCCTGTCCCTCCACGCCGCGGCCATGGCCGGCACTCAGACGTGGTGCCAGACACCGGGACATGTCCGGTGCGGAGAGGTGGTCGCCCTGAGGGCTCGGCTACTTCGAGTACTTGTAGTCGAGCATGCCCTGGGAGACTTCTTCCAGGGCCATGGTCAGGTAGTTCTTCGACCGGCTCTCGACGAGCGGCGGCAGGTTGTCGCCGAAGGTGCCCTCGCCGAGCTGGTGGTGGTAGTTGTTGATCTGCCGGGCGCGCTTCGCAGCGACGATGACCAGCGCATAGCGCGAGTCCACGTGGCCCAGCAGATCGTCGACGCGAGGATGGATCATTGCCGCGGCATGGTAGCGGCAGGAGCGATGAGACCGCGGACCAGCTCCGTCAGCTCGGCGACGGCGCGCTCGAGCTCGTCGTTCTCGACGACGTAGTCGAACTCGTGCGCCTGCAGGAGCTGCTCCCGGGCGAGCCCGATCCGCTCGCCGATCTCGCCGGCGCTCTCGGTCGCGCGTTCGCGGAGCCGGCGCTCGAGCTCTTCGACGCGCGCCGAGATGAAGATCGTCACCGAGCCGGGCACCTCGCCCTTCACGTGCAGCGCGCCCTCGGTCTCGAGCTCGAGCAGCGCGACCTTGCCGTCCGTCGCGATCCGGCCGAGCTCCGAGCGCAGCGTTCCGTAACGGTGGCCGGAGACGTACTCGACATGCTCGAGGAACTCGTCCGCGGCGATCCGCGCCAGGAACTCCTCGGGGGTGAGGAACCAGTACTCGCGCCCGTTCTGCTCGCCCGGCCGGCGGTCGCGGGTGGTCGCGGACACGGTCACCTCGAGCGCGGGTACCCGCTCGAGGAGCTGGTGGATGAGCGTTCCCTTTCCGGCCCCCGAGGGGCCGGTGACGACGACGACCGGCGGGCGCCTAGCGGTCGCGTCCGTGAGCCCGTTCCTTTCCGGTCGAGCAACAGCCGACGGCACCGAGGACAGAGAGGGCCTCGAGAGCCTTGACCGTCGCAGCGACAGAGGAGTCCGGCATCCGAGGCGTTTGCGGCCGACCGGGAAGACGACCGGCTTCGCGGAGGTGGCCGCTAACGGTTGAAGAGGCCAATCAGCTCCGTGCGCTGCCGGTCGGAGAGCCCGCCCACCGTCTTCGACTGGCTGATGCGGCAGGTGTTCAGAAACCGGGCCGCCTTCACGCGCCCGAACTTCGGCACCGCCATCAGGATGTCGATCACCTTCGCGGTCTCGACGTACGCCGGCGGCTTGCCGAGGATCTGTTCGATCCGGACCTTGCCGTCCTTGAGGTCCTTCTTCAGCTGGGCGCGGCGCACGCGCACGTCGTTCGCGCGCTTCAGCGCGTCCATGCGCTGGTCGAGCGATCGGACGGGAGCATGCGTTTGAGTTTTCGCCGCGGGCATCGGAGCGCCGATCTTACCAAGGTGCCGGTCTCCTTCAAGCGTGAACTTTTTGCTCGGTTTCCGGGGTTTTTCCGGATGGTTGCGCCGAGGCGAACGCGGCGTCGGGTGAGGCGAGGCCGGCGTTGGCTGCTGCGGCAACGAGCTCGGCGCGCACCCGAGACGGCGCATCCGGATCGGAGAAGAGGATCGTTCCGAGTGCCACGTCGGCCGCGCCGCAGGCCAGGAACTCGAGCGCGTCGCGGCCGCTCGAGACCCCGCCCATGCCGACGATCGGCAGTCCCGTGGCGGAGTAGCACGCGTGGACTGCGTGCAGCGCGACCGGCTTCAGGCTCGGTCCCGAGAGACCGCCGCTGCCCCGTGCGAGCACCGGCCGCAGGTTCCGGTCGAGCGCAGTGCCGCGCAGCGTGTTGATCAGCGACAGCCCGTCCGCGCCCGCGCTCGACACGGCCCGGGCAACCTCGGCGACGTCCGGGTGCGCCGCCGACAGCTTCGCGTAGAGCGGGAGCGAGGTCGCAGCACGGCACGCGGCGACGATCTCCGCGGCCGAGTCGGCCGCCTCGTCGACGTTCGGGCAGGAGAGGTTGAGCTCGATCGCCTCGACCCCCTCCAGCACGGCGCACGTCCCGGCGTAGTCCGCCGCCGAGAAGCCGCCGACCGAGACCCAGATCGGGACGCCGAGCTCGTGCAGGCGCGGCAGGTGCTCCGCGACGAAGCGGTCGCGACCGGGATTGGCGAGACCGATCGCGTTCAGCATCCCGTGCTCGGTCTCGGCGATCCGCGCCGGCGCGTTGCCTTCGCGCGGCAGCGGCGTGATCGTCTTCGTCACGAAGCCGTCGAGCAGACGTGCGACCGCGGGGGCGGTGAGCGCGTCGAGGCAGCCGCTCGCGTTCAGGAGCCTCATGCGGCCACCGGCCGCGCGAGCGTCCGCGCGGCGTCGAGCACCGGCCCCTCGACGCAGAGGCGCTTCAGCTCGCCGTCGATCTCGACGGCACAGCCGTAGCAGGCGCCGTAGCCGCACGCCATCGGCGCCTCCGACGCCAGCTGCGCAGCCGGGAAGAGCGCCGCGACCGCGCGGAGCATGGGCTCCGGACCGCACGCGAGCACGTCGCGGCCCGGCGGGATCACCGCGGTCACGAAGACGGGGTCGATCACGACCTCCGCGCCCGGCAGGAGCGCGGCCGCCTCGGCGTGCGCCCGGCTGCGGAAGCCGAGCACCGCGGGCGCGCCGCCGAGCGCCTCGACGAGGTAGGGCAGCGGCGCCACCCCGATACCGCCGCCGACGAGCAGCGGCCGGGCGACGTCGAGCCGGAAGCCGTGGCCGAGCGGCCCGTAGACGTGGATCGCATCGCCGCGCTCGAGCGCGCAGAGCGCCTCCGTTCCCGGGCCGATCGGATCGATCAGGAACGCGAGCTCGCCGGGCGGCGCGAGGCAGAGCGAGAGCGCACGCGGCAGCAGCCTGCCGGGGGCCTCGACCATGAAGAACTGGCCGGGCGCACCCGCGTCGAGGCCGCCCCGCTCGAGCCGTAGCAGCGTGTACGGGCCGACCGGCTCGGCGCCGACGACCGGGCAGCGTTCCCTATGCGGTTCGCTGGCCGGCATCGCGCTCCACGTCGATCCGCTCCTGCAGCGAGAGCGCCTGCTCGGCGCGCGCATTCGCGATCGCGTGCACGGCCGCCGCGGCGCCCGAGAGCGTCGTGATGCACGGGACCCGGCGCGAGAGCGCGGCCTCACGGATCGCGTAGCCGTCCGAGCGCGCGTCGCGGCCCTCCGGCGTGTTGATCACGAGATCGCAGCGCCCGCGCCGGATCAGGTCGAGCACGGTCGCCTCGCCGTCCAGCACCTCGCTCAGCTTCCGGACCGCCTCGACCTCGACGCCGGCGGCGCTCAACGTGCCCGCCGTGCCCTCGGTCGCGTAGAGCTTGAAGCCGAGCCCGGCGAGCGTCGCGGCGATCGGCACCGCCGCCGGCTGGTCGGGTGGGCGGATCGAGAAGAACACGGCGCCGCTCGACGGCAGCTTGCGCCCGGCGGCGCGCTCGGCCTTCGCGAGCGCGGTCGGCAGGTCGCTCGCGCTCGCCATCACCTCACCGGTCGAGCGCATCTCGGGGCCGAGCACCGGGTCGCTGCCGGGGAAGCGCGCAAACGGGAGCACGGCGGCCTTGACGCTCCACTGGCGCGGCGGCCGCTCGGGCGGGAGCCCGAGGTCGGCGATCCGGTTCCCGAGCGAGATCCGGCACGCGGTCGCGACGAGCTCGACGCCGGTCGCCTTGCTGACGAACGGCACCGTCCGCGAGGCGCGCGGGTTCGCCTCGAGCACCCACACCTCGCCGTCGCCCGAGACCGCGAGCTGGACGTTGAGCAGGCCGACGACGCCGAGCGAGCGGCCGAGGATGCGCACGATCCGCTGGATCTCCTCCGTCTGCGCCGCCGTGAGACTCGGCGCGGGCAGCACGCAGGCCGAGTCGCCCGAGTGGACGCCCGCCTCCTCGACGTGCTGCATGACGGCGGCGATGTAGGTCTCGACGCCGTCGCAGAGCGCGTCGACGTCGACCTCGACCGCGTTCTCGACGAAGCGGTCGACGAGCACCTTGCCGAGCACCGGCACCTCGCGCACCTCGGCCTCGGAGTAGCAGACCCGCATCGCGCGGCCGCCGAGGACGTACGAGGGCCGCAGCAGGCACGGGTAGCCGATCTCGTTCGCGATCCGTACCGCCTCGTCGCTCGAGTCGGCCATCCCCCAGCGCGGCGAGCGCAGGTCGTGCGCGCGCATCAGGCCGGCGAAGCGCTCGCGGTCCTCGGCGAGGTCGACGGCGTCGAACGGCGTGCCGAGGATCGTGTAGCCCGCCTCCTCGATCGCCCGGGCCAGCTTGAGCGGCGTCTGGCCGCCGAACTGGATGACGACGCCTTCGGGCTTCTCGCGGTCGCAGATCGCGAGCACCGACTCGATGTCGAGCGGCTCGAAGTAGAGCCGGTCGGAGGTGTCGTAGTCGGTCGAGACGGTCTCGGGGTTGCAGTTGACCATCACTGCCTCGTACCCGAGCTCGCGGTAGGTCGTGACCGCGTGGACGCAGCAGTAGTCGAACTCGATCCCCTGGCCGATCCGGTTCGGGCCGGAGCCGAGGATGACGACGCGTGGCCGGTGCCCGCTCGGAGGCGCCTCGTCGCTCTCGCCCCAGGTCGAGTAGAAGTAGTTCGAGGCCGCCTCGACCTCGCCCGCGCACGAGTCGACGCGGCGGTAGACGGGCCGGATGCCGCAGGCGCGACGGCGCGCGCGGACGGCCGTCTCGGGCACGTCGGCGGCGGCGGCGATGTCGGCGTCGGAGATGCCGAGCCGTTTCATGCGGAGCCAGTCGTCGGCGACGAACGACTCGATGTCCGCGCCTGCGACGTCGAAGAGCGCCGCCTGGATGCGACCGATCTCCTCGTCGAAGAACGGGTGGACGTCGTCGGGGACGTCGGCGAGCGTCTGCCACGGCGTCGCCGCGCCCGGGTCGAGCTCGCGGGAGCGCATCGCCTTCTGGAACGCCTCGGCGAAGGTGCGGCCGATGCCCATCGTCTCGCCGACCGACTTCATCTGGGTGCCGAGCGTGCGGTCGGCGCCCGGGAACTTCTCGAACGCGAAGCGCGGGAACTTGACCACGACGTAGTCGAGCGTCGGCTCGAAGCTCGCGGGCGTCGTCCCGGTCAGGTCGTTCGGGATCTCGTCGAGCGTGTAGCCGACCGCGAGCTTCGCGGCGACCTTCGCGATCGGATAGCCGGTCGCCTTCGACGCGAGCGCCGACGAGCGCGAGACGCGCGGGTTCATCTCGATCACGCGGATCTCGCCGGTCTCGCGGCTGCGCGCGAATTGGATGTTCGAGCCGCCGGTGTCGACGCCGACCGCCCGGATCACGGCCGCCGCCGCGTCGCGCATCTCCTGGTAGGCCTCGTCCGAGAGGGTCATCTGCGGCGCGACCGTGACCGAGTCGCCGGTGTGGACGCCCATCGGATCGAGGTTCTCGATCGAGCAGACGATGACGACGTTGTCGACGCGGTCGCGGACGACCTCGAGCTCGAACTCGTCCCAGCCGCGCACCGACTCCTCGACCAGCACCTGACCGATCGGACTCTCGCGCAGGCCGATCTCGACCTGGCGGACGAGGTCCTCGGGCGTGTTCGCGAAGCCGCCGCCGTGGCCGCCGAGCGTGAACGCGGGCCGGACGACGGCGGGCGCCTCGATCTCCCCCAGCTGCTCGATGGCGGTGACGACCGCCGAGCGCGGCACCTTCAGCCCGCACGACTCGACCGCCTCCTTGAAGAGCAGCCTGTCCTCGGCGCGCTGGATCGCGTCGAGGCGGGCGCCGATCAGCTCGATCCCGAGCTCGTCGAGGATCCCGGACTCCGCGAGCTCCCGGGCGAGGTTGAGCGCGGTGCCGCCGCCCATCGTCGGCAGGAGCGCGTCGGGCCGCTCGATCCGCAGCACCTCCGAGACGCCCTCGACGTCGAGCGGCTCGAGGTAGGTGCGGTCGGCGAAGCCGGGGTCGGTCATGATCGTCGCCGGGTTCGAGTTGACGACGATCGTGCGGTAGCCGTCCTCACGCAGGATCTTGAGCGCCTGGCAGCCGGCGTAGTCGAACTCGGCCGCCTGCCCGATCACGATCGGCCCGGAGCCGATGATCGCGATCGTCTCGATGTCGGTCCGCTTAGGCACCGGCGGCCACCTCGTCGACCCAGCGCTCGAGCAGCGGCCACGCGTCGTGCGGGCCGGGGCCGGCCTCCGGGTGGAACTGGAGCGAGCGGGCGCGAAGCTCGGGGAACTCGAGCCCCTCGACCGTGTGGTCGTAGAGCGAGACATGCGTCGCCTCGGCGGCGTCCGAGGCGCGTACCGCGAAGCCGTGGTTCTGGCTCGTGACGAGGACGCGGCCGCTGCGCCGCTCGAGCACCGGATGGTTCGAGCCGCGGTGGCCGAACGGGAGCTTGAACGTCTCGTGGCCGGTGGCGAGCGCGAGCAGCTGGTGGCCGAGGCAGATGCCCATCACCTGCGTGCGACCGAGCAGCTCGCCGACCGTCTTCGCCTCGTCGACGAGCGGCTCCGGGTCGCCGGGGCCCGGCGAGAGCAGGACGCCGTCGTAGCCGGCCAGCTCGTCGGCGTCGACCGAGTGCGGGTAGACGGTGACCGCCGCGCCCGCCGCAGCGAGACGGCGCAGGACGGAGTTCTTGACGCCGTAGTCGACGACGGCGACGCGCACGCGCCCCTCGGCCGCGTACACGTGCGCCTCGTCGCGCGAGACGGTGGCGACGAGGGCGCGCCCGAGCATCGGCGGCTGGCTTGCCGCCTTCGCGACCGCCTCGTCGACGTCCAGCGCGCCGGCGACGGCGACCGCGAGCGCCGAGCCCGCGTCGCGCAGGTGCAGGACGAGGCTTCGCGTGTCGATTCCGGTCAGGCCGACGACGCCGCGGGCGCGCAGCCAGTCCGTCCACTCCGGCCCGCGCGCCTCGCGCATCAGCACCGCCCGCGCGTGCGTCGTGGACGACTCGGAGCGCTCCTCGGCGACGCCGTAGTTGCCGATCATCGGCGCCGTGAAGCAGACGAGCTGGTCCTCGAAGCTCGGATCGGTCACCGCCTCCTGGTAGCCGGACATGCCGGTCGTGAAGACGGCCTCTCCGAGCGCGATCCCGTCGGCGCCGACCGACTCGCCGCGGAAGACCGTCCCGTCGGCGAGCGCGAGGTATCCCGTCATGCGGCCACCGCAGCCGGCTCGAACACGATCGCGCCGCCCGCGACGGTCAGCGTCACCACACCGGTGAGCGTCTCGCCGAGGAGCCAGGAGTTGCGCGAGCGGGAGCGGAACGGCGCCTCGCCGACCGTCCATGTGCGCTCGAGGTCGAGCAGGACGAGGTTCGCCCGCGCTCCCGCCGCGATGCGTGGCCGCTCGATCCCGAACAGGCGCGCGGGACCGGCGGACATGCGCTCGAGCAGCGTCTCGAGCGGCAGCAGGCCGGGCAGGACGAGGTGGGTGTAGAGCGCCGAGAACGCGGTCTCGAGCCCGGTGACGCCGAAGGGGGCCGCCTCGAACGGCACGTCCTTCTCGTGCGCGGCGTGCGGGGCGTGGTCGGTCGCGATCGCCTCGATCGTCCCGTCCCGCACCGCCGCAAGCAGCGCCTGCCGGTCGGACTCGGCCCGCAGCGGCGGGTTCATCTTCACGTTCGGGTCGAGCGAGCGGACGGCCTCGTCGGTGAGGACGAGGTGGTGCGGTGACGCCTCGCCCGACGCCGCGACGCCGGCCTCGCGCGCCCGTCGCAGCGCCGCGACCGACTCGGCGGCGGAGAGATGCTGCACGTGCACGGGCTGGCGCTCGTAGGCGGCGAGCGAGAGGTTGCGCTCGACGTCGACCGATTCCGCCACCGACGGGTAGCCGCCGAAACCGAGCTCGGCCGCGACGACGCCCTCGTGGACGTGGCCGCCGTGCGAGAGCGTCGGCTCCTCGCAGTGGAGCGCCAGCGTGCGACCGGTGATCGAGGAGTACTGGAAGGCGCGCCGCATCATCCCGGCCGACGCGACCGGCATGCCGTCGTCGGAGAAGGCGATCGCGCCGGCGTCCGCGAGCTCGGCCATCTCGGTCAGCTCCTCGCCGCGCTGGCCGCGCGTGATCGCCGCCAGGAAGCCGACGGGAATGACAGCTTCGTGCCGCGCCGTCTCGACGAGAGCGCCGAGCGTGGCCGCGGAGTCGACGACCGGGTCGGTGTTCGGCATCGCGAGGATCGCGCAGTAGCCGCCGGCGGCCGCCGCCTCGGTGCCGCTCGCGACGGTCTCCTCGTCCTCGCGCCCGGGCGTGCGCAGGTGGACGTGCGGGTCGACGAAGGCGGGCGCGAGCACGAGCCCCGTCCCGTCGACGACGCGCAGCTCACCCGCTTCGACCTGCGCCGCGACCTCGGCGATCGTGCCGTCCTCGAGCCGGACGTCGAGCGTCGCGTCGATCCCCTCGGTCGGGTCGAGCACCCGCGCCCCGCGGATCACGAGGTCCGCGCCTCGGGACTCGCGAACGAACAGCATCAGGCCACCTCCGCGGCCGCGAGGGCGCGAACCCCGACCGGGCCGCCGGTAAGGACGTCGTAGAGCACCGCCATCCGGACGACGAGGCCGGACCGCACCTCGGTGGTGACGAGCGAGTCGACCGAGTCGGCGACGCGCGGGTCGATCTCGACGCCGCGGTTCATCGGCCCCGGGTGCATCACCTTCTGGCCCGGCTTCAGCCGCTCGGGCGTGATCCCCCAGCGGGCGCTGTACTCGCGCAGGCTCGGGACGTAGTTCGAGCCGACCTGCATCCGCTCGTTCTGCATCCGGAGGACGTAGACGACGTCGGCGTCGGCGATCGCGCCGATGTCGGTCGTCGCCTCCGCCGGCAGGTCGCGCGGCAGGAGCGCCGGCGGGCCGACGAGCGTGCAGTGGACGCCGACGAGCTCGAACGCCTGGATCAGAGACCGCGCGACCCGAGAATGGAGGACGTCGCCGACGATCGCGACGTGCAGCCCCTCGAGCCGGCCGAACTGCTCCTGGATCGTGTAGAGGTCGAGCAGCGCCTGGGTCGGGTGCTGGTGCTTGCCGTCGCCGGCGTTGACCACGTGCGCGTCGGTCACCCGTGCGACGAGCTGCGGCGCGCCGATCTGCGGGTGGCGGATGACGATCACGTCCGGGTCGTAGGCGCCGAGCGTCAGCGCCGTGTCCTTCAGCGACTCGCCCTTGTCGACCGACGAGCCCGTCGACTTGACGTTGAGCGTGTCGGCCGAGAGCCGCTTCGCCGCGAGCTCGAAGCTCGACGAGGTGCGGGTGGACGACTCGTAGAAGAGGTTGACGACGAGATGGCCCTTGAGCGTCGGCAGCTTCTTCACCTGCCGCTCGAGCGAGGCGGCGAAGTTCCGCGCGGTGCCGAGCAGCCGTTCGACGTCGTCGCGTTCGAGGTCTCCGACCGAGATCAGATGCCGCTTGGGTGGCGGCCCGGGCGGGCGCAGGTCGTCGGTGACGAGACGGATCGACGAGCTCATCGGGTTCCCTCCTCCGGCGTCGAGACGAGCAGGACGGCGTCGACCTCGTCCACCTCGACGAGCTGCACCTGGATGCGCTCGTCGCGCGCGGTCGGCAGGTTCTTGCCGATGTAGTCGGGGCGGATCGGCAGCTCGCGGTGGCCGCGGTCGACGAGCACCGCGAGCTGGACGCGCGACGGCCGGCCGTAGTCGAAGAGCGCCTCGATCGCGGCCCGGATCGTGCGGCCGGTGTAGAGGACGTCGTCGACGAGCACGATCGTGCGCCCGTCGAGCGGGAAGTCGAGCTGGCTGGCCCGGACGAGCGGCTGCGGCGCCAGCGGGGCCTCGCCGCCGCGGACGGTGACGTCGTCGCGGTAGAAGGTGATGTCGACGGCGCCGAGCTCCGGAGCGGCGCCGGCGCGCTCCTCGATCAGCCGGGCGAGCCGCTGCGCGAGCGGGACGCCGCGGGTCTGGATGCCGACGAGCGCGACCCCCGATCCGCTGAAGGCGGGTCGGTGCCCGTGCCGGGCGTCGGCGGCTCGGCCGGCGGCGCTTCCAGCCTCGTCGAGCTCGGGGTTGGACTCGATGATCTCGTGCGCGATCCGCGAGAGCGTCCGCGAGAGCGCGTCGGCGTCGAGGAGGAGCTTCCCGGAAACCTCGGTCGCGCTCACGGCGCAGACCTGTTCGGGATGGGGGCGTGCGTGGTCATCCGACTCCTTTCCGGCCTCACTGGACCGGGTTAAAGGGGGCGTGTGTCGAGAGCATCTAGCGCCTGCGGCGGACGCGCCGGGACGGTGTTAGCGTCAGCTTCCGTGGACCAGCTGCTCCTCGACCGCTACGCCGACCTGATCGTCTCGGCCGGCGCGAACGTCCAGCCGGATCAGGTGCTCGCCGTCGAGGCGCTGCCGGAGGCGCAGCCGCTCGTGCAGCGGATCGCGCGGCGCGCCTACGAGCGCGGCGCACGCTATGTCGACGTCGCGTACTTCGACGCGGAGGTGAAGCGCATTCGCGCCGAGAGCGCCCCGGACGGGACGCTCGAGTGGGTGCCGCCGTGGCTCGGGCGGCGCATGCTCGCCCTCGGCGACCTCGACGCGGCGCGCATCGTGCTCGTGCCGCTCGTGCCGCCCGGCCTGCTCGACGGCGTCGACCCGGCCCGCGCCGGCCGCGACCGTCTGCCCTCGATCGAGGAGACGTTCCGCGTCGTCGACGACCGCTCCGTCGCCTGGACGCTGTCGCCGTTTCCGACGGAGAGCTGGGCGCGCGTCGTCTTCCCCGACCTCGAGCCTGCGGCCGCGCTCGACGCGCTGTGGGCCGACGTCGCCCACGTCTGCCGGCTCGACGAGCCCGACCCGGAGGCCGCGTGGCTGCGGAGGATCGACGAGATCTGGCAGGTGGCGAGCCGCATCGACGCCCTCGATCTCGACGCGCTCCACTTCGAGGGCCCCGGCACCGACCTGACGATCGGCCTCCTCCCCAGCTCCCGCTTCGCGAAGGAGGGCGGCGCCTCCTACACGCGCACGGCGTCCGCCACGTGCCGAACCTGCCGACCGAGGAGCTGTACACGCGCCCGACCGGAGCGGACCGAGGGCGTCGTCACGGCGACGAAGCCGCTCGACGTCTCCGGCTCGCTCGTCACCGGGCTGCGCGTCCGCTTCGAGGGCGGTCGCGCGGTCGAGATCGACGCGGAGACGAACGCCGAGGCGCTGCGCGGGCGGTGCGCGACCGACCCGGGCGCGTCCCGGCTCGGCGAAGTGGCGCTCGTCGACCGCGAGAGCCGGATCGGCAAGCTCGGCCGCACGTTCTTCACGACGCTGCTCGACGAGAACGCCGCCAGCCACATCGCGCTCGGTGACGCGTATTCGAGCCCGGTCGCCGACCCCGACGACCTGCCCCCGGATCAACGAGAGCTCGATCCACATCGACTTCATGATCGGCTCCGAGGAGGTGACGGTCACCGGCATGACGAGGAGCAGCGACCGGGTGCCGATCCTCGTCGGCGGCGCGTGGCACCTCTTGACCGCGCCCCCTAGAGCGCCGCCCACTGGCGCGCGTCGAGGTCGCGCGCCTGCGCGTGCGGGTCGAAGCCGAGCTCGTGCGCGGCGCGGCGGACGACGCCGCGGGCGAAGACGCGCTCGAGCGGCGCCCGCGCCTCGAAGCCTCGGCGCAGAAGCGCGGCGTATGCCTCGGCCTCGGCGACCGGGACGAGCGGCTCGGGGCGGCGGACGGCGCGCAGGACCGCCGCGTCGACCGAGGGCGGCGGCGCGAAGCAGACGCGCGGAACGCGCCGGGCGACGCTCAGCTCGTACCACGCGGCCCAGGTGCAGCCGAGCAGCGTCGACGGCCAGACCGCCGTCCGCTTCGCGGCGAGCCCCCACTCGACGATCGCGTCCAGCCGCGCCAACGGCACGCGGGGGTCGTCCAGCAGGCGGCGGAGGATCGCCGTGCCGGCCGCGAACGGCAGGTTCGCGACGACCGCGAACGGCTCGCGCGGCAAGGGCGTCGCGGTCGCGTCGGCCTCGCGGAGCTCGACGCCCGGCTCGCCTGCGAAGCGCCGGCGGAGAGCGGCCGCCGCGACCGGATCGAGCTCGACCGCGACCACGCGAGCGCCGGCGTCGGCGAGCGCGCGCGTGAGGATGCCGCCGCCCGCCCCGAGGTCGAGCACGGTCGCGCCCGGCTCGACGCCGGCGTCTGCCACGAGCTGTTCGGCGAGGGCGCGGCTACGCAGGTAGTGACGCCCGCGCGGCGGGCGCGCCGCATGCGGCGCGTGCCCTGCCACGGAACACCGTCGTCGTCATGCGGCGGATCCTAACCCTTCTCGGCGACGACGATCGCCCATTCCAGGTTGCTCGCGATCGTCGCCGGCAGCTCGCGCTCCGCGCGTTCCAGCCCCGCCGCATACTCGTCCTCGTCCAGCAGGTCGAAGGTCGAGATCCACCGCCCGCGGATGCGCTCGAGCGCCGTCTCCCGGTCGAGCTCGCGCGCGATCGTCAGCGGCACGACCCGCGCGACCCGGAAGCCGACCGCGAACAGCTCGCCGCAGAGGCGCGTCGGGTCGGGGAAGCGCTGGAGGTCGAGCACGCCGATCGACGGGAAGTACGCGTTCAGCCACCAGCGCTCGAAGTGGGAGCGCGCGAACGTCGCGATCACGAGCCGGCCGCCGGGCTCGAGCACGCGGGCCAGCTCCGGCAGCGCCCGGGTGCGGTCGACGTGCTGGATCACCTGCCGTAGCAGGACGCGCTCGAACCATGCCGTCCTTGAAGGGGAGCGACTCGGCGCGCGCGTTGCGCACGGTCGGCAGCCGCCGCAGCGCCGCCTCGACCATCGCGGGCTCGGGGTCGACCGCCCAGACGCGCGCGGCGACCCGCTCGACGAGCTCGGCCGCGAGCAGACCGGTGCCGCAGCCGACCTCGAGCACGCGCCGACCGCGGAAGTCCCCCTCCCGCATGAGCACGTCGAACACCTCCCACCACGCCGCGTCGGCAGGGCGCAGCTCGTCGTAGCGAGGCGCCCGTGCGCCGAAGTCGTGCGACACGGCCGGTCTACGGTTCGGCGATCAGGTCGTCCGGCTCGCTCAGAGCCTCGATCGCGTCCTGCGCAGACTCGAGCTCGGACTCGGGAACGAGCACGTTGACCGCGTCGTCGTCGATCGACTGCTCGATCCGGGACTCGATGCCCACGTTGCGGAGGATCTCCTGCAGCTCCTCCGCCTCGGTGACGTCTCCCGCCGTTGCGACCTGGACCATTCCCGTCATACCGGAGGGATCATAGGCGCTTCTTCCGCCTCCGGACGCGCCTCTGCGCGCTCGGGCCGGGCGCCGCGTCTGACGAGCTCCGGCTTGCCGCGCTCGACATAGGGAACCTCGATCACGTCGAAGTCGCGGGGAACGACGGTATTGGCGAACACGGCGCGCGCCTCCTGCTTCGTCTCGGAGCGCAAAGTACCGCGGCGAGAGGTGGGTCACAGCGAGCATCGTCACCCGCCGGCGGGCGCGCGCCAGCTCGGCGGCCTGTTAATTGCAGTTGAATGTGGAGGGTCTGGCGAGCGCGCTCCGACTCTTGCTCGGGGAGGAGCGTAGCCTTCGTGAACGAGCAGCTCCGCCCCCTGCGCAACCGCCAGACGTCGACTCGCCACGGCTCCGTGTCGCCGCTGAACACGATCGTCCGGCCCGGGCGCGCCTCCCCCATCACGCGGTCGGGCTCGATCGTCTCGCCCGGCCTTTTACCTTCGACCGCCTGGCCGCGCTGGAGCTTGCCGAATTCGGGGCCCTCAGGGCACACCCAGTTCAACGTGCAGCCTTGAGCGTCGAAGCGGCCCGGGCGCTCGTCCTCGACGAGCGCGTAACCGACCGCCCTCGATGCTGTGTTTGACCGCGAACGCGCACGATCCGGTAGGAGTCGAACTTGACCGCCTGACCGGGGTCGAGCTCCACGGATCCGCAGCTTGTAGCTGAGCTTGCCGTAGATACGGACGCAGATCGCCCATCAAACCGTCGAGGAGGCCGCGCGGTCCGTAGACCGTCAGCGGATATCCGGGCGACCGCGCAGAGCGAAACAACTATCAACATGCCCGGCAGACCGAGGAAGTGGTCGGCGTGGTAGTGGGTGATGAAGATGTGCTCGATCTCCGGCAGCCCGACGGAGGAGCGCAGCAGCTGACGTTGGGCGCCTTCGCCGCAATCGATCAGCACCCGATCGCCCCCCGGGCGGATCAGCAGGCTCGAGAAGGAGCGCGCTGGACGGTCGGCATCGAGCCGGCCGTACCGAGAGGAAGACGAGGTCGAGGTCCACGGGTCAGGCGATTGTAGGAGCGCGCCCACGCGCGGGCCGTGCGCTCTGGCCGTGGGTCAGCCGCCCGGCAGGATCAGCCGCTCGCCCGGGACGATGGTCGCGTCGCCCAGGTGGTTGCGCTGCTCGAGCTTCCAGACGCCTTCGCGCGCGTCGCCCGAATAGGTGCGCGCGGCGATCGACCAGAGCGTGTCGGCCGGCTGGACGACGTACGTCCGCTCCGGGCCGGCGCCGTGCGAGCTGCGCGCGACGATGCCGACGAGCAGGGCGCCGGCTGCGAGGAGGACGAGGAGCTTCACGAACATCTGTTCGCCATGCTAGAGCGAACAGGCGTTCGTGTCAAGGGCGGCGGCCGATCCGACGACTAGCCCTTCTTCTTGGTGACCTTGCCCTTCTTGGCGACCTTGCCCTTCGTGCACACGTAGCCCTTCGCGAGCTTCGTCTTCTTCGTGCAGGAGCCGCTCTTCTTGGCCTTCAGCGTCTTCTTCGCGGCTTTCACCGTGGCGAACTGCACCGCAAAGCCCACGCGCTTCGACCGGTCGGCGGCGCTCGCCATGATGAAGACGGCGAAGTACTTGCCAACCCTTGCGTGCTTGCCCTTGAGCAGCAGCTTGAGCTTCACCTTGAACGGCTTCCCGGGCACGAGGCGGGTCGTGCCCGCGGCGACGATGACCGGTGCCTTGGCTTGAGCCGACAGGATCCGGGGGGTGCAGTTGGTCGTGATGTCGGCGAGCACCTGGTTGTTGTCACTCGAGGCGGCGACGACCACCGCCACAACTGCGACCGCGACCGCGACCATGCCTCCCGTGATGCCTCCGGCTGCTGCACCGGGCGCGCCTCCGGCTCCGGCGCCTGGCCCAGGTGGCGCGCCTCCGGCTCCTGTCCGGGACGCGACTCCGGCTCCTGTCCTGCACGCACCTCCGGCCCCCCCAGCCCCGGACGTGACCTCGCCTCCTACCACGCTGCTGACGACGTCGCCACCCTTGTTCGCCAGCGTCGACGGCGACGCGGAGGTGGTGTCGCTCTCCGGCTTCACGCTGGCTATGCCCTGTTGGATCTGCTGAGTGACCGCGGCCGGGTCCTGGACGAGCACCGAGAGGCCGGACAGGTCCGTCGCCGAGCTCGTTCCGCCCGTCGTCCCGCCGGTTCCACCGGAGCTCCCGGTCGAGCCGGCGGAGCCGGACGAGCCGGCGGTCGTCGAGCCGGCGGAGCCGGCCGCGCCGGGCGTCCACGTCAGCGTCCCGGTTGTGCACGCGGAGCGGCCCTGCGCGAAGAGCGGCGCCGTTGCGTCGTAGGCCACCTTCTTCGTCGAGACGCCCTGGCCGCCGGCGGTCATCAGGCCGCTCTGCCAGCCGGCGAGGTTCGCCTCGTCGACGAGCTGGAACAGCCCGACGTCGCTGACGGTCGGGTCGCAGGCGAACATGCCGACCGCCTGAGCGAGGTACTGGGCCTGGGTCTGCTCGCTGACCGCCGCGGCCGAGCCGGGCGGCCCGGCGTTCTCGACGCCCGTGTACTGCGAGCCGGTCTCCGTCGTCTGCCACCCGAACTCGTCGAGGCGGAACGTGAGCCCGTTGAGCGTCGTCTTCTGGCCGGTGCCGTTGAACGCGTCGTAGACCGCCTGCTTGACGCGGGCGAGATCCGGCGGCCCGTAGGCGTCGGGAGTACCCGCGTAGCCCTTGTCGGGCGAGGGAGTTTTCGACGGCAGCGGGTACGGGTGCAGCGCGAGCTGGTCCATGATCGGCGCCGTCCGGCCGGAGGCCTTGTACGCCGTCCCGACGTCGCGGAGGAACGCGAGCGGCTGGTTCGACGTGTTCCGCGAGGCCTTCGCCGAGAGCCCCATCCCGATCACGTTCGCCGTCCAGCCGCCGCCGTCGAGCGAGTGCAGCTGGTCGTAGCAGTCCGCCAGTAGCGCCTCGTACGCGGGAGCCGCGACGTCGTTGCCGCTCGCGTCCTTTTGCGGCGCCCAGTACAGCGTCGAGCTCGGCTCGTTCCAGACGATGAAGTCGCTGATCCCCCACTGCTTCACCTTCGCGGCGACCGACTTCGCCCAGGCACAGAACGCCGTCGCGTCGTGGTCGGTCGCATCGGGGGTCGAGGTGCCGTTCTGGCCTGCGTAGAGCGCGAGCACGATGTGGACGCCCTTCGCCTGGGCGACCGGGGCCGCGCGCTGGATGAACGGAAGCTCGGTGATCGCGGTCGGGTTGCTCGGGTTCCAGGCGACGGTCCAGCGGTCCTCGGTCAGGTTCGCGCCCGCCATCTGCTGGTAGAACCACGAGCCGCCGTCGTCCGCGTACTTCGAGGAGTCGTCGGCGATGCCCCAGTTGATCGGCGGAGTCGCGGCTCGGGTCGCGGCGCGGCCGGATGCGGCCGACGCCGTCACGACGCACAGCAACGCACCCGCGACCGCTGCACCCGCTAACAGCTTCGTCATGCCAAGCCTCCGCTCCTCAGGTTGCCTTCGCGGAAGTGAAGCGCGGTGGCGGGAACCGTGCAAGGGGTCGACCGCGACACCTCGCAACAACAGCGGGGAGCCATTCGGCTCCCCGCTGTTGCGCTGCTCGTAGTCAGGCGTCTACGTGTTCTTCTTCTTGGCCGCGGCGATGCACGTCGCGCGCTTCGTCGCGTTCGCCTTGCCCTTGAACTTCTTGTTGCAGGCCGCGACGGCCTTCTTCAGCTTGGCCTTCTTCAGCCTGGCCTGTTTCGCCGCCTTCGCCTTTGCCTTCGCGCTGCTGCTGCTGCTCGTGCTGCCACCCGCGTTTCCGGTCGAGCCTGTGGAGCCGCTCGAGCTCTGTGTGGTCGTGCCCGACAACCCGGGCGCGCCCGGAGCCCAGCTGATGAGCCCGGTGGCGCATGCCGCGCGGCCCTGGGCGAAGAGCGGAGCGACCGCGCTGTAGGCGAGCTTCGGCGTCGAGACGCCCTCGCCGCCCGCGGTCAGGTAGACCGCTCTGCCAGCCGCCGCCGATCACGCTCGTGCCGTCGGCGCTCTTGCCGTCGCGGGTCGCCTCGTCGACGAGCAGGAAGAGCTCGACGTCGGTGACGGTCGGGTCGCAGGCGAAGTACTGCGTCACCGTCTGCCTGAGGTAGTCGGCCTGCTGCTGCTCGGTGATCACCTGCGGCCACGTCTCGGTGTTGAAGTACTGCGGGTACTGGGTCGTGTCGGCTTGCCAGCCCACCTCGTCGAGCCGGAAGGTGAGCCCGTTCAGCGTCGTCGGCTGGGCGGTGTCGTTGAAGGCGTCGTAGACGGCCTGCTTGACGCGGTCGAGCTGCGAGATCGCTGACTGGTTGCCGGCGTCGCCGGTCGCCCCCACCTGCGCTCGGTGGTGAGCCCTTCACGTCCGGACGTGGATACGGATGGAGCGCGAGCTGGTCCATGATCGGCGTCGTCCGGCCCGAGTCCCTGTACGCCGCGCCGACGTCCCGGAGGAACGACAGCGGGTCGTTGGACGACTTCTCGGTCGACGCGCGCGGCGAGAGACCGAGGCCGATCACGTTCGCGTTCGCGTCGGCGGCGTGCAGCGTGTCGTAGCACTTCGCCATCAGCTCCTCGACCGGAGCGGCCGCGATGTCGGCGCCGCTCGCGTCCTTCTGCGGCGCCCAGTAGAGCGCGGTGTTCGGCTCGTTGAGGACGACGAAGTCGTGGATGCCCCAGCCCTTCACGGCGTTCGCGACGATCCCGGCCCAGTTGCAGAAGGCGGTCGCGTCGTGATCCTCCGCGTTGGGGGTCGAGGCGCCGTTTGTCCCCGGATAGAGGACGAGCACGACATGGATCCCCGGTGCCTGCGCGACCGGAGCCGCCTTCTGGAGGAACGGCATCTCCGTGATCGCCGTCGGGTTGCTCGGATTCCAGGCGAGCGTCCAGCGGTTCTCGGTCAGGTTCGCGCCCTTGAGCTGCGCGTCGAACCAGACTCCGCCGTCGTTCGCGTACTTCGACGTGTCGTCCGCGACGCCCCAGTCGATCGGCTCGTCGCGACGTCGCCGTCGCGCCGTAGGCGTTCACCTGGCCTTCGTCGCGCCCTCGCCTCCTTGCCCTTCCCGCCGGCTTTCCCTTGCCGCCGTGTTTCGTGACCACGGTTCGCGCCGCGTGCTTCGCATGTCCTGCCGGGGCCGCGCCGGCGGCTCCCACGGCAAGCAGCGCGCATACGGC
The DNA here is from genome assembly GCA_963732915.1 of uncultured Actinomycetes bacterium. Taxonomy (GTDB): domain Bacteria; phylum Actinomycetota; class Thermoleophilia; order Gaiellales; family Gaiellaceae; genus Palsa-739. Next base: position 774,687 of record CAVTBF010000002.1, on the reverse strand, counting down.
CGCAGCCGCTGCGAACAGCTTCTTCACGTCTTCCCCCTTTCTTGCCCGGAGTGCCCTCTAGTGGTTCCGCGGTAGTCAAAGCGGCCCGGCCGCCAACGCAAGCACCCTTTCGGGGACTTTCGTTCTCCGTCTTCCGCGCGTCTCCCTCCTACCGCGGAGACACGGCGTCGACGAGTCGGCCCGGCGCCGAACCGCACCGGGTCGTCGGCCGGCAGCCCGGTCTCGGCGCTCGGCCGCCGCGATCGCGGCCCGCGGCCTCGCCTCGTCGAGCCGGCCGCGTGTTCAGCGCGACGCGCGACGACGCGCGCCGGCCGCGCGAGCAGCGCGATCCGCTCGTGCAGCTCGACGAGCTCCGCAGCGGCGGGATCGGGTGCGGCCGCCGCCGGCGCCCTCGATCGCCGTCCCGCCCGGCCTTGTGGCAGAGCACGAACACGTGCGGCGCGCTGCCGTGGACGAGCCCGAGCGTGACGCCCGAGTACGACCGGGTGCAGGAGCGACGCCCTGCCCCTCGACCCAGAGCAGCTCGCCCCCGCGCTCGGCGCCCTCGACGACGAGCCGCTCGGCGGCGCCGGCGATGAAGTCGGCGACGACCGCGTCGACCGCGATGCCCCAGCCGGCGATCGCGATCCCGGTCTGGCCGGTCGGGACGAACACGCGAGCGCGACGCCGCGCCGCCGCGCCTCGAGGTCGAGCTCGAGCGCGACGGTCATCTTCCCGATCGCGCAGTCGGAGCCGACCGTGAGGACGATCGTCGCGCGGGCACGTCGAGGTTCGCGCCGGTCGGCACGTCGAGCCCGGCCGGCGGCCGGCGCAGGTCGCGCAGCTCGACGCCGTGACGGGCGGCGAGCTCGGCAGCTCGGGGTCGTCGGCGACGAACTCGTGCAGGCCGTTCTCGACGTCGAGCCCTTCGCGATGCAGCTCTGCGAGCAGCTCGCGCCAGGCGGGCGGGAAGCGGCCGCCCTGGGTCGCGACGCCGACGAGCGCGGTGGTCGGGTCGAGGCAGAGCGCGTCGTTGACGCTGCCGACGACCGGGCAGGCCCGTCGTGCGTCTCCCCCGCCCGCGTCGAGTCGAGGATCGCGACGACGTCCTCCGGCCGGTAGCGCAGGACGCCGCGCATGGTCTTGCCGTAGTGCGGGTCGCCGGAGAACCCCTCAGCGAGGATCAGGAGCGCTGTCGCGTCACGCGCGCGACGCCGAGGCCGGCGCCTCGCGAGGGAGCTGGACGCCGTCGGCGAACACGACGCCCGGGCCACGGGTCGGCGCGAGCAGCAGGTTGCCGTCGAGGTCGACGTGGTCGCAGAGGCTCGCGATCTGCGCGCCCGGCGGCGATGCCGAGCCCCGACTCGACCATGCAGCCGAGCATCAGCCGAGCCCGAGCGCCCGGGCGGCGTGCGCCATCCGCACCGCCTCGCGGATCCCGCCCGACTTCGCGAGCTTGATCGTTGATCCCGTGCGCGCGCTCGGCGCAGCCGGCGACGTCGGCGAGCGTGTGGCAGTCCTCGTCGACGAAGATCGGGAGGGCGAGCGCGCGCTTCAGCTCCTGCCCGCCCGGGTCGCCGGCCGGCAGCGGCTGCTCGCAGTACTCGACGCCGAGCTCGCCAGCTGCGGCAGCGCCTCGAGCGCCTCGTCGAGCGACCAGCACTCGTTCACGTCGACCTGCAGCGGCACGCCGGTCGCGGCGCGACGGCGCGGACGCGCTCGACGTCGAGGCCGTCGCGCCCGCCGAGCTTCAGCTTCAGCCGCCGGAAGCCGCGCGCCGCGGCCGCTCGGCGCGGCGCGCCATGTCGTCGGGATCGCCGAGCCAGATCGTCCACGAGGTCGGCGGCCCGCGCGGCGCAGGCCGAGCAGCCGCCAGACGGGCATGCCGGCAGCTTGCCCTGGAGGTCGTGCAGCGCGCGTCGACCGCGGCGCGTGCTGCGAGCTCGCCGGGCGGCAGCCGCGCCATGATCTCCTCGAGGGCCAAGGGATCGTCGCCGAGCGCGCCGGCGTGCTCCTCGAGGCAGGCGAGCGCCGAGGCGGCCGACTCGTCGTAGCGCTCGATCGGCGCGGCCTCGCCGAAGCCGGAGACGCCGTCGTGGCGGATCTCGACCTGACGAGTCCTCGGTCGTCGCTGGGCGCCGCGCGCGATGACGAACGTCTCCGCGAGCTCGAGCGTCTCGATCCGGGCTGTCGCCTGCACGCGGCTGACGTAACACCAAGTCCCAGGACGCGAGGCGAATGCGCCCGGCAGGATTCGAACCTGCGACCTCGCGCTCCGGAGGCGCGCGCTCTATCCCCTGAGCTACGGGCGCGTCCGGGCGAGTGTACCCGTGGATAGGCTCGCGGCCGTGCGCCGCCTGCCGCTGCTCGCCGCCGCGATCCTGCTCGCCGCCCTCAACCTCCGGATCGCGGTGGCGAGCGTGCCGCCGCTCCTCACCGACCTCGAGCGCGACCTCGGCATGTCTTCGACCGTCGCGGGCGTGCTCACGAGCCTGCCGGTGCTGAGCTTCGGCATCGTCGCCTTCGCGGCGCCGCCGATCGTCCGCCGGCTGGGCGGTGAGCTCACGCTCGCGGTCGTGATGCTGGCGATCGCCGCGGGCGTGGTCGCGCGCGGGGCCGGTTCGACCGCGGCGCTCTTCGCGGGGACGGCGATCGCGAGCGCGGGCATCGCGATCGGGAACGTCGTCGTGCCGGCGGTGGTCAAGGCGAGCTTCCCGGCGCGGATCGGGCTGATGATGGGCCTCTACACGGGCGTGATCAACGCGAGCGCCGCACTCGGTGGCGGGCTCGCCGTCCCCTTCGAGCACGCGCTCGGCTGGCAGGGGTCGCTCGCGATCTGGGGCGCGCCGGCCGCCGTGGCGGTCATGGCGACGGCGGCGGCCGCGCACCGCGGACGGCACGCCCCGGCCGTGCGTGGCGGCGTCGGCGACATGCGGACGCTGCTGCACGACCGGCTCGCGTGGCAGGTGACGCTCTTCTTCGCGATCCAGGCGTCCGTCTTCTACTGCGGGCTGAGCTGGCTGCCGTCGATCCTGAAGTCGCACGGCTTCAGCCCGGGCACTGCCGGCGCTCTCCTGTCCGTCTACGCGATTTCCGGGGCGCCGATGGCGCTGATCGCCCCGTCGCTCGCGACCCGCGTCCGCACCCAGGGCTGGCTGATCGCGGGCGCGATCGGCCTCGACGTGGTCGCGCTCCTCGGTCTCCTGCTGGCGCCCGCCGCCGCGCCGCTCTGGGTCGTCCTCTTCGGCTTCGGGCAGGGCGCGGCGTTCGCGCTCGCGCTGACGCTCGTCGTCCTCCGCTCGCCCGACGCCCGGCGCGGCGCGGAGCTGTCGGCGATGACCCAGGCGGTCGGCTACTGCATCGCCGCGGTCGGCCCGTTCCTCGTCGGCGTCGTCCACGACCTCACCGGCGGCTGGAACGCCTCGCTCGTCCTCCTGCTCGCGTTCTGCGCGCCACTCTTCGCGCTCGGGGCCTCGGCGGGCCGCGACCGGTTCGTCTCGTCCGCCGCGACCGCGCCGTGAAGCCGTTCGGCGCCTATCTCCGCAGCCTCGACCCGCGGCTGCCGCGGGTGGTGTACGTCCTGCAGGGCGGCGGCCTCCTGAATGCGTTCGGCAACGGGGTCGTACTGCCGTTCCTGATCATCTACCTGCACAACGTGCGCGGGATTCCGCTCGGGCTGGCCGGTCTCGCGGCGGCGACGCAATCGGCCACCGCGCTCGCGAGCGGCTTCCTCGCCGGCTCGCTCGCCGACCGGGCGGGACCGAAGCGCGTACTGCTCGCCTCGCTCGCGGTGATGGCGTTCGCGTTCGCGCTGATGCCCCTGATCCGGACCGCCTCGGACGCCTTCGCGCTCTACGTGCTCTGGGGCGCCGGCAGCGGCTCGTTCTGGCCGGCGCAGTCGGCGCTGCTCGCGGGGTTGACGCCGCCCGGCCGGCGGGCGGGCGCCTACGCGCTGCAGCGTCTGACGATGAACCTCGGTGTCGCGCTCGGCGGGGCCGTCGCGGGGCTGATCGCCTCGGTCTCGCATCCCGGCAGCTTCACCGTCCTGTTCGAGATCGACGTCGCGACCTTCGCCGCCTACCTCGTCGTGCTCATGCTCTGGGTCCCCGCTCCCGCCCTGCACCCCGAGCGCTCCACCGGCAGCTGGCGGCAGGTGGCCCGCGACCGGACGATGGTCTCGTTCTCGCTCCTGAACGCGGTCTTCATGGCGGCGGCGATCGCGCTGATGGTCGAGCTGCTGCCCGCGTTCGCGAAGAACGTCGCGCACGTGAACGAGCGGGAGATCGGCGTCATCTTCGCGCTCGACTCGATCGGCGTCGTGCTGCTCCAGCTGCCGGTGGCGCGACTCGTCGAGGGCCGCCGCCGCATGCGCGGGCTGGCGCTGATGGGCGTCGTCTGGGCGGTGTCGCTCCTCGGTGTCTGGGCCGGCGGCGCCTGGACGACCGCGACCGCCGCCGCGGCCGTCTTCGCGGGAGCGACCGTCGTCTTCGCGCTCGGAGAGACGCTTCACGGAGCGATCCACGCGCCGCTCTCGGCCGATCTCGCCCCGCCGCAGCTCGTCGGGCGCTACCTCGCGCTCGCGAGCCTGTCGTGGCAGGCCGGCTGGATCGTCGGGCCTGCGGCGGGCGGTTTCTTCCTGCAGCATGCGCCGCTCGCGCTCTGGCCCGCCGCGGCCGGCGTCAACCTCCTCTGCGCCGCGTACGCCCTCCGGCTCGAGCGCCGGCTGCCGCTGGAGGCCCGCGTCACCCCGAGGGGCGAACTGCCCGCGCCGCTGCTCCAGGCAGGTTCTTGACGGTACGATGCCGAAGATGCCTGCGCCCGCGACGATCGACCCTCTCAGTACCGGTGCCCAGCCTGCCGCGCATCCGTCCGCGCCGCGGGACGCCCGTCGGGGCTCCCGAGGCCGATCCGCGCCCGCGGATCGTTGAGCTCGCCGCCGGCGGGCTGACCTGGATCCACCTCGGCGCTCCCTCGACCGACGAGGCGCAGATGCTCGCGGCCCGGTTCGGCTGGCATCCGCTCGACGTCGAAGACGTCCTCTCACGCCGCCAGCGCCCGAAGGTCGACGCCTACGCGGACGACCCCGCAGGGGGTTACGTCTTCGCCGTCCTCCACTTCCCGGTCTACGACAAGTCGGTCGGCCGCCTCAACGCGGGCGAGCTCGACGTCTTCCTCGGGCCGAACTACCTCGTGACGCTGCCGACCGTCGAGCTGCGGCCGGTGACGCTGCTCTTCCGGCGCGCGTACGAGAGCGAGGAGTTCCGGGAGACGCTGTTCGCCCGCGGCTCCGGGCGCCTGATGTACGAGGTGCTCGACGACCTCTACGACTACTGCTTCCCGATCCTCGACAAGATCGGCTTCAAGCTCGAGCAGATCGACGAGGAGATCGGCGAGGCCGGCCAGGGCGCGAAGGAGCTCGTTCGCGACATCCACAAGGTCAAGCAGGAGATCATCTCCTACCGCAAGATCATCAAGCCGCAGCGGCCGACGCTGCGCCAGCTCGAACGGCAGGTGGAGCGGTTCCTGCCCGAGGACCTCGAGCTCTACTTCGACGACATCGTCGACGCGAGCGAGCGGATCTGGGATCTGCTCGACAACTACAAGGAGGTCGTCGAGGCGCTCGAGTCGACGAACGAGTCGCTGATCTCGCACCAGCAGAACGACATCCTCTACGTGCTGACGATCTTCAGCGTCGTCATGCTGCCGCTGACCTTCCTGACCGGCTTCTTCGGCATGAACGTGCACTTCCCCGGCTTCAACTCGACCCTCGGGTTCGTCGCGACGATCGTGCTCTTCGTGATCACGATTGCGGGCATGCTCGGCTTCTTCCGCTGGAAGAAGTGGCTGTGAGCGCGGGCTCGAGGGAGCGCACCGGCGAGCGGGAGCGGGCGTGACCGAGCGCCTCTGGGCGCCCTGGCGGCTCGAGTACGTCCAGCACGCCGACGACCAGGACGGCTGCGTGTTCTGCAAGGCGGCGGCCGGCGACGACGAGTCGCACCTCGTCCTCCGCCGGGGCGAGCATGCGTTCGCGCTCCTGAACAAGTTCCCGTACACCTCGGGCCACCTGATGGTCGCTCCCTACCGTCACGGCGCCGGGCTCGACGGGCTCGACGACGCCGAGGCGCTCGAGGTGCATCGGCTCGTCGCGGCGGGGATCGAGGCGCTCCGCGCGGTGTACGGGCCGGAGGGCTTCAACGTCGGCTGGAACCTCGGTCGTGTCGCAGGCGCCGGGATCGTCGACCACGGCCACGCGCACGTCGTCCCGCGCTGGGGCGGCGACACGAACTTCATGCCGGTGCTCGCGGACGTCCGCGTGATCCCGGAGCACCTCGACGAGACCCGTCGCCGGCTCGCCGACGCCTGGCGCTCGGCGTAGCGCGACGCTCAGCGATGGATGACGAGCCGCCGCTGGCGGGCGCCGGCGGCCGCCTCGCCGACGCGGATGAGCGCGCGGTCGAGCAGGATCGGCGTCGTCACCTCGAACAGGAAGACGCTGCCGAGGACGAGCGCGGCGACGTCGGTGCCCACGGCCGGCGCCCCGACCGCGGCCGCGCGGCCGACCGTGTACGAGGCGAGGCCGACCGCCATGCCCGCGTACGGGAGCTGCGCGAGCCCGATCCGGAGCGACCAGCCCGCGTGGCGGACGGGGCTTGCGACGGTGCCGAAGAAGCTGCCGACGACCCGGCCAAGCGTCCGCGCGAGCACGTAGATGGTGCCGACCTTCCACAACGAGACGAACTGGCCCACGTGCACGTCGGCACCCGTGACGATGAAGAAGACGAGGAAGACCGGCGCCTCGAGCACCCGTACGGCGTCGAAGAGCTCGTGGGCAGGCGTGCGCGCGTTCGCAACGACCGCGCCGGCGACGAGCGTCGTGATCACGACCGAGCTGTTCAGCGCCTCCGCCGCACCCACGAGCAGCAGCAGCGAGATCCAGACGAGCAGCACGCGGTCACCCCACCGCTCTGCGACGTGGCGCCGCGCGGCCCGTAGGCCCACCCCGCCCAGGAGGCCGAGCCCGGCCGCGACCACCACGAGCTGGACGAAGGAGGTCACGGCCTCGCGGCGGGCGTGCCCGGTCGCGACGTGGGCAAAGACGAACGGCGCCCCGACGCCGAACAGGAGCGCTGCGGCGAGCGTGTTGAGAGCGGTGGCGGCGAGGACGTGGTCGGTGAAGGGGCCGGCGGCCCGCCGCTCGGCGACGAGCGCCTGGACGGTCACCGGAGCGGTCGACGGCGCGATCGCCGCGAGCAGATACGCGGTCGGGGCGGAGACGCCGGCGAGGAGGAGCGCGGCGAGGCACACCCCGAACGCGAACACGCTGCCGACGAGCGAGATCGGCAGCAGCGTCCGCCGGATCCCCAGCAGGTCGCGCAGCCGCAGCCGCTCGCCCGTGACGAAGACGATCGCCCCGAGCGCGACCGCCGTCAGCGGCTCGACCGTGTGGATCGTCTGGCGGTCGATGACGCCGACGGCGCGCGGACCGAGGAGGACGCCGACGACGAGGAACGCCACCACCTCCGAGATCGGCAGCCAGCGGCGGGCGACCGCGCTCATCGCGAGAGCGAACAGGCCGAGCTCCCCGATCACGAGCAGGCCGGTCGGACCGTGGTCGGGGAGGCCGAACGCCTCGATCGCTGCGCTTGTCACGTCATGCCCTCGGGGCCGCGCCTCGGACGAGGAGCGGCCGTCGAACCGACACGTTCCCAGCTCCGACGGAAGGCATTCCCGCTCATACGCCCTTCATACGCGCCACACCCGGAAACGTCCCCGGTCGTCCGTCTGAATCCCTGCATGGCGACGATCTTGCTGAACGATCCGGAGGAGCGGTCTCGCGTCATGCTGAGCGCGCTCCTCGTGGCGCTCGGACATCGCGTCGTCGACGAGGCCGAGATCGACACGGTCGACGCGGCCGTGATCGAGCCCGCGTCGCGCGAGGCGATGAAGCAGGTAGCGCGCCTGCGCGCCCGCCGGGGCCGCATGCCCGTCATCTGCGTCTCGGATCGGCGGCGGGGCTCGACGGCGATGCAGCTCGAGCCGGTCGCGTTCATCGGCAAGCCGGTGCCGATCGGGCCGTTCGTCCGCGCCGTCGCGGTTGCGGTCGAGCGTTCGCGCGACGCGCGCGCCGCGGCCGCCTGATCTCAGACCGCGAAGCGGACGACGGGATTCGAACCCGCGACACCTGGCTTGGGAAGCCAGTGCTCTACCAACTGAGCTACGTCCGCGCTGCGCCCAGTCTAGCCCGGCACGAAAACGCCTCGCCCCGCAAGAAACGCGGGCGCCGGGCGTCTTCACGTGCATGAGGGACGTAGAGCGCAACGACGTCGAGGCGCCCGGCTAGCAGTGCGGCGTGGCCTGTGCGGGGCGGGCACCCAGAGACGCCCGCCCCGCACAGGCTGCGTTCCTAGGCGACTGCGACCTCGTCGCAGAGGTAGACGTCCTGGATGGCGTTCAGCAGCGCGACGCCGTCGGCGAGCGGGCGCTGGAATGCCTTGCGGCCCGAGATCAGGCCCGAGCCGCCGGCCCGCTTGTTGACGACCGCGGTCGTGACCGCCTCGGCGAGATCGGACTCGCCGGAGCTGGCGCCGCCCGAGTTGATCAGCGGCGCGCGGCCCATGTAGCAGCCGGCCACCTGCAGCCGGGCCAGGTCGATCGGGTTGTCGGACGAGAGCTCGGTCGTCACCTTGGGATGCGTCTTGCCGTGGCCGACCGCCTCGTAGCCGCCGTTTGTCTCCGGCAGCTTCTGCTTGATGATGTCCGCCTCGATCGTGACACCGAGGTGGTTCGCCTGCGCGGTCAGGTCGGCGGCGGTGTGGTAGTCGACGCCGTCCACCTTGAACGCGCTGTTGCGGAGGTAGCACCAGAGCACCGTGAACATCCCGAGCTCGTGCGCCCGCGCGAACGCCGCCGAGATCTCCTGGATCTGGCGCCGCGACTCCGCCGAGCCGAAGTAGACGGTCGCGCCGATGCCGGCGGCGCCGAGGTTCCACGCCTGGTCGACCGAGCCGTAGAGCGTCTGGTCGTAGGTGTTCGGGTAGCTGAGGATCTCGTTGTGGTTGATCTTGACGATGAACGGGATCCGGTGCGCCCAGCGGCGCGACACCGAGGCGAGCACGCCGAACGTCGAGGCGACGGCGTTGCAGCCGCCCTCGACGGCGAGCTCGACGATCTTCTCCGGGTCGAAGTAGTCGGGGTTCGGCGCGAAGCTGGCGCCGGCGGAGTGCTCGATCCCCTGGTCGACGGGCAGGATCGAGACGTACCCGGTGCCGGCCAGCCGGCCGTGTCCGAAGAGCGCCTGGAGGTTGCGCAGCACCTGCGGCGAGCGGTCGCTGGGGCCGTAGATCCGCTCGACGAAGTCGGGGCCGGGCAGATGGAGCCGGCTCTTCGAGATCGTCTCGGACGTGTGGTTGAGCAGCGCGTCGGCCTGGTCGCCGAGCAGGTCGGCGATCCGGCCGTAGGAGTCGGTGGAAGCTGTGACGGTGGCCATCGTTCCTCTGCGGTCGTGAACTGATTCGGCGTCAACGCTAGCCGTACCCGCGCCGCGGGGCTTCGGTGGTTTTCCGTGTTGCCGAAGCCGCGATAATCGGAGCAGTCACGCGAGACGGGAAGAGGTGGGATGCATGAACCATGCCGAGCTGCACGACACGGCACGCACGCTCGTCGCCGAGGGGAAGGGAATCCTCGCCGCCGACGAGAGCACCGGCACGATCGCGAAGCGCTTCGACTCGATCGGCGTCGAGTCGACCGAGGAGACGCGGCGGGCCTACCGGAACCTGCTCTTCACCACCTCGGGCGCCGAGGAGTTCATCAGCGGCGTCATCCTCTTCGACGAGACGATCCGCCAGCACGCCGACGACGGCACGCCGTTCCCCGAGCTCCTGGCCTCGAAGGGCATCGTTCCCGGCATCAAGGTCGACCAGGGTGCGAAGCCGCTCGCATTCGCCGCCGGCGAGACGGTGACCGAGGGCCTCGACGGGCTCCGGCAACGGCTCGACGAGTACCGCGGCCTCGGCGCACGCTTCGCCAAGTGGCGCGCGACGTACTCGATCACGGACGCGCTGCCGAGCGACTACTGCATCTGGACGAACGCGCATGCGCTCGCCCGCTACGCGGCGCTCTGCCAGGAGGCGGGGCTCGTGCCGATCGTCGAGCCCGAGGTGCTCCAGGACGGGACGCACACGCTCGAGCGCAGCGAGCACGTGACCTCGCGGGTGCTCGGCGCCGTCTTCACCGAGTTGCACGACCAGCGGATCGACCTCGCCGGGATGCTGCTGAAGCCGAACATGGTCCTCTCGGGCTACGAGGCGCCGAGCCGCGCCGGCCTCGAGGAGGTCGCCGAGGCGTCGCTGCACGCGTATGCGAAGCACGTGCCGGCCGCCGTGCCCGGAATCGTCTTCCTCTCGGGCGGCCAGTCCGACGAGGACGCGACCGCGCACCTGAACGCGATGAATGCGCGCGGCCCGCATCCCTGGCAGCTCTCGTTCTCGTACGGCCGCGCGCTGCAGGCGCCTGCGCTGAAGGCCTGGGGCGGCAAGCCCGAGAACGTCGCCGCCGCCCAGCGGGCCTACTACCACCGCGCAAAGCTGAACTCTGCCGCCCGCAGCGGCTCGTACGCCCCCGCCATGGAGCAGGAGGCGGCGACGGGCTAGGTCTAGGTGTACTCGAAGCCGGTGAGCGCCGACAGCTTCGAGAGCGACTGCTGCGCGACGACGCGGCGGACGGTGCCCGAGCGGGAGCGCATGACGATCGAGTCGGTCGTCGCGCCGCCGGGCGTGTACTGGACGCCGCGAAGCAGCGGACCGGTGGTGACGCCCGTCGCGGCGACGAAGACGTCCTCGCCGGAGACGAGATCGTTCGTATGCAGGACGCGCTCCGGGTCGAGGCCGGCGGCATGGAGGGCCTGCCGCTCCTCGTCGTTGCGGGGCCAGAGCCGGGCCTGGATGCCGCCGCCGACGCACTTCAATGCCGCTGCCGAGATCACACCCTCCGGCGTGCCGCCGATGCCGTAGAGCATGTCGACGCCGGTGCCGGGCTGCGCGGCGGCGATCGCCGGCGCGACGTCGCCGTCCCGGATCAGGCGTACGCGCGCGCCCGCCTCGCGCAGCTCGGCGATCAGCCCGTCGTGGCGCTCGCGCTCGAGCACGACCACGTCGACCTCGCGCGGCGTCTTGCCGAGCGCCTCGGCGACCGCATGGACGTTGGCGGTCGCGCCGGCCTCGATGTCGATCGCCTCGATCGCGCGCGGGCCGACGGCGATCTTCTCCATGTAGAAGGCAGCGCCCGGGAAGAGCATCGTGCCGCGCTCGGCGACGGCCATGACCGCGATCGCGCCGCCCTGGCCGAGCGCCGTCAGCCGCGTGCCCTCGAGCGGGTCGACCGCGACGTCGACCTCGGGGCCCTCGCCGTTGCCGACCTGCTCGCCGTTGTAGAGCATCGGCGCCTCGTCCTTCTCGCCCTCGCCGATCACGACGACGCCGCGCATGGCGACACTGTCGAGGACGTAGCGCATGGCGTCGACGGCGGCCTGGTCGGCGCTCTCCTTCTCGCCGCGTCCGATCCAGCGGGCCGCGGCCATCGCGCCGGCCTCGGTGACGCGGACGAGCTCCATGGCGATGTTGCGATCGGGAGCGGTGCGTTCGGGCATCAGCGGATCCTACGACCTTCGCCGCGACCGGCGGGTCACATGCGGTCGGGCGCCTCGACCCCGACGAGGTCGAGGCAGCGCGCGATCGCGAACTGCGTGGCGCGGCAGAGCCCGAGCCGGAAGGACTCCTGCTCGCTCTCGAGCACGCGATGCTCGTGGTAGAAGCGATGGAAGTCGTCGGCGAGCCGGATCGCGTAGGCCGGGATCGCCTGCGGGCCGCGCTTCGCGACAGCGTCGGTGACGACCCCCGGCAGCTCGGCGAGCCGTTTGACGAGCTCGCGCTCCTCGGCGGCGAGCGCGGCCACCGGCTCCCCACCGACCGCGGCGCCGCCGGCGTTGCGCAGGATGCCGGCGATCCGGGCGTGCGCGTACTGGACGTAGTAGACGGGGTTCTTCTGCGAGCGCTCGGCGGCGAGGTCGACGTCGATCTCGATCGTCTGGTCGGGCCCGCGGTTGACGAGGAACCAGCGGGCCGCGTCGACGCCGATCTCGTCCATGAAGTCGTCGAGGAAGACGATGTCGCCGCGGCGCCGCGACATCCGCGTCTGCGCGCCCGCCCGGGTGAGGTTGACCATCTGGTAGAGCAGCACCTCGACCCGCTCGGGGTCGTAGCCGAGCATCCGCGCGATCGCCGCGTACCAGTTGCGCGTCCCGTGGTGGTCGGCGCCGAGGACGTAGATGGCGCGGTCGAAGCCGCGGTCGAGCTTGTCGGCGAGGTAGACGACGTCCGCGGCGCGGTAGGTCGGCGTCCGGTCCTCGGAGCGGAGCAGGACGCGGTCGTCCTCGTCGCCGTACGCCGACGAGCGCGCCCACAGCGCCCCGTCCCGCTCGTACGCGTCGAGGCGCGGCAGGAACTCGGGGAGCCGCTGCTCGAGCTCGCTCTGCCGCCGATAGGAGTCGAAGTTGATCCGGAAGCGTTCGAGCGACGCCTCGATCCGGCGCAGCATCGCCGGCACCGGGTCGCCCGCCTCCCGGGCGAGGTCGGCGACGTACGCGCCGCGATACCCGTCCTCGGGCGGCTCCTCCCCGCGCCGCGCCGCCTCCACCGAGGCGCGGAAGCGGTCCATCTGGCCGCCGGAGTCGTTGTAGTAGTACTCGCGCTCGACCGCGTGACCCGCCAGCTCGAACAGCCGCGCGACGGTGTCGCCGTAGGCGCCGTTGCGGCCGTGGGCGACGTGGAGCGGCCCGGTCGGGTTGGCGGACACCATCTCGACCTGGATCCGCTCGCGCGGCTCCGCGAACCCGCCGCCGAACCCCTTGCCGTCCGCGAGGGTCGCGGCGAGCGCGCCGGCGAACCACGCGTCCGCCATGAAGAGGTTGACAAAGCCGGGGCCTGCGACCTCGGCGCGCTCGACGCCCGGCAGCTCGGCGGCGGCCGCGGCGATCTCGGCCGCGATCTCGCGTGGCGGCTGGCGGCGCGTACCCGCGAGCCGCAGCGCGACGCTCGTCGCGAAGTCGCCGTGCTCCGCCTCTGCCGGCCGTTCCAGCTCCAGCTCGGCGCCGACGCGATCCGCGAGCGCGTCGGCGAGCGCCTTGATCGGGTCAGCGGGCAACGGTGTCCCGCGGCGCGAACATGTCCTCGAGCAGGCGGATCTCGTCCGGGCTGCCGACGCCGATGACGACGTCGCCGACCTCGAGCGGCGTGTCCGGCTCCGGCGTCGTGTCGAACGTCCCGTCGGGCTTCCGGAGCGCGACGACGATCGCGCCGGTCTCGTGGCGGATGCGCAGGTCGCGGATCGTGCGGCCGGCGATCGGGCACGTGTCGCGCACCTCGATCTCGGCGAGCTGGAGATCGGGCCCAGTCGCGGTCGTGACGACGTCGAGGAACGCGGCGACCTGCGGTTTCAGCACGAGGTTCGCCATCACGCGCCCGGCGGTCGCGTACGGGAGGACGACGCGGTCGGCGCCCGCGAGCAGCAGCTTGCGCTCGGCATCCTCGTCGGTGGCGCGCGCCACCACCGTCACGTGCGGGAACCCGGTCTTCGCCGAGAGGCTGATGAAGAGGTTGTCGGCGTTCGAGTCCGCCGCCGCGACGAGCCCGCGCGCGTGCTCGAGCCCCGCACGGCGGAGGTCCGCCTCCACGGTCGCATCGCCCTCGATGAGCAGCTCGCCGCGTTCCTTCGCCCGCGCGACCGCCTCCTCGTGGAAGTCGATCACGACGTAGTTGACGCCGGACGCGCGGAACTCCTCGGCCACGCGCTGCCCGACGCGCCCGTAGCCGCAGATGATGAAGTGGTCGTTCAGCCGCTCGATGGTCTTCTGCCTCCGTCGTTCCGCCAGCGTCCCGCTGAGGATGCCGCCGGCGATCGACTCGACGATAACCGCACCGGTGTAGGCGATGATCGTCAACCCGGCGAACACGAGCAGGATCGAGAGCAGCCGGGCCGCGTCCCTGCTCGGCACGGTGTCGAGCCCGGTCAGGGTCGAGGTGACGACGGCCCGGTAGAACGACTGCAGCCACGTCTCGTGCAGGATCAGATGGAAACCGACCGTCCCGCCGGCGAGCGTGACCACGACGGCGGCGAGCAGCCGTTCTGACTGGAGGACCCGGACGTTCGAGCGCACGGCCCTAGTATGTGGATGTGGACGCCGACGACGACGACGATCTGCTGCCGGACGTCGAGCCCGGCGACCGCCGTCTCAACATCCAGCTGCCGCCCGAGCTGATCGGCGGCGTCTACGCGAACTTCGCGAACGTCAGCTTCTCGCAGTACGAGTTCACGCTCACGTTCGCGCGGATCGAGCACGAGGTGGAGGACGGCGACGTCCCGGGCGCGGTGGTCGCACGCGTGAACGCATCGCCGAAGTTCATCGAGGAGCTGATCGCGGCGCTCGAGGACTCGTACTCGAAGTACGTGACGCGTGAGGGGATCCGGAATCTCCCCGAGGCGCCGGATCACCCCGACTCGGACGCCTGACGCTCGCGCCGCTGAGATCGCGGCGACGGCCCCTGCCCCCACCGGACTAGATGGTTGATGCCACGGGATCGTCTGTTCCGGGGTGTGGGCTGGCATGTCTTGGGGCGCCGCGGCGGGCGCTTGCCGCTGCTGGTGGCAGCGGCGAGCGATCGACGGGGCGAAGCGCAGGCCCCCCGGAGGCCGGCTCCGCCGGCCGCAGACGGGACTGCGCGGCCCAGGCGTGCCAGACCGCGCAACCGGGCGCACGCGATCGTGACATCAACCATCTAGCCTTCGCCGCCGCAGATGCGCGTCGCCGTCCTCTCCGACATCCACTCGAATCTCCAGGCTCTCGAGGCCGTTCTCGCCGACGTCGACGCGGCGGCGCCGGACGAGCTCTGGTCCCTCGGCGACCTCGTCGGCTACGGCGCCCGCCCCAACGAGTGCTGTGCCGCGATCGAGGCGCGCGCGGCGATCGCTCTCGCCGGGAACCACGACCTCGCGGTGCGCGGGACGCTGGCGCTGCTCGAGTTCAGCGGCGATGCCGGTACCGCGGCCCGGTGGACGCAGACGGTGCTCGACGCGGGGCCGCGCGCCTACCTCGACCGGCTCGAGCCGCAGGGGCGGCGCGAGGGCGTCTCGCTCTACCACGGCAGCGCGCGCGATCCGGTGTGGGAGTACGTGCTCTCCGACGAGTCCGCCGAGGCGACGCTCGACATCGCCGGAACGCCGCTCGTGCTCGTCGGCCACAGCCATGCGGCGCTGGTCGCGACCGAGCGCGACGGCGCGCTCTCGGGCGGGCTCGCCGAAGCCGGACTCGAGCTCGATCTCGCACCGGGGCGCTTCCTGCTCAATCCTGGCTCTGTCGGGCAGCCGCGCGACGGCGACTGGCGCGCCGCCTGGCTCCTGCTCGACCTGGACGAGCGGCGCGCGAGCTTTCGGCGTGTCGTCTACGACGTGCAGCGTGCTCAGGCTGAGATCCGCGAGGCCGGCCTGCCCGAAGCGCTCGCCTCGCGGCTCTCGACCGGCCAGTAGCGGCGAGGGGCCGGCTAGCGGCTCGCTGGCGCGGTCCCGCCCTGCGCGGCCGCCGCGGCGGTGGACTCCGGCTCCGGCTCGCCGAACAGGTGGATTCCCTCGCTCGCGAGGGCGAGCTGGACGTCCTCGCGCGCCTTGTAGATCCGCCACTTCACCGTCGCGAGCGTCACCTCGAGCGAATCCGCGATCTCGGCGTACGAGAGGCCGACGATGTCGCGCATGAGCAGCGCCATCTTCAGGTCGACGCTGAGGTGCTCGACAGCCCGCCACACCGCGTCGATCGCCTCCACCTGCTCGACCGGCGCGTCGAGCGCGACGAGCGGCGGAACGTCCTCGATGTCGACGACCGCCCGCGGCCGGCGCTCGCTCGCGCGCAGCTCGTCGAGGACGCGGTTCTTCGTCACCTGGAAGAGCCAGGTCGTGAACTTCGAGCGCAGGGAGAAGCGCGGCAGCCCCTGGTAGACGCGCAGGAAGACCTCCTGGGTCAGGTCCTCCGCGAGCGAGCGGTCGCCGCCGACGAGGCGCAAAACGTAGTTGTAGACCGGAACCTGATACGCGCGCACGATGAGTGAGAAGGCACGCTCATCACCGCGCTGTGCCTTCCGCAGGACGCCGAAGTCAGGCTGGGGAAGTGGCAAGGTGCACGAGTATAACCCGGCTTTCAGGTGATATTCGTCAACTTTACGCCCGTCATACGTTGCGGCTGTTCGCAGCCGAGCAGCGCGAGCACGGTCGGCGCGATGTCTGACAACTCGCCGTCGCGCACGCTCAGTCCGCGCGCGGTGACGACGAGGGGGACCGGATTCGTGGTGTGCGCGGTGTGCGGCTTGCCGTCCTCGGTCAGCAGCTTCTCGGCGTTCCCGTGGTCGGCGAAGACGAGACAGACGCCGCCGGCGCGCTCGACTGCGTCGACGACCCGTCCGAGGCAGGCGTCGGCGGTCTCCACCGCCGTCACGACCGCCGGTATCACGCCCGTGTGCCCGACCATGTCCGGGTTGGCGAAGTTGACGACGACGAACGAGTAGCCGCCGCCGTCGATGGCCTCGACGACGCGGTCGGCGACCGCGTTCGCCGACATCTCCGGCTTGTGGTCGTAGCTTGGAACGTCGCGCGGCGACTCGACGAGGATCCGCTCCTCGCCGGCGAACGGCTCTTCGCGACCGCCGTTGAAGAAGTAGGTGACGTGCGCGTACTTCTCGGTCTCGGCGGCGTGCAGCTGGCGAAGATCGTGGCCTGCGAGCACTTCGGCCAGCACGTCCGGCACGTCGTGCTCCGGGAAGGCGACCGGGAAGTCGAAGTCGTCGCGATAGCGCGTCATCGTCGTCAGGTCGACGCCGAGCTCGCCGAGCTTCTCGGAGAGCTGGCGCGTCCGGTCGGGGCGGAAGTTGAAGAAGATCGCGGCGTCCCGGTCGGGATCGAGTCGCGGCCGGCCCTCGAGCGCGACCGGGACGATGAACTCGTCGGTGACTCCCCGGTCGTAGCTCGCTTGCACGGCCTGCACGGCGCTCTGGGCCTGTGTGCCCATGGGATGTTGGGACTGTCGCTCCAGGCCCACGATCGCGTCGAGCGCCTGCTGCGTCCGCTCCCAGCGCTTGTCGCGGTCCATCGCGTAGTAGCGCCCCGAGACCGAGGCGATCCGCTCGGGCGGCAGCTCGGCGAGGTCGCGCACGGCGGAGGTCGGCGAGACGTCGCGGCCGTCGGTGAAGGCGTGGATCCACGTGTGCTCGGCCATCCCCTCGCGTTCCGCGAGCTCGACCAGCGCGCGCAGATGGTCGATGTGGGAGTGGACGCCGCCGTAGGAGACGAGGCCGAGGAGGTGCAGCTCTCCCCCGCGCTCCTTCGCACGCCGGAACGCGGCGACGAGCGCCTCGTTCTCGAGGAACGAGCCGTCGGCGATCGAGCGGTTCACCCGCTGGAGATCCTGGTCGAGGATCCGGCCGGAGCCGATAGTCAGGTGCCCGACCTCGGAGTTGCCCATCTGGCCCGCCGGCAGGCCGACGGCCTCGCCCGACGCGGCGAGCTGCGCGTACGGGTACTCGGCACGGAGGCGGTCGAAGACGGGGGTGTCCGCCAGCTCGACCGCGTTGCCCGGCCCCGGCGGCGCGATCCCCCAGCCGTCGAGGATGACGACCGCGACGAGCGGGAAGGTGGTCATCCGAGCGCTGCGACGCAGATGGCGGCGAACGACTCCGGATCGAGCGACGCACCGCCGACGAGAGCGCCGTCGACGTCGGGTTGGGCGAGCAGCTCAGCGGCGTTCTCCGGCTTGACCGAGCCGCCGTAGAGCACCGGCCGGTCGAGCCGAGAGCGGATGAACGCGTGCGCCTCCTGCGCCATCTCCGGCGTCGCGGTCTTGCCCGTGCCGATCGCCCACACGGGCTCGTAGGCGATGACGAGCCGCTCGTGCGCGCCGCAGACCGACGCGATCGCGCCGACCTGGATCCGCAGCACCTCGTTGGTGTCCCCCGCTTCGCGTTCTTCGTCCGACTCGCCGACGCACGCGATCACGCCGAGCCCGGCCGCAAGCGCCGCCTCGGCCCGGCGCGCGACCGTCTCGTCGGACTCGCCGAAGTACTGCCGGCGCTCGGAGTGGCCGACGATCGCGCCGGCGACGCCGAGCTCGAGCAGCATCGACGCGGAGATCTCGCCGGTGAACGCCCCGTCCGCCGCCCAGTGGACGTTCTGCGCGTAGATCGTCAACCTGCTCTCGACCGCCGCGGCGAGCGATACGAACGGTGGCGCGATCACGACGTCCACGCCGGCGGGCGGATCGAAGGCGGCGGCGAAGTCGAGCGTCGCCGCGGGGCCTTTGAACATCTTCCAGTTGCCTGCGATCAGCATCGGCTCCTCCTAGCTTGACGGGATCGCCGCCACGCCGGGCAGCTCCTTGCCCTCGAGCAGCTCGAGGCTGGCGCCGCCGCCGGTGGAGACCCACGAGATCCGGCCTGCGAGCCCGAGCTCGTTGAGCGCGCGCACCGAGTCGGCGCCGCCGACGACCGAGAACGCCGCGCCGTTCCCGGCGACCGCCTCCGCGACCGCCTTCGTGCCCCCGGCGAAGCGCGACCACTCGAAGACGCCCATCGGCCCGTTCCAGAAGATCGTCCGCGCCGCGGCGAGCGTCCGCGCGAACCGTTCCTGCGTCTCGGGCCCGATGTCGAGGCCGAGCCAGCCGTCGGGCAGCCCGTCGTACGGGCAGACCTTCGACTCGGCGTCCTCCGCGAACTCGGCCGCCCCGACGACGTCCGTCGGCAGCTCGACCGGGAACGAGAGCGGGTTTTCGACCCGCACCTGCTCGGCCATCTTGCCGCCGATCAGAACGGTGTCCGCGCGGCCGCCGAGGTGCTCCAGCACGCCGAGCTTGTCGTCGACCTTCGCCCCGCCCGAGACGAGCACGAACGGCCGCTCGATCTCCCCGAGCAGCTTGCCGAGGTGCGCGAGCTCCTCGAGCAGCAGCAGCCCGGCGTACGCCGGCAGGAGATGCGCGACGGCCTCGGTCGACGAGTGCGCGCGATGTGCCGAGCCGAAGGCGTCGTTGACGTACAGGCCGCAGCCCTCCGCGAGCTCACGCGCATACGCCTCGTCGTTCTTCGTCTCTCCCGCCGCGAAGCGCGTGTTCTCGAGCACGCGGATCCGCTCGTCGGGGAGGAGCTCCGCGAGCCGTGCGGCGACCGGCGCCATCGCGTACTTCGGGCGGTCCTCCGCGGTTTTCGGCCGGCCGAGGTGGGAGCAGACGCGGATCTCCGCCGCGCCGGCCTCGAGCAGCAGCTCGAGCGTCGGCAGCGAGGCCCTGATGCGCGTGTCGTCCGCGACACCGCCGTCCTTCAGCGGCACGTTCAGGTCGGCGCGGACCAGCACGACCTTGCCCGCGACGTCGGCGTCGCGAACCGAGCGCGGAATGCGCATCGGATGTCTCCTCTCCCTCGTCCTACGCTGTGACGGCGGCCGGCAGCGTCTGCCCGATCTTGGCGACGAGGTCGACGAGCCGGCAGCTGTAGCCCCACTCGTTGTCGTACCACGAGAAGACCTTGATGAGGTTCCCGTTCACCATCGTCAGCTCGGAGTCGAAGATCGACGAGTAGGACGAGTGGACGATGTCCGTCGAGACGATCGGATCCTCGTTGTACTTGAGGATGCCCGCGAACCCGCCGGTGTCCGCCTTCGACCGGAACAGCGCCTTCACGTCGTCGACCGACGGCTCGGCCGAGACCTGGACGGCGAAGTCGACGATCGACCCCGTCGGCACCGGCGCGCGCATCGACATCCCGTCGACCTTGCCCTTGAGGTCGGGCATCACGACGCCGATCGCGCGGGCGGCGCCGGTCGACGTCGGGATCAGGTTGAGAGCGGCCGCCCGGGCGCGGCGCAGGTCCTTGTGCGGC
Organism: uncultured Actinomycetes bacterium; assembly: GCA_963732915.1. Taxonomy (GTDB): domain Bacteria; phylum Actinomycetota; class Thermoleophilia; order Gaiellales; family Gaiellaceae; genus Palsa-739. Next base: position 754,753 of record CAVTBF010000002.1, on the reverse strand, counting down.
AGGTCGAGGATCCGCTGGTCGTTCGTGTACGCGTGGATCGTCGTCATGAAGCCGCGCTCGATCGTGTACGCCTCGTGCAGCACCTTCGCGACCGGCGCGACGCAGTTCGTCGTGCACGACGCGTTCGAGACGATGTGGTGCCGCTCCGGGTCGTAGTCGGCGTCGTTCACGCCGAGCACGACGGTCAGGTCGGGGTCGGTCGCGGGAGCGGAGATGACGACCTTCTTCGCGCCGGCGGCGAGATGCTTCTCGGCCCCGTCGCGCTTCGTGAAGATGCCGGTCGACTCGACGGCGATGTCGACGCCGAGGTCGCCCCACGGCAACTCGGCCGGATCCTTGACCGAGAGGAACTGGATCTTCGACCCGCCGACCGTGACGAACCCGTCGCCGGCCTCGACCGGAACGCCGAGCGGGCCGTACGTCGAGTCGTACTTCAGCAGGTGCGCCATCGTCGCCGTATCGCCGATGTCGTTGGCGGCGACGATCTCGAAGTCGGCGCCGCGCTGGAGCTGCGCCCGGAGGAAGTTCCGGCCGATCCGCCCGAAACCGTTGATCCCGACCCTGACCTTCGCCATCGTCACTGTGCCTTTCTCTCGCTTTTCGACCGAGTCTAGCCGGGCCTCCCGCCGCCAAAATCGGAACAACTCCGCACGTTGTCACGGTTTCGGCGCAGACGTGCGCGGATAGGGCGGGCGGACCGGGAAGCTCCGAGGACGACCCTCCCGGCCCTGTATCGCGCTCGAAACCCGGTGACGGATGGGGTCTGAATCCACCACCGGACGAGCACTGACCCGCCCGCGGCGAGTATGACGGAATCCGTTGTTGTCGCGCTAGACGACTTGTAACAGATACAACGTCGGGTCACTCGTCGGAAAGTGCCTGCAAACGGCGTAAACGGCGGTAGGCGCTCGCCTTCGAGGCGGGCGGCTTGCAACGGCGGGCGAGCTCGGCGATCGAGGCCGTCGGGTGCCGCAGCCGCAACGTCGCCATCTCGTGCAACTGCTCGGGAAGCGCGTCCAGGTCGAGCCGCTTCACCGCCTCGATCTGGGCGTGCGCGGCGCGACTCGTCCGCACGAGGTTGGCGTGGTCGGCGTTCGCAAGCCGGTTCGCGTCGGAGCGGATCGCCGCGAGGACGGCCTGCTCCTCGAGAGCGAGCACGACGCCGCTCGCTCCTGCCGCGACGAGGACGTCGGCGATCGCCTCGGCTCCCTTCGCGTAGGCGACGGCGTGCGTGCGGCGGTTCTGGACGCGGAGCGCGCCGCCGGCACGCGCGGCGAGCTCGGCGAGGAACGCCGCCCCTTCCGGCTCGGCCGCTCGGATCTCGAGGTGAGCGCCCCGCGGCCCGCTCAGCGTGCCCGCGCCGAGCAGCGCACCCCGGAGGTATGCGCGCACGCAGCAGAGACGTTCGACGACGCGGCGCGGCGGCCGGTCGAGCGGGCGGTGGGAGGCGTCGAGCACGCCCGCCCGGTGCAGCGTGTCGTAGGCGCGAGGCGAACCCTCGACGTGCAGCTGGTAGCGCGTTGCCCGGTCGAACGCCGTGCGCTGGTAGGTGCGGATCTCCGACTGGACGCCGACGGCGCGCAGGAGCGCGAACGCGCGGCGGGCGACGCCGGAGCTGACGAGGTCGAGGTGGACGTCGACGCTGCCGCGGCCGCGCAGATGGGCGCTGCCGGCGACGTGGAAGAGACCCGACAGCTCGGCGAGCCGGTCGCAGTCGCGCTCGGGGGCGATCGTCGCGAGCTCTTCGCGGAGGTCGTCAGAGAGCACCTTCGAGCTCCAGGAGGCGGCGCTTGTAGGCGAGGCCGTGCGAGCCGTACGAGCCGAGCCCGCCCGCGCTCACGACCCGGTGGCACGGGACGAACAGCCCGAGCCGGTTCCTGGCGCAGAAGCTGCCGGCCGCCCGGGCCGCACCGGGCGCGCCCGCGAGGGCGGCGAGCTCGCCGTAGGTGACGACCTCACCGCGCGGCACTCCCCGCAACGCCTCGGCGCAGCGACGGAGGAAGTCGGTCTCGTACTCGAGGTCGACGGGAACCTCGTCGAGCGCGACGGCCTCGCCCTCGAAGTACGCGTGCACAAGCCGCACCACATCCGCCACGAACCCTCGACTCCCCCGCGACGGTTTCCCTGATATGACCGCCCCATGCCCCGGGCGGGAGGGGGTTTGGGATGGGTCACTCGTGCCGTCCGGCCCGCGCGGCCCGGTCCCGGCCGGACGCGGCCAGGGCAGCTCGTGCCAGACCACCCGTCCGCCGTCTGCGACCAGCTCGCCGACGCCCCAGCCGTCGGCCTCGTAGAGCACGTGCGTCACGGCCACTGCCCGCGATTCTAAGATCGACTCATGAGCGCCCACGGCATCTTCCGCCTTCCCGAGCCTTACAACGAGCCGGTGCTCGGCTACGAGCCCGGCAGCGCCGAGCGGACCAAGCTCCGTGACCGCCTCGACGAGCTCCGGACGACCCAGCTCGACCTCCCACTCGTGATCGGCGGCGAGGAGGTGCGCACCGGCGACACCTTCGACGCCGTGATGCCGCACCGCCGCGCGCACGTCCTCGCGACCGTCCACAAGGGCGGCGCCGCCGAGGTCGAGCGCGCCGTCGCCGCCGCCGCGGCCGCCTGGGAGGATTGGTCGCGGACGCCATGGCCCGACCGCGCCGCTGTCTTCCTCCGCGCGGCCGAGCTCCTCGCCGGCCCGTGGCGGCAGACGCTGAACGCGGCGACGATGCTCGGTCAGTCGAAGACCGCCCACCAGGCCGAGATCGATGCCGCGTGCGAGCTGATCGACTTCTGGCGCTTCAACGCGCACTACCTGACCCGGATCTACGAGGAGCAGCCGATCTCCTCGCCGGGCGTCTGGAACCGGATGGAGTACCGGCCGCTCGAGGGCTTCGTCTTCGCCGTGACGCCGTTCAACTTCACCGCGATCGCCGGCAACCTCCCCACCTCGGCCGCGCTCATGGGCAACACCGTCGTCTGGAAGCCCGCCTCGACCGCCGCCTTCAGCGCGCACTTCCTGATGAAGATCTACGAGGAGGCGGGACTACCGCCGGGCGTGATCAACCTCGTCTACGGCTCCGGCGCCGCCATCGGCGATCCCGCGCTCGCGAACCCGAATCTCGCGGGCATCCACTTCACCGGCTCGACACCCGTCTTCCAGGGCATGTGGAAGACGGTCGGCGAGAACATCGCCGGCTACCGCAACTACCCGCGGATCGTCGGCGAGACCGGCGGCAAGGACTTCATCCTCGCCCACCCGAGCGCCGACGCCGAGTCGGTCGCGACCGCGATCCTGCGCGGCTCGTTCGAGTACCAGGGGCAGAAGTGCTCGGCCGCCTCGCGCGTCTTTGTGCCGAAGAGCCTCTGGGCGCAGGTGCGCGAGCGCGTGGTCGACGAGATCGGCTCGATGACGATGGGCGACGTCTCCGACTTCTCGAACTTCATGGGCGCCGTGATCGACGCCGCCTCGTTCGCGACGCAGAAAGCTGCGATCGACGAGGCGCGCGCGTCCGGCGGCACCGCGAGCGTGATCGCGGGCGGCGGCACCGACGATTCCGAGGGCTGGTTCGTCGAGCCGACGGTGATCGAGACCTCCGACCCGGATTTCCGGACGATGCGCGACGAGCTGTTCGGCCCGGTCGTCACCGCCTTCGTCTACGACGACTCCCGCTACGAGGAGGCGCTCGATCTGATCGACGGCGGCACGACGTACGCGCTCACCGGCGCCGTCTTCGCCCGCGACCTCGCCGCGCTCGACACGGCGCGCGATCGCCTCCGCTACGCGGCCGGCAACTTCTACGTCAACGACAAGCCCACGGGCGCCGTCGTCGGCCAGCAACCGTTCGGCGGCGCGCGCGCCTCGGGCACCAACGACAAGGCCGGCTCGATGTGGAACCTGATCCGCTGGGTCAGCCCCCGCTCGATCAAGGAGACGTTCGTCCCGCCGCGCGACTACCGGTACCCCTTCCTGGGACCGGACGTCTAGCGCGCGCTAGCCGCGCCACGGCTCGAGCGCGCGCCGGGTCAGCAGGAGCCGTCCGTCGTGGACGACGAGGGCTGCGCCGCCGCGGCTCGCATTGCGCCAGTGCTCCTGCGCGCACGCCGGGCACGCGACGGGTGCGCGCATGCCGATCGGCGCCCCGCAGGCGGTGCAGAAACGTGGCTCCCGCGCTAGCGGGGCTGCTCGTCGGCGCCGTCGTGGACGCCGTACGTCGCGACGAACTCTTCGAACGCGGCCCAGCGGCCGGCGAACGCCTCGACGTCCACGATCGTCTCGAGGACGAGCCGCTCGTACCAGACGTGCTCTTCGAGGTCGTCGGCGATCCGGTGCAACGTCATGCCGTGAGGCTAGAAGTCCCACGTTAGGGTTCGTTGAGCGGCGTGTAAGAAGTACGTCGCCGCTCGAGCACGACGAGCGCCGCGACCCCGACGAGAACGGGCGCTGCGAGGCAGACACCCGCGGCCCGCACGCCGAACGCGCTCGCGAGCGCCCCGTCGAGGATGCTCGCGACCGGGCGCAGGCCGAGGAAGGCGACGCTCCAGAGCGCCATGATCCGGCCCCGCTGGTGCTCCTCGACGCCGAGCTGGAGGCGGCTCGTCGCCGACGTGTTCGAGGCCAGGTAGCCGAAGCCGGCGACCCCGAGCAGCACGAACCCGAGCGGCAGCCAGTGCACGACCGAGAAGGCGACCATGCCGGCGCCGAGCAGGCTCAGGGTCGCGAGCATCCGCCGCCGCGAGCCTGCGACCCGCCCGGCGAGCAGGAACGCCGCGACGACCGCGCCGAGGCCGAAGGCGCCGATGATGTAGCCCGCGTCGGTGTCGGACCGTCCGAAGGCGTGCGCGAACGCCGGCGCCTCGGTGTTGATCGGGTCGGACGCGAACCCGACCGCGCTCACGATCAGGAGGAACGCGAGCAGCTGCGGCTGCGCACGCACGAGGCGCAGGCTCTCGCGCAGCCGCGCCTCGCCCCGTGCCGCACGCCGCCGCGGCCGTGGCCGGACGACCGCCACCCCGACGAGCAGCAGCAGGTACGACGCCGAGTTGATCGCGAACGAGGCGGGAATCCCGAGCACGCGCACCGAGACGGCCGCGAGCGCCGGCCCGATCGCGCGCGCGAGGTTGAACGTCATCGAGTTGAGCGCGACGGCCGAGGCGAGCTGGTCGCGCGGCACGAGGTCGCCGATCATCGCCATCGCGACCGGATTCGTGAACGCGCTCGCGACGCCGAGGCCGAGCGCGAACACGATCACCACCCAGACGCGCGCGAGCCCCGCCCAGGCGAGCCCGGCGAGCGCGCCGCTGGACGCGGTCGCGAAGAGCTGCGACCCGATCAGGAGCCACCGGCGGTCGAAGCGGTCCGCCGCGCTCCCCGACCACGGCGCGAGCAGCAGCACCGGGATGAAGTTCGAGAAGCTGAGGACGCCGAGCAGGAACGCCGAGTGCGTCAGCCGGTAGACGAGGAGCGCCGCCGCGAGGTTCTGGAACCACGTCCCGCTCGCCGACGCCGCGTTGCCGAGGAAGTAGGGGCCGAAGTTCCGATCGCCGATCAGCCGCAGCGCGGCCCCCGGGCCGGTCGCCTCGCGCGCGCTCACCGGCGCTAGCCGCGGCCCGTCTTGTGGAGCTGCGCGTAGATCTTCCGCGCGGTCGCCGCCGGGACGCCCGGAACGCCCTCGAGCTCCTCGGGCGAGGCCGCGATCATCGCGTCGACCGAGCCGAAGTGCCCGAGCAGAGCGCGCCGTCGCGCCGGCCCCACGCCCTCGAGCTCGTCGAAGAGCGACCCGAATCCGCGCGCCTCGCGGCGCTGCCGGTGGAAGCCGACCGCAAACCGGTGCGCCTCGTCGCGGATCCGCTGCAGCAGCTGCAGGCCCGGGTCGTGACGGTCGAGCAGGATCGGCGCCGCGCGGCCGGGCACGAACACCTCCTCGATCCGCTTCGCGAGCGAGATCACGGCGACCCGCGGCAGCTCGTACGCCTGCATCGCCGCGAGCGCCGCCGCGAGCTGGCCCTTGCCGCCGTCGATGACGACGAGGTTCGGAGCGGTGGCGAACGAGTCGTCGTGGGCGTCGCCGGTTCCGTCCGAGAGCCGGGCGAACCGGCGCGAGATCATCTCGGCCATCGCAGCGAAGTCGTCCATCCCGACCTGGCCGCGAATCCCGAACTTCCGGTAGTGCGCCTTCTTCGGCAGGCCGTCGGCGAAGACGACCATCGAGCCGACGTTGTCCTGGCCCATGGCGGTCGAGATGTCGTAGCACTCGATCCGCAACGGCAGCGCCTCGAGGTTCAGCGCCTCGCGCAGGTTCTCGAGCGCCTCGACCCGGCGCAGCCGCTTCTGCTCGCCGGCGGCGAGGTCGGTGCGAAGCGCGTGCAGCGCGTTCTCGTCGGCGAGCTGCTGCAGCCGCCGCTTCTCGCCGCGCTCCGCGACCCGCACCTCGACCCGCGCGCCGCGCCGTTCCGAGAGGAACTCGGCGAGCGCCGACAGGTCGCCGGCCTCGCGCGGCACGACGATCTGCGGTGGGACGCTCGGCGCCGAGCCGTAGTACTCGAGCCCGAACGACTCGAGCACCGTCGTCAGGTCCTGGCCGCCGACGTTCTCGAGGTGGAACGAGTGCCGGTCGACCATCTTGCCGCCGCGCAGCGGGAAGACCTGCACCACCGCGCGGTCGCCCTCGGTCGCGTAGCCGATCACGTCGGCGGTGCCGACCGAGTGCCGTTCGACCGCCTGGCGCTCGACGAGGTGCTGCACGGCGTAGAGCCGGTTCCGGTAGCGTGCCGCGTCCTCGAAGCGCTCGTCGGCCGCGGCCTCGCGCATCTTCGCCTCGAGCTCGCGCTGGATCGGCCGCACCTCGCCGGAGAGGAACTCGATCACGCCCTCGACGATCCCGCGGTAGTCCTCGGCCGAGACGTAGCCGACACACGGGGCGAGGCAGCGGTCGATGTGGAAGTCGAGGCACGGGATGCCGCTGTGCCGGCCCGGCTTCGGCCCCTCACACGGCCGGTACGGGAAGACGCGGTTGAGCACGTCGAGCGTCTCGCGCACCTTCTTCGCGTTCGCGTACGGGCCGAAGTACCAGACGCCCTGCCGGTGCCGCTCGCGCGTGAACATCACCCGCGGGTACTCGTCCTCGACCGTGACGGCGATGTACGGGAACGACTTGTCGTCGCGCAACCGCACGTTGAACGGCGGCCGGTGCCGCTTGACGAGGTTCTGCTCGAGATGGAGCGCCTCGACCTCGCTGCCGGTGACGATCACCTCGACGTCGGCGACGCGCTCCGGAAGCTGCCGGATCTGGACGCGTCCGTCGGTCGTGCGCTGGAAGTACGAGCGGACACGGGAGCGCAGTGACTTCGCCTTGCCGACGTACAGGACCTCGCCGCCGCCGTCGCGGAACAGGTAGACGCCCGGCTTCGCGGGCAGGCCCTTCAGCTGCGCATCCACGCGAGTCTCCACGCTCCGGGCTACGGTACCTCCGGGTATGTGGAAGACGGTCCGGCGGTTCGCAACGGCGCTCGGCGCCGCGCTCGCCCTGGCCCCGGCCGCGCACGCGGGCGGCCCGGCGCTCGTCGTCGGGGCGACCGAGGACGCCGTCCGGAAGCCGACGCTCGCGGCAGCGAAGGCGCAGATGGACCTGATTCGGCTCGCCGGCTTCGGCGCTGTCCGCGTCACGCAGACGTGGGCTCCGGGCGAGACGGCGCTCTCCGAGAGCGACGCGAAGATCCTCGACAACGTCACGGCGGCGGCGAAGCTCGACGGGATCGACGTGGTCGCGACCGTGCTCAACGCGGACGCGAAGACGGCGCCGCTCACGGACGCAGACCAGGCGGATTTCGCCTCGTTCGCCGCCTCGCTCGTCCTGCGTGAGCCCGCGATCCGCCAGGTGATCGTCGGCAACGAGCCGAACCTCAACCTCTACTGGCTGCCGCAGTTCGACGCGAACGGCGGCGACGCCGCCGCAACCGGATACGAGAGCCTGCTCGCACGCTCCTACGACGCGCTCAAGGCAGCCGATCCGTCGGTGGTCGTGATCGGCGGAGCCGTCTCGCCGCGCGGCAACGACAAGCCGGACGGGAAGCGGCTGACGCACTCGCCGACGACGTTCATCCCCGACCTCGGCGCCGCCTACCGGGCGAGCGGGCGGACGACGCCGATCATGGACGCGTTCGCCTTCCACCCGTACGAGGACAACTCGAGCCTCGCCCCCGCCAAGACGCTCCATCCCCACTCGACGACCGTCTCGATCGGCGACTACGGGAAGCTCGTCGCGCTTCTCGGCGAGGCGTTCGACGGCACCGCGCAGCCGGGCTCGACGCTGCCGATCTACTACGACGAGTTCGGCGTCCAGACGACGATCCCGCCCGACAAGGCGGCGCTCTACAGCGGCGCCGAGCCGGCGCTGACGCGCCCGGTCGACCCGGCGACGCAGGCGGTCTACTACCGGCAGGCCGTGCAGCTCGCGTTCTGCGAGCCGACCGTGCGGGCGCTCTTTCTCTTCCACACGGTCGACGAGACCGACCTGCACGCCTGGCAGTCGGGCCTCTACTACGCGGACGGGACTCCGAAAGCGAGCCTCCCCGACACGCGGCTCGCGATCGAGGAGGCGCACCGCGGCGTCGTCGCCCGCTGCCCGGGGCTCCACCTGGCCCCGAACGTCCACGTCGCCCGCCGGGGCGACTCGTTCGTCCTCCACTGCAGCATCGACTGCCGCTACGTCGCGCAGCTGTGGCGGCTTCCCGGCCATCTGCTCGCGACCCGCCGTGGCCGTGCGCCGGGCGGCAGCCCGACGACGCTCTCGCTCACCCCGCCGGCGACGCAGGGCCGCTACCGGCTGCGCGTCTCGGCACGCGCGCCCATCAACCCGGGCAGGACGAGGCTGGTGCTCGTGAACTTCCGCCACGGCTAGCATGAGGCAGGTGGAGGGTCAGTACGTCGCCTACACGTTCTACCGCGTCGATCCGGCCTGGCGGCGGCTCCCGGTCGAGGAGCGCCAGGCGCACAAGGACGCGTTCGCCGACGTGCTCGAGGACTTCGCCGACCGCTTCGACCACCTGCGCCCGTACACGACGACCGGCGTGCGCCCCGAGACCGACTTCTTCCTCTGGAAGATCACGCAGCGCTACGACGACCTCGGCGACCTCGGCGCGGCGCTGAACGGGACACCGCTCGCCGGCTGGCTCGAGACGCCGTACTCGTACCTCGCGACGACGAAGGCCTCGCAGTACACGAGCGCACGCAAGGCGCGGAAGATCGCGCCGCACGGTCTCCCCTACCTCGTCGTCTACCCGTTCGTGAAGGTGCGGCCCTGGTATGCGCTCCCCGAGGCCGACCGCCAGCGCGCGATGGACGAGCACATGGTGATCGGCCGCGACGAGTTCCCGGGCATCCGCAACCACACGACGTATTCGTTCGGGATCGACGACCAGGAGTTCATGACCGCGTTCGAGTGCGAGGAGCCCGCCGACTTCATGCACCTGATGCTGCGCCTCCGCGACAGCAAGGCGTCGAGCTACACCGAGCGCGACACGCCGATCTTCGTCGGCCGCCACGTCGCGATCCGCGAGGCGCTCGCCGCGCTCGACGGCGCCTCCGCGCACGTCGAGGCGTAGCGCCTCCAGGCGGCTAGCCGTAGGTGTGCTGCTCGCGCCAGACGCGCCACATCGCGAAGCCGCAGCCCACGAGCACGCCGATGAACGCGAGGATCTGCAGGCCGGTCGCGCCGCCGTACCAGTAGACGCCGATGTCGGCGACCGCGAGCAGCGCGGCGCCGTAGAAGACGATCCGCTGGCGCTGCGGCCACGCGGCGATCCCCTCCCGCCGCTCCCGCCACATCAGGAAGATGAAGTAGGCGATCGCGAGAATGAACGCGACGCGCGCGAGGATGAGCAGCGCCGTCAGCGTCGCCTCGAGCTGGAGCAGAACGACGACGGCCGCGATCGCGGCGATGATCAGGATCCCGCGCAGGGTCGGGTTCATGCGGGAGAAGAAGCTCTTCATGTGCCGGTCATGTACGCGCGAACAGCGAGCGCTCCTGCCACGAGGGTAGCGCCGGCGAACCAGGCGAGCCTCCCCCGCCGGTCGGCGGGCGCGTACATCCACGGCGAGAGCACCGCGAGGAGCGACAGCGTCCCGTAGAGATAGTGGAGCTTCTGCGGTGCGCGGTGGTGGTCGGAGAGGAGCACGAGCCCGAGCCCGACCTGCGCGACGAGGAGCGTCTGCGCGAGCGCGAGCAGGTGCGTCAGGATCCCGCGCGGCTCCCGCCGCCGGTAGTAGGCGTAGGCGCCAATCCCGGCCGCGCCGAAGGTGGCCGCAAGCACGAGGAACGCGACGGTGTGGTGCACCGTGACCATCGGCGGCGGAGCCTACCGCGTGGGCGGCCGGGCGGAGCCGGGCCGCGACGGAGAAGGCGCCGCGCGCCACTCGTGGCCGGCGCGCGGCTCAGGAGCGCGGGTCGGCGCGCAGCTCCAGCTCGCTCCGCAGCCAGCCCCGCGCGGCGTCGAGCGAATCGGTGACGTGCACGTGCGCGCCCGACCGCGACTCGACCATCGATCCCCACGTGCGCCAGAGGCCGAAGTCCACCGACGTGCCGGCGGCGACGGAGATCCGGAGCTCGGGCGCCTGCCCGATCGCGGCGACGAACGAGTCGACGCGCTGCCCGATCATGTCCCACGTCACCGGGGTGTAGTCCGACCGCCGGGCATCGACGAGGATGAGCAGGTCGGGCCGGAAGCGCCCGTCGGAGACGACGTCACGGAAGAGGCTCACCGGCCCGTCCTCGGAGATCCCCTCCTCGGCGATCAGGAGATCCTCGGGGTCGCCGTCCCAGCTGACGGTCAGACGGAGCATGCCGTCTCCATGGTGCCTGGGGGCCACCGGCCCACCGCGCGGGTGGCGACGACGCAGGCCGCGGCCGCGACGTTACGCTCCCGCTGCTCGCACGGCCGACTATCGACACGAGGAGGACCGACGCTTGGTTACCGAAGGCGCACCCGCTCCGGACTTCACGCTCACCGCCGACTCGGGCGACACGGTGAGCCTCTCCGACTTCCGTGGCAATCCGGTCGTCCTCTACTTCTATCCCAAGGACGACACACCGGGGTGCACGACCCAGGCGTGCGGCATCCGCGACGCGTGGGGCGATCTGCAGAAGGCGGGCGCGGTCGTGCTCGGCGTCTCCCCGGACAACGAGGCGGCGCACGTGAAGTTCCGCGAGAAGTACGGTCTCCCGTTCTCGCTGCTCGCCGACACGGAGCACGAAGTCTCGGAGCTGTACGGAGTCTGGGGCGAGCGGGAGTTCGCCGGCAAGAAGTTCATGGGCGTCGCGCGCTCGACCTTCGTGATCGCTCCCGACGGCTCGCTGGCGAAGGCGATGTACGGCGTCAAGCCGGCGACCCACGCCGACGACGTCCTCGCGGTCCTCACCGGGCTCTAACGCGGCCTAAATCCCTCGTACGGGTGATCGCCGCTCACCTTTCGGGGTGGTGCCCGGCACCCCCGTACGAGCGACGATCCGTGGCAGCGGCCCACCGCTCGACCCATGATCCATCTCCTCCTGGGCGATCCGTCGTACACCGACCGTCTGGCCTCGTTTCTGTCGAGCCTCGGCCAGCGACCGGTCGTCAGCGGTCCCGACCAGGTGGAGATCGACAGCAACAGCGACGAAGGCGCGCGCCTCGAGCTGGAGATCTACCTCCGCGTGTGGCGCGTCCTCTATCCCGAGGCCGAGGTCACCCTCGCCTCCTAGCGTGCGCTTGTACCCGCCCCCGCACGCGTGGTACTAGACGCGCGTGGGACTGCTCCGCCGCAATCGCCGCCAGACCGCGCCGATCCGGGAGGACGAGGCGTACGAGCGGCTGCACGGCGAGCGAAGCGGCGAGATCGTCCGTGTCGTCGCGGCCGAGCGGCCGGCCGCCGACCCGGAGCCCGAGCTCGACCCAGCCGAGCTGACCGGCGAGCACCTGCGGCGCGCATTCGAGTTGCGGCTCGACGCGCGCGAGTAGCTGTCGGAGCTCCGACAGCCCTCCGGCCGGTCCGGAAGCCGGGCGGAGGCGAATCAGGGCCAGACCGTTGAGCCTGCGGCTCGAACGTCGAGCTTGCCGCCGGGGAAGCAGTCGGCGGACCAGTACGGATGCGACTGCGAGTACGCGTCGGTCGGATTCCGCATCCCCGGGTACGCGACCTTCCAGAAGTAGTCGGCAACCGACTGCGCATCGTCGGGCGACGCGCCGAGTCGCTCGGCGACGTACGGCATCCATTGCAGGCCCGAGCATGTTGCTTGAGCCTCGACGAGCGAGTCGGACGGGACCGGCTGCCCCTCCTGGTCCTGCCAGACATGAATCGGCTCATGCGCCAGCGTCATGATCGCCTGCGCGAAGTCGTCGTAGGTCTGCCAGTAGGCGTCGTCCTGCAGAACAGTGGCGAAGCAGGCCGTTGGGACGACGTCGGCCGCGCAGACGCCGCCCGAGAGGCTCGGCGCCCCGACGAAGCAGGGCGCGGGCGGCGCAAGTGAGTGCTCCAGCGTCGTGACCTTGTAGGGAAGGAGCACCCGGCGCTTGACCCACTTGAGCACGCCCTTGACGCGAGTGCGCTTCCAGCGAGTCACGAACCGGTCCTTGGTCGTCGTGACGTAGCTGTTCGTCGTCGCCCGGCACTCGGTCGGCTTCGTCGTGGCCTGAGCGAACTGCTGAAGGGCCGTACACGCGGTGGGCGACAGCTCGATCAGCGTCGAGCTCGAAGCCCACGTGTCGGTCGACGGGTAGTAGTCGCTCGGCGCGGAAACGAAGCCGAGAGCCTCGTTCGGGTCGACGCCGCCCGACGACGCGACGCCGGCCCACGTGCCGCTGTCCTCGCAGCGCACGGAAGCGTCGACCCCGGCGATGTGCGAGGCGATCTCGCTCGCGAGCAGCTCGAGGGGCGTCTGGTGGGCCGGGTCGCTTCCGGGAGCGGCGACGTCGGCGGCGATCGGCGCCGTCTCGGCGAGTGCAGCGGGAGCCGCGAGAAGCATCGAGAGACAGACGGCGACCGCGATGGGACGCGACATCCGCACAGGATCGCACGCGCGGCCCGGCGGCAGGGTCCCACGACAGGGCGGGAACCTACCGGCGGCCCCGGCGCCGTGTTGCGTCGCGCGACCGGAGGTACGAGTGTCGGCCGGATCGAGTCGATCGACGACCCGGGATCTGCGATGCGGATGAGAGGACTTGAACCTCCACGGGGTTGCCCCCACACGGACCTGAACCGTGCGCGTCTACCAATTCCGCCACATCCGCGCGGCACGACAGTGTAGCCGCGCGCCCTCGCGCCGATCGCGGCTCCCGCGCGTACGATGGGCGCACTGCGCAGCTCCGCCTCCGCCTCTGTGTTCGGTCTTCTCGCCGTCGTCGCGCTGCTCGCGAGCGGCGGCGCGTCGGCACGCACGGGAGTGCCGGCGAGCCGCGCCGCGGACCTCGTCGAGGTCGTCGTCACGCTCCCCCGGGCGCCGCTCTCGCGCGAGCTCGGCCGCGACCGGACGCTCGCGAGCGCCGTCCGCACCCGCGCCGGCCTGAACCTCCGCGCGCCGGCCGCCGTCTCGTACCTGCGCACGCTCGCGGCCGCGCAGAGCGCCTTCCAGAGGCGACTCGCCGCCAGACTCCCCGCCGCGCGCGTGTACTGGCACTACTCGATGGCGCTCGACGGCGTCTCGGTCGTCGTCCCGCGCTCCCAGCTGGCGGCGCTGGCAACGATCCGGGGCGCGACGGTGTGGCCGACCGTCACCTACCACGACCTCCGCGACACGACGGCGCCGGCGAGCGTCCGCGGCGCGAAGCTGAACGTCACGCCCGCGCTGATCGGCGCGAGCGACCTGTGGGGCGCCGACCTCGCGACCGCCGGCCAGGGGACGAAGATCGCGATCCTCGACGACGGCATCGACCAGACGCATCCCTTCTTCAGCCCGAAAGGCTTCTCGTACCCGCCCGGCTTTCCGAAGGGAAACACCGCCTACACGACGCCGAAGGTGATCGTCGCGCGCAGCTTCCCGTCGCCCTCGACGACGTGGAAGTACGCGGCGCGACCGTTCGACCCGGAGTACTCCGAGCACGCGACCCACGTCGCCGGGATCGCGGCCGGCGACCACGACACGGTCTCGACGAGCGCGCGCGGCCACGTGCTCGTCTCCGGCATCGCGCCGAAGGCGTATCTCGGCAACTACAAGGTGCTGACCGTGCCGACGCAGGACTACGGCCTCGACGGCAACGCGCCCGAGATCGCGGCGGCGATCGACCAGGCGGTCGCCGACGGGATGAACGTGATCAACCTCTCGCTCGGCGAGCCTGCGATCGAGCCGTCGCGGGACATCGTCGTCACGGCGCTCGACAACGCGGCCGCCGCCGGCGTCGTCTCGGCGATCGCCGCCGGGAACGACTACTCGAACGCGGGTCACGGCTCGATCGGCTCGCCGGCGAACGCCCCCGACGCGATCGCCGTCGCGGCCTCGAGCGAAGGGCCGAGCCCGCCCGCCGACGATATCGCCTCCTTCTCCTCCGCCGGCCCGGCCCCGATCTCGCTGCTCCTGAAGCCGGACGTGACCGCCCCGGGCGAGAACATCCTCTCCTCGATCCCGCACGGCTCGTGGGACGTGTGGGACGGCACGAGCATGGCCACGCCGCACGTCGCCGGCGCAGCCGCGCTGCTGCACCAGCGGCATCCGACGTGGACACCCGAGCAGGTGAAGTCCGCGCTCGAGTCGACCGGCGACCCGGTGCACCCGGCAAACCAGACGACGGAGGTCCCGACGCTCCGTGAGGGCGGTGGCCGGATCGATCTCGTCCGGGCCGACCAGCCGCTCGTCTTCACCGATCCCGCGAACCTCAGCTGGGGTCTCGTCCGGCGCGGGTTCGTCGGGACGAAGCAGCTCGTCGTCAGCGACGCGGGCGGCGGGACCGACCCCTGGACGGTGTCGGTCGTCACCCAGTCGGCGCCGGACGGGGTGACGCTCACGCCGGATGCGGCGACGATCGTGCCGGGGACGACGCTCGACCTGACGCTCAGCGTGTCGCAGGCCGCTCCGGAGGGCGACGGCACCGGCTTCGTCGAGCTGACCCGCGGCACCGACGTCCGCCGTGTCCCGTTCTGGTTCCACGTCGAGACGCCGCAGCTCGCGCAGGACCCGTCTACGACGCTCCCCAGCGCCGGCCTCTACCACGGCGACACGGCCGGGAAGGCGTCGCGCGTCAGCTCGTACCGCTATCCCGACCGTGGCGTCGCCTCTGGTGTGGCGACGGTGCTGAGCGGCCCCGAGCAGGTCTTCCGGTTCACCGTCCGCCGGGAGCTCGCGAACTTCGGCGTCGTCGTGCTGACGCGCGCCACCGGCGTCCGGGTGTCGCCGCGCCTCGTTCGCGCCGGGGACGAGAACCGCCTCGTCGGCTACACCGGCTTGCCGGCCACCCTGAACCCGTACGTCGGCGAGTCGCTCGCGTACCCGGTGGTCGGCGCGATCCTGCCGGCGCGCGGCGCCTACGACGTCGTCTTCGACACGCCGGCGGGGGCGACACCCGGCAAGTTCCTCTTCCGGCTCTGGATCAACGACACGACGCCGCCGCGCGTCAGGCTGCTCGCCCGGACGGTGGTCGAGGGGACGCCGATCCGCCTCACGGTCGACGACGCCGGCTCCGGTGTCGACCCAGCGTCACTCGTCGCCAGGGTCGGCGGGACCGAGGTCCCGTTCAAGTACGCGCACGGCGTCGTCTCGCTCGCGACGACGACCCTCCTCCCCGGCACGCGCAAGATCTCGCTCACCGTCTCCGACTACCAGGAGACGAAGAACATGGAGGACGTCGGCCCGGTGCGGCCGAACACGACCGTCTTCCACGCCACCGTCACCGTCAAGCCATAGCCGGCGCGAGCCGTCCGCCGACGCGTCCGACATGCGCGGACGCGTCACCCGACCGGGTGGCCCTCACGTGGCGCGAGCCGCCTCCGGCGGCTCGCTTGCCCGAGCGAGCGGAAAGCGAAGCGGGGTACTAGCGCCGCTCGGTCTCGTCGATCGTCGGCAGGTTCGCGAGGTCGCGCTCGACGCTCGCCGCGAAGTCGTCGGCCTCGTCCCGCACGAGCCGGAGGCCCTCCTTGCGTTTCGCCCGCTCGCGACGCGCCCTCGTCTCCGCTCCGAAGCGTTCTTCGAAGCGCGACCACTCGGCTCCGGCGACGACCGCCACGGCGAGCGCGAGCAGGGCGATGTACAGCCAGCTCACGAGCCGATAGTAGCGAAGCGGACACGAGACTAATCCGCACCCGCCTCCCGGTCGATAACCCGGGGCATGAGCGGACCCCTCCTCGTCACGTACGTCTTCCTCTGGGCCACCCTCATGCGCGCCCTGCTCGTGCGGGCGCACGTCCTGCCTCCCACCTGCGCCCGCTGCGGGCTGCAGTTCGAGCGCCGCGCGCTCGGCGACCGCGTCTGCCGCTGCCACGGCACGTCGTCGAGCCTCTAGCCGAACACCCCACGCGTCGTCGGCGCGTTCGGGGGCGGCACACGCGGGTTCTGTTGGAGGTTCGTAGCGGCTAACGGACTGCGGCGCCGTACAGCTCGTCGAGCTTGCCCCGGAGGTACCCGAGATACGGCTCGGGGTCGAGCGGCGCACGGGCTGCGCGTTCCAGCAGCTCCTGCGGCGTGAGAACACGCCCCCACCGGTGGACGTGCTCACGGAGCCACTCGCGCAGCGGCGCGAACTCGCCGCGCTCGAACTGCTCCTCGAGGTCGCCGAGGTCGGCGGCGGCCCGGTCCCAGAGCTGCACCGAGATCACGTTGCCGAGCGCGTAGGTCGGGAAGTAGCCGAACAGGCTCTCCGCCCAGTGCACGTCCTGGAGCACGCCGTCGACGACGCTCGGCGGCTCGAGCCCCAGGTATTCGTGCATCTTCGCGTCGAACGCCTCCGGCAGGTCGGCGGGCGCCACCGTGCCGGCGACCAGCTCCCGCTCGAGCTCGAAGCGCAGGATGATGTGCAGGCAGTAGGTGACCTCGTCCGAGTCGACGCGGCGCAGCGTCGGCTCCACCTTGTTCAGCGCGCGGTAGAACGTCGCGAGGGAGACACCCCCGAAATACTCGGGAAAGTCCTCGGAGAGCTGCGGGTAGAAGAAGCGCCAGGTTGCGAGGTTGCGTCCGACGAGGTTCTCCCACAGCCTGCTCTGCGACTCGTGGAACGCCGACGAGACACCGTGCGCGAGCGGTGTCCGGGCGTACGCCGGGTCGACCTGCCGCTCGTAGAGGCCGTGCCCGAACTCGTGCAGGCACGAGAGGATGCCGGCGAAGCCGTCCTCGTGAAAGTTCGTGGTCAGGCGGATGTCCGCCGGCGCGAGCGCGCTTGCGAAGGGGTGCACGGTGTCGTCGAGACGCCACGACTGCGACTCCATCCCCCAGCGACCGAGCACGCCGAGCGCAAAGCGGCGTTGCGCGACCGGGTCGAAGCGGCCGCGCAGGCACGAGTCGTCGACGGGCTCGGTGACGGCGGCGATCATCGGCACGAGCTCGGCCTTGAGCCGGTCGAAGACGGCCTCCACCTCCACCGTCCGCATGCCCGGTTCGAAGTCGTCGAGCAGCACGTCGTAGGGGTCTCCGTCGGGCGCGAAGCAGCCGATGTACTGGCGGACGAGCTCGAGGGAGCGCTCGAGCTCGGGGAGGAAGCCGGCGTAGTCGCCCGCCTCCCGCGCCTTCAGCCAGGCCTGGTAGCCGCGGGAGCCCTGGCGCGCCATTGCGGCGCGCAGCTCGGACGGGACGCTCACCGCCTTCTCGTAGTCGCGCCGCGCGACCCGGACGATGCTCGCTTCGAACGAGTCGTGCTCGTGCGCCTGCTCGAACGGCCGCAGCTCCTCGAGCAGGGCGCCGAGCTCAGCCGAGACCTGCTGGTCGTGCGCGAGCCGCGTCAGCGTCGCCTGCTGCTCGGCGCGGGCTTCGGCGCCGCCGGGCGGCATCTTCGTCTCCTCGTCCCAGGCGAGCAGGTCGACGGCTCTCGCGAGGTCGTCGATCTCACCCAGGCGGCGCACCAACTCGTCGAACTGTTGCCTCAAGGTCGCACCGGCAGACAAGCCTATAACGAGCGCGGAGAATCGCGGACGTCCGGCCCCATCTCGAACCAGATGGCACGCGCGATCGCGAGCAGCTCGGAACCACGGAAGAGCGCCGTGCCGGCGTGCTGACGGCGTCCGGCGCCGCCCAGTGGCCAGCCGACGACGACGCACTCGTCCCCTGCGGCGGGCGGCTCGACGACACGGGCTGTCAGGCGGCCGAGGAAGCTGATGCCGCGACTCGCGTCGGGCTGCACGGCCCAGCCGCCGGGGCAGTCGAGCGCCGCCCACGCGAACCGCCGGGGCAGCGTCCCCGAGCCCGCGAGGCGTTCGTCCACGCGCCACGGAGCGCCGACGATCCCGTCGCCGAGCGGGGCCGGCCGCAGGCAGAGCGCGTCGCCCGGCTCGCGGCCGGTGCCGCACACGACACAGCCGGGAAACGGATGATCCGGCTCCGGCGGCCGCGCCGCGGACAGTGCCTCGACCTCCGCGAACGCGGGCGCCGCCGGCGGCTCGAGCGCCGGCTCCGCCGGCCGCGCCTCGGCGACGAGCGTCTCGCCGTCGAGCACACGCACCCCGTCCCCCACACGCTCGACCCGCAGCGGCGTGTCGAGCGGCGGCGGCAGCCGCAACGTCACCTCGACGCCGGGCGCCTCGAGCAGCTCGGCGATCAGCCCGCACGTGTACCCCCCGTTCCCCGACGCCTGCGGCCCGCGGAACCGCGCTGGGATGAGAATCGTCTCGGTCACGAGCCCATTGTCGCCGCGACCGGCATGGCGGGCGCGGCCGACCACCGCGCTGCCTGGCGGGAAACGCTACTCCCCGGGTTGGACTCGAACCAACAACCCTCCGGTTAACAGCCGGATGCTCTGCCAATTGAGCTACCGGGGATCGGCCGCGTGGGATTGTAGCGAGGTGCCCTCCTCGCCTGATCGTGCTCTGGGTCACGGTGGCGGAGCCGGGCTCCTCCCGGCGGGAGCCACCCGGCCGGTGCGCGATCAGGCGAACGAACGGATCTGGTCCCGCAGCTTCGAGAGCGTCTGCTGCAGCTCGACGAGCCGCTGCCCCTCGGCGTCGGCGAGCTCTCGCTCCAGCCGGCGCTCGCGCAAGCGCAGGAGCGACTCCTCGCCGCTCTCGATCGTGATCTGCTCCTCGTCGCCGAGCGCGTAGATCTCCGCGAGCAGCGGCGTCAGCTCGCCGTCGGCGCCCGCGCCCTCCGTGCCGAGCAGGTGCGCGCGCGCGCGGCGATGGATGTCGTCGTCGAAGTGCTCCGGCCCGAGCAGCTCGAGCTCCGCGCGCAGCGACTCGTGCGCGGCGACGCCGGCGAGCGCGCGCCGCTCGAGGCGGCGCCCGGCGTCGAGCAGCCGCGGCGAGATGACGCCCGCCGTGCGGGAGCTACCGCGCGCAGGCGCGAGCCCGGCCTGCGTCTCGGGCGGCAGGTCGAGCAGGTCTGCCGCGACGCGGATCGCCTCGAGATGCTCGGGCGAGTCCGGCAGCGACGTGAGAAAGGCGCGGATCGCGGCGAACGCGCTCTCGCGGTCTGCGGCACGCGCGTGCTCGAGGCGCACACGGTGCACGGGGTAGCTGACGGGCGACGCGAGCTCCGCCTGGAACGCGGCCGGATCGTCGGCGGGGTCGGTGCCGGGCGCGAGCGGCACGACGCGCACGCTGAAGCCCTGTCGCACGGCAAGCTCCATGCCGCGCAGGGTCGCGTCCTGGCCGGCCGCGTCGGCGTCGAAGCAGAGGAAGAGCCGCTTCGTCAGCCGCTGCAACTCCCGCAGCTGCGCCTCGGTCAGCGCCGTCCCCATCGAGGCGACGACCGGCGCGAACCCCGCCTGCCGCAGCGCGAGCACGTCGGTGTTTCCCTCGACGATCACGCCGCGGTCCTCCTTCGCGATCGCCTGCCGCGCGGTGTCGAGCCCGTAGAGCAGGTCGCCCTTGCGGAACAGCTCGCCCTCGCGCGTGTTGACGTACTTCGGCGGCAGCGGGTCGTCGTCGTGGAGCTTGCGCGCCTGGAAGCCGCGGACGCGGCCGCGGGCGTCGGCGAGCGGGAACACGATCCGCCGCTGGAAGTAGTCGTTGCCACGCGCGTTCGAGAGACCAACGGACGCGAGCTCGTCCGCGGTGAAGCCCTCGGCGACGGCTCGGCGCGAGAGCACCGCACCTCCGGGTGCGTAGCCGAGCCGGAACTCGCGGCAGACCTCCTCGCCGAGACCGCGCGAGGCGAGGTACTCCCGCGCGGGGGCGCCCTGCTCGGAGTCCCAGAGGACCCGCGCGTAGAACTCGGCCGCCCGCTCGAGCAGCCCGCGCAGCCGGTCCTCGCGGCGGCGCTTCTGCTCCTGCTCGGGCGAGGCCTCCTCGTACTCGAGCTCGACCCCGAACCGGCGCGCGAGGAACTCGATCGCGCCGACGAAGTCGACCTGCTCGAGCTTCTCGACGAACGAGATCGCATCGCCGCCCTCGCCGCAGCCGAAGCACTTGAACGTTCCGCGCGCCGGCGAGACGGTGAAGCTCGGCGTGCGCTCCTGGTGGAACGGACAGAGCCCCTTGTACGTCGCGCCGGCCTTGCGGAGCCGAACGTGATCCTCGACGAGCGGCACGATCTCCGCCGCGGCCTTCACCCGCTCGACGGCCTCGTCCTTGATGCGGGCCATCAGCTCAGCTCGGACTCGTAGGCGAGCGCGAAGCGGTCGGTCATGCCGGCGAGGTAGTCGGTCGCCTCCTCGGCGTCCATGCCGCGGCGCTCGACGAGATCGCCGAAGATCCGCCGGATCGTCGCCTGCACCGGCCCGTGCTCCTGCCGCAGGTAGACGTGCTCGAACATGAACGCCCGCAGGGCGAGCATCGCGCCGCCGATCTCGTCGGTCTGGACGATGTCGCCGGCGCGCGCCGAGGACTCGACGAGGTCGTGGACGAGGGTGTCGATCCGCCGCGAGCCCGTGTCGCCGAGCAGCTCGATCTGCTCGCGCGGCAGGTCGCCCGGCGAGAGGAGCCCGGCCCGGATCGCGTCGTCGATGTCGTGGTTGATGTAGGCGACGCGGTCGACGATCCGCACGATCCTGCCTTCGAGCGTCTCCGGCTCCTCGTCGCCCGTGTGCTTGAGAATGCCGTCGCGCACCTCCCAGGTCAGGTTCAGCCCGCGCCCGTCGCGCTCGAGCCGCTCGACGACCCGCAACGAATGCTCGTTGTGCCGGAAGCCGCGCCCGCCGCGGTCGCGCAGAAGCTCGTCGAGCGCCTTTTCGCCCGCGTGCCCGAAGGGCGGATGGCCGAGGTCGTGCCCGAGTCCGATCGCCTCGACGAGATCCTCGTTCAGGCGCAGTGCGCGGCCGACCCCGCGCGCGATCCCCGCCGCCTCGAGCGTGTGCGTGAGCCGCGTCCTGAAGTGGTCGCCCTCGGGGTCGACGAACACCTGCGTCTTGTGGCGCAGCCGCCGGAACGCCTTCGAGTGGACGATCCGGTCGCGATCGCGCTGGAACGGCGTGCGGAGCCCGCACTCCTCCTCCGGCAGGTTGCGGCCGCGCGTCGCGTACGAGTGGACGGCGAGCGGCGACAGCCACCCGGCCTCGTGCTCGCGGATCGCGTCCGCGAACCCGTCGGCGACCGTTCCGGCTGTCTCGGGCATCGTCAGGCCAATCTAGCCCGCATGCCGGAAGGCGGGAAGTCGCCGATTCGGCCGCCCTCCGACTCGTCGTCGATACTCCGTCTCGTGCGCGTCTTCCGCGGCCGCGAGCAGCCGGGCGATGGGCCCGTCGTCGTCTGCGGGTCAGGAAGCCCGCGGCTCGGCGCGGCCGTGTGCAAGGAGCTCGGCGTGGGCCCTGCCGGCGCCGAGACCCTGCATTTCGGCGAGGGAACGCTCTTCGTCCGCCTGCTGCAGAATGTGCGCGGCCGCCACGTCTACGTCGTCCAGTCGACCGTGTACCCGGCGAGCGACAACGTGCTCGAGCTGCTGTTCTGGCTCGACGCGTGCCGCCGTGCGAGCGCGGCGTCCGTGACCGCGGTCGTCCCGTACTTCAGCTACGGCAAGGGCGACAAGAAGGACGAGCCGCGGGTGTCGATCCGCGCTCGCGTGATCGCGGACGCGATCGAGGCGGCGGGCGCCGACCGGGTCGTGACGATGGACCTGCACGCGCCGCAGATCCAGGGCTTCTTCCGCATCCCGGTCGACGATCTCTACGCCATGCCGTACCTGTGCGAGGCGATTCGCGGGCTCGAGCTGGCCGACCCGGTGGTCGTCTCGCCCGACGCCGGCTACGCGAAGATGGCGCGCCGGTTCGCGCACCGGCTCGACGCCGGCTTCGCGCTCGCCGACAAGGCACGCCCCGGTCACGACGAGGTGGTCGAGGTCTTCGGCGTGATCGGCGACGTCGCCGGGCGCGACGCGGTGCTCGTCGACGACTTCGTGGCCAGCAGCGGCACGCTCGTCGAGGCGGCCGAGAAGCTCGTCGAGAGTGGCGCGCGCTCGGTCGTCGCGGCCGTTTCCCACGGCATCTTCTCGGGCGACGCCGCCTCGATCATCGACGGGAGCCCGATCGAGCGCGTGATCGTGACGGACACCGTGGAGAACCATCCCCAGCCTCCGAGCGGGCGCGTCACGGTCGTCTCCGTCGCGCGGCTCTTCGCCGAGGCGATCCGCCGGATTCACGGACGCGAGAGCATCAGCGTCCTCTTCCGCGACAGCTGAGCCCTGAGGCCGAAGCCGTTGCGGCCGGGGGTCGGGCGTTCGGAGCGCCGCGCTAGATGATGATCGGCACGGTGCCGCCGTCGGCGCTCCACGCGGCGCCGGTGACGTAGCTCGCGCGCGGCGAGCAGAGGAACGCGACCACCGCCGCGATCTCCTCCGGGTCCGCGAGCCGCCCGAGCGGCCGGCCGGCGCCGACCTTCGCGAGCACCGCCTCACGCTCGCCCTGCTGGTCGGCGAGCCCGCCGTCTCCGAGCCAGGCGGACGTCGCGGTCGGCCCGGGCGTGACCGCGTTGCAGCGGACCCCGTCCTTCGCGTAGAGGTCGGCGACGAGCCGCGAGAACGAGAGCAGCGCGGCCTTCATCACCGAGTAGTCGGGCATCCCGGTCGATGGCCGCTTTGCCGCCGTCGACGAGACGTTGACGATCGTCCCGGAGCCGCGCGCCCGCATGCCCGGCAGCGCCGCCCGGGTCGCGCGCACAGCGCTCATCAGGTTGATCTCGAACGAGGACTGCCAGTCGGCGTCGCTCACGTCCTCGAGCTTCCGGATCTCGGTGCCGCCGACATTGTTCACGAGCACGTCGAGGCGGCCGTTCCTGGCGATCGTCTCCGCGACGACGCGCTCCGGCTCGCCCGCCTGCGCGAGGTCGGCCGGCACGTCGCCGCCGCTGCGACCGGTGGTGACGACCGTCGCCCCTTCCGCGCGCAGGAGCTTCACGGTCTCGAGCCCGATGCCGCCGGTGGAGCCGGTGACGAGGCAGACGCTGTCGGCGAGTCCGAGGTCCACGGCTCGATACCCTAGCCGCACGTGACCACCATGCTGCTCGTTCGCCACGGCGAGACCGACTGGAACGCCGAGGGCCGGCTGCAGGGTCACACCGACACGCCGCTCAACGACTACGGGCGCCGCCAGGCGCGGACGCTCGCGGAACGACTCACGGGCCACCACTTCGTGGCGCTCTACGCGAGCGACCTCGCGCGCGCCCGCGAGACCGCCGAGATCCTCGGCGGCGTCCTCGGTCTCGGGGTCGAGCTCGACCCGGGCCTTCGCGAGAAGAACTGGGGCAGCTGGGAGGGTCTGACGTCGACCGAGCGCGAGACGGTCGAGCTCGTCGGCGAGAGCACCGACGCCCACCGCGAACGCACGCTCGCCGCGCTCCGGCGGATCGCAGAGCGCCATCCCGACGGTCGCGCGCTCGTCGTCACGCACGGCGGCTCGATCCGGCGCGTCCAGGCGGCAGCGACCGGGATCGCGATGGCCGTGGTCGAGAACTGCGGCACCTGGTGCGTGGCCGTCGAGGACGGCGTCCTCCGGCCGATAGACTGAGTCTCCGCCGTGGAGGACTACACGAGCAAGTACAAGGGCGAGCAGGTCGAGGTCGCCCTGTTCGGCGGCGAGTACCAGGAAGGCGTGCTCACCGCCTACTGCTACGTCGACGAGGTCGCTCACATCGAGCTGAACGGCCACATCCTCGTTCCGCTCCAGAACATCGCCTCGCTGCACTGCTCGAGCCGGTGCGACGCGCCTCAGAACGACGACTGGCCGCCGCGCGGGCTCCTCGACGACGACGGCTCGGACGGCGCCGGCACCGACGACGAGTAGCGGCTCGTGCGCCTCGTCGCCGCCCGCAACCTCCTCAAGGCCTGGCTCTTCGCAAGTGGCATCCTCGCCGTGTTCGCGTTCGCGGGCTGGGCGCTCGGCGGCGTGCGGCTGCTCTCGATCTTCGTCTTCTGCGCGCTCCTGCTCGTCGGCGGCGGGTACTGGATCTTCGACCGGGTGGCGCTCGGGATGGCCGGCGCCCGCGAGCTGCCGCTCGCGGAGGCGCCGCTCCTCCACTCGACGGTCGAGCGTCTCGCCGCCCTCGCCGGCGTCGCGAAGCCGAGGCTCTATCTGATTCCCGACGGCCTGCCGCGAGCGCTTGCCAGCGGTCGCGGCTCGCGCAGCTCGGTGGTCGCCGTCAGCGCCGGCCTCGTGGCGGCCTGCCCGCCGGCGGAGCTCGAGGGCGTCCTCGCCCACGAGCTGGCGCACGTACGCCTCCATGACATCCAGCTCCAGACCGCGGCCGCGGTGCTCGCCGGCTCGATGCTGGAAGCGAGCAGGATCGGCGGCTTCCTCGAGCGGGCGCTCCTCTTCGTCCTCGGCCCGGTCGCCTCCGCGTGCGTCCACCTGTCGCTGTCGCCGAAGCGGGAGTTCGACGCCGACCGCCTGGCGGCGCAGATCTGCGACTCTCCGCACGGGCTGGCCGATGCCCTGATCCGACTCGAGCAGGCCGCCGAGCTCGTCGACTTCGCCGGCAGCCCCGCGACGGAGCCGCTCTTCACGATCAACCCGTTCCTCGAGCGCGGCCTGGCGGCGCTTTTCGTCACCCACCCGCCGGTGGCCGAGCGCGTCCGCCGCCTCCGCGACCTCGATCCCGACTGGCGGGAGAAGCTGCGGAGCGAGGTGGCGGCGTGACGATCGCCGGGTGACCGGCCCGCCGCCGTGCGACCCCGACGCAGTCGGCGTCGGTCCACGAGAAAGAGCCGCTCACGCGGCTCTTTCTCAAAGAAATCGGCGGCGACCTACTCTCCCGGGAGGTTGCCCTCCGAGTACCATCGGCCCTGGCAGGCTTAACTTCTCTGTTCGGAATGGGAAGAGGTGTTTCCCCGCCGGTATGACCGCCGAACTGTCAAGGGCGCGCGCCGGTAATCGGCTGCGAATGACCCTCAAAACTCCATAGCGACTCTTTCCAGTGTTCAAATCAAGACCTCGGGCAATTAGTACGGGTCCGCTGAACACATTGCTGTGCTTGCACGTCCCGCCTATCAAGGTCGTAGTCTTCGACCGCCCTTACTCCCTCGAGGGGATGGGAGCTCTCATCTCGAGGTGGGCTTCCCGCTTAGATGCTTTCAGCGGTTATCCCATCCGGACGTGGCTAATCAGCAGCGCCGTTGGCACGACGACTGATACACCAGAGGTCCGTTCGTCTCGGTCCTCTCGTACTAGAGACGACTCCTCTCAAAGCTCCAGCGCCCATGGTGGATAGGGACCGAACTGTCTCACGACGTTCTGAACCCAGCTCGCGTACCGCTTTAATGGGCGAACAGCCCAACCCTTGGGACCTGCTTCAGCCCCAGGATGCGACGAGCCGACATCGAGGTGCCAAACCCTTCCGTCGATGTGGACTCTTGGGAAGGATAAGCCTGTTATCCCCGGAGTACCTTTTATCCGTTGAGCGACGGCACGTCCACTAGTTACCGCCGGATCACTAAGGCCCGCTTTCGCGCCTGCTCGACATGTCTGTCTCGCAGTCAAGCTCCCTTATGCCTTTGCACTCTACGCACGATTTCCAACCGTGCTGAGGGAACCTTTGCGCGCCTCCGTTACATTTTGGGAGGCGACCGCCCCAGTCAAACTACCCACCTGACGCTGTTCCCGCCCCGGATCACGGCAGCGGGTTAGAAGCCCAGAACACGAAGGGTGGTATCCCAAGGTTGACTCCACGAGGACTGGCGTCCCCGCTTCACAGCCTCCCACCTATCCTGGACAACGAATCCCAAACTCCAACGTCAAGCTGTAGTAAAGGTTCACGGGGTCTTTCCGTCCAACCACGGGTATTCGGCATCTTCACCGAAACTACAATTTCACCGGATCTCTCGTCGAGACAGCGCCCAAGTCGTTACTCCATTCGTGCAGGTCGGAACTTACC
Organism: uncultured Actinomycetes bacterium; assembly: GCA_963732915.1. Lineage (GTDB taxonomy): Bacteria > Actinomycetota > Thermoleophilia > Gaiellales > Gaiellaceae > Palsa-739. The sequence continues at coordinate 728,364 of CAVTBF010000002.1, read as the reverse complement.
CGACAAGGAATTTCGCTACCTTAGGACGGTTATAGTTACCGCCGCCGTTTACCGGGGCTTGGATTCAAAGCTTCGTCCGAAGACTAACCTCTCCTCGTGACCTTCCGGCACCGGGCAGGAGTCAGCCCCTATACGTCGTCTTACGACTTCGCAGAGACCTGTGTTTTTGGTAAACAGTCGCTTGGGCCGTTTCACTGCGGCCCCCTCGAGCTAGGCCCGTAAAGGGCTTCACTCTACCGGGGCGTCCCTTCTCCCGAAGTTACGGGACCATTTTGCCGAGTTCCTTAACGAGAGTTCTTCCGATCGCCTTGGTATTCTCTACCTGCCCACCTGTGTCGGTTTTGGTACGGGCACGTCCAACCTCCCTAGAGGCTTTTCTCGGAGGCATGGCTTCAAGCACTTCGGCCCCTAAGGGCCTCGGCATCCCGTCTCAGGCTTGATGGCCGGCGGATTTACCTACCGACCGCCCTACGCGGTTACCCCAGGTCGACCAACGCCTGGGTTGCCCTAGCCTACCCCGTCCCCCCATCGGTAATAGCGGTTGGGACGTGGTACAGGAATATCAACCTGTTGTCCATCGCCTACGCCTTGCGGCCTCGGCTTAGGTCCCGACTAACCCTGAGCAGATTAGCTTTACTCAGGAACCCTTGGGCATTCGGCGGGCGAGTTTCTCACTCGCCTTTCGTTACTCATGCCAGCATTCTCACTTCCCAGCGCTCCACGGCAGGCTTGCCGCCGCCGCTTCACCGCCCTGGGAACGCTCCCCTACCACTCCACGCAAAGCGTGAAGTCCGTGGCTTCGGTTTCATGCTTGAGCCCCGTTACATTGTCCGCGCCCGACCACTTGACCAGTGAGCTGTTACGCACTCTTTGAATGGTGGCTGCTTCTAAGCCAACATCCTGGTTGTCTCTGCAATCGGACATCGTTTCCCACTTAGCATGAAATTAGGGACCTTAGCCGACGGTCCGGGCTGTTTCCCTTTCGAGCACGAAGCTTATCCCCCGCACTCTGACTGCCGCGATATGGAGTTGTGGCATTCGGAGTTTGCCTGACTTCGGTAAGCTGGTAGGCCCCCTAGGCCAAACAGTGCTCTACAACCACAACTGAACTCGCGACGCTATACCTAAATATATTTCGGGGAGAACCAGATATCTCTGAGTTTGATTAGCCTTTCACTCCGACCCACAGCTCATCCCCGCCGTTTTCAACCGACGTGGGTTCGGTCCTCCACGGGGTCTTACCCCCGCTTCAACCTGGCCATGGGTAGATCACTCAGTTTCGGGTCTAGCTCCCACGACTGAATCGCCCTATTCAGACTCGCTTTCGCTACGGCTCCGTTTCCTTAACCTTGCCGTGGAAGACTAACTCGCTGGCTCATTATGCAAAAGGCACGCCGTCACGGAATGAATCCGCTCCGACCGCTTGTAAGCACACGGTTTCAGGTACTATTTCACTCCCCTTCCGGGGTACTTTTCACCTTTCCCTCACGGTACTAGTTCGCTATCGGTCACTGAGGAGTACTTAGCCTTACGGGGTGGTCCCCGCGGATTCCGACCGGGTTTCACGTGCCCGGCCGTACTCAGGTACCTGTCAAGGAAGTCCATACGTTTTCGCCTACAGGGCTGTTACCTGCTGTGGCGTGGCTTTCCATCCACTTCGGCTAACGCATGGTTTTGTAACTTCCCGACCCGCCGGCAGGCGGATCAAGCCAGGCCCTACAACCCCCACACAACAACGGCTGCCGCCTATCACGTTGCGCAGGTTTGGGCTGATCCCTTTTCGCTCGCCACTACTCAGGGAGTCGAGGTTTCTTTCCTTTCCTCTGGGTACTTAGATGTTTCAGTTCCCCAGCTTGCCTCCTCGCACCCTATGTATTCAGGTGCGGGTACCGCCGCATTACCAGCGGTGAGTTTCCTCATTCGGAAATCCTGGGATCAATGGATGGTCAGCTCCTCCCCCAGGCTTATCGCAGCCGCCCACGTCCTTCATCGGCTCTCAGTGCCAAGGCATCCACCGTGTGCCCTTGTTCTCTTGATCAGAAGAACACCGGTATAGATGTCGCTATGGAGTTTTCAAGGTCCTCGCGAGCTCGACGCCCGCCCTACGAGAGATCGCCGGCCACGAGAAGCGGCCGGTCTCTCAAAACTCAACAGCGTACGCGATATCGAGGTCGACGTAATTCTAGGCGAGCTGGGTAGCCCGACGGTCCCTGCCGAATGGCAGAAGCCATCAAGGGGCCCAGCGCCTACCGACATGAAATGCCGGCTTCCCTAGAAAGGAGGTGATCCAGCCGCAGCTTCCGCTACGGCTACCTTGTTACGACTTCACCCCAATCATCGACCCTACCTTCGACGGCTCCCTCCCTTGCGGGTTAGGCCACCGGCTTCGGGTATTGCCAACTTTCGTGGTGTGACGGGCGGTGTGTACAAGGCCCGGGAACATATTCACCGCGGCATTGCTGATCCGCGATTACTAGCAACTCCACCTTCATGGAGGCGAGTTTCAGCCTCCAATCCGAACCGAGACCGACTTTTTGGGATTCGCTCACCCTCGCAGGTTTGCCGCCCTTTGTATCGGCCAATGTAGCACGTGTGTAGCCCAGGACATAAGGGGCATGATGACTTGACGTCATCCCCACCTTCCTCCGATTTGTCACCGGCAGTCTCCCATGAGTCCCCGTCTTTCACGCTGGCAACATGGGACAGGGGTTGCGCTCGTTGCGGGACTTAACCCAACATCTCACGACACGAGCTGACGACAGCCATGCACCACCTGTGCACTAGCCCCGAAGGGCTGCCGTATTTCTACGACATTCCAGTGCATGTCAAGCCCTGGTAAGGTTCTTCGCGTCGCGTCGAATTAAACCACATGCTCCGCTGCTTGTGCGGGCCCCCGTCAATTCCTTTGAGTTTTAGCCTTGCGGCCGTACTCCCCAGGCGGGGTGCTTAATGCGTTAGCTTCGGCACGGAGGGAGTCGACACCCCCCACACCTAGCACCCATCGTTTACGGCGTGGACTACCAGGGTATCTAATCCTGTTCGCTCCCCACGCTTTCGCGTCTCAGCGTCAGTACCGTCCCAGAGAGCCGCCTTCGCCACGGGTGTTCTTCCCGATATCTGCGCATTTCACCGCTACACCGGGAATTCCACTCTCCTCTTCCGGACTCTAGCCATGCGGTTTCAACCGACATCTCGAGGTTGAGCCTCGAGTTTTCACAGCTGACCTGCATGGCCGCCTACACGCTCTTTACGCCCAATAAATCCGGACAACGCTTGCCCCCTACGTATTACCGCGGCTGCTGGCACGTAGTTAGCCGGGGCTTCTTCTGGAGGTACCGTCACCCTCTGGGCTATTAACCCGAGTGGCTTCGTCCCTCCTGAAAGAGGTTTACAACCCTAAGGCCTTCTTCCCTCACGCGGCGTCGCTGCGTCAGGCTTTCGCCCATTGCGCAAGATTCCCCACTGCTGCCTCCCGTAGGAGTCTGGGCCGTGTCTCAGTCCCAGTGTGGCTGATCGTCCTCTCAGACCAGCTACGGATCGTCGCCTTGGTGGGCCATTACCCCGCCAACAAGCTAATCCGCCGCGGGCTCGTCCTTGACCGGAGGCCGAAGCTACCTTTTCCGGCCGGCCCGAAGGCCAGACGGGACATCCGGTATTAATCCGGGTTTCCCCGGGCTATCCCAGTGTCAAGGGTTGATTACCCACGTGTTACTCACCCGTTCGCCGCTGTCCCCAATCCCGAAGGAAAGGTTCTCGCTCGACTTGCATGTGTTAAGCGCGCCGCCAGCGTTCGTCCTGAGCCAGGATCAAACTCTCCGTGAAGAAAGGTTGGCCGGCACAAGTGCCGACCAGTCTTTTCACCTTGAGCTTGTGCTCAAAGTCCACCTCTCGAGAGAGGTGAGACAGGTTGTTGATTCCTCTCCCGGCTCACGGCAAGCCGTGGACCGGTCGAGGTCTCGACGTAAACGCACGCTGTTGAGTTTTCAAAGACCGGACCTTCGGGGCGGCGCAAAAAAGGCCTCGACTCGCGCCAGAGGCCTAGGATCTTCGGACTTCCTCTCTCGGGGAATCCTCCTAGGCGCTCCAGTTGTGTCGCTTGCAGGGACTTTTCCGCGCAGCCCTCTCGGGCAGCCGGGGAAGTGTAGCACCGGCGCGATGCCTGTCAAGAAGAGGCGTTCAGGCGTGCGAAGCGACGCTTGCCGGCCTGCAGCACGGCGCCCTCGAGCCGGCCTCGCGCGACGTCGATCTCGGCCAGCGGCTCGCCGTCGAGTCGCACGCCGCCCTGGGCCAGAAGCCGCCTCGCCTCGCTCGTCGAGATGCCGAAGGCGGAGGCCAGCAGCGCCGGCACGTGCACGGGATCGCCCTCGGGCAGCGGCGTCGACGGCATCTCGTCGGGCGTCTCGCCGCGGCGCACGACGCGGGTGAAGTGCTCCTCGGCGGCGCGGGCGGCCTCCTCCCCGTGCGAACGCCCGACGAGCCAGCGCGCGAGCTCGAGCTTCGCCTGCATCGGCTCGGCCTCGGGCACCGGCCGCTCGGCCACGAGGCCGTACCACTCCGGCAGCATCCCGTCGGGGATGCGCATCGTCCGGCCGAACATCTCCTCGGGCGCGGCCGTGAGCGGGATGTTGTTGCCGACCGACGAGCTCATCTTCTCGCCGTCCCACGAGAGCAGGAGCGGGGTCGTGAGGACGACCTGCGGCTCGAGCCCGTAGGCCTCCATCACGTCGCGGCCGGCGAGCAGGTTGTAGAGCTGGTCGGTGCCGCCGAGCTCGACGTCCGCCTCGACCGCGACCGAGTCGTATGCCTGCATCAGCGGGTAGAGCAGCTCGGAGACGGATATCGGCTCGCGGGCCGCGAAGCGCTTCGCGAAGTCGTCGCGCTCGAGCATGCGGGCGACGGTGATGACGCGGCAGAGCCGCACGACCTCGGCGTAGCTCAGCTTCGAGAGCCACTCACCGTTGTACCGGACTTCGAGGAGCGCTGGGTCGTCGCGGAGGATCGTCTTCGCCTGGTCGAGGTAGCGCGTCGCGTTCGCGTCGATCTCGGCGTCCGAGAGAATCGGGCGCTCGGCGGAGCGGCCCGACGGGTCGCCGATCCTCGTCGTGTAGTCGCCGATGATCAGGACACCGACGTGCCCCTCGTCCTGGAAGGCGCGCATCCGTTGCAGCGGGATGCCGCGGCCGACGTGGATGTCGGGCGAGGTGACGTCGATGCCGAGCTTGACCCGCAGCGGGCGGCCCTTCGCGAGCTTGCGGGCGAGCTCGCCGTCCGGGAGCACGTCGACGGCGTTGCGTGTGAGTTCGGCGATGCCCACGGGCCGAATCTACAGATGCGCGATCTCGAGCGGCTCGAGCTCGTCCGCCGGCTCGAAGCCGAACACCCGGCCAACGAACCCGAGGGTCGCTTCGAGCGTGCGGCGGATGTTCTCCTCGCGCCGGAAGCCGTGGCCCTCGCCCTCGAAGGCGACGTAGGCGTGCGGGATGCCCTTGCGGTCGAGTATCTCGACCATCATCTCCGCCTGGCTCGGGGGCACGACCTCGTCGTCGAGCCCTTGCAGCAGGAGCAGCGGTCGCTCGAGCCGGTCGGCGAAGTGGACGGGCGAGCGCGCGCGGTAGAGGTCGGCCTGCTCGGGATACGGCCCGATCATCGTGTCGAGGTAGCGCGACTCGAACTTGTGCGTGTCGCGCGCGAGCGCCTCTGCGTCGGCGACGCCGAAGAGGCTGACGCCCGCGGCGAACGCGGTCGGCTCGAAGACGAGCGCGCAGAGAACGACGTAGCCGCCGGCGCTGCCGCCCTCGACCCACGTCCGCGCCGGGTCGGCTTCACCCGTGGCCGCGAGGTGGCGGGCCGCGGCGACGCAGTCGCGCCAGTCGATCTCGCCCCAGCGGCCGTCGAGCAGGCGGCGGTACTCGCGGCCGAAGCCGGAGCTGCCCCGGTAGTTGACGTCGACCACGCCGATCCCGCGCTGAGTGAAGAACTGCACCTCCGGGTCGAGGTACGGCGGGCTGTGACCGGTCGGCCCGCCATGGCAGATGACCCGCAGCGGCGGCAGCTCGTGCTCGGGCCCTTCCGAGTCGGCGCTCGCCGGCGGGTAGAAGAAGGCGTGCGACACACCGCCGTCGCCGGTCGGGAAGTCGACGGCGCGCGGGACGGAGATGCCGCGCGGATCGAGCTCCGCGGCCAGTGAGCGCCGGATGGGTCGCTCCTCCCCGCTCGCCGGATCCCAGACGACGACCGTCGGCGCCTCGGTGGGCGACGCGGCGGCGAAGGCGAGCACGCCGTCGCCGGCGGCGAGCGCCGTCGAGACGTACGACGTCCAGCCGAGTCCCGCAGGCTCGAGGAGCCCGGTCGCCGGCTCGTAGAGCTCGAGCGAGTCGGCCGCGGCGCGCGTGACCACGCACGCGATCCGCCCGTCGTCGAGGAAGGCGTAGCGGGGCATGTCGAAGACCCACGACGGGTAGCCGACCTCGCCGTCCTCGAGCGTCGTCAGCGCACGCGAGAGACCGTCGGCCTCGACGCGGTGCAGGTTCCACCAGCCGTTGCGGTCGGTGCAGAAGTGGAGCAGCCCTGCGGGAGACCATCCCGGCTGGAAGATCGACTCGCTCGCGCCGCCCGCGACGAGACGCCCGTCCGAGACCACGCCGCCGGACGCGAGCTCGGCGAGCCACAGCTCCGTGCCGTCCCATGGCATCTGCGGGTGATTCCACGCGAGCCAGGCGAGCCGTGTCCCTGACGGGTCGATCCGCGGCGCGGCGACGAAGTCGTGGCCCGAGGCGACGACCGCCGGAGCGCGCGAGCCGTCGGCCGGGAAGGCGACGAGCTCGTTGTGCACCTCTCCGCCCTCGTGCCGCTCGCGCACGCAGATCACCGTCTGCCCGTCCGGGGTGACGCAGCCGTCCGCGTAGCGGAGCGCGCTCGGTGTATCCGGCTCCGGCGTGATCGGCCGCGGCTCCTCGCCGGCCGCGTCGACGCGGTGGACGCGGCCGGTCGCGAACTCCGAGCAGAAGACCGTGTCGCCGTGGTACCAGACCGCGCCGCCGCCGTACTCGTGGACACGCGTCCGCGCGTTGAAGCCGGCGGGGAGCAGGTCGCGCATCGCTCCGTCGCGCCACTCGACGACGACCACCCGGCCGCCCTCGGCGGCACGCGACTCCGCCCACCGGACGCGCCCGGCGCGCACGTCGAGCGCACCGAAGCGGGAAGCGGGCACGCGCGCGATCGTGTCGAAGCCGACCTCCGCGGGCCAGGTTCCGTACGGGCGGGTCGTCACCGTCTCTGTCTATCGGCTGACGGCGCGCCGGTCAAACGGCCGGCTGAGGAAGCGGGATCCGGCGAGGCCGTAGCGCCAGGGCAGCTCGACGCCCTTCGTGATCCCGATCCGGGGCCCGGTCGCGACCGGCGGCGAGGCGCCTCGGCCGTAGAGGGCGAACGGCGCCTCGTCGAGCGGGAGGCCGTCGTAGGCGCCTGTGACCCCGAGCGCCTGGCAGAGCTTGCCGGGCCCGGAGCAGAGCGCGCGCTCGTCCTCCCGGCCGCGGCGTGCGCGCATCTTCTCGATCCCCCGCAGCGGCTCGAGCGCGCGGATCAAGACCGCCTCGGCGCGGCCGGGCCGCTCGCAGACGAGGTTGAGGCACCAGTGGATGCCGTAGGAGCGGTAGACGTACGCCTGCCCGGCCGGGCCGAACATGGCGGCGTTGCGCGCGGTCGGCCCGCGGAAGCCGTGGCTCGCAGGGTCGTCCGGGTCGTACGCCTCGAGCTCGACGATGCGGCCGCCGACGCCGTCGACGAGCAGCGTCGCGCCGATCAGCTCCGGCGCGACCTGATGAACGGAGCGCGCGAAGAACGCCCGCGTCAGCCGCTTGCCGGACACCGCGCCTAGAACAGCTGCTCGGGCTCGGGCGGCCGCGCGGTCTTCTCGAGCACGCGCCGGGCACGCCGGCCGAGGTCGCCGAGGTCGACCTTGCCCTGGTCGGCCGCGCTCGCCAGCCGCTCGGCGAGATCGAGCGCCTCGTCGAGGACGGCGCTGCCCGCCGCGGCGTCCTGCCCCATGTCGTGGAGGATCGTCCGCTCGGTGCGCGAGGCGACGACCGGCTCCGTGACGCCGTCGATCCAGACCCGCGTGCGCCTACCGCCGCCCCGGTCGTCGCCGACGATCGGCTCGAGCGCGTAGATCCGGTCGGCACGGGCCCACTTGCCGAAGCCGAGGAAGACCATACGCGGCGTGCGCTCCGCCATGGGCGGATCATCGCACGGCGGAGCTACTCGAAGAACGTGTCGTCGTGCGAGTAGGGCGGTGCGCAGCAGCAGAGGATCAAGAGCTCGCTCGTGCCGTTGTTCTCGAGCGTGTGCCAGGCACCGGCCGGAATCAGGATCGCGTCGCCCCGCTGGACGCGCCGCGTCTCGCCGTCGATCTCGAGCGCGCCCGAGCCCTTCGTGACGACGTAGATCTCCTCGCTCGCGCGGTGGTAGTGCCGTTCCGTCGCCTGGCCGGGCTCGAGCGTCGCCTCGGCGAGGCTCTGCGCCGCCGTGTGATGCAGCTCGCGGATCGTCGAGCCGTCCTTGGTGACGAACGGCTCGACGCGGTCGGGCGACGTCACCTCCATCAGAGCGCGGACGCCAGCACCTCGGCGACGCGCTGCTGCGCGTCGACGTCGAGCGCGGTGAAGAACGGCAGCGCGAGACTGCGCGCGCTCGTCGCCTCCGAGACCGGACAGAGGCCCTCGCGGAAGCCGTAGCGCTCGCGCATGTACGGCTGCAGGTGGATCGAGGGCAGGTAGCGGTTGTAGCCGATCCCCTCGCGCTCGAGCGCGCCGATCGCCCGCTCGCGCGTCTCGTTGTCCGCCAGCAGCACGACGTAGACGAACCACGACCGCGTGTGGTCGGCGTCGTCCGCGCACGGCAGCTCGACGCCGTCGATCCCGGCGAGCAGCTCGTGATAGCGCTTCGCCACGCCGGAGCGCAGCGCGAGGATCTCGTCGAGCCGCTCGACCTGGCCGATCCCGAGCGCGGCACGGATGTCGTCGAGGCGGTAGTTGAACCCGAGCCGCACGTGCTCGAGCCAGCCCCCGGAGTCGCCGCGCCCCTGGTTGCGGAGCGAACGGAGCAGGCGCCACTCCTCCTCGGAGTGCGTCGTGACCATCCCGCCCTCACCGGTCGTCATCTGCTTGTTCGGATAGAAGGCGAACACGCACGGCGTCCCGTGCGACCCGAGCGGAGCGCCCTTGTAGGACGCGCCGAGCGCCTCGCACGAGTCCTGGATCAGCGCGAGCCCTTGCCGGTCGGCGATCGCGCGCAGCTCGTCGAGCTCGCAGGGGTAGCCGTAGATGTCGACGGCGACGATCGCCTTCGTGCGCGGCGTGATCGCAGCCTCGACGGCGGCCGGGTCGAGGTTCAGGGTGCGCGGGTCGATGTCGGCGAAGACGGGGACGCCTCCCTCGTAGACGAAGCAGTTCGCGCTCGCGGCGAACGAGTACGGCGAGGTGATCACCTCGTCACCGGGCCCGATGCCCGCCATGACGGAGAGCAGGTGCAGGCCGGACGTTCCCGACGACACGGCCGCGGCGTAAGGCGCGCCGACGCGCGCGGCGAACAGCTCCTCGAAACGGTCGGTCGTCGGCCCGAGCGAAAGCCGGCCGGAGCGCAGCACGTCGAGCACGAGCTCTTCCTCGCGCTCGCCCAGGTACGGACCCGAGAGCGGGACCGTCTGGCCCGTGGCCTGCGTCACGCCTGCTTCGCCGCGCCCGCGTACTCGAGCCAGTGCGACCAGCGCTCGCTGCGCCCGTGCACGGTGTCGAGATACGCCTTCTGGATCTCGGCGGTGACGGGGCCCGGCGCGCCGATCGGGTGGTCGTCCACCTCGCGGATCGGTGTCACCTCGGCTGCCGTGCCGACCATGAAGACCTCGTCCGCGAGATACAGGTCGGTGCGGATCAGCGGCTTCTCGACGACGGTGTGGCCGAGATCCTGGGCGATCTGGATGACCGTGTCGCGCGTAATGCCGACGAGGATCGACGCGGAGAGGTCGGGCGTGTAGACGACGCCGTCGCGGACGACGAAGATGCTCTCGCCCGAGCCGTCGGCGATCGTGCCCTCGGCGGTCAGGAGGATCGCCTCGTCGTAGCCGGCGCGGTTCGCCTCGCCGACCGCGAGCATCGAGTTGATGTAGACGCCGGTCGCCTTCGCTGCGTGCGGGATCACGTTCGCGCCGACGCGCTGCCAGCTCGAGACCTTCACGCGGATGCCCTTCGTCATGCCCTCCTCGCCGAGGTACGCGCCCCACGGCCAGGCCATGAGGGCCACGTCGACCGGGTTGTCGCGCGCCGAGACGCCGAGCTGCCCGTAGCCGCAGAACGCGATCGGGCGCAGGTAGCACGACGGCAGCCCGTTCGCACCGATCAGGTCCCACGTGGCCGCCCTCAGCTCCTCGACGGAATACGGGATCTCGAGGTAGAGGAGCTTCGCCGATGCGTGCAGGCGCTCGAGGTGGTTGGTGAGCCGGAAGACCGACGTGCCCTTCGGGGTCTCGTAGGCGCGGATGCCCTCGAAGACGCCGGAGCCGTAGTGGAGCCCGTGTACGCCGACGTGGACGGTCGCGTCCGCCCAGTCGACCAGCTCGCCGTTCATCCAGATCTTCGCGGTCTCCTGCATTCGAGTCGTCTCCCTTGCGTGGGTGGGCTGCCGAAATCGTACCGCCGGGGGCCGCGACGGGCCCGCGGGTTATTCGGAAAGGTCGGCGGTCTCCGCGCGGGTGAGCCGGGCGAGGTCGAGCGGCGAGAGACCGGCCATGTGGCGTGCCGATCCGGCGCCGACCCAGACCAGCTCGTGCACGAGCAGCTCCTGCGCGAGCAGCACCCGCGAGACGCCGGCCGCCGGAAACGGTGCGACGCCGCCGGGCTCGAAGCCGGTGGCCGCGAGCACCTCCTCGGCGCTGCCCACACGCGCCTTGCGCGCGCCCGCCGCCGCCGCGACCTTCGCGACGTCGGCGCGGCGGTCGCCCGGCACGAGCGCGAGCACCGGACGCCCGTCGCAGACGAACAGAAGCGACTTGACGATCTGCCCGGGCGCGCAGCCGACGGCGTCCGCCGCCGCCGCGGCGGTCGGCGTCCCCTGGAGGAACTCCTCGACGCGGGCGTCGGCGCCGTCTCCCCGCAGCACGGCGGCCACACGCTCGACCGGCTCCGGCCAGCGCTCCACGAGCCGGAGCCTAGTTGCTCGGCGGCACGCAACCGCCCGGCGCCCTCGCACGTTCTCTCACGGGAGAACGACCGACGAGGAGGCGAGCATGGCAGTGGACGAGGAGCGGCGCGCGACGACGGAGGCCCTGTTCCGGGACGTGAACGAGCGCATAGCCGAGGTCGTCTCGGGGTTCGACGGCGCCCGCAGCGAGTTCGTCTGCGAGTGCGCGGATCCGCTCTGCGTGCGCCGGATCGCCGCCTCGCTCGCCGACTACGAGCACGTCCGCAGCGACGGCACCACGTTCCTCGTCGCGCCCGGTCACGAGCAGCTGGACCTCGAGCGCGTCGTCGCGCGCAGGCCCGGCTTCAGCGTCGTCGAGAAGATGCAGACGCGCGCACGGGCGATCGTCCGCCGCCTCAACCCGCGCCGGGGGCGTCCGGAGCGCTAGGAGGGTTTGGCGGAATTCCGCTGAGCCCCCGGAACACGCTGGACGTCGCGAGGCAGCGTCCTCGCTCGCGTCGATAGCACCACTATCGACGCTCCCTGCGTCCTCCCCCCGCGCCACCCATCGCGCTCCGGCGACGAGCACAATTCCGCCAAACCCTCCTAGTCGGCGACCGGACCGAGCTCGAGCACGCGGGCGTCGTCGAAGCCCTCGTCGCGAATGTGCTCGATCAGCTCGGGCGGCGGCGGCGAGTCGACGGTGAGCGCCATCAGCGCCTTGCCGCCGCGGCGGCTCCGGGAGACGGTCATGCTCGCGATGTTCACGCCGGCCTCGCCGAAGAGCGTGCCGACGCGACCGATCACCCCGGGCAGATCGTCGTAGCGGAAGAGGACGAAGAGCGGCGCCAGCTCGAGCTCGATGTCGAAGCCGAGCGCGTGCACGAGCCACTGGCGATGCTCGCGCCCGATCGTCGTCCCGGAGACCCGGAACGTCTCACCGGCATAGCGGATCTCGACCCGGACGAGGTTCGTGTAGTCGCGGGCCGAGCTGGAGCGCTCCTCGCGTACGTCGATGCCGCGCTCCGCGGCGATCAGCGGCGCGTTCACGTAGTTGACCGGCCGGTCGGCGCGCCCCTGGAAGGCGCCGTTCAGCGCCGCCACGGTCAGCAGGCGCGAGTCGTAGTCGGCGAGCCCACCGTAGACGGTGACCGTGAAGTCGTCCGCCTTGCCGCCTGCGAGCTCCATCGCGATCCGCCCGAGCTTCGACGCGAGCGGCACGTACGGGCCGAGCACCTCGAGGTCCTCGGCGCCGATCGCCGGGATGTTGACCGCGTTCGTGACGAGCCCGCCCTCGAGCGCGGCCGCGACCTGCTCGGCGACGATCACGCCGGCGCGGTCCTGCGCCTCGCCGGTGGAGGCGGCGAGATGCGGCGTCACGACGACGTTGTCGAGCTCGAGCAGCGGCCCCGAGTACGGCTCGGAGGAGAAGACGTCGAGCGCGGCGCCCGCGACCTTCCCGGAGACGAGCGCGTCCACGAGCGCAGGCTCGTCGACGAGCGCGCCGCGGGCCGCGTTGACGATCCGCACGCCGTCGCGCATCGCCGCGAACGCGGTGGCGTCGAGCGAGCCGCGCGTCTCGGGGCTCAGCGGCAGGTGGAGCGTCAGGAAGTCCGCCGCGGCGTAGATCTCCTCGCGCGTCTCGACGCGGTCGGCGCCGAGCTCGCGGAAGCGCTCGGGCGAGACGTACGGGTCGTAGGCGACGACGCGCATGCCGAGGCCGAGGGCGCGGCGGGCGACCTGCTGGCCGATGCGGCCGAAGCCGAGCACCCCGAGCGTCTTGTCCGCCAGCTCGACGCCGCCGTACGCCGACCGCTTCCACTCGCCCTGCTTGAGCGCCGCGTGCGCCTGCGGGATGTTGCGGGCGAGCGCGACGAGCAGTCCGACCGTGTGTTCCGCCGCCGAGACGACCGTCGACTCGGGGGCGTTCGCGACGATGATCCCGCGCCGCGTCGCCGCCTCGACGTCGACGTTGTCGACTCCGACGCCTGCGCGCCCGATCACCTTCAGGCGGTCGGCGCGCTCGATCAGGTCGGCGGTGAGCTTCGTGGCCGAGCGGACGACGATCGCGTCGTAGCGGCCGATGATCTCGACGAGCTCGCTGTCGGCGTCGACGTCGACGTCGAAGCGCGACCGGAGGAGGTCGACCCCCGCCTCGGCGATCGCCTCGCGTACGAGCACTTTCGCCGGGCTCATGCCACCGCAGTCGGCTCGAACGCCTCGAGCGCGGCCGTGACGGCGGCCCCCCGCTCGATGTCGGCGCCGAGGTCGGCGAGCACCAGCTCGGTGGCTGCGATCGCCGTGGTGATGTCGAAGACGTCGAACCAGCCGATGTGGCCGATCCGGAAGATCTTGCCCTTGAGGTCGCCCTGGCCGTTCGCGATCGTCATCCCGAAGCGGTCACGGAGCCCCTTGACGACGTCGGCGGAGTCGATGCCGTCGGGCGCGCGCACGGCGGTGACGACCGCGCTGCGATCCTCGTCCGGGGAGAAGAGCTCGAGCCCGAGCGCCTTGACGCCGGCGCGCGTCGCGCGGCCGAGACGGACATGGCGGTCGAAGACGGCGTCGAGTCCCTCGTCGAGAAGCATCCCGAGCGCGACGTCGAGACCGGCGACGAGCGAGACGGACGGCGTGAACGGCGCGTCGAACTTCGCCTGCGCCTTCCGCGTCCGCTCCCAGTCGAAGTAGAAGCGCGGCGAGGTGCCGGTGGCCGAGAACGCGGCAGCGGACACAGCGGCGAGCCCGAGGCCGGGAGGCGTCATCAGCGCCTTCTGGGAGCCGGAGACGACGACGTCGAGCCCCCACGCATCCGTCTCGCAGGGGACGGCGCCGAGGCTCGAGACCGCGTCGACGACGACGAGCGCACCCGCCTCCTTCGCGGCGGCGGCGAGCGCCTTGATGTCGGCGACGACACCGGTCGAGGTCTCCGACTGGACGAGCCAGACCGCCTTCGCGCCGCGCGCGGCGAGGCGCGCACGGACGTCGTCGGGATCGGGCGTCTCGCCCCACGCGTACTGGAGATGGTCGACCTCCGCGCCGTAGGCGGAGGTCATCGCGGCCCAGCGCTCCCCGAAGTTCCCGGCCGAGACGACGAGGTGCGGCTCGCCCGGCGAGACGAGGTTCGCGACCGCCGACTCGAACGCGCCGGTCCCGGACGCCGTGAAGAGCAGGACGTCGCTCTCGGTGCGGCAGATCTCGCGCAGCCGCGTCAGCGTCTGCTCGTAGATCGGCAGGAAGTCCGGGCTGCGGTGGTGGACGATCGGCTCCGCGAGCGCGGCGAGCACCTGAGGCGGTACGGGCGTCGGGCCTGGCGTGAACAGGTACCGCTTCTCGGGCATCCGCGACCAGGGTAGTTACAGCCCTCGACCGGTTGCGGCATATCTGCCGGTTTTCGAGCCGGAACGCTTCGGGCGCGACAGAGCACGCGGCTCCGCGGGCTCCAGAGCGGCCGGGAGCACCGCCGCCGCTTCGCCAAAACCGTCCAAGTACGCTGGCACGGTGGATGCGCTGGTCGCCTTCGCCGCCGCGCTCGTCTCGCTCCGCCTTGCCGGCGCGCTCGCGGCGCGTTGGCGAGCGAGCCGCCGGCTCGAGCTCCTCGCGTGGGCGTGGTCGCTCGCCGCGTACGCCGTCGCCGCGGCCGCGATCGCCTGGGGGGAGGCCGCCGGCTGGGACGGCCGCGCGTTCCGCGTCTACTACGCCGCCGGCGCGCTCCTGACCGCGCCGCTCCTCGGCGCCGGCTCGCTCTTGCTCGCCGGGCGGCGCGCCGCAGCGCCCGCCGCCCTCGTCTACGCCGGCCTCGCGGTCGGCGTCTCCCTCGCGATGCCGGTCCACGGCGCCTTCGCCGCGCACGGGATCCCGCCCGCACAGGATCACCTCGCCTTCCTGCCGGCCCGCCTGCTCGCGATTCTCGCCAACGCGCTCGGGACGCTCGCGGTGATCGCCGTCGCCCTCGCCTCGATCAGGCGGCGGCCGCTCGGGAACGGCCTGATCGTGCTCGGCGTCGCGGCCGCGGCTACCGGCAGCGGCCTCTCCGGACTCGGCGCCGCCGGCAGCGCCGTCGGGATCGCGGCCGGCGCCGTGCTGCTCTACGCCGGCTTCGTCGCCCCCGCCGGACTGCCGCGGCGGACGCCCGAGGTGACGGTTCCCCCGACGACGACCTGACGGTTGTCTCTACCCTGGCCGCCGACGCATAGCCGCGCCGAGCGGTTTCGCCTCTGCGGGTAGCAGCACGCTCGGCCTCCGACTAGCAACCAACACCGGGGGGTGTTTCGTTTTGCGGCGTTCAATCCTGGCCTGCGGGCTTCTGCTTGCGTTCGCAGGCATATGCTCGACTGCGGCGGTCGGCGCGACGCACGCGACCTCGCACCCGAAAGCGCACACCACGGCGCACGCGACGGCGCATCGACACGAGATCGCCTTCTACGCGGCCGCCGTGCGCAAGCTCCGGACGGAGACGTGGTACTGGCAGCACGTCATGGGCGTGGCACGCACCCGCGACTCCCGCTCGCTCGCCTCGAGGCGGAGCTCCGTCCACGGCCTGCAGCATCTCGTCGCGCTCTGGCGGCACCGCGAGAAGGCCGCCTTCCGCCACGCGCAACACCCGCCGAACCTCTCGGCCTGGCTCTGCATCCACCACTACGAGGGAAGCTGGCGCGATCCCGGAGCGCCCTACTACGGCGGCCTGCAGATGGACCTGTCGTTCCAGCGCGCGTACGGCGGCTGGCTCCTCCGCAGGAAAGGCACGGCCGACCACTGGACGGCGCTCGAGCAGATCTGGACCGCCGTCAAGGCACGCCGGCTCCGGGGTTTCTACCCCTGGCCGAACACCGCGCGCTTCTGCGGCCTGCTGTAGTCGCCCGCTTCGCCCGCTTCGCTTGTCCGGCGCGCGCTGCGCGCGCGGCGGCCTGCGCTGCGCTTTCCGCTCGCTCGGCATGCGAGCCGGCTGCGCCGGCTCGCGCCCTCTGAGTGCGAGCGGTGGTGGGCCGCCTCCGCGCAGGTCGGAGGCGGCATCAAGGGCGTCGCACCTGGAGCTGCAGTCGGACTGCTGTCACTTTGACTTGACATGACATCACAGTGATGTCAGAGTGCAGCCATGCAGATCGAAGGGTACGTCCAGGCACTGCGCGAGGACCTCGCCCGCGTCGCGGCGGTCGGCGACGATTCGACCGCCCGCGCGGCCGAGCTGCTCTCGCTCGCGCTCGAGTCCTCGTTCGGCCGTCGTCTCCAGGAGGCGATCGCCGAAGCGGCGCTCGAGCTCACCGCCCAGCTCGACAGCGGCCGCGTCGAGGTCCGCATCGCGGGCGGCGACCCCGAGCTCGTGCTCGTCCACGACGAGGCCGCCGGCTCGGAGCCGACCGACGAGGCGTACGCCGCACGCATCACCCTCCGCCTCCCCGAGAGCCTCAAGGTGCGGATCGAGGCGGCGGCGTCACGCGAGGGAACGTCCGTCAACACGTGGCTCGTCCAGGCGCTCTCGCGCGCCTCCGAGTCGCGCCGTCCGTCCGGCAGCAGCCGGAACCGCCTGACCGGCTACGGCCGGAGCTGAAAGGAGTCGAGATGCACCACCCGCTTCTCCACGAGCTCGGCGCCCGCCGGATCCACTGGCGCTACGACGATCCGAGCGGCGTCTCCGAGCTGCCCGTGCGCACCTCCGGCACGCCCGTCCGCGCGGCCGGTGAGCTCCGCCGCGTCCGCCGCAACGCGAGCCCGAAGGCCGCCTGAGATGTCCGAGCACCGCTTCCACACCCCGCTCCCGCTCGAGCTCCACGTCCAGATCCCGGCCGGCGCGATCGACGTCGAGACCGTCGACGGCGAGGAGTCGGTCGTCTACGTCGACGGCGACCAGAAGCTCGTCGAGCAGACGGAGGTCACGCTCGACGGGAACCGGCTCATCGTCGGCTTCCGCGGCAAGAAGCCCTTCGGGATCACGATCGCGATCGGCAGCTTCACGTTCGGCAGCGAGGGCCTGCGGGTCCGCGCGACCATCCCGCACGGCGCCACGGTCAACCTCGCAACCGCCTCGGCGGACGCGTCCATCGCCGGCCGGCTGCACGAGCTCGGCGTGAAGACCGCCTCCGGCGACCTGCGCATGCGCGGCGAGGTCGAGCAGGACGCCGTGGTCAAGACGGTCAGCGGCGACTGCCGGCTCGACCGCGTCGGCGGCGACGTCCGGGTCCAGACCGTGTCCGGCGACGTAACGCTCGGCTGGGTCGGCGGCTCGATCGAGGCGAAGACCGTCTCGGGCGACATGCGCGTCGACTCGCTGCGCGCGGGCCGCGCGGACTTCGCGAGCATCTCCGGCGACGTCGAGTTCGGGATCGCACCCGGCACCTTCCTCGACGTCGACGCGGGTTCCGTCTCGGGCGACCTCAGCTCGGAGGTGCCGCTCGCGAGCGCGCCGGGGCAGGGCGACGGCGGCGAGGGGCCGACGGTCGTCCTCCGCGGCCGGACGGTCAGCGGCGACGTGAAGGTCTTCCGGGCGCTCGCCTAGTGCGGCAGCTGCTCGCATACCGCGACGCCCGGCTCCTGCTCGCCGGCCAGACGCTCTCCGCGTTCGGCGACTGGGCGCTCCTGATCGTGCTCGCGGTCTGGGTCAAGACCCTCACCGGCTCGAGCGCTGCGGCCGGAATGACGTTCTTCGTCTTCGGGGCCGGCTCGCTCGCCGCGCCGCTCGGCGGACTGCTCGCCGACCGCGTCCGCCGGCGGCCGCTGATGATCGCCTCCGACTGCACGCTCGGCGCGGCCGTGCTCCTGCTCCTGCTCGTGCACGGCCGGGGCGACGTCTGGCTGATCTACGTCGTCGCGCTCGTCTACGGACTCGGCGGGACGGTCTTCTATCCCGCACGCTCGGCGCTGCTCCGGCTGATCCTGCCGGAGGAGCTGCTCGCCGACGCGAACGGCGCGCTCCAGTCGACGACGCAGGGCCTGCGCATCGTCGCCCCACTCGCGGGCGCCGGCCTCTACACCGCCTTCGGCGGCGGCACCGTCGCCGTGCTCGACTCGGCCACCTTCGCCGCCTCGGTGCTCTTCCTCTCGCTGATGCGCGTCTCCGAGGAGCGGCCCGCGCCGGCGGAGCACCACTTCCTCGTCGAGGTCTCGGCCGGCGTTCGCCACATCTGGCGCACGCTGCCCCTGCGCCAGATCGTCGTCGGGGTGACGATCGCGCTGCTCGTCGTCGGGTTCGCCGAGACGCTGATCTTCTCGGTGATCGCCCACCTCGGCCGGGCGCCGTCCTTTTTCGGCGTGCTGAGCACGCTCCAGGGAGTCGGGACGATCGCCGGAGGTGTGACGGCGGCCGCGCTCGTGCGGCGGCTCGGCGAGCTGCGCACGGTCGGTGTGGGGATGGTGCTGTTCTCCTGCTGCGTCCTGGCGCTCGTCGACACGTCGCTCCCGGTCGTCCTCGGCGGCTTCGCGGTCGCCGGCGTCGGGATCGCCTGGCTCGTCGTCGGCTTCGGCACCGCCCTCCAGACGCGCACGCCGCTCGCGATCCAGGGCCGGGTGTCCGCGGCGGCCGACCTCTCGCTCTCGAGCGCCCAGACGCTCTCGATCGCGACCGGTGCCCTCCTCTCGACCGTCGTCGACTACCGGATCCTGCTCCTCGTCATGGCCACGGTCACGCTGGCCAGCGCCGGGTACCTGCTCACGCGGCGGGACGCGCCGGTCCCCTCCGTCGAGCGCGCCGCCGCCTGAGCGGACCCGCCGCGCCTGCGACGATGGAAGCGTGACCGAGCTCCCGCCGCTGCGGCGGAACCGCGACTTCGTCCTCTTCCAGACCGGCCAGCTCCTCTCGACCTTCGGATCGAGCGTGTCCGGGATCGCGTATCCGCTGCTCGCGCTCGCGCTGACGAGCTCGGCCGCGAAGACCGGCTACGTCGGCGCGGTCGAGCTGGCGCCACTCGTGCTGCTGAGCGCGGCGGCCGGCGTCGCGGCCGACCGCTTCGACCGGCGGCTGCTGATGGTCGCCTCCGACGCCGTCGGCGCGATGGCGCTCGGCGTGCTCGCGGTGGCGGTGCTGACCCACCACGCGGCCTACTGGCTGATCCTCGTCGTCGCGTTCGTCGACACGAGCGCCGCCGTCGTCTTCCGCTCCGGCGCGAGCGGCGCGTTCAAGGCGGTCGTCCCGCAGGCGCAGCTCGCGGACGCGGCGAGCGTGACCATGGCGCGCATGTCGGTCGTCCGCCTCGCCGCTCCGCCCGCGGGCGGAGCGCTGTTCGGCCTCGCGCGCGGCCTGCCGTTCGTCACCGACGCCGTCTCCTACGCCTTCTCCACCGTGTCGCTGCTGCTGATGCGGACGCGCTTCCAGGAGGAGCGCGAGCCCGGCGCGCGCACACGCTTCCGCGAGGGGCTCGCGTACTTCTGGGGCATCCCGTTCCTGCGGACGACGATCGGGATGATCGCCGCAAGCAACCTCGTGGCCGCCGGCGCCCCGATCGCCGTGATCATCCTGGCGCACCGGCACGGACTCTCGAGCGCGGCGATCGGCGGGTTCGTCGCGCTCCAGGGCGCGATGCTGCTTGCCGGGTCGCTCGCCTCTCCCCTGCTCCGGCGCCTCTTCCCGATGCGGGCGATCCTGCTCTCCGAGTTCTGGATGGCCCTCGTCTACGCCTCGTTCCTCGCCTTCCCGAGCGTCTACGTGCTCGCCGTCGCCGCCGCGCTGCACGCGTTCTGGTTCCCGAACACCGACTCGGCGATGAGCGCCTACTCGTACACGCTCATCCCCGACCGCCTGCTCGGGCGGACGATGGCGGCGTCGAACACGCTGCGTGCCGCCTCTGCGCCGGTCGGGCCGCTCCTCGCCGGGCTGCTGCTCGCGCATTCGTCGCCGCGACTGACCATGCTCGTGCTCGCCGCGCCCGTCGTTCTCGCCGCGCTCCTCGGGACGGCGAGTCCCGCCCTGCGCGACCTGCCTACGCTCGGAGCTTCTCCCGCAGAAGCCGGTTGACGACCTTCGGGTCGGCCTTGCCGCCGGTCTCGCGCATCACCGCGCCGACGAAGAACCCGAGCACGCCCTCCTTGCCGCCGCGGTAGGTCTCGACCTGCTCCGGGTTGGCGGCGATGACGGCGTCGATCGCCGGCTCGAGCGCGGACTCGTCGGAGACCGCTTCCTGTGCGAGGTAGGCGGCGGCGGTGAAGTCGCCGTCCGCGCTGCGGGCCACGGCCTCCGTCCAGACGGCGCGTGGGAGCTTCTCGCGGACGCCGATCACCTGCGCCAGCCCGGCCGCGTCGACCGCGCCCGGGTCGATGCCGGCGGCGGCGATCTCGTTCATGACGACGTTGCCTGCGGCGCGCGCGTCCGCGCCGGCGGCGACGAGCCGGTCGTAGAGCCCGTCGCGGCCGGTCGTGACGAGCTCGACGGCGGACTCGAAGCCGACCGTGGACTCGATCCGCCGGATCCGCTCGGCCGGACGCTCGGCCACCTGCCCCCGCAGCCGCTCGACGAGCTCGGCGGGCGGCTCGACCGGGACGAGGTCGGGCTCCGGGAAGTAGCGGTAGTCCTCCGCCTCCTCCTTCGAGCGGTGCACGGTCAGCCGGTCGGTGTCGGGGTCGTAGTCGTAGGTCGACTGCGAGACGGTCTCGCCGGCCTCGTGCGCGGCGACCTGCTGGCGGACGGCGGCCTCGATCGCGCGGCCGATGAACGTGAACGAGTTCATGTTCTTGATCTCCCAGCGCGGCCGGTAGCCCTGCTCCCCGGTCTGGCGGACGCTGACGTTCACGTCCGCGCGCAGGGTGCCCTTCTCCATCTCCGCGTCGGAGACCCCGAGCTCGACGATCGTCTGGCGGAGCAGGCGCAGGAACCACATCGCCTCCTCGGCCGAGCGCAGGTGCGGCTCGGTGACGATCTCGAGCAGCGGCGTGCCGCCGCGGTTGAAGTCGACGAGGCTGGTGGAGGCGCCGACCGACCGGCCGGTCGCCCCGCCCGCGTGGACGGTCTTCGCCGCATCCTCCTCGAGGTGGGCGCGAACGATCCCGACCTCGTGGTCGCCACACGGATGCGGCAGCCGGAAGACGCCGCGCCCGCAGAGAGGGGCCTCGTACTGGCTGATCTGGTAGCCCTTCGGCAGGTCGGGATAGAAGTAGTTCTTGCGCGCGAAGACCGCGCGGCCGGCGATCTCGCAGTCGAGCGCGAGGCCGAGCAGGATCGTGTGCTCGATCGCCTTGCCGTTCGGGACCGGCAGCGCGCCCGGATGGGCGAGGCAGACCGGGCAGGTGTGCGTGTTCTCGGCGGCGCCGTAGGAGAGCTCGCAGCGGCAGAACATCTTCGTCCGCGTCTTCAGGTGCGCGTGCACCTCGAGGCCGACGACGGCCTCCCACTCAGGCGGCGCGCTCATCGAGCCTCTCCTTCGCCTCGCGGACCGCGTCCTCGATGTCCTCGGAGACCTCGACCATCGCCACACGGTGCTCGAGCGGGCCGCTCGTCTCGATCAGCCACAGCTCGCGCTCCCCGGCCTCGAGCTGGAGCTTCACGTCGCCGACGAGCACGGCCCGCGAGCCGTCGAGCACGCGCGGCTCCTCGCCGAAGACGCGCTCGACGGCGGGGACGAACTCGGCCGCCGGATCCTCGAAGCGGAAGGTCACCGCAACCGCTCCGGGACCATGTCGAAGCCGAGCGCCTGCTCGAGCGCGTGCCCGATCGCGAAGAGCGCGTTCTCGCCGAACTGCGGGCCGACGAGCTGCAGTCCGACCGGGAGGCCGCCGGAGAGGCCACACGGGACATTCAGGCCCGGTAGGCCCGCCATGCACGACGGGATCGTCAGCAGGTCGCTCAGGTACATCGCGAGCGGGTTCGCGGTGCGCGAGCCGAGCGGGAACGCGACCGTCGGCGAGGTCGGCGAGACGAGCGCGTCGAAGGTCTCGAAGGCGGCGTCGTGCTCGCGCTTGATCACGGTGCGCACCTTCTGGGCCTGCCCGTAGTAGGCGTCGTAGTAGCCCGCCGAGAGCGCGTAGGTGCCGACGAGGATCCGGCGCTTCGGCTCGTCGCCGAAGCCCTCGTCGCGGGTGCGCTTGTACATCTCGAGCCGGTCGGCCGGGTCGGGCGTGCGGTAGCCGTAGCGGACGCCGTCGTAGCGTGCGAGATTCGACGACGCCTCGGCCGGAGCGATCAGGTAGTAGCAGGCCATCCCGTACTCGACCGAGAGCGGCAGGCGGCACTCCCCCACCTCGGCGCCGAGCTCGCGGAGCGTCTCGATCGCGCGCTGCACCGCCTCGCGGACGCCCGGCTCGATCCCCTCCGCCTCGTTCAGCTCGACGGGGACGCCGATCTTGAGGCCCTTCAAGCTCTCGCCCTCGGGCAGCTCGACGGCCGGCACGTCGACGGTCGTCGAGTCGGCCGGGTCGCGGCCCGCGATCACCGAATAGAGGTAGGCGCAGTCGCGGACGGTGCGGGCGACCGGGCCGACCTGGTCGAGGCTCGAGGCGAAGGCGACCACCCCGTACCGCGACACCGTGCCGTAGGTCGGGCGCAGGCCGACGTTGCCGCAGAGCGCAGACGGCTGCTTGATCGAGCCGCCGGTGTCCGAGCCGAGCGCCCAGGGCGCAAGCCCGGCGCTGACCGCGGCCGCGCTGCCGCCGCCCGAGCCGCCGGGCACGAGCGCGGGATCCCACGGGTTGTGCGTCGGGCCGTAGGCGGAGTTCTCCGTCGAAGAGCCCATCGCGAACTCGTCGGTGTTCGTCTTGCCGAGGATCCGCAGGCCGTGCGCCTTGAGCCGCGTCACGACCGTCGAGTCGTAGACCGGGACATAGCGCTCGAGGATCCTCGAGCCGGCCGTGGTCGGGATCCCCTTCGTGCCGATCACGTCCTTGACCGCGATCGGGATGCCGTCGCCGCCGGGGTCGTCGCAGACGTGCAGGTAGCAGTGGAGCTCGGGGTCGCGCGCGCCGATCGCCTCGAGGTAGGCGGCGAAGAGCTCGGAACCGGAGATCTCCTTCGCGTCGAGGAGCCGCTTCGACTCCTCGGCGGTGAGGCGGAGCGTGTCGATCACGAACCGGCAGGCGGGACGCGGAACATGTCGCCGTCGCGGTCGGGCGCGTTCGCGAGCGCATCCTCGACCAGGAGACAGGGCGCCGGCTCGTCGGCGGCCCAGACGTTCACGACCTCGTGCGGGTGCGAGGTCGGCGGCACGTCGGCGAGATCGAGCTCGGAGACCTTCGAGACCGCGGCGAGGATCTCGTTCAGCTGCGCGCCGAGGCGCTCGACCTCCTCGTCACGGAGCTCGAGCCGCGCCAGGTGCGCGACGTGGAGCAGCTGGTCTCTGTCGATCGCCATCGTCGGTTCATCCTTCCAGAAACGGCGCGGCGCCCGGGGAAGCCGTCCGGCCGCCGCGCCCGACCTGCGCGGACGCGGCCCACTCCGGTCAGGCTCCGGGCCTGGCGCGAGCCGGCCGCGCCGGCTCGCTTGCCGAGCGAGCGGAAAGCGAAGCGCTGGCGCACGCGCGCGAAGCGCGCCTGCGCCAGCGAAGCGGGCGAAGCGGAAAAGGAACGGGCCCCTTAGCGGGGCCCGTTCGCACGTGTGTTCCGACAGGGTCTCTTAGATCGCCTGGACGTTCGCGGCCTGTGCGCCCTTCGGGCCTTGCACAACCTCGAACGACACCCGCTGGCCTTCGGTCAGCGACTTGTAGCCGTCCATCGTGATCGCCGAGAAGTGGACGAAGACGTCGTCGCCGCCTTCGCGCTCGATGAAGCCATAGCCCTTCTCGTTCGAGAACCACTTTACGGTGCCCTCAGCCAACAATTGCCTCCTTACAAACAACAACGACGGCCCGGGCACCGAGCCGCCGACCGGTGATGAAGCACGCGGAGTGTAACTCAGTTTTCGGCGCGTGCAACAGGGGCCGCCCGTCTCGCCCGGGCGGCGGTGACCGTGTTGGAGAGCACCATGGCGATTGTCATCGGGCCGACACCGCCGGGAACGGGCGTCATGAACGCCGCGCGCTCGGCCGCAGCGGGGTCGACGTCGCCGGAGACTTTCCGGCCGTCGCCGCGGTTCATGCCGACGTCGATCACCGTCGCGCCGGGCTTCACCATGTCGGCTTTGATCAGGTGCAGCTGCCCGACAGCGGCGACGAGCACATCGGCCGCGAGTGTGTGACTCGCGAGGTCGCGAGTCCGCGAGTGGCACATGGTGACGGTCGCGTTCCGCTGCTGCAAGAGCATGGCCATCGGCTTGCCGACGATCGCGGAGCGGCCGATCACGACAGCCTCGGCTCCCCCGAGCGGGATCTCGTACTCGTCGAGCATGCGCATGACGCCGAGCGGCGTGCCGGGGACGAGCGTCGGGCGGCCGAGGTAGAGGCAGCCGGCGTTGAACGGGTGGATGCCGTCGATGTCCTTCTCCGGCGCGATCGCCTCGATGACGCGGTTCTCGTCGATGTGCTTCGGCAGCGGCAGCTGGACGAGCAGGCCGTCGACCGAGTCGTCGGCGTTGAGCTCGGCGATCGTCGCGAGCAGGTCGGCCTCGGTCGTCGCCTCGGGCAGCTTGACGTCGCGCGCTTCCATGCCCGCCGCGGCGGCCGCCTTCTGCTTGAGCTCGATGTAGATGTGCGAGGCGGGGTCGTCGCCGACGAGCACGGTGGCGATGCCGACGTGCCCGAGCTCGGCGACCGCGGCAGCGACCTCCTCGCGCACCTTGGCGCCGAGCGCCTTGCCGTCGATGGTCGTCGCGGGCATCGACCTGAGGTTACGCAAGAATGCGCGGGTGGCGAGCGCGAAGCGACTTCCCCGCAAGAACGACCCGGAGTCGGTGCGCGCACGGCAGGAGATGCTCGCGCTCGACGGCGTCGTGACGGACGTCGAGCTCGAGCCGTTCGCGAGCGCCGCCGAGTCGGTGACGGGCGTCGTCGCGATCCCCGTCTCGGTCGCGCAGCTCTCGGTGTCGCTCGGCGAGTACGCGCTCTCGGCGGGCGGCGACGTCGTCGAGACCGGCCGGGCGCTCGAGGAGGTCGTCGTCCCGCTCGCGCACACCGAGGGCGGGCTGACCGCGTCGGTGCAACGGGGCGCGAAGGCGATCGCGGAGTCCGGCGGCGCCCGAACGTACGTGATCGCCGACAGAATCACCCGAGCATCTTGTTTCGTCTGCAAGAGCGCGGGCGACGCCCTGGCGCTGGCACGGTGGGTCGAGGCGGAGGTTCCGGCGATGCAGGAGTTCCTCGTGTCCGCCGACCATCCCGAGCTGTCGCGGCACGCGATCCTGCGCGAGGCGAAGACGCACGTCGTCGGGCCGATGTGCCATGTCCTCTGGCGCTTCACGACCGGCGACGCGGTCGGCGCGAACATGATGACCCGCAACGCGTACGCGCTGAACATGGCGTACGTGAAGCCGCAGGCGCCGGTCGAGATCGACCGCGTCCTGCTCGAGGCGAACATGGGCGGCGACAAGAAGCCGTCGGCCGAGTACTTCCAGTCCGGTCACGGCAAGACGGTGATCGCCGAGGTGACGCTGACCGAGAAGGCGATCGAGCGCGTGCTGCGGACGACGATGCACGATCTCGAGGAGCTGGCCTGGGCGGGGACGCACGGCGCGGTCGCGTCCGGGATGCAGTCGGTCGCGTTCACGCCCGCGTCGGCGGTGGCGGCGGTCTTCGCGGCGACCGGACAGGATCTCGGCATGGTCGGCACGAGCTCGATGGCGCACGGCGTCGAGCAGCGGATCGAGGGCTCCGATGGCGAGACGGGACTGCACGCGTCGATCCGCTTCCCGGGCATCGAGGTCGGGACGGTCGGCGGCGGCACGACACTGCCGTACGCGAGGGCGTGGCTCGAGCTCATGGGCTGCGCCGGGCCCGGCAAGGTCTACCGCCTGGCGCAGCTCGTGGCCGTGACCGCGCTCGCGCTCGAGATCAGCGCCTCGTCCGCGATGGCGACCGCCGGGAGCGAGAACTTCTTCCGCGCCCACTTCGAGCGCGGCGGCATGCGCTAGTTCGGACGCGTTACGGCTCCGCCACGACAGGCCCGGCGTCGCGCAGACCCGTCACACCGCCGTAACAGGGGCCGGCAGCGAAAGCCGGCTCTGAGCAGGGCTTCCCGCCCGGCCACGTCCGCAGAGGCCACGGCCGGGGTCTGACCCCGGACGTGGCCGGAACGGCCACGTCCCGTGCGGCGGACGCGGCTCCCGCAGGGTCTCTCAGAAGCGGGCCGAGACGTCGGTCGCGACGAGGAGCAGCTCGGGGTCGAGCGTCGCCGGTAGCTCGGCCAGGATCTTCCACATCGCCGCGTTCGCCTCGTCCGCCTCGATCGAGACCCCTTCCCGAATCCTCGAGCGAGGCGGAGCTCCTCGGCCACCACCGCGCGCAGCGCCCGCTCCTCGCCGGTCGCCGTGCCGGCGATCAGGAACAGCTCGTCGCCTGCAAAGACGAGCGGCGGGCCGTGCAGGCTCGAGATCTCGACCATCGCGGCGTCGTCCGGCCACGCGGCTGCGAGCAGCGCCGCGACGGCCTGCTCGTCGTCGTCCCGGTACGGCCGGATCACCCCGCGGGCATGCGGACTTCGCTCACGTCCAGCCCGAGCGAGTTCGCGAGGCGCACACCGTGCTGGAGCTCCTGCCGGAGGCGCTCGCGGTCGCGGCTCTCCATCAGGTGACCGATCATCTCGCGCGCCTTCGGGCGCCAGAGGACGTGCTGGGCGAAGACCGGCAGCATCGTGTTCGCCGCTTCGACGAGCCGCGTCCGCACCTTCGTGCCGGCGCTCTGCAGCAGCACGCGCTCGTACGCCATCCCGGCGCCGTGGTGGATGCCGTCGTCGATCGCGAGCCGGTTGCAGAGCTCCTCGAGGATCGTCCCGCGCGACGAGCGCGCGATCAGCCGGAAGCGCGGGATGATCAGCCGCTCGAAGAAGACCTGCATCAGGAAGACCTTCTCCTCGAGGATGTCCGCCTCGAGGAACATGTGCGCGAGCTGGTCGAGGAACGGGTCGCGCTCACCCTCCCCGCCGACCTGCCCGATCAGGCGCAGCCACGCCTCGGTGTGGCGCGACTCGTCCTGCACCATCGTCGAGTAGTAGAGACGCGCCTCCGGGTCGGGCGCCGCGGCAAGGAGCTGCGACGCCATCTCGCACGCGAAGACGTCCGCCTGGAGCTGCTGCATGACCACCGAGCGCCACATGTCGCGCCGGCGCGCCTGCCGCGCGGGCGTGCCCTTGCCGTCGGGGACGTTCGGCAGCTCGCCCCACGCGACCTCGTCCACCCGCCACTCCTGGCGCTTGGCGAGGTGGTAGAAGCGGAGGACGCCCGCGTACGCGTCGCGGTCGTCGGACTGGGACACGGGCTCGGCGCTCATCGGCGGGACCTTATCCTCAGCACATGATCGCGCTCGTCTTCAGCTACGACGTCCGCGACGCCGCCGACTTCGAGCGCGTCTACGGGCCCGAGGGCGAGTGGGCGCAGTTCTTCCGGCAGGGCCGCGGCTACGTCGGCACCGAACTGCTGCGCGACCTCGAGCACTGGGCCGGAAACGCCGGCGGCCAGGCAGCCGACGCCCGGCAGGAAGCGCGCGCGCCCTCGGCACAGGGGGGCCGCTACCTCGTCATCGACCGCTGGGAATCGGCGGAGGCGTACAACGCGTTCGTCGCCGAGCACCGCGAGGAGTACATGCGCCGCGTCGACGAGACGCGACTCCACTACGACAGCGAGCTGCGCTTCGGCACGTTCGAGAACGTCTGGGACGAACAGGGCTAGATGGTTGATGCCACGATCGCGCGCGCCCGGCTGCGCGGTCTGGCACGCCTGGGCCGCTTCGACCCGCCTGCGGCCGGCGGAGCCGGCCCCCGCCGGGCCTGCGCTTCGCCCCGCCGATCGCTCACCGCTGCCACAAGCAGCGGCAAGCGCCCGCCACGGCACCCCAGACAGGCCAGCCCACGCCCCGGAACAGACGACCTCGCGGCACCAACCATCTAGAGGGCGAAGACCACCTCGAGGTCGCCGCCCTCCCAGCGGGCCTCGCGGATCGTCGCGATTCGCGACACGAGCGAGACCGCGCGGGAGTTGCCGCGGCAGAAGACGGCGCGCAGCTCCCCGATGCCGGCGGCACGGGCGAGCGCCGACAGCTCGCCGACCAGCACGCTGCCGATGCCGCGATCCTGCCACTCGTCGGCGACGGCGCAGGCGACCTCGGCAGAGGCGCCGTCCCGGACGAGCTGCGCGATCCCGGCCGGACGCGGGTCGCCCGGGACGTACGCGACGAGAACGTGGTGGGTCTCGTCGACGCGCGCAAGCTGCGTGAGCTCGCGGGCCGTCAGTCGCGGCTTCGCGCCGCCGAAGCGGCGGCGGCGCGACTCGTCGCCGAGCCGTGCGAACACCGCCGCCACCTCGGCCACATCGCCGTTGCGGAGCGGGCGAATCGTGACTCCGTCGACGAAGCGCGTCTGCATCGCCTGCATCGTCACCGCCTGCGCCGGCGCTGCGCTTCGCCGGCTCGGGCCATCTTTGCGACATGGCCCGCTCGGGCCATGCGCGGCCCCTGGCCGGCAAGCGATGATGCAGCGCGGTGGAGCAGGAGATCCGCTTCTGCGAGGTGGACGGCCGCCGGCTCGCGTACGCGACCGTCGGCGACGGCCCGCTGCTCGTCTTCGGTGCGCCGTTCGTCTCGCACCTCGAGGCCGAGTGGGAGCAGCCGCGCGCCCGTGCGTTCTACTCCATGCTCGCGGAGACGCACCGCGTCGTTCGCTACGACCGGCTCGGCGTCGGGCTCTCCGACCGCGGGCTGCCGGACCCGCCGACGATCCGCTCGGACGCGCGCAGCCTCGAGACGGTGATCGCGGCGCAGGGCGGCGGGCCGGCGACCGTCTTCGCGATCTCGTGCGCGACGCTCGCCGCGGTCGAGCTCGCCGCGGCGAAGCCGGAGCTGATCGAGCGCATCGTCTTCTTCGGCGGCTATGCGGCGCGCGACGACATTCCCGAGGCGACGCGGCGCTCGCTCGTCGAGTTCGTGCGCTCCAACTGGCCGCTCGCGACGCAGATGTTCGCCGGCCTGCACGACCCGCGCGCGAGCCGCGAGGAGGTCGAGGGGTTCGGCCGCTACCTGCGCCGGGCCGCCAGTCCCGAGGTGGCTTCCGCCTACCTCGAGCTCGACCTGTTCGCCGACCTGCGCACGCTGCTGGCGCGGGTCGAGACGCCCGCGCTCGTCGCCCACCGGCGCGGCGACCGGACGGCGCCGATCGGCCGCGGCCGCGAGCTTGCGTCGCTTCTCCCGAACGGCCGCTTCGTCGCCCTCGGCGGTGACGCCCACATTCCCTGGCTCGACGACGCGCGCGACCTGCGGCGGGCGCTCGCCGGCTTCCTCGGCGAGCCGGAGCCGGTTGGGGCGAACGGCTCTTCACCGCTCAGCCGCCGCGAGACCGAGGTGCTGCGACTCGTCGCCGAGGGGCTGTCGAACCGGGAGATCGCGTCGTCGCTCGTGCTCAGCGAGCACACCGTGCACCGGCACGTCGCGAACATCCTCCGCAAGCTCGGCCAGTCGTCACGGGCGGCCGCGGCGGCCCACGGCGCGCGCGCCGGGCTCGTCTAGGGGATCAGCAGATCCGCGGCAGCGGGTCGCCGACGAGCATGTCGACGATGCGCGTACCGAACGGCGTCCGCGCCAGGACGAACGGCTCGGTGTCCTCGCGCAGGTCTCCGATCACCCTGGCTCGTGCCCCGAGCGGGTGGGCGCGTAGCAGCGCGACCGCCTCGTCGGCCGCCTCGGGCGAGACGACCGCCACGAGCTTGCCCTCGTTCGCGACGTAGAGCGGATCGATGCCGAGCAGCTCGCAGGCGGCGCGGACGTCCTCGCGCACCGGCACGGCCTGCTCGTCGAACGAGACCGAGAGGCGCGAGCCCGCCGCCAGCTCGTTCAACGTCGTCGCGAGCCCGCCGCGCGTCGGATCGCGCATGAAGCGCAGCTCCGGGCCGAGCGAGCAGAGCGCAGCCGTGAGTTCGTTCAACGGCGCCGTGTCGCTCTCCACGTCCAGCGAGAGCCCCAGGTTGCCGCGCGCGAACATCACGGCGATCCCGTGCTCGGCGATCCCGCCCGAGACGAGCAGCCGGTCGCCCGCACGGACGCGATCGAGACCGAGCGCCGCGCGCGGGTCGAGCACACCGACGCCGGCCGTCGTCACGTAGAGCCCGTCGGCTGCGCCGCGCTCGACGACCTTCGTGTCGCCCGCCGCCACCGGGACACCGGCGGCGGCCGCCGCGGCCGCCATCGACGCCACGATCTCGCGCAGCTCGCCGAGCGGGAACCCCTCCTCGATCACGAACCCCGCGGTGAGCGCGATCGGCACGGCTCCGGAGACCGCGAGGTCGTTCACCGTCCCGTTGACGGCCAGCTCGCCGATGTCGCCGCCGGGGAAGCGGAGCGGCCGGACGACGTACGCGTCGGTCGTGAGCGCGATCCGCGAGCCGTTCGAGCCGACCACCGCAGCGTCGCCGAGCGGCTCGAGCAGCGGGTTGCGGAGCTCCTCGAGGAACAGTCCCTCGACGAGCCGGCGCGACGCCTTGCCGCCGGCGCCGTCGGCCAGCGTGATCACGCCGCCGTCGCCGCTCATGCGCTCACGCGATGGCGGCCGTAGGCGTAGTAGGCGGCGCACGCGCCCTCGCTCGAGACCATGCACGTGCCGAGCGGCCGCTCGGGCGTGCACGCCGTGCCGAAGACGCCGCAGTCGTACGGCTTCGCGCGGCCGCGGAGGACGTCGCCGCAGCGGCAGGCCTTCGGATCCTCGATCCGGGCGCCCGGAACCTCGAAGCGTTCCTCGGCGTCCCAGGCCGCGTACTCGTCGCCGATCCGCAGACCGCTGTGCGGGATCGGCCCGAGTCCGCGCCACTCGAAGTCGTCGCGCACCGCGAAGACCTCGTCCATCGCGGCGAGCGCCTCCGGGTTGCCGTCCTCGCGGACGACGCGGCCGTACTCGTTCTCGACCTCGGCGCGGCCCTCGCGCAGCTGGCCCAGGAGCATCGCCACCGCCTGCAGGATGTCGTTCGGCTCGAAGCCGGCGACGACGACCGGCCGGCCGTACTCCTGAGCGACGAAGCCGTACGCGCCCGTCCCGATCACCGTCGAGACGTGACCGGGCCCGACGAAGCCGTCGATGTCTCCGGGGTACCGCAGGTGCCCCGTCTTCTGGCCGGGCGTCGCCGGCTCCGCCGGCGACGCTTCCAGCCGAGCATCGGGCGAGTCGAGGATCGCGCGCAGCGCCGGCCCGATCAGGACGTGGTTGCAGAAGACGGAGAAGTTCTCGACGCGCTGCTTCCGGGCGAGCTGCAGCGTCAGGGCCGTCGCGGGCGCGGTCGTCTCGAAGCCGACGCCGAAGAAGACGACCTCCCGCTCGGGCTCGCGCATCGCGATCGCGAGCGCGTCGAGCGGCGAGTAGACGGTGCGCACGTCGGCGCCGCGCGCCTTCGCCTCGAGCAGCGAGCGATGCCTCCCTCCCGGCACGCGGAGCATGTCGCCGAAGCTCGCGAAGGTCACCTCGGGCCGCTCGGCGAGCGTGATCGCGTCGTCGACCCGCCCCATCGGGATGACGCAGACCGGGCAGCCCGGTCCGTGCACGAGCTCGACCTCGTCGGGGAGGAGCGCCTCGAGGCCGTGGCGGTAGATCGCGTGCGTGTGACCGCCACAGACCTCCATCAGCTTCACGTGCCTGCCCGGCTCGACGAGCGTCCGCAGCTCCGCGGAGAGGGCACGGGCGCCGCGACCGTCGCGGAACTCGTCGACGAACCGCATCACGGCGCCGCGACTCCTTCGGTCCCCTCGAGCTCGGCGGCGATCGCCTCGCCGATCAGGTCGAGGGTCGCGCGCGCCTCGTCCTCGTCGATCTGCGCGAGCGCGAAGCCGACGTGGATCAGCACCCAGTCGCCCAACCCCACCTCCGGCGTGAAGGCGATGCTGACATCGCGGCGGACGCCCGAGACGTCGACGCGCGCGAGTCCGTCGCCGAGCTGCTCCACCACCTGGCCGGGAATTCCTAGGCACATGTGGCAAGCGTCACGGACGCCCGCACGGCCGGCATCGGCAGAACGGCTCGCCCTCGCGCGGGAAACCCGCAGGGCGATCGTGTGCCGCACCGATGCCGCACGCCGGCGTCACGCGCAGGCTGGAGGCATGGCGGACACTCTCGCCGCGAGCGGCCTGGACACTCTCTTCGACGTCCTTCGTGCTCGCGGCTACCGGATCGTCGCGCCCGTCGTTCGCGACGGTGCGATCGTCCACGGCGAGCCGGCGAGCGCCGCCGATCTCCCCGCCGGCTGGACGGACGAGCAGGCGCCCGGCTCGTACCGCCTCGCACGCCGCGAGGACGGGGCGCTCTTCGGGTACGCGGTCGGCCCGCACTCCTGGAAGCAGGAGCTGCTGCCGTCGCGCGTCCGGCTCTGGCAGGCGCGGCGCCAGAACGGCGGCCTCGCCGTCGAGGAGGAGCCCGTCGCGAGCGAGCCGACCGCGTTCGTCGGCGTCCGGCCCTGCGAGCTCGCGGCGATCGCGATCCAGGACCGCGTCTTCCTCGAGGGCGCCTTCGTCGACCGCGACTACGCCGCGCGGCGCGCCGACGTCTTTCTCGTCGCGGTCGAGTGCGGCACGCCGTCGGCGCTCTGCTTCTGCACCGCCCAGGGCACCGGCCCGGGCGCGACCGAGGGCTTCGACCTCGCACTGACCGAGCTGCTGGAGGGCGAGCACCGCTTCCTGATCCGCGCCGGCTCGCCCGCCGGCGAGGCGGTGCTGGCCGACCTGCCCGTCGAGCCCGCGACCCGCGAGGACGTCGACGCGGCCGGTCTCGTCGTCGCCGGCGCCGCCCACGCGATGCGCGACCGCTTCGACGGGGAGGGCGTGCACGACCTGCTGCTCTCGCACCTCGACAGCCCGGTCTGGGACGCCGTCGCCGAGCGCTGTCTCAGCTGCACGAACTGCACGCTCGTCTGCCCCACCTGCTTCTGCACCAACGTCGAGGACGTCTCGGCGCTCGACGGCGCGACCGCCGGCCGCGAGCGCGTCTGGGACTCGTGCTTCTCCGTCCGCTACGCCGAGATGCACGGCGGCAACACGCGCCCGTCGACGCGCTCCCGCTACCGCCAGTGGCTGACGCACAAGCTCGCCACCTGGGAGGACCAGTTCGGGACGAGCGGCTGCGTCGGCTGCGGCCGCTGCATCGCCTGGTGTCCCGTCGGGATCGACATCCGCGCGGAAGTGAATGCGATCCGCGCCGAGGAGGAAGCCCATGCGCACGCTTGACGCCCTCATCACCGAGAGCCCCGTCTTCGCGGATCTCGCACCCGCGCACCTGGAGCTGATCGCCGGCTGCGCAAAGAACGCCGGCTTCGACGCCGGCGACCGGCTCTTCAAGGAAGGCGACGAGGCGAACTCCTTCTACCTCGTGCGACACGGGCTGATCGCCCTCGAGCAGTACGTCCCGAACCGCGGCATGCTCACCGTCGAGACGATCGGCCCCGGCGAGATCGCCGGCTGGTCGTGGCTCGTCCCGCCCTACCGCTGGCAGCTGAGCGCCCGCGCGGTCGAGCCGACGCGCGCGATCGAGCTCGACGGCGCCTGCCTGCGCGGCAAGTGCGACGACGAGCCGGAGCTCGGCTACCTGCTCCTCTCCCGCATCTCGAGCGCGCTCGTGACGGTGATCACGGCCGCTCGCCTCCAGCTCGCAGACGTGTATGGCAACGGCCGCAGCTGACCCCGGCACGCTCGCGCGCGGCGCCATGACGCCGCTCCCGTACCGCGTCGCCCGCACGCGGCGCGAGAACCACGACAACTGGACGCTCGAGCTCGAGCCGGTCGGCGAGGCGATCGAGCCGATCGGCCCGGGGCAGTTCGACATGCTCTACGCCTTCGGCGTCGGAGAGGTGCCGATCTCGACGAGCGGCGACCCGACCCTCGACGGGACGCTCGTGCACACGATCCGCGCGGTCGGCGCCGTGACGAAGGCCCTCTGCGCAGCCCGGCGCGGCGACATCGTCGGCGTCCGCGGCCCGTTCGGGAACCAGTGGCCGCTCGCCGAGGCCGCCGGCCGCGACCTCGTGCTCGTCGGCGGCGGCGTCGGCCTGCCGCCGCTGCGGCCGGCGCTCTACCACGCGCTCGCGCACCGGGGCGACGTCGACAACCTCGTGCTGCTCTACGGCGGACGGACGCCGGCCGACCTGCTCTTCACGCGCGAGCTCGAGCGCTGGCGAGGCCGCCTGGACCTGAGCGTAGACGTCACCGTCGACTCGGCGTCGAGCGACTGGCACGGCCGCGTCGGCGTCGTCACGAAGCTGATCCCCGCCGCGCCGTTCGACCCGGCGAACGCGGTTGCGTTCGTCGTCGGGCCGGAGATCATGATGCGCTTCACGGCGCTCTCCCTGCTCGACCGCGGCATCCCGCCCGAGCGGATCTGGATCTCGATGGAGCGGACGATGCGCTGCGGGGTCGGTCTCTGCGGCCACTGCCAGCTCGGGCCGACGCTGATCTGCCGCGACGGCCCCGTCTACCGCTGGGACGAGATCGAGCCGCTGATGGAGGTGCGGGAGCTATGACCAGCCGGAACGGCAAGCACAAGGTCCTGAACGGGCACCGGCCGCGGCTGTCGGTCTGGAAGTTCTCCTCCTGCGACGGCTGCCAGCTCTCGCTGCTCGACTGCGAGGACGAGCTGCTCGCGCTGACCGACGCGGTCGAGATCGCGTACTTCCTCGAGGCGACGAGCGCGACCGCGAAGGGCCCGTACGACCTGACGCTCGTCGAGGGCTCGATCACGACGCCGCACGACGCCGAGCGAATCCACGAGATCCGGC
The DNA here is from genome assembly GCA_963732915.1 of uncultured Actinomycetes bacterium. Taxonomy (GTDB): domain Bacteria; phylum Actinomycetota; class Thermoleophilia; order Gaiellales; family Gaiellaceae; genus Palsa-739. The sequence continues at coordinate 693,467 of CAVTBF010000002.1, read as the reverse complement.
GGGTCTCGAAGACGCTCGTCACGATCGGCGCCTGCGCGACGAGCGGCGGCATCCAGGCGCTGCGCAACTTCGCGAAGATCGGCGACCTCGTCGAGGCCGTCTACGCGAACCCGGACTACATCTCGACGCTGCGCACCTCGACGGCGATCGCCGACCACGTCCACGTCGACTTCGAGCTGCAGGGCTGCCCGATCAACAAGCACCAGCTGCTCGAGGTCGTCGGCGCGTTCATCGCCGGCCGGCGGCCGAACGTCGAGAGCCACAGCGTCTGCGTCGAGTGCAAGCGCGCCGGCGTCCCCTGCGTGATGGTCGCCCACGGCACCCCCTGCCTCGGGCCGGTGACGGCAGCCGGCTGCGGCGCCCTCTGCCCGCTCTACGCGCGCGGCTGCTTCGGCTGCTTCGGGCCGTCCGAGCAGCCGAACACCGAGGCGCTCGCCGCCCGCTGGCTCACGCTCGGCGCCGACGACCCGCAGCTCCTGCGGGCGTTCCGCGGCATCACCGGCAACGCGCCGGCCTTCCGGAGAGAGGCGACCTTCCATGAGTAAGAGCAAGACCGCGCCGCGGACGAAGACGATCCGCACCGACTACCTCGCCCGTGTCGAGGGCGAGGGCGGGATGCTCGTGAAGATGCGCGACGGCGTCGTCACCGAGACGAAGCTCCGCATCTACGAGCCGCCGCGGTTCTTCGAGGGCTTCCTGCGCGGACGCGACTTCCGCGAGGCGCCGGACATCACGGCGCGGATCTGCGGCATCTGCCCGGTCGCCTACCAGATGGCCGCCTGCCGGGCGATGGAGCAGCTCGCAGGCGTCGAGGTGGAGGGTCAGCTGCGCGCGCTGCGGCGGCTCCTCTACTGCGGCGAGTGGATCGAGTCGCACACGCTGCACGTCTTCATGCTCCACGCGCCCGACTTCCTCGGCGTGCCGAGCGCGGTCGAGCTCGCGAAGATCAACCCGGGGCTCGTCGAGACGGCGCTGCGGCTGAAGAAGATCGGCAACGAGGTGATGCGCGTCGTCGGCGGCCGCGAGGTGCACCCGATCAACGTCCGCGTCGGCGGCTGGTACAAGGCCCCGACCCGCGCGCAGCTCGACGCGCTCGTACCCGACCTCGAATGGGCGCTCGCGGCCTCGCGGGAGACGGTGCGGATCGTCGCCGGGCTCGACTTCCCCGAGCTCGAGCAGGACTACCTGTTCGCGGCGCTCGTCGACGGCGACGAGTACCCGATCGACCGCGGCGACGAGGTCGTCACCTCGCGCGGCGACACCTTCCCGATCTCGGCGTTCCTCGAGCACGTCGTCGAGGAGCACGTCGAGCACTCGAACGCGCTGCACGCACGGCTCGACGGCGAGTCGTACCTCGTCGGGCCGATGGCCCGGTACGCGCTCCACCGCGACAAGCTCTCGCCGCAGGCGCGCGAGGCGGCGGCCGAGGTCGGGCTCGAGCCGGTGGTGCGGAACCCGTTCCGCTCGATCGTCGTCCGCGCGGTCGAGCTCGTGCATGCCTGCGAGGAGGCGCTGCGCCTGATCGCAGCCTACGAGCCGCCCGCCGAGCCGGCGCTCGAGGTGACGCCGAAGGCGGGAACCGGCCACGGCGCGAGCGAGGCGCCGCGCGGGATCCTCTACCACCGCTACCGGCTCGACGAGGGCGGCGCGATCCTCGACGCGAAGATCGTCCCGCCGACCTCGCAGAACCAGCGCTCGATCGAAAGCGATCTGCACGAGTTCGTCTCGGCGCACACGGACCTGCCCGACGACGAGCTGCAGCTCCGCTGCGAGCAGGCGATCCGCAACTACGACCCGTGCATCTCCTGCGCGACGCACTTCCTGACGCTCGAGGTCGAGCGGTCGTGAGAACGGTCGTGGTCGGCGTCGGGAACGAGCTCCGCGGCGACGACGCGGTCGGCCTCCACGTCGTGCGTGCGCTCACCGACATCGATGCCGCCGTCGTCGAGTGCGAGGGCGAGCCGGTCGGGCTCCTCGACTCGTGGGACGGCTACGACCGGGCGATCCTCGTAGACGCAACCGAGTCCGGCGCCGAGCCGGGCACCGTGCGCCGCCTGCCGGCCGACGAGCAGCCGCTGCCGCCCGAGCTGCAGCGCTCCTCGACGCACCTGCTCGGCGTCGCCGAGGCGGTCGAGCTCGCGCGCGCGCTCGGCCGGCTGCCGGCGCGCACGGTCGTCTACGGGATCGAGGGCGCGAGCTTCGACACCGGGGCGGCGCTCAGCCCGGAGGCCGCCGCCGCCGTCGAGGTGGTCGCCGCGGCGATCCGGCGCGAGGTCGACACCGGAACAGCGGCCTGATGCACGAGCGCGCGCTCCTCGCCGACCTCGTCCGCGAGATCGAGACGGTCGCCGCGGAAGAGGGCGCGGTGGGCGTCCGCTCGGTCAACGTACGGATCGGCCCGATGTCGCACATGACCCCCGCACACTTCGTCGAGCACTTCGTCGACGCCACCCGCGGCACCGTCGCCGAGGGCGCGCACTGCAACGTCGACTCGATCGACCCGCGCGACCCGCTCGCCCAGTCGATCGTCCTCGAGAGCGTCGAGCTGGCGCTGGGCTAGCCGGACGCCGGCGGGCCTGCGGACCGTCACAGGGGCGGCGCTGCGCATTGCCGCAGTCGCGAGCCTCCTCCGCCTCGCATTGCGAGGCGCATCTCGATTGAAAAGACGCATCGCCGCAGCGATAATCCCGAGCGTCCATGTCGGTCGGAGAACGCGCCGCCAGCGATCGCGTCACCCAGGCGCGAGAGCGCTTCGTCCCCCGCGGCGTCTCCACGCCCGCGCTCGTCGTCGGCCGCGCCGAGGGGGCCCGCGTCTGGGACGCCGACGGCCGCGAGTACATCGACTTCGGCGGCGGCATCGCCTGCCAGAACCTCGGCCACGGCCCGGAGACGGTCGTACGGGCGATCCACGAGCAGGCCGACCGCTACCTCCACCAGTGCTTCATGATCGGCATGTACGAGCCGTACGTCGACGTCTGCCGCCGGCTCGCCGAGACCTGGCCCGCCGACGGCAGGGAGATCAAGTCGCTGCTCGTCAACTCGGGCGCGGAGGCGGTCGAGAACGCGGTCAAGATCGCGCGCGCCGCGACCGGGCGCGCCGGCGTCGTCGTCTTCGACCGCGCCTTCCACGGCCGCACCAACCTGACGATGGCGATGACGTCGAAGCTCGTCTACAAGCAGGGCTTCGGGCCGCTCGCCACCGACGTCCACCGCGCGCCCGCGCCGTACCCGTACCGCGGCGTCTCGACCGAGGACGCGCTGCCCGGCCTGCAGCTGCTCTTCAAGCAGGACATCGCGCCGGACGAGGTCGCGTGCATCGTGCTCGAGCCGGTGCAGGGCGAGGGCGGCTTCATCCCGATGCCGCCGGAGTTCGTCCAGGCGCTGCGCGCGATCTGCGACGAGCACGGGATCGTCTACGTCGACGACGAGGTGCAGTCGGGCTGCGGGCGCACCGGGACGATGTGGGCGATCGAGCGGCTCGGGATCGAGCCCGACCTGATCGTCTCCGGGAAGACGCTCGGCGGCGGCCTCCCGCTCGCGGCGGTCACCGGCCGCGCGGAGCTGATGGACGCCGTCCATCCCGGCGGTCTCGGCGGCACCTTCGGCGGCAACCCGCTCGCCTGCGCCGCCGCTGTGGCCGTCCTCGACGAGCTGGCGTCGCCCGCCTTCCGCGAGCGCGCCGAGGAGCTGGCCACGGGCTGCGGATGCGGCTCGACGAGATCGCCGCACGCCAGCCGCTCGTCGGCGAGGTGCGCGGCCTCGGCGCGATGCTCGCGCTCGAGCTGCGCGAGCAGAGCCCCGACGCCGCGAAGGCGGTCACGGCCGCGGCGTTCGAGAAGGGCCTGATCCTCCTCTCGTGCGGGCTCTACGGAAACGTGATCCGGCTCCTGCCGCCGCTGACGGCGACCGACGAGGAGCTGGAGCGCGGGCTCGAGCTGCTGGAGGAAGCGCTTGGCGACGCAGGCTCCCGCGCGGCCTGAGACGGGCCGGCCGCCGCGGCCCCGGCGGTCCGGCTGAGCGGGATCCGGCGCGTCTACGGAGACGTCGTCGCGATCGCGGGCCTCGACCTCGACATCGCCGAGGGCGAGTTCTTCACGCTGCTCGGGCCCTCCGGCTCGGGCAAGACGACGACGCTGCGCGTGATCGCCGGCTTCGAGCGCCCGGACGCGGGCCGCGTCGAGCTCCAGGGCGCCGACGTCACCCGATCGCGCCCTCGGAGCGCCCGGTGAACACCGTCTTCCAGGACTACGCGCTCTTCCCGCACATGTCGGTGGCGAGAACGTCGAGTACGGGCTGCGCGTGAAGGGATCGGCCGCCGCGAGCGCCGCGCCCGCGCCGAGGAGGTGCTCGAGCGCGTCCGCCTCCCGGGCCTCGGCGGCGCAGGCCGCTCCAGCTCTCCGGCGGCCAGCGGCAGCGGGTCGCCCTCGCGCGCGCGATCGTCAACGGGCCGCCGGTGCTCCTGCTCGACGAGCCGCTCGGCGCGCTCGACCTGAAGCTGCGCCAGGAGATGCAGGTCTTCCTGAAGGAGCTGCAGCGCGAGCTCGGCATCACGCTTCGTCTACGTGACGCACGACCAGGAGGAGGCGCTGACGATGAGCGACCGCCTGGCCGTCTTCAACGAGGGCCGGATCGAGCAGATCGGCACGCCCGCCGAGGTGTACGAGCACCCGCACACCGAGTTCGTCGCGGGCTTCGTCGGCGTCTCGAACGTGCTCGAGCGCGACGGCCGGCGCTTCACGATCCGCCCGGAGAAGATCCACATGGCCGAGGACGGGGACGGCGAGCCGGGCGTCGTGCAGGAGGTCGTCTACGTCGGCATGGTCACCCGCTACATCGTCGAGCTCGACTCCGGAGGAGAGCTCGTCGTCGTCCGCCAGAACCTCGAGACGTCCTCGCAGCAGGCGCTCGAGGAACGGGCAAGCGCGTCCGGCTCGCCTGGCGGCCGGAGCACACGTTCGAGATCGGAGAGGAGGGCAAGTGAGGGGCATCACGAGGTGGCATCTGCTCGTGGCCGCGTTCGCCGCGGCCCTGTGCGTCCCCGCGTCGGGCGTCTCCGCCGGCAACGGGCTGCCCACGTCGATCGGCCCCGGCGAGGGGCAGCTCAACCTGATCGCGTGGGAGGGCTACACCCAGCCGCAGTGGGTGAAGCCGTTCGAAGGCGACCGGCTGCCAGGTGAACGCGAAGTACGCCGGCTCCTCCGACGAGATGGTCACGCTGATGCGCCAGGGCGGCGGCAGCCAGTACGACATGGTCTCCGCCTCCGGCGACGCGAGCCTGCGCCTGATCTACGGCAACGACGTCCAGCCGGTGAACCCGAAGCTGATCCCGGACTTCAAGAACTTCATCCCGGCGCTGCAGTCGCCGCCGCACAACACGATCAAGGGCGTCCACTACGGGATCTCGCTGCAGTGGGGGCCGAACACGCTGCTCTACAACACGACGAAGGTGAAGCCGGCGCCGAAGAGCTGGTCGGTCATCTACAGCGCGAAGTACAAGGGCAAGGTCACCGTCCCGGACAACCCGATCCAGATCGCCGACGCGGCGCTCTACCTCTCGAAGGCGAAGCCGTCGCTCGGCATCACCGATCCGTACGAGCTGAACCAGACGCAGTTCGACGCGGCGATGACGCTGCTCAAGCAGCAGAAGCCGCTGATCAAGAAGTACTGGGCGCTCGCCTCGGACGAGATCGACCTGTTCAAGAACGGCGACGCCGTCTCGGCGCCTCGTGGCCGTACCAGACGAACACGCTGATCGCGGACAAGGCGCCCGTGGAGGATCTGATCCCGAAGGAGGGCGCGACCGGCTGGGCCGACACGTGGATGCTCTCGGCGCACGCCAAGCACCCGAACTGCGCGTACAAGTGGATGGCCTGGGTGTCGACGCCGAAGGTGCAGGCCCAGCAGGCGATCTACTTCGGCGAGACGCCCGCGAACACGAAGGCGTGCGCGATCATGAACAAGCTCGCGACGGGCTCGGCGGCGCAGTACCACTGCGGCGCCTCGACGGCGTACTTCGACTCGATCAGGTTCTGGAAGACGCCGGTGGCCGCGTGCGGCAACGGCAAGAGCGACTGCATGGACTACACGAAGTGGCAGCAGGCCTGGACGCAGCTGAAGGGCTAGTAGCCCGGCGGCCCGCGCCTCGACCCGCCCGCCGGGCCGTCCCGCGCGGGCGGCCCGGCTCCGGCTCTCCGGCGCTCTGGCGGCACCGCTGGGCGAAGGCGCTGCTGCTCCTCGCGCCGCCGCTGCTCGCGTTCGTGCTCGTCTACCTCGCGTCGCTCGTCGCGCTGTTCGTCTCCTCGTTCTGGACGATCGACCCGTTCACGACCGAGATCGAGCACATCTGGACGCTCGACAACTTCCGGACGCTCTTGAGCGAGCGCGTACCGGACGATCGCGCTGCGGACGATCGGCATCGCGGCGGCGGTGACGGCCGCCGACGCGGTCCTCGCGTTCCCGCTCGGCTACTTCATGGCGCGGGTCGCGCGCCGCTCGCGCGCGCTCATCTTCGTCGCCGTCCTGCTGCCGCTCTGGTCGAGCTACCTCGTGCGCGTCTACATCTGGCGGCTGATCCTCGCGAGGGGCGTCCTCAACTGGACGCTGCGCAGTCGGCCTGCCCGCCGCGCACATCGGCTACTCGAACTGGGCGGTCTGGCTGGTCTTCACGTACATCTGGCTGCCGTTCATGATCCTGCCGGTCTACGGCGCGCTCGAGCGGATCCCGGACTCCTACCTCGAGGCCTCGCGCGACCTCGGCGCCGCGGGCTGCCGGACGCTTCCGCCGGTGGTGCTCCCGCTGGCGCTGCCCGGTGTCGTGGCCGGCTCGATCTTCACCTTCTCGCTGACGCTCGGCGACTACGTCACCCCGCTGCTCGTCGGCGGCGCGGGCTCGCAGTTCATCGGCAACGTCGTCTACGCCCAGCATCGCGAACAACCTCCGTTCGCGGCCGCTTCGCCGCCGTGCCGCTCGCCGTGATGGGCGTCTACCTGCTGATCGCCCGCCGGCTCGGGGCCTTCGAGGCCATCTGATGGAGGGACGCGGCGACCCGGATCGCGCTCGCCCTCTGGTCGTCGCTGTCCTCCTCTTCCTGTTGTCCCGCTCGCTCTGATCGCCGTCTACGCGTTCAACAGCTCGAACGTGCAGAGCTGGCCGATCACGCTTCACGACGCACTGGTTCCCGCTCGCCTGGACGCCGGAGATCCGCGACCCGCTCTGGCTCTCGGCGCGCGCCGGCCTGATCGCGACCGGCATCGCGCTCGTCCTCGGGTCCGCGGCGGCGTTCGGGGTCGCACCGCTTCCGCTTCTTCGGGCGCGAGGCGGTCTCGTTCCTGCTCGTGCTGCCGATCGCGCTGCCGGGGATCGTCACCGGCATCGCGCTCAACTCCGCGTTCGTCATCGGGCAATCTACCTGTCGCAGTGGACGATCGTCATCGGCCACGCCACCTTCTGCATCGTCATCGTCTACAACAACGTCCTCGCACGGCTGCGCCGCGCGCCGCCGTCGCTGATCGAGGCGTCGCTGGATCTCGGCGCCGACGGTGGCAGACGTTCCGCTCGTCACCTTGCCGGTGATCTCGACCGCGCTCGTCGCCGGCGGCCTGCTCGCCTTCGCGCTCTCGTTCGACGAGGTGATCGTCACGACGTTCACCGCGGGCTCGCAGAACACGCTGCCGCTCCGGATCTTCGGCTACATCCGCCTCGGCCAGCAGCTGCCTGTCGTGAACGTGATCGCATTCGCGATGATCGTCCTCACGGTCATCCCCGTAGCGCTCGCGCAACGGCTAATGCGCGACACCGGCGTTCTCCGCCGCGCCGCCGGCAGTCACCGAAGCCGTCGAGTCGGCTCAGATCACCGCCGTATGACAGTTCGCAAAGGAGGACAGGTATGAGCACCACGACCACGGCTACAAGTGCCTGATCGGCGGCGAGTGGGTCGACGCCGCCTCCGGCGAGACGATGGAGGTGATCGCGCCCGCCACCGGCGAGACGATCGCCGAGGTGCCGCGTTGCAGCGCCGAGGACGTCGACCGCGCCGTCGCGGCGGCGCAGAAGGCGCTGCCGGACTGGCTCGACAAGACGCCGAAGGAACGCGCGGAGCTGCTGCTCAAGCTCGCCGACGTGATCGACGAGAACGCCGATGAGCTCGCCCAGCTGGAGTCGCTGAACGTCGGCAAGCCGCTGAAGGCTCGCCGCGACGACATGCCGTTCATCGCCGACAACCTGCGCTTCTTCGCCGGCGCGGCCCGGGTACAAGAGGGCAAATCGGCGGGCGAGTACATCGCGGCTACACGTCGATCATCCGGCGCGAGCCGCTGGGCGTCGTCGGCGGCATCTGCCCCGTGGAACTACCCGCTGATGATGGCCATCTGGAAGATCGGGCCGGCGCTCGCGGCGGGCAACGTCGGATCCTCAAGCCGTCCCAGCTCACGCCGCTCTCGCTGCTCCGCTTGGTCGAGCTGGCGGAGGATGTCATTCCGCCGGGCGTGCTCAACGTGGTCACCGGGCGACGGCGTCCCTGTCGGGCAGCGGCTCGTCGACGCATCCCGACGTGCGGCTCGTCTCGCTGACCGGCGACGTCTCGACGGGCAAGATGATCGCGCGCACGGCGGCCGACACGCTCAAGCGCGTCCACCTCGAGCTCGGCGGCAAGGCCCCGGTGGTCGTCTTCGACGACGCCGACCTGGAGGCGGTCGCGGCGGGGATCCGGCTCGCCGGCTACTGGAACTCCGGCCAGGACTGCACGGCCGCCTCCCGCGTCGATCGCCGGGCCGAAGATCTACGAGCGGCTCCTCGCCGAGCTCGTGCCGGCGGTCGAGTCGCTCAAGGTCGGCGACCCGGCCGAAGGCGACGAGACGGAGATGGGCCCGTGATCTCGAAGGCTCAGCACGAGCGCGTCCTCGGCTTCCTCGACCGCGCCGAAGGGCGCGCACCGTGCTCACCGGCGGCGGCGACGAACGGCGACAGGGCTTCTTCGTCCAGCCGACGGTCGTCACCGACGTCGACCAGAACGCCGAGATCGTCCAGCGCGAGGTCTTCGGCCCGGTCGTCACGGTGCAGCGGTTCGCCGACGACGACGAGGCGATCGCCTGGGCGAACGACGTCCGCTACGGCCTCGCCGCGTCGGTCTGGACGCGCGACGTCGGCCGCGCGCTGACGCGGCGCGCAGCCTCCAGTTCGGCACCGTCTGGGTCAACGACCACTTCTCCGATCACGTCCGAGATGCCGCACGGCGGCTACAAGCAGTCCGGCTACGGCAAGGACATGTCGATGTACTCGCTGGAGGACTACACCCAGATCAAGCACGCCGCGTTCAAGCTCTACCGCGTCGCTCGGCCCGGGACGGACGCCGGTCGCGCGGACCGCCGGCTCGCTGCCGCGCGGCCGGCCCGGCTGCGGGCGGCGCCGCGGGGAGACACGCGAACGGCGTCGGTTCGACAACCGAATTCGTGGTTCTACGTCTAAGGAAGAGGACTAGGCTGCAACGCAGGTGCCCCTTCCCTCCCAGGAGGTTCGCTTGGGTACGGACGAGCTCGCCGTCGCGCTCGCAGACGGCGCAACGCTTGCTCGACAACATCGAGACGGTCGTGCACGGCAAGCACGACGAGATCGCGCCTCGTGCTCGCCTCGCTCGCCTGCGAGGGCCACGTGCTGCTCGAGGACGTGCCCGGGCACGGCGAAGACGGTGCTCGCCCGCGCGATCGCCGCAGTCGATCGACGGGGCGACCTTCGCGCGCATCCAGTGCACGCCCGACCTCCAGCCGACCGACGTCACCGGCCTCGCGATCTACAACCAGAAGACGCGCGACTTCGAGTTCCGCCCCGGGCCGGTCTTCGCCAACGTCGTGCTCGTCGACGAGATCAACCGGGCGATGCCGAAGACGCAGTCGGCGCTGCTCGAGGCGATGGCCGAGCGCCAGGTGACCGTCGACGGCGTCACCCGGCCGCTGCCCGACCCGTTCCTCGTGATCGCGACCGAGAACCCGATCGAGCAGGAGGGCACGTTCCCGCTGCCCGAGGCGCAGCTCGACCGCTTCTCGCTGCGGACGTCGCTCGGCTACCCGGCGCTCGACGACGAGGTGCAGATCGTCGAGGAGCAGCGGCACGGGCACCCGCTCGGAGCGCCTCGAGCCCGCGGTGAGCGCCGACGAGGTGCGAGCGCTGCGGAAGGCGGTCGAGGAGGTCTACGTCGACGAGCTGATCCTGCGCTGGCTCGTCGAGCTCGTGCGCGCGACGCGGCTGCTCGAGGGCGTCTCGACCGGCGCCTCGGTCCGCGGCAGCCTCGCGCTCGAGCGCGACCGCGCGCGCATGGGCGCTCTTCCAGGGGCGCGAGTACGTCGTGCCCGAGGACGTCGAGAAGCTCTTCCTGCCGGTGCTCGGCCACCGCATCCTCCTCACGACCGCGTTCCTCGCCGAGACCCGCGGCCTCGGCCGTGACGCGACGCGCTCGAGCGATCCGCGCCCGCAGCTTCGAGCTGGCGCCGCGCCCCGGCCGCGACGACGACCTGCGGCGTGCCCGCCGCCAGCAGCGGCTAGGAACGGCCTCGGAGGCGCGCGGCGCACGTTCCCGCTCGTCCCGCGCCGCCGGCTGCTCGGGCTGCCGTTCGGCGAGCAGCGCAGCGCCCGGCGCGGCCCCGGCACGGACGTCGTCGGCGGCCGCGCCTACCGCCCCGGCGACCACGTCGCCACGATCGACTGGCACGCCTCGGCGAAGCTGTCGGCCGCGCGCGACGACGACGAGTTCGTCGTCCGCGGCGCTACGCCGACGAGGCGCCGCGGGTCGTGCTGGTCTGCGACCGCCGCCCGCGATGGGCGATCTTCCCGCGGCGTTGCCGCCTGGCTCGAGAAGCCGGCGCGCTGGTCGGCGATCGTCGACTGATCGGGGCGGCGCGGGCGCCGGCGCGCGGCGACGTCGGGTCGCTCGACTACGCGCGAGCGGCGAGGCGTACTGGCTCCCGCCGCGCAGCGAGCGGCTACGACGAGCGCGGCACGTCGACCGGCCCTTCGACGCGCCCGAGGACACCCTCGAGCGCGGGTTCGCGTACCTCGGCGGCCCGCGCGACCTGCCGACGGAGGAACGTTCGTGTTCATCCTCTCCGACTTCCTCGTCCCGCCCCCCGCCCGCGCGTGGGAGCGGGCGCTCGAGCACCGCTGGGATCTCGTGCCGGTCCGTGTCCAGGACCCCGTCTGGGAGCAGAGCTTCCCCGCCGTCGGCTGGTCGTCCCCGTGCCGTCGCCGACCCGCGCGCGGCGCGCGTCCCGTTCGCCTGACGCCGCGAGGCGCGGCGCGCCGCGAGCCGAGAACGAGGCGCGCCGCCGGCGGCTGACTCGACGAGTTCCGCGTCGCTCGGCTTCGAACCCGCTCGTCGTCGGCAGCGAGCACATCCCGAGCAGATTCGACCGCCGCGTTCCTCGACTGGGCCGACCTGCGCGTGATGGCTCGCGGAGCGGTCGCGTGAGGCGGGCGCCGCTCGTCGCGCGCGTCCTCGCCGCGCTGGCGCTCGCCGCCCCCGCGGCGGCGCTGCTGCCGGTCGATCCCGTCCGGCTCGGCGGTCGGCGACGGCCGTGCCGCTGAAGGCGTACGCCTCGCTGACCCCCGTCGTCCACCTCTTCGGCGACGCGGTCACGGCGCAGGTCGCCGTCGTCGCCGACACGAAGTGGGTCGACCCGGCGCGGCGTCCGCGTCACCGCGATCTTCACGCCGTACAAGGCCGTCCAGCACAGCGTCCTGCGCAGCGGCAGCGGCCGCTTCCTGCAGATCACGTGGACGTGGACGCTGCGCTGCCTAAGCTCGAGCTGCGTGCCGCGGAACCCGCCGAGCGACACGTTCCACGTCTTCCAGTTCCGACCGGCGCGGATCGACTACCTCGCCGCGGACGGGACGAAGCAGTACGGGATCACCGCCGGCTTCCCGCCGATCGAGGCGCTCTCGCAGATCAGCCCGGGCACGGTCGCCTTCCTGCACCGACACAACGCGCTGCGCTGGCAGGTGCGGCTGACCCCGGTCGCCTCGCCCGGCTACCGGCTGACGCCCGGGCTCGTCTTCTGGCTTCGCTCGCGCTCGCCGGCGTCTTCGGCGCGGCCGGGCTCGCCGTCGGCGGCCGCTGGGCGTGGCGCCTCCGTCCGCGACGCGCGGCCGCGGCGGCCGGAAGCGCGACGACGCTCGACCGGGCGCTCGCGCTCTTCTTCTGGGCGCGCGAGCGCGGCGACGACACGCTGCAGCGGAAGGCGCTCGAACGGGTCGCCGGGGAGCTCGAGACCGGCCCGACGTCCGATCTCTCCGACGCGGCGCGCGCGCTCGCCTGGTCACAGGAGACTCCGGAGGACGAGGACGTGAAGGCGATCTCCGACCGCGCGCACGGCTCGCCGCAGCCGCCGCCCGGAAGCGCCGTGAGGACGACCACCGTCCGGCGGCCCGACTCGACGCCGCTCGCCGAGCTGCGCCGGCTCGCCGGGCCAGGCGCGCCGGACGACCGTCGTCCGGTTCGGCCTCGCGCTCGCGCTCGCCGGCGTGCTCGCCGCCGCCGTGCTCTCGGCCCGCTCGGCGGGCAGCGGCCGCGCCGCCGTGCTGCCGCAGGGCGCGACCACGGGCGTGATCGCGGTCGACATGTCGGCGAGCATCGCCGGGCCGGTCTACCGGCGGGTCGCCACCGTCCTAAGGGCGTCGTCGCCGCGAACCAGGGGATCGGCCTCGTCATGTTCTCGGACGTCGCCTACGAGCTGCTGCCGCCGAACTCGCCGGCCGGCGCGCTCCTCCAGTTCCTCCGCTTCTTCCAGCCGGAGCGCGTCGTGCACGGCACGCCGATCTTCGGCCGGAGCCCCTGGGACCAGTTCAGCGGCGGCACCCGGATCGCCGCGGGGCTGAAGCAGGCGCACCAGGCGCTCCGCCGCGCGGCGTGAAGCACGGCTCGATCCTGCTCGTCAGCGACCTCGACGACTCGGCCGGCGACTCGAGCCGCTGCCTGCCGAGGCGCTCTCGCTCCAGCAAGGCGCACATCCCCGTCCGCATCGTCCCGCTCTTCGCCGACCCCGCGAACGTCCACATCTTCGCCGGGCTGTTCGGAGACAACGCGTTCGTCGACCCGAGCGTCTTCACCCATCGCTGGGGCGCCAGGCGCAGCCGGTGGCGGCGACGTCGGCCTGGACGCTGCTCGGCCTCGGCACGCTGATCGTCCTCCTGCTCGCCTGAACGAGCGCCTGAACGCGCGCGTGGAGATCGGGGCGACCGCATGACGCTGATCCGCCGCGTCCGGCCCGCGATCGTCGTCGCCGTCTGCCTGCTGGCGGCGGCGACCTGCTCCTGCTCGCTCTCGACGCCCGGGCCTGGCAGAAGCGGTGACGCGCGACGACCTCCGTTTCCGCGCCCTGCACGGCCACGCGGGCTCTGGCGGTCGCCGAGCCTCCTGCCGGGCGACCCGGCGAAGCAGCTGCTCGGGCTCTCCGACGCGCTCGACTACCGGCACGCGCTGCAGCTCTTCTGGTTCAGCCGGGTCGGCTCCGACCCGGAGACCAAGGCCGACCTGACGACGATCCGGATCGAGACGAGGGGCTGCTCGAGCAGCTGGCCGACGGCGCGTCGACCGGGATCGAGCGCTCGACGGCGGCGAACCTCATCGGCGTGATCACCGTCACGACGCCGGCCGCGGACAGCGACCACCCAGCTGCAGACGCTCAACCGCGCCGCCGGCTTCTTCCGCCGCGCGATCGCGGAGAACGCGTCGAACTTCGACGCGAAGGCGAACCTCGAGCTCGTGCTCCGGATCACGGATCTCGGGCACGTCGCGCTTCGGCAAGGACGCGCGCGGCGGCTTCGGCTTCGGCCGCGGCCGCGGCTCGAGCGTCGGCGGCTCCGGCTTCTGATGGGCGTCGACTTCCTGACCCCGTACGACTCGCTGTTCGCGCTCGCGGCCGCGTCCCGATCGCGGCGCTCCTGCTCGCGCGGCGCCGCACGGCGGCGGTGCGCCGGCTCTTCTCGCTGCCGCAGCGGCGGGCGCGCGGGCTCGCCGCGGGCGTCGTGGCGCTCGCGCTCGTGCCGGCGCTCGTCGGCGTCGCGGCCGCGCAGCCGGTGATCGTGCGCCAGCACCCCTATGACGCAGCGCGGCGACGCGCAGGCGTTCTTCGTCTTCGACACCTCGCTCTCGATGACGGCGCGACCCTCCGCGCGAGCCCGTCGCGGCTCGTGCGCGCGAAGCGGGAGGCGCTGCAGCTCTCGCAGCGGCTCGGCGACATCCCGGTCGGGATCGCGTCGATGACCGACCGCACGCTGCCCGTCCTGATGCCGACGACCGATCTCGTGCTCTTCGACCGGACCCTGCTGCAGTCGGTCGCGATCGACCGGCCGCCGCCGAGCCAGCACTACCCGAGCCGCGCGACGACGCTGAGCGCGATCGCCTCGATGGGCCAGTCGCAGTTCTTCCCGCCGGTCGTCACCCACCCGATCGTCGTCCTCTACACCGACGGCGAGTCGAGCCGGCTGCCGCCCGACTTCCAGTACACGCTCGGCACGCCGCAGCGGATCCGCCCGTTCCTCGTCCACGTCTCCCGGCCGGGCGAGCACGTCTACGCGAAAGGCAAGATCGACCAGCGCTACGTCGAGGACCCGTCGAGCGGAGCGTCGCTCCAGAGCTTCGCGGCGCTGATGAAGGGCCGCGTCTTCAGCGAGAGCGACGTCGGCGGGCTCGCCGGCGCGATCCACGCCGCCGTCGGAAACGCGACCGCCCACACCTCCGTCACCCAGTACGCGCGCGTCGCGCTCGCGCCGTGGTTCGTCCTCGGCGCCGTCGTGCCGCTCGCGTTCCTGCTCTACCGCAGGAACCTCTAGCCGGCCGCCAGCTCGCGCGCTCGGGCGAGTAGCGCCGCCTCGGCGGAGGACTCCCGCTCGCGTGCGGCCGAGCTCCAGCTCTCGTGCGCGGCGAGCTTCGCGTCGACCCCGCCGAGCATCGCGTCCATCGCCGCCGCGGACGACGAGCCCGTCTGCCGGCGGGCGGCGGCCATGCCTCGGGATCGAGCGCGTCGCGCAGCGTCGCCGCGTCGAGCTCGACCGGCCGGCCGATCGCGGCCTCGGCCGCTGCGGCGAGCCGCGCCGGCGTCAGCGACGACGGCGGCTCGCCGCCTCGACGAGGTCGCGCACCGCGCGCCCGACGACCTTGTGGGCGCTGCGATAGTCGAGTCCGCCCGGTCAGCGCGAGGACGTCGGCGACGTCGGCCGCGGTGACGAAGCTCTCGCGCGCGATCTGCGCGAACCGCTCCGGCCGCAGCTCGATGCCGTCCAGCACCGACGCCGTCAGCCGGGCGATCGCGACGGCCTCGTCGAGCGCCCGCGGCACGGTGCCGTTCAGCAGGTGGAAGTGATCGGTGCGGCGCCGAGCCCGTGTGCAGGGCGACGAGGGCGCTCGCCACGTCGCCGGCCGCCTGGCCCGCCTGCGTGCGGATCGCGGCGAGCGCGTAGGGGTTCTTCTTCTGCGGCATCAGCGCGCTCGCGCGGCTGTGGGCGTCGGCGAGCTCGACGAGGCCGAACTCCTGGCTCGCGTAGATCTCGAAGTCCTGGCCGAGCTGGCTCTGGTGCGTCGCGGCGATCGCGAGCGTCGCGAGCAGCTCGACGTAGACGTCCGCCTGCCAGGCCGCGTCCTTCGCGTGCTCGACGAGCCCGTCGCAGCCGAGGAGCTCGGCGAGCCGCGTCCGGTCGAGCGACCAGCGCGAGCCGGCGCTGCCGCCGGCCCCGGCGACGCTCGCGCCGAGCGCCGCGTGCGATGCGCGCGCCGGTCGCCGTCGCGGAGCGCGGGATAGGCGTAGGCGAGGAGCAGGTGGCCGACCGTCGTCGGCTGCGCAGGCTGGAGGTACGTGTAGTCGGTCGCGAGCGCGGCGCGCGTCACGCGTGCGTGCCGGGCGAGCGCCGCAGTCTGGCCGACGAGCGCGTCGTGCAGCTCGCGCACGCCGGTTCGCGCCGTCAGCCGGAGCGCCGACGCGGAACGCCTCCCGGCGCGGCCGGCCCGCGCTCAGCCAGCCGGCCGCCGAGCGGCCGACCCGCCGCTCGAGCTCGGCCTCGCGCGCGTTGAACGCGTCGCCGAGCGAGGGGTCCCACGGGAACTCGTCGCCGGGAATCGCGTGCGAGCTCGAGCAGCCCGCGCAGGAGTGCCGTCGCGTCCTCGCCGCTGAGGTCGCCGCCCTCGACGAGCGCGACGGCATGCGCGAGGTCCGCGAGCGACAGCCCGCGCGCGAGACGCGGGCCGTGTGCGCTCTCCGCCGCGTAGGCGGCCGCCACGAGCTCGCCGGCGGCACCGCCGCGCAGCCGGCCGCCGCGTCCCAGCTCCTCCGTCTCCCTCATGCCACAGAGACTAGATGGTGCCTCCGAACGAGAGACTTGCTCCTCGGCCGGAGCGCCGTGTTCGCCGACGTGCGAGAGCCGCTCGTAGAGGCGCCAGCGCTCCTCGACGTCGTGCTGCTCCTCCGCGGCCAGTTCGGCGGCCTCGGCGGGGTTCGAGCGCGCGGTCAGCAGGAAGCGGTTCTCCTTGCCGGTGAACTCGGCTGAGCGGCAGCTTCGGCGTGCGCGAGTCGAGCTGGAACGGATGGTCGAGCCGCGGGTCGTAGCGGTAGAGCGGCCAGTAGCCGGAGTCGACCGCCTCCTTCTGGTGGGCCATCGCCGTGCGCCATGTCGATGCCGTGCGCGATGCAGTGGCTGTAGGCGATGATGAGCGACGGGCCGTGGTAGGCCTCGGCCTCGGCGAACGCCTTCACCGTCTGCGGCGTCGTTGGCGCCCGAGCGCGACCTGCGCGACGTAGACGTTGCCGTAGGCCATCGGCGATCATGCCCGAGGTCCTTCTTGCCGGCGTGCCTTGCCGCCGGCGGCGAACTTCGCCACCGCGCCGCGCGGCGTCGCCTTCGACGCCTGGCCGCCGGTGTTCGAGTAGACCTCGGTGTCGAGCACGAGGACGTTGACGTCTGCGCCCGACGGCGAGCACGTGGTCCAGCCCGCCGAAGCCGATGTCGTACGCCCAGCCGTCGCCGCCGACGATCCACACGCTCTTGCGGACGAGCGCGTCGGCGAGCGTCGGCGAGCCGCTTCGCGCCGCGGGTCGTCGAGCGCGGCGAGCTGCTCGCTTCAGCTCGGCCACGCGCTCGCGCTGCTCGCGATCCCGGCCTCGGTCGTCCTGGTCGGCGCTCGAGGAGCGCCGTCGACGAGCTCGTCGCCGATCGGCGCCGGTCAGCTCGCGCGAGCAGCTCGCCGCGCCTGCGTCGCGCTGCTGGTCGAGCGCCAGCCGCATGCCGAGGCCGAACTCGGCGTTGTCCTCGAACAGCGAGTTCGACCACGCCGGGCCCGCGGCCGTCGGCGTTCGTCGTCCAGGGCGTCGTCGGCAGGTTGCCGCCGTAGATCGACGAGCAGCCGGTCGCGTTGGCGATCGAGCAGCGCGGTCGCCGAAGAGCTGGCGTCAGCAGCTTCAGGTACGGCGTCTCGCCGCAGCCGGCGCAGGCGCCGGAGAACTCGAACAGCGGCTGCAGCAGCTGCGAGCCCTTGACCGTCGCCGGCTGCACGAGCGTCCGGTCGATCTCCGGCAGCGTCAGGAAGAAGTCCCAGTTGCGCGCGCTCGCGCTCGAGGTGGTCGGCCTTCGGCTGCATGTCGATCGCCTTGTGGCGCTCGAGCTGCTTGTCCTTGCGCCGGGCAGACGTCGACGCAGATGCCGCAGCCGGTGCAGTCGTCGGGCGCGACCTGGATCGTCATCGCATGCCCGGCAGGTCCTTCGCCGCGCCAGTCCGTCGAGCTGGAAGCCCGCCGGGCGCGCCGGCGAGCGCGGCCGGGTCGTAGACCTTCATCCGGATCGCCGCGTGCGGGCAGACGAGCGCGCACTTGCCGCACTCGATGCAGAGGCCTCGGGTCCCAGATCGGGATCTCGACGGCGATGTTGCGCTTCTCGAACTGGCCGTGCCGATCGGGAAGGTGCCGTCGACCGGGCAGCGCGCTCACGGGCAGCTTGTCGCCCTGGCCGGCGATCATCGTCGCGCGTGACCCGCTGCACGAAGTCGGGCGCCTCGGCGACGACGCGGGCGGCTCGCGTCGCTCGCCGTGACGGCTGCCGGGCACGTCGACCTCGTGCAGGAGTCGAGAGCGCAGGTCGACGGCCGCGAAGTTGCGGTCGACGATCTCCTCGCCGCGCTTCGCCGTAGGTCTTCTCGATCGCCTCCTTGATCGCGCCGATCGCCTCGTCGCGCGGGCAGCACGCCCGAGAGCGCGAAGAAGCAGGTCTGCATGACGGTGTTGATGCGCCCGCCCAGGCCGGCCTCGCGCGCCACGCGCGTTGCGCGTCGATCACGTAGAAGCTGCAGCTTCTTCGTCGACGATCTGCTCCTGCACCTCGCGCGGCAGCTGGTCCCAGACCTCGTCGGGGCCGTACGGCGCTGTTGAGCAGGAACGTCGCGCCCGTCGTCGGCGACGTCGAGCACGTCGGATCCGCTCGAGGAGGTCGAACTGGTGGCAGGCGACGAAGTTGCGCGCGCTCGATCAGGTACGAGGAGCGGATCGGCCGCGGGCCGAAGCGCAGGTGCGAGACGGTCGATCGAGCCGGACTTCTTCGAGTCGTAGACGAAGTAGCCCTGGGCGTACAGTCGGCGTCTCCTCGCCGATGATCTTGATCGAGTTCTTGTTGGCGCCGACGGTGCCGTCGGAGCCGAGGCCGTAGAAGACGCGCGCGGACGACGTCGTCGGGCTCGGTGCTGAAGTCGGGGTCGTACGGCGAGGCTCGAGTGCGTCGACGTCGTCGTCGATGCCGACGGTGAAGTGGCGGCTGCGGCTGCGGCGCGGCCAGCTCGTCGAAGACGGCCGGCGGCCATCGCGGGGGTGAACTCCTTCGAGCCGAGGCCGTAGCGGCCGCCGATCACGCGGGCGCCGGGCACGCTCGGCTCGCGGCCTCGATCAGCGCGGTGACGACGTCCTGGTAGAGCGGCTCGCCGACGGCGCCCGGCTCCTTGCGTGCGGTCGAGGACGGCGATGCGCCTGCACGGTCGTCGGGCAGCGCGGCGACGAGCGCGGCGCCGTCGAAGGGGCGGTAGAGCCGCACCTTGACGCAGGCCGACCTTCTCGCCGCGGGCGACGAGCGCCTCGACGGCCTCGCTCGGCGGCTCCGGCGCCGGAGCCCATGATCGACGACGACCCGCTCGGCGTCGGGCGCGCCGACGTAGTCGAAGAGCCGGTAGCGCCGGCCGGTCAGCTCGGCGAAGCGGTCCATCGCTCGGCTGCGACGATCCCGGGCACGGCCGCGTAGTACGGGTTGGCGGCCTCGCGCGCCTGGAAGAACACGTCGGGGTTCTGCGCGGTGCCGCGGATCACCGGGTGGTCGGGGCTCAGCGCGCGCGCGCGGTGGGCGTCGACGAGCTCGTCGTCGATCATGCGCGCGCAGCTCGTCGTCGGCGAGCGGCTCGATCTTGTTGATCTCGTGCGAGGTGCGGAAGCCGTCGAAGAAGTGGAGGAACGGAACGCGGGCGCGGAGCGTCGCGGCGTGCGCGATCGGCGGCGAAGTCGTGCGCCTCCTGCACGTCCGAGGAGGCCAGCAGCGCGAAGCCGGTGCCGCGCGGCGGCCATCACGTCGGAGTGGTCGCCGAAGATCGAGAGCGCGTGCGTGGCGACCGCGCGGGCGGCGACGTGGATGACGAACGGCGTCAGCTCGCCGGCGATCTTGAACATGTTCGGGATCATCAGCAGCAGGCCCTGCGAGGCGGTGAACGTCGTCGTCAGGGCGCCCGCCTGCAGCGCGCCGTGGACCGCGCCGGCGGCGCCGCCCTCCGACTGCATCTCGATCACGACCGGGACGTCCCCCAGAGGTTCGTCTTCCCCTTCGCCGACCACTCGTCCGCCAGCTCGCCCATCGCGCGAGGCGGGCGTGATCGGATAGATCGCGATCACCTCGCTCGTGGAGTGCGCGACCAGCGCGGCCGCCTCGTTCCCGTCTAGAACCAGTCTTTCGCTCATGCCATAGAGCGTCGCCTGCGAGGCGCGAATCCGCATCGGGGGCGGGCTCGCGGTTGCTTAGGTACTAGGCCGCAGCGTTTCCGGCGACCGGATCCGAGGCGGAGGGCACGACTCCGAAAGCGGCCCGGAAGGGCGTATCTCGGATCCGGCTGCTCAGCGCGTCGCAAGCCTCGCGACGGCCAGCTCGAGCGCCGGCTCGATCGGCGAGGCCTCGTAGCCGAGCTCGCGCTGCGCCTTCGCCGACGAGAACCAGGCGGGCAGACGCGCGAGCCGCACCTCCTGGCGGTTCGCGAGGCCAACGAGCCCCAGCGCCCACGCGGCCGCGTACGGAAGCTCGAGGCGCGGCGGCGTCCGGCCGGCCGCCCGGGCGATCAGCGCGAACGCCTCGGTGAGCGTGACGTCGACGCCGCCGAGCAGGTAGCGCTCCCCGGCACGCCCGCGCTCGAGCGCCAGCACGTGCCCGCGCGCGACGTCGCGGACGTCGACGAGGTTCAGTCCCGCGCCGCGAAGCGACGCGCGATAGCGGCCGGTCGCGACGGCGCGGACCATCGCGCCCGTCGGCGTCGGAGCGCGGTCGCCGTCCCCGACGGGCGTCGTCGGGTTCACGCAGAGCGCGTCCATCCCGTCGGCGGCGGCCGCGAGCACGAGCCGCTCGGCCGCGAGCTTCGTCCGCTTGTACGGCACCGTGAGCTCCCAGTCGGGCGGCGCGTCCTCCTCGGTCGCGGGCCTCCCGGGCACCGGGCCGCAGGTATTGGAGGAGCTCGTGTGGACGAGTCGTCGCACGCCGGCGACGCGGCAGGCCGCGATCACGTTGGCGGTGCCGCGCACGTTGACCGAGTCGATCGCGGTCGCGGAGGCGGTGAAGCTGTAGAGAGCCGCGACATGCACGACGGCCTCGGCGCCGCGGACGTGCTCCTCGAGCCCGGCCCGGTCGCGAACGTCGACGAAGGGCCGGTGGACGTCGTGCCCCGCCGCCTCGAGCGCGTCGACGACGTGGCCGCCGATGAAGCCGAGTCCGCCGCCGGTCACGAACACCCTCACTTCAGCCTCGCGAGAAGCGCCCGCTCGAGCCGCGGCCGCAGGAAGTCGACGAACGGGAGCGAGAGATGCGTGTCGTCGCGGTAGACGAGGACGTCGCCCGCGAGCACCGGGCAGACGCTGCCGGGGCAGGCCCAGCGGTCGGTGCCGAGGTAGCGGCCGCCGTTCGCCGTCGTGTCCGCCGCCACGGCGCGCCAGAGCGCGGCGTCGACCGCCGCAGAGCGCGTCATGGTGCCGGAGAGGACGTAGAAGACGTCGACGCCGACGAAGCCGCCCGAGAGGTGGAGCAGGCCCGCGTGGTAGAGGACGACGAGCGCGACCGCGACGCCGCGCAGCCCTTCCAGGTCGGCGCGGAACCTGCCGCCGCCCACGTCCTCCCCCGTCGAGGTGACCCTCACTCCGCGATTCTCGCCGTTTCCGGGCGGTGGCCCTGCAGAGAGCCCGCCGCGCAGCCGGGAAGGCTCCGGCTCACCGGCCCCCGCTCACCCCCGGCGTCGCACGACTCTCCCTCGCTCCGGCTGCGAGCCTGCGGAAGCCGGCTCGCGTCGCACGGGCGACGCGCGATTCGCGACCGCATTCCGGAGGAGAACCTCGCGCAATTCCACTTCGCTCGAGTTCACCTCTTCGTAATCATCGTAGAGCGAATCAACGCCATTCCACGACTACGATCGATGCATTGTTGCCAAAATCACACGTTTTTTCGAATCACTCATATGAGTGACTGCTATTCGCATAGGCATTATAATAGAAAACATGAATGTGTCTCCACTTTAGTTACCGCTCCCACGTGTCAGGCTGGTGAGCCAAAGGTGAGGTACCGGGTTGTAGTCGTCGACGACCATCGCCTCGTTATCGAGGGCGTGCGTCGAGCACTGGTCGAGGCCTCCGACTTCGAGGTCGTCGGGGAGGCGAGGGACGGGGCCGAGGCGCTGCCGCTGATCGGCCGCCTGCTGCCCGACGTCGTCCTGCTCGACATCCGCATGCCACGGATGGACGGCTTCGCGTGTCTCGCGCTGATCCGGAAGCGCTTCCCGGCAGTGAAGGTGGCGATGCTCTCGGTCGACACGGATCCCGACCACATGCAGCGGGCGTTCGACCGGGGCGCGTCGGCGTACATCGTCAAGTCGATCGCGCCGTCGGACCTCCCCGGGGCGCTGCGGCAGGCGATGGAAGGAACCGTCTTCAGCCCGGTGACGGCGCAGACCGAGGAGGAGGCTTCCGCCGCGCAGGGCGGCCTGAGCGAGCGCGAGACGACGATCCTCCGCCTCGCCGCGGCGGGGCGGTCGAATCGCCAGATCGCCCGGGAGTTGTGGGTCACCGAGCAGACCGTGAAGTTCCACCTCACGAAGACCTATCGCAAGCTCGGCGTCGTGAATCGCACGCAGGCGGCACGCGCCGCCTTCCGGACCGGAATCGCACAGAGCCCGGCGCTCGACCTCGACTAGACGGTTGCTGCCACGATCGGGCCCGGCGAAGCGAGCGAGAAGGCGCCTACCGGAGTCGAACCGGTGTACCAGGTTTTGCAGACCTGTGCCTAACCACTCGGCCAAGGCGCCAGCGGCGCCCATCGTATCGGCGGGACCGTGAGCCGCCGCCGCGACCGACCTGCGCGGGCGCGGCACGTTCCGGCTCGGAGCCGAGGCTCTACGAGGGGGCACACGGGGGAAACCGGGTTTCCCCCGTGAAGCGCGCCGGCCCGGCTACGCCGGGCTGCGAAGCGTTTCGTTCAGGAAGCGCACGGCCCGCTCGAACACGTCCACCCGGTTCTCGAGCTTCTCGATCAGGTGGCCCTCGTCCTCGTAGATCACGAGCTCGCAGTGGACGCCCTTCTCGGTCAGCGCCGCATGGATCGCCTCCGACTCGCCGACCGGCACCCTCGGGTCGTTGCGGCCGTGCTCGACGAAGAGCGGCGCGCGGATCGCGTCGAGGCGGCTCCACGGCGACAGGCGCGCCAGCAGCTCCGGGTCGGAGAGGTAGCCGTACTCCTGCTCGCGGGTCGCGCGCCGGTACTCGCTCGTGTTCTCGAGGAACGTGCGCAGGTTCGAGATCCCGACCATCTCGATGCCGGCCGCCCACAGCTCCGGCTGGAACGCGAGCGCGGCCAGCACCATGTAGCCGCCGTACGAGCGGCCGTACACGACCGCCCGCGAGGCGTCGACGTCCGGCCGTGCGTCGAGCCAGGCATGCACCGAGGCGAGGTCGGCGACCGAGTCGAGTCGCCGCTCGCGGTCGTCGAGGTGCTCGAACCGCTGGCCGTAGCCCGACGAGCCGCGCACGTTCGGGGCCGCGACCGCGTAGCCACGCGCGACGAGGAACTGCGTCAGCGCACCGAACCCCTGCGAGTACCAGGGCCGCCACTGCGACTCGGGTCCGCCGTGGACGGTGACCACGACCGGAAACGGGCCGTCGCCGTCCGGCTCGAAGAGGAAGACCGGGATCGACTCGCCGTCGAAGCTCTCGACCCGGTGGAGCGACGGCTCGACACCGTCCTCCACCCCGCCCGTCTGCGTCCGTTTCGCCGGCGCCGCGCCCGACCCGAGTGCGTACACGTAGGTCTGGTGCGGCTCGGTCGTCGTCGAGAGCGCAAAGGCGACCCGCCTCCCGTCCGGCGAGAAGACGAAGTGCTCGGCCACGCCGCGTCGCGGGAGCGGGATCTCCTCGCCGAGTGCGAGCGTGCCCGGGTCGCGCAGCTCGACGCGCGAGTAGCCGTCCTCGTTCGCCTCCACGAGCAGATGCCGGCCGTCGGCGTCGCCGTGGCAGAGGAGATCCCACTCCGCCTCCAGCTCCACGCGCCAGGCACGCGAGCCGAGGTCGAAGCGGGCGATCGCGAGCGTGTCGCGTCCCTCGCCGCGCGGCGCGAGGAACCCCGACGAGTCGGGCAGCCAGGCGAGCGCGACCTCGTCCGCGTGTGCGCCGAGAGAGCCGGCCTCGACCACCTCGCCGCTCCCGGCGTCGAGCAGGAAGAGGTCGCGCTCGGCCCGTCGGCACGCGCCGATCCAGCGGCCGTCCGGCGAGATCGAGACGACGGCGAACCAGCCCCCCAGCTCGAAGACGCGCTCGGCGCCGCCCTCGAGCCGCCGCGCGACGACGTCGAAGTCCCGGCCGTTGCGGCGGTTCGTGACGTACGCGAGAAGCGAGCCGTCGCGCGACACGTGTGGCGTGCCGTGCCCGAAGCGCGGGTCGACGACGAGCGGCTCCGGCTCCGCACCGGGTACGGGGTCGAGCAGGTGGAGCTGCTTCCGCTCGTTCCCGCCGGAGTCGATCTCGAGCAGGATCCGGCCGTCCGGGAGCAGGAGCCCGTCGACCGGCTCGGGGAAGTCGGTGAGCTGCGTGAGCTCCTCGCCGCGCAGCAGGAAGAGCTGCCGCGTCCCGGGCAGGTCGGAGGCGACGAGCAGGGTCTCGCCGTCGGGCAGGAAGGCGATCGGCCATGCCTGCCGCAGCTCGAGCAGCGCCCGCAGATCGGTCAAGGGCTATGCGGCCACGTTGGACAGCTCCGGGATGATCCCGTCGCCGTACGCCTGCAGCGTCTCCTCCTGCCCGTGGGTCATGAGGTAGATGTTGAACTGGTCGACGCCGACGTCCGCGAGCTCTCGCAGCTTCGCCTTCGCCTGGTCGACGTCGCCGAGCACGCAGAACCGGTCGCAGATCTCGTCGGTGACGAACTCGCCGTGGGCGGCGCCGACGCGGGAGTGCTCGTTGTAGTCGTAGAACTTCCGCGCCTGCACGTAGTCCGTGAGCGCCTTCGGCACCTGGCTGCCGTCGGTGCCGTAACGCTCGACGAGGTCCATGACGTGGTTCGAGACCATCGCGGGGAACCAGCGCACCTGCTCGCGGGCGTCGGCGAGGTCGGCCGAGATGTGGCTGGGCGCGCCGACGATGCACTTCAGCGCCGCCGGGTCGCGGCCGGCCTCCTCGGCGGCGCGGCGGGCGGTCGCCATGATCCACTGGATGATCTCGGGGTCGGCGAGCTGGACGATCACGCCGTCGCCGACGCGACCGGCGGCGGCAAGCGCCTTCGGCCCGTAGCCGGCCATCCACATCGGGATCGGCGGCAGCTCCTCGCGCACCCATTTGAGCTGCAGCTCCTTGTCGTTCCAGCTCACCTCGCGGCCGTTCATGAAGTCGCGCATCATCCCGCACGCGCGCTCGTACTCGGCGACCTTCATCGGCTGGCGGCCGATGTAGCGGACGGCAGAGTCGCCGCGACCGATCCCCATCGCCATCCGCCCGTTCGAGAGGTCGTGCAGCGTCGCGTAGGCGCTCGCGAGCACCGTCGGGTCGCGCGTCGCCGGGTTGGTGACGAACTGGCCGAGCCTGATCGTCGACGTCTCGCGCGCCGCGACCGCCAGCATCGGGATCGACTCCTGCCAGAGCACGTGCGAGTCGTACGTCCATGCGTAGCCGAAGCCGTGACGCTCGGCGAGCTGGATCAGCTCGAGCCAGCGCGAGAACGGCGGGTCCGGCAGAACGGTGACGCCGAAGTCCATCGAGCCCTCCTCGGTCGGGATCGTGTGAGCCTAGACGATCAGCGCGGTGCGGCGAACGCGGCGAGCGCGGCGCAGACGCCGATCGTGACGAAGCCGATGCGCCCGTCGCCCGGCAGCGAGAAGGTCAGGCCGACGAGCGGCGTGCCGGCGACGATCGTCAGCGACGACCACCCGTTGACGAACCCGACCGAGGCCCCCGGAGCGTCAGGGCGGGCGGCGGCGGCGCCCGTGAACACCTTCGCGTAGGGCACGCCGGCGGCGAGCCCGAGCACGGTCGCGGCGGCGACCCAGCCGGCGAGCGCGATCGGGAGCGCGAGCGCAACCGACGCGGCGCCGCCGACGACGAGGCTTCCCGTGATCCAGCGGCGCGCATCGGGCCGGCGCAGTAGCGGGCCGCCCGCGACGCGCGTGATCGCACCGAGCAGCAGCGTCAGCGAGCCGACCGCGGCCGCCGTGCCCTTCGACTGGCCGTGGTGCTCGAGCAGCGTCACGACCCAGTTCCCCGCGACGACGCTGAAGCCGAAGGAGGCGGAGTGGAGGATCGCGAGCCGGTAGAGGCTGCGGTCGCGGACGAAGCTCATGTCCAGGCGCTCGCCTGCGTGCCGCACCGAGCGCGCG
This sequence comes from uncultured Actinomycetes bacterium, assembly GCA_963732915.1. Classification (GTDB taxonomy): domain Bacteria; phylum Actinomycetota; class Thermoleophilia; order Gaiellales; family Gaiellaceae; genus Palsa-739. The sequence goes on along the minus strand of CAVTBF010000002.1, from coordinate 667,368 downwards.
GACGCCGGCGCGGCCGCGAGGACGAGCGCGGAGATCGCGACGACGATCACGGTGCTGAGGTACGGCGCGCGGAAGCCGACCCAGCCGGCGAGTCCCGGCACGAGCGCGAGCGCGAAGCCGGGCGCGACGAGCGTCGAGGCGCCGTAGAGGCCCTGGACGAGCGGCGAGCCTCCCCGCGCCCGCACGTAGTCGGCGCCGCCGACGAAGCCGAAGCCCGTGCCGAGCCCGACGATCGCGCGGCCGACGAAGGCGAGCCAGATCCACGGCCCGGCGAGCGCGATCGCGCTTCCGAGGCCGATCAGCGCCAGCCCGGCGAACGAGCTCGTCCGCGCGCCCCAGCGGTCGGCCGCGCGCCCGCCCGGGATCTGCATGACCATGTGCGCCGCGAACTGGACGGTCGTGAGCAGCCCGATCGTCGCGAGGCCGACACCGTAGGCGTGGCTGAGCCTGGTGGCGATCGCCCCGAGCGAGGCGATCGTCCACCCCACCGAGAGCCCGATCGCGAGGCCGCCCGCGACCGCGCGCCGACCGATCCCTCCCGCCCCGGACACGCGGCGAGCCTACGCTATGCGGGTGCTGCGTCCCGAGAAGATCGTCTGCGTCGGTCAGAACTACCGCGCGCATGCGACCGAGATGGGCGGCGTCGAGCTGCCGGAGCCGATCCTCTTCGGCAAGTTCGCCGCCTGCGTGATCGCGCCCGGCGAGCCGATCGTGCTTCCGCCCGAGTCGAGCCACGTCGACGCGGAGGCCGAGCTCGCGGTCGTCATCGGCAAGCCCGCTCGGCGGGTCTCGCGCGAACGGGCGCTGGAGTTCGTCGCGGGCTACGTCTGCGCGAACGACGTCAGCGCGCGCGATCTCCAGTACGGCGACGGCCAGTGGTTCCGCGGCAAGAACTTCGCGACGTTCTGCCCGGTCGGCCCGGACGAGCCGGTGCCGGTCTCGGAGCTCGGCGACGGCTCCGGCCTGCGCGTCGTGCAGCGGCTGAACGGCGAGGTGCTGCAGGACGGCTCGACGAGCGACCTGATCTTCGACGTCCCGTATCTCGTCGCGTTCGCATCGAAGCTCTTCACGCTCGAGCCCGGCGACCTCGTCCTGACCGGCACGCCGTCCGGGGTCGGCTGGGCGCGCGACCCGAAGATCACCCTCCGTGACGGCGACGTCGTCGAGGTCGAGGTCGAGCGGATCGGCGTCCTGTCGAATCCGGTCGTGTCCGGCTCGTGACGCGTTCCCGGCGCCGTCGCGTGCGCCGCTGACGGCCGGCCGCCCGTCGGGACATGGCCCGGTGTCACCATGGCCCGGTGTCTGACACCGGGACGTGTCCGGAACGGACACGACGCTGCCTCGGAACGGAGGGGAACCTAGAGCCGCTCGAGCACGACGACCGGGATCGCCCGGTCGGTCTTCGTCTGGTACTCGGCGTAGTGGGGCCAGATGCCGTTCATCAGCTCCCACAGGCGCTCGCGCTCGGCGCCCTCGGCGTCGCGGGCACGCACCCGGAAGCGCTCGCCGAGGATCTGCACCTCGGCCTCGGGCGTCTTGACGAGGTTGCGATACCAGCCGGGATGCTCGGGCGCGCCGCCCTTCGAGGCGACGATCACCGGGTTCGCCCCGTCCAGCCCGTAGATCAGCGGCGTCGTCGTCTCCTCCCCGCTCCGCCGGCCCGTCGTCGTCAGTAGCAGCACGGTCGAGCCCTCGCGCCAGAGATGGCCCTCGGCGCCGTCGGTCTCGCGGTAGCGCTGGACGTGCTCCTCGCCGAACAGAGTGCTCATGCGAACGCCTCCAGGGCCTTTGCGGTCAGCCGGTCGAGCGCCTGCACCGACTGCTCGATGTGCTCCTCGCGCGTGTCCTCGACCTTCGTGTGCGAGAGACCGCGCAGCGACTGGACGAAGAGCATCACCGTCGGCACGCCCGCCTGCGCCACCTCGGCCGCGTCGTGCAGCGGCCCGCTCGGCAGCCGGTGCGAGGCGCCGCAGACCTCGCGGATCGACTCGTCGGCGAGCTCGATCAGCCGCTCGTCGAAGAGGATCGGCCGGATGTTCCAGAGCCGCTCCCACGACACCTCGACGTCCTCCTCGCGCGCGAAGCGCTCGCTCGACTCCTTCGCACGCTCCAGCATCCGCGCGAGCTTCGCCGCGTCGAGATGGCGCTGGTCGAGCAGCTGCTCGGCGGTCTCGACGACCGAGGTGACGATGCCCGGCTTGCAGACGACGCCGCCGCACGTGCACACCGCGCCCTCCCCCGCCTCGGCCGCGATCGGACGGATCTCGAGCGCGAGCTTCGCGGCGCCCGCGAGCGCGTCGCGCCGCCTGTCCATCGGCGTCGAGCCGGAGTGCGCCGCCTGCCCGCGCCACGTGATCCGGTGGCGCTCGACGCCGAAGGTGCCGAGAACGACGCCGAGCGGCAGGCCGAGCGACTCGAGCACCGGCCCCTGCTCGATGTGCAGCTCGAGGTAGGCGGCCGCGTTCGCGAGCTGCCCGCGCGCCTCGAGCGCCGTGTCGAGCGAGACACCGTGCTCGGCGAGCGCGTCCGGCAGGGCGATCCCGTCCGCGTCGCGCCGGATGCGCAGCTCCTCCTGGTCGGCCATCGAGCCCCCGGCGGCGGACGAGCCGAAGAGCGACCGGCCGAAGCGCGCGCCCTCCTCGTCCGCCCAGTCGACGAGGCGAACCGTGAGCGGCGGCGTCCCCTCGGCCGCGATCCGCCGCAGCGTCTCGACGCCCGCCAGCACGTTCAGGCAGCCGTCGAGCCAGCCCCCGTTCGGGACGGAGTCCATGTGCCCGCCGATCAGGAGCTCGCGCTCGGAGGCGCCGCGCAACGTGAACCACTGGTTCCCGGCCGCGTCGATCTCGTGCTCGGCGCCCGTCTCCGCGACCTTCTCGCGCAACCACGCGCGCGCCGTCTCCCACGTGTCGGTCCAGGCAACCCGCTGGGCGCCGTTCTCGTCGCCGGTCAGCGCACGCAGCTCCTTCAGCTCGGCGACGGTACGGGCTGGATCGAGGGGCACACCCGGATCCTACAACCCCCCTCGACCGTGATAAGAACCACCGATGTCCGCCGCGCGCCGCACCGCGATCGTCCTCGCCACGGTCGTGCTGATGCTCTGCTGCTGGGAGCTCTACCGCTGGATCTGGACGTCGACCGGCTGGACATGGCCGTTCGTCGTCAACGACACCTCGATGCCGCACCTCTGGACGATCGCCAAGGCGTTCGCCCAGCCGGCGCAGGTCAACCAGCCCGCGCTGATCACGATCCTCCTGCACAAGCTGCTCTTCACCGCGAAGGAGGCCGCGGCAGGCTTCGCGATCGGCGCCGTCGTCGGCTTCGGGATCGGCGTCGTCCTCGTCCACTCGCGCCTGCTCCAGCGCGGCTTCCTGCCGTACATCGTCGGCAGCCAGACGGTGCCGATCCTCGCGATCGCGCCGATGGTCGTCGTCTGGGTGAACCCGAAGCTCCCGACCGGCCTGCAGGGCTGGGGCGCCGTCGCGGTGATCGCCGCCTACCTGACGTTCTTCCCGGTCGCGATCAACACGCTCCGCGGCCTCCAGTCGGCCGACGCCCGCGCGCTCGAGCTGATGCGGACATACGCCGCGAGCCGCTGGACCGTGCTCTGGAAGCTCCGCGTCCCCACGTCGCTGCCGTACGTCTTCTCCGCGCTCCGCCTCGCGGCGACCGCCAGCGTCGTCGGCGCGATCATCGGCGAGCTGCCGTCGGGCCTCCAGGACGGTCTCGGCGGCGCGATCATCAACTTCAGCCAGTACTACTCGCTCGAGCCGCAGGAGCTCTGGGCGACGAACGTGATCGCCGCCGTGCTCGGGATCGCCTTCTTCCTGATCGTCGTCGCCGCCGAGCGCACGGTCGTGCGCCGCGCACCGGAGCAGAGAGCGTGAGCGAGCAGCAGACGGTCGTCCGGATCGAGGGCGTGACGAAGACGTTCCCGCAGGGAAACGTCACCGCCCTCCAGGACATCGACCTCGACCTCGCACCGGGCGAGTTCGTGTCGCTGATCGGGCCCTCCGGCTGCGGCAAGTCGACGCTCCTGCGCGTGATCGGCGACCTGATCGAGCCGACCGCCGGATCGGTGACCGTGAACGGGAAGACCGCCCGTCAGGCGCGGACCGACGGCGACTACGGGATCGTCTTCCAGGACGCCGTCCTCTTCGACTGGCGCACGGTCGCGAAGAACATCGCGCTCCCGCTCGAGCTGCTCGGCTGGGAGCGCTCCACCCGCACCGGCCGCGTCGAGGAGATGCTCGACCTCGTCGAGCTCTCCGCCTTCGCCGACCACCACCCGTGGCAGCTCTCCGGCGGCATGCAGCAACGCGTCGCGATCGCGCGCGCCCTCGCGTTCGAGCCCGCCCTGCTGCTGATGGACGAGCCGTTCGGCGCGCTCGACGAGATGACGCGCGAGCGGCTCAACCTCGAGCTGCTCTCGATCTGGCAGCAGCTCGCCTCGACCGTCGTCTTCGTCACGCACTCGATCTCCGAGGCGGTCTTCCTCTCGTCGCGCGTCGTCGTCATGAGCCCGCGCCCCGGCCGGATCGCCGGCGTCGTCGAGATCGACCTGCCGCATCCGCGGACGGCCGAGACCCGCGACGCCCCCCGCTTCTTCGAGCTCGTCACCCAGGTGCGCGAGCTGCTGCGCACCCGCGGCGAGCATCTCCTGCCGGAGGAGGAGGCGGAGCTCTGAGCGGCGTCGTGATCAGCGAGCGCGGCCCGACCGTCGGCGGGCGGGCGGTGCGCCAGGCGGGCGAGTGGCTGCCGGCGCTCGTCGTCGCCGCGGTCGTGATCGGCGCCTGGGAGGGCGCGATCGCCGCCTTCCACATCCAGCAGTTCCTGCTGCCGAAGCCGAGCGACATCGTCAAGGCCAGCTGGGAGCAGCGCCATCTCCTCTGGCCCGCCGGCTGGTACACGTTCAAGGAGGCGCTCGGCGGCTTCGCGATCGGCTCCGCGCTCGGTGTGGCGGCGGCGACGCTCGTCGGCCGCTTCAAGCTGCTCGGCACCGCGCTGATGCCGATCTTCATCGCCGCGAACGCCGTGCCGATCATCGCCTTCGCGCCGATCTTCGGCGCCTGGTTCAACCCGATCGCGCCCCAGTCGAAGATGGCGATCGCGGCCGTCCTCTGCTTCCTGCCCGTCATGGTCAACACCCTGCGCGGCCTGCAGAGCGCCAGCCCGCGCCAGATCGAGCTGATGCGCTCCTACGCGGCGAGCGAGTTCCAGATCTGGCGGCGCGTCCGCGTCCCGACCGCGCTGCCCTTCCTCTTCACCGCGCTCAAGGTGGCAAGCGTGCTGGCGATGATCGGCGCGATCGTCGGCGAGTACTTCGGCGGCGCGCTCAACGCGCTCGGCGTGATCATCAACTCCGAGGCGGAGATCTTCCACTTCACGACCGCGTGGGCGGGGATCCTCGTCGCGTCGCTGCTCGGGATCGCGCTCTACAGCGCCGTGACCTTGACAGAGCGCCTCGTCATCCGCTGGGCGCCGCACGAGCGACCCTCGTAATCGAGCGCCGGACGCGGTAAGAATCTCGAATCGGTTCCGCGGAGGGAAAGGGGAAAGAATGAGCAAGCGGTTGGTGGTGTCGGCACTGCTCGCAGTGACGGTCGTGCTCGCACTCGGAGCGGGCGCGGCGTCGAAGGCGGCCGCCTCGGGCGGCGCGGCGATGACGAAGGTGACCCTGCAGCTGAAGTGGGTGCCGCAGGCGCAGTTCGCCGGCTACTACGCGGCGTACGACCTCGGCTACTACAAGGCGGCCGGGCTCGACGTCACGCTCAAGAACGGCGGCCCGAACATCATCCCGGAGCAGGTCGTCGCCTCGGGCCAGGCCCAGTTCGGGATCGACTGGCTGCCGAGCCTGCTGGCCGCGCGCGACTCGGGCACGCAGCTCGTGAACGTGGCGCAGGTCTTCGCCCGCTCGGGGATGACGCAGCTGACGTGGAAGAGCTCCGGCATCAAGTCGGTCGCCCAGTTCAAGGGCAAGAAGATCGCGAACTGGCTCGGCGGCAACCAGTACGAGCTCTTCGCCGCGCTCGCGAAGAACGGCATGGACGGCGCCACGAACAAGGGCGTCACGATCGTCCAGCAGCCGTTCGACATGAACCTGTTCCTCAACCATCAGGTCGACTCGGCGTCGGCGATGACCTACAACGAGCTCGCACAGGTGCTCGAGTCGAAGAACCCGAAGACCGGCAAGCTCTACACGTTGAAGGACCTGAACGTGATCAAGATGCAGAACGTGGGCACGGGCATGCTCGAGGACGGCATCTTCACGACGGCCTCGTACCTGCAGAGCCCCGCGAACCAGGCGACCGCCGCGAAGTTCATCGGCGCCTCGCTCGCCGGCTGGATCTACTGCCGCGACCACGTCGCCAAGTGCGTCCAGTTCACGCTCAAGGCCGGCCCGACGCTGCCGAAGGGCCACCAGACCTGGATGATGAACGAGATCAACAAGCTGATCTGGCCGAACAAGGCCGGCATCGGGCTCATGAGCAAGGCCGACTTCAACCGCACGGCAAAGATCGCCAAGGCGTACGGCGTGATCAAGAAGGCGCCGAAGGGCGCGTACATCGCGACGTTCGCGAAGGAAGCGATCGCCGGCTTGAAGGCGAAGGGCATGGACGTCTACGGCAAGAAGTACAAGCCGCTGATGGTGCACGTCACCGCGGGCGGCAAGTAGACCGAGAGAACGGCGCGGGCCCTCGACGCAGGGCCCGCGCCTCGAACCACCGGGAGGGCTCATGTCGATTCTGATTCGCGGAGGGCGGGTCGTGACCGCCGCCGACGACACGGTCGCGGACGTCTACGTCGAGAACGAGCAGGTGACGCTGATCGGGCGCGACCTCGACGTCGCGGCCGACCGCACGATCGACGCGACCGGCTGCTACCTCCTCCCGGGCTGCATCGACCCGCACACGCACCTCGACATGCCGTTCGGCGGCACGGTGACGATCGACGACTTCGAGTCGGGCCAGACCTCGGCCGCGTTCGGCGGCACGACCTGCCACGTCGACTTCTGCATCCAGGGCCAGGGGCAGACGTTCGCGCAGGCGCTCGAGACCTGGCACGCGAAGGCGAACGGCCGGACGCTGATCGACTACGGCTTCCACATCGCCGTCACCGACCTCGACGAGGGCGGATCGCTCGAGGAGCTCGCGACGCTGCCCGAGCAGGGCGTCACCTCGTACAAGCTCTTCATGGCGTACAAGGGCTCGCTCATGGTCTCCGACGAGACGCTCTTCGAGGCGATGAGGACGGCGGCGGCGAGCGGCGCGCTCGTGATGGTGCACGCGGAGAACGGCGACGCGATCGACGTGCTCGTGCACGAGGCGCTCGCCGCCGGGAACGTCGAGCCCGTCTACCACGCGCTGACCCGGCCGCCCGAGCTCGAGGGCGAGGCGACGAACCGGGCGATCCAGCTGTCGCGGATCGCCGGCTGCCCGCTCTACGTCGTCCACGTCACGTGCAAGGAGGCGGTCGACCCGATCCGCCGCGCGCGCGAGGCCGGCTGGAACGTCTGGGGCGAGACGTGCACCCAGTACTTCTTCAAGACGATCGACGACCTGCGCGCGCCTAACTTCGAGGGCGCGAAGGCCGTCTACTCGCCGCCCGCGCGCGACGCCTCCAACCACGAGGTGCTCTGGAACGCGGTGCGCACCGACGCGCTCTCGGCGATCTCGACCGACCACTGCTCGTTCCTCTGGGACGGGCAGAAGACGCTCGGCAAAGACGACTTCACGAAGATCCCGAACGGCGGCCCGGGCCTCGAGGACCGGCTGAAGATGATCCACCACTTCGGCGTCGGCGCCGGCAGGATCTCGCTCAACCGGATGGTCGACCTGCTCTCGACGCAGCCGGCGAAGCTCTTCGGCCTCTACCCGCGCAAGGGCACGATCGCCGTCGGCGCCGACGCGGACATCGTCGTCTTCGATCCGGCGAAGCGGGAGACGCTCTCGGTCGCCGGCTCGCATTCGCGGTGCGACTACAACCTCTACGAGGGCACCGAGGTCGTCGGCGCACCCGAGGTCGTGTTGCTGCGCGGCCAGGTGCTGGTCGAGAACGGCGAGCTCAAGGCGTCGCCGGGCGTCGGCCGGTTCGTGCGGCGCGCCCGCTTCGGCCGGCCGCTCCTCGCCGAGGGCGCGACGGTCGGCTCGTAGCCGCGACAGGCTTTACCTGCTCCGTACGACAGCTTCGCTAGCCTCGAAGACGTCGTGGGGGTCACCAACGCAGCACGCCGCGGCCGCCTTGCGCTGCTCGGCACTCTCGTCGCGATGCTCATCCTCGCCGCGTCGCCGGTGCGGGCCTGGGCCGACACGCCGCCACCCGCGACGACGACCCAGACGACGACCCAGACGACGACCGCCGCGACCGCGACGACCCAGGCCGCGCAGACGACGACGGCGGCGACCACGACGACCGCCCCGCCGGCGACGACGACCGCGCAGGCGCCGCCGCCCGCCACGCCGAAGCCGACCGCGCCGTCATCGTCGACGCAGGCGAAGGGCATCGACGTCTCGACGTGGAACGGCGTCATCGACTGGATCCGGGTCGCCAGCGGCGGCTACCGGTTCGTCTTCGGCAAGGCAACCGAGGGGATCACGCTCACCGACCCGACGTACTCGATCAACCGGGCCGGCACCGAGGGCTTCGGGCTGCGCTTCGGCGCCTACCACTTCGCGCGCCCCGGCGGCTCGAGCGTGGCGCTGCGAACCGCGAACGCCATCGCCCAGGCCGACCACTTCATCGACGTCGCCGAGCCGGCGCAGGGCGAGCTGCCGCCGGTGCTCGACCTCGAGAAGACCGGCGGGCTCAAGCCGGTGAACCTCCAGCAGTGGCTGCAGGCGTGGATGAACGAGGTGTACGCCCGCACCGGCCTGCACGCGTCGGTCTACGCATCCCCCCTCTTCTGGAAGAACGCGGTTGCGAACACGACCGACTTCGCGTCCGGCGGCAGCCGGCTCTGGGTCGCGCACTGGACGAAGGGCGCGAAGCCGCTCGTGCCCGCGAAGAACTGGGGCGGGCTCGGCTGGACGTGGTGGCAGTGGACCGACTGCTCGCTCGTCCCCGGTTTCGCGCACTGCTCGGACGGCGACCGGATGAACGGTCCCGACCCGGGCGTCGCAGCCATCCCCGCCTACCCGACGGGCATGCCCGCCGTCGTGACCGCGCCGACCGTGGTCGGCAGCGCCGCGGTGCACCGGGCACTCGCCGCGGTACCGGGCGTCTGGTCGGGCGGCAAGCCGGTGAGCTTCGCGTACGCCTGGCAGAGCTGCGACGCCGCCGGCGCCAACTGCGCGCCCATCCCGGGAGCGACGAACGCGAAGTACGTCCCGGTCCCCGCCGACGCCGGCCATTCTCTCGTCGTCTCGATCACCGCAACGAGCCCGGCCGGCGCCGCGACCGCGACGAGCGCTCCGACCGCCGCGATCGCCGGCACCGGCGCGCAGCCGGGAGTCAGACCCGCCGTCCTCACCGCACCGCTCGTCAGTGGGACCGCGCAGGTCGGCCAGCAGCTGACCGCCCAGGCCGGCACCTGGAGCGGATCGCCGACGACGTTCGACTACGGGTGGCTGCGCTGCGACGGCGGCGGCGCGAACTGCGTCCCGATCGCCGGCGCGACCGCCTCGACGTACACGATCTCCCCCGACGACATCGGCGCGACCGTCGCGCTCGCCATCACCGCCAAGGGCAGCGGCGGCTCCACCTCGACGACGACCGCCCCGACCGGGATCGTCGTCGCGGCACCGCTTCCCCCGCTCGCGACCGGCTCGCAGACCGCGCAGCCCGGCGTCGGCGGCAACGTCCAGATGGAGGACGGCCGCGCGGTCGTCACCTGGCAGCCCGGCGCCGTCCCGGACGGGCTGCAGATGATCATCGCGCCGTTCACCGGCACGCTCTCGATCCCCGGCAGCGAGATCGCGATCGGCGTCGCGAAGCTCGGTCCGGGCGGCTTCCCCTGGCCGGTGGACATCGCGTACACGACGCCGCAGCCGCCCGACACCGTGCTCGGCTACTCGAACGACGCGAAGCTCTACGCGCCCGTGCCGGCGCTCACAGGTCCCGAGCTGCCGACGGGCTCGGTGCTCGGCTACTACCTCCAGGACGGGATCGCCCACGTCCTGACGCGCGTCCCGGTGCGGCTCGCGCTCTTCCAGCGCGGCGCCTGGGGAGACCCGAGCCTGAACGCGGCGACCGGCCCGAAGCTCACCCAGCACTCGAAGCTCCGTGTGCTGCCTCGGAAGGACAAGTCGGTGCTCGTGCTCACGCGTCTGACGAGCCCGTCGCAGGCCTACCTGTTCGCGCAGGTGATCGTGGCGGGCGGCAAGCGGCTGCCGATCCTCCCGAAGGGCAGCATCCTCGTGAAGGCTCTGAAGCGCGGCCCGGCCCCGAAGACCGCGCGTGCGCAGCTGCCGCACCCGGGCAGCGTGGTGGTGCGGCTCCGCCTCAACGGACGGCTCCTCACGCACGGCGCGACCTACACGCTGCGCGTGATCTCGCTCGACCCGTTCGGGCGCGTGGCCACGATCCTGCTGCCGTTCACGTACAAGTAGCGATCCGAGGACGACCCGAGCACCCGCTCGCCGACGGCGCCCAGGGCACGCCCGGGCACCGTCGGTGAAGCGTTGCGGATTCGGCTACCGCGTCTGCGGGAAGCCGAGGTCGACGCGTGAGGTGGCCGGATCCGGCCAGCGCGAGGTGACGACCTTGCCGCGGGTGTAGAAGTCGATCCCCTCCGGCCCGTAGACGTGGCGGTCGCCGAAGAGCGACGCCTTCCAGCCGCCGAAGGAGTAGTAGGCGACCGGCACCGGGATCGGCACGTTGATCCCGACCATGCCCGCCTGGACGTCGAACTGGAACTGGCGCGCGACGCCGCCGTCGCGCGTGAAGATCGCCGTCCCGTTCCCGAACGGGCTCTCGTTCACGAGCCGCACGGCCTCGTCGTAGGTCGCGACGCGCGTGATCCCGAGCACCGGCCCGAAGATCTCGTCCGCGTACGCCCGCATCTCCGGGGTCATGTCGTCGAGCAGCGTCGGGTTGAGGAAGAAGCCGTCCGCCGGCACGCCCTCGCGGCCGTCGACGACGACCGTCGCGCCCTCGCCCGGCGCCGCCTCGACGTAGGAGGCGACCTTGTCGCGATGCTCGCGCGTGACGAGCGGCCCCATCTCCGAGGACGGATCCATGCCGTCGCCGACCTTCACCTTCGGGATCCGCTCCTTGATCGCCTCGAGCAGCGGCTCGGCCACCTCGCCGACCGCGACCACCATCGAGACGGCCATGCAGCGCTCGCCCGCCGAGCCGTAGCCGGCCGAGATCGCCGCGTCGGCTGCCATGTCGATGTCGGCGTCCGGGAGCACGATCATGTGGTTCTTCGCGCCGCCGAGCGCCTGGCAACGCTTCCCCCGCGCCGTCGCCGTCTCGTAGACGTAGCGCGCGATCGGCGTCGAGCCGACGAACGAGACCGCGGCGACGTCCGGGTGCTCGAGGATCGCGTCGACCGAGACCTTGTCGCCCATGACGACGTTGAAGACGCCGTCCGGGAGCCCGGCCTCCTTCAGCAGCTCGGCCGTCCAGAGCGACGCCGACGGATCCTTCTCCGACGGCTTGAGGATGAACGTGTTGCCGCAGGCGATCGCGGGCGCCCACATCCACATGGGCACCATCGCCGGGAAGTTGAACGGCGTGATCCCCGCGACGACGCCGAGCGGCTGCCGGATCGAGTAGACGTCGATCCCGGTCGACGCCTGCTCGGAGTACTCGCTCTTCAGGAGCGTCGGGAGGCCGCAGCAGTACTCGATCACTTCGAGCCCGCGCGTCACCTCGCCGAGCGCGTCGGAGAACACCTTGCCGTGCTCGGCGACGAGCAGCTTCGCGACCTCGTCGCGCCGCTCGTGCACGAGCTCGCGGATGCGGAAGAACACCTCGGCCCGCTTCGCCAGCGAGACGGTCCGCCAGCCGGCGAACGCGGTCTTCGCCGCCTGCACGGCGGCGTCCACCTCGGCGGGCGTCGCGAGGTCGACGGCGCCGGTCTGGCGGCCGGTCGCCGGGTTGTAGACCGGGCCGCTGCGGCCCGATGTGCCGGCCACCGCGCGGCCGCCGATCCAGTGGTTGAGCTGCTGCAGCGCCGCCGGCGCCTCGATCGTGTCGGTCATCTCAGACTCCTTCGGGACTCGTCCCGGCAGCGTACCGCGCTTTCGCTCGCCGGCTTGAGTCGAGGCGGCGGATCGTGATACGCATCGTGCGTGGCGGCCGCCGTCGCGCCCACCCGCGAGGTCAGGCTGGCGCTCGTGCTCAACGGCGGCGTCAGCCTCGCGGTGTGGATCGGCGGCGTCACCCGCGAGATCGACGCGGCGCGGCGCCTGGAGACCGACGACCCCGCCGACACGCAGCCGATCTACGCACGGATGCTCGAGGCGCTCGGGACGCGGCTCGTCGTCGACGTGATCAGCGGCGCCAGCGCGGGCGGGATCAACGGCGTCCTGCTCGGCGCCGCGATCTACAACGACGTCCGCCTGCCCGACCTGCGGCAGATGTGGCTCTCGGTCGGCGACTTCCGGACGCTCCTCCGCTCGCCGGCGGAGCCGAGCCCGCCCTCGCTCCTCCGCGGCGACGAGGTCGTGCTCGCGACCGTCGACGAGGTCCTGCGCGAGATCTGGCGCACCGACGGCGAGCCGACCCCGCGCTACGCGGCGCTCTACGTCTACGTCACCGCAACCGACCTGTTCGGGTTCCCGGCCGACTTCGCCGACTCGTTCGGACAGTCGTGGCGGGAACGGGATCACCGGCGCGTCTTCGCCTTCCAGTACGAGAGCGGCGCCCGCCCGCTCGCCGAGCCGCCGCCCGTGGCCCAGCAGGGGACGATGCGGCCCGTCGTCTGGCTCTGGGACGGCGACGCGCGGACGCTGCTGGCCGAGGCGGCGCGCTCGTCGTCGAGCTTCCCGGTCGCCTTCGAGGCGCGGCAGCTCGGGATCGTCGACCGCGACGGGCAGGTGCACGACCACTGGCTCGTCGACGGCGGCATCCTCGACAACCAGCCGTTCTACCCCGTGCTCGACCGGATCGGCGTCCTGCCGCCGCTCCCGCCCGAGCACGGCGAGGCGGGCCCGGCGATCGAGCGGGTGTTGATGTACGTCGTCCCGTACGCGACCGAGCCGGGCGAGAGCGACTACGACGCGCCGAAGGTCGCGACCGCCTACGACACCTACGCGGCCGCCGGGAAGCTTCCGCGCGACCTGCCGAAGCTCCAGGAGCTCGAGCGCGTCGAGCGCGAGCTGGGCGTGCGCCGCGCCGGAGCCGCCGAGCGCGGGCGCGTCCGCCGGCTCGACGCCGAGCAGCTCGAGGCGGCGGCGTCCCAGCTCTACGAGAGCTACCGGGCGACGCGCTACGCGGCGAGCCTCGGCGTCTTTGAGCTCTGGAAGCGCCCCGAGTTCCCGGAGGGCGGCGGCGTGATCGCCCAGGACCCGGCGATCGACCCGCGGACGCTCCTCGCGCAGGTGACGCCCGAGACCGACCGCCGGCCGCCCGGGCTCGGGGCGCTCTGGCTGCCGGACGCCCACGCCCGCGTCTGGACGCCGGCCGAGATCCCGTGGCAGTGGGGCCTCGCCCCCGCCGAGCGGCTCGCCGCCTGGGCGCTGCTCTTCCTCAAGGCCGAGAACGGACGCGCCGAGGACCGCGAGTTCGCGAGCCGCCTCGTCGCGCACGTGCGCCTGATGAAGATGCGGCTGAGAACCCGGTTCCGCGAGCATCCGGGCGTGCTCGACCCCGAGCTCCCGCCCGAGACGCTCGCCGAGCTCGCCTACCTGAGCATCGAGCGCGAGCGGCTGCGGATCCAGGAGCGGTTCGCCGACCTCGACCTGCGGCTCGCCCGGATCGGGCTGTCGCTCCAGCAGCTGCTGAACCGCGAGGTGGTGCGAAACGCGCTGCAGATCGACGAGCTCGAGGCGCCGGTGCCGTTCACGTTCCGCTTCGCGAGCCCGCGCGTCGCGAACGCGCTCGGGCACACGGCGGCACGGCCCGAGCAGAAGCTCGCCGGCCTGAAGCTCGGCCACTTCGCGGGCTTCCTCAAGCGCTCGTGGCGCGCGAACGACTGGCTCTGGGGCCGGCTCGACGGCGCCGTGCACCTCGTCCGCTCGATCGCGACCGACGACGCCCTCGCGGGCATCCCGTCGCCGTCGGCGCGGCTGCTCGCCGACGCGGCGTTCGGCGGCGCAGAGCCCGAGGAGCTCGGCGAGCTGCACGCGATCTGGCGCGACGCGCTGCACCGGGCGGGCGCCGACGACCCCGCCCCGGACGATCCCGTCGAGAGCCTCGCGCTCGTGCTCACGGACGGCGCCGGACGCGAGCGCTACGAGGCCGTGCGCACCGCACTCTCGGCGCGGCTGCAGCTCCGCATCCTCGCCGATGACCTCGACGAGGTCGCCGACGCGGCGAAGGCGGACGTCGCCGCGGGCGCGTCGCCGCTCGCGAGCGGCGCGCTGTGGGCGAACGGCTTCGCGACCGAGCGCGGCCCGGCGCTCCGGCGCGCGCTCTTCCGCCGGCTCGACGTCGCCGCCGAGCGACCACAGGACGAGGCCGCGTCGCGACTCGTGCTCGACGTCGCCGCCGGCGGCGTCGCGGTGACGAGCGCGATGCTCTCGGGCGAGAAGGGCGGCCTGCCGGCGGCGGCGCGCGGGCTCCTGCTCTCGCACCGGGGCGCGACCCTCTCGGCGGCGCGCTTCATCCAGCTGCTCGCGCGCGAGCCGTGGATCGGCACGTCCGTCTTCGCGGCGCTCGTCGCGCTCGTCATCTGGGCCGGCCTCTCGAGCAGCACGCTCGTCGGTGTCGTCTTTCCCGGGCTCACGCTCGCGACGGCCGCCACGGGCGTCGCCCTCTTCACGATCGGCACCGGCGGCTTCGAGCGGCCGCTCGGCCGGGCGGCGGCCACCGCCGGCGCCCTGATCTTCGTCGGCGCCCCGCTCGCGGTCGGGCTGCTCGGGCTCGTCCACCGCTACGTCGGCCGGACGCCGTCGCTCGAGCACTGGCTCGACCGCCATGTCGGCAAGGCGGTGACGCTGGGCGTCGGCGGCGCCTCCCTCGTCGCCGCGGCGCTCGCGCTCGCTCTCGCGGTGACGGCCGCCCGCCCCGACCGGTGGCGGAAGCTCGCCCTCGCCGCCTACCGCCTGCTCGTCACCGCCTCGATCGCCCTCGCCGCCGGAGGCGTCCTCTACGAGCGCTGGGTGCACCCGCCGGCGAACGCACCGAGCGTCGTCGCAACCGCCGCGCAGGAGCATCGCGGCACCGTCCTCGTGCTGCTGCTCCTGCTCGTGCTCGCCGTGGCCGGGCTCGCCGAGCTACTCGTCGCACGGCTCCGGCGGCGGAGCTAGGCTCCCGTCATGGCGACGACCGAGACGAATCCGCAGCTGGGCGAGCAGGTCCGCAGCGATGCGAAGCAGTACGTCCTCCACTCGTGGTCCGTGCAGGACGCGATCAACCCGATCCCGGTCGCCGGCGGCGAGGGCCGCTACTTCTGGGACTACGACGGGAAGCGCTACCTCGACTTCGCGTCGCAGCTCGTCAACGTCTCGATCGGCTACCAGCACCCGAAGATCGTGGCGGCGATCAAGGAGCAGGCCGACAAGCTCTGCACGATCGGCCCGCCGATGGCGACCGAGCCGCGCTCGACGCTCGCGCGCCTGCTCGCCGAGGTGACCCCGGGCGACCTCTCGATGACGTTCTTCACCAACGGCGGCGCCGAGGCGAACGAGAACGCGATCAAGCTCGCGCGCTGGTACACGGGCCGCCAGAAGATCGTCGCCCGCTACCGCTCGTACCACGGCGCCACCGCGGGCGCGGTCACGCTCACCGGCGACCCGCGCCGCTGGGCTGCCGAGCCCGCGATCCCGGGCGTCGTGCGCATGCTCGACCCGTACACGTACCGCTGCCCGGCCGGCCACCCGGACCCGTGCCCTGTCTGCTCGGGCGCGCCGCACCTCGAGGAGATCCTCTCCTACGAAGGCGCGCACACGGTCGCCGCCGTGATCCTCGAGACGGTGACCGGCACGAACGGCGTCATCCCGCCGCCCGACGGCTACCTGCAGTCGATCCGCGAGGTCTGTGACCGGCACGGAATCCTGCTGATCGCCGACGAGGTGATGGCCGGCTTCGGCCGCACCGGCACGTGGTTCGCGGTCGACAACTGGAACGTCGTCCCCGACATCCTCACGATGGCGAAGGGGATCAACTCCGGCTACGTGCCGCTCGGCGCGATGACCGTCCGCGAGCCGATCGCCGCCTGGGTGCGCGACAAGTTCTTCGCCGGCGGCCTCACCTACAGCGGCCACCCGCTCGCCTGCGCGAGCGGCGTCGCCTCGATCGAGGCCTTCCGTGAGGAAGGGATCGTCGAGCACGCCGCCGAGCTCGGGCCGGTGTTCCGCGAGCGCCTCGAAGGGCTCGCCGCCAAGCACCCCTCGATCGGCGAGGTGCGCGGGCTCGGCTGCTTCTGGGGGCTCGAGCTCGTCCGCAACCGCTCCACACGCGAGCCGCTCGTCCCGTTCAACGCGAGCGGCGAGGCGGCCGCCCCGGTGGCGCGGATCGGCAAGGCGGCGCTCGAGCGCGGGCTCTACCTGATGACGCACTGGAACGTCGTCATGGTCTGCCCGCCGCTGACGATCACGCGCGACGAGCTCGACGAGGGGATCGCGATCCTCGACGACGCGCTCGCGATCGCCGACGAGTACTACGTCTCCGATTAGCGAGCTCCGCCGCGGGCCGAATAGCGGCTAGCCGCCGGGCGGCGTCGCGCCCGCGAGCCAGGCGAAGAGCTCGAGCGTCGCCGACTGGCCGAAGATCGTCCTGTTGGTCGACCAGGCGCCGGTCCAGTTCCGGTCCCAGAGCCCGTCCGCGCCCCGGGCGTGCTGTGCCGCCTCCACCCCGTTCGCGTAGACGGCCGCGTACCAGCGCGGATCGTGATCCTGCGCGTAGAGGTCGAGCAGCGCGCGCTCGTAGATCACGTCCATCTCGGGCCCCCAGGGGGCGATGACCGGAAACTGCTCGAGCGACGCGGCCGCGATGCCCTCGGCCTTCGCGCACCACGACTGCTGCTTCGTCGCCTTGCAGAGCTGGACGTCGGCGTCGAGCATCATCCCCTCGACGTAGTCCATGATCGTGCGGTCGGTGGCGCTCCGTCCGTAGAGGTTTCCCTGCGCCGGGTTGCGCGTGTTCGCGTCCGCCCAGCCGATGTAGCGCTTCGCGATCTCCAGGTACTTGGGCTTGTGGAGCTCGTGGTAGAGCGTCGCCGCGATCAGCGCGCCCGCGGCGAGCGGCTCCGACGTCTTGTGGGCGTGCCCGCTGTCCCACCAGGTACCGCCGTTCTTCGGATCCCAGCCGAACTCGTCGATGTACGAGAGCGCCCGGCCGGCGTCGCGGAGCCAGCGTTCGTTGCCGGTGGCGCGGTACGCGTCGAGGTAGGCGACGCCCCACCAGCCGGTGTCGTCGAAGTACGCGTTGCCCGTGTGGTGGAGCCCGAGCGCCCACGAGACGCCGCCGCTGCCGTTCTTGCCGAGCGTGTAGTCCCAGTAGCCCTCGGCGCGCTGGAACGTCGAGACGACGAACTTCCTGTGCGCGGCCGTCGGGTCGGCGATCGCGACCGACGCGGCCAGCTCGAGGAACGGGAAGATGAACCAGGTCGTCGCGAGCGGCGAGTCGGCGCCCGGGGTCGTCGTGTACCAGCGCTTCGCCGGATTCCAGAACACCGTCCGCGTATCGGAGAGCCCCTGCTCGGCGAGGCTCCGGAACGCCGCCTGCTGCGTGACGAGCGTCGAGCGCGCCGGCAGCGCCGGCACCGGGTCGGCCGCGGACGCCGCGGTCGCCGCCGCGAGCGCGACCGCCGCTGCCGCGAGCAGGAGGCGAAGCCTGGGCACGCGGGCACGTCTATCAGCTTCGCGCGCGCCCCGACGCCTGCCGCCGGGGAGAGCCGTCCTGCCCACGTCGTAGCCTGCCCGGCATGAGCACGGCACCGCTCGAGCCAAGCAACAAGCTGGTACTGGGTCGGACCGCGTCCGAGACCGAGCCCTGCCTGCGCTGCGGCGCCGCGATGGAATGGCGGCACGGGACCTACCAGTGCCCGCGCTGCCGGTTCAAGGTCGGCTGCTGCGAGGGCGAGACCGGCGACTGCCGCGATCCCGGCTAGGCGGCGTTACCTGGCGGCGGAGCAGCCCGCGGTCGCGTAGGGTCACCCCGTGCGGGAGCGGCTGGAGCAGCTCGAGCAGTCCGGACTCGACCCGCGGTCGAGCGAGCTGCTCGTCGTCCTCTGCTGGCTCGTCCGGGACGGCGTCGACGTGCCCGACTCGGAGCTGAACGCGGCCCGGCGCCGCGCGATGTTCGTGCTGGCCGCGGGCGGCGACCCGCATCGCGACCTCGCGCTCGACTCGATCGCCGCCGAGCGGCTCGCAGCCGAGCTCGAGACGCCCGAACGGCGGAGCCGGCTCGCCGCGGCGCTCGACGGGCTCGCGTCCGACGCCGTCGACCTGCCGACGATCCTCTCCGCGCTCAAGGCCCTGCGTGCCGAGCCGGAGCTCGCGTGGCGCAGCTTCGCGCTGGCGCTCCTCGCGGACGAGCTCGCCGACGAGTAGAGCGTCTACTCTGACCCAGTGCTCCGCCCGGCGAAGCATGTCCGCGGCTGGCCCGCGACCACGCTGCGCGCTGCGGCGGCCGCAGCCGCGCCCGTGGGCGAGCCTGGCCTCTGTGCGTCGCTTGCCGCTCGCGCCCCTGCCGGCGAGCTGCAGCACCGGACGGGGAGCGCCGGGTGCGTCTGACCTTCTCGACCCCTGACCCTCGCCGCCGGCCGAAGCTGCCGCGGCGGCTTCCCCGCGGCCGGCGCGTCCAGCCGTACTCGCGCGCCGACGCGCCGTACTTCCACAGCCCCGGCTTCTACGTCCGCGTCGGCGGGCTCGCGGTCGTCGTCGCGGTCGCGCTCTCGCTCCTCGTCCTGCGCGCCTGGTCGATCCAGGTGCTGCACGGCCCGCAGTACGCGTCCCAGGCGACCGCGCAGGCGTTCCGGACGGTCGACCTGCGCGGCCCGCGCGGCGCGATCGTCGACGCGAAGGGACGACTGCTCGCAGAGACGACCGGCCGGGTGGTCGTCGCCGCCGACGTGGGCGCTCTCGGCGCCGCCGACCACCACGGCGTCTGGCATCCGAGCGCCGAGGGGGCGAGCGAGCTCGCACGCTTCGCCAAGCTCGCCGACACCCCGGTGAAGACCCTTGTGGCGCGGATCCAGCGGGCGGTGATCCGCTCGCCGTTCGCGCCCGCCATCGTCCTCACGCACCCGCGGCGCGAGCTCTGGGTCTATCTCCAGGAGCGGGCGGCGCAGTATCCGGCGTTCAAGGTCACGGCCGATCCCGTCCGCCGCTACCCGCAGGGGATGTTCGGCAGCGAGTTCCTCGGCCTTCTCGGCGAGGTGACCCAGCCGGAGCTCACCTCGCCCCGCTACAAGCACGCGAAGCCCGGCGAGATCGTCGGCCAGAGCGGCGTCGAGAAGATCTACGACTCGGCGATCAACCCCGGCCTCGTCCCGGCGAAGCTGCGCGTCGACTCGCTCGGCCGCATCGCCGGCCCGCTCGAGATCCCGAAGCGGACGACGCCGCCGACGCTCCGGCTGACGATCGACTCGCGGATCCAGAAGGCGGCAGAGCGAGCGGTACTCGACGGCATGGCGCTCGCCCGCCAGAACGGCAACCATCCCACCGGCGGCTCTGCGGTCGTGCTCGATCCGTGGACGGGCGCGGTGGTCGCCCTCGCGAGCGTGCCGACGTTCAACCAGGTGAAGGCCGCCAACGACCCCGCCTACCTCGAGAAGCTCTTCCACGACCCGACCTCGCCGACGCTGAACCGCGCGGTCAGCGGCTACTACCCGAGCGGCTCGACCTTCAAGCCGATCATCGCCGAGGCCGCGCTCAGCGCCGGGATCATCACCCCTGACACGACACAGCTCTGCACCGGCTCGTTCAACCTCGGCAGCTTCGTCTTCCACAACGTCGAGCGCGGCATCTACGAGCCGATGACCCTGCACACGGCGATCGCGCAGTCGTGCGACACGTGGTTCTACCGCCTCGGCGACCGCATCTGGCAGGCCGACCCGGCGAAGAAGGGGACGCTGATCCAGCAGTGGGCGCGGAAGTTCGGGCTCGGCTCGCCGACCGGGATCGACCTCAGCGGCGAGGGCACGGGACTCGTCCCGTCGCCGGCCTATTTCGAGAAGGCCAACCACTTCCCGTGGACGGAGGGCCAGACGATCAACCTCTCGATCGGCCAGGGAGCCCTGCAGGTGAGCCCGCTGCAGCTCGCCGTCGCCTACGCGGCGCTCGTCAACGGCGGCACGGTCCTCCGGCCCCACGTCGCCGACGCGATCGTCCACGGCTCGTCGGTCAAGAAGCTGCGGTTCAAGCCGGTGCGAAAGCTGAAGCTCGTCGACGTGCAGGCGATCCGGCAGGGTGTCTACGAGGCGGCGCACGACCCGTCGGGCACCTCGGCGTACGTGTTCGCGAACTTCCCGATCCCGGTCGCCGGCAAGACCGGCACCGCGCAGACCTGCCTGACCTGCGACGACGACTCGTGGTACGCGTCGTGGGCGCCGTTCGCGCATCCGAAGTACGTGGTCGTGGCGATGATCGAGCACGGCGGCTTCGGCTCGGAGGCGGCCGCGCCCGCGGTCAAGGAGATCTACCAGGCGCTCTTCCACGTCAATCCCGCGTCCACCACGACCGGCACGACGACCACGACCGCAACGACGACGACCGCGGCTACAACGACGACCGCGGCGACGACGACGGGCACGACGACCACGACGCCGTAACCACGGCGTACTTTCCGCAATCCGAGTCGGGACCGGCGCGGATGCCCGGGTTGCCGGGCAGGGGCACGCTGGGACCGTGGTTGCGCATACCTTCGATCCCGTCGAGCTCGATTCCCTCCGGTCGCGGTGGCGCGCGGCGCTCCTCTCCGCGGATGCCGCGCTGAAGGCGACGAGCGTGTTCCTCGGCCCGGACGACCGGTACGCGCTGCGCAAGCGTCTCAGCGACGAGTACGCGCCGACGGCGACGCTGCTGCGGACGCTCGCGCGCGACGAGGGCATCCCGCTGGCGCTCGCCGAGCCGTTCCTGCCGCGCGGCCTTGCGCGCAGCCTGCTGCGTCTGCCGCCGATCGTCACCTCCTGCGTGTTCAACCTCGACGGCGTTCTGGTCGGCAGCGCCGCGCTCCACGTGGCCGCCTGGGAGCGGACGTTCGACGAGCTTCTCTCGTCCCGTCTCGAGACGACGTACCGCCGCGTGACGGCGCCGTTCGACCCCGGCACGGACTACCCCACGCATATCCACGGGCGGCCCCGGCTCGAGGGCGTCCGCACCTTCCTCGCGAGCCGCGGCATCCGGCTGCCCGAGGGCTCGCCGAGCGACCGGCCGGGATCGCAGACCGTGCACGGGCTCGCGAATCGCAAGAACGAGCTGCTCGGTCGCCTGCTCGACGAGCACGGCCTGAGCGCGTTCGAGGGCTCGCGCCACTACCTCGAGATCGCGCACGACGCCGGCATGAAGTGCGCGGTCGTGTCGGCGAGCGCGCACACCGAGACGATCCTCCAGCGGGCCGGCCTCGCCGGCCTCGTCGACGGCCGGGTCGACGCCGAGACGATTCTCGCCGAGGGCCTGCGCGGGCGACCGCAGCCGGATCGCCTGCTCGCGGCCTGCCGCAAGCTCGGCGTCGACCCCGACCACGCGGCGGTGTTCGAGGACAGCGCGGCGGGCGTCGCGGCCGGTCACGCGGCCGGCTTCAAGCTCGTGGTCGCGATCGACGCCGACGACGACGCGGGCCATGTGCGCGACCTGCGCCGGGAGGGCGCCGACCTGGTCGTGCCGGCGCTCGGCGAGCTGCTGCTGCACGCGGCATGACGCCGGCGTCACTCGGCCTGCCGCCGGGAATCCGGGCCTGCCTGTTCGACCTCGACGGCGTGCTCACCGACACGGCGAGCGTGCACCGAACGGCGTGGCGGCAGATCTTCAACGAGCTCGGCCTGCCGTTCACCGACGCCGACTACCGCCTCTACGTCGACGGCCGCCGCCGGAGCGACGGCGCGCGGACGTATCTCGAGTCGCACGCCCTGGCGGCGAACGACGAGGTGGTGACGGAGATCGCCTCCCGGAAGGACGCCCTCTTCCTGCGCGCGATCGAGCGCGACGGTGTCGCCCGCTACGAGCGCTCGATCGACTACCTGCGCGCCGTAGCGGCCGCCGGCCTGCGCCGGGCGGTCGTCTCCGCGAGCCGCCACTGCGCCGCGGTGTTGCGCGCAGCCGGAATCGACGACCTGCTCGAGCTTCGCGTGGACGGCGAGACGGCGGCGGACGAGGGCATGCCGGGCAAGCCCGAGCCCGACACGTTCCTCCATGCCGCGCGGCTGCTGGGCGTGGAGCCGTCCGCGTGTGCGGTCTTCGAGGACGCGCTCGCCGGAGTCGAGGCGGGCCGCGCAGGCGCTTTCGGCTTCGTCGTCGGCGTCGCACGCAGCGTCGAGCCGGCGGAGCTGCTCGCACACGGCGCCGACGTCGTGGTCGCCGACCTGTCCGAGCTCCGCCGCGGCTGATCCCGACGCGGAATCCGAGAAAACCCGGATTGCCGCGGGCGTCGCTTGTGAGCATCGTTGCGACGAGTGGAGGAGCTGGCAGTCTTCTGGCGCGACTCCGGCGACCCGGGCGCCCTCTACGGCGGCGGAGCGGTCGTCGAGCAGGGGCAGTTGCGCCTGCGCGGCAGCGACGGCCGGACGCAAGTCGTCCGGACGGTGCCGGCGACGGAGCTGGCGGGCATCGCCCCGAGCGGACACGAGGAGACGATCGCGGAGTTCCCGTCGCTGCACCTCGACCTCCACAACGGCCGCTCGATCGTCGTAGCCGCCGCCCTCGGCGCCGCAGTCTTCGGCGAGCTCGTCGAGAGCCTCGTCTCGCTGCTCAGCTAAGGCGAAGACGACCAACCCCGCCTGAGCGGGGCTTTGGACAGAGAGCGGATGATGGGACTCGAACCCACGACCTTCTGCATGGCAAGCAGACGCTCTAGCCAACTGAGCTACATCCGCGTGGGTGGCCAGTATAGCCCGGCCGTCCCTGGCCGCCGGCGGCTCCCAGCCGACCTCCGCCGCCGGCTGACGCCGCTGGCGGCAGGGTGCTGCGCGCGCGCCGCTTGTCCGTACCGCTCGTACTGTCCTGCGCGGCGCGCGCTTGCCCCCTTTGCCAGCGGCGCCCCAGGAACGGCCGTACGCTCAGGTGCTCGCGGCGTCCAGCGCCTCGTTGACGAGGCGATCGGCTTCGGCGTTGTGCTCGCGGCGCACCGCGCGGTAGACGACCTTGCCGAGCTGCCGCCCAAGCCTCGAGGCCTCGAGCGACAGCTCGCGGAGCGCCTCGTTCTTCACGCGGTACTCGCCCCGCATTTGCTTGACCATCAGCTCCGAGTCGCTCACCACCTCGACCTCGGGCAGCTGGAGCTCCAGCGCCTTCTCGAGGCCGGCGATCAGGGCGCTGTACTCGGCGACGTTGTTCGTCGCGACGCCGATCGCCTTGCCCTCCGAGGCGAGCACGGTGCCGTCGTCGGCCTCCAGCACGTAGCCGTAGGCGGCCGGGCCCGGGTTGCCGCGCGCGCCACCGTCCGTGTAGAGCGTCGCCCTCACGCGTCGAGCAGCGGGTAGACGTCGTAGGGCACCTCTTCGTACGGGTGCGCCTCGACGAGCGCCGCCACGACCGCCTCCACCCCGTCGGCCGGCACGACCGTCTCGACCCGCAGCTCCGCGACGCGCTGCTCGGTGCCCGCCTGGCCGACCGCGGGATGCGTGCCCTCGCCGCCGAGGAAGGTGCCGGTGCCGGCGGCGTAGAACGAGCAGCGCTCGTAGTCGCCGATCCGCCCCGCCCCCGCCGCGAACACCGCCTCACGCGTCACGTCGAGCGCCTCACGCGGCACGAACCACACGAGCTTGACGCTACTCACGCGCGCCCCTCGCCGTCGCCCGCTCCCGGCCGGCGGAGCCGGCCTCCGCGGACGACTGGCGTCGCTGACGGCACGGCGCCCATCGGCCCCGTACCACCGTACTGTGACCTCCGGCCCCGCACCGTCAGCGTCGCCCGAGGAACGCTCGAGCTCCTCGAGATCGACACGGCCGACTCACTCTTCCGTGTCGATCTGGGCGCGCTGCAGCTTGCCGGAGTAGTCGACGTAGATCGACTTCCATTCCGTGAAGACGTCGAGCGCGGCCTGGCCCGCCTCGCGGTGGCCGTTGCCGGTGTCCTTCGTGCCGCCGAACGGCAGGTGCACCTCGGCCCCGGTCGTGCCGGCGTTGATGTACGTGATCCCGGCCTCGAGGTCGCGCATCGCCCGGAACGCCGCGTTCACGTCGCGCGTGAAGATCGAGGACGAGAGCCCGTACTTGACCCCGTTCGAGACGCGGATCGCCTCGTCGAGGTCGCGCACCTTGATCATCGACGTCGTCGGGCCGAAGATCTCCTCCTGGGCGACCCGCATCTGCGGGTCGACGTCGCCGAAGATCGTCGGCCGGTAGTAGAAGCCCTTGGCGAGGTCGCCGTCCGCTGCCCGCTCGCCGCCGGTGAGGAGCGTCGCGCCCTCCCCCTTGCCGATCTCGGTGTAGGAGTGGATCTTCTCGAGCGCCGCGCCGTTGATCACCGGGCCGACGTCGGTGTCGTCCTCCCAGCCGGGCCCGAGTCGCATCTTCTCGGCCGCCGCCACGAGCCGCTTCGCGAGCGCGTCGTAGACCTTCTCGTGCGCGATCACGCGCGAGGCGGCCGTGCAGCGCTGGCCCGAGGTGCCGAACGCCGACCAGAGGATCCCGTCGGCGGCGAGGTCGAGGTCGGCGTCGTCCATGACGATGATCGCGTTCTTGCCGCCGAGCTCGAGATGGACGTGCTTGAGCGTGTCGGCGCCGGTCTTCAGCACCGCGACGCCCGTCTCGCGCGAGCCGGTGAGCGTGATCACGCGCACGTCGGAGTGGCGCACGAGCCGGTCGCCGACCGTCGCGCCGCCGCCGTGGACGATGTTGATCACGCCGTCCGGGATCCCCGCCTCGGCGAGCAACTCGACGAAGCGCTCGGCGAGCGCCGGCGTGTCGGTCGCCGGCTTGAGCACGACCGTGTTGCCGCAGACGAGCGCCGGGATCAGCTTCCACGACGGGATCGCGATCGGGAAGTTCCACGGCGTGATCGCGCCGACGACGCCGATCGGCTGCCGGATGCTCATGTTCCACTTGTTCGGCAGCTCCGACGGGGTCGTCTGGCCGAAGAGGCGCCTGCCCTCGCCGGCCATGTAATACGTGATGTCGATCGCCTCCTGGACGTCGCCGCCCGCCTCGGCCTTGACCTTGCCCATCTCGCGCGTCATCAGGTCGGTCAGCGCGGCCTTCTCGCGCTCGAGCACGCGCGCGAGCCGGAAGAGGATCTCGCCCCGTTTCGGGGCCGGCACGAGCCGCCAGTCCGCGAACGCCTCCTTCGCGGCCGCGACCGCGCGGTCGACATCCTCGACACCCGAGCGCGGGAAGACGCCGATCGTCTCGCCGGTCGCCGGGCTCGCGCTCTCGAAGGTCTCGCCGGAGGCGGCGTCGACCCACTCGCCGCCGATCAGGTTCTTGAACGTCTTGGTCTGTGTCGTCGCCATGCGACGAGTGTACGGCCGCTACTCGTCGGGCGCGTCGGTGTCGGGGAACGTCCCCGGAATGCGCGAGCGGCGGCGGTCGCGGAGCTTGCGCCGCTCCTTCACCTCGGGCGCCGGCTCCGGGCCGGCTCGGCGGTCGGCGCCCTCGCGGCGGTCGACGATCACCGTCACGTTCGGGTTGTCCTTGTAGTAGTCGACCATCCGGTCGTAGAGCTCGTCGGCCAGCTCGCGCGGAATGACGCAGTAGATCATCGCCTCGGATTCTATGGACGCTCCCGGCGGACGCAATCCGCGGTTCGCCGCGCAGCGGCTCGGGCCGTCCGGAGGCTAGATCTTCGCGATTTGCGGAACGAGGCGGCCCTCGTCCTCGACGTGCGCGTTCCAGGCCCTGAAGCCGGCGTCGAGCTCGTCGAGCTCGTGCCCGCGCCGCTCGAGCCGCACCGGCTGCGCCGACTCGGGGCTGACCCGGTACTGGTACCAGGAGAGATCCCAGGCGACCGTCACCGCCAGCTCGCCCGACGCGCCGGAGAGCGGGACGATGCTCGCCTTCGCATCGCCGAGGCTCTTCGCGATCCCGCCGACCGTCCGCCGGTAGGCGCTTGCGTTGAAGAGGTCGGCCGCCGCGATCAGCGCCACCTCGGCTTCGGAGAGCCGGCGGAGGATCGGCTCCTGCTGCGCGAGCCCGTCGTCGTGCGCGCCGCGACGGACGCCGAACAGCTCGCCGAAGCCGCGCCGCCGCCTGCGCCGGTCGCTGTCGACGGTCGGCGTCGTCGGCGTGCCCTCCTTGATCCAGCCGTGCTCGAGCGCGATCTCCTGGCAGAGCGGGCAGACGTCGACCAGCTCGGCGCCCTCCCCGGGCGCGAAGCGGACCGCGCGCTCACCCATCAGCAGCGTGCGCTCGCAGATCGCGCACATCGTGGTGGTGGACGACTTCGTGACCCTCACGGCGCGAGTCTAGCCCGAAGCGAACCGCCGCTTGCGGTGCCGCGCACCCGGCCGCTATTGTCTCTTACATGTGTGTTTTACATGTAGTGGTGAATCGGCCGGGTCCGGCCGAGGAGTCGCGATGCGCGGACCGCGAGCTAGACGCCACCACCACGGCCGCTGGCGGGTCTTCGCGCGCGTCGAGCGCTTCACCGAGCCTGCGCTCCTCCTGCTGCTCCGAGAACGCCCGGCGCACGGCTACGACCTGCTCGAGCGGCTGCCGGAGCTGACCGGCGAGGAGCGCACCGAGATGGGCAACCTCTACCGGCTGCTGCGCTCGCTCGAGGAGGAGGGGCTCGTCAGCTCGGAGTGGGACGCCTCTTCCCCCGGCCCCGCCAAGCGCCGCTACGCGCTCACGCCCGCCGGCGCCCGCCTGCTCGAGCAGTGGGCAGAGGCGCTGCGGCGCTCGGCCGAGCGCACCGCACGCTTTCTCGAACGCTACGAACGCGGAAAGGAGGTGAACTGATGCATCACCGTCACGAACGCCACTTCGGCGGGCCGCCCATGGGGCGCCGCCGCGGCCTCATGCGGCCCTTCCCCGACCGGGAGGAGCTGATCGAGCGGCTGGAGTCCTACCAGCGCGACCTCGAGCAGGAGCTGGCCAACCTCGACGACGTCCTGCGCCACCTGCGCGGAACGCCGGCCGGTCAGGCCGCTCAGCCTGCCCCGCAGGAGGGCTAGAAGATCGCCGGCGAGCCAAGTTGCAGGCCACAACTTGGCTCGCAGAGGCGTCGCGCTAGACCTTGGCTTCCTCGCGCTCCTTGCGCGTCTGCTCGACGATCTTCTGGGCGACGTGGGCGGGCACCTCCTCGTAGCGGAGGAAGCTCATGTGGTAGTCGCCGCGGCCGCCCGTCATCGAGGTCAGCGCCTGGTTGTAGGTGAGCACCTCGGCCATCGGCACCTCGGCCCTGATCATCGTCATCCCGCCCGCCGGCTCCATCCCCTGCAGGCGGCCGCGGCGCGAGTTGAGGTCGCCGTTGACGGCGCCGACCGCCTCGTCGGGCACGGTCACGTCGAGATGCATGATCGGCTCGAGCAGCACCGGGTCGGCCTGCTGGTAGGCCTCCTTGAACGCCATCGAGCCGGCGATCTTGAACGCCATCTCCGACGAGTCGACCGAGTGCTCCATGCCGTCGACGAGGCTGACGCGGACACCCTGGATCGGCGCGCCCGCCAGCTCGCCGCGCTCCATCGCCTCGCGCACGCCCTTGTCGACCGCGGGACGGAAGCCGTGCGAGATGACGCCGCCGACGATCTTGTCGACGAACTCGTAGCCCAGCTCGCCGTCGGTCGGCGGCAGCGGCTCGATCAGGATCTCGCAGTCGCCGAACTGGCCGCGCCCACCGGTCTGCTTCTTGTAGCGGTGGCGGGCGCGCGCCTCCTTGCGGATCGTCTCCTTGTACGGGACGCGCGGCGGGTGCAGCTCGACCTCGACGTTGAAGCGCGTCCGCAGCCGGTCGACCGCGACCTCGACCTGCATCGTCGAGAGCCCGGAGACGAGCTGCTCGCCCGTCTGCTCGTCGCGGCGAAGCACGAGTGTCGGGTCCTCCTCGCCGAGCCGGCGCAGGCCGGTCGCCATCTTCTCCTCGTCGCCCTTCGCCGTCGGCGACACGGCGAAGCTCATCACCGGCTCCGGGAAGTCGATGTGCGGCGGCTCGACCGGCACCTCGTGGTCGACGAGCACGTCGCCGGTGACGACGTCCTTCAGCTTCGCGACGGCGCCGAGGTCGCCGATGCAGAGCTCCTCCACCGCCTCGGTGTCCTTCCCCTGCGCGAGCAGCACCTGCCCGAGGCGCTCCTTCGCGTGCGTGCGCGGGTCGACGAGCGTCGTGTCGCCGTGCACGGGGCCGGCGAGCACGCGGAAGCAGCTGATCCGGCCGGCGAACGGGTCGGCGATCGTCTTGAAGACGAACACGGCCTCCTTCGCGTCGCCGAACTCGATCGTCGTGCCCTTGCGCGCCGGCGACGGGACGCCCTCGACGAGCAGGTCGAGAAGCGCGGACGTCCCGAGGTTCTTCGTCGCGACGCCGCAGGCGACCGGGTAGAGCTCGTCGCGCGTGACCGCGTCCTTGAGCGCGGCCGCGACCTTCTCCGGCTCGAGCTCCTCGCCCTCGAGGTAGCGCGCCATCAGCTCCTCGTCCGTCTCGACGACCGCGTCGAGCAGCTTCTCGCGGTACTCGGCGACGACCTCCGCCATCTCCGCAGGGATCGGCTGCGGGCCGCCTTCCTTGCCGCCGGCGGGATCCATGTACGCGCACATGTGCAGGAGGTCGACGACGCCGGTCAGCTCGTGCTCCGAGCCGATCGGCAGCTGGATCGCGACGCAGCGGTCGGAGAGCTGCTCGCGGACGGCGCCGAGCACCCTGTAGAAGTCCGCGCGCTCGCGGTCGAGCATGTTCACGAACACGACGCGGGAGAGCTCGTACTCCTCCGCGCGCGCCCAGACCCGGGCCGTGTTCACCTCGACGCCCATGACGCCGCTGACGACGACGAGCGCCCCCTCGACCACGCGCAGCGACGCGTACGTGTCGGCCTGGAAGCCCGCGTCGCCCGGCACGTCGACGAGGTTGATCTTGCGGTCGTGCCACTCGAGATGGAGCAGCGAGCCCGAGAGCGACATCGCCCGGCGCTGCTCGTGCTCGTCCCAGTCGGAGACGGTCGTGCCCTGGTCGATCGACCCGAGCCGGTTCGTCTTCCCCGCCTGAAAGAGCAGCGCCTCCGTGAGCGAGGTCTTCCCGACCCCGCGGTGGCCGACGACGGCGATGTTCCGGATCTTCCCGGGCTCAGTGGCAGGCATCAGACGGATGTCCTCCTGGGTGGCTTCCGGAGGGCATCGTAACCCCGCCGAGGCGGGCGTTACCGCTCGAGCGACGCGCGCGCCCCCGCCGACGCGAGATGCGCCTTGAGGCGGAGGATCGCCTTCGTGTGGAGCTGCGAGACGCGCGACTCGGTCACGCTCAGCACCTCGCCGATCTCGCGCAGGGTCAGCTCCTCGTAGTAGTAGAGCGTGACGACGAGCTTCTCGCGCTCGGGCAGGCGCGCGATCGCGTCGGCGATCGCCTCCTTCATCTCGGTCTGCGAGAGGCTCGACTGCGGGTCGGGCGCCTGCTCGTCCTCGATCGTGTCGATCAACGCCACCTGGTCGCCGCCGGAGCCGGAGACCGTCCAGAGCTCGTCGAGGGCGGCGATCGAGGAGCGCGCGATCTCGCTCAGGCTCTCCTCCAGCTCGTCCGTCGAGATGCCGAGCTTCGCGGAGATCTCCTCGTCGGTCGGGGCGCGGCCGAACTTCGCCTCGAGCTCGCCGATCGCCCGCTCGATGTCGCGGGAGCGGGAGCGGACCGAGCGCGGCACCCAGTCCATCGCGCGCAGCTCGTCGATGATCGCGCCCCTGATGCGGGCAATCGCGTAGGTCTCGAACTTCACGTCGCGGTCGGGGTCGTAGCGCTCGATCGCGCCCATCAGCCCGAGCAGGCCGTACGAGACGAGATCGCCCTCGTCCACATGCGCCGGCAGGCCGGAGCCGAGGCGGCCGGCGACGTACTTGACGAGCGGCGCGTACGTGAGGATCAGGCGATCGCGAAGCGCCTGGTCGCTGGACCTGCGGTACTCCAGCCACATCGTCTGGGTCTCGTCGGCCCGGCTCACCAGTCAAGAATACGAGGTGGAGGCGGCGATTCCTCAGCGACCTCGGCGGATCGCGGCGAGCGCGAGCGATCCGAGCCAGGCTGCGAGCGCGAGCGCGGCGAGGCCGACGACCCAGCGGCCCGCGCTGTGCGCACCCACGAGCGCCGCCGCGCCGATCGCCGCGAGCGCCAGCGCCAGCAGCGAGAAGAGGAGCCCGAGCGCGTGCCGCTGCACACGCCGAGCCTACTCGCGCGGCGCCGTCCGGGATGCGACAGGAGCCCCGGTACAATGCGCCCGGCACAGGGGCGTAGCTCAGTTGGTAGAGCGGCGGTCTCCAAAACCGTAGGCCGGGGGTTCGAGTCCCTCCGCCCCTGTTTCCCGCTTCGCCCGCTCCGCTTTCCGCTCGCTCTGCAAGCGAGCCGCCGCAGGCGGCTCGCGCCACGCTGGCCGGGCGGGGACGGGCCGCGCCCGCACAGGTCGGGCGCGGCGGAGGGTCACTCCGCCGGACATCGGCGACTTCTGCTCCGATGGAGGGGTGAGCACGAACGGATCGCGGCCGACTGCGCCCCGGCGGGGGATCCGCGTGCCGCGTCGCGTCGCGCTCGCCGCCGGCGCCGTCGTCGCGCTCGTCATCGCAGGGGTGCTCGTCGCGCCGATCGTCATCCTCGGCGACGGCCCGACCGCCTCCTCGTGCGCGCAGACCCTCGTCTTCCGCGGCGCGGGGTACGACGCGCGTCCCCTGACGTCCGTCGTGCAACGTCTCGCGATCGGCGTCGGCGTCGTCAGCGGCTGCGGCGTCCCGTCGAGCAACGTCGACGTCCGCTCGCTGACCGGGATCCCGCCGACCCGCGCGGTCGGTGTCTCCGGCGACGCGACCTCGGTCTACGTCCGCGGCGACGTCTGCGTCAAGACGCCCGATCGCGACCTGAACGCCTGCCTCCGCGGCAGGTAGCTCAGAGCGCGCCGAGCGCGAGCTGGCGGTAGACCGCGAGGCCCGAGACGCCGACGCCGACGAGACGCAGCGCGCCGGGGCGGTCGCGGAGCCCGCGGTCGAGAAGGCGGCAGGCGACGTCGCCGATCTGCTGCGCGTCGTCGATCCCGACCGCGAGCGAGGTCGAGCGGCTGCGGATCGAGAAGTCGGCGTAGCGGAGCTTCGCCGTCACCGTGCGGGCGGTCTGGCCGCGCTTCTCGAGCGCGCCGGCGACCTCGGCGGCCATCCCGCGCAACTCCTCGTGGAGGCGCTCACGGTCGGAGATGTCGCGATCGAACGTGTTCTCGACGCTGATCGAGATCCGCTCGACGTCGTGCTCCAGCCCGCGCGGGTCGATCCCCCGCGCCCGGTCGCGGACCAGCTCCCCGACGCTGCCCGGCAGAGCACGCCGAAGCTCGTCGTCAGGCAGCGCCGCGAGCGCGCCGACCGTCTCGACGCCCGCCGCCCGCAGCCGCTCCTCCGCCTTCGGACCGACACCCGGCAGGCGGCGCACGTCGAGCGCAGCGAGAAAGGCGGCCTCCTGCCCCGGCAGGACGACCACGAGGCCGCCCGGCTTGCGTGCGTCGCTCGCGACCTTCGCGACCACCTTGCACGGCGCGACGCCGAGCGAGCAGGTGAGGCTCGTCGCCGCCCGGACCGCCGTCTGCACCGCCTCGGCGACGACGCGCGCCTCGAGGAAGTCGCGCGCGATCTCGCCGAGGTCGAGGTAGCCCTCGTCGATGCCGGTCTGCTCGAGCGTCGGCACGACGCCGCGGACGGTCTCCCAGACGTGGCGCGAGTACTCCCGGTAGAGCGTGTGCCGGGGCCGCACGAAGACGGCGTGCGGGCAGCGGCGCAGGGCCTCCGCGGCGCTCATGGCCGAGTGGATGCCGAACTGCCGCGCGACGTAGTTCGCGGTCGCGACCACGCCGCGGCCGTGCGGGTCGCCGCCGACGATCAGCGGCTTCGTCCGCAATTCCGGATGCTCGAGCTGCTCGACCGCGGCGAAGAACGCGTCGAGGTCGAGGTGGGCGACCATCCCGGGCACGGCCATACGAACAAGCGTACGCGTGCGCCGGGACGGTGCTACGCAGCCGTGTCGAACACGCTCCCCTGCCCGACGCTCTGCGGCGTCAGGCCGTGCTGCGCGAAGAGATCGGTGAGGCTGCTCCCGGACTCGAGCGCGGAGAGCAGGTCGGCCTGCTTCATCCCGAGCGCGCCGGCCACCACCGCCAGCGACGACACGGTCTGCTGGCC
Source organism: uncultured Actinomycetes bacterium (assembly GCA_963732915.1). Taxonomy (GTDB): domain Bacteria; phylum Actinomycetota; class Thermoleophilia; order Gaiellales; family Gaiellaceae; genus Palsa-739. The sequence continues at coordinate 634,880 of CAVTBF010000002.1, read as the reverse complement.
GGAGCCCCCGCCGATGTCACCGTCGCCGTCGGGATCGGACCCGTTCAGCACGGCGCCGAGCCCGTGGAGGTGGCGCTGCCCGCTGAGCCCGCCGGCGCGGTTGACGATCCGCTGCGCCATCTGGAGCGGGTCGGGTGAGCCGGGAAGGCCGCCGCTCGTCGCGCCGAGCGACTGGATGCCCTGCGCCACGGCGCGCACGAGCTGATCCTCGGAGATGCCCTTCTGCTGGGCGAGGTCGGCGAGGCTGTGACTGCTCCGGAACGCTGCCTGCACGTCCTGGGAGCTCATGCCGAGCACCTGCGCGGCCGAGTCGAGGACGGTCTGGCGGAACGCGCGCGGGGACGCGAACCCGGCGCCCTGGGCGGCGCTGAAGGGCGAGAGCCCGCCGATGGCGTCGATGGCCATGTGGTGCTCCTTGTCGGGGACGACGAACGACGCCCCTGTAGTCGGAGCCGCGACGCGCGAATTGACCTGCTCACGGAGATTCCCCGAAATGCCTCAGGTCGTACGGTGCGTCCGGTTAGGCTCCTCGCGTGGCGCTGCTGACATCGACCGCCGACCGGGCGTCCGACGAGTTCGCGCGCCGGCGGGAGCGGATGACGGCGCTCGTCGCGGAGCTGCGCGAGCGGACGGCGCTCGTTGCCGCGGGCGGCGGCGAGCGGGCGACCGAGCGGCACCGCTCACGGGGGAAGCTGCCGGCCCGCGAGCGCATCGACCGTCTCGTCGACCCCGACACCGCGTTTCTCGAGCTGAACGCGCTCGCGGCCTGGGAGCTCTACGACGGCCAGGCGCCGAGCGCCGGGATCGTCACCGGGATCGGGATCGTCGAGGGGCGCGAGTGCGTGATCGTCGCCAACGACGCGACGGTCAAGGGCGGCTCGTATTTCCCGCTCACCGTCAAGAAGCACCTGCGCGCGCAGGAGGTGGCCGAGCAGAACCGGCTGCCGTGCCTCTACCTCGTCGACTCGGGCGGCGCCTTCCTGCCGTTGCAGGACGAGGTCTTCCCCGATCGCGACCACTTCGGCCGGATCTTCTTCAACCAGGCGCAGATGTCCGCCAAGGGAATCCCGCAGATCGCGGTCGTCATGGGCTCCTGCACGGCCGGCGGCGCGTACGTGCCGGCGATGAGCGACGAGACGGTGATCGTGCGCGGCACCGGGACGATCTTCATCGGCGGCCCGCCGCTCGTGAAGGCCGCGACCGGACAGGACGTGACCGCGGAGGAGCTCGGCGGAGCCGACGTGCATGCCCGCCGCTCCGGCGTCGCCGACCACTACGCGACCTCGGACGAGCACGCACTCGCGATCGCGCGCGGCATCGTCCGCCACCTCTCCATGGATGACCATCTCCATGGACATGGATATCCATGGAGCGTCTCCGAACCCGAGCCGCCCGCGCTCGACCCGGCCGACCTGTACGGGCTGATCCCGGAGGACTTCCGCCACCAGGTCGACCCGCGCGAGCTGATCGCCCGGATCGTCGACGGCTCGCGCTTCCAGGAGTTCAAGCAGCTCTACGGCGAGACACTCGTCACCGGCTTCGCGCACATCGAGGGCTTTCCGGTCGGCATCCTCGCCAACCACGGCGTCCTCTTCGCCGAGTCCGCGCAGAAGGGCGCGCACTTCGTCGAGCTCTGCTGCAAGCGGCGGATCCCGCTCGTCTTCCTTCAGAACATCACCGGCTTCATGGTCGGCGCCTCCTACGAGGCGGGCGGCATCGCGCGCGACGGCGCGAAGCTCGTGCTGGCGGTCGCCAACGCGGCCGTGCCGAAGTTCACCGTCGTCACCGGCGGCTCGTTCGGGGCCGGCAACTACGCGATGTGCGGCCGCGCCTACGCGCCACGGCAGCTCTGGATGTGGCCGAACGCCCGCATCTCCGTGATGGGCGGCGAGCAGGCGGCGACCGTCCTCGCGATGGTCGGCGACGTCGACGAGGACGAGATCCGCGCCAAGTACGAGCGCGAAGGCAACCCCTACTACTCGACTGCGCGGCTCTGGGACGACGGCATCCTCGACCCGCTCGACACCCGGCGCGTGCTCGCGCTCGGCATCTCGGCGGCGCTGAACGCGCCGATTCCCGAGACGACCTTCGGCGTCTTCCGCATGTGAGAGGAGCGAGATGGGCTATTCGATCGTGAACGTGGAGGACGTCGAGCCCGCCGGCCGCACCGGCGCGGTGCGGTTCGTTCGGCGCGAGCTCGGCGTCGAGGCCTTCGGGATCAACTGGTTCGAGCTGCCGCCGAACACCGAGGGCGTCGAGCACGACGAGGCCGACTCCGGGCAGGAGGAGGTCAACGTCGTCGTCGCGGGCGGCGGGATCTGGCGCGTCGACGGCGAAGAGGTGGCGGTGCGGGCGGGCACGTTCCTCCGGTTCGACCCCGATTCGGTGCGCTGCCCCGTGGCAGGCCCGGACGGCCTGACGTTCGTCGCGATCGGCGCCCGCCCCGGGTCGTACGAGCCGCGGGGCCCATTCTGATCGCGCGTCTCCTCATCTGGTCGCTCTACGACTCGAAGACGACCCTGGACGAGCTGCGGCAGCACTTGCCGGAGCTGCCGGACGGGGACCGCTGGATCTCGAACGACGTCCAGGAGCGGCTCGGCCTCTTCAGCATCGGCGACGAGCTGCCCGACCTCGGCGAGGTGCCGGCGTTGATCGGCAAGGAGCCCGAGGTCGCCGAGGAGTTCGACGTCGAGTGAAACGGGAGCCGGCGCTCTGGCCGGCTGTCGTCGTCGCCGCGCTGCTGCTCGGCGTCTCCTTCTTCGTGCTCGGGCACTGGCTCGAGCGGGGCGCCCTCTCCGACGTCCCCGTCTACCAGCACTACTCCGACCTGATCCGCGCCGGCCAGGTGCCGTACCGGGACTTCGCGGTCGAGTACCCGCCCGCGGCGCTGCCTGCGTTCGTCCTGCCGGCGTACCTGCGCTGGAGCTACTCCACCTCGTTCGCGGTGCTGATGGGCGTCTGCGGGGCGGGTTGCCTCGCGGCGGCGGCCGTCTCGTTGCGCGCAGTCGGGGCCGGAGTCCTACGCGGAACGGGCGCGCTCCTGCTGATCGCCGTGTCGCCGCTCGCGCTCGGCTCGCTCTTCGACACCCGCTTCGACCTCTGGCCGGTGCTGCTCGCCCTGTGCGCGCTCGCGGCGGTCCTGCGCGAGCGGCCGCTGCTCGCGGGGGCGCTCGGCGGGCTGGCGTTCGCGGCGAAGCTCTGGCCGGCCGCGCTCGCGCCGATCGCGCTCGTCTATCTCTGGCGGCGCGGCGGCGGCCGGGCGGCGCTCGCCGGCGCGGTCGCGTTCGCGACGGTGGCGGCCGCCTGCTTCGTTCCGTTCGCGCTCCTCTCCCCCGGCGGCGTCCGCCACAGCCTCACGGGGCAGCTCGACCGGCCACTGCAGATCGAGAGCCTCGGCTCCGCCGTGCTGATCGCCTCGGAGCACGCGGGCGCGAGCGCGTCGCCGACCGTGACGAGCCACGGCTCGCAGACGCTCGCCGGCCACCGCGCCCGGGTCGCCGCGGACGTCACGACCGTGCTCGAGATCCTCGCGCTGCTCGCCGTCTGGACCACCTTCGCGCGCCGGCGGCGCCCGACCGGCGAGGCGGTGCTCGTCGCCTCCGCCGCGACCGTCGCCGTGCTCGTCGCCTTCGGCAAGGTCCTCTCGCCCCAGTTCCTGATCTGGCTCGTGCCGCTCGTGCCACTCGTGCGCGGCCGGCGCGGGCTGATCGGCTCGGCGCTGCTCGTCGCGGCGCTCGGGCTCACGCAGACATGGTTCCCCGGCCGGTACTGGACGCTCGCCCTCGAGCACGCGTCGCCGTGGTCGTGGTACCTGCTGGCGCGCGACCTCGCCCTCGTCGCGCTCGCGGTCGTGCTCGCCTGGCCGCGCGAGCTAGAGCACGACTCGCTCGGGGAACACCGCTCCCTGCTCGAAGCGCTCGAGACGATACGGACGCAGGTCGAGTGAGGCCTGCCCGTGGACGATCTCCTCGGCGACCGCGCGCCCGACTGCGGGCGACTGCATGAAGCCGTGGCCCGAGAAGCCGCAGACCGCGTAGACGCCGTCCGCGACCGGGCCGACGATCGGGTGCGCGTCGGGCGTCATGTCGTAGAGGCCCGCCCACGCGTCGGCGATCGTCGCCGCCGCGGCCGGCGGGTAGCGGCGCGCGAGCCGTGCGAGCCAGTCCGCGTAAACGGACTCGTCGACCGCGGCCTCGAACGTCCAGCGTGGCTCCGGATCGTGCATCGCGAGGACGATCCGCTCGCCGCGGCGGCGGAAATGGAAGCCGGTCTCCTCCTCGATCACCATCGGCAGGTCGTCGGGCAGTTCCTCGAGCGGCGAGGTTGCGAGCAGTTGGCGGCAGAGCGGCCGCACCGGCAGCTCGACACCCGCTCGCGCCGCCAGCTCCGCCGACCACGGGCCGGCCGCGACCACGAGCAGGTCGGCGTCGAGCTCCTCCGCCGGCGTGCGCTCGCGCACCTCGACGCCGAGCTCCCGTGCGCGCCGAAGCACCTCGCGCGCGACCGCCGGCGGGTCCGCGAGCCCGTCCGCCCAGCAGCACGTCGCACCGAGAACGTCGCCCGTGGCGAGCCCGGCGATGCGCGACGGATCGACGCGCTCGACCGGCACGCCGAGCTCGTTCTGAAGCACGCGCCGCTCCTCGAGCGCGGCGAGGCCCGCCTCGGTCGTGGCGACGAACAGGTAGCCGACCTGCCGGAAGAAGCGCGGGCCGAGCTCGGCGAGGAAGGCGATGCTCTCGCGTGCGAGCACGACCTCGGCCGCGGTCGAGAACTGCTGGCGCACGCCGCCGAGCGCCCGCGCCGTCGAGCCGCCGCAGAGCTCGCCGCGCTCGGCGACGACGACGTCGTCCGCCCCGAGCAGCGCGAGGTGGTACGCGACGCTGGCGCCGATCGCGCCACTGCCGGCGACGACTATCCGGGCCATGCCGCGACGAGGCGCTCGACCTCGGCGCGCTCGCCGTCGGCGAGACCGCGCAGCGGGGCGCGCACCTCCGGCCCGACCGGCACGCCGCGGAGACCGAGCGCGACCTTCGAGGCGGCCTGGAACGGGAACCGCGAGAGCGCGGCGCGGAGCGCGGTCGCGGCCACGTCGACCTCGACGCCGGGGGCGCGCAGGAGCGGAGTCACGGCATCCGGGAAGCTCCCGGCGAGGCCCGAGACCGCTCCCGCGGCGCCGGCGGCGACGCCCCGGACGATCAACGCCTCGGCTCCGACGAAGACGTCGAGGCCTTCCAGGAGATAGGGCTCGAGCTTCTCCCACGGCGAGTCGGAGACCTTCATCCCGACGAGGTTCGACGCCCGCTCACGCAGCCGCTCGATCACCGTCAGCGGAACGGCGTAGCCGGTGCGCGCCGCGAACTCGTAGAGATAGAACGGCAGCGGCGCGCAGGCGGCCGCGGCGGCGGCGAAATGGGCGACGAGCTCTTCCTCGTCGAGGGCGAAGTACGGCGGGCCGATCACCGCGACCGCGTCCGCGCCGAGCTCGGCCGCGTGCGCCGCGAGCGCGACGGTGTCCGCGGTCGTCTGCGCGCCGGCGTGCACGGCGACCTGCAGCCGGCCGTTGCCGGCGGCGACGAAGGCGGCGGCGATCTCCCGCCGTTCCGCGGGCGAGAAGAGCATGCACTCGCCGGTCGTGCCGAGGGCGAGCACGCCGTCCAGCCCGTGACCGGCGAGAAAGTCGACGTACGGCCCGACGGCATCCAGGTCGAAGACGCCGCCGCGAAGCGGCGTGAGGGCGGCGGCAATCGCTCCGCGCAGCATGGCGCGAGTCTAAGCTCTCGCGTCGTGGCCAACCTGCGCATCGAGCGCGACGGCCCGGTCCTGCGGATCTCGCTCGCGCGGCCGGACCGGCGCAACGCGTTCGACGCCGCGGTGATCGCGGAGCTGGCCGAGGCGTTCGTCGACGTCGGCCGCGCCCGCGCGGTTGTGCTCGCCGGCGACGGGCCGAGCTTCTCCGCCGGCGCCGACGTCGACTGGATGCGCTCCTCCGCCGAGCTCTCCTACGAGGAGAACGTCGCCGACGCGAACGCGCTGCGGGCGATGCTCGAGGCGATCGACGGCTGCCCCGCACCGGTGGTGGCCCGCGTCCAGGGGCACGCGCTCGGCGGCGGCGCCGGCCTCGTCGCCGCGGCCGACATCGCGGTCGCGGGCGCGGACGCGGTCTTCGCGTTCTCGGAGGTGAAGCTCGGGATCATCCCGGCGGTGATCTCGCCGTTCGCGCTTGCGAAGATCGGGCCCGGTGCGGCGCGGCGATACTTCCTCACCGGCGAGCGGTTCGACGCCGCGACGGCGCTCCGGCTCGGGCTCGTCCACGAGGTCGCCGACGACCTCGACGCCGCGGTCGACACCGTGGTCGGCGAGCTGCTCTCGGCGGGGCCGCGAGCCGTCAGGTGGGCGAAACGGCTCGTCCGCGAGCGGCCGGACGGCGCCGAGACCGCACGCTGGATCGCGGAGCGGCGGACGAGCGACGAGGGCCAGGAAGGGCTGCGCGCCTTTCTCGACAAGCGGCGCCCGAGCTGGCGAGACTAGACGACTGATTCCAACGTGCCGCGGGGCCGGCTGAGGCCCTTGACGCGGCGCGGGATCGCCACGCTCGCCCCGCTTGGTCAGTGACCTCCCCGACCGGCACGCCCCTTCGGAATCAATCGTCTAGACCTCGCCGTGCTTGCCGCGCCGGCCCGCCGGTACTAGCGTCCCTCCGGTCTGCGGCGGGAAGCCGACCAAGGGGGAAACACAGTGAGACGGATTGCCGTCCTGGCCGCCGCCGTACTCGGCCTCGCGCTCGTCGCCGCCGCCGCTGCGGCGCCCGGACCGAGGCTCGACCGGCAGGACATCAGCGCCAGGCAGTGCACGAACGGGCAGCACGCGCGACAGGTCGTCGACGTCCTCTACACGCTGCGCAACGACGCCGACTCCGGCTTCGGCGGCAACTACTGGGCGAACGACACGATGCTCCGGCACCTCCGCATCTGGTCGCTCGCGGACGGCAGCTACTGCGTCCAGGTCGCAGACGCCGGCGTCTTCGTCACGTACGCGGGCACGAGCCCGTCCGGGACGTCGACGGTCTCGGCGGGCGTGCGCGGGATCGTGACCGGCGGCTACGTCACCTCGGACGTCGTCGGGACGTTCGCGCCGACGCTGGCGACGCACGGATACGTCGGCACGTACGACCTGCAGTGCGACCCGTCCGGGAACTGCCCCGGCCCGTCGATCAGCTGGGCGAGCTACTTCAGCTCGGTCACGTCGTCGCACGCGTTCGCGCAGTGGGGCTGGATCTACCGCGCCGGCAGGCACGGCACCTGGCTGAACCAGGACGACGTCGCCGCCGCCGCCAGCGGCGACATCACCGGCTAGAGCGACCTCGGGCTCGTCGTCGCCCGGAACGGCCATGTCCCCGTACCACGTCCGGGGACATGGCCGTTCGAGCCGTGTTGCACGAGCGGCTGCAAACCCTCCTAGCTGCGGCAGTCGGGGCAGAGCCCGCTGATCTCGACCCGGTGGTCGGTGGCGACGAAGCCGTGGCGGGTCGCGATCTCGTCGACCCACGCGCCGAGGTCGCACTCGCGCACCTCGATCACGCGATGGCAGCTCTCGCAGAGCAGATGGTGGTGGTGCGCGGCCGTGCACAGCCGGTAGCACTGCTCGGTGCCGTGATGCGTGAGGACGTCGACGACGCCCTTCTCCGAGAGCAGCGCGAGCGTTCGATACACGGTCGCGAGCCCCGTACGCGAGTCGCGCTCCCGCAGCCGGCTCCAGAGCTGCTGCGCCGTCACGTCGTCCGGCTCGCGCGCGAGCTCCTCGAGCACCTCGAGCCGCCGCGGCGTCGCGCGGACGCCCTTGCCCTCGAGCAACCCGCCCAGATCTTGCGTCCGCGCGCTCATCGCCGCTAGTGTAGCGCCGTATGCGAATGAGAACCATTATCGTTCTCGTCGGGAGCGTTGCGTTTCTGGCCGCCTGCGGCAGCTCGCAGCCGTCGTCGGGAGCGCTCGCCGTCGTCGCCTCGACCAACGTGTACGGGGACATCGTCTCCCAGCTCGGCGGCCCGGACGTCTCCGTCACGTCGATCCTCTCGAGCCCGAACGCCGATCCCCACCTCTTCTCGCCCGGAACGACCAGCGGCCTCGCGGTTGCGAAGGCGCGGCTGGTCGTCCAGAACGGCGCCGGCTACGACGCGTTCATGACGAAGCTCGAAGCGGCCGCGCCGTCGTCGAGCCGGCTCGTCGTCACGATCGCCGACGCGCTCGGCGTCCGCGGCGCCGATGCGAACCCGCATCTCTGGTACGACGTCCCCCGCATCGGGAAGATCGCCGGGGCGATCGCGTCCGGGCTCGAGCGCGCCGATCCCGCCCACGGCGCCGACTACCGCAGCGGGCTCGCGAGCTTCCGGGCGTCGCTCCAGCCGCTGCGGGCCGAGGTCGCGCAGATCGCGTCGCGCTTCGGCGGCGCGCCCGTCGCCTACACGGAGCCGGTTCCCGGCTACCTGCTCGCCGCCGCGGGCCTGCGGAACCTCGCGCCCGCGGCGTTCACCCGCGCGATCGAGGACGGGAGCGAGCCGTCTCCCGCGGCGGTCTCGGCGATGAACGCGCTCGTCGCGAACCGCCGGATCCGGGTTCTGCTCTACAACAGCCAGGCCGCCTCGCCGATCACGACGCGGCTACGCGACGCCGCCGCCGCCGCGGGAATCGGCGTCGTCCCGGTCACCGAGACCCTGCCGGCCGGGCGGACATTCCAGCAGTGGCAGCTCGGCCAGGCCCGCGCGCTCGCGGCGGCGCTCGCGAAGTGACCGACCCCGTCGTCTCCGTCGACGAGCTCGCGCTCCGCTTCGGCGACCGCGAGCTCTGGGCAGGGCTCTCCTTCGAGCTGGCGCGCGGCGAGATGTTCGCGGTGCTCGGGCCGAACGGAACCGGCAAGACGTCGCTGATCCGGATCCTGCTCGGGCTGCTCGAGCCGAGCAGCGGCAGCGTGAGAATCGACGGCTGCCCGCCGCGCGAGAAGTGCGGCAGCGTCGGCTACGTGCCGCAGCAGCGGGTGTTCGACCGAGATCTCGCGCTCCGCGGGCGCGACCTCGTCCGGCTCGGCCTCGACGGCCACCGCTGGGGCTTCGGTCGCCTCTCGGCGGCAGAGCGGGAGCGGATCGACGACGCGCTCGCCGCGGTCGGCGCCACCGCCTACGCCGACGCGCCCGTCGGCCGGCTCTCAGGCGGCGAGCAGCAGCGCCTGCGCGTCGCGCAGGCGATCGTCTCCGACCCGGTTCTCCTGCTCGCCGACGAGCCGCTGCTCTCGCTCGACCTCGCGCACCAGCGCGGCGTCGTCGAGCTGCTCGACGCCCGCCGCCGCGAGCACGGCACCCCGGTGGTCTTCGTCACCCACGACGTCAATCCGGTGCTCCAGAGCGTCGACCGCGTGCTCTACCTGGCGCCGGGTCACTGGGCGATCGGCACTCCCGACGAGGTGCTGACCTCGGAGACGCTCTCGCGGCTCTACGGCACCGACGTCGACGTCCTGCGCGTGCGCGGCCGCGTCGTCGTCGTCGGCACGCCGGACGACACGCACGTCCACCACGTCCACGAGGAGCACTAGGCCCTGTTCACCGACCTCCTCGCGCAGCACTTCGTGCACACGGCGCTCCTCGCGGGCGCGGTCGTCGCGGTCGTCTCGGGCGCGATCGGCGTCTTCGTGGTCACGCGCGGCGCGAGCTTCGCCGTGCACGCGATCTCCGAGCTCGGCTTCACCGGCGCCGCGGGCGCGCTCGTCGTGGGCATCGATCCCGTGCTCGGGATGCTCGGCGGCTCGCTCGTCGTCGGGCTCGTGCTCGGGCTGCTCTCGCTCCGCGGCCGGGAGCGCGACAGCGCGATCGGCGCGGTGCTCGCCTTCGGGCTCGGCGTCGGCGTCCTCTTCCTCTCGCTCTACCAGGGCTACGCGACCGAGGCCACCAACCTGCTCTTCGGCTCGATCGTCGGCGTCTCCGACGGCCAGCTCCGCGACCTCGGCATCGTCGCCGCGGTCGTCGTCGCCGGCCTCGCCTTCCTCTACCGGCCGCTGCTCTTCTCGAGCGTCGACCCGGAGATCGCGGCCGCGCGCGGCGTGCCCCTGCGCCGGCTCTCCGTCGCGATCTTCCTGCTGCTCGCCCTGACGACCGCCGAGGCGATCCAGGTCGTCGGCGTCCTGCTCGTCCTCACGCTCGTGATCACCCCGGCGGCCGCTGCGCAGCGCCTGACCGTGCGACCGGTCGCGGCGCTCGCGCTCAGCATCGGGATCGCGCTCGCCGCGACCGAGGGCGGGATCCTGCTCTCGCTCGCGAAGGACTGGCCGACGAGCTTCTTCATCAGCGCGCTCTCCTTCGCCGCCTACCTCGGCGCGCGGATCTGGGACGCGACGCGGCGCGCGTAGTCTCCGTTCGATGCTCCTCCTGCTCGCCGCACTCGTCGCCGCATCCGGCACGCTGAACCCGCCCGTGATCCACGAGCAATTCACGCTGCTGGCGTGCCCGAAGCACCAGGTCTCGACGCTCGACATCGAGGGCTGCTTCGAGCACCGGATCGTCGCGACGGACGCGAAGATCGACGCCGCGGCGCGGACGATCTTCGGCCTCCTCCGCACGCGCGCGGCGCGACTCGATTTCGTCCGAGGGGAGTCGTCGTGGCTCGCATACCGCCGCGCCTCGTGCTCGGCGGAGGCATCGAAGTACGCCGGTGGCACCGAGGCGGGCGTGCTCGACGCCGCCTGCACGGCCGACCGCAGCACGGCGCATCTCGCCGAGCTCGTCGCGATGCGCCGGACGCTCAGGAACCCGTGAAGCGCTTGAGCTCGAGCCCGCCGCGACGCAGGTGAGCGGTCAGGTAGCGGATCCCCTCCGGCCCCGCTGCCAGCGCCCGCGAGACGCCCTTCTCGACCACGAGCGCATCGCCTTCGCGAAGCTCGCGCGCCTCACCGTCCAGCGTGAGCGTGCCGCCGCCGGCGAGCACGACGTAGAGCACGTCGCGATGCGCGTTCACGTGCTCGGCCGTCCCCTCGCCGGGCGGCCAGACGAGGAGCGTCGCGTTCAGGTCGTCGGTCGCCGCGCCCCAGAGCGGCCCGCGCGACTGCGGCCGGTCGACCCGCGGCGCGAGGCGGATGCCCGCCAGCGTCCCCTCGGGCACATGCTCCTGCACGAGCTCGAAGACGATTCTCTCCTCGAGCCGGATGTGCTCCTGGAGCAGGTCGCCGAGCTCGGCGAGCGTCCCGGCCGCGGGCTCGTCACGTAGTCGCCGGGCGAGCGCGCGGATGCGCTGGTGCTGGGCAAGGACGCGGTCGAGCTCGGGCGGCTGCAGCGGCAGCAGCGGGAAGACGAGCTCCTCCTCCTCGCGGAAGTGACGGACGACGTCGAGCGCGAAGTGCGCGAGAAAGCGGGCCGCGGCCTCGCGCCGGGCGGGCTCGTCTCCGGTCGCGGCGCCGTGAAGCTCGCGCGCGTGCACGAGCGTGTGATGGTGGTCGTGCGAGAGCGGAACGAGCGCCGGGTGCCGCTTCACGGGCTAGGCGACCGCCCGCATGTTCGCCTCGAGGTGCTCGACCTGCGAGGTGCCCGGGATCGGCAGCATCACCGGCGAGCGGTCGAGCAGCCAGCGGATCTCGTCCACCGGGTCGCCGAGCCCCTCGCCGAGCGGCGCCCAGGGGAAGAACGCGATCCCCTCCGCCTCGCAGACGTCGAGCACGTCGTCGGAGATGAGCAGGCCGCGGTTGTACTGGTTCTGAACCGAGACGATCCGGGTCACCGACTGCGCCTGCCGTAGCTGGCCGGCCGAGACGTTCGAGAGCCCGATCAGCCGGATCTTCCCCTCCTGGCGCAGCTCCTCGAGCGCGCCGACCGACTCCTCGAGCGGCACCTCGGGGTCGTGGCGGTGCAGCTGGTAAAGATCGATCCACTCGAGCTTGAGCCGGCGGAGACTGTCGTCGCACGCCTGCCGCAGGTGCTCGGGACGGGCGTCGCGGATCCGCGGCTGCAGATTCCAGCCGAGCCCGCCCTTCGTCGCGATCACGAGCCCGTCGGGGTACGGATGCAGGGCCTCGGCGATCAGCTCCTCGCTGCGGCCGCCGCCGTAGATGTCGGCCGTGTCGATCAGGTTGACGCCGAGCTCGAGCGCGCGGCGGAGCACCCGCTTGCCCTCGTCGGGATGGTCGACGACACGCATCGCGCCGAAGCCGAGGCGCCGCACCTCGAGCTCGCCGCCGATCCGGAAGGTCGGATTCACCAGCCCGAGCCTAGACTCTGCCGCGATGCGGCGTCTGCTGGTGGCCAACCGTGGGGAGATCGCCTTGCGCGTCTTCCGCGCCTGCCGCGAGGCCGGGATCGAGACGGTCGCGGTCGTCGCGCCGGACGACCGGGGCTCGCTGCACGCGCGTTCTGCGGATGCGGTGGTCGAGATCGCCTCCTACCTCGACGAGTCCGAGCACGTGCGCGCCGCACTCGCGTCGGGCGCCGACGCGGTGCATCCCGGCTACGGCTTCCTCGCCGAGTCGGCGGAACTGGCCGAGGCGGTGCTCGCAGCGGGCCTGACCTGGGTGGGACCGCCGCCGGCCGCGCTGCGGGCGGGCGGCGACAAACTCGCGGCGAAGACGACGGCGCGGGCGGCCGGCGTGCCGGTGCTGCCGAGCGGCTCACCGGAGGAGATCGGCTTCCCGCTGCTCGTGAAGGCGGCGGCGGGCGGCGGCGGGCGCGGGATGCGCGTCGTGCGCGGGCCGGACGAGCTCGAGGAGGCGCTCGCCGCGGCGCGACGGGAGGCCGCGGCCGCGTTCGGCGACGACACGGTCTTTTGCGAGCGCTACCTCGAGCGGCCGCGCCACGTCGAGATCCAGCTCCTCGCCGACCGGCACGGAAACGTCGTCGCGCTCGGCGAGCGCGACTGCTCGATCCAGCGCCGCCACCAGAAGGTGCTCGAGGAGTCGCCCTCGCCCGCGCTCGACTCGGCGCTCCGGTCGCGGATGGGAGAGGCGGCCGTCACGTTCGCGCGCGCGATCGGCTACGAGAGCGCCGGCACGGCCGAGTTCGTCCTCGACGGCCGCGAGTTCTTCTTCCTCGAGCTGAACGCGCGCATCCAGGTCGAGCATCCGGTCACCGAGCTCGTCACCGGCGTCGACATCGTCGGAGAGCAGCTCCGCATCGCCGTCGGCGAACCCCTCTCGCGCCAGGTAACAGACTGTCACCTGGCCGGCGCGGCCGTCGAGGTGCGGCTCTACGCCGAGGATCCGCGCTCGTTCCTGCCGCAGGCGGGACGCCTCGAGCGGCTGCGGCTTCCAGCCGGCGTCCGCGCCGATACGGGCGTCGCCGAAGGAGACGAGATCGGCACCTCGTACGACCCGCTGATCGCGAAGCTGATCGCGCACGGCGACACGCGGGCCGAGGCGCTCGACCGGCTTGCGCAGGCACTGCGCGAGACCGAGGTCGCCGGCGTGACGACGAACCTGCCGTTCCTGCGCTGGCTCGTCTCCCACCCGCTCGTCCGCAGCGGCGAGGTCACGACCGCGTTTCTGGCCGAGCACCCACCGCTCTCGGAGCCGCCTGCCGCAGCGCCCGCTCCTGCCTGGCGCGGCGCCTGGCGACTCAATCTCTCCGCCCCGCCCCCCGCGCCGGCCCCCGACGTCGACGCGCCGGCGCACGAGCACGCCGCAGGCGCCGAGCAGTCGGCGGTGACCGCGCCGATGCCAGGCACCGTGATCAGGGTGCTCGTCGAGCCCGGTGCGGCGGTCGCCGCCCGCGAGCCGCTCGTCGTGCTCGAGGCGATGAAGATGGAGACGCCCCTCGTCTCGCCCTACGCCGCCACCGTCCGGAGCGTGCACGTCGCCGAGGGCGACCGCGTCGCCGGCGGCGCGCTCCTCGTCGAGCTCGAGGAATGAGCCGCGCGGTTCCCGCTTGCATCGCACCTGTGCGCCTGCTAAAGAATGAACGTTCATTTTATGCCGAAGGTCACCGACCACCATCACGAGGCACGGCGCCGGCAGCTCCTCGACGCGGCCAGGCGCTGCTTCGGACGCAAGGGCTTCGACGCCACCTCGGTCCGTGAGATCTACGAGGAGGCGGGGCTGAGCGCGGGCTCGGTCTACCTCCACTTCCGCAGCAAGGACGAGATCATCGAGGCGCTCGCACAGGAGGTGCTGGCGCGGATCGCCGGTGAGCAGCGCACGATCGAGGAGACCGACGACCCGCTGGAGGGCATCGCGTCGCTCGTGCGCTGGTTCGCAGCCACGGCCGCCGCCGCGCCCGTCGAGACGCTGATGCTGCGCGTGCACGCGTGGGCCGGGGCCGCCACGCACGAGCCGATCGCGCTCGCGTTCCGGACTGGCTTCGAGAGCCTGCACGCGGCTCTCGTCGACGCACTCGAGCGCGGCAGACGCGCCGGCACCGTCGAGCGCTCGGTCGACGCGGACAGCGCCGCCCGGCTCGTGATCGCGTCGCTGCAGGGGTTCGTCCTCCAGCTCGTCAACGACACCGGCGCCGACGCGCAGGCGTACGGCGAGAGCTGCATCGCCCTGATCGGGCGCGCGCTTCGGGCGCCCTCCACGTGAGCTGGCTCGGCCGCGTCACCGTCCGGTACCGGTTCGCGGTGATCGCCGTCTGGGCGGCGGCCGCCGTCGCGTCGATCGCCCTCTTTCCGCGACTCTCCTCGGTCGTCAATCCGGACACGAGCTCGTTCCTGCCGGCGAGCGAGCCGAGCGCGGCGGCCGCGAGGCTCGGCTCGGCGTTCCAGCCGGTCGTCGGCGCGACCGCGACGCTCGTCTTCTCGCGCGCGGGTCAGGCGCTCACCCGGACGGATCTCGCCGCGATCGCCGCCGCCGAGACTGCGGTCGGGAACCTGCCGCACGTCACCCGCGTGCGCGACGACGGCGTCTCGCAGGACGGGATCGCCGCGCGGGCGCAGGTTGCCACCGACGTGCCGAGCCACGGTGCCGCCGCGGAGCAGCTCACCGGCACGATCCGCCGCACCGTCGCCGGCGCGGGCCTCCCCGGCGGCGTCTCCGCCCACGTGACCGGCAGGCTCGCGTCCCAGGCCGACATCGCGACCCACAACAAGCAGGCAGACAAGCGGACGGAGATCTTCACCAACGTCGTCGTGCTCGTGATGCTGATCCTCGTCTTCCGGAGCGTCCTCGCGCCGCTCGTGACGCTCCTGCCGGCGGTGCTCGTCCTCTTCGGCGGCGGCGCGGTGATCGCCGAGCTGGCGAAGCACGGCGCGTTCCAGGTCTCGAGCGTCGCCAACACGCTCTTCACCGTCCTCGTCGTCGGCGCGGGCACCGACTACGGCCTCTTCCTGATCCTGCGGATGCGCGAGGAGATGGAGGACGGGCACGATGCGCACGAGGCCGTCCGCCGGGCGGTCGCGCGGGTCGGCGAGTCGATCGTCACCTCGGGCGGCACGGTGATCGGGGCGCTGCTCTCGCTGCTGCTGGCCTCGTTCGGGCTCTACTACGGGCTCGGCCCGACGCTCGCGATCGGGATCGCGCTGCTGCTGCTCGCGGGCCTGACGCTCGCGCCGGCACTGCTCGCGATGCTCGGGGCGCGGGTGTTCTGGCCGCGGCGGATCGACCCGGGCCACGATCGCGGGAGCGTGTGGCAGCGCGTCGCCGACTGGGTGGTCGCGCGCCCGAAGCTCGGGCTCGCCGCGGGGGGCGTCTTCTTCGGGGCGCTCGCGCTCTGCGCGCTCGGCTTCTCGTCGGGCGGCTTCGGCGCTCCGAGCCCACCGCCCGGGAGCGACTCGGCGCTCGGCGACGCGACGCTCGCGCAGCACTTCCCGGGGACGGCCCGGAACCCGACCACGGTGGTGCTGCGCTTCAGAACGTCAGTCTGGAACGATCTCCGGCCGGTTGCGGCCGCGCAGCAGGCGCTCGCCGCGTCGAGCGACATCGCCGCGGTCAGCGGCCCGCTCGGCAGCGGCGCCGGGCAGGCGACGCCCGCGCAGCTCGAGGAGCTGCACGCGACGCTCGGCGATCCCGCGCTCCTCCCCGTCGGGGAACCGGCCGGCGCCGGGCTCACGGTCGCGCAGTACGAGGGCTACCGCGCGCTCGCGCAGTTCGTCTCGGCCGACGGCCGGACGGTCCAGTTCGCGACCGCGCTCGCCGCGGGCCGGGCGAACAGCCGCGCCGCGAAGGACGCCATCCCCGCCGTCCAGCAGGACGCGGCCCGCGCGGCCCGAGCGGCGGGCGCGACCGCGGTCGGTGTCGGCGGCGTCGCGGCGGTCGCGCACGACATCAGCTCGGTGGCCGGCGCCGACCTGCTGCGGATCGTGCCGATCGTGCTCGTTCTGATCGGCCTCTTGCTCGCGGTCGTGCTTCGCAGCCTCGTCGCGCCGATCTATCTCCTCGTGTCCGTGGCGCTCTCGTACTTCGCGGCGCTCGGGCTCGCCGTTCTCCTCTTCGTCTGGATCGGCGGCGCGGACGGGCTCAACTTCGTCCTGCCCTTCCTGATGTTCATCTTCCTGATGGCGCTCGGCGAGGACTACAACATCCTCGTCATGACCCGGATCCGCGAGGAGTCGGGCCGGCGGCCGCTCCGCGAGGCTGTGACGACCGCCCTGCATGCGACCGGGACGAGCGTGACGAGCGCGGGCCTCGTACTCGCGGCGACGTTCGCGGTCGCGGCGGTCAGCGGCGCGACGAGCCAGGTGCGCCAGCTGACGACCGCGATCAGCCTCGGCATCCTCATGGACACGTTCCTCGTGCGCACGCTGCTCGTGCCGACGACGGTCGCCGTCCTCGGCCGCTGGAACTGGTGGCCCTCCCGCCTCGGCCGCGCGTCCGCAGCGGACACGCCCTAGCGCCCGGCCGCCGCGCCCGACCTGCGCGGGCGCGACCCACCGCCGCCCGGCCCCGAAGACCGCGCAAGCCGGCGAAAGCCGGCTTGCTGCGCGAGCGAGCGGAAAGCGAGAGCGGAAGGCCGCGCGCGCCGCAGGCGTGCCCGGCCGACGCGAAGCGGGCGAGCGGGAAGCCTAGAACAGCTTCTGGAGCTTCATGGCGGCGCCCATGTCGCCCTTGATCTTCAGCTTGCCGGTCATGTAGGCGCTCGTCGGGTTCTGGTCGCCGGCGACGATCTTCTCGAAGGTCTCCTCCGAAGCGCTGATCGTCGCGTCCGCGTCGCCCGCGCCCTCTGTGACGGTGATGGCTCCGTCGTCGACGCTGACCGTCCACTGGCCGGCGCCTTCGATGTCGAACACGTACGAGTTCGTCATCCCGGCGGTCTTCGCGGCATCTGCACGGTCGGCCAGGCCGGCGAAGAATTCCTGCACGTTTTCGGACATCTCGATCTGCTCCTGTTCGGGGTTCTGCCGGCGAGTCTATTCCGCGGGCGCGCCTGGAAGCGGCTACCATCGCCCGCCGTGGGCGCGACGATCACGATCGCACTGCCCGGGCAGGAGCACGCGGATGCGATCGCGGTTCCCGTGGCGGTGCCGCTCGGCGGCGAAGGGGCCCGCATCGTCGACGAGAAGCTCGGCGGCCGGCTGACCCGGCTCGGGGAGAGCGGCGAGCTGCGCGGCAAGGTCGGCGAGGCGCTGCTCCTGCACCTGAACGGCGAGCTGGATGCGCCGCGGCTCGTGGCCGCCGGTGTCGGCCCGCGCGACTCGGTCGACGCGGACGCGCTGCGCACGGCCGGCGCGGCGGCGGCCCGTCAGCTGTCGCGGGTCGGCGGGACGCTCCTGTGGCTGCTCGACGAGTCGCTGCCGGTGCCGTTGCCGGAGCAGGCGGGTGCGCTCGTCGAGGGGACGCTGCTCGGCGCGTACTCACCGGGCCACTGGAAAGCGAAGGACGAGGCCCGCGCGCCGGAGCGGGTCGTGATCGGCCACGTCGAGACGCCGGAGCTGCGCGAGGCGGTGGAGCGGGCGGCGCTCGTCGCCGAGCGCGCGAATCGCGCTCGCGACCTCGTCAACCTGCCGCCGAACGAGCTGAGTCCCGCCGGCCTCGCCGAGCGGGCCGAGGAGCTCGCCGCCGAGCACGAGCACCTGACCGCCGAGGTGCTCGGCCTCGAGGAGATGCGCGAGCTCGGCATGGGCGCGCTGCTCGCGGTCGGCCGGGGGAGCAGGAACGAGCCGCGGCTGATCGTCCTCCGCTACGAGCCGCCGCAGCCGGCACGCGCGGACGTCGTGCTCGGCCTCGTCGGCAAGGCGATCACCTTCGACGCGGGCGGAATCTCGCTCAAGCCGGGCGGCGGCATGCAGCACATGAAGGGCGACATGGCCGGCGGCGCCGGGACGCTGCACGGGATCGGCGCGCTCGCCGCGCTCGGCACACCGGTGCGCGCGCTCGCCGTGATCGCGTCCGCGGAGAACCTTCCCGACGGCGGCGCCTTCCGGCCCGGAGACATCCTCCGCGCCGCGAACGGGAAGACGATCGAGGTGATCAACACCGACGCGGAGGGCCGGCTCGTGCTCGCCGACGCGCTCTGGTACGCGCGGCGCGAGGGTGCGACGCACGTGCTCGACGTCGCGACGCTGACCGGCGCGATGGAGCTGGCGCTCGGCGACCTCTACGGCGGCGTCTTCGCGAACGACGACGCCTGGCGCGACCTGATCGTCGCGGCGGGCGCCCGGAGCGGCGACCTCGTCTGGCCGTTCCCGCTGCACCCGCGCTTCCGCCGCTACGTCGACTCCGACTTCGCGGACATGAAGAACGGCTCGACGCTGCGGCAGGCCTCCCCCGCGCTCGCCGCCGAGTTCCTGCAGGAGTTCGCGGGCGAGGGCCCGTGGGCGCACCTGGACATGGCCGGCCCGGGCTTCCTCGAGCGCTCGCGCGGCGACTATCTGCGCGTCCAGGGCGGCACCGGCTACGGCGTCCGGCTGATAGCCGAGCTCGGCGCCCTGCTCTCGTGAACTACGACCTGACTCCCGAGCAGGAGCTGATCCGGAGCACGGTTCGGGAGTTCGCGCAGTCCAGGGTGGCGCCGGTCGCGGAGGAGCTCGACCGCGAGGCGCGCTTCCCGTACGAGCTCGTCGCCGAGCTGGCGGAGCTCGGGCTGATGGGCCTGCCGATCCCGGAGGACTACGGCGGCGCGGGCGGCGACACGGTCTCGTACGCGATCGCCGTCGAGGAGCTGACGCGGATCGACTCGTCGGTCGCGATCACGGTGGCGGCGCACACCTCGCTCGGGACGATGCCGATCTACCTCTTCGGCAGCGAGGACCAGAAGCGGGAGTGGCTGCCGCGGCTCGCGTCGGGCGAGCGGCTGGCGGCGTTCGGGCTGACCGAGCCGGACGCGGGCTCGGACGCGGGCGCGACCCGGACGCGCGCCGAGCTGCGCGACGGGAGCTGGGTGGTCGACGGCGCGAAGATGTTCATCACGAACGCGGGCACCGACATCTCCGGCTGCGTGACGATCACCGCGCGCACGGGCGAGGACGAGGTCTCGAACCTGATCGTCCCGAACGGCACGCCCGGCTACGAGATCTCGCCGCCGCTGCACAAGCTCGGCTGGCGTGCCTCCGACACGCGCGAGCTGTCGTTCCACGGCTGCGAGGTGCCGGAGGGGAACCTGCTCGGCCCACGCGGCGCCGGCTTCCAGCAGTTCCTGCAGATCCTCGACGGCGGCCGGATCTCGGTCGCGGCGATGGGCGTCGGCCTGGCGCAGGGCTGCTACGACCTCGCGGCCGCCTACGCGGCCGAGCGCCGGCAGTTCGGGAAGCCGATCGCGAAGTTCCAGGCGGTGCGGTTCCAGCTCGCCGACATGGCGACCGAGATCGAGGCGGGGCGAGCGCTCGTCCACCGCGCCGCGTGGCTCAAGGACCAGGGCCGGCCGTTCGCGCTCGCGGCCGCGCAGGCGAAGCTCTACACGGGCCTGCTCTCGAACCGGGCCGCGAACGCCGCCCTCCAGATCCACGGCGGCTACGGCTTCATGGACGAGTTCGCGATCTCGCGGCTCTACCGCGACCAGAAGATCCTCGAGATCGGCGAGGGCACGAACGAGGTCCAGCGCATGGTGATCGCGCACCAGCTGGGCCTGTAGCCGCCTCGACTCGAGCCGATCCCAGGCACAATCGACGGCGTGGTGCCTGTCGCCGCAGCCGTCGTCGCGGCCCTGCTCTTCGTCCAGGCGGCCGAGCGGCTGCGCCGGCGCGGGCGCAGCGATCTCGCCGGCTGGGACCGCTACGCGCTCTTCGGGCTCGGCCTCGCGCTGACGCTCTTCGCGCTCGTCGGGCCGCTCGACCGGATCGCCGACGAGAAGCTGCTCGCGGCCCACATGGGCCAGCACGTGCTGATCGGCGACCTCGGGCCGGCGCTGATGGTGACGGCGCTGCGCGGGCCGCTGCTCGTCTTCTTCCTGCCTGCGCAGGTGCTCGCGCCGATCGCGCGCAGCCCGCGGACCCGCGGCGCGCTCTCCGCGCTGCTGCGGCCGCGCGTCGCGTTCTCGCTCTGGGCCGCGAACCTCGCGGTCTGGCACGTGCCCTACCTCTACGACCTCGCGCTCGCGCACCAGTGGCTGCACGACCTCGAGCACCTGCTCTGGGCGTTCTGCGGCCTCCTCCTCTGGACGCTGCTCGTCGACCCGGGCCGCCACGAGCGTCTGACCGTCGGCGGCCGGGTCGCGCTCGCGGCGGCGATGTTCGCGGCCGGGCAGGTGCTGAGCGACGTGCTCGTCTTCTCGTTCACGTCGCTCTACCCGTGGTACCACGGCGCGTACGGGATCTCGGCCGTCACCGACCAGCAGCTGGCCGGGATCGTGATGATGGTCGAGCAGCTCGCCACGCTCGCGACCTGCGTCGCCTTCTTGCTGCGGCCACGGGTGCGCCGCGCCCGGGCGGCCCGCCTCGCCGCCGCGGTATGAGCGCGACGGACTTCTCGTTCGAGCCGGCGTTCGCGGCGCTCGCACTGCTCGCCGCCGTCCTCTACGCGTGGGCCGCACGCTCGCACCGCCCGAGCCGAACGCGCGCGACCGCGTTCGTCACCGGCCTCGTCCTGCTCGCCGCCTCGCTCAACTCGCCGCTCGAGACGATCGCGGCCAAGCGGCTGCTGCTCATCCACCTGCTCCAGAACGCGCTGATCGCCGACGTCGCGCCCCTGCTCGTGCTGCTCGGCCTGACGCCGGGGATGCGCGCCGCGCTCAACCGCGCCGGCGCCGCCCGCGTCCGCTCCCGCTACGTCCTCCCGATCTGGCTCCTCGCCTGGTACGGCACCCACCTCGCCCGCTTCTACGACTGGGCGCTTCGCACCGGCTGGGGGCTGAACGTCGAGCACGCGATCCTGATCGCCGCCGGCTTCCTCTTCTGGTGGCCGATCGTCAGCGGCCGCCTCTCGCCGCCGGCCGGGCTCGCCTATCTCGGCGTGGCGTTCGTCGGCTCCTCGTTCCTCGGGCTCGCGTACATCTTCTCGAGCAGCGTCTTCTACTCGTTCTACGAGAGCGCGCCGCGGCTGTGGGGGCTCTCGCCGATCCGCGACCAGAACCTCGGCGGCATCCTGATGAACGCCGAGCAGACGCTCGTCTTCCTGCTCACGATCGGCTGGTTCATCCTGCGCCTGCTCGACGAGGAGCACGAGGCCGCCGTCGAGGCGGACGAGTCTCCCGCGCGGGGCTAGATGGTTGCCGCGGCCGGTGCTACGGTCGCGCGATGCTCTTCCGGCAGTTCGTGGACGGCGACCTCGGCTGCGCCTCGTACCTCGTCGGCGACGAGCGCGCCGGTGTCGCGGTCGTCGTCGACCCCGCGTACCGCATCGAGCAGTACCTCGACGCGGCCGCCCACCACGGCGTCCGGATCGTCGCCGTGCTCGAGACACACACGCACGCCGACCATGTCTCCGGCCACGGCCGGCTCGCGCTCGAGCACGGCGTGCCGGTGCGCGTCCACGCCGCCGCGGAAGCGACGTTCCCGCACGAGCCGCTCGCCGACGGGACGGAGGTCGAGCTCGGCGACGTCGTCGTGCGCACCCTCCACACCCCCGGCCACCGGCCGGAGCACTGCGCGTTCGCGGTCGTCGACCGCTCGCGCGGCGACGAGCCGTGGCTCGTCCTGACCGGCGACTCGCTCTTCGTCGGCGACGCCGCCCGGCCGGATCTCGCCGTCGAGGCGGCGGACGGCGCCGAAGGGCTCTTCCACAGCCTGCAGCGGCTGGTCGCGCTCGGCGACGGCGTCGAGGTGTATCCCGGCCATGTCGCGGGGTCGCTCTGCGGCGCGGCGATGAGCTCGAAGGCGTCGACGACGATCGGCTTCGAGCGGCGCTTCAACCACGCGCTGCGCGAGAGCCACGACGCCTTTCTCGCGGCGGCGACCGGCCCGCAGCCGCCACGCCCGCCGAACATGGAGCGGATCGTCGAGCTGAACCGTGGCCCGTTCTTCGCGGCGATGCCGCCGCTCGCGCTGCTGGACGCGGTTCCGGACGACGTGGTCGTGCTCGACGTACGGCCGACGACGGCATTCACGGCGGGGCACGCGGCGGGCGCGGTCGGCGTGCCGGTCGCCGGCTCGAGCTTCGGGACGAAGGCGGCGTTCGTCCTGCCACAGCGGCCCGTGGTCGTGCACGCGAGCGGCGCCGACGAAGCGGCGCTGGCCGCGCGGGCGCTCTTCGCGGTCGGCCTGCTCGAGGTCGCCGGTTGGCAGGAAGGCGGCGGGCCCGAGACGCTCGCTCCCGTCACCCTCGACGAGCTCGCGACGCTGCTCGCCGACGGGGCGGTCGAGTTGCTCGACGTCCGCGAGGCGGACGAGCACGCCGACGGCGCCATCCCCGGCTCGCGCAGCCTCCCCTACCGCTCGGCGCGCGCGGCGGCGGCGAACGGCCTGCTCGGCGGAGGGCCGGTGGTGACGATCTGCGAGTCGGGGCCGCGCGCGGCGATCGCGGCGAGCGTCCTCCAGTCGGTCGGGCTCGACGCCCGGCCGGTGCTCGACGGCGGCGTCGCCACGTGGCGCGCCGCCGGCAGCCGCGCGACCTCCGCCTGAACGGGCGTCGCAGCCTCCGGGATCGCCCGCAAGCCGCCGCGAGGCTTCCACCGATGCGGCCGCGGCGCGCGGACGGTTCGATGGAGCCATGACACGGAGAGCGCGGCTCGCCGGCCTCACGACCACGGTGGTCGCGCTACAGGTCGTCGCGTGGGGGCTCTTCTGGTTCTACGGACGCGCCGACGCGCGGCTTGCGGGGCTGGGCCTGCTCGCCTACGCGCTCGGCCTGCGGCACGCGTTCGACGTCGACCACCTCGCGGCGATCGACAACACGACGCGCAACCTGCTCGCCCGCCGGCGCAGCTCGCTCGGCGTAGGCTTCTTCTTCTCGCTCGGCCACTCGTCGGTCGTCGTCGGTCTCGTCGCGGCCGTCGTGGCGCTCGGCGCGCCCGCGGCAGCCGTCGGACGCTTCGGCGCCTCGGTCGGCACCGGCATCTCGGGAACCTTCCTGCTCCTGATCGGGCTGCTCAACCTCGGCGTCCTTCTCGACCTGATCTCTACGGCCAGGCGGGTGCGCGCGAACGCGGCCGACCGTGCCGAGCTCGAGCGCTGCCTCGACGAGCGCGGCCTCGTCTCGCGGCTCGGCGTCGCGCGCCTCTTCCGGCTCGTCGGGCGCTCCTGGCACGCGATCCCGATCGGCTTCCTCTTCGCGCTCGGCTTCGACACGGCGAGCGAGGTCGCGCTGCTCGCGCTCGCGGCCGGCGCGGCCGGCGGCACGCTCCCGCTGCTCGGCGTGCTCTCGCTGCCGCTCCTCTTCTCGGCCGGGATGATCCTGCTCGACGCCGCCGACGGCGTCCTCATGGCCGTCGCCTACGGCTGGGCCGCGGCCGACCCGGCTCGCCGGCTGCGCACGAACGGGATCCTCACCGCGCTGTCGGTCACGGTCGCCCTCGCCGCCGGCGTCTATCAGCTCGCGCGCGCGGGGTCGCCGCTCCTGACGCTGATCGTGCTCGCGCTGCTGACGCTTGCCGCCGCGGTCGTCACGGCGCGCTCGCTGCGGACGCCGCAACCGGAGCCGCGAACTAGCGCGCAGTCCAGCTGACGAGCGGGATGTCCATCTCGTCGGGGCTGAGCCCGCCGTGCTGGCCGAGGAACTTCTGCTCGAACCGCCCCGCCTCGAGCCAGTAGACCGCCTCGCCGGCGTAGGGCAGGACGACGAGGTTCGCGAGCCGCGCCCGCAGCCCGTCCGACGGGTCCGGCCCGAACACGCCGGCCGCGACGAGCGCGTCGACCCGCTCGACGGTGGCCTTGCCCTCGAGCAGCTGCGCGAGCCGCGCTGCCGTCTCGTCGAGCCGGTCGGGCAGGACGTGGAGGAAGAGATCCCGCGACGAGCCGGCGGGCGCGAGCGGCTTCCCGTCGGCGCCCTGCTCCAGGTGCCGCGCCAGCTCGGGCCAGACGACGTTGACGTAGGTCGTCCGCGCGGGCGAGATCGCCGTGCAGCCGTGGTCGGCCGTGAGCAGCATGAGCGTCCCCTCGGGCCACGGCGCCGCCTCGAGCGCGGCCAGGGTCTCCTCGATCACCGGGCCGGTGCTCGCCGCGTCCGGCCCGTCGATGTGCATGACCGCGTCGAGGCGCGGCAGGTAGATCGTCCCGTACGCACGCTCCTCGGCGGCGATCGCCTCGGCGAGGAGCCGCGCGCCGTCGGCCGGCTCGTCGAAGGGCACGGGCGTCGCGCCGTCGGTCAGCCGCCGGCTCGCCGTCGAGAACGAGATCAGCGCCGGCGATGCGGCGAAGCTGGGCACGCCGAGCCGGCGGTAGAGCGTCTCGAACGGGAAGACGTCCTCGGCCTCGAGCCCGGCTGCGAGCAGCGTGTCCGGTTCCGCGTCGCCCGCGAGCGAGAACGGCAGCGGCGCGATCAGCCGGTTCAGCTTCGGCTCGCGGACGAACCACTCGTAGAGCCCGTGCTGTGCGACCGGGAGCCCGGTGTTGATCGTCGTCGAGTGGACGGCGGTCGTGGACGGGAACTGGCTCGTCCAGCGCTCCGCCTGCGCGTCGCGGAAGAGCGGGTGGCCCGAGTGCCGCTCGAAGAACCGCCAGCCGAACGCGTCGAAGTAGACGAGGACGACGCGGTCGTGCGCGGCGACCAGCTCCTCGAGCCGTCCCGGGAGCGCGCTGAAGCAGCGGCCTTCCGCGTACGCCGGCAGACGCCGGTCGTCGCCGTGGCCGGCGAGCGCGCGCGGCGGCATCAGTCGCGCCGGTCGACCGGGTAGCCCCAGGCGCTCATCTGCGCCAGCAGCGCGTCGCAGTGCGCGGAGTCGCGTGTCAGGAGCGTCAGCTCGACCCCCGTCTCGCCGACCGGCACGGCCGCCGCCTCGCGCTGGTGCTGTACCTCGACGATGTTCACCCGCTCGGCGGCGAGCAGGCGGGTCAGCCGCGCCAGCTCGCCCGGCCGGTCGGGCATGCGCGTCCGCAGCACGAGGAAGCGGCCGCTGACCGCGAGCCCGCGGCGCATCACCTGGATCAGCATCGCCGCGTCGACGTTCCCGCCCGAGAGCAGCGCCACCGCCGGACCGGAGCCGTCGATCTTGCCCGTGAGAAGCGCGGCCACGCCGACGGCGCCGGCGCCCTCGACGACGAGCTTCGTCCGCTCGAGCAGGAGCACGATCGCCTCGGTGATCTCCTCGTCGCTCACGGCCACGACCTCGTCGAGTGTGCGATCGAGGATCTCGGAGGTGAGCTCGCCGGGCTGCTTGACGGCGATCCCGTCGGCGATCGTGAACCCGGGGCCGCCCGGCAGCGTCCCGGCCGCCCGGACACCGACGATTCGCAGCGTCGGCCGCAGCGCGCGCAGGGCGAGCGCGATCCCCGACGCAAGCCCGCCGCCGCCGATCGGGATGACGACCGTATCCAGGTCGTCGATCTGCTCGAGGAGCTCGAGGCCGATCGTCCCCTGCCCGGCGACCACGCGCGAATCCTCGAACGGGTGCACGAGCACGGCGCCGGAGTCGGCCACGTAGGCATGCACGGCCTCGAGCGCCTCCTCGATCGCCGGCCCGGCCAGCTCGACCGTCGCGCCGTAGTTGCGCGTCGCGTCGACCTTCGCCATCGGCGCGTCCTGCGGCATGAAGATCCGCACCGCCGCACCGACCTCGCGCGCCGCCCACGCGACCGCCTGACCGTGGT
Organism: uncultured Actinomycetes bacterium; assembly: GCA_963732915.1. Taxonomy (GTDB): domain Bacteria; phylum Actinomycetota; class Thermoleophilia; order Gaiellales; family Gaiellaceae; genus Palsa-739. Next base: position 608,874 of record CAVTBF010000002.1, on the reverse strand, counting down.
TGCCCGCGCTCGCCGCCGTGACACCGGCCGCGCGCTGCTCGGGGGACAGCGTCGCGACGACGTTGTAGGCGCCGCGAATCTTGAACGAGCCCGTGCGCTGCAGGTTCTCGGCCTTCAGCCGTACCTCGCGGCCTGCGAGCCGCGACAGCGTCTCGGAGCGGTAGACCGGCGTGACGCGCGCGACTCCTTCGAGCCGCGTGCGAGCGCGCTCGATCTCAGAAAGGCCGGGAGCTACCTGTGTCGCCATCGTCGATCCGAAACACCTTCTCCAGTATCTCCCGTACAGCGCTCAGCGGGTCGAGCTCACGTCGCTGCACCTCGCCGAGCAGCCGCCGCAGCTCGGGGTCGCCCGAGACCGCACGCTCGAGATGCTGCTTCGCCCGCCCCGACGCGACGGCGAACACCTCGCGCGCGAGGTTCGCGCGCCGGCGCTCCTCCAGCCGCCCCGACTGCTCGAGGAACCGCCGGTGCGCCGCGATCTGCTCCCACAGCTCGGGCACGCCCTCGCCGCGCACCGCCTCGGTGAGCACGATCGGGGGCTCCCACTCCGCCCCGTGGCCGAGCGCGAGGATCGACCGCACCTCGTTCAGCATCGTCTTCGCGGCCGGGTGATCCATCTTGTTGATCGCGATCACGTCCGGGATCTCCATGATCCCGGCCTTGAGCGCCTGCACCGAGTCGCCGGAGCCGGGCATCAGAACGAGCAGCACGGTGTCGGCGATGCCGATGATCTCGACCTCGCTCTGGCCGGTGCCGACGGTCTCGAGGAAGACGAGCTCCTTGCCGCCGGCGTCGAGGACGAGCAGCGCCTGCAGGGTCGCCTCCGCGAGCCCGCCGAGGTGGCCGCGCGTCCCCATCGAGCGGATGAACACGCCGGGATCGAGGAAGTGGTCGGTCAGCCGGATCCGGTCGCCGAGGAGCGCGCCCTGCGAGAACGGGCTCGACGGGTCGACCGAGATGACACCGATCTCCTTCACCTCCGCGCGAGCGTGGCGGATCAGCGCCGAGACGAGACTCGACTTGCCGACGCCGGGCGGGCCGGTGAGGCCGAGCGCGTAGGCGTTGCCCGTCTGCGGGTAGAGGTCGGCGATCACGTCGTACGCGAGCGGGTCGCCGTTCTCGACGAGCGTGATCGCCCGCGCGAGCGCGCGCCGGTCGCCGTCGCGGATGGCGGCGGCGAGGGTCTCGCGGGTCCAGTCGCGGCGGCCGGCCACGAGGACGGATGCTAGTCGGGTCAGCGCGCCGCCGGTTCGAGCGCTGCGACCTCGGGCTGCCCGGCCGGGGCCTCCACGCCCGACCCGGCGATCCCGCGGGCGACGACGTACGCGGCTCCGGCCGCGACGACCGCGGCGGCGGCGCTGCCCGCCCAGATCCAGCGTGGCCCGGTCGTGTGCAGGAGCGCGCCGCCGACGCCGCTGCCGACACCGACGAGGACGTAGGTCGCGCTCATCACGAAGGTGAGCGCGCGGCCGCGCAGCATGTCGAAGGTGCCGCGCTGGACGAGGAGCGCGTTGCAGGCGACGGCGAAGCCGTTGCCGACGCCGAGCACGAGGCATGAGAGCGCAGCCACCCACACGTCGGGGCTTGCGGCCGTGGCGCCGAACCCGACCGCCATCACGAGCAGGCTCGTCGCGTACGCGCGCGCGACCCCGAAGCGCTCGAGCAGCGACGCGCTGACGAGGCTTCCCAGCACGAGCCCGAGCCCGATCGAGCTGTAGAGCAGCCCGTAGCCGAAGTCCCCGGCGGCGAACGTGTTCTTCGCGAGGAAGACCTCCGAGACGTTGCCGGCGCCGACCGCGAACGACGCGATCCCCCACCCCGCGAGCACCGCGAGCATCGAGCGCGAGCGCATCACCGCGGCGAAGCCGTCGCCGAGGTCGCGCCAGTGGCCGCGGGTGAGCGCCGTCGCGCTCTGCAGCGAGCGGGCCGGGATCCGCACGACGAGCGCGATCGAGACGACGAACGAGGCGGCGTTGATCCAGTACGCCGCCGCCGGGCCGCCCGCGGCGGTGAGCAGGCCGCCGAGCACCGGTCCGACCGCCCAGCTCGCGTTCTCGACGGTCTGCAGGAGCGCGTTGGCGGGCGCGAGCTCGTCCTCGGGCACGAGGTTCGGCACACCGGCGAAGACGGCCGGGCGGAAGAAGCCGGTCGCGAGCCCCGCGACGAGCGCGAGCGCGAGGATCGTGGTCGCGTTGCCCGCGAAGGGAAGCGCGACGAACACGGCCGCGCGCAGGAGGTCGGCGGCGATCATCAGCGAGCGCCGCTCGAGCCGGTCGAGCAGCGGCCCGAGCAGGAGGCCGACGACGATCGTCGGCAGGAACTCGACGACGAGCACGCCGCCGACCCAGAGGCCCGAGTTCGTCCGGTCCTTGACGTCGATCGCGAGCGCGATCCCGGCAAGCAGCGTGCCGAGGCTCGACCCGAGGGTGGCGACGAAGAGGTAGCGGAACCCCGGCAGACGGAGCGGGGTGAGCTGGACGTGGGCGCCGATCCTCACGAGCGCACCCGACCGCACCAGTACTTGCCTCGAGACACCAGTGAGCTACTCAGCGCCCGCGGGACGCTACCACGGCGTGCGGTCGCTCACGAGACGCCCGAGAGGACGTGTCCCAAAGCGACACCGAAGAGCTCGTTCTCCTCGGGCGTGCCCACGGTGACCCGGATCGCCCCGGGAGCGCCGAAGCCCGCGAGCGGCCGCACGATCACGCCCTCGCGAAGCAGCCGGTCGAACAGGTCGCGCCCGTCGCCCACGTCCGCGTACAGGAAGTTGCCGAGCGACGGCACCGGCTCGAGGCCGTGCGCGACCAGGATCTCGGCGAGCCGGTTGCGCCCGGCCGCGTTCAGGTCGCGGCGGCGCGCGAGCTCCTTCGGCGCGTCGAGGCTCGCGAGCGCGGCGGCCTGCGCGGGCGCCGTGACGTCGAAGGCGCGCCGCACCTTGCTCGTCGCCGCGACCACGTCGGCGGGCGCGATCCCGTAACCGACGCGGACGCCGGCGAGGCCGTAGATCTTCGAGAACGTGCGCAGGACCGCGACGCGCAGCCCGGCCGCGAACAGCTCCGCGACGGCGTCCGGGTAGTCGGGATCGTCGATGTACTCGAAATACGCCTGGTCGACGACCGTCAGCACGTGCGCGGGCATGCGCTCGACGAACGCGCGCAGCTCGGCGCGGCCGTTCGCCGTCCCGGTCGGGTTGTTCGGGTGGCAGACGTAGACGAGCTTCGTGCGCGGACCGACCGCGTCGGCGAGCGCGTCGAGGTCGTGGACGTGGTCGCGGAGCGGCACCTTGACCGGGACTGCGCCGAACTTGAGCGCGTCGAGGACGTAGCTCGGGAACGAGGGCCACGCGCACACGATCTCGTCGCCGGGCTCGAGCGTCGCCTGCGAGAGCAGGTCGATGACGCCGTCGGCGCCGCCGCCGACCACGACCTCCTCGAAGGCGACGCCGTGGCGTTCGGCGAGCGCCGCGCGGAGCCTGTAGACGCCGCCGTCCGGGTAGCGGTTCAGCTCCCCCGCGGCGCGCTCGATCGCCTCGAGCGCGGCGGGGAACGGCGGAAACGGCCCCTCGTTGGAGGCGAGCTTGACGACGCGCTCGAGCCCGAGCTCGCGCTGCACCTCCTCGACCGGCTTGCCCGGCTCGTACGGGACGAGGTCGGCGATCGCCGCCCGGAAGAGACTCACTCCTGCTTCCCTACTCGGCGGAGTCGCCGCCGCCGCGCTTGCGTCGCCAGAAGAAGAGCACCGCCACGAGCGCGGCGAGCGCGCCTGCCGCGCCGCCCGTCCGCGGCCCGGGCGTCACGTCCTGCGCCTTGCGCTTCGCGGCTTTCTTGCCCGCCTTGAGGACGACCCAGCCGACCACCGCGTTCCGCCTGTTGACGATTCCCATCGCGCCTCCTTCGCTTGCCCCGAGGCTAGCTCATAGCCGCTTCGCCCGCTTCGGGCGAGCCGGCCCAGCCGGGTCGCGTGCGCGAGCGAGCGGAAAGCGGGCGAGCAGAAAGCGGGCGAGCGGAAAGCGGGCGAGCGGAAAAGCCAGGAGGCCGCCCCTGCGGTAGGGCGGCCTCCTGGGAGAAAAAACCCGAGGCGAGCGGGCGGCACCGCCTCGGGCGTAGGGACGAGGGCACGTCCTTGGTGAGTAAAGACGCCGGTCGGCGAGAAAGCTTGCGCTCCGGATTCGACTTTACGAACGGGTTACGCCGTGGCCTTCGCCTTCGGCTTGCGGTTCGGCACGTGGATCGCCCGGCCGAGCGCGACGAGGCCGGCCTCCTTGATCGCCTCGGAGAGCGTCGGGTGCGGCGCGATCCCGTCCGCGACCGTCTCGACAGTCGACTCGGCGTCGATCGCGACCACGCCGGCCTCGATCATGTCGGTGACGTGCGGGCCGACCATGACGAGGCCGAGCAGCTCGCCGTAGCGGCTCTCGTGGATCGACTTGACCCAGCCGACGGTCTCGTCCTGCATGACGGCACGCGCGTTCGCGACCCACGGGAACTGGCCGACCGCGACGTCGTCGCCGTACTGCTCGCGCGCCTCCGCCTCGGTGAGGCCGACGGCGGCGATCTCCGGGTCGGTGTAGATCGGCCGCGGGATGGCGCGGTTGTCGAAGGTCGCCTCGTGGCCGCAGGCGTTCTCGGCGGCGATCTCGCCCTCGCGGAAGGCGGTGTGGGCGAGCTGCCAGTAGCCGGCGCAGTCGCCGACGGCGTAGATGTGCGGCACCGAGGTGCGGCGGTGCTCGTCGGTGGCGACGCCGGCGCGCTTGTCGAAGGAGACGTCTGCCGCTTCGAGCCCGAGCCCCTCGACGAGCGGGCCCCGCCCGACGGCGACGAGCATCAGGTCGGCCTGGACGGTCTCGCCGTCGCCGTAGTGGACGGTCAGCTGCGAGCCGTCGTCTTCGACCTTCGTGCACTGCTTGCCGAGCTGGAGCGCGATGCCGCGCTTGCCGAACTGCTTCGCGAGCTCCTTCGCGGCGTCGGCGTCCTCCTGCGGGATGAGCGTGTCGAGCATCTCGACGATCGTCACCTCGCTGCCGAAGCGCGAGAAGATCGAGGCGAACTCGCTGCCGATGATGCCGCCGCCGAGCACGACGAGGCGCTTGGGGACGGACTCCTGCGCGAGCAGCCCCGTCGAGTCGACGCAGCGCGGAGAGTCGAGCCCGTCGATCGGCGGGCGGAGCGGGAACGAGCCGGTGGCGACGATCGCCGAGCGGAAGGTCACGTCTTCTGCGCCCTCGACCGCGATCGTGTTCGCGTCCTTGAACGAGCCGAGGCCCTTCACCCACTCGACGCCGTTCGCCTTGAAGAGGCCGGCGACACCCTGGGTCATCTGCTTGACGACACCCGACTTCCAGGCGTTGGAGGCGCCGAAGTCGAGCGTCGGCTCGCCGACCACGACGCCGAACTTCGCGAAGCTCTCCTCTGCCTCCTTGAGGGCGAACGCGGTCTGCACCCACGCCTTGGTCGGGATGCAGCCGACGCGGAGGCAGGTGCCGCCGAGCTCGGGCTCCTTCTCGATGCAGGCGACCTTCGCGCCCAGCTGCGCGGCGCGGATCGCGGCGGTGTACCCGCCGGGGCCGCCTCCGAGGACGGCGACGTCAACGTCCATTGCTCATCTCCTGGGTTCGAGTCATCTGCGTCCGACTGTAACTAGAGCTCCGCAACCATGGTCACGGTCGCGTCGTGGCGGCCGATCTCCCGGAAGCCGTGCTCCTCGTAGAAGTGCGTCTGGCCGTCCTCGGCGCTGAGGCTGACCTGCGCGAAGCCGTCGGCGCGCGCGCGGGCGAGCAGCGCCTCGAGCAGCTCGGCGCCGGTGCCGCGGCCGCGATGGCTCGGGACGACGGCGATCGTCAGCTCGGGTGTGACCTCGTCGACGAAGCCGAAGCCCGGCTCCGACTCCCTGAAGAGCCGGTACCAGGCGGCGCCGTAGACGTTCCGGCCGTCGAAGGCGACGACGCCGGCATCGCCGCGGCGGCCCCAGTTCTGCACGTAGCGGTACACCGGAAGCTCGGGATCCTGCGCGAGCCGCCAGTGGTAGGCATGACGGAGCATGTCGCGGAGAAACCGGGTGTCGGGCTGCTGGACCGGGCGGAGCATCTCGCCCTAGAGCGCGAGGCCGGGGTCCTCGACGAAGGCCTTGAGGGTCTTCAGGAACTCGGCGCCGGTCGCGCCGTCGACGGCACGGTGGTCGCACGTGAGGGTCACGGTCATCAGCGGCACGATCTCGAGGTCGCCGTCACGCGGGACGACGGTCTCGCGGGTCGCCCCGACGGCGAGGATCGACGCCTGCGGCGGGTTGAGGACGGCGACGAACTGGTCGACGTCGAACATGCCGAGGTTCGAGATCGTGAAGGTGCCGCCGTCGAGGTCGTCGGCGCGCAGCTTGCCGTCGCGGGCGCGGGCGACGAGGTCGCCGCGGACGGTTGCGATCTGCGCGAGTGTCAGCTGCTCGGCGCCGCGGACGACGGGGACGACGAGTCCGGACGGAGCGGCGACGGCGATGCCGACGTCGGCACTCCCGAATACGAGCAGCTCCTCGTCGGCGAACTGGACGTTCATGTCGCGGTGGAGCATCAGCGCCTGCGCGCTCGCCTTCGTCAGCAGGTCGGTGACGGTGATCCGCACGTCCGGGTGCAGCTCGCGCTGGCCGGCGACGACCGCGGTCGCGCGGGTCATGTCGATCGAGACGGTGAGCGTGAAGGCGGGAACCGTCCACGCCTGCGTGAGCCGGCGCGCGATCGTGCGGCGCACGTTGGAGAGCGGCCGGCGCTCAACCTCACCGCTCGCGACCGAGAGCGGCGTCGGTGCTGCGGCGGTCGCGGCCGCAGGAGCGATCGCGGCGCGCTCGACGTCCTCGGCGACGATCCGGCCCTCGGGGCCGGTGCCTGCGATCGCCCGCAGGTCGAGGCCGCGCTCCCGCGCGATCCGGCGGGCGAGCGGCGACGCCTTGACGCGACCGTTCGCAATCGCCGCGCGGAAGTCGCTCACCGGCGACGTGCTCGCGACGGGCGCAGGCGCCGTGGCGGCCGGAGCCGGCGCGGGAGCCTCGGCGGCCGGCGCGGGAGCGGCCGGTGCCGGTGCAGCGGCGTCGGGGACGCTCTCGCCGGCGTCGCCGATGAAGGCAATCGTCTGCCCGACCGGCACCTCGCCCTCGGCGACGGCGATCCTGAGCAGGACGCCGCTCGCCTCCGCCTCGACCTCCTGGGTCACCTTGTCGGTGTCGAGCTCGAAGAGCGCCTCGCCCTTCGCCACCGCGTCGCCCTCGGCCTTGAGCCAGCGCACGATAGTGCCCGACTCCATGCCCTGCCCCAGCCGCGGGAGGATGACTTCGGTGGCCATCAGACCTTCTTGTTGACGGTGCGGTAGATCGCGGCCAGGACGTCCTCGGCGTGCGGCACGACGAACTGCTCCATCACCGGCGCGAACGGGAGCGGCGTGAAGCGGGCGCCGACGCGCTCGATCGGTGCGTCGAGCCAGTCGAAGGCCCGGTACTGCAGGACGGACGCAACCTCGGCGCCGAAGCCCATGCGCGTCACGGCCTCGTGCGCGACGACGGCGCGGTTCGTCTTCTGGACGGAGGCGACGAGCGTATCCTCGTCGAGGGGCTGCAGCGTGCGCGGGTCGACGACCTCGACGGAGACACCCTCCTTCTCCGCCTCCTCGGCCGCCTTCAACGCCTCGTGCACGAGCCGGCCGGTCGCGATCACGGAGACATCCTCACCCTCGCGGTGGACGCGCGCCTTGCCGATCGGGATCGGCTCGATCTCTGCGGGCACCTCGCCCTTGATCGGGTAGAGCGTCCGGTGCTCGAAGAAGACGACCGGGTTGTCGTCGTAGATCGCCGACCAGAGCAGCCCGCGCACGTCCTCGGGCGTCGAGGCGAAGACGACTTTGAGCCCCGGGATATGGACGAACCAGGCCTCGAGCTGCTGCGCGTGCTGCGCTCCCGGCGACCAGCCGGCGCCGCCCTGCGTGCGGAAGACGACCGGGACGGTGAACTGCCCGCCCGACATATAGCGGTGCTTCGCTGCCTGGTTGACGACCTGCTCGGACGCGAGGGTCATGAAGTCCTCGTACATGATCTCGGCGATCGGGCGCATGCCCTGCAGCGCGGCCCCGATCGCCGCCCCGGCGAGCGCCATCTCGGCGATCGGCGTGTTGCGGACACGCTCCGGCCCGAACTCGTCGAGCATCCCGTGCGTGACCCCCATCGAGCCGCCCATCTCGGCGATGTCCTCGCCCATGATGAAGACGTCGTCGTCCTGGCGCATCGCCTGTGAGAGCGCGTCGCGGACGGCCTCGCGGTAGGTCAGCTCAGGCACGGTGCTCCATGGGTCTCCATGTCCACATGGTCATGGTCATCCATCTCCATGGACTTGGTCATCCATGGGTCGTTGACGAAGACGTGACTCATGCGTAGACGTTCTTGAGCGCGTCTTCAGGAGCCGGGTCCGTGCCGGCCTTCGCGAACTCGACGGAGGCCTCGACGATCTCGATCACCTCGGCGTCCATCTCCTCGAAGTCCTCGCCGGAGAGCTCGAGCTTCTCGCGCAGGAGCGTGATCGGGTCGCGGGTCTCCCGGAGATGCTTCGCCTCGTCCTTCGGCCGGTAGACCTGCGGGTCGCCGATGTAGTGGCCCGAGAAGCGCAGCGTGTCGAGATGGAGGAAGACGGGCCCCTCGCCGGAGCGCGCGTGCTCGAGCGCCTTCCGCGTCGTCTTGTAGACGGCCTCGACGTCCTGACCGTCGCAGCGCATCGCCTTCATCCCGAACGCCTTCGCGCGCTCGGAGAGGTCGCGGATCGGCGAGTGCTGCGACTCCGGCGTCGACTCGGCCCACTTGTTGTCCTCGAGCACGAAGAGCGCCGGGACATTCCACAGCTGCGCGAGGTTGAGCGCCTCGTGGAAGGTGCCGATGTTCGTGGCGCCGTCACCGAAGAACGCGACGGCGACCCGCGGCTCGCCGCGCATCTGGAAGGCGAGCGCCGCGCCCGTGATCTGCGGTAGGCCGCCGCCGATGACCGCGTTCGCGCCCATGTTGCCGCGCTCGACGTCGTAGAGGTGCATCGAGCCGCCGTAGCCGTGCGAGCAGCCCTCGGTCTTCCCGTACAGCTCGGCCATCAGCTCGTTCGGATGCGTGCCCTTCGCGAGCGTGTGCCCGTGCGCGCGGTGGGTGGAGGCGATCACGTCGCCGTCCTCGAGCGCGCGACAGACGCCGACGGCGCAGGCCTCCTCGCCGATCGTGACGTGGAGGAAGCCCGGAAGCTCGCCGGCACGGAAGCGCTCCTCGACTTTTTCCTCGAACCGGCGGATCAGGAGCATCTCCCGCAGGACGTCGCGGAGGTCTCCTTTGGCGAGGCTCGACTTGTGCTCCACCTTGGCCACGGCCGGAGTGTACGGTTCGCGCAATGAGCCTCGTCGAGCAGTGGAACCTCCTCGAAACGCGTCTGGATCCGAGTTGGGCGGACGCCCGGCTGAACCTCCGGATCGACGATCCGGAGGCGCGAGGCCGCGCCGCTGCGCTGCTCGGGCCGGCCGGCCCAGGCCTTGCGGGGAACGAGATCCGCTTCCTCGCGGCCCGCGACGGCGGCGGCGTCGGACCCGAAGCGCTCAGACGACTTTTGCGCCGGATCGACGAAGAGGGCATCTCCGGCATGCTCGAGCTGATGTCGGCGGGCAGGGCGCAAGCCCAGCCGCCCGGCTCGCAACGCTCGCTCGCCGCGGCGTGGGACGCGGCGGCGGCCATGCTCCCGTCCGACTGGAGCGACGCGCTCGTCGAGCTCGAGCTCGACTCGAGCAACGACATCGACCGCGCCGCCGTCCTCGCCGGGCCGCTCAACCCGATCCAGTCCGAGGGGCGTCCGGGCTTCCGCTTCCGGGCCGCGAGCCGCGCCGGCTTCGGCGCGTCGGCAGGCATGGTGCGGCGCTGCCTCGAGCGGCTCGACGCCGACGACATCGGCGGCGAGCTGAAGATCTCGCGTTCCCTCTCGGACACGCACCCGGTCGGGACGCAGGGCGCCGTGTTCAGCGCCGGCAGCCGCCCCCGCTAGCGCGGAGGTACGGCTCGCGGCCCTCGCGCCGGCCGATCAGGCGCGGAGAACGGCGCCGAACCGCTCGGCGAGCGCCTCGACGATCGCCGCGCGCGCCGGCGCGACGTCCTCGTCGGCGAGCGTCCGCTCGGGCGACCCGAAGGCGACGCGGAACGCGAGCGAGCGCTTCCCGTCGCCGATCTGCTCGCCGCGGTATTCGTCGAACACACGCGCCTCGCGCAGCAGCTCGCCGCCCGCCGCGCGGATCGCCGCAACGAGCTCGGCGGCCGGCACGCTGTCGTCGACGACGAACGCGAGATCCTGGAGCACGGACGGGAACGTGATCACGTCCTCGTAGAGGACGCGATCCGGCGTCGCCGCGGCGAGGCCGGCGAGATCGAGCTCGAAGGCCGCCCAGCCGCGACCGACGGCGGGGTGCACCTCGCCGACCCAGCCCTGCGGCAGCCGCCCGGTCTTGCCCGGGTGGAGGAGCGGGTGCTCGCCCCGCTCTACGGACGTCTCGATCTTGAGCGCGTCGAGAAGGGCGTCGACGATCCCCTTCGCCTCGGCGTACCCGCCTTCGACGACGCCCGCCGCCCGCCAGCGCTCGACCGGCAGCTGCTCGCCCGACGGCAGGTAGACGCGGGCGATCTCGAACAGCCCCACGGCCTCGTTTCCGACCTCCCGGTTGCGCTCGGCGACCGCGAGCAGGCTCGGCAGGAGCGTCGTCCGCAGCACCGACTGCTCGCTCGAGAGCGGGAGCGAGAGTCGCAGCGCCTCGCGGTCCGGATCGTCGGCGACGAGGCTCGGCGTGTACGCCTCGGAGAGCCCGCAGCCGGCGAGCACGTCCTCGGCGGTCCGCCGTAGCTGCTGGTCGCGGGTCAGCCGGCCCATCGCGTCGCGCCGCGCCGGGAGGGTGAACGGCACCTCGTCGAGGACGAAGCGGGCGACCTCCTCGATCAGATCCGCCTCGCGCGTGACGTCGCGCGCCCGCCAGGTCGGCACGGTGACCGTGTCGCCGGCGCGCTCGAAGCCGAGCGAGCCGAGGATCGCGTGTTGCCGCTCGGCGGCGACCTCGAGCCCGAGCACGGCGCTCGTCCGCTCCGGCCGGAGCGTCACCACGGGACGGTCGGGCAGCCGCTCGTGCGCGTCCGTCTCGCCGACCCAGCGGGCTCCCGCCGTCTCGACGATCAGCTGCGACGCGAGCCGGGCGGCGTGCTCGGCGACGTACGGGTCGACGCCCTTCTCCCAGCGGTTGGAGCCCTCGGTGCGCAACCCGAGCCGCTCCGAGGTGCGGAGGATGCCGATCGGCTCGAAGTTCGCCGCCTCGAGCAGCACGCTCGTCGTCGCCTCGGTCACCTCAGTCTCCTCGCCGCCCATGATCGCCGCGAGCGCGATCGCCCGTTCGGCGTCCTTGATCACGATGTCCCCGGCGTCCAAGCGGCGGAGCTGGCCGTCGAGCGTGCGCACCTCCTCCCCGTCGCGCGCCCGCCTGACGCCGACGGCGCCGCCGGCGAGCGTCGCGTGGTCGAACGCGTGCAGCGGGCTGCCGAGGGCGAGCATCACGTAGTTCGTCACGTCGACGACGTTCGAGATCGGCCGCATCCCGGCGGCGAGCACGCGCGCCTTGAGCCACAGGGGGGATGGCCCGATCGTGACGTCGTCGAAGAGCCGCGCGAGATAGCGCGGGCAGCGCTCCCAGTCCTCGACGTCGACCGGAATCGTCTCGTCGCCGGCCCGCTCGGGCTCGACTCCGGGCCATGGCGCGAGCGGCACGTCGAAGAGCGCCGCCACCTCGCGCGCGAGACCGTAGATCGAGAGCAGGTCGGGGCGGTTGCCGGTCGTCTCGACCTCGAGGATCTCCTCGACGAGCGGCAGCACCTCGACGAGCGGCGTGCCGGGCGCGAGCTCGTCGGCCAGGAGCATGATCCCGGCGTGGTCCGAGCCGAGGTCGACCTCGTCCTCGGCGAGGATCATCCCCTCCGAGACCTTGCCGCGCAGCTCGCGCCGCTCGAGCGTCAGCCCGTTCGGCAGCGTCGCCCCCGGCATCGCGACCGCGACGGTGGCGCCGGCGCCGAAGTTCCAGGCCCCGCAGACGATCTGGCTCGGCTCGCGCTCGCCGACGTCGACGGAGCAGAGCTGCAGGCGGTCGGCGTTCGGGTGCTTCTCGGCGGAGAGGACGCGGCCGACGCGGAAGCGGGCGAGGTTCCCGTCGCCGTCCGGGACGCCGCGGCGCACGATCCGCTCGACCTCGCACGTCGAGACCGAGAGCCGCTCGGCGATCTCCGCGGTCGGCACGCGCGGGTCGGCGTACTCGCGCAACCAGCTCATCGGGACGCGCATCAGAACTGCCTCAGGAAGCGGAGGTCGTCCGCCCACAGGTCGCGGATGTCCGGCAGGCCATGACGGAGGATCGCCATCCGCTCGAGCCCCCAGCCGAAGGCGAACCCCGAGACCTCTTCGGGGTCGTAGCCGACGAAGCGGAGCACGTTCGGGTCGACCATCCCCGAGCCGCCGATCTCGATCCAGCCGGAGTGGCGGCACATCGGACAGCCGTCGCCGCCGCACTGGAAGCACGAGACGAGCACCTCGACGGACGGCTCCGTGAACGGGAAGAAGTGGGTGATGAACTTCGCCTCTCGCTCCGCGCCGAACAGCTGCCGGAGCAGCGCGCGCAGCGTGCCCTTGAGGTCGGCCAGCGTGATCCCGCGGTCGACGGCCAGACCCTCGACCTGGTGGAAGATCGGATAGTGCGTCGCGTCCGGCGTGTCCCGGCGATAGCAGCGCCCGAGCGAGACGATGTACACCGGCGGCGGCTTCGCCTCCATCGTGTGGATCTGCGACGGCGAGGTCTCGCTGCGGAGAACCGTGTCCTCGCCGACGTAGAACGTGTGCAGCGGCGACCGCGTGACGTGGTTCGGCGCCATGTTGAGCGCGTCGAAGAGGTAGTGGGTCGTCTCGACCTCGCGCCCGTCGACGACGTCGTAGCCCATGCCGAGGAAGATGTCCTCGACCTCGCGCCGCACCTGCGTGACGAGATGGAGCCGGCCACGCGGGTGGGGCGTGCCGGGCAGCGTGACGTCGACGCGGTCCTCGGCGATCGTGCGGTCGAGCTCGGCGCGCTCGAGGTCCTGCTGGCGCGCCGCAACCGCCGACTCGATCGCCTCGCGGGCGGCGTTGAGCGCGATCCCGCTCTCGCGGTCGCGCACCTCGCGCAGCGCGAGCTTGAGGGCGCTCTTGCGGCCGAGGTAGCGGATACGCGCCTCGTCGAGGTCGTCGAGCGTCACCGCGCCGGCGACGGCTGCGAGCGCTTCGTGCTGCAGTGCGTCCGGATCCACGGCGGCGACTGTATCCGAGGCGAGCCGCAGTATAGGCGGGTGTCCGCCTACGACCCGATCGCGCGCCTGTACGACCCGTGGAGCGCCGGCGTGGTCGAGGACATCTCGTTCTACGTCGACGAGGCGCTCGCCGCGGGCGGTCCCGTCGTGGAGCTCGGCGTCGGTACGGGCCGCATCGCGATCCCGGTCGCGATGGCCGGCGTATCAGTGATCGGCGTCGACTCCTCGCGCGGCATGCTCGACGTCTGCGCCCAGCGCGCCCGCGAGGCCGGCGTCGAGACGCTCCTCGACCTCCGGCTCGGCGATCTGCGCCGCCCACCGGTGAGCGAGCGCGTGCAGCTCGTGACCTGCCCATTTCGCGCCTACCTCCACCTGCGCGACGACGACGAGCGTCTGGAGGCGTTGCGAGCGGCGCGCGACCTGCTCGTGCCGGACGGGCGCCTCGTCTTCGACGTCTTCGCCCCGTCGCGCGGGGATATCGAGGAGACGGACGGCCGCTGGCTCGAGCGCGAGCCGGGGATCTTCGAGCGCGCCGACTGGAACCTCGAGGCGCAGACGCTGACGCTCTCCGTCCGCGGCCCGCAGGGCGAGTCGAGCATGGTGCTCTGGTGGCTCGAGCCGGAGCGCTGGCAGGCGCTGCTCGCCGAAGCGGGCTTCGCAGTCGAAGGCTGCTACGGCTGGTTCGACCGCCGCCACTACGCCGGCGGCGAGGACACGGTCTGGATCGCACGCAGAAACTGATCCCCGCAAATTGCGACAAAATCGTCTCGCCGGACCTTGATCCGCCGACCGCCGATCCCTAGGTTCTCTCTTGCGCCGAGCACGGGGCGTGAGTAGGTCGAAACCTCGACCGAGCGGTCAGACGAAGAGGGGGCAACCCCGAGGCGGAAGGCCGGTTGGGCGAGGCGGACGAAAGCGAAACCGGCTCGGCGAATCTCTGGTCCGGCCCCCGCAAGGGGGCCGGCCGCTTTTCTGGACACCGCCCGCAGGGCGTCCTGCAGTGTCCGGCGCGGCTCGCGACCGTCGCTCCGCGGAGCTGCTGCGGGACGTCTGCGACGATGAAGAGAGGAGCGGAAAGCGGCCGAGGCTCAGGCCGCTCGCCGCGCCAGCTCGTAGAGCGCGACCGTCCCGGCCATTGCGACGTTGAGCGACTCGGCGCCGCTCGCCAGCGGGATCGTGGCGCGGTCGTCGCAGCGCGCGAGCACGTCCGCGGGCAGCCCCTCCCGCTCCGCGCCGAGGACGAGCACCACCTCGCCGTCGAGCGTCAGCTCCGAGAGCGGCGTCCCACCGCGCGGGACGAGCGCGACGCGGCGCCCGGCCGGCTCGTCGAAGCCTGCGAGCGGCACCCGGAAGACCGCGCCCATCGACGCGCGCAGCGCCTTCGGCGACGTCGGGTCGGCGCACCCCACCGAGGGCGCGACACCAGCGCCGAACGCGTCGGCCGAGCGAAGCAGCGTGCCGACGTTGCCGGGATCCGCGACATGCCAGAGCGCGAGCGTCACCGGCCGCGTCCCGCGCGGCAGGTCGTCGCGGCGGTAGACGGCGATCACACGCGACGGATGCCCCAGCGTCGAGACCTCCGCCAGCAGCCCCGGCTCGACGTCCTCGCCGGCGACCAGCAGGTCGACCGGCTCGATCCCGGCGCCCGCCGCCGCCTCGACGAGATCCTCCCCCTCGACGACGAGCAGGCCCAGCTTGTCTCGCCAGCGCCGGTCGTGGAGCTTGCGGACGAGCTTGAGCCGCTCGTTGTCGCGCGAGACGATCACGCGGCGCACCAGGCGAGCCAGGCGCCGTGGAAGTCGGCGTGGGCGATCTCGATGCGCGAGCCTCCGGGCCAGATCTGCACGAAGAGACCGTAGTGCGTGTGGCTGCCGTCGTTCGGCCGCGCGGTCTCGACGAAGGCGAGCGGACCGTCCGCGGCCGCCGCTGCGATCGTCGCTCGCACCCGTGCACGACGCTCCCGCGGCAGGTAGTTCAACGCGGCCGTCTGCCACACGACGAGGAGCCCGTCGTCGCGGCGCCGGGCGAGCAGCGCGGGCAGCTCGTCGAGCATGTCGCCGCGGACGACCTCCGGCGGGCCGGCCCGCCAGACCTCGACCGCCCGGTCGAGGAGCCGGAGACGCTCCTCCTGCCCAGCCCACACGAACGCCTTCAGGAGCCGCACCCCGTGCTCCGTCCGCAGGTCCGGCGGCTCGAGGTCGACCCCGACCCGCGAGCGCACGCGCGGCGCGAGGGCGAGCAGCTCGGCCGGAACCGTCGCCCGCTCCTCGCCCGAGAGGACGGGCCGCCCCGGTCGTCGGCCGTGCTCGTACGCATATCCGTAGCGATCCCAGAGCAGGTTCAGGCCGGCGCTGCAGCCGAGCTCGACGCAGTCGAGCAGCTCCGCACCGGTACGGCGCGCGATCGCGAGAAAGCACGGCAGCAGCCACCAGCAGCGCCCGACCTCGTTCGTCTGCACACGGCCGGCGGCGACCCAGTCGCGGAGGAAGGCGCGCTCGTCCCGGAGCGCCGCGCGCGGGTCGCCCCACGAGGCGCGGCCGGCGAGGACGAGGTAGTGGAGGCCGGCGAAGAGTTGGAGCGGCGCGCGCCCGTCGGCGTCGGCGTCGAGCAGGTCGGCGACGAGCGGCTCGTCCGCGAGGTCGCGTGCGAGCCGCTCGTAGAGCGGCGACCGGCCCGCGAAGTGGCGAGCCTGCCGGTGGAAGAGCGCGCCGTGGCTCAGGCCTGGAGCGCGGCCTTCGCCTGCTCGGCGACCGCCGCGAACGCGGCAGGATCGTTGACGGCGAGGTCGGCGAGGACCTTGCGGTCGAGCTCGATGCCAGCCTTGTGACAGCCGTTCACGAACTGGTTGTACGAGAGCCCGTGTGTGCGCGCGGCCGCGTTGATCCGGGTGATCCAGAGGCGGCGGAACTCGCGCTTGCGGACCTTCCGGTCGCGGTAGGCGTAGACGAGCGAGTGCTCGACCTGCTCCTTCGCGTAGCGGTAGTGGGTGCTCTTGCGACCCCAGTAGCCCTTCGCCTCGGCGAGAACCTTGCGGCGCTTCTTCTGCGCGTGGACGGAACGCTTCACGCGAGGCATTGGCGGTGACCCCCTTGGTGGCGCTGGTGGATGCCTGCGGTGCGAGCACCGAGCCAGGCAAGGACGCAGGGAGCGTTCGGGCTAGCAAGCCCGGACGCGACTGAGGACGCCACCTGGCGATGTGTGATCGCGACGCGGGCGCCGCCGAGTGTCGCCAAGGGGGTCACCTGATCCTCAGCATCTTCTTGAGGGCGCCGTAGTCGGCGCCGGTGACCTCGAGCTCCTTGCGGAAGCCGCGCTTACGCTTCGACGACTTCTTCTCCAGGTTGTGGCTGCGCATCGTCGGCCGACGCAGGATCCTGCCGGTCCCCGTCACTTTGAACCGTTTCTTCGCCGCGCTCCGTGTCTTCGTCTTCGGCATCTTTTCTGACTCCTGCGTTCTTCGTGGGGCCGAGCAGCATGACCATGTTGCGTCCGTCGAGAAGCGGCTGAGACTCGATCAGCCCGATCTCCTTGACGTCTTCGGCGAGGCGCATCAGCAGGTCACGCCCCCGCTCCGGATGGGTCGTCTCGCGCCCCCGGAACATGATCGTGACCTTCACCTTCGCCCGCTGGTTGAGGAATCGCTCGACGTGTCCCTTCTTGGTGTTGTAGTCGTGCACGCCGATCTTGGGCCGGAGCTTGATCTCCTTGACCTGGATCTGGCTCTGGTGCTTGCGCGCCTGCTTCGCCTTCTGCTCCTGCTCGTACTTGTACTTCCCGTAGTCCATGACCTTCGCGACGGGCGGGTCGGCCTGGGCGGCCACCTCGACGAGGTCGAGGTTCTTGGCATAGGCGTGCTCGCGTGCCTCGTCCGTGGTCTTGATCCCGAGCTGAGCCCCGTCCGCGTCGATCAGCCGTACCCGCGGGACGCGGATGGCGTCGTTGATGCGGGTCGTGTCCCGATTCGACGGACGAACATGCTCGACCGGCCGGCGTCTGGGCCTCAAAGGCGAATCACCAAGTTGGTCTTACTCCTCCTCGTCTCGCTTCCAAAATCGAAAAGCCGCTGACATGCAGCGGCCCGGTCCTCGTCGCGTTTCCGACTCGGTTGAACCTGCCAGGTCCGTCTCCGGCCCGGAAGGTGAGGAACGGGTCCGCTCCTGCTTCGACGTTCAGGCCTCAGAGGGTAGCAAGCTTCTCGACCAGCGCACCGAGTGAGAGCGTCGACTGCTCGCCGCCGCGCTCGCGCACCGCGAGGCTGTGATCCGATTCGCGGTCGCCGTAGACGATCGTCACGGGCACTTTCTCGAGCTCGGCGGCCCGGATCCGCTTGCCGATCGTCTCGGTCGGCTCGCCGACGTCGGCGCGGTAGCCGGCCTCGACGAGGCGGACGGCGAGCGTGCGCGCCGCGTCGAGGTGGTCCTCGCCGACCGGCAGCACGCGCACCTGCACCGGCGCGAGCCAGAACGGGAACGCGCCGGCGTAGTGCTCGGTGAGGATGCCGACGAAACGCTCGAGCGAGCCGAGCAGCGCCCGATGGATCACGTACGGGGTGTGCTCGCGGTTGTCCGCACCCATGTAGCTGAGTCCGAAGTTCTGCGGCATCTGCGCGTCGAGCTGGATCGTCCCCATCTGCCACGAGCGACCGAGCGCGTCGGTCATGTGCAGGTCGATCTTCGGGCCGTAGAAGGCGCCGTCGCCCTCGTTGAGCGCGTACTCGATACCGCGCTTCTCGAGCGCCGCCTTCAGCGCCCCCTCGGTGAAGTCCCACTCCTCGTCCGAGCCGAGCTTCTTCTCGGGCCGCGTCGAGAGCTCGAAGCGGGCGTCCATCGCGAACAGGTCGTAGAGGTAGGCGGCGTAGTCGAGGCAGCCGAAGACCTCGTCCTCGATCTGGTCCTGGCTGCAGAAGATGTGCGCGTCGTCCTGGGTGATGTGCTTGACGCGCAGGAGCCCGTGCAGCGTGCCGCCGAGCTCGTCGCGGTGCAGGGTCGACGACTCCGCGTAGCGGAACGGCAGGTCGCGGTACGAGCGGAGCGCCGAGCCGAACAGGAGCATGTGCCCGGGGCAGTTCATCGGCTTGAGCGCGAACTCGCGCTCGTCGCCGTGCGACCGCGTGAAGAACATGTTGTCGCGGTAGTTGTCGTAGTGGCCGGAGGTGACGTACGTGTCGACGTCGTAGAGCAGCGGCGTCTTCACCTCGACGTAGCCGCGGTGCAGGTTCTCGCGGCGGCGCAGGTCCTCGAGCGCGTTCCAGATCACCATCCCCTTCGGGTGCCAGAACGGCGACCCCGGCGAGTGCTCGGAGAGATGGAAGAGGTCGAGCTGGACACCGAGCTTGCGGTGGTCGCGGCGGCGCGCCTCCTCGAGCCGTTCCAGGTAGGCGTCGAGGTCGTCCTTCGAGTAGAAGGCCGTGCCGTAGATGCGGGTCAGCTGCTGCTTCGAGGAGTCGCCGCGCCAGTAGGCCCCGGCGAGCCCGGTCAGCTTGATCGCCTTGATCGGCTTCGAGCTCTGCAGGTGCGGGCCGCGACAGAGGTCGGTGAACTCCGCCGTGCCGCCGTGCGACTGGCTGTAGAGCGTGATGTCGCCCTCGGCCGTGTCGACCAGCTCGACCTTGTAGGGCTCGCCCTCGGCCGCGAAGCGCGCTTTCGCCTCGTCGCGGGAGATCTCCTCGCGCGACCATTCGCGCCCCTGCTTCAGCTCCTTCGCGATCTCCGCCTCGATCCGCTCGAGATCCTCCTCGCGGATCGGCTCCGGGAAGTCGAAGTCGTAGTAGAAGCCGTTCTCGATCGGCGGCCCGATCGCGATCTTCACGCCCGGGTAGAGGCGGCGGACCGCCTCGGCAAGCAGGTGCGCCGCCGAGTGGCGGAGGACGTAGAGCGCGTCCGGGTCGTCCTTGTCGCGCGTGGTCAGGAACTGGACCGGCTGCCCGTCGGCGAGCGGCGCGCGAAGATCCTGCACGGCGCCGTTCGAGCGCACGAGCACCGCCTGCTCGGCGAGCTTCGGGCCGATCGCGCGCGCGGCGTCGAGGCCGGTCGCGCCGGCGGGCAGCTCGAGCTCGGAGTTGTCGGGAAGGACGACCTTCATCGTGGCAGTCAAGGATATGCACCTCCGTGCGGGCGGTCGGGGCGGACGCGTCGCCGGGGTCCGGCTTGACCGGCTCAGCCCGCGCGCGACCCGGCGACATGCGGCCGCGCGCGGCGGGCTGTCGATGTCCGGGTCGTGGTCATGGCCGGAGTCTAGCCCCGGAACTCCATCAGGAGCCAGGCGGCCGTGTGCTCGGCGTCCTGCTCGTGCTCGGAAACCGGCACGAATCCGGCTCGCGTCCAGGCGCGCACGGCGGCCTCGTTCCAGCGGTACGGGTCGACGGTGACGCGGGTCCACCCGCACCCGGTGAGCAGGTGGTGCGCGACCGCCCGGGCCGCATCCGGCCCGAGGCCGCGCCCGCGCGCGGACGGGACGAGGAACATGTCGAGGCCGCCGTCGCCGTCGCGATCGTCGTCGTGCACCTGCAGGTAGCCGACCGGCTCGCCGGCCGAGTCCTCGACGATCCACGGCTCGACGTCCGCGCGTGCGAGGCGGCCCTCCATCTCGACGCGCGTGAACGTCTCGCCGTCCCAGTATCGGGCGACCCCGGGATCGGCGTGCCAGGAGACGAGCCGGTCGACGTCGCAGGCCCCGGCCGGCCGTAGGCTCGTCAGTCGTCCGCGTACCCGAACCGCCATCCGCCGCCCACCTCCCCGCCCGGCCCTCAGGCGTCCGCGAAGGCGGCCTCGCGCACGTCGGCGGGCGCCTTCAGCCAGTAGCTCTCGCGGAGCCACTCGAGCGCCGCGGCGAGCGTCTCCTCGTCGTCGACGGTCGCCGTCACCCAGCCGTAGCGGCCGACGTGGCTCGCCGGCCGCACCCACGGCAGCAGGTCGACGATCTCACGCTCCTCGCGGGTCAGCTTCACCGTCAGCTCGGTCGTCCCCTCCCGGCCGGTCAGCATGGCGAAGAGCTTGTTGTCGCCGACCTTGAAGACCGGGAAGCCCCACGGCGCGTCCTCGTAGGTGCGCGGCAGCGAGAGCGCGAGCTCGCGGATCCGACCGGAAAACGACGCGGTCATGGCCCGATTCTCGCAGCTGCCGCGACGCCTCCGGGCAAGACTTCCGCGTCCGCGGCATCTAGTCCAATGGTGAGGGGGGTCGCCGTCTACAGGGGACCGTTCGGCGCCGCGCAGGCGGAGCGGCTGCTCTGGCGTGCCGGGTTCGGGCCGCGGAAGGGCGAGGCGGAGGCGCTCGCGAAGCTCGGGCTCGACGGCGCGGTGCACGCGCTCACGCATCCGGGCGCGGAGAAGCTCGTCGGGCGCGCGCCACGCGACGACAAGGGGCGCCCGCTCGCGCCCTACGACGCCTGGGGGCAGGATCACGTGTGGTGGCTCGACCGGATGGTCCGCACCTCGCGGCCGCTCGTCGAGCGGATGGCCCTCGTCTGGCACGACTGGTTCGCCACCTCGAACGCCGGCGTCGACTCGCAGCGCCTGATGCTGCGCCAGAACCAGCTCTTCCGCGACCACGGCCTCGGCGGCTTCGACGACCTGCTCGAGCGCGTCACCGCCGACCCGGCGATGCTGCTCTGGCTCAACGGGAGCGAGAACTCGAAGCGGTCGCCGAACGAGAACTACGCCCGCGAGATGATGGAGCTCTTCACCCTCGGCGCCGGACGGGGCTACGGCGAGCGCGACGTCCGCCAGCAGGCGCGCGCGTTGACCGGCTTCCGCAACGACTGGAACCGCAACACCGGGCCGGTGCACTTCCGCTACGACGCGAGCTACCACGACGGCGGCCCGAAGACGATCTTCGGCCACCGCGGCCGCTTCGCCTGGCGGGACTCCGTCCGGCTCTGCGTCACGCACCGCGACCATCCCTCGTTCCTCGTCGGAAAGCTCTGGAGCTACTTCCTCCCCGCCGGCCCGAACCACGCGACGCAGGCGGCGCTCGAGCGGCTCTACACCGGCGGCGGCTACGCGCTGAAGCCGGTCGTCGAGGCGATCCTCCGGCACCCGGCGCTCTACGAAGGGCCGCGGATGGTCAAGTCGCCGGTCGTCTACACGGCCGGGCTCCTCCGCCGGATCGGCCGCGGCATCGACACGACCTCGTGGGCGTGGCTCGACGCGATGGCCGGGCAGCTGCTCTTCCAGCCGCCGAACGTCGGCGGCTGGGACGACACGCGCTGGCTCGACACCGCGACCTGGCGCGGGCGCTGGTGGATCGCGCAGTACGTGCTCCACCCGTACGCGCTCGACCCGGGCAAGGCCGCCCAGCCGGCCGACGCCGCGCAACTCCTCGCCGGCGCGCTCGACTTCTGGCGGAACCCGCAGCTCGACGCGCCGACCCGTACGGCGCTGCTCGCCTTCGCGAAGGGAGTGCTCGCGGACGCAAGCTCGGCCGACTGGAAGAAGCGGCAGTACGCGGTGATGGCGCAGAACGCGCTCCGCCACCTGATCGCCGTCGCACCGGAGCTGCAGACCGCATGACCGGCTGCAACCACTGCGACGGGCTCTCGCGCTCGCGGCTCCTCCACCGCGCCGCCGCCGAGGCGGGGCGCGGCCTGCCGGCGATCGAGCAGGGGATGCCGCTTCCCGCCGGCACGGGCCTGAGCCGGCGCAGCTTCCTCGCGCACGGGCTCGGCGCCGCGCTCGCCGTCTACGGCGGCTCACGCCTCGGTCTCGCCGCGCTCGACGCGGGCATCGCGGCCGCCGCCGACGCGCCCGCCGGACCGGTGCTCGTCTCCGTCTTCCTCGAGGGCGGCGCGGACGCCCTCTCGGTGCTCTCGCCCCAGGGCGACGCGCAGTACCGGAAGCTGCGCCCGAAGCTGGCGCTCTCGGGCGGCACCGCGCTGCGCGAGGACGACCGGCTCTACTGGCATCCCGCGACCGGCGGGCTCGCCCAGCTCTACGGCGAGGGCAAGGTGACCGTGCTGCCGGCGGTCGGCTACACGCACGCAGACCAGTCGCACTTCACCTCGCGGCACTACTGGGAGGTCGGCGCGACCTCGACCTCGCTGCAGACCGGCTGGCTCGGCCGCTACCTCGACGTCGTCGGCTCGCGCGACAACCCGCTGCAGGGCCTGTCGCTCGACAACACGCTGGCGCCCGCGCTCGCGACGGCGAGCGTGCCGGTCGCCTCGCTCGCCGGGCCCGACCAGTACGACTTCTGGAGCAACCGCGTCTGGGGCGAGGTGCAGGACCGGATGCTCGAGACGATCGGCCTGCTCGGCGCGCACCGGTCGGACCCGGCGCTCGGTACGGCCGCGTTCGTCTCGGCGCAGGTCGACCGGCTGCGGCGGCAGCTCGTGCCGTTCCAGCCCGCCTCGGACGGGACGCCCGCCTACACGAGCCCCGTCCCCTACCCGAAGACCGACGACGACTTCCCGCGCAAGCTCGCCGGTCTCGCCGCGATGCTCGCCGCCGGACTGCCGCTGCGCGCGGTCGCGCTGAGCGCGCCGGGCGAGTACGACACGCACTCGGCCGAGCCCGCCGCCCTCGCCGCCGGGCTGCAGCTGACCTCCGACTCGCTGCTCGCGTTCCAGCGCGACCTCGAGGCGCGCGGACTCGCCGACCGCGTCCTCGTCCACGTCTGGTCGGAGTTCGGGCGCCGCGCTGCCGAGAACGGCTCGCAGGGCACCGACCACGGCGCCGCGGGCGTCGGCTTCCTCGTCGGCAGCCGCGTCGCCGGAACGATGGTCGGCGAGTTCCCCGGCCTCACGGCCGGCCTCGACGACGAGGGCAACGTCCGCGCCACCTCCGACTTCCGGGCCGTCTACTGCGCGCTCGTGGAGCAGTGGCTCGGCGTCGACGGGGCGCGCGTCATCCCTGAGGCGGCCTCGTTCCCGCGGCCGAAGCTGATCGCGTGATCGCCTCGCCGCCGCCACCGCCGGCGCGCGTCCAGGTCGTCGCGCGCGAGTTCCGGTTCCAGCTCTCGCGTACGCACGTCCTCGCCGGCGAGGCGATCGTCGAGCTCGTGAACGCAGGCGAGGACGCCCACGACCTGCGGCTACGCCGCGTCGGCACGAAGCGGACGATCCGCTTCCCGGTCGTCGAGGCCGGCGGACACGTCGACAAGGACGTCCGTCTCCGCGCGGGCCGGTACGTGCTCTGGTGCGGCCTGCCCGGTCATCGGGAGCGCGGGATGCGGGCCGTGCTCGTCGTGCGCAAGCGGTCTTAGCACTTTCTTCACGGAACGTTGCCACGCCGTTCGCACGTTGACGCGTAGAACGAGTGCATGCCCAAGACGCTCTCATTCGATCCCGCTCCCGAGGAGCTCGCCTCCCGCCAGTCCGGCACCACCGAGGTCGTGCTCCTCTGGAGCAAGCGCACACGCCGCGTCGCGGTCAGGCTCTCGGACGAGGCGACCGGGGAGTCCGTCGAGCTCACGCTTCTGCCGACGGACGATCCCCTCGACGTCTTCAACCACCCGTACGCGTACGCGGCCATTCGCGGCCTGCTCGCGGCCTAGCCGGCGCGCACTCGCGGACGGTCAGCGCTCGCGGTAGACGATCCGGCCGCGCTCGAGGTCGTACGGCGACAGCTCGACGCGCACGCGGTCGCCCGGATTGATGCGAATCCGGTAGCGGCGCATCTTGCCGGACGTGTAGCCGAGGGTCTCGTGCCCGTTGTCGAGCCCGATCCGGTACATGCCGGACCGGAACGACTCGAGGACCTCCCCTTCGACCTCGACCTTCGCCTCTTTTTCGGCCATTTCCCTCCCTTCGAGCGGTCAGCGCCGGCCGACTAGCCGACGATCTGGACGTTGCGGGCCTCGGGGCCCTTCTGCCCCTCGGACTCCTCGAACTCCACCTTCGCGCCCTCCGGCAGCGACTTGAAGCCCTCCGCCTGGATCGCGCTGAAGTGGACGAACACGTCCTTTCCGCCCGCATCGGGGGTGATGAAGCCGTACCCCTTCGCGTCGTTGAACCACTTCACGGTTCCGCTTGCCATCTCTACACCTCCCTCCGCTGCGTTCGGAACGGGCAGGAGGCGCCGGCTGCGCCAACCGTTACTCGCTCGTCTTGCGAGGAGAACGGTAGCAGCGCGGCGAGGCAGGCCCTAGCAATTCGGGCCTGCCCCGTCTCGCGCCTGCCGGGCCGGAAAGGCGCTCGGGCCGCCCAGCTCCGGCTCTCCGCCGCGGACGATCTGCGCGTTCGAGCTCGGGCTGCTCCCACTGCATCTCCTTCCCGCGGCGCCCGAGTCGCGGGCTCCTGTCGGGGGTGAAGACCGGACAGCGCCGGAGCACCTGCAGAGGTTTCGGTTGCTCGTCCGATTGGGCACAATCGGTGCCGGATTGACGACTCTGACGACCTCCGCTGCGGCCGGACGGGGTCTCGACGCAGCCACGCTCTACGAGCGCTACGGGCAGCAGCTCTACCGCTACTGCCTCGGGCGGTTGCGTGACCGCGAAGAGGCAGCGGACGCCGTCCAGAACACCTTCCTTCGCGTCCACGTCGCGCTCGAGAAGGGCGTCGTACCGCAGTTCGAGTCGGCCTGGCTCTACAAGATCGCGCACAACGTCTGCCTGTCGCGGATCGACGCGGCCGGGCGGCGGGCGCGGGTCGAGACCCCGCGCGACCTCGACGACCACGACCTCGAGGTCGCGCTCGCCGTGCCGCAGAGCGAGCACGAGGCGCTCGACGGCCTCGCGGACGCGCTCGCCGCGCTGCCGCACAACCTGCGCCAGGCGATCCTCCTGCGTGAGTGGCAGGGGCTGAGCTACGCGGAGATCGCCGAGGCGATGGACACGACGGTGCCGGCCGTCGAGACGCTGCTCTACCGCGCGCGGCGCCAGCTCGCGGCGGTGCTCGAGGCGGGCGGCACGCGGCTCCGCGCCGCCCTCGGCGGCCTGCTCGACCTGGTGGGCGTCCGCGGCCTCCTCACGCGCGGGTCGACGTTCCTCTCCGGGGCGGGCGCGGCGAAGGTCGCCGTCGGCGCGGCCCTCCTCATCGCCGGCGGCTCGGGCTTCGGGGCGGCGATCGCGCTCACGGAGCGCGGGACGCCGCATCCCGGCTCGCAGCAGACCACGCCCGCGGGCGTCTCGGCCGGGCCGGTCTCGGTGCCGCGCGCGCAGGCGCCCGCCGCTCCGGCCGCGCTGCCGCTCTCCACGGCGGGGCGCGCGCCGCGTGGGCGGTCGCAGCCCGCCTCGACCGCCGCGACGAGCCCGGCCGCCGAACCGGCGACGGCCGGAGGCGCTCCGGCCGCGAGCTCCCAGGCCGCGCCCGCCGCAGCTCCGCCCGCCACGGCGGCGGCGCGGCCTGCCGCCTCGCCGGCTCCGGCCTCGGTTCGCGCGCAGGCGCCGGCCCTCCCCGCGACGACCGCCGTCTCCGCCCCGGCCGTCACCACGCCGGAGCTCACCGCGCCGGCTCTGAGCGCGCCGAGTCTGAGCGCACCCGACCTGACGGCGCCGACGCCGAGCGTGCCGTCGGCGACGGCGCCGAGTGTCACCGCCCCGGCTCCGACCGTTCCGACCGTGACCGCGCCGACGGCGACGACTCCTCCGCTCACGCCGCCTGCCGCGCCGGTGACCGCGCCGACGCCGACCGCGGCGGCGTCGGCGGCCGTCCCGTCAGTCTCCGTCCCCGGATTCGGCGGCTAGCTCCCCGCCGTGACCGGGTGCGCGCGCGCCCCGCGGCCGGCGGACCGGAAGCTCGCGGTACTCGGCGCGGGTGAGCGGGACGCAACGGTCGCAGCCGACGTCGCCGCACTCGCAGAGGAACGGCAGCAGCTCCTCGTCGTATCTGTCGTCGGTGTCGGCGATCGCCCCCACTCCCTCCTACCTGACGACCCGCGGGAAGCGCGAAACCTGCGAACCCGCGGCTAGGACGCCAGCGGCAGCGCGATCACGAAGGTCGCGCCCTCGCCCGGGGCGGAGCGCGCGGACACCTCGCCGCCGTGCGCCTCGGCGACCGCGGCGACGATCGAGAGCCCGAGACCGACACCGCCGCTCGCGCGGGCGCGCGACGTGTCGGAGCGCCAGAACCGCTCGAAGACCTGCGCGGCCTGCTCCTCGGTCAGTCCCGGCCCCGAGTCGCTGACGCTGATCAGCGCCCGGCCGTCCTCGCGGCGGAGGCCGACGCGGACGGGGCTGCCCTCGGGCGTGTGCGAGCGGACGTTGGCGAACAGGTTGTCGACGATCTGGCGCAGGCGGTCGCGGTCGCCGACGACGGTCGCGGGCTCCAGCTCGAGCTCGACCGGACGGTCGGGATCGAGTACGTGGGCGGCGTCGACCGCCTCGTGCAGCACCTCGTCGAGCTTCACCTTCTCCTGCTCGAGCGGCCGCCCCTCGTCGAGGCGGGCGAGCAGGAGCAGATCCTCGACGAGCAGGCTCATCCGCTCCGCCTCGCGGGTGATCCCGGACATCGACCGGGCGAGGTCGTCGGGCCTGGCGGCGGCGCCTCGCCCGAACAGCTCGGCGTACGCACGGACGGCCGCGAGCGGCGTGCGCAGCTCGTGCGACGCGTCGGCGACGAAGCGCCGCAGCTTCCGCTCCGACGCCTCCCGCGCCCGGAACGCGGCCTCGATCTGGACGAGCATCGCGTTGAGCGAGCGCCCGAGCCGGCCGACCTCGGTGGTGGAGTCGGCGCGCTCGACGCGGCGCGTCAGGTCGCCGCCGGCGATCCCGGCGGCGGTCGCCTCGATCGCGCGCAGCGGGCGGAGACCGAGCCGGACGACCCAGAGCCCGAGCCCCGCGATCGCCGCGAGCACGCTCAGCGTCGCGAGCAGCTCGATCAGGAGCAGCCGGTGCAGCGTGCCGCCGACGTCCTTCAGCGACGCCGCGACGACGAGGACGCTGCCGGGATGGGACGGGTCGAGAGAGGCGCGGAGCCGGTAGTCGCCCCCGCCCTTGCGCGCCGCGACCGTGAAGTAGACCGCGCGCTCACCCGCCGGAGCATTGCTCTGCGTGGGCAGCTCGAGCTCGCCGGGAATGCGCGGCGGCGAGCCGCCGCCGACGAGGAAGCCGCCGCGGACGATGCGACCGGTGGGGGTCAGCACCGCGTACCAGTCGATCCCCTGGGCGGGCGGACCCTGGTCGCGTCCCTGGCCGGGGCGCCCCTGCTCCTGCGGCAGGTCGGCGAATGCGCGCTGCTCGACCTGCGGGTGGCCCGCCTCGAGCGTCGCGTCGACGCGGGCGAGGAGGAAGGAGCGGAGCGACTGGTAGGTGGCGACGTCGGCGGCGACGAGTCCGACGGCCGCGAGCACGAACACGCCCAGCAGCAGCCGGGCGCGCAGCGACAGCCGGTGGAGCACTAGCGCCCTCTCGGGTCGGGCACTACCCGCGCTCCGTCCTCGAGCATGTAGCCGGCCTGGCGCACGGTGCGGATCAGCGGCGGCCCGGCCGCGTGGAGCTTCTTGCGCAGGTAGCTGACGTAGGTCTCGACGACGTTCGAGTTGCCGCCGAAGTCGTAGCGCCACACGTTCTGCAGGATCTGGCCCTTCGAGAGGACGCGGCGCGGGTTGAGCATGAAGAAGCGGAGCAGCGAGAACTCGGTCGCGGTCAGCTCGAGCTGCGCGTCGCCGCGGAACACCTCGTGCCGGGCCTCGTCGAGGGTCAGGTCGGCGAAGCGGAGCACGTCGCCGGGCAGGTCGCTGCCGGTGCGGCGGAGGATCGCCTGCACGCGCGCGACGACCTCGGCGAGACTGAACGGCTTCGTCACGTAGTCGTCGCCGCCCGCGCGGAGCGCCTCGACCTTGTTCTCGACCGCGTCCTTCGCGGTGAGGAAGAGGATCGCCGTCTTGAAGCCGCGCTCGCGCAGCCGCCGGCCGACCTCGATCCCCTCGATGTCGGGAAGCATCCAGTCGAGGACGACGAGCTCGGGCTCGAAGGTCGAGACGACGTCCAGGGCGTCGCGGCCGTTCAGGGCCTCGCGGACGTCGAAGCCCTCGTAGCGCAGGGCCGTCGAGACGGCGTCGACGATCGACGGCTCGTCGTCGACGACGAGGATCCGGCCGTTCACGGCGCGCTGGCTCGAGCTCATGAGCGAACCGTGCCCGGCCGACCTGTGAATCGCCTGTGAATCGGCGTCCCCTCCTGTGAGCCGGCTGTGGATCCGTTCTACATGCTCCTTGCACCCGGCTTACCCGCTTCCCAGCACCGGGACGGACGATGCGAGGCGGGACGGATGGCCGTCCCATCCGACAACGGAGGACGTGCATGCGAAAGAGAACGGGACGGCTCGCGATCTCGGCGACGGCGGCGCTCGCTGCGCTGCTCACCGTCGGCGTCGCAGCCGCGTCCGCCCACGGTGGCGGTGGCGGTCGCGGGCTCGGCGGCGGCGCGAGCGTCAGCTCGCTCGTCACGCAGGCCGCGACGGGGCTCGGCGTGACGCGGGCGAGCCTCGTCTCCGCGATCCAGAGCTCCGCTGCGTCGCACATCGCCGACGCCAAGACGAACGGCGACATCACCGCGACCCGAGCCGACGACCTGACCGTCGAGGCGCAGGACAATCTCAACGTCGCCTACCGGCTCAGCGAGACGGCGACGGTGGCATCGAGCCTGAGCATCACGACGGCGGCGCTGGACACCGCCTTCAGCGCGGCTCGCAAGACGGTCGCGGAGGCGGCCGTCGACGCGGCGCTCGCCGCCGGACGGATCACCTCCGACCAGGCGACGACGCTGAAGACCCACCTCGACGCCAGGACGTTCCCGGGCTACCAGAGCGGCCTCGGGGGCGGGCTCCGCGGCGGCTTCGGCGGCGGGCGCCACCTCGGCGGCGGCTCCGGCGCGCCGGGAACCACCGCCGGCTCGATCAGGCACGGCGGCGAGCGCGGCGGCCGATTGCGCCACGCCGTCCGTCACGGCCTCCGGCACTAGCCGTACGCATCGCCCAGACGACACGGTGAGGGCCCGCTCGGCGGGCCCTCACCGTCAGAGCGGCGGCTTGCGGAAGACGACGCAGGCGTTGTGCCCGCCGAAGCCGAAGCTGTTCGACAGCGCCACCTGCACGTCCGCCTCGCGGGCCTCGTTCGGCACGTAGTCGAGATCGCACGCGGGATCGGGCGACTCGTGGTTGATCGTCGGCGGCACGACGCCGTCGCGGACGGCGAGGACGGTGACCGCCGCCTCGACCGCGCCGGCGGCGCCGAGGCAGTGGCCCGTCGCGCCCTTGATCGACGAGACCGGGGTCGCGCGCGCCTTCTCCTCGCCGAGCGCGAGCTTGAGCGCCGCGGTCTCGAGCGCGTCGCCGAGAGGCGTCGAGCTGGCATGGGCGTTCACGTAGTCGACGTCGTCCGGCCCGACGCCCGCGTCGGCGAGCGCCGCGCGGATCGCACGGCACTGCCCGATGCCCTGCGGGTCGGGCTCGCTGACATGGTGGGAGTCGGAGCTGACGCCGTAGCCGGCCAGCTCGGCGTAGATCGTCGCGCCGCGGGCCCGGGCGTGCTCGAGCTCCTCGAGGACGAGCACGGCTGCACCCTCCCCCATCACGAAGCCGTCCCGGTCGCCGTCGAAGGGACGGCTCGCGCGCGCGGGGTCGTCGTTGCGGCGGGAGAGCGCGCGCATGGCGGCGAAGCCGGCGATCGCGAGCGGGGTGACGCCCGCCTCGGAGCCGCCGCAGAGCATCGCGTCCGCCCGGCCGATGCGGATCGCGTCGTAGCCGTCGCCGAGCGCCATCGCCGACGCCGCGCACGCGGTGCAGGGCGCGGTGACCGGGCCGCGCAGACCGAGTTCGATCGAGATCCAGCCGGCGGCCATGTTCGGCATGAAGGCGGTGACGAGCGTCGGCATGATCCGGCCGGTCGCCGCGCCCGCGCAGCACTCCGCCAGGCTCGCGACCCCACCCTGCGCCGTCGCGATCGAGGCGCCCATGCGGTCGGGCGCGCGCGAGACGTCGAGCCCGGAGTCGGCCTCGGCCATTCGCGCCGCTGCGACGGCGAGCTGGGTGAACCGGTCGGTGCGGTGGATCGCCTTGCGGTCGAGCCAGTCGCCGGGCACGAAGTCGCGCGCCTCGCACGCGATCCGGACCGGATGGCCCTCCGCCTCGAACGCCGTGATCGGGCTGCAGGCGCCCTCGCCCGCGATCAGACGCCGCCACGTCGTGGCGAGATCGGCGCCGAGCGGAGTCACCGCCCCCATGCCGGTGACGACGACGCGCCGTTCGCATCCCTCCGCAGCCACGACCCTAGAGTGCCTGCCGCGGCGGCCGCGGTGCCGGTCAGACCGTCCGGAGCGCCGGCAGCGGCGCGGCGGCGTAGCCGCGTTGCCCGCGACGGGCCGGGCTGCAATGGTCTCCTGATGAGCAGGCACGAGCCCGCCCACGGCCAGCTCGGGCTGGCCGCGCTCGTCTCGATCGGGATCGGCGGCATGGTCGGCGGCGGCATCTTCTCGGTGCTCGGGCTGACGGTGCAGATCGCCGGCGCAGGCGCGTACCTCTCGTTCGTCGTCGGCGGGACGGTGGCGGCGCTGACCGGCTTCTCGTACGCGCGGCTCTCGGTCGCCGTGCGGAGCCGCGGCGGCACGGCCGCGTTCCTCGACCGGGCCTTCGGGATCCGGGTCGCCGGCCCGCTCAACCTGCTGCTCTGGCTGAGCTACTTCGTGATGCTCGGCCTCTACGCGGTCGCGTTCGGCGCCTACCTCGCCGCACTGGTCGGGCTCGATCCGAGCGGCTGGTGGCGGCGGATCCTCGGCAGCGCCGCGATCGTCGCCCTGGCCGCCTTCAACCTCGCGGGCGCCCGCGTCGTCGGCCGCGGCGAGGCGGTGCTCGTCTACTTCAAGCTCGCGGTGCTGCTCGTCTTCTCGATCGGCGGCCTCGCGTACGTCCACGGCGCACGCGTGTCGCCGTCGGCCTTCCCGTCGCTCGGGTCGATCGTGTTTGCGGGAACGCTGATCTTCCTCGGCTACGAGGGCTTCGAGCTGATCGCGAACGCCTCGGAGGACGCGCGCGACCCCGAGCGGACGCTGCCGCGCGCCTACCTCGTCGCGATCGGGAGCGTGATCGCCCTCTACGTGCTCGTCGCGTTCGTCGCGGTCGGCAACCTCTCCCCCGCGGCGATCGTGCGCGAGCGCGACTACGTCCTCGCGGCGGCGGCGCGGCCGTTCCTCGGCGCGGCCGGGTTCAAGTTGATCGCCGTCGCGGCCGTCATCTCGACGGCGAGCGCGATCAACGCGACCCTCTACGGCGCGGCGAAGTTCACGTATCTCATGGCCCGCCACGGCGAGCTGCCGGTGCGGCTCGGGAAACCGGTCTGGAACCGCCCGATCGGCGGCCTGCTCGCGACGACCGCCGGAACCCTGCTCGTCCTCAACACGGTGAACCTCGAGGGGATCAGCCTGATGGGCTCGGCGGGCTTCCTGATCGTCTTCACCGCGGTCAACCTCGCCGCGGCGCGGGTCGCCGCCCCCGGCCGGGCGGCGCGGCTCCTCGCGCATGCGGGAGCGGCCGCCTGTGTCGGCTCGCTGGCGGCGCTGATCGCGTACGCGGCGATGCACATCCCGGCGCAGCTCGGCATCCTCGCGGGGCTGCTCGCGGTCGCGGTCGCGGGCGAGGCACTGTTGCGGTCGCGGCGCCGGTCAGGCGAGCCGGCTGCCGGCACGCATGACCCGGCGGCCGGCTAGCTCGGCCGCGGTGCGCCAGGCCCCCGCGCGTGCGCCTCCCCTCGCTCGGGATCGGCGCCGGCTGCGGTCAGCTCACGCCGGAGGCGGAGCGCTGGACGGCACGGTTGCCGTTCACCCGGCCCGGGGGTCCTGCCGCGGCGCCTGCGGGATCGGCGCTCAGCACGGCTGCAGCGCCCTCGCCGGCCGCGGTCGGCTCTGCGCAGTACGGGCACGTCCGCCACTCCGGCTCGAGCGGCGCCGAGCAGGCTCCGCACGCGTGCCGCAGACGGCGGGCGCAGACCGGGCACACGAGGTAGCCGTCCCGCGCGGGCGCACCGCACGCGGGGCACGAAGGGGCGGCGCTCGCGAGTTGGTGCTCGAACAGGTGCAGCTCGGCCGAGCGGGAGCGCAGCTCGGCGAGCGTCTCCGGGGGCCGGAAGAGCATGTAGACGAGCGGTCCGAGATACGGCGGCACGAGACCGAGAGCGGTCGCGGTCGCCACGAGCCACGGGTCGTCGATCCGGCGGCGAGCGTCCTTGTAGACCCAGTAGCCGAGCGCGAGCCAGAAGAGGAGGGCCATGCCGATCGCGAGATCGCGCGTCAGGAGGAACGCGGTCGAGTGGAAGACGGCGTGGACGGAGTGGAACATCGACCCGGAGGGCAGCGCTGCGGCGATCACGACTGCGGGAGACATGCCCCCGTCGCCCGAAAGGAAAACACGCGGCCGGCCGGTTTCCGCACGCGCCGCGGCGAGCAGAACGCGAGCGTGGACAACGAGCCTCGGTGGAGGCGCACGCCGCGGCCGGGAACCGACGGCCTCTCGGAGCTCGACCGGCTGCTGGCCGCCCGGCTGGCACGGCGGGCGAGGCTCCGCTCGCGCCGGGGCGGCCGGCGCCTGGCCTGGGTCCTCGGAGCGGCGGCGCTCGCCGTCGTCGCCGCCGGCGCGGTCGCGGGCGCGGCGGCGGTGGGCGGCCGGTCGATCCTGCTCGGATCGTGCAGCCTGAGCGAGCTGAAGCCGATCTCGCTCGGCGCCAACTCGTTCCTCTACGCGCACAACGGGCTGCTGCTCGGCGCCGTTCCCGCGCCGCGCGACCAGCAGCCGCTGCAGCTCGCGCGGATGTCGTCGTGGCTGCCGAAGGCGACGGTCGCGATCGAGGACCGCCGCTTCTTCCAGCACGGCGCCCTCGACTTCCACGCGATCGCCCGCGCCCTCGTCGCCGACGTGCGCGCCGGACGCATCGCCGAGGGCGGCTCCACGATCACCCAGGAGCTGGTGCGCAACCTCTACATCCCGCACGCGAAGCGCACCTTCTCGCGCAAGCTGCGCGAGGCGTGCCTCGCCGAGAAGCTCGCCGGCCGGCTGACGAAGCGCCAGATCCTCGCCGCCTACCTGAACGAGGTGTTCTACGGCCGGCGCGCCCACGGCGCCCAGGCGGGCGCGGAGACGTTCTTCTCGACGACGGCGCGGCGGCTGACGCTGCCGCAGGCGGCCCTGCTCGCCGGGCTGCCGCAGGGCCCGTCGCGCTACGACCCGGTCGCGCATCCCGGCCGGGCGCTCGCGCGCCGGAACGAGGTGCTGCGCGCGATGCTCGCCGCCGGCGACATCACGAGTGCCCGCTACCGGCAGGCGCGGGACGCGCCGCTCGGCCTCAAGCTCGGCCGGCTCTTCATGCTCCACCGCGAGCCGAACTTCTTCGGCTGGGCCGAGCAGCAGCTCGTCGAGCGGTTCGGCCTGCACCGCGTCCAGACGGGCGGGCTGAAGGTGCGGACGACGCTCCGCCCGCGGCTCCAGAAGGCGGCGCGCGAGGCGGCGGCCGGCGTGCTGCGCAGTCCGGGCGACCCTGCGGCCGCTCTCGTCGCGATCAACCCGCGCAGCGGCGCGGTCGAGGCGATGCTCGGGTACCTGCCCGACGGGCGGAAGATGCAGTTCAACCTCGCGACGCAGGCGCACCGCACGACCGGCAGCGCCTTCAAGCCGATCACGCTCGCCACCGCGCTCAGCGAGGGCGCATCCGTCTACTCGAGCTTCTACGGGCCGCCGGAGCTCAAGATCGTCGACCCGCAGTGCGCGACGAACGGCGGCCCCTGGGACGTGCACAACTACGCCGACGAGTCCGCCGGGACGATGAACCTGCTCGACGCGACCGCCTACTCGGTGAACACGATCTTCGCCCAGCTCGTCGCCGCGGCCGGCGTGCGCAACGTCGTCTCGGTCGCGCACCGGCTCGGGATCTCGACCCACCTCCAGCCGGTGTGCTCGATCACGCTCGGCTCACAGGCGATCACCCCGCTCGAGCTCACCCAGGTCTACGCGACGTTCGCCGCGGGCGGCATCCGGCACCCGGCGCACGGGATCTCGTCGGTGCACGGGCCGGAGGGAACCGCGGTCTACCACCCCGGCGGGCCGGGCGCGCGCGTGCTCGGCGCGAACGCCGCGGCCCTCGTCACCGACGCGCTCGAGGGCGTCGTCGCCCACGGCACCGGCACGGCGGCGGCGCTCGACCGGCCGGCCGCCGGCAAGACCGGCACCGCCGAGAACTACCAGGACGCCTGGTTCTGTGGTTATGTCCCGCAGCTCGCCACGTGCGTCTGGGTGGGCTACCCCAAGGGCGAGATCCCGTTGCTCGGCGTCGAGGGCTTCGGGCAGGTGTTCGGCGGTTCCCTGCCCGCGGAGATCTGGCACGCGTTCATGTCCGCCGCGGTCGCCGGCCTGCCCGTGGAGCCGTTCGCGACGCCGACGAGCTTCGGCGGCCGCGCGATCAGCGGCGCCGGAACCTACGAGGCGCCGCCGCCTCCAACCACCACCACCGGCACGACCACCACGACAACGACGACGGCCGCGCACACCACCACGGCGACGACCACGACCGCCGCCTCGACGACGTCCACGAACCCGACGACGCCCTAGACGATTGATTCCAAAGTGCCGCGGGGCCGGCTGAGGCCCCCGACGCGGCACGCCCCTTCGGAATCAATCGTCTAGCTGCCGCGGAAGAGCCGCGCCACGGCCGTTCCGATCCCTCGACCACGGGTCGGCGCACCGCCGCCGGCTGCCGATAGACGCTCCATCACGGTGCATGACCGCCCCCGCGAGACGTTCCAGAGCGCCAACCTCCAGATCCGTGCGTTCGCCCGCCAGCTCGACCCGGACGGCGCCGAGCCCTGGGAGTTCTTCTGCGAGTGCGGCTGCCTCGGTCTCGTCGAGCTGACCGCGGCCGAGTTCGACGCGGCCGAGCCCGGCGGCGTCTGGCTCCCGGGTCACGAGCCGTCCGGGTAGTCCGGCGGGTCGCCGGCCGGTGCGCCGGGCTGCTGCGGGGAGAGCCCCGAGCCGGCGAGGCCCGGGAGCTCCTCCGCCGCCGGTCCCCATCGGCGACGGAGGAACACCGGGTCTGGTTGCCCGCCGCGTCCTCGGGAGGGAGGCTCGGGCGCGCCGGGCCGCATGCCGGCGCGCCCCGCTGTGGCGGCCGCGCGGATCATGCTCTCGCCGCAGGCGCAGGATCCGCGACGCCGGGGGCAAGACCACCGGTGGGCAGCGCCCCGCGGCGGCGCGCCGCCCGGCGTGGCGCCATCGGGCCGATCAGTAGGTGCGGAGGTGCATCGTCGTCGTCTCGTCTCGGCATTCGCAGGCCGGCTCCGGTCGGTCGACCCGAGAGAACCCTCGGCGACGCCGGTAACACGCGGCTAACGCGCCGGCCGGCCCGCTGGATCCGTTCGACCGCTGCCCGCGAGGACCGCGTCGGGAAGGCCGAGAACGCGGAGGCTCCACGGCGGGATTTCGCTTCCGCCGGCGGTGCCCGAGCCGGCGCGCCGGGGCCGCCGAGCAGGAACAATCGCGACGGTGACCGACTCGGCCAGATCCCGCCTCTCCGCGCGGCTCGACGCTCGTGGAGCGGGGCTGGCGGCAACCGCCGCGATCGCGGCCCTCTTCCTCGGCGCGCTCGTCGGCCGCGCCGTCCTTCTCCACCCCGCCCGCGGGATCGTCGGCAACAACCCGTCGTCGGACTTCCAGATCATGACGTGGTCGCTCCGCTGGTGGCCGTGGGCCGCGGCGCACTGGACCGACCCGCTGCACACCCGGCTGCTCTGGCCGCCCGGGGGCTTCCCGACGCTCTGGATGACGACGATCCCGGCCCCTGCGCTGCTCGGATTGCCGGTGACGCTTCTCGGCGGGCCGCTGCTCGCCTACAACGCGCTCATGTTCGCGGCGGTCGTGCTCGCGAGCGCGGCGGCGTATCTCCTCTGCTTCGAGCTGACCGGGCGAGTCGCCGCGTCGATCGTCGGCGGCCTCCTGTTCGGGCTCTCGCCGTACATGCTCGGCCACACCCTCTCCCAGCACCTGAACCTCGCGTTCGTCTTTCCGCTGCCGCTCCTCGCGCTGCTCGCCGTGCGGCGGCTGCGCGGGAAGACGAGCCCGCGCCGGTTCGTCGCCGGGACAGCCGCCCTCCTGCTCGTGCTCGCGGGCTCCTCGCTCGAGCTCTTCGCCGACCTGACGCTGATCGTCGTCCTCGTCGGGATCGTCGCGATCGCCGTCGACCGCGAGCGGCGGCGCGCCCTCGCCGGACTCGCGAAACTCGTCGCGCTCTCCTATGCCGCGTGCCTGCCGCTGCTCGGGCCGGTCGCGTACGTCGCGCTCTCGCAGCCGCACGGGTCGATCCAGGGGCCGCCCTCCGGCGAGGCGGTCGACCTGCTCGGGGTCGTCGTGCCGACGCCGCTGCTCCTGCTCGGCACGCACTGGACGCACGCGATCTCGAGCAACTTCGTCGGGAACGTCGGCGAGCGAGACGGCTACCTCGGACTGCCGCTGCTCGCGGTCGCGCTGCTCGCGCTCCGCGCGCACCGGCGGCGCGGCGTCTGGCTCGGCGGGCTGCTGGGCGTCGTCGCGCTCCTGCTCTCGCTCGGCCCCGTGCCGACCCTGAACGGCCGACCGCTCGTCTCGCTGCCGTTCTCCGCTGCCGACCTGCCCGTGCTCGGGAACGCCCTGCCCGCGCGGATGTCGGTGTTCGTCGCCCTGCCGGCGGCCTGCCTCTGCGCGCTCTGGCTCGCGCAGCCGGGGCGGCGTGGCCTCCGGCTCGCGGTGGGGGCCGTGGTCGTCGCGTCGCTGCTGCCGAACCTCGTTCCCGGATCGCACTACGCGAAGGCCTGGAGCAAGACGGCCCAGTTCGCCTGGTCGACCGCGGCGCCGCCGCCGGGATTCGTCGACGATCCGCGCTGGCGGACACTCGTGGCGCCCGGCGAGAACGTTCTCGTGCTGCCGACCCGCGACCGGACGGCCGCCTCCTACTGGCAGGTTCGAAGCGGCTACCGCTTCGTGCTCGCCGTGCCCGAGACGCCCTTCGTCCCGCCCGCGATCGCAGCCGACCCGACCGTCGCGTTGCTCGCCGACGACGTCCTGCCGCAGCTCGACGGCGTCGCACTCGGAGCGGCGCGCCTGCGCGCCTACCTCCGCACGAACGCGATCGGAGCGGTCGTCGTCGCACCCGCCGGCCAACCGGCCTGGCGGCAGCTCGTGGCCGCCGCAACCGGCGCCCGAGCCGACACGCTCCGCGGCTCGCTCGTCTACCGGGTTCCGTTCGGTCTGCCGCCGCTGACCGCCACGAGCACGCCGCAGATCGCGTCCGCCGACGGAGCAGACGTCCAGGCCTGGCTCGCATTCGACGGCACGCGCGCCCGGGTCCGGGCGCGACTGCGCGGCGCCGGAGCCGCCGCGAGCGCCGTCCGCACGCTCTCCGCGCCCGGCGGAGACGCCGAGGCGCCGGCCGTCGCGATCGGCGGCGGAGGTCGCGCAGCGGTCGTCTTCACCGAGTGGGGCGGCGGCGAGCTGCTCCTGCGCGCAGCCGTGACGACGGCCACGGGCTGGCGGACGGCGACGCTCGACCGCACGAGGCTGCCGATCTGGTCGCCGCACGTGACCGTGACCGCCGACGGGACGGTCGTCGCCGCGTGGATCGACGTCCGCGGCTCCTACCGCGAGCTGCGGGCGGCCGTGCTGACGCCGGACGGCGGCTGGCAGAAGGCGAGCCTCGACAGCGGCGGCGGCCTCGGCACGGTCGCTCTCCGGGCCGCGAGCGACGGCGTGGTCGCGGCCGCATGGCACGACTCGCTCGCGAACGAGCAGCGCGTGCAGGCGACGACCTGGGCCGACGGCGTCTGGCAGCCGAAGACGACGCTCGCGCGGAGCCTCGCACCGCTCGAGACGATCGAGCTGACCGCCGACGCCGCCGCGGTGCGCTGGCACGCCTCGACGTCTCGCCTGGTGGCGGTCTTCGTCGCCCGGCGCCGCGGGGTCGAGTGGGGCCGGCCGCGCGAGCGCTGAGCAGGCGAGCTCGCTGCCCGGGAACTGCGCGTACGCCTCGTCACCCGGCTCTCTCCCGACGCGGGCCACGCCGTCCGCTTCCAGGAGCAGGCAGCGTTCGCGCGGCTGCCCGAGACGTGTCTCGGCTCACAGACCTGGCAGGCTAGGCGACGATGGCGGCCGCCCTCGAGACCTCCGGTCTGACGAAGACCTACGGCGCCACGCGCGCCCTCAGCGACCTCGACCTCGAGGTCGAGGAGGGGCAGGTCTTCGGCTTCCTCGGCCCGAACGGCGCGGGCAAGACGACGACGATCCGCCTGCTGCTCGCGCTCCAGCGCCCCACCGGCGGGCGCTCGGCCGTGCTCGGCCTCGACTCGCAGCGCGAGAGCGTCGCGATCCACGGCCGCGTTGGCTACCTCCCCGGCGAGCTCGAGCTCTACCCGCGCCTGACCGGCCAGCAGCACCTCGACCGGTTCGCGCGCGTCCGGCGGACGCACGACGCGGCGCTCACGTCCGAGCTCGTGGAGCGCTTCGCCGTCACGCTCGACCGCCCCGCGAAGGAGCTGTCGAAGGGGAACCGCCAGAAGATCGGGCTCGTGCTCGCGTTCGCGCACCGGCCCGAGCTGCTGATCCTCGACGAGCCGACGTCCGGCCTCGACCCGCTGATGCAGAGCGAGTTCGAGCGGCTGGTCCGCGAGGTCGTCGCCGACGGACGGACGGTGTTCCTCTCCTCCCACGAGCTGGACGAGGTGCAGCGCCTCGCCGACCGCGTCGCGATCATCCGCTCGGGCAGGCTCGTCACCACCGACACGGTCGACCATCTCCGCCGGAGCGCGCCGCGCACCGTGGAGGTCCGGTTCGCCGGGCCGGCCGACCCGTCGCTCTACTCCGGCCTCGAGGGCGTGACGGTCACCGCCTCCGACGGGCCGAGCGTCACCATCCAGCTGACGGGGCCGCTCGCGCCGCTGCTCAAGACGATCGCCGACAACGACCCGATCGACCTCGTCTCGCGCCCCGCCGATCTCGACGAGCTCTTCCTCGACCTCTACCGCGACTCGGCCCCGCCGGAGGCGTCCGATGGGGAGTGAGCTCGCCCGCCTCGACCTCGTCGTCCGGCGCCGCAGCACGATCGGCTACGCGGTCGGGATGGCGCTGTACGTGCTCGTCGTGGTCGCCCTCTACCCCGCCTTCGAGAACTCGACCTCACTCGACAAGTTCGTCACCGACGACCCGACCGCCGCCGCGCTGTTCGGGGTGAGCGGCCCGCTCTCCACCTCGGGCGGCTGGCTGAACGGGAACATCTACGCGAACTTCTTCCCGCTGATCATGCTCTTCCTGACCATCGGCTACGGCGCGGCGTCGCTCGCGGGCCAGGACGAGGAGGGGACGCTCTGCCTCGTCGCGACGCTCCCCGTCGACCGCGCGGCGATCGTCGTCGAGAAGGCGGCGGCGATGGTCGCGCAGGCTTTCGTCCTCGGACTGGTGGTCGCGATCTTCGTGGTCGTCGGCCGCTCCTTCGACCTCACGACGGGAGTCGGCGACGTCGCCGCCTGCTCCGTCTCGGTCGGCCTGCTCGGGCTCGACTTCGGCCTCGTCGCGATGGCGGTCGGCGGCCTCACCGGCAGGCGCGGGACGGCGATCGGCGTCGCGACGAGCCTCGCGGCCAGCTCGTACCTGCTCGGCTCCCTGGCGACCGTCGTCTCGTGGCTGCACCCGGCGCGATACCTCTCGCTCTTCTACTGGTCGGTGGGCGACGACCAGATCTCGCGCGGCGTGAGCCTCGCCGACTACGCGGTGCTCGTCGTGGTCGGCCTGGCCGCGCTCTCCGCGGCCGTGGCCGCGTTCCGGCGACTCGACCTCCACTAGCGAGCTACGGCCGGAAGACCTCGATCTCGGCGGCGCCGGTGTTCCCGCCCGTGGAGGTGACGACCTCGAAGCGGAGCCGCCGGCCGGTGAACGACACCTTCGCGACGCGCGGGTCGACCCGGTCGCCGGCGGGAAACGGCCCGTAGCGCTTGCCGCCGTCGACGACGACCGCGAACGTGCGGGTGATCGCCGAGCCGTCCGACATCTCGCGCGTCAGGAAGGCGACGCCGCCGATCGTCCGCTCGGCGCCGAGGTCGATCGTGACGAACGCCTTGCTCCCGTCGCCGGCGGACGACCACTCGGTCGAGAGAGAGCCGTCGACGGCGTTCGCGGCCCGGTAGCCGGCGCCGTACTGCGAGCTCGCGGCGACGACCTTCGCGCCGACTGCGAGATCCTTGGCCGCCGCAGCCGTCGCGCTCGGCTTCGTCGTGAAGGTCGCGAGCTCCGGCGTCTGGAAGACGCGGCCCCGCGCGTCGGTCGCCGTCAGCCGGTAGCGGTAGGTCGTGTCCGGCGTCAGGCCGCCCAGCACGACGGTGTGCTCGGAGATCGCGTGGCCGCCCATTCCCGGGTCGTTCGCGATCGACCCGAGCGACGTCGTCGGGCCGTAGGCGATCGCGCAGATCGTCGCCGGGTCGGTGCGGAGGTGGACGGTGGCCGAGCGCCCGTCGGCGGCGACCTGCACGACGGTCTTCCCCACCTCGACGGCGCCGAAGTCGCGGACGCTCGCGCCGCCCGAGCCGCCGCAGCCGGCGAGCACGGCGGCAAGCGCGACGAGACCGGCGAGGGCGCGCGCGACCATGGGCACATGCTGCCCGACGCGCGAGCGCGCCTCAGCCAAAGGTGAAGCTGTAGGCCTGGACGCCGGGCGAGAAGCGCAGCTCGAGCGTCGCGTCACGCGGCGCCGGCGAGCGGAGCACGGTGTAGAGCCGGTCGCCGGCGACGTGGATCGGCGCGATCGGCTTCCCGTCGACGGTCGCCGTGACGGTGCCGTGGCCGCCGAGCACGATGTAGACGTCGTCGGCGCGGAAGTGGAGGCGGAGCGTCGCGCCTCGACCGGCGGTCGCGGCCTGGCCCGCCAACGTCCACTCGCCGCCGTAGGAGATGTCGTTCTGCGGCACGACCGGTGCGAGCCGGAACGTCGCGGGCTTCCCGGTGACGAGCTTCGAGCCGACGTACCGCGACGCGTCGAAGCGTTCCGAGCCGAGATAGGTCTCCGGGGTGAGCGCGACGGTGGGCGTCGTACTCGACACCGACGTCCGCGTGCCGGTGACGCCGAGCAGCGCGCGGATGTGCTGCTCGGTGGTGGCGTACTCCCCCTCGCCGAAGTGGTACGCCCGCACCTCGCCGTGCTGGTCGACGAGGTACTCGGCTGGCCAGTACTGGTTGCCCCAGGCGTTCCAGGTGGCGTAGTCGTTGTCGAGGGCGACCGGCCAGGTGACCTGGAGGCGGCGCGCGGCGGACTCGACGTTGCCGAGCACGTGCTCGAACGCGAACTCGGGCGTGTGGACGCCGACGATCTCGAGGCCGTCCTTGTGGTAGGCGGCGTACCAGGCGCGCAGGTGCGGCAGCGTGCGCAAGCAGTTGATGCAGGAGTACGTCCAGAAGTCGATCAGCACGACCTTGCCGCGCAGGTCGGCGAGCGTGAGCGGCTTGCCGCCGGGGGTGTTCAGCCAGTGCGAGATGCCCGCGAACGCGGGCGCGGAGGTGTAGTCGGGCAGGTCCGCGGCCGACGGCGGCTGCGTCGTCGTGGTCGCGCCCACGCCGCTGCGGCCGCCGCGGAGCGAGTCGAGGCGGCCCGCCGCCGAGTCCTCGGTGTGCTTCTGGAGCGCGCTCGTGTAGGAGCCGAGGCGGGTCTGCAGCGTCTGGTCGACGTTGAACACGATCGCGAGCGCGGCGCCGGCCATCGCGACGCCGAGCGCGGGCCGCCACCACGCCCGCGTCGCGCGGAGGCCGTTCGTCACCCGCCGCCCGCCC
Organism: uncultured Actinomycetes bacterium; assembly: GCA_963732915.1. GTDB lineage: Bacteria > Actinomycetota > Thermoleophilia > Gaiellales > Gaiellaceae > Palsa-739. The sequence continues at coordinate 566,838 of CAVTBF010000002.1, read as the reverse complement.
AGCGCGATTGCCAGCAGGACGGTGCCCGCGCCGGCGGCGTAGAAGAGCGTGAGCGCGACGAGTCGGAGGCCGACCTTGTGCTCGGCGGCGAGCACGCTGACGGTTGCGAGCACCGGCCCCGCGCAGGGGACGAAGACGAGCCCGAGGCTCGCGCCGAGCACGAAGCCGCCGCCGAGGTCGCCGCTCGGCCGGCGGCTGAGACGCTGGAGCGGCGCCTCGATCAGCATCCCGAAGCGCGGCACGACCATCGTCGCGGCGACGACGAAGAGCAGCGCGATCGCGACGTCGCGGAGCGTGTCCTGCGGCAGCCCGAGCGCGGAGAGCAGCGCCGACGCCGAGAGCGTGAAGACGGTGAAGCTCGCGACGAGCCCCGCGACGATCGCGTACGGCCTGCGGCGGCCGCCCGCCGCCCCGCCGGCGAGCACGATCGGCAGCACCGGCAGCACGCACGGCGAGACGGCCGTGATCACGCCGGCGAGGAAGCCGACCGCGAGCAGCACGATCATCGCTCTTGCCTCGTCGCGACCACGCGTGGAGTGTGCCCGCCTGCCGGCCCGTCCCGGCCACGGCCGGCCGGGATTTGACGAATCGTTAAGGAGGTGCGGCCGGCGAGCGCCCGAGACAGACGATCTCGTGGTTAGAGGCGACTCGCTCTATTCTTTGACTCGTGCGTCGCTTCGCGGCGCCACGCCATGTCCATCGATCCGACCGACATCCTCCGCGAGCGTGGCCTCAGGGTCACGGCCCAGCGGCTGGCCGTCCTGCGGGCGGTCGCCGACGACCCGCACCTGACCGCCGACGCCGTCGCCGAGACCGTGCGCGCGGAGATCGGCTCGATCTCGCTCCAGGCCGTGTACGACGTCCTCGCCGCCCTCACCGAGACCGGCCTCTTGCGCCGCATCCAGCCGGCGGGGTCGCCGGCCCGCTACGAGGACCGCGTCGGCGACAACCATCACCATCTGATCTGCCGAGCCTGTAACCGGATGGTCGACGTCGACTGCGCGGTCGGCGACCCGCCGTGCCTCACGGCGGCCGACGCGTTCGACTACGAGATCGACGAGGCCGAGATCATCTACTGGGGCCGCTGCCCCGCCTGCGTCGCCGCGGCGACCGCAGCGAGCGGAGCCGGCCGTTGAGAACGACCATCCCGAGAGGAGTGGACGCGTGACGGACAGCGTCAGCGAAACCGAGAGCCCGGCCATCCCCAGCCCCGAGCCCGACGCCACCCGGCCGAGGACGAACCAGGACTGGTGGCCGAATCAGCTCGACCTGCAGGTCCTGCACCAGCACTCGCCCCTCTCGAACCCCCTGGGCGAGGGCTTCGACTACCGCACGGAGTTCGAGGGCCTCGACGTCGAGGCCCTGAAGCGCGACCTCGTCGAGGCGATGACGGCGTCGCAGGACTGGTGGCCGGCCGACTACGGCAACTACGGGCCGCTCTTCATCCGGATGAGCTGGCACTCCGCGGGCACGTATCGCATCGCGGACGGCCGGGGCGGCGGCGGCCAGGGCGCCCAGCGCTTCGCGCCGCTGAACAGCTGGCCCGACAACGTCAGCCTCGACAAGGCGCGCCGGCTGCTCTGGCCGATCAAGCAGCGCTACGGCCGGAAGCTCTCCTGGGCCGACCTCCTCGTCTTCGCCGGCAACGTCGCGCTGGAGTCGATGGGGTTCGAGACGTTCGGCTTCGGCTTCGGGCGCGAGGACATCTGGGAGCCGGAGGAGACCTTCTGGGGGCCGGAGGACGCATGGCTCGCCGACGAGCGCTACAGCGGCGACCGGCAGCTCGCCGGCCCGCTCGGCGCCGTGCAGATGGGCCTCATCTACGTCAACCCGGAGGGGCCGAACGGCAACCCCGACCCCCTCGCCGCGGCCCGCGACATCCGGGAGACCTTCGCCCGGATGGCGATGAACGACGAGGAGACGGTCGCGCTGATCGCCGGCGGCCACACCTTCGGCAAGACCCACGGAGCCGGCCCCGCCGACCACGTCGGGCCCGAGCCGGAGGCCGCCCCGCTCGAGCAGCAGGGCCTCGGCTGGAAGAGCAGCTTCGGCAGCGGCAAGGGCCGGGACGCGATCACGAGCGGGCTGGAGGTCACGTGGACGTCGACGCCGACGGCGTGGAGCAGCAGCTTCCTCGAGAACCTGTTCCGCTACGACTGGGAGCTGACCGAGAGCCCGGCCGGCGCGAAGCAGTGGCAGCCCTCCGGCGCCGCCGGCGCCGACACCGTCCCGGACCCGGAGGACCGCTCGCTCACGCGGCCGCCGACGATGCTCACGACGGATCTCGCGCTTCGCTTCGACCCCGTCTACGAGCCGATCTCCCGGCGCTTCCTCGAGCACCCGGATCAGTTCGCGGACGCGTTCGCGCGGGCCTGGTACAAGCTGCTGCACCGCGACCTGGGGCCGGCGTCGCGCTACCTCGGCCCGTGGGTGCCCGAGCCGCAGCTCTGGCAGGACCCCGTCCCGGCCGTCGACCACCAGCTGATCGACGAGGCGGACGTCGCGGCGCTGAAGAGCACGATCCTCGCCTCCGGGCTCTCCGTCCCCCGGCTCGTCGCGACCGCATGGGGTGCCGCGGCGTCGTTCCGCTGCACCGACATGCGCGGCGGGGCGAACGGCGCGCGGATCCGGCTCGCGCCGCAGCGCGACTGGGAGGCCAACGAGCCGGCCGCGCTCGCCGAGACGCTCGGGACGCTCGAGCGGATCCAGCGGGACTTCAACGACGGCCAGTCCGGCGGCAAGCGGGTCTCGCTCGCCGACCTGATCGTCCTGGGCGGCTGCGCGGCCGTCGAGCAGGCGGCGAGGGACGCCGGCCATGACGTGACCGTGCCGTTCGCGCCGGGACGGACGGACGCCTCGCAGGAGCAGACCGACGTCGAGTCGTTCGCCGTGCTCGAGCCGACCCGCGACGGGTTCCGCAACTACTCGCGCCGGGGAGGGCCCGTGCCGCTGGAGCACAGCCTCCTCGACCGGGCCTACATGCTGAGGCTGACCGCTCCGGAGCTGACCGTGCTGATCGGCGGCCTGCGCGCCCTGGACGCGAACGTCGGGCAGGCGCAGCACGGCGTCTTCACCGACCGGCCCGGGACGCTGACGAACGACTTCTTCGTCAACCTGCTCGACATGGGCACGGAGTGGTCGCCGGCCGCCGACGGCGTCTACGAGGGCCGCGACCGCAGCACGGGCGACCTCCGGTGGACGGCCACCGCCGTCGACCTCGTCTTCGGCTCCCACGCGCAGCTGCGCGCGCTCGCGGAGGTGTACGCGGCCGACGACGCCGAGCAGACGTTCGTCGAAGACTTCGTCGCCGCCTGGGACAAGGTGATGAGCCTCGACCGCTTCGACCTCGCCTGAGCGACCGACCACGGGCACCGCGCGAGCCGGGCTCCCCCCGCCGCGCGGTGCCTGCTCGGCTCGCCCGCCCTCGCGTGCGCGCAGCCGCCGGGCCGGGCCTCCGGGGTCGCGCACGCGCAGGTGATCGTCGTCGTTAGCGTTCCGCGTCATGGGTCGGACGACCGTGCTCCGCAATCCGCGCGCCGCCGCCGCCGCGGCAGCGCTCGCGCTCGGCATCCTCTCGCTGGCCGCGGCGCCCGCCTCCTCGGCGGCCGGTCACCGCGAGCCCCGCACGGCCAAAGCGCTCCTCCGGGTCGCCCGCACGTTCAACGCCGACTACGCCGCGAACCGCGTCGGCGCCGTCTACGACCGCTGGGACGCCCGCAGCCGCAAGATCATCTCCCGCGCCGACTACGTCCGCCGCCACCGGGAGTGCCATACGAACCCCGGCCCGGCGAGGATCGAGGGAGCGACCCGCACGGGAGCGTGGTGGCACGTGCGCTACGCGATCTCCGACGTCTCCCTCACCGACTACTGGCGCTACGAGCACGGCCGCTGGGTGTTCGACCTCGTCCGCAGCAACCCCCAGGCGGTCCGCCTCTACCGCCTGCCCGGGCCGCAGTACGTGGCCGCGATCGGCTGCACGCCGACCGGCTAGACACGCACAAGCCGTTAGTGCCGTTCGCGCTCGGATGCCGCGTGTGACGGCCCGCGGTCGATCAGGCCGAGCAGGGCGGCGGCGATCGCGTCCGGAGTCGGCGGGCAGCCGGGGATGCGGAGGTCGACCGGGAGCAGCGCGTCGACCGGGCCGGCGAGCTCCTCGCTCGCGCCGAGCAGGTCGCAGCCGAGCGCGCAGTCGCCGAGAGCCGCGACCCGGCGGGGCTCGGGCATGGCGGCGTACGCCGTGAGCAAGGGCTCGCGCATGCGGGTGGTGACGGCCCCGGTGACGAGCAGGACGTCGGCGTGGCGGGGCGAGGCGACGATGCCGAGGCCGAACCGCTGCAGGTCGACGTACGGGCTCGCCGCAAGCGTCAGCTCGTGCTCGCAGCCGTTGCAGGAGCCGGCGTCGACGTGGCGGAGCGCCAGGCTCGCCCCGCGGCCGGGCGGCGGCAGGGCGGCGCTGAGGCGGAGCCGGCGGAGGTCGCGGAGCAGCGTCAGCATCAGCGGTCTGCGCAGGCGTAGCAGAGCTCGAAGCTCTTGTTGATCAGCGGGAAGTCGGGCAGCAGGTTGCCCGCCGCCGCGTGGGCGACGCTCGGCCAGTTCGCGTACGAGCCGGTGCGGAGTCGCAGCCGCTCGACCCGGTCGCCGGCGCGCTCGACGACGCAGGTGGTGGCGCCGCGCGGGCTCTCGACGCGACCGACGCCGACCGGGCTCCCCTCCCCCGTGGCCGTGCACTCGGCCGCGCCGACGCGGCCGTCGAGGAGCCCGTCCAGGATTCCGAAGGTCTGCCGCAGCTCGAGCACCCGCTGCTCGAGGCGGGCGCGTACGTCGCCGCCGGCCCGGTCGGGGACGACCGCCTCGAAGCCGTCGTAGACGAGGCCGCGAGCGGTTACGCGAGCGTCTTCGGCTATGCCCGTGGCGCGGGCCGCCGGGCCGACCGTGCCGAGGGCGCGGGCGTCGGCCGGCGTGAGGACGCCGACGTCCGGCAGACGGTCCTGGAACGAGCCGTTGAAGAGGATCTCGCGCCAGCTGCTCTCCGTCTCGGCGCGCAGCTCCTCGAGCTCCGCGCGGGCGGCGTGCACGGCGACGCGGTCGAGCACGAGGTCGCTGCCGCCGACGCGAACGGTTCCGAAGAGGAAGCGGTGACCGGCGAGGACGGCGTTCAGGTGGCGCGCCCGTTCGGTGAGCGCCGCGAAGCGGCTGTTGCCGGCGGCGAGGCCGACGCCCGCGCAGACCGCGGCGATGTCGTTCAGGTGGTTCCACGTCCGCTCGAGCTCGAGCAGGATCGTGCGGACGCGGGCGAGCTGCGGCGTCGCGACGAGGCCGAGCGCGCTCTCGCACGCCTGCGCGTAGGCGACGGTGTTCGCGACCGCGCAGGCGGCGCAGGCGCGGCCGGCGTAGGCGAGCCCGCCGGCGAGCGTCCGCCCTTCGGCGGCACGCTCGAGGCCGCGGTGCTTGTAGAAGAGGCGCGCGTCGAGGTGGAGGATGCGGTCGCCGACGACGTGGAAGCGGAAGTGACCCGACTCGATCACGCCGGCGTGGATCGGGCCGACCGCGACCTGGTAGGCGTCGTGGCCGTGCACGGGCACGGTCCAGCGCTCGAGTCGCAGGTCGTGGTCGGCGAGCGGGCGCAGCGGCTCGTGTCCGTCGAAGACCACGCCGTACAGGTCGTGCGCCTCGCGCTCGTCCCAGCCGGCGGCGGGCGCGAGGTCGACGATCGACGGCACCGCGCCGTCTGCGACCCCGACCGACTCGATATGCGTCTCGCCCTGCGGGTCGACGAGGAGCGTCCGCACGTCGCTCGCGGTCGCGTAAAGCCCGGCGAAGCGCCGACCGCCGGCGAGCGCCTCTGCGACCCGCGCGCGGTAGGCGCTCACGCGAGCCCCCGCACGAGCGCCGCGACGATCGCGCTTCCCGGCAACCAGAGCGCCGCCACCGAGAGCGCCGCGAGCAGCAGCGTCCCGACGACCGTGACGAGACCGAGCCCGCGCATGCGCAGCGGCCCGGCGTCGCGGCGTCGCGGCTCACCCGCGGTCGTCTCCAGCAGGGCGTGCGCGAGACCGAGGAAGCCGAGGGCGAGCAGGAACGCGGTCGCGGCGGCCGCCCACGGGCGCCCCGCCTGGAAGCCGCCGGCCACGATCAGCACCTCGCTGACGAAGAGCGGCGACGGGGGCAGCGCGGCGAGCGAGCCGAGCGAGATGCCGAGCGTGGCGGCGAGCGCGGGCTGCGTCCGGGCCACGCCCGAGGGCGCGCGGCGAGAGGTGCGCGGATCGTGGTCGTAGAGCGGCGTCGCCGCGTAGAAGCCGAGCGACTTCGCGAGCGCGTGCCCGACGAGATGCACGACGACGCCGGCGAGGGCGAGCGGCGTCGCGAAGCCGATCCCGAGCGCGAGCACGCCCATGTGCTCGAGGCTCGAGTAGGCGAGCAGCCGCTTCCAGGCGAGCGAGCGCCAGAGGAACGGCACGGCGACCGCGAGCGAGAGCAGCCCGAACCCGACGAGCACGCCGCCGGCGAGCGAGCGGCCGACGACGGGCGTGAGCGACTGCTCGGAACGCCAGGCGACGAGCAGCACCGCGGGCAGCAGCGCCGCCGAGAGCAGCGCCGACACCGGCGGCGGGGCCTCGGAGTGGGCGTCGGGGAGCCAGTTGTGCACGGGCGCCCAACCGACCTTCGCCGCGAGTCCCGACAGCAGCAGCAGGTAGGCGACGAGGGCGCGGTCGCGGCCGGCGGCGTAGCTGCCCAGCTCGTGCCACGAGAGCCCGGCGAGGCGGCCGCCCGGGATGCCGCCCGCGAGCAGGACGATCCCGAGCAGGGCGACGCCGAGTCCGAGCGAGGTCAGGACGAGGTACTTCCAGCCCGCCTCGAGCGCGCGCGGCTTGCCGCTGAAGCCGACGAGCAGCGCCGAGATCGCGGTCGTCGCCTCGACGAGCAGCCACGCGGCGCCGAGGTTGCCGGCAAGCGGCACGCCGAGCAGCACGGCCCAGAAGAGGTAGAGGACGACGAAGTACGCGCGCTCGCGACGCGCCTCGGAGAAGATCGACCCGCGGACGCCGTCGAGGTAGGCGGGCGAGAGGAGCACGCTGGCGAGGCCGACGAGCCCGATCACGCCGACGAGTAGCCCGCCCGCCGCGTCGACGACGAGCAGGTCGCGTACCGTCGGCGAGCCCGGCGCGCGCAATGCGGCCGCCGCGAGCCCGAGTGCGAGCCCGCCGACCGGAAGCGAGCAGACGAGCGCCACCGCGCGGACCGCGCGCCGCGGCGCGACCGCCGTCAACAGCGCGGCGGCGACGGGCGCGGCGACGACCGCGGTCGCGAGCAGCTCGCGGCTAGTCACGGAGCGCCCTCAGCACGGCCGCGTCCCCCGCCCCCCACTCGGTGAAGATCCGCTCGTGGAAGACGCCGGCGACGACCGACACGAGCACGAGGTCGAGCGCGACGCCGAGCTCGATCGCGAGCGACGCGCCGCCCGGCAGCTCGAGGGCCGCGAGCGCGAGACCGTTCTCGACCAGCACGATCCCGAGGATCTGGAACAGCGTCGCCCGCCGCGTCGCCACGGCCGCGACGCCGAAGGCGACGAGCGCGAGCACGGCGCGCTCGGCGTTCCGCGTCTCGAGCCCGATCGTCGGCACGAGCCACGTGAGCGTCAGCGCGAGCGCGACGGCCGCCCCGGCGCGCACGAACGGCGGCGTCGGCGCGCGCACGAGTCGCGTCTCCCGCGTGCGCGCGACCAGGAACCCGAAGAAGGTGGCGAGCACGAGCGCGCGCAGCGCCAGCGCGCCGGCGGCGGCGAGGTCGCTCGTCGTCTTCGCGTCGCGGATCGCGAAACCCACGAGCACGAGCGCCTGGGCCGTCACGAGCCCCACCGCGAACGAGCGGCGCCGGATCACGACCACCCCCAGCCCGCAGGCCACGAGCGCCCACGCGAAGGCGCCGCTCACGCGCCCGCCAGCTTCGCGGCGATCCCGAGCACGCCGACGATCGTCCCGACCGCGAGCAGGCGCGGCACGACGAGGATGCGCATCTTCGCGACCAGCGTCTCGAGCACGGCGAGCGCCGCACAGGCGGCGACGAGCACGACCGGCAGCACCGCGAGCTGGAGGCGCACGTCGTGCGCATGCGGCAGGAACACCTGGGCGAGCAGCACGAGCACGAGCCAGTGCCGGGCGGCGGCCGCCCACTGCAGATACGCGAGATCGCGGCCCGCGTACTCGAGCAACGGCCCCTCGTGGACCATCGTCAGCTCCAGGTGGGTGTCGGGGTTGTCGACCGGCTGCCGGCCCGTCTCGGCGACGGCGACGAGCGCGAACGCGACCGCCGCGAGCGCGAGCGCCGGGCTCTCCCAGACGTGCCGGCCGGCCGTCGCGGCGACCATGCCCGTGAGGTCGGTCGTCCCCGAGACGAGCGCGGCGGCGCCGAGCGCGACGACGAGCGTCGCCTCGACGAAGACGGCGAAGGTCAGGTCGCGGCTCGCGCCCATGAGCGAGAAGCCGTTGGCGACGTCCCAGGACGCGGCGGCGAGCGCGAAGCGGGCGAGCGCGAGCAGGCCGGGAACCGCGAGCGCGTCGTGCCCGAGCCCGAGCCCCGCCCCGTCCGCGGCGACCGGCACGACGAGGATCGCCGCCACGAGCGACGCGGCGGCGAGCGCGGGCGCGAGCCGGTAGACCGCGGTCGTCCCCTGCGGCGAGACGGCGCTCTTGCCCCAGAGGCGGCGCAGCTCGCGGTAGGGCTGGAGCGGCGTCGGCCCGCGGCGGCCCTGCAGCCGCGCCTTCCAGTGCTGGACGAGCCCCGGCAGGAGCGGCGCGAGCGCGATCCCGCCCACGACCTCGACGGCGGCGGCGAGCGTGCTCACCCGATCACCCCGAGCCGCGCGGCGGCGAGCAGGACGATCACGAGCGCGGCGAGGTACGCGACGTAGGCGGCGAGGCTGCCGCTCTGCAGCCGGCGCGCCCGGGCGGCAGCGAAGAGCGAGACGCGGATCACCGGGCGGTAGACGTGCTCGTCGATCAGATGCGGCACGTGACCGCGGTAGGCGATCTCCTGGACGACGCCGCCCGTGCTGTGGACGCGGATCTCGCGCTCCGGCCGCAGCACGCCTGCGAGCGCGAGCCGCAGCGGCTTCGTAAACCCGGCGCTCGTCCAGGCGAGGGCGGGCTCGACGCGCTGCCCGCACGCCCAGGTGGGCGCGGGCGCGGCCGAGCGGCGGCCGCGCAGCACGGCCAGGAGCGCCGTCCCGGCGAGGAGCGCGACGAGGATCCCGAGCGTCGGCAGCGACCCGGTCCCCGGCACGACGAGCCCGGCGTGCGCGGGCGCCGCGGCCCGCCACGGCGCGAGCCCGACGAGGCGGCCGTAGAGAAGGCCCGGCGCGGCGCCGAGGACGACGCAGACCGCCCCGAGGAAGAGCAGGGCGAGGCGCGAGGAGGGCGGCGCCTCGACCGCGGCGGCGGCCGCCTCCGTCCGCGGCGGCCCGAGGAGCACGAGCCCGACCACCTTGACGAAGCAGAAGACCGCGAGCGCCGCCGTCGCCGCGAGCGCCGCGAGCGCGATCGCCCCGGCGACCCCGTCGCCGACATGCCCGGCGAAGGGCACGTGCGCGAGCGCCTGCAGCGTCAGCCACTCCGAGGCGAAACCGTTCAGCGGCGGCAGCCCGGCGATCGCCGCGGCGCCGACGAGAAACGCGGCGCCCGTCCACGGCATCCGGCGCAGCAGCCCGCCGAGCCGGTCGACGCGCAGCGCGCCGGCCGCCCGCTCGAACGCGCCCGCGCCGAGGAAGAGCAGCGCCTTGAAGACGGCGTGGTTGAACGTGTGCAGCAGCGCCGCCGCGAGCGCGACCGCCGCCCACGCCTCCTCGCCGCGCGCGCGGAAGACGAGCGCCGCCCCGAGCCCGAGCACGATGATCCCGACGTTCTCGATCGAGTGCAGCGCGAGCAGGCGCTTCAGATCGTGCTGGAACAGCGCGTAGACGACGCCGCCGACCGACGAGAGGGCGCCCAGCCCGAGCACGAGCACCCCGAGCCAGACCGGCAGGATGCCGTCCCACTCGACGAGCACGCGCACGAGCACGTAGAGCGCGACCTTGATCATCACGCCGCTCATCAGCGCCGACACGGGCGCGGGCGCGAGCGGGTGGGCGCGCGGCAGCCATACGTGCAGCGGCATCACCCCCGCCTTCGTCCCCATCCCGACGAGCGCCGCGAGCGCGACCGCGACCTGGAGCCCCGAGCCCGACGCGATCGCCGCGTGCCCGCCGAGCGCGCCCGCCTTCGCGAGCAGGAGGACGGCGACCCACGTACCGGCGCCGCCGACGTGCGTGAGCGCGAGGTAGGCGAACACCGTCCGCCGCGCCAGCCGGTCGCCGCCGCGCGCGACGAGGATCAGCGCGCCCGAGAGGATCGTCATCAGCTCCCAGCCCGCGAGCAGGCCGAGCGGGTCGCGCGCGCAGACGACGAGCGCGAGCGAGAGCACGAACGCGCCCGTGAGCGCCGCGACGACGCGGCCGCGCCCGTCGGCGCGCAGGTAGCCCACCGAGAAGACGAGCGCCGGCGCCGCGACGACCCCGAGCGTGCCGAGGAAGAAGCCGCTCAGCCCGTCGACGCCGAGCCGCAGCGCGAAGCCGTTCGCGAACCCCTCGCCGAGCGGGTGGCCCGTGGCGAGCACGGCGAATCCGGCGACGGCGACCGCGACCGCGCCGGCCGCCTGGAGACCGAGCCCCGGGCCGAAGAGGCGCCGGCGGACGGCGGTCACGGACCCCGCCGCGATCGCGGCGAGCCCGGCGACGAGGAGGGCGCCCGTCACCCGGTCCCGAGATCCCGCAGCAGCGCCTGCTGGGAGACCAGCTGGCGCTCGATGATCGCCCGGCCCGCCTCGAGCAGGTCGAACACCTGCTCGTCGTCGACCCGGTAGATGACGCTCGTCCCCTCGCGCCGCGACTCGACGACGCCGATCCGCCGCAGCGCGGCCAGATGCTGCGAGGTGCCGCCCGAGTCGAGACCGAGCTGCTCCTGGAGCGCTCCGACCGACCGCTCGCCCCCGCGCAGCAGCTCGAGGATCCGCACCCGCACCGGGTGCCCGAGCACGCGGAAGAGGCTGGCCTTCGCCTCGTGCACGGGACGCGCGTTGTGCGGCACGGGCCGAACAGTAACTCTATTTATCTTCGAAGATCACAAGATATTCAGAGCTATGTGCGGTTATCCGCCGCCGGCCTGCGGCTGCCAGAAGCGGCGCGCCCAGAGCGCGACGTAGACGAGCGCGACGAGCACCGGGACCTCGACCAGCGGGCCGACGACGCCGGCGAGCGCCTGCCCGGAGGTGGCGCCGAAGACGCCGACGGCGACCGCGATCGCGAGCTCGAAGTCGTTCGAGGCGACCGTGAAGCCCATGCTCGCGGTCTGCGCGTACGGCAGCCCGATCGCCTTCCCGATCAGAAAGCCGGCGGCCCACATGACCCCGAAGTAGGCGAGCAGCGGCAGCGCGATACGGGCGACGTCGAGCGGTTGCGAGGTGATCTCGTCGCCCTGGATCGCGAACAGGACGACGATCGTGAACAGCAGCCCGTAGAGCGTGATCGGCCCGATCCTGGGCAGGAAGCGGGTGTCGTACCACTCGCTGCCCTTGCGCTTGCGGCCGATGCGCCGCGTCAGGAACCCGGCGGCGAGCGGGATGCCGAGGAAGATCAGCACCGTCTTCGCGACCGCCCAGATCCCGACCTCGAACCCCTGCGTGTCGAGGCCGAGCCACCCCGGCAGGACAGTCAGGTAGAAGTAGCCGAGGAGCGAGTAGGCGGCGACCTGGAAGAGCGCGTTGAAGACGACGAGCAGCGCGGTGCGGTCGCGGTCGCCCTTGGCGAGGTCGTTCCAGATCAGCACCATCGCGATGCAGCGCGCGAGGCCGACGATGATCACGCCGGTGCGGTACGCGGGCTGGTTCGGGAGCAGCAGCCAGGCGAGCGCGAACATCAGCAGCGGCCCGACGCCCCAGGAGAGCAGCAGCGAGACGCCGAAGAACAGGCGGTTCGAGACGCCGTCGTGCCGGGCGCGGCCGAGCTCCTCGTAGCGCACCTTCGCGAGTACCGGGTACATCATCAGCAGCAGCCCGGCGGCGATCGGCAGCGACACCGTGCCGATCCGCAGCTTGTCGAGCCAGTCGTTCAGCGAAGGGATCAGCCTGCCGACGCCGATCCCGGCGGCCATCGCCAGACCGATCCACACGGGGAGGTAGCGGTCGAGGGTCGAGAGCCGGGCGAGCACCGCGGCGCCCCCGGGCGGCGGAGTCGGCGCACGGCGGGCGGTTTCAGACGCAGCCACGCGTGTCCGCCTCGATCGCCTCGTCGAGCAGAACGCCGACGACCTCGTGCAGGTGTGCGAGCCGGTCGCGACTCGCGCAGTAGCAGGTGCGCGGGCCTTCGATCTCGCCGACGACGAAGCCCGCGTCTTTCAGCACCTTCAGGTGCTGGGACACGGTCGCCTGCGCGAGCCCGAGCTGGTCGACGAGCTGACCGCAGTAACACGCGTCGCGGGCGAGCAGCAGGCGCATGATCCGCACGCGCGCCGGATGGCCGAGCGCCTTCGCAAGGAGCGCGACGTCCTGCTCGGCCGCAGGCGCTGCGTCGACGACGGCCGTCATCGGGCGCGCACGGCGTGGCGGCGGCTCGTGGCGGGCATCCCGCGCTGCTTCGTGACCCGCGGCAGCGCGTGCGGGCAGGCGTAGGAGGTGCCGCCGACCGTGAACTCGCGAGCCGCGGCGAGGTGGTCGAGGCAGAGGCCGACACCGCAGTGCCGGCAGACGCCGACCGCCGCGGCGGTCTCGTTCGCCTTCGCGCATTCGAAGCAGTCCATCGCACGCCTCCGTCCGGGCAGATCGCTGATCGTAGATCAACGATCGCCTGCCCCCGTCGCGACGGCGTCCGGCCTCGCCCCGGTTCGGATCCGTGGTTTCTACGCGCCCGGTAGGGGGTCTGACCGATGCCGCGGCGCCCTCTCGATCCTTCAATGGAGATTGAAGTTCAACCGCGATTGAAGGGACCGAGGTGCACGAAGCGACGCCGTCTCCCCCCGATCGTCTTGCCGCATTGCGTGCGCTGGCCGAGCCGGCGCGGCTCGCACTGGTCGACGAGCTGGCGCGCGAGAGCGCCTGCGCCTGCGAGCTCCGCGAGCGCTTCGGCCTGTCGGCGCCGCTGCTCTCCCACCACCTGAAGGTGCTGCGCGAGGCGGGCCTCGTCCGGACACGCAAGGCAGGGCGACGGCTCGAGGTCGAGCTCGACCGCGCCGCGCTCGCCCAGGTCGCCGGCTCGCTCGCCCCCGGAGAGCAGGCTGCATGAGCACCGTCGAGACGCCGGCTCCCGCTCCGCTCCGCGCGGTGCGCGTGCCACTTGCGTTCCTCGCCGCGGTCGGGGTCGCCGTCGGGCTGTACCTGGCGCTGGGACCGTTCTGGAACTGGGCGGTCTACGGTCTGGCCGGGCTGCCGCGCGGGACGCGCTGGGCGGACGCGATCCACTTCTTCTGCTTCGACTCGACGAAGATCCTGCTGCTGCTGGTGGGGATCATCTTCGTCGTCCGCATCCTGCGCAGCTTCCTCTCGATCGAGCGCACCCGCGCCCTGCTCGGCGGCAAGCGGGAAGGCGTCGGCAACGTGCTCGCGGCCGGGCTGGGCGTCGCGACGCCGTTCTGTTCGTGCAGCGCGGTGCCGGCGTTCATCGGCTTCGTCGCCGTCGGCATCCCGCTGGGAGTGACGCTCAGCTTCCTGATCGCGAGCCCGCTGGTGAACGAGGTCGCGGTCGTGCTCCTCTACGGCATGTTCGGCTTCCGGGTCGCCGCGCTCTACATCGGCGCCGGGCTCCTGCTCGCGATCGTCGCCGGGTTCGTGCTCGGCCGCCTGCGGCTCGAGCGCCACATCGAGCCGATGATCCTCGAGGCCGCTGCGGTCGCACCGCTCGGCGCGGGAGCCGCAGCCGAGCCGACGTGGCCCGAGCGGGTCGAGCTCGGCCGCGAGGAGGTCAGGACGATCGTCGGCAAGGTCTGGCCGTACCTGCTCGTCGGGATCGCGCTCGGCGCCGCGATCCACGGCTGGGTGCCGACCGACTTCTTCACCCGCGTCGCCGGCCCCGGCAACCCGCTCGCCGTCCCCGTTGCCGTCCTCCTCGGCCTGCCGTTCTACTCGAACGCCGCCGGAACCCTGCCGCTGATCGAGGCCGTCCACGCCAAGGGGATGGCGATGGGCACCTCGCTCGCGCTGATGATGAGCATCGTCGCGCTCTCGCTCCCGGAGTTGATCCTGCTCCGGCGCGTCCTCAAGCCGCGGCTGCTCGCCGTCTACGTCGGCATCGTCGCCGGCGGCATCGTCGCGATCGGCTTCCTCTTCAACGCGGTCGTCTAGGAAGGAGACCACACCATGCATACCGTCAAGGTGCTCGGCTCGGGGTGCGCGAACTGCGACCGCCTGGCCGAGCTCACCGGTCGGGCGCTGAGCGAGCTCGGACGCAGCGAGCAGGTCGAGAAGGTGACCGACTACGCCGTCATGGCAGCTCTCGGCGTCATGGCGACGCCCGCGCTCGCGGTCGATGACCACGTCGTCCTCGCGGGCCGCATCCCGCCGCTCGCGACGCTCAAGGACACGCTCGCCGAGCGGCTCGCCGCGGCCTGAGCCCGATGCCGCTCATGCAGCCGCCGCCCCACCGTCTCGAGCCGCCCCACCGAGACATGCTCGGCTCGGGAACGATCACCAACACCCTCGGCACCGCCGAGCGCACCGGCACGATCCGTGCCGAGCCGCCGGCGCGGGCCGGAAAGGACATGCGATGAGCACCGCCACCCTGTCGCGCCCGATTGCCGGGCAGGCGCCCGCCGCCCCCGCGCAGATCGTGCGCAGCTTCCATCCCGGCTGGTTCGGCGCCGTCATGGGCACCGCGATCGTCGGCGTCGCCGCCTACGAGAACCCGGGCGGCGAAGGCGCCCTCACCCGCGCCGCGCACGGGGTCGGAGTCGCGTTCGTCCTCGCCGCCTGGGCGGCCGCCGTCCTCGTTGCCGTCCCCTACCTGACACGGCTCGTCCGCCACCGAGACGCCGCCCTCGCCGACCTCCGCCACCCGGTCCTCGGCGCGCTCTACGGCACCTTCTCGGGAGCGATCGTCGTGCTCGCGGTCGCAACGGCCGCCGTCGGCGGATCCCTCCTCTCGCCGCACGCGGTCGTGGCGGTCGTCGCGGTGCTCGCCGCCGTCGGCGGGCTCACCGCCTTCGCGACCGGGGTCCTCTTCACCTACGTCCTGTTCACGCGCGACGGCCTCGCCGCCGACGGCGCCAACGGCGGCTGGTTCATCCCTCCGGTCGTCAGCATCATCATCCCGCTCACGCTGATGCCGCTGCTCCCGCACGTCGGCGACTCCGCCGCGCGGCTGCTGCTGCTCGCCGGCTACGCCGGCTTCGGCGTCGGCTTCTTCCTGTTCCTGCTCGTCGCCGCCGTCCTCTTCGGCCGGCTCGTCTTCCACCCGCTCCCGCCCGCCGCGCTCGCCCCCTCGCTCTGGATCGGGCTCGGCCCGATCGGCGTCGGCAGCCTCGCCCTCCTCCGTCTCGCCGCTGCCGGTCAGCCCTACTGGGGCGACCAGGCCGCCACCATCCAGCGTGTCTCCACGCTCGCCGCCGCGGTCCTCTGGGGCTTCGGGCTCTGGTGGCTCGCCACCGCCGCCCTCCTGCTCGTCCGCTACCTCCGCCGGGGCCGGCTCCCGTACGGCGTCGGTCTCTGGGCCTTCACCTTCCCGCTCGGCGCCTACACCGTCGCCACCCTCCAGCTTGCCCGCAGCTGGCCGAGTCACCCGCTCGAGTGGGCGGCCGCCGCGCTCCTCGTCGTGCTGGCCGGCTTCTGGCTCGCCGTCGCCGCCGGCACCCTGCGGGCCATCCGCAGCGGCGTCGCCTGGCAACGCTGAACAGCCGGCGCCCGGGGGCGGGAGCCGGACGCACGCGATCGTCGCAGCATCCATCGAGGTCCTCCCGACCCCGCTAGCCCGTCACGGCCGTCGCGTCGAGGAACACCGGCCCGGTGCGGGGGCCCGGCCAGTATGTGACGTCCGATTTCCCCGTGCTCTCCGCCGGCCCGACACCGCACACGCCCCCCGCGCTCTGGGACTTCTCGGTCGTCGGCGAGCTGGACGAGCCGCTCGGCTGGACCTGGGACGAGTTCCGTGCGCTCCCGAGCGAGGAGATCACGGTCGACATCCACTGCGTGACGAAATGGTCGAAGCTCGACACGGTCTGGACCGGCGTCTCGGTCGACACGCTCCTCGCCGGCGTCGAGACGGCGGCCGAGTACGCGCTCGTGTTCAGCGACGGCGGCTACACGACGAACCTGCCCCTCGCCGACCTGACCGGCGGCTCGGCGTGGATCGTCTACAGGTACGAGGGCGAGCCGCTCGCCCCCGAGCACGGCGGGCCGGCCAGGCTGCTCGTTCCCCACCTCTACCTCTGGAAGAGCGCCAAGTGGGTGCGCGGCCTGCAGCTCCTCACCGAGGACAAGCCGGGGTTCTGGGAGGGATACGCCTACCACGACCACGGCGATCCGTGGACCGAGCAACGCTACCGCGTCGAGCCGACAGACACGCACACCACCGGCGTCGACGCGTCCGCCGGCTCCCTCGTCGACGTCTTCGGCGACGGGCTGACCGGCGCGACCGCGACCTGCGCGACGTGCGCGACGACAAGCCCTCTCGCCGGCCTCGCCGTCTTCCCGGATGCACCGGGCCGCGTTGCCCGTTGTCCCGGCTGCGACGCCGTCTTGATCGTGCTCGTCACCCGCGGTGCGACGACATGCGTCGACCTCGCCGGGCTGTCCGCACTCGAGCCGATGAGGGAGGTCCGATGATGACCACGCGGCCGTGCGCGCCGAGATCCTGCGGCACGCCCGCGAGAACCCGCATGCACCGGCGGGCTCGAGCTCACGGATCGGGCTCGCCGCTTGCTCGCGCGGCGGCGCTGACCCCGCCCGCCGCCGTGCCGCCGCGGGCGATCGAGGATGATGGCGGCGATGCCCACCGCCGTCGGCCCGAGGCTCGACCGCACGCGCCTGCGCACGTTTCTGTTCCCGTCGCTGCGGGGCTATCGCCGGTCGTCGGCGGGGCCGGACGCGCTCGCGGCGCTGACGCTGCTGGCGATCGCGGTGCCCGAGCAGCTGGCGACCTCGCGTCTCGCGGGGATGCCGCCGATCACGGGCTACTACGCGTTCGTCGCCGGCACCGTGCTGTTCGCACTGCTGGGGTCGAGCCCGCTGCTCTCGGTGGGGGCCGACTCGACGATCGCGCCGCTGTTCGCCGTCGGCGTCGGGGGGCTGGCGGCGACCGGGTCGCCGCGGTACGTGGAGCTCGTCGGCATCCTCGCTGTCCTGGTCGGGGCGATCGTCGCGCTCGTCTGGCTGTTCCGGCTGAGCTGGGTCGCCGAGTTCCTGTCGGCGCCGATCGTCACCGGCTTCCTGGCCGGCGTGGCGGTGATCATCGTCGTGCACCAGCTGCCGGACCTGCTCGGCCTGCCGGCGACGGGCGGAAACACGCTGCACCGGCTGAGCTCCGCCGTCCGCCAGCTCGGTGCGACGAATGGCCGGACGCTCGCGATCGGGGTGGGCGTGATCGCGATCGTCGTCGCCGCCGAGCGCGTCGACCGCAGGCTCCCCGGAGCGCTGCTCGGGCTCGTCGCCTCGACCGCCGTGGTGGCGGCGCTCGACCTGCGCTCCCACGGCGTCGCCGTGCTCGGCGCCGTCGCGCACGGGGCGCCGCACCTCGGGCTGCACGGGCTGTCGCTCCACGCCGTCGAGAGCGTGGCGCCGCTCGCCGGCCTCGTCGCCCTCGTGGTGGTGAGCCAGTCGGCGGCGACGGCACGGGCCTTCGCCGGCCGGGAGGGCTACGAAGGCGACGTCGGCCGCGACCTTCTCGGCGTCGGCGCCGGCAGCATCGCCGCCGGCCTCGTCGGCGCCTTCCCGGTGAACGCGAGCCCGCCGAGGACGGCGGCCGTCGCCGAGTCCGGCGGCCACACGCAGGCGGCCGGCCTCGCCGCGGCCGGGGCGTTGGCCCTGCTCGTGCCGGCCGCCGGCGTGCTCGAGGACCTGCCGCTCGCGGCGCTCGCGGGCGTCCTCGTCTACATCGCCACCCGGATCGTCCGCGTGCCCGACCTCGTCGCGATCGCTCGCTTCGACCGCGTCGAGCTCGGACTCGCCCTCGTCACGCTGCTCGCGGTGGCCTTCGTCGGCGTCGAGCAGGGGCTCGCGGTCGCGGTCGCGCTCGCGATCCTCGACCGCACCCGGCGCAGCGCCCGCCCGCAGCTGCACGTGCTCGGCCGCATCCCGGAGACGACGAGCTGGGTCCCGCTCAGCGCCGACGAGCATGCCGAGCAGGTGCCGGGCGTCCTCGTCGTCCTCTTCTCCACCCCGCTCTGGTACGCGAACGCCGTCCACTTCCGCGCCCAGCTCGAGGAATCGCTCGCCCGCTCGGAAGGAGAGCTGCGAGTCGTCATCCTCGACGCGATCGGGATGAGCGACGTCGACTACACGGGCGCCCGCGCCCTCGCGCGGACGCTCGACGATCTCGACCAGCGGCAGATCGCCTTCGGCATCGCCAGAGCCGGAAGCCGCCTGCGCCGAGGCCTCGCACGCAGCGGACTCCTCGACCGGATCGGCGAGGGCCACCTCTATCCGTCCGCCGGCGAGGCCGTGGCCGACCTGCACCGGGAGACCTAGCGCCAGCGTCAGGCCACCGCGGCCACCCCACTGAAACGGCTCCCGCAGGGGTGCCCTGTCCGCTTCACAGGCCCGCGAGGGCGATCAACGCCTCGAGATTCGACGGACCGGGACGCAGCGTCCCGCGCTCGATCGCGCGCGCGAGCTCGACGACGGCGGCGTTGACCGGCGCGGCGCGGCCCTGGCGCTCGAGTGTCCGGACGACGTGGCCGTTGATGTCGTCGGCCTCGCTGTGCCGGCCCTTGCGCCAGTCCTGGAGGATCGTCGTCGTCGAGTGCGGCAGCACGAAGCCGCCGAGCAGCGTGTCGAGCAGCGTCTCGACGACCGTCTCGGGCCGGACGACGTCCTCGGGACGCAGGCCGAAGATCGGCAGGATCGCGTTGCCGAGCCCGACCGTCGCGTCGAGCGCCTCCTGCCCCGACGCGAGCATGAGCTCGCGCAGCTCCGGGATCGCCGCGGCGTCGACCATCGACAGGCCGAGGATCGCCGTCGTCGCCAGCGTGGTCGCATTCGAGACGAGCTTCATCCACTTGGCCGCCTCGATCTCCTCGACGACCTCGACCGTCCCGCTGTGCCGCAGGAGCGCTGCCACCTCCTCCTCGCGGCCGCGCGTCGCCGCGTCGACGGAGCCGACCGCGAACCACGAGCGCTCATGACCCGAATGGCGCTCGACGACGCCCGGCGTCGCCAGCTCCGAGGTGATCTCGATCACCGCGCCGATCGTGCGCTCCGGGCCGACGACCTCCGCGACGACGCCCGTCGTCATACCGTTCTGGACGCCCGCCATCAGGCCGTCCTCCGCGAGGTAGGGCGCGATCAGCTGCGCCGCCCAGCGCGTGTCGTATGCCTTCACGAGAACGAGCACGACGTCGAAGCGCTCGCGCAGCGTCGCGACCTCGCAGAGGTGGATCGCCCGCACCGGAGCGGTGATCGACCGCTCCGGCATGTTCACCGTGACACCGCCGGCACGCATCGCCTCGACGTGGGCGGGCCACTGCTCGACGAAGACGACGTCCTCGCCGGCGAGCGTCAGGTCGGCGCCGATCGAGGCGCCGTTCGCGCCCGTCCCGACGATCGCGATCCTGCGCCCGGGCATCGGCTACCCGGCGCGGCCGAGCCCGCGCACGTCACGGCTCCCGCGACGCGCCCGGCGAGCTCTGCGCGAGCGCGCGCGCTTCCGTCTGCCGCGGCGTGACGAGGATCTTGCCGGGCGCACGCCGCTCGGCGAGCGGCCGCAGCCCGTCCTCGACCAGCGCGTCGAGCGGGATCGTCCGCGCCATCGCCACCGCCGCGAGGCCGTTCGCGGCGAGCGCCTCGATCGCCTCCGGGATGTCGGTGTCGCAGACGTGGGCGACGCTGGTGACGATGTCGATCTCCCGCAGGATCGTGTCCGTGAGGTCGAGCAGGCACGGCTCGCCGTGCAGGCCGACGAGCAGCGTGCGGCCGCCCCGGCGCGTCCCGGCGAGCGCCGCCGCGGGAGCATGCGCCGCACCGCTGGCCTCGATCACGATGTCGAACCCGATCCCGTCGCTCAGGTCGAGCAAGAGCTCGGCGAGGTCGCGGCCGCCGGCGTCGGCGACCTCGCCGGCACCGAGCAGCGACGCCGTCGCGAGCCGCTCCGGATCGATGTCGATCGCGACGACGCGGCCCTCGGTCGCCCTGCGCGCGGAGGCGGCGACGACGAACGAGCCGATCCCGCCGACACCGACGATGGCGACGTTCTCGTCGGCCTTCTGCGCGACACGCGAGACCGCGTGCAGTGCGACGGCGAGCGGCTGCGCCATCGCGGCCGCGTCGTCGCTGCAGACGTCGGGAACGAGATGGCAGATCGACGCCGGCGAGCGCACGTACTCGGCCAGCCCGCCGTCGACCTGGAGACCGAGCGTCCTGTACTCCTCGCACAGGTTCGTGCGCCCGCCGCGGCACCAGAAGCAGCGGCCGCAGGAGATCCCCGCTCCCGAGACGACCCGGTCGCCGACCTCGACTCCCGTGACAGCCGCGCCGCGCGCGACGACGCGGCCGACGAACTCGTGCCCGAGGATGACTCCGGGCCGGCAGAGCATCGGGCCGTGGTCCCACTCGGAGGCGTCCGTGCCGCAGATCGCAGCGCGGACGACCTCGATCAGGACCTCGTCCGCCGCCGGGGCGCCCGGCTCGGGGACGTCCTCGATCCGGACGTCGTGCCGCCCGTGGTAGACAGCCGCCTTCACGCGCTCAGCACTCGATCTGGACCTTGACGTTGCGGGCGGTGTCGCGGGCCGCGTCGAGCGCCGCGGTGCCGTCGGCGAGCGGGAAGGTCGCGGTCAGCAGGGGCGTCGGATCGAGACCGCTCGTGGCCATGAAGCGGATCGTCCGCGGCCACAGTCCGACCGACCCGATGATCCCGCGAACCTGGAGCGCCTTCGACTGCACGAGCCCGATCTCGACCGATGCGCTGCCCCCCACGTCGATGCCGACGAAGACGACGCGCGCGCCGAGCGCTGCGACCGGGAAGGCGCTCGCCATCGCAGCGGGAACGCCGGCGGCCTCGAGCACGACGTCGAAGCCGCGCCCGCCGGTCAGCTCGGCCGCCTGCTCGGCGAGCGGGCCGGCCTCCGGATCGAGCGCGTGCGTCGCGCCGATCTCGAGCCCGAGAGCGCGGCGGTGCGCCTGCGGCTCGACGAGGGTGACGGAGGCGCCCATCGTCGCCGCGGCGAGCGTGCAGAGGAGGCCGATCGGCCCGCCGCCGATCACCGCGACGGCGTCGCTCGCGTCGATCCCGCCGGCGGCGACCGTGGCGCTGTAGGCGACCGAAAACGGCTCCACGAACGCGCCGTGCGCGAAGGAGAGCTCCTCGGGGATCCGATGCAGCCAGGACGCCTTCGCGACGAAGTACTCGGCGTCGGCGCCGCTGATCGAGAAGCCGAAGTGGTCGTCGCCGTTGTTGACCACGCACTCACCGACGACGCGGTCGCCGGCACGGAGGGAGGTCACGGCGCTCCCGACCTCGGCGACCTCACCCGACCACTCGTGGCCGGGGATGATCGGATACGAGACCGGGATGATGTAGCGGCCCTCGTAGAGCTCGAAGTCCGAGTGGCAGATGCCGACGTTGCGCGAGCGGACGAGCACCTCGTCCGCGGCGATCGTCGGCATGTCGAGCTCGCGCAGCGCCACGCTCCGCGGCTCCTCGAATACCAGCGCCTTCATCCCGCACTCCTCCTCATTGGTCGATCAGCACCTTGATCTCGTCGGCCGCCCCGGACGCGAGCCGCGCGAACGCGTCGGGAGCGTCGTCCAGCGCGACGCTGCTCGTGACGACGTTCTCGACGGGGAGACCGCCGGTCGCGATCTGCGCGGCGATCCGGTCGAAGTCGTAGACCCAGTAGCACCAGGTGCCGACGATCGTCAGGTCGTTGAGCGACCAGAGCATCGGCTCCACCGACGCCTCTCCGACGAAGAGGCCCGTCTGGGCGAGCGTGCCGCGGCGGCGCAGCGAGGCGATCCCCGCCGCGAACCCGTTCGGATGCCCCGAGCACTCGATCGCCACGTCGACGCCGAGCCCGCCGGTCTCCTCGTGGAGGAAGGCGGGAACGTCGAGCGCGCCCGGGTCCAGCACCGTGGCGACGCCCAGCGACTCGGCCCGCGCCCGCCGCGCAGCGTTCGGCTCGGAGACGTAGACCGTCGAGGCGCCGGCCGCGTGCGCGCAGAGCGCGGCGAGGGCGCCGATCGGCCCGGCGCCGGTGACGAGCACGCGGTCGCCGGGCGCGACGCCGGCGCGCTCGATGCCGTACGCCGCGACGGCGGTCGGCTCGATCAGAGCGCCCTGCCGGTATGTCACCGCGTCGGGAAGCCTGACCACCTGGTACTCGGCGACGGTCGCCAGCTCCGCCATCCCGCCCCAGGCGTGCGAGAGGCCGACGCAGGCCATCGTCTCGCACAGATGCTGGAGCCCTCGGCGGCAGTAGGCGCACCGGCCGCAGTAGGCGAGCGGCATGATCGCGACCCGGTCGCCCTCGGCGACGCTCGTCACTCCGGGACCGACGGCGACGACGTCGCCCGAGAACTCGTGGCCGAGGATCTGGGGATTGGCCGCGCCGGTGAGCGGATGGGGCTCGACCGGCGTCACGATCGGCCCGGCGACGTACTCGTGCAGGTCGGTGCCGCAGATGCCGCACGTCGCGACGCGCACGACCACCTCGTCCCGCCCGGGCTCGCCCGGCGCGGGGACGTCCTCGATCCGGAGGTCGCGCGCGGCGTGGAAGCGCAGGGCTCTCACGGCACGATCCGCTCGGCGCGCAGGCGCGCGAAGAGCTCCGTAAACGACGACTCGGTGTCGCGGATGCCCGTGAAGCCCAGC
Organism: uncultured Actinomycetes bacterium; assembly: GCA_963732915.1. Lineage (GTDB taxonomy): Bacteria > Actinomycetota > Thermoleophilia > Gaiellales > Gaiellaceae > Palsa-739. Next base: position 543,803 of record CAVTBF010000002.1, on the reverse strand, counting down.
CGCCTGCTGCGGCCCATGTCGGTGAAGGTCTCGATCGTCCGGCCGAGGTCGGCGTCGGTGTGCCACCACGAGGCGAGGCTCTCGACGGGCAGGTCGCGGAGCCCGTGGCGCCGCACGATCTCCGGCCAGATCTCGCCCGCGGCCGCCATCTGCTCGACGAGAGGAGCCGGCGTGCCGTCGAACGGCGCCGCTTCGACGCCGAGCGCAGTGGCCAGGCGCGGCCACAGCCGGCGCCAGCGGAAGACGTCCCCGTTGACGATGTTGAAGGCCTTGTCCGCCGCGGCAGGGGTCGTTGCGGCCCAGACGAGATGCTCGGCGAGCAGGCCCGCGTCGGTGACGTCGGTCACGGCCTCCCACTGCTCGCTCGAGCCGGGAAAGTGGAAGGGCCGGCCGGTCTCGCGGCAGATCGCGGCGTAGACGGCGAGGGTCACGCCCATGTTCATCGCGTTGCCGAGCGCCCACCCGATCAGCGTGTGCGGCCGGTGCACCGACCACGTGAACCCGTCGCGCTCGGCGGCCGCGAACAACACGTCCTCCTGGACGTAGTAGAAGTTCTCGTACGGCAGCCGCTCCTGCTCCTCCGAGAAGGGGGTGTCGGGCTGAGCCTTCGCGTACGCCTCGAACGGGCCGAGGTAGTGCTTGAGTCCGGTGACGAGGGCGACGTGGCGAACCGAGCCTTCGGCGGCGGTCGCGTCGAGGAGGTTCCGGAGCATCCGGCCGTTGACGTCGCAGTTCTCCGCCTCGGTCGGGCGCCGCGACCACGTCGTATAGAAGACGTGCGTCGGGGCGGCGCCCCGGAGCGCGGCTGCGATCGCCTCGGGATCCTCGAGGTCGGCGACGAGCGGCGTGATGCGGCCGTCGAGCGCATCCGGGCGGCGGCAGACGCCCGCCACCTCCCACCCGTCGGCGAGCAGCCGCTGCGCGACGTTCCCGCCGCTGATGCCGGTGGCGCCGACGACGAGCGCGCGGCCGGGGCTCGAAGTGTTCGCGGAACCGGTGTCGGTGGGGGTCATCGCTGCTCCAGTCGAGTGGCCTAGGCGCCGCCGGGCTGCCGCTTCGCGCCCTGACGGACCTGGCTGTAGATGATTGCGGCGGCGACGATCAGCAGCCCCTGGAAGATGTACTGCCACTTCTGATCGAGGCTGAGGAAGACGGTCGCGTTCAGCACCTGGACGCTGAGCCCGGCGCCCATCAGCGTGCCGATGAAGGTTCCCCGCCCACCGAGCAGGCTCGTGCCGCCGAGAACGACCGCCGTGATCGACGTCAGCGTGTAGCCCGAGCCCTGCCCCGGATCGCCGACTCCGAGCTGGGCCAGCAGGACGATCGCGCCGAGGAGCGTCATGAGCGAGGCGCCGACGTACCCGAGGAGCGCCGTCCGGTTGACGGGCACGCCGACGCGCCGTGCCGCCTCCTCGTCCGAGCCGACCGCACGCAGCTGCATGCCGAACCGCGTCTTGCGGAGGCCCACCTCGAGCCCGAGCGCGCAGAGGACGAACGCGATGAACGCGACCGGGATCGGCCCGATCTTCGTGGAGATGGCGCTCGTCACCGAGGCGGCGATATAGCCGTCGGGCGCCGAGCGGAGCGTGAAGGCGAGGCCGCCGAGACCGATGTACGTGACGAGCGTCGCGGCGACGGGCGTGAACCGCGCGAAGCGGATGAGGGCGCCGTTCAGCAGGCCGATCGCGACGGCGGCGACGACCATGAGGACGAACCCGAGCGCCCACATCGCCGGCGAGCGGCCGTCGAGGACGAAGAACGACGCCAGCACGACGAGGAAGCCGGCGAGCGGCCCGACGGAGAGGTCGATCCCGCCGAGGAGCAGGGCGAACGTCTGTCCGAGGGAGATGAACCCGAGCGCCGCGCACGCGAACTCGACGGAGTTGATGTTGAAGTTGGAGAGGTAGCGGCTGTTGCCGGAGAGGATGTAGCCGCCGAGCGCGACCATCACGAGGGCCAGCACGAGGACGGGCGCGTAGTCGCCTTCGATGAAGCGTGCGAGCCCCGCCAGCCCTCGCCGTGCGCGGACGACCCGCTCGACGGTGTGTCCGGTCGCGCTGATCGCCGCGTGGACGATCCGCTCCTCGGTCACGTCGTCGCCGTCGAGCGTCGCGACCGCGCGGCCGCGCGACATGACGATCACCCGGTCGCACAACCCCTCGAGCTCCTTCGTATCGCTCGACGACACGACCACCGGCACCCCGCGGGCCGCGACCTCGCGCAGGATGCGGTAGATCTCTGCCCGGGCGCCGACGTCGACTCCCTGCGTCGGCTCGTCGGCGACGAGGATCGACGGCTCGGAGAGCATCGCGCGCGCCACGACCACCTTCTGCTGGTTGCCGCCCGACAGGGCGGAGACGGGCGCCTCGAGCGACGGCGCCTTCACAGCGAGCTCGGAGAGCTCCCGCTCCACCACCGCCACCTCGCGCTGCCGGCTCAGGATCGGGCCCAGCTTGAACTGCCCGAGCGCGGTGAGTGCGGCGTTCTCGCGCACGTTCAGGTCGACCATCAGCCCCTCGGTCAGCCGGTCGGCCGGCATGTAGGCGGCGGTCTGGAGCAGCTCGCGCCGCGACCGTCTGTTGCCGTCGACGCCGATCGACCCGGCGGTCGTGGCATCGCGACCGGCCAGGGCACGCACGAGCGCCGGCTGCCCGTTGCCGACCACGCCGGCGATCCCGACGATCTCGCCGCGGCGGGCGTCGAACGAGATGTCGTGGAACCCGTTTCCGCCCAGTCCGTCGACTCGGAGCAGCGGCTCGTCCTCGGCGCCGGAACGGTGCTTCGGGGGAAAGGACGCTTCGAGCGTGCGCCCGATGATCAGGGCGAGGAGGTCGGCATCGGTGATCTCCTTGACCGCCGAGGTTCCCCGGTACGTCCCGTCCCGCAGGACGGTCACCCGGTCGGCGATCTGGCGGACCTCCGCGAGCCGGTGGGTGATGTAGACGACGGCCGCCCCCTCGGTCGCGAGCCTCCTGACGACGGTGAAGAGCAGATCGACGGAATCCTGGGAGAGCGGTGCGGTCGGCTCGTCGAGGATCAGGAGCCGCGGCGTGACCGCGAACGCCTTGGCGAGCTCGAGAAGGTGTCGCCGGGCGACGCTGAGCGACGAGACGCGGTCTTCGAGGTGACCTTCGAAGTGGACATCGTCGAGGAGCGATCGCATCGCGCGCGCCGGGTCGGCGTCGCGGCGGCGAAGCTGGTCGACGCCCAGCGCGACCCGGATGTTCTCGGCGACGGTCATGTCGGGCAGGAGCGCCGGATGCTGGTGCACCATCGCGACGCCGAGGCTCTGTGCGACGGCGGGCGTGAGATTCTGCGCCGGCGCACCGGCGAAGGAGATCGTGCCGCGGTTGGGCAGCGTCGCGCCCGAGGCGACGTTCATCAACGTCGACTTTCCCGCTCCGTTCTCGCCGAGGAGGGCATGCACCTCGCCCGGGAGCACGTCGAACGAGACGTCGCTGAGCGCGGCAATCGCGCCGAAGTGCTTCGTGATGCCGCGCATCGACAGCGTCGGCTGCGTATCGGCGGCGATCTCGGTGGGAGCCATGGTGACGGCGGAGTCGTGGATCACGTGGGAGGACCCGGGAGCTTCCGTTGTGCGCGGCGACCCCGGGGCCGCCGCGCACAACGGAGGTGGATGCTTACTTCTTCACCAGCTTGGCCTGCGCTGCCGCCGAGAGCTGGGCCGAGAGGTAGATGTCACCCGGCAGCTTCGGCTTGCACTCGACCGGGTGCGGCTTGCCCGTCACGGAGTTCTCGAACACGAGCGACGGGAAATGGGTCGACTTCGGCTTCTTCCCGCCGGTCGCGAGCGCAACGGCCCAGTCGATCGCCAGCCGTGCATGGTCGTTCTGCGTCGAGACGGTGAAGAGCTTGAACGTCGGGTTCTTCTTGTGGTTCGCCTTCCAGAAGCACCCGAGCACGTTGCCGTCGGAGGTTGCGAGAGCCGGGATCGACCGGCCGCTCTTGTTGAACTCCGGGAGCGCGCCGACGAGCGACGGGCCGAAGTCCGAGACGATGACGTCGATCTTCGGGTACTTGGCGATGTCCGCCGAGAGCACCTTCTGCGTCAGCGCCGGATCCCAGTTCGTCACCTCGAAGGGCTGCGCCCCGATGAACTTGTACTTGTGGGTCTTGTCGAGGATCTTGTGAAGCCCCTTGTTCTCCTCGAGGCCCTGGCTGTTGCCCTGCGGGCCGCTGAGCATCAGGACGTTGCCGCCCTTCGGCAGCACCTTGAGGATCCACCGGCCCCAGTTCTCGCCGGCCTGGATGAAGGGCGTGTCGACGAACACGTTGTAGTTCACTCCTGCCTTACCGCCCGGCGTGACGCGATACGGCACGGTGACGACGCCGGCCTTGTAGGCGCTCGTGAGCGCCGGCAGGATCGCCTTCCCGGCGTCCGGGAAGACGACGAGGGCGTCGACGCCCTTCGCGACCATCCCCTGGATGTCCGAGATCGCCTTCTGCGTGTTGCCCTGGCCGTCGGCGTACGTCAGCGAGGTGACGCTCGGGCACTTCGCGGCCTCGGCGCGCGCGGACGCCGTCGTCACGAGACGCCAGCTGTTGCCGCCGAACCCGTCCGTCAGACCGAGTGTGATCTTCTTGGGGCCACACCACGACGGCACCTTCGTCGCCGTCGCGGACGAGGCCGTCGCGAAGATCAGGACCCCGCCGCACATCAGTGCAAGTGCGGCGAGCACACCCCTGCGCTTGGTCATGCTGCTCCTCCTCCTTGTCCCTGCGGGTCGGTAGTTGTGGACACGAGCCGAAACCGGTCGTCAGGTAGGCGCGAGATGCACCCCTCGCCGACGTCCGGACAGGCGGCGCACGAGCGCCGGCCAGTCGATGGTGTAGAGCGCGACTCCCACCGCGAGCGCCGCCGCTTGGACGAGCGTGCGCGCGGAGTAGCTCACGCCGAGCGCGAGCACGAACTGATCGAGCTGCGACAGAAACAGCGCCGCGATCGCGGTCGCCACGAGGTTGCCGCGACCTCCGAGCAGCGACGTGCCGCCGAGCACGACCGCCGCCACCGACGGCAGGAGATAGTTGTCCCCCTCGTAGGCCGTCGGCTGGTTGACGATGCCGGCGTGCAGAAACGCCGCGAGGCAGTAGAGGACCTGCGCCCAGACGTAGGCGCCGCCCCGATACCTCCTCACCGGGATTCCCGACGTGAGCGCGGCCGTCTCGTTCGCGCCGACGCCCTCGAAACGACGGCCCGCCGCGGTCATCTTGACGACCCCGGTGACGATCGCCGTCACGAGAACTGCGAGATAGACCGGAGCCGGGATGCCGAGCCACAGCCCGCCGCCGACCCGCGCGAGCCGGGCCGTCGTGGTCGTCGGTATCCCCGCCGAGTATCCGAGCACGGCGCCGTAGAGCAGCGCATTCGTGCCGAGCGTGGCGACGATCGGGTTGAGTCGCAGCCGCCCGACCAGGAACCCGTTGACGAGCCCGGCGACGACGGCGGCGAGCAGTGCGATGCCGAGGGCCGGCAGGAGCCGGTCGTTCACGCCGGCCGGGTACTTCGTGACGATCACGACGTAGAGCGAGAGCCCGCCGGCCACGGACAGGTCGATCCCGCCTTGCATGACGACGAGCGTCTGACCGAGCCCCGCGACGGCCAGCGCCGAAGCGAACGGCAGCATCGTCAGGAGGGTTCCCCTGGCCAGGCTCGTCGCTGCGACGACCTCGCTCACGACGAAGAGGCCTGCCGTCGCGACGACGACCGTGACGAGACCCCGCGAGAGTAGCCCGCTCGACGCACGCCGCACAGCACCGCCGAGGCCGCCCCGAACCGATGTCTGCATCTCTCGACCCACCTAGGTCGGCAATACTAAACAGGTTCGCCGACTGTTCACAAGTAACGATCACTTGCTCCATCGTTACCGGCCGGAACAGACTCCCCGACACCGCCGCAATGGCTGGACTACAGCAATTTCCCTTGTATGATCGCGCTCCGTAGTGTTCAGTCACACGATCCCTGCATGTGCGTCTTTTATGAACAAACGTCCGAGACACGCGGCTGCCGGAGCCGCCGAGTCTTGACACACGACGAGGAGGGAACGCTATGAACATCGCCTCGCGCGGCGCGACGATGGCCGTGGACTGGGAGCAGCGGATCGACTTCGCGCGGCTGCGGGGCGATCGGCTTGCGAAAGCGCAGTCGTCCCTCCGCGCCTCCGAGCTCGGGGCGGTGCTCCTCTTCGACCAGAACAACATCCGCTACGTCACGAGCACGCACATCGGCGAGTGGGCACGCGACAAGAGCGCGCGCTGCGTCCTGCTTCCCCGCGAAGGCGATCCGGTGCTCTGGGACTTCGGATCCGCGGCCCGGCATCACCGGCTCTACGCGCCGTGGCTGCCCGAGTCGAGCTGGCAGGCCGGAGTCACGTCGATGCGCGGAGCGATGCCGCGCGAGACCGGTGTGCCCGACGCGCTCGCCGAACGAATCCACCGTGAGCTGAGCGAGCGCGGCATCGCCGGCGAGCCCCTGGGCATCGACCTCACGGACATGGAGACGCTCTACTCGCTCCACCGCCAGGGCATCGAGACGGCCGACGCGCAGCCGGTGATGATGCGGGCGCGCGCGATCAAGACCGACGACGAGATCGCACTGCTGGAACACGCGGCGGGGATGGTCGACGCGGTCTACGAGGAGATCTACCGCATGCTGCGCCCGGGCGTGCGCGAGCACGAGGTCGTGGCACGCGCCATGGACGTCCTCTTCGAGCTCGGCTCGGAGCAGGTCGAGGCGATCAACGCCGTCTCCGGCGACCGCTGCAACCCTCACCCGCACGTGTTCTCCGACCGGCTCTTGCGCCCGGGGGACCAGGCGTTCTTCGACGTCATCCACTCGTTCATGGGCTACCGGACGTGCTACTACCGCACGTTCAACGTCGGCGGCGTCACGCGCTCGCAGATCGACGCGTACACGCAGTGCCGTGAGTGGCTCGACGACGCGATCGAGCTCGTCCGGCCCGGTGCGACGACCGACGAGATCGCGAGTGTCTGGCCGACCGCGAAGCAGCTCGGGTTCCCGGACGAGCAATCGTGCTTCGGCCTCCAGTTCGGACACGGCCTCGGCGTCGGCCTCTACGAGGCGCCGATGATCTCGCGTGTCCACTCGCTCGACCACCCGACCGAGATCCAGGAAGGCATGGTGTTCGCGCTCGAGACGTACTGCCCGGCGAGCGACGGCGAGTCGGCAGCCAGGATCGAGGAGGAGGTCGTCGTCACCCCGACGGGCTGCCGGGTGATCACGAAGTTCCCGGCCGACGAGCTGCTCGTGTGCGGAAAGACGTACGTCCGAGGCGCCGATCTCCTCGGGCCCAACGAGGAGACCCTCTAGGCGATGGGGCGCGTCCAGGATCGGGTCGTGGTCGTCACCGGCGGCGCCGGCGGCATCGGAACGGCAGCGTGCAGGGCGATCGCGGCCGAGGGCGGGCGCGTCGTCGTCGCGGACATGGACGCCGCTCGCGCGCAGACGGTCGCGGACTCGATCACGGCTGACGGCGGCACTGCCCGCGCGGTCGGGGTCGACGTGACCGACCGGGAGCAGGTGCGGGCGATGATCGGAACCGCCGTCGACGCGTTCGGCGAGCTGAACGTCATCTTCAACAACGCAGGCATGAACCGGCCGCGGGACTTCATGGAGGTCGACGAGGAGAACTTCGAGCAGATCGTCCGCGTCAACACGTGGGGCGCGATCGTCTGCACGCAGGAGGCCGCGAAGCAGATGATCGCCCAGGGCGCCGGCGGCAAGATCGTCAACACCGGGTCGATCGCGGGCCGGCAGGGCTTCTGGGAGTTCGTCCCCTACTGCGTCGCGAAGTTCGGGATCCTCGCACTCACGCAGGCGACCGCGCGGGGGCTGATCGAGCACGGGATCACGGTGAACGCGTTCGCGCCCGGCGTGGTCGACACGCCGATGTGGGTGGGGCTGAACGACGACCTGCGCGCGATCCACGCCCAACCCGCCGAGAGCGACCCGATGCGCGACTTCGCGGCGGGCACGCTCATCGGCCGCCCCGCGGCGCCGGAGGAGCTGGCGCCGTTCCTCGTCTACCTCGCCTCGCCCGAATCGGACTACATGACCGGCCAGATGTACATGGTCGACGGCGGCCAGGTGCTCGTCTGACCCGAGGCGACCGGACGGCCACGACCGCGACACCCGCTATCTGACGGAGGCCACCATGGAAGGTCTGCATCACGTCGGCATCACCGTGAAGGATCTCGACGCCTCGATCCGCTTCTACCACGACATCCTCGGGCTCGACTTCGTGAACGAGCCGAGCCCGTGGTTCGAAGGCGAGGAGCTGGGGCGTGCGGTAGGGGTTTCCGGAGCGGCGGCGCTCCGGCAGGTCAGTCTGGCACTCGGGAGCACGACGTTCGAGCTCCTCGAGTACCGGGAGCCGCCCAGCGAGACCGCGAAGCCGCTGGCGTCCAACAGCATCGGGGCATCTCACGTCGGATTCCTCGTCGACGACATCGAGGCGAAGAGGGCGGAGCTCGAAGCCAAGGGCATCACCTTCTTCAGCGACATCAACGTCGTCGACGAGGGCGTCCTCGCGGGCTGGCGCTGGGTGTACTTCGCGGACCCCGACGGGTATCCGCTCGAGCTCGTGCAGGTCGCCTACACCAAGGCCGAGGAACGGCGCGCCGGCATAGCCGCCTACCTCGCGTCGCGGTCGTGACCGTCCCCGGCAACGCACGCGCGAAGCAGGCACCGGCGCGGCACGGAGCGCCGCCGCTGTTCAGGTAGCGTAAACGCCCGTGACGCGCTCAACGGACACGGCACCCGCGTCGACCGCGCAGGGCCCCAGGGCAAAGACGGCCGACCCGCGCGGACGCGTCGGCATCGGGCTCCGCAAGGAGCTGGGAGCGCGCCTGCGGGAAGCGCGGGAGGCGCAGAACATGAGCCTCCGCGAGCTCGCTCGCCGCCTCGGCCTTTCGCCGAGCCTGATCTCGCAGGTCGAGACGGGCAAGTCGCAGCCCTCGATCAGCACGCTGTTCGCGATCGTGGGCGAGCTCGAGGTGCCCGTGAACGAGGTGATCTGGGAGGACGGAGCAGAGGCGGTCTCGGAGCGCCGCTCACCCCGGTCGCGGAAGGCGGCCGCCGTCGATTCCGAGTCTCCGCTCCAGCGCGCGGACGAGCGAGTCTCGATCCACATCGACTCCGGTGTGAGCTGGCAGCGCCTCACCTCCGGCCCCGACCACGACGTCGACTTCCTCCTGCTGCGCTACGAGCCGGGCGGCGAGTCGACCGCACCGGAGTCGTTGATGCGCCACAACGGCAAGGAGTACGGCTACGTGCTCAGCGGACGCCTGCGGGTCACGGTCGGCTTCGAGAGCCACGAGCTCCGGCGCGGGGACTCGATCTCGTTCGACTGCACCGAGCCGCACCGTCTCGCGGCGGTCGGCGATCAAGCCGTCGAGGCCGTGTGGTTCGTTCTCGGCAGGCGCCACACCGCGGCGGCCGCCGACGACGGCTCGGAACCGCCGATCTCCTGAGCCGATCTACCCGCCCGCTTCGTCCTCGCTGCGCGTGACGAAGCCCGCAGCCTCGAGGCTCGCAGCGCCGGCGTAGGCCCAGGCCATCACGACGTCGCCGTCCGAGCTGTTCTCGAACCCGTGGTAGGCGTTCTGCGGCACGAAGACGACCTCCCCGGGGCCGAGCTCGATCGCGTCGTCGTCGACGTAGGCGATGCCCGTTCCCGAGACGAGGTACTCGACCTCCTCCGCGTTCGGGTGGCGGTGGATCTCGTGCCGCGATCCGGGCGGGAAGATGGTGACGCCGAAGACCGTCTGCTTGGCCCCCACGCTCGCCTCGGTGATGAGCCAGCGCACATCCATGTCGTGCCAGCCGCGCTCGGGAATCCCCGGGTCGGACGGCGTGCTCGCGAGCGAAACCTTGTACGGATGCCGATGCACGGCCACGTGGCACACCCTCCTCTGGGTCGATTGTCCGTTCGGACTGTACAAACGCAGAAACACTCTTGTCTAGTCGCAGCGCACGAACGCTGGACGGCAAGCCGCTTCCGTGACGGCGTTCCGGATTCGCGGGGTCGAAGCAGCGCCCACGAATGGCCAGAGCCGGCGCGAGCACGGAGCCGCTCGGCCTGGCCCAACCGGACGAGGACGGGACAAGCAACGGCGAGGGGCCCCGCAAAGGGCTCAATCTCGCCGTTTCAGAGGATGGGCGGTACTGGGCTCGAACCAGTGACCCCCAGCTTGTCGAGCCCGCAGAACTGGTGCTCACCGTTAGCGACCATTGGCCCGCTTCCACAGGTTTGCAGGCATTTCCCTCGTTCTCGCCTCGTAGGCTCTGCGCTTGATCACGCGCGTTGTCGCCTGCTCTCGGTAGCACGCTGGTAGCACCGTGCGGTCGTCAGTACGCTCGCGGGCGTGGTTCTCCGCTGCACGAACAAGTTGCTCTCCTTGCTCGGGAAGCGCAACCTCACGCTGATCGAGGCGCCGCCGAGCGCCGACGACTGGTACGCGAACCTGCTCTGGCTCGATCAGCGCAAGTGTCTGCTGCTCGTGCACGCCGGCACGCTGTTTCCGGTGTTCGTCGCTGACGTCCGTGTCGCCGACTTGCGTCCGGTCGAACGTCGAATCGTCGGGCTGCTCGAAGGCGCGCTGCTCGAGGAAGGGCTGCCGATCGACGCGCTCGGCCCGCTCAGCGAGGCGGATGTGCGCGTGGCGAAGACGGCGAGCCGGCACGTGCTCGGGGTGATGAACGAGATGGCGTTCGAGTGCGGCTGGCACATCGACCAGGTTGGCAGCCTCTCGAACGTCGACGTCGACGAGCTCAACCATCGCCTGCGCCGCGGTCTGCACACCAAAGAGGGCGACTACCGCCAACCGCTCGAGCTCGTCCTCGAACGACTCGCGCAGCGCTAACCGAACTGGGCGGCGTTGCGGCCCCGCCATCTCCGCGGAGGCCGAGCGGGCGGGCGACGTTACTAGGCAGGGACGAGCTCGCGGACCGGATCCTCGACCGGGCCGTGCTCGAATCCCATCACGAAGCGCATCTCCAGCGCGCCGGCCAGCCGCTGCAGCGTCTGCACCGAGGTGCCGTGCTGGCCGCTCTCGATCCGCGAGATCGCCGAGTGGCTCGTCCCCATCCGCTCGGCCAGCTGCTCCTGGGTGAGCCCGAGCTCCATCCGCCGGCGGATCACGATCCGGGCCAGCTGCTCGTACGGCGCCAGCCGCGCGCGCGCCTCCCGATAACCGGGGCTGCGGCGCGCCCGCCGACCGGCCGCCTCCGCGGCGGTCGAGCCGACCGGGCTCACGCTCTTGCTCTTCGACTGCGCCACGTGCCTCCCATCGTCTGCTTCGGTGATCGACCGTATCTTACCAAAATTGATAAGCGTGTAAACCCGTTCACGGGGCGTCGTGGCCAGCGGCCCGCGGCGGCCGGCGCCGCTGCGCGTCCATCCGCGCCTTGAAATCGTCCCAGCGCTCCCGCGCGACCCGCAGCTCCGCCTCGGGGACCTTGCCGGTGTCTTTGCGGAACACGTGCAGCAGCACGAACAGATTCCCCGAGCGGCGGTAGAGCACCCGGTAGAGCTCGGAGCCGTAGTGGCAGCGAAGCTCGCGCAGCTCGCCCTCGAGCTGCGAGCTCCACGGAAACGGGAGCGGCGGGTCGTTCGGGCGGAGCAGGTTCAGGCGCTCGATCTGGTTGTCGAGCGCCGCCTGCTTGTTCGGATCTCTGAGCGCCGCGATGAACGCGTCTACCGGCTCCGACCCGTCCGCCGCCCGGTAGTAGACCGCCTGCATCCCCGCCACGACGCCACTCTACGGAGCGCCTCTGACGGGCCACCCGTCCGCCCCGTCGGCGTGACCAAAACGTGACTAACGGAATCCGTCGCCAGCCTCGGCAACGGAAAACGCCATATGCAGCGGGAAATATGGGCGGTACTGGGCTCGAACCAGTGACCCCCAGCTTGTCGAGCTGGTGCTCTCCCAACTGAGCTAACCGCCCCCGGTCGCGGGATTGTAGCGGGCAGGGCGCTACGGCAGGAACTGACGCGGATCGACCGGCGTGCCGTTCTCCCGCACCTCGAAATGGAGGTGCGTGCCGTAGCAGAGACCCGTGCAGCCGGCCGTCCCGATCGTCTCGCCCGCCTGCACCCGGTCGCCCACCTGGACGTCCATCGCCGAGAGGTGCGCGTACAGCACCTCGACGCCCGGTGCGACCTCGACGTCGATGATGTTCCCGTAGCCCTCGAAGCCGACCGTATAGCCGACGTGGATCACCTCGCCACCGTACGCGGCGATCACCGTCAGCGAGCGGAGGTCGCCGATGTCGATGCCGTCGTGGCGCGACGGGCCCGACGGGATGAACGGCGTCGTGACCGTCCCCTGCGCAGGCCACTCGAAGCGGAACGACGGGCCGGAGGCCGGTTCCGAGCCGGACGACGTCGCCGCAGGCTGGGCGGGCGCCGTCGGGGCAGGCGCTGTCGGGGCAGGCACCGTCGAGGACGGCTGCGCGGCGAGCTTCGCGGCCCGGTGGGCGGCGTGCTTCACCGAGACGACCCGCTGCACCGCCTGCAGGTGCCGCGGCGCGTGGTAGAAGGCGACGTGCTGCGTGGCCTCGAGCGGGTCCGCCGGCGCGCCGGCAGCCAGCCGGTGGCCAGACGACTGGGCAGCGGAGAAAGCCGCCACTCCAATCGCTGCCGCAAGAACCGCGTATCTGACCGCACGGCGCCGCATGGGCTCCGCAGGTTAACGCATCCCTTACAACGGCGTGCAGGTTTAGCCTGCAAAAGCCGCTAGAACAAGCGGATTCTCCCCGAACTTGACAAATCCTTCAAAACATCTCGGGGCACCACGGAAACGGCCGCCACGCGAAGATCCGGTCGGCCCGCTCCACCGCCCCCTCGCGCAGCTCCTCGACCCGCAACCCCTCCCGGAGGTGGGCGAACGAGACCGCCCCGAGATAGGCCGCACCGAGCGCCGACACGTCGAGCGCGAGGTCGGGCTCGCCGTCGGTCCGGACGCACGAGCCGCCCTCGAGCTTCCAGCGGCCCGCGTTCCATTCGAGCAGGTCGTCGCGGACGTCGAGGACGAGCGGACCGTGGTCGCCCCACGCGCGCCCTGAGAGCGCGGCGCCGACGTCGACCACCCGCACCCAGAGCGCATCGCCCATCCGGTAGCCGGCGCGACGCGGACTCGCGAGCAGGGCGAAGAGCGGATGGTCGGGCGGGAGCAGCGACGCCTCGATCGTCGCCGTCCAGTCGACGTCGAGCAAGTAGCGCCAGATCTCCGCCGTCGCCTGCGGGGTCGCACCGACCGCCTCGTTGACGACGAGACGCGACACCGTAGTGCCCTCCTCCATCGCGAAGAACGTGCGGTAGACCGCGTAGGCCTGCGTCTCGCCGTCCAGCTCGAGCACGACGAAGCGGCGGGGTGACGACTCCTCCTCCGGCGGCATCCGGAGCTGGCGCAGCGTCCACCAGCGCTCGCTGCGGGCGAGCATCCCCGCGCGTTGCCCGCGCACGGCGTCGTACACGGGCGGGAAGAGCTCGGCCGCCTCTTCCGGTGTGACGAAGCGCACCGTGCCGCGCCGCTCGAGCGGCCGCGCGAACCCACCCCACTCCCGCTTGATCTTCACGTCGCCACACCAGAACGCGACCCCGTAGCCGAAGCGACCGTAGATCGTCTCCTCCGAGGCCCAGAGCGCGGCGATCGGCTCTCCGCGCTCGTGCACGTCGCGGAGCTGGGCCTCCATCATCGCGCGGAGGACGCCGCGGCGGCGGTGCGTCGGGTGGACGCCCACCACGGTGACGCCGCCGCAGGCGAGCGAGCCGCCGGGCACCGAGAGCTCGAACGGGAACGCGCCCGCGCCACCGACGACCAGATCGCCGTCGAAGGCGGCGTGCATGCGCTCCTGCGGCAGCACCTGGGCGAACCGCTCCAGACTCTCGGCGCTCGGCGGCGGGTTGAAGTACTGGCCGATCGCGCCGACGGCACGGCCGAACTCGTCGTGGTCGCGACACGGGCGGATCTCGAACACGCCGGGAGCCTAGATCTTCTCGAGTGGGGCGTAGTCGAGCATCAGCCGCCGCTCGCTGCCGTCCGCCGCGAAGCGGACGGTCGCGACTCCGCCCGGCTCCATCCGGACGACGACGCCCTCGCCGAGCGTCGAGTGGCGGACGTTGTCGCCCGTCGAGAGGCTCGGCTGATCGGTGCGCGGGGCGACCTGGCTCTGCTGCGGCGCGCCGTAGCCCGACCACGACGCCGGCCGCAGCCGGTCGCGCTCGACGTGCCGGTCGGGCACCTCGTCGAGGAAGCGCGAGGGCAGGTTGTGGTCGCGGCCGCCGTAGAGCATCCGCGAGGACGCGTGCAGCAGCGTCAGCCGCTCCATCGCGCGCGTCATGCCGACATAGCAGAGGCGCCGCTCCTCCTCGATCCCCTGCTCCTCGATCGAGCGCGAGTGCGGGAAGATGCCCTCCTCCATGCCGATCATGAAGACGGCGCGGAACTCGAGGCCCTTCGCGTTGTGCAGGGTCATCAGCGTCACAAGCGAGCCCTCGCCGCGGATCGCGTCCTGGTCGGAGTAGAGCGAGACCTCCTGCAGGAAGCTGGACAGGGTCGGCTCAGCAGCCTGCTCGCGCCACTCGCGGGCGACGGAGACGAGCTCCTCGAGGTTCTCCAGCCGGCCCTGCGCCTCGATCGTCCGCTCCGCCTCGAGCGCCTCGCGGTAGCCGCTGCGGTCGAGCACGGCGTCGATCAGCTCCGGCACGTCGAGCTCGTGCGCGGCGCTCATCAGCGACATGATCACGCCGCGGAACGCCTTCACCGCCTTCTGCGGCGCCGTGCCGACGCCGGCGCTCTCGGCTTCCGCGGTCGCCTCCCAGAGCGAGATCTCGCGCTGGTCGGCCCACGTCATCAGCCGCGCGAGCGTCGAGTCGCCGATCCCGCGCCGCGGCCGGTTCGCGGCCCGCAGCAGCGAGACGGCGTCGTACGGGTTGTCGAGCACCTGCAGGTAGGCGATCAGGTCTTTCACCTCGGCGCGCTCGTAGAAGCGCGGCCCGCCGATCACCTGGTAGGCGACACCCTGGCGGACGAGGACGTCCTCGAGCACGCGGCTCTGCGCGTTCGTCCGGTAGAAGACCGCGACCTCGCTGCCCGAGAAGCCCTGCTCGACGAGCAGCGCGATCTCGGCGGCGACGTAGCGGGCCTCGGCGTGCTCGTCCTCGACCTCGACGACGCGCACCGGGTCGCCCTCGCCGAGCTCCGACCAGAGGTTCTTCTCCTTGCGCTCGCGGTTCTGGCGGATGACGCCGTTCGCCGCGTCGAGGATGTTCTGGGTCGACCGGTAGTTCTGCTCGAGCTGGATCGTGTACGCGCCCGCGAAGTCGTTCTCGAACTCGAGCACATTGCGGATGTCGGCGCCTCTGAACCCGTAGACCGACTGGTCCGGGTCGCCGACCGCGAACACGTTCTTGTGCTTCTCGGCGAGCAGCTGGAGCAGCCGGTACTGCGCGTGGTTCGTGTCCTGGTACTCGTCGACGAGCACGTACTGAAACGCCTTCTGCCACTTTTCGCGCGCCTCCGGGAAGCGTTCGAGCGCCTCGACCGTGAGGTAGAGCATGTCGTCGAAGTCGACCGCGTTCGACGCGTGCAGCTTGCGCTGGTAGAGGTCGTAGACATCGGCGACCGTCTGGTCGTAGAAGCTCGCGATGCGCTCGCCGTATTCGCCCGGGCCGATCAGCTGGTTCTTCGCGTTCGAGATCTGGCCATGGATGCCACGCGGCGTGAAGCGCTTCGGGTCGCGCTCGAGCTCCTCCAGGCACTGCTTCGTCAGGCGCACCTGGTCGGCGGAGTCGTAGATCGTGAAGTTCGAGCGGTAGCCGAGACGCTCCGCCTCGCGGCGGAGGATGCGCCCGCAGGCGGCGTGGAAGGTCATCACCCAGGCGGCGCGGGCGGGCGGGCCGACGAGGTGCTCGACGCGCTCGCGCATCTCCGCGGCGGCCTTGTTCGTGAAGGTGATGGCGAGGATCTCGGGCGGCTTCACCCCGACCGCGCCGAGCAGGTGGGCGATGCGGCGGGTGAGCACGCGCGTCTTGCCGGAGCCGGCGCCGGCGATCACGAGCACCGGCCCCTCGGTGTGGAGCACCGCCTCGCGCTGGGCCGGATTCAGGTCTTCGAGGTACGTCTCCGGCGTCGTCGCGGCCACTGCTCGATCGTAGCGGGGGCCCCCGGCGTCGCCGCCGGACAGGTCCGCACGGGACATGGCAGGGCTCTGACCCCGGACATGGCCCCGCGGGTCAGTCCTGCACGGCGCGGATCTCGACCTTGCCGGCGCGCAGGCGGGTCTCGTAGCGCGGCTGCGGGTAGACGGCCGGGCCGCCCTCCACCTCGCCGCTGCAGAGGTCGAAGCGCGAGCCGTGCCACGGGCAGATCACGGTGTTGCCGTCGCGCTCGCCCTCGTCGAGCGGCCCGCCGAGATGCGTGCACGTCGCCGCGATCGCGCACACCTCGTTCGTGCCCTCGGCGCGCGCGACGAGCACCGGCTCGCCCTCGAGGTCGGCCCGCACGAGGCGGCCGCCGTTCAGCTCCTCCTCGTCCAGCACCGCGAGAAAGCGGTCGCGCGGCTGCTCCCACGCCGTCCGGTTCACGCGCACGCCCAGCCCGAACGCGAGCTCGCCACCCAGGTGCGCGGCGAGCAACGAGCCGGCGTACGCAACCCCGGAGAGCGCCCGGCCCACGCCGCGGCGGCCGCGCCGCCGCGCCACGATCGACGCCACATTGAGCGCGAGCCCGAGCGAGTTCAGGAGCGCATGCGCGGTGCCGAGGCGCTTCGACTCGCCGCGCAGGTAGCTCCAGTCGTTGAGTCCGGTCAGCGCCGCGGGCACCGCCGCGAGGACGCCGACCGCGAGCGCGTCGTCGGCGGCCGGCGAGCCCGCGAGGTCGAGCGCGGCCGCCGCCGTCCACGCGCCGATCGGCACGTCGGTCAGGGCCGGATGGAGCGGATTGCCGAGCCAGACGCCGTCGAGCGCATTCCGGAGCGGACGCGGCGCCGCCCTGACCGCGCCCTGGATCGGCTCGGAGACGCCGTCGAGCGGCTCGACGAGCCCGGCGGCGCGCTTCGCGATGCGGAGAGCCATGCCGACGGTCGTCCCCTGCGGAGCAGGTCGGAAAACGCCTAGATGGTTGATGCCACGATCGCGCGCGTCCGGTTGCGCGGTCTGGCACGCCTGGGCCGCTTCGACCCGTCTGCGGCCGGCGGAGCCGGCCCCCGCCGGGCCTGCGCTTCGCCCCGCCGATCGCTCACCACTGCCACCAGCAGCGGCAAGCGCCCGCCACGGCGCCCCAGACAGGCCAGCCCACGCCCCTGAACGGACGATCTCGTGGCATCAACCATCTAGTCTCGGGACGATGCGCGTCGCGCTGATGATCGAGGGGCAGGAGGGCGTCACCTGGGAGCACTGGTGCGCGCTCGCGGACGCGTGCGAGGAGCACGGCGTCTCGACGCTCTTCCGCTCCGACCACTACATCTCGCAGGGCGACGAGGACGCGAACGTCGCGCACGACGCCTGGACGACGATCGCCGCGCTCGCCGCCCGCACGACGACGCTCCGCCTCGGCACGCTCGTCTCCCCCGCCACCTTCCGCCCGCCCGCGCTGCTCGCGAACGCCGCCGCCACCGCCGACCACGTCTCCGGCGGCCGGATCGAGCTCGGCCTCGGCGCCGGCTGGATGGAGCGCGAGCACCGCGCCTTCGGCTTCCCGTTCCCCGAGACGGCCGTCCGGATGGAGATGTTCGCCGAACAGCTCGAGGTCGTCCACCGCCTCTGGACGGAGCCGCGCGTCGACTTCCGCGGCCGCCACTACACGCTCGAGGACGCGCCCGGACTGCCGAAGCCGGTGCAGCACCCCCACCCGCCGATCCTCGTCGGCGGCAGCGGCACACGCGGTACCGCCGACCCGGCCGCCCGGTTCGCCGACGAGTACAACACGCCGTTCGCGAGCCCGGACGAGTTCGCGCAGATCCGCGCCAAGGTCGCCGCCGCCTGCGAGCGGGCGGGCCGCGACCCGGCGACGATGCGCTTCTCGCTCATGACCGGCTGCCTGATCGGCGCCACCCGCGAGGAGGCGCTCGCACGGGCGGGCGAGCTGTACGGTCGCACGCCGCGCGAGGCCTCCTTCGACGACTGGCTCGCCGGCTTCTCCCGGCGCGGGATCGTCGGCTCGGTGGACGAGGTCGCCGAGCGGCTACGCGTCTACGAGCGCGCCGGCTGCGAGCGCGTGATGCTCCAGCATCTGCTCCATACCGACCTCGAGCCGGTCAGGCTGGTTGGCCGAGCGTTGGCGCCGGCCCTGGCGTAGCGCCCCTTCAGGCAATGGGGCCATGCTCCCCGACCCGCGATCACACGGCGCCGGAGACCGCCCGCCGCCTTGCCAAGGCACCCAGCCTTGCCTGCGACCGCGGACGCCCTCCGGCTTGGTGCTCACGACCCGGGGGCGACGGCCACACCACCCGAAGGAACGCGAGGCTCCTCTCCACCCTGGTCGAGCCGGAACGGCGGGTACTCCGGCGTCATGAACGCGCAGTACGCGAGCACGCGCAGCGACCAGCGGTTGAAGCCCATGACGAGGTCGAAGACGCCGCGCGGGTAGCCGCGTCCGAAGAGCAGGAGGACGGCGGCGACGAAGACGAGGACGCCGATCAGGCTCGGCGCCTGGCCTCCCCAGTGGGCGCCCGTCCAGCCGAAGCCGACGCCGCCGCCGATGATGGCGGCGATCGCGTACTGCGGGATGCCCACGAGCCACCAGCCGACGAGCGGCAGGCCGCGCCGCTGGTGCTCCGGATAGTCGATCTCGAGCCGCGCCGGGTAGTCGGGGACGTCGGCGAGCGTGAACGGCGGGTAGCGGTCGGTGCCGATCGCGGCGCAGGCGTAGTAGCCGACACGCCAGCTCCAGCGCAGGACGCCGACGTTGAAGCCGAAGAGCCCTCGCGGGTAGCGGCCGGTGAAGAGCAGGACGAAGAACGCGGCCAGCGTCGCGAACGCGAAGCCGACCCACAGAAACAGCAGCAGGAACCAGTGCGGGATCGCAAGCAGCCACTTCACGAGCCAGAGCCAGCGGCTGAGGGGTTCGTCGAGGCGCGCCTCTACGCGGACGGGATAGCGGTCGTCCATCGGACCTCCTTCGGTTCACACCACGCTAGTCCGGTGTGCCCGTACCGTCTATCCGGAGAATGCCGGAGCGAACCCTCGGTTTACCCGTCTTTGCGGGTGAAACGGCCCTGGATCGCGTCGTCCACCGCCGGCAGGCCCCACTCCTCGAACCAGGCGAACCGCTGGGCGGGCGTGCGGCGCTTCGGCAGGAGCGGCGAGACGGCGAGCTTCGCGGCCTCGGCGGCGAGCATCGCCAGGATGACGCCGAGCCACTTCGGCAGCCCCGCCCCGACGAAGAGCCACGCGAAGCCGGCCGCCCCGGCGGGCCAGAGCGCGGCGTGGATCGCCTCGACGAGCAGGCCGCGGACGAGCCGGCGCACGACGCGGCCGGCCTTCCAGGCGACGAAGAAGGCGAGCAGCCCGACCCAGAACGAGTCGCTCCGGTCGCCGGCGACGACGCCCGCGGCGAGCGCGAGCCCGAAGATGACGGGCAGGAGCGCGCCGTTCACGAGGCGCGGGCGGACGTCGAAGGCGGGCGTGCTCACGGTCGAAGCATGCCTCAGGCGGCGTCTGCTCGGTAGGCGACGACTCGGCTGCCCTGCTCAGCCGCGCATGAGCGCGTCGACTCTGGCCTCGAGCCAGGCCGACACCGCGGCGAGCTCGTCCGGGTCGCTCGACTTCGCGACGATCTCGACGTGCGAGCCGTCCGGGAGGAAGCTCGGGTAGGAGCCGAGCAGGACGGCCGGCCAGCGCTCGCCCGCCTCGACGAGCGCAGCCGCGATCACGCTCTCGCGCGTCTGCCAGACGCGGCGCCAGGCGCCGATCGGGCTGCCGCGCCGGAACTCCTCCTCGGCCGCCGCGAACATCGCCTCCATCTCCGAGGGCAGCCCCGGCAGCACGTAGACGTTCTCGATCGCGAAGCCGGGCGCGCCGCCGAGCGGGTTCGTGAGCGGGCGGCTGCCGCGCGGCAGGAGCGCCCAGCGCGCCGCGTACTCCGGGTCGCGCGCGAAGCGCGAGCGCAGGTCGGCCGCGAGCTCGGGCACCTCCTCCTGCGGCACGCCGAACGCGGCGGCGATCGCCTCCCGGGTCAGGTCGTCGGGGGTGCCGCCGAGCCCGCCGGTGACGAGGAGGAAGTCGACGCGCGGCGCTTCGGCCCGGACGAACTCGGCCACGGCCTCGATCTCGTCCGGGAGCGCGGCCGTCATCCGCACCGCGACGCCGAGCGGCGCCAGCCGCTTCGCGAGCCACGACGCGTTCGTGTTCGGCACGTCACCCGAGACGAGCTCGTTGCCGATCGTGAGAATCGACGCGGTCGCGCTCATGGCTCGATCGTATGCGGTGCGTCACCGGCGCACAGGCAGGACGAACACGCCGCCCTCGTCCTCGACGACGCGCACGCTCGCGCCGTAGTGGGCGGCGACGTTCGGCGCGGACAGCACCTCGGCGGCCGTGCCCTCGGCCGCGACGGCGCCGCGGTCGAGCAGGACGAGCCGGTCGGCGTACTGGCCGGCGAGCGTCAGGTCGTGCAGCGTCGAGACGACGGTGAGGCCGTCCCCGCGCAGCGAGTCGACGAGCTCGAGCACGAGCTGCGCTCGGCCGAGGTCGAGCGAGGCGGTCGGCTCGTCGAGGAGCAGGATCCGCGCCTCCTGGGCGAGCGCGCGGGCAAGCACGGCGCGTTGCAGCTCGCCGCCGCTGAGCGAGCCGAGCCTGCGCTCGGCGAACTGCTCCAGCTCGAGCCGGCGCAGCGCCCGCTCGGCGGCGCGGCGGTCGGCGCGGCCCTCGCTGCCGAGGTAGGAGATGTGCGGCGTCCGCCCGAGCAGCACGTACTCGGCCACCGTCAGCTCCGGCGGCGTCTCCGGGTTCTGGGGCACGAGTGCGACGAGGCGCGCCAGCTCGCGGCGCGGCAGCCGGGCCGCGTCGCTGCCGCCGAGCCGGATCTCGCCGTCGAACGGGACGAGCCCGGCGAGCGCGCGCAGCGCCGACGTCTTCCCCGCGCCGTTCGGGCCGATCAGCGCCACCCACTCCCCCGTCTCGGCGACGAGCGACAGCTCGCGCACCGCCGCGACCGCCCCGAAGCGCACCCACACGTCGCCCATCGCGATCATCGCATCGTCCTCGAGGTGCGCAGGACGACCGCGAAGAACGGGGCGCCGAAGAACGCGGTGACGACGCCGATCGGCAGCTCGGCCGGCGAGAGCACCGTCCGCGCGAGCACGTCCGCGAGCACGAGGAAGCCGGCGCCGACGACGAGCGAGAGCGGGATCACCGCGCGGTAGCTCGTCGAGACGAGCAGGCGGACCGTGTGCGGGACGATGATCCCGACGAAGGCGATCAGGCCGCTGACCGCAACCGCCGCCGCCGTCCCGAGCGTCGCGACGACGACGATCACGAGCCGCGCGCGGGCGACATTGAGCCCGAGGCTCGACGCCTCGTCGTCGCCGAGGCTCAGCACGTCGAGGACGCGCCGGTGGAGGATGAGCACCGCCGCGCTCGCTGCGACGTACGGCGCCGTCACCGCGACGTCCGTCCACGTCGAGGTGGAGAAGCCGCCCAGGAGCCACGAGTAGACGTTCTGGAGCACGTCCGTGTGACGCTGCTGGACGAACGTCTGAACCGCGGCGGTGAAGGTGGCGACGGTGACGCCCGCGAGGACGAGCGCGCCGGTCGTCCTCGCGGCCCCGGCCGAGCGGCCGAGCGCATACGTCAACGCGACCGCGGCGACCGCCCCGGCGAACGCGGCCAGCGGCACGACGTAGCTCGTCCCCGCCGAGGCGACGCCGTAGACGATCGCGAGCGTCGCGCCGAGCCCGGCCCCGCCGGCGACCCCGAGCAGGTACGGGTCGGCGAGCGGGTTCCGGAAGACCCCCTGGTACGACGCGCCCGCGATCGAGAGCATCCCGCCGACGAGCGCCGCGAGCACGATCCGGGGCGCGCGCAGCTGCCACAGGATCGCGTGCTGGACGGCGTCGAGGTGCGAGTGGACGTGCAGGAGCGGCAGCGGCGAGAGCGCCGAGCGGACGATCGCGCCCGCTCCGATCCCGACCGGGCCGACGCCGAGCCCGACGAGCAGCGAGCCGGCCAGGAAGGCCACGGCCGCCAGCCCCCAGCGGACGCCGACGCCGCGCGCCTCCACGCGCGGCGCCGGCTGCTCCCGGATCGACTCGGCGGCGGTGGTCACTTCTTCTTCGCGATCGCGGCCACCGCCCGGGCGAACTGGACGACGCGCGGCCCCCAGCGGGACGCGATGTCGTCGTCGACGCTGATCACGCGGCCGGTGCGCACCGCGGCGATGTTCTGCCAGCCGGGCCGGGCCGCGACCGTCGCGGGCGACTGGCCGCAGCATTTCGAGTCGGCGAGGACGACGATCTGCGGGTTGGAGGCGACGACGTACTCCGCCGACAGCTGCGGGTAGCCGGTGTGCGCCGTGTCGGCGGCGTCGGCGATGTTGCGGAAGCCGAAGAGGCGGTAGATGCGCCCGATGAAGGTGGACGAGGTCGCCGAGTAGTAGGTCTGGTCGAGCTCGTGGTAGAGCGTCAGGTGGCGGCGCGACTTCGGGACGCTCTGGACGATCTTCTTCAGCTGCACCTCCATCGTGTGCACGACCTTCGCCGCCTGCTGCGCGTGGCCGGTGAGCCGGCCGAGGTCGCGGATCTCCTCGTACGCCTGCGCGAGGTTGTCCGCGGCCGCCTCGTAGCGGACGGTGATGCCGAGCTTCTCGAGCTGCGAGACCCACGGGCCCTGGTACGAGAGGACGACGAGATCGGGGTGGTAGGCGGCGATCGCCTCGATGTTCGGCGTGTAGCCCGAGAGGTCGGTGTGCGGGGCGCCGGCCGGGTAGTTCGACTGGTTGTCGACGGCGACGACCTGCGAGCCGGCGCCGATCGCGAACAGGTCCTCGGTCAGTGTCGGCGAGAGCGACACGATCCGGGACGCGGCGACCTGCGCGCCGGCCGGTACGCGCGCGGCGGCCGACCAGGAGACGAGAACGAGGGCGATCGCGAGAGCCGCGACGCCGACGAGGGAACGACGGAACAACGAATCCTCCCTTCCGCGAGGGGTTCGGTTTTCGCGGCGGGCGACAGGTCTTCTGACTCGGGGCTCCCTCTCCCGCCGCCTTCCCAGGTCTCGCGACCCAGTGGCGTCGTGGCGGAAGAGCGTCTCCCCTTACAGCGGCGGGACCGTCCCGGACTCTCACCGGAGTTCCCTCACCGCTCGCCGATGTGTGGCGGGACACTAGCATCGGCTCGGTGGCCACGCTCGTGCTCGATCTCGACGCCGTTCTCGCCGACACGCGGCCGCTCTGGAACGCGTGGCTCGACGATGCTTCGCGGCGCACGCGGGTGCCCCTGGAGGTGCCGAGCGACCGCGTCGCGGCGGTGCCCCTGCTCGACGAGGCGCTCGGCGACTGGCGGCCGCTGCTCGAGCGCTTCGCGGCCGACCGGGCGCCGGTGTACTTCCGGCCGCACGCCGAGACGAGCGCGCTCCTGCGGCGACTGCAGGCCGACGGGGCGCGGCTCGGCGTCTTCACCGATGCGCCGCGCGAGCTTGCGGTGGTCGCGCTCTCCCACGTCGGGGCGGCGCGGCGGATCGAGGCGCTCGGGACGCTCGACGAGGTGCTCGAGACGCTCGGCGGCGACGTGCTGCTCGTCCGCACGCGCGAGGAGCTGGCCGGGGCCCTCTAGAATTCGGGCGTGGAGCACGATCTCTCCGACCGCCGGCTCGACATCCTGCTCGAGCGCCTCGACCGGCTCGGCGACGAGCTCGCGAAGATCAACGTGCGGCTCGACAACGACGAGCACTTCATCCGGCTGACGCGCGAGCTGGCGACGCTGAACGAGTCGCTGCAGGCGCTCGCCTACGCCGCCCTCGGCCAGCAGGCGCCGAACATCCGCCGCCGAAAGTCGGGCTAGAAGCTGCGCTTCTAGCCCGAGGGAAGCGGAACTGCGCGAGCCGGAAAGCGCGGTTTCCGGCTCGCTCCGTGCTGTCTTGCCTGGTGGGTTGCCTGCCCCGGCGACCGAAGTCGTAGCGTCGAAGCGGACGACGGCAAAAGGCCGGAGCGTAAGACACGCCGACACGCGGACTTACGATCCGGCCGAACCAGCGTCCCCGGTCCTGCCCCGAAGGGGCACGAGCCGGACGCGCCGGCATCGCCGAAACCGAACCCCCGTCAGCAATCCAATACAGCACGGAGCGAGCCCGAGTCGCGTCTCGGGCGCGCGCAGTTCCGCTTCACCCGGGCTGAGACGCTCGCGTCTCAGCCCGATGAGCGCCAGATGTCGAGGAGACCGGAGGTGGCGTGGTCGTTCGCGTTGCCTTCGGGGAGGGCGACGCGGCCGTCGACGACGATCGGGCTGTTCCAGTGGCCGGGGCCGGCGTCGAGGGTCGCGACGAGCCTGCCGTTGCCGGGCCGGTAGACGCGCAGGCCGCCGCCGGGGCCGTACACCCAGAGGAGACCGCCTGCGATCACGGGGCTCGTGCCGCCGGTTGCGTTGCGCCAGACGCCGTGCAGACGCCCGCGCTTCAGCACCCACGCGCCGGTGCCGCCGTTGTCGGCGGCGATCAGCCACGTCTGCGTCTTCGTCCGCCAGACCGCGGGCGCGGTGAAGAGGTCGGCGCCGGACGGGGTCGAGACCTCCTGCAGCTCGCCGCCGCGGTGCGGGGCGCTGCCGCGCAGCCGCGCCGCCGACAGGAGCCGGATCTTGCCGTCCTTGCCGCCCTGGGCGATCAGGGTGGCCGTCAGGTACACCGGTGAGGTCGAGCCGAGATCGCGATCGGTCGCGTTCAGCTCCTCGGTGTTCGCCGGCGTGTAGTTGCCGAGCACGCCCGTCACCGCCGCCGGCAGCCGGACGACCGCGTCGCCCCAGTCGGTGCTGCCGTTCCAGGGCGCGTTCCCCGTGGCGACGAGCAGGTCGTGGCTCCCGGGGACGACGACCGCGCCCGCCCGCCCCCAGATCGCCGAGTCGCTCGACCCGCACGACGCCGGCTCGATCAGCTCGTGCCGGTCGGAGCAGAGCGAGTTCCAGACGTGCAGGAGCCGCCCGCTCGCGGCGTCGACGACCGCCACGTGGCCCTGGTAGGGCGGCGCGTCGCCGATGTAGCCGCCGGTGGTCGCGATCACGTGCCCGAGGTCGAAGTTCAGCGAGGCGGCGATCTTCTCCCGCGAGGGCAGCTTCGTGATCCGCCGCCGCCAGACGACACGGCCGCTCGCGACGGTGAGCTTCTGGATCCGGCCGTCCGGCGACGCGGCGTAGATCCACCTGCGACTCGGGTCGGCGACGGGCGTCGCGGTCGTGATCTGCGCGCTGCCGGCCCAGCGCGCGTAGCCGGGCGGCGTCCAGCGCCAGAGGATCGTGCCGCTCGCCGCGTCGACCGCGAGCGTGATCCCGTAGGTCGTCGTCAGGAAGAACGCATCGTGCGTGCGCCCGCCGATGGCCACGCCGTGCAGGTAGATCGGCGACGAGTCGGCGATGCCGGGCAGCCGCACCTGCTGCCGGGTCAGGCGACCGACGTTCGCGGCCGTGATCCCGGTCGGGTCGGTCGAGTCGTTCGAGCGCCGCGCGTCCCAGCCGAAGCGCGTCCAGTCGTGGCCGGACGCGGCCGACGTCGCGGCCCGGGCGCCGCTCCCGCCCGCAAGCAGCACGAACCCTGCCAGCGCGACCACGGCGAGCTTCATGGCGCGGAGGTTCCCCGTCAGGCGCGAAGCAACACCCGGCGGAGCTCGTCCTCCTTGCCGGGCTCGAGGATCGCGAGCACCTGGTCGCCGGCCTCGAGCAGCGTCGAGCCGACCGCGATCTCCGCCTTGCCGTCCCGCATGACCGAGATCAGGCGCGAGCCCTCGGGCAGCTCGAGGCGTTCGACGCGCTTGCCCGCCGACGGCGAGTCGCCGTCGATCAGCACCTCGACGATCTCGAGGTTCTCCTTGCGCAGCTCGAGCAGGTGGATCAGCTCGTGCTCGGGCACCTCGTGCTCGACGAGCGCCATCACGCTCGAGGTCGCGCAGATGGTCGGCGAGATCCCGAGCAGGTCGAAGTGCACCTGGTTGCGCGGGTCGTTGACGCGCGCGATCACCTTCTCGACCCCGAACTTCTCGCGCGCGATCTGGCAGATGACCATGTTGTCCTCGTCATCGCCGGTCAGCGCGAGGAGCACGTCGGGCGGGCGGGCGATCCCGGCGCGCTCGAGCACGTAGATCTCGGTCGCGTCGCCGCGCTGGACCTGGTGCTCGAACTCGTCCTCGAGCCGCTCGAACTGGTCGCGCCGCTGCTCGATCAACGTCACCTCGTGCCCGAGCCGCATCAGCGACCGGGCCACGTTGGCGCCCACCTTGCCGCCGCCTGCGACGATCACGTACACGGCTAGCCCGCAGCCTGCGTCGTCTTCGGAATCGGAATCTCGCAGGCGCGGACCGCGTCCATCAGCGTCCCGATCGCGACACTGGTCGGGCACACGGTGCGCAGGCCGCGCTCGGCGTAGAACTGCGCCCGCGCCGGGTCGAGCACGCGGACGACGACGCACTGGATGTCGAAGCGCTTCTGCGCGACCTGGCCGATGACGATGTTCGTGTTGTCGCCGTCGGTGGCGGCGACGACCGCGTCCGCCTCCTCGATGCCCGCCTCGCGCAGCAGGTCGGCGTCCATGCCGTGCCCGACGACGAACACGCCGGGCCAGTGCTCGCCGAGCCGCGAGAGCGCGTCCTCGTTCTCGTCGATGACGACGACCTCCCAGCCTTCGCGGTCGAGCTCGAGCGCGATCGACGAGCCGACGCGGCCGCAGCCGATGATCAGAGCCTTCAGCACGGACGCAGCGTAGCGCGGTGCCTCATCCTGGAGTCTCCTCCAGCACACCCTGCGGGAACGCGACGATCAGCACTTCCGCGTCGGCCTTGCGCAGGACGTGGTCGACCGTGGGCGAGAAGAAGCGGGACTGGCGTCGCCAGCGCGGCGAGGAGCCGAGCACGATCAGGTCGGCGCCGCTCTCGGAGGCGGCCTGGACGATCGCGTCGCCGATCGAGCGCGCGCGGATCGTCCGCCCCTCGACGAGCACGCCGTTGTCGGCGCCGAGCGCCTTCGCCTCCGCGAGCGACGCGTCCGCCTGCTCCTCGTGTTGCGAGAGCTCGGCGTGGAGCGGCTGGTCGAGCGGGACGAGGATGACGTGCAGCGCCTCGACCGAGGCGCCGCGCTCCTGTGCGAGCTTGACGGCGGTCGCGACCATCTCCTCGCCGATCTCCCCCAGCTTCATCGGCACGAGGATCTTCGAGAAGCCCGCCTCGGGCACCTCCTGCTCGCCGGCCGCCTCGACGTGCTCGAGCAGGCCGGCCCCGCTGCCGCGGCGGACGAGCAGGTAGACGACGACGCCGCCGGCGAGCCACACCGGACCGCCGTAGCGCGCCCCGATGTGGGTCGCCATCGCCGCGACGAAGATCGCGAAGGTCGCCAGCCCGCCGACGATCGCCGGCACCGGTATGACGGCGCCGCGCACGCGGACCCCGAGCGGCACGCGGAACGGCCGCCGCAGCTCCGGCTGGGTGACGCGCAGCTTGACGACGGCGAACTGCGCCGCGGTGAAGGCGCTGAGGACGCCGAAGCTGAAGAGGCTCGCGAGGAACGAGACCGGGTTCGTCAGGTACGCCGTCCCGATCAGCAGCGCGATCGAGACCGCGCCGGCCGCGATCACCGACTGCGGCGAGACGAGCGTCCGCCGGTGCAGCCGCCCGAAGCTGCGCGGCAGCTGGCCGTGGTCGCCGAGCGAGTAGGCGAGCCGCCCGAACCCGGAGACCGACGTCGTCGCCGCGACGAGCAGGATCAGCGCACCCGTGAGACCGACGTAGACGCGGAGGACGTTCGCGAACCAGATCGGCACGTGGCCGCGCAGCGCCGAGACGATCCCCATCAGCGGTGCCCGCTGCCAGTCGGTCCCGAGTGCGGTCGTCCCGTGCGGCGCCGGGTACGCGGAGAGCGCGACGAGCGCGATCAGCACCGTGATCACCACGACCCCGCCGATCGCCGTGAAGAGGCTGCGCGGCACGTCGCGGCCGGGCCGGCGCGTCTCCTCGGCGAGGTTCGCGACCGTCTCGAGCCCCGTGTACGCGAGCATCGCCAGCGGCAGCGCGAACGCGATCTCGTGCCACGACGGCTGCGTGCCGAGCGAGAGCCCGCGGGTGAGCGTGCTGCTCGAGAAGAGCAGGAGGAAGCCGAGCCCGACGAGCAGCAGCTGCGTGACGAGGTCGAGCATCGCCACGACCAGGCCGAACACGTAGAGCTTCGTCCGCCGGGCGAGACGGAAGAGCGTGATCCCGGCGATCACGAAGCAGCCGAAGATCTCGTCGCCGGGATGCCGCGCGATCGAGTGGACGCCGATCGCGAGCCCGAGATAGTGCGGCAGGAAGAGCGCCGAGAGCGCGATCACGATCAGGTAGTCGAGGAAGAGCGCCCAGCCGGTGAGAAAGCCGGCGAAGTCGTTGAACGCGACCCGCACGAAGGTGGCGGCGCCGCCGGTCTCGCGAATCGCCGTCGTCCCCTCGGCGTACGAGAGGGCGACGACGAGGAAGAGCAGCCCGACCGCCCCGAGCACCGCAGGCGTCATCCCGAGGGCGTGCAGCGCGACGATCCCGAGCGCGAAGTAGATCGAGGAGGCGATCTCGCCGTAGGCGACGGAGGCGAGCGCCGACGCGCCGAGGACTCGCTGCAGCCGCGGGAGCTTGCGCGCCATGCCGCGGGGAGACTAGCGACGCAGGAGGTAGAGACGCCCGCACCCGGCGGCCGCGAACAGCACGCCCGCCGCGTAGCCGAACGTGCCGCCGCCCGCGCGCGCGGTCTCGACGAGGAGCAGGACGCCGAGCACGAGCATGACGAGAGCGAACGCGTAGGTGGCGCGCCGGTGGAACCTCACGCGGCGGCCTCGCGCTCGGCCGCGACCATGACGCGGCAGGGCGCGTTGCGGAGGACGAAGTCGACGGTGTCGCCGAAGATCCGCCGCTTTCCGCGCTGGAGCCGGACGCGGCGTGGGCCGCCCATGACGATGATCTCCGCGCCGCGCCGGGTCGCCTCGTCGACGACCGCCCGGCCCGCGTTGCGCGTGCGCGAGAGGCGCTCGATCACCTTCACCCCGTACGCCTCGCCGATCGCGCGCGCCTCGTCGAGCTGACGATTCGCCTCGGCGACGAGCTCCGGCACGTAGGCGTCGAGCGACAGCTCCAGCGGCACCTCGAGCGCGGTCAGGGCGACGATCGCGGCGCGGCGCTCGGTTGCGAGCCGGCAGGCGAGGTCCATCGCCTCGTCGGACGGATACCCCGGCGCGATCGGGACGAGGATGTTCCGGTACTCGAGCGCGGCCGCCGGGCCGATCACGACCGGGGCGCGCAGCGTCTGCCTGAGCGGCGCCTTGACGACCCGCCTCCGGTAGGTGACGTAGACGGCGAAGCCGAGCAGGAGCCAGCCGAGGCCCGCGTAGCGCGTGTTGGGGCTCTGGATGACGACGACGAGCCAGGCGAGCCCGGTCGCGAGGCCGCCGAAGAACGCGAACAGCGGCCAGCTGACGCCGCGGAAGCGCAGGTTCGGGCCGGCGCGGTACGCGAGCTCGTCGTCGGGGAAGCGCCGCCGCAGCTGGATCACGGAGGCATGCGCGACCGTGAACGAGAGCATCGCGCCGAACGAGTACATCGTCCCGAGGAACGCCGTCTTCCCCGGCAGGAGCACGATGATCGAGATGAACCCGGCGAAGACGATCAGCGAGAGCCACGGCGTCTTGAAGCGCGGGTGCAGCCGCCGGAAGACCTCCGGGAGCTGCCGGTACGACGCCATCGAGTACGT
This sequence comes from uncultured Actinomycetes bacterium, assembly GCA_963732915.1. Taxonomy (GTDB): domain Bacteria; phylum Actinomycetota; class Thermoleophilia; order Gaiellales; family Gaiellaceae; genus Palsa-739. Next base: position 513,865 of record CAVTBF010000002.1, on the reverse strand, counting down.
GATCCGCGAGGCGCCGATGATCCCCGCGTTCGTGGCGATGAAGAGGATCGTCGCGGCGAGGACGCCGACGTAGAGCTTGATCGCCGAGAGCAGGGTGCCCGAGATGCCGAGGTTCTCGACGACGCCGAGCACCGGGTCGTTCTGGAAGCCGCCCTGCTCCGGGGTCAGCGCGAGCAGCGTCGTCTGGTGCCCGTCGATCAGGTGCACCGGCAGCGCCGAGAGCGCGACCAGCGGCAGCGTGAAGTAGATGGCGAAGACGGCGACCGCGACGTACCTGATCGAGCGCGGGATCGAGCGCACGGGGTCGCGGGCCTCCTCCGCGAGGTTCGACACGGTCTCGATGCCCGTGTAGGCGATCATCCCGACCGGGATCGCGAGGAAGAACTGGCTCCACGTCGGCGCCGTCCCGAAGTGGACGTTGTGGGTCAGCGTCGACGGGCTGAAGATGAGGAAGAAGCCGAGCAGCACGAGCAGGAGCTGCGTCGCGAAGTCGATCACTGCGAGGCCGATGTTCAGCTTCGCCGACTCCTGGATGCCGACGATGTTCAGCGCGACGAGGACGACGATCACGGTCGCGCCGCCGATGATGTCCCACGGGTTCTGCTTCAGCGGCTCCCAGAAGATCGAGAGGTAGTGCGGCACGAAGAACGCCGAGATGGCGATCGTGATGATGTAGTTGAGCATCTGCGCCCAGGCCGCCCCGAACGAGATGAGCTCGTTGAACGCGTGGCGCGCGAAGCTCGAGGAGCCGCCGGCCTCGGGGAAGCGGACGGTGCCCTCGGCGTAGGTGGCGGCGGTCGCCGCGAAGAAGATGCCGGCGATGACGAAGACGAGCGGCGTCAGCCCGAGCGCGTAGACGGCGGTGACGCCGAGCGCGTAGTAGATCGAGGAGCCGACGTTGCCGTACGCGGTCGCGAAGAGCGCGTTCGCCCCGAGGACGCGCTCGAGCTCCTGCTTTCTCCGTCTGGCCACCGCCGGACTGTAGTCCGGCTGTTGCCGGGCGCGGTAGTCGAACTGCGCGCGCCGGAGAGCGCCGACGAGCTCGGCGCTTGCCCCCTGGTGCGCTCCTTCGCGTCGTCGTAACGTCGTTTGCCGCATCGCGCTCGGCCCGACGCCTGGACGAAGGAGCAGCTTCGAAGCGGACAGGGGCAAAAGGCCGGGGCCGGCAATCGGAGACAGCACGGACCGCGGCGAGACCGCGCTCTCGCCGCGCGCAGTACCGTGTCTCCCGCCCGAAGAGCGCAGCTCTTCGGGCGGTGTGTCTCTACCGCAGGAGCTGGTACGGCACCGAAGCGAGTAGCACGTGCGGCTCGAAGAGGAGCAGGCGCTTCACGTAGAGGGCGCGCTGGTTGTGAAGCAGCCGCACCCAGCCGCGGAGGTAGAGCTCGGGGAGGACGGCCAGCACCTCGCGCCCGCCGTCGGCGGTCAGCGCGCGCAGGTATGCGAGCAAGGGCACGCCGAGATCGCGGTACGGCGCCTCGTCGACGTCGAGCGGCAGCCGCGGCCCGTACTCCCGCCACTCGCGACGGATCGCGACGGCGTCCTCGGCCCCGAAGGCGAAGTGGACGGCGCGGGTGTCGGCGATGCCGAGCGTCTGCGCCCAGTTGACCGCGCGCATCGAGGCCGCGTTGGCGCCGGAGACGAAGATCCGGACGGCCAGGTCACGCGGCGCCGCGCCGGCATCGGCGGCGAGCGTCGGCACGTCGACGATCGCGACGTTCTGCTCGGCGAGCAGCCGCAGCTTCAGCGACAGCTCGAACGGCCGCCGCGCCTGGTCGAGGAGCGACTCGCGGTGGAACAGCTCGGGTACGACGACGGTCGCGAACTCCGACTCGCCGCGCGGGATCCGCCAGAGCTGGTCGAGCACCGTCTCGACCGCGCCGCCGCGCGAAGGCAGCCTCTCGAGCAGCGGCGACCCGCCGGACGCCGTGAACCAGCGCGGCCGGATGCCCGGATCGCTCGACCGGAGCGGCACGTGCACCGCGCGCAGCTCCCCGCCCGAGACCGCCCGCGCCACCCGCAACGCCCGCTCGCTTGCCGCGTCGAGCGACTCGACGACGAGCAGCGTCCGGTTCCGGGCGGGCGCCGCCGACGCGACCGCGGCCGTCCCGGCACGCAGCCGGCGCGCGACCCGGTCGTAGTGGCGCCGCACGCCGAGCATGGCCAGCACGAACACCGGGATCGCGACCGTCACGAGCCAGGCGCCCTCCGCGAACTTCGTCCAGACGACGATCGCGGTCACGAGCCCCGTCGCCGCCGCACCCAGCGCGTTCACGACCGCCTTCGAGCGCCAGCCGCCGACCCGGGTGCGACGCCAGTAGCGCACCATCCCCGCCTGCGAGACGGTGAACGCCGTGAAGACGCCGACGACGTAGAGGTGGATGAGGCTGTTCGTGTTCGCCTTGTAGATCCAGAGCAGCGCCGCAGCGAGCCCGGTCAGCACGAGCATCCCGTTCGAGAAGACGAGCCGGTCGCCGAGGTTCGAGAACTGCCGCGGTGCGAACCGGTCGCGTGCCAGAAGCGCGGACAGCCGCGGGAAGCCCTGGAACGACGTGTTCGCGGCCAGGATCAAGATCAGCAGCGTCGTCGCCTGCACGACGTAGAACGCGAAGCCGAGCGGCGTCCCGGGCTGGAACACGGCCCGCGCGAGCTGCGAGACGACGGACGCCGTCGCGCTGGGCGCCGCGTGCACGTGGACGGCGAGGTAGGAGATCGCGAGGAAGAGCGTGATCGTGATCGCGCCGAGCGCGCCGAGCGTCTTCGAGGCGTTCAGCCCCTGCGGGTGGCGGAAGGCGTTGACGCCGTTGGCGATCGCCTCCACGCCCGTCAGCGCGGTCGAGCCGGACGAGAACGCGCGCAGGAGCACGAACGTCGTCACGGCGCCGGTGCCCGCGGGGAGAGCGGCGGGGACGACCGCGTGGTGCAGGTGGCCGGTCGCGAGCTCGACGAAGCCTGCGCCGGCGAGCGCGACGAGCGCCGCGACGAACGCGTACGTCGGCAGCGCGAACACGAGCCCCGACTCGCGCACGCCGCGCAGGTTCGCCAGCACGATCACGAGCAGGCACGCGAGCGAGAGCCCGACGCGATGGGCGCTGAGCGACGGCACGAACGAGGTGATCGCGAAGATCCCCGCCGAGATCGACACGGCGACCGTGAGCACGTAGTCGGTCAGGAGCGCCGCGGCGGCGACGAGGCTCGGCGCGGTGCCGAGGTTCTCGCGCGCGACGACGTAGGCGCCGCCCGCGGTCTCGTAGACGCGGACGGTCTGGCGGTACGAGAGGATGACGATCCCGAGCAGGACGGCGATCGCGATCGCGAGCGGGAAGACGATGTGCGCGGCGAGCGACGAGGCCGCCACGAGCACGACGAGCGCCTCCTCGGTCGCGTACGCGTTCGAGGAGAGCGGGTCGGAGGCGAAGATCGGCAGCGCCAGCCACTTCGGCAGCAGCGTCTCGTCGAGCTGGCCGGTGCGCATCGGCCGCCCGACGAGGACGCGGCGCAGCCGCCTCGGCTCGAGCGCCTCCTCGTCCCTCTCGGCGACGGCGCTCACGGTTCGAGCGCTCCCAGGACGCGCGCGAGCGTCCGCGCCAGCTCGGCGTCGCCCACCTCCGCGTAGAGCGGGCTCGACGCGTCGCGCAGCAGGCTGTGGGCGAGCAGGATCCCGCGCGCCGTCACGGGGCGTTCGTCGCCGAGACGCGCGGCGACGCGCCGCAGCAGATCCTCGTGGCGGCGCAGCGCGGCGCGGCGAAGCGGCGACGAGGACGGCAGGTGCGCCGGGTCGAGGCAGTCGACCGTCCGGACGAGCTCGCGCAGGAGGGCGGCGCGGCCCTCGGGGTCGACGAGCTCGTGCGTCCGCCACTGGACGAGCTCCGAGACCTCGCCGCCCCGCGGGTCGGTCAGGATCAGCCGGTCGACCGAGCGGCGCATGACGCCGAGCTCGTGCCGGGCGCGGACGGCTCGCACGGCGGCGGCGAGCGCGAAGCAGCCCGCGGCGCAGAGCCCGGCGAGCCGGAGGGCGCGGTCGGCCTCGAGCAGCAGCGCGGCCGCAGCGAGCGTGAGCAGCGGCAGTGCCGCCCGGCCGGGGCGGGGCAGGTCGAGCGTGCCGAAGCGCGGTGCGTGGGCCGCCATGGACCGACCCTAGGAGCGGTCGGGTCAGGCGATGCTCAGGATCCGGCCGCGTGCCTCAGGGAGATCTCAAGGCGACGCGAGCCGGTAGCCCGCACCGGGCTCGGTGAGGATGTAGCGCGGCCGCGCCGGATCCGGCTCGAGCTTGCGCCGCATCTGCGAGACGTAGACGTGCAGGTAGTGCGACTCGTCGCCGTAGCCGCGCCCCCAGACCTCGCGCAGCAGCGTCGAGTGGGTGAGCAGCTTGCCCTGGTTGCGCGCCAGCGCGCGTAGGAGGCCGTACTCGTGCGGCGTCAGCTGAACGGCCCTGCCGCCGACCGAGACGGCTCGCTTCGCGAGGTCGATCCGGAGCTCCCCCACCTCGACCACCGGCTCGGCCGCCGGGTCGATCCGCCGCATCGCGGCCCGCAGCCGGGCAAGCAGCTCCTCGATCCCGAATGGTTTCGTCACGTAGTCGTCGGCGCCGGCGTCGAGCGCGGCCACCTTTTCGGCCTCCTCGCCGACGACCGAGAGGACGATCACCGGCATCGTGCTCCACGTCCGCAGCTCGCGGCAGACGTCGGTGCCGCGGCCGTCCGGGAGCACGAGGTCGAGGATGACCGCGTCGGGCGGATTCACGGCGAGCGCGGTCAGCGCGCCCTCGGCGGTGTCCTCCGTCTCGACGTCGTATCCCGCCCCGCGCAGGCTCGTCCGCAGCGCGCGCAGGATCTGCGGCTCGTCATCGACGACGAGCACGCGGCTCATGCCCGCACCGCCTGCCGCTCCGCCGTCGCGAGCGCGAGCACGAAGTGTCCGCCGGCCGGGTCGTCCTGCGTCCAGAGGTGGCCGCCGTTCGCTTCGGCGAAGCCGCGCGCGATCGCGAGGCCGACTCCCGTCCCCCGCACGCCGCCCGCGGCGCGCTCGCCGCGCCGGAAGGCTCGGAACACCGACTCGCGCTCTGCGGGCGAGAGACCGGGGCCGCGGTCGACGACGTGGATCCGCAGCTCGGTCGCCCCGTGTTCGGCGCGCACGACGACCGGCGAGCCGGATGGCGAGAACTTGAGCGCGTTCTCGATCAGGTTCGCGAGCGCCCGCTCGATCTGCGCGGCGTCGACGCGAACCGGCGGCGCGTCGGCGGAGAGCTCGACGATCACCCGGTCGGCGCCTTCACGAACGCCCTCGAGCGCCTGCCCGACGAGCTCGTCTACCGGCCACAGCCCGCGGTGCGGCTCGGCCGCGCCCGCCTCGATCCGCGAGAGGTCGAGCAGGTCGCCGACGACGCGGTCGAGGCGCTGGGCCTCCTCGCGGATGCCCTCGCTGAGCGCGCGGCGGTCGTCGTCGTCGAGGTCGAGCTCGGCGTTGGCGAGCGCGCCGGCCGAGGCGAGGATCGCGGTCAGCGGCGAACGGAGGTCGTGCGAGACCGAGCGCAGCAGCGACGTCTTGAGCGAGTCGCTGCGCCGGAGCGCTTCCGCCTCGAGCGCCTCCGCCTCGAGCCGCCCGCGGTCGACGACGACCGCGAGCAGCGCCGCGAGCGCCGGCAGGAAGCGCGCCGCCACCGTCCCGTCGACGGCGGCCTCGGCGTCGACGAGCAGCGTCGCGACCGTCCGGCGGCCGGCGTCCAGCGAGAACGCCCGCTCGCCCGGCGCGGCTGTGACCGTTCCGAGCTCGAGCCGGGCAGGCTCGACATGCAGAACGGTTCCGATCTCCGCCGCCACCCGCGCGACGACGTCGGCGGGCGCGCCGCCGCGGAGAACGTCCGCCGCGATCTCGGCGAGCACGAGCGCCTCGGCGCGCCGCTGCTCCGCGTCGTCGCGGCGCCTGCGCGACCGGGCCGCGAGGGCGCCGACGACGACCGCCGTGACGAGGTAGACGGCGAGCGCGAGCCAGTTCGCCTCGTCGCGCAGGTGGAGCGTGTGCCGCGGCGGCAGGAAGAACCAGTTGAAGGCGAGCATGCTCGCCACGGAGACCGCCGCGGCGAGCAGCGGCCCCCAGACGAGCGCCACCGGCAGCACGGCGAAGACGTAGAGGACGCCGAGGCTGAGCAGCGGCACGTGGCGCTCGAGCACGGCGACGGCGGCCGAGACGAGCACGACGGCGCCCGCTCCCGAGAGCGTCCCGACGATCAGGTCGGCGCGTGTTCTCACACCGGCGAACGGTACTCCTCGCGGCGGCCTAGGCGGCGTGCGGCGCGGACTTGAGGACGAGCGTCTCGCCGGGCGCGTTCGCGAGGATCCAGGTGACGTCCTTGAGCGTGAACCCGCCGCCGTTTCCGTCCGGCGCCGGCGCGATCACGCGGTCGAAGGCCTCGACCTCCCAGAGCCGCTTCAGCGCGTGCGTCGGCGTGCGCCCCTTCTCGATCCGCGCGTCGACCGGGACGCCCGCGCGGTGGGCGGCGTGCTCGACCGCCTCGAGCAGCGGCAGCGCCAGCTCGACCTCCTCGACGAGCGGCGACTCCTCCGAGTAACGCAGCGGCACGCGCAGCAGATAGGCGGGAACGAGCGTCGCCTCCTCCGCCTTCGCGATCCGGATCGCCGCCCCGAGGACGGTCGGGTCGAGCGTCCCCCCGGTGAACGGGATGAGGATCCGCCGCTCGCCCGGCTGCGGGCGGCGGATCCCGAGCCCGCGTCCCCGGGCGACCGCCGCGGCTACGGCGAGCACGGCTGCGGCGCCGAGCACGGCGGAGAGCACGATCATTCCTCGACCCGCCCGCGGTCGGCGCGGTTCGTGACCACGCGGATGTCGATGCCGGGCAGCTCCCGCACCATCCGCGACAGCAGCGAGCCGCCGAGGATCTCCCGCCGCCGCGACTCGTCGGGGGTGCCGACGAAGACGTACGTCGAGCCGCGCTCCGCAACGACGCGGCGGACGGTGCCGACGAGGTCGTCGCCTTCCTCCTCGAGGAAGTGCGCCCCGAGGATCGCCGCCAGCCGCCTCAGGGCCGCAACCTGCACGGCCTCCTCGTCGGTCGGGCCCCGCCCCGGCCGCCGCACCCAGAGCGCATCCATCGTCGCTCCCAGCCGCTGCGCGGACCGCCAGGCGCGGCGCATGATCCGCTGCGACTTCGGCTGCGGCTCGACGAGGGCGAGGACGCGCTCGCCGACCGCCTGGCGGCTGAGCGGCTCGAGCGTCCGCGCGATCCGGCGCGACTCGACGTCCTCCGCCACCTCGCGCAGCGCCAGCTCACGGAGCGCCGAGAGCTTGTCGACGCGGAAGAAGTTCTCGAGCGCGACCTCGGCCCGCTCCGGCTTGTAGACCTTGCCGTCCCGGAGCCGCGCCTGCAGCTCCTCGGGCGTCAGGTCGACGAGCAGGACCTCGTCGGCCGCCTCGAGCACGCTGTCCGGAAAGGTCTCGCGGACGCGCACCTCGGTGAGCTCGAAGATCGAGTCGTTCAGGCTCTCGAGATGCTGGACGTTGACGGTCGACATGACGTCGATCCCCGCCGCGAGCACCTCGTCGATGTCCTGCCAGCGCTTCTCGTTGCGCATGCCGGTCGCGTGCGTGTGCGCCAGCTCGTCGATCAGCGCCAGCTCCGGGGCGCGCGCGATCACGGCGTCCACGTCCATCTCCTCCAGCTCGAGCTCGCCGTGCCTCGCGCGCAGCCGCGGCACGACCTCGAGCCCGTCGGCGAGGGCCGCGGTGTCCGGACGGTCGTGCGGCTCGAGGTAGCCGATGACGACGTCGCGCCCGGCCTCCTGCGCCTGCCGCCCCTCCTGGAGCATGCGGTAGGTCTTGCCGACGCCGGCGGCCATTCCCAGCAGGATCCGATAATGGCCGCGGGCGATGCGCTCACGCTCCGAGCAGGTTGTGGACGACGAGGTCGATCAGCTTGATGGCGACGAACGGCAGCATCATCCCGCCGAGGCCGTAGATCAGCAGGTTCCGCCGCAAGAGCGCGGTCGCGCCGATCGCGCGGTAGCGGACGCCCTTGAGGGCGAGCGGGACGAGCGCCGGGATGATCAGCGCGTTGAAGACGATCGCCGAGATGATCGCGCTCTTCGGGTCGCCGAGCCGCATCAGGTTGAGCGCGTCGAGCGGCCCGCGGCGACCCGGCTCCGACGCATAGGTGAACGCGAACATCGCGGGCAGGATCGCGAAGTACTTGGCGACGTCGTTCGCGATCGAGAAGGTCGTCAGGGCGCCGCGGGTGATCAGGAGCTGCTTGCCGACCTCGACGATCTCGATCAGCTTCGTCGGGTTCGAGTCGAGGTCGACCATGTTCCCCGCCTCCTTGGCGGCGGTCGTGCCGGTGTTCATCGCCACGCCGACGTCGGCCTGCGCGAGCGCCGGCGCGTCGTTCGTGCCGTCGCCGGTCATCGCGACCATCCGCCCCTTCGCCTGCTCCTCCCTGATCAGCGCCAGCTTCGCCTCCGGGGTCGCCTCGGCGAGGAAGTCGTCGACGCCTGCCTCCTGCGCGATCACCGCCGCCGTGACACGGTTGTCGCCGGTGATCATCACCGTGCGGATGCCCATCAGGCGCAGCTCGTCGAAGCGCTCCCGCATCCCGCCTTTGACGACGTCCTTGAGGTGGACGACGCCGAGCGCGAAGTTGTCCCGGGCGACGACGAGCGGCGTCCCTCCCTGCTGGGCGACCGCCTGGACGGCGGCGTCGACCTCGCCCGGCGTGCGGCCGCCGTTGTCGACGATGAACGCCTTGACAGCGTCGGCGGCGCCCTTGCGGATCAGCGTCCCGTTCATGTTGACGCCGCTCATCCGCGTTGCGGCCGTGAAGGGCACGAACTCGTGGGCGCCGAGCTCGCGCTCGCGCAGGTTGAAGCGCTCCTTCGCGAGCACGACGATCGAGCGCCCCTCCGGCGTCTCGTCGGCGAGCGAAGCGAGCTGCGCGACCTCGGCCAGCTCGTGCTCGTCCACGCCGGGCGCCGGGATGAACTCCGCCGCCTGGCGGTTGCCGAGCGTGATCGTGCCGGTCTTGTCGAGGAGGAGCACGTCGACGTCGCCGGAGGCCTCGACCGCGCGGCCGGACATCGCGAGCACGTTCCGCTGCACGAGCCGGTCCATGCCGGCGATGCCGATCGCCGAGAGCAGCGCCCCGATCGTCGTCGGGATCAGGGCGACCAGGAGCGCGATGAGGACGGTCTGCGAGAGATCCGTGCCCGCGTAGAGCGCGAACGGGCGCAGCGTGACGACGGCGGCGACGAAGGTGATCGTCAGCCCGGAGAGGAGGATGTTGAGCGCGATCTCGTTCGGCGTCTTGCGCCGTTCGGCGCCCTCCACCAGCGCGATCATGCGGTCGAGGAACGACTTCCCGGGCTCCTGGGTGACCTCGATCACGAGCCGGTCGGAGAGGAGCTTCGTGCCGCCGGTGACGGCCGAGCGGTCGCCGCCCGCCTCGCGGATCACGGGCGCCGACTCGCCGGTGATCGCCGACTCGTCCACCGAGCCCGCCCCCTCGACGATCTCGCCGTCGGCGGGGATGATCTCGCCCGCCTCGACGACGACCACGTCGCCCTTCTGCAGCTCCGGCGCAGGAACCTCGCGCCCGTCGCGCAGGCGCGCGAGCGTGGTCGTGCGCGTCGCACGCAGCGCGCTCGCCTGGGCCTTGCCGCGGCCCTCCGCGATCGCCTCGGCGAAGTTCGCGAACAGGACGGTGAGCCAGAGCCAGACAGCGATCGTGCCGACGAACCAGAGCTCCGCGTACCGTCCTCGAGCAAGGTCGGCGAAGAAGACGACGGTCGTAATCAGACTGCCGAGCTCGACGATGAACATCACCGGATTCCTGAGCTGCAGTCGAGGGTCGAGCTTCGGGAACGAGTCCCGGATCGCCGCGAGCATCAACTCGCGCGAGAAGACGCTCGAGCTGCGAGCGGCCATCTACGTTCCTCCAAGGTTGTCGAGTGCCAGGTTCAGCTCGAGTACGTTCACCCCGGGCTCGCCGAGGAAGCCGAGCGCCCGTCCGTCGGTGTTCTGCTCGATCAGCCGCTGCACGGTCGCGAGCGGCAGATGCCGGACGGCGGCGACGCGCCGTGACTGCAGCGCCGCATACGCGGGCGTGATGTCCGGGTCGATGCCGGAGCCAGACGGGACGACGGCGTCGACCGGGACCGCGTGGACCGTCAGGCCGGGGTTGTACGGCCCCTCGAGCGCGAGGATCGCGTTGGCGTTCTCCCGCACGAGCTTCGCGAGTGCAGGGCTGGTGGGGCCGAGGTTGGAGAAGGTCGTCCCCGCGGCGTTGTAGGGCGGCGAGGTCGCCGAGGGCCGCTCGTGGAAGTCGCGCGGCGCGGTGAACTCCTGCGCCGCGAGCCGCGAGCCGACGACCGTGTTGTTGCGGACGATCAGGCTGCCGTTCGCCTTGCCGTCGAAGGCGAGTGCGGCGAAGCCGGTCATGAGCGTCGGGTAGCCGAGGCCGAGCACGGCGGTGAAGACGACGACGGCGACGGCGGAGGCGGTAAGCGCGCGCATCAGTGCATCAGCCCTTCCACGATCGGCCCGAGGGTGAGGGCCGGCAGGATCATCAGCCCGGCGGTCAGGGCGATCACGCCGAGGAGCAGGACGGCGAAGGTGCCGCCGTCGGTGCGGAACGTTCCCGCCGACGCCGGCACGACCTTCTTGCCCGCGAGCGAGCCGCCGATCGCGAGCGCGGCGAGCAGCGGCACGAAGCGGCCGAAGTAGAGCGCCACCGTCCCGAGCGTGGTCGAGAAGGTCGTCGCGCCGTAGCCGGCGAACGCGCTGCCGTTGTTGTTCGACTGGGACGTATAGGCGTAGAGCGCCTCCGAGAAGCCGTGCGCGCCGGGATTGAAGACGGAGGCGAGGCCGGCGGGCGCGACGACGGCCGCCGCGGTCATCACGAGCACCATGGTCGGCACGAAGAGCGCGCCGATCGCGGCGTACTTCATCTCCCGCGCCTCGATCTTCTTCCCGAGCCACTCCGGCGTACGGCCGACCATCAGCCCGGCCACGAAGACGGCGATCAGGACGTAGAAGAGCAGCCCGTAGACGCCGGAGCCGACGCCGCCCGGCTCGACCTCGCCGAGGAATATGTTCACGAGCGGGACGGAACCGCCCGCGGGTGTGAAGGCGTCGTGGCCGCCGTTGACCGAGCCGTTGGACACGTCGGTCGTCGCCGTCGCCCAGAGAGCGGTGTTGGCGATCCCGAAGCGGACCTCCTTGTCGGTCAGGTTCCCGCCGGACTGGCCCGCGCCGCTCGTGAGGTTCACGCCCGACGCGCGGAGCACCTGCGAACCGTGCTGCTCCGACGGATAGGCGATGCCGACACCGATCGCGAAGATCGAGAAGCAGACCGCATAGAGCACCCAGCCGTGGCGGCGGGCGAGGACGAGACGCCCGAACATCACCACCTGGGCGAACGGGATCAGCAGGATCGCCAGCACCTCGAAGAAGTTGGAGAGGCCGGTCGGGTTCTCGAAGGGGACGGCGGAGTTGGCGTTGTTGTACCCGCCGCCGTTCGTGCCGAGCTGCTTGACCGCGATCTGCGAGGCCTCCGGCCCGCGCGCGATCGACTGCGCGGAGCCCTGCAACGTATGGGCGGTCGCATGCGCGTGGAAGGTCTGCGGCACTCCCTGCGAGATCAGGATCACCGCGAGCACGAGCGAGAGCGGCAGCAGGATCCAGACGATCGAGCGGTAGAGGTCGCGCCAGAAGTTCCCGAGTCCCGCACCCGTGCCGCGGCGCGCGACGCCGCGCGCGACGGCTGCGAGAACGGCCATGCCGGCGCCAGCCGAGACGAAGTTCTGGACGGCGAGCCCCGCCATCTGGCTCAGGTACGACATCGTGGTCTCACCGCCGTAGAACTGCCAGTTCGTGTTCGTGACGAAGCTGGCGGTCGTGTTCAACGCCACCATCCAGGGCACAGCCGGGAGGTGGTCGGGGTTCAGGAACAGATGCCCCTGCAGCCGCAGCAACGCGTAAAGGAAGGCGCTGAAGACGACGGTGAAGGCGACGACAGACTTGCCGTATCCCTTCCAGTCCTGGTCGCCGGCGGCGTCGGGCCCGAGCAGGCGCACGAACCCACGCTCGAGCACGTCTCCACGCTCGCGCGTGTAGACATGGGCCATCCAGGAGCCCAGCGGGTAGCTGAGGGAGACCAGGACGACCGCGTAGAAGACGATCTGCGCCCAGCCCTGACCCATCAGAGCCGCTCCCCGCGCACGAGCGCGTAGACGAGGTAACCGAGCACGACGAGCGAGACTGCGAGCCCGAAGGCGTCGCCGGCCGACATCAGACGCGCTCCAGCGACCAGAGCAGCGCGAGGATGCACGCGAAGCAGCCGGCCGCGATCAGGATGGCGTACACGTCTCCCATCAGTGGACGCCCAGTCGCGCACGGACCCGGGCGGCGATCCGGGCCAGCCGACTCGACGACCCGCCTGCAGCCGCCGACCGCCGGAACGCATGCCCCCTCTCCATCGCCTCCGACGCTACGGCGGCCGGGCTGAACGCCGACTGACGAATCTGGTCGCGGACCTGACGATTTCCTGAAGGCGCTAACCCGGCTCGACGAGCCGGTAGCCCGCGCCCGGCTCCGTCCGCAGGTAGCGCGGGTTGGAGCGGTCCGGTTCGATCTTGCGGCGGAGCTGCGAGACGTTCACCTGCAGAAGGTTCGCCGCGTCCGCGTACCCCGGCCCCCAGACCTCTTGCAGCAGCGTCCGGTGGGTGAGCAGCTTGCCGACGTTGAGCGCGAACACGCGCAGGAGGTCGAACTGGTGCGGGGTCAGGTGCACCGGCGCCCCAGCCATGCTCACCGCGCGCTTCTCGAGGTCGACGACGAGCTCGCCCACCTCGATCACGGGCTCGGCCGACGGCGCCTTCCGCCGCAGCACCGCCCGCAGCCGCGCGAGCAGCTCGTCGATCCCGACCGGCTTCGTCACATAGTCGTCGGCGCCCGCGTCGAGCGCCGCCACCTTCTCGCGCTCCTCACCGACTGCCGAGAGCACGATCACCGGCGCCGAGCTCCAGGTGCGCAGCTCGCGGCAGACCTCCGTGCCGGTGCCGTCCGGGAGGACGAGGTCGAGGATCACCGCCTCGGGCGGGCGCATCGCCGCCGCGGCGAGCGCCGCCTCGGCGGTCTCGGCCGTCTCGACCTCGTAGCCGGCGCCGCGCAGGCTCGTCCGCAGCGCGCGCAGGATCTGCTGCTCGTCGTCGACGACGAGGATGCACGGGCCGCTCACGCTGGCACCTCGGCGCGCGCGGCGGCGAGCGGGAGCGCGAGCACGAAGGTGGCGCCCTGGCCGGCCCACGACTCGACCCACAGGCGGCCGCCGTTCGCCTCGGCGAAGCCGCGCGCGATCGCGAGCCCGAGCCCGGCCCCGCGCACCTCGCCGGTAAGCGAACCGCGCTGGAACGCGTCGAAGATCCGTTCCGCCTCGCCGGCCGGAATCCCCGGCCCGCGGTCGATCACGCGCACGAGCGCCTCCGGCCCGGACGTCCGCACCTGGACGAGCACCGGCTCGGAGTCGGCCGAGTAGCGGAGCGCGTTCTCGAGCAGGTTGGCAAGCGCCCGCTCGATCTGGTGCACGTCGACGCGGACGACCGGCGGCTCGTCGTCGGGCAGCGAGACTTCGAACCGGCCGCCGGCCGCCTCGATCCCGTCGAGCGCCTGGAGGACGAGATCGTCGACGGCCCAGTCGCCGAGCTCGGGCGCTGCGGCGCCCGCCTGGAGGCGCGAGAGGTCGAGCAGGTTGCTGACGAGCCGGTCGAGCCGCTCGGCCTCGCCGAGGATCGTCTCGGTCAGGTCGCGCCGGTCCTCCGGTCCGAGCGACAGCTCGCCGTGCGCGAGCGCGCCGGCCGAGGTGAGGATCGCCATCAGCGGCGAGCGCAGGTCGTGCGAGACCGCCCGCAGCAGCGCCGTCTTCAGCGCGTCGCTGCGCCGGAACGCCTCCGCCTCGAACGCCTCGGCCGCCAGCCGCTCGCGGTCGATCGCGACGCCGAGCAGCGAGCCGAGCGCCGGCAGCAGCCGCCGCCGCGCGCCTGCTCCCCCGCGCCTCGGGTTCGCGAGGCGGATCGTTCCGACACGGCGCTCGGCCGCCGTGAGCGGGTGCGCATCCGGGCCGGACTGCGCACCGGCGCCGAGCTCGATCGTCGCCGCCTCGACCTGGAGCGCGGCGGCCGTCTCGGCGGCAATCCGCTCCAGCTCCGCGCCGACGCTCCCGCGCTCGAGCAGCGAGGTCGCGATCCGCGCCAGCAGCGCCGACTCCTGCGCCTGCCGACGCGAGCGGCTCGCCAGCTCGCTGACCACGACCGCCGTGACGAGGAAGACCGCGAGCGCGAACCAGTTCCGCGAGTCCGCGAGCGTGAACGTGTACAGCGGCGGCAGGAAGACGAAGTTGAACGCCAGCATGCTCGCCACCGCGACGAGCACGCCGTAGGCGAGCCCGAGGAAGACGGCGATCGGCAGCACCGCCAGCAGGTAGAGCACCGCGAGGCTGAGCACGGGGATGTGCGTCTTCAGCAGCTCGATCGCGCCGGTGGCGACCGCGATCGACGCGGCGCACGCGAGCAGACCGATCCCGAGCCGCCTCATGACCGAGAAGGTACTCCTGCGGAGCCGTCTGCCGTGCCGCCGCGACCGACATGGCGGGCGCGGCTCATTCGCGCCAGGCCCTGCAGTTCCCGAGCAGGAAAGCACAGCGCGAAGGCACGCGCGCGCAGCGCGCATGGCTCGCGCGAAGCGGTGCGAAGGGAACTGAGCGGGCCGCCCACGTGGTGGGCGGCCCGCTCAGGCAAATCAGCTGTGGATCGAGACGATCAGCGGAATGATCAGGATCGCGACGATGTTGGCGATCTTGATCATCGGGTTGATCGCCGGGCCGGCCGTGTCCTTGTAGGGGTCGCCGACGGTGTCGCCGGTGACCGCGGCCGCGTGGGCCTCGGAGCCCTTGCCGCCGTAGAGGCCGTCCTCGATCAGCTTCTTCGCGTTGTCCCAGGCGCCGCCGCCCGAGGTCATCGAGATCGCGAGGAAGAGGCCGGTGACGATCGTGCCGATCAGCAGGCCGCCGAGCATCTTCGCGCTGATGATCCCGACGACGATCGGGAAGCCGATCGGCACGAGCGCCGGCATGATCATGCTCTTGATCGCCGAGCCGGTGACGATGTCGATCGCACGGCCGTACTCGGGCTTCGAGGTGCCCTCCATGATCCCCGGGTTCTCGCGGAACTGGCGGCGCACCTCCTCGACGACGAGGCCGCCGACGCGTCCGACCGCCTGCATGGCGAGCGACGCGAACAGGAACGGCATCAGACCGCCGATGAAGAGGCCGGCGATCACCCAGGCGTCGTTGAGCTGGAAGGTGATCGTCGAGAGCGCCGAGCCGAGGGTCGCCTGCGTGTGGAGACCGTCGGAGTAGGAGCCGAAGAGGACGAGCGCGGCGAGCGCGGCGGAGCCGATCGCGTAGCCCTTCGTGACCGCCTTCGTCGTGTTGCCGACGGCGTCGAGCGGGTCGGTGATCGCCCGCACCTCCGGCGGCAGGTCGGCCATCTCGGCGATGCCGCCCGCGTTGTCGGTGACCGGGCCGTACGCGTCGAGGGCGACGATCAGGCCGGTCATCGAGAGCTGTGCCATGACGGCGACGCCGATCCCGAAGAGGCCGGCGAAGTGGTTGGCGAGCAGGATGCCGGCGGCGAGCACGATCACCGGCGCGGCGGTCGCCTGCATGCCGACTGCGAGGCCCTCGATGATGTTCGTGGCGTGACCGGTCTGCGACGCGGCCGCGATGTCCTTCACCGGCTTCCAGCGGGTGCCCGTGTAGAACTCGGTGATCCCGACGAGCAGCGCCGTCACGGCGAGGCCGACGAGCGCCGAGCCGTAGAGGTTGCCGAAGCTGAACTGGCCGGTCGAGTCGAACGCCTTGGTCAGCGGCCAGAAGGCGAGCGCGGAAAGCCCGGTCGCGACGAGGACGGCGCGGTAGAGGGCGTTCATGATGTTGCCGCCGTCCTTCACGCGCGCGAACTGGACGCCGATGATCGAGGTGATGATCGAGACGCCGCCGATCACGAGCGGGTAGAGGAAGATGTTCTTCCCGCCGCTCGCGGCCGTGCCGGTGATGCCGAGCAGCATCACGGCGACCGCGGTGACCGCGTACGTCTCGAACAGGTCGGCCGCCATGCCGGCGCAGTCGCCGACGTTGTCGCCGACGTTGTCCGCGATCACGGCCGGGTTGCGCGGGTCGTCCTCCGGGATGCCCGCCTCGATCTTGCCCACGAGGTCGGCGCCGACGTCGGCGGCCTTCGTGTAGATGCCGCCGCCGAGCCGCGCGAAGACGGAGATCAGCGAGCCGCCGAAGGCGAGGCCGACGAGATCGTTGATCGCCGAGTCCGACGAGTGGTTGAGCACGCGGACGAGGATCCAGTAGTACCCGGCGACCCCGAGCAGACCGAGGCCGACGACGAGCAGGCCTGTCACCGAGCCGGCGCGGAACGCGACGTTGAGCGCCGCCGGCAGGCCGCTGCGGGCCGCCTCCGCCGTGCGCACGTTCGAGCGCACCGCGACGTTCATCCCGATGAAGCCCGCGGCCGCAGAGAGCGTGGCGCCGACCAGGAAGCCGACGGCCGTCCCCCAGCCGAGCTTGTGGTAGAAGCCGAGCAGCAGGAACGGGACGACAGCGACCATCGCGATCGTCGTGTACTGGCGGCGCAGGTAGGCCGCCGCTCCCTCCTGGACGGCGTGGGCGATCTCCTGCATGCGCTCGTTGCCTGCCGGCTGCCGAAGCAGCCAGGCCGTCAGCCAGAGGCCGTAAACGACCGCAGCGGCGGAGCAGAGCAGAGCGAACAGCACTGCGTGATGCATGAACCAGCTCATGGGTACGGTGCCTCTCCCTCGTCGAATCGGCGCGTCACAAAGTCAGCGCCGAGAGTCCCCGGCGCGGGCAGTTTGTACCACACCCGTCGGCTGTTTCGTGTCACGAACGCGCCGGACGGGCCGCGTTCAGGCGCCGCCAGCCGTGCCCGCCGCGCGTGAAGAGCCGCCGTGCGTAGAGCGCGGCGAGGCCCTTCGGGTCGCGGCGGATCCGCGAAGCGAACCGCAGCACGGCGTTCACGTAGGAGTCCGACGGGTTGTAGCGATGGAGCGCGGCACGCACGTCGCCGGGCGCCCCCGCCGCCCGGAGAAAGCGGGCAGCGGCGAGGATCGCGGCCCGCGGCTCGTGGACGTTCCCCCGCCCGTACGCCCGCCACGTCGCCGGCATGAACTGCATCGGTCCGAGCGCGCCGCTGGCGCTCGGCTCGCGGAGCCGGCCGAAGTCGGTCTCGACGAAGTTGACCGCCGCCAGGAGCTGCCACGCGACGCCCGAGCGGCGGCGACCCTCGCGATACAGGCCGCGGAGGCGCGCCAGCGGCAGCGCGGCGCCGAGGCGGAGCGGCGGCCCCTTCTTCGCCGGCGCGATCCCAGTCAGCTCGCGGCGGGCCTGCACGTCGTCGACGACGTCGCGCCGGAGCCGGGCCGGCAGCGCTGCGATCACGACGCGATAGAGGCGCTCGTCGCCGGCGAGGCGCAGCTCGATCAGCTGCTGGCGCGCCTCGGCGTCGACAGCGTCCGCTGGGAGCGTCTTGGCGTCGTCCCAGCCTGCGACCGCGGTGCGGAACGCGCGATCCGCTCGGATCAGCTGCGTCGCGAGGGGCGGCGGGCCAGCGAGCACCCGCTCAGGCTACGCCCGCGACCGGCTTCCGCCCCAAGTCGCAGTCACGGAGTCGCAGGTCACAGGCCGCTGCGCCCGACATGCGCGGGCGCGGCGCACTCCGGTTCGACCCCGAGCCTGCGCGAGCCGGCGCAGCCGGCTCGCTTGCCGAGCGAGCGGAAAGCGAGAGCCGAAGGCCGCGCGCGCAACGCGCGCCCGGCCGAGGCGAAGCGGGCGAGCGGGGAGCAGGACGCAGAGCTATACCAGGCCGTGCGTGTAGCGCCAGGGGCCGGGCTCGAAGCGGATGCCGCGCTTGCGGCAGAGCTCGCGGACGGAGTCGCCGAGGACTCCGCGGTCGCCGTAGGCCCGATGGCCGAGCAGATCGAGGACGGCGCAGCCGGCGGGCGGCTCCCCGTCGAGGCCGAGCGTCAGGACGACCGTCTCGCCCTCCCCCGCCGCCACGGCGCCGCCGTGCAGAGTCTCGACGAAGGCCACGCGGCCGGGCCCCTCCGCCCCGGTCAGCTCGAGCCCTTCGACGCCGTCGTGTTCGTAGAGCTCGGCGTCGACCCCGCGCAGGGCGAGCAGCTCGTGCAGCTCGAGCAGCATTCGCCGGGCGAGCGCGACCTGGCGTGGCCGCGTCAGCTCGCGCCGCGCCGCGCCGGCGACCTTCGCCGGGACGCCGACCGCAAGCTGGCCGGCCGGCACGTCCGCGACGACGTACGAGTTCGAGGCGACGATCGCCTCGCGGCCGATGCGGCAGCCCGCGTACACGACGGCGCCGAGCCCGACCTGGGCGCGATCCTCGACGACGATGCCGGCGAAGCGGTTCTCGAAGCCCTCGAGCAGCGAGTGGCCGATGTTGTGGGTGACGAGCATCGAGCGCATGGTCACGAACGTCTCCGCGCCGATCAGCACGGGCCGGCAGACGTTGAGGAACGCCTGGTCGCCCAGGAACGCGTCGTCGCCGAGGACGAAGGTCGCCCAGGGATCGCGGTGGCCGCCGCCGCCGATGATCAGGTTCGCGCCCGCCCAGACGCCGCTGCCGACGTACGCGCGCCGGCAGGCGAGGCGCAGCGACGGCCCGAACCGGCTGAGCGGGCCGATCGCGACCACCTCCGCGCAGTCGACGCTCCCGCCGGCCTCGATCCGAACGCCGTCCTCGAGCACGATCTGCGGCGCGATCACGACCGTGCCGGCGCCGAGGTTGACGTTCGCGCCGATCCGCGCCCCCGCCTGGCGGTACGCGTCGCAGCGCTCGTCGGACGAGAGCGCGCCGAACGCGGCCGGGTCGGCGCGGAGCGAGGCGAGGAACTCCGGGGCGACGGCGCCGTCGGCGGCGTCGAGGCCAAAGAGCGCCGGCAGCGTGACGTTCTCGGTCGAGAGCCCGGCGAACAGCGGGTCGAGCTCGTGCGGGGCGTCCTCTGCCGCGGCCCTGACGAGCGCCTCGACGTCGTCGGCGGTGACGAAGCCGCTCTTCTCGATCGCGCTCAGGTCGATGCCGTGGCGTGCGGCCAGCTCCGCGGCCTTGCGGGTGACGTTCGCCTGCGCGGGGCTGCGGTCGGCGGGCGCCTCGACGCGCCGCTCCGCCGCCTGCTCGATCTCGCGCTCGTCGGCGGCGACGACGGCGATCGTCGTGCCGAGCTCGACCTCGATCCCGGCCGCGACGAGCTGGACGAGGATGCCGTCGGCGGGCGCCTCGATCTCGACCGAGGCCTTCGACGTCTCGACGACGCACACGGGACGGCCCTTCTTGACCCGGGCGTGGTCGTCGGCGAGCCACTCGGCGAGAAGCGCGGACTCGCTGTTCGCGTCCTCGCGCGTGAGCA
Organism: uncultured Actinomycetes bacterium; assembly: GCA_963732915.1. Taxonomy (GTDB): domain Bacteria; phylum Actinomycetota; class Thermoleophilia; order Gaiellales; family Gaiellaceae; genus Palsa-739. Next base: position 494,353 of record CAVTBF010000002.1, on the reverse strand, counting down.
CGATCTCCTGCACTCAGTGCCTCCGACTCGAGACCGCCCGGACGGCGGCGACGACGTCCTCGACGCCGGGCAGCGCCTCGTCCTCGAGCGTGCGCGCCGACGGGACGATCCCGTCGCGCGCCGCGACCCGCCGCACGGGGCCGTGCAGGTCGTTCCACGCCTCGGCCTGGACGCGCGCCGCGATCTCCGCGCCGACGCCCGCTGTCAGCGTCCCCTCCTCGACCGTGACGAGCGAGCCCGTGCGCGCGACCGAGTCGAGCACCGGCTCGAGGTCGAGCGGCAGCAGGCGCCCGAGCGCGACCACCTCGGTGAAGATCTCTTCCTCGAGGATGAGCTGCTTCGCGGCGTCGAGGGCGATCGGGAGCATGCCGCCGTAGGTGACGAGCGTCGCCTCCGCCCGGTCGAACTCGTTGCCGGAGAAGGTGAGTGCGGGCCACGGCCCCTCGCCCTCGAGACAGCGGAACTCCTCGACCCAGCCCTGCACGGGCCGGCGCTGCGGCCGCCCGTACATGAGCTTGTTCTCGATGAAGAAGACCGGCCGGTCGTCGGTGACCGCGTCGGCGAGCATGCCGCCGATGTCGTGGCACTCGCTCGGGGCGACGACGACGATCCCCGGCACTCCGAGCAGCAGCTTCTCGAGCGACTGGCTGTGGGTCGGCCCGTAGCCGCGGCGCCCGCCCATCGGCGTCCGGACGACGAGCGGAACGGTCGCCTGCTCGTCGAACATCTCGCGGAACTTGCCGATCCCGTTGACGATCTGGTCGAAGCCGAGGGTGATGAAGTCGCCGAACATGACCTCGACGATCGGCCGGTAGCCGCGAAGCGCGAAGCCGGCGGCGATCCCGAAGATCGAGGCCTCGCTGATCGGCGTCGGCAGGACCCGGTCGGGCCAGCGACTGGAGAGACCGGCACTGACCTTGAAGGCGCCGCCGTACGGGTCGAGCATGTCCTCGCCGAGCAGGTAGACGTCGTCGCGCGCCTCGAAGATCTCGTGCAGGCCCGCGTTCAGCGCCTGGACGCACCGCGGCGAGCTGCTCACCGAACGCCCCCGGCGAGAGGCGCGGCGAGCGCCTCGTCGACCGCACGGGCGAGCCGCGCCTCGGTGGCCGCCTCGATCTCGCTCCGGGCGGCGGCGTCGAGCCGGTCGCGGACGACCGTGAGCGGGTCGCGCTCCCGGCGGGTGGCGATCTCGTCGGGGTCGCGGAAGTCGTCTCCCTTGCTGTGGGGCGAGAAGCGGTACGTGTCGAGCACGAGGAAGAACGGCGCCCCGGACTCGCGGACGTGCGCGATCGCCCGCTCGGCCACGCCTCGGATCTCGGCCACGTCGGTCGAGTCGATCCGGTCGGTCGCGACCCCGAAGGCGGCCGCGCGCGCCTCGACGTCGCCGGCGATCTGCAGCTCCGACGGCGTCGACTGCGCGTAGCCGTTGTGCTCGACGACCATCAGCAGCGGCAGCTTCCAGAGCGACGCGAAGTTGAGGCTCTCGTAGACGACGCCCTGCCCGAGCGTGCCGTCGCCGGCGAAGACGGTCGCGATCCCTCCCTCGCCGCGCTCGCGCTGCGCGAGGGCGATCCCGGAGGCCAGCGGCACCGTGCTGCCGAGCACGCCGTTCGAGTAGAAGTTCTCGGCGCAGAGGTGCTGGCTGCCGCCCTTGCCGCCGCAGACGCCGCCCTCGCGGCCGAGAACCTCGCGCAGCAACCCGTCGACGTCGTCGGTCTGCGCGAGGTAATGACCGTGGCAGCGGTGGTTCGAGACGATGACGTCGCTCGGGTCGAGCCCGGAGACGACGCCGACCGCGTTCGCCTCCTGGCCGATGCACGTGTGCGTGGTGCCGGCCATCTTCCCGCTCGAGAAGAGGTGGAGCAACGTCTCCTCGAAGTGCCGGATCAGGTACATCGCGGCGTAGAACCCGTGAATCGCGGTATGGGCGGTCTGGACCTCGATCATCGATGCCTCCGACTCCCGCCGGCCCAGGAGGACGCGACCGGGATCCACCGGAATGCTAGTCGAGCGCCCGGATTTCCCCTGCAGGCACGCTCACAGGTACCCGAGGTCGGCGAGGCGGGACTCGACCGCGGCCGTCTCCTCGGAGCTGAGCTCGGGCTGGTCGACCGTCTCCAGCTCGGCATAGAGCCGTTCGCGCAGCTCCGGCGGCACCTCGTCGGGGACACTCGACCGCTCGCGCGGGTCGGTGTCGAGCCGGTACGCCTCCTCCTCCCCGGACTCGACGTCGACGAGGAGCTTCCAGGGCGGGCGCCGCAGGCAGAGCTGGGAGATGCGGCCGGCGTCGGTGCCGGCGATCCAGAGGTCGCGCTCGTCGCCGGCCTCGCCCGCGGCGAGCGGCAGCAGCGAGATCCCGTCCACTCCGTCGAGCGGGGCGCCGCCGAGGTCGAGCAGCGTCGGGGTCAGGTCGACCAGGCTCACCTGGTCGGCGACGACGGTGGGCTCGATCCGCCCGGGCGCCGAGACGATCAGCGGCACCTCGGCGACCTCCTCGAAGAGCGTCGCGCCGTGCATGTGGTAGGTGCCCTTGACCGCCTGCTTGTCGGGGAAGCGCTCGCCCCACGACTCGCCGTGGTCGGAGAGGAACGCGATCGCCGTGTCGTCGCGCAGCCCGAGCGCGTCCAGCTCGCCGAGGAACCCGGCGAGGAGGTGCTCGGACGAGCGCTCGACCGCCCGGGCGTATGACTCGCGCAGCTCCTCGAGCGCGGCGGCGCTGTCCGACTGGATGCCGGCCATGATCGTCTTCTTCGCCTCGAGCCACTCCTTGCGCTCGGCGTGGAGCACGTCGTACGGCATGTGCGTCGCCCAGCTGTGGAACCAGAGCACGAACGGCGTGTCGCGGTGCGCGCGCAGCCAGGCGACGACGCCGTCGAGCGTCTCGCTCGTGCCGGCGACGTTCGCGTCCGGGAAGCCCCTGAAGAGGTAGTTCTCGTCGAAGACGAAGCTGGCGGTCTCGTAGCCGTGGGCGGCGGCGACCGTGAAGAGCGTCGGCAGCGCCGGGTCGAGCGTCGCGTCCCAGTGCAGGTAGCCGTGATGGTGCGGGTAGAGGCCGGTGATCATCGAGGTCGTGGACGGGCAGGTCCACGGCGCGGCGGCGACCGCCTGGTCGAAGCGCGCGCCGGTCGCCGCGAGCTCGTCGATCGTCGGCGTGTGGATGCGGCGCGCGCCGTAGCAGCCGACGTGGTCGGTGCGGAGTGCGTCGCTGACGTACACGACGAGATTCATGCGGCCAGCTCGCCCGAGCGGCTCGTGCCGCGCATCTCGTCCGGCACCGGCAGGCCGAGCAGGTCGAGCACGGTCGGCGCGAAGTCGAGCAGGTGCGCGTCGAGCGTGCCGCGCGCCGAGACGCCCGCGCCCGAGGCGATCCACAGCCCGTCCTGGGCGTGGTTCGCGTCGTCGGGGCCGGTGTCGTTCTCGAACGTGTGGATCCCCTCGTCGCCGCCGATCGTCCCGACCGAGCGCCAGAGCAGGTCGCCGAAGATGACGATCAGGTCGGGCGCGACCCCTTCGATCTCGTCGTACAGCTCCTCGGGCCGGTAGGCGCGGGTCGGGATCGGGTCGCCGTTCTCGTCGGGGATCGCCTCGAGCCGGCGGGCGAGGTCGTCGCGCACCCGCTCGTAGTCGGCGGCCGGGACGGTGCCCTCGGGCTCGCGGCCCTCGACGTTGAGGAAGACGCGCGCGTAGTAGCCGCCCTCCCCCCACGCCGTCGTCCGCGCCCAGTCGATGCCGGCCTCGCGCGGCGAGGTGACGCCGGCGGGCTCGGTCGCCGTCACGAGCAGCCCTTCGCGGCGCAGCCACTCGTTGACGCGGATCCCGCCCTCGAGGCGCTTCGCGCCGTGGTCGGAGACGACGAGCACGAGCGTCTCGTCGTCGGCGTGGCGGAGCAGCGAGCCGATCAGGCCGTCGAGGTGGACGTAGTAGTCGAGGATCGCGTCCTCGAACGGGTTGCCGTCCACGTGCGAGCGGTGCTCGGCGTCCATGTACTTCCAGAAGCCGTGGTGGATGCGGTCGGTGCCCATCTCGACGAGCGCGTAGAGCTGCCACGGCTTCGTCTCGGCGAGGTGCTCCGCGAGCCGGAAGCGCTTGTCGGTCATCTCGTAGATCTGGGCGAGCAGCCGGTCCTTGTCGTCGGTGCGGAAGCCGGTGACGTCGAACATGTAGCCGGGCACGCGCTCGGCGATCTCGTCGCGGAGCGCCGGCGGATACGTGTAGCGGCTGTCGAGCCCGGGCGTGAGGAAGCAGCCGACCATGGCGCCGCGCAGCGGCTTCGGCGGGAAGGTGCCGGGCACGCCGAGGACGACGGAGGAGCCGCCGCCACGCCCGACGAGATCCCAGAGCCGCGGCGCGCGGATCGCGGTCGAGTCGGCGATGAAGGCGCCGTCGTAGGTGTGGTCGGAGCGGTTCCGGAAGCCGTAGACGCCGAGGTCGCCGGGCGTGCGGCTCGCCATCATGCACGACCACGCGGGCACGGTGATCGGCGGGATCACCGAGGTCAGCTTCCCCGAGACGCCGTTCTCCGCGAGCGCGGAGAGGGTCGGCAGCCGGTCGCGCCAGCGGTCGAGCACGAGCGACGGCTCGGCACAGTCGAGCCCGACGATCATCACCTTGGCTGCGGCCGCCACAGGGCCCATCGTAATGAGTCGGCTCGCGGAGTCAGTCCGGCTGCGGGGCCGCGGCGGCGTCCGCGAAGGCGAGCTGGAGGTTCGCGACGACCTGCTGCACGTCGCGCTGCGCCTGCTCGGGCAGCACCGGCGCGAGCGCCTTCAACGCCTCGATCGCGAGCCGCGCCTGCTCGAGGTCGCGCGCCTCGGGCGCGAGCTTGCCGTAGCCGAGCGAGGCCAGCAGCGAGCACGTGTGCACGAGCAGGTCGGAGACGCTCGCCTTGCGCAGCTCCTCGATCAGCTGCTCGGCGCTGGGCTGCGCGGCACTGGGCTGCGCGGCGCTGGGCTGCGCGGCGCTGGGTTGCGCGGCGCTGGGCTGCGCGGCGCCGGGCGGGCCGGCGGGCTGCTCAGCTTCGGACACGGTCGTCCCAGCGCACCTGCTCGGCGAAGATCTGCTCGATCGACGCGCCCTCGTCGTGGCGCGCGATCTGCCGCTCGGCCGCGTTCCGCTCGGGGATCGCGAGCCAGCTCTCGGCGCCCAGCTCGGCCGCGACCGGGCGCACCCATTCGACGAGCTGCTCGAGCCGCGCCCGCGCCGGGACGACCTCGCCGCGGTCGAGGTCGATCAGCTCGCCCGAGAGGCCGTGACGGATCGCCCGCCAGAGGTTCTCCTCGAGCAGGCGGTGCGGGTGGTCGGGCAGCGGCTCGCCCTCGTCGAGGGCGCGCGCGATGCGCGCCGTCAGCGCGTAGCAGAGGGCTGCGAGCGAGCGGGCGTCGGCGACGTCGGGCTGCGCGTCGCAGATCCGGATCTCGACGGTCGGGAAGTGGAGGTGCGGGCGGACGCTCCACCAGATCTGCGTGTGCTCGCCGATCGAGCGCGTCTCGTAGAGAAAGCGCACGTAGCGCTCCCAGTCGTCCCAGCCGGCGAACGCGTCGGGGATGCCGCAGCGCGGGAACATGCGCGTGAAGACCTGCGTGCGCGCCGAGTGGAGGTACGTGAAGACCCCCTCGACGAACGGGGAGCTGGCCGAGAGCGCGAGCAGCTCGGGCAGGTAGTTCCGCAGCGCCGAGGTGACGCGGATCGCCCGGTCGGGACCGTTGACGCCGACGTGGACGTGGAGGCCGAAGGTGTTGTTGCGCCAGACGACGTAGCGGAGGAGCTCGTCGTTGCGGCGGTAGTGCGGCGTGTCGATGATCCGCTGCTCCTGCCAGGGGCTCCACGGGTGCGTTGCGACCGCGGAGAGGCCGATGTCGAGCCGGTCCGCGAGCGCGCGGAGCTGGGTGCGGCGCTCGCCGATCCGCGCAACCGCGTCGGCGAACGTCTCGCAGCGGCCGGTGCGCACCTCGACCTCGGAGGCGATCAGCTCGCCGACGAGATGCGGCTCGAGGTCGGTTCCGCGCGCGCCCTCCTGGAGCTCCTCGAAGCGATTGACGAGGCCGAGCGTCGCCGGGTCGAGCAGCGCGAACTCCTCCTCGACCGCGACGGTGAAGTCGGGAACCTCCTCGAACCCCGCCCGCGAGCGGGCGAGCAGCTCCTCGTAGCCGACCTTCTGCTCCTCGCCCACGCCGAAAGCGTAGTCGGCGTCGCTTCACGAACGGAAGCGATACGGCAGCGGCTATTCGAGAATCGGCTCGGCCTCGACCGGCGCGTCGGGCGCGGAGGCGCGTGCGACGAGCGCCGGCCGGACGAAGAGCGCGACGACGAGCGCCCCGGCGGCGAGGGCGGCCGCGCAGGCGAGCAGCGTCAGGTCGAGACCGGACGCGAATGCCGACCGGGACGCGGCCGCGACGGCGGCGCGGTCGGCGGGCGCCACGAGCGCGGTCGCAGCGCGTGTTCCGCCGGACGCGAGGGCGCTCGCCAGCCCGTGCGGCGCCGCGGGCAACAGCTCGTCGACGCGCGTCGCGACGCGGTGCTGAAGCAGCGCGCCGAGGCCGGCGACTCCCGTCGTCAGCCCGCCGATGCGGAGGGTCTGGCTGATCCCGGACGCCATCCCCGCCCGCTGCGGCGGCACGACGGCGAGCGCGAGCGTGCCGATCGCCGGGTTGGAGAAGCCGATGCCGACGCCGCAGACGACCATCCCCGGCAGGAGCGCCGTCCAGCGCGACTGCGCGTCGACGCCGTGCATCAGCACGAGACCGACGAGCACGAGGCCGAGCCCGGCCGCGAGCAGCGTGCCGGCGGGGACGCGCGCCGCGAGCGGTCGCGAGACCACCGGAACGACGAAGATCAAGGCGGTGATCGGCAGCAGCCTCAGCCCGCCCTGGAGCGGCGAGTAGCCGAGGATGTTCTGGAGGTAGAGCGTCAGGTAGGGGAAGAGCGCGAACATGCCCGCGCCGATCGCGAAGGTGCCGACGGAGAGCCCGGTGAACGCGGGCTTGCGCAGGAGCGACAGGTCGAACATCGGGCGTGCCTGCCGCGCCTCGACGACGACGAAGGCGGCGAGCAGGACGACGGCGCCGGCGAAGACCGCGAGGGTCGTCCCGCTCCCCCAGCCCGCCGTGTTGCCACGGACGAGTCCGAAGACGAGCAGGAACAGGGCGCCGGAGAAGGTCACGAGACCGGCGACGTCGGCGTGCACCGCATGCGGATCGCCGCGCCTCGTGACCGCGCGCGCCGCGATCGCGAACACCGCGAGGCCGACGGGCGCGTTGACGTAGAAGATCCAGTGCCAGGAGAGGAACTCGGTGATCGCGCCGCCGAGCAACGGCCCGACCGCGACCGCGCCGCCGATCGTGGCGCCCCAGAGCGCGATCGCGCGGTGGCGCATGTGCCCCTCGAACTCCTGGCCGATGAGGGCGAGCGACGTCGTGAACATCGCCGCGCCGCCGATCCCCTGGACGGCCCGCGCGAGGTCGAGCACGAGCGGGCTGCCGGCGAGGCCGCACCCGAGCGACGAGACGGTGAAGACGGCAAGCCCGCCGAGGAAGACGCTCTTGCGCGAGAAGCGGTCGGCGAGCGTCCCGGCCGACAGCAGCAGCGCCGAGAGCGTGAGCGTGTAGGCGTCGATCACCCACTGCAGCCCGGCGAAGCCGGCGTGGAGGTCGCGCTCGATGCTCGGCAGCGCGACCTGGACGATCGTCACGTCGACGAGCAGCATGAACGTGCCGCCGAGGATCGCGACGAGCGCCCAACCGGGACTCCGGAAGTGTCCTCCCCCGCGCACCGGCGCCACTCTACGCAGGCAGGAGACGCGCGGCGACGGCCACCCAGCTCCAGCGAGCCTCGACCGCGCGGCGGCAGGCGAGCCCGATCTGCTCGCGCTCTGCAGGCGCGAGCGCGAGCAGCGCTGCGAGCCGTTGGCGCAGCGCATCCGCGTCGCCGGTCGGGAACGAGACGAGGGGCGCATGCTCCGGACCGAGCTCCGCGGCGATCCCGGCGGCGACCTCGGCGAGGCCGGAGTGGTCGGCGACGATGGGTACCACGCCCGCGGCGGCGGCCTCGGCGGCGACCATCCCGAACGCCTCCGGGAAGATCGACGGCACGACGGAGGCGTCGCAGAGCGGCAGCAGCTGGACGAGGTGCCGATGCTCGAGCGGGCCGGTGAAGAGCGTCCCCGGCGGCGCGAGCGCCTCGAGCTCGGCCCGGTAGTCGCCGAAGCCGACGACGACCGCGCGCGCAGCGAGGCCGGCGAGCGCCTCGAGCAGCACGTGGACGCCCTTGTTCTCGATCAGCTTGCCGAAGTAGAGGACGGTCGGCTCCTCCGCCGCGAAGAAGCGGGCGAAGCGGGCGGCGTTGCCCTCGTCGGGGAGGCGCTCGTCGGCGTTCGCGGGATTCGGCGGGTCGCGGCGCGCTTCCTCGAGGAGGGCGGCGAGCGCCTGCCGGCGCGGCGCCGGACGGAAGTCGTCGACGTCGACGCCGGGCGGGACGACGTGCACGCGGTCGACGTGGCCGACGACGTCCTCGAGCACGTCGCGGATGTGCTCGGAGCCGACGTAGACGGCATCCGCGCCCGCGAGCGCCTCGGCCGCCAGGCGGCACAGCCGGTCGTTGCCGCGCAGCGAGTACTCGAGCTCGGAGCCGTGCGCCTTGACCACGAACGAGTGGCGGCTCGCGTGACCGACGGCACCGCCGAGCAGGACGTGATTCGCGAACACGAAGTCGGGGCGCACGTCGTCGACCGCCGCGGCGTTCGCCTCGACGTATGCGTCGAGCTCGGCCTGGGTGAAGTCCGGCAGGCGCTTCGCGTCGAGGCCCTCGTACGCGTCGAGCACGAAGACCGGCAGCAGGCCTCCGGGCAGCGCCGGCACGACCACCCGGGCGCCGCCGATGTCGTAGCGCTCCGGGTGACGTTCCTGGCAGATCACGACCACGTCGTGGCCGAGGCGGCTCCACTCCTTCGCGAGCGCCCGCGTGTAGACGTTCGAGCCGGTGCCGCCGAGCAGGTATCCGTGCCAGAGGGCGATCCGCACGAGGCGGAGGCTACGTCAGGTGGAAGTAGAGGGCGTAGAGCAGCTCGACCGCGGGGTTCGACGTGTGGACGGTCACGTCGGCGGGCGTCTCGAGCAGCGCCTCGGAGTAGTTGAAGATGATGCGCACGCCGGCGCCGACGAGGTCGTCGGCCGCCTGCTGCGCCGCGCTCGCGGGTACGGCGAGCACGCCGACGACGACGTTCTTGTCGCGCACGAGGTCGCCGAGCTCCTCGTACGGGGCGACCTCGACGTTGCCGATCGGCTGACCGGCCTTCGCCGGGTCGTTGTCGACGACGGCGGCGATCGTGATGCCGTGCTCGGCGAAGATCGGCGAGGAGGCGATCGCCTGGCCGAGCCGGCCCGCGCCGACGAGGGCGATGTTGTGCTGGCCCTGCGTGCGGAGGATCTTGCGGATCTCCTCGAGCAGCGAGTCGATCGCGTAGCCGACGCCGCGCTTGCCGAACTTGCCGAACGTGGACAGGTCCCGCCTGATCTGGGTCGCGTTGATGTTCGTGTACTCGGCGATCTCCTGCGAGGAGATGCGCGTCTTGCCCATCTTCCGCGCCTGTGTGAGCACCTGGAGGTACCTCGACAGACGCGCCGCGACGCCGACAGTCAGGCGGTCCGCCACAGAGCCTCCATTCGTTCAGCTTGTAACAGCGGAGACTGTTCTAGCAGCTACGAAGAGCGATCCGCTTGTGCAACCGCGCGCCGGAACGCGTCCGGCTGGACGAAGTACGTGAACCGGCGGACGCCGTCGATGTCGACGACGGGGATCCACTCGCGGTAGGCGCCCTCGAGCTCGGGGTCGCCGTCGATCAGGACGTCGCGCAGCTCGAAGCCGAGCTCGGCCTGGAGCGCGCGCACCTGCGAGAGCGCGCGCTCGCAGAGATGGCAGTCCGTCGCGTGGTAGACGACGACCTCGGTCACGGCGCGGAGCGTAGTCGTTGCGAAGCCGGTACTTCGCGGCCGCGACCGACCTGGCGGGCGCGGCACACCACCTTCACTGGCTCGGTTCCCGAGCAGGAAAGCACAGCGCGAAGTCACGCGCCGCGAGCGCGCATGGCTCGCGCGAAGCGGTGCGACGGGAACAGAGCGAGCAGCCGCCGGCCAGGCGGCTGCTCGCTCGAGCCGACTACGGATAGATGCCGCGGATGACGGTGGCCTCGGCTACGCGCTGCACCGCGAGGCCGTACGCGGCGACGCGCATCGGGAGGTTGCGGCTCTGCGCGGTCTCCCAGGTCTCGTCGAAGGCGCGGCTGACGATGTCGTTCAGCTTCGCGTTCACCTCGACCTCCTTCCAGAAGTACTCCTGGAGGCCCTGCACCCATTCGAAGTAGGAGACGACGACGCCGCCCGCGTTCGCGAGCACGTCGGGGAGGATCAGGATCCCCCGATCCTCGAGGATCGCGTCGGCCGACGGCGTGACCGGGCCGTTCGCGCCCTCGCAGATGATCGACGCCTTCACCTTGTCCGCGTTCAGCTCGGTGATCACCTGCTCGAGCGCGCACGGGGCGAGGATGTCGCAGTCGAGCTGCAGCAGCTCCTCGTTCGTGATCGCCTCGGCGTCCTTCAGGCCGGCGAGCGTGTGCGTCTCGCGTTTGTGCGCGAACGCGGCCGGGACGTCGATGCCCTTCGGGTTGTAGAGGCCGGTCGTCGAGTCGGAGATGCCGACGACCGTCGCGCCCTCCTGGTGGAGGAACTGGGCGAGGTAGCTGCCGACGTTGCCGAACCCCTGGACGACGACCTTCTTGCCCGCGATCGACTCGTCCCGCTTCGCGACGGCGTCGCGGATGCAGAAGAGCGACCCGCGCGCGGTCGCCTCCTCGCGGCCGAGCGAGCCGCCGATCGTCAGCGGCTTGCCGGTGACGACGCCGAGCACCGAGTGGCCCTTGTTCATCGAGTAGGTGTCGAACATCCAGGCCATCACGGAGCCGTCGGTGCCGACGTCCGGAGCAGGGATGTCCTTCTCGGGGCCGATCTCGTTGATGATCTCGCTCGTGAAGCGGCGGGTCATGCGCTCGAGCTCGCCGCGCGACATCGTCTTCGGGTTGCAGACGACACCGCCCTTCGCACCGCCGAAGGGAATACCCATCAGGGCGCACTTCCAGGTCATCCACATCGCAAGCGCCCGCACCTCGTCGAGGGTGACGTCGGGGTGGTAGCGGATGCCGCCCTTGGAGGGGCCGCGCGCGACGTTGTGGCTGACGCGGAAGCCCTGGAAGACCTGCGTCGACCCGTCGTCCATGCTGACGGGGATCGAGACTTCCACCGACTTCCTGCACCGGCCCAGCACCTCGACGAGGTTCGGGTCGATGTCGAACGTGCTCGCGACGCGGTGCAGCTGCTCGCGCGCGAGCTCGAACGGATTCTCGCGAAGGTGCGAGACCCCTGCGTCGACTGTACTCACGATCTGCTCCTTTTTTCCGCGCAAACACGGAGAAAATCGGACTCCGCGGCGAGTATACGTCCGCCTATCGGAGAGCAAACCGTAGTTTCCGCGAACCCGGGTCGCCGCCGTCCACGGGCACCGCGACGACCTCCAACGCGTAGCGGCCCGGGGCGAGAAGGCGGCCGTCGGGACCGCGTCCCGTGAGCCCGAACGTGTAGCGGCCCGGCAGGACGTCGCGGAGGCGCGCGAGCAGGCCGAGACGGCGGCCGCCGCGCCAGAGCTCGACGTCGAGCCGCGCGAGAGCGCGGACGCCGGCGCGGGCCGCCGGTGCGAGGACGCGGCCCGCGTCGACCGAGAGGAGCGCGGGTGTCGGGTCGCCCGTCGAGAGCACGTTCGTGGAGAGCGAGACGGATCCGAGCAGGGCGACGGGCCGCTCCGCGGGCCGGAGCGCCCACGGGACCCGGATCGCCGGCCCGCCGTGGAGCGGAGTGGCGACGAGGGTGCCGGAGACGACCGCGCCCGCACGCGCCGGCCGGGCGGCGACGGCGAGCCGGACGGTCGCGCTGCCGCCGGGTGCGAGGTCGAGCCCGCGCGCGGAGAGCGTCACGGCGACATCCGCCGGGTGGGCGACGTGGAGCGCGAGCGGGACGGGGACGCGCGTGACGTTCGTGAGGGTCAGCTCGGCGCGACCGCGGACGACGGAGAGCGTCGCGGGCGACGGGACGACGGCGGCGCGAACGGCCGCCCGCACCGAGACGGCCCGCACCCCGGCGGACGCCGTTCCCGAGAGCACCGCGCGGAGCTGGGAGGCGTCGAGACCCGGCTGCGCCTGGGCGAGCACCGCGGCGTCTCCGGCCACCGCGGCCGCGGCGGCGCTCGTCCCGCTCACCGTCGTCCAGCGCGCGCGGCCGCCCGCAGCATCGGGGTCGGAGGAGACGAGGGCCACGCCGGGCGCGAGCACCTCAGGCTTCACGAGACCCCCGAACGAGAGCCCGTTGGAGGAGAAGGGCGCCGGCCGGCCGGCGCCCGGGTTCGCGAGCGGCGCGGCCGGCGCGAGCGACAGCGTCGCGCGCTTCCCTCCGGCCAGCGCGCGGCGAAGCGCGGAGGCGATCGGGGGCGGCAGCGCAATCGCGGGCACGGCGGCCCGGCCGAGCGGAAGCCCGCCGGCGGCGGGCGGCGCGGACGAGGCGACGACCGCCGCGTTGGCGGCCGCCGCGACGATCCGGCCGTGCTCGCGCGTCAACAGCGTGTCGAGCGGCCGCGACGGCCCGACCGGCCCGGCGAGTGGGACGACTCCGCGGTAGACGGTTTCGCCGGCGCGGAGCGAGACCTCGACCTGCCCGAGCAACGGCCGCGCGTCGACGGCGCCGACCGTGAGCGCGTCGGGCGCGCCGCCGGGGCCCGACAGGTCGCCGAAGCGAGCGTCACCGGGTCCGTCGTTTCCGGCGGCGGCGACGACGAGCGTGTCGAGCGCCTGCGCACCTGCGATCGCCTGCGACTCCGGCGAGTCGGCGAAGCCGGCGAACGGCTCGGCGAGCGCGAGCAGCGCCACGCGCACCGCGTCGTGGGCGTCTCCGTCACCGTTCGGGTCGACGGCGCGGTCGAGTCCGGCGACGATCTGATCGCTGCGCGCGAAGACGGCCTCGGCGCCGGTCGTCTCCGGCTGGAGCCCGGTGACCCGGATCGGCAGCACGCGCGTGCCGGGAGCGGCTCCGGCGAGCCCTCTCGGCCCTCCGCGTCCGGCGACCAGGCCGGCCAGCTCGGTGCCGTGGCGTTCCGCGGCGCCCGGCGTGCCGCCGACGACGTCGACCTCGGGCAGCACCGCGCCGTGCAGGTAGGCGACGGACGCGTCGACGTGCGTGTCGAGCAGCGCGACGGTGACGCCGCGGCCGTCGAGCCCGCGCGGCGGTCGCGGCAGCCGGTGGCCGGTGCCGGCCGCGAACGACGGGCCGGCGAGGGTCGAGGCGGCGTCGGCGGCGGGGTAGGCGACCCGCACCGGGTAGACGCCGGCGACGTCGCGGTCGCGCTCGAGCAGCGCCGCGGCGGCCGGCTCGACGAGCGCGGAGAAGCCGTCGAGCACGCGCGAGAAACGCAGCTCGGGACGGAGCGCGACGCCCGCGGCCGCGAGCCGGCTGACGAGTGCGTGCTGCGCGGTGAGCGCCGCCTGCGTCCAGGCCCGTTCCTGCGCCGGCGTCGCGTCGCCGTCTGCGGCGCGCACGCGGTCGGCGAGCGAGGGGGTGCGCAGGACGACGATCGAGCGGGGCGGCAGGGCGACCTGCGGGCGCGCTCCGAGCAGCCCGCTCCACGTTCCCTTCCCGTACGACGGCCACGCTTTCGTGGAGAATCCCGAGCCGGGGCTTGCAGAGAGCGCTGCGCCGGTTGCGACAGCCGTAACGAGGAGGAGCGCGACGCGCCGGTCAGCGCGACGCGTACGCATCGAGGCCCAGGTAGCCCGGATACGGCACCGGATCGGCGAAGCGCGCGGCCGAGGCGATCATCGCCGCGTTGTCGGTGCAGAGCGCGAGCGGAGCGAGAGCGGCGCCCGGCAGCGACTCGCGCAGCTCCGAGTTCGCGGCGACCCCGCCGACGACGGCGACCCGCTCGCGCCCGGTCTGCTGCTGCGCCTCGCGCACGCGCTCGACGAGCGCCCGCACGATCGCGCGCTGGTACGAGGCGGCGAGGTCGGCGCGCCGCGCGGCCAGCTCGTCCGGCTCGAGGTCGCGGACGGCGTAGAGGAGCGCGGTCTTCAGCCCGGAGAACGAGAAGTCGAGGCCGGGGACGCGCGCGACCGGAAAGGCGTGCGCCGCGGGGTCGCCGCTGCGCGCGAGCAGGTCGATCTCGCGGCCGCCGGGGTAGCCGAGCCCGAGCAGGCGCGCACCCTTGTCGAACGCCTCGCCGGCGGCGTCGTCGAGCGTCGTCCCGAGCAGCTCGTGGTCGCGGTGTCCGCGGACGTCGAGCAGCAGCGTGTGCCCGCCGCTCGCGAGCAGGCAGAGGAACGGCGGCTCGACGGGATCCGGTTGCAGGTAGAGCGACGCGACGTGCCCTTCGAGGTGGTCGACCGGGACGAGCGGGAGCCGCCGCGACCAGGCGATCGCCTTCGCGGCGGCGAGCCCGACCAGGAGCGCGCCGATCAGCCCCGGCCCCTGCGTCACGGCCACGCGCTCGACGTCGTCGAGCGTCGCGCCCGCTTCCGCGAGCGCCTCGCGGATCACCGGCGCGATCAGCTCGAGATGGCGCCGCGAGGCAACCTCGGGCACGACGCCGCCGAAGCGGGCGTGCAGCTCGGCCTGGGACGAGACGACGGATGCGTGGATGCGTCCGTCCTCGGAGACGACCGCGGCCGCGGTCTCGTCGCACGACGTCTCGATGCCCAGGATCACGGCGCTTTCGCGGTTGCGAAAGCGCTAGAAGCACGTGACGGTCGCACCCGTACGCTCTCTTCGTGTCGGAGGTCTGCATGCGCGTCGACGTGCACGAGCGGAGATCGCGGGTGCCCTCCGAGCTCGAGCGGCTTGGCATCTTCGTCGAGTTCCGTCGGCTCCCGTTCGGCGACTACGACCTCGGCGCAGGCGTTCTCGTCGAGCGCAAGTCCGCCCATGACCTTCATCTGACGATCGCGAACGGTCGCTACTGGCGACAGGTCGGGCTTCTGCGACGCCATGCCAGCTGGCCCTTGCTCCTGCTCGAGGGCGACCGGATAGATGCCGGCCCGATCGACGCCGAAGCCATCCGCGGCATCTCGATCGCGACGATCGAGCAGGGCGTCGCGATCATCCGCTCTCGCGACGCGTCCGATTCCGCTGCCTGGCTCCGGCGTGTGGCCCTCCGCGTGCAGCGGGGGGGTCATCGGTACCGACCGCGTTTCGCTCAGATCCCGAAGAGCGCTCCTGCCGCCGTCCCCACCGCATTGCTTGCGGCCGTACCCGGAATCTCGTCGATCACGGCCGCGGCCCTTCTGCGGGCGTTCGGCAGCGTTGGCGAGATCGCAGCAGCCGACGAGCGCGATTGGCTCGCCGTGCCGGGCATGGGACGACGCCGCTGCGCCGCTCTCGCTAACGCGCTCCACGGCCGGCCGTTTCCTAGTCCTTCGCCGCATCGTGGCGAAGGACCGGATCCTTCCACATGATCAGGGCGTCCTCGCGGTTGTCGGTGTAGTAGCCGCGCCGGATGCCGCGCGCCTGGAAGCCGAGCCGCTCGTAGAGGCCGATCGCCGTGCCGTTCGAGACGCGGACCTCGAGCGTGTAGCCGCGGCGGGCGTCGGCGGCGGTCAGCTCGAACAGCCGCTCGAGCAGCATCGTCGCGACGCCTCGGCCGCGCTGGTCCGGCGTCACGGCGACGTTCATCACGTGCCACGCATCGACGTAGCGCGAGACGATCAGATAGCCGCAGAGCGCGCCGTCCTCGTCCTCGGCAGCGAACGCGCCGAGACAGATCGAGCTCGGCTTGGCCAGCTCGCCTGCGAACATCGAGCGAGACCACGGCGTCGTGTACGACTCGCGCTCGATCTCCTCGATCGCCCGCAGATCGGCGAGGCCGAGACGACGCAGCTCGATCGTCGTCATCGCCGGACGCTCCGTTCGGCGTCGGGGACGCGGAGATAGAGCGGCTCGAGCGCGTCGACCGGACCCGGCTCGCCGGCGAGCGCCGCGTGGAACCGCGCCCGCGGCAGGTGCCGCTCGTCGTCGTCGGGCGGCACGATCGCGCCCTTCTCCTCGAGCAGCTCGCGGTAGCGGCGCGCGCCGTCGCCGACGCACATCGTCCCCGGCGCAACGTCGAGAGCGGTGGGCGCGAGCACGCTCGGCTCGCCGTCGACGAGCGCGAACACCTCGTGCCGCCGCGCGTCGACGACCGGCAACGCGCCCGGCGCGCCCGCGGCGAGCGCGGCGAGCGTCGAGACGCCGGCGCCGTCCAGCCCGAGCGAGAGCGCCAGCCCGCGCGCGACCGCGAGCCCGATCCGCATCCCGGTGAAGCTCCCCGGCCCGATTCCGACCGCGAGCGCGCCGAGGTCGCGCGGATGCGCCCCGCCCTGCCGGAGCAGCGCGTCGACGTCCTCGAGCAGCGTCTGCGCGCGCGAGACCCGCTCGGCGAGCACCTCGCCGTCCCGCCCCGCGAGGTGCTCACCGCGTTGCGGTGGCCCGGAGACATCGACGAGCGCGCTCGTCGCAGCCGCCGTCGCAGTGTCGAACGCCAGGATCAGCACTCTGAGATCCCCACTACTCGTGCACCAACCAGCTGGGGATCCTCAGCATGCCGCAAATGGACGCGGAACCGGGCGGCGGGCAGTGCGCCCTCCCCGGCCTCCGGCCACTCGACGAACACGATCGCGTCGTCGAAGTACGGCTCGAGGTCACCCCAGTCCGCGGC
Organism: uncultured Actinomycetes bacterium; assembly: GCA_963732915.1. GTDB lineage: Bacteria > Actinomycetota > Thermoleophilia > Gaiellales > Gaiellaceae > Palsa-739. The sequence continues at coordinate 477,583 of CAVTBF010000002.1, read as the reverse complement.
CGAGAAGCCCTGGAAGCGGTAGAGGTCGAGGTGCGAGACCTCGACGCCGTCGCCGTGGTAGCGGTGGCCGATCGTGTACGTCGGGCTCGTCACGCGCTCGCGCACTCCGAGCGCCGCGCACGCGCCGCGGACGAACGTCGTCTTGCCGGCGCCGAGCTCCCCCGAGACCTCGACCACGTCGCCGGGGACGAGCCGGCGTGCGAGCTCGGCCGCCACAACCTCTGTCTCCGCCGCGGAGCGGGTCGTCGTCTTCGTCACGGCTGCAAGCGTAAGCTCAGGCCATGCCTGCATACCTGATCGTCGAGACCGACGTCCACGACCCGGAGCAGTACGAGCAGTACAAGGCCGCGTCGCCCGGCGCGATCGCCGCCTTCGGAGGACGGTTCATCGCGCGCGGCGGCGAGCTCGCGGTGCTCGAGGGCGACTGGGAGCCGTCGCGGCTCGTCCTCGTCGAGTTTCCGGACCTGGAGACGGCGAAGCGCTTCTACGAGTCCGAGCAGTACCGCGCCGCGATCAAGCTGCGCGAGGGCGCGGCCCGCCTGCGCATGGTCGCCGTCGAAGGGGTCTAGAAGAGGCCGAGCTGCTCGGCCGGCGCGGGCTCCCGCGCGGGCGCCGCGACCGCCTCGAGCACCGGTGCCGCGGCCGCCTCGCCGCCGCCGAGCAGGCCGGGGAGCCGCGCGAAGTCGGACTCGAGCACCTTCAGCATCGCGGGCGTGTAGAGCGCCGCAGCCGGGTGGTAGAGCGGATAGAGCAGGACGTCGCGGCCGGCGATCTGGAGCGGCTGCTCCTGCCCGTGCACGCGCGTGATCCCGAGCGGGCGGCCGGAGAGGAGCTTCGTCGCGAAGTTGCCGAGCGTCGCGATCACCGTCGGCTCGATCAGCTCGATCTGGCGAAAGAGGTGCGACTCGCACGCCTCGATCTCGTCGGTCTGCGGGTCGCGGTTCCCGGGCGGGCGGCACTTGAGGACGTTCGCGATGTAGACGTCGTCGCGCCCGAGACCGACGTCGGCGAGCAGCTTCTCGAGCAGCTTCCCGGCCTGCCCGACGAACGGGACGCCCTGCTTGTCCTCGTGGAAGCCGGGCGCCTCGCCGACGAACATCAGGTCGGCGCGCGGGTTGCCGGCGCCGAACACGACCTGCGTCCGCCCCTGCGCGAGCCGGCAGCGCGTGCAGCCGGCGACCGACTCGGCGTACGCCTGGAGCTCGTCCGCAGTCACCGGCATTGCACTCATGCCGCCGGAGTCTACGAAGCGCGTCCGACGGACAGCCCCGGCCTCAGGCTCGTCCGACGGAGACGACGCGAGCCCGCCACGTTCCCCGCGGAGCCTCGACCTCGATCTCGTCTCCCTCGCCCTTCCCGAGCAGCGCCTGGCCGACCGGCGAGTCGGGCGAGACGCCGCCGACGCTCGAGATCTCGATCTCCATCCGCTCGCCGTCCTCGCGCTCGAGCCGGACCTTCGAGCCGACGGTGACGACACCGCTCGCGGCGGCCGCGGCCTCGTCGATCACCGTCGCGTGCTGCAGCCGGTTGCGGAGGATCGCGATCCGCCGCTCGAGCAGCCCCTGCTCGTTCTTCGCGGCGTGGTACTCGAAGTTCTCGGAGAGGTCGCCGTGGCCGCGCGCGACGGCGATCGCCTCGACGATCGCGCGGCGCTTCGGCCCTTCGAGGTCGGCCAGCTCGGCCTGAAGGTGCTCGTGTTCCGCGCGAGTCAGCTGCTCGCCGCCGTCTCCCCCGCTCACGGGAGCCCCTTTCCCCGGAAATCAGTGACCGCAGCCGCACGACCCGCCGCAGCAGCCGCCACCGCCGCCACCGCCGACCGAGGCCGGCTTGGCGACGCCGTGGACCGCGAACGACGAGAACTGGCGCGAGACGTTCGTCGCGGAGCAGTCGGGGCAGGCGACCACCTGGTCGCCGCGGACGAGCTCCTCGAAATGCGACTCGCACTCCATGCAGACGTACTCGTAGATCGGCATCGGCCCAGACGCTAGCAGGCGCCGCGGGCGCGGGCGCGGCCCCTAGGCGGCGTCGACGGACTGCCCGAGCGCGCGGAGGCGCCCGAGCGAGAGCCCCTCGCGCAGGAGGAAGACCACCCCGAGGACGTAGCCGACGGACGACTCGATCGCCTGCAGCGCGATCCCGTACGCGAAGCCACGCGAGTACGCGACGCCGTACGCGGTGAGCGGCAGCGCGATCGCCGCCTGCTGGAGACCGACGTTGCCGGGCCACAGCGGCAGGATCAGCGCCACGTTCATCAGCGCGAGCACGGCGGCCGCCGCGGTCACGGGCTCGACGATGCCGAAGGCGCGCATCGCCACCCAGACCGCCCCGAGCTGCAGGCCCCACGCCGCGGTCTGGAGCGTGACCGCCTGCAGCGCGGGCACCGGCCGCCGGAGGACGCCGAGCCCCTGGCGGGCCCGCCTGATGACAGCCCGAACGCGGCCATCCTCGTCCGCCACGCCGTGCTCGTAGCGACGCGCGAGCGCGAGGCCGGCGAGGAAGAGCAGCGAGCCCAGGGCGAGGACTACCCAGAGCGCCGTCCGTCCCCAGCCGGGGATCTTGGCGGCGGCGAGCACCCAGACGATGAGACCGATCGACGGGAAGATCTCGAGCAGGCGGTGGGCGAGCACGCTGCCGAGCAGGGCCGGCCAGAGGCCGCGGCGCGGCTGCAGCCGACGCACGAGCACGCCGACGCGGGCGACCTCGCCGACCCGCCCCGGCAGCACGCCGTTCGCGAAGATGCCGACGAAGAAGGCCGAGAAGACGTCGAACGTGCGCGGGTGCGGCGGCGGCACGGCCTGCACGAGCACGGTCCGCCAGGCGAGTCCGCGGACGAGCGCCGAGAGCAGGTTGAAGCCGACGGCGGCGAGCGCCCACGACCACTGCATCTGCGCGAGCGCGTGCCCGACCGAGCCCCAGTCGGGCCCTCGGAACACGAGGAGCGCCGCGACGCCGGCGCCGGCGGCCGCGACAAACCCGACGCGCAGCAGTCGCGAGCGGCGCACCGCGGTTCAGCAGCGCCGGCGGCTGTCGAACAGCACCGACACGAGTGCGTCCGGCGTGGCTGCGACCGAGAGCGAGAACGGCCCGGCCGCCTTCAGGTCGAGCCAGGTCATGCTTCCGGGCGCTCGTGCGGCGCACCCGCCGCTGACCTTCCAGTACGGGTTGTAGTGCGCCCGGAGCAGGTAGCGGCCGGGGCGGGTGACGGCCCCGTGGATCACCGTGTGGCTGAAGCCGGTGACGACCGGACGCCCCGGCCCGGTGAGCAGCGGTGTCGGCTTCTCCAGGCGGTAGATCGTCCAGTTCTTGCTCCGGAACGCGACCTGGAGCCCCGAGCCCGGCGAGCGGAGCAGCTTCGCCTCCTGCGGCCCGCCGTCCCAGTCGAGCGGCGTCGAGGCGAGCAGGACGTAGTGGACGGCCGAGGCGCGCAGCCAGGCGCGGTAGGCGGCGGGGCGCAGCTTCTTCGCGTAGAGGGCCGGGTTGTCGACGACGTCGAGCTGCCGGTACCAGCCGCGCGCGAGCGCGAAGCCCGCCTTCGGCACCCAGTACGCCTCCCAGTGGGCCGCGGTCGGGACGACCTCGACGCGGTACTCGGGGCTCGCGTGGTTGCGCAGGAACGCGAGCGCCGGCTGCCAGAAGCTCGCCGACGCCGGCCTGTTGTCGAGCCGGTACGGAACGAGGAGCAGGTAGGGCGTGATGTTGTAGGCGAACGCGGTCGCGAGCGCGAGCACGACGAGCCGCCGCGGCCGGAACGACGCGAGTCCCGCGGTGAGCAGCGTCACCGGGAAGACGAACGCGCTCAGCCGCGTCCAGTTGTCCCCGAGCGGCGACGGCACGAGGAAGACGACGACGCTCGCAAGCCCCCAGAGCACGTAGAAGGCGAGCAGCGGCGCGGCGGCGCGCGACCTTCGCGCGAGCAGGGCGCCGAGCGTCGTGACGAGGAGCACGCCCGCGAAGTCCACCCAGTGGAAGGGGTAGACGCCGGTGTTCGTCGGGAAGAGCAGCAGCGCGCCGGCCTCGACGGCGGCCGCGCCGGCGAGGCCGACCGCGATCCCGAGCGTCTTGCGCGAGAAGTGGCGCCGCGACACCGCGATCGCCGCGAGCACGAGGCAGAGGAACGCGAACGCGAGCGGGCTGAAGGCGACGGTCAGCGCGGCGAGCAGGATCCCGAGCCGGCGCCGTCCCACCTGCAGCGCCTTGAGCGTGGCGAGCAGCGCGGCGAAGCCGAGCGAGTAGCTGTACAGGCCGGTGAACATCGGCGCCGCGGCGAGCACCCCGAACACGCGGCTCGGCCAGAGGGCCGCGCTCCCCCACTCGCGAAGCGCGATCGACGTGAAGAGCACGGTCGAGGCGACCGCGGCGGCGAAGACGAACGGGAGGTTCCCGATCAGCGCAGCCGGCAGGTAGTAGAGCAGGCTGTACGAGGCGAGCGGGTAGCTGCCGTCGTACCAGAAGTTGTCCCAGACGAGCGCGCCGTCGCGCACGAGGAACGTCCGGTAGAGATGGACGGGGGCGTCGCCGGGGGCCGGCCCGATCGCGAGCACGAACGCGGCGAAGGCGGCCGTGACGACCGCCCCGATCACCAGCTCGCGGCGGCGGACGAGCAGCGGCAGCTCGGTGACCGCAAGAGAGCTCACAGCGGCGCGAGCTCCTCGGTGTCGAACAGGCGGGCGACCGCTCGAGCGTGCCAGATGCACAGGACGTAGCGTCTCATCAAACGCAAGTCTCGCCGTTTTCAGATGAGCGGCTCGTGACAACCGCGTGCCGAGGCGGCCGCGGCTACGTTCCGAAGAGAAGAACCTGCGCGCCGAGCATGGTCGCGAACGAGAGACCGCCGCCGAGCGCGAGCGCGCGGCTCGACGCGTCGCTTCGCGCCTCGGGGAGCAGCTCCGACCAGACCATCCAGAGCATCGCACCCGCGGCGAAGCCGAGTCCGGCCGGCAGCACCGGCTTGAACGACTCGACGAAGAGGAAGGCGAGCGGGCCGATCAGCGGCTGCGGCAGGCTCGAGAAGACGCTCCACCAGGCGGCCGAGCGAACGGTGGCGCCTCGCGGGATGAGCACGAGGCTGATCGCGAGTCCCTCCGGGATGTTGTGGACGGCGATCGCGATCGTGATCAGCAGGCCGAGCCGCTCCCCGCCGCCGTAGGAGACGCCGACGCCGACTCCCTCGCTCGCCGAGTGGACGGTCATCACGGCGACGATCACGAGCGCCTTCATCGCGTCGGCGCCGGCGAGGCGCCCAAGGACGAGGTTCTCCCGCTCCCCGATCAGGCGCCGGAAGCCCCAGATGAAGGCGACGCCCGCGAGCGCCCCGAGGACGACCCGGCCGGCGCCGAGCCCGACCCCCTGCCAGATGATGCCGACGCTGGCGGCGGACATGAAGCCGGCTGCGACCGCATTCGAGACGCCGAGCCAGTTCCTCGCCATCCCGTTGCGGAAGACGAGGAACGGCAGCGCCCCGAGCCCGGTCGCGAGCGCCGTGACCGCTGCCGCAGCCGTGACCGTCCAGACGTTGACCGGCATCGCCCCCAGCGTGCGGCCCGCCGGCGCCGGCGGCATCCGCGGGCGTACCGATTGCGATCGGGCGCCACCCTGAGAGCCCGCACCGCGTAGACTTCGCGCTGCCCGGCATCCGCTACGGAGCTGGAGCTATCAGGTGTTCGACAGAGTCCACGTCATCGGCTCGGGCCGTGTCGGCTCGGCAGTCACCGCTCGCCTCCGCGAGTGCGGCGTCGCCGTGGGCGCGGACGACCCGCAGCTCGTCGTCCTCTGCGTCCCGGACGGCGCGATCGCCGAGGTGGCGCGCGGGCTCGCGCCGGGGCCGTGGGTGGCCCACGTCTCGGGTGCGACGCCGCTCGCCGCGCTCGCACCGCACGAGCGGCGCTTCTCCGTCCACCCGCTGCAGACGTTCACGGTGCGCCGCGGCGCCGAGCAGCTCGACGGGGCGTGGGCGGCGGTCACCGGCGAGACCGAGGAGTCGCTCGCCACGGCCACGTCGCTCGCCGAGGCGCTCGGCCTGCGCCCGTTCGAGCTGGCGGACGCCGATCGGACGCTGTACCACGCGGGCGCGGTCTTCGCCTCCAACTACGTCGTCACGCTCGAACGCGCCGCGGCGCTCCTCGTCGGCGGCGCGGGCGTCCCCGCCGAGGCGCTCGTGCCGCTGATGCTGCGCACGATCGAGAACGACTTCGAGCTGACCGGCCCGATCTCGCGAGGCGACTGGGCGGTCGTCGAGGCGCACAGGGCGGCGATCCGCGACGCGCGGCCGGAGCTCGAGCACCTCTACGAGACGCTGGCCGAGGCGACGGCGAGGCTCGGATGAGGGTCGTGCGGACGGTCGCGGAGCTGCGTGAGGCCCGCGCGGCGCTCGCCGGCGAGGTCGGGCTCGTGCCGACGATGGGCGCGTACCACGCAGGCCATCTGGCGCTGCTCGCGACCGCCCGCGCCGAGAACGACGCAGTCGTCGTCTCGCTCTTCGTCAACCCGGCGCAGTTCGAGGACGCGGCCGACCTCGACACCTACCCGCGCGACGAGCAGCGGGACCTCGCGCTCGCCGCGGAGGCGGGCGCCGACCTCGTGTTCGCGCCGGCCGCGGCGGAGCTCTATCCCGCGGGCTTCGACACGTGGGTCGTGCCCGGCGTCGCGGCGCGCGGCGGCGAGGGCGAGGCCCGGCCCGGCCACTTCCGCGGCGTCGCGACCGTCTGCCTGAAGCTCTTCAACCTCGTGCGGCCGGAGCGCGCCTACTTCGGCCGGAAGGACGCGCAGCAGGTTGCGGTCGTCCGCACCCTCGTCCGCGACCTCGCGGTGCCGCTGGAGATCCGCGTCGTCCCGACCGTCCGCGACGAGGACGGCCTCGCGCTCTCCTCGCGCAACGTCCGCCTCTCCCCCGCCGAGCGCGAGCACGCGCTCGCGCTGCCACGGGCGCTCGAGGCCGCGGCCGGCGCGCCCGACCCCGTCGCCGCCGCCCGCGCCGGGCTGAACGGCCTCGAGCCCGACTACGTCGAGGTGGTCGACCTCGGCGATTGCACCGTCCTCGCCGCCGCGGTCCGCGTCGGCCCCGTCCGCCTGATCGACAACGTCCTCCTGGAAGGAGCGCACGCATGACCGAGAAGCCCCCGCGCTACGCGTCCTGGACAGCCGGCAAGCTGCCGCTGCCCGAGCTCGGCGAGATGAAGCGCCGTGGCGAGAAGATCGTCATGGTCACCGCCTACGACGCCCCGAGCGGGCGGCTCGCCGACGCGGCCGGCGTCGACCTGATCCTCGTCGGCGACTCCTCGGGGATGGTCGTGCACGGCCGCGAGTCGACGGTGCCCGTGACGCTCGACGAGATCGTGTTCATGACGCAGTGGGTGACGCGCGGCGCGAAGCGGCCGATCGTCGTCGCCGACATGCCGTTCGGCTCGTACGAGGAGTCCGACGAGCAGGCGGTTCGGAACGCGGTGCGGCTCGTCAAGGAGGGCGGCGCGGACGCGGTCAAGCTCGAGCGCGGCGGGACGACCGTCGCGCGGGCGCGCGCGATCGCCGGCGCCGGCATCGCCGTGATGGGCCATGTCGGACTGACGCCGCAGACGGCGACCATCCTCGGCGGCTTCAAGGCGCAGGGCCGGACTGCCGACCGGGCGGCGGAGCTCGTGGCGGACGCGCTCGCACTGCAGGAGGCCGGCTGCTTCGCAGTCGTGCTCGAGGCGGTGCCGGCGGCGGTCGCGAGCGCCGCGACGAAGGCGCTCGCCGTGCCGACGATCGGCATCGGCGCGGGCGGCGACGCGGACGGGCAGGTGCTCGTCTGGCACGACATGCTCGGCTACTACGAAGGCCACGCGCCGCGCTTCGTCAAGCGCTACGCCGATCTCGGCGACACGATCGTCGAGGCGCTCGGCCGCTACGCCGACGAGGTGCGCTCGGGCGCGTTCCCGGAGGCGCGGCACACGTACGGCATGCCGGACGAGGAGCGCGCGGAGTTCGAAGCGGGCGCGCCCAAGTAGCAGACCGTTCCGCGCAGAGATGCTCCCGCCGGACGGCCCGGTCCGGCGGGAGCGAAGACGTCGCTACGCGAAGAGCCTGAACTCGCCGATGATCCCGGCGAGCTCCTCGGCAGTGCGGGCCAGCTCGCCCGCGGACGAGGCGATCTGCTGGGTCGAGGCGGAGGTCTGCTCGGTCGAAGCGGATACCTGCTCGGTCGACGCGGAGCTCTGCTCGGCGACGCTCGCCACTTCGACGATCCCGTTCTGAACCTTCTCGGCGGAGGCGGCGATCTGCTGCGTCGCGCCCGCGATCTGGGCGATGCGGGAGTTCATGTCGTCCACCGACTCGCCGATCTGCTCGAAGGCGGCACGGGCCTGCGAGACCGTTGCGGAGCCTTCCTCGGTGCGCCGGGCGCCCTCCTCCACTGCGTCGACCGCCCGCTGCGTCTCCTGCTGGACCTGAGCGATCAGCTCGGCGATCGAGGCGGCCGCGTTCTGCGACTCCTCGGCGAGCTTGCGCACCTCCTCGGCGACGACGGCGAAACCCTTGCCCTGCTCGCCCGCGCGCGCAGCCTCGATCGCCGCGTTGAGCGCGAGCAGGTTGGTCTGGCCGGCGATGCCGGTGATCGTCTCGACAATGCCGCCGATCTCCTCCGACTTCGAGGCGAGCGTCTGCATGACGGTGGTGACCGCTCCGGTCGAGGAGCGTACGGACTCCATCCCCACCGCGACCTGCTCCGCCGCGTCGACGCCTTGCCTGGCGAGCTCCCGCGCGTGCTCGGCGGCCGCGGCCGTCTCCTGCGCGCTGACGGCGCTCTCCTGGACCGCCTGCGAAACCTCTTCGACGGCACCGCGCGCCGACTCGACCATGCGCACCTGGCGCTCGGCTCCGGCTGCGACGTCCGAGACCGCATGTGCGATCTCCGCGACTGCCTTGCCCGCCTCCTCCGAGGTCGAGGCCATCTCCTGGGAGGCGGAACTGACGGAGGTCGCCGTCGTCGAGATCCGCCCAACCGTCTCGCGCAGGCGCTCGATCATCCGCTGGAAGGCTCGGCCCATCTCGCCGAGCTCGTCGTTCGAGTGCACCTCGACGTCGACCGTCAAGTCGCCGTCGGCGATCCGCTCGGCTGCGGCGAGCATCGCGCGGATCTTCCTCACGAGTCCCCGCGCCAGCAGAAGCGCGAGGGCAACGGCGGCGAGGGCCGAGACGACGAGCAGGCCCGCCGTCAGCCAGGTCGCCGACGACTGCGCGGAAGCGAACGTCGCGTTGGCCGAGGTCTCCTCGGCGCGGACCGCCGCCTGGTAGCCGGTCAGCGTCGCGACCAGACGGTCGCTGGTGTCGTTGGCGCTCCCGGCAAGGATGTGGTTCGCCTGCGTGGCGTCGCCTGCCTGGACGGCGGCCCAGAGCGTCGCATCGACGGCGTCGAACTGCTTCGCCGTCGCGACCACGCTCGCGAGCTTTCCGGAGAGGCTCGGCGGCGTGACGGCCCGGAGCTTGGCCAGATCGGCCCGGAACGCGCTCCGGTCGGACTCGAAATCGGCGCGCAACCCGGGGATGATGATGTAGCGCGTCTGGGAGAAGTGCATGTCGGCCGCCGCGGTGCGAGCCGCCGCCGCGTCTTCGACCTGCGGCAGCACGTCGAGCGTGACGCGGTCATGCGCGTTGCCGATGGTCTGCATCGAGACGAGCGGCACGGCGCCGACTGCGACGAGCAGCGTGACGACGACGCCGAAGCCCAGGAGCAGTTTCGCTTGGATGCCCAGTCGAATGGCAGGCATGTGGCCCACGTGTACTCCTTCGAGTTGGCGTTGTAGTAGAGCCCGGGGAAGACCCCCGTGCTCGCTTCTCGACCGGAGTTATCGACGGACAGAACCGGCGTTTACTGGTAGAAACCCGTAGTTGATCAAACCGTGATCAAGCCGCTCTCGCGGCCGACCTCGACGAACGCGGCGAGCGCCCGCTCGAGGTGCGCCGGCTCGAGTGCCGCCGACATCTGGACGCGGATCCGCGCCGTTCCCTCGGGCACGACCGGGAAGCCGAAGCCGGTGACGAAGACGCCCTTCTCGAGCAGCCGTTCGGAGAGCTCGATCGCGCGCGCCGTCTCGCCGACGATGATCGGGATGATCGCGCCCTCGCCGTCGAGTGGGGCGAACCCCGCCTCGCGCAGGGCGCCGCGGAACCAGCGGGTGTTCTCGCGCAGCCTCGCGACGAGGTCGGGACGGGTGCGGAGGACGTGCACCGCCTCGCGGGCCGAGCAGGCGACGGTCGGCGGCAGCGCGTTCGAGAAGAGCTGCGGCCGCGAGCGCTGCGCGAGCAGGTCGCACACGGCAGCCGACGACGCGACGTAGCCGCCGGCGGCGCCGCCGAGCGCCTTGCCGAGCGTGCCCGTGATCACGTCCACCTGCCCGAGCACGCCGAAGTGCTCGGCGACCCCGCGGCCGGTCTTGCCGACGACGCCGACGCCGTGCGAGTCGTCGACGAGCACGGTCGCGTCGTGTGCGCGCGCGAGCTCGAGGATGTCGGGCAGCTTCGCGAGGTCTCCCTCCATCGAGAAGACGCCGTCGGTGAGGATCAGCGCCCGCAGCCCCTGCTCGACCGCGTGGAGCGCGTCGCGCAGCTCGTCCATGTCGGAGTGCTTGTAGACGAGCTTGCCGGCGGGCTTCGCGAGTCGGACGCCGTCGATGATCGAGGCGTGGTTCAGCGCGTCGGAGACGATCACCGTGCGCTCGTCGCCGAGGGTCGGGATCACGGCCTCGTTCGCGTTCCAGCAGGAGACGTAGCTGAGCGCCGCCTCGGTCGCCGACAGCTCGGCGAGGTCGCGCTCGAGCTCGAGGTGCGGTGCGAAGGTGCCGCAGATGAAACGCACCGAAGCGGTGCCGGCGCCGTAGCGCTCGAGCCCCTCGATCCCGGCGCGGACGACGTCCGGGTGGTCGGCGAGGCCGAGGTAGTTGTTCGAGGAGAGGACGATCACCTCGCCGCGGCCGGCCATCCGCACGACGGGGCCCTGCGGCGACTCGAGCGTGTTGAAGCGCTTGTACGTGCCCGCCTCGCGCAGCCCGTCGAGCGTGGCGCGGATCCGCTCGTCGAGCGCTGTCACGCCACCCGCTCCAGCGCCGCGCGCTCCGGGTGGAGCACGATCTTGCACGCCTCGCCGGCGCCGAGCAGCTCGAAGGCGCGCTCGAACTCACCGAGCGGAAGCTCCGCGGTGATCAGCGGCCGCAGGTCGACGACACGGTGCTCGAGCAGCCAGCGCGTCCGGTACCACGTGTCCCAGACCTGCCGCCCGCTGACCGCCGAGACGTCGAGGTTCTTGAAGATGAGCGCCTCGGCGACGTCGAGCTCGACCGGCCGCGCCGGGATGCCGAACAGGATGACGCGGCCGCCGTTCCGGACGATCCGGAAGGAGTCGGCGATCGCCTCGGGCGCGCCGGACATCTCGAAGACGACATCGGGATGCTCGCCCTCGTTGCGCTCGACGAACCAGGCGGCGGTGTCGCCGGTGTCGTGGACGGCGAGCGCGGCGTCGGCGCCCATCCGCTCGGCGAGCCGGAGGCGGAACGGCTTCGTGTCGGATGCGAGCACCCGGCCGGCGCCCGAGGCGCGCGCGATGCCGATGCTGAAGAGACCGACCGGGCCGCAGCCGAGGACGGCGACCGTCTTGCCGGCGAGGTCGGCGTGCGAGACGGCGAAGACGGCGTTTCCGAACGGCTCCTGCAGCGTCGCGATCTCGGGCGGCAGCTTCGCGCGGTCGTTCTGCCAGAGCACGGACTCGGGGATCGCGACGTACTGCGCGAACGCGCCGTCGCGGTCGACGCCGAGGATCTGCGTCCGCTCGCACATGTGCGCCCGTCCCGTCCGGCAGTGGATGCAGTTGCCGCAGGTGACGTGGCTCTCGGCGGAGACGTAGTCGCCGGGCGCTGCATGGCGCACGTTCCTGCCCACCTCGACCACCGTTCCGGCGAACTCGTGGCCGAGCGTCAGCGGCGGCTTGATCCGCTGCCGCGCCCAGTCGTCCCAGCGGAAGATGTGGAGGTCGGTTCCGCAGACGCTCGCCGCCTCGACGCGAACGAGCACCTCGTCGTCGGCCGGTGTGGGAACCGGGAGCTCGTCGAGGACAAGGCCGGGCTCGGCGGACCGCTTGCGGACAGCCCACATGGTCGGCTCCATGGGCGAACGATGCGCGTCGCAGACGGCGGCCGCATCCGCGGGGCGCCGAAGGGCGGTTGCGGGCTTTCCTAGAGGGTCGTGGCGACGACGATCAGGGCCGGGAAGGCGGCGGCGAGCGCGGCGGTGACCGCGGCGCGTCCCCACGACCAGCCGTGGACGACGCGGATGCCGACGACGAGCAGCCAGCCGCCCCAGGCGAACGCGGCGAAGAGCACCGCGCCGAAGATCGTGTCCCCGATCCCGTAGTCGTTGCCGCCGGTGCGGAAGAGGTTCTCGCCGTAGATCGCGATCCGGAGCGGCCAGAGCGTGAAGAGCGTCAGCGCGATCGGGGTCGCGGCGAGCGCGAGCAGCTGCCGGGCACGGCGGTAGCTGCCGAGCCCCCCGAGCCGGCGCGCGGCGCCGAAGAGAAGGCCGCCGCCGAGCCAGTAGACCGCAAGCGCGTAGAGCGCGCCGCCGATGAACGCCCAGACGGGGACGAGCGCGAGCGAGAAGGACGAGTCGTTCAGCAGCTGCCGCGCGACGGGCGTCCCGAGCACGCCCGAGATCCCGGCGAGCCCGGCGATCGCGGTCAACTGCTCCTGCCGCGCCGCGTAGGCCGCGTCGGAGTCGTCGCGCAGCGAGGCGAAGACGGCGTGCGGTGCGAGCAGCACCGCGGGGGCGCGCAGCCACCAGTTGCGCTCGAGCGCGGAGGCGGGTGCGATGTCGACGCTCATCTCGAGGAGCGTAGCCGCGCCCCTCGAGCCATGGCTCTCCTGGCCATGTCCGGGGTCTGACCCCGGACATGGCCGCTTCGGACCTGCGAGACTCGGCCGCGATGGACGGCTCGCCGGATCCTGATCTGACGGCTCAGGTCGCCGCGGCGGCGCCGTTCAGCGCGTTTCTCGGGATCGAGATGATCTCCGCCTCGCCGCACGAGGTGATCGCGCGACTCGCCTGGAGCGAGGACATCTGCACCGCAGGCGGCGTCATGCACGGCGGCGCGCTGATGGGGATCGCTGACAACGTCGGCGGCTTCTGCGCCTTCCTCAACCTGCCCGAGGGCGCCGGCGGCACGGCGACGATCGAGTCGAAGACGAACTTCTTCGCCGCCGTCCGCGACGGCCATGTCCGCGCGGTCTCCCGCCCGCTCCACACCGGCCGCCGGACGATCGTCGTCGACACCGAGCTCCATGACGACTCGGGCCGGCTCGTCGCGCGAGTCACCCAGACGCAAGCGGTTCTGTAGTTCGCCCCGACGCGCGGCGGCCGCATGCGGCTCGAGAGCGTGAGCACGCTCTGGACGGCGACCGTGGACATGACCGCCGGCCTGATCGCCGAGAAAGCCGGGAAGGCCACGCCGCTACGACCCGGCCTCGACGCCCGACTACGCGGCGCTGATCAAGCTCTTCTGCTCGGCCCGAGCCGGCAGCACGTGGCGCAGGAACGCGCCGGTGAAGCTCCCCTCGACCTGCGCGACGTCCTCGGGCGTGCCGACCGCGACGATCTCGCCGCCCGCCTCGCCTCCTTCGGGGCCGAGGTCGATCAGCCAGTCGGACTGCTTGATCACGTCGAGGTTGTGCTCGATCACGATCATCGTGTTGCCGCCGTCGACGAGCCGCTGCAGCGTCTCGAGCAGCTTCTCGATGTCGGCGAAGTGGAGGCCCGTGGTCGGCTCGTCGAGGATGTAGAGCGTCTTCCCGGTCGCGACCTTCGACAGCTCGGAGGCGAGCTTGACGCGCTGCGCCTCGCCGCCGGAGAGCGTCGTCGCCGGCTGGCCGAGCTTGATGTAGTCGAGCCCGACGTCGTGCAGCGTCTGCAGCCGCCGCCGGATCTTCGGGATCTTCGCGAAGAACCCGAGCGCCTCCTCGACCGACATCTCGAGCACGTCCGCGATCGAGCGCCCCTTGAAGCGCACCTCGAGCGTCTCGCGGTTGTAGCGCGCGCCCTTGCACGTCTCGCACGGGACGTACACGTCGGGCAGGAAGTGCATCTCGATCTTGATCTGGCCGTCGCCCTTGCACGTCTCGCAGCGGCCGCCGCGCACGTTGAACGAGAAGCGCCCCGGCTTGTAGCCGCGCACCTTCGCCTCGGGCGTGAGCGAGTACAGCTCGCGGATGTGCGTGAACAGGTCGGTGTAGGTGGCCGGGTTCGAGCGCGGCGTGCGGCCGATCGGCTTCTGGTCGATCTCGATCACCTTGTCGAACACCTCGACGCCCTCGACGCCCTCGTGCGCGCCGGGCTTGACCCGGGTCTTGTTCAGCCGGTTCGCAAGCGCCTTGAAGACGATCTCGTTCACGAGCGTCGACTTGCCGGAGCCGGAGACGCCGGTGACGCAGACGAACTTGCCGATCGGGAACTCGACGTCGATCCCCTTCAGGTTGTGCTGGGTCGCGCCGCGCACCGTGAAGTGGCCGCGGTCTCCGTCGCGCCGCTCCGGGATCGCGATCGAGCGCCGGCCGGAGAGGAACTGCCCGGTGACCGACGACGCCTTCCGCGCCACCTTCGCCGCCGGCCCCTCGGCCACGACCTCGCCGCCGTGGACGCCGGCACCCGGCCCCATGTCGACGAGCCAGTCGGAGCGGCGCATCATCTCCTCGTCGTGCTCGACGACGACGACGGTGTTGCCGATGTCGCGCAGCCGCTCGAGCGTCTCGATCAGCCGCGAGTTGTCGCGCTGGTGGAGCCCGATCGACGGCTCGTCGAGGATGTAGAGAACGCCGACGAGCTGCGAGCCGATCTGCGTCGCGAGCCGCAGCCGCTGCGCCTCGCCGCCGGAGAGCGTCGCCGCCGCGCGGTCGAGCGTGAGATAGCCGACGCCGACGTCGTCGAGGAACGTCAACCGCTCGCGGATCTCCTTGACGATCCGGTGCCCGATCAGCTCTTCGGTCGGCGTCAGTCCGAGCTCGCCGACGAAGCGCAGGGCGGCGCTCACCGACAGCTGCGTGAAGTCGTGGATCGAGCGCCCGCCGACGGTGACCGCGAGCACCTCCGGCTTGAGGCGCGCGCCCTTGCAGACCGGGCACGGCCGGAAGGACATGTACTCCTCGATCCGCTCCCGCTGCTGCGAGGAGTCGGTCTCCCGGTAGCGGCGCTGCAGGCTCGAGACGATGCCCTCGAAGGCGAGCATGTACTGGCGGCGCCGGCCCATCCGGTTGCGGTACTGGACGTAGATCCGCTCGCCGTTCGTGCCGTACAGGAACCAGCGCTGCTGCTCCTCGGAGAGCTCCGTCCACGGCTTCGAGGTGTCGATCTCGTAGCGCTCGGCGATCGCCTGGATCACCGCCTCGTAGAAGCCCGACGAGCCGCCGACCGACCACGGTACGAGCGCGCCGTCGTCGATCGAAAGCGAGGGGTCGGGGACGAGCAGGTCGGGGTCGATCTCCTGTTGCGAGCCGAGCCCGGTGCAGCGCGGGCAGGCGCCGTGCGGCGCGTTGAAGGAGAAGATCCGCGGCTGCAGCTCGGGCAGCGAGACGCCGTGCTCGGGGCAGGCGAAGTTCTGCGAGAAGAGCAGGTCGTCTCCGTCGACGACAGAGATGACGAGGAGACCTTCGCCGAGCGAGGCGGCCGTCTCGATCGACTGCGTGAGCCGCAGGCGCAGGTCGCCCTTCATCACGAGCCGGTCGACGACGACCTCGATCGTGTGGTTGAACTTCTTGTCGAGCTCGGGGACGCCCTCCTCGAGCAGCTGCTGCTCGCCGTCGACCTTGACGCGCGAGAAGCCCTCGCGGATCAGCTCCTCGAAGACGTCGCGGAACTCGCCCTTGCGCCCGCGCACGAGCGGCGCGTTGACGGTGAAGCGCGTGCCTTCATCGAGCTGGAGCACCTGGTCGACGATCGCGTCGATCGACTGGCCGGCGATCGGCTTGCCGCAGACCGGGCAGTGCGGCCGGCCGACGCGCGCATAGAGCAGGCGCAGGTAGTCGTAGATCTCGGTGACGGTGCCGACCGTCGAGCGCGGGTTGCGCGAGGTCGTCTTCTGGTCGATCGAGATCGCCGGGCTGAGGCCGTCGATGTGGTCGACGTCCGGCTTCTCCATCATCTGCAGGAACTGGCGGGCGTACGCGGAGAGCGACTCGACGTAGCGGCGCTGCCCCTCGGCGTAGATCGTGTCGAAGGCGAGCGACGACTTGCCGGAGCCCGAGAGCCCGGTGATGCAGATCAGGCGGTTGCGCGGCAGCCGGACGGTGATGTCCTTGAGGTTGTGCTCGCGGGCGCCGTGGACTACGAGCTCGTCGGCTGCCATCTGAGGGGCCATTGTATCTCCCGAACGTGTGTTCGGGCAACGGTATCAGTCGCGCGGGACGCGATGCGGCAGCAGGCTCCAGGCGGCCGTGTTCCGGCGCGACGGGAACAGGTCGCGCCAGTCCTTCGCGACGAGCCAGGAGCCGGCGGCGCCGGCCGCGATCTCGCGTCCGTGCGTCAGCCCCCAGAACTCGGCGATCGCTCCCGCGAACAGCACCCCGAGCACGGCGAAGCCGAGCGCGAACTCGTGGATGCGAAGCCCGAGCAGGTAGACGCGCGGGCCGAGACGGTGACGCTCGAGCCGAAGCACACGCCGACGCTAGCCGGCGCCGGGTGAGGACTCGATGAGCGACGCGGGCGGGCCGGCGCGTGCCGGCCCGCCCGCAGACCCCGGCGCCGGTTAGTGCTTCTTGCCGTGCTTCAGACCATGGTCGGCGCTGTGCTCGGTGCCGTGCTTACTGCTGTGCTCGGCGCCGTGCTTGCCGCCGGAGGCGTTTCCGTGCTCGCCCCTGTCCTGGTCGCCGCGCTTGCCCGAGTGGGCGTGGTCGTCGTCGGCGCCCTTGCCGTTCGAGTGCTCGAAGGTGCTGACGCAGTCGCCTTGGTTCGCGAAGCTCGTGCCGTCGCTGTGGACGAGCGTCTGCCAGCCGCCGTTCTTGCACTGGTTCTTGTCGGTCGCGACCTGCGAGGCGAACACCTCGACGTTGATGTCGCTCGACTTGTCCCAGCCGCCGTTGCAGCCGGAGACAGCCCCGGTGCTGTCGCACACCGTCGGCGTCGCGAGATCGGACTTCGACCATGTCACGTACTTGCCGTCCGCTCCCTGCTGCGTCGAGCCGGAGAGCGCCGCGTTCGAGGCATGGTTGAACCACAGGTACGAGCTCGATGTCCCGTCGACGGCGAAGTAGTACGTCGTTGCGCCCTGCACCGTCAGGTTGAGGTTCGTGAAGTCGTTCTGCCAGAGCTGCCGGGCCGAGCCGTCCTGCGCCTGGTAGCCGCTTCCGCCGGCATAGGTGACCGGCGTGTGGGTGATGTTCGCGTTGCTGTCGGTGTTGCTGCCCGCCGCGACGGTGCCCGTCGCGACCGCGGCGATCGCACCGGTCCCGAAGTAGAGCGTGTCGTCGGAGAACTCGTCGCCGAACATCAATCCGGTGTGGCCGATGTTCCAGGTGCGGATGCCGGTCACGATCCACGTCTGACCCGCCGAGCCGACGGTGAACGTGTCGCCCGTGATCGAGTCGTTGCCCTGCGACCAGGCGACGTTGCTCCGGTTTGCACCGGCCGCGTTGTTCAGGTTCGTCGTCGGCAGTCCGCGTTCGACGAGCGTGCTCGAAGTGGCGGACGCCGCCCCGGCGACGCACAGCGCCGTTGCCAGTGCGGCAGCGCCGGCGAGAATCGTCTTTCTCAAGTCTGGCTCCTTTCCCTCGGAGGAGCCGCAGCCCGCGCAGCTTGGGGGACGAATCCCCTGGCGTCAACGGCTCGACCGCCGACACTACAAACGCTTTACACAGGGAAGACGGCGGCCGGGAGTGGCTCTAGCTCTTGCGCCAGCGGCCGAACACGAGCCCGCCGAGCGTGAACCCGAGCCCGAAGGTGCCGACCGCGAACGCACCGATCGCGACCGCCTTACGTGCCGTCGAAAGCCGCTGCCAGCGGCCGAGCGCTTCCTCTTCCTCGCTCGTGAGCTCCTCGCCGCGCCGCTGCTTGCGCAGGGCGCCGCCGGCCCGCAGCCCGAGATAGAGATCGTCGAAGATCTCGGCGGGCTCTTCCGCCACCACAGGTGTCTCGTCTTCGGCCATTGCCGGAATCTATAGCCTCAATCGGTCGTGAATGCGCGCATTCTCCATGTATCCGACCTGCACACCGGTACACGCGAGGACACGGAGGTCGAGCG
Source organism: uncultured Actinomycetes bacterium (assembly GCA_963732915.1). Classification (GTDB taxonomy): domain Bacteria; phylum Actinomycetota; class Thermoleophilia; order Gaiellales; family Gaiellaceae; genus Palsa-739. Next base: position 459,342 of record CAVTBF010000002.1, on the reverse strand, counting down.
CGCGCTCGCCGGCTTCGTGGAGCGAGTCGCACCGGATCTCGTCGTCGCGTCGGGCGATCTCACCCATCGCGGCCGCCGCGAGCAGCACGAGCGGGCGCACGCGTTCCTGACCGGGCTCGGGCGCCCCGTGCTCGCCGTGCCGGGGAACCACGACATCCCGCTGGCGCCGCCGGGCCGCTTTACGCGCTCGTGGCAGGAGTTCGAGCGGCTCTGGGAGACAACCACGCCGGAGTTCGCGACGGACGCGCTGCACGTCGTCGGCTTGAACTCGGTACGCCCGTTCCGCCACCAGGGCGGGGCGCTCAGCGACGCGCAGCTCGCCGACGCAGCGGCGCGGCTCGCCCGTGCGACGGCCGGCGCGTTCCGGGTCGCCGTCCTCCACCATCATCTGCTCGGCGCTCCCTGGCGTGCGGCCCGCAAGCGCCCGGTCTCGCACCGCAACCACGTCTTCCGGGCGCTCGTCGCGGCGGGCGCCGACCTCGTCCTCGCCGGCCATATCCACCAGTCGGCGGTGAGCGAGCGGCTCGAGTTCGAAGTCGTCGGCGAGGACGCGCGCGCGGCGGTGATCGCGATCGCCCCGGGTCTCGGGCGGCCGCGTCCGAACCGGCTCGGCGAGGCGCGCGGCCTGCACGTGCACGAGCTCTCCGGCGACTCGTTGCTCGTCCGCACGCACGTCTGGGACGGCCGCGACTGGCGGCTGGTGGCGGAGCGGCGCTTCCCGCGCTAGGAGGGCGGCAGGCGGCGCGCGCCGGGGCCGGTCAGCGGCCGGTGCTGGACGTAGCGCCGGTGCAGGTAGAGCAGCCCGGTCGCGGCGAGCACCGAGATGATCACGCCCGCGGCGTGGCCGAGCAACAGCCAGCTGACGATCCCGCCGAGCAACGACCCGGCGATCCCGAGACCGGCGGTCGCCGGGAGGCTCATCGGGTCGGGGCCGGGAAGCGCGAGGCGCGCGAGACCACCGACGACCACGCCTTCGACCAGGAGCACGACGATGAACCAGAGCACCGTGTCTTCTCCTACCCGCGGAGCCGCTCGAGCAACCGCAACCGGACCGCCTCGAACTCGGTGTCCGAGAGCACGCCGGCGTCGTGCAGCTCCTCGAGCAGGCCGAGGTAGTGGGCGGGGTTCTCGGTCGGGTCGCCCGCTTCGGTCATCGGCGGAGCGGGCATCGCCGGTAGCGTCGACTGAAGACCCTGCGGCGTCGCGCCCGTGAGCGGTGCGCCAATCGAGTTCGGGTCGATGCCGGCCCGGTGCAGCCGCTCGCGGTACGACTCGACGCCGACGCCGCGTTCCGGGAAGCGGTACGCATCCGGGCCCCAGAGTGGCCGCCGCTGGATGAAGCGGCGGTAGATGACGACGAGCGTCACCGAGGCGATGAAGCCGGCGATCCCGAACCAGGCGGGGTCCGCGCCTGTGGCCAAGACGACGATCCCGGCGCCGATCAGCGTCCCGCCGAGGCCGATCAGCACGGTCAGCCAGGCCGGCATCGGGTCGGGGCCGGGTACGGCGAACCGCGCGAGCGCACCCGTGACGAATGCCGTCACGATGATCGAGAGAACATTGGCCACGCGTGCGGAGCGTAGCGGGCCGCTAAACGATTGCGTGCTCGCGGACGCGCGGCGCGACCGATGTCTCGAGCTCGGTGAGCAGCCGCCACGAGATCGCGGCGACCTCGTCTACCGCCCGCTCGAACGCGGCCTCGTTGACGCGCGATGGCTTGCGGTAGCCGCTGATCTTGCGGACGTACTGGAGCGCGGCCGCCCGCGCCTCCGCCTCGCTCGCGGCCGGCTCGACGTTGTAGAGCGTGTGAATGCTTCGGCACATGCCGAGAGCCTACGTGAGCCCGGGCCTCACACCGCTACTCCGAAACGACCGTGTCCTTTTCGGCCAGCTCCACCCCGGACCCCCACCCAAGGGCGGGGCCGCGGTCCCTCCGCCCTCGGAATCGACGATACCGGCGAACCGGTGCCGGCTTCGTGCCGGTTCCGTCGCGGAAGGGTGGAATCTCGTCCCCCGCGGCTACGCCGGCGTTTCCGCGAGCGCCTGCAGGTCGCGGCGGAGATCCTTGATCTCGTCGCGCAGCTTCGCGGCGTACTCGAAGCGGAGCTCCTCGGCGGCGACGTACATCTCCTCCTCGAGCGTGACGACGAGCTTCTCGAGCTCCTCGCGCGACATGCCCTCCACCTTCGACGCGCCGCGCCGCCGGCGCGCGGGCACGTGCGGCGCCTCGAGCTGCAGCAGCTCGGCGATGTCGGAGACGCCCTTCGCGATCGACTCCGGCACGATCCCGTGCTCCTCGTTGTAGGCGAGCTGGATCGCCCGGCGGCGGTTCGTCTCGTCGAGCGCCTCCTTGATCGCCTCGGTCTGCTTGTCCGCATACATGAGCACCTTGCCGTTGACGTTCCGCGCCGCGCGCCCGATCGTCTGGATCAGACTCGTCCGCCCGCGCAGGAAGCCCTCCTTGTCGGCGTCGAGGATCGCCACGAGCGACACCTCGGGCAGGTCGAGCCCCTCGCGGAGGAGGTTGACGCCGACGAGCACGTCGTACTCGCCGAGTCGCAGCTCGCGCACGATCTGAATGCGTTCCAGCGTGTCGATCTCGGAGTGGAGGTAGCGCGCCTTGACCCCCGACTCGAGCAGGTAGTCGGTCAGGTCCTCGGCCATCTTCTTCGTCAGGGTGGTCACGAGCACGCGCTCGCCCGCCTGCTCGCGCTGGCGGATCTCGCCGAGCAGGTCGTCGATCTGGTTCCGGGTCGGTCGCAGCTCGACGTCGGGGTCGACGACGCCGGTCGGGCGGATCAGCTGCTCGGCGAGGCGCTCCGAGTGGCGCAGCTCGAACGGCCCCGGCGTCGCCGAGACGAACACGAGCTGCGGCACCTTCGCGAGGAACTCGTCGAAGCGCAGCGGCCGGTTGTCGAGCGCCGACGGGAGCCGGAAGCCGAAGTCGACGAGCGTCGACTTGCGCGAGCGGTCGCCCTCGTACATGCCGCCGATCTGCGGCACCGTCTGGTGCGATTCGTCCACGAAGACGACGAAGTCGGACGGGAAGTAGTCGAGCAGCGTGTGCGGGGCGGAGCCCTCGGGCCGGCCGTCGAGGATGCGCGAGTAGTTCTCGATCCCGTTGCAGAAGCCGAGCTCCTGCATCATCTCGAGGTCGTACTCGGTGCGCTGGCGGATCCGGTGCGCCTCGAGCATCTTCCCGTCGTCCTCGAAGCGCCGCACCTGCGCCTCGAGCTCGGCGCGGATCTCGCCCACCGCACGCTCGATCGTCGGCTTCGAGGTCACGTACTGGGTGGCCGGGAAGATCGTGATCTGGTCGTGCTTCGAGAGCACTTCGCCGGTGAGCGGGTCGAAGTGCGAGATCTGCTCGACCTCGTCACCGAAGAACGAGATCCGGAACGCCGTCTCCGAGTAGGCCGGCTGCAGCTCGACGACGTCGCCCTTGACCCGGAACTTGCCGCGGCCGAGCAGCGTGTCGTTGCGCACGTACTGGATGTCGATCAGCTTGCGCAGCATCGCGTCGCGGTCCTGCTCGTGGCCGACCTCGACGTAGACCACGCGTTCCTTGTACTCCTCCGGGGAGCCGAGACCGTAGATGCACGAGACGGAGGCGACGATGACGACGTCGCGGCGCGAGAGCAGATTCGAGGTCGCCGCGTGCCGGAGCCGGTCGATGTCGTCGTTCCGCGAGCTGTCCTTCTCGATGTAGAGGTCGGCCTGCGGGACGTACGCCTCCGGCTGGTAGTAGTCGTAGTAGGAGACGAAGTACTCGACCGCGTTCGCGGGGAAGAACTCGCGGAACTCGTTGCAGAGCTGGGCGGCGAGCGTCTTGTTGTGGGCGATCACGAGCGCCGGGCGGCCGACCTTCTCGATCGTCCAGGCCATCGTCGCCGTCTTGCCGGTGCCGGTCGCGCCGACGAGCGTCTGGTAGCGCTCGCCCCCGAGAATGCCCGCCGCGAGGATCTCGATCGCCTTCGGCTGGTCGCCCGTCGGGCGGTAGGAGCTCGTCGTCTTCAGCTCGGGCACTGCCGTCCAGCGTACTGCGCGGCTAGGGGGCTAGATGGTTGATGCCGTGAGATCGTCCGTTCCGGGGCGTGGGCTGGCATGTCTGGGGCGCCGCGGCGGGCGCTTGCCGCTGCTGGTGGCAGCGGTGAGCGATCGACGGGGCGAAGCGCACGCCCGCCGGAGGCCGGCTCCGCCGGCCGCAGACGGGTCGAAGCGGCCCAGGCGTGCCAGAGCGCGCAACCGGACGCACGCGATCGTGGCATCAACCATCTAGGCCAAGCTCGGAGCGGTAGGCGCGGCGGTAGATGCCCTTCAGCCGCTCGACCCGGTCGACGTACGCGACGGTCTCCGGGAACTGGACGGCCTCGTGCGCCGCGAGCCAGCGGTCGACGTTCTGCTGGCCGGCGTTGTAGGCGGCGAGCGCGGTCCGCTCGTTGCCGTGGTACTTGTCGAGCAGGTGGCGCAGGTACCAGGCGCCGTAGCGGATGTTGATCTCCGGGTTCGTCAGGTCGGAGAGCCGGAACTTCGAGCCGCCGGTGTACTCCGCGATCCCCTTCGCGGTATCCGGCGTCAGCTGCATCAGGCCGATTGCGCCGGCGCTCGAGCGGGCGGTGGCGTCGAACTTCGACTCCTGCTCGATCACGGCGGCGAGCAGCGCCGGGTTCAGGTGGTAGTTGGCGGCGTGGCCGCGGACGATCGCGGAGTAGCGGAGCGGGTACCAGAGGCGGGCGTACCAGGGCGGCTCGGTGCGTTGCAGGTAGAGGAAGCCGCCGCCGATCGCACCCGCGGCTGCGACCACGAGGAGCACCCGCTTCAGGAAGATGCGAGCCTCTCCATGACGTCGGCCACGAAGGCGTCGAGCGCCTCGAGCGGGCCGTCGTTGACGAAGGCGAAGTCGGCGCGGCGGATCTTCTCTTCGTCGGGGACGAGCCGCGCCTCTCGATCGTCGATACCGCCCCGTCGTGCCATGCGTACAGCATGCGGGGCGGTCACGACGACGACCTTGTCGAAGCGCGCCTCGCCGCCGGTCTCGTAGAGGAGCGGGATCTCGACGACGACCACGGTCGGCGCGTCGCCGCCCGCGAGCAGTCGCGCGAGCAGCCCGTCCATCGCCGCTCGGACGCGCGGATGCAATTCGTGCTCGAGCCACTCGAGCTCGCCGCGGTCGGCGAAGACGATGCGTCCCACCTCGGCGCGATCGACCTCACCGTCGGCGAAGACGCGATCGCCCCACCGCTCGCGCAGCGCCGCCTTCAGCTCGCCGTCCTCGCGGTAGAGCCGGTGGACGACCTCGTCGCTCGAGGCGATGGCGGCGCCGTGGCGCGCGAACGCGCGGAGCGCCTCGCTTTTCCCTGCGGCGATGCCCCCGGTGAGCGCGACCGCGAGCGGCCGCCGCACTACCTGCCCCGGCTCCTAGGCGGCCGGTTCCTCGTCGGACGGCTCGTCCGACTCGGCCTCGGCGACGTCCACCTCGGCGACCGGCTCCTCGGCGACGTCCACCTCGGCGGCGGCCTCATCCGGCGCCACCTCGGCTTCGGCCTCGGGCTCGAGCTGCTCGGCCTCCGCCTCGACGACGGCCTCGGCCTCGTCGGGGGCGACCGGCTCCTCCGAGAAGACGTCCTCGGAGAGGTCGAGTGCGGGCGGCGGTGCGTCCTCGCCGGGCTTCGGCTGTACCTGCATGCCGTCTTCGACGCGCTTCAGCGAGAGCGAGAGGCGGCGGCGCTCGGCGTCCACCTCGAGGATCTGGACGTTGACCTCGTCGCCCTGCGAGACGACCTCGCGCGGGTTCTCGACGTGGTGCTGTGCCAGCTCGGAGATGTGCACGAGCCCCTCGACGCCGGGCAGGATCTCGACGAAGGCGCCGAACGTGACCACCTTCGTGACCGTGCCGCGGACGACGTCGCCCTGCTGGTAGCTCTCGAGCACCTGCTGCCAGGGGTCGGTCTGCGTCTGCTTGAGGCCGAGCGAGATGCGCTGGCGGTCGCGGTCGATGTCGAGCACCTTGACCTTGACCGTCTGGCCGATCTCGAGCACCTCGGAGGGATGGTTGACGTGGCTCCACGACAGCTCCGAGATGTGGATCAGGCCGTCCATGCCGTCGAGGTCGACGAAGGCGCCGAAGTCGACGATGTTCGAGATCGTGCCCTCGACGACGTCGCCCGGGTTGAGGCGGTCGAGGATCTTCTGCCGCTGCTCCTTGCGCTCCTCCTCGAGCACGGCGCGGCGGGAGAGCACGACGTTGTTGCGCGAGCGGTTGAGCTCGATCACCTTGCACTGCAGCTCCTGGCCGAGGAACTCGTCCAGGTCCTGCACGCGGCGGATGTCGACGAGCGACGCGGGCAGGAAGCCGCGCACGCCGAGATCGAGGATGAGGCCGCCCTTGACGACCTCGATCACGCGGCCCGTGACGGGCTCGCCCTGCTCGTGCGCGGCCTCGATCGCCTTCCAGGCGATCTCGAAGCGGGCGCGCTTCTTCGAGAGGATCAGCCGGCCTTCGGCGTCCTCCTTCGTCATCACGAGCGCGGCGATCTCGTCGCCGAGGGAAACTTCGTCTGCCGGATTCACCGAGCGCCGGATCGACAGCTCGGAGACCGGGATCACGCCTTCGGACTTGTAGCCGATGTCGACGAGCACCTCGTCCTTGTCCACACGCACGACGGTGCCGTTGACGACCTGGCCTTCTTCGATGGTCGGGAAGGTCGACTCGTAGTCCGGAATCAGCTCGCCGTCCGGACCTGTCGTCCAGACGCCTTCCTCGAGCTTGGGATCGTTGAGAGTGTCGTTGGTCATTGGGCGGGTCAGTATAGCCCCACGTATTGAGACGCTCGCTCGTGCGAGTGGTTGGCGGGCGGCGCGGTTACATTGAGCCGATGGACGAGCGCTACCCGGTGGGCGAGACGGATTCGGTCGCGGTCGCCGTGCTGCGGCACGAGCGGCGGGAGCCCGGCTACCCGCAATGGGCGGCGACGATCGGCCTGCGGAGCGGCGAGGCGACCGTCAGCGTTCCCGGGCACTACCCGGGGGTGCTCGCCGAGCGGCTGCGCGAGGCAGACCGGCGGTTCGGACCCGGCGTCCGGATCAAGCGCGACGAGTATCTCGACCTGACGGCGCTCGCCCGCGGCGACGAGGAGACGCTCGCGGTCTCGTCCACGGCCCGCTCGCCGGTGCGCGTGACGCTGGAGGTGCCGCGCGCCGAGCTGGAGCGGCTCGCGGAGCTGCTCGAGACGGCGCAGGAGCTGATCGAGACGCTGCGCCAGGGCCTCGGGCTCGTCCCGGACTCGCTGCCCGAGGCGATGTAGACCGCCGTGGGCGCGCTGCGCGACTACGCGGCCGCGAGCGCGCGGGTGGCGCGGCGGTCGGCGCGGAAGCGGCGTCCCGGCGGCGCCGAGCGGCGGCTCGTGTTCGTCGTCGGCTGCCCGCGCTCGGGGACGACGTTCCTCGGTGCCGCGATCGGCTCGATCCCCGGATTCGTCGACCTGGACGAGGTGACACCGTGGAAAGCCGCCCTGCCGGCACGGCCGGGAGCGGCAGAGTTGCGGCGGATCCTCGAGCGCGTGCGCGCGTTCGGGCTGGCGCGCGGGCTGCGCGGGGTCGAGCAGACACCCGAGACGGCGTTCGTGCTCGCGGCCGCGCTCGAGGCGTATCCGGAGGCGGTCGCGGTGCACTCCCTACGAGACGGCCGCGACGTCGTCTGCTCGCTGCTCGAGCGCGGGTGGCTGAGCGCCTCGCACGCGGGCGCCGACGACGCCGGGCTGACCTACGGCCCACACGCACGCTTCTGGGTGGAGCCGGAGCGGCGCGAGGAGTTCGAGGCGGCAAGCGACGCGCGCCGCTGCGCCTGGGCATGGCGGCGGTACGTCGAGTCGGCGCGGGCGGCGATCCCCGAGCGGACACTCGAGGTGCGCTACGAGTCGCTCGCCGAGAGCGCCGAGCCGCTCGCGCGCTTCCTCGGCAGCGATCCCGCACCGCTCGAGGCCGCCCTGGCCCGGTTCCACGACCGCTCGCTCGGCCGCTGGCGGCGTGACCTGAGCGCGGAGCAGCTCGCCGACGTCGAGACGGAGGCGGGAGACCTGCTCGCCGAGCTCGGGTACGCCTGACCGCTCGTCGGAGGCCACCGGACGCCGTCACGGTCCGGGCACATCTACGGCGCGGGGTCTGGCCCGGGTCTGGCACCGGCCGTCGAGACGGCGCTCGGCTCCACGAACGGGGCGGGCCCCGACGGGTCACGAGAGCGCTACGACTTCGCGTCGGCCCAGGTCTCGCCGGCGCCGACGTCGACTGCGAGCGGCGGGTCGAGCGGATAGGCGCCGCACATCTCGGCGCGGACGAGCTCCTTGATCGCGCTCGTCTCGGCGTCGGGCACCTCGAGCAGCAGCTCGTCGTGCACCTGGAGGACGAGCTTCGCGCCTCTCCCCTCCTCGCGCAGCCGCCGGTCGATCGCGGCCATCGCACGCTTGATGATGTCCGCGTTCGAGCCCTGCATGACGAAGTTGACCGCGACCCGCTCGCCGAACCCGCGCGTCTGGCGGTTACGTGCGCGCAGCTCCGGCACCGGCCGCCGGCGACCGAGCAGGCTCGTCGCGTAGCCGTCCGCCTCCGACTGCTCGATCGTCCGCTCGATGAAGTCCTGCACGAGCGGGAAGCGCGCGAGATAGGCGTCGATGTAGGACTGCGCCTGCTCGCGCGGGATCTCGAGGTTCTCGGAGAGCCCGTAGGCCGAGATCCCGTAGACGATCCCGAAGTTGATCATCTTCGCGATCGCGCGCTGGGCCGAGGTCAGCTTCGCCGGGTCGACGCCGAGCACCTCGGCCGCGGTCGCGCGGTGGATGTCCTCGCCGCGCTCGAACGCCTCGCGCAGCTTCGGCTCGCCGGAGACGTGCGCGAGGATCCGCAGCTCGATCTGCGAGTAGTCGGCCGAGATCAACCGATGGCCGGGCTCCGCGACGAACGCAGACCGGATCTCGCGGCCGAGGTCGGTGCGGATCGGGATCGCCTGCAGGTTCGGATTCGAGGTCGAGAGCCGGCCGGTCGCGGCGACCGTCTGGTTGAAGTGCGTGTGCAGCCGCCCGTCCGGGCCGAGCATCTCCGGCAGCGGCACGAGGTAGGTGTTCAGGAGCTTCGAGAGCTCGCGCCACTCCTCGACGACCGGCACGATCTCGTGGTCGGCGCGGATCGCGCGCAGCACCTTCGTGTCGGTCGAGTAGCCGGTCTTCCCCTTGCGGCCGGGCGTCAGCCCGAGCTTCTCGAACAGGATCCGCGCCAGCTGCTGCGGCGAGCCGAGCACGAACTCCTCGCCGGCCAGCTCGTAGGCGAGCGACTCCAGCTCCTCGACCCGGTCGGCGAGCCGGGCCGTGATCTCGCCCATCCGGTAGGTGTCGATCTTGACGCCCGCCTCCTCCATCGCGCGCAGGACGCCGACGAGCGGCATCTCGACCTCGCGGTAGAGCCGCTCCGCCCCGCGCTCGCGGACGCGCTCGAGCAGCGGATCACGCAGGCGCAGCGTCGCCGCGGCGTGCCGGACGAGCCGCGCCGTCTCCTCCTCCGCCTCCGGCTCGGGCTTGACCTCGACGGCGTACTCGGCCTCGAGATCGTCCAGCAGGTACTCGCTGCGACCCGGCTCGATCAGGTACGCGAGGATCATCGTGTCGTCGACCGCGTCGACGCCGACCGTCTTCGCGTCGTGCGCGACGAGCGCGCCGCCGACGATCCGCTCCGGCCGCGGCGAGACGACGACCTCGTCCCCGCGCGCGACTGCGATCCGCCCGTCGTCGCTCGCGATCCCGGCCGCTTCCCGACCGAGCAACAGACTGTTACTCGGCTCCTCACGCCACGACACGCCGGTGCCCGCCGTGATCCGCTCCCGCGCGGGCACCGCCTCGTCGAGCTCCTCGACCCGGCCGAGCAGGGCGCGGAACTCGAAGCGACGGAACGTCTCGCGGAGCTCCGCCCGGTCGGGCGGCGCCAGCACGAGCTCGGCGGGGTCGCACGCGAGCTCGAGGTCGCGGCGCATCGTCGCCAGCTGTTTCGACACGCGCGCCTGGTCGGCGAACTCGGCGAGGTTCTTCCGCCGCGCCGGCGACTGCTCGTCGACGTGCTCGAGCACCCCCTCGAGCGAGCCGTACTGCGCGATCAGCTGGCCGGCCGTCTTGTCGCCGATGCCGGGGACGCCAGGGATGTTGTCGGAGGTGTCGCCCTTGAGGCCGATGAAATCCGGGATCTGCGCGGGCGCGATCCCGTAACGCGCCTCGACCCGCTCGGGCGTGTAGACCTGGACGTCGCTGACCCCACGCGGCGTCATCATCAGCGAGACGTTCCCCGAGACGAGCTGGAACGCGTCCCGGTCGGTCGAGACGACGCACGTCCGGATCCCGGCCGCGTCGGCGCGGGTCGCGAGCGTCGCGATCACGTCGTCCGCCTCCCAGCCCTCGAACTCGAGGTTGGAGTAGCCGAACGCCTCGACGATCGGCCGGAAGTGCGGGAACTGCTCGCGCAGCAGGTCGGGCATCGGCCGCCGCCCTTCCTTGTAGACGACCTCGGCCGCCTCCGCCTGCGCGGCGCGGTGGACGGGCCGCGTGTCCCAGGCCACCGCGACGCCCTTCGGCCGGTAGTCGGAGAGCAGCTTGAAGAGCATGTTCGCGAAGCCGAGCAGCGCGCCGGTCGGGAAGCCCTCGGTCGTCGCCAGCTCCTCGGGCAGCGCGAAAAACGCCCGGTAGGCGAGGTTGTTGCCGTCGACGAGGAAGAGCTCGCTCTCGCGCGCCGGCGCGTCGTTCAGGTCGAGCTCGGCGCCGGTGAGCGTCTTCGGAGACATCCGTCTCCGAGTCTATGCGGGGGCTGGAGCTAGGGCTTCGCCTTCTTCTTGCGCTTCGATTTCCTGGCCTTCGCCGCCTTCTTCTTGACGGCCTTCTTGGCGGGCTTCGCCTTTTTCGCGGGCTTCGCCTTGGCGGGCGCGAGGACGCCGCTCTGGACGTGGAACGGGCCGGTGAGCGCCTGCCCGGGCGCCGCGACGCTGTAGTAGACCCGGAAGCGGTCGCCGCCGAGCGGGACGAGCGTCGGGTCGAGGACGTTGTCGGTCGGCGCGAGGAGCGGGGTCTTCGCCACCGCCCACTCGAGGCCGTCGGCCGAGGTCGCCGTGTAGAGGCGCTGCTTTCCCGAAGGCGAGGTCGAGCAGACCATCAGCCAGGAGCCGTCGGCGAGCTGGACGACCGCCGGGTCGACGTAGCCGCCGGTCAGCCGATGGCCGCTCTCCGTCGTGAAGGTCAGGCCGTCGGCGGAGATCGCGCTGTCGATCGCCTCGGCGGCGCCTCGGCTCGTCACGCCTCCGCTCGTCACGTAGTAGAGCCGCACCCGCCCGTCGGGGAGCACGACCGCCTCGGGGACGCCGGTCGCCTTGCTCGTCCCGAGCTCGAGCCGGACACCGGGCTCGGGCGACCAGTTGAGCATGTCGCCGGAGACGGCGCTCACGATCTCCTTCCCCGACGGCGACTGCTGCGTGAAGTACATGCGCCAGCCGCCCTTCGGCAGCGGCACGACGGCCGCGTCGGCGCCGTGCGGCGTCAGCGCGTCCTCGTACTGCGTGAAGGCGAGGCCGTCGGTCGACTGGTACGCCTGCATGCCGGAGGGGCCTGCGGTCACCCAGGCGTGCACGACTCCGCCCGACGCGACCGCCTCGGTCGAGACGCCGTCGGCGATCCGCGTTCCCGGGTCCGGGGTGAGGCCCCAGGACGTCGTGGCGACGGCGAGCGCGAGGAGCAGCGGAGCGAACATGCCCCGGTAGTCGGCAGGGGCGGCCGCTACTTCAGTGTCTTCAGGTACGCGATCAGCTGACTGATCTGCGTGGCCGTGAGGATGCTGCCCCAGTGGGGCATGCTGACGATCGGCGCCTTGCCGATGACGCTGCCGGAGCGGATGATGCCAGCGATCGCCTTGTCGGTCGGAAAGTCGTGCCGGAAGCCCTGGCCCGAGAGCGGCGGGATCGACTTGTCGGCCGAGAGCGGGTTCGGGACGCCGCCGAGCCCGTTCGGGCCGTGACAGTTGATGCAGCCGTAGCGGACGTAGAGCGCCTCGCCGGCGACGACCGGCCCCTGCCCCTGCGGGACGGCGACGGGTGTCGTGTCGGCCACCCGCGGCAGCCCGGCGCGGATGTACGCGACGAGGTTCGCGACCTGCGCCTTGGAGATGACCGCACCCCAGACCGGCATGTACGGCTTCGTCGGGTTGGCCGACTCGCCGAGGCCGTGGTCGATGATCTTCGTCAGCGCCGCGACCGTCAGCGTCTTCCCCACGGTCGCGAGCACCGGCACGTCGGGCGAGACGCCGCCGCGCCCCTGCTCGCCGTGGCACTGCGCGCACGCGAACTGGACGAAGGCGTGCGCGCCCGCCGCGACCGAGCTGCTCACGGCGGGAGCCGGCGACGGCTGCGGAGCGGCGGCCGCCACCGTCTTCGTCACCGTCGTCGTGCGGTTGCTGTAGTGCCCCGCCGCGAAGCCGACGGCGACACCGGCGACGACCACGGCCGCGACCGCGGCGAGCAGCACGGGCAGGAGGGGTTCGCGGCCGCCGTCTCCGGACATGCGGCCGACTGTCGAGGATCGCGCGAAACGTCACATCGGTAGGAATCCGCAGCGGCCGTGCGGGAGGGTGCTTGAATCCGCGGGTGCCGCGCGTCCCGCTCCTCTCGGGCACCAACCTCGTGATCGCGTCGGCGCCCGACGACGCGGTCGTCCTGCGGCCGCCTCCGCCGCCCGAGCACGGCGTCGACGTCGCCGCAGCCGTCCGTGACGCGCTTCGCTTCCCGCTCGACGGCGAGCCGCTCGAGACGCTCGCGCGCGGTGCGAGGCGGGCGACGATCGTCATCGAGCCGCCCGCGCTGCCCGTCCCCGGCGTGCCCTCCGACCCGCGGCAGATCGCGATCGGCGCGGTCGTCGACGAGCTCGAGCGCGTCGGGATCGCGTCCGGGTACCAGACCCTGCTCGTCGCCGGAGGGCTCGCTCGCCGCACCGCCATGCGCGACCTCGAGAGCTTCGTGACGCCGGAGCTCGCCCGCCGCTTCCACGGCCAGGTCGCCGTCCACGACGTCGAGGCCGCCGACCTCGTGACGGTGGACGAGGCGGCACAGCCGGTGCTGCGGGTGAACGCTGCCATCGCCGACACCGATCTCGTCGTCGTCGTGACGGCCGCGGAGACGGTGCTGCACGGCGGCCCCGCGGCGCTGCTGGGAGCTGCCGGACCGGAGCCGCTGCGCGCGGCCGGCGCCTCCTCGCTGCTCGAGACCTCGGGCGCGCCCGGCTGGCAGCTCGCGACCCGCCTCGAGCGGGCGCTCGCCGCGCGGGTGCCGGTGATCGGCGTCTCGGTCGTCCTCAATCACCCGACGATCAGCGGGCTCCTGCGCGGCTACCCGTACGACCCGGCGGCGCTCGAACGGATCGCGCGCTCCCCCCTGCGCTACGGCTTCTCGGCCCTGCCGGGCTTCGTGCGGCGGAACGTCCTCCGCTCGCTGCCGACCGAAGCGACGACGGCGGCCGTCTTCGCCGGGCCGCCCTCGACCGCGCACGCCGAGGCGCTGCTGCGCGCGGTCGAGCTGCGCCGCGCGACACTCGACGCGCCCCTCGACGCGCTCGTGATCGGCGTGCCCTCGACGACGCCGTACCTGCCGCGCGAGCGGCCGAATCCGCTGCTCGCCGCCTACCTGGGCCTCGGCCTCGCGCTGCGGCTCTGGCGCGACGCCTTCCCGATCGTCGAGGGAGGCGTCGCGATCCTCGCGAACCAGTTCGTCCGCCACTTCGCGCACCCGACCCAGCAGCCGTACCGCGCCTTCTTCCATGCGACGCGCTTCGGGCGCGACCTCCAGGAGCTCGCCGACAGCGAGCGGGAGCTGGCCGCCGACCCGCGCGCGCTCGAGGAGTACCAGGCCGGGCGCACCGTCCACCCGCTGCTGCCGTTCCGCGACTGGAGCGGCTGCCAGCCGGCGCTCGGACGCCTCGGCGCGGTCTTCGTCGCGGGGGCGCGCGACGCGACGGTCGCCCGCCAGCTCGGCTTCGTCCCCGTGCACGGCGTCGGCGCGGCGCTGCACCTCGTCCGCGGGCGCGCGGGCGGCGACGCGCGGATCGGCTTCCTGCTCGCGCCGCCGTACTTCCCGGTGCGGGTCGGGCGCGAGTAGGCGGCCGGCTAGATCTCGCCGAGATACGCCTTGCGGACGTTCTCGTTCTGCGCGAGCGTCTTCGCGTCGTCGGTGAGCGCGACCACCCCGGTCTCGAGCACGTAGCCGCGGTTCGCGACCTGGAGCGCCATCAGCGCGTTCTGCTCGACGAGCAGGATCGACATGCCCTGCTTGTTCACCTCGACGATCGTCTCGAAGATCCGCTCGACGAAGATCGGCGCCAACCCCATCGACGGCTCGTCGAGCATGAGCAGCGTCGGCCGCGCCATCAGCGCCCGCCCGATCGCGCACATCTGCTGCTCGCCGCCGGACATCGTCCCCGCCTTCTGGTGGCGGCGCTCGGCGAGCCGGGGGAAGAGAGCGAAGACGCGGTCCATGTCCTCGCGCAGGCCGCTCTTGTCCGAGCGCTGGAAGGCGCCCATCTCGAGGTTCTCGGTCACGGTCATGCGCGGGAAGAGACGGCGTCCCTCCGGCGACTGGGCGATGCCCAGCTTCACGACCTCGTGAGCCGCCGTGTTCGTGATCTCCCGCCCCTGGAAGACGATCGTGCCGCGGCGAGGATGGTTGAGCCCGTTGATCGAGCGCAGCGTCGTCGACTTGCCGGCGCCGTTCGCGCCGATCAGCGTCACGATCTCGCCCTCGTGCACCTCGAGCGAGATCCCCTTCAGCGCCTGGATCGAGCCGTAGTACGTCTCGATCCCCTCGACGCGGAGCATCGGCTCCGTCGCGCCTGCGCCGGCGGCGCTCACGTGCCGCTCACCGCCCCGCTGCCGAGGTACGCCTCGATCACACGCTCGTTGCGCTGGATCTCGCCCGGCGTCCCCTCGGCGATCTTCTCGCCGTAGTCGAGGACGGTGACCCGGTCGGAGATGCCCATCACGACCTTCATGTCGTGCTCGATCATCAGCACCGACAGGTCGCGCTCGCCGCGCAGGCGGCCGACGAAGGTCGTGAACTCGGCGCTCTCCTGCGGGTTCATGCCGGCGGTCGGCTCGTCGAGCAGGAGCAGCTTCGGCTCGGTCGCGAGCGCGCGGGCCACCTCGAGCCGGCGCTGGTCGCCGTACGAGAGGTTCTTGCCGATCGTCTCGTCCTTGCGGCGCAGCCCGCAGAACTCGAGGAGCTCCCGGGCGCGCTCGCGGGCGTCCGCCTCCTCGTGCTTGACGCGCGGCGTGCGCAGGATCGCCTCGAGCAGGTTGCCGCGAAGGCGCGTGTGCATGCCGACGAGGACGTTCTCGAGCGCGGTCATGTTCTGGAAGAGCCGGATGTTCTGGAACGTCCGGCCGATACCGCGCTGCGTGTACGCGTGCGGCGGCTTGCCCGTCATGTCGGCCCCGGCGAAGAAGACGCGGCCCGCGGTCGGCTTGTAGACGCCCGTGAGCATGTTGAAGAAGGTCGTCTTGCCGGCGCCGTTCGGCCCGATCAGGCTGACGATCGATCCTTCCGGCACGGTGAACTCGACGTCGTGGTTGGCGACGAGGCCGCCGAACTCCTTACGGAGCGACTCGGTGCGCAGCAGCGGCTCGGCCGTCGCGGACATCAGGCGGCCCCCGGCTCGCCGACGTTCGCGTCGTGCTCGACGTCGAAGAGCGGCTCGTCGTGGACGCCCTCGTGGAACTCCGCGGCCCGGCGGGCGCTCGGGATGAGGCCCTCCGGCCGGAACAGCATGACGACGACGATGATCACGCCGTAGATCCCGAACTCGTAGTTCGGCACCTGGATGTTCGAGTGGAAGTGCGTGTTGATCCAGGCGCCGACGTTCGAGAGCCCCTCCTGGTTCAGGTAGGCGAGGAAGCAGGCGCCGAAGAGGACGCCCCAGATGTTGCCCATCCCGCCGAGGATGACCATGCAGAGGATGAAGACCGAGATGTTGAACTTGAAGGAGTCCGGAAACGCGCCGCTGTTGTACGAGGCGAAGTAGGCGCCGGCGATCCCGCCGAAGAAGGCGCCCGTCGCGTACGCCCAGGTCTTCGTCCGCATCAGCGGGATGCCCATCGCGGCGGCGGCGACCTCGTCCTCGCGGATCGCGACCCACGCGCGCCCGAGCCGGGAGTCGCGCAGCCGTGCCGAGGTGAAGATCGTGAGCAGCACGAGCACGAGCGCCGTCCAGAAGAAGACGGAGTCGAAGTTGGCCGCGTTCAGGTAGTTCGCCGGCAGGTGGAGGTTGCTCTGCGCCCAGTTGCCGAAGCCGGGGCCGTCGATCGGCGTGATCCCGCCCGAGCCGTTCGTGATGTTGAAGCCGAGGAGGTTGTCGCCGTTGTTCGCGACCTGGAAGGTGATCTCGCCGAAGCCGAGCGTGACGATCGCGAGGTAGTCGCCGCGGAGCCGCAGCGTCGGCAGGCCGATGATGACGCCGATCAGCGCGGTGATGAGACCGGCGATCGGAAGCACGAGCCAGATCGAGAGGTGGATCCCGGCCCAGCCCTCGAAGAGGCCGACGGCGCCGAAGTCGACGTGGCGGTTCGAGAACTGGTCGGACGCGAACCAGCCGGCGACGTACGCGCCCGTCGCGTAGAAGGCGACGTAGCCGAGGTCGAGCAGCCCGGCGTAGCCGACGACGAAGTTCAGGCCGAGCGCCATCATCGAGAAGATCGCGGCGACGACCATCGTCGACACGGCCGGGAACGGCCCGAAGATCGGGAGCTGCGGCATCGAGCCGAGGTAGTACGGGTACGCGATCGCGACTCCGAGGACCATCGCCGGCGCGATCCAGCGGCCGACCGGCAGCCGGCCGGCCGTGATCCGTGACCAGGGCGGCACGATCACGAGCAGCACGACCGCCGCCACGGCGAGACCCCACGTGCTCCAGACGCCGAAGAGCGCGATCAGGATCAGGCCGATCCCGAGCCCGACCACCGCCTTGACCGCGCGCCGGGTCGGCTGCGGCCAGGAGCGCCAGCGCTGCTGGCTCAGCCCGGCGCTGCCGAGCGCGTCCCACCAGGCGCGGGCGATCGCCTCGCGGAGCCGTCGCGTCACGTCAGGCCCCTTCCGGCGTCCGCTCGCCGAGCAGCCCTTCGGGCCGGAAGACGAGGATCAGGATCAGGATCGAGAAGACGATCGACTGCGTCCAGTCGCTGCCCGGCGAGTGCCAGGTGAAGCCGTCGTTGAACGCCTCGATGAAGCCGATCGCGAAGGAGCCGAGGACGGCGCCCGGCAGGTTGCCGATGCCGCCGAGCACGGCGGCGGTGAACGCGATCAGGCCGAGCTGGAAGCCGGTGTCGAAGCGGATCTGGTTGAAGTAGAGGGCGTAGAGGAGCGCGCCCGCGCCGGCGAGGGCGCCCGCGAGCAGGAACGTGAAGGAGATCGTCCGGTTGACGTTGATGCCCATCATCGCGGCCGCGTCGCGGTCCTGGGCGGTCGCGCGCATCGCCTTCCCCTGGCGTGTCCGCTGCACGAGCCACATCAGCCCGAGCAGTACCGGGATCGTGATCGAGACCACGATCAGCTTCTCCCAGGTGTAGGTGACGCCCGAGATCGTGAACACGTTGCCGCGTGGGAGCACCGCCGGCACCGCCGTGTAGCCGGGCCCCTTCCAGCCGATCGCGACGTCCTCGAGGATGAACGACATGCCGATCGCCGTGATCAGCGGCGCGAGTCGCGGCGCGCCGCGCAGCGGCCGGTAGGCGACGTACTCGATGGCGGCGTTCAGGACGCCGCAGCCGACCATCGCGACGACGAGCGCCACGGCGACGGCGGCGATGAGCGAGACGGCCGACGGGTGCGTCGGGAGATGGAAGACGGAGACGATGATCGTCGCCGACAGCATCCCGCCGATCATGAAGACGTCGCCGTGGGCGAAGTTGATCAGCTCGAGGATGCCGTAGACGAGCGTGTAGCCGAGCGCGACGAGGGCGTAGACCGCGCCGAGCGTCAGGCCGATGAAGAAGATCGTGAAGAAGTACGCCGGGCCCTTGACGAAGTTGACGACGAGCCAGACGGCGAGGAGCGCCAGCAGCGCGCTCGCGAGCACCGGCATGACCCAGGAGATCAGCGGCCGGCGGTAGCGGGCGGGCGCGTGAGGGTGAGCGGTGGAGGCCACGGTCGGGGAAGGAGAATCTCACAGGGGGAGGCCGGATGGCCTCCCCCTGTGCAGTCGAGCGTGCAGGGCTGTTACTTCACCAGGCTCGCCGGCGGCGTCAGCGTCTTCACCGGGATCAGGTTCTTGCCCTTCTGCTTGTAGACGGTGATCGAGGCGCCGCTCGTGTCACCCTGGCTGTTGATCGTGAACGAGCCGAGAATGCCGTTCCTGATCGAGAGGCCCAGCAGAGCCTTCGAGACGGCTGCACGGTTGCTGCCGCCCTTGGCGATCGCGTTCAGCAGCACCTCGGCCGCCTCGGCGCCGTACGCCGCGTACGGGTTCGGGGTCTCGCCGATCGACTTGCCGAACTGCTTGACGAACGTGGCGCCCTTGCCCGTCAGCTTGTTCGGCGGCTGGCCGGCGACGCTGATGAAGCCGCCGTTGGCGACCGAGCCGTTCGCGTTCGGGTCGGAGAAGCCGTCGGGCATCTGCAGGACGATGTGCGGGTTGACCGACTTGATGTCCTGCATCAGCTTCGCGCCGTTGTTGCACACGATGCCGCCGAGGAACACGACCTGCGCGCCGGAGCGCTTGATCGCCTGGGCGAGGGCCTCGTAGCTGGACTGCTTCGCGTCCCAGCCCTTGTCGGCGAGGACGTTCAGACCGAGCTTCTTCGCCGCGCGCGCGTAGGTGAGCGCGACGCCGACGCCGTAGGTCTGCTTGTCGTTCAGGACGTACACCTTCTTCTTCCCGAGCGACTTCGTGAACATCGCGTCGGCAGCACCCTGGTACTGGTCGTTCGCGACCACGCGGGCGTAGTTGCGGACGCCGGTCGGGTAGTACTTGTTCGGCTCACCCGGATCCGCGCCCGGGCCCGTGGTCGTGATGCCCGGGCTCGTGTTGGCCGGGCTGACGATCGCCAGCGGGCCGGGATGGGCGCGGTTCAGGATCGGGATGATGATCTTCGCGCACCCCGAGTTGAACGTGCCGACGACGCCGAGCACCGACTGGTTGGACGCGTAGAGGTGCGCGTTCGTGGCGCACTTCGCCGTGTCCCAGCCGCCCGCCTGGGCGGTCGAGTCGTCGCACGACTGGTAGCCGATCTTCAGAGCGCCGACCTTCCAGCCATGGTCCTGGAGCGCCCAGATGACGGCGCGGTTGATCTGCAGCGTCTGATGCCGGATCGCGCCCTGAAGCGGCAGGTCCGACGCGATGATGTAGTCGGGGGTACCTGGCCCCTTGTAGACCACCGGCGTGCACGACGACGACGGCAACGGGCTCACCTTCGCTGCGCTGCGAGCGTTACCGGCGACGCCGGCGACGACCACGGCGACGACGGCCACGGCTGCCGCCAGCACACCAACGGATAGCTTCCTGCTCAAAGCTCCCTCCTAGATCGCATCCACCCGGCCCGGAATCCCGGGCCGAGGCGTGAGTATTTCGCGATACGAAGCGCGTTTCAAGCGCGGGTCGTATCTCGTGGAACTTGTGAGTCCGAGAGTCAACCCCTGGCTCCCGGCGTACCATGACCCCGTCACGCCGAAGTGGCGGAACTGGCAGACGCGCCGGACTCAAAATCCGGTTCCCCTCGGGGAGTGTGGGTTCGATTCCCACCTTCGGCATATCGCCTCGCGAGCCGGCTCGCGCCTGGCCGCCTCGCTCGAGCCGGATGACCGACGGCGAGCCTTTCGAGGAAGCGCCCCCGCGACGCGAGCGTCCGGGGGCATGGCAGCGGAGAGGCGAGTCTCCGCTGCGCGGCCAGGCTAGCCGTCGACCCGCGAGCGGCGCCCGGGATCCCTCACCACGACGGAAACGGGACAACCCGCCCGGCGCTGCGGCAACCCACTGAGGCATCGGCCCGTCCGAATCGTTAGGACTTAGGGCGAATATGGCGAAGACGATCGGACTCCTCACCGGCGGAGGCGACTGCCCCGGACTGAACGCGGTCATCCGCGCGGTCGTGCGGCGCGCCGACGCGGCAGGCTGGGACTGCGTCGCGGTCCGCGAGGGCTGGCGCGGCCTCGTCGAGGGCCTGTTCGAGGACCTGGGGCCGAAGGAGGTGTCCGGGATCCTGCCGCGCGGCGGCACGATCATCGGCACCAGCCGGACGAACCCGTACAAGCTCGACGGCGGCGTCGACCGCGTGCTGCGGAACTTCTCCGACCGCGGGCTCGACGCGCTCGTCGCGATCGGCGGCGAGGACACGCTCGGCGTGGCGGCGCGGCTGTACGCCGAGCACCAGCTGCCGGTCGTCGGCGTCCCGAAGACGATCGACAACGACCTCTCCGGCACCGACTACACGTTCGGCTTCGACACGGCGGTGACGATCGCGACCGAGGCGATCGACCGGCTGCACACGACGGCCGAGTCGCACAACCGCGTCATGGTCGTCGAGGTGATGGGCCGCCACGCCGGCTGGATCGCCGTGATGAGCGGCATCGCGGGCGGCGCCGACGTGATCCTCATCCCCGAGCACCCGATCACGGTCGAGGAGGCATGCGAGGAGGTTCGCCGCCGCCATGCGCGCGGCAAGAGCTTCTCGATCGTCGTCGTCAGCGAGGGCTACGAGCTGACCTACGAGAGCGGCGAGAGCCAGCTCGTCGGCGCCGATGCGCGCGCGACCGACCAGTTCGGGCACGTCACGCTCGGCGGCGTCGGCGAGATCCTCGGCCGCGAGATCGAGTCGCGCACCGGCTACGAGACGCGCGTGACCGTCCTCGGGCACGTCCAGCGTGGCGGCACTCCGACCCCGCGCGACCGCGTGCTCGCGACCCGCTTCGGGCTGAAGGCGGCCGACCTCGCGCTCGCCGGCGAGTTCGGGCAGATGGCGGCGCTGCGCGGCGACGACGTGGTCGCGGTCTCGCTCGACGAGGCGACCGCCGAGCTGAAGCTCGTCACGCCCGAGTGGTACGACGTCGCCAAGGCCTTCTTCGGGTAGATAGCGTCCCGGCGTGGACGTTCGGTCGACCGAAGCGCTGCGCGAGCGCTACGCGGAACCGAGGCCCCGCTCGGTCCAGAAGCAGCTCGACCGGCTCGACGCGCACTGCCGCCGCTTCGTCGAGCTGTCGCCGTTCTGCGTCCTCGCGACCTGCGGGCCGGACGGGCTCCCGGACGCGACGCCGCGCGGCGGCGAGCCCGGATTCGTCCACGTCCTCGACGAGCACACGATCCTGCTTCCCGACCGGCCGGGCAACAACCGCCTCGACTCGCTCTCGAACCTCGTCCGCAATCCGGGCGTCGGCCTGCTCTTCCTCGTACCCGGCGTCGACGAGACGCTGCGCGTCAACGGAACCTGCGAGCTGCGCGACGACGAGGAGCTGCGCGCACGCTTCGACCGCGGCGGCAAGCTGCCGGCGACCGTGCTCGTCGTCACCGTCCGCGAGGCGTACCTGCACTGCGCGAAGGCGCTGATGCGGTCGCGGCTCTGGGACGAGGAGGCGAAGATCGAGCGCTCCACCCTCCCCTCGCTCGGCGAGATGATCCGCGACCAGGTCGGGCTCGCGGAGGCGGAGACGCAGGCCGAGATGGTCGAGCGCTACCGCCAGAGCCTGTACTAGTGCCCGTCCGCCTCGCGGCGATCGACCTCGACGGCACGCTCCTCCGCAGCGACGGCACGCTCTCGAAGCGGACGAAGGCGGCGGCGCGAGCCGCGGCCGCAGCCGGAATCGAGCTCGTGCTCGTCACCGCACGTGGCCCGCGGACGGTCGGCGACATCGCCGCCGAGCTGGAGATCCGCGGCGAGGCGATCTGCTCGAACGGGGCGATCGTCCTCGACCTCGCGACGCGACGGATCCGGAAGCTGCGCGAGATCGAGACGGCGGTCGCGCTCGAGCTCGTGCAGGCGCTGCGCGAGCGGCTGCCCGGAATCCTGTTCGCGGTCGAGCGCGAGTCGTTCGCGCACGAGCCGGGGTTCGCCGCCTGGAACGTCACGCCGCCGGCCGGGACGCGCGTCGCGGCCGCCGAGGAGCTGCTCGAGCGGCCGCCGACGAAGCTGATCCTCCGCCACGCCGAGCACGAGGTGGAGGCGATCGCGGCGGTGGCGCGCGATCTGGCCGGGCAGCGCGCGTCGGTCTCGGTGTCGGGCGACTGGGTGGTCGAGGTGTCGCCGGCGGGCGTGAACAAGGCGGCCGCGCTCGCCGAGCTCTGCGACGAGCTCGGGATCGACGCGGCGGAGGTCGTCGCGTTCGGCGACCACCTGAACGACCTGCCGATGCTGAGCTGGGCGGGCGCCGGCGTCGCGGTCGCGAACGCGCATCCCGAGGTGATCGACCTCGCGGACGAGGTGACGGCCGCAAACGACGACGACGGGGTCGCGCTCGTCCTCGAGCGGCTCGCTAGCGCAGCCTGACCGCGACGATCGCCGCCATGGTCGGCGAGACGAGGATCTCGGCGGCGGCGAGGCGGGGGTCGCGGAGCAGGAACGCGCGCACGGGATCGCCGTCGGTCGGCCCGCCCGGCGTCAGGTCGTCCTTGACGATCAGCCCGCCGGGTGCGGCGAGCGCGAGGATCGCCTCCCAGTCGTAGCGGCCACCGTCCGCGAAGACGAGCCCGAACGGGCCCCGGCCGGGCAGCAGCTCGTAGGCGTCGCCCTCGAGCGCCTCGACGTTCGCGAGCCCGGCGAGGCGCTCGCGCGCGGCCGCGGCGCGCTCCGGGTCGCGCTCGACGGTGACGACCGAGCGAGCCGTCTCCGCCAGCGCGGCCGCGCCTTCGCCGAACGCGGTGCCGAGCTCCGCGACGTCGCGGCCGGCGGCGAGCACGCGCAGCAGCGCCCGGGTCTCGGGGATCGAGCTGCCGCCGCCCGTCACGGGGCGGCTCCCGCCCGGAGCTCGTAGACGACCAGCTCGCGGCCGGCGCCGTCGCGGCTCGTCCCGGCCTCGACCGCGCCGAGCTTCTCGACCGCGCGCCGCGAGCGCGCGTTCGCGGTGTGGACGCGGAAGAGAACCCGCTCGACCGAGCCGAACGCGTGGCCGAGCATGAGCGCCTTCAGCTCGCGGTTCGTCTCGCCGCCCCAGTGCGAGCGGGCGAGGAACGTCCAGCCGATCTCGACCTCGGAGCGCTCCCCGTCGTAGCCGTGGTAGCGGGAGCTGCCGACGACGCGGCCGTCGCGGCGGTCGATGACGGCGAGGCCGCCGCCGGAGGCGAGCTGGTCGGCGAAGTAGCCGCGGAAGACGTCCTCGCGGTGACGTTCGGAGTCCGGGTGCTGCTCCCAGATGAGCGGATCGGCCGCGGTCGCGTAGAGGGCGGCGAAATCGTCCGCGCGCAGCGGCCGCAACTCGAGCAGGTCGCCGGCGAGGCGCGGCTGCGGATCGAACGGCATCGCCGCCGGCCGATCAGAGCTCGGCGAGCGGGAACGAGCGGTGCGCACGCGGCGGCACGAGGAAGTTCTGGCGGTGCGTCGTCTCGAGGATCGAGTTGAAGCCCTGCGCGCGGCTCCGCTGGGCGACGGGCAGGCGCGTCCCGTCGGGAAGCCGGCCGTCCATCGCGAGCCGGTTGCGCTCGAAGTCCTCGCTCGACGGGTTGAAGACGACGAAATGGACGCCGGCGGTCGGCTGCTTGCTGAAGCGGTCGTGGCGCTTGTCGACCGTCCACGCGAACGGGTTGTCGAGCGTGTTGAAGTCGGCCCGCTGCGGGATCGCCGTCCCCTTCGGATAGACGGTGCCGTCGACGCCGACGTGGTCCTGCTGGAGCCGCGACGTCGGCTGGATCGAGGCGCTGTGGCCGAAGCGGCCGGTCGAGCGGGTCTGGCTGACGAGCTGCGCGGCGCTCGACGCGTCGCTCGCCGCCTGCGCGATCGTCTGGGCCCCCGGCTTGACGCCGGTGAGACCGGGACGGAAGGCGGTGAGGACCCGCTCGGCGAAGTCGAAGTTGAGGTACCAGGCCTCGAGGTCCTCGCGGATGTGCGAGACGTGCATGTGCGTCCCGTAGCGGAAGTAGCCGCTGCGGAGGTCGACCATCCCGAGCGTCTCGAAGTTGGCGATCTTGCCCTGGCCGAGCCCCGCCTTCTGCGTCGAGGTGAAGCCGAGGAAGAGCTCCGACGTGTCGGGGATCAGGTCGGCGCCGGGGACGCCGGCGGCCGTCGCCATCTTCTTCGGCAGGCTCTGCTTGCCCGCGAAGCCGCCGCCTGCGAAGCCGCGCCGGATGCTCGTCATCCGCAGGAACGGGAGCGCGAAGATCGCGGTGCGCGCGGCGGCGATGTGGGTGAGCGAGTCGCTGCGCAGCAGGAACGCGACGTCGTTGCGCTCGAGCTCGGTCGTGGGCGGGTCGCTCGGGAAGCGGCGCGGCGGCAGGAGCGCCGGCTTGCGGGCGCGGATGTCGTTCGGCGCGTGCTTCGCCCAGGCGGCGGCCACGCGGTTCTCGAAGTACGGCAGCCCCCAGGCGACCGTGACGCCGAGCCCGGCCGCGGTCGCCGGGTAGCGGGACTCCAGCCCGCGGAGGACGTTCTCGAGCCCGCGCTGGGCGGAGCGGAGGTCGGAGAGGCCGGTGAGCGTCGCGGTCACGACCTCGCTGTGCAGCGGCGGCACGACCACCTCGACGCCCTCGCTCATGACGGTGCCGAGGTCGAGCAGGTGCTGCTCGGGCGGGCGTGCCGGCGCGGCGGCGAGGGCGCGCGCGGGCGTCCCGGCGAGCTCCTCGACGAGCCCGTAGATTCCCGGGCCGGCGAGCGCGCCGGCGAGCGCGCCGCCGAGAAACCGTCTGCGGGTGAGCCGCGTCACCGCGTCGGGCTGACGAGCACGAGGCTCCGCAGCAGCCTGTCGAGGTTCTTCACGACCTGGCCGTAGGTGTACGGCTTGATCACGTGCTCGCTGACCGTGTAGAGCGACCCCTTGTGGCGCCAGGCGAAGAGGACGTGCCACTGGTCGGCGTCCTGGTTGACCGTGTAGACGGTCGCCTTGAGCCCGTTCACCTTCTGGCTGCCGTGCGGGTCGGCGAAGCACGGGGTCGTGCCGTGGATCGTCTTGTTCTTGCCGGCGAGGACGATCGTCTTGCAGGTCGGGATCTTCGTTCGGCCGGGGTAGCCGCGGAAGTTGACGTGGACGTCGCCCGTGCCGAGGTCACCGTGGTAGAGGAAGCTGATCAGGTAGCTGCGGTCCTTGCCGATCGAGTAGATGTCCTGCCACTCGCCGCCGATCTGCGCGTTCAGCGGGTTCGGCATCCACGTCGGACAGTAGACCGGCGTCTCGATCTTGTTCGCGAGCGCGACCCAGCCCTTCGCCCACGCGTGCGGGCAGGCCGCCGCCGGGGTGCGATGCGCCGCGGATGCTGCCCCTGCGAGAGACAGAGCCAGCGCGGCGAGTGCCGCGACCAGGATCGCCCTCATGACGAGGAAGGGTAGCGGCGTTTGCGCGCCGGGTCAGACTTCGGGCGGCGCGTCGCCGGCGAGCGGGGCGACGTCGGCGCTGGCGACGATCACGCCGTCGACGCCGGCGCGCTCGAGCTCGTGCACCTCGTCCTCGGTCGTCACCTGCAGGTCGGCGATCGCAAGCTTGCCCGCCGGCACGGCCGCAAGCAGGTCGAGCACCCACTCGAGCGCGGACTGGTCGCCCGCCTCGGCCGGCGAGAGCAGCAAGATCTCCGGGTCGACGCGCTCGAGCGCCGCTTCGAGCTCCTCCTCGTTGCGCACCTCGACCGCGCAGTCGAGCCCGAGCTCGATCGCCTGCTCGTGCAGCGCCTCGAGCCGGCCGTCCTCCTCTTCGAGCGCGTCGAAGACGAGCATCACCGCGTCCGCGACGCCGACCGCCTGCTCGAGCGGAACCGACGCGCGCCAGAGGATCGGCAGCGTCGTCGCGCCGCGGACGCTCGACGGGTCGGAGCGGACGACGAGCGCTTCCGCGCGCTGTTCCTCGGCGGCTCGAGCCGAGTCTGCGTCTTCGACCGCCGCGATGACGGAGATCCCGTCGCCCTCGGCGATTGCGTGGCTGAACCGGCCGTACGCCATCCGTCTGGTGTAAGCCTATCCGCCTACTGGCCGATCGGGTGCCAGACCGTCTTCAGCTCGAGGAAGGCGGCGATCTCCCACGGGCTCTGCACGTCGGCGCGGCCGTGGATGACGCGCTTGACGTTGTCGGCCGCGAGCCGCTCGAGCTCCGGCGCGTCGCCGTCGGCGCCGCAGACGTCGAGCGCGTTCACGTCCATGTGCGAGGCGAGCACCGGGCCGAGCTCGGCGGCGAAGCCGGTGAGGATGTTGACGACCCCGCCCGGGACGTCGCTCGTCGCGATCGCCTCCGCGAGCTCGACTGCGGCGAGCGGACGCTGGTCAGACGCGACCGCCACGACCGCGTTGCCGCCGACGAGCGGCGGCAGGAGCCGCGTCACGAGCCCCAGGAGCGCCGGCTCCTCCGGCGCGAGCACGGCGACGACGCCGGTCGGCTCCGGGATCGTGAAGTTGAAGTACGGGCCGGCGACCGGGTTCGTCCCGCCGAGCACCTGCGCCAGCTTGTCGGCCCAGCCCGCGTACCAGACGATCCGGTCGATCGAGCGGTCGACCTCGTCACGGCCGGAGCAGAGCTCCGCGAACTCGGGCGCCCGCGCCTCGACCATCTCGGCGAGCCGGTAGAGCACCTGGCCGCGGTTGTAGGCCGTCGCCTTCGCCCAGCCCGGCTGCGCCGCGCGCGCGGCGCGAACGGCGTCGCGCGCGTCCTTGCGCGAGGCGCGCGCGACGTTCTGCCCCTCGGCCTCGTAGGTGCGCCCCGACTCGCTGCGCGGGAAGGCGCCGCCGACGAACAGCTTGTACGTCTTCTTGACCGGCAGCCGGCTCACTGCGTCAGGATAGACCGCGATGGCGACCCCGTTCCTGCGCTATCTCGAGCGACGCGAGCGGCGGCGGCCGGACGCGCTCGTGCGCGAGCACCGGCGGCGGCTGCTCGCCGGTCTCGACGGCCGTGTCCTGGAGGTGGGCTGCGGCAGCGGCCGCAACTTCGAGCACTACCCCGCCTCGGCGAGGTCCGTCCTCGCGATCGAGCCCGACGAGGAGGCGCGCGCGGCGGCCCTGGAGCGAGCGGCCGGGGTGCCGGCGCCGATCGAGGTCGTCGCCGGCACCGCGGAATCGCTGCCGGCGGCCGACGCGTCGTTCGACGCCGTCGTCGTCTGCTGGGTGCTCTGCACCGTGCCGGAGCCGGCGGCGGCGCTCGCGGAGATCCGGCGCGTCCTGAAGCCGGGCGGCGAGCTGCGCGTCTACGAGCACGTCCGGTCGCCCGATCGCCTCTTCTTCGCGTTCCAGCGCCTCGCCGAGTCGCTCGGGGTCGGTCGCCTCTACGACTGCCGCGTCACCCGCGACACCGCCGCCGAGCTGCGCGCCACGGGCTTCGACACCGGCGGGCTGGAGCGCGTCTTCCACAGCTCGTCGTGGCTCACGCGCCCGACGGCGCCGCACGTGCTCGGCACGGCACGGCTGCAGACGAGCTAGTCCGCGAAGGAGCTAGTCCTCGAAGGAGAGGTACGGCTCGAGCCCGTGCAGGCCGCCCTCGCGCCCGAAGCCGGACTCCTTGTAGCCGCCGAACGGCGAGGTCGGGTCGAAGCGGTTGAACGTGTTCGCCCAGACGACGCCGGCGCGGAGGCGCTGCGCCATCCAGAGGATCCGCGAGCCCTTCTCCGTCCAGACGCCGGCGCTCAGGCCGTACGGCGTGTTGTTCGCCTTCTCGAGCGCCTCCTCGGGCGTGCGGAAGGTGAGGACGGAGAGCACCGGCCCGAAGATCTCCTCCTGCGCGATCCGGTAGCTCTGCGCGACGTTCGTGAACACGGTCGGGGCGAACCAGTAGCCCTGCTCGGGGAGCTGGCAGGGCGGCTGGTAGATCTCGGCGCCCTCCTCGCGGCCGGAGGCGACGAGCTCCTCGATCTTCTCGAGCTGCATGCGCGAGTTGATCGCGCCGACGTCGGTGTTCTTGTCGAGCGGATCGCCGACGCGCAGGGTCTCGAGGCGGCGCTTCAGCTTCTCGACGAGCGGCTCGGCGATCGACTCCTGGACGAAGAGCCGCGAGCCCGCGCAGCAGACGTGGCCCTGGTTGAAGTAGATGCCGTTGACGATCCCTTCCACCGCCTGGTCGAGCGCGCAGTCGTCGAAGACGATGTTCGCGGCCTTGCCGCCGAGCTCGAGCGTCAGCTTCTTGCCGCTGCCCGCGAGCCGGCGCTGGATCGCCTTGCCGACCTCGGTCGAGCCGGTGAACGCGATCTTGTCCACGCCCTCGTGCTCGACGAGCGCCGCGCCGGTGCGACCGTCGCCGGTGACGATGTTGACGACGCCCGGCGGCAGCTCGGCCTGGCGGAGGACGTCGCAGAAGAGGAGCGCGGTCAGCGGCGTCGTCTCGGCCGGCTTCAGCACGACCGTGTTTCCGCAGGCGAGCGCCGGCGCGACCTTCCACGCGAGCATCAGCAACGGGAAGTTCCACGGGATGATCTGCCCGGCGACCCCGACCGGCTGCGGCCGGCGGTTCGGGAACGCGTACTCGAGCTTGTCGGCCCAGCCCGCGTAGTAGAAGAAGTGCGCGGCCGCGAGCGGCAGGTCGACGTCGCGCGACTCCTTGATCGGCTTGCCGCCGTTCAGCGACTCGAGCACCGCGAACTCGCGTGCGCGCTCCTGGAGGAGGCGTGCGATCCGGAACAGGTACTTCGCACGCTCGGAGCCCGGAAGCGTCGACCAGCCGTTCGCGTACGCCTCGCGCGCCGCCGCGACGGCGCTGTCCACCTCCGCGGCCGTCCCCTGCCCGACCGTGGCGAGCCGCTCCTCGTCGCGCGGCGCGATCGTGTCGTAGGTCTCCGCGGCCTCGAGCCACTCGCCGCCGACGAAGTGGCCGTAGCGCTCCGCGATCCGGACGACGTCTCGCGACTCCGGCGCGGGCGCGTACGTCCAGCCGTCCGGGACGGAGATCTCGCCCTCGCGCTTGTCGAGCTCAGACATGGCTGCTCCGGACCGGTCCGCAGCCCTGTGGACCCACCACCCACCCCCCGCCCTTTTGGGTGGGGCAGATGATGAGGGTCGAACCGTTACGTGTCTGTGTCAGTTGTGTCACGGAAGTCCGGAGATTCAGTCGAGGGTGAAGTAGTCGGGGCTCTGGTAGACGCCGGTCTTCTCCTTGCGGAGCTGCATGAGGATGTCGTTCAGCAGCGAGGAGGCGCCGAGCCGGTAGAGGTCGGGCGTCAGCCAGTCGACCCCGAGCGTCTCATGGACGAGGACGAGGTGCTGGATCGCCTGCTTCGCCTGCCGGATCCCACCCGCGGCCTTGAAGCCGACCCGGCGGCCGGTCTCCTCGTAGACATCGCGTACCGCCTCGAGCATGCAGAGAGCGACCGGCAGCGTCGCGGCCGGGTTGATCTTGCCGGTCGACGTCTTGACGAAGTCGGCGCCGCCGGCGATCGCGAGCAGCGTCGCGCGGCGCACGTTGTCGTACGTGCCGAGCTCGCCCGTCTCGAGGATCACCTTCAGATGCGCGTCGCCGCACGCCTCCTTCACCTGGACGATCTCGTCGTAGACCTTCGCGTAGCGGCCGGAGAGGAACGCGCCCCGGTCGATCACCATGTCGATCTCGTCGGCGCCGAGCTCGACCGCGCTCCGCACGTCCGCCACCTTGATCGGCGTCGGGTACTGCCCCGAAGGGAAGCCGGTCGCGACCGACGCGACCTTGACGCCGCTCCCCTCGAGCCGCTCCCGCGCAGCGGGGATCAGGCTCGGATAGACGCAGACAGCGGCGCACCGCGGCACCGACGGGTCGGACGGATCGGGGCGCAGCGCCTTCGAGGAGAGCGCGGCGACCTTGCCCGGCGTGTCGGCGCCCTCGAGCGTCGTCAGGTCGGTGGTGCGGATCGCGAGCCGCAGGGCGAAGACCTTCGCGTCGCGCTTGATCGAGCGTTTCGCGAGCGAGCCGGCCCGCTCCTCGAGGGCGACCGCGTCGACGGCGCCGATGCGCGGCAACCGCGGCTCGAGCGGCAGCTCGAAACCGGCGGGGAGGGCAGGCGCCTGGGCCATGCGCGGAGTGTAGTTCCACCGCTACCGCGTCCCGGCCGCCGCGGCGCGCGCCTCCGCCTCGTACCGGTTGCCGTCGTAGCCGCCGACGAGATACGAGAGCGGCATCCGGAGCGGGCGGTGCTGCATCTGCCAGACGTGACAGAGCTCGTGGACGACGAGGTCGCCGTCGGCGAGGAGCGGGCGCGAGCGGAGCAGGATCGTCCAGTGGGCGGCGTATCCGTCGAAGCGGCGGAACCAGGGCAGGCGGAAGAGCGCGGGCGCGACGACGATCCGGACGCCGCGCAGCGAGACCGGTCGCGGATAGAGAGCGAGCCTGTCGAGCCGCTCCTTCGCGGCGGCGAGCGCCTCTCGCTTCGCCGTGTCCACGGGTCGACGCTATACCGTCGGCCGCGATGAAACGCCGACTCCTCCGCCTGCTCGAGCGCGCCGGACTGCTCGCGCCCGCCTTCCGCGCCTGGGAGGCGGCCCAGGCGCTCCGCGGCGGCGCGCGGCTCGCCGTCGACGGGCCGCCGCTGCCGCCGCCGCGGCTGATGGTGCGTGTGGCGATGACCGCCGACCAGGAGTGGTTCGTGCAGAGCGGCCGCGCCGCCTACGACTCGATCGCCGCGCACGTCCCGCTCGGCGAGGTCGAGTCGGTTCTCGACTTCGGCTGCGGCTGCGGGCGGGTCACCCGCTGGTGGCACGAGTTCCCCGGCGCGGTCGCCGGCAGCGACCTGAGCGTGCCCGCGATCGAGTGGTGCAAGCGCAATCTCGCCTTCGCGCGCTTCGAGACGAACCGGCTCGCGCCACCGCTCGCCTTCGCGGACGAGAGCTTCGACCTCGTCTATGCGCTCTCGGTCTTCACGCACCTGACCGCCGATCTGCAGGTCGCCTGGCGCGACGAGCTCCGCCGGGTGCTCCGGCCCGGCGGGCGACTGCTCGTGACCACCCACGG
This sequence comes from uncultured Actinomycetes bacterium, assembly GCA_963732915.1. Taxonomy (GTDB): domain Bacteria; phylum Actinomycetota; class Thermoleophilia; order Gaiellales; family Gaiellaceae; genus Palsa-739. The sequence goes on along the minus strand of CAVTBF010000002.1, from coordinate 428,276 downwards.
GCACTCCTACCTGCCGCGCCTCGAGCCGGACGAGCGCGACCGCTTCGAGGCAGGCGAGCTCGTCGTCCGCTGGGGCGACCTGCCGGGAACGAACCTCTGCAGCGCGTACCACCCGGAGCGCTACCTGCGCAAGACGTTCGCCGACGGCTTCGAGCTCGCGCGGCTCGAGCCCGAGGGCGCTCTCGGCAACCCGACGCAGGATCTCGTCCTGCTGCGGCGCGCCTAGCTACTAGCTAGCGCGTCAGCGTGACCTTGCGCAGCCCACGCGGACGGTCGAGGTCGAGGCCGCGGAGCTCGGTCAGCCGCATCGCCGTCACCTGCCCGGGGATCACCGCCGTCAGCGGGCTCAGCCACTCGGGGACGCGCGGGACGAGCGGCAGCCGCGTCCGCGCACGCCGCAGCACGGCCTGGACGTCGGAGACCGCGATCAGCCGCGCCCCGCGCGCACGCAGCGGCGCCACCACCTCCTCGACGCTCGGCCGCGCCGGCCCGGTCGGCGCGACGACGACCACCGGCCAGCCGTGCTGGATCGCCGCGATCGGGCCGTGCATCAGGTCGGCGGGCGAGTACGCCTCGGTGATGAGACCGGACAGCTCGCGGATCTTCAGCGCGATCTCGAAGCCGGTGCCGTAGTTGACGCCGCGCGCGACGACGGTTGCGCCGATCGCGTCGCGGTACTCGTCGAGCGGCGGCGGATCGTCGAGCGAGAGCGCGATCTGCGCGGCGAGCGTCTCCGGCATGGCCGCCAGCTCCGCGCGCGCTGCGTCGTCGTCGCCGATCTCGCCGAAGAGGAGCGAGACCGCCCCCAGCGAGTTGAGGTACGTCTTCGTCGCGGCGACCGCCTTCTCCGCTCCCGCCTCGATCGGCAGGACCACGTCGGCGGCGCGCGCCAGCGGCGAGGCGACGTCGTTCGTGATCGCGACCGTCGGCCGGCCCTGCGCCTGTGCCTCGACCAGCACCGCGACGACGTCCGGCGACGCGCCCGACTGCGAGATGCCGACCACGACCGCGCCGTCGAGTCGCGGCGGCTGCTCGTAGATCGTGTAGAGCGACGGCGTCGCGAACATCACCGGCACCCGGTGCGCGCGGCCGAGCACGTACTGCGCGTAGCGCGCGACGTTCGAGGAGCTGCCGCGCGACGCGATCAGGATGTAGCCGGCGTCCGGACGCCGAAACAGCGCCGCCGCCTCGCGCGCCGCGGGCAGGCCGCGGTCGAGCAGCCGCGCCAGCGCCTCCGGCTGTTCCCGCAGCTCAGTCTGCAGCCAGGACACTCGCAGCCCCCGCGCAGAGAACGGTCACGATCTCGAGCCGGTCGTCGAGCACGACGACGTCGGCCGGCCCGCCCGGCTCGAGCACGCCGACGTCCGCACGGCCGAGGAAGCGCGCCGGCACCTCGGTCGCCGCGCCGACCGCGTCCTCGAACGGGACGCCGAGCGCGTGCAGGTTCCGAACCGCCTCGATCATCGTCAGCGCCGAGCCGGCGAGCGTTCCGTCGCCGCGCATCGGCGCCGCGCCGGCGGAGACCTCGACCTCGACCTCGCCGAGCTGGAAGGTGCCGCGGCCCGCGCCGGCAGCCGCCATCGCGTCGGTGATCAGCGAGATCCGGCCCGCCGCGCACGCCCAGACGAGCCGCACGGTGTCGTCGCCGAGGTGGTAGCCGTCGACGATCATCTTCACCATCACGTCGGGCCGCGTCAGCGCGACCGCCGCGACTCCCGGGTCGCGCGAATGGAACGGCCGCATCGCGTTGAAGACGTGGGTCAGCCCGGAGACGCCGAGGTCGAACGCCGCGTGCGCCTCGGCCGCGGTCGCGTTCGTGTGGCCCGCGGAGACGACGACGCCGCGCGCGCGCAGCCGCTCGATCAGCGGCTCGGCGCCCGGCAGCTCCGGTGCGAGCGTCATCTCGGTGACGCGGCCGAGATCGAGCAGCCGGTCGAGCAGCGCGAGGTCGGGCGCCCGGAAGTGCTCGAGTGGGTGCGTGCCCGGACGATCGGGCGAGAGGAACGGCCCCTCGAGATGCGCGCCGAGCACGCGCGGGCCCGGCCCGCTCTCGGGCAGCGCGCGCAGCGCCTCGCCGATCGCGCTCTCGGGCGAGGTGATGAACGTCGGCTGGTACGCCGTCACCCCGGCCCGGAGGAGCGCCTCGCCGGCCCGGGCGTAGTCGGCGGCCGAGGCGGCGAGGAAGTCGACGCCGCCGTAGCCGTTCACCTGCAGGTCGACGAACCCCGGCACCGCGATGCGGCCGCGCCCGGCCGGCGGGCGCCCGACCGCGACGACGGAGCCGTCCTCGACCTCGACGTCGCCGGCGACGAGCTCGCCCCGCACGAGCGCCGCTTCCACTCCCAGCCTCACGATCTCCCCTTCACGACGACGGCTCCTGCACGGCGGCGCGCACCGAGCCGCCCGCCGCGGCGAGCCGCTCGCGCGCGGTCGCGGGGTCGACCTCGGCGAGCAGCGAGACGAGCGCGACCCGGGCGTCGCCCTCGGCCGCCGCCAGCGCCTCCTCCACCTGCTGCTCGCCGGCGCCGCTCGCGAGCGCGACGTTCCGGCGGGCGCGGGCGCGGAGCTTCTCGTTCCCCTGCAGGACGCCGATCATCAGCCCGCCGTAGACGCGGCCGAGACGGATCATCGTCACGGTCGAGATCGCGTTCAGGATCAGCTTCTGCGCCGTCCCGGCCTTGAGGCGGCTCGAGCCTGCGAGCACCTCGGCGCCGACGACCGCCGCCACCTCGTGGTCGGCGAGCGCGGCAAGCGGGCTCTGCGCGACGCAGGTGACCGCGACCCGGAGCGCGCCCGCCTCGCGGGCGAGCTCGAGCGCCGCGAGCGCGTACGGCGTCGAGCCGCTCGCGCTGACCGCCACGACGGCGTCGCCCGCCCCGAGCCCCAGGCCGCGCAGCGCCTCGGCGGCCGCGGCGCGGTCGTCCTCGCCCTCCTCGCCGTCGGCGACGACGGCGACCACCTCGCCGAGCGGCGACCCGAACGTCGGGCCGACCTCCGACGCGTCGAGCGCCGCGAGCATCCCCGAGGTGCCGGCGCCGACGTAGACGAGCCGCCCGCCCGCCTGCAGGCGTCCCGCGATCGCGTCGATCGCCGCCGCGAGAGCGTCGCCCGCGTCCGCGACCGCGCCTGCGACCGTGGCGTCCTCCGCGTTCAGAAGCCGGACGAGCTCACGGGTCGAGCGCAGGTCGAGGTCGGCGAAGCGCGACGGCGCGGCCTCGGTCGGCGCCTGCGGGCGCCCGGTCAGCGCCGCGCTCACCGCCTCCCAGACGGCGGGCGCGTCGGGCGTCGCGAGGTGGTTCATGCTCCCGCACGCCTCGTAGCCCCACGTCCAGACGTCGTCGACCCCCTCCTCGCGCGTCGCCGCGATCGCCGCTTCGAGGTCGGGGATCTCCTCGGCGGCGAGCCCGAAGCTCGGCACCCAGAGCTGCGCGGCGACGCCGTGGCGGTCGGCCGTCTCGCGCAGCAGGCGGGCGAAGCGGCGGACGAACGTGCCCGCGTCGGCGTTCCAGTGCTTCCAGTACGGGTCGGTGACGAAGGTCGCGAGCCCGGGCAGCGAGGCGACGTCGTCCCAGTTCGAGATGCCGTGCATGCCCTCGGTCGCCGGCAGCAGGCAGATCGCGCTCGAGCCGCCGCGCGCCGCGACGTGCGCGACCATCTCGCGCAGGAAGTCGACGACCGACGCCTCGCGGAACGCCTGCACCTCCGGCGTCAGCTCGCCCGGGACGGGACCGCCGAAGCGCTCGGCGCACCGGTCGCAGCGGCACGTCCAGCGCGCCGCGTCCTCGATCCCGACGTGCGCCGGGACCATCCAGGCGGGCTCGTCCCAGAAGACGGAGTCGACGCCGCACTCGAGCACCCAGTCGGCCCACTCGCGGCAGAAGGCGCGGTAGACGGGGCTGTTCAGGCACGCGCCGGCGACGCGGCGGCCGTCGTCGAGCACCTGGCACTCCTCCGGGTGGAAGGTCACCCAGCGGCTCTCCGCCTCGCCGCCGAACGTGCGCCCGAGCCCCCACGGGCTCGCCTGCACGGTCAGCCCCTCGGCGTGCGAGGCGGCGACGATCTCGGCCATCGTGCCGCGGTAGTAGGCGAAGTCGTTCTCCGAGAACGTGTGCAGGACGCCGGTGTAGCCGCGCGCCGCGAGGTCGGCCATGTCGCGGCGCACGTGCCGGACGATCCGGACGCCGAAGTAGGAGCAGCCCGCGCTCATCGCCGGCCTTCGAGAGCGACCGGCCGCCCGGCCGCGAGATCGTCGCGGACGGCCGGGCGGCCACATGGATGGAGGGTCAGATCCAGGGTCGCTCTCCTCTGGCTTCGATCCAAGCACATGCGCGTCATGTGGTCAATACCAATTTTCGTCGCAGTCTCAACCGGGCTACCCGCGCACGGCGCCGGCCGTGAGACCGAAGGCGATCTTGCGCTGGACGAGCAGGAAGAAGACGACGACCGGAATCGCCGTGAGCGTCGACGCCGCCATCAGCGCGCCCCAGTCCGTCTCCCGGCTCGTGCCGAGGAAGTACGAGAGCCAGACCGTGATCGTCTGCTTCGCGCCGTCGTTCAGGAGGATCCGGGCGAAGATGTACTCGTTCCAGCTCGTGATGAACGCGAAGACGGAGGTCGCGACGAGCCCGGGCGCGACGAGCGGCAGCAGGATCTTCATGAACGCGCCGAGCCGCGTCGAGCCGTCGACCATCGCCGCCTCCTCGAGGTCTTTCGGGATGCCGAGGATGAAGCCGCGCAGCGTCCAGACCGAGAACGGCAGCGCGCCCGTCAGGTAGACGACGATCACGCCGGTCAGCGTGTTCACCTGGTGGTAGCGCGCCAGCAGCACGTAGAGCGGGATGATCAGCCCGGCGCCCGGGAGCATCTGGACGCCGATCACGAGCACGATGAAGAGCTTCCGCCCCGTGAAGCGGTACTTCGCGAGCGCGACGGCGGCGAGGAACGCGAGCGCCATCGCGATCACGACGGTCACGAGCACGATGATCAGGCTGTTGCGCACATCGGCCCAGAAGTACGGCTTGTGCAGCGCGTCCCGGAAGTGGCGCAGCGTCGGGTGCGTCGGAATCCACGTCGGATTGAGCGAGTTGATCTCGTCGACCGGCTTGAACGCGGTCGAGATCATCCAGAAGACCGGGAAGACGGTGACGACGAAGAGCGCGATCCCGACCGCGTTCCACGCCGTCTTGCGGGCCGTGCGCACGCTCACGCGTCCACCTCGCCGATCTTGATCATCCGCCGGACGTAGACGACGCTCATCGCGGCGACCATCACGAGCATGAGGATCGAGATCGCCGCGCCGAGGCCGAAGTCGGCCTTCACGTAGCCCTCCTCGAACAGGTAGATGCCCATCAGGTAGTTCGAAGGCGTGATGTGCGACTGGCCGATCAGCAGGTACGGCTGGGTGAAGACGCCGAAGTCCCAGAGGATCGAGAGGCTGGTCAGGATCAGCAGGACGGGCATGATGATCGGCATCGTCACGTCGCGGAAGACGCGCCACGAGCGGGCGCCGTCGATCTCGGCCGCCTCGATCAGCTCGCGCGGCACCTGCGAGAGCGCGGCGTACACCGTGATCGCGACGAACGGCAGCCCGGCCCAGACGATCAGCGTCGTCACCATCGCCAGCTGCGAGAACGGCGTCACGAACCAGTTGTGCTGGAAGAAGTCGCCGACGTGCGCCTCGGTGAGGACGTAGTTGAGGACGCCGTTCTGGACGTTCGTCATCCAGTTCCAGACCTGCACCGCGACGACCGGCGGCATCGACCAGACGAGCACGAGGCCCGCGGTGACGAGGATGCGCACCCAGGCGCTGACCCGGACGAGCAGCAGCGCGAGCAGGGTGCCGAGCACCATCGTCAGGCCGACGTTCGCGATCGTGAACACGACGGTGCGCACGAGCGTGTGCCAGAAGACGCCGTCGTGGAGGATCAGCCCGAAGTTGTGCAGGCCGATGGAGACGCCGTGGTGCTGGATCAGCTCCTCGAGCCCGTAGCGCTGGAGCGAGAGCCGGACGAGCGCGTAGATCGGGTACGCCAGGATCGCGGCCATCACCACGACCACCGGCGCGACGAGCAGGTACGGAACCGAGCCGCCGGCGATGCGGCGGCCGGTGAGTCGGCGCCGCCGCCGAGACCACCCGGAGGCGGTCTCGGCGGCGGGAGCCGTTTGCAGCCTGCCGCTCAGGGCCTTACGGCTGGTTGAGGACCCGCGTGATGTTGTCGCTGGCGACCCGCGCGGCCTGCGCCACCGTGAGGTGACCGGTCAGGATCTCACCGAGCATCGTGCGGAGGATATTGCCGTTCTCGACGTCGACCCAGTGCTTCGCGACCGGAACGAACCAGCTCCGGGCCGCGGCCCGCTCGTTCACGCTCGTGCCGAGCAGGTTGGTCGCGTTCGGGATGTTGCCCTTCGCCTCGAGCGAGCGCTCGTTCGCGGTGCTCGTGAAGTCGGCGATCCACTCGACGGCGAGGTCCTTGTTCGCGCTCTGCGCAGGGACGGCGAGGTCGGAGCCGCCGAGGAAGCCCGGCATGCCCTTACCGGCCGTATGGCTCGGCATGACGAACTGCGCGGTCACGTTCTTGTACTTCGCGCCCGTGCAGCAGCTGAACCAGCCGGGGCCGAAGATCGCGCCCGCGGCGCCCTGCGAGAACACGGTGTACGGCGCCGGGTTGCCCTCGTCGAGCGTCGCGGCCGACTTCGGGGATGTCGCGGTGAAGAAGTCCTTGTACGCCGTCAGTCCGGCGATCGACTTCTTCGAGGCGAGGTTCCCGACCCACTTGCCGGCGTGCGTACGGGCGATCGAGCCGCCGTAGTCGTAGACGAAGCTGAGAGCGCTGTACCAGTCCGTGCCCGCCATGTAGACCGGCGAGAAGCCCTTCACGCCCTTGCTCTTGGCCGCCACCTTCGCCGCGTCGGCCTCGAACTGCGCGAGGCTCGACGGGGCCTTGGTGATGCCGGCCTTCTTGAACAGGTCGCTGCGGTAGGTGATCACCCGCGAGCCCGCGTAGTACGGGACGCCGAACACCTTGCCCCGGTACATCGCGGACTTCGTCAGGCCCGCGAGCCAGTTGGCGGAGTTGTCGAACTTGCCCTTGTCGGCGGTGATGTCCGCGAACGCGCCGGCCACCATGTACTTCGACATCTCCGTGTTGCCCATCTCGATCACGTCCGGCGTGACGTTGCCGGCGATCGTCGCGTCGAACTTCTGGAGATGGTCGCCCCAGTTCTGGTACTGGACGTCGACCGTCCAGCCCGGATGGGCCTTTTCGAACGCGCTGTTCGCCGCCGCGACGACGTCCGGCCAGCCCGACTGTGCGTCGACCTGGAGCCAGACCGTCAACTTGTTGGCCTGCGCCCGCTGCACACCCGCGCTGGCCGTCGCGGCGACGACCCCGAGCGCGACGACGGCGAGCGCCGCCACGAGAACTCGTGATCTCATCCACTTCTCCTCGAGCCGTCGACGCGCGACCGTGCCGCTGCGGAGCCCGTGTGGCCGCCGGGCGCGAGCGCGCCGGTCGATGCGCCGATTGGTCTATACCAGTTGGCCACGGCTGGACTGTCCCACACCAGACCACCTGTGTCAAGGGGTCGAACGGGAGCGTTCAGGAGCCGGTCAGCTCGGTGACGATCCGGTAGCGATCGCCGCGGTAGATCGACTGCACGAACTCGAGCGTGCGTCCGCCGCTCGTCGCGGCTGACGCGCTCGAAGAGGAAGGCCGGCGAGTGGAGCGGGACGCCGAGCGCCGCCGATTCTTCCTCGTTCGTCACCGTCGGCTCGATCGTCTGCGTGCCGCTCGCGATCTCGATCCCGTACTTCGAGCGGAGCAGCTCGTAGAAGGATCCCTCGAGGTCTTTCGGAGCCACGTCGGGTACGACGGAGCTCGGGACGTGCAACGTCTCGATCGCCATCGAGACCCCGTCCGCGAGGCGGAGCCGCGAGACGACGACGACCTCCTCACCGGGGGAAACATTCAGGAAACGGCCCAGACGGGCGCCAGCGAGCTGCCGCTTGAGCGACAGCGTCCGGTTGCCCGGAACCATTCCCCGCCGACGCATGTCCTCGCTGAAGGAGGTCATCGTCAGCTGCTGCGAGATCTTCGGCTGCTGCACGTAGGTGCCGCTGCCGCGCCGGCGCACGAGGTAGCCCTCGCGGGCGAGATCGTCGAGCGCGGCACGGAGGGTCAGCCGGGAGACACCCAGGTCGGCGCTCAGCTGCCGCTCCGACGGGATGGCGCTGCCGACGCCGAGGCGTTCGATCAGCTCCAGCACCTGCTGCCGCGTGTGACTCTGCTTCGTGACCTTTTGCTCTGTGCTCATGCGCTGCCTCGCGTTGCCGACTATAGATCCGGGCTCGAAAGTGGTCAATGCCATTGCGCTTCCGGCGAAATGAGGGTATAGATCCGATTGACGGTCTGTGGGCGCGATCCTCCTCGACAATGTCACGAAGGTCTTCGGCGGCGGCGACGTCGTGGCCGTCGACCACGTCTCGCTCGAGATCGAGGCCGGCGAGTTCCTCGTCCTCGTCGGCCCGTCGGGATGCGGCAAGTCGACGCTGCTGCGGATGATCGCGGGGCTCGAGGAGGTCAGCGACGGGACGATCGCGATCGACGAGCGCGAAGTGACCGATCTGCCGCCACGGGCACGCGACGTGGCGATGGTCTTCCAGACGTACGCGCTCTACCCGCACATGAGCGTCCGCGAGAACCTCGGCTACGGGTTGAAGGTGCGCAAGACGCCGAAGCCGGAGATCGTCGAGCGGGTCGAGCGCGTCGCGGGCATGCTCGGGCTCGAGCGCCTGCTCGACCGCAAGCCGGCGGCGCTCTCGGGCGGCCAGCGGCAGCGGGTGGCGATGGGCCGGGCGATCGTCCGCGAGCCGAAGGCGTTCCTGATGGACGAGCCGCTCTCGAATCTCGACGCGAAGCTGCGCGTGAGCATGCGCGCCCAGCTCTCGGCGCTGCACACCCGGCTCGGCACGACGACGATCTACGTCACGCACGACCAGATCGAGGCGATGACCCTCGGCCAGCGCGTCGCGGTGATGCGCGAGGGCCGGATCCAGCAGGTCGACACGCCGCAGACGCTCTACAGCCGGCCGGCGAACCTGTTCGTGGCGGCGTTCATCGGCTCGCCGGCGATGAACCTCGTCGAGGCGGACATCGTCGACGGCGCGCTCGCGTTCGGCAGCTACCGGATCCCCCTCCCCGCCGGCGCGGCGCCGGCGGGCGGCCGGGTGATCGCGGGGCTGCGGCCCGAGTCGTTCGAGGACGCCGCGGTCGCGGAGGGGGGCCTGCCGCGGCTGGACGTCGTGGTCGAGGTGGTCGAGGAGCTCGGCGCCGACACGCACGTCCTCTTCACGGTCGACGCGCCGCCGGTCGACGTGAGCGAGGTGCGCGAGGCGGCGGGCGACGCGGAGGCGCTGATCGCCGTCGAGGGCTCGCTCTTCACCGCGCGCGTCGACCCGGGGACGTCGGCGCGGCCGGGGCAGCCGCTGCGGCTCGCGGTCGATCCGTCGCGGATCCACTACTTCGACCCGGAGTCGGGGCTGCGCCTCGAGCCGGGCGCCGTTCCGGCCGCCGTCGGCGCTGCGGACTAGCCTGAGCCTCGTGCGTGCGCGGTCCGCAGCCGCGGTGCTCGCCGCCGTCGCGGCCGCGACGCTCGCGGCGACGGCCTCGGCGCGCCATGCGTCCGGACCGACCGCGGCCGGCGAGGTGGTGATGGGGACCCTGACCGCGCCGCCGACGGCGAGCTTCCTCGCCCGGGTGCGGGCGGGCAAGCTGGGAAGCGTGCTGCTGCTCGGCAGCTGGCCGTCGGCGGCCGAGGTCGCGCATGTGAGCGCCGAGCTGCAGCAGGCGGCCTGCACCCGCGGCGAGCCGCTCGTCGTCGCGGTCGACCAGGAGGGCGGGCTCGTGCGCCGCTTCCCGTGGGCGGCGCCGACCGTCGCGCCCGCCGACCTCGACTCCGCAGCGGACGCGCACGGCCAGGCGGCGGCGGCCGGCGCGGCGTTGCACGGCGTCGGCGTCTCGGTCGACCTCGCGCCGGTCGTCGACACGCCCGGCTCGGCGAAGAGCTTCCTCGGCAGTCGCGCCTTCTCGCGCAGGGCAACGAGGAACGCGACGCTGGCGGCAGCGTTCGTGCAGGGCCTCCAGGGCGCCGGGGTCGCCGCGACGGCGAAGCACTTCCCCGGCCTCGGCGAGGCAGGCGGCAACACCGATCTGGAGACCGTGGTCGTGCACGCGGCGAAGTGGAAGCTGAACCGCGGCCTGCTGCCGTTCAGGCGCGCGATCGCCGCCGGGGTGAAGCTCGTGATGGTCTCGAGCGCCGTCTATCCGGCGCTCGACCCGTCCGGCCTGCCGGCGCTCCTCTCGCCGGCGCTGATGAACGACCTGCTCCGCGGGCAGCTCGGCTTCGACGGCGTCGTCGTCACCGACGCGCTGAACGCTCCCGCGCCCGCCGCCGTCCCCCACGCCGCGACGAGGTCGATCTCCGCCGGCGCCGACCTGCTCGTCTTCGGCAGCGAGCGCTCGAGCGAGCAGGCCTACGCGACGCTGACCGCGGCCGCGCGCAGGTACCCGCGCCTACGCGCCCGTCTCGCCGAGTCGGGCGCACGGATCCGCGCGCTCAAGTCGTGGCTGGGCAGCGAGGGCGGCCCGACCTGTCCGTGACAACCTCCGCCGCGGACGCGACTGGTTCGTGTTCCACAGCGAGCGTGGCGACGAGAACGTGCTGGCACGGCACGGCTCAGACGCGGAAGCGTGTCTCGACATCCTCACCAGGCTCCTAGCCGACGAGGACGGCCGCCGTCAGGTGGAGTTGCGCCTGTCGCCGCGACCGACAGGTGCGGGCGCGGCAAGACGAGGCTCGGCGACGAGAGCGAAGAAGGGGGCCCACGGGGGAAACATGGTTTCCCCCGTGAAGCGAGCGAGCCGGCTGCGCCGGCTCGCGAAGCGTCAGAGGCCGAGCCGTTCGAGCGTGGAGGCGTCGCGCCGCCAGCGCGGCCGTACCTTGACCTTCAGCTCGAGGAAGACCTGGTGGCCGAGCAGCGCCTCGACCTCGGGTCGCGCACGCACGCCGATCTCCTTGACGATCGCGCCGCCCTTGCCGACGACGATCTGCTTCTGCGACTCGGTCTCGACGAGGATCGATGCGCGGACGACCTTGTCCTCGATCTCCTCGACCTCGGCCGAGATCGCGTGCGGCACCTCGTCGCGGGTCAGCCAGAGCGCCTTCTCGCGGACGAGCTCGGCGATCTGCAGCTCGACGGAGAGGTCGCTCCGCTGCTCGCGCGGGAAGTAGAGCGGCCCCTCGGGCAGGAGCGCGACCAGCTCGTCGCGCAGCGCCCCGACGCCGTCGCCGGTCTTCGCGCTCACCGGATGGAGCGCGTGGAAGTTGTCGACCCAGTCGGCGGCGGGATGGTCGGCCTTGAACCGCGCTCCGGCGGCCCGGGCGTCGGGCCCTGCGGCAAGCCGCGCGGCCGCGGTCACCTGCTGCGCGATGTGGGCCGCCTTGAGCCGGTCGACCTTGTTGAGCGCGATCACGACCGGGACGCCGAGCGCGAGCACCTTCGACGCGATGAAGCGGTCGCCGGCGCCGATCCGCTCGCGCGCCGAGAGCACGAACAGCACCGCGTCGACCTCCTCGAAGGACGCATCGACGGTTCTCTGCATCCGCTCGGTCAGCTCGTCGAGCGGCCGCTGGAAGCCGGGCAGGTCGGCGAGGACGAGCTGGTGGTCGTCGCCGTTCGCGATCCCGAAGATGCGCCGGCGCGTCGTCTGCGGCTTGTCGGAGACGATCGCGACCTTGCCGCCGCAGAGCGCGTTCACGAGCGTCGACTTGCCGACGTTCGGGCGGCCCGCAACCGCGACGAAGCCGGACTTCACTCGGGGAGATCCCAGGTATCGGGCAGGAGGTCGCCCGGCGTGTACTCGGCGATCGAGCCGTCGGCGCGGCGGAACCACACGCGGTCGACCTGCCACTCGTGCAGCCACTGGCGGCAGCCGCCGCACGGCGACGCGTTGATCGCGATCGCCTCGACGTCGCCCGGCCGCACACCGTCGCTCGCCGCCTTCACGAGCGCCGTCTTCTCGGCGCAGACGCCGAGCGGGTAGGCGGCGTTCTCGACGTTGCAGCCGTCGAAGACGCGCCCGTCGCGGGTGACGAGGCTCGCGCCCACGTGGTAGTTCGAGTACGGCGCGTACGCGTGAGCGGCCGCGGCGTCGGCGCGGGCGAGCAGCTCGTCGCGGGTCACGAGCCGCCCCCGACCAGGAAGGAGCCGTTGGCGCTCGTGGGGAGGTCGAGCTCGAAGCCCAGCGGGCGAACGCGGTCGGCGAGCTCGTCGGGCGCCCAGTAGCGCTTGACGATCACGTCGCTCACGAGAGCACCTGGAACACGACGAGGGTCACGAGCGCGCCGAGCGCGCCGCCCCAGAAGACCTCGAGCGCCGAGTGGACGCCCGACTCGACGCGCGTCTGCGCGACGAGCAGCGCCATGATGAAGGTGAGCGACGAGACGAGGAAGCGGTGGTCGTCGCCGATCACGTACGTCGCCGCCATCCAGCCGGCGAACGCGACGGCCGCGTGGCCGGACGGCAGCCCGCCCCGCAGCGGCGTTCCGCGCCCCGTGTACGCCTTCGTCGCGATCACGACGAGGACGACGAGCACGAGCGCGACGAGGGTGATCTCGGCCGGTGCGTTGCGGACCCGGTCGAGGATGCGCGCGGTCCTGTCGGCGGCCGTGCCCGAGAAGACGAGGTAGCCGACCGCGATCGCGGTGATCGACGCGATCAGCACCGCGCCGGCGGCGACGTCCTTCGCGAGCTTCGCGTTCGGGTCGAACGAGGTGGTCGAGATGTCGATCGCGCCCTCGATCGCGGTGTTGATCATCTCCGCCATCAGGACGAACGCGATCGCGAGCAGCAGCGCGATCAGCTCGATCCGGCTGACGCCCGCGTAGACGGCGCCGCCGATGACGAGGATCGCGGCGAGGAAGTGGATGCGCAGGTTCCGTTGCGTGCGGAGGACGTGGATGATTCCCTCGAACGCGTAGTTGAAGCTGTCGATCAGGCTCGGCGCGCGCCCCGGAGCGGGCGCGAGCGAGCGCCGGACGGGCTGGCGCTGCTCCTCGTCGTCGCGGCGCGGGCTCGTCACGGTCACGGCGTGTGCACCGCCTCGCGCTCCTCCATCGCGGCGCCGTGGTCGTAGCCGACGAGGTGGAGCAGCGCGTGGACGAGCGGCGCCCGCCAGACGCTGGACCCCTCGCCGGCCGAGCCGGCGGAGTCCGCCGGCGGCACGCACGCCGCGGGGCAGACGACGACGTCGCCGAGCTGGCGCGGCAGCCCGTCGGGGAGCACGTCGAGGCCGTCGATCGGGAAGGCGATCGCGTCGGTCGCCTCGTCGATGCCGAGGTGCTCGCGCTTGAGGGCGCGGCTCTCCTCGGGGCCGACGAAGACGAGACCGAGCTCGCCGTCGGCGACACCCTCGGCGGCGAGCACGCGCCGGGCCAGCTCGACGGCGCCGTCGGCGTCGACCGCCTCGCCCGAGCGGTTCTCGACCGAGACCTCGATCATCGACTTCGCTGGGTGCCGGTCTGCTCGGAGTGGTGCTTGTACGCCTCGACGATCCGCTGGACGAGCTTGTGGCGCACGACGTCCTCGTGCCCGAAGCGGACGAACTCGATCCCGTCCACCTCGCCGAGGATCTGCTGCACCTGGATCAGCCCGGACGCCTGCTCGCGCGGCAGGTCGACCTGGGTGACGTCGCCGGTGACGACCATCTTCGAGCCGAAGCCGAGCCGGGTCAGGAACATCTGCATCTGCTCGGGCGAGGTGTTCTGCGCCTCGTCGAGGATGACGAAGCTGTCATTGAGGGTGCGCCCGCGCATGAACGCGAGCGGCGCCACCTCGATCGTGCCGCGCTCCATGAACGCGTTCAGCTTCTCGGGGTCCATCGTGTCGTAGAGCGCGTCGAAGAGCGGCCGCATGTACGGGTCGACCTTCGCGAGCACGTCGCCGGGCAGGAAGCCGAGCCGCTCGCCGGCCTCGACGGCGGGACGCGTGAGGATGATCCGCCCGACCTGGCGCTCCGAGAGCGCGGCGACGGCGAGCGCGATCGCGAGGTACGTCTTGCCGGTGCCGGCCGGGCCGATGCCGAAGGTGACCGTGCAGTCGCGGATGGCGTCGACGTAGCGCTTCTGCGTCACCGTCTTCGGCGTGATCCGCTTGCCGCGGTGCGACCAGACGACGTCCTCGAAGATCGTGCGCACGTCCTCGGCCTGGTCGATCGCGTTGAGGATCGTGTCGACCGTGCCGGCGCCGATCTCCTGGCCGCCCTCGACGAGCTCGACGAGCTCCTCGACGACCGCCCGTGCCTCTTCGACCTTGAGGTCGTCGCCGTCCAGGGTCAGCCGGTTGCCGCGCAGGTTGACGGTGCAGCCGAGCCGGTCGCGAAGGACGTCGAGCACGCCGTCGCCGATCCCGGCGAGCTCGACCGCGACCTCGTTCGACACGTCCAGGACGGCCTGCATCGGCTCAGTGTAGGGGTGGCGGTGGCCGGGCTCAGGCGGCGCGCCGCCGCAGCGCGATCCCGGTCAGGATCTCGCGCACGATGCGATCGGCGACGAGCGCGGTCACGTCCGCCGAGCCGACGGCGGTCGGGATCACCTCGACGACCTCGGCGCCGACGAGCTCGAGCCGCTCGGCGAGCAGACGCGCCGCCTGGAGGAGGTCGCCGCTCGTCATCCCGCCCGGCTCGGGGGTGCCCGTGCCGGGTGCGAACGCGGGGTCGAGCACGTCGACGTCGACCGAGAGGAAGACCGGTCCCGCGCCGACCCGGGCGACTGTCCGCGCGACCACCTCGGCGATCCCGAGCTCTCGCACGTCGTGCATGAAGTGCGAGACGATCCCCTGCTCGGCCTGCCAGCCGAGCTCGGCCTCGCCCGGCCAGTAGCCGCGCAGCCCGATCTGCACGTAGCGGCGCGGGTCGACCAGGCCGTCGCGGACGAGCCGGTACATCGGCGTGCCGTGCGAGACCTCGACGCCGAAGACCTCGCGGCCGGTGTCGGTGTGCGTGTCGAAGTGGACGAGCCCGACCGGCCCGTGGCGGCGTGCGCAGGCGCGGATGTCGGGCTCGGCGATCGAATGGTCGCCGCCGAGGACGATCGGTAGGAGGCCGGCGTCGAGCACCTCGCCGACGGTCTCCTCGATCGCCGCGTGCGTGCGGGCCGGATCGGCCGGCAGGACAGGCGCATCGCCGAAGTCGACGACGTTCAGCTCGGCGAACGCGTCGATCTTCGCCTCGAGATGCGGCCCGGGCGGGCAGCTCGCGGCGCGGATCGCGCGCGGGCCGAAGCGCGTCCCGGGCCGGTCGGAGACGAGGTCGTCGGTCGGCGCGCCGACGATCGCCACGTCGAATCCGGCCAGGAGCGCGGGATCCTGCGTGTACGGCGCGCCGCCGAAGCTGAGCGGTCCCGCGTAGTCGGGCTTCTCGCCGTAGTCGCGCCAGCGCTCGAGCGGGTCGATCACGGAGGGATCGTCTCATGCCGCACGTACTTGGCGGCACCGCTGACGCCGCGCTAGCGTCCCGGGCCTCCGGGTCTTCCTTTCGATGCGCGCATGAGACGTCCAGCTCTCGTCCTGCTCGCCGCACTCGCCGCCGCCCTCTCGACCGGCGCCGCGACCGCGGCGCCTCCGCCTGCCATCCAGCGGCAGCAGGCGCGCGAGCATGCGGTGCTGGCGCGGATCGACGCGATCGGGCGCAACCTCGAGCAGGTGATCCAGGACTGGGACGGCGCCAGGATCCGCCTCCGCACCGTCGAGCGCAACCTGCAGCTGAACGAGTACGCGCTCCGCGTCGCGCGCTCGAACCTGCAGGCGTCGCGGCAGCGGCTCGCGGCGCGGCTCTACTCGCTCTACGTCGACGGCCAGCCTTCGACGCTCGACGTGCTCGCCGGGGCGAAGAGCCTCTCGGGCGTCCTCGACCGGCTCGAGTCGCAGCGGGTGCTCTCGAAGCAGGACGCGGCGATCGGCCTTCAGACGCTCCGGTTCACCGGCAGCGTGCAGCGCCGGGAGAAGCTGCTGCGCATCCAGAAGCGCCAGCGCGCCGCGACCGTCGCGCGCATCGGCGCCCGGAAGCGGACGATCGAGACGGCGCTCGCGGAGCAGCAGCGGCTGCTCGCCTCGATCCACAAGACGCTCGCCGGGCTCCAGGCGCAGGAGGCGGCACGCGAGCGGCGGCTGGCGGCGCTGCAGCGCGCACGGATCGCGCGCGCGATCGCGGCGCACGCGGCGTCACTCCAGGACGCGCCGCCGACCCAGACGCCGGGCCTCGTCCCCTCGCCCGTCACCTCGGCGATCGGGACCGCCGCAGGCGGCCATCCGGAGGCGGCGCAGGTCGCGGCCCGCTACCTCGGCGTGCCGTACGTCTGGGGTGGCGCGAGCCCGGCGGGCTTCGACTGCTCGGGCCTCGTGATGTACGTGTACGCGCAGCTCGGGATCTCCCTGCCCCACTACACGGTCGACCAGTGGAACGCGACCCTCCCGATCTCGACGAGCGACCTCGCTCCGGGCGACCTCGTGTTCTTCGACGGGCTCGGCCACGTCGGCATCTACATCGGGGGCGGCCAGTTCATCCACGCGCCGCACACCGGCACGGTCGTGCAGGTCTCGAGCCTCTACGGCTGGGGCGGCACGTTCTACGGCGCCCGGCGCGTGCCCTAGGAGGGGCCGGCCCCGCTCGCGAGCCGCCCGAGCGCGGCGCCGAAGAGCGCGTGGCCGGCGGTCGCGCAGGCGAAGGCGCGGGGGTCGCGGGCGAGCGGCGGCCAGGTACCGTCGCGGCGCTTGGGATGGACGCGCTCGAGGACGGCGATCGCGGGCCAGAGCAGCGTGTTCTCGGCGACGGCGGCGGCGACACCCGCGCGCGCCCCGCGCCCGCCGAGCGCGACGAACGCGACGCCGAACGCCGCGCCGGCCGCGGTGTGCGTTGCGAGGTTGGCCAGCGGCTCCAGCCGGCCTCGCGTCAGGAACGGGCCGGCAAGCTGCGAGTCGGCGTACGGCGTTCCGAACACCCGCTTCAGCAGGGGATCGCAGGCGAACCAGACGACCGCAGCGGCGGCGCCCGCCCCTGCGGCTCGCACTACGCGAGCTTCTCGCGGACGATCTGGCTGACCTGGGAGCCGTCGGCGCGGCCGGCGATCTGCGGCATCACGTCGGCCATCACGCGTCCGAGGTCGGCCATGCTCGTCGCGCCGACCTCCGCGATCACGTCGTCGACGATCTCCTCGATCTCGTCCTCGGAGAGCGGCTCGGGCATGAACTCCTCGAGGATCTCGAGCTCGGTCTCCTCGGCCTCGGCCTGCGCCTCCCGGCCGCCGACGCGGAACGCCTCGGCCGCCTCGACGCGCTTCTTGCGCTCGCGCTGGAGCACCTGCAGCTCCTCGTCCTCGCTCAGCGGGCGCTGCAGCTCCTTCTCGGAGTTCTTCAGCGAGTTGAGGATCAGGCGCAGCGCGTCGCGGCGCTCGGCGTCACGCGCGCGCATCGCGTCCTTCAGCTCGTCTTCGATCTCCTCGATCAGGCTCACGCCATTCTCCCGGTCAGCTGTCCGCCGAGCACGTGCCAGTGCAGGTGGAACACCGTCTGGCCGGCTCCCGCTCCGGCGTTGACGACGACACGGTAGTCCTTCAGGCCCTCGGCTGCAGCGACCTCGGCGACGAAGTCGAGCATCCGCTTCGCTTCCTCGGCCGGAAACCGGCCGATCTCGTGGAACGAGTCGACGTGCCGCTCGGGCAGGACGAGCAGGTGTGTGGGCGCCTGCGGGTTGATGTCGCGGATCGCGACGAAGCCGTCGGTCGCGGCGACGTGGTCGCCGTCGCGGTAGAGCGCGCAGAAGAGGCAGTCCTCAGGCAGCGACGATCCCCTCCTCCGAGACGGCCGTGCCGCGCACCGGCACGAGCTCGCCGACGGGCGCGGACTCCGGCACGAGCCAGGGCGAGTAGTCGTCGCCGTAGCCGCGGCCCGGACGGTCGACGAGCACGACGTCGTCGGCGCCGACCTTCGTCCGCCAGCGCGCGAGGCAGGCGTCGTGCGAGGCGGCGCGCAGGCGGGCGCCGCGCTCGCGCTTCACCAGCGGCGGCACCGCGTCCTCGCCGGCGGTGACCGTTCCCGGGCGGGGCGAGTACGGGAAGACGTGGATCTTCGTCAGGCCCGCCTCGCGGGCGGTGCGCAGCGTGTTCGCGAAGGCGCGCTCGTCCTCGGCCGGGAAGCCGACGATCACGTCGCTCGTCAGGTTGAGCTCCTCCTGCAGCGGCGCGAGCCTGCGCAGGTAGGTGGCGACCGTGTAGCGGCGACCCATCGCGCGCAGGACGTCGTCGTCGCCGGACTGGAGCGGCACGTGCAGGTGGCGGCTGACGGTCGGCGTCTCGCGCAGCGCGGCGACGAGCGCCTCCGAGACGTGGTTGATCTCGATCGAGGAGAGCCGGAGCCGCTCGAGCCCCGGCGTCGCTCCGGCCTCGCGGACGAGCCGAGGCAGGTCGTAGCCGGCGGGGCGGTCGCGGTAGCAGCCGAGGTTGATCCCCGTCAGGACGACCTCGCGGTGCCCCTGGCCGACGCGGCGGCGGATCTCGGCGAGCACCGCGTCGGCGGCGCGGCTGCGCGAGGCGCCGCGCACGAGCGGGATGACGCAGAAGTTGCACGAGAAGGAGCAGCCGTCCTGCACCTTGACGAAGGCGCGGACGCGATCGAGGCGCGCGTCCGCCTGGACGCAGCCGATCGCGCCGACGTCGCCGGCGACCCAGTCGGGCGTCTGCTCGCTTCGCTTGGGGACGACGACGACGTTTCCGGGCAGGCCGGCGAACGCGTCGGCGGCGAGGTTCGCGCCGCAGCCGGTGACGTAGACGCGGCGGTGCGTGCGGGCGGCGCGGGCGGCCTCCTTGCGCGACTTCGAGACCGCCTCGTGTGTGACGCAGCACGTGTTGACGACCGCGACGTCGGCGCCCGAGTCGCGCTCGGCGTGCCCGTCCGCGAGCAGCCGCTCTCGCACGTCGTGGGCGTCGACGTGCGAGACCTTGCAGCCGAGAAAGCGAACCGAGAACGTCGCCATGGCGCCGAATCGTAAGGCCTGCGGCCGGCGCGATCGAGAAGCGGCCGGAGCGGCGGGAGCGAACCTGTCCCGCGGGGACATAACCCATACCCCCACCCAAGGGTGGGGCCGCAGGTCCCTCCGCCCTCGGGATCGACGATATCGGCGAACCTGCCACGGCGGGGTCGCGGGTTCGTCATGGAAGCGTGCCGATTCGTCCACGGGCCGTCCGGATCGGAAGCGCGTCCGTGCGGCGATCAGCGGCCGTGTTCTCCGGCGACGACCGCGATCACCGGGCTGCTGAGCGCGGCCGACGGGGTGGGCGCGCCCTCGCAGCCGGGCTGCGCGCGCTCACTGCGTCGGGCCAGAACTCCTGCCCGACGGCCGCCGCCGCGCGACGGCGAGCCCCGCCTCCCACCCAGGCGCGCGTCCACCGACGGGTGGCCGCACGGTCGCGATCGCGATTCCCGCCTGGGCGAGCAGCCAGGCGACGAGCGAGTTCGAGTTCCACATCTCCCCCGCGCGCAGCTCGTCCCGGCCCCACACGGGTGTCGGGACGAGCGGCACGAGCCCGAGTGCACGCCGTGCGACGGCTGCGTCGCTCGTCAGCCTCTGCGGGCTCTCGACCGCTTCGGCGACGTCGGGAATCGCGCCGCCCTGCCAGCGGCGAACCTCGTAGCGGAAGAGACGGAACCGTCCTGCCAGGCGGCTGCCGACCGCGCCTCCAGCGACAGCGCCGCGCCGCGCGGCGCCATCGCGCGACTCCGGGGTCATCTCGACGACGAACCGTCCTTCCGGAACGACGATCTCGAGCGCGGAGTGGTACAGCGCGCAGCGCGCTCGCCGCTCGACGAAGGCGGCCACGGCCTCGAAGACACGGCCGTTCCACTTCACGGAATGCCCGCCGGCTCCGAGCGGAAGCCAGTAGAGATCGACCCCGTATCGCGGCTCCTCGGGCATCGCTGCACGATCCTCTGCCCACGAGCGTGCCGGCGGGCCGCTATCAGCGCATCCGAGACTCGTCCGATCGGCGGCGCGGCGAACTACGCGCAGCCGGGCGCCGTGCGCCTAGCCGCCGTCGGGCACTGGGAACTTGTCGCCGGGCACACTCGGCGCGCGCACGACGACCACCTCGGCGTCCGCATCGGTCTCGATGTCGCTCACCACCGAGTCCGGCCAGATGACGTAGAAGTCGCCGCGGCGCAGGTCGTGCTCGACACCGTCGATCCGGAGTCGCACCGAGCCACCGACGACGAGGTTGACCTCGACACTCCGCCGATGCAGGTGCCGCTGGGCGGATGAAGGCGTCAGGCCCGGAATCCGCTGCCACGCGACCTCGACGAGATCGGACTGGAGCAGCGGCTCGTCCATGAACCGGCCGAAGAACCACCCGCGTTCCTTCGCGTCTGCGTCGATGCTCCCGACGATCGACCGGCCCCGCTTCGCCTCCATGGGCGCGATCGTAGTCGCGGTTTCGCTCAGGAGCGCTCGAGCAGGTCGGCCGCCCAGCCATCCGCCTCGCGGCGGTCGCGGCGGCTCCAGCCCTCGGCGTGCGGCTCGTCACGATCGAGGTAGCCGGACACGACCGCGAGCCGCGACGGAAGTCTCGGTAGCAGTGCCTCGACGACGTCGAGCGCGACGTTCGCGACCGCGACGTCCACCTCCGGAAGCGCCTCGGCGAGCGCGTCCGCGTGCTGTGCCGTCACCGCCACGCCGTTCGCGACGGCATTCGCGAGCGTCACCTCCACGGCCGCATGGTCGATGTCGACGCCTGTGACCGGCTCGAAGCCGAGCTTTGCCGCTGCGATCGAGAGCACGCCCGAGCCGCAGCCCACATCCAGCAGGGACGCGGGCTCGAGCTCCTGCAGCAGCTCGAGCGTGAGCCGGGTCGTCGGGTGCGCGCCGGTGCCGAACGCGCGGCCGGGGTCGATCGCGACCGCGATCGCGTCCTGTGGAGGCTGCTCCCACGGCGGCCCGACCCAGCAGCGGCCGACGACGACGCCGTGGTGAAACGCGCGCCACGCGTCCTCCCAGCCGTCCGGCACGTCCTCGGCCTCGACGACGTCGAACCCGGTCGGCGGCTCGTCCGCGTAGACGGCGTAGGCGCCGTCGAGCTCCTCGACGCCTCCCGGGAAGATGTGCAGAAGCAGGACGAGCTCCGCCTCGCCGCCGACGACGACGTAGCGCTTCAGCGGAACGCGCTCTTGAGCTTGTCGAAGAGGCTGCCGTCGCCCTTCGCGTATGTGCGCTCGTCGGCGTGGGAGTCGAACTCCTCCAGGAGCCGGCGCTGCTCGTCGCCGAGATGCGTCGGGACGAGGACGTTCACGAGCACGCGCTGGTCGCCGCGGCGGTTCCGCTGCAGGACGGGCATGCCGCGCCCGTGCAGGACGACGATCTGACCGGGCTGCGTGCCAGGCGCGAGCTCGAGCGGCTCGTCGCCGTCGAGCGTTGAAATCGTGACCCTCGCGCCGAGCGCCGCCTGCGTCATCGTCAGGTCGACGGTCGTGTAGATGTCGTCAGCCTCCCGAACGAAGCGCTCGTCGTGCCTGACCCGCACCTGCACGTAGGCGTCGCCGGCGCGACCGCCCCCGAGACCCGCGTGCCCCTCGCCCGTCAGACGGATCCTCTGGCCGTCGTGGATGCCGGCTGGGATCTCGACCTCGAGCCGACGCTCGTCGACGATCCGGCCCGCGCCGCGGCACTCGCTGCACGGCGTTGCGATCTTGCGACCGCTGCCGGCGCAGTCGGGGCAGGCCTGCGTGCGCACGAACTCGCCGAACACGCTCCGGGTGACCTGCTGGAGCCGCCCGGCGCCGCCGCACGTCGGACACGAGACGACGTCCGTCCCGGGCTCGGCGCCGTCGCCTCCGCAGCGCGTGCACGTTACCGCGACCTCGAACGGAACCTCGCGCTTGACGCCCTTCGCCGCCTCGACCAGCTCGACCTCGACGGTCGCGGCCAGGTCGGCGCCGCGCCCTCGCCCGCCGCGGCCCCCCGCGAGGATGTCGTCGCCGAAGAAGGCGGAGAACAGGTCCGAAAGGCTGCCGAAGTCGAAGTGGCCAGGCTGGAAGCCACCGCTGCGCAGGCCGGCGTGGCCGTAGCGGTCGTAGAGCTCGCGCGTCTCGGTCTTCGAGAGCACCTCGTAGGCCTCGACGACCACGCGGAACCGCTCGTCGGCGTCCGGCGCGTCGGAGACGTCCGGGTGCAGCTCGCGCGCGAGGCCGCGGAACGCCTTCTTGATCTCCGTCTCGGTCGCGGAGCGAGAGACGCCGAGAAGCTCGTAGTAGTCGCGGTCGGTCGTCGCCATCGCCGAGAGGGTAACGACGCCCCCTGCCGCGACCGCTGGCGCTAGCGCTCGTCGTAGATCGACTCGACGAAGCGGGACAGCTCGAGCGCCGCCGCGCGCACCGCGCCGACCGCCTTCTCGTAGTCCATCCGCACCGGGCCGACGAGGCTGACCGCGCCGAGTGCACGGTGGACGAGCCCGTAGCAGGCGCCGACGAGCGCCACCTCGTGCAGCGCGGGATGATCGAGCTCGTGACCGACGCGAACGAACGGACGCTGTGTCGAGCTCGGCTCGCCGATCACCTCGAGGAGCGCAGCACGCTTCTCGACCAGCTCGAACAGGCTGCGGTAGGCGTCGATCTCCTCGCCGCGCACCTCGCCGAGCAGATCGGCGGCGCCGCCGACGTACAGACGCTGCTCGGCCGAGACGAGCTCGGTGAACGCGGGCAGAAGCGCGGCCAGGAACGCGCGCTCGCGGAGCGACAGACCGTCGTCCTCGAAGCGTCGCCGGAGCAGGCCGGTGCCGAGTTGCAGCCCCGAGACGGTCTCGTTCAGGTAGTCGCCCGCCCATTGCGTCAACCCCGGGTCGACTGGGGTGTCGAAGTGGAAGAGCCGCTTCGAGACACCGCCGGCCGAGGTGATGACGACGACCATGACGAGCTCCGGCTGCAGCAGCAGCACCTCGACGTGGCGGACGTGCGTCGACTCGAGCGGCGGAGCCGAGACGAGCGCGAGCAGCCGCGTCACCTGCGAGAGCATCTCGGTCGTCGCCTGCAGCGCCGACTCGACCTCCGTGTTCGTCGACGCCAGGTCGAGCGGAAACGCCGGCGGCTGAGGCGCCAGACGCCCGAGGAGCTCGTCGGCGTAGTAGCGGTAGCCGCTCTCGGTCGGCACGCGCCCGGCAGAGGTGTGCGGGTGTGTCAGCAACGCGAGCTGCTCGAGCTCGGCGAGCTCTGCACGAACGGTCGACGCAGACACCCGCAGGTCGGCGCGGGCGACGAGCGTCTTCGACCCGACCGGCTGCCCTGTCGCGACGAACTCCTCGACGACGCGCCGCAGGATCTGCTGCTGACGTTCGGTGAGCCGGATCGTCGTCGCCATTTGCAGGGCATTTTAGCCCGCGCCTGCGGCGGTGCTCTCGACGCGACCGATCGAGCTCAGGCGAGCAGCTCGACCGTGACCCCGCCGCCGAGGAAGCGGCCGCGCTCGGTCAGCGTCAGCGTTCCGTCGCCCCGCTCCGCGAGCCCGAGCCGCTCGGCTTTCGCCAGGCCCGCCGGGTCGAGCGCGTGCTCGAGCCCGCGCGTCGGCAGAGGCTCGTCGAGCCGAAGCCCGAGCATCACGCGTTCGCGCGCCCGCGTCTCGCCGTCGAGCGGCTCCAGCTCGCGCTCGGGAGCGCGTCCGGCAGCGAGCGCCTCCAGGTAGCGCCCGAGCCGCGGCGTGTTCCGCCAGCGTCGGTTCTCGATTGTCGTGACCGCGCCGATCCCGAGCCCGAGGTAGTCCCGGCCGAGCCAGTAGGCCAGGTTGTGCCGTGCGCGGAGGTCCCGCCCGCCCGCGTCGGTGCGGCAGAAGTTCGCCGTCTCGTACCAGCGGTAGCCGGCGCCGGTCAGCCGGGCGACGACGCGCTCGAAGTAGTCCTCCATCGCGTCGCCCTGGCGGGCCAGCTCCTCTCCCCAGGCGTGGGTGAAGCGCGTCCCCGGCTTTGCCTCGAGCTCGTAGCAGGAGAGGTGCTCCGGCTCGAGCGCGAGCGCATCGTCGAGGTCGGCGTCGAGATCGGAGGCGCTCTGGCCGGGGATCCCGTAGACGAGATCAAGCGAGATGTTGTCCAATCCGGCATCACGGAGATGATGCACGGCGCGTCGGACGTCGTCAGGACCGGCAACGCGCTCGAGCACGCGCAGCAGCGCGGGCCGGAAGCTCTGCGCGCCGAGCGACACGCGCGTCGCGCCTGCCGCGCGCAGCGCGCGTGCGAGCTCGGCGGTCACGGTCTCGGGGTTCGCCTCGACGGTGACCTCCGCCGCGGGGGGCATTGCCTGCAGCACGCGCACGAGCTCCGGGAGCGCCGTGAAGGTCGGGGTGCCGCCGCCGAGGAACACCGTCTCCAGCTCGCCCGCGAGCAGCGCGCGCTCGAGCTCCAGCTCGCCGAGCAGGGCGTCGGCGTACGCGGCGTGCTGGCCACCGCGCCCGACGACCGTGACGAAGTCGCAGTAGCCGCAGCGGTGTGCGCAGAACGGGAGATGGACGTAGAGGTGCCTCGCGCCGCTCACGAGGACTCCGACTCGGCACGCTTCGGCCGGGCGACGAGCTCGCCGCCGCAGTTCGGGCAGACATGCGACATGCCCTCCGAGCACCAGCGGCAGAACGTGCACTCGTACGAGCAGATGTATGCCTCGCCGTCGGCCGCCAGCCCGACGCCGCAGCGCTCGCAGCGGGCACGCATCTCGAGCGCCATCAGGAACGGCCGCCCTGGCCGATGTTCAGGACGGCGAGGAACGCCTCCTGCGGGACCTCGACCGAGCCGACCTGCTTCATCCGCTTCTTGCCCTTCTTCTGCTGCTCGAGGAGCTTCCGCTTGCGGGAGATGTCGCCGCCGTAGCACTTCGCGAGCACGTCCTTGCGCCGCGCCTTGACCGTCTCGCGGGCGATGACGCGCGAGCCGATCGCCGCCTGGATCGCGACGTCGAACATCTGACGCGGGATCTCCTCGCGCAGCTTGTCCACGAGCAGCCGTCCGCGCTCGTAGGCGAAATCGCGGTGGACGATGAGCGAGAGCGCGTCGACCGGCTCGTTCGCGACGAGCACGTCCACCCGCACGAGGTTCCCCGGCTTGAAGCCCGCGACGTCGTAGTCGAAGCTCGCATAGCCGCGCGTCCGCGACTTCAGCTGGTCGTAGTAGTCGAGCACGATCTCCGCGAGCGGCAGGTCGTAGGTGAGGTGGACGCGCTCCGGCGACAGGTACTCGAGATGGTCGAAGGTGCCGCGCCGCTCGTTGTTCAGCTCCATCACCGCGCCGACGTGCTCCTTCGGAACGATGATCGACGCCTTCACGTACGGCTCCTCGACCTCCTCCACCTCGCGCGGGAAGTCGGCCGGGCTGTGCACCTCGAGCCAGTCCGCGTTCTTCTCCTTCACGCGGTACGCGACGTTCGGCGCGGTCACGAGCAGGTCGAGGTCGAACTCGCGCTCGAGCCGCTCGCGGACGATCTCCATGTGCAGGAGCCCGAGGAAGCCGCAGCGGAAGCCGAAGCCGAGCGCGTTCGAGGTCTCCGGCTCGTAGACGAGCGCGGCGTCGTTCAGCTTCAGCCGCTCGAGCGCGTCGCGCAGCTCCGGATAGGCGTCCGAATCGGTCGGAAAGAGCCCGGCGAAGACCATCGGCTTGACGTCCTTGTAGCCGGGGAGCGCGTCGGTGGCCGGGCGTTTCACCGAGGTGAGCGTGTCGCCGACGCGGAGCCGCGAGACGTCCTTCAATCCGGTGATCACGTAGCCGACCTCGCCGGCGGAGAGCGCGTCGACCGGGGTCATCGTCGGCGAGAAGAAGCCGAGCTCCTCGGCGTCGAAGCGCGTGCCGGTCGCCATCGTCCGCAGCTCCTCGCGGCGCGAGAACGAGCCGTCGACGACACGGACGAACGCGACGACGCCGCGGTACTGGTCGTACGAGGAGTCGAAGACGAGCGCGCGGGCCGGGGCGTCGGACTCGCCCGTGGGCGCCGGCACCCGCTCGACGATCGCGTCGAGGACGTCCGCGACCCCGATCCCGGTCTTGGCCGAGATGCGCAGGACGCGCGCCGGGTCGTCGCCGAGCAGATCGGCGACCTCGACCGACGCCCCGTCCGGGTCGGCCTGCGGCAGGTCGATCTTGTTCGCGACCGGGACGATCTCGAGCCCGTTCTCGATCGCCAGGTAGGCATTCGCGAGCGTCTGGGCCTCGATCCCCTGCGCCGCGTCGACCACGAGCAGCGCCCCCTCGCACGCCTGGAGCGAGCGCGACACCTCGTACGTGAAGTCGACGTGACCCGGCGTGTCGATCAGGTTCAGCTCGTGCCCCTTCCAGGCGACGCGGACGGCCTGCGCCTTGATCGTGATCCCGCGCTCGCGCTCGAGCTCCATCGAGTCGAGGAGCTGCTCGCGCATCTCGCGCGCGGAGACGGTGTCGGTCACCTCGAGGATGCGGTCGGCGAGCGTCGACTTGCCGTGGTCGATGTGCGCGATGATCGAGAAGTTGCGGATCTTGCTCTGGTCCATGGGCCCGGAGCGATGGTACTGGGGCGCTGTCGTCCCACCGGAAGCGATGGAGAGGAGCGGGAGCGATGAACAGGTTCGAGCAAGCCGTCTACGACTGCATGATCCCGACCGCCGAGCTGCTCGAGCAGACGACGAAGCCGCTGCACCGGGCGATCCTGCTCAACTTCTGGCGCCACGTGCACCTCGAGGGTGCGGGCGACTACGAGCGGATCGTCGCGCCGGACATGATGGTCGACGAGCCCGTCTACCGGGTCACCTGGGGCGCCAACCCGGCCGTGATCGCGGGCAAGGAGGGTGTGCTCGCCTTCTACCGGAGCGTCGGCGAGTCGGTGCTGTGGCACTCCGACGACCGGCTCGCGGTCGGCGACTGGGGGATCTGCGACGAGATCACGTTCCACCAGCTCGCCCGCGGCGCCGATCTCCAGGCGATCGGCTACGACGTGCCGGACACGGGCGCGCTCTACCACGCCTCCAGCCGGCAGGCGTTCGTCTGGCCGTACGACAGCCGCGCACGCCTCGCCGGCGAGCACCTCTACGAGGACAAGACGAGCCTCGTGATCGAGGAGGTGGGCCTCGACGAGGCGATCACACCGGCCCGCGTCCGCGAGATTCACCGCGAGCTGCTCGGGCGCCTCGAGGCCGAGCGCGGCGAGCGCTTCTGGGTCCTGGAGGTCGCGATGGCGTGAACGGAGCGAGCGCCCGCGCCTCCGTGCCGGGCGGGCGTCGCCGGTTCGGACTTGGCCGTTCGGGACGCGTCTCGAGCCAGACCCCCACCCAAGGGCGGGGCCGCAGGTCCCTCCGCCCTCGGAATCGACGATACCGGCCGAACGGTTACGCGGAAGTCGCAGCTTCCCGGCGGATCCGTCGCGCCTTTCCGGCCGATCGTTCGGACCGGTTCAGCGCTCGCCGTCCCAGTACTCGAGGTGGTCGGAGCGTCTCAGCATGTAGTGCGTGTCGCCCGCCCAAACGCCGACCTTGTCGCTGTCCGGGTACTCGGCGATCCCGAACTCGTTCTTCGTCGAGAAGATCGCGACGCGCGCCGGCTCGCCGGTCCGGTTCCGTACGAGGTGGGCGCCGTCAGGGCCGGCCGGGAAGCAGACGACATCGCCGGGATCGAGCGCTCGCTCGCCTTCGGGCGAGCGAAGGGTCGGGCAACCGGCGACAACGATCAACCACTCCTCGTCGGTCCACTCGAAGTGGTACGGACAGATCGCCTCGCCGGGCGGAAGGTCGTAGACGGTCATGCCGAGCCGCGCCGCCCCGAGCCTCGGGCCCAGCCGAGCCGCACGACAGAGATAACCGGGCGGCTCGTCGCCGTCGGGCCCGGTGTCCGTCGCGCCGGAGAAGAGGTTGAAGATCTGCATGGGCGGAGTATCCCGGCCGGAGACCGGTCTGCGCTCAAGCGGCGCGGCGGCGCAACCGCACGAGCGTCTCGAGCTCGCGCACGCCGAGCAGCCGGCACGAGCCGAGGAACGCGCCGAGCCCGGCGGCCAGCCCGAAGGCGAGCGTGACGACCTGCGCGACGAGCGAACGGCCCAGCCAGGTGTCGGTGAGATGCCAGCCCCACCACGCGACCGCCGCAAGCACGACCGCGGCCACCGCGATCTGAACGAAGCTCCGCACGGTCTCCCTCAGCTCGATCGGGCCGAGCCGCCGCCGCAGCAGGACGAGCAGCGCCCCGGTGCCGGCGATGTTGACGAGCGAGGTCGAGAGCGGGATGCCCCAGATGCCGAAGCGGTAGAAGACCGCGTCGAGCGCCGCGTTCAGACCGAGGTTGCCGAGGGCGACCCAGCTCGGGATCCACGGCGACTGCAGCGAGAAGAAGCCCCGGTTCAGCATCAGCATCGTCCCGTTGAACGTCAGGCCGAGCGCGAACGCGGCCAGGCAGTGCGCGACCACCGGCGTCTGCGCGGCCGTGAACTCGCCATGCTGGTAGAGCAGACGCACGATCGGCATCGCGAGGACCGCCGCCGCCGCGCTCGCCGGGATGAGCAGAAACGAGATCAGCCGCAGACCGGTGGAGATCGTGCTGCGGAAGCTCGTCCAGTCCTCGCGCGACGCGAAGCGCGAGAGCGACGGGAAGAGCACGGTCGCCACCGCCACCGAGAACATGCCCTGCGGGAGCATGTAGAGCCTGAACGCCGAGACGATCGCGGCCGGCGCGAGGTTCCGGTCGAGCAGGCGCGTCGCGAAGATCTGGTCGATGAAGGCGTTGATGTTGATCAGGCCGAGGCCGATCGTCACCGGCACCATCAGCGCGAAGGTCCGCCTCACCGCCGGGTCGTGGATGTCGATCACGAGTCGCAGCCGGTCGTCGCGGCCGCGCAGCCACGGCAGCGGGAGCAGGAACTGGACGACCGTCGCGACGAGGATCGCGCCCGCGTAGACGTAGAGCTTCGACGACTGCGAGTGCGCGTGCGGGACGCCGAGCACGAGCCCGAGCACGATCACGAGGTTCCAGAAGACCGGGCTGAGCGCGGGAACGGTGAAGTGGTCGTAGCTGTTGAGGATGCCGACGACGATCCCGGTCAGCCCGAGCACGACGACGATCGGGAAGAGGAGCTGCGCGAGCCCGGAGGCGATGCCGCCGTAGGCGCGCGGGCCGTAGCCGAACGCCTCCATCACCCACGGCGAAATGAGCATGAAGAGCGCGGTCAGGCCGCCGAGCCCGAGCAGCATCAGCCAGAAGAGCGAGGAGGCGACGCGCCAGGCGCGCTTGCGCTCGCCCTTCTCGAGCAGGTCGCTGAACACGGGGACGAACGCCGACGAGAGCGCCGAGTCCGCGACGAGCGCCCGCACGGTGTTCGGGACGAGGAACGCGATCTCGAACGCGTTGATCGGGCCGTGGATGCCGAAGAGCGTCCGCGCGGCGATCTCCCGCACGAGGCCGAGGACCCGTGAGAGCGCGGTCGCGAGCGAGAAGATGAGTCCGCTGCGGGCGAGACTCGGGCGGCGTTCCGCCTCTCGCCGCGGCGGCGCGGCGGCCGTCTGCGCATCGCCCTCGCGGTCGAGCTCCGCCGCCTCCAGCTCGACGAGCTCGCCGAGGTCGCGCCGCGGACGCAGGATCGCGGTCGGCTGCTCGGCCGGATCCTGGAGGATCGGCCAGCTGTCGAGCGTCGCCTCGCTCTCGAAGTAGGCCGGCTTCCCCTGCTCGCGGCGACGCCGATCGCGCTCGAGCCGGCGCTGGCGACGCTCGAGGTCGCGGTCGTCCATGCGCGCCAGCATAGGGAGCGGATCCGCTGCTACCATCCTGCCGCCCGCGAGCTGCGGGCGTTTCCACGCTAATGCCGAACATCAAGCAGCAAGAGAAGCGCGTTCGCCAGGCCGCCCGGCAGCGGCAGGAGAACCTGCGCTGGCGCTCGACCGCGAAGACGCTGATGCGGCGGCTGAAGGAAGCCGTCGACGAGGGCGACACCGCGGCCGTCGAGACGAGCCACAAGGAGTTCGTCCGCTGGCTCGACAAGGCCGTCTCCCACGGCGCGCTGCACAAGAACACGGTCGCCCGCCGCAAGGCGCAGGCCGCGAAGCTCGCCGCCGGCGAGCCTCAGGCCTGACTGCCGCGTACCAACCGGCTTGCGCCGATCGTTGACCGCTGCAATCGTCTTGGCATGGACGAGTTCGATCTCGTCGTGATCGGCTCCGGTCCCGCAGGCCAGAAGGCAGCGGTACAGGCGGCAAAACTGCGGCGCACGGTGGCAGTCGTCGAGCGGCGCGAGTCGGTCGGCGGCGTCTGCCTGAACACGGGGACGATCCCCTCGAAGACGTTGCGCGAGGCGACGCTCTACCTCACCGGCATGTCGCAGCGCTCGCTGTACGGCCAGAGCTACCGCGTCAAGCAGGACATCACGATGAGCGACCTGCTCTGGCGGACGCAGCACGTGATCCAGCGAGAGACCGACGTCGTCCGCGACCAGCTCGCCCGCAACGGCATCGCGCTGCTCGCCGGCCAGGGCCAGTTCGTCGACCCGAACACCGTGCGGATCGTCGGTCACGCCGGCGGCGACCGGGACGTGACCGGGAAGCGGATCGTGATCGCCACCGGCACCCGGCCCGCGCGGCCGTCGAGCGTCGCGTTCGACGACCGCACGATCATCGACTCCGACGGCATCCTCAACCTCGAGCGCATTCCCGGCTCGCTGCTCGTCGTCGGGGCGAGCGTGGTCGGGATCGAATACGGAGCGATCTTCGCCGCGCTCGGCTCGAAGGTGACGATCGTCGAGCGGCGCGGCCAGCTGCTCGAGTTCTGCGACCGGCAGGTCGTCGAGGCGCTGCAGTACCACCTGCGCGGCCTCGGCGTCACCTTCCGCTTCCGCGAGACCGTCACAGCCGTCGAGCGCTTCGAGGACACCACCGTCACGAGCCTCGAGAGCGGCAAGCAGATCCTCGCCGACGTCGTCCTCTACTCCGCCGGCCGTGAGGGCGCGACCGAGTCGCTCGGGCTCGCGAACGCCGGGCTCGAGGCCGACGACCGCGGCCGGCTGCGTGTCGACCGCCGCTTCCGCAGCCCGGTCGACCACATCTACGCCGTCGGCGACGTGATCGGCTTCCCGTCGCTCGCGTCGACGTCGATGGAGCAGGGCCGGCTCGCCGCCTGCGACGCGTTCGGCGTCGAGACCGACGCGCCGCCGAAGGAGGTGCTGCCGATCGGGATCTACACGGTGCCGGAGATCAGCTTCGTCGGACGCACCGAGGAGGAGCTGACCGCGGAGGCGGTCCCGTACGAGGTCGGCGTTTCCCGCTTCCACGAGCTGGCGCGCGGCCAGATCCTCGGCGAGACGGACGGAATGCTGAAGCTGCTCGTCGACTCGCAGACCCGGCTGTTGCTCGGCGTGCACGCCTTCGGCAGCGGCGCGACCGAGCTCGTGCACATCGGCCAGGCGGTGATGGCGCTCGGCGGCACGGTCGACTACCTCGTCGGCGCGGTCTTCAACTACCCGACGCTCGCCGAGTCGTACAAGGTGGCGGCGCTCGACGCGACGAACAAGATGCGCGCGCTCGACCGCACGATTGCGAAGAGGCCGCCGGCGGCAGAGTCGGCCGAGCAGCCGGCCTAGGGTCGCGCGCGTCCGGTCGCGCGCGTCCGGTCGCGCGCTCCGGCAGGTCTGGGCCGCTTCGGCGGCCGCGCACGGTCGACGCTGACGTCGGTTCGGCCCCGGTCTTCGCAGCCCCGGCGGCGGAGGCGGTCGACGGGACGCGCGACTCGACCTGACCGCTACGCGCCTCCGGCGCCCGACGACGCCTCGACCGGCTCCCGGCGCTGCACGCGCGCGGCGGCGTGGGCGACGCTCGCCTCCGGCATCAGCAGCGCGCCCTCGCCGGTCGTGTACGCCTCCTCGCCGTGCAGGGCGACGTCGAGGCCGAGCGCCTCCTCCCGGGAGGTCGCGCGCAGCGGCAGCACGAGCGCGATCGCGCGCAGGACGACGTACGTCGCGGCAAACGCGTACGCCGGGCCTGCGAGCACCGCGAGCGCCTGCCATCCGAGCTGGCCGAGGTGCCCGTAGAAAGCGCCGTCGGCGCGGCCGTTCCACGACGCCTGCGCGGCGAGCCCGACGAAGAGGATTCCGGTCACGCCGGCGATCCCGTGCGCGGCGAGCACGTCCAGCGTCTCGTCGAGCCGGGTGCGGGGCCGCCAGACGATGATCGCGTAGCTCGGCAGCGCGGCCACCGCGCCGAGCGCCATCGCCCAGACGGGGCTGATGAAGCCGGCTGCGGGCGTGATCCCGACGCAGCCGACGATCACCGCGGTCGCGGCCCCGATCGCGGTCACCTTGCCGCCGCGGACGGAGTCGAGCACGAACCAGACGATCAGCGTGCACGCCGGCGCGAGCAGCGTGTTCGTGAACGCCAGCACGCCCGGGTGGCCGGTCGTGATGCCGCTGCCGCCGTTGAACCCGAACCAGCCGAACCAGAGCAGGCCGGCGCCGAGCAGGGCGTAGACGGCGTTGTGCGGCAGCAGCGCCTGGCGGCCGTAGTCCCGGCGCGCGCCGACGACGGTCGCGGCCGCGAACGCCGAGAAGCCCGAGCCCATCTCGACCGGCACGCCGCCCGCGAAGTCGAGCGCGCCGTGCTGCTGGAGCCAGCCGCCGCCCCAGACCCAGTGGGCGAGCACCGCGTAGACGAGCACCGACCAGAGGGCGGCGAACACGAGGAAGGCGTCGAAGCGCATCCGCTCGACGACCGCGCCGGAGACGAGCGCGGCGGTGAGGATGCAGAACGCGCCCTCGAAGACCATGAACAGGAGCTCCGGGATGTGCATCCCCGGCAGCGGCGCGAAGCCGACGCCGTGCAGGAGCCCCTTCCCGAGACCGCCCGCGAAGGCGCCGCCACCGCCGAAGGCGACCGAGTAGCCGACCACCGCCCAGACGACGGTGACGACCGCGAGCGCGCCGATGCTCATCATGAAGGTGTTGAGCGTGTTCTTCGCGCGCACGAGGCCCGCGTAGAAGAGGCCGAGGGCAGGCGTCATCATCAGGACGAGGGCGGTCGCGACGAGCATCCACGCGGTGTCGCCGCTGTCGATCCGCCCTGCGGCCGCGATCGGCGCGCCCATCAGCCGGTCACCGGCGTCACGGCCGCCATGTCGGTCTCGCCGGTCCGGATGCGCACGACGCGCTCCAGCGGGACGACGAAGATCTTGCCGTCGCCGACCTCCCCGGTCCGGGCGCCCTCGAGGATCGCCTCGATCGTCGCCTCGACGAACGGCTCCGAGACGGCGACCTCGAAGCGGACCTTCTCGGCGAGCTCCATCTTCACGGTCGTGCCGCGGTAGGTCTCGACCCGGTCGAGCTCGCCGCCGTGCCCCTGCACGCGGCTCATCGAGAGTCCGCGCACGTCGGCCCGGTAGAGCGCAGCCAGTACCTCGTTGGCGCACTCGGGCCTCACGATGCCGATCACCAGTTTCACTCCGCCTCCCCTTCCCTGACCGGGACGAACAGCCCCGGAAACGAAAAAAGCCCCAAAAACGAAAAAAGCCCAGGACAAGGGAGTCCCGGGCAGCGTCGCCCGCGCCGCGGCGCGTCGGCGCGCCACGGAGCTTCGACGACCCTACCAGCGCGGTCGGGGGACGGTCACGGACGGCAGGCGAGAAGAGGCCCGCCCGCGCGGGCCTCTTCTCGCTCGTTCACGCGGCCGGCCGCGACGGCGGCCGGTCGAGCGGCCGGGCGACGTCGAGCCGCGCCTGGCGGCGCGCCTCGAGCTGCACGACCTTCGCCGGACGCGGCGGCTGCGGCCGCGCCAGTGCGCGCAGGAGCTGCAGGTGCATCGTCGGTCCTCTCTGTCTCTCGGGGGCTGCCTCGTGGCGCCCTCCGTTCAGAGGGCGCCACGTCCGAAGTCGGAGACGCGCTGTGACCTCCACCTCGGGTGCGCTGATCGGATACGGCATTCCGGGACCTCCTCTCGTGGCGTGGATCGATCGAAGAACGGGTGCGGGCGCGACGGTCACGGCGAGCGCGCCTCGACGGCCCAGACGCCCTGCGTGGTGGATTCAGAGCCCGCTCATCGCGTTGCTTCGGAAAAACTGCACGCTAAAGCAGGTGCGGTTTTTCAGCACATTTGCGCATGCAGAAGCACGGAGGGGTCTTTTCCTCTCGAGCAGGACCTCGATTCGGCGCTAGAACGTCTTCAAGCTGGGCACCACCTCTTCGACTCGCTGGCTCTCCCGCCTCCGAAAACGACGAAGGCGACCCGTTGGGTCGCCCTCGAAAGAAGCTTCTATGCGGCTAGCGTGCTAGCGCACAGGCCTCCCCACGAGGGCGTCCGTTGCTCCGAGCCCACTCCCGACGCAGACGATCGTGCGCCAGTACGGCGTCTCCGATGCGGACGTGGCCGCTTCGGCGAAGCGCATGTGGGTATTGGGCCGGGTCGTGGTCATCGCGTTCTCCATTTCGCGCGTGAGCTTAGACGCTGACGAGGTCGAGCGCAAGGTCCGATCCACGATCTCCGGGGCGATGCATGTCGCGAAGCGCGAAACTCCTCGGGAATTATCCCAGAACGATTCCATGTCGAACGACATGGAGTCCGCCTACGTCTGGTCGCCGAGCGCCCGCCAGCCCGAGAGCGCGGCGGCGGCGAGGAAGACGCCCGCGATCCCGTAGCCCTCGCGCGGGCCGACGTACTGCGTGACGGCGCCCGTGATCAGCGCCGTGACGGGGATGAGGCCCGGCAGGATCATCGTCCAGAGACCCATGACCGGCCCGCGCAGTCCGGGCTCGGGCCGCAACTGCGCGATCGTGTTCGCGAGCGCGATCATCCAGATCGACAGGAAGCCGACGACCGCCATGAGCGGGAACGCAGCCTCGCGCACCGGGGCGGCGGCGAGCGCGACCACGGCGACTCCGGTGAGCAGGCAGAGCAGGCGCGCCGCCGAGCCGATCCGCTCACTCCTCGCGTACGCGGCTGCGAGCCCGCCGGGGATCGCGCCGAGGCCGAAGCACGCGGTCAGCGCGCCAAGACCCGTCTTGCCGAGCCCGAACGTGTGCGTGGCGAGCACCGGGATCGAGGTGCCGGTGTTGAAGATCATCCCGGCCGCCGCGGCCATCAGCATGCAGGCGGCGACCTCCGGCGTCCGCCGGACGTAGGCAAGGCCGGCACGCAGGACGGAGAGCGTCCGCGGCCGCTCGGCCCGCGCGACTCCCTCCTCGTCGGGCCGGTAGCGGAGGAGCACCGCGAGCGGCACGGTGAAGGTCGCGGCGTTGACGAAGAAGCAGGCGGCGATGCCGAAGACGCTGAGGATGAGGCCGCCCGATGCGGGCCCGACGATCCGCGACGCGTTGATGATCACCTCGTAGAGGCCGACCGCGCTCGCGACGCGGTCGCGGCCGACGAGGTTGACGACGTAGAGCTGCCGCGCGGGCTGGTCGACGGCGAACACGCAGCCGTTCGCGAACGCGAGGACGAAGACCATCCAGAGCTGCACCGTGTGCGTCACGACGAGCACGCCGACGGCCGCGGCGATCGCGGCGCCGCCGACCTGCGTCGCGATCAGCGCCTTGCGGACGTCGAGATGACCGAGCCGCGCGCCCGCCCACGCGCTACCGGCGAGCACCGGCGCGAACCCCACCGCGGAGAGCACCCCGAGCGCGAGCCCGCCGCCGTGCAGGACGTGCAGCACGAGCCAGGCCTGCCCGATGACCTGCGCCATCCCGCCCGAGCCGGAGAGGATCTGCGCCAGGAACCACGCACGGAACGACGGGATGCGCAGCGACGCGAAGGCCCGCCCTCGTGTCTGCGCGCTCGGCGCGAGCGCCGCCGCAGCTGCTTCCGGTTCCGCGGCGCTCACACGCCGCAGGATCGCACGCCGGCGATGCCGGACCCGCTCGAGGAGGCGTCCCCCCGACCTCGTTTGACACCTCTCCCGGCACGGTGTGACGATGAGCCGATGCCGTTCGTCGAGTCAGCCGGGTTCCGCGTCTACTACGAGGAGCACGGCAGCGGGGAGCCGATCCTGTTCGTCGGCGGGATAACCCTCGACCACGCGGGCTTCGGACAGCAGGTCGAGCCGCTCTCGCGCCGTCACCGCGTCATCGTC
Source organism: uncultured Actinomycetes bacterium (assembly GCA_963732915.1). Taxonomy (GTDB): domain Bacteria; phylum Actinomycetota; class Thermoleophilia; order Gaiellales; family Gaiellaceae; genus Palsa-739. The sequence continues at coordinate 392,165 of CAVTBF010000002.1, read as the reverse complement.
TACGACAACCCCGGCGTCGGGCAGACGACCGGCCCCACCGGCCCGTTGACGACCGCCGTTCTCGCCGAGGTCGCCGCGGGGCTGCTCGAGGCGCTCGCCGCCGGCCCGGCGCACGTCGTCGGCGTCTCGATGGGCGGCGCAGTCGCACAGGAGCTCGCGATCGACCATCCCGCGGCGGTTCGCTCCGCGCTCCTCCACTGCGCCTGGGGCCGCGCCGATCCATTCCTGACCGCGCTCATCCGGAGCTGGCAGGCGATCGCCCGCGATACGCCGGACATCCTCGACCGCTACCGCGCGTTCTGGCCGTGGGTCTTCACGCCGGCCTTCTACGCCGCCCCGGGCGCGATCGCCGCGGCCGAAAAGATGACGGCGGCGAACCCGTTCCCGCAGAGCGTGCAAGGGTTCCTCGACCAGGCGGAGGCGTGCATCGGACACGACGCGCTCGATCGCGTCGCCGCGATCGCCGCGCCGACGCTCGTCGCCGTAGGCGAGGACGATCTGCTCATCCCGCCGCGGCACTCGTTCGCCCTCCACGAGCGGATCCCCGGCTCGCTGCTCCACCTCTGGCGAGGCATGGGGCATGCGCCCTGGGTCGAGATCCCGGACGCGTTCAACCGGTTGGTCGAGGTCTGGGTCGCCGGCGCCGCAGCCGATCGCTGAGCAGGCAGGCGCGCGAGCTACCCGGGCGAAGGGCGGGCACGTCTGCAATACTGAACTCAATGGTTCAGCATTCGGCGCCTGTCGACCGGGCCTTCACCGCTCTCGCCGACCCGACCCGCCGCGCCGTGCTCGAGCGGCTCGGCGCCGGCAGCGCGACGGTCAGCGAGCTCGCCGAGCCCTTCGACATGTCGCTGACGGGGATGAAGAAGCACATCCGCCTGCTCGAGGAGGCGGAGCTCGTCACGACGGAGAAGATCGGCCGCGTCCGCCGGTGCACGCTCGTGCCGTACGCCTTCGAGGGCATCAGCACGTGGCTGCAGCGGCTCGACCGCTTCGCACAGGTCGTCGAACGGACGAAAGGAGCACGATGAGCAACCCGACGAACGTCACCACCCCGAGCGACCTCGAGATCCGCGTCGAGCGGACCTTCGACGCGCCGCGCGAACACGTCTTCTCCGTCTGGACCGATCCGGAGCTGATCCCCGAATGGTGGGGCGACGGCACCGTCGTCGAGGAGATGGACGTCCGCCCCGGCGGCACGTACCGCTTCCGGACGGCGTACGGCGTCGTCGAGGGCGAGTTCCGCGAGGTCGAGCCGCCCGCGCGCCTCGTGCAGACCTTCCAGAACCACCTGCAGACGCTCGAGTTCGAGGAGCTCGGTGAGCGGACGAAGCTGACCCAGACGATGCTCTTCGCCACGACCGAGGAGCGCGACACGTCGATGCAGTACGGCGTCGAGAAAGGCGCGGAGGGCGGTTTCGCCCGGGTCGACGCGGTGCTCGAGCGGCTGGCGCGCGAGGCCTGATCGTGGGCAGAGTGGAGGACGACATGGAGGATCCGGCCCGCGGCGAAGAGACCGCATCCGAGCTGATCAGCAAGAGGCTCGGCGAGCTGGGCGACTGGCGCGGGACGACGCTCGCACAGGTCCGAGCCCTGATCAGGGAAGCCGACCCGGAGATCGTCGAGGAGTGGAAGTGGGCGAAGGCGACGTCTCCGGGAACCCCGGTCTGGTCGCACAAGGGCCTCGTCTGCACCGGCGAGAGCTACAAGAGCGTCGTCAAGCTCACCTTCGGCAAGGGGGCTTCGCTCGACGACCCGGCGGGTCTCTTCAACTCGAGCCTCGAGGGGAAGGTCCGGCGCGCCATCGACATTCGCGAAGGGGAAGAGATCGACGGGCCGGCCCTGCAGGAGCTGATCCGCGCAGCCGTGGCGCTGAACCTCGCCCGGTAGTCCTCCAGGGCCCTCGCCGCCGCCGAGCTCGAGCTGACCGCAGACGACCGGGACAGGCGTTCCGCAGTCCTGCGAAGTAGGGTTGTCCCGTCGTGAGAAGGACGAGCCAGATGCGCGTCCGAGGCGTCACGACGGAGGGCGCGACGGGCAGGATCCGCTCGGCTCGGCGGTGTCGACCGTGCTGACGCTGGAGGAGATCGGCCGGGTCGCAGTCTTCGCGGATCTCGATCCGGACGCGTGCGACCGGCTGTGCCGTGTGGCGGCGGACATCACGCTCGCAGCCGGCGAGTATGCGGCGCACGAGGGCGACGGGCCGGTGCTGTTCGGCATGCTCGAGGGTCGGATCGAGGTGGTCAAGCTCGTCGACGGCGTGGAGAGCGTGATCGGCGAGCGGCTCCCCGGCGACATCATCGGCGAGCTGTCGATCACGCTCGGAATGCCCCAGCCCGCCGGCTACCGGGCTATGGAGGCCTCCCGCGTCTTCCGGCTCGAGCCGGACGACTACCGCGCCTTCGCCGCCGTCGAGCCGGAGGTCGAGAGACGGGTCGACGCATTGGCGCAGAACCGGCTCGGCGGAAACCGGGGTCTGCGAGCGCGCCTGGCCGAGGCTGCGCCGTTCCGCGCGACCGTGCTCGGATATCGCTGGGATGCGTCCTGCGCGGAGCTGAGGCGCTTCCTCGACCGGAACCAGATCCGCTTCCGGTGGCTCCAACCCGACGTTCCCGGCGACACGGAGGCGTGGGAGGGCGAGCTGCCGGCCGAGGGCGACTACCCCGTCCTTCGCGTCGGCAGCGGCAAGACGGTCGTGCGGCCGCAGCTGCGGCGGGTGGCCGAGCTCCTCGAGATCGCGACCGAGCCGGCGGCCGCGGAATACGACACGGTGATCGTCGGCGCCGGCCCCGCCGGCCTGGCCGCCGCCGTGTACGGCGCCTCCGAGGGGCTCGCGACGCTTGCGATCGAGTGCGAGGCGCCGGGAGGCCAGGCGGGCACCTCGTCGCGGATCGAGAACTACCTCGGCTTCCCCTCGGGCGTGTCGGGCGACGAGCTCTCGAGCCGGGCGCTCCGCCAGGCGCGCAGGCTCGGCGCCGAGATCGTCGTCACACGATCGGTCGCGCGAATCGACACCGCGGCGCACCGGATCCACCTCGACGGCGGCGACGTCCTGCAGGCGCGAACGATCATCCTCGCCTGCGGTGTCTCCTGGCGGCAGCTCGAGGTCGAGGGGTTCGACCGTCTCGCGGGCAAGGGGATCTTCTACGGCGCCGCACGCAGCGAGGCGCCGAACACCCACGGCCTGGACGTCCAGATCATCGGTGCGGGAAACTCGGCCGGCCAGGCGGCGCTCTACTTCTCGTCGCACGCTCGCAGCGTGACCATCCTCTACCGCGGCGCCGACCTGGAGAAGAGCATGTCGCGCTACCTCGTCGACCAGTTGGCCACCCGGAAGAACATCGAGGTGCTGTTCCTGACCGAGGTGACAGCCGCGTACGGCGACACCTCGCTCGAGGCGATCGGCATCCGCAACGCCGCGACCGGAGAGACCGGGAGGCTCGAGTCGGGCGGGCTGTTCATCTTCATCGGCGCCGACGCCGAGACTTCGTGGCTCCCGGCCGAGATCGCACTCGACCCGAAGGGCTACGTGCTGACCGGCCCCGACGTGCACGCTGCCGGTCGGTGGCAGCTCGACCGCGACCCGTACCTCCTCGAGACGAGCGCCCCCGGCATCTTCGCTTGCGGCGACGTCCGCTTCAGCCCGGTCAAGCGCGTTGCCGCGGCCGTCGGCGAGGGCAGCATGGCCATCGCCTTCGTCCACCAGTACCTGCGTGAGACCGAAGCGCGCGCCGACCCCGCGCCCGCGGCCCCCGCTCGCACGTGACGTGAGCCTTCACGGCTCGCGCCGGTCGCGGCTGCACCTGCTTGCACCGCGACGGGCCGCCGCCCGCGCTCGCACCGGTAAAGGTCGCGCATCGCGCGCTCGATCTGGCGCAGCGTCGCCGCGATCGAGCGCCTGGGGTGTCCGGTCTGGCTACAGGAACGCCCTGAGCGCGGCGCGCTCGATCCGGAGTCCGATCACCCTCGTCCGGTCGTTGATCGCCTCGATCGTGTCCGCCGGGACGAGGCGGCGGCGCCAGCCGAGAACGCCGAAGCGGACAGACAGTGCGTCGGGCATCTGCGGCGATCCGCCGTACATCGGGCCTTCGACGCGCCCGACGACGCGACTCTGCGCGTCGGTTACCAGGAAGCCGGTCGTCCCGTTGAGGTCGACGCGTGGCTGTGTCTGCTCGAGCGCACTCCCACGCCTGGGCACTGCGACTGCGGGTACCTCAACCATGGCGCCTCCGGTGATCGAACGGATCGCCGACCACGCTGCTGGGCCGGCCGCACCTGCTCCAACCCGCTCGCCTGTGGGAGGACATTTCCGTCGGACCGCATGGCATAAGGCCCGACGAGCACTCCACGACGCCCAAAATCTCTTTGGACGCCTTGGGAGCGCATCGTATCACGTCCTTCTGCACGTTTCCGGGCGCGGAGCGGTCGAGCAGGAAGGCTCGCGCTCCTGCCTTGCGCCCGGTGGGGCCGTGGCGACTCGGGCGCGCGCTCTCTCCCGCGGCGGCCACGTCGATCGGCGTCGTCCCCTTCCCTGCGCGAGGAGGGGCCGGCGAGCTGCCGGCCCCTCGTCGTGACACGGAGTGCGGTGGAGCTACTGGGAGGTTGCGACGCCGTTGCCACGCGCGACGACCTTGCCGCTCGTGATCTTCGGCGCTGTGGGGATCACCGTGTTGAACTGCTCGTCGGTGATCCACTTCGACACGACCTTTCCCGACTCGTCTGCCTGCTCGGAGGTCTCGAAGAGACCGAGCGAGCTGAGGACGCCGTCGCCCGCCTCGATCAGGTAGTAGCCGGCGAATCCGGGCAGCTCGCGAAGCTGCGGCACGAGTGTCTCGTTGACCTTGCCGACGACCTCGTTCGTGCGGGTCGCGTCGACACCTTCGTAACGACGGATGGTGGCATGCATGTGATGCTCCTAGCCGTGATCCTGCAGGGCAGAGCGCTCGAGCGAGCGCACTGCGGCGTCAGGCCAGAGGTCACAGTCGAGCACATCGAGCGGCCACGCGTCGAGGAACCCGAGATGAGCGTCCTCACCCAGGATGACATCGCCGACCTCTGGCGGGCCTACGACGAACTCATCGCGGCCGCCTCAGACGAGGACCGACCCTGGTGGAAGCTCGCCAAGACGATCACGTTCGTCGGCCTTGGCACCGGCTTTCGTCGCGGCGAGCTCTTCGCCCTTCGCTGGCGGGACATCGACTTCGACAGAAGCCTCCTGCACGTCCGCGAGGCTCTCGTCCTCGGCGAGTTCACGACGCCGAAGAGCCGCACGTCACGTCGCACGATCGAGGTCGGCCCGCAGACGAGGGCACTCCTCGCGGAACATCGGCGCGCCAGCTCCTACGACACCGCCGATGACCTCGTCTTCTGCCATCCGGAGAAGGGAACACCGGCCGACCCGAGCAAGCTCGCCCGGGTCTACCTCCGCCCCGCACTCGCGCACGCCGGGATCACGAAGCCGTTCAGGCCGTTCCACGACTTGCGCCACACCGCCCTGACCCATGAGGCGGCGGCCGGCAACCCGCAGGCATACATCCAGCTCAGGGCCGGCCGCTCACAGGGCTCTATCACGGAGCGCTACATCCACGCCGCGCAGGTGCTCTTCCCTGGGGCGGCAGCTCGTGGCGAAGCACAGATCTTCGGAGCCGCCGAAGATCCGAAGGAGAGCCCCGTCGGTGGACCCGGAGCGCGGGTCGTCGCATGACCTCCGGGGGCGGACCGGAGCCGGAGGTGGCTCGCACCCGCCGTAGGGACCGTTGAGTTGAGGAACCACGGAAGTGCATTGGAGACCAACACTTGATCAAATGTCATCTGCCTGATATGACAGCACACGTGGTGGGGACAAGCCGCGGGGCGAGTGTTTGTGATGGGCGGTACCTGCCCGTAGCTCCGACCACGACCGAGGGAACCGCCGTGGGCTGGATGCTGAGCCATCCGGCTGGCGACTCACGCCGCGGGGTACGTGTTACCCACGGCGACAGGATGCCCCCGTGCAAGGACATCGTCGGCTGGGCACCTGCGGCTTCGCGAGGTGGCTCCATCCAAGATGTCGTGCCGACATGAGGAGGAGGAAGACGTGAAGGCGAGAGTCCGCAAGAGCCTTGTGCTCTGTGCGCTTCTAGGTGCACTTGCACTCACCACCGCTGTGACGTCCATGGCGTCCCCGACGACAAGCCAGGATCAGAGTCGCGCAGCCAACCACATGGGCGGCACGATTACGACCCTTTGGTCGTCGGCGGGATCGTCTATCGATCCCGGGATCGACTACGACCAGAACGTCATCATCCTGCGGCTCCCGTACCACGGGCTGGTCGGATTTGCTCGCGTCAACGGCGTTGGGGGCGATCGTGTCGTCCCTGACCTTGCGCGCGCGGTCCCGAAGCCGACCGACGGGGGGAAGACATGGACATTCCGGCTTCGCACTGGCATCAAGTTCTCGACCGGTAAGCCGGTCACACCGCGCGACTTCCTCTGGACATTCGAGCGCCAGTACCGGATGAATGGGCCGGCGACTGGCATCTATAGCGCAATCCAGGGTACTGCTACCTGTATCAAGACTCCTTCATCGTGCGATCTCTCTCAAGGCGTTGTCGCCAACGATTCTGCCAATACCGTCACGTTCCATCTCTCCAAGGCAGATCCCGACTTCCTCGACAAGCTTGCGATGACCTTTGGAGCAGTCGTTCCGTACGGCACTCCCGCGAAGGACACAGGCGCTAAGCCGATTCCGGCGACCGGCGCGTACATGATCAAGAGCTATACGCCGAACCAGTCCCTCGTTTTCGTGCGGAACCCGCAGTTCCATTCCTGGTCACAGATCGCCGCACCGACGGGCTATGCCGATCAGATCGTCATGAAGATGGGCGAACCCGTTGAGTCCGAGGTGAACGCGGTCGAGAACGGGCAGGCGGACTGGATGTACGACACTCCGCCCAACGATCGGCTGAACGAGATCGCCACCAAGTACCCCAGCCAACTCCACCTCAGCCCCCTCTACTGGGAGTGGTACATGGCTCTCGGAACCAAGGTGGCCCCCTTCAACAACGTCAAGGTGCGTCAGGCGATCAATCTCGCGACCGACCGGAATGCACTCATCAAGCTGTACGGCGGACCGGAGCTGGGGACTCCCGCTTGCCAGATTCTTCCGAAGACGTTCCCAGGACATGTGGACTACTGTCCCTACACGCAGAATCCAGGTCCCGGAGGCGCCGGGGTTTGGAAGGCCCCCGATATGGCCAAGGCCAAGCAACTCATCGCCGCATCGCACACTCGCGGAATGACGGTCAAGGTGTTCACCGGCACCGATCCATTCAGCACGTCGGTTGGCAACTACTTCGTGTCCTTGTTGAACCAGCTCGGCTACAAGGGCGAGCTAAAGCGGCTGTCCGGCAACATCCTCAGCCCGTACGTCGCTAACACGAAGAACAAGGTCCAGATGAGTCTCACATTCTGGCTTCCGGACTACTCGGCACCGGCCAACTTCCTGACCATTCCGGCAGGTTGCGCAGGATATCAGCCGAACAGTGACACGAATACCAACTGGTCAGACTTCTGCAGTCCGTCGATTAACCGTCTGGCGGAGAGGGCTGGGGTTTTGCAGCTAACGAACCCGGCGGCGGCGATGAAGCTCTGGGCAAAGGTCGATCACGAGACCACAGATCAGGCTCCGTGGGTGCCACTGTTCGTGGCGAAGTACCCGGGTTTCGTCTCGAAGCGCTTGGGCAATTACCAGTTCGCGCCAACGTCGTGGCTTCTTCTTGACAAGGCCTGGGTCCACTAGGTGAGAGCAGCTCGGGTTGCCGGAAACAAGGGGCAGACCCGAGCAGGCGGGGTCGGCGAGTTCGCTGCAGTGGCCGGACGCGCGTGAGCGTCAGGGCCGCTGACGGGGAACGCGCCGGCCCCGCTATCCGCCTGCTAGACCACAACGGCCCGACCCGGCGCGCGCTTGAGCACCTCCGGCGTGACCGAGCGGCGCTGATCGCGCTCTCGCTTCTCATCGTCATCGCGGCAAGTGCGCTCGCGGCCCCGCTCTATGCGCGATACGTCGCGCACACCGATCCGTTTTCCGCAAATCTCAGCGGTACGACGGTGGTGGGCGGCAAGCGTGTCGATGTCCTGCAACAGGGCACCGGGCCGCTCGGGCTCGGCGAGACGCCGCTCGGCCCGACGTGGCATGCGCACTTCTTGCTCGGCGCAGATCAGCTCGGCCGCGACTTGGCCGCGCGCGTCCTCTACGGTGGGCGCACGTCCCTCCTTATCGGCGTCACCTCGGCACTCCTCTGTGCCTTCGTCGGGACACTGATTGCGCTCATAGCCGGTATCTACGGCCGGACGGTCGATGCCCTCATCGCGCGCGCCCTCGATGTCATCTGGGCGTTCCCGGTCTATCTCTTGGCTATCTGCATTGCGACGGTGCTCATCGCGCATGGTTTGAAGGTTGGTCCCGTGACCCTCGAATCGTCCAGCCTCATCCTTCCGATCGGGATCATCGCGCTCATCTACGTTCCCTACATCGCGCGTCCGGTACGAGGCCAAGTCATGGCGATTCGCGAACGAGAGTTCGTGGAGGCGGCATTAGCGTACGGTGCGACACGCCGGCGACTCCTCTTCTCGGAACTTCTCCCGAATGTGCTGCCCACTGTCGTTGTACTTGCACCGCTCTTGATTGCCACAACCACCATTACCGAGTCGGCGCTGTCTTTTCTCTCGATTGGCGTGCAGGCGCCCGACGCGAGCTGGGGCACGATTATCTCGGACGGGCAACAACTCCTCTACACGCGCCCGATGGTGGCGCTAGCGCCGGGCGTTATGCTCACCCTGACGGTCTTTTCGCTCATCGTTTTGGGGGACGCGTTGCGCGAGGCGCTGGACCCACAGACCGTATCAGGGGATTGGGCGTAGCTCGATGGCTGTCTTCGTGATGCGACGTGTCGCCTGGATGATCATGGTGCTCTTCGTTATCACGGCGCTTGTGTTCGCCATCTTCTTCCTGACCCCATCAGTCGATCCCGCCGTACAGTTGGCAGGAAAGAATCCCGATCCCGCCACGGTCACGAAGATCCGTCACGAGTTTGGCCTCGATCGCCCAATCTATGTCCAATACGCGCTCATGATGAAGAAGATATTCATCACGCGCGACCTCACGTCCTACAGCAATCAGGGACAATTGGTGGAACCGCGCATTGTCGCCGGTCTTCCGGTGACGGTATCCCTCGCTGCCGGCGCAACAGTCCTGTGGCTGATCGGATCCGTCGCTCTGGCGCTTATCGGCGCAGTCATGAAGGACACATGGATAGACAAACTCCTCCTGGCGATCGCTCTGCTTGGTGTTTCGATGCCAGTGTTCTGGCTAGGGGAAATGGCTAACCTCGTGACCCAAGATAAGCTTCACGGATCGATCTTTCACTGGGTGCCTCCGCCGGGCTACGCACCGTTGACTCACGGAGTGTGGGGCTGGGCGTCGCATCTGCTCATACCCTGGGTCGTGCTGTCCACGTTCTACATCGGCTACTACGCGCGCGTGTTACGTGCCAGCCTGCTGGAGACGGATCGCGAAGCGTTCATCCTGACCGCACGGGCAAAAGGGGTGCCGGGCTGGCGCGTACTCCTGCTGCACAATCTCAGGACATCCCTGATTACCTACGTGAGTCTTTTCGGTCTCGATCTCGGCGTGCTGATTGGCGGCGGCGCACTGCTAACCGAGGTCGTGTTCGGGCTCCCCGGCGTAGGCATGCTCACCTATCAGGCACTGACGAATCTTGATTTGCCGACCATCATGGCCACGGTCACGTACGCGGCTGTGGTTGTCGTCGTCGCCAATGCTGCTGTTGATATCGCGTACGCCTGGCTGGATCCAAGGATACGGCTCGCATGAGCAATGGCGATGTTCATACGCAACACAGCCATGCGCACGGGGCGACGAAAGATGAGCCGCGCGTGATTCTCGACATGCGCGACGTCACGGTGCAGTTCCGCGTACGGGACGGCGTAGTGCACGCCGTCGAAGATCTGACGCTGTCGGTGAACGCGGGCGAGGTAGTGGCGATCGTGGGCGAGTCCGGGTCGGGTAAATCGGTCGCGATGCTCGCCGCAATGCAGCTTCTGCGAGGTAAGGCAGTGCGCGTCACGGGCGATATCCGCTTCAAGGGCCGCACTCTCGCTCACTTGAGTGCATCCGAGGTGCAGACGTTGCGCGGGAACGAGCTGTCCATCGTGTTTCAAAACGCCATGACTGCGCTCACTCCCGTCCGAACTATCGGTTGGCAGTTGGCAGAGGCGATTCGCGTGCACCGACGTATGGAGAGACAAGCGCTGCGCGAAGCTTGCGTCGATCTGCTTCGACGAGTCGGACTACCCGACCCCAGTACGCGGCTCGACGACTATCCACATCAATTCTCGGGTGGCATGCGGCAACGCGTCATGATCGCGATGGCGTTGGCTAACGATCCAGATCTCATCATCGCCGATGAGCCGACCACGGCGCTGGACGTGACCGTGCAGGCGCAAATCCTCCGCCTGCTGAAGCGACTCAATGTGGACATGGGCGCCGCAGTGATGGTCGTTACCCATGACATGGGCGTCGTGGCAGAGATCGCGGATCGGGTCGTGGTCATGTACGGAGGACGAGTGATGGAGGCGGGGCCGGTCGTCGAGGTGCTGGAGGCGCCACGACACCCCTACACCGAGGCTCTACTCGCCGCGATCCCACGACTCGATCGTCCGCGCATCGACAGGCTGGCCGCCATCCCTGGCCAGCCTTCAGACGGACTCCACCGCACGCTCGGCTGCGCATTCCACCCCCGCTGTGCACATGTGAGGGACGCATGTAAGGCGGGCGCGCCCGAGATGGTCACGCTCGAGAGCGGTCGTCAGCACTCATGTCTTCGCAGCGCCGAGATCTTTGACCCTCGGGTGGCCCCGTGAGACAGTTTCTAGACCGCAGGGCGTCGGACGCGGTGCCTGACGGCCAATTGCCGTCCGACGTGTTGCTGCGCGCAGAAGATGTAGCCAAGCATTTCGACGTGTTCAAGAAAGGCGTGCTTCGACGGCGCACAGCGCAAGTGCGCGCCGTCGACGGCGTCTCGCTTACGGTCAGAGCGGGACAGACTCTGGGCATCGTCGGAGAGTCGGGTTGCGGGAAATCCACGCTCGGCCGGTGCCTGATCCGCCTGGTCGATCTGACGGCAGGTCGCATCACTTTCGAAGGACGCGATATCTCGAGCGCGTCACAGGCCGAACTGCGGCCGTTGCGGGGTCGCATGCAGATGGTCTTTCAGGATCCATTCAGCTCGCTGAACCCGCGAAAGCCGGTCGAGACCATTCTGACTGATCCGTTGCGAGCGCACGGTCAGCGTGGCTCCCGCCAGTTGCGAGACCAGGCAAAGGACCTGCTCGACCTTGTAGGGCTCGCTCCGGATCATCTGCGCCGCTATCCGCATGAATTTTCAGGCGGTCAGCGGCAGCGGATCGCAGTTGCGCGCGCGTTGGCGCTCAAACCGCGACTCATCGTCGCAGACGAGCCTGTGTCGGCGCTGGATGTCTCGGTTCAGGCACAGGTAGTCAATCTCTTTCATGATCTGCAAACGCAACTCGGCCTCGCCTATGTGTTCATCGCGCACGATCTGGCAATCGTTCGACACGTCTCACATCAGCTCGCTGTGATGTATCTCGGACAGATCGTCGAGTATGGTGATGCGGCAGCCCTGTGTGCGGCGCCCGCACACCCGTACACCGAAGCCCTGCTCTCAGCAGCGCCGAGCCCCGACGTCGATAGCGCACGACGACGCGAGCGAATCATCCTGACCGGCGACCCGCCGAGCGCGCTGAACCCGCCACCAGGCTGCCGATTCCATAGTCGGTGTCCATATGCGGACCAGATCTGCCGAGAGCAACCTCCCGTGCTTCGTGTCGATGAGCCTGATGGCAGGCTCATCGCATGCCATCACCCACTGAGCGGATAGGAGTCGCCGATGACCTCGTCCTTGATTCAGACACTTGCCGGCGAGATCGGTGCACGGACAGCAGGCTCTGTGGCAAGCCGCGACGCGGCGGCGGCGGTTGGCGAGGCTTTGGCGGAAGCCGGCGTCGAGACCCATCTCCAGCCGTTCACGTTCCTCGGATGCGAGGTGGGAGCGCCGGAACTGACCATCGAGGGGACGCAGTGGGAGGCGGGACCATGTGCGTACGCGCCGGCAACCGGGAGTGAGTGGGTATCAGGCGTCATCGTGTGTGTCGGCGAGCAGGCAGTTCGCCGCCCCGATTTCGTGACTCCTGTCTTTGCGATTGAGGATGGAGGCGGTCGAGAAGTCGGTCGCATCTACGTCAACGAGCGCGGCCCCGCCATACCGATTTCTGCGCCGCATGCGCTTGTAGGCCCGCCAGCGCTGACAATCGGGAAAGATGACGGCGTCAAGTTGGCTGGAATGCTGGGAGCGAGCGCCAAGATGCGAACCGTTGGCGACCTTGTCCCGCAGAGCGCTGATGTGAATGTCGTCGGAGCAATGGCAGGACGCAGTACCGAGGCCATCGTTCTCGGGGCACACTTCGATTCGGTATGGCGCAGTCCTGGGGCGATTGACAACGCCTCGGGGATTGAGGGCGTGAGGCGAATCGTCGAGCGACTCCGCGATACGGATTGGACACGCTCGGTCGTAGTCTGCAGCTTCGGGGCCGAGGAGCTGGGCCTACTCGGCGCGTCGCATTTCGTGTCCCAAGCGCGACTTACCGATGAACTAACGCGAATCGTTGGGATGGTGAACTTGGACTGTATCGCTCGAGGTCCGAAGCTGGAAATCATCGCAGCCACTGAAGAGTTGAGAGAGTTGGCGAAGACGGTCGCTCAGCCATTGATCAGCGATGAACGCTACCCGGTGAATATTGGTCCTAATTTGCCCGGTTCGGACCACTGGCCGTTTTCCCAAGCCGACATTCCGACTATCGCGATTACGTTTCATTCGTATCCCGAGTACCACACTCCCGACGATACGGCAGAACTCGTTGACGTGGGGCGCTTCGAGGACGCCTGCGATCTTGCGTATCGGCTCGTCGCCGCCCAACTCGAAGGGACACGCGCACGGCCGTGACGCGAATTCGCCGGTTATCTGATGACCGACGCACTTCAGTGTGACTCGGGCGGCGTGTGCGTGATGGTCAGACGGTCGCGGCCTCCCGAATTATGTGCCGAGCCGCACTTGGTACAAGAAGTGGTACAAGATCCGCCTCTTCACGCCACCCACGACAACACAAAGGCCCTGTTTCCAGGGCCTTTGTAGTAGCGGGGGCAGGATTTGAACCTGCGACCTCCGGGTTATGAGCCCGGCGAGCTACCTGACTGCTCCACCCCGCGTCGCTGACCGGGATTGTAGCAACGCCGTTACGATCCGGCCCATGTGGGACTGGGCGATCTGGGGCGCGCTCGCGGCGGGATTCGTCGCGTCTGCGTGCGGGCTCGTCTTCTTCGTCGTCCGTTCGCTGCAGGCGTGGCGGGACTTCAAACGCGTTCGCCGGCACCTCTTCAAGGGGCTCGACGACATCGCCGCGAAGGGCGAGCAGACGGCCGTGAAGGCGGCGGCGCTCGGCGAGACCGAGGAGATGGAGCAGACGCTCACCCGGCTGCGCCGCTCGCTCGCGCAGTTCGCGGTCCTGCGTGCCGCGCTCGGCGAGGCGCAGGACACGTTCGGACGCGTCGCCGCGTTCGTCCCGCGCAAGTGATCTCCCCCACGTTCCAGAGGCGGCCAGAGGCGTGAGGGTCGCCGCGATCGACCAGGGGACGAACACGACACGCCTGCTCGTCGCCGACGTCGACGGCGACCGGCTGCGCGAGCTGCACCGCGAGACGCGGATCACGCGGCTGGGCGAGGGCGTCGACGCCCGCCGCCGGCTCCTCCCCACCCCGGTCGCGCGCGTGCGCAACGCGCTCGCCGACTACCGGCGGGTCGCCGACTCGCTCGGCGCGGAGCGGACGCTGCTCGTCGCGACGAGCGCAGTCCGCGACGCCGAGAACGGCGAGGCGCTCCTCGGCGAGATCGAGTGGAGCTACGGCTTCGCGACGCGGCTGCTCTCGGGCGAGGAGGAGGCCGCGATGACGCGACGCGGCGTCGGCGCGACCGTGCCCGGGACGCTGATCGTCGACATCGGCGGCGGCTCGACCGAGGTGATCCTCGACGGCGTCCACGCGAGCCTCGACATCGGCTCCGTCCGCTTCACCGAGCGGTTCCTCCATTCCGATCCGCCGCGGCGCGACGAGCTCGACGCCTGCGCGGAGGCGGTGCGTGCCGCGCTGCCGCCGCTCGCCCCGACCGCGGCCGTCGGTGTCTCAGGCACGACGACGACCGTTGCCGCGCTCGACCTCGGCCTGCCCGCGTACGACCGCGAGCGGGTCGACGGACACCGGCTAACACTCGCGGGTGCGCGGCGGCAGCTCGAGCGGCTGGCCGCGCTCACGGTCGCCGAGCGCCGCGTGCTGCCGGCGATCGAGCCGGAGCGCGCCCCGGTGATCGTCGCCGGGGCCGTGATCCTCGTCGAGACGCTCGCCGCCTACGGGCTCGCAGAGCTCACGGTCAGCGAGCGGGACATCCTCGACGGCGCCGCCCTCGCCGCCGCCGAGCTGCCCGAGCCGGACGAGGGCGCCGCGCCCCCGGGCGCCCACACCTGCTGTTGACCGAAACCAAGTAGCAGTCTGTTACTTGGAATGAGCCCGAGCCCGCGCGAGCGGAACGCGAAGCGGCGGGCGGGACGCTAGAGCGTGAGGCCGGGATCGGGCTCGGCGTCGGCCGGCTCTTCGTCCTCGGCGAGCCGCCGCTGAACGACCGCGCGCGACAGCACGCCGACGAGCCGGCCGCCCTCCTCGACGACGGGCACGCGCTCGAGGTCGTTCTGCTCGAGGAAGCGGAAGGCGGGCTCGAGCCCGAGCCCCGCGTCGAGCGTGTGGTTCGGCGGCTCCGCGAGCCGGCGCACCGTCGCCGTCCGCGGATCGAGGCCGGCGGCGACCACCTCGCGGACGAGCGTCTTCCGGGTCACGACCCCGAGGAGCCGTCCGCCCTCCTCCGTGACGAAGACCGCGCGGACCTCGGGGTTGTCGGCGAAGCAGCGGCCGGCCTCCTGCGCGGTCGCGCCGGCATCGAGCGTCGTCGGCTCGGGCACCATCGCGTCACGGACGGTCTCGGGGCTCATCAGGCGCATTGTGGCGGTTTACGGGTAGATCCCGCGCGCTTCCAGGGCGCCGGAGACCTCGCGGATCGCAACGGCCATCGCCGCCTGCCGCAGCGTGATGCTCTTCTCGTCGGCGAGCGCGTAGACGCGATCGAAGGCGTCGCGCATCTTGTCGGCGAGCTTGAGCCGGATCTCCTCGCGATCCCAGAACAGCCGGCCGAGGTCCTGCACCCACTCGAAATAGGAGACGGTGACGCCGCCGGCGTTCGCGAGGATGTCGGGGACGACCGGGATGCCGCGCGCGGCGAGGATGGCGTCCGCCTCGAGCGTCGTCGGGCCGTTGGCGCCCTCGACGATCAGCGTCGCCTGGAGCTTGTAGGCGTTCGCGTCCGTCACCTGGTCCTCGCGCGCGGCGAGCACGAGAATGTCGCACGGGAGCTCGAGCAGGTCCTCGCCCGAGACGCGCTCGCAGCGGTCGTAGCCCTCGAGCGAGCCGTGCTCGGCGACATGGGCGTGCAGCTCCGGGATCACGAGCCCGTTCTCGTCGTGGAGACCGCCGGAGATGTCGGAGACGCCGACGACGATCGCGCCCTGGTCGTGCAGCTCGGAGGCCGCGACCCCGCCGACGTTGCCGAAGCCCTGGACGACGCAGCGCTGCCCGGCGAGCTCGCGGCCGAGGCGCCTGCACGCCTGCTCCGTGACCATGACGACGCCGGCGCCGGTCGCCTCACGGCGGAAGACGGAGCCGCCGATCGAGATCGGCTTGCCGGTCACGATCTCGGGCACCGCGTAGCCCTTGAGGACGGAGTACGTGTCCATCATCCAGGCCATCGTCTGCTCGTTCGTCGCCATATCCGGTGCGGGGATGTCGGTCTGAGGGCCGATCTCGCGGATCAGCTCGGAGGTGAAGCGCCGCGTCAGCCGCTCGACCTCGCCCGGGCTGAGCTCGCGCGCGTTGCAGCGGATGCCGCCCTTGGCGCCGCCGTACGGGAGGCGCAGGAGCGCGCACTTCCACGTCATCCAGGTGGCGAGCGCCGCGCACTCGCCGAGCGATACCTCGGGGTCGTAGCGGACGCCGCCCTTCGTCGGGCCGAGCACCGTCGAGTGCTGGACGCGGTAGCCGGCGAAGATCTCCCAGGAGCCGTCGTCGCGGCGCAGCGGCACGCTGACCATCACCGCGCGCTCCGGGAAGCTGAGCCGCTCGGCGACCATCGGCGAGACGTCGGCGTGCGGCAGCGCCTGCTCGAGCTGGGCGCGCGCCATCAGGAAGAGCGGCGTGTCCCACTCGAGCCGGTGCTCAGGCGACGACGCCTCCACGCTGGCCATCGCGCGGAGTGTACGGACAGCGGACTACGGCCGGTGCGCTACCCCGTCGGCCGCGGCGGGCAGACCGAACTCGGCCGACTCTCCGACGACCGCCGAGGCCGCGCCGTGCTCGCGCAGCGGCACCTCGCGCAGCAGCAGCGAGACGCCGAAGGCCAGCACCGCGAGCGGCACCGCCGTGAGGAAGACGGCGTGCAGCGAGTGCGCGAACGCGTCGATCAGGCCCGTGTGGACGCGCACCGGCAGCGCCCTCATCCTCGCCGGGCTCGAGTGGAGCAGCGTCGACGCGTCGCCCGCCTTCAGCCCGGCGCTATTCGGCAACTCGCGCGGAAGCCAGTAGGCGAGGCGGTTCGCGAAGATCGCGCCGAAGATCGCGACCCCGAACGAGCCGCCGATCGAACGGAAGAACATCGACGCCGACGTGGCCGTGCCGAGGTCGCGCGGATCGACCGCGTTCTGCACGGCGAGCACGAGCACGGGCATGACGAGACCGAGCCCGACCCCGAGCACCGCCATCGCGAGCGAGAGGAAGAGGTACGAGGTCGAGACGCCGATCCGCGAGAGCAGCCACATGCCGATGCTCATCACGGCCGTGCCGGCGATCGGGAACGCGCGGTAGCGGCCGATCTTCGAGATCGTGCGCCCGCCGATGATCGACGCGGTGAGGACGCCGCCCATCAGCGGCAGCAGCTTCAGCCCGGACTGCGTCGGCGTGACCTCGTGCACGACCTGGAGGAAGAGCGGCAGGTAGACGATGGCGCCGAACATCGCGAGCCCGACGAGGAACGACATCGCGGAGGCGGTGTTGAAGATCCCGTTCCGGAACAGCCGCAGCGGCAGGATCGCCTCCGCCGCGCGCCGTTCGAGCGCGACGAAGCCGGCGACCGCGACGACCCCGACGACGAAGAGCCCGATCACCTGCACCGAGCCCCACGCGTACTGCGTGCCGCCCCACGTGAGGCCGAGCGTCAGCGTGCCGGCGGCGACGGTCAGCGCGAGCGCGCCCTCGACGTCGATCCGGTGCGAGCGGCGCTCCGTCGAGCTCTGCAGGACTGCCGCGATCACGACGAGCGCGACCGCGCCGACCGGCACGTTGACGTAGAAGACCCAGCGCCAGGAGAGGTTGTCGACGAAGAAGCCGCCGATCAGCGGCCCGACGACCGAGGAGATCGCGAAGACGCCGCCCATGTAGCCCTGGTAGCGGCCGCGCTCCCGCGGCGGGACGATGTCGCCGATGATCGCGAGCGCGCCGACCATCAGGCCGCCCGCGCCGAGCCCCTGCAGCGCGCGGAACCCGATCAGCTCGCCCATGTTCTGGGAGATGCCGCAGAGCGCCGAGCCCACGAGGAAGAGCACGATCGCGAACTGGAACAGCCGCTTGCGCCCGTAGAGGTCGCCGAGCTTCCCGTAGAGCGGCTGCGAGATCGTCGAGGCGAGCAGATACGCGGTCACGACCCACGAGAGCCGGTCGAGACCGCCGAGGTCGCCGACGATCGTCGGCAGCGCCGTCGAGACGATCGTCTGGTCGAGCGCGGCGAGCAGCATGCCGAGCATCAGACCGCTGTAGACGATCATGATCTGGCGGTGGCCGAGCCGCGTGTCGGGCATCGGGCCAGTCTGCCAGCGAGGTGCCGGCCTCGGCCGCCTCGACCGTCACGAAGGCCCGATCGGAGCCGCGACCGACCTGTGCGGGCGCGGCCGACAACCGTCCGGCGCCAGTCCGCGCGAGCCGGCAAGGCCGGCTCGCTTGCCGAGCGAGCGGAAAGCGAAAGCGGAACGTCACGCGCGCGCAGCGCGCCTGACGGACGCGAAGCGGGCGAGCGGGGAATGCCGGGAGCGGGACTCGAACCCGCACGGCCGCGAGGCCACCCGATTTTAAGTCGGGCGCGTCTGACCAGTTTCGCCATCCCGGCGACGTAGAGGGTATTGCCGCCGCGACCGGCATGGCGGCGCACGGCCCCGCAGCGGAGCGCCGGGTCGAGGGTCGCGGTGCTCGACCGGATGAAGCAGCTCCTCCCCGAGCGGGTGACGCCACCCGAGCGCACCCGCGCCGGTAGCCTCCCCGCCGATGACCCACGACGTGATCGTGCTGATCGCCGCCCTCGGAGTCGCCGGCCAGGTGATCGCGGGGCTCGGGCTCGTCGTCGGCGCGCTCGCGCTCGGCGGCGTGCGGGGGCCGCTCGACGCCGTCCGCTCGTGGCTCTGGGGCTACGAGCTGTGGGGCGGCTTCCTCGTCGCGGCGATCGCGACCGGCGGCAGTCTCTACTTCTCGCAGGTCGCGAACTTCGTGCCGTGCGAGCTCTGCTGGTTCCAGCGGATCTGCATGTATCCGCTCTCGATCCTGCTGCTCTTCCTCGCCTTCCACGGCGACAACCGCGCCGCGCGCTACCTGTTCGTCTTCCCGCTCGTCGGCGGCGGCATCTCGGTCTACCACCTGCTCGTCGAGAACCACGTCGTCGCCCAGGCGAACGCGTGCCTCGTCTCGGCGCCCGGCGGCTGCGCGACGAAATGGATCAACGAGTTCGGCTTCATGACGATCCCGACCCTCGCGCTCACCGGCTTCGTCCTTCTCATCGGATTCTTGGTCCTGGCGACCGCCGGCTCCGCCGAGACGGTTAACCTGTCCGCCGATGCCGAGCGGTAGACGGAGCAAACAGCAGCGGCGCCAGGCCGCGGGCGCGCCGCCGCCCGTACGCTCGAAGGGCGCAGGCTCCCGCCCGCGCCAGGCCTCGCCGCGCGCGCTCGCGATCGGCGGCGGCATCCTCGCGCTCGTCGTGATCGGCGTCGTGCTCGCGCTCGTCCTCGGCAAGGGCGGCGGCTCGTCGGGCGGCATTCCCGCCGGCACGCCGACGATCGGCGCCGTCGACGCGAACGCGCTGCCCGGCGCAGCCGAGATCCGCGACCTCTACAAGGGCATCCCGCAGCACGGCCTGACGCTCGGCTCCGACACCGCCCCGGTCGAGATGACGATGTTCATCGACCTCCAGTGCCCGATCTGCCAGAACTTCGAGGTCACCGCGCTGCCGACGATCGTCTCCAAGTACGTTCGCACCGGCAAGGTGCGGCTCGACGTCAAGCCGTGGGCGTTCATCGGCAACGACTCGTTCCGCGGCCGGCTCGCGATGATCGCCGCCTCGTTCCAGAACAAGGCGTTCGAGTTCGCAGGCGTCCTCTACGACAACCAGGGCACCGAGAACACGAGCTGGCTGACCGACTCGATGATCGCCCAGATCGCCTCGAGCGTCGCCGGACTCAACGTGTCCGACCTCTTCGCCGCGCGGAACGGGGCCAAGGCGAAGGCGGTCGCGAAGAGCGTCGACGCGCTCGCGACCACCGACAACGTCCAGGGAACGCCGACCGTGCTGGTCGGCAAGGCCGGCGGCAAGCTCAAGGACGTGACCACGCCGGGCAACGCGCCGTCCCTGGCCGAGGTCACGACCGCGATCGACACCGCCCTCGCCGGCTAGCGTCGAAACCGGCAGATCGCGGGCTTTCCCCGCTTGACCGCCGCCCGCCGGACGCAGTAGGCTCTGCGAGCCGGTTCCGATGGACTCACGGGTTCGCTGGGGCCGGCATTTTCGTGGACCGCGTTCCTCCGGCCGAGCCGTTCCGTCCGACGGCGGGTCTACCGTTCCTCGGCCCATGACGCAGTTGCTCGCACTCCTGGTCGGAATCGCGCTCGGCGGCGTCGCCGTCTGGCTGCTGATGCGCGCCAGGACGGCCGCCGAGACCGCCGCGCTGCACGTCGAGCTCGAGCACGAGCGCGGCCGCGCGGAGATCGAGCGCGGCTTCGCCGACCGCTTCGACGCCCTCGCCGCCGACGCGCTGCGCAAGAACAACGAGTCGTTCCTCGAGCTCGCGTCGGGCCGCCTCGGCGCGAAGGAGCAGGCGATCCAGCAGCTCGTGCAGCCGCTGCGCGACGCGCTCTCGGGCGTCACCAAGGGCGTCGAGGAGCTCGAGCGCTCGCGCCGGCAGGACTACGGCGCGCTGCGGACGTCCGTCCAGAGCCTCGCGCAGTCGAGCGAACAGGTCCGGACGGAGACGGCCCGGCTTGCGACCGCTCTCCGCTCGTCGGAGGTGCGCGGCGCGTGGGGCCAGATGCAGCTTCGCAACACGGTCGAGACCGCCGGCATGCTCGCCTACTGCGACTTCGACGAGGAGGTCCACACCGTCTCCGACGGCAAGGCGTTCCGGCCGGATCTCGTCGTCCGGCTGCCGGGCGGCCGGCGCGTGATCGTCGACGCGAAAGCCCCGTTGAAGGCGCTCCTCGACTCGCTCGACGCGCCGGAGGGCGAGCGTCCGGCGCTGATCGCCGACTACGTCCGCCACGTCCGCGAGCACGTCCGTCAGCTCAGCCACAAGAGCTACTGGGACCAGCTCGAGGGCAGCCCCGACTTCGTCGTCATGTTCCTGCCGGGCGAGGGCTTCTACCGCACCGCGATCGAGGCCGACCCGACGCTGCTCGAGACCGGCTCGAACGACCGCGTCGTGCTCGCCAGCCCGATGATGCTGATCGCGCTCCTGCGGACGATCGGGTCGGTCTGGAACGAGGAGAAGGTCGCCGAGAGCGCCCGCGAGGTGAACCGGCTCGGCCAGGAGCTGTACGAGCGGCTGACGACGATGACCGAGCATTTCGCGACGCTCGGCAAGCGCCTCGACGGAGCGGTGCAGGCGTACAACCAGTCGATCGGCTCGCTCGAGCGGCGCGTGCTCCCGAAGGCCCGCGAGCTGACCGAGCACGGCGTCCGCCCGAAGAAGGAACTGCCGGGGCTCGAGGGCGTCGAGAAGGGCGCGCAGCTCCCGCAGACGGTCGAGTTCGTCTCGAAGCAGAGCGATCAGGCGGCGCTGCCGCCGGCCGCCGACGCGGCGTAGCGCGACGCTTGCCGGGAACGCCGATCCGCCCGGATTCGTTTAATACGGGTAGACGAAGCTTCCGAAAGGGATGAGATGAACCAGGACGTGCGTGAGCTGATCATCATCGGCGGCGGTCCCGCCGGCTACACGGCAGCTCTCTATGCGGCGCGGGCGAACCTGCAGCCGCTCGTGATCGAAGGTTTCAACTGGGGCGGTCAGCTGATGATCACCAGCGACGTGGAGAACTATCCCGGCTACCCCGACGGGATCATGGGCCCAGAGATGATGGCCGAGTTCCGCCGTCAGGCGGAGCGCTTCGGCACCGAGTTCGTCACCGACGACGTGACGGGCGTCGACTTCTCGGAGCGGCCGTTCCGCGTCACCGTCGACCGCGAGGAGTACCTCGCCAGCTCGGTGATCGTCGCGACCGGCGCGAGCGCCCGCTGGCTCGGGCTCGACTCCGAGGAGCGGCTCAAGGGCCGCGGCGTCTCGGCGTGCGCGACCTGTGACGGCGCCTTCTTCCGTGACAAGCACATCGTCGTGATCGGCGGGGGTGACTCCGCGTTCGAGGAGGCGCTCTTCCTGACGCGGTTCGGCTACAAGGTCACGCTCGTACACCGGCGGCCCGAGTTTCGCGCGTCGCAGATCATGGTCGACCGCGCGATCGCCAACGAGAAGCTCGAGTTCCTGACCCCGTACGTCGTCGAGGAGGTGCTCGGCGAGGGCGCGCTCACCGGTGTACGCCTCCGGAACGCCGAGACCGGCGACGTCGAGGAGATCGAGGCGGGCGGGCTGTTCATCGCGATCGGCCACGACCCGAACACGAAGCTCTTCGTCGATCAGCTCGACCACGACGAGAACGGCTACCTCGTGACGAAGCCCGGCTCGACCAAGACGAACGTCCCCGGCGTGTTCGCCGCCGGCGACGTCCAGGACCACGAATACCGCCAGGCGATCACGGCCGCCGGCACCGGCTGCATGGCCGCGCTCGACGCCGAGCGCTTCCTCGCCGCAGACGAGGGCCACAGCGGCACCGCGCTGACCGCGCCGCGCCCCGAGGCCGAGCCCGCGCAGACGTAAGCGGACTGCGGAATCCCCGGACCGGAGCTCGGTCCCGGCGTCGTCGCGCGGGACCACTGCCGCCGTCTCCCCTGCTACCTGAGCCGAGCGCGTGGGTCGCCGCACGGCGAGCACGCCGTCGATTTCCTCGCGAGCGGGCGGCCGCCGCCGGGCTCTCCGGTGCGTCGCTGCCCCGGCAGGCGCCGTCGTTACCCTGGACGCGTGCCGCACTACATCTGTCCGAACTGCAAGGAGCGCTCGGTCGACATCGACGGCAAGGAAGGGCTCTTCGACGAGGCCGTCTCCTGCCACCGTTGCGGCTTCGGCTTCCTCTTCGAGCTGATGGACGACTACTACCCCGCCCCGACGACCGGCTTCGTCACCTGCGACCGGGAGGGCCGGATCCTCGCTCTCGGCCGGGGAGTGTTCGAGATGAGCGGCTGGTCGGAGACGGACGTGCTCGGCGCCGACGTCGTCGCCGCGTTCGGGCTCGCCGGCTTCGAGGAGGAGCGCAACCCCGTGAAGCTCGCGCTCGAATGGGGCGTACGCCGCCTGAACGAGCAGATCGAGCTGCGCACCCGTGCCGGCCACGTGAAGCGCGTCACCGGCGACTTCTTCCCCGCGTACGACGACGACGGCGGATTGCTCGTCGCGCTCACGCCGGCGCTCTAGCCGGCCCGCACCCGCTTCACGCAACCACCAGCTTGAGTAGTTACGGGTTTCGACGGATGGCCGCGCACCCGCGGCGCGCCATCGATGGACCGAAAGGAGGGACCATGCGATCCAGCAAGGTTCTCCTCGTGCTCGTTCCTACGGCGGCAGTGGCGTTGTTCGCGGCGACGGTTGCCCGCGGCGCCCTGCCGGGAGCCTCGTATACCTGGGCACAACCCGGCGCCTCGATGCCGACGGCGGTCGCCACACAGCCGCCGGCATGGGTGCCGGTGCTGCCCGGAACCGCGACCACGTCGCTTCCGACGTGCCAATACGCGTGGGCGCAGGCCGGCGCGGCAGTCCCGGCGACGCCCGATGCGCAGCCGCCGGCCTCCGTGCCGATCGCGCCTGCCTGGATGGGCGCCGCGAAGCCGGTGTGCTCGTACGCGTGGGCGCAACCCGGCGCCGAGTCGGTTGCAAGCGGGCTGGTGCAACCGCCGGACTGGGTGCCAACCGCGCCCTAGAGGCCGGCCCGTAGGACGGGCGGAACAGCGGGGGGCCGCGCGCGACGCGGCCCCCCGCCTCTACGGGGCCGGAAAGCGGAGGCGCCCGCGCTCGGCGAGCGTCTCGGGGGCGAGATCGACGACGGTCTCGTCGTGCAGCCGCTCGCTCCACATCACGTCGGAGCGCTGCAGCGGTCCGATCTGCGAGCGGGCGACGAGCCGGACGACCTGCGGCAGCCCGGGCCGGTCCGGCGGCACGCCGTAGATCGCCAGGTTGAAGCTGCCGAAGCCGAGCTCGGCGTAGAGACCGAGGACGCGCGTCACCCCGTCCGCGAGCTCCGCGACCGCCTCGTCGCCGAGCGCCTGGAGCGGGCGGGCTGCGAAGTCGAGTGCGATCACCTCGGCCTGCCCGCCGGGCGCGAAGCTCGCGAGCCAGTCGATCGTGCCCGTCGAGCCGAGCAGCCGCTCCCCACCGCGCTCCGTCTCCGCGAACGCGCGGTAGGTCTCGGCCTGCACCGCCGCGTAGGCGCGCTGCGCGTTCGTCGGCACGGGGTTCGCCCCGCCCTGCAGGTGCGGATGGAAGATCGAGCTCCCCGACGGCGGCGCCTGGTTCGCGTTCACGCAAACCCACCCGGAGCCGGGGTCGTGCGCGGTCACCGCGGCGGCGAATGCGACCTGCGTGCGCAGGTTGTCGGCGAACGCGGGCGCGTCGAGCTCGCGCAGCGCGATCGTGTGCCGGTGCGGCGAGTAGATCGAGACGGAGCTCCACTTCGAGTACGCGACGAGATTCGGGAAGAGGAGCGCCTCGCCGCGGCGGATCCGGCCCTCCGATACGACCTCCGGCGGGAAGCGCGGCGTCACCTCCTCGACGTGCTCGGGGCAGAACGGGCAGCCGCCGCGGCTGCGCGCCTCGAGATCGTCGAGGTCGACGGGCGCGACCGGTGGGAAGCTCCCCGGCGGCAGCAGCCTGCTCGTGCGACCGGTGAGCGGATCGCGGCGGATCTCGACCGGAATCCGCACCCGCTCGAAGTCGCGGCGCGGGTCGAGGATTTCCGCCTCCAGCAGCTCGCGCTCGAGCTCGACTCCTGGCATACCGGGATCCTCGCACCGTAGGCTGGGACCGTGGAACGCTACCCTTGCGACGGGCGCCCGCGAAGGGCCCGGGCGATGGAGCTCGCCCCGACCGCCGTACGGCTGATGGCTCCTGAACCGAAAGGAGCCTGCTGATGCGGACAGTGGTTGCGATCGCGATCGCCGGCGCGGCCGGCGCACTCGCTCGCTACGGCCTCGAGGGGTTCGTGTCGCGCCGGGTCACGGGCGCGTTCCCGTGGGGGACGTTCACGATCAACGTCAGCGGTGCGTTCGTCCTCGGCTTCGTGTTCACCGTGATGACGGAGCAGCTGACGACCGCGCCGTGGGTGCGCGGAGCCGTCACGATCGGCTTTCTCGGCGCCTACACCACCTTCTCGACGCTCTCGCTCGAGACGTATCGATTGATGGAGGACGGCGCGCTCGGCCTCGCCGCCGCGAACGCCATCGGCAGCCTCGCGGCAGGGTTCGGCGCGGTCTATCTCGGGGTCGTCGCAGGGAGGGCGCTGTGAAGATCGAGGGCGAGGGGAAGCTCCTGCGCCTGTTCATCGGCGAGTCGGACACCTGGCATGGCAAGCCGCTCTACCAGGCGATCGTCGAGCGGGTGCGGGCCGAAGGCATGGCAGGCGCCACCGTGATCCGCGGTATCGAGGGCTTCGGCGCCGACTCGCACCTGCACACATCTCGCATCCTGCGGCTCTCCGAGGACCTGCCGGTGGTGATCGAGATCGTCGACACTCCGCAACGGATCGACGAGATCGTGCCCGTCCTCGACGAGATGGTCTCGGAAGGGATGCTGACGCTCGAGCGCGTGCAGATCGTCTCGTACCGCTCGAGCGCGGATTAGCAGAATGGGTTCCGTGGAATCGCTCCAGGGGCAGCTGCTGATCGCCTCGCCGGCGCTCGCCGACCCGAACTTCCGGCGCACGGTCGTGCTCGTCACCGAGCACACCGACGAGGGCGCGGCCGGGCTCGTGCTGAACCGGCCGGCCCCGGTCTCGGTCGCCGACGTCGTGCCGGAGCTCGAGCCGCTCGCCGAGGGTGAGCAGGTCTGGGTGGGCGGGCCGGTGCAGACGGATGCGGTGCTCGTGCTCGGCGAGTTCGACGATCCGGACGACGCGGCCGTGCCGCTCTTCGGCTCGCTCGGCTTCCCCTCCCTCGAGGAGCCGGAGGCCGTGGTGACGGCGACGACGCGGCGGCGGGTCTTCGCCGGCTACGCAGGCTGGGGCGCCGGCCAGCTCGAGAGCGAGCTCGAGCGCGACGACTGGATCCTCGAGCCCGCGGCCGCGGACGACCCGTTCACCGACGCGCCCGAGGAGCTGTGGGGCGACGTGCTGCGACGCAAAGGCGGCGTCTACGAGCTCGTGTCGCGCATGCCGGAGGATCCGTCGCTCAACTGAGCCGCTCGAACGCGAACACGTTCGTGAGCTGGGGCAGCGCGAAACGCTCGCCGTAGCGGCTCGCGATCGCGCGCACCTGGTCGAGCATCGCCTCGCGCCTCGAGGGCTCGGCGAGGAGCATCATGCTGCTGGTCGCGATGCGCGCGACGAGGTCCGCGGGCGTCATGTCCAGCGAGCTCTCGATCGTCGTGCGGTCGAGCTCCCGGAACCAGGGCGGGTGCGGGAGGTTCGGGTAGGCCGGCCCGTGCGGAACGCCGAGAACGACGGCCAGCTCGTGCTGGAGCGGGTCGCGCGTGTCCCACCAGTTCCAGAGCAGGGCGACGCCGCCGCGCTCCCGCAGCACTCGGTGCAGCTGGGGCAGCGCCCGCGGCGGGTCGAACCAGTGGTACGCCTGCCCCGCCGCGACCCCGTCGACGCTCGCGTCCGGCAGCGGGATCTCCTCCGCCGAGCCCGCGAGCGCCTCCACCGCGGGGAGCGCGGCCCGGAGCTGCTCGCGCATCGGGTCGCCCGGCTCGACGGCGACGACGTCGAAGCCGACCGCGACGAGCCCGCGCGTCAGCTTGCCGGTGCCGGCGCCGAGGTCGAGCACGCGCGCGCCCGCTGCCAGCCCGAGCCGGTCGGCCGCCCAGCGGATCGCCTCGACCGGGTACTCGGGCCGGTGCCGCTCGTACTCGGCGGCGGCCGTGTCGAAGCTGCGGGCGGGGTTCCCGGGCACTGCCCCTCTACACCCGGCTCGCCGGGCAGAGGTCGATCAGGACGCAGTCCTCGCAGCGCGGGCGGCGCGCGTCGCAGACGCGTCGGCCGTGCCAGATCATCAGGTGCGGGAAGCGGGCCCAGTCGGCCCGCGGAACGAGCTTCACGAGGTCGCGCTCGATCTTGACCGGGTCTTCCTGCCGGGTCAGGCCGAGCCGCTGGGAGAGCCGGCGGACGTGTGTGTCGACGACGATCCCCTGCGCCTCGCCGAGCTCGGCGGCGACGACGTTCGCGGTCTTGCGCGCCACGCCCGGCAGGCGCATGAGCTCCGGGAGCGTCCGCGGCACCTCGCCGTCGAACTCCTCGAGCAGCAGCCGCATCGTGCCGCGGATCGAGCGCGTCTTCTGGCGGTAGAAGCCGGTCGCGAAGACGTCGCGCTCGAGCTCCTCCTGCGGTACGGCGAGGTAGTCCTCGGGGCGGTGGTACTTCTCGAACAGCGTCGCCGTGACCCGGTTGACGTTCACGTCGGTCGTCTGTGCAGAGAGCATCACCGAGACGAGGAGCTCGAGCGGGTCGCGGAAGCGGAGCGCGATCGCCGCATCGGCGTGCTCGACCGCCAGCCGCGCGACGATCGGCCCGATTCGCTCCCGCTTCGGGCCGACCCGCCTTCGTGCATCCGCGACGTAGCTCCTCGCCACGGCGCCATCATCTCGGAACGGCCACTGCTAGGCGGATGCGAAGGTCGGCTCGTCCGCAGGGGCGTAGCCGCCGCGCAGGCGCGGGCCGGCGCACACGAGGTCGAGCGCCGGGCAGCTGCTGCAGGCGAAGTCGCTCGGGGTCGGCCGGAACTCGTTCGCCTGGATGCGCGCGATCACCCCGGACAGCTCCGCCTCGAGCTCCGGCACCTGCGCGAGCGCGAACGACGCCTCGACGACCGCGTCCGGCCGCTCGAGGAAGTGGTAGACGACCTCGACCTCCTCCGCCCCGGCCCGGAAGCACGCGAGCGCGTAGACGAGCCGCTGCAACCGGTAGTCCGCCTCGACGATCTCGGCCGGCGACGCCTCGCCGACCATGTTCGTCTTGTAGTCGACGACGAGCGCCCGCGGGCCGGCCAGATGCAACACGTCGAGGAACCCGTGCAGGAGGACGCCGTCGTGCTCGAAGGTGAAATGCGGCTCCTTCTCCACCGGGGCGAGCGCCGCCACCCGCTCCGCGAGCGGCGACTCGCAGTACGAGACGACGAACCTCCGGATTCGTTCCAGCTCGTCGTCGCCGACGAGCGGGTACCAGTCGCGCACCTGTTCGACATCGGGAACGGCCGGCGCCGCGAGGTCGACACGCTCGAGCAGCTTGTGCACCGCGTCGCCGATCTCGGTCGCGCGCAGCCCGCCTTCCCCGGCGCCTCGCGGCACGGGCTGCCGCTCGGACATGCCGGCGACACGGAGCGCGAAGTACTTGTAGGAGCACTGCTCGAAGAGCGAGAGCGCCGTGAACGAAAGCCGCCGGGCGCGGTGGAGCGGCGGCTCCGGCACGATCGTGAGCGCCGGCAGCTCGGGCGCTGCGGGCGCCGCGGCGACGTCCTCGGGCGCCGCGAAGAGGGCGAGCTGGCGCGGCTCGGCGGCCGCCTCCGCCTCCGCCGCCGGGTCGTCCGGCGCCTCCGCCCAGTCGTCCGGGCGGTAGCGGTCGACGCGAACGACGAGCCGCGCGTCGCCGCGCGCGAGCTCGACCGGAGCGCCGTCCGCCGCAGCGAGCTCCTCGTCCGCCGCGAGCCGGCCGAGCACCCAGCCGATCGGTGTCGAGGCGTCGCGATCGGTACTGCGGTCGATCGACCCGGAGACGATCAGCCGCTCCTTCGCGCGGGTCATCGCGACGTAGTAGAGGCGGAGCTTCTCCGCGCGATCCTGCTCGGCGCGCTCCTGCTTGACCGCCTCGTAGTCGAAGGCGCCGCGCCGCTTCGTCGTCAGCGGGTCGGCGACCCGGAAGCCGAACCGGCCGTCGGCGAGCGCGAGGATCTCGTCCGGCGAGGGCGGCGACCGGTCGCGCCCGGCGTCGGCGACGATCACGACCTTGAACTCGAGCCCCTTCGCCGCATGGATGGTCAGCAGCCGTACCGCGTCCGCGCCCTCCTCCTCGGCGACGGCTTCGAGCTCGCGTGCGCCGACGGCCTCCTGGTCGGCGACGAAGCGGACGAACCCCTCGACATCGGGGCCGCGCAGCTCCTCGTACGACCGTGCGAGCCGCGCCAGCTTGCGCATGTTCGCGTAGCGCCGCCGGCCGTCCCACTGCGCGAGCACCGCGAGGTCGTAGTCGTGCTCGCCGACCACGCGCTCGCACAGCCGCTCGAGCGAGAGCCGGGGCATCGCCGCCACGAGCCGGTCGAAGCGCTGCCGGAACGCGCGCAACAGCCGCTCGTCGCGCTCGGCGAGCCCGGGCGGCAGCGTCCGTTCGATCCCGGCGAAGAGCGGGCGCCTCGACGCTGCCCGCCGCACGAGGGCGAGCCCGTCGTTCGAAAGACCGACGAAGGGCGAGGCGAGCACGGCGAGCAGCGCAACGTCGTCGTAGCGGTTCTGCAGCAGCCGAAGGTAGGAGAGCATGTCGACGACCTGCTGCTGTCCGAAGTAGCCCTTGCCGGTCGCACGGTAGGTCGGCAGGCCCGCTTTGCGCAGCTCGTCCTCGTACACCTCGGCGTCGGTGCCCGCCGCGAAGAGGAGGACGATCTCGCCCGGGGAGGCCGCCTCGGCGTCGACGAGCTCGCGCACGCGGTGCGCGACCGACCTGGCCTCCGCGCGCCGCCAGGCGACGCCGGTCGGGCCGTAGCTCGCCTTGTCGGTGACGAGCAGCTCGACGGGATGGCCGAACACCGGGTCCGGGAACTCGGCAGCCGCGGCGAGCGCCTGGAACTCGTCGCCGAAGTCGGAGCCGAAGAGGTGGTTGACCACGGCGAGCACCTCGGGCCGCGAGCGGTAGTTGCGCGTCAGCGGCAGCAGTTGCTCGGCCGCCTCGCGCCGCTCGCGGAAGACCGCGACGTCCGCGTGCCGGAACCCGTAGATCGACTGGAACTCGTCGCCGACGAAGAACATCTCGGCGTCCGGGCCGCGCAGGAGGTCGACCAGCTCGGTCTGGAGCCGGTTCGTGTCCTGGAACTCGTCGACCATGATCGAGCGGAAGCGCAGTCGCTCGCGCTCCCGGATCTCCGCGTCGTCGCGCAGCAGGTCGCGCGCGTGCAGCTGGAGGTCCTCGAAGTCGAGCACCGACTCGCGCGCCTTCGCCTCCGCGTAGCTCGCCGCGAACGCGGTCAGGAGCTCCTGCAGGAGCGCGCGGTCGCGCGTCGCCGCCTCGTCGAGCGCGGCCTGCTCGACCGCGGCGAGCGCCTCGGCGTAGGCGGCCGCACGCTCGCCCTTCGCCTTGAAGCCGGCCAGGTCCATCAGCCGGTCGGCGCGCGTGTCCCGGTCGAGCAGCTCCAGCAGCTCGCTCGCGTGACGCCGCTGCGTGTCGGTGGCGCCGGGGTCGGCGGCGAGCGAGCGTGCCGTCTCGCGCAGCTCCTCGACGCGCAGCGGGAGCTCCGGGTCGCCGGCCACGGCGAGGTCGAGGTCGCGGCCGGCGGAGCGGAGGGTCTCGTAGACGCCGGTGAGCATCCGCCGCAGCCCCTCGGCCCCGTACGTCGCGAGCAGCCGGAGCCGCGCCTGGTCGCCGGTGGCGCAGAAGTCGCCGAGCGCGGCGCGGAACGCCTCGCCGCGGATCACCGCGCCCTGCGCGTCATCGAGCTCGCGGAAGCGCGGGTCGAGCCCGGCCGCGAACGGGTACGTCTTCAGGAGCCGATTGCAGAAGCCGTGGATCGTCGAGATCCAGGCGCCGTCGAGCTCGCGCGCAAGATCGTGGCGGCCGCGCTCGGCGAGCGCCGACCGGATGCGCGTCCGCAGCTCTGCGGCAGCGCGACGCGTGTACGTGATCACGAGGATCGAGTCGACGTCGAGCCCGCGGTCGCACACGGCGCGCACGAACCGCTCGACGAGCACCGCGGTCTTCCCGGTGCCGGCGCCCGCCGAGACGAACACCTCCCCGGTCGCCTCGACCGCTGCGAGCTGCTGGTCGTTCACGCCCGCTCGATTCGGCAGATCGGCCAGAGGTCGCACCATGCCGGGCACTGCTCGCCCTTGGGGTCGTGCCGGACGTCGCCGGCGCGGATCCGCTGGGCGAGCTCGCCCGCCTTTCCGTGCGCGTTCGCGACCGCGCCCCAGAACGCGTCCTCGTCGTAGTAGTCGTGCTTCGAGTATCCGGGCAGCGTGTCGGCATCCGCGGCGCGGACGAGCCCGCGCGGCTTCCGCTCGCCCGCGAGCGGCCGGTAGACGCCGCCGAGCGGCTCGAGGCCGACGAGGTCGCGCAGCACGAGCATGTAGAGCGGGATCTGCAGCCGCAGCTCGCTCTCGATCTCGCGCGCCGAGTGGGCGTGCTTGCCGGACTTGTAGTCCTGCACGATCCCACGCGCGCCCATCGGGTCGACGTCGATGCGGTCGATCTTCCCGGAGAGCGAGAGCCCGTCGCCGAGGTCGAGGCCGCGCTGCAGCTCCGGCGCCGCGCGCTCGCCGCCGAACAGCACCTCGAAGCGGCGCGGCACCAGGGTCAGGGTCGACTCGCACTCGTCCTGCACCGTCGCCTCGAGATCTCGCCAGAGCGTCTGGTCGAGCTCCGCCGCCTGCATCTCGGTCAGATCCATGCGCACGCCCCCGACCGCCTCGTCGAGACATGCCCGCATCAGCCTGGAGGCCGCCTCGCAGTGCTGCGGCTCGAGCTTCTCGACGCCGAGCTCGGCGGGGATGCGGGAGAAGAACTTGTAGAGCGCGTTGTGCGCGACCGAGCCGCGGAGCTTCGCGTCGACCGCGCCGTCGATCGTGCGCGGGTCGAGGAAGCGGTCGACGAACCAGGCGGCCGAGCAGTCGGCGAAGCGCTCGAGCTCGGTGACGTTGAACGTCGTGCGGACGCCGAGCTGCTCGAGCACGAGCGGGTGCGTGATCCGGGTCGGGCGGCGGAACGCGCCGGTCGCGCGGTCGAGCCGCCGTTCCCAGCCGTTCGCGCGCGCGAGCGCATCCGCGGCGCCGCGGTCGCGGGCGGCCAGCTCGGCGAGCGCGCGCAGCCGCTCGCGCTCGGTCGGCGCGGCATCGATCGTCCAGGTGAGGGCCGAGAGCGGGCGCCGGCGTGTCCAGCGGCGGACGTCCTCCGGATCGAAGACCGCCTGCACCTCCTCCCAGAACGGGCTCGGCTCGCGTGGGCTACCGTCGTCGGTGGCCGCCTCGCGCACGAGGTAGAGCCGCCGCAACGGGCGCGTGCACGCGGTGTAGAAGAGGTAGCGGTCGCGGCTGACCGGGTCGGGCCGCTGCAGCCGGGCGCCGCGCTCCTCGAGCGCCCGCCGGGTGTCGTCGGCGAGGAACGGCGAGCCCTGGCCGCGGCGCGGCAGGCTTCCTTCCTCGAGCCCGAGGACGAAGACGACGTCGAAGCGGCGGGTGCGGGCGCGCAGGAGGTCGACGACGGCGACACGGCCCGGCTCGTCGCCGCGCTGCGGACGGAGCGTCAGCCGCTCGACCGCGGCCGCCACGTCCTCGCGCGAGAGCTCGCCCGCCGCGGCGCGCCACCGCTCCAGCTCGCCGAGCAGTCGCGTCAGCGCCTCGTAGGCGCGCAGGTCGAGGCGCGCGCTCTCCTCCGCGGGCGTCGCGTCGAGGCCGTAGGAGCCGCGCAGCATCCGGTCGGCCAGCTCCCGCACCGCCTGCACCGGATCGGCGGCGTCGCGCAACTCGGCGAGCGCCGGCAGCGGCCCGCCGCGCAGGTGCTCGGCCTGCTCGACGACGCGTTCCGGCGTCTGGACGGCCCGGCCGCGTAGCCGTCCTTCGACGAAGTCGACGGCGCGGCGCTCGAGCCCGGAGAACGGCGAGCGCAGGAAGGCGAACAGGTCGTTCCGCGTCCCGTCGAGCCACGCGAAGCGGAGGAGCGCGGTCAGCGCCTGGCCGAGCGGCGTCTGCGCGAGCCGTACCTCGCCGTCGACCGAATAGGGCACGCCGAGCGTGCCGAGCACCGTTTCGAGAGGGCCGCACCAGCGCTCGCCGCTCGGGTAGACGATGCCGATTCGCTCGGGCGGCGTGCCGTCGCGGACGAGCGCCAGGAGCTCCTCGCCGACGAGCTCGAGCGCTCCGCGCGCGCCCGCCCCCTCGAAGAACCGGACCGCCCCGTCGATCGGCGACGCCTCGAGCGGGTCGTCGGAGAAGAGGGTGCGCTCGAGGTGCGCGAGCGCGGGGTGCGCCGACTCGCCGTAGCGCGGCGGCAGCTCCTCGATCGCCGCAGACGCCGGAGTCGTCGTCGGCCAGGCGGGCGACGCCGGCGCCGAAGGCCCGGCGCCTGTGGCGCCAGCGGCGAGCCGCGCGAGATCCTCCGCGGTTCGTTGCAGCGAGGCGAACGCCGGGCGGCCCGGCTCGTACGGGAGCGAGACGGTCACCTCGGCGCGGGCGGAGAGCGCCTCGAGCAGCGCCCATTCGGCGCCGGTCAGGTCCTCGAACCCGTACGCGAACACCGGCTCGCCCGCCCACGCGGAGAGGTCGGACTGGAGCCGCTCGGCCGCGCTGCGGCGGAGCAGGTCGCGGTCCCACCAGCCGAGCCGGTCGAGCTCGGCGCGGTAGGCGGCGTAGAGCGAGCCGAGATCGCCGTCGAGGTCGCCCGGGTCGAGGAGACCGGACTCGAGCTCCGCGAGCGCGCTCTGCAGCGAGTCGGCGAAGCCGCGAAAGTGCGCGGAGGCGGAGAGGCCGTTCAGGCTCGCGGAGCCGACGACGCGCCGGACGAGCAGGGCGCGCTGCGCCTGCGAGAGCAGCGGGCGCGTCTCCGGGCCGCCGTAGGCGATGCGGCCGAAGAGGTCGTCGAAGGTCCCGATCGTGCCGCCGAGGAGCGCCGGCCGCCGGGCGAGCAGGTCGCGCTCGACGCGTTCCACGTCCGACCGGTTGGGCACGATGAGCACCGGCTCCGCCGGCGACGCCGCCGGTGGCGAGAGCGCGTCGAGGTAACGATCGAGCAGCAGCTCGACCTTGCCCGCGTTCGCGGGCCCCGCGATCAGGCGGAGCGGCATCGTCCCATCGTAAAGCGCGATCCCGCTGTCTCCAGGCGGCCGCCGCCGAGCCGGCCGCAAAGAGCGGAAAGATCGAGGGGCGGCTCTCGCCGCCCCTCAGCGCACGAGACTGCGTACTACGCGACGACCGACTTCGGCCGGCGCCCGCGCCGCGCTGCCGGCTGGCCGGGCATGCCGCCCGCGCAGTCGTCGCAGAGATCGGCCTGCTTCGCGCCACGGCGGGCGTCCGCATAGGTCAGCCGGAGAACCGCGCCACGTCCGTCGTCCACTTCCTTGCCGCAGTTGTCGCAAACCAGCACCGTCTTGCGGGCCACGCGTTCCTCCTCGTTCTGGGGACTTGTTCGCAGAAAAGCGTAGCGAAAACGTCTACGAAAAGCGCAAGCGTGGTGCATCGCGCTATTGACAGTTGTCCAAAGTCTTAGATTCCTGTCCGAATCGAATATTCGCTATACGATACGTCGCTTTCACGACTGGTTCTCATTAGCGCGCCGGTACCATGCTCGGCCGGATGCGCGATGAGCTGACGATCGTCGTTCTCGAGGGCGACCAGACGGGCCAGGAGCTGCTGGAGGAGTCGCTGCGCGTGCTCACGCCCGAGGTGATCGGGATCGAGCTCGAATTTCCGCGCTTCGACCTCTCGCTCGCGCGGCGGCGCGCCACGTCGAACGGGATCGTCTACGAGGCGGCCGCCGCGATTCGCGAGCACGGTCTCGGCCTGAAGGCGGCAACGGTCACGCCCGAGGAGCGCGGCGACGTCGGCTCGCCGAACCGGATCCTCCGCGAGGAGATCGGCGGCAAGGTGATCGTCCGCACGGGCCGGCGCATTCCCGGCGTCGTGCCGCTCGGCGGGGTCTACGCGCCGATCTCGATCGTGCGGATGGCTGTCGGCGACGCCTACGGCGCGCACGAGTGGCGCGAGGGCGAGGGCGACGAGGAGGTCGCGTTCCGGACCGAGCGGATCGAGCGGCGCATCTGCCACGCGGTCGCCGAGTTCGCGTTCCGCCAGGCGGCGCGCACCGGCGCGAAGGTATTCGGCGGCCCGAAGTACACGGTCAGCCCGAC
The DNA here is from genome assembly GCA_963732915.1 of uncultured Actinomycetes bacterium. Classification (GTDB taxonomy): domain Bacteria; phylum Actinomycetota; class Thermoleophilia; order Gaiellales; family Gaiellaceae; genus Palsa-739. Next base: position 357,279 of record CAVTBF010000002.1, on the reverse strand, counting down.
CTACGAAGGGATGCTCAAGGAGGAGATGGACGCCGCCGCCGCGCGCCATCCCGACGTCCCGTACGAGCCGCAGCTGATCGACGCGACGTTCGCGCTGCTCCTCTCCACCACCGGCGAGCCGCTCGTCATCCCGGCGCTGAACCGCGACGGCGACATCCTCTCCGACCTCGTCCTGCCGCTCTTCGGCTCGATCGCGGGCTCGGAATCGCTGCTCGTCGCATTCGAGGCCGACTTCGAGCCGGCGGCAATCATGGCCGAGGCGGCGCACGGCACGGCGCCCTCGCTCGAGGGAAAGAACGTCGCCAATCCGATGGCGATGATCCTCGGCGCGGCGGCGCTGCTCTCGCACACGGGCGAGGCGGGCCAGCGCGCCGGCCGTGCGATCCGCGAGGCGTGTCTCGAGGCGGTCGCCCAGGGCGCGCGCACGGCCGACCTCAACGGAGACCTCGGCACGAGCGAGTACACGGACGAGGTCATCTCGCGCGTCCGCGCCAAGCTCGACGTCTGGGCGTCGCTCTAGCTACGGCTCGACGTGGCTGCGGCGGCGGTGTGCCACGTGTCCCAGCCGTCGGCCCACGTCTCGAGGAACAGCTCGGCGACGACCGGGTCGAACTGGGTGCCCGCGCCCCGGCCGATCTCGGCGAGAGCGTGCTCGTGGGAGAGCGCGCACCGGTAGGGCCGCGGCGAGATCATCGCGTCGAAGGCGTCGGCGACGGCCAGGATCCGCGCCTCCACCGGGATCGAGCGCCCCTTCAGGCCGGCCGGGTAGCCGGCGCCGTCCCAGCGCTCGTGATGGAAGAGCACGTACGGGAGCGCGTGCCGGGCGCTGCGGAGCGGGATGACGAGCTGCGCGCCCGCGTACGGGTGGCGGCGGATCTCGTCCTGCTCGTCCACCGTCAGCGCGCCGGGCTTGCCGACGACCTGCCGGCTCACCTTGACCTTGCCGATGTCATGCAGAGGCGCGGCGAAGCGCAGGGACTTGATCCGCCGGCGATCCCAGCCGAGGCGCGCGGCGACCGGCTCGGCGAGCGCGGCGACCCGTGCGCCGTGTCCCTGCATCTGGTCGCGCTCCTCGAGCGCCCACGAGATCGAGGCCAGCATGCCCGAACCGGTTTCCCCGCTCCGGCGCGGATTCCTACTTCCAGATTCCGCCGATCGGCCGGGCCGACGCACTGAACCCGAGCCGCGGCAGGCCCCAGGCGTCCTCGATCGTGCGAAGGAGGCCGTAGTGGTCGGTCGCACGCGAGAAGACCGAGCCGGGCCGCACCGTCGGCCCGAGCGCCAGCGCCTCGACGTTGCCGCCTCCGCCCTCGCCGCTCGTCCCCTCGTCGGAGACGACGAAGACGACGCCGCCCGCGAGCGCCGGCGAGCGGAGTAGCGGCTCGACGTGCTCGCGCAGCCACGCGTCGCCGGTCGCGACCGGGCAGTCGTGCATGTCGTGGCAGAGGTCCGGGACGACGAGCGCGAAGTCGGGCAGCGTCCGCGTCGCAACGTCGTGCGCGAGCTGCGTGAACGGGACGACGCGCCTCCGCCGCGCCGGAGAGGCGAGCACGTCACGGAAGTAGAGGAACGGATCGTGCTTGCGCACGTACCGGCCCGCGCTCGCACCGGTGAAGCCGGGCCGCGGCAGCCCTTCGGCGTACGTCTTCCAGGTCTTGCCGGCGGCGGCGAGCGTGTCGGCGAGGTTGCGTGCGTCGACGATGCAGTCCGTACAGTCGCTCGTGATCCCGTGCGTCGAGCCGGAGACGAGCGCGAGGTAGTTCGGCAGGCTGGGATGAGCGACGGCGTCGTACCCCGTCAGCGTCGCGTAGCTGCGGCCGAGCGCACGGAAGGTCGGTGCGCCGGGGCTCGCGGCGACCTCGTTCGCCTCGCGGTTCTCGAAGACGACGACGAGGACGTGCGTGAAGTCCGGTAGCCGGACGGACGGCGGCGCCGGGCCGGCGCTCGTCGTCGCGGTCGCAGCTCCCCCGCAGCCGACGAGCGCCGCAAGGAGCGCGGCCGCGAGCGCGGCCCGCACCTACAGCCGCTCCTCGATCCGCTTCCGGGCGAGATGCACGCCGAGCGCGCCGATCACCGCGAGCGCGACGAGGCCCGCGGCCGCGAACAGTCCGTAGCGGTTGAGCGCGTCGGCGGCGGTCTGCCCCGCGTAGTAGGCGAGGAGTCCGACGCCGGTCGCCCAGAGGATCCCGCCGGCCGCGTTCCAGAACACGAACTTCCACCAGTGCATCCGGCCGATGCCCGCCACCCACGCGGCCGTGTAGCGAAGCACGGTGACGAAGCGCCCGAAGAAGACCGTCTTGCCGCCGTGGCGGCTCATCAACCGCTCCGCGCCCGGCAGCACGCGGTCCGACCAGCGCCGTAGCCAGCGCCAACGCTGGAAGAGCGCCCGCCCGCCGAGCCGTCCGAGCAGCCAGTACCCGAGGTTGTCGCCGACGATCGCGCCCGCGGCCGCGAGCACGATCACCCAGACGATCGAGTAGTGCCCCTGCGCGGCGAGGACGCCGAACGCGATCAGGGCGGTCTCGCCCGGCAGTGGGATGCCGAACGACTCGAGCATGACGACGACGAAGAGGAGCGGCAGCCCGTTGCTCGTGAAGAAGTGGGTCACCACGACCGAGTCTACGGACGCCTCCGCATCGCACTTGCGGAACATCACCTACGAGGCCGTCGGAGCGCTTGCGTAGGCTACGCGGCGTGAGAGTCGCAGTTCCGCGCGAAACGACGCAGGGTGAGCGCCGGGTCGCGCTCGTTCCCGAGACCGTAGGCAAGCTGGCCGCTGCCGGCTTCGACGTCGTCGTCGAGCCGGGCGCCGGCGCCGCCGCCTCCTTCCCGGACGACGCGTACGCAGCCGCCGGCGCGACGCTCGGCGATCCGTGGAGCGCCGACGCCGTCGTCAAGGTGCGCAAGCCTTCCGCCGAGGAGGCAGCGAAGCTCCGCGAGGGCCAGGTGCTGATCTCGTTCCTCGACCCGCTCGCCGACCGCGAGGGCGTCGAGGCGCTCGCCGGCCGTGGCGTGATCGCGTTCGCAATGGAGTCGATCCCGCGGATCACGCGCGCACAGGCGATGGACGCGCTCTCCTCGCAGGCGAACGTCGGCGGCTACAAAGGCGCGCTGATCGCCGCCGAGCAGCTCCCCCGCTTCTTCCCGATGATGATGACCGCCGCCGGCACGGTGCCGCCCGCCAAGGTGCTCGTGATCGGCGCCGGCGTCGCGGGCCTGCAGGCGATCGCGACCGCGCGCCGCCTCGGCGCCGTCGTGACCGGCTTCGACGTGCGCCCCGCCGTGCGCGAGCAGATCCAGAGTCTCGGCGCGAACTGGCTCGACCTAGGCGTCGGCGGCGCGGAGGCGGAGGGCGGTTACGCGCGCGAGCTGTCGCCCGACGAGATGAAGGCACAGCAGGAGGCGCTCGAGGCGCGGATCTCGGAGTTCGACGTCGTGATCACGACCGCCGCCGTCCCCGGACGTCCGGCCCCGAAGATCATCCCGGCCTCCGCCGTCGAGGCGATGCGCCCCGGCTCGGTGATCGTCGACCTCGCCGCCGAGACCGGCGGCAATTGCGAGCTGACCGTGCCCGGCGAGATCGCCGAGCGCTCAGGCGTGACGCTCGTCGGCCTGACGAACATCCCGGGCACGATGCCCTACCACTCCTCGACGCTCTACTCGCGCAACGTGCAGGCGCTGCTGCTGCACCTCGCCCCCGAGGGAGAGCTGGCGCTGGACTGGTCCGACGAGATCACGGCGGGCGCCTGCGTCGCCGGCAAGCAGGAGGTCAGCGCGTGAGCCACAACATGCTGCTCGTCTTCGAGGTGACGATCCTCGTCCTGGCGATCTTCCTCGGCTTCGAGGTGATCTCGAAGGTGCCGACGCTGCTGCACACGCCGCTGATGTCCGGCACGAACGCGATCCACGGGATCGTCGTCGTCGGCGCGATGCTCGTGCTCGGCCTCGGACACAAGGGCCCGTTCACCTGGATCATCGGCTTTCTCGCGGTCGTCCTCGGCTCGGCGAACGTCGTCGGCGGCTTCGTCGTCACCGACCGGATGCTCGAGATGTTCAAGAAGCGCGAGCCGGCGAAGGCCGTCGACGCGTCGCAGAACGGGAAGGGCGACGCGTGACGACGAACGTCTCGAACCTCCTCTACCTGATCACGATCGTCACGTTCATCCTCGCGCTGCGCTATCTCTCGAACCCGGCGCACGCGCGGCGCGGCAACCAGATCGGCGCAGTCGGGATGCTGCTCGCGATCGTCGTCACGTGGATCAAGACCGGCGGCACGAGCTGGTGGGCGCTCGCGCTCGGAATGCTGATCGGCGGCGGCTTCGGAGCGTTCGCCGCACGCAAGGTGAAGATGACCGCGATGCCGCAGATGGTGGCGCTGTTCAACGGCGTCGGCGGCGGCGCGGCGGCCCTGATCGCGCTCGCGGAGCTGCATCGGATCCTCCCCGCGCCGGGCAAGCCGACGTTCGACATCTCGACTGCGATCGCGCTCTCCGGCCTGATCGGCGCCATCTCCTTCTCCGGCTCGATGATCGCGTTCGCGAAGCTCCAGGAGCTGATCAAGGGCCGGCCGATCACATATCCGGGCCAGAAGGTCGTCAACCTCGCGCTGCTCGCGGTGTGCGTCGGCCTCGGCGCCGCGCTCGTCGCCGGCGTCCAGGACCAGTGGCTGCTCTGGGCCGTGATCAGCGGCGGCGCCCTGTTCGGCGTCATGTTCGTGCTGCCGATCGGCGGCGCGGACATGCCGGTCGTGATCTCACTGCTGAACGCGTTCACCGGCCTCGCGGTCGCGGTCGGCGGCTTCGAGCTCGAGAACAACGTCCTGATCGTCAGCGGCATGCTCGTCGGCGCCTCCGGCACCTTGCTGACGGTGATGATGGGCAGGGCGATGAACCGCTCGATCGCCAACGTCATCTTCGGCGCCTTCGGCCAGGTGACGGCAGAGGCGGCCGCGGTCGCCGCCGGCGACGGCGGCACCGTGCGCAGCGCGAACGCGGAGGACGTCGCGGTGATGCTCGCCTACGCGCACAAGGTCGTGTTCGTCCCCGGCTACGGCCTCGCGGTCGCGCAGGCCCAGCACGACGTGCGCCAGCTCGCCGACCTGCTCGAGGCGAAGGGCGTCGAGGTCACGTACGCGATCCATCCGGTCGCGGGCCGGATGCCCGGCCACATGAACGTCCTGCTCGCCGAGGCGAACGTCCCGTATCCGCAGCTGAAGGAGATGGACGACGCCAACCCGGAGTTCTCGCGCACGGACGTCGCGGTCGTCGTCGGCGCGAACGACGTCGTCAACCCGGACGCGCGCAACAACCAGGGCAGCCCGATCTACGGGATGCCGATCCTGAATGTGGACGACTCGCAGACGGTGGTCGTGCTGAAGCGGTCGATGAACCCGGGCTTCGCCGGCATCGAGAATCCGCTCTTCTACAACCCCAAGACGGTGATGCTCTTCGGCGACGCCAAGGAGTCGATCACCAAGTTGATCCAGGACGTCAAGACCCTCTAGGAGAGGCCGTTCGGCGGATCCGCGCGTCCGCGGATGGGGCCGGCCCGAAACGGGCAGATCCTGACTGCATGAACGCACTCGTCCTCTACGACTCGAAGTACGGCAACACGGAACGGATCGCGGAGGCTGTCGCGCTGCTACTCCAGGAGTCGCTGCCGACGAGGTTGACGGCGATCGAGGACGTCGACGATTGCGCCGAGACGCTGCATGACGTCGACCTGCTCGTGCTCGGCGGCCCGACGCACCGGCACGGGATCAGCGAGACGCTTCGCGAGGCGCTCGCCTGCCTCGGCGACCGCGCTCTCGACGGGATCCGGGTCGCGGTCTTCGACACGCGGGCGCACGGCGCACGCGTGCTGACCGGCTCGGCCGGGGTGCGCCTGGCGCGGCTCGTGCGCCATCACGGCGCCTGGCTCGTCGTCCCGCCCGCAAGCTTCATCGTGCGGGGCGTGCGCGGCCCGCTCGAGCGCGGCGAGCTCGAGCGAGCCCAGGAGTGGACGGCCGAGGTGCTCCACGCCGTCGGCGTCCGCCCGCGCCGCCGCACCGGCATCCACCTGGTCGGCTAGCCGTTCCGGCACCGTCCACCCGGGCCGGGCGTGGACGAGAATCCGGCGTTCCGTATCGAAGCCGGCACCGCCCCGTCACCATTTCGCCGATAGGCTCGACGGCGAGGGCGGCGGGATCGCGGCCCCGCCCTTGGGTGGGGATGTGCGCGCCTGACGGACATGGCTCGACCGGACATGCCTCCCCGGGCGGCGACTAGACCGCGCGGACCCGCTACGGCGTGCGGCGCCGCAGCGTGGCCGCGCCGAGGCCGAGTGAGAGCAGGATGCAGCCGCACACGACGGCGACATCGACGGCGAAGCGCCCGCCGAGCGAGTTCGTCGCCGTGCGCGCCAGCGCCTCGTACGCGTAGGTCATCGGCAGCGCGTCGGAGATGGCGCGGAGCCAGCCCGCCATCTCGCCGCGGGCGACGAAGAGCCCGCAGAGCAGGATCTGCGGGAAGACGAATGCCGGCATGAACTGCACGGCCTGGAACTCCGTCTGCGCGAACGCGCTGACGAAGAGTCCGAGCGCCGTCCCGAGCACCGCGTTCGCGACCGCGAGCGCCGCCACGAGCCACCGCGGCCCGGCCACGTCGAGGCCGAGCAACCCGAACGTCAACGCCGAAACGACCGCAGCCTGCAGCGCCGCCAGCGCCGCGAACGCGATCCCGTAGCCGGCGAGCAGGTCGAGCTTGCCGAGCGGCATCGTCATCAAGCGTTCCAGCGTCCCCGACTTGCGCTCGCGCAGCATCGTGATCGAGGTGACGAGAAACATCGTCACGAACGGAAACATCCCGAGCAGCGGTGCGCCCACGTGCTGGAACACCTCGCCGCGCCCCTTGAACAGCTGCTCGAGCAGCGTCTCCAGCAGGCACGGCACGCCGACGACGAGCGCGATCGTCCTCGGGTCGCGCCGCAACTGCGCGAGGACGCGCACCGCCACCGCCCAGGTCACCCGTGTGCTCACGCCGCCACCGCCGCCTCGTCGACGAGCCGCAGGAACGCCTCGTCCAGCCGGTCGGCCCCGGTGCGCACCCGCAACTCCGCCGGTGTCCCGACCGCGAGCAGGCGGCCCTCGCGCAGCAGCAGCAGCGAGTGACAGCGGTCGGCCTCGTCCATGACGTGGCTCGAGACGAGAAGCGTCTTCCCGCTCGCCACCAGACCGTTGAAGAGCTCCCAGAGGTCGCGGCGCAGCACCGGGTCGAGCCCGACGGTCGGCTCGTCGAGGACGAGCAGATCAGGACTGCCGAGAAGCGCAGCCGCGAGCGAGACGCGCGTGAGCTGGCCACCGGAGAGGCGGCCGACGAGCCGGTCGGCGTGGTCGCCGAGGGAGACATGCTCGATCGCTTCCTCTACGGCGGCCGCAGGCAACCCGAGCACGCGCGCGAAGAAGCGCAGGTTCTCCCGGACGGTCAGGTCGTGGTAGACGGACGGGGCCTGCGTCATGTAGCCGACGCGGGAACGCAGCTGCGTCGACCCCGCCGGCTCGCCGAGCACCTCGACGCTTCCGCCCGCGATGCGTTGCACGCCGACGACGGACCGGATCAGCGTCGACTTGCCGCTCCCGCTCGGGCCGAGCAGCCCCGTGACCGAGCCGGCCGCGACCTCGCAGCTGAGGCCGGGCAGGACGACGTTGCCGCCGCGAACGACGTGGAGATCGCGGGTTGCGATCGCCGCGGTACTAGAATTCGTCATATGCTGAATTCAGAGCACACAGGAGCGCGTCCGTCAAGAGGGAGACGCCGCGGACGGTCCGGGACGCGGGAGGCGATCCTCACCGCGGCCGCACGCCTGTTCGCGGGCGCCGGCTACGAACGCGCCTCGCTCCGCGCGATCGCGGCCGAGGCGCGTGTCGATCAGAGACTGATCGCGCACTACTTCGGCTCGAAGCAGCAGCTCTTCGTCGCCGCGCTCGGCTTCCCCTTCGATCCGGACGAGATCGTTCCGGCGCTGCTCGCCGAGGACGGCCGCCCGCTGCGTGCGCGCCTCGCCGACGTGCTCGCGACGATGCTCGAGCAGCCGGAGGTGCACGAGCGCCTCACGGGCGTCGTCCGGGGCGCGGCGAGCAGTCCGGAGATGGCCCGGACGATCCGCGAGTTCCTGACACGAGCGGTCTTCGAGCCGATCGCGGCCGCGCTCGAGACCGACCGGCCGCTTCTGCGCGCGAACCTCGTCGGCTCACAGGTCGTCGGCCTCCTGATGGCGCGCTACGTCGTCGGCGTCGAGCCCCTCGCCTCGCTGCCGGCGCGCGAGGCGGCCGACGCGGTCGCGCCGACCCTCGAGCGCTACCTCGTCGGCCCGCTCAGCGGTAGCTGACGCCGTCGAGCAGGTCGCGGAGCGTCATCCGCGCAGCGTCGGTCTGGGGAAGCGCGTCGAGCTCGTCGGGCGCGAACCACCCGACGTCGTCGGTCTCGTCATCGCTCGGGACGGGCTCGCCGGCCGTGATCCGTCCTTCGAAGTAGGTCGCGACCCAGGCGGCCCGATCGCCGTTGGCGTAGGTGATCTCGTAGCCCTCGCCGCCGTAGACGCCGATGATCCGTCCCAGCTCGACCTCGATGCCCGCCTCCTCGAGACATTCCCGCCGCGCGGCGTCGCTCGGCCGCTCTCCCGGCTCGATCGCCCCGCCCGGCAGCTGCCAGCGCCCCTCGACGTGGCGAACGAGCAGGACACGACCACCGTCGTCGCGGAGCAGGACGTGGGTCGAAGGCATCAGCAGCAGGTCGTTGCCGACCTTCTCCCGCAGCCCCCGCACGTAGTCCGACATGCCCACGCCTTCACGCTACTAGAGGCTTGATGTGAGATAGACGCCCGCTGGGGCCGTTCCAGGCCAAGCGAGGGCGGATCGGCGGTCGCAGCGCAGGCTGGTGGCCTGCGCAAGGACCGACGAAACGGCCTCGCGCCGCGCCTGGGGCGGCAGCCGGCGCCGCAGGCTATTTCACATCAACCTCTAGGGTTCGCCCGTGGTCCCGCTCTTCACCGGCGAGCACGTGCGCGCGGCGGTGCCCCCGGCGCGCGCGGTCGAGGCCGTTCGCGCCGCGTTCGTCGCCTATGCGCGCGGCGAGTGGACGATGCCGCCCAAGGTCTACGTGCCCGCGTACCCGGCCGGCGACTTCCGCGCGATGCCCGCGCTCGGCGGCGGCTATGCGCTCCTCAAGTGGGTGACGTCGTTTCCGGGCAACCCGGCGCGTGGGCTGCCGACGGTGAGCGGGCTCGTGCTCGTCTCCTCGGCCGCCGACGGTCGCCTGGTCGCGCTGCTCGACGCCGCCGCCGTCACCGCGGTGCGCACCGGCGCCGCCGCGGTGCTCGCAGCGGAGACACTTGGGCGCGACAACGCCGCCACGGCCGCGGTCGTCGGCGCGGGCGTCAACGGCGAGGCGGCCGCCCTCACGTTCGCCGCCCGCGGCCGCGCACCGCTCGTCTGGGACGTGGACGAGAGCCGTGCCGCTTCGGTCGCGGAGCGCGCGGGCGGCCGGGTCGCCGACCGGGACGAGGCGCTCGCCGCAGACCTGCTCGTGACCGTGACGCCGGGGCGCGAGGTGCTGCTGCCGGAGGGGGCGCTGCGGCCGGGCCGTCACGTCTCGCTGATGGGAGCCGACGGCCCCGGCAAGGCGGAGATCGCGGTCGGCGAGCTCGCCCGCGTGCGCGTCTTCTGCGACGACTGGGAGCAGGCGAGCCACGGCGGCGAATGCGCCGCAGCCGTCGAGGCGGGCGTCCTGACGCGCGACGACGTGACCTCGCTCGGCGACGTGCTCGCGGGGCTCGCTCCGGGCCGCAGGTCGAGCGACGAGGTGACCGCTTTCGACTCGACCGGCCTCGCACTCCAGGATCTCGCGGTCGCGATCGCCGCGCTCGAGCAGCGCGAGGCGCTCGACCTGCCGCTCGTTCCGCTCTAGCCGCAGGCTCGTTCACGTCGAGCCTCGAGCACAGCCGTGGGATTCGACCAGGTCGGCGGGCACCCGCAGCGGGCCGCCGTCCCAGAAGTTCACAAGCGCCTCGGGCTCCTCGTCGTTCGCGTACCAGCCGACGAGAACACCGAGCGAGCCGGCGGCCATCCCGGTGGCCGCCTCCGCGAGGCGCACCGGGTCGCCGGGCCTCGGCTCCGAGCTCACGCGAACCGCGCGGGGTCGAGAAGCTCGAGCTGCGGCGACCCACGCCCGAGAATCGCGTCGGCGACGAGCTCGCCGCAGGCGAAGCCGAGGACGTTGCCGTGACCGGAATAGCCGGCCGCGACCCAGATCCCGTCGCGGCCGGGAACCGGCCCGACGAGCGGGAGCATGTCCTGTGTCAGGCCAAAGATCCCGGCCCAGCGGTGCGTCACCCGCGGCGTACCGTCCGCGAGCTCGTGGAGATACGACTCGAGCGCCGACTGGATCGTCGCCGTCATCTCCTCGACGTCGGTCAGCTCGTCCATGATCGAGACGTCGCGGAAACCGCCGAGCACGAGCCGGCGGTCGGGAAGCTGCTGCCAGTAGTCGAAGCCGTCGCGCGCGTAGTGCGGGCGGTCGTAGAGGACGCGGTCGAGCGGCTCGCTGACGATCACCTGCCCGCGGGTCGGCCAGATCAATCCGTCCAGCTCGGCGACGAGCCCGTGGCCGTAGCCGTCCGTGGCGACGATCACGTGGGCCGCGTCGAGCGCAGCGACATCCTGCACGCGCTCGTGCTCTCGAAACTCGGCGCCGGCGGCGGCGGCGCGGACGGCGAGACGCCGGACGAACCGTGCCGGCTGGATCGAGCCGTCGCCGGGGTGCACGATCGCGCCGTGGAAGCGCCCGGCGGCGCCGCCGGGGACGTCGTCGGCCCACTCGGCCGCGATCCCGTCCTCGCGCAATGCCTCGTACTCGGCCCGGATCGCCTCGCGCTCCTCCTCGTCGGCCGCGAGCCGGTAGCTGCCGATCCGCCGCAGCGCGTCGCCGGCGAGAGCCTCGAGCCGGTCGAGCGCCGCCTCGGTCCAGCGCCAGTAGGCGTAAGCGCGCTCCCGCCCGTACGTCTCGCGGGCCACGTCGTAGCGCGAGGCGCCGCCGCGAAGCGCGAAACCGCCGTTGCGCCCGCTCGCGCCCTCGGCGATCCCGCGCTGGTCGTGCACACGAACGCGGAGCCCGGCCTCCGCCAGGCGAAGCGCCGCCGCGCAGCCCGTGACGCCGGCGCCGACGATCGCGACGTCGACGCGGCCATCCTGCCGCGTCTCCGCGCGCACCGGAAGCTCGTCCTCGAGCCAGAACGCAGTAGTCACCCCGGCGGGATGCTAGCCGCGCGCGATCGACCGGTACAGGCCGTCGGTCGCGGACACGTGCCCGGCGAGCTCGAGCTCGACGAGCGCGCGTGCCACCTCGCCCGCGTCGAGGCCTGCGCGCCGAGCCAGCTCGTCTGCACCCGCGGGCGCTTCCCGGACGAGCGAGAGCAGCCGGCCGGCCGTTCCGCCGACCTCGGCGCCGTCGACCGCCGGCTCCGGGGCGATCCCGAACGAGGCGAGCACGTCAGCGGCAGCGGTCAGCGGAGCGGCGCCGAGCTTGAGCAACGCATTTGCGCCGGCGGAGAGCGCCGACGTGATCTCGCCCGGCACGGCGAACACCTCGCGCCCCTCCTCGAGCGCGAGGTCGGCGGTGATCAGCGCACCACTGCGCTCGCGGGCCTCGACGACGACACTCGCCGCCGTGAGCCCCGCGACGATGCGGTTGCGGGCGGGAAAGCGCCACGGCGCGGGCTCGACGGCGGGCGCGTACTCGGAGACGACCAGGCCGGAATCGGCGATCCGGCGCGCCAGCTCCGTGTGGGCTGCCGGGTAGTCCCGGTCGATGCCGCATCCGAGCACGGCGACGGTGAGCCCGCCCGCCTCGAGCGCGCCGCGATGCGCCTCGGCGTCGACGCCACGCGCGAGACCGCTGACCACGACGAGCCCGGCGGCGGCGAGATCGCGTCCGAGGCTGCGAGCGACGCTCGCGCCGTAGCCCGAGCACGCACGGGCGCCGACGACCGCGACAGCCGGCCGAGAAAGAAGTCCGACGTCTCCCGTGCCGCGGAGGAACAGCCCCGGCGGCGGGTCGTGGATCGCGCGGAGCAGCGGCGGGAACGTCTCGTCCGAGCGAGCGAGGAAGCGGTGGCCGGCCGCTGCGAGCCGCTCGCGGTAGGCGCGCTCGTCGAAGCGGCGCAGGTGCGCCGCCCAGCCCGCTCCGTGCGGCGGGCGGACGAGATGCGTGCCGGTCTCGGAGGCGAAGACGGCGAGCGCGAGGTCGGTCACGCCAGCTCCCTCGGAGAGCGGTAGGCAAGCGCCTCCGCGACGTGCTCGGGGAGGACGTCGGCCGCGCCGGCGAGCGCCGCGATCGTCCGCGCGACGCGCGCCACGCGGGCCCGCCCACGCCCCGAGAGCGGCAGCCGCTCGACCGCGCGGGAGAGCAGCTCGTCCGCCTCGGCCGTCCGCGCGAGCTCGCTGCTCCCGAGCGCGAACCGCGCGGCGACGACACGCTCCCGGACGACGGCAGAGGCCTCGCCCCGGTCTCCTGCCAGCTCGGCGGCGCGCGCGCGTGGCACCGCGACGACGAGGTCGAAACGGTCGAGCAGCGCGCGCGAGAGCTTGTCGCGGTAGCGCGCGAGCCGCTGCGCGGAGCACGTGCACTCGATCGCCGGATCGCCGCGCGCTCCACACGGGCAGAGATTCATGGTTGCAACGAGCTGAAAGGAGGCCGGGAAGACGACCCGCCCCGCGGCCCGCGCGATTGCGACGGCGCCGTCCTCGAGCGGCTGCCGAAGCGCCTCGAGGGACGGTCGGGCGAACTCGGCCAGCTCGTCGAGCAACAGCACGCCGCGGTGCGCGAGGCTCGCCTCACCGGGACGAAGCCCGGGACCGCCGCCGACGATCGCCGCGGTCGAGGCACTGTGGTGCGGCGCCCGGAACGGCGGCGTCTCGATCAGCGGATGCTCGGGCGGGAGCAGCCCTGCGACCGAATGGATCCGCGTCACCTCCAGCGCCGCCTCCGGCTCGAGCGGCGGCAGAATCCCGGGCAGGCGGCGCGAGAGCATCGTCTTGCCGGTACCCGGCGGCCCGCCGAAGAGGAGGTTGTGACCGCCTGCGGCCGCGATCTCGAGCGCCCGGCGAGCGCGTTCCTGACCGCGTACGTCGGCAAGGTCGGGCACCGATGCCGCGGCGTAGCGGCGCGGCGGAAGCACCGGGTCGGGCACGAGCTCGCCGCGGAGGTAGGCCACCGCGTCGGCGAGATGGCGGATCGGCACGGGCTCGACGCCGGCGAGCGCCGCCTCGGTCGCCGACTCGGGCGGGCAGAGCAGGCGCTCCAGCCCCATCCTCCGCGCGCCCTCGGCGACCGCGAGGACGCCGCCGACACGCCGCAACCTCCCGTCGAGGGCGAGCTCCCCGACCGCCGCGTGGCGTTCGAGCTCCGCGCGCGGCACCTGCTTCGAGGCTGCGAGGACCGCGAGCGCGATCGGCAGGTCGAAGCCGGAACCCTCCTTGCGGAGCTCCGCCGGCGCGAGGTTGACCGTGACGCGGCGGCCCGGAAACTCGAGCTCCGCCGAGATGATCCCGCTCTTTACGCGCTCACGCGCCTCCTGGCAGGCGCGGTCGGCCAGCCCGACGATCGTGAACGCCGGCACCCCGTTCTGGATGTGCGCCTCGACCTCGACCCGGCGTGGATCGAGTCCGACGAGCGCGTGGGTGACCGCCCGTGCAATCACGACTCGACGCTATGCGGCAACCCGTGACGGAACCGTCGAGCCTCCGTGCCGGTCGCGCTCGTGAAGCGTGACGAAGCCGACACTCCGCCGTCACGGGTCCGCCGGTATCGTCGATTCCGAGGGCGGCGGGACCGCGGCCCCGCCCTAAAGGGTGGGGGTACGGGGACATGCGGTATGGGGACATGCGCTGTAGGGACATGACCCCGCAGGTCATGGCCGCAGGCGAGCGCGTCGGCAGAGACGGGTCAGGTCTGGCGGGCGACGAGGACGTCTTCGTAGTACTCGCCGGCGCGGCGTCCGGTGCGGCGGTTGACGTGACGGCGGAGCCGGGTCTCGAGGTGCAGGCCGGCGCGGTCGAGGATCTCCGGATAGAGGTCACGACGGTCGTTGACGACGATCAGCACCGGCGCTCCCGGACGCAGCGAGCGGGCCGCGTTCGCGAGCGCGGCGGCGATGCCGCTGCGGTACTCCTCGAGCGACGCCAGCGACGTGCCGGCGGCGGCGGCGCCGATCTCCAGCTCGCGGCGATCGTCGAGCGCCAGCAGCTCGTATGCGTAGCGGTGCTGCTCGTGGTAGTCGATCAGGCCCGGATACGGCGGCGAGGTCAGGACGCCGTCGAAGACCGCCTCGTATGCGACCTCGCGCGCGTCGTGCTGCATGACCGCCGCCTCCCGCTCGAGATCGCGCACACCCGCGAACGCCTCGATCCGCGCCAGCGTGTCGAGGGTGTAGCGCCGCAGGAAGCCGAGCGCAGACTCGACGGGTCGACACATCCGCCGGTGCTTGTGGCACCAGTACTCCGCCGTCTGCGCCGCGCGCGGCGCCTCGAGATCGAAGTGGGCCGCCCGCCGCGACGACCGCGCGGCACGCGAGAGGACGACCCGCAGCACGTCGCCGTACCGGTAGCCGTCGATCAGGTCTCGGAACGCGAAGAGCTCCGCCGCCGCCCGCGGCGCGTACCACTCGCGGAGATACGGCTGCCGCGGTGCGCGCACGCGGCCGAGCTGGAGCGACTCGACCCGGCGGTAGGCATCACGCAGCTCGTCTCCGAGCGCGCCGAGGTCGTACTGCGCCGTCTTGACGCGCACGAGCAGGCAGTTGAACGCCGCCAGCTCGACGCCCGTCGCGTCGAGCCCCGACTCGAGCGCCTGCACGAGCGTCGTCCCCGAGCCTGCGAACGGGTCGAGTACATGCCCGCCCGGCTCGAAGTAGCGGTCGAGCAGCACCTCGACGAGCTGCGGGATGAACTTGCCGTGGTACGGGTGCAGCCGGTGCACGTGCTTCGTCCGCACGCGCTCGGGCAGGTCGCGCTCCGACCACGAGAGCTCGAGATCCAGCGCCGCGTACAGCTCGTCCTGAGTGACGGCCACGATCGTTCCGTTCGCGACCGACCGCGCCGGCCCTGCATCGAGCCTGCTCTGCGCGACGCCGCGCTCCGGAACGCCGACGCAGGACGTCACCCGAGCCGATGCCGCTCGGGGCGCCTCCGCTGCCGAACCGACGGCGCCGTCGGGCAGTCGACCCGGTTTGAACTCACGCCGGAGGCCGGGTAAGTTCGAGGCTCGCCGCCGACCGAAGGAGCTGGCCATGGCATCGTCTTCAACCCCGCTGCTCGACTTCGTGACGCGGTATCACGAGGAACCGGGCTTCCCGGCGCAGTTCGCCGCCGACCCGGCCGGAACGATGACGTCGGCAGGCCTCTCGGCCGATCAGCAGGAGATCGTTCTCAGCCGCGACCTCGAACGGCTGAACGCGGCAGTCGGCGAGGAGAGCGGCGCTCACAGCGAGGACATGCAGTGGCCGTTCGACGTCGTCATCGCCATCATCACGCCGTCCGACGGCGCCGACGTCGACCTCGACACGACCGGGGAGTAGGCGGCCCACTGGCGAGCCGGCGTGGCAGCCTGACCGTCGTCGGCACCGGCATCAACGGCGCCGCGCAGACGACTCCCGAGGCGCGAGCGGCGATCGAGGAGGCCGAGGACGTCGTCTACCTCGTCGCCGAACCCGCATCGGCGCGCTTCGTCGAGCGACTCAATCCGCGGGCGCGCTCGCTTGCCGGCTTCTACGGCGCG
The DNA here is from genome assembly GCA_963732915.1 of uncultured Actinomycetes bacterium. Lineage (GTDB taxonomy): Bacteria > Actinomycetota > Thermoleophilia > Gaiellales > Gaiellaceae > Palsa-739. Next base: position 341,473 of record CAVTBF010000002.1, on the reverse strand, counting down.
ACGAAGTCGCGACGGCAGACGTACGACGAGATCGTCGAGGCGCTGCTCGAGCCGGTCCGGGCCGGAATCCGGCTCTGCGCCGCCTTCTACGGTCATCCCGGCGTCTTCGTGGATCCCTCGCACCGAGCCGTCGAACGCGCCCGCGCCGAGGGGTTCGCCGCTCGGATGCTGCCGGCGATCTCCGCCCTCGACTGCCTCGTGGCCGATCTCGGCATCGACCCGGCCCGGTCGGGGCTCACCTCGTACGAGGCGAGCGCGTTCCTCGTCACCGGGCGCCGGCCCGACACCGCGGCGATGCTCGTCCTCTGGCAGCCCAACATCGTCGGCGAGCCGTTCGCGCGGCCCGACGGCCGCGGCTCGCGCCTGCCGATGCTCGTCGAATACCTCCGCCGCTTCTACCCGGGCCACCACGAGACGATCGTCTACAAGGCGTCGCCGTACGCGATCACCGATCCGATCGTGCGACGCGTCCCCCTCGGCGACCTCGTACAGGATCTCCTGCCCGGCGCGTCGACCCTCGTCCTGCCTGCGCTCCACGAGCCGACCGTCGATCGTGCGCTGCTCAAACGCCTGCGCATGGGCCAGGATTCCTAGACGCCGACCGCCACTGCCGCAGCGAGGGCGCTGGCGCCCTTCGCGTCGTAGAGCGCCTCGGCCTCGGAGGCCGCCGCGTCCGCCTCGTCGAGACGCCCGGCGGCCCGGAGCGCCTCGCTCAAGGTGCGTTGCGCGTCGCCGCGCAGAACGAGCGCGTCGGTCGACTCGAGCAGCGCGATCGTCTTCCGGGCGAGCTCGACGGCCGCCGCGGTCTCACCGCGTCGCGCCAGCACCCTCGCCCTCGTCGCATCCACACGCGCGTGGATCAGCAGCGCCTCCGGCTCGACCCGCGCAGCGAATGCGAGCTGCTCCTCCGCCTCCCCGTCGCGGCCCTGGCGATGCAGCGCCTCGGCGAGCGCCCAGGCGACGAGGGCCGCATTCGCGCGCTCGCCGACCGCGGTCAGCGTCTCGAGCGCGCTCCGCGCGATCCGCTCGGCAGAGACGGCGTCGCCCGCGATCAGCTCGGCCAGCGGAGCGAAGTCTCCCGCCGCGCGCAGCACACGGTGCCCGAGGTCGTCGAGCTGCTGCGCGCCGCGGGCGAGCAGGCTGCGCGCCTCGTCGAACCGGCCCCGCAGGCTCTCGAGCGCGCCCGCGTAGGTCAGCAGCATCGCCTCGGCCCGGCGGTCGCCGCGGGCCGCCTCGAGGAGGGCGCCGATCGCGGCGAGCGCATCGGGCACGGGCATCGGGCCGGTCAGGAACGTCAGGGCGAGGCCGAGCTGCGCCTGCCGCCTGACGGTCGGGGCCTCCGCCTGCTCCGCGGTCTTGCGCGCTCTGACGAGATACTCGGCCGCCCTGCCCGAGTCGAGGGCGTTCCAGTGCCAGATCCCCAGCAGATGCAGGGCCTTCGCCCGGGCGACGAGATCCTGCCCGGCGTCCGGGTCGTCGGCGATCGCGGTCGCCGCGCGCACCAGCTCGTCGATGCCGCTCGCGGAGTCGGTCGTCGTCCGCACGAGCAGGCGCTCGAGTTCCGCGTGGGCCTCGATCGCGGAACGGCCGGTCGCCGCAGCTCGAGTCCGCGCCTCGACGAGCACCGCGGCGGCACGCTCGAAGTCTCCTCGCGCCCGGAGCGCGTCGCCGAGATCGATCAGGAGCCGGAGCCGCTCCTCGTCATCCGGCGGCAGGAGCCCGGCCGCGCGACCGAGCAGGCTCGTCGCGGCCGGCAGATCCGACCGCTCGTAGGCGCGGCGGCCGGCGCCGGCGAGCAGCCGGCCCGCTCGCTCGCCGAGGGCGCGCCGCTCGTCGTCCACGGCGCCCAGCTCGCTCCACAGCCGGAAGGCCTGCTCGAAGTGGAACGCGAGGATCTCCTCGAGCTCCGCCAGCCGGCTCGCTCCGACCTCTCCGAGCCAGGAGCCGAATGCGCTGTGCAGCGTCGCCCGCCGCTCGCGCAGCAGCGCCGCGTACGCCTGCTCGCGGACGAGCGCGTGCCGGAAGCGGAAGGCGGGGCCGCCCGCGAACTGCGCCTCGACGGGCCTGATCAGGTCGACGCGCACGAGACCGGCGAGCGCCTCCTCCCGGGCCTCCGGCTCGAGCTCCGGGGCGACGCGGTCGAGCGCTCCCGCGTGGAACGTCTCGCCCTCGATCGCGCCGCACTCGAGCACGAGCCGCTCGGCGTCGGACAGCCGTTCCAGCCGTGTCGCCAGGAGCGCCTGCACGGTCACCGGCAGCGCGATCCCGTCGTCGCCGCCGATCGTCCGCCCCGCCTCCGCGAGCATCGTCAGCAGCTCCTCGACGAACAGGGGATGCCCGCCGGCGGCGGCGATCACCCGGGACCGCAGCGCCGGCTCGAGCTCGGAGCCGCCGGGAAGGTTGTCGAGCAGCAGACCGCTCTCGTGCTCGTCGAGCGCGTCGAGCGAGACGGTCGTCGCGTTCGCCATGCCGCCACCCCAGGCAGGCCGGATCTCGAGAAGCTCCTGCCGCGCGAGACCGACGAGCAGGATCGGAGCGTCGTGCGAGCGCTCGGCCAGACCCTCGAGCAGGTCGAGCAGGGTCGGCTCCGCGAGATGCAGGTCGTCCACCGCGACAACGACGGGACGGGTGGCCGCCAGCGCCTCGAGCAGCCGCCGCAGCGCCCAGGCGATCTCGTCCGCCCGGACCGGGTCGCCGCGCCCGAGCAACCCCGTGAGCCTGTCCGCGACCGCCTCGCCGTCCGGCCCCGGCACGAGAGCCGCGATCCGCTCCCGGGCGGCGGCGGGATCGTCGTCGCCGATGCCCGCGGCCGCTCGCACGATCTCGACCACCGGCCAGTACGTGATTCCCTCGCCGTAGGGAAGGCACTGCCCGGCAAGGATGGTCGCCGCGTCACCGAGCGAGCGCATGAGCTCGGCGACGAGACGCGACTTCCCGATTCCCCCTTCGCCGCACACCGTGAAGAGATGGCACGTGGCCGTGCGCGCGGCGTGGGCGAAGGAGGTCTCGAGCAGGAGCAGCTCGCGCTCACGGGCGACGAGAGGCGCGTCGAGCCGGCGAGCGACGCCGGGCGCCCTCGGGTCGAGCCGCACGAGCCGGAGCGCCCCCTGCCCGTCCGGCTCGCACTCGACCGCGTCGCGCACGAGGCGCTGGGTTGCCGGCATGAGCAGGATCTCGCCGCGAGCGGCACGGCGCTCGAGCTCGCGCGCGTCCTGGAGCGGTCGGCCGGCGAGCGCGGCGCCCGCGATCATCTCACCGGTCGCGACGCCGGCCCGCAGGCCCAGGTCGGCGTCCAGGTCGGCGAGCGCCGTCCGCGCCTCGGTCACCGCCCGCACCGCCCGCAGCGCGTCGTCTTCGTGCAGCTCCGGCACCCCGAAGACGGCGAGCAGGCCGGCGATCGCGGCGCCCGCCTGCAGCGAGCCGCCGTGGCGCTCGACGGCCGCGCGTACCAGCGCCTCGCAACGCTCGCCGAGGTCGCGGTGGATCTCCGGGTCGCTCACCTGCACGTCGACCGAGAGCAGCGCGACCGTCACGCTCTTGCGCACCTCCCGCGCCGGGGCCGGCGCCGGCCCCGCAGGCGCGGCCTCGGCAACGCCGGCGGGCTCGAGACCGAGCGCGGCATCCTGGAGGAGGATCTGCCGGTGCACCTGTTGCAGGGACTGGCTCGGCTCGATCCCCAGCTCGTCGACGAGCAGCCTTCTCGCCTGCTGGTAGACGTCGAGCGCGTCGGCCTGACGGCCCGCGCGGTAGAGAGCGAGCATCAGCTTCGCACGGACTCCCTCCCGGAGGGGGTGCTCACGAGCGAGCGCCTCGAGCTCGGCGACGAGGGTACGACTCTCGCCGAGCTCGAGCTCGGCCGCGATCCGCTGCTCGATCGCGGTCAGCCGCAACTCCTCGAGGCGCGCAATCTCCGGTTGCGCGAAGAGCTCGTCCTCCACGTCCGCCAGCGCGTGGCCGCGCCAGAGCGAGAGCGCCGAGCGGAGAATCTCTGCGCCTTCCGCTGGAGAAGCCTGCTCGCCGTCGCGGACGAGATCCTCGAACCGGTGCGCGTCCAGCTCGCCCGGCGCGAGCCGGAGCAGATAGGTCGAGCCGGCGGTCTCGATCCGGTCGGCGTCGAGCGCGCGCCGCAGACGCGCGACGTTGTTGTGCAGCGACGCCGCCGCCGTGGGCGGCGGGCGCTCGCCCCAGAGCGCGTCGATCAGCCGGTCGATGCTGAGACGCTCGTTCGCGTGCAGGAGCAGGTACGCGAGCAGTGTCCGCTGCTTGCCTCGCGTCGGCGCCTCGACGCGGTCGCCCGCGACGACTTCGAGCGACCCGAGGATCCGGAACTCCATCTCGGACCGACCGTACCAGCGCGCCGGCTCGCGCTCCGCGGCGGGCCTACGGCTCGGCGAGCCGGGCCTCGCTCACCGCTCCTCGTTCAGATGCGGCAGGAGAAGGACGCTCTCCTCCTCGTTCGGGTCGGTGCGCGCGACGATGTAGACGGCCGGCTCGGTCTCGCTGAGGTTGCACGGCCGGTGCGGCACGCCCGCGGCGATGTAGACGAAGTCGCCGGCGGCCGCCTCGACGTAGTGCTCGAGGTCCCGGCCGTAGTGGGTGCCGGCCCGGCCGGAGACGACGTAGAGCGCGCTCTCGTGGTGCTCGTGCAGGTGCGCCTCCGCGACGCCGCCGGGCGGAACGATGCCGAGGTGCATGCAGATCCCCTTCGCGCCGACGCTCTCGGCCGAGACGCCGCGCCCGTACTGGAGCCTGCGCGACGAGTCTGCGACCTCGCCGCCGTGGACGACCCTGACACCGTCCTCCCCGCTCACGGCGCCCATTCTCCCAGACGTCCGCTACCGCAGCCGGAGCCGGTAGTCCCGCGTCCGGACGACGACGGGCGGCCGCAGCGTCCACTGGCCGGTGCGCAGGAGATACGACCAGACGTCGACCCGGTCGACCGACTGCGCCCACTCCGCCTGCGTCGCCGTGTCGGCCGGGTGGAGAAGATCGGCGCGCCGGACGGCGAGGAACGCCGTCAGCCACGCCTGCTCGCCCGCGTGCGCGACCGTGCCGGCGCGCTGCAGCGTCCGGCGGACGAGCGCCGGCACGCCGTCCGGGTCGGAGCCGCCGCCGTGCTCGATCTCGGCGTCGTAGAGCGCCGCGAGCGAGAGCGGCGTGCGCAGCCCGAGCGCGCGCCAGGTACGAACGGCCGGCTGGAGGTACTCGCGGTCGACGATCGCGTCCTGTGCGGCTCTCTGGCGCGGGTCCCGGCAGCTCGCCCGCCAGGCCGCAGGGAGGCCTTCGAGCCCGCGCAGGCTCGGCGACTCCGTGCGGGCGAGCTCGCGCAGCCGAGGCAGGTAGCGTGCGAGCCGGCTACCGGGCTCTGCCGCCGCGTAGCGTCGCACGACCTCGAGCAGATCGCCGGTCGCGCTCGTGAACCCGGCCCGGCCGACCGTGTAGCCGCGGCCGTCGCCGAGCGCCGCCACGTAGCAGTACTGCGGCGTCGGCCGCGAGTTCTCGAACTCGCTGACGAGAGCATCCGCGAGCCGGTGCCGGGTCGGCGTCAGCGGCGGCGCCGCACCACCCGCGAGGAGCACCGCGAGCACGGCGACGCTAGAACGCATCGTCCACCCGCTCGACGCGCCCGCCGCGCAGGGCGACGACGTCGAAGCCGGCCTCGAGCCGGGCGAGCTCCGGGTTCGCGGCCAGCCACGCCTCGGCCGCACGCCGCACGCGCCGCTGCTTCTCGGGCGTCACCATCGCGAGCGGGTCGCCGAAGCGCTCGCCCCGCTTCTCCTTCACCTCGACGAAGCGCAACACGCCGCCGCGACGAACGATCAGGTCGACCTCGTTGCCGCCGGCCCAGACGTTCGTCGCGAGGATCCGCCAGCCGCGCAGGCGGTACCACCACGCGGCGCGGCGCTCGGCCGCGGCGCCGCTCGGCTCCTGCCGGCGCCGATCTCGCGCTCCCGGCGCGCGAACGGCGAGCAAGGCGAGGACGCACGGAGGCCCGACAGCCGACGCTACCGGGGCGACCGAGGACGCAGCCCGGCGCAGCGTTGCAGCCGCGAGGGAGGCCCCGACCGGCGTGGGAAGGACCATCTCACGCGACCGCGCGCTCGCCGTAGCAGTGCGCCTGGAAGCTGAGCCGGTGCACCGCGCAGGGGCCGCGCTCGCGCACGGCGGCGGAGTGATCCGGCGTGATGTAGCCGACGTGCTGCGCGAAGCCGTAGCCGGGATAGAGGGCGTCGAGCCGCCGCATCAGCCGGTCGCGCGTCACCTTCGCGACGATCGACGCGGCCGCGATCGCGGCGCTCTTCTCGTCGCCGTCCACGACCGCCGTGTGCTCGGGGGCGGCCGGGCCGAGACGGAATCCGTCGACGAGGCAGACGTCTGCCGGCCCGACCGCCTCGAGCATCGCGCGGAGCCCCGCCAGGTTCGAGACGTGCAGACCGTTGCGATCGATGTCGCCGGGCGGGATCACGCGCACCGCGACCCGCTCGGCGAGCCCGACGACGGCGTGAAACAGCTCCTCCCGCCGCTCCTCGGAGCACTGCTTGGAGTCGTTCAGGTACGCGAGCGGGCGGACGCGATGCTCCCGCAGCGACCCGTAGTCGAGCAGGACGCCCGCGACGACGAGCGGCCCGGCGAGCGAGCCGCGGCCGGCCTCGTCCGTCCCGGCGACGAAGCGGGCGCCGAGACGCCGGTCGAAGCGGAGCAGCCTCTGACCCGTGCGCGAGCTCGAACGTGCCACGACTCGCGACAATACCGCGCCCGCCAGCCGGCGAGACCGTCCGTCACAGAGCTGCGACGGAGACGGCACGGGAGGGCGAGCCGATGCCCTCCCGTGCAACGCCGGTCAGCCGTCGCCTCCGCTTCCCTGATCGCCCGAGCCTCCGTGCTCGCCGGAGCCTCCCCGATCGCCCGAACCTCCCTGACTGCCGGAAGCCCCCTGGCTGCCGGAGCCGCTCTGGTCGCTCGAGCCATGCACCTCGAGCTTCGCGAGCGTGATCGAACCGTCTGCGTTCGCGACGCCCTTCGCGCTCACGCCCACCCCGACGACGACGGAGGAGACGTCGAACCCTGCAGGCACCGTGAAGACGACCGGTGCGCCGCCGTCGGAAGGCTGGACAGTGAGCGAGCCGGCGTCGACCGCCGTGGCCGGGCCCTCCGCCTCCACGTCTGCGTTCGCGTCGTTCCCGGCGTGCGGGCTCTGCACCTCGACCTTCGCGAGCGTGACCGTGCCGTCCGCCGCGAGCACGCCCTTCGCGTGCACGCGTGCGCCGACGGTCACACCCGAGACGTCAACGCCCGCCGGCACGACGAACGTGACCGTGCTCGCGTGCTCGCCCTGCACCGAGAGCGAAGTCGAGGAGACGGCGGTGACGATCCCTTCGGCCTCCATCCTCGCCTCCCCGGCGCTCCCGTCCTCGGCCGAGCCGCTCGAGCCCGAAGCGGACGGAGCCAGCGCCACCGTTCCCGAGCCGGAGCCGGCTGCGGCATGGTCGTCCTGGATCGAGACGAGCGTGAAGGTCCCGGCTGCGAACTGCACGAGCAGCTCGACCCGGTCGCCGGCGGCGATCGCGGCCGGGAGGACGATGCTCGGCGGAATCGCGACCGTCGTCTGCGCCCCGTCCTCGGCCTCGAGGACGAGCGAGTCGGCAGCAAGCGAAGAGATCGTCCCTTCGAGCGAGACGAGCGAAGCCTGCCCGACCTGGTGCACGGCGTCCTCACCCACCGAGCCGCTCGCCGGATCGATCGTCAGGGACGCGTCGACGACCGACCCCGGCCGCGGGCCGGAGGTCGCGACTGCGGAGACGACGCGTCCGCGACGGACGGAGAAGACGCTGCCACCCGCCGAGAGCACGAGGGATCCGTTCGCGGCCGAGACGACCACTGCGTGCACCGTGGCCCGACGCGCGGTGCCACGCCGCGCGGCCGAGCGTGCCCTGTACGTGCCGTCGGCGAGCCGCGTGACCTTCGCGACCACCCGCGTCCCGACGCGGCGGACGGTCGTTGTCCGCAGCGTCGCGACGGCGCCGTGCCCCGTGGCGACGACGAGCGTCCCTCGCGCCTGGTCGCGCGCGACGACGACGCCCTTCACGGTCGCCGTCGCCGCAGCCGCGGCGGGTTGAGCGGCGAAGCACGTGACGGCGACCGCGACGAACAGTGACCTCCCGAGTGCCTGCACGATCTCCGACTCCTCTCGCTCCGTTCGATGCGCCCGCTCGGCGCTACGAGCGGAATCGGCACGAATACGTGCGCGGTCGCGTGCCTGGCTCCCTCGTTCGGGGTACCGGATCCGGGCGACACGAGCACCCTCTCGGTCGAGACATCACGCGAGAAATGATACGGAGGAGCCCCCCACGGGCTCCTCCGTATCTCCCTCTCGTCGCGGGTGCCACCCCGTCGGTCGTCGTCTGCCCCTCAGGCGGCGCTTGCGCGCCGTGATTGCAGCGACGAGGCGATACCTGCGCTCGCAGATGAAGATGCCGGAGAGCGGGAAAGCTTGCGCGCTATTCGGCGGGAGCCGGTTCCGGCTCCTCGTCGGCCGCGGGCGCCTCGGCCTCGGCCACGGTCTCGTCGGCCACGGTCTCGTCTGCGACCGCTTCGACCTCGGCCTCCACCGGCTCCACGGCCTCGGTGTCCGCCGCGGGAGCCTCCGGCCCGGCTGCGGCGAGCGTCGACTCGACGACCGACGGCAGCTCCGACCCGGTGCCGTAGCGCTTCTCGCGCACGCGCGCCTTCTTGCCGACGCGGCCGCGCAGGTAGTAGAGCTTCGCGCGGTTGACGTCGCCGATCGCGACGACCTCGATCTTCTCGATCTTCGGCGAGTGGAGCGGGAACGTCCGCTCGACACCGACACCGAACGACTGCTTGCGAACCGTGAACGTCTCGCGCGCGCCGGCGCCCTGCCGCTTGAGCACGATCCCCTCGAACACCTGCACGCGGCGCCGCTGTCCCTCGATCACCTGGAAGTGGACGCGAACGGTGTCGCCCGCCTTGAAGCGGGGCACGGTGCGCAGCTGCGCGCGCTCGAGATCCTGGATGACGTTGCTCATGAGAAAGGCGGCCCGACGGGCCGGGGCGGAATGGTAGCGGAACGCCTCGCGTGGAGTTCGTGTGGGTGCCGGCGTCTCGTCGGGCAGGGGCGGGAGTCGCCACCGGCCGAGGCGTCAGCGGAAGCCGATCTGGCTCGGGGGCCAGTAGACGAAGAAGACCTCGCCGATCAGGTTCCCGCGCGGCACGGGGCCCCAGTCGCGGGAGTCGCACGACTCGGCGCGGTTGTCGCCCATGAAGAAGTAGTCGCCCTCGGGCACGCTCCACTGCTGCCCGAAGTGCGAGGTGTCGGCGAGGCGGCGCTGCGCCTGGATGTACGGCTCGTTCAGCTTGAACCAGTCGGCGCTGCCCTTCGGCTGGATCCAGATGAAGCCCTTGTTGTCCTCCTTCAGATTCTCGCCCGGAAGCCCGATCAACCGCTTGACGAACGTGCCGCCCTCGCCACAGCGCACGGCGGCCTCCGGTGGCGTGTTGAAGACGATGATCTCGCCGCGCTTCGGGTCGCGGTAGCGGTAGACGAAGCGGTTCGCGAGCACGCGGTCGGAGTAGTTCGCCTCGCAGCCGGGCGCAGGCTTCGCGCAGTGCAGCGTCGGCTCCATCGACGAGGACGGGATCCGGTACGGGTTGACGACCCACTGCTTGATCGCGAGCACGATCAGGATCGCGCCGGCGATCGTCAGGACCCAGTCCAGGCCGACCCGTACGCCGTGCGGGAGCTGCGGGAAGAGGCGGCCGAGCGGATCTCTCACGTGCGCTGCCCCGTCACCATGCCGCGCCGCCAGGCCTCGATCCGCGCGTGGTCGCCGGAGAGGAGCACGTCCGGCACCGACCAGCCGCGGAACTCCGCCGGCCGCGTGTAGTGCGGATACTCGAGCCCGCCGTCCAGCTCCTCCGAGAAGCTCTCCAGCTCGCCGGAGCCCTCCGTGAGCGCGCCCGGGAGCCTGCGCGCGACCGCGTCGAGCACGATCATCGCCGGCAGGTCGCCGTTCGAGAGCACGTACGGGCCGACCGAGATCGCGTCGGTCGCGAGGTGCTCGACGATTCGCTCGTCGAAGCCCTCGAAGCGCGAGGAGAGGAGCGTCAGCGCCGGCTCGGCCGCCAGCTCCTCGACGACGGCCTGCGTCAACGGACGCCCCTTCGGCGTCAGCGCGAGCACCGGGTTCGCGGGGGGCGCGCCGGCGTACGCCGCGTCGAGCGCGGCCGCGACGACGTCGACCCGCAGCACCATGCCGGCGCCGCCGCCGTAGGGGTCGTCGTCGACCTGACCCGCGCGGAGCGGCGTCGTGTCGCGGTAGCCGAAGAGCCGCAGCTCCAGCTCGCCGCCGAGCACGCCGGCGAGCGGCTGCTGCTCGGTCAGCCAGGCGAAGGCATGCGGGACGAGTGTGAAGACGTCGATGCGCACGGAGTCGGGTTGGTCAGTCGGGTTCGGTGAAGCCAGGCGAGACGATGATTCGCCCGGCCCCCAGGTCGACCTGCCGCACACACGCGTCGACGAGCGGCAGCGACGCCCCCGAGTCGAGCTCCAGCACGTCGTTGGCAGGGTACTCGACCACATCCCGGACGCGCCCCAGCACCCGTCCGCCCTCCTCCTCGACCGCGAGCCCGACGAGCTGGAAGACGTAGTACTCGTCGGCGTCGCCGAGCGGCGGCAGCGTTGCGCGCGGGACGGTCAGCTCGGCCCCGCGTGCGACGCGCCGGTCGAGGCGAATCACCGGCCGGCCGCCGGCTCCTCGCTTCGAGGCGACGACCTTCGCCGGCTCGCCGGCGGCGTAGAGCTCCCTGCCGGTCGCGAACGTCTCCTCGCGCTCGCTCGCATGCTCGACGAAGAACGAGCCGTCCAGCCCGTGCGGCCGGCCGACGCGACCGACCGGGACGAGGTCAGAGCCCACGCTTCGCGCCCACGCGCGACTACCCCACGATCTCGAGCTGCAGCCGCCGCCCCGCGTCGACGCCGCCGGCGCGGACGACGGTGCGAAGCGCGCGTGCGAGCCGCCCCTGGCGGCCGATCACCTTGCCGACGTCGCCCTCGGCGACATGGAGGCGAAAGAGGAGCGAGCCGTCGTCCTCTGCGACCTGCTCGACACGCACGGCGTCCGGCTCGTCGACGAGCCGGCGCGCGAGCTCGGCGAGCAGCTCCGCCATAGGCGCTACGAGATTCCCTTCGCCTTGAGCAGCTTCGCGACCGAGTCGGTCGGGAGGGCGCCCTTCGAGAGCCAGCCGCGGACCTTGTCCTCGTCGAACTCGATCAGGGAAGGCTCGTGCTGCGGGTTGTAGCGGCCCACGATCTCGATGAACTTGCCGTCACGCGGCGAGCGCGAGTCGGCTGCAACGACGCGGTAGATCGGGTTCTTCTTCGAGCCGACCCTCGTCAGCCTCAATTTGACTGCCATCTGCCTACTTTCTCGCTTTCCGCTTGCGTTTCGTCTTGGACTTGCGCGTCGCGCTCGGGCGCGGCGCCCCCTGCTGGCCGAAGCCCTGACCGGGCAGCGGCGCCCCCGGCATTCCGGGGAGCTGCGGCATTTTGCCTGACCCGGCCATCTTCATCATCTTCGCCATCTGCTTTCGGGCCTCGAGCAGCTGGTTCACCTGGGTCACGGTGGTGCCCGACCCGGCCGCGATCCGCTTGCGGCGGGAGCCGTCGATCACGTGCGGGACGCGCCGCTCGTGCGGCGTCATCGAGAGGATGATCGCCTCGACGCGGCCGAGCTGGCGCTCGTCGACGTCGTCGAGCCCCTCCAGCTGCTTGCCGAAACCGGGAATCATCTTCAGGACGCCCTGGAGCGGCCCCATCCGGCGCAGCATCTTGTAGCTCTTGAGGAAGTCGTCGAACGAGAACTCGCCCTGCATCATCCGGCGCTCGAGCTCTTCCTTCTCGTCGTCGGCGATCGCCGCTTCCGCCCGCTCGATCAGGGTGAGGACGTCGCCCATGCCGAGGATGCGCGAGGCCATCCGGTCGGGGTGGAACCACTCGAGCGCGTCGAGGCGCTCGCCGACCGACGCGAGCTTGATCGGGCGGCCGGTGATCGCCCGCACCGAGAGCGCGGCGCCGCCGCGCGCGTCGCCGTCGAGCTTCGTCATCACGACGCCGTCGAAGTCGATCCGCTCTTGGAACGCCTTCGCGACGTTCACGGCCTCCTGGCCGGTCATCGCGTCGAGGACGAGGAGCACGTTCGTGGGCTTCGCCTCGCGGCGCACCGCGGCGAGCTCCTCCATCAGCGGCTCGTCGAGGTGCAGGCGGCCGGCGGTGTCGAGGATGACGACGTCGCGGCCGTCGGCGGTCGCCCGGTCGATCCCGTCGCGGACGGCCTTGACCGGGTCGGCGCGCTCCTCGGCGTAGACCGGGACGCCGACCTGCTCGCCGAGCTGGATCAGCTGGTCGATCGCGGCCGGGCGCTGCAGGTCGGCCGCGACGAGCGCCGGCTTCCGGCCGTCGTCGCGGAGCAGCAGGGCGAGCTTGCCGGCGGCGGTTGTCTTGCCCGACCCCTGGAGGCCGGCGAGCAGGATCGTCGTCGGCGGTCGCGGCGAGAAGGCGAGCTTCGAGTCGGCGGCGCCCATGAGCGCGGTCAGCTCCTCGTGGACGATCTTCACGACCTGCTGGCCGGGCGTCAGGCTCTTGCGGACGTCCTCGCCGACCGCACGCTCACGCACCTGCGCGACGAACTGCTTGACGACGTCGAAGTTGACGTCCGCCTCGAGCAGCGCCAGCCGCACCTCGCGCATCGCGCGCGAGACGGCCTCGTCGTCGAGCGTGCCGCGGCCGCGAAGATCGCCGAGCGCGCTCTGGAGCTTGTCGGAAAGGGTGTCGAACACGGCGGTCCAGTGTAGGGATAGGCCGAGCGGCGCCAGCCGTATCGAGAGTGATGGAGTCGGACGCAGAGCTGGTACTCGCCGCGCGACGCGGCGACCGGAGCGCCCTCGGGGCGATCTTCGACCGGCACTGGCCGCGCGTCTGGCGGGCGGCGCTCGCGACGACGGGAGACCGTGAGCTGGCGAACGACGCCGCCCAGGATGCGTTCCTCCGGGCTGCGTCGGCGCTCTCGCGGTTCGACCCGGAGCGGCCGCTCGAGCCGTGGCTCGTCCGGATCGCCGTCAACCGCGCGATCGACCTTCTCCGGCGCGAGCGGCGAAGCGTCCCGGTCGCGGCGCTCGAGGAGGCGTTCGCGTCCGACGGCGAGCCCGCCGACGAGGAGCTCGCACAGGCGCTCCGGCGCCTCGGCCCCGATCGGCGGGCGGTTATCGCCCTCCACTACTGGTTCGACTACACCACGCCCGAGATCGCGGAGGTGCTGGGCGTGCCGCTCGGGACGGTCAACTCCCGGCTGGCACGGGCCCTCCACGACCTGCGGCTTCACCTGGAGGTCAGAGATGTCTGACGAGCTGGAACGCCGCCTGCGCGAGGCCGGGCACCGGCTGCCGGAGGCCGGCGCGCCGGAGACCGCGGCCGCGCGTGCACGCTTCCTCGACGCGGTGCGCTCACCGCGCCGGCGGCTGCCGCGCCGCGGCGCCGCGTTCGCCTTCGCGGCGGCGATCGTCGTCGCGGGCGCGTTCGGTGTCGGCTACGCGGTGGCAGCGGGCAGGACCACGACGAAGACGGTCACGAGGACGAAGGTCGTGAAGGTGACGGAGAAGCTGAACGCAGGCCCCGGCTTCCTCCCCGACGCCGACTGGTACACGGCGACCTCCGGCACCGCGCCGTCGCTCGAGGTGACCGCCGCGAACGCCCCGCTCACCGCGAGCACGTCGACGACGACGTTCGGCGCGAACAGGGTCGTGCTGCGCGCCCGGTTCAGCCCCGCCTCGACGCAGCCGTCGCTCCCGACCGCGCTCCTGCCGCTGCGGCTCGACGATGCGACGCCGGCGGGCGGCGCAAGCCGCGAGCTGAGCGTGCGCGTCGCCGGCTACGCGGTCGACGTCTCGATCGTGTTCGGGAGCGCGCAGCCCTCGGACGCCGTGCTCGTCGCCGCGCGCGAGGAGCTCGGCCGCCTCGTCGTCCCGTCCTGCCCCGCCGCCCAGCCGCTCGCGGCCGCGGACGTCGAGGCCGCGAAGCGCCATGTCCTCGCCTGGCTGCCGGCTCATTACCCGGGCGACGCCGCGGACGTCGTCGGCGCGACGGCGACCGCGGCCCTCGGCGGCGGCGCCCCCCGCCGCACCGAAGCCGCGGCCGACTGCGGCCCCCTGGTGGCGAACCGGACGGTCGAGGTCGACGTGACGCTGCCCGTCGTCGCGAAGGTGAGCGCGAGCCTGTCGGAGCTGACGTACTTCGTCGCGAAGACGCCGGACGGCTGGACGGTCTGGGAGCGCGCCCGCTAGCCCGATCGGACACGGCCGGGGTCTGACCCCGGCCGTGTCCTCACGAGACGAGGGCCCGCGCGAAGTCCTGCGGGTCGAACGGGCGCAGGTCGTCCACGCCCTCGCCGACGCCGATCAGCTTCACCGGCAGGCCGAGCTCGTAGGCGATCGGGATCGCGACGCCGCCCTTCGCCGAGCCGTCGAGCTTCGTCAGGACGACGCCGGTGACGCCGGCCGCCTCGCCGAACAGGCGCGCCTGCTGGAGGCCGTTCTGGCCGGTGGTCGCATCGACGACGAGCAGCGTCTCGTGCGGCGCCCCCTCGAGCTTCGCGGCGATCACCCGGCGCACCTTCGCCAGCTCCTCCATCAGGTTCGTCTGCGTGTGCAGACGGCCGGCCGTGTCGACGATGACGACGTCGCGGCCACGCGCCTGCGCGGCGGCGATCCCGTCGAACGCAACCGCGGCCGGGTCGCCGCCGCGCTCGGAGCCGACGAAGTCGGCGCCGGCGCGCTGCGCCCAGATCTCGAGCTGCTCCTCCGCCGCGGCGCGGAACGTGTCCGCCGCGGCGACGACCACCGAAAGGCCGTGCTCGGCGAGCCGCGCGGCGAGCTTGCCGATCGTCGTCGTCTTGCCGGTGCCGTTGACGCCGACGACGAGGATCACGCTCGGCCGCTCCTGGACGTGCAATACGCCCGGGTCGCCGAGCAGGGCCGCCGCCTCCTCGGCGAGCGCCGCCGCGAGCTCTCCCAGCTCGCCGCGCTGCTCGAGCCGGCGGACGAGCTCCGCGGTCGCGGGCACGCCGACGTCCGCTCCGATCAGGGCCTCCTCGAGCCGCTCCCACGCGAGGTCGTCGCCGGGGTCGAAGGCCGCCGCGGCGATCTGCTCGGTGAGCGCGCGCCGCGACTTCGAAAGCGAGTCGCGCAGCCGTGAGAAGAGCCCGGCGCGTTCCTCCTCGGGCTCGGGCGCGGCGTCCGCCTCGCCGAGCAGCTCTCCCCAGCTCCGTGGCACGGCGCCACGATAACCGTGGGAACGCACCTACCAGTCTGTTACAGGGAGAGCAGGATGTCCGCGAGCGCGTCCGGCGTCGAGAGGAACGGCGAGTGGTCGGTGTCGAGCTCGAAGACGCGCTCGCACGGGCGGGCCGCGTGCATCGTGCGCTGGAGCGAGACCGGGACCGCGCCGTCGCGGAGGCACTCGATGTACACGCGACGCACCGAGCCGGCCCGCTCCTCGGTGATCGAGACCGGCGCGCCGACGACCGCGAGCGCCTCGGGCTCGTGCGCGGCGACATACGCAGCCGCATCCACCGGCGAGCACCTCCCGTAGAAGGCCGCGATCCTCACGTCCTCGGCGACCGTGCAGAGGCCCGTGGTCGGGTCGGCGAGGATGTTCGGCTGGACGATGTCGTCCGGGAGGTCGTGCGCGAGCTGCGGCAGCGACTGTCCGGCCGCGGGCAGGAACGCAGACACGTAGACGAGCATCGCGATCTTCTCCGGCACGAGCTCGGCGGCCTGCGTGATCGCCATCCCGCCCATGCTGTGGCCGACGAGAACGACCGGCTCGCCCGCCGCCTCGACCCGGTTGGCGACGTGGCGGGCGTTCGCGTCCAGGGTCATGCCGATCACGGGCGTCTCGTCCTCGCCGTGTCCCGGCAGGTCGACCGCGTCCACACGGTGTCCCGCCGCCTCGAGCAGCGGCACGACCCTTTCCCAGCACTGCGCGTTGTGCCAGGCGCCGTGGACGAGGACGAACGAGGCCATAGGAGCGACCCTATACCGCTCGCTGATAGACGCGAAGCGCGCGCGTGGCGAGCGTCGCGCAGGCGAGAAGCCGCGACTCAGCCGAGCTGCCAGGTCTCGTCGCGCAGCAGCGGCACGGCCGTGCCGTCGGCGAGCAGCGCGTCGATCTCGACGTCGGGGCCGCCGACCATGAAGTCGGTGTGCACGGTCGAGACGTTGATCGCCTCGCCCGGGTCGCCCTCGAACGCGTGGCGGTAGCCGGCGCCGTAGGCGAGGTGGCAGGTCGCGTTCTCGTCGAAGAGCGTGTCGAAGAAGACGAGCCCGGTCTGCCCGACGCGCGAGCCTCCGTCGACGAGCGCGATCTCGCCGAAACGGGCGGCGTTCTCGTCGATCGCAAGCTGGCCGCGGACGACCTCGGCGCCGCGCTCGGCGTCGACCTCGACGATGCGGCCCTCGCGCACCGTCAGCTGGAGGCCCTCGACGACGGTGCCGTTCAGGACGAGCGGGCGCGTCGAGCGGATCGTCCCCTCGGCGCGGCGGCAGTCCGGCGTCGTGAAGATCTCCTCGGTCGGCATATTCGCGACGTGCGAGATCCCGGACGCGGTGCGAAAGCGCGCGGTCTTCCAGCTCGCTCCGGCGGCCGTCCCGACCGTGAGGTCGGTTCCGGGACCGCGGAAGCGGATCGCGTCGGGGCGCAGCGCGTCGAGGGCGGCCGCACGGGCGTCGAGGACGTCCATGTGCGCCTGCCAGGCGGCGGCGGGATCGGGCTCGTCGAGCCGCATGCAGAAGGCGACCGCCTGCCAGAGCCGCTCGACGTCGGGCTCGCCGAAGATCCGCGCCGCCCAGCCGGGATTCGGCGAGGCGATGCCGGACCAGTTGACCGTGCGCTCCATCAGGCCGCGCATGCGGATCGCCTGAACCTCTTTCATCTGCGCACGGCCGACCCGCTCGCCGTCGAGATCGCTCAGCAGCTCGGGCTCGGGGTTGCCGGTCGTGCCGATCGACGCGTTGCCGTTCATCTCCTCCATGAACGTCTTCAGCCACTCCGGCGAATAGTCGAGCGCCTCGTCGGGGCCGAGCTCGATCAGTGCGCGGCGCACGTGCTCGTCGCCGTAGAAGACGTCGACGTACGAAGCGCCGGCGCGATAGGAGGCGCGTGCGAGCGCACGGATCAGCGGCGCATGCTCGACGATGCCGCGGCAGAAGACGCGCTGCCCCGGCTGCACGTTCGCGCCGACGCGCACGGCGAGCTCCGCGTATCGCTCGAGACGCTCGTCCACGGAGCCGACTCTAGTCCGCGCCGGTGGGATCGAGCATCGGGTAGCGCGCGTCGGCGTCGAGACAGGCCGCCGCGAAGAGCGCCGTGCCCGGGTCGCCCGTCCAGAGCGAGTAGCGCCCGCGGCCGCGTCCGGCGCGCAGCCGCGCGACCTGGGCGAGCGCGTGGACGGCGAACCGGCGGGCGCGCTCGAGCCAGAGCTCGTCGCCGCTGCGCGCGAACGCCTTCAGGAGCGCCCAGCCGTTGCCTGCGGTGCCGTGGCAGATGCCTGCGCCCTTCTCGTCACCGTGCGCGCCGGCCCGCCAGATCGACTCCGCGCCGGCGAGCAGAAGCTCCTCGTCGAGGTACGGCGCGGCTCCGCGTGCCCCCGGAGGGCGTGTAGTGCCCAGACGACTCCGGCCGCGCCGACGTAGAGGTTCTTCAGCGGCAGCGCCGCCTGCCAGCCGTCCCAGTCGTGCGCGGGCCAGAGACCGTCCGGGTCGAAGGCCGCGTCGCAGTCGGCGACGATCGCGCGGATCCCGTCCCGGACGCGGGCCGCCTGCCACGGCTCCTCGGTGAGCGGCTCGAATCCGGCGGGGTCGTAGACCATCAGCCGAGCAGCGTCGCCGTGTGGTCGGGGACGTAGTGGTAGAGGTCGCGCGGCGGGCGCTCGTAGTCGGTCTCGGGCGGGCGCGGCGGCAGCTCGAGCGGCGCCGCGAGCACGTCCTCGTAGGGGACGAGCGCGAGCAGGTGGGCGATGCAGTTGAGCCGGGCGCGCCGCTTGTCGTCGCCCTCGACGACGTACCAGGGCGCCTCGGCGATGTCGGTGTGGACGAACATCTCGTCCTTCGCGCGCGAGTAGTCGACCCAGCGGGCGCGCGACTCGAGGTCCATCGGCGAGAGCTTCCAGCTGCGCAGCGGATCGGCGAGCCGGGAGCGGAAGCGGCGCTCCTGCTCGTCGTCGGAGACCGAGAACCAGTACTTGACGAGCCGCACCCCGTCGCCGGCGATCAGCCGCTCGAAGATCGGGCACTGCTGCAGGAAGCGGCGGTACTCGTCGGGCGTGCAGAAGCCCATCACGTGCTCGACGCCGGCGCGGTTGTACCAGCTGCGGTCGAAGAGGACGATCTCGCCCGCGGTCGGCAGGTGCGCGATGTAGCGCTGGAAGTACCACTCGCCTTTCTCCCGCTCGGTCGGTGAGGGCAGCGCGACGATGCGGGCGACGCGAGGGTTGAGGTACTCGGCGATCCGCTTGATCGCACCGCCTTTGCCTGCGGCGTCGCGGCCCTCGAAGACGACGACGAGCCGCTCGCCGTTGACGCGAACCCACTCCTTCATCTTCACGAGCTCGCCCTGAAGGCGCTCCAGCTCGCGCTCGTAGAGCTTGCGCGGGACCCTCGTGGCGTGGTCGTGTGCCACGCCCGGGAGATTACGCCGCGCTGACCGCTTCCGCTTCGTCGCGCGGCAGCCGCCGCGAGACGATCTGCGAGATCCCGTCGCCGCCCATCGCGACGCCGTAGAGGATGTCGGCGGCTTCCATCGTCCGCTTCTGGTGGGTGATGACGACGAACTGGGCGCGGTCGGAGTAGCGGCGCAGCAGCTCGACGAAGCGGCCGATGTTGGCGTCGTCGAGCGCCGCCTCGACCTCGTCGAGGAGGTAGAACGGGCACGGCCGGGCGAGGAAGAGGGCGAAGAGAAACGAGATCGCGCCGAGCGCCTTCTCGCCGCCCGAGAGGAGCGAGAGCTTCTGCACCTTCTTGCCGACGGGGCGCAGCTCGACCTCGATGCCCGGTTGCGCCTCCTCGTCCTCGGGCTCGGTGAGCCGCAGGCGGCCCTCGCCGCCGGGGAAGAGCGTCGAGGCGACCTCGTGGAAGTTCTGCTGGACCGCGTCGAAGGTCTCGGTGAAGCGGCGCTCGACCGTCTCCGTCAGCTCCGCCCGGAGCTTCTCGAGCTCGTCGAGCGACGCCTCGAGGTCGGCCCGTTGCGTCGCGAGCTCGTCGAGGCGTTCCTTCTCCGCCTCGTACTCCTCCTTCGCGAGCGGGTTCACCTGGCCGAGCTGCTCGCGCCGGCGCTCGAGCCGCTCCGCCGTGGCGGCCAGCTCGTCACGGTTCTCGCCTTCGGCGGGCTCGTCGCAACCCGCATGCTCGAAGCGGCGCTGCGCCTCCTCCGCCTCGGCCTCGATGCGGGCCGCCTCGACCTCGATCGCCGACGACGCCTCGGCCGCGGCAGACTGCTGCTGGCGGAGCTCGACCTCGGCGGCGCCGAGCCGACGCAGCTCCTCGCCGAGCTCGCCGGTGCGCATGCCGCCGGCGTCGACGCGCGCGCGCAGCGGCGTCTCGAAACGGGCGGCAGCGGCCGCGGCGGCGAGGAGCGTCTCGTCGAGCCGCTCGGCGCCGGCGAGGACGCGCGCCAGCTCGTGCGGGCGCGCCTTGCGGCGGCCGGCGCGAACCGCGGCGTCGATGCGGGCAGACTCGGCCTCGCGGGCGCGCGCGCCGGTGGTCTTCGCCTCTTCGGCGGCCGCGTCGGCGGCGGCGACGAGGCCGCGAGCCTCGGTCCGGAGCGACTCGACGTCGCCGTCGCCCGGGCCCTCGGCGGCGGTGCCGCCGAGCCGGACGAGATCGCGCTCCGCGGCGGCGGCCCCCTCGGCCGCGGCGGCGAGCACGCTCCGCAGCTCACCCTCGCGCTCGCCGAGCGCGCGCAACGACGCGCCGAGCTCGGCGGTGCGCTCGGCGCCCGCCTCCCCGCGCTCGCGCAGCGGCGCCTCGACGCGCTCGACATCGGTGTCCAGGCCGCCGAGCGCACGCTCGAGGCGCTGCGCCGCGGCGAGCAGCATCTTCAGCGTCGGCAGGTCGGCGCGGCGGACGTGGAGACGCGGCGCGACGGCGGCGAACGCCTGCTCGGCCGCGGCGGCGCGCTCCTCCGCCTCGGCGGCCTTGCGTTCCGCGAACTGGGCCTGCTCGGCGAGCTGCTTCGCCTCGTCGGCGAGCGCGCGCCGCCGCGCGTCGAGCTCGAGCAGCACGGCCTCCGCCGTCTCACCGGCGAACCACAGCTCGCCGCTGCGCGGGTCGTAGCCGAAGCCGTCGCGCGTGACCGCGGGCACCTTCGACGCGAGCAGCTCGTCCTTCTCGACCACCGGCAGCTCGGCGACGAGGTCACGCGGGTCACGGCCGGCGAGGACACGGAGCGAGCCGAGCCCCATCGCTGCCGCCCGCTCGAGCAGCGCAAGGCCGCTGCGGGCGTCGTCGGCGAGGAGCGCCGACGCGCGCGGGCCGAGCGCCGCAGCGACGGCGCGCTCGGTGCCGGGCTCGATCTCGAGCGCGGAGAGCGCGAGCCGCTGCCCCTCCTCGGCGAGCGCCCGTGCCGCGGGGGGAAGGCCTTCGCGCTCGGCGAGCGAGCGCTCGAGCGTCGCGAGCCGCTCGCTCGCGGTCAGCGCGCGCTCGGCGAGCGTGTCGCGCTCGTGCGCGGCCTCACGCGAACCCGCGCGCGCGAGCAGAGCCTCCTGCTCGAGCTCCTGCGGCGAGGGGCCGCCGCGCGCCGCGTCGGCCTCCGCCTCGGCGAGCTCCGCGCTGAGGCGCGCCGCCAGCCGCTCCGCCGACTCGCGCTGCACGACCAGACCGGCGGCCCGCGAGCGCAGCTCGTAGGAAACCGACAGCGCCGCCTCGCGCTCGCCGGCCGCGCCGGTCAGGTCCGCCTCGATCCCCTGCCGCTCGCCGAGCAGCTCGTCGAGCCGCGCCTGCGCCTCGCCACGCGCCGCACGCTCCGCGCCGAGCAGCCGCGCGAGCGCCTGACGGGCTCGCTCGGACCGCGTCTCGCGCTCGACCGCCGCGACCCGGGCGACCTCCGCGGCCTCGCGCGCCGTACGCTCGAGCTCCGCCACCTCGACGCCGGGATCGCCTGCGTCCTCCTCCGCATCGGCGAGCTCCCTGCGCACCTGCTCGAGCAGCGCGACCGCCGACTCGCGCCGCAGCCCGACGCGCTCGCCGGCGCTCCGCAGCCGGTAGAGCTCCTGCATCGCCTGCTCGCGGCGACCGGCAGCGTCGGCCAGCTCCTCCTCCGCGCGGCCACGCTCGGAGAGCACCGCCTCGAGCCGCTCCTCGGCGGCGCGGCGCGCGAGCCCGGCCGCCGTCCGCCGCTCCCCGACCTCGGCGAGCCGCGCGTCGAGACGGGCGAGGTCGAGCTGCGCGACCCGGGCATGCAGGCGCGCGATCTCGCCGCGCAGCTTCTCGGCGCGCTCGGCCGCGGTCGCCTGCAGTGCCAGCGGGCGCAGACGCTTGCGCACCTCGTCCTCGAGATCCTTGGCGCGCTCGACCTGGATCGCGACGCGGTTCAGCTTCAGCTCGGCCCGGTGCCGCCGCGCCTTGAATCGTCCGAGCCCGGCCGCCTCCTCGATCAGCGCCCGCCGCTCCTCCGGCTTCGAGGCGAGGATCGCCTCGACCTTGCCCTGGCCGATGATCGAGTGCATCCCCTGGCCGAGCCCGAGGTCGGCGAGCAGCTCGACGAGGTCGAGGCGCCGCACCGGCGTCTTGTTCACGAGGTACTGGCCCTCGCCGCCGCGGTGCAGCCGCCGCGCGATCGACAGCTCGGTGTAGGCGACCGGGATCGTGCCGTCGGCGTTGTCGAAGAACAGCTCGACCTCGCAGAAGTCCGCGGGGCCGCGGCCGGTCGAGCCGGCGAAGAGGACGTCGTCGGGCTTCTCTGCGCGCAGCTCGCTCGGGCTGAGGGAGCCCGCCGCCCAGCGGATCGCGTCGGAGACGTTCGACTTGCCGGAGCCGTTCGGGCCGACGATGACGCCGACGCCCGGCTCGAGACGCACCTCGACCGGTTCCGGAAACGACTTGAAGCCACGCAGTTTTACGGCACGAAGATGCACGCGCGGTGGACCCTAGCGCCGCCCACGGACGGCGTTCCCGCACGGTCGAGTCGGCAGATCCGGCCGTGTCCCGTCACCGTCTCGCGACGGTTCCGCGACAGGTGATGTAGGTGTACATCACCGCCGGTGGAGGTGTACCTCTGCGCCGGTCAGGCGGCGGGAGCGGCGTCGAGCCGCGGCCCGGCGGCGACGAGCTCGGGCGGGCACTCGGCGGCGAGCTTGCGGAAGTTGCCGGCATAGCGGGACGCCAGCTCGCGGTAGCGCGTCCAGTACTCCGCCTCGGTCGGCCACGAGCGCTCGGGGTGCAGCACGTCGTCGGGCAGGCCCGGGCAGTGCTCGGGAACCTCGAAGCCGAACACGGGGTCGACGCGGTACTCCGCGCCGTCGAGCTCGCCCTCGATCGCGGCGTCGAGGAGCGTGCGCGTGTGCGCGATCGAGATCCGCTTGCCGATCCCGTACGGTCCGCCCGTCCAGCCGGTGTTGACGAGCCAGCAGGTGACGCCGTGGCGCTCGATCTTTCGCTTCAGCAGCTCGGCGTAGACGGCCGGGTGGAGCACGGTGAACGGCGCGCCGAAGCAGGTGCTGAACGTCGTCTCGGGCTCGGCGCCGAGGCCCGCCTCCGTGCCGGCGATCTTCGACGTGTAGCCGGAGACGAACTGGTAGAGCGCCTGATCGGGCGTCAGCCGTGCGATCGGCGGCAGCACGCCCTGCGCGTCGCACGTGAGGAAGACGACGTTGCGCGGGTGGCCGGCCGTGCGGCCCGGGACGGCGTGCGGGATCGCGTCGAGGGAGTAGGCGGCGCGCGTGTTCTCGGTCAGGCGATCGTCGTCGAGGTCGACGCGGCGGCTCGTCTCGTCGAAGACGACGTTCTCGAGCACCGTCCCGAAGCGGTGAGTCGCCGCGTGGATCTCCGGCTCCGAGCGCGGCGAGAGCCGGATCGCCTTCGCGTAGCAGCCGTTCTCGTGGTTGAAGATCCCGTCGTCGCTCCAGCCGTGCTCGTCGTCGCCGACGAGGTTGCGGCTCGGGTCGGCCGAGAGCGTCGTCTTGCCGGTGCCCGAGAGCCCGAAGAAGAGCGCCGCGTCGCCCTCGTGCCCGACGTTCGCCGAGCAGTGCATGCTGAGGACGCCCTGGAGCGGCAGCAGGTAGTTGAGGACGGTGAAGACCGACTTCTTCAGCTCGCCCGCGTAGCCGGTGCCGCCGATCAGGCAGAGGCGCCGCTCGAAGCTCAACGCGATGAACGTGCTCGTGCGCGTCCCGTCGACGGGCTCGTGCGCGCGGAACGACGGCACCTGGACGATCGTGAACTCGGGCACGTGCTCGCGGTGCGCCTCGCGGCCGGCGGGCGCCGCGAACATCGTCCGCGCGAACAGGCTGTGCCACGCGCGCTCGGTGACGACGCGGATCGGCAGCCGGTACTCGGGCTGCGCGCACGCCTCGAGATCCTGGACGAAGAGGTCGCGCCCCTCGAGGAAGCCGAGCAGCCGCGCCTGGAGCTGCTCGAACGCGGCGGCGCCGAGCGGGCGGTTGTACTCGCCCCACCAGACGTGTTCCTCCGAGGACGGCTCGCGGACGATGAACTTGTCCTGGGCGGCACGGGAGGTGTGCTTGCCGGTGTCCATCGCGACCGCGCCGCCGGCGACGAGCCGCCCCTCGCCGCGGAAGACGATCTCCTCGACGAGCGCCTCGACCGGCAGGTTCCAGTAGACGCAGCGCGGGTTGACGATCCCGTGCGCGTCGAGGCCGAAGTCGCTCGCGAGCTCGCCCGCCTGTGCCTGCGCAGGGGTGCGAACATCGAGCGGGTTGAACGTCACAACCAGTCCCTGACGTGGCGGCGGTCGCCGATCGTGATCTCGTTCGGCGCGGTCGGGTCGAGCGCCCAGCGGATGCGGCGGATGCCCTCGGTCACGTCGCGCGTCGAGCCGCAGTAGCTGATCCGCAGATGCCCCTCGGCGCCGAACTCCTTGCCGGGAACCGTGACGACGAGCGCCTTGTCGAGCAGGAAGCGCGACAGCTCCTCGGAGTCGTCGGAGTAGGCGCGAAAGTCGGGCAGGCAGTAGAAGGTGCCCTCGGGCTTCGCGACACGGACGCCCTCGAAGGCGAGCAACTCCTGCAGGAGCACGTCGCGCTGGTTCTGGATCTGGAGGCGCAGGTTCTCGACCGGCGCCTGGACGCCGGTGAGCGCCGCCTCGGCGGCGGCCATCGAGACGGCGGCCGGGCACGACGTCGTCTGCGCCTGCACGTTCTTCATCACCGCGACGAGGTCGCGCGGGGCGACCGTCCAGCCGACGCGGAAGCCGGTCATCCCGTAGAGCTTCGAGACGCCGTTGACGAGGATCACGTTCGAGTCGTCGACGTCGCGGTCGGTGAACGCGTACGCGGACGCGGGCCGCGCGCCGTCGAAGACGAGCCGGTGGTAGATGTCGTCCATGACGAGCCGGACGCCGCGCTCCTCGCAGAGCTCGACGAGGCCGCGGATCAGCGACTCCGGGTAGACCGCGCCCGAGGGGTTGTTCGGGCTGTTGACGACCAGCGCCTTCGTGTAGCCGCTGAACACCGCCTCGACCTCCTCGAGCTGCGGCACGAAGCTCCCGTCCTCGGGCGTGACGATCACGGGGTTGGCGTAGACCAGCCGCACCATCTCCGGGTAGCTGACCCAGTACGGCGCCAGGATCACGACCTCGTCCTGCGGGTCGCAGATCCCGAGCAGGAGGTTGAAGAGCGACTGCTTCGCGCCCGAGGAGACGATCACGTTCTCGAGCGAGACCGCGCGGCCGTAGTGCTCCTCGGTGTAGGCGACGATCGCGCGCTTGAGGCCGGGCGTGCCGTCGGGCGGAACGTACTTGACCTGGCCGCCGGCGAGGCGCGCGGCGCCGGCGACGATCGCCGAGAGCGGCGCCTTGTTCTTCGGCTCGCCGCCGCCGAGATGGATCACGGCCTGGCCCTGGGAGGCGAGCAGCCCCGCGCGCTCGTTGAGAGCGAGCGTCGCGGACTCGCGGATCGAGCGCCCGAGGCGGCTGACGGTCACTGCCGACGAGCATTCCGGCTCGCCGCCGCACCGACATCGGTAGCCGCCCGCACGAGCGGCTACGGAGAGCTACGGGGTCGAGGCGTCGGCGAGGAGCGCGGCGAGCGCCTCGCAGGCCGCCTCCTGCTCGGCGGCCTTCTTCGAGCGACCCGAGCCGGTCCCGAGCTGCTCGCCGTCGACGAGTGCCGCGCAACGGAAGAAGCGGTCGTGCGCCGGCCCGTCGGCGGCGAGGATCACGTAGCTGACGTGCTTGCCGACGCGAACGGCGGCCTCCTGCAGCTCGGTCTTGTACTCGACGTGCTCGTGGAGCGCATACTCGATCCGAGCCGAGAACGACGAGACGACCGCGGCCTCGATCGGCGCGAAGCCGTGCTCGAGGAAGAGCGCACCGAGCACCGCCTCGAGCAGAGCGGCGAGGACGTTGCGGTTGACCGCGAGCTGGTCGGCGCCGTCGGGCTGCGGCTCGGGCGCGTACGAGAGCAGCTTCGCGCCGAGGTCGAGCTCGCGCGCGACGATCGCGCAGCTCGCCCGCGAGACGATGTGCGCGCGCGCCTTCGCGAGCTCCCCCTCGGAGAACTCGGGATGGAGCTCGTAGAGGGCGTGAGCGACCGCGAGCTCGAGCACGCTGTCTCCGAGGAACTCGAGCCGCTCGTACGACGACGTCCGCTCCGCCACCCAGGAGGCGTGGGCGAACGCCTTCTCCGCCCACGCGGGCGGCAGCGACTCGATCAGCTGCTCGAGCTCGCGGTGCCGGTCTTCTCGCGGGGCGCCGCCGGCTCCGCCGGCGACGCCTCCAGCACGCGCCTCGTCGCTACTGGTGCGACGAGACGTAGTCGACGGCCTGGCCGACGGTCTGGATCTTCTGGGCGTCCTCGTCCGAGATCTTGATCCCGAACTGGTCCTCCAGCTCCATGATCAGCTCGACGAGGTCGAGCGAATCGGCGTCGAGGTCCTCCTGGAACGCCGCTTCTTCCGTGATATCGCCCTCGTCGATACCGAGCTGCTCCGTCAGGACTTCCTTGACCCGCTCGTAGACTTCCTCGCGCGACGCTGCCATGTCACCTCAATTTCAATGTTTAGGGGCTTGAAGCGCGCCCGATCATACAACCTCGGCCCGCTGTGGCAGACGTGCAGCGAGCCGTCCGACCACATCGTGCTCGACGCCGCGGGCCGCGAGGCGGACGGCGTTGGTGATCGCGGTGCTCGACGAGTTGCCGTGCGCGATCACCGCGAGCCCGCGCAGACCGAGCAGATAGGCGCCGCCGTGGACGTCCGGATCGAGCCGGGCGCGGAGACGCCGCGAGGCCGGGCGGATGAGCAGGCCGCCGAGCTTGCCGGTCGGCGTCGCCGTGATCTCGGCGCGCAACGCCTCGAGCAGGGTGCGGATCGTCCCCTCGACGGTCTTCAACGCGACGTTGCCCGTGAAGCCGTCGGTGACGACGACGTCGGCCGCTCCCTCGAGCAGGTCGCGCCCCTCGGTGTTGCCGGTGAAGTTGAGGTCGCTCCCGGCCAGCAGCTCGTGCGCCTCGAGCGCCAGCTGGTTGCCCTTCTCGGCCTCCTCGCCGATCGAGAGCAGCCGCACCTCGGGGTTCGAGATGCCGAGGATCTCCTCGGCGAAGACGGCGCCCATGGTCGCGAACTGGACGAGGTGCTCCGGCCGCGCGTCGGCGTTCGCGCCGGCGTCGATCAGGACGCACGGGCCGCGCTTCGCGGGGATCGGCACCGCGATCGCGGGCCGCATCACGCCCGGCAGCCGCCGCAGCGCGAGCAGGCCGGCGGCGAGCATCGCCCCCGTGTTGCCGGCCGAGACGACCGCGTCCGCGTCGCCGTCGGCGACGGCGCGCACCGCGGCGACGAGCGAGCTGTTCGGCTTCGAGCGCACCGCCTCGGCGGGCTTCTCGTGCATCTCGATCACGTCGGCGGCCTCGCGCAGCTCGAGCCCCCCGGTGTCGAGGTCGGCCGGCCCGTAGAGGATCGGCGTCACCGACGGCGAGCGTGCGGCGAGCGCGCCTGCGACGATCTCCGCGGGACCGCGGTCTCCTCCCAGAGCGTCGACGGCCACGCGCACCATGGGGCCTACTCTACGGTGACCGTTCTAGGGGGCGTCGATGCGGAGCGGCTCGACTTCGCGGCCCTTGTAGGTGCCGCAGGTCGGGCAGACGCGGTGCGGGCGCTTCGGCTGACCGCACTGCGGGCAGACGTTCACCTTCGGCGCGCTGATCTTGTGCGTCGCGCGACGCTTGTCGCGCCGGGACTTCGAGGTTTTCCGCTTCGGTACAGCCATGAGCGCGCCGCAGTATAGCCACCGGCGGCTACGTTCAGGTCATGGATACAAGAACTCTCGGACAAGGACTCGCCGTCTCGGCGGTCGGGCTCGGCTGCATGGGCATGTCGGCGTTCTACGGCGAGACGGACGAGCAGGAGTCGATCGCGACGATCCACCGCGCGCTCGACCTCGGCGTCACGTTCCTCGACACGGCGGAGCTGTACGGGATGGGCCGCAACGAGGAGCTCGTGGGACGCGCGATCGCCGGGCGGCGCGACGAGGTCGTGCTCGCGACGAAGTTCATGGGCGTCTTCAGCGACCGGCGCGTCAACGGCAGCCCGGAGTACGTCCGCCAGGCGATCGACGCGTCGCTGCGGCGGCTCGGGGTCGACCACGTCGACCTCTACTACCAGCACCGCGTCGACTTCACGGTTCCGATCGAGGAGACGGTCGGGGCGATGGCCGAGCTCGTTGCGGCCGGGAAGGTGCGCCACCTCGGGCTGTCGGAGGCGTCGGCGTCCACGATCCGCCGTGCGCACGCCGTCCATCCGATCGCGGCCCTGCAGTCGGAGTACTCGCTCTGGACGCGCGACCCGGAGGGGGACGTCCTCGAGACGCTGCGCGAGCTCGGCATCGGGCTCGTCGCCTACTCCCCGCTCGGCCGCGGCTTCCTGGCGGGGCGGTTTGCCTCGCCCGACGAGCTCGCCGACGACGACTTCCGGAAGACGAACCCGCGCTTCACCGGCGCGAACCTCGAGCAGAACCGGGCGCTCGCCGACCGCGTGCGGGCGCTGGCGGAGGCGAAGGGTGCGACGCCGGCGCAGGTCGCGCTCGCCTGGACGCTCTCGCGCGGCGACGACGTCGTCCCGATCCCGGGCACGAAGCGACGCACCTACCTCGAGCAGAACGCCGCAGCGGCCGTGCTGGAGCTTGCCGCCGACGAGCTCGCCGAGCTCGACTCCCTCGGCAGCGCGAGCGGCGACCGCTACGCCGACATGTCGGCGATCGACAGCTAGCTGTCGTCGTCGCGGAGCGACTGCAGGGCGGCCCAGCGAGGGTCGCCCTGCTCGGCTGCGTGCTCGTGCGGCTCGGCGTTCAGATCCTTGCCGCAGACGGGGCAGAGGCCCGCGCAGTCGGGGCGGCAGAGGATCTTGTCCGGGAGGGCGAGCGCGATCGCGTCGCGGGCCCACGCCGAGAGGTCGAGCCTGTCGTCGGCGAGGTACTCCGTCTGCAGCTCGTCGTCGCCGCCCGGGTTCGTCGCCTGATATTCGCTGCCGCGGAGCGAGAGCGGAAGCTCGGCGTCGGCGAGGCAGCGAAAGCACGGGCCGCGGAGCGAGACGCGGAAGGCGAGCTCGAAGAGGGTGCCGCTCGCGGTGCGCGTGATCGCCAGCTCGGCGGGGGTCGGGTCGGGCTCCGGCGTGTACTCCTGGCCGCCGAGCACGAGCGGCTCGAGCTCGACCTCGACCGCTACGCGATGCTGGTCGCCGCTGCGAACGAGCACCGAGCGAAGGTCGAACACGGTCATGCCCTCACGGTAGCTCGGCTCCGGGACTCGGGCTTGCCGGCGCGGCTCAGGCGGCGATGCGGCGCAGGTCGGCGAGGCGCGGGGCCTGGGCCGGGAACTCGTTCGCCTGCGCGGTCTTCCGGCGGATGTACGGCTCGATCGTCTCCGCCATCGGCTCTGCGGCGGCGCGCGGCGCGCGCGCGAGCACGAGCATCCCGACCGACGAGAGGATGACGGCGCCCGCGGCCAGCTCGCGTCCGCCGACGTGCTCGCCCGCGATCGCCCAGCCGAGCAGCACGGCCACCGCCGGGTTCACGTACGCGTACGTCGAGACGAGCATGCTCGGCGCGCCGCTGCGGAGCAGCCAGCCGTACACCGTGAACGCCACGATCGAGCCGAAGACGACGAGGAAGGCGAACGCGCCGGCCGAGGCGGCCGAGATGGCCTCCGGGTGGACGCGCCCGAGCTCGCCGCTCGCCGCGCCGCCGAGCGCCAGCAGCGCGCCTGCGGCCAGCATCTGCATCGAGGCCGACAGGAACGGCGCGCGCGGCAGCGGCGCGACCCGCGCGTAGGCCGAACCCGCCGCCCACGCGAAGGCGGCGACGAGGATCACGGCGGCCCCCACCGGGTCGATGTGCGTGCTCGGGCCGACGAGGAGCGCGACGCCGAGCAGCCCGACCGCGATGCCCGCGACCGCGCCGGCGGAGAGCCGGATTCCGAAGAAGGTGCGGTCGAGCAGCGCCATGAAGAGCGGCACGCTCGCGACGAGCAGCGCCGTCAGCCCGGAGGCGACCCGCTGCTCGGCCCAGGCGATTCCGCCGGTGTCCGCGAACAGCAGCAGCCCGCCGACGACGGCGGCGGCCCCCCACTCGCGCCTGCCCGGCCGCTCCGCGCGCACGTCCCCGCGCCACGCCGACCAGGCGTAGAGGAGCCCACCTGCGAGCGCGAAACGGGCGGCCAGCATCAAGAGCGGCGGCAGCGAGCGGTCGGCGACCGCAATCGCGAGGTAGGTCGAGCCCCAGACGACGTAGACGACGCCGAGGGCGGCTGCGAGCTTGAGCTTCACCGTGCCAGCGTGCCTGCGACCTCTCTATTAGGACAAATCGAGTTATCGTTGGCATCGATCATGGAACGCGATCAATGGCTCGGCGTCGAGATCCGCCATCTGGCCGCCCTCGACGCGGTCGCCCGCACGCGCTCGTTCGGCGCGGCCGCGCGCGAGCTCGGCTACACCCAGTCCGCCGTCAGCCAGCAGATCGCCCACCTCGAGCAGATCGTCGGCCAGCGCCTCTTCGACCGTCCCCGCGGCCCTCGGCGCGTCGAGCTGACCGAGGCCGGCGAGCTGCTCCTCCGGCACGCCGACGCGATCGTCGCGCGCCTCGACGCGGCCCGCTCCGACATGGCCGCCCTGAGCGAGGGCTCCGCGGGCAGCCTGCGCGTCGGCATCTACCAGAGCGTGGGCGCGCGGCTCCTCCCCGCCGTGCTGCGCCGCTTCGGCGAGCAGTGGCCGAAGGTCAGCGTCCGCGTCAGCGAGGAGAACGACCCCGCCGAGCTGCTCCGGCTGCTCGAGCACGGCGAGCTCGACCTCACCTTCGCCGACCTGCCGTTGCCCGAGGGCCCGTTCGAGTGGGCGGAGCTGCTGCACGACCCGTACTTCCTGCTCGTCTCGGCACGCTCGGAGCTCGCGAAGCTCGACGCCGCGCCACCTCCGCGCGAGCTCGCCGCGATGCCGCTGATCGGCCGGCGCAACGAGAACGAGCCGGAGCGGTTCCTCGCCGGCCGCGCGCCCGAGCTGAACGTCGTCTTCCGCACCGACGACAACGGGACGCTCGCCGCCGTCGTCGCAGCGGAGCTCGGCGCGGCGATCGTCCCGCGCCTCGTCGTCAATCCCGGCAATCGCGACGTCGTGCTGCTGCCGTTCGGCTCGCGGATCCCGCCGCGCACGATCGTCCTCGCGTGGCACCGCGACCGCTATCGCTCGGCCGCCGCGGAGGCGTTCGTCGAGCTCGCGACCGAGCTCGGCGCCGACTACGAGAGCGCTACGGCACGCCCCAGCGCGTCGGCGGCCAGTAGCGCGCCACGACGGGGCCGATGAACGCCGAGCGGGCGACCGGGCCCCAGGTGCGCGAATCGCACGAGTCGCTCCGGTTGTCGCCGAGCATGAAGTACTCGCCGGGCCCGAGCCGCGGCCACGTCTTCGTCAGCCCATCACGGTCCTTCGCCGCGATGTACGGCTCGGCCAGCTTCGTCCCGTCGATGTAGACGTAGCCGTTCCGCTCCGAGACGACGTCGCCCGGAAGCCCGATCACGCGCTTGAGGTAGACGCCGCCCTCGCCGCAGTCCTGCGCCGCGGCGGCCGGCGCGTGGAAGACCGCGATCTCGCCGCGCTCCGGGTCACGGAAGCGGTAGACGACCTTCGCGGCGAGCACGCGGTCGTTGAAGCTCGCCGTGCAACCCGGGTCGCCGGCGTTCCGCGCGCAGTCGAGGGTCGGCTCCATCGACGAGCTCGGCACGCGGAACGGCTGCGCCACCTCCGCCTCGAATACGAGCACGAACGCGGCAGCCGCGGCGAGCGTCACCACCCACTCGACCACCTTGCGCACCGGCATGGAGAAAGGCTAGCGACCGGTCAGAGCGAGGCGACGTTCTTGGCGATCAGGAACACCGCGACGCCGACGACGAGCGCCGCGAAGCCTTGCGCGAGCCGGTACACGGGCACGCGGCCGCCCGCGCGCGAGCCGGCGACCGCGCCCGCGACGGCGGCGCCCGTGAACGCGCCGGCGACCGCCCAGTCGACATGGCTCGACGCCGACGAGGCGGCGACGAGATGCGCGCCGAGCGCGGCGGCGCTCGTGAGGCCGATCACGGCGAGCGAGGTGCCGACGGCGGCGCGCAGCGGCAGCGCGAGCAGGAGGGTCAGGGCCGGCACGATCGCGAAGCCGCCACCGACTCCGAAGAAGCCGGTCAGCGCGCCGGTCGCGAGCCCCGCCGGCACGATCCGCAGCCAGAGCCCCGCTCCGCGCGGCGCCGTCTCGGGCCGGCGCGCCTCGCCGCGGCGGCGCACCATCCCGGCGGCGGCGACGAGCAGGAGCACGGCGAACGCGAGCAGGAGCGCACGCGAGCCGACGAGCCGGTTCAGCGCCGTGCCGCCGAGCGAGCCGAGCGCCCCCGGAATACCGAACGCGAGCGCGATCCGCCAGCGGACGCGTCCGGCGCGCGCGTGATCGAGCGAGCCGAGCAGTGCGGTCACACCGACGATCAGGAGCGACTCGGTCGTCGCCGCCTTCACCGGCTCGCCGAGCACGTAGACGAGGACGGGGACTGCGAGGATCGAGCCTCCGCCGCC
Organism: uncultured Actinomycetes bacterium; assembly: GCA_963732915.1. Taxonomy (GTDB): domain Bacteria; phylum Actinomycetota; class Thermoleophilia; order Gaiellales; family Gaiellaceae; genus Palsa-739. Next base: position 309,136 of record CAVTBF010000002.1, on the reverse strand, counting down.
GACCAGCCCGAGCGAGAGCCCGATCGCGAGCCCGAACGGAAGCGCGAGCAGCGCGGTGTGCACTAGCTCTGCGCCGCGAGCTCTGAGAAGCGGCGCCGCAGGCCGGCGCAGACGATGTCGCAGAGCTCCGCGACGCTCGGGTCGGCGATCCGGTAGTGGATCGTCGTCCCCTCGCGCCGCTTCGCGACGATGCCTTCCCGCTCCAGCTGGTGCAGGTGCTTCGACGTGTTCGAGAGGCCGACGTGCGTGCGCTCTGCGAGCTCGCCGACCGCCAGCTCGGAGTGCAGGTCGAGCTCGTTCAGGAGCCGCAGACGGGTCGGGTCGGAAAGAAGCCGGAACCGCTCCGCCGCCTGCTCGATCAATGTCTCCGGGACTGCCACTTGACAGGGCATGCTAGCTTTACTTTCCTGATTGGTCAAATAGGAAAGGATGCGACCGTGACCACGAAGACCGGCTACACGCTCAGCGGCACGACCTCGCTCTCCTTCGCGGACGCGGTCGCGCTGGTGCGCGAGACGCTGCAGGAGGAGGGATTCGGCGTTCTCACCGAGATCGACGTCCAGGCGACGCTGAAGGCGAAGCTCGGCGAGGAGACCGAGCCGTACCTGATCCTCGGCGCCTGCAACCCGCCCTACGCGCACCAGGCGCTCACGCTCGAGCCGGAGCTCGGCTCGCTGCTTCCGTGCAACGTCGTCGTCTACGAGCGGGCCGGGGAGACGCATGTCTCGGCGGTCGACCCGGCCGCCATGCTCGGCGTCGTCGGCAACCCGGCGCTCGACGCGGTCGCGGCCGAGATCCGCGCCAAGGTGGAGCGCGCGGTCGCGAAGGTCTGGAGCCGCTAGCCGTGTTCTTCCGGCAGGTCCTGCACCCCGACCTCGGCTGCGCCTCGTACGTGATCGCCGACGGCGGCGTCGGCGCGGTCGTCGACCCGAAGTGGGAGATCGAGGAGTACCTCGCGCTCGCCGAGGAGGGCGGCTTCGAGATCCGGCACCTGCTCGAGACGCACAACCACGCCGACCACGTCTCCGGCCGCGGGCGGCTCGCCGCGGCTACCGGCGCGACGATCCACGTCTCCCCCACGCCCGGGCTCGCGTACCCCCACTCGACGCTCGCCGACGGCGAGTCGATCGAGCTCGGGCGCGTTCGCATCGAGGCGCTCGCGACGCCCGGCCACCGGCCGGAGCACACCGCCTACGTCGTCTACGACGCCGTGCGCGGCTCCGAGCCGTGGGCGGTGCTGACCGGCGACTCGCTCTTCGTCGGCGACGTCGCCCGGCCCGACCTCGCCGTCGAGGCGGAGGAGGGCGCGCGCGGCCTGCACGCCTCGCTGCAGCGCCTGCTCGAGCTGCCCGACCACGTCCAGGTGCTGCCCGGCCATCTCGGCGGCTCGCTCTGCGGCAGCGCCGCGATGAGCGAGGCGCCCGGCTCGACGATCGGCTTCGAGCGCCGCTTCAACGCGCTCCTGCAGGTCGAGAGCGAGAGCGAGCTCGTCGAGCGGCTGACGCGGAGCCTGAAGCCGCAGCCGCCGAACTTCCAGCGGATCGTCGCGCTCAACGCCGGCCCGCTGCTGACCGAAGCCGCGCAGCTCGAGGCGTACTCGCCCGCGCAGGTCGAGGAGCTGCTCGCCGGAGACACCGTTCTCGTCGACGGCCGCGACCCCGCCGCCTGGGCGGCCGCGCACGTTCCCGGCTCGCTCAGCGCGACGATGGTCCGCGCCGCGGTCGGCAGCCGTGCCGCCGCCGCGGCCGACCCGGACGGGCCCGTCGTCGTCACCGCGGCCTCCGACGCCGACGCGCTCGCCATGGCGCGACGGCTCGAGGCGGTCGGCTTCCGCCGCGTGCGCGGCATCCTCGCGGGCGGTGTCGAGGCGTGGCGCGACGCCGGCCTCCCGCTCGAGTCGGTCGAGTCGGTCGGCGCGGCGGATCTCGCCGCCCGGCTCGGACGCCGCGAGGTGATGCTGCTCGACGTCCGCGACCCGGACGAGTGGGCCGACGGCCATCTCGCCGGCTCGCTCCGCATTCCCTACCAGGAGCTGCGCGGCCCGGCGCTCGAGCAGGTGCGCGCCGCGGCCAACGGCACGCCGCTCGCGGTCGCGTGCGGCGCCGGCAACCGCTCCGGGCTCGCAGCCTCGCTGCTGCGGCGTGCGGGGCTCGCGCACGTGATCCACGTCAACGAGGGCGTCGCCGAGCTGGCGGCGCACGGCATCGACCTATCGAGAGAAGGAGCATCGGAGTGACCCTGGAGATCGACCCGCGCGAGGCGCATCCCCTGCTCGAGGCGGGCGCGGCGCTCGCGCTCGACGTCCGCGAGGCGCACGAGTGGCTGGACGGCCACATCACGGGCGCGCTGCACATCCCGCTGGGGCAGCTCGGCGCGCGCCTGCACGAGCTGCCGAGCGGCCGCCGGATCGTCGCGGTCTGCCGCAGCGGCGCCCGCAGCGGCTCGGTCGTGCACGCACTGCGCGACCGCGGCTACGACGTCGTCAACCTCGCGGGCGGGCTCGTCTCCTGGCATGCGAGCGGCCTGCCGCTCGAGCCGGCGCACGGGACGGTCGCCTGATGGGCCTGCTCTCGTTCCTCTTCCCGCCCTCGATCTCCGCCGCGGACGCGCACGAGCGCGTCTCCCAGCGCGAGGCGGTCATCCTCGACGTCCGCGAGCGGCGCGAGTACCGCGCCGGGCATGCGCCCGGCTCGAAGAACATCCCACTCTCGACGCTCGCGAAGCGGACGCACGAGCTGCCGGCGCAGCGCGTGTACGTCGCGGTCTGCCGGAGCGGCAACCGCTCGCGCAGCGCGACCGCGCAGCTGCGGGGCGCCGGCTTCGAGGTGCTGAACCTGAAAGGCGGCATGCACGCGTGGCGGCGCGCCGGCCTCCCGCTGGAGCCGCGCACCGGGAGGGTGGTCTAGCGATGAGTGGATACGCGGAGAGTGCTCCGGGGGCTCTACGCGCCCCGGCTACGGCCGGGGCGGTCGGTCCGATCGGCAGGCTCGGCGCCTGGACGGCGGATCACATCCGTGCGGTCGCGCTCGCGTGGGCGGTCGTGGCGCTCGCGCTCGGCGCGTTCGCGCCGAAGGTCGAGTCGGCGCTCTCGGGCGCGGGCTGGCAGGCGAACGGCTCCGAGTCGGTACAGGTCCGGGACCTCGTCCAGCAGAACTTCGGCGGGCTCTCGAGCTCGGCGCTGACGGTGGTCGTCCACTCCGGCTCGCAGACGGCGGGCGCTCCGGCGTTCCGGGCGACCGTCGCGCGGGTCGAGCGGATCCTGCGCGCCGACAAGCACATCTCGCGGGTCGTGCCGCCGGCGGCCGGCTCGACCGTCTCCCGCGACGGCCACACCGCGCTCGTGCTCGGCGGCGCCGCCGGCGACCCGACGGCGATGGTCGCGGCAGCGGACGGCCTCAAGTCGCAGCTCGCCGCTGCAGGCGCCGGCGGCGTGACCGTCTCGCTCACGGGCGCATCCGGGATGTGGAGCGACTTCAACACCGCGAACCGCAAGGCGATGATGCGCTCCGAGCTCTACTCCTGGCCGGTGACGCTCGGGATCCTCGCGCTCGCGTTCGGCTCGCTCGTCGCCGCCGGGCTGCCGCTGATGCTGACCATTCTCGGCCTGCTCGCCTCGGCGGGCCTGCTCGCGGTGCTGACGCACGGCTTCGAGATCTCGATCTGGGCGATGAACTTCGCGCTCATGTTCGCGCTCGCGCTCGGGATCGACTACGCGCTCTTCGTCGTCAACCGCTTCCGCGGCGCCTTCTTCGGCTCGCGCCTCGACGTCCGCGACGCGGTCGCGGTGACGATGGACACGGCCGGCAAGGCGGTGCTCTTCTCCGGTGCGACCGTGCTGATCTCGCTCTCGGCGGTGATGCTCGTGCCGAGCCCGGCCTTCCGCTCGATGGCGCTCGGGATCATGCTCAGCGTCGTCTTCGTCCTCGCCGCGACGCTGACCCTGCTGCCGGCGATGCTGGCGAAGCTCGGGCCGCGCGTCGACGCGCTCGCGCTGCGCTGGGTGCACTCCGGCGAGCACCGCTCGCCCGCGTTCGCGCGCTGGGGCGAGCGGCTCTGGCGGCATCCACACGTGTTCGGGCCGGCGGCGACGCTCGTGCTCGTCCTGCTCGCGCTGCCGGTCTTCGGCCTCAAGACCGGGATGCCGTCGATCAAGGTCGTGCCGAGCGGCGACTCGTCGCGCGTCGGCTACGACCAGGTGCAGCAGGCCTTCGGCACCGGCGCCCCGGGCGCGCTGCAGATCGTCGTCCCGCAGGCCCGCGCGGCCGCGGCGGTCGCGGTCGCCCGCCGCGACCCGGGGATCGCCGCCGTCTCGCCCCCGCGGCCCGGCGCGGGCGGGCTCGCGCTCGTGCAGGCGACGCCGACCGCGGACCCGTCGAGCCCCGCAGTCGGCGCGACGATCGACCGGCTGCGCACGACGCTGCCGTCGCGTGCGCTCGTCGGCGGCGCCTCGGCCGAGAACCACGACCTCGAGCGGGCGCTCTCGACGAAGACGCCGCTCGTGATCGGCGTCGTGCTCGCGCTCGGCTTCCTGCTCCTGCTCGTGGCGCTGCAGGCGCCGCTGATCGCGGCGCTCGGCGTCGCTACCAACCTGCTCGCGACCGGAGCGGCGTTCGGCGTCGCACGGCTGATCTTCCAGAACGGGCACGGCTCGGGGCTGCTCGGCTTCGAGCCGCAGGGCTTCCTCGACGCCTGGGGGCCGGTGTTCTTCTTCGCGATGATCTTCGCGATCTCGATGGACTACACCGTCTTCCTGCTCTCCTCGGCGAAGGAGCACTACGACCGCTCCGGCGACCCGCGCGACGCGTCGGTCAACGGACTGGCCCACTCCGGGCGGGTGATCTTCGCCGCGGCCGCGGTGATGGTGGCCGTGTTCTTCACGTTCGCGCTCTCGGGGCCGCTGCCGCCGAAGGAGATGGGCGTCATCCTCGGCGTCGCGGTGCTGCTCGACGCGATGCTCGTGCGGCTGATCCTCATCCCGACGCTCCTGCGCGTCTTCGGCCACTGGGCGTGGGCGCTACCGCGGTGGCTGCGCCGGCTGCTGCCGGACGTGCGCTTCGGTCACGGGTAGTCGCCGGCGAGCGCGCGGACGTAGCGCTCGGCCGACCGCTGCACGATCTCGGCGCCGTGGGACCGGATCACCCGGTCCCACCAGGCGCCGTGGATCGAGTCGAAGGCGTACGGCTCCAGCGCGGCCGCGATCGCGCGCACTTCGGGCGCGGCGAGCGGGACGAGGTTCGGGTAGCTGTACATGAAGCTCACCCAGCCCCGGTCGGGAATGACCTGGACGATGTCGCCGGCGAGGAGCGCGCGCCGCCCGGCGACGTGGAGCACCTGGCCGCCGCGGAAGTGGCCGCCGCAGCGGACGAGCGTCAGCCCGCCGTCGAGGTCGCGCGTCTCCCCCTGCCAGTGCTCGATCCGCGGCGAGGGGCGCAGCACCCACTCGGCGTCGTCGGCGTGGAGGAAGACCGGGCAGTCGAAGCGGTCCGCCCACTCGACCATGGCGGAGTAGTAGTGCGGGTGCGAGATCGCGATCCCGGCGAGCCCGCCGCGGCGCTCGACCTCCGCGGCCGTCTCGTCGTCGAGCAGCGTGATGCAGTCCCAGAGGAGGTTCGAGCCCCGCCAGGGAACGAGGAGCGCGCGCTGGCCGATCGCAAACGACGGCTCGGTGCCGATGCCCGTCAGGCCGGCGTCCTCGCGAATCCAGTTGCCGTGGCTCGCGCGGAGCTCGGCGAGCGTCGTCCAGCGCTGCCCGCTCTCGGGGACGTACTGGCGGGCGTCCTCGCAGACCGCGCAGCGCGGCGGGTCGGGCACGCCGAGCTGGGTGCCGCAGGTGGCGCAGATCGCGAGCTCGTCCATCGCCTCGGACGCTAGTCCGCCGCGGGCTGCGTGCGCGCCGGTCTAGTAGCCGTCGTCGTCGCCGACGTCGATCGAGCCCATGCCCGCGACGACTGTCTCCTGCGAGCGCTCGTGCAGGCGCTCGCGGCCGCGCTTGACGGCGGTGAGGAAGCGCTCGAGGTTGACCTCGAGCGAGGCGAGGTTGTTGTCGGCCCAGTCCTCCATCTCGAGCCGCATCTCGCGCGCCTGGCGGCGGGCGTCGTCGATGATGTCCTCGGCCTGTCGCTCGGCGATCTTGACGATCTCGGTCTGGGACGCCTCGCGGACCGCCTGCTCGCGCGCCTCGGCGAGCAGCCGGTCGACCTCGCGCTTCGCCTCGGCGAGCATCTCCTGACGCTCCTTGACGATCCAGCGGGCCTGCTTGATCTCCTCGGGGATCGTGGCGCGCATCTGGTCGAGGATGTCGTAGATCTCCTCGCGGTCGATCCGGACCTGGTCGGTGAGCGGGACGGCCTTCGCGTTGTGCACGAGGTCGTCGAGCTTGTCGATCAGAACGAGGACGTCCACGGCCCCAGTCTAGCCTCGCGGATCGGTCGGCAGAAGTCCTACTCCGCGGGGTTCTCGGGCGTACCCGGCCGGCCGTTCGGAAAGAGCACCTTGAAGCGGGCTGCGACCGGCTCCGGCACGAGCGCGGAAACGTCGCCGCCGAAGGCCGCGAGCTCCTTCACGCCGCTCGAGGAGACGAAGCTCACCTCGGCGCTCGCCATCACGTACACCGTCTCGACGTCCGGGGCGAGCGTCCGGTTGAGCTGGTTCATCTGGTACTCCCACTCGAAGTCGGAGATCACGCGCAGGCCCTTGACCATCGCCTTCGCCTTCCACTTGTGCGCGAACTCGACGACGAGCTCGCGGAACACGTCGACCTCGACGTTCGCGAGGTGGCCGAGCGCGTCGCTGGAGGAACTCGACCCGCTCCTCGACCGTGAACAGCGGCTGCTTGTGGTGTGGGGTGCCGACGACGCCGACGACGACCCGGTCGAAGATCCCGGCTGCGCGCGTGATCACGTCGACGTGACCGTTCGTGACCGGGTCGTACGTGCCCGGGCAGATCGCGGTGATCACTCGCGTCCCTCGCCGGCGAGCGCTCCCGCCGGGCGGAGCCCGGCTCCGCAGGCGCCTGACGCCGCCCCCTCGAAGACGGTGACGCGGACCGAGCCGTACTTGCGGCTCGTGCGCAGCGGCAGCGGCAGCTCCGGCTCGACCCGCGCGTCGGTCTCGACGACGAGCAGGCCGTCCTCGCCGAGGAGCAGCGGCAGGTAGCGGGCGAGCTGGGGTTGGAGGTCCGGGTACATGCCGTAGGGAGGGTCGACGAGCACGAGATCGTACTTCCTGGCCGCGGCGGCCTCCTGCGCGAGCGTCGTCACGGCGTCCGCGCGGACGACGCGCGCACCGGTGAGCCGGAGCTTGTCGAGGTTGCGCTCGATCGTGCGCGCGGCATCGCCGTCGCGCTCGACGAAGACTGCGCGGACGGCGCCGCGGGAGAGGGCCTCGATCCCGAGCGCCCCCGAGCCGGCGTAGAGGTCGAGCACGGTCGCGCCGTCGAGCGGGCCGACGAGATTGAAGACGTTCTCGCGGACGCGGTCGGACGTCGGCCGCGTGTCGAGCCCCGGCGGCGCGGCGATCGTGTGGCCCTTGCGGCTGCCGGCGATGACGCGCACGCGAGCTCCCTTGCTAGGCGCGGAGCCGCCGGATCGCCTCGCCCGAGTCCACGACCTCGCAGAACTCGTCGTCGATCGCGGCCAGCTCGACGCGGTGCATCGTCTCGGCGTCGAACTCGCCGCGGGCGTGGGTCGCGGTCGCGTCGGAGACGAACCACGTCTCGAACCCGAGGTTGCCTGCCATGCGAGCCGTCGTCGAGCAGCAGTGATTGGTGGTGAGGCCGGCGATCACGACCGTCTCGGCGCCGGCTGCGCGGAGGCGCTTTTCGAGGTCGGTGCCGATGAAGCCGCTGTTGACGAGCTTCTCGACGACCGGCTCGCCCGGCAGCGGCGCCGCCTCGGGCTTGAACTCGAACGAGTCGGTGCCGCGACGGAAGAGGCCGTCCGGCTCGGCGCTCTCGTGGCGGACATGGATGACCGGCGCGTCCGCGTCGCGCCACGCGGCAAGCAGCTCGGCGACCCGCGCCTCGGCGTCCCGGTTGTTCCGCTCGGGCCAGCCCGGATCGTCGAAGGCGCGCTGGACGTCGATCAGCAGCAGCGTCGGCTTCGGCACGCGCCCAGCTTACGCGGCCGGGCGCCGGTGCCGCGGGTCCAGACCTTCGTCCAGGTGAGACGGAACGATCCGCGGTCGATGACTAGTCGACCATGCATGAATTCGACGTCTTCTCTCCGCCAGAGGGTGGCGCGCCGCCCCGGGTCGAGCCGATCGCCTGCATCGAGTGCCGCCGGCTCTGGCTCGATCCGGGCGAGCGCTGGCGCATCTACGTCCTTGCTGAGGATCCGCCCGAGGCGGTGCCGTACTGCCAGGCCTGCGCCACGCGCGAGTTCGGCTAGGCCGCGCGGCCCAGATCCTTCATCTCGGCCACCGTCTCCCGGTAGAGCCGCAGCAGGCGGTCGGGATCCGGGTCGCGCCGCGGCGGCGCTGACGGGCGGCGCCGGCGCAGGCGCGCGAGCAGCCGCCTCACGCGAGCGCCTCCGGCTCGATCTCGGCGAACAGGTCGTCGACGAGCTCCTGCAGCGGGCCGGCGCCGACCCCGGGCGCGAGCGCGCGCGCCCGCTCGAGCAGCGGCCGGTCGCGGCGGATCTGGGCGAAGCGGAGGTCGGAGATCCCGGACTGGCGCGTGCCGAGCAGCGCGCCGCCGCCGCGCAGGTCGAGGTCGACCTCGGCCAGCTCGAAGCCGTCGGTCGTCTCGCAGAGCGCCTGCAGCCGCTCCTGCGCCGACTCGCTCAGCTCCTCCTTCGCGCGCGAGACGAGCACGCAGTACGACTGCTCGGCGCCGCGGCCGACCCGGCCGCGCAACTGGTGGAGCTGCGCGAGACCGAAGCGGTCGGCCTCCTGGACGATCATCACGGTCGCGTTCGGCACGTCGACGCCGACCTCGATCACCGTCGTCGCGACGAGGACGTCGAGCTCGCGCGCCTTGAAGCGCGCCATCAGGTCGCGCCGCTCGGCCGGCTTGAGCCGGCCGTGGACGCAGCCGACCCGGAACTCGGCGAGCTCGGCGCGGCGGAGGCGCTCGGCCTCGTCCTCGGCGGCGCGGGCGAGCGACGTCTCGGAGGCCTCGACGAGCGGGCAGACGACGTACGCCTGCCGCCCCTCGCGCAGCAGCCGCGTCAGCCGCGTGTACGCCTCGGAGGAGCGGGCCTGCTCGATCCAGCTGGTGGCGATCGGCTTGCGCGAGGCGGGCGGCTTCGCGATCTCGGAGACGGCGAGGTCGCCGTACACGGTCAGCGCGAGCGTGCGCGGGATCGGCGTCGCCGTCATGTGCAGGACGTGCGGCGCGCGCCCCTGCGCGAGCGCGCTCCGCTGCTCGACGCCGAACCGGTGCTGCTCGTCGACGACGGCGACGGCGAGGTCGCGGAACTCGACCTCGCGCTGGATCAGCGCGTGCGTGCCGACCGCGATCTGCGCCTCGCCGGTCGCGATCCGGCCGCGGACGGCGCGGTGGTCGCGGGCGGACAGCGCACTCGTCAGCAGCTCGCAGGTGACGCCGAGCTCGAGGCAGAGGTCGGCGACGGTGAGGAAGTGCTGCTCGGCGAGCGTCTCCGTCGGCGCCATCAGCGCGCCCTGGCGGCCGTTCTCGACCGCGCGCAGGAGCGCGTAGAGCGCGACGACCGTCTTGCCCGAGCCGACGTCGCCCTGCAGCAGGCGCTGCATCGGCACCGTCCGCGCGAGGTCGGCGTCCACCTCGCGGATCGCCTGCTCCTGGTAGGGGGTCAGCGCGAACGGGAGCGCGGTGCGGTAGCGGTGGATCAGCTCGCCCGGCTCACCGAGGCCGGCGGCCAGCGTCCGGTCGCGCTGGGCGGCGCGGCGGGCGATCCCGATCTGAAGTACGAGCAGCTCGTCGAACGCGAGCCGCTTGCGCCCGCTCTCGGCCTCGTCGAGGCCGGCCGGCCGGTGGACCGCGGCGAGCGCGTCGCGTTTCAGAGGCAGCTGCTCGCGCTCGCGCAGCTCGGCCGGGAGCGGGTCGAAGACGTCGCCGAGACAGGGGAGCGCGGCGTCGACGACGCGGCGGACGGTCTTCGGCGCGATCTCCTCCGCGGCCGGGTAGACGGGCGCGAAGTCGGCGGTGGCGTGCGTCTCGCCGAGGTCGTAACTGCGGACGTCGAAACCGTAGCGGCCGAGCTTCCCGCGCAGGCGGATCCGCGAGCCGGGCCGCAGCTGGTCGGCGAGCCACGGCTGGTTGAACCAGGAGGCGGTGATGGTCGCGCTGCCGTCGTCGATGCGTGCGGTGACACGGACCCGCCGCCCGCGCAGCGGCCGCTTGGCCACGTTCAGCACCTCGCCTGCGACGACGACCTCCTCGCCCTCGCGGAGATCGGCGATCCGGATCTCGTCGGCCGCGGACTCGTAGCGGCGCGGCCGGTGGTCGAGGACGTCGCGGACGCTGCGCAGGCCGAGCGTCGCGAGCTTCCGCGCGGTGCCGGCCCCCACGCCCGGGATCGCCGCCACGGCGAGCTCGAGCCGCTCGGGACGGGGCGCTCGAGGGGTGCGCGGCCACTCCCTGGGCTGGTCCAGGCCTGCGAACACCGTCTGTCGACGGGCGAGTGTCATCGTCGGCGCCACCGAGCGGGACAGAGTCTCCCACCCGGACCGGACGGACCCGCTCAGGCGCCCGCAGGCGCCGCGGCGGGCCGCGGCGCCGAGCGGGGGACGAGCAGGCGGTAGAACGTGAGCATCAGCACCGGGCCGGCCGCGAGGACGGCGGTCAGCGGGCCGCCGAAGCCCTGCAGGTCGGTGCCGGTGAGCAGCGCGTGACCGAGCGCGAGCCAGAAGGCGCCGAAGCTCGCGTAGTGCAGGCGCCGCCAGCCCTTCTGGCCGATCCACTTGCGCGCGCGGAAGGAGGCCGCGAGGGCGAGCGTCGTCCAGCCGGCGACGACGCCGAGCGCGACCGAGCCGGGCTTCCAGCCGGCCGCTCCGGGAACGAGGACCGAGAGCAGGTTGAAGTGCAGCGTCGGGTCGTAGAGGAGCGCCCCGATGTGGAGCCCGATCATCGAGAGGCCCGTCCACGCGAGCGTCCGGTGCAGACCCAGCAGTTGCTTCTGCCGCTTCGGCGCGAGGCGGGTGCTCATGCCGAGCCCGAGCCAGACCGAGAGGGTCAGCAGGCCGAAGGCGACGAGGCCGGCGCTGCGGGCGACGAGCCAGGCGATCGGGAGCGTCGTGACCATCAGGCGGCCCTCACGAGGAAGCGCGTGCGGGCGAGCGGCGGCGTGCCGAGCTCGAGCACCGGCCCGTGGCTCGGTACGTAGAGCGCCGACAGGCGCGGGTGGAGCGCGACGTGCACGGCCGCCGTCTGCGGGTCGGAGATGGCGAGCGCGGTCGCGTGCGCCTCGGCCTCGGCGGCGGTCGGCGCGACGACGGTGACCGCGAGCGGGCCCGGGACTGCGGGCTTGCCGGTGGCCGGGTCGATCAGGTGGTGGAGCGAGCCGTCCGGACCGAAGCGCCGGACGTCGCGGCCGGAGGTCGCGACCCCGCCCGAGCCGAGCAGGAGCGTGCCGCTCGTGCCACGGGTGCGCGGGTCGGTGACGGCGATCCGCCACGGCCCGTGCTCCGGCGTCTCGCCGCGGACGGCGATGTCGCCGCCGAGGTCGACGAGCCCGCCCGGCAGGGTTGGCCACGCCTCGAACATCGCGTCGAGCGCGCGCATGGCCGCGTAGCCCTTGCCGATGCCGCCGAGGTCGATCGCCGCGCCGGGCTCGAGCCGGGCGCGACTTCCCGCCTCGTCGAGCTCGATCGCCGCACCGGCGCGCCAGCCGTCGGCGGGGGCGGCCGGCCGGGCCTCGAGGCGCTCGAAGCTGCGGTCGTAGCCCGCCGCCACGAGTGCCGGCAGGACGGTCGGGTCGAAGCTGCCGCCGGTGTCCTCGCGGGCGCGGAGCGCGAGCCGAAGCGCCTCGAGGAGCCGCGGCCCGACGGCGAGCCATCCGCCGCCGGCCGCGTTCAGGCGGGAGAGGTCGCTGCCCGGGCGGAAGCGGGAGAGCTCCGCCTCGACGGCCTCGACCTCGGAGCGGGCCGCGACGAGCGCCGCACGGGCGCGGCGCTCGTCGCGTGGGGAGGCGGTCACGCCGGCGGCGCAGTGCGTGCCGACGGCGTGCCACTGGGTGCGTTCCAGACGCGAGGTCATGGCCGCACCACTCCCGACGTCGTCGTCGTGGCGTGCGGCGCGCCGAGCGCGCCGGGCTGGACGGCGACGAGCTGTTGCTTCCCGTTGACGGTCTTCACGACCACCGTCTGCGGGGCGGCCTGCGCGAGCGGAGCGGCGGGCCGGTACTGCCAGGCGAGCACGGCGACGATCGCGAGCATCGCCCAGACCGAGAGGACGACCGTCCAGATCCTGGTCATCGGTCGCCGCCTCCTTCCGAGTCGTGCCACACCGGGGCCGCGGAGGCCTGCTGGACGACCGTGGCGACGGCCGGGGCGGCGACGTGCGTCGCGGGGGCGTGCGAGAGGCCGAAGACCGCGGCGCCGCCGGTGAGGACGGTGGCGGCCAGGACGGCCGAGAGGGATAGGGCGTTTCGCTTGGACAGGTTCATGTGGAGCCTCCCGAGGTGCGTGATGTCGTGACTCCGTTCTACGACGCGCGAGGCAAGAGGCGGGCGAAGGCTCCGCGAGGGTTCGGTAAAGATCAGGCGCGGCGCAGGCGGACGACCGCGTCGAGGCCGCCGCCGGGCGCGTCGGCGAGCTCGACCTCGCCCTCGTCTGCCTCGACGAGCCTGCGGACGATCGCAAGGCCGAGGCCCGAGCCGCCGAGACCGTGCCCGCCGGCCGCGCCGGGAGCGCGCCAGAAGCGGTCGAACGCGCGGGCGCGCTGCTCCGCGGTCATTCCCGGCCCCTGGTCGCGAACGTGCAGCTCGAGCCAGCGGTCGGCGCGCGCCGCGGAGACGGTGACCGTCGAGCCGCCGGGCGCGGCGGCGAGCGCGTTCGCGACGAGGTTGTCGAGGATCTGCGCGAGCCGGTCGGCGCCCGCACGCACCGGCTGCTCGCCGCCGAGCTCGACGGCGAGCGTGACGTCGCGTTCCTCCGCGAGCGCCTGCCAGTGCTCGGCGCGCTCGCGGGCGAGCGCCGCGGCGTCGACCCGCGATGGCGGCACGGCGCCCGCGTCGGCACGCGCGAGCGCGAGCAGTCCCTCGACGAGCTGCGAGAGCCGTTCGACCTCGTGGAGAGCGGCGTCGAGATCGCGGACGCCGTCCTCCGCAACCGCCCGCTCGAGGCTCTCGAGCCGCAGCCGCAGCGCGGTGAGCGGGGTTCGCAGCTCGTGCGAAGCGTCCTCAACGAACTCGCGCTGCGAGCGGAGCAGCTGCTCGACCTTGACCACCGTCTCGTTGAAGACGGCGGCGAGCGAGCGCACCTCCGGCGGGCCGTCGTTCTCGGGCGCGCGCACGTCGAGACGGCCCTCCCCCACCGCCGCGGCCGCGCCCTCGAGCCCGGCGAGCGGCCGCGTCACGAAACGCGCGACCCGGATGCCGACGACGGCCGCCGCGAGCAGGACGACGGCGGCGATCACGGCGAGGATCAGCCAGAAGTGAAGGATCCGCGAGTCGACCGTCGAGAGCGGATATGTGATCCGGACGGCGCCGTGCACCTCGCCGCCCGACGAGATCGGCACGGCGACGTAGAGCAGCCGCTCGTGCAGCGTGTCGGATGCACGGACGCCCGACGTGTAGGCGCCGCCGAGCGCGGCCTTGATCTCGGGCCGGGACGCGAACGCCTCGGCCCCGGCGACACGGGCGGACGTGTCGATGAGGGCGAAGCCCTTCGCGTTGACGATCACGACGCGGCCACCGGTGCGGCGCTCGAACGCGTAGGCGACGTTTGCGAGCGCGTCGAGCTGCGTGCGCGTCGGATGCTGGACGGCGTCCTCGGCGTCGGCGGCGAGCACGGTCGCGTCGTGCGAGACGTTCGCGGTCAGGTCGCGGCGCTCGGTGCGCTGGTTCTGCACGCCGAGCGGAACCTCGAGGCTGAGCAGGACGAAGAGCGTCACGCCCAGGTAGCCGAAGAGGAGCCGCCGCCTCACGGAGCCTCCGTCAGGAGTCGACGCGGAGGCGGAAGCCGACGCCGCGGACGGTCTCGATCCAGCCCGGCTCGCCGAGCTTGCGGCGGAGCGCGGCGACGTGGACGTCGATCGTCTTCGCGGAGCCGTACCAGGTCGTCTGCCAGACCTCCTCGAGCAGCCGGCGGCGGCTGACCGCGGCGCCCGGGTCGCGCGCGAGCGCGGCGAGCAGGTCGAACTCCTTCGGCGTCAGCTCGAGGTCGCGCCCGTCGAGGGTCGCGCGGCGCGCGCGCTCGTCGACCTCCAGCCCGCCGACGCGCAACGGCTCGCCGGTCGCCGCGCGCCCGTTCGTGCGGCGCGTGACGGCGCGGATGCGGGCGATCAGCTCACGCAGCCCGAACGGCTTGACGACATAGTCGTCGGCGCCGAGCTCGAGCCCGACGACGCGGTCGGCCTCCTCGCCGCGAGCGGTGACGACGATGATCGGCACGTCGGAACGCTCGCGCAGCTGCCGGCAGACGTCGAGCCCGTCGGTGTCGGGGAGGCGCAGGTCGAGCAGCACGAGGTCGGGCGCGGCCGCGGCGAGCGCCGCGGCGCCGGTGGCGGCCCGCTCGACGTCGAAGCCTTCGCGGCGGAGCCCGTCGGCGAGCGGCTCGGCGATCGTGTCCTCGTCCTCGACGAGCAGGATGCGCATCACGTCAGTGTTGCCGCCGCAGGCCTGGTCCGAATCGGCACTTTGCCGAATGCAGGCCCAGGCTTTGCGAGATCTTTCCGGTCGTCCGGGGCTCAGTCGCCGCCGGAATCCCCGACCCCGGAATCCCCGCCCCCGCCGTCCCCCTCGGAGCCGGAGCCGCCGCCGAAGATGCGCGCGCCGTCGCCTTCGCCTTCGGTCCCGGTGGAGGGCAGCGAGGCCAGCGAGGGCTGGTCGCCGGCCACGGTCACCGGCGCCGGGGCGGTCGGCACCGTCTCGGCGCCCTCGCCGGTTCTCGCAGGGTCTTGCACCGGTGCGGTGGCGGCGGTCCGGGTCTTCCGCTCGCCGCTCGACTCCTGCTCCGCCGAGGCGCCTCCCGACGCATGCTCGGCTGTCTGAGACGACGCCTCCGAGGTCGCCGGGGCGGGCGCCCAGACGGCGGGTGCCACCGCTGCGGTCGGGGTGCGGACGCGCGGATGCGGAGCGACGGAAGCCGCGGCGTGCGAGGCGACGGACGGCGGCGACGGGGCGGCGACCGGCGGCGGGACGCTCACCCGGGGCGGCGCCGGCCGTGGCGCCTGCCGCGGCGCCGGGACGGGGGCGGGTGCCCTCCCGAACCGGACGAGCTGCGGCGTCACGGTCACACCGCCGGCAAGGGCGGCCGCGCCCACGCCGACGGCCACGACCTTCGCCATGTCCGGGGACGCGAGACCGCCGCCGCCGCCGCCGACCCGCAGCGCGAGCTCGCGCACCGGCATGAGCCAGCCGACGGGCGACACGGCGGTGACCGCCTCGCGGAGCCGCACCTGCAGCCGGCGACGCGCGCGGAAGAGAAGCGACTCGACCGCGGAGGTCGTGACCGAGAGCGAGGCGGCCACTTCGTCGTAGGAGAGGCCGCGTACCTCGCGCAGCAGAATCGCCTCGCGCTGCTGGGTCGGCAGCTCGGCGAGCGCGTCCCTCAGCTCCGTGACCTGCTCGCGACGAACCGCGGCGCTGTACGTGTCCGGCGCTGCGGCGGCCGACTCGTCACCGGTCGGAATCGGCCAGTTCGCCCGTGTGCGCAGCCGCCCGAGACACTCGTTTCGGGCGATCGTCGCGAGCCACGATGCCGGCTCCTGCGGGACCGCGCCGTTCGCGAGCGAGCGCTGTGCCGAGAGGAACGTCTGCTGCGCCGCGTCCTCGGCCTCGACGCGGTCGCGCAGCACGCCGCGGCACACCGCGAGCACCATCGCCCCGTGCTGCTCGTAGAGCGCTGCGACGCGCGCGGCTACCGCCCGGTTCACGGCACCGAGCTCGACGTGCGGGTCGCAGGGGCGGTGGCCGGAGGAAGCGTCACGATCTGGACGGGCGGCGGCGCGGCCTTCGGAGCCGGCGCAGCGGCGGGTGCGGGCGCGGCGGCGGGCGCAGGCGCAGCGGCCGGCGCGGGCGCGGCCCGCGTCACGACCGCGGGAGCCTGTACGCGGCTGACCTGGTAGGTCGTCACGGTCTGCGGCTGCGCGGCCTGCGTCTGTTGCGGCGCGCGCGCCCGTGCGGCCTGCAGCGCCGCGATCCGTGCCCGGGCCGCGGCGGCGGCGGCGAGCTCACTGGCGTGCTGGCGTCTCGCCGCCGCGATCGCCAGCTGCCGTGCGTGGAGGCGCTTGCGGTAGGCGGCCCAGCGCACGTCGAGCTCCCGCTTGACGAGGACGGCCTCGTGCTTCAACTGCCGCTCGCGCCGGTCGAGCCGGGCGAGGCGCGGGTCGATCTCGGGTTTCGCCGGCGCGCTTGACGCGCTCCACGGCTTCGCCGCGATCGCCGCCCAGAGGACGAAGAAGACCGCGAGCGCCGCGACGGCGAGGTAGAGGCGGGCGGTGTGGTTCCGCATCTCAGTCGTCCCCTCCCTGCTCGTGACCGTCGACACCCTCGCTCGACTCGCCCTCGTCGTCACGCCCGGCCGGGGGCGACGACGAGCTCGTGGTCGTGGGCGCGGTCGTCTGCTGGACGACGGCGGCAGGGGGCTGCTGCTGCGGAGCGGCCGGCTGCGGCGCCGGGGCCGGCGCACTCCGGACGACGTGCTTTGCGGGCAGAGTCACGACCCGGCGCTGGACGACGTGCCGCACCGGGGGCGGCGACGGTGCGGGCGGCGGCGCGGCCTCGAGCGTGGCGGGCACGGTCGGGACGACAACCGGGGCGAACCGGGGAATCCTCGGCAGCCGCGGCGGCTGCGCCGCCCGTGCCTGATGCAGCGAGGCGCTCCACTTCGCGAGCTTCTCCCGCCGCGCGGCGATCACTCCGTCCGGCACGCGGACAGCCTGGGGCGCCGCCACGGTCGCGCCGAGATGGACGGTCTTGAGCGCGGCGGCCGCGCCGGCGACGGCGACGCCGCCGAGCAGCAACGAGATTGCGATCGCGTGCAGTTTGCGCATCCGGTGACCTCCAGAGAGATGGGCGGCCATTTACGGCGCCGTCTACCCCTAAGAGGAGAGGTACGCGAAAAACCTGCGCTCTCGGCGACCCCCGGCCCATCCTTTGCCAAACCTTTGCATTCGGCTGGCCGAATCCGGGCGTCTCCATACCCGCGCTTGGAACCGCCCCTCCTACGGTGGCTGCATCGAGTTCAGGAGGAACCCGGACATGCACAAGCTCCATGCCACCGTCGTCGCCGCCCTCATCGCCCTCGCCGCGGTAGCCGGTGTCTTCGCCGTCGTCCGGACGACCGGGCTCGGCGCAGCCGCACGGCACGCGAACGACGCGGCCGTGGCGGCGAAGACCCGGCAGCTCGCGGCGTATGAGCGCGGGCTCCAGCAGGCGCTCGCCGCGAAGACGCCGGCGCTGCCGAAGACTCCCGCCGGCACGAGCCCGGGCGCCGCGCCGGCCCAGGCGCCCCAGCAGCGCGTCATCTACCACCGGCCGCCGCCGGTCGTGGTCGTCAAGCACACCCGGAACGGCGACGACAGCCACGAGGCCGAGGGCGGAGGCGGCCACGATGACTAGCCACACGGGCCGGCTCTACACGCTCGCCTTCACGCTTGTCGTCCTCTTCCTCGCCTGGGCGACCGTCGCGGCCCACCCATGGGCGACGACCGCGACCGACCCGCGGCTGCAGGCGCTCTCCCTCCGCGAGGCGCAGCTCCGGCGGGAAGGCAAGCTCGTCAAGCAGGTGGTCGCGCAGCGCTGGGCCACCTACCGCGCGCAGTTGAAGACGCGACAGGCCGAAATCGCGGCTGCGACGTCGCGCAGCACACAACAGGCCGTCCTGCCGAGCGCAAGTTCCGGGGCCGGATCGGTCTCTTCATCGGTGAGGGTGGTCAACCTGCCGCCGCTGACGATCACGAGGACGTCCTGAGATGACCCGCCGAACTTTCCGCGCCATGGGAACGGAGATCGAGCTGCTCGTGGAGGCCGACGGCTGCGAGCCGGCGCTCGACGCGGCCGAGGCGGAGTTCCACCGGCTCGAGGCGCTTCTCTCCCGCTTCCGCCCCGAGTCCGAGCTCTCCCGGCTGAACGCGGCCGGGACACTCGAGGCCGGCCCCGACCTCTGCCGCGTCGTGGCGCTCGCGCTTGCGGCGCGCGAGCAGAGCGGTGGCCGCTTCGACCCGACCGTCCACGACGCCCTCGTCGAGGCCGGCTACGACCGCTCGTTCGAGCTCGTCCCGGCCGAAACGGCCGCGTGGGCCGGTATGCACAGGCCCATGGACACACATGTCCAGCGGCCCATGGGGATCCAGGTGACGGACGACCGCATCGAGCTCGACGCCGGCGTGCACATCGACCTGGGCGGCATCGGCAAGGGCTATGCCGCCGAGCGCGCAGCCGAGATTCTGGGCGCGACCGGCCCGTGCCTCGTCAACGCCGGTGGCGACGTCGCGACGCGCGGCGGCTCGTGGACGATCGGGATCGAGACCTCGGGCGAGCCGCTGACCCTCGAGCTCGCCGGCGGGCACGCGCTCGCCACCTCGGGACGCGACCGCCGCCGCTGGAGGCGCGACGGGCGCGAGCTCCACCACCTGATCGACCCGCGCACGGGCGCCCCGGCGGAGTCCGACCTGCTCCGCGTCACCGTCGTCGCCCCCGACGCGGTCGACGCGGAGGTCGCCGCGAAGTCGCTGTTCCTCGCCGGGGAGCACGCGGCCGTCGCCGAGGCGGACGCCGCCGGGATCCCCGCTGTCCTCGTCACGGGCGACGGCCGGACGCTTCTCACGGGAGGACTCGCATGAAGACGGATCCGACGTTCTGGCTGCTCGCACGCGCGAGCGGACTGACCGCCTATGCGCTGCTGACCGCGTCCGTCCTCGCCGGGCTCGTCCTCAAGTCGCGACCCTTCGGGCGCGCGCTGAAGACGTCGTCCGTCACCGACGTCCATCGCTTCCTCGCGCTACTCGGGCTCGGGATGATCGCTCTCCACGCCGGCGCGATCATGCTCGACTCGACCGTCAAGATGCCGCTCGCCGGACTCTTCGTCCCCGGCGCGTCGCCGTACCGGCCGACGTCGGTCGCCTCGGGCGTGCTCGCCACCGAGCTGATGGCGCTGATCTACGTCTCGTTCGCGCTCCGCAAGCGCATCGGCGTCCGCAACTGGCGCCGCCTGCACTGGGCCACCTATCTCGTCTTCGCCCTCGGCACCGCCCACGGTCTGTTCGCCGGCACCGACTCGTCACAGCCGTGGGCGCGAAGCCTCTATCTCGGGGCGGTGGGCGCGGTCGCGTTCGCAACCGCGTGGCGGGCGCTCACCCGCCCCACCCGCCCCACCCGCACGACCCCGACCCCCGCACCGGTTCGTGAAAGGAGCACCTGATGTACCGGATCGTGATCGACGGCTCGCTCTGCAGCGGCTTCGGCGACTGCGCCGACCTCGCCCCCGACGTCTTCGAGGTCGACGGCCACGGCAAGGCCGTGCTGCGCATGGGCATCTCCCCCGACCCGGCCGTCGCGGACGCGGCCGCGGCGTGCCCGATGGGCGCGATCGCCGTCACCCTGGAGGACGCCGCATGACGACGAGCGGCGGAGGCGCTAGCGTGGGCCGCGTGACCGCGCAGCGCCTCCTCGCCGTCGTGCTGGTCGCGGCCGCCGCGGCGGCCGCCGTCGCGCTGAACCTGCTCCTGCTCGGGAGCGCGTCGGCGCAGAACGACCCGGTCGGCAAGCTCACGCCGGCGAAGAACCTCCCCGCCGCGCCGCTCGGGACGGTTCGCCCGACCACCGGGCCGGTGCACGACGACGGCAGCGACGACTAGGCGTCGTCGGCGAACCAGAAGAGCGCGGCCGTGCCCGGCCCGGTGTGCGTCCCGATGACGCCGCCGAGCTCCGTGACGGCCTCGAGCTGCGCCTGCGGCCGCCGGTCGCGCACGAGCTTCTCGATCTCGACCGCCCGCTCCGGCGCGGCGGCGTGCGCGATCCCGACGTGCAGTCCTGGCTCGTCGCGCGTGCCGGTCTCGAGCGCGTCGACGAACTCCTGGAACGCCCTGCGGTTGCCGCGGACGCGCTTCACCGGAACGACCTCGCCTTCGACGATCCCGAGGATCGGCTTCACGTTCATCAGCGAGCCGGCGAACGCCCGCGCCTTGCCGATCCGGCCTCCGCGCGCGAGGAACTCGAGCGTCTCCACAGTGAAGATCAGGCCGCGCTCGCGCCGGTAGCGCTCGACGAGTGCGTCCACCTCGTCGTCGCTCGTGCCGCGGTCGAGCCGGCGTTGGATCGCGAGCGCGAGCATCGTGATCGAGGCCGACGCCGTCCCGGAGTCGATCGTCCGCACGCGTCCATCTCCAAGCTCGGCCGCCGCAGTGCCGGCGCTTCCGAGCGTGCCGGAGACGGCCGCCGGGATGTGGATCGAGAGGATCCGCTCGTAGCCGGCCAGCTGCTCGTAGCAGGCGAGGAAGTCGGAGGGCGTCGGCTGCGACGTCGTCGGCAGCTCGCTCGTCGTGCGCAGCCGCTCGTAGAGCTCGGCGGCCGTCAGGTCGACCCCGTCGCGGTAGCTCTTGCCGTCGAGGTTCACGTAGAGCGGCACGACGCGCCAGTTCGGAAAGCGCTCGGCCGCGTCCGGGAAGTCGGCCGTCGAGTCGAGGACGATCGCGGTGTTCGCTGCGGTCAGGTTCACCGGACCGCAGCCGCCGCCTGGTGGATCGCACCGACGATCTCGTCCAGCTCCCGGTCCTTCGTCAGGCACGCGACCGCTCCGGCTGCGAGC
Source organism: uncultured Actinomycetes bacterium (assembly GCA_963732915.1). Classification (GTDB taxonomy): domain Bacteria; phylum Actinomycetota; class Thermoleophilia; order Gaiellales; family Gaiellaceae; genus Palsa-739. The sequence goes on along the minus strand of CAVTBF010000002.1, from coordinate 288,247 downwards.
AATGCCTCCTTCTCGCGCGCGTTCGCCGAGGCGGTGAGGCCGACGACCGCGACGCCGCGGCACGCCTCGATGACAGCCGCAGTCGCCTGCACGCCGTCCAGCCCGGGCAGCCGGTAGTCCATCAGCACGACGTCGGGCCTGTGCTCGAGCGCCGCCGCGACCGCCTCGCCGCCGTCGCCGACCGACGCGACGATCTCGACGTCGGCGCGCATCCCGAGCAGCAGCTCCAGCGCCTCCCGGAAGACCTCGCTGTCCTCGACGAGCACGATCCGCACCGGCCGCATCGGAAAACCCTATTCGGCCGAGAGCAGCAGCGGGTAATGCGGCTGGCCACCCGCCTGGACGTCGACCTCGAGCTCGGGATAGGCGGCAGCGACCCGCTCGAGCAGGCCGCCGAGCTGCGGCTCCTCGGCGCCGGTCAGGAGCGTGAGGAGCTCACGCTGCCCCGCCCCGGACGGAGAGCCGAGCAGGCGGGAGACGACCGCCACGGCGACCTCGGTGAAGTCCGTGCCCCCGGCGACCGCCTCGCCGTCGGCGAGCCCGAGCCATTCGCCCGTGCGGATCGCGACGCCGTGCAGCTGCACGTCGCGGGAGGCGATCGTCACCTCGCCGGCCGCGACCGCGGCAACGGCCTCGCGCATCTCGGCCGCGTTCTCGGCGGCGTCGCGTGCGCCGTCGAACGCGACCATCGCGGCGAGCCCGGCCGGGATCGAGTCGGCGGGGACGACCTGCACCGGCTGCCCGGCGTGCAGAGCGGCCTGCTCGGCGGCGAGGATCACGTTCGCGTTGTTCGGGAGCAGGATCGCCTGGTCGGCGTCGAGCTCGCGCACCGCGGCGAGCAGGTCGGCGGTGGACGGGTTCATCGTCTGGCCGCCCTCGACGACGCGAATCGGGCCGACCGGCGCGGCGAGGCTCTCGAAGAGCCGCCGGTTCCCGGCGCCCGCGACGACCGCGACGACGCCCGTGACCGCACGCGCGGACGACCGGGGCGCCTCGGGCGGCAGGTCGGGCACCGCCGCGAGCAGCCGCTCCTCGCGCTCGTGCGTCTGCTGGTGCATGTTCGCGATCTCGATCCGGTCGATCGTCCCGACCGCCGTGCCGAGCGAGAGCGCGGCGCCGGGGTCGTCGGTGTGCACGTGCACCTTGAGCGCCGAGTCGTCGCCGACGACGAGCAGCGAGTCACCGAGCAGCTCGAACGCGCTCTCGAGCCGGTCGCGGTCGAGGCGCTCGCCCTCGACCATGAAGACGGTGCAGTAGCGGTAGCGCGAGAGCTCCTGGTGGATCGCCTCGACGGTCAGGGGCCCGTCCGCGGGCGGCGCCTCGGGGATCGTCTCACCGCTGATCGCGGACGCGACGCCGCGCATCAGCTCGAGCAGACCCGCCCCGCCCGCGTCGACGACGCCCGCCTCGCGCAGCACGTCGAGCTGCTCCGGCGTGCGCGCGACCGCGTCCTCGCCGCGCCGCACGAGCTCGACGAGCAGCTCGCCGAGCCCTGCTCCGGCGCCGTTCGCGCGCGCCTCGGCCTCCTCGGCGAGCTCGCGGATGACCGAGAGCATGGTGCCCTCGACCGGCCGCCGCACCGCGCGGTATGCGGCGTCGGAGGCGCCGCGCAGCGCCCGCGCGGCGAGCGGCCTGTCGATCCCGTTCGTCGACTCGGCGAGCACGTCGGCGCAGCCGCGCACGATCTGGGAGAGGATCACGCCCGAGTTGCCGCGCGCGCCCATCAGCGCGCCGCGGGCGACGTCGCGGGCGAGCGAGTGCCGGTCGGAGGCGTGCGACGCCTCGACCGCCTCGGCGACGGCGCGCACGGTCATCGTCAGGTTCGTGCCGGTGTCGCCGTCGGGGACGGGGTAGACGTTGAGATCGTCGATCCGCCGCCGGCTCGCCTCGAGCGTCGCGAGAGCGGCGCCGACGACCTGCTGGACGACCTCGAGATCCTGCTCGACGGCGTTCATCGGCGCTCCTCCGCAGCGATGTTCATCCGCTTCTCCGCACGTCTTCGATGTGCACCTCGACCGCCCGGACAGGCAGCCCGGTCAGCCGTCCCACCTCGTAGGAGACGCGGTTGCGGATCGTAGACGCGACCTCGGCCAGATTGAGCCCGTATTCGACGACGACGTGCAGGTCGATCGTCACCTCGCCGCCGTCGCTCCCGATCTCGATCCCCTGCGTCCGGTCGCGTCCGAGCAGGCGGCGCGCCGGCCCCGGCAGCGGCCCGCGAGCGACCATGCCCACGACCCCGTAGCACTCCAGCGCGGTCTCGCCCACGATGTGCTTGATCGCGTCGCTCGAGATCGTGATCCGGCCGAGCGGTGAGGAGAGCGCATGCCCGGCTTCCATCGTCGGTATTGGACCACGCGAGCCGGTGCAGAGTTGCGCCGCCGGCGCCGCTCCCACGGCGCACGGCCGTTTCAGGTTCACTTCGTGCCGTGATCTATGCGTACGCGTTCACCGACGCTGCGCCGTTCGACGTCGTCGTCACGGTCTCCGGGACGCCGTCCTACGAGGAGATCCGCGAGGGCAGGCGGCGGCTCCTCTCCGACCCGCGCATCCGGCCCGGCATGAACGTCCTCGTCGATCACGCCGAGCTCGACGCGACGACAGCGAGCGCCGAGAACCTGCGGGCCCTCGCGGGGAGCGCCGGCTCGGAGTGGGGCAGCGCCGGGGTCGCCCACCTCGTCATGGTCGCGCCGCAGTCGGTCGCCTTCGGGCTGCTGCGCGTCTGGCACGCGTCGCTCTCGACGAAGTTCGCCGGCCGGGCCGCCGTCGTCGGCTCGCTCACGGAGGCGTACGCGTGGCTTGCGGCGTGCTCCGGCGACGAGACACCGGACTGAGCCGCCCCTCGACCCGAGCTCGGCGGCGCGAAGCCGCCCTAGATCGCCTTGACGACCTTGCCGGCCTTGAGGCAGCGCGTGCAGACGTAGGCGCGCTGGGCTTTGCCGGCGAGCATGACCCGGACGCGCTGCAGGTTCGGGTCGAAGCGCCGCTTGGTGGCGACCATCGAGTGGCTCCGGTGATTTCCGAAGCCGGGCTTCTTCCCGCAGACTGCGCAGACCTTGGACATCCGGCCGCGCAATATAGCGGAACGCTAGCTCGCTGCCTTGGCGCTCGCGCGGAGGTGCGTGAACAGGTCGGCCATCTCGAGGGCCGAGGAGACCGCCTCGCCGCCCTTGTCGACGCGGGCGAGCGCCTGCTCGAGCGTGTCGACGGTGAGGACGCCGAACGCAACCGGGATGCCGGTCTCGAGCCCGGAGAGCTGCAGGCCCGAAGCGGCCTCCCCGGCGACGTAGTCGAAATGCGCCGTCTCGCCGCGGATCACGCAGCCGAGCGCGACGATGCAGGCGAACCGGCGCGTCTTCGCGAGCGCCATCGCACCGAGCGGCAACTCGAACGCACCGGGCACCGGCATCACGGTGATCCGATCGGCGGGCACGCCCGCGGCCGCGAGCGCCGAGAACGCCGACTCGAGCAGCTTGTTCGTCACCTCGCCGTTGAAGCGGGAGACGACGATCGCGACCGAGCGGCCGGCGCCGTCGGGATGCCCTTCGATCGTCTCGATCCCGTCCGGGACGGCGAGCGCGCCGGGCGCGTGGCCGGTCCCCTCTGCCGCCGCCTGTCCCTCGGGCTGGCCGCCGGACGCCGCGGGCGCCGCCGCGGCCGGCTGTTCGCCGTTGCCGGTGGTCTGCGGCGCGGGCGTCGCGTGCTCGTCCGATTCCGCCTGGGCCGACTGCTTGCCCGGCCAGAAGCCTTCTCTCGTCACTCGCCCTCCGGCTCGACAGTGTTCGTCTCGAACTTCAGATCCTGATGGTGCAAACGGTGTCCGAGCTTATCCCGCTTGGCGGCTAGATACCGGCGGTTCTCCGCCTGCGGGGGTATCTCGATCGGCAGCTGCTCGCTCACGCGCAGGCCGTACGCCTCGAGACCGGAGACCTTCTTCGGGTTGTTCGTGAGCAGCCGGATCGTCGTCAGGCCGAGGTCGGCGAGGATCTGGTTGCCGATCCCCCACTCCCGCTCGTCGGCCGCGAATCCGAGCGCGAGGTTCGCGTCGACGGTGTCGAGGCCGCCCTCCTGCAGCTCGTACGCCTGGAGCTTCGCGAGCAGGCCGATACCGCGGCCCTCCTGCGCCATGTAGAGGAGCACGCCCCGCCCTTCCTCGGCGATCGCGCGCATCGCGGCGTCGAGCTGCTCGCCGCAGTCGCAGCGCAGCGAGTGGAAGACGTCGCCGGTCAAGCACTCGGAATGGACGCGAACGAGCACGTCGTCGCCGCCGTCGACGTCGCCGAGCACGAGCGCGACGTGGTGCTTGCCGCTCAGCGTCTCGCGGAAGCCGACCGCGTGGAACTCGGCGTACTCGGTCGGCAGCCGCACCGAGACGACACGCTCGACGAGCTTCTCGGTCCGGCGCCGGTACTCGATCAGGTCAGCGACGGTGATCATCTTCAGCCCATGCCGCTCGCAGTACGGGACGAGGTCGGAGACGCGGGCCATCGTCCCGTCGTCGTTCATGATCTCGCAGATCACGCCTGCCGGGATCAGGCCGGCGAGGCGCGCGAGATCGACGGACGCCTCGGTCTGGCCGGAGCGGCGGAGAACACCGCCGTCGCGGGCGCGCAGCGGGAAGACGTGGCCGGGCTGGACGAGGTCGCGCGCGGTCGAGGCGGGATCGATCGCGACCTGGACGGTGTGCGCGCGGTCGGCGGCGGAGATACCGGTCGTCACGCCCTCGCGCGCCTCGACCGAGACCGTGAACGCGGTGCCGAGCCGCGCCTCGTTCCGCTGCGTCATCGGCGGCAGCTCGAGCTCGTCGCAGCGCTCCTCGGTGAGGCAGAGGCAGATCAGACCGCGTGCGTGCGTAGCCATGAAGTTGATCGCCTCGGGTGTCGCGAACTGCGCGGCGATCACGACGTCGCCCTCGTTCTCGCGGTCGGGATCGTCGACGACGACGACGAGCCGGCCGTTGCGGATCTCGTCGAGCGCCTCCTCGACCGAGGCGAACGGCGTCGCGTGCCGGGTCGTCTCCGAGTGCGCAGCCACGCTCTGAGGTTAGCTCCGCTGCTGCACGAGCAACCGCTCCACGTATTTCGCGAGCACGTCGACCTCGAGATTGACGGCGTCGCCGGGGGCGAGCTCGCCGAGCGTCGTCACCGCGAGCGTGTGCGGGATCAGCGCGACGGCGAAGCCGCCGTCGTCGAGCGCGGCGACGGTGAGCGAGGCGCCGTCGACGGCGACCGAGCCCTTCTCGACGCAGTAGCGGACGACGTCCCGGGGCGCGTCGACCCAGATGCGCCTGCCGTCTCCTTCGGCGGTGACCGAGCGCACGCTGCCGACTCCGTCGACATGGCCCTGGAGAACATGGCCGCCGAGCGCGTCACCGACGCGGAGCGCCGGCTCGACGTTGACGGCGGCGCCCGGCGCGAGCCGCTGCAGCGACGTGCGGCCGAGGGTCTCCGGCACGGCGTCGAAGGAGAGCCGCGAGCCGTCGACGGCGACGACGGTGAGGCAGACGCCGCCGAGCGCGACCGAGTCGCCGACCGCGGCCGCCGCCGCCGTCTCCGGCGCCTCGATCTCGAGCCGGATCCCGTCCGTACCGCCGTCCAGCGAGGTGACCGTCCCGCGTTCCCGCACGATGCCGGTGAACATGGGCACACGGTAGCTGTGCGGCTTTTCCGCACCCGGTTCAGGCTCGCCCCCTACAGACGTGAAGGCCCGTGCACGGCACGCTGTCGGAGACGCGGAAGGAGTCGAGCTTCGCGAAGAACGACGCCCGGCATGTTCGGGCGCGAGTCCGCAGCAGCGACTCCCTGCGGACTAGGAGAGGGGCGGTGCCAGCCGCCCCTCTCCACTTGCCCGTCCCCCGTTGCTAGACCGGCGTTGCTAGACCGGCGTTGCTAGACCGGCGTTGCTAGACCGGCTCGCGGAGATACGCCTCGAGCAGGACGTCCTCGCCGACGCGCTCGACGGTCGGGTGGAGCAGGTCCGGCGTCGGCGTCCCGAGCCAGCGCGGGCCGGCGCCCTCCACGACCGGCGCGACGAAGAGCAGGAGCTTGTCGACGAGCCCGGCCGCCACGAAGGAGGTCGCGAGCGTCGGGCCGCCTTCGAGCAGGAGCGACTGGACGCCCTCTGCGGCGAGAGCGGCAAGCTCGTCGGCGAGCCGGCCGCCGCGGAGCTCGAGCTCTGAATCGGCGGGCAGCGGGCCCCGGCCGAAGGCGAGCCGGCGCGGCTGGCGGACCGCGCCGACGCCGCGCGCGTCGAGGCGCGGAGCGTCGGCGTGGACCGTTCCCATGCCGACTGCGACCGCGTCGGAGGCGGCACGCAGCTCGTGCACGCGGCGGCGCGACTCCTCGCCCGTGACCCAGCGGCGGCCGGCCACGGCGACGCGGCCGTCTTCGGCCACCGCGACCTTGTAGGTGACGAACGGCCGGCCGAGCGCCTTCCACGTCCGCCAGGCCTCGTTCTGACGGCGCGCCCGGCGGCTGTCGAGCAGCTCGACCTCGACGCCCGCGGCGCGCAGCCGCTCGAGTCCGCGGCCGTCGACGAGCGGGTTCGGGTCGCCGACGCCGACGACCGCACGGGCGATTCCGGCCGCGACGACCGCGTCGGCGCACGGCGGCGTGCGCCCGTGGTGGGAGCAGGGCTCGAGCGTCACGTACAGCGTCGCGCCGCGCGCGCGGTCGCCGGCCTGCTCGAGCGCGGCGACCTCGGCGTGGCGGACGAGGTCGAGCTCGTACCAGCCCTCCCCCACCGCCTCGCCTCCGGCGACGACGACCGCGCCGACGAGCGGATGGTCGCCGACGTTGCCGCGGCCCCGCTCCGCCAGCTCGAGCGCGCGCTCGAACCAGCCGTCGCTCACGCCGGCGCCGAATCCTCCGTCCCGGACGCGCGCGTCGGCACGCTCACGCGAGTGCCTGGACGAGCCGGCGGTACGCGCGCGGCAGATCCTCGCGGTCGAAGATGGCGGAGCCGGCGACGAGCAGTGTCGCGCCGGCGTCGAAGGCGTCGCGGACGGTCTCGTTCGAGATGCCCCCGTCGACCTGGACGTGCACCTCGCCGGGCAGAGCGGCCCGCAGGCGGGCGATCCGGTCGACCGCGTCCGGCATGAACTCCTGGCCGCTGTAGCCGGGTTGGATGCTCATGCAGAGGACGAGGTCGGCGCCGGCCGCGACCTTCGCGACGTCTTCGGGCTCGGTCTCGGGGTTGAAGGCGACGCCGACCTGGAGGCCGTGCTCGCGTGCGGCGGCGATCGTCCCGGGGACGTCGTCGGTGACCTCGTAGTGGAAGGTGACGCTGTCGCCGCCGGCTCGCGCGATCTGCGGGAAATGGCGGGTCGGGTTGTCGACCATCAGGTGGCAGTCGAGCACGCCTCCGTGTGCGTGGACGAGCGGGGCGATCCCCTGCAGCACGATCGGCCCCATCGTCACCGGCTCGACGAAGTGGCCGTCGCCGACGTCGAAGTGGAACACGCGGGTGCCGGCGCGGAGCAGCACCTCGACCTGCTCGCCGAGGCGCGTGAAGTCGGCCGCGTAGAGCGACGGCTCGATCTCGACGGTGCGGATCCACTCGCGCCAGGTCATGGCCACGTCAGGATCGTACGACGTGGCGCGGCCATCGGCCCCTGTCCCTTTCGGCCGCGTCCAGGTGTCAGGCACCGAGACGTGGCCGCCGAGGACGTGTCAGTCGCGGACGAGGCGGGCGACGAAGAAGCCGCTCGTCCCGTGCACGTGCGGCAGCGTCAGCAGAAACTCGGGCCGGCGCGGGTGCGCGAACTGCGGCCACTCCGCTCCGAGCGGGTCGATCCGCAGGCCGCTCGCCTCGACGACGGCCTCGTTCTCCTCGGCGTTGATCGTGCAGACGGAGTAGAGGATCGAGCCGCCGGGCCGGACACGCTCGGCGGCCGCGCGCAGGAGCGCGAGCTGGAGCTCCGCGAGCGGCCGCGCGCGCCAGCGCAGGTCGGGCCGCTGCGCGAGCACGCCGAGCCCGGAGCAGGGCGCATCGACGAGCGCGCGGTCGAAGCCGGCGAGCTCCGGCGGCAACGCCGTCCCGTCCGCCTCGACGACCGTGACGTCGCTACGCCCGATCGTCGCGAGGTTGGCGCGCAGCTCGCGCGTGCGGCCCGGATCGACCTCGACCGCGGTCACCTCGCCCCGCAGCTGGCCGGTCTTGCCTCCCGGCGCTGCGCAGAGGTCGAGCACGTGCTCGCCGTCACGGGAGCCGACGCAGAGTCCGGCGAGCTGGGAGCCGCGGCTCTGCGGCCAGATCCGCCCGTCCGCCACCGCGAGGCCGTCGACGCGCTCCACCCGGTACGCGCCCGGAACGTCGGTCGCCTCCGCTCCGGCGGGCGGCTCGCCGCGCACGAGCCGCACGACCGTCTCCAGCGGCTCGTTCATCGCGCGCATCAGCGCGAGCGCACCCTCGGCGCCGAGCTCGCGCGCGAACGTCTCGCCGATCCAGTCGGGGTAGGACTCCTTCAGCGCCCCGTCCGGCAGCGCGTCGAGCAGCGGCCGGATCCCCTCGGCGAGCCGGCGCATGATCGCGTTCGTGAACGGTACGGCGCGCTCGAGCCGGGCCCGCCGGACGAGCTCGACCGACTCGTTGGCCGCCGCGTGCGGCGCCGTGTCCGTGTAGCCGAGCTGGTAGGCGCCAAGCCGCAACGCCGCCCGCACGGGCGGGTCGAGCTTTCGCACCGGCCGCTTCCCGAGCGTCTCGATCGCGTGGTCGAGCGTCCGCAGACGCTGGACCGAGCCGTAGGCGAGCCGCTGCGCGAACGCGCGCTCGCGCTCGTCGAGCCCCTCGGCGGCGGTGCGGAACGCGCGATCGGCGTAGGCGTCCTGCTCGAAGACGCGGAGCAGCACCTCGTAGGCGGCCCGGCGGGCCGGCGAGACGCTCACGGCCGCAGACCGCGGAGATAGTCCGCGTACGCCATCCGGCGCCCGCCTTCCGGCTGGACCTCGAGCAGCTCGACCGAGCCGTCCCCGGCGACGCGGGCGCGCCAGACGACGAGCGGCCGCCCGTCGACGACCGCCCGCGCGCCGATGTGCGGCGAGAGGGCGCGCACGCGGTCCACGACCTCGTGCGCCGGCGCGGCGAGGTCGAGCTCGCGGTCGGCCGGCCCGATCTTCTCGGCATAGGTCACGCCCTCCTCCGCCTGCGGCTCGAACGCCGGCCGCTCCTGGGCGAGCACGCCGTCGAGGAGTCGCGCCGCCGTCTCGGCCGCGCGGGCATAGACCGCGCCCGCGTCGGCCTCGGGTCCGACCGGGAACGCCTCCTGCGCGGCGACCGGCCCGGCGTCGAGCGCCTCGACCGTCTCGTGGATCGTGACGCCGGTCTCCGGGTCGCCCGCCATGAGCGCCCGCTCGACGGGCGCCGCGCCGCGCCAGCGCGGCAGAAGCGAGGGATGGACGTTGAGCCAGAGCGCCCGCTCGAGCAGCCCCGGCGGGATCAGGAGCCCGTAGGCGCAGACGACGACCGTGTCCGCCGCGAGCTCGACGGCCCCGTCGAGCCGCGCCGGCTGGACGACCGGGATCCCGAGCCTCTCCGCCGCCTCCTTCGCCGGCGGCGCGCCGAGCTTGCGCCCGCGACCTCGCGGCCGGTCGGGACGGGTCAAGAGCTGGACGATCTCGTGTCGCGCGGCGAGGCGCTCGAGGACGTCGGCGCCGAACGGCGCGGTCGCGGCAACCGCGATCCGCCGGGCCGGCATCGCTACCCCAGGACGATGCGCGGGCGGAGCTGGCCGAGGGCCTCGCGCCGCGCCTCGGGCGTCGTCCGGTCGAGAATCAGCTTGCCGTCGAGGTGATCGTTCTCGTGCTGTGCGATCCGCGCATACGGCTCCTCGAGCTCGTAGCGGACGTCGGCGCCGTGCTCGTCCTGACCGGTGACGACGACCGTCGTCGGCCGCTCGACGGGGAGCAGCACGCCCTGGATCGAGAGGCAGCCCTCGTCGTCGACCGCGAGCTCGTCGCCGTGCTCCGAGAGCTGCGGGTTGACGACCGCGACGACGTCGTCCTCGTTCGGCGTGAAGACGAACAGGCGCTGGAGGATCCCGACCTGGGTCGCGGCGAGCCCGACACCGCTCGCGTCGCGCATCAGCAGCTTCATCCGCTCGACGAGCCGCATGAGGTCCTCGTCGAAGCTCTCGACCGGCCGCGCCGTCATCTTCAGCGCCGCATCCGGGTACTGGCGAATCTGCGACAGCGCGAGCCGCCGCCGCGCCTCGCGCTGCGGGTCGAGCTCTTCCTCCTCTTCGCGGATCTGGCCCTCGATCTCTGCCACGATCGTGCAGGGTACCCTCGCAGCCGTGGACCCGAGGACGCTGAAGGAGATCATGAGCCAGGGCGCGACCCGCCCCGAGACGCCGCGGGAGCGCGAAGAGCGGGAGCGGCTGGAGCTCGAGCTCGAGGGAAGCCCCGTCAAGGGGCAGCCGCTGCCGCAGCGGCTGCGCAACTTCCGGCCCGACCCCGAGTCGGCGATCCGGGCGCTCGGCGGACCGACCGTCTGGATGCGGCGGCTGCGCGCGATCGAGGACGCGCTCGACCAGCACGAGCGCCAGCTCGGCGAGGCATGGCGTGAGCTCGCGCACGAGGCGAGCGACGGCGACGAGTTCGCCGAGCGGTGGCGCGCGGTGGCCCGGCGCTGGAGCTTCGCGCAGGTGAACGAGCTGATCGAGCGCCACAACGCGAACTTCCCCGCCGAGGCCCGGCTGCCGATGGACCCGAGGACGCGCGACTTCGTGCGCATCAACGGCCGCCCCTACCGCCGCGAGCCGCTCGGCGAGAACTGGATTCTCGAGCGCTTCCCCGCCGACCGGGACGCAGCGTGCCGCTGATCAGGCCGCTCGTCGCAGACGACGCGGAGGAGCTGACCGCGGTGCTCGCCGCCAACCGCGAGACGTTCCTGCCGGTGATGCCCGAGCGGCCGGACGGCTACTACACGGTGTCCTTCCAGCGCGACCGGATCGCCCGCCTCACCGCGTCGGACGGCTGGTACTTCGCGATCGTCGAGGGCGGCGCGATCGTCGGCTCGCTCAACATCGGCGACGTGATCGCCGGCCCGGTGCAGCTCGCGAACCTCGGCTACTGGATCGACCGCGAGCGCAACGGGCGCGGCCTCGCGACGCGGGCCGTCGCGGAGGCGGTCGAGTTCGCGTTCGGCGAGGCGGGCCTCCACCGGCTCGAGGCGGGCACGCTGCCCGAGAACGTCGCCTCGCAGCGCGTGCTCGAGAAGAACGGTTTCACGCGCTACGGGATCGCGCGCGGCCTCGTTCGCGTCGCCGGCGAATGGCGCGACCACGTTCTCTTCGAGCTGCTCGCGACGGACTGAGTTACCCGCTTCGCCCGCTCCGCTGGCGCAGGCGAGCCGGCGCAGCCGGCTCGCGCCACGTGACGCCACGCGGTCCTGACGCGCGCCCGCGCAGGTCGGGCGCGAGGGCCGGCGGCTACCCCGTGCGCGTCTACACGCTCTGGGGGTCGACGTCGACGACGGCCGCGAGTCCGGCGCGGCGCATCGCGGGCGCGGCGGCGGCGAGGAGGGCGGCGGCACGGCCGGCGAGGGCGCGCGGCCGGTCGGTCTTGCCGACGAGCTGGGCGCGCTGACGGTTCCGGAGGCGAAGCAGCGGCGCCGGGCCGAGCAGCTCGTGTCCGGCGAGCCCCGCCTTCAGCTCGTCCAGCGCGCGCGTCGCGTCCGCGACCTCGGGACCCGAGACGACGATCCGGACGAGGTGGCGAAAAGGCGGGTAGCCGAGCGCCCGCCGCCGTTCGAGCTCGCCGGCGAGGAAGCCGGCGACGTCGTGGCGGGCGGCGTAGGTGACGGCGCGCGACTCGGGCTGGAAGGTCTGGACGATCACCCGCCCCGGGGCGTCGCGACCGCTGCGCCCCGCGAGCTGGGTGAGGAGCTGGAAGGTGCGCTCCTCGGCGCGGAAGTCGGGCAGACCGAGCCCGGTGTCGGCGTCGACGACCGCCGCGAGCTCGACGCCGGCGAAGTGGTGTCCCTTGGCGACCATCTGCGTGCCGACGAGCACGGCCCGGTCGGCCGCCGCGAACCGCTCGAGCGCCTGCCGCAGCTGCTCCGGCTTCTCGATCGCGTCGGCGTCGAGACGGATCCGCTCGAGCTCGGGCACGTGCTTCTCGAGCTCCCGCTCGAGCCGCTGCGTGCCGGCCCCGATCCGGGCGAGCTCGGCGGAGCCGCAGCTCGGGCACGCCTCTCCGACCGGCTCGACCGCGCCGCAGTGGTGACAGCGCAGCGTCTGGTCGCCCTGCCGGGAGCCGCCGAAGGCGGCTCGGTCGTCCAGCCGGGCGTCCGTGGCTTCGCCGCGGACGCTGCCAGCGTGCCCGGAGCCGCCGAAGGCGGCTCGGTCGTCCTGCCGGGCGTCCGTGGCTTCGCCGCGGACGCTGCCAGCGTGCAGCGTCAGCGCGACGTCGCAGTTGCGGCAGCGGCGCGTCTCGCCGCAGGCGCGGCAGTGCAGCGCGGGCGCGACGCCGCGGCGGTTGAGGAGCAGGATCGCCTTGCCGCCCCGGTCGGCGAGCCCGCCGAGCTCGGCGAGCAGCGGCGCCGAGAGCGGGTAGCCGGCCTCGCGGCGGAGGTCGAGTATGCGCACGGTCGGCATGGGCGCCCCGAGCCGTCCGCCGAGCTCGAGGCGCTCGAGCGCGTGCCAGGACTCGGGCCGCGGCGTCGCCGAGCCGAAGACGGCGACGGCTCCCTCGAGCGATGCGCGCTTCGCGGCGACGGTCCGCGCGTCGTAGCGCGGGTCGGACTCCTGCTTGTAGGAGGCGTCGTGCTCCTCGTCGACGCAGATCACGCCGAGCGCCGGCACGGGCGCGAATACCGCCGAGCGGGCGCCGACGACGACGGGGGCCTCGCCGGAGGTGATCCGCTCCCGCTCGTCGCGCCGTTCCGCGTCGGTGAGGGCCGAGTGGAGGACGGCGACCCGGTCGCCGAAGCGCTCGCGGAACCGGCCGAGCGTCTGTGGCGTCAGCGCGATCTCGGGGACGAGGACGATCGCGCTCCGGCCGCGGACGAGCGCGGCGTCGCAGGCGCGGATGTAGACCTCGGTCTTGCCGCTGCCGGTCGCGCCCGAGAGCAGGACGTTGCCACCGGCGTTTTCCGCCCCGTCCAGGAGCTCCTCGATCCGTGCGAGCGCGCGCGCCTGCGTCTCCGACAGCCGCTCGGGTGCGGGCTCGGCGGGAAGCGCGTCGCGCGCCCCGACCTCGCGCCGCTCACCCCGGCGCTTCGCCTGCTGGGGCGCGACGAGCGCGAGGGCGCGCGCCGGCGTCGAGCCGTAGTACTCGGCGACCCAGAGGGCGAGCTGGACGAGCGCCGGCGGCACCGACTCGACGACCCGCTCGACGGCCGCCGGCACGACACCGTCCGGGGCCGCGACGCCGACCTCGGTGACGACGCCGCGGCGGCGGGCGTTGCCGAAGCGCACTTCGACGACCGCGCCCGGCTCGACGTCGTCCGGCACCTCGTAGGTGAAGGGGCGCGCGACGGCGCGGGCGGTGACGAGCGGGTAGACCGAGGCGAGGCGACTCACCGGGCGAGGGTACTCGGGGTTAAGGTCGGCGCATGACCGGCTTCGAGTGGGATCCGGACACGTACCTCGACGAGATGCACGAGGAGATCCCGGGCTACGAGGAGCTGCAGGACGCTGCGGCCGCGGCGACGGCGGGCGCGGCGGTACGCGCGGTGCTCGAGCTGGGCGTCGGTACGGGCGAGACGGCGCTGCGGGTGCTGGCGCTGCACCCGGGCGCGCGCTGGGTCGGTGTGGACGCGAGCGAGGCGATGCTCGGCGCCGCGCGCGAGCGGCTTCCGGCTGCCGACCTGCGGCTCGGCCGGCTCGAGGACGAGCTGCCGGCGGGCCCCTTCGACCTCGTCGTCTCGACCCTCGCGGTGCACCACCTGGACGCGGCGTCCAAGCGCGACCTCTTCCGCCGGATCGCGGCCGTGCTGGCGCCGGGCGGCCGCGTCGTGCTGGCGGATCTCGTCGTTCCCCTTCCCGGCGAGGCGGGCCCGATCTTCGTCGACTGGGAGATGGACGTCCCCTCGAGCGCCGCCGACCAGGTCGCCTGGCTCGAGGAGGCGGGATTCACGGCCCGCGCCGAGCACATCCGGGCCGATCTCGCCGTGATCGTCGCCGATCTCGGCGTCTGAGCGTCACGGAGTCTCGCCCCTCTTGCCACGAAGCCGCGACGGACACGGCACCGGTTCGCCGGTATCGTCGATTCCGAGGGCGGAGGGACCGCGTCCCCGCCCTGGGTGGGGGTCTGCGCGGAGACGTGTCCGGAACGGACATGTCCGGAGCGAGGCGCCGAGGAGCGCGGCGCGTTAGACGCCGGCGGCGGTGACGACGAAGTCGGTCGCGAACCCGGCCAGCACACCGGCGAGGACGAGCCACATGACGAGGGTCGTGTGGCCGTACTTGCGGTTGACCGAGAAGAGCTCCTGCACGACGTAGAGGATCGAGCCGGCGGCGACGGCGAAGAAGACGACCGACATCGCCTCGCTCGACCAGGCCTGCCCGAGCAGCGTTCCGAGGAACGTCGGGACGCCCCCGATCAGCCCGAGCGCTGTCAGGAACCGCCAGCTCGGCTGCGTCCCCTCACCGCTCATCGGGCCGCAGATGCCGAAGCCCTCGGTCGCGTTGTGGAGGCCGAAGCCGATGATCAGCGTCACCGCGAGGCTGATCTCGCTCGCCGCGGCCGCCTGTCCGATCGCCAGGCCCTCGCCGAAGTTGTGGACGCCGATCCCGATCGCGATCAGAAGCGCGAGCTGCTTGCCGGGCGTCAGCGAGTCGAGCCAGGTGCGGTTCCGGAACTCGTCGATCGCCGCCGCCCCCGGCCCGACGAGCGACGACGCCCGCCGCGCCGGCCGGCCCTTCATCCACTCGGCGTAATGCACGAGGCTCATCAGGCCGAGCGCGAAGCCGCCCGCCCCGAGCGTCGCGAGCCACGCGAACCGCCCCCAGTGCCGTGCGTCGAGTGCGCCGGTGATCGGCTCGACCGCGCCCGTGAGCACGTCCCAGAGCAGGAAGACGAGGATCCCGGTCGCGAGCGCGCTCAGCGCGGCGCGCGTCGCCATGCCGAGGCCCTGCAGGCGCCCGACCGGCAGCCCGAGGAAGATCGTCGCGCCGGCGATCGCACCGAGCAGGAGGATGTGCGCTGTCGACATTCGGTTGGTCGTCTCCGTGTAAGGGCAGCCTTACACCCAGGCCGAACGGCAATATAGCGGCGTGGCGCCGGGACACTCGATCGACGAGTACTTGGAGACGATCTACTTCCTCGCGTTCCCGATCGGCGAGTACACGCCACGCGGCGCCGGCTCGCCCCCGCTCGCCGCCCGCGTCGCCGAGATGCTGGGCGTCTCGCGCGCCTCCGCCGGCGAGATGCTGAAGCGCCTCGAGGCCGAGGGGCTGATCGAGCGAGGGGCGCGCAAGGAGGCGCTCCTGACCGAAACGGGACGCGAGCGGGCGGAACGGGTCGTACGCAAGCACCGCCTGATCGAGCGCCTGCTCACCGACTTCATGGGCTACACGGGCGCGGAGGCGCATGAACGCGCCGACGAGCTCGGCGACACGTTCAGCGACGAGATGATCGATCGCATCGACGAGAAGCTCGGCCGCCCGGAGCGCTGCCCGCACGGCTGGCCCGTCGATCCGGAGCTCGAGCAGCGGGAGAATGCCGACCTCGCACCGCTCGTAACGCTCGGGCCCGGCGCACAGGCGACCATCGTCAGGCTCGCCGAGCACGACGGCGACCTGCTGCACTGGTTTTACGACCAGGAGCTCGTGCCGGGCACGACGCTCGTCGTCGAGCGAACCGACGCGGCCGCCGACCAGTTCGTCGTCCGGGTGGACGACGGCATCCGCGCGATCTCGGAGAAGGCCGCAGCCGGCTTGTTCGTCAGACGGGCGTAGTCGACTCGAGCCCGGCGCCGCTGCGCAGCAGGTCGGCCTTGTCCGTCCGCTCCCACGTGAACTCGCTGTCATCACGGCCGAAGTGGCCGTAGGCCGCTGTCTTCGTGTAGATCGGGCGGCGCAGGTCGAGGTCGCGCAGGATCGCAGCGGGGCGCAGGTCGAAGTGCTCGCCGATCAGCGCCTCGATCGTCGACACGGTCACGTTCTCGGTGCCGAACGTGTCGACGAGCACCGAGAGCGGGTGCGCGACGCCGATCGCGTAGGCGACCTGGATCTGGCAGCGGTCGGCGAGCCCGGCCGCGACGACGTTCTTCGCCACGTAGCGGGCGGCGTACGCGGCCGAGCGGTCGACCTTCGTCGGGTCCTTGCCGGAGAAGGCGCCGCCGCCGTGCGGAGCCGCGCCGCCGTAGGTGTCGACGATGATCTTGCGTCCCGTGAGACCGGCGTCGCCCATCGGGCCACCGATCACGAACTTCCCGGTCGGGTTGCAGTAGACGAAGTCCTTGTCGTGCAGATGCGCTTCGTCGTACAGCTCCTTCGGCAGGATCGGCTCGATCACGTGCTCGACCAGGTCGGGCCTCAGCATCGTGTCGATGTCGAGCCCGTCGCGGTGCTGCGTCGAGATGAGGACGCGCTCGATCTCGACCGGCCGCTGGCGTCCATGCTCGTCCACCTCGTAGCGCACCGTCACCTGCGACTTGCCGTCCGGGCGCAGGTACGGGAGCACGCCGGTCTTCCGCACCTGGGAGAGCCGGTGCGCGAGCCGGTGCGCGAGCATGATCGGCAGCGGCATCAGCTCGTCGGTCTCGTTCGACGCGTAACCGAACATCATCCCCTGGTCGCCGGCGCCGAGCTGGTCGAGCGGGTCGACGTCTCCGTGCTGGTTCTCGAACGAGGCGTCCACGCCCTGCGCGATGTCGGGCGACTGCTCGTCGAGCGCCACGACCACGCCGCAGGTGTCCGCGTCGAAGCCGAACTTGGCGCGCGTGTAGCCGATCTCGCGGACGCGGTCGCGCACGAGGCGCGGGATGTCCACGTAGGTCTCGGTGGTGATCTCGCCCGCGACGACGACCAGTCCGGTCGTGATCAGCGTCTCGCAGGCGACGCGTCCGTTCGCGTCGTCGGTGAGGACGGCGTCGAGGACGGAGTCCGAGATCTGGTCGGCGATCTTGTCCGGATGGCCTTCGGTGACCGACTCGGAGGTGAAGGAGAACGTCCGGTTGGGCATGGGCGGCAGGCTAGCTGACCTCTCTCACTCTTCGGTCGGCTCACGCCCCATTAACCGGGAAACGAGCCCGGTCAGGTCCTGGCCGGAGAGGACGGCGCACACGCCTTCGGTGATCGGAAGCTCGACGCCGAGCCGGCGCGAGAGGTCGCGCAGAACGGGCGCCGTCGTGAGGCCCTCGACGGTCTGTCCGATCTCCGCCACCGCCTGGTCGGGCGTCAGCCCCTGCGCGATCAGCTCGCCCGCGTGGCGGTTGCGGCCGTGTCGGCTGCTGCAGGTGACGACGAGGTCGCCCATCCCGGCGAGGCCGGCGAACGTCTCGGGGCGCGCGCCGGCGGCCTCGCCGAGCCGTGTCATCTCCGCGAGTCCCCGCGCGATCACCGCCGCCTTCGCGTTGTCGCCGAGCCGCAGGCCGTCGACGCCGCCCGCGGCGAGCGCGATCACGTTCTTCGCGGCCGCGCACAGCTCGACCCCGACGATGTCCGGGTTGACGTACGCGCGAAAGAGCGTCGAGTTGACCGCGTGCTGGAGCTGGCCGGCGAGGAAACCGTCCTCGCTCGCGATCACCGCGGCCGTCGGCAGCCCCTCGGCGATCTCCTCCGCCATGTTCGGGCCCGAGAGGACGGCGACCGAGCGGCCACGGACACGCGTCGAGAGCCGCTCGCCGGTCGCCGGGTCGAGCCCCTTCGCGAGGCTGAGCACGGGCGCGTCGCCCGGCAGTCCCGCCGTCACGTCGGCGAAGGCGCGGCTCGGCACGGCGAGGACGATCACGTCGACATCGGCGGACGCGTCCTGCAGATCGACCGCCTCGACGCCCCGCAGGTCGACGCTCTGCAGGTAGCGCGGGTTCCAGCCGTTCCGGACGATCGCCTCCGCCTGCTCGCGCGTGTGGCACGCGAGAACGACCTCGTGCCCGCGGTCGAGCAGCAGCCGCGTGAACGCCGTCCCCCACGAGCCCGCGCCGACGACCAGGAATCGCACGAGGAGAGCCTAAGCGCTACGTCCGCCGGACGAAGTCGATCGAGACGGGCACCCCCTGGAGACCGAACTTCTCGCGGAGCTCGTTCTCGACCCAGTACGCGTAGTCGCGCGTGACGAGCCCCGGGTCGTTGACGTGGAAGCGGAAGCGCGGCGGCCGAACCCGGATCTGCGCGCCGTAGAGGAGGTTCAGGCGCCGCCCGTGGCGGCCGCTCGGCGGCTGGCGGGCCTCCCGCAGCGCGGCGAGCGCACGGTTCAGCTCCGGGGTCGGGATGCGGGCGGTGTGCCGGTCGAAGAGGTCGACGACGCCGTCGAGCAGCCGCTCGAGCCCGCGGCCGGTGTGCGCCGAGACGGCGACGAACGGCGCACGCTGGCGCAGGCGCCGGCGCAGGTGGCCGCGCGTCTCGTCGACGTTCATCGTCGTCGCGTCCCATTTCGAGAGCACGACGAGCGTCGAGCAGTCCGCCTTGCGGGCGACGTCGGCGACCGCGAGATCCTGCTCGACGATCCCTTCGCTCGAGTCGATCAGGACGAGCGCCACGTCGGCCCGGTCGGCGGCCTCGAGCGCGCGCAGCTCGGAGTAGTACTCGATCCCTTGCCGGTGCCTGCGCTTGCGCCGGAGGCCGGCGGTGTCGACGAGGACGAAGGTGCGGCCGTTGCGTTCGAGCACGGTGTCGATCGAGTCGCGCGTCGTGCCCGGGATCTCGCTGACGATCACACGATCGCGGCCGACCAGCGCGTTCAGGAGGCTCGACTTGCCGACGTTCGGACGGCCGAGGATCGCGACCCGGATCGCATCCTCCGGCAGCTCCGGGCGGTCGTCGGGCGCGAGCGCCTCCAGCTCGCCGACGACGAGGTCGAGCAGGTCGCCGGTGCCGGTGCCGTGGAGGCCGGAGACGGCGAGCGGCTCGCCGAGGCCGAGCCGGTGCAGCTCGAGGGCGAGCGCGTCCTGCTTCGGATCGTCGATCTTGTTCGCGAGCACGAGCACGGGCTTGTGCGCCTCGCGCAGGATCTGCGCCACCTCCTCGTCGCCGGGGGTGACGCCGGCGCGCGCGTCGACGACGAAGAGGACGAGGTCGGCCTCGTCGACCGCTTCGCGCGCCTGGACTGCGATCGAGCGCGTGATCGGCGTCGCGTCGGCGATGTCGACGCCGCCGGTGTCGACGAGCAGGAACCGCCTGCCCGCCCACTCGCAGACGAGCTCCTTGCGGTCGCGCGTGACGCCGGGGGTCTCGTGGACGACCGCCGCGCGCGTCTCGGTCAGCCGGTTGACGAGCGTCGACTTGCCGACGTTCGGAAAGCCGACGATCGCCACCGTGCCGAGCAGCGGCGGCTTCGGATCCTCGACCGGCTCGACGTCCTCGATCTCGTCCATCTCGTCCATGGCCGGCGAAGCGTAGAGCCCAACCCCACGCCCTGGGCGCGCCCGGGGCTCACCCGGGCGCCGTCACCTCGGCGCTACCGACGCGTCACGGCGGCGGAATCGCGTGCCGCGGGCGGCGACCGGAGTCGTGCAGCTCCCGCAGCCAGGCCCACAACTCGTGCAACTTCGCCTCGATCTGCTCCGACGCGGCCCGGTAGCCCTTCGAGCCGGCCGGCAGCCCCTCGAAGCGCATCGGCTCGGCGAACGCGATCGTCACGGGCGCGAGATTCCAGCGCCAGTCCTGGGAGCCGTGGATCGCGGCGCACACGACCGGCACGTCCTCGTTCAGGGCGACCATCGCGGCGCCCGGCTGCACCGCGCCCGGCACGCCCGTCCGCTGGCGGGTCCCCTCGGCGAAGACGCCGAGCAGGTTCCCGTCGCGGACGACCTCGCGCATCCGCCGCACCGCCTCGCGATCCGACTCGCCGCGCCGCACCGCGAACGACCCGAACATGCGCAGGTACGCGCCCGCGACCGGCACCGCGTGCGCCTCCGCCTTCGCGAGGAAGTAGAGCGGCCGCGTCGTCGCCCACCCGTACGCAGGGATGTCGAGCCAGTGGAAGTGGTTGAACGCGACGACGGCGCCACCCGACGCGGGAATGCGCTCGCGGCCGTACACCCGCAGGCGGGACATGAGCGCCGTCGGGCCGCCCATCGCCCATCGACCCCACGCCCAGTTGAAGCCGACCCAGTCCACTACGCGGCGGTGCGGGCGCGAACGAGCGCTTCGATGCGCTCGACGACGTCGGCGACCTCGAGCTGTGTCGTGTCGATCTCGACCGCGTCGTCGGCGGGCCGCATGCGCGCCGCGTCGCTCTCGTCGCGGAGCTTGAGATCGGTCGCGAGCGCGTCGGCGCCGATTCCGGGGCGGTCGGCCACCCGCCGGC
Organism: uncultured Actinomycetes bacterium; assembly: GCA_963732915.1. Classification (GTDB taxonomy): domain Bacteria; phylum Actinomycetota; class Thermoleophilia; order Gaiellales; family Gaiellaceae; genus Palsa-739. The sequence continues at coordinate 267,833 of CAVTBF010000002.1, read as the reverse complement.
GCGCGCGCTCGTCGCGGTCGGCGACGAGATAGACCTTGACCTCGGCCTCCGGCGCGACGACGGTGCCGATGTCGCGCCCCTCGATGACGACGTCGCCGTCGCGGCCGAGCTGCCGCTGCCGCTCGCGCATCACCTCGCGCACGCCCGGATGCCGCGCGACGACGGGCACCATCCGGTCGACGCGCGTGTCGCGGATCGACGAGGTGACGTCGGTGTCGGCGATCCAGACGCGGTCGTCCTCGTCGAAGACCACCGGCTCGGCGCGTGCGAGCTCCGCGAGCGGCTCCCCGACGCCGAGCTCGAGGCCCTGCTGCATCGCGAGCCAGGTCAGCGCCCGGTACATCGCGCCGGTGTCGAGGTAGCGAAAACCGAGCCGCTCCGCGAGCGCCCGCGCCACCGTGCTCTTGCCCGCGCCCGCGGGCCCGTCGATCGCCACGATCATCCGCTTTCACCTCCGGCTGCGCCTGCGGCGAGCGCGCTAGCAAGTCCGGGCATCCCCATTCGTGTCCTCTAGTCGAAGGTCTCGTTCAGCTTCGCTGGACGAGGGCTTCGACCAGCTCGTAGAAGCCGGGGAAGCTTACCGCCGCCGTTTCGGCGCCCTCGATCTCAACCCCCTCGCGCGAGGCGAGCCCGGCGACCGCGCCGAGCATCGCGATCCGGTGGTCGCCGCGCGCGTCGAGCCTGCCGCCGCGCAGCCGCGCCGGCACGCCGGTGACCGTCCAGCCGTCCTCGCGAGAGTGGATCCGCGCGCCGAGTGCGCGCAGGCCGTCGGTCACCGCCTCGATCCGGTCGCTCTCCTTCACGCGCAGCTCGGCGGCGCCCGTGACGACCGTCTCGCCGCGGGCATGCGACGCGAGCAGCGCGACGAGCGGCAGCTCGTCGACCATCGCCGGCACCTCGGCCGCCTCGACGCGCGTCGCGACGAGCTCGCCCGTCTGCACCTGCACGCTGCCGATCTGCTCGCCCGCCGAGCGGCGCCGGTCGAAGACCGACACGCGTGCGCCCATCCGCTCGAGCACGTCGAGCAGCGCGGTGCGGCGCGGGTTGAGACCGAGATCGTGGACGGTGACGTCACTGCCCGGCACGAGCGCCGCCGCAACGAGGAGCGGCGCCGCCGACGAGAAGTCACCGGGAACGTCGACCTCGCCGACCCGGAGCGCGGACGCCGGCTCGACCGTGACCGAGGTGGGCCGCCGGCGTACCCGGACACCCGCCGCCTCGAGCATCAGCTCGGTGTGGTCGCGCGTCGCCGCGCGCTCGACGACCGTCGTCGGCCCGTCCGCGTTCAGCGCGGCGAGCAGGATCGCCGACTTGACCTGCGCGCTCGCGACCGGCAGCTCGTATTCGATCCCGCGCAGCGCTCCCGAGCCCTCGATCCGGAGCGGCGCGTGGCCGTCGGTCGTCTCGAAGCGGGCGCCCATCAGGCGCAACGGCGCGGCGATCCGCTCCATCGGCCGCGCGGAGAGCGACGCGTCGCCGGTCAGCTCGAAGGAGCCCTCCTGGCCGACGAGGATCCCGGCGAGCAGCCGCATCAGCGTGCCCGCATTCGCGCAGTCGGCCGCGCCCGCGCGCAGGCCGCGCAGCCCGACGCCGTGCACGACCAGCTCGTCGTCGGCGATCTCGTCGACCTGCACGCCGAGCGCGCGCATCGCCTCGACGGTCGCCCAGGTGTCGCCGGAGCGGCCGAAGCCGCGAACCTGCGTCTCCCCCTCGCCGAGCGCGCCGAAGAGGACGGCACGGTGGGAGATCGACTTGTCCCCGGGCACGGCGACATGCCCGACGAACGCGGCCGCCGGCTCGACGCGCAGCTCCCCCGCCCCTATCCGATCGCGCGTCCCATGAGGGACGCGAGGGCGCGGATCTCGTCCGCGAACTCGTGGAACTCCGACGTGGGGATCTGCTGTGCCGCGTCACAGAGCGCCTCCTCGGGGCGCGGGTGCACCTCGACCATGATCCCGTCCGCGCCGGCCGCGACCGCGGCGCGGGCGAGCGGCAGCACGAGGTCGCGCCGCCCGGCGGGGTGCGACGGGTCGACGATCACGGGCAGGTGCGTCTCGGTCTTCAGCACCGGGATGGCGCCGATGTCGAGCGTGAACCGGGTGGACGTCTCGAAGGTCTTGATCCCGCGCTCGCAGAGGATCACCTCGGAGTTGCCCTCCTTGACGATGTACTCGGCGGCCATCAGCAGGTCCTCGACGGTCGAGGAGAGCCCCCGCTTGAGCAGCACCGGCTTCGGTGCGCGGCCGACCTCGGAGAGCAGCGAGAAGTTCGACATGTTGCGGGCGCCGATCTGGATCACGTCCGCCGCGTCGAGGACCGCCTCGACGTGGCGCGGGTCCATCAGCTCGGTGACGAGCGGCAGCCCGGTCTCCTCGCGCGCCTCCTTGAGGATCTCGAGCGCCTCCTCGCCGAGCCCCTGGAACGCGTACGGCGAGGTGCGCGGCTTGAAGGCGCCGCCGCGGAGCATCGTCACGCCCTCGGCCGCGACGGCACGGGCGGTCTCGAGCGTCTGCTCGCGCGTCTCGACGGTGCACGGCCCCGCGATGAAGCCGAAGTAGCCGTCGCCGATCCGGCGGCCCCGCACCTCGATCACGGTCGGGTCGGGCGAGAGCTCGCGCGAGACGAGCTTGTACGGCTTGAGGATCGGCAGCACCTGCTCGACGCCCGCGTAGCCCTCGAGCGGGAGCGTCGCCAGAAGCTCGCGCTCGCCGATCGCGCCGATCACCGTCGCCTCGCGGCCGGGCGTGACGAGCGCGGCGCAGCCCGCCTCCTGCAGGCGCGCGACGACCTCGTCCACCTGCTCGGGCGTGGCGTGCGCGCCCATCACGATCAGCAGCTCGGGTGCTCCGGTAACGGCCATGGCGACGGGAAGTGTAGAGCTAGCTATGCTCACCGACGTGACAACTCGTCAGAGCACTTCGTGGCGGCGGCGCAGCGAGCGGTAGCCCGGCGTCCAGCCGCGCCCGCTCGTCCGAGACCTCCCGCCGGGAGGTCTTTTTCGTATCCGGCGCGAATTCCAGGAGCGACATGACCGACGACACCACCGACAAGCGGCCCCGCGTCTTCTCCGGCATCCAGCCGACCGGCCGCAAGACGCTCGGCAACTACAGCGGCGGCTTCCGCCAGTACGCGGCGACGCAGGAGACCGGCGACGCGTTCTTCTGCATCGTCGACCTGCACTCGATCACGATCGACTACCAGCCGGCGGAGCTGCGCGAGTCGACGCTCGATCTCGCCGCGATGCTCTTCGCGACCGGCCTCGACGCCGAGCGCTCGACCGTCTTCTGCCAGAGCCACGTGACGGCGCACGCCGAGGCGGCCTGGCTGCTCGCCGCGGTCACGAGCTACGGCCAGCTCGGCCGGATGACGCAGTTCAAGGACAAGTCGGAGGGGCGCGAGTTCATCTCGGCCGGCCTCTTCACGTACCCGATCCTGATGGCCGGCGACATCCTGCTCTACCAGACCGATCTCGTCCCGATCGGCGACGACCAGCGCCAGCACCTGGAGCTGTCGCGCGACGTCGCCGAGCGCTTCAACTACCGCTTCGGCGAGACGTTCCGCGTGCCGGCGGGCGTCTATCCGGAGGTCGGCGGCCGGATCATGGATCTGCAGGAGCCGACGAAGAAGATGTCGACGACGCTCTCCTCCGAGCAGGGCGCCGTCTACCTCACCGACGGCGCCGACACGATCCGGAAGAAGTTCCGCTCGGCGGTGACCGACTCCGAGCGCGAGGTGCGCTACGACCCGGACGCGAAGCCGGGAGTGTCGAACCTGCTCGAGATCATGAGCGTCGCGGGCGGCGAGCCGATCCCGGCGCTCGAGGCGCGGTTCGCGGACGCCGGCTACGGGACGTTCAAGGAGGCGGTCGGCGAGACGGTGGTCGAGCTGCTGACGCCGATCCGGGAGAGCTTCGAGGCGCTGCGTGCGGACGAGCGCGAGCTGCAGCGGCTGCTCGCCGTCGGCGCCGAGAAGGCGCGGCGGACGGCCGAGCCGACGCTCGACGCGATGTACGAGCGGATGGGCTTCGCCCGCTCCGAGGGCGGACGCCTCTTCGGCGCCGCCCGGCCGCGCGGCCTGTAGTCCTCGCCCGAGCGGTCGCGGCTATGGCCGCTGCGAGACGCCTGCGCTCTCGCGCAGCCGGTCGACCTCGCCCGGCTCGAGCTCGCGCCAGCCGCCGGGCGCGAGCCCGGCGGCCGTCAGGCCTGCGTAGCCGCTGCGGTGGAGCCGGATCACCGGGTGGCCGACGGCGGCGAGCATCCGCTTCACCTGGCGGTTGCGGCCCTCGTGGAGGACGAGCTCGACGCGGCCGGGGCCGAGCCGGCGGGCGCCGGCGGCCGCGGTCGGGCCGTCGTCCAGCTCGATGCCCTCGCGGAGACGCTCGAGCGCCGTCTCGTCGGGGTCGCCCTCGACGTCCGCCTCGTAGACCTTCTCGACGCCGTAGCGCGGGTGGGCGAGCCGGTGCGAGAGCGCGCCGTCGTTCGTGAGCAGAAGCACGCCCGTCGTGTCGGCGTCGAGGCGGCCGACGGGAACGACACGCGGCTCGACCGGGACGAGACCGACGACGGTCGGCCGTCCCTGCGGGTCGCGCGCGGTCGTGACGGTGCCGGCCGGCTTGTGCAGGAGCAGGTAGGCGAGCCGCTGCTCGGCGACCGCGCGCCCGTCGACCTCGACGCGGTCGGTCGAGCCGACGATCGTGTTCAGCTGCCCCGGGTCGCCGTTGACGCGGACGCGGCCGGCTTTGATCAGCTCGTCGGCGCCGCGGCGCGAGGCGATTCCGGTGCGGGCGAGGTAGGCGTTGAGTCGCACGGGTCGGAATCTAGTTCGGCGCACTGCTTGCAGAGGGAGCGGTGCGCGCGCTCGCGCTGCGCGCCGGCGTCGGAGCGGTCGGGCAGGTTGTCGAGGTAGTCGACGATCCGCTCCGTCCCCACGATCACGGCGCTGTCCTCGAACATCAGCACCGGCACCGTCCGGACGCCGGTGTGGAACTCCAGCGTGTCGCGGTCGGCGGGGTCGGCGGGAACCTGGCGCGCGACGAAGTCGATCCCGAGCTCGGTGAGCCGCTGCCGGACGGTTTTCGAGCCGCGACACCACTCGGTCTGGAAGAGCTGCAGCATGCGGCGATCGTGACCGCCGGCGCGCCAACCGGCATCGGTTCCGTCACGGATCGGGTGTGCGCGATTTCCGCAGCGCCACCCCGAGCCATGTCATCATCGGCACATGCCGCATTACGTCTCGCTCATGCGCTGGACGTCGCAGGGCCGGCTGGGCCTCCCCGCCTGGCGCGACCGGATCGAGGAGGGCGAGCGGGTGATCGAGGAGGCGGGCGGCACGCTCGTCGGCGTCTGGGTGACGCTCGGCCGCTACGACGCGGTGGAGATCTTCGACGCGCCCGACGACGACACCGCGCTCGAGATCCTCACCCGGCTCCAGCACTACAGCGCCGACCAGACCGAGACCCTCCGCGCCTTCACCCGCGACGAGGCCGAGGAGATCATCAAAAGACTCTGAGCGCGGCGAAAGCTGCGCTTTCGCCGCGGAGAGACGGAACTGCGCGCGCCCGAGACGCGACTCGGGCGCGCTCCGTGCTGCTTTGTTGGTCGGATGGTCTGGGCGATTTCTCTACCCCGGCGCATTCGCTCGTGTCCTTCGGACATGAGGGAATGCTGGTTCGCGTCGTCGTAACGTCGCCTTCGGCATCGTGTTACGCCGACGCTGGGGGCGGGGTCTTCGCTTCGAAGCGGTCCACGGCAAAGGGCCGGAGCGTAAGACACGCCGCAGGCGGACTTACGATCCGGCCGGACCAGCGTCCCCGGTCCTGCCCCGAAGGGGCACGAACCGGACGCGCCGGCACCGCCGAAACCGAACCCGAGTCAGCAAACAGACACAGCACGGAGCGAGCCGGAAACCGCGCTTTCCGGCTCGCGCAGTTCCGTCTCGCCCGCGTAAGGAGCGCAGCTCCTTACGCGGATCTTTTCTCGGCGACCGTGTGCAGGCGGGCGCGGATCGCCTCGGTGTCCGGGCCGAGGTCGTCGAGGCGTGGCAGCTGCGAGAGGCTGTCGAGCCCGAAGACGCGCTCGAACAGCGGCGTCGCCTTGTAGCGGATGGCGCCACCGGCGGCGTCGTCGCGGCCGGCCTCGGAGATGAGGCCGCGCTCGAGGAGGTTGGCGACGGCGGAGTCGGCGGCGACACCGCGGATCCGCGCGATGTCGGGACGGGAGCAGGGGCCGAGGTAGGCGATGATCGCGAGCGTCTCGAGCGCGGCCTGCGAGAGGTTGCGCTGGGCCGGCCGCTCGAAGAGGCGCGCGCAGGCTTCGGCCGCTTCGCGGGCGGCGCGGAGCGCCCAGCCGCCGGCGACCTGCTCGAGCACGATGCCGCTCCGGCCCTCGCTGTAGCGCTCGGCGACGAGCCCGAGCGCCGCCACGACGCGCTCGTCGTCGTCCGCGGACGCCTCGGCGAGCTCCGCCACGGAGAGCGGCGCCGACGCGACGACGAGCAGCGCCTCGATCGTGCGGGCGAGCTGGTCGAGCGGGTTGCTGGAGATCAGGCGGAGCGGGCGGTCCACTGGACGGTCCTTTCGTCTCGGGCTGTGAATTCCTCCGGGCTCGGCGCGGCGTTCTCGGCCGTCTTGCGGACGACGCGGATCGGCGCGAACGGCGCGGCCTGGTCGATCGCGACCTCGCCGCCGCGGCGCAGGTCGAGCAGCGCGAGGAACGCGACCGCCTGCTCGACGCGGGAGAGCCCGCGCACCTCGTCGTCGAAGTCGAAGCGGGTGCGCCGGCGAAGGACGGCGCGGAAGCGCTCGAGGAACTGCGCGACCGGCGGGAAGCGGAGCGCCATGTGCGCGAGCGACACCTGCGGCGGCTCGACGGCGAGCAGGCGCAGCACCCTCGCGAGCTGCTCGGGCTCCTGCGGGGCGAGCGGCTGCTCGACCTTCGGCGCGAGCGGCGCCGGCCCCATGCGGAAGTAGCGGTCGCCCTCGGCGGCGAGGCGCTCGCGCAGCCAGCCCGCCGCCTCCTTCATCCGCCGGTACTCGGCCAGCCGCCGGGCCAACTCCTCGGCGGCCACCTCGGGCTCCAGCTCGGCGAGCTCGGCGGCCTCTTCCGGGAAGAGCCCGCGCGCCTTCAGCTCGAGGAGCGCCGAGACGAGGACGAGGAACTCGCCGCACGCCTCGAGGTCGAACTCCTCCCGCTGGGCGAGGCGCTCGACGAACGCGAGCACGATCGCGGCGATGTCGACGTCGCGTAGGTCGAGCTCCTCCTTGAGGACGAGCGTCAGCAGCAGGTCGAACGGCCCCTCGAACGCGTCGAGGTCGAGCTCCAGTTCCCGGACGATCACGCCGGTGACGGTAACGGTGCTACCGGACGCGGCCCTTGGGCACGGCCATCTTCGGGCCGGTCGGGATCGCCCGCGTGGGGGCCGGCCGGTCCTCGGAGGGGGTGCGCACGAACTGCCACCAGATGAAGAACGCGACCGAGCAGATCCAGACGCCGAGCGAGACCCAGAAGTTCAGCCGCATGCCGCCGAAGTGGTTGGACGGGTCGATCCGCAGCACCTCTTCGTAGGTGCGGAAGGTGCAGTACCAGGCGACGTAGAGCGCGAAGAGCGCCGGCCGGCGGAGCTTGAAGCGGCGGTCGAGCCAGAGCAGGACGCCGACGCCGAGGACGTCCCAGAGGGACTCGTAGAGGAAGGTCGGCTGGTACTCGTGCGCCGGGCCTTTGCCGTGGATCTCGAGCGCCCACGGCAGCGTCGTGTGCTTGCCGTAGAGCTCCTGGTTCCAGTAGTTCCCCCAGCGGCCGATGCCCTGCGCGAGCAGGAGTCCGGGCGCGACGGCGTCCATCATCAGCCGGATGCTGTTGCCCGAGCGGCGCACGACGAGCGCGCCGGCCGCGACCCCGAACGGGATCGCGCCCCAGATCCCGAGGCCGCCGTCCCAGACGGCGAAGACGCCCCACCAGTGTGCGTGAAGCGCCGGGTCCTGGTTCCAGCTCGAGATGTCGTGGTAGAGGCGTGCGCCGACGATCCCGGAGATGACGCCCCAGAGGGCGATGCGGTAGATCAGGTCCCAGTCGCCGCCCCAGCTCACCCAGCGGCGCCCGGTGAGCCCGACGGCGCCCGCGATCCCGAGCAGGAGCATGACGCCGTACATGTGCAGTGTCAGCGGCCCGATGGCGAACGAGCCGTGCGGCGGCGAGGGGATCGAGGCGAGGACGGCGCTCACGTGCGCCCATTCTGCCCGGATCGGGCGCTAGAGGAGGATTTGAACCGCGAGCTCGGCCGGACAGCCGCGCTCGAGCAGCTGGATCGCGTCGTGCAGGTCGATGTCGAGCCGGGAGGAGAGCTCCTGCGCGCTCTCCTGGTCGTAGCCGGCCCGTTCCAGGGCCTGTGCACGCCACCGCTCGACGCGCTCCAGCTCCGACTCGACGATTTCTACCGCAGGCATCCGCATATCTCCGTTCTGCTCACTGGTGTCTTCGGGAAAACACACCTCCCGGTTCACACCTATCGGGGTGATCCTCTCTCACGGTAGCGAGCGTGCCAAGCCCGACGTCCGGATAAAGCCGCGTAGGGCCGGTTCCTCGCCCGGGGGCTCTGCGCCTCGTTCGGTGGAGTTGCAGCTACTTCACCGCGACCACCATCGAGTCGGGCCCTACGAGCTGCTCGACGCGGGTCTCGCGGAAACCGGCCTCCTCGAGCCAGCGGCAGCAGTCGGCGCCCGTGTAATCGAAGCCCGCCGGCGTCTCGATCAGCATGTTCAGGCTCATCAGCAGGCCGAACGCATTGCTCGAGCGGTCGTCGTCGATGATCGACTCGTAGACGATCACCGCCCCGCCGTCGGGGAGTGCGTCGTGGACACGGGACAGGAGCGTGCGCTTCTCCTCGAGCGACCAGTCGTGGAGGACGTGTCCGAGCGTGACGACCTCCGCCGCCGGCAGCCCGTCGCGGAAGAAGTCGCCGGCGGCGAAGGTGAGCCGGTCGGCGAGTCCGTTGTCGGCGACGTGGTCCTCGAAGGCCTCGCGCACGGGCGGCAGGTCGAAGCCCGTCCCGCGCAGGTGCGGGTGCGTCTGGGCGAGCGTGACGAGCAGACCGCCCTCGGCACAGCCGAGGTCGAGGACGGTGCCGTACCGGTCCCACGGGAACCGCGCCGCGATCGCATGTGACGCGCCCGCGCTGATGCCGCTCATGGCGTGCAGGAACTCGCGAAGCCGATCCGGGTCGGCGTAGATCGCGGCAAAGAAGTCGTCGCCGGTGCGGGCCTCGTTCTGCGGCTCGCCGGTCTGCAGCGCCTCGGTGAGCCAGCCCCAGAACGGGTAGAGACGGTGGTTCGCCATCTCGAGCAGGCCGCCGACGTACGAGGGCTTCGCCTTGTCGAGGAAGACGTCGCTCTCGGCCGTGTTCGCATAGAGCCCGTCGCGGCGCTCGAGCATCCCGAGCGCGACGAGCGCGTCGAGGAAGTCACGGCTCGCGCGCGGGTGCAGGCCGAGCCGCTCCCGCACGTCCTCCTCACTCGCCGGCCCCTCCGCGAGGACGCTGAAGAGACCCAGCTCGACGGCGCTGAGCAGCGTCTTCGAGCCCCAGAACCCGAGGCCAAGCCCGAGGATGCGCTCGGGCGTGACGTGCAGCTGCTGGCCGGTCGTGGACATGCGTGCGCTCCTTTGCCTCGACTATGCTCTTTGCAACCGTCCGTAGAAGAACAGTTGCAGGAGGAACAATTGCAAAGCGAACAACCTACGTCAAGCCCTGCGCCCGAGCGACGCGCGGTCTGGCAGGCGTTCTGGGAGAGCGCGATGGGCCTGCTCGACGTGATGGACGCCGAGATGCAGCGCGACTCCGGCATCCCGATCCGCTGGTACGACGTGCTGATCCACATCGAGAACGAACCGGACGGGATGCGGATGAACGAGCTCGCGAGCCAGATCCTGACGAGCAAGAGCGGCCTGACGCGGGTGATCGACCGGATGGAGGAGGAGGGCCTCGTGCGCCGCGTCCGGCCCGGACACGACAGGCGCGCGATCCTCGTCGTCCTCACCGAGAAGGGGACCGAAACCATGGAGCGCGCCCGGGCGCTGCACCGCGAGGGAATCGAGCGCCACTTCTCTCGCCACCTGACCGACGCGGAGACGCGGACGCTCGCGCGCGCGTTCGCGAAGATCCGCGCCGGCGTCCGCGGCTAGTACTAGGCGATCGAGGCTGCGGCGCGCTTCGCCCGGGAGGCGGCGGTCTGGCGCTTCTGCGCCGAGAGCTCGACCTTGCGCAAGCGGATGCTCTTCGGCGTCACCTCGACGCACTCGTCGTCCCGCAGCTCCTCGAGCGCCTGCTCGAGCGAAAGCGACCGCGGCGGGATCAGGCGGACGGTCTCGTCGGAGCTTGCGGCGCGCATGTTCGTCAGCTTCTTCTCCTTGGACGCGTTGACGTCCAGGTCGTCGGCGCGCGAGTTCTCGCCGACGATCATCCCCTCGTAGAGCGGGTCGCCCGGCGAGACGAAGAGGGTGCCGCGCTCCTGGAGGTTGAGGATCGCGAAGCCGGTCGCCTGGCCGCGGCGGTCGGCGACGAGGCTGCCGGTCGGGCGGTGGCGCAGCTCGCCGTGCCACGGCTCCCAGCCCTCGAAGACGTGGTGGAGCATGCCGGTGCCGCGCGTCTCGGTCAGGAACTCGGTGCGGAACCCGATCAGGCCGCGCGCGGGGACGAGGTACTCCATCCGGGCCCAGCCGGTGCCGTGGTTGACCATCTGCTGGAGCGCGCCCTTGCGGAGCGCGAGCAGCTGCGTGACGACGCCGACGTACTCCTCGGGGACGTCGATAGCGACGCGCTCGACCGGCTCGTGACGGCGGCCGTCGAGCTCGCGCGTCAGCACCTCGGGCTTGCCGACCGTCAGCTCGAAGCCCTCGCGGCGCATCAGCTCGACGAGCACCGCGAGCTGCAGCTCGCCGCGACCCTGCACCTCCCACGCGTCCGGCCGGCTCGTCGGGACGACGCGGAGCGAGACGTTGCCGACGAGCTCGGCGTCGAGCCGCTGCTTGACCATCGAGGCGGTCAGCTTCTCGCCCTCGGTGCCGGCGAGCGGCGAGGTGTTGATCCCGATCGTGATCGAGAGCGACGGCTCGTCGACGACCGTGACGGGCAGCGGGCGCGGGTCGTCGGGGTCGGCGATCGTCTCGCCGATCGTCACCTCGGGCAGGCCGGCGATCGCGACGATCTCCCCCGGTCCGGCCTCGTCGGCGGGGACGCGGTCGAGCGCCTCGGCGACGTACAGCTCGGTCAGCTTCGCGCGCTCGATCGTGCCGTCGGCGCGACACCAGGCGATCTGGGCGCCCTTGCGCATCGTGCCGTGGCGGATCCGGCAGAGCGCGAGCCGGCCGACGTACGGCGAGGCGTCGAGGTTCGTGACGAGCGCCTGCAGCGGGTGCGCCGGGTCGTACTCGGGCGCGGGCACGGTCGTGAGCAGCGTCTCGACGAGCGGGCCGAGGTCGGCCGCGAGCTCGTCGGGCGTGAGGCCGGCGCGGCCGGCGCGGGCGTTGCAGTAGACGATCGGGAACTCGATCTGCGCCTCGTCAGCGTCGAGGTCGAGGAAGAGCTCGTACACCTCGTCGACGACCTCCTGCGGACGGGCGTCGTCGCGGTCGATCTTGTTGACGACGAGCACGACCGGCAGCTTCGCGGCGAGCGCCTTGCGCAGGACGAAGCGCGTCTGCGGCAGCGGCCCCTCGCTCGCGTCGACGAGCAGGAGGACGCCGTCGACCATGGTCAGGCCGCGCTCGACCTCGCCGCCGAAGTCGGCGTGGCCGGGCGTGTCGACGATGTTCACCTTGACCCCGTTCGCGAGCCGGACGGCCGTGTTCTTGGCGAGGATCGTGATCCCCTTCTCGCGCTCGAGATCCATCGAGTCCATCACCCGCTCGTTGACGTCCTGGTTCTCCCGGAAGGAGCCGGCCTGCCAGAGCAGCGCGTCGACGAGCGTCGTCTTGCCGTGGTCGACGTGCGCGACGATCGCGACGTTGCGGATGTCCGAGCGGAGGGCCATGGGCAGGCCACGGTAGCGGTGTCTGCCCGCTCGCCCGCTTCGCGTCCGTCGTGCGCGCTTCCCGCGCATGACGATCCGCTCTCGCTTTCCGCTCGCTCGGCAAGCGCCGCGCGGCAGCAGAGGTCTCCGCCGCCGCGACCGACCTGTGCGGGCGCGGCCCACTTCCGCATGGGGCCGAGCCGCGCGAGCCGCCTCCGGCGGCACGCTTGCCGAGCGAGCGGAAAGCGGAGCGCTTGCGCACGCGCGCCGCAGGCGCGCCTGCGCCAGCGCAGCGGGCGAAGCGGGATTAACTGATCGCGGCTTCGCCGAGCAACTGCCGCACTTCGGCGAAGAAATCAGGGTCGGGGCGCACGCGGTAGTCGGGCCCGAGCTCGAGCAGCTTCGGGCCGAGCGACGTGACGAGGTCGACGTAGACGGGCGCCTCGCCGGGGAAGCCGCGGACGACGTGCGCCAGCTCGGCGATCACGCCCGCCGGCGCCGAGCGGGCGTCGACCTTCAGGCGCACCTCACGCCGTTCCGGGGTGGCCTCGAAGCCGGCGATCTCGAGGGCGATCAGCTTCGTCTCGCCCTGCTGCTTGTGGTCGACGCGGCCCTTGACGACGAGCACGGCGTCGTCGACGAGCAGGTCGCGCGCGGCCGCGTACGCCGAGTTGAAGGCGACGACCTCGACCGACCCGGTCAGGTCCTCGAGCGCGACGAACGCCATCAGGTCGCCCTTCTTCGTCGTCATCTGCCGCAGCGAGCCGACCATGCCGCCGACGGTGACGATCTCACCGTCGCGCCGCTTCTCGAGCTCCGACAGCGTGCAGTCGCTCTTGCGGCGCAACTGGTCGCGGATCGCCTTCAGGGGATGCTCGGAGACGTAGAGGCCGAGACTCTCCTTCTCCATCTTCAGCAGCTCCGGCTTCTCGAACTCGCCGGACGGGATCGGCGCGTGCTGGCGCGAGCTCCCGCCGGCGTCGTCGCTGCCGTCGCCGAGGTCGAAGATCGACGCCTGGCCGAGCAGCCGGTCGGCCTGCTGGCGCTGCCCCCACGAGAGCGCCTGCTCGAGCACGTCGAGCATCCCGCGCCGCGCCGCGCCGGTCGAGTCGAGGGCGCCGCACTTGACGAGCGACTCGAGCGCGCGCTTGTTCGCGGCCGACGGGTCGACCCGTTCGGTGAAGTCCCAGATCGAGCTGAACGGGCCGCCCTCGGTGCGCGCCGCGACGATCGCCTTGCACGCGCCCTCGCCGACGTTCTTGACCGCGTTCAGGCCGAAGCGGATCTTGCCCTCGACGACCGCGAAGTCGACCTGCGACTCGTTCACGTCGGGCGGCAGCACCTCGATCCCGAGCTCGTCGCACGCCTGCACGTAGAACGGCACCTTGTCCTTCGTGTTCATGACCGAGGAGATGAGCGCGGCCATGTACTCGCGCGGATGGTTCGCGCGCAGCCAGGCGGTGCGATACGAGATCAGCGCGTAACAGGCGGCGTGCGACTTGTTGAACGAGTAGTCCTGCGCCTGCTCCATGTCGGCCCAGAGCTGGCTGGCGACACCCGGCGCGACCGCGTTCTGCGCGCACCCCTCGAGGAACTTCTCCTTGAGGGACGCCATGAGCGCGTGGATCTTCTTGCCGATCGCCTTGCGCAGGTCGTCGGCCTCGGCGGGCGAGAAGCCGGCGAGGAAGCGGGCGATCTGCATGTACTGCTCCTGGTAGACGCAGATGCCGTACGTGGAGCTCGTGATCGGCTTCAGCCGCTCGTCCGGATACGTCACCGCCTCCTGGCCGTTCTTGCGGCGCGCGTAGACCGGGATGTACGCCATCGGGCCCGGCCGGTAGAGGGCGCCGAGCGCGATCAGGTCCTCGAACACGGTCGGCTTGATCTGGCGGAGCGCCTCGCGCATCCCGGAGCCCTCGAACTGGAAGACGCCGATCGACTCGCCGCGCGTCAGCATCTCGTACGTCTTGCGGTCGTCGAGCGGGATCGTCGTGATGTCGAGGCCCGGGACGAGCTCGACCGCCTTGTCGATCACGTCGAGGTTGCGCAGGCCGAGGAAGTCCATCTTCAGGAGGCCGAGCGACTCGATCACCGTGCCCGAGAACTGGGTGACGACCTCCTGGTCTGTGCCCTTCTGCTGCAGCGGCACGGTGTTCGTCAGCGGCTCGGCGCCGATCACCACCGCCGCGGCGTGGATGCCGTCCTGGCGGGTCAGCCCCTCGAGCGGCCGCGCGAGGTCGACGATCTCCTTCGCGATCGGGTCGGCGTCGACCGCCTGCCGCAGCTCGGCGCCCGGCTTCAGGCACTCCTCGAGCGTCTGGCCGGGCCCTTCCGGAATCGACTTCGCGATCTTGTCGACGACGCCGTACGGCACCTCGAGCACGCGGCCGGCGTCGCGGACGGCGGCGCGGGCGGCCATCGTCCCGAAGGTGATGATCTGGGCGACGCGGTCGCGGCCGTACTTCTCGCGGACGTAGTTGATGACGCGCTCGCGGCCCTCGACGGCGAAGTCGATGTCCATGTCCGGCATCGACTTGCGGCCCGGGTTGAGGAACCGCTCGAAGAGGAGGTCGTAGCGGATCGGGTCGAGATCGGTGATCTCGAGGCAGTACGCGACGATGCTGCCCGCTGCCGAGCCGCGGCCCGGCCCGACCGAGACGCCGTCCCGCTTCGCGAACGCGACGAAGTCGGCGACGATCAGGAAGTAGTCGGAGAACCCCATCTCCTTGATCGTCTTCAGCTCGAACTGGAGCCGCTCGCGCAGCTCCGGCGTGATCGTCCCGTAGCGCCGCTCGGCCCCGCGCTCGCACAGCTCGACGAGGTACTCGAACGCGTCGCGGCCGTCCGGGGTCGGGAAGTGCGGCAGCAGAATCCGGTCGAGCTCGATCTCGACGTTGCAGCGCTCGGCCACCTCGAGCGTGCGCCGCAGCGCGTCGTCGTGGCCGGGGAAGTCGAGCGCCATCTCCTCCGGCGTCTTGAAGTAGAAGTGGTCGGTCTCGAAGCGCCAGTGGTTCGGGTTCTTCAGCGAGTCGCCCGACTGGATGCAGAGCAGCGCCTCGTGGGCGCGCGCGTCGGAGTGGCGCAGGTAGTGGACGTCGCCGGTCGCGACGAGCGGCAGGTTCCGCTTCGCGGCGAGCTCGACGAGCAGCGGGTTGATCCGCTGCTGGACGTCGAGGTGCGCGTTCTGCATCTCGACGTAGACCGCGTCGCGGCCGAAGATCTGCTCGAGCCGGTCGAGCTCGCCCTCGGCGTCGCCGACCCGGTTCTCCTCGAGCGCCTTCGAGACGCGGCCGGAGAGGCAGCCGGAGAGCGCGATCAGGCCCGTGCCGTACTGCTGCAGCAGCTCCCAGTCGACGCGCGGCTTGTAGTAGTAGCCCTCGAGGTAGCCGAGCGAGGAAAGCTTGATCAGGTTCCCGTAGCCCTCCGTCGTCTGCGCGAGCAGGGTCAGGTGCGCGTAGCCCTTCTGCTGGGCGCGGCGGTCGTCGGCGACGTAGACCTCGCAGCCGAGGACGGGCTTCACGCCCTCCTTGCGCGCCGCCTTGTAGAGGTCGACCGCGCCGGCGAGCGAGCCGTGGTCGGTGAGCGAGACCGCCGGCATCTCGAGCTCGGCCGCGCGCTTCGCCAGCTCGGGGATGCGGCACGCCCCGTCGAGGATCGAGTACTCGGAGTGGACGTGGAGATGGACGAACGGCGCTTCCGGCACGGGGGAACGATGCTACTCGCCCTCTCGGCGGGTACCGATTCGAGGCATCCGGCACGTGACCGGCGACCCGGCCAGGCGCGGACGGCGCCCCGGGAGGTGGTGGGTCGGGGCGCCGTCCGCTTCGGGAGAGGTCTGTCGTCGAGCGCTAGTGACCGCCGTCGTGGCCGCCGTCGCAGCCCTTCGCGTCGTGCTTGGCGTACGAGACGAACGCGTGCTCGATCGCGCCGCGGAAGCCCGCGAACGCGAAGCCATCGACGGTCCCGTCGGTCTTCTCGACGAGCAGGACCCGGCCGGCGCCCGAGACACCGGCGAGCGTGCCGGCGGCGCCCGTCACGGTCGAGGCGCCTCTGAAGACGTAGGCGATGTTCCGGTCGTTCGAGGCGACGGCGCACGTCTTGCCGGTGACCGACTCGGACAGCGTGTTCGCGGACGAGGCGCTGTCGACGAGGGCGAGCGTGGCCGTGGCCGGCGCGCACGAGCCGCCGTGCCCGTTGTCGGCCGCATGCGACCAGTCGGTGGTCACCGTCGCGGAGTAGGTGCCGCCGGCGAGCGGCTTGCCGGCGATCGAGCCGGACGCGGTCGCAGAGCCGGTGCCGAAGCTCGTGCCGGTGCCGGTCAGCTTCTCGAACACGCCGGCGGTCGCGGTCGCGCGGCTCGCGTCGTCGTCGCCGTCGTTGTCGCGCGCGGACCGCTCGACCAGGCCGAGCGCGACTCCGTGCCGGACGGCGGCGAAGTGGCCGGCGGCGTGACGCCGTCCGTGGTGGCCGCGTCCGTGCGCCGCCGCGGTCGCCGGCGCTGCGAGCGCGGCTGCGGCGAGCAGAGCGAAGATCGGCTTCTTCATCGTTGTGTCCCCCCTCGGGCGCTGTCATGTGCGACGAGCCCGGCGCGGGCCGCGTGCTCCGTCTCGTCGTGGCGCCCCTGCGAGTACCCGGCGCGGTGCTTTCAACCCGCCCGGCGCGTAAAAGGGCCGTAAATTCAGGCGGGGGTCGAGACGACCTGCTGGATCATGCCGCCGTCGATCACGTAGCTCGAGCCGGTGACGTACGCGGCCTCGCCGGAGCAGAGCCAGGCGACGAGCCCGGCCACCTCCTCCGGCTTGCCGGGCCGACCGAGCGGCACCTGCGGGTCGAGCTTGTGGGCGTCCGCCTCGTTGCGCGGCGTCGCGATCACGCCGGGCGCGACCGAGTTGACGCGGATCCCGTACGGCGCCAGCTCGAGCGCGAGCCCGCGGCTGAGCATCCCGAGCGCCGCCTTCGCGGCCGCATAGACGGTGAAGTCGGGCCGCGGGATGTGCTCGTGGACCGAGGTGATGTTGACGATCGAGCCGCCGCCCGCGCGCATGTGCCGAGCCGCGGCCTGCGCGGCGAGGAAGCTGCCGCGGACGTCGACCGCGAAGGTGAGGTCGAAGTCGTGCGCGGTCAGGTCGAGAAACGGCTTCGCGGTCGAGAGGCCCGCGTTGTTGACGAGCACGTCGAGCCGCCCGAGCGCCGCGACCGCCTCGTCGACGAGCCGCGCCGGAACGTCCGCGTCGGCGAGGTTGCCGCGAAGCCAGTGGATGCGCTCGCCGTGGCGCTCGCGCAGGTCGGCGTACGGCCCCGCGTGCTGCTCGTCGAGGGTGGCGTACCCGAGCGCGTAGCCGTCGGCGAGCAGCCGCTCGGCGATCGCGAGCCCGATGCCCGTGTCGGCGCCGGTGACGAGTGCGACACGGTCGGCCACGGGTGCATCGTAGTCCGTCCTGTCAGCGGAGGAAGGCGTCTTCGATCTCGCGGTGCAGCTCCCATTCCTCGTAGCGGCGCCAGCGCGGGCGGCGCGGACGGAGGAGGTTGTCCTCGAGATCGGCGCGCGGGTGCCCGATCTCGCGGCGCAACTCACCGAGCAGCTCGGACGCCTCGACGCGGCTCGCCGGCCACTCGTAGCCCTCCTTGACGCAGAACGCGGCCGCGAGCGCGTAGATCTGGCGCGCGGTCGGCGGCCGGTCGGCTCGCATCAGCTCCACTCCGGCGGCGCGAGCGCGAGGCGCGGACGCGTCTGCTCGAGATCGTGCGCGGAGGCGAGGGAGGCGAGCCGGCCGAAGCGGAACCGCATCCCTCGACGCTACGACGGCGCCGCGCGCTGCGCCAGACGCTCTTTCGGACGCGTCCCGCGCCGGGATGCGATCCGGCCGCGCCGTCAGACTCGGCCGGCCTCACGGAAAGGAGACGTCGTGAACAACCGGGTGCCGCTGGTCGTGTCGCTGCTCGCGCTCGTCGTCGCGTTGCTCGCGCTCACGCAACGCGGCGAGGCAGGACCGCTCATGCCCGTGCACAGCGTCGGCACCGCGCAGCTCAAGAACGGTGCCGTGACCGCCGCCAAGGTCAAGAAGCACTCGCTGCTGAAGAGCGACTTCAGGAAAGGCGAGCTGCCGGCAGGACCCGCAGGCCCGGCCGGCCCGGCAGGCCCGCCCGGCCCGACCGACGCGTACTGGGTCTCGGTCGACGGCCCGATCGCCGTCCCGGTGCAGGCGACGCCGGAGACGCTCGCGGCGCTCGAGATCCCGCAGGCCGGCAACTACGCGATCGTCGCGAACGCGTACTTCGACTCGAACGGCAGCGGCATCGCGACCCTGACCTGCGTCCTCGACACGTCCGTCGGCGACGCCGACCGGCTCCAGCTGCTCGCCGGCAACCCGACACCGGCGGCGTTCACGGTCGTGCAGACGTACACCGCCCCGGGCAGCGTCGCCCTGCGCTGCGCCGGTCGGGCCGCCGCCGACGCGCACGCCGTCCGCATCACCGCGATCCACGTCGGAACGCTGACGGAGAGCGGCTCGGGAGGCGCACCCTGAGCGTCGGCGCAGGCCCGCCGCCGGGCCTGCTCCACCGCGCGCTCGACCGCTGGCACGCGCGACGCGGCGCGCTGACCCCGGACGAGCGGCGCGAGATCCTCGACGAGCTCTTCTTCGAGGGGCCGGCGCTCGTGCCGTACCTCTACCGGCTGACGATCCTGATGGGGCTCGCCTCGGTGATCGCGGCGCTCGGGCTGATCGGAGACTCCGCGGCGGTCGTGATCGGCGCGATGCTCGTGGCGCCGCTGATGACGCCCGTGATGGCGTTCTCGGGGTCGCTGACGATGGGCTGGACGAAGCGCCAGCTGGAAGCCGGCCTGCTCCTCGTCCTCGCCTCCGCCGAGGCGATCGGCGTCGCGTGGGTCGTCTCCGCGCTCGTCCCGGCCTTCCGTCCCATCTTCCTCTCGCACGAGCTGCTCTCGCGCACCGAGCCGGGACTGCTCGACCTCGCGATCGCGATCGCGGCCGGCGCCGCCGGCGCCTACGTGACCGTCCGGCGCCGAGCGGCGGGCGCGCTGCCGGGCGTGGCGATCGCGGTCGCGCTCGTCCCACCGCTGGCGGCGGTCGGCGTGCTGCTCGAGATCGGACGACCGCACCTCGCCACCGGCGCCCTGCTGCTCTTCGCCACGAACCTGTTCGCGATCGTGCTCGCCGCCGCAGTCGTGTTCCTGCTGACCGGCTTCGTTCCCGTGGGTCTCGCGCTGCGGCGCAGCCGCCGGATCACCGTCGGCGTGCTGACGACGACGCTCGCCGTCGCCGCCGTCGCCTACCCGCTCCAGCGCGAGAGTCGCGCCGTGCTCGCCAAGGCGAGGGGCGAGGACGCGGTCGGCCAGGCGATCTCGACCTGGCTCGACGCCACCGGCCTGGAGGTGGCGAGCGAGAGCGTCGACCTCAGCCACGGGGCTCTGCAAGTGAGGGTCGAGGTGGTCGGGCCGAAGCCGCCTCCCCCCGCGTCCGAGCTCGCTCGCCTCGTCAACGAACGCAGCAACCGCCGCGTCGACCTGACCGTGCGCTGGACGGAACAGCGGCAGGAGCAGGCGCAGGCGGGAGGGTAGAACCGGTCAGCCGTCGCCGCGGGCCCAGTCCCGCTTCGCCTCAGCCTCCATCCGCTCGAGCCGCGTGTAGTAGTCCGGGAACTCGTTCAGGTGCGCGAGCGCGATCTTCGCGGTCACCTGCGGGTCGTCGTCGCTGACGTTCGTGAGCACGTCGTGGAGACCGTGCTCGAGCTCGACGTCCATGCCGCTGCGGAACTCCTCGACGTCAAACGAGGCGCTGCCCCAGTCGATGCCGATCTCCGTCCCGATCCGCCGTGCCTCGTCTGCGGTGAAGCTCTTGCGCTCGGCCATGCTCGCCTCCTTCGCTCGCGCCCGCGGCAGCGGCCGTGGGCGGCTGCCTCAAAGGCTACGCTCTGCCGGCCCGCTCGACGAGACGGCCTTCGAGGCGCGCGGCGAATCGAGAACCCGTCCGGCGACCTGACGACGATCGGAGACCGAATGGACCGCGACGAGCTGCGTGCGCTGCAGCAGCCGCTGAAGGAGAGCTACCGAGCCGACCCTGAGGCCGCGCTCGTCACCCTGCGCGCCGAGGGAAGCGTCGCCGGCGACGGCGTCGCGTGCTCGGTCCAGACCGGCCGCGCGCTCGTCGAGGCGGGTCTCCATCCGGCGACCGGCGGCGACGGGATGCTCGCCTGCTCCGGCGACCTGCTGCTCGAGGCGCTCGTCGCCTGCGCAGGTGTGACGCTGCGCGCGGTCGCGACCTCGCTCGAGATCCCGGTCGCGGGGAAGGTGCGAGCCGAAGGCGACCTCGACGTCCGCGGCACCCTCGGCGTCGACAGGGAGGCGCCCGTCGGCTTTCGCTCGATCCGCCTCGTCTTCGAGCTCGAGCACGACGCCGACGCCGAGCAGCTGGCGACGCTGCTGCGGCTGACCGAGCGCTACTGCGTCGTCTACCAGACGCTCGCCGGCGGCGTGCCGGTCGCGGTCTCGCTCGCCTGACCGCCAGACCAACCTAGAGCCGGTACGCCATCAGGATCGCGTCGACGTACTCGCCGCCGCGGTGGTAGTGGTCCTTCCGGTAGCCCTCTCGCTCGAAGCCGAACCGTTCGTAGAGGGCGATCGCGGCCTCGTTCCACGGGAACACGTGCAGCTCGAGCTTGCGGATGCCGGCGGCCTGCGCCCACTCGGCCGCCGCGTCGAGCAGCGCCCGGCCGACGCCCTGGCGGCGCGCCTCCTTCGCGACCATCAGGCCGAGATCCGCGACGTGGGCGCTCGCGGGATGGGTGTCACGCGCGACCGAGAGGCGACCGACGAGCGCGCCGTCGTCGCGCTCCGCCACGTAGACCGCGGCATGCGGGAAGCGGCGCAGCGCCTTCAGGTAGCGCCGCTCCTCCCCCACGCTCCGCCACTCGCCGCCGATGCTGATCAGCCAGCCCTCCGGCTCGCCGCTCACCGCCTCCGCGAGCCGGGTCAACCCCTCCGCGTCCGCCGGGTCGCCGGCGCGCACGACGAAGCTCACGCCTCGACCACCACCACTCCCGCGCCGCCGCGCCGCGGGTCGCCTGCGGCGGCGAGGCTCCCGTCGGCCCGCACCTCGACCGCGCTCACGCCCCCGAAGTAGAGGTTCCGCCGCCGGAAGCGCACGACCGGGTAGCCGGCCGC
Organism: uncultured Actinomycetes bacterium; assembly: GCA_963732915.1. Lineage (GTDB taxonomy): Bacteria > Actinomycetota > Thermoleophilia > Gaiellales > Gaiellaceae > Palsa-739. The sequence continues at coordinate 246,651 of CAVTBF010000002.1, read as the reverse complement.
CTCGAGCGCGTCCGCGGCGGCCGCGTCCTCGCAGTGCGCGACGCCGTCCTCGAGATGGACGCGCGGCGCCTCGACCGCCTCGGCGACGCCCATCCCGGCTCCGGTCACGTTCGCCACGACCTGCAGGATCGCGCCTCGGAGGCGGGCGCTGCCGGCGGAACCGACGACGAGGCGCGGCCGGCCGTCGCAGAGCACGAGCGACGGCGCCATCATCGAGGTCAGGCGCTCGCCCGGCCGCGCGCGCTCCAGGAGATCGGCCTCGCCGAGCATGTTGTTCAGGTGGATGCCGGTGCCCGGGACGACGACCCCCGAGCCGGAGCCGAGCGAGCACGAGAGGCTCGCCGCGTCGCCGCGCGCGTCGACGACCGAGATGTGCGTCGTCCCGGAGAGGAGTCGCCGCGCGTTGCGGAGCAGGGCCGGCCCGCGCGCAGCGGCCTGCGCCTCCATCGAGGCAGCGATCCCGAGCGGCGTCGGCGCCGCGTCGCCCAGCGCGCGCAGGCCGAGCCCCACGAGGGCGCCGCCGCTCGACGGCGGCGGGTTCGTCCGCAGCTCGTGACCGTGGAAGGCGACCGCGAGCGGCCGCCGCCGGATCACGCGGTAGGAGGCCAGATCGTCGAGCGCGAGGCAGCCGCCGCCCGCCTGCACGTGGGCGACGAGCCGCTCGGCCAGCTCACCGCGGTAGAGCGCGGCGGCGCCCTCCGCCGCGAGACGCTCGAGCGTCTCGGCGAGCGCCGGCTCGGCGAAGCGCTCGCCCGCCGCGACCGGCCCGCCGGGCCCGTACATCGCGTCGCCCTCGGGCGAGTGGCGGAGCAGGCCGTCGAGGATCCGGTGCAGGTAGCCCTGCGCCGGGGTCAGCGCGAAGCCCTCGCGGGCGAGGCGGGCGGCCGGCGCCGCGAGCTCAGCCCAGGGCAGCGAGCCGAAGCGCCGGTGCGCCTCCGCGAGCCCGAGCGCCGTTCCCGGAACGCCGACCGCGGCCGGGCCGGTACGGAACGTCTGCGCGGTGTCGCCGTCGAAGTCGACCGCCAGCTCGAGCAGGTCGGCCCCGCCGGTGCGCGCCCGCGGCACGGCGACGAAGAAGTCGAGGAGCCTGGTCGTGCCGGAGGCCGCGTCGTGGACGAGCATGAACCCGCCGCCGCCGGGGCCGGTCAGCGGGCTCTCGCAGACCCAGGAGACGAGCGCCGCGCCGACGCACGCGTCGACCGCGTTCCCGCCCTCGCGCAGCACCCGCGCGCCGGCCTCGGCGGTCAGCGGATGGCCCGCGGCGACGGCGCCCTGCATTTCCGGAGCTAACAACCGATTTCTCATGGAGTCCAGGAAGGATGAGGGCACACGCGTGACTGCGGTCGAGATCATCCGGCGCGTCGGCAGGCGCGGCCTCGCGGCCGCGGCGGGAATGGTGCTCGTGCTCGTCGTCGTCGCGGCGACCCCGCAGCTGCTCGGCTCGCGGGTCGAGGACGCGATCGACGCGCTCCGCAGCGCCGACCCGCGCTGGCTCTGGATCGCCGGTACCGGCTTCCTCGTCTCGGTGCTGGCGGCAGCGGGATCGTGGCGGAGCGCGATCGGGCTCTGCGGCGGACGGATCGGGATGATCGACGCGGCCGCGCGCTACGGCGCCGGTTCCTTCGTGAACACGTTCGTGCCGGCGCGCGCCGGCGACGCTGTCCGCTTCGGGCTCTTCTCGCGCGCGCTCGACGGCGAGGAGCGGCTCCTGCGCACGGGCGGTGCCTTCGCAGCGCTCGGGGCGGCACGCGCCGTCGCCCTCGCGGCGCTCGTCGTCGCAGGCGCCGCCCTCGGCGCGCTGCCGCTCTGGCCCGTGCTCGCCCTCGGCGGCATCGTCGCGGTCGGCGTCGCGCTCGCCGCCGGCGCGCGGCGACGCGAGCCGGGAGGCCGCGTCGCGCACCTCCTCGACGCGTTCCGCACACTCGGCCGCGAGCCGCGCACCGCCGCACGCCTCGTCGGCTGGCTCGCGATCTCCGTCGCCGCCCGCGTGATCGCGGCCACGGCGATCGGCGCGGCGCTCGGCATCGCGCAGCCGCTCGCGGCCGCGCTCGTGATCGTCCCGGCGCTCGACGTCGCGGGAACCGTGCCGCTGACGCCGGGGAACGTCGGCATCACGAGCGGCGCCGTCGCGGTGGCGCTCCAGGCGCACGGGATCTCGTTCACACAGGCGCTCGCGGCCGGAATCGCCTTCCACGCGGTCGAGACGGCGGTCGGGATCGCATTCGGCCTCGGCAGCCTCGTCTGGCTCGCCCCGTACCCGAGCCCGGGCGGGCGGCGGCTGGCGCTGCTCGCGGCGACCGCGAGCGCCTCCCTCGCCGTCGCGGGCACCCTCAGCGCGACCGTTCTCATCCCGCTGGTCTGATCCGCCGCGTGTGCTCGAGCCCGTTGCGCGGTAGCGTCTGGGCTGGATGAGACCGAGGCTCGCGATCGCGCTGGTCGCCGGGGCCGTCGCACTCGCGACGGCGGGCACGGCGGGCGCCGCGAGCCAGTCGGAGTTCACCGGCCACCACCGGCAGCTGATGCAGGTGGTCGTCGTGCCGGCTCTCACGCACGGGAATCTCGCGGCGCTCCAGCGCGAGGGCGCCGCGCTCGGCCTCGTCGTCCCGAACGCCGGGCCGACGACGAGCGCCGGCGACGCGTTTGCCGGGATGGTGCGCGGCATCCTCTACAACGCACGGCTGGCCAGGCCGACCGACTCGATCCTGATCCACGTCGTCCACTCGAAGACGGTGCCGACGACCGGGCCCGCGGTCGTGCTCGCGCTGCCGCCGCAGCACGCGATCCCGAACACGCAGCGCTACCCGATCGCCGTGCTCGGCCGCGGCTACCACGGGGTCCTCGTCTCGCGGCTGACGCGCGTGCCGGGCGTCGTCTCGATGGCCGACGTGGCGCGGACCGCGCTCGGCACCGCGAATCGGCTCCGCGCGCAGCCGTCGGACAATCCGCGCGCCGCGCTCGTGCAGCTCGAAGGGCGGATCGAGGCGTCGCGGAACTCGACCATGGCCGGATCGGTGCTCGTGCTCTCGCTGCTCGTCTTCTTCGCGCTGCTCTACCCGGCCGGCGCGCCGGCGGCGCTCGGAGCCGCGCTCGCGACGAACCTCGCGATCGGCTGGTTCGGCGGCGACGATCCGGTCACGAACGTCGTCGCGCTCGGACTCTGTCTCGTCGGCGGCGGCGTCCTCGGGCCGCGCCTCCTGCGCTCGCGGACCGCGCTCGGACTCGCGCTGACGGGCGTGGTCGCCGCCCACGCCGTCGCGATGGCGATCCACGCGCCGGCACTCTCGCTCGCGCCGATGGGCCCGGAGCTGACGAGTCGCTTCTTCGGCGTCTCCAACCTGATCGAGACGCTCCTGCTCGGCCCCGCGCTGCTCGGAGCGAAGCTGCTCGGCGAGCGGTTCGGCCCGCTCGCGTTCGGGGCGGTCGCGGTGCTCTCGCTCGCGACGATCGCCGAGAACCAGCTCGGCGCGGACGGCGGCGGCGCGTTCGTGGTCGCGGTCGCGTTCGCGGTGCTCGCCGTCGGGATGTGGGCGCGCAGCAAGGTGACGGCGATCCCCGCGCTCCTGCTCGCCGGGCTGGCCGCGTTCGTGCTGCTCGACATCGACGCCGCCACGAAGAGCCCCAACCACCTGAGCGGCGCGCTGCACGGCGGCTTCCGCGGCCTCTGGCACGTCGCCGCGAACCGCATCCCGCTCTCCTACGACCGGATCGGGCACCAGTGGTGGCTCCTCTTCCCGGGCGTGCCGGCGATCTGCGTCGGGATCGCCGCGATCCGGTATGCCCGCTCGCGCGCCGACGCGGCGCTCGTCCTCTCGCTGCTCGCCGGCCTCGCCACGTCGCTCGTCCTCAACGACTCGCCGGGCGCCGTCGCGATCGCCGGGCTCGCGTCGCTCCTTGCGCTCGAGGGCGGACTCGTCCACCGCGGCCTCTTCCTTCCCGTCGTCCGGCACTTCGACATCTCGCTGCCGGCGACGGTCGGAAGGGCGCGCCCGCAGGAGTAGGCTGACAGCGTGCTCGGGCGACACCCGCTCGGACGCGAGGCCATGCTCTCGGCGACCGCCGCCGCGACCGTCGCCGCGCTCCTGGCATGGCTGGGGCCGCCGGGCTCCGACCTCGCAGCGCACGCGTACCAGCGGACGCTCTTCCTCCAGCACGGCTTCACCCTCTGGAACAACTTCTGGTACGCGGGCCGCTACAGCTTCATCACCTACAGCGTCCTCTACTACCCGCTCGCGGCGCTCCTCGGGATCCGGCTGCTCGCGGTCGCGACGATCGCGCTCGCGGCGCTCGCGTTCGCGGTCGTGCTCGGCCAGGAGTGGGGTCCCGCGTCGCGCTGGTCGAGCCGGACGTTCGCCGTCGTCTGGGGCGGGATCGTCCTCTCGGCGGCGTTCCCGTTCGCGCTCGGCGTCTCGCTCGCGCTGCTCGCGATCTGGGCGCTGCAGTCGAGCCACCGCTGGGAGTTCGCCGCGCTGGCCGTCCTGACGCTCGCCGCGAGCCCGGTCGCGTTCCTCCTGCTCGTGGTCGTGCTCGCGGGCGTCGTCCTCGCGCGACGGCCTGCGCTGCCACGGCTCACCGTGCCGGCGCTCGGCGTCGCCGTCGCGGCCGGTGCGGAGGCGGTGCTCTGGCGGCTCTTCCCGGCGGGCGGCGACTACCCGTTCTCGCTCGCCGAGGCGGCGGCGGCGGTCGCCTTCTGCATCGCCGGGCTCCTCTTCACCTGGCGGGTCGAGAGCGCCCGCGTCCTGCGCTTCGTCTTCGGCGTCTATCTCGTGGCGGTTGTCGGCGCCTACGCCGTGCCGTCGGCGCTCGGCGAGAACGTCGTCCGCATGCGCTATGCCGCGATCCCGCTGCTCGTGCTCGTCTTCTCGCTCCGGCGTTGGCGGCCGCTGCCGGTCGGCGTCGCGATCGTCGCGCTCGCGGTCGCCTGGAACGTCAGCCCGCTCGTCGCGAGCTACCAGCAGGGGCAGGCGGACGTGACCGCGCAGCGCTCGGCCTGGCCGGCTCCGATCCGCTTCCTCCGCGGCCACCTGCGGCCCGGCTACCGCGTCGAGGCGGTCGACACGCAGGCGCACTGGCCGGCCGTCTACCTCGCCGACGCGGACATCCCGCTCGCGCGCGGCTGGTTCCGGCAGGACGACTTCCCGGTCAACGCCGTGCTCTACCGCAAGCCCGGCGCCGGCGCGTATCTGGCGTGGCTGCGGTCGCTCGGCGTCGAGTACGTCGTCCTCTCGAGCGCGCCGCCCGACTACAGCTCGCGCGCCGAGGCGAAGCTCGTCCGCAGCGGCCGCGCGGGACTGCGGCCCGTGTTCCGGACGAGCGAGGTGACGATCTACCGCGTGCCGAAGCCGCGACCGATCGTCACCGGGCCGGGGCAGGCGGCGGTCCTCTCGCTCACCGACTCGACGCTCCGGGTGCGGGTGGCGCGGCGCGGGACGTACCGGGTCGCCGTCCGCTACTCGCCGTACTGGCGGGCGTCGGCCGGATGCCTCCGCGAAGGCGCCGACGGGATGCTGCGCCTTCAGACCCCCGGACGGCGGTGGGTGCGGCTGACCTTCGACATCGACGCGACGCAGATGCTCGCCACGCTCGCCGGCCAGCGGCCCGCGTGCTCTAGGCGCCGCGGGTGAGCTCGGCGAGCGGCTTGCGGCTCGCGCGGGCGGACCACTCCTCGGCGCTGCGGCGCTCCGGGTCGCGCGGGCGCACCGGATAGCCGAAGGAGACGACCGCCTTCGCGTCGCCGCCGAGGAGCGCCGCCGCGGCCTCGGCGTCGCGGATGCCGTTCGGGCAGGAGACGACGCCGTCGTTCCAGGCGGCGAGCATCATGTTCTGGGCGCAGCGGCCGACGTCGAAGCCGGTCGCCTCGCCGAGGATCGCGACGACGAAGGTGGCGGTCGCGACGTTCGCCGGCGCGTAGACGGCGTCCGCGAGCCGCCGCTGCGTCTCGGCGCCGGGGACGACGAACTCCCAGCGTTGCGTGTTGCGCGAGCTGCCGGAGACGCGCCCGGCGTCGAGGATCCGCGCGCGCACCTCGTCGGGGATCGGCGTGTCGGCGTAGGCGCGCTCGTCGCGTTTCGAGGAGATCGCGAGGTGCGTGTCCACGCGGGCATCGTGCCTTACGCGCCCGCGTCCGCGCGCGGGACGCCGTCCGCGGGCCGGCGAGACGACGGTCCGGCGCGTCGCAGCAGGACCGCCCCCGCCGCGGCCGTGACGAGGTCGACGACGGTGAGCACGCCGCGCGAGACGGCGGCGAGGACGAGCGCGTCGGCGGAGCCGAGCCGGCCGTGGAGGATGGCGACGAGCATCGCCTCGCGCACGCCGACCCCACCGGGCGCGAAGACGGCGACGAGCCCGACCGCCCACGCCGCCCAGAAGGCGCCGACGTAGACGAGGACGTCGGCGAACGGGACGCCGAGCAGGCTGCGCGCCGTCAGCCAGAAGCCGACGCCGATCGCGAGCGAGAGCACCGCGTAGAGCGGCACGACCCCGGCGCCGACGCGCACCGGCAGCGGCGTCCGGCGGCTTCTCCCGAGCGCAGCGGCGGCGACGAGCAGAACGGCCGCGAGCGCGAGCCCGGGCGCGCCGAGCAGCAGCGTCGCCAGCACGCCGGCAGCGGCGAGGCCGGCGCCGAGCTCCACCGGCAGCGAGACGGCGACCGGGCGCAGCGGGATCCCGTAGGAGCGTGCGAGCGCCGCCCTGCCGGCGTATTGCCACACCGTCCCCGGCACGTACTTCGCGAGCTGCGCCTGGAAGAAGACGCCGGCCCAGGCACGGCGCGACGCTACGCCGAGCCGGCGCAGGATCGCGAGCCAGGCGAAGCCGGACGCCGCGACGCCGGCCGCCGAGCACGCGAACGCGCCGGCGAGCTCGAGCCAGCCCGCGCCGGAGAGCTCGACATGGCTACCGTGCCAGAGCGAGCCCAGCCGCACGGCGACGACGGCGAGCGCGGCGAGGAGCAGCACCCGGCCGGCGAGGAGCACGCGCCGCTCGCTCGCGAGCTCCGCGATCCGGGAGCCGAGGGCGAGGAGACGTCCGCGCGGCGGCATGGGCGCACGTTAGGCGACGCGGCGGCGCGCTCCGCCCGGTCGCGCCCGCCGGCGCGACCGGGATACGATGGACCGGCGATGCAGGCCCTCGACGTCCAGCCTCGCCGGGTCGCCTCCGAGGGCGCGGGCGAGGAGTCCGGGCGCGCGCAGCGGGTCTCGGTCGTCGTGCCGCTCTACGAGGAGGAGTCGACCGTGGCCGTCCTCTACGAGCAGGTCGGCGCCGCGCTCGCCCCGACCGGTCTCGACTGGGAGATCGTCTACGTCGACGACGGCTCGCGGGACGGCTCGTACGCCGAGCTCGTGCGCCTGCACGCCGCGCACCCGAACGTCCTCGTCGTCCGGCTTCGCCGCAACTTCGGCAAGTCGGCGGCGCTCACCGCCGGCTTCGCCAACGCCTCCGGCGACGTCGTCGTCACGATCGACGCCGACCTCCAGGACGACCCGGCCGAGATCCCGAGCCTGCTCGCGAAGCTCGACGAGGGCTACGACCTCGTCTCGGGCTGGAAGTCGCGGCGTACCGATCCGCTCCGCCGCCGCCTCGCCTCGCGGATCTACAACGGCATGACCTCGCTCGTCAGCGGCGTGCACCTGCACGACATGAACTGCGGGCTCAAGGCGTACCGGGCGGAGGTGCTCCGGAGCGTTCGCCTCTACGGCGACCTGCACCGCTTCGTGCCGGTGCTCGCACACCATCTCGGCTTCCGGACGGCCGAGGTGCCCGTCAACCACCGCCGCCGCGTCAGCGGCCGCTCCCGGTTCGGGCTCGAGCGCTACCTGCGCGGCGTGCTCGACCTGCTCACGGTCACCTTCATCGGCCGCTACCGCTACCGGCCGCTCCACCTCTTCGGCGGAATCGGGATGCTGCTCGGCGGCGGCGGCTTCGCGATCCTCGCCTACCTGACGGCGATCAAGGCCGGCGGCGCCGCGATCGGCAACCGGCCGCTGTTGCTGCTCGGGATCCTGCTCGTCGTCGTCGGGATCCAGTTCTTCTCGCTCGGCCTGATCGGCGAGATGCTGACGAGCCAGCACGCGGAGAAGACCGGCGCCGAGGACACCGCACGGGCCTACGTGCGCGACGTCCTTCGCTGAGGGTCGCCGCCGTGGAGATGGTCGAGCCGGCGCGTCGTCCGCATTTCGGCGCCGCGCGCATCCGCGTCGCCGTCTACGCGGGCACCGCGGCGTACGCGCTCCTCTTCGTCCTCGGCGCAGTCGCGGTCTATCGCTCGTACCAGTGGTCGCGGCTCGACCTCGGGGACATGACGCAGGCCGTGTGGGCGACCGCGCACGGCCACCCGCTGCGCGTGTCGACGTCCGCGGGGCAGGAGTTCGTCCGCCTCGGCGCGCACGTCGACCCGTTCCTCGTCCTGCTCGCGCCGCTCTGGTGGCTCTGGTCGAGCCCGCTCATGCTGCTCGTCGCCCAGGTGGTCGCCGTCGCGGCGGGCGCGCTGCCGGTCTACTGGCTCGGCCGCAGGCACCTGCGCAGCGAGCCGGCCGCGGCCGGGTTCGCGCTCGCGTACCTGCTCGCGCCCGCGACGCAGTACACCGCGCTCACGAACTCCGGCCCGCATCCCGTCAGCTTCGCGACGCCCCTGATCCTCTATGCGATCTGGTTCCTCGACGGCGACCGGCTCGTCCCGTTCGCCGTCTGCGCGCTGCTCGCGGCCTCGACGAAGGAGGAGATCCCCGTCGCGGTCGGCTGCCTGGGCCTCTGGTACGCGTTCGCACGCGGCCGGCGGCGGGCGGGCCTCACGATCTTCGCGCTCGGGCTGGCGCTCACGGTCGTCGACTTCGCCGTCGTCATCCCGCACTTCTCGCCGACCGGCACGAGCCCGTTCGCCGGGCGCTACGCGGACGTGGGCGGCAGCCCCGGCGGGATGGTGCGGACGCTCTTCACGCATCCCGGCGCGTACGTGCACACGCTCGGCAGCTGGCACAAGCTCAAGTTCCTCGGCTTCGTACTCGGGCCGTTCGTCGGCCTCTGGGCGCTCGAGCCGCTGCTCGCGCTCGGCGCCCTCCCCGACCTCGCCGTCGACCTGCTCTCCTCGAAGCCGGAGCAGTCGTCGATCGTCTTCCAGTACACCGCCGGGATCGTCGGCTTCCTCGCCGCGGCCTCGGTGCTCGGGGCGGCGCGGCTCGGCCGGCGGGCGGAGCTTAGGCGGGGAGTGCTCAGGCCGGGAGCGCTCGCGCTCCTCGCGCTCCTCGTCGGCGGGGCGCTCGTCAACATCCAGACGCCGCTCCGCCGCTCGATCCGTGACCTGCCGCAGACGCACGGCTCGAACGCCGTGCACGCGGCGAAGGCGCACGCGCTCGGGCTGATTCCGGCCGGCGTCCCCGTCACCGCGACGAACAAGCTCGCCGGCTACCTCTCCGAGCGGCGGACGATCTACGTGTTCCCGCACGTCGGCGCCGCGCGGTGGGCGATCCTCGAGCACGACGACCCGACCTACGGCAAGCGCGCGAAGGAGCTGGCCGCGCTCGAGACGATCGAGGCGAGCCCCCGCTGGCGGACCGTGTACGCGAAGGAGGGCGTCGTCGTCCTCCGGAAGCGACCCCCGGACGGCTGACGTGCGCGTCGCCTACTTCGGGACCTGGGAGCGAGGCTACCCGCGCAACGAGCAGGTGATCTCCGCGCTGCGCGGCGCCGGCGCGGAGCTCGAGCTCGTCCACCGCGACGTCTGGACGCGCGAGCACAAGTTCGCGGGGGGCCTCGCCGCTGCGCCGCGGCTGCTCGCCGCCGAGGTCTCGCTCGCGCTGCGGCGGCTGCCGCCGCGCGTGGATGTCGTCCTCGTCGGCTATCCGGGCCAGCTGGACGTGTGGCCGGCGCGGCGCCACGGCCGGCCCGTCGTCTTCAACCCGATGGTCTCGCTCTACGACACCCTCGTCGGAGACCGCGGACGGATCCGCGACGGGTCGCTCGCCGCCCGCGCGCTGCGCGACCTCGACCGGCGCGCGCTCCGGGCCGCCGACCGCGTCGTCGCCGACACGCGCGCGAACGCGGCCTACCTCGCCGACCTGGCGGGCAGCGAGGAGCCGGCGGTCTGCTACGTCGGCGCCGAGGACAGGCTCTTCCGGCCGGCGTGGCGGCGGCCCGAGGAGTTCCGCGTCCTCTTCGTGGGGAAGCTGATCCCGCTGCACGGGCTCGAAGCGATCCTCGCGGCGGCTCGCCTGCTCCCCGGCGTCCGGTTCCGGATCGTCGGCTCGGGCCAGCTCGAGGGCCTGCTCGCAGGGCGACCTCCGAACGTCGAGCACGTGCCGTGGGTGCCGTACGAGCGGCTCCCGGCCGAGTATGCGGCCGCGGGCTGCGCGCTCGGGATCTTCGGGGCGAGCGACAAGGCGGAGCGCGTGATCCCGAACAAGGCGTTCCAGGCGCTCGCGGTCGGCGTCCCGCTCGTGACCACCGACACCGCCGCGGCGCGCGAGCTGCTCGCCGGCGGTCGCGACGCGCTCCTCACCTCGCGCGAGCCGGCCGAGCTCGCGGAGGCGATCCGCGCGCTGCGCGACGACGCGGCACTCGCGGAGCGGATCGGCGCGGCCGGCCGGAAGACGTACGAGCGGGAGGCGAGCGAGGCGGTTCTCGGCCGCCGCTGGCTCGACACGCTCGAGGCGGTCGTGTGAGGGATCGCCACGTCTGGGGCAGCGACCCGGAGTTCGTCGGACCGCGGCACGAGCTGCGCGAACGACTCCTGCTCGGCGTCTTCCTCGCGTCGACGCCGGGCCGGCGGGTGCTGAACGTCGGCGCCGGCCAGGGCTCGTTCACGAATCTGCTCGCCGCGGCCGGTTTCGACGTCGTCAGCACCGAGCTGGGCGAGACGGCGCTCGCGACCCTGCGGCAGCGGGTCGGCGGCGAGGTCGTCGAGGCCGAGGCGACCGCGCTCCCGTTTCCCGCCGGCGCGTTCGACGCGGTCGTCCTCGGGGAGGTCCTCGAGCACGTCCCGGAGGACGGCGCGGCGCTGCGCGAGGCGGCCCGGGTCCTCGTTCCCGACGGCCGTCTCTGCCTGTCGGTGCCGCGCAACCCGGCCTGGTTCTCGGACAGCGACCGCTGGGCCGGCCACGTGCGGCGTTACGAGCGCTCCGAGCTCTGCGCACGCGTCGAGGAGGAGGGCTTCCGGATCGAGCGCTGCACGGCGTGGGGCTTCCCGGTCTCCGCGCTCTATCACCGCACGGTGTTCGAGTGGGCGATCCGGCGCGGCGGCCCCGGCGGCCCCGGCGGTGGAGACAGCGGCGGACGCTCGGCCGCGCTTGCGCTGCTGCGCGCGCTGCTCGCCGTCGACCGGCTCTTCGTCGGCGTCGAGCGCGGCGCGCTGGGCTACCTGCTCGCGGCCCGCCGGCGCACGTTCGATACCGGGATCGAGCCTGCCCGGAGAGGCGGGTAGCGCGCGGTCGTGGCCGAGCGCGTGCTGACGCTGCGCGAGCGCAACCGGGCGACGCTCGCGCGCCAGCTGCTGCTCGAGCGGGCGCCGCTGTCCCCGGCGGCCGTCATCGAGCATCTCGTCGGGATGCAGGCGCAGTGGCCGCCGGCGCCGTACGTCGGCATCTGGACGCGGACGGCCGCCTTCCGGCCGGAGCAGCTCCAGCGGCTGCTCGCCGACGGGCAGGTGGTGAAGGCGACCGTGATGCGGCAGACGCTCCACCTGGTGACGCGGCGCGACTACGGGCTGATCCGCGCGGCGATGAGCGAGACGAACTTCCCGTGGGATAGCGCGCTCGCGAAGCGGCTGGCGCCGGTCGTGCGCGCGCTCGCCGAGTCCGGCCCCGTGACGACGGCCGACGCGCTCGCACACCTCGCCGAGCACGACCTCGGCGGACTCACCGTTGCCCGGGCCTGGCGCTACGTCCGCGCCGCCGCGCATCTCGTGCACCATCACGAGACGGCGCTCTGGCATTCCCGCCCGGAGGGCCGCTTCGTCGCGCTCGACGAGCCGGATCCGCACGACCCGACCGAAGCCCGCGCCGAGATGCTCCGCCGCTACCTCGCCGCGTTCGGGCCGGCGACGCGCCGCGACCTGACGGCGTGGAGCATGATGCACGTCCCCGAGATCGAGCGGGCGCTCGAGCGGCTCGAGCTGCGCCGCTTCCGCGACGAGAGCGGCAAGGAGCTGCTCGACGTGCCGGACGGGCCGCTGCCGGACGCCGCGACTCCCGCGCCGGTGCGTTTCCTGCCGAAGTGGGACAACGTCCTGCTCGCGTGGGCCGACCGGACGCGCGTGCTCCCGGAGCCGCACCGCAAGACGGTGATCGGCCAGAACGGCGACGTCGCCCAGACGTTCCTCGTCGACGGCTTCGTCGCGGGCACCTGGCGCGCCGTGGAGGGCCGGGTCGCCGTCGAGCCGTTCGGGAAGCTGTCCCGCGCGGCGAAGGCGGAACTCGCCGAAGAGGTCGAGAGGCTGGAGGCGTTTCTCGCGGATTGACGGCGGCGCCGCCTTACCGGCCGCCGCGCCCGACCTGCGCGGGCGCGGCCCACACCCGCCTCTGGCCGCACGGTTCCCGAGCAGGAAAGCACAGCGCGTAGCACGCGCGCGCGCTGCGCGCTAATCGCGCAGGAAAGAAGGCACGTCGAGATCGTCGTCGTCGCGCCGGGGGCGCGGCGCCGGGCTCGGCGTGGAGGAGCGCGGCATCGCCCAGCTGGCGTCGGGCCGCGGGCGGCGGCCGCGGCCGCCGATGCCGGTCGCGACGACGGTCACCCAGACCTGGCCGGCGAGCCGCTCGTCGACGGTGGCGCCGAAGATGATGTTCGTGTCGTCGGTGGCGGCGGCGCGGACGACCTCTGCCGCCTCGTTCACCTCGATCAGCGTCATGTCGTCGCCGCCGGCGATCGAGAGCAGGATCCCGGTCGCGCCGGTGATCTCGGCGTCGATCAGCGGCGAGCGGAGCGCGCGCTCGGCCGCGTCCTTCGCGCGGGTCTCGCCGCCGGAGGAGAAGCCGATGCCCATCAGTGCCGTGTCGGAGTTGGACATGATCGTGCGCACGTCGGCGAAGTCGAGGTTGATCAGGCCCGGAAGCGTGATCAGGTCGGTGATCCCCTGCACGCCCTGGCGGAGGACGTCGTCGGCGACCTTGAACGCGTCGAGCATCGAGGTCGAGCGGTCGAGCACCTCGAGCAGCCGGTCGTTCGGGATGACGATCGTCGTGTCACAGGCGGCGCGCAGCATCGCCACGCCGTGCTCCGCCTGCGTGCGCCGCTTCGTTCCTTCGAACTTGAACGGGGTCGTGACGATGCCGACGGTCAGCGCGCCGAGCTCGCGGGCGATCGTCGCGACGACCGGAGCCGCACCGGTGCCGGTGCCGCCGCCCTCGCCGGCCGCGACGAAGACCATGTCGGAGCCGCGGAGCGCGTGCTTGAGCTGGTCGTAACCCTCGTCTGCGGCGAGCCGTCCGACCTCGGGGTCGGCGCCGGAGCCGAGCCCCTGGGTGATCTCGCGGCCGATGTGGATCTTCGCGGGCGCGTCGCTCATGTGGAGCGCCTGGATGTCGGTGTTGACGGCGACGAACTCGACCTGGCCGATGCCGGAGTCGATCATCCGGTTGACGGCGTTGATGCCGGCGCCGCCGACGCCGACGACCTTGATCACCGCGAGGTAGGCGCCGCTGTCGGCGCGCGGGGCGCGGTGCAGGCGGGCGGGCGACTCGGGCAGCGGCTCGACGTAGCGGGCGGCGGGCGGTGGCTCGGCGACCCGTGGCGCCTCCTCGTAGTGCGGGGCAGGCGGCGTCGGCGCGGGCGGCACAGGCGCGGGCGGCGCCTTCTCGACGGGCGCCTTCTCGATGGGGGGCGGCGGGGCCGGCTCGGAGCGCGGCGCGGGAGGCGGTTCCTCGACCGGAGCCGGCGCGGTCGCCTCGGGCTCGCGCGCGGGCGGGGGCGGTATGGACTCGGTCCGGGGCGGCGGCGGGGCGGGCCGCGCGTCGGCGACCGACTCCTCCCAGCTCGGGACGTGCTCGACCGTCCGCTCCTCCGGCTCGGGCGGCGCGGGCGTCGCCTGCGCCTGGTCGGTCGGCTCGGACTCGCCCTGCTCTGCCTGGCGCTGTGCGGCCTCCGTCGCGCGGAAGAGCTCCGCGAGCGGGCCTTCACGCATGCTGGCGCGCCGACGCGCCATCGAGCACCTCCTTCGCGAGGTCGCGGTACATGCTCGCGGCCTCCCCGCTCGGGTCGTATTTCAAGACCGACTGGCCTTTCACCGGCGCCTCCGCATAGCGCACAGTCTTGCGGATTCGCGTGTTCAGGACGAGGTCGCCGAAGTTCTCCTTCAGGATCTCGACCGCCTCGCGCGAGTGCAGCAGCCGGCGGTCGAACATCGTCGGCAGGATCCCCTGGATCGCGACCTCGGGATTGAGGTTCTCGCGGATCATCGTGAGCGTGTTCTCGAGCTGGACGAGACCGCGCAGCGAGAGGTACTCGCACTGCACGGGCACGATCACGCCGGACGCGGCGACGAGCGCGTTGATCGTCAGCAGCCCGAGCGAGGGCGGCGTGTCGATGAGGACGTAGTCGTAGCTCTCGCGGACGGGCTGCAGCGCCTTCTCGAGCGCGCGCTCGCGTCCGATCATCGAGGAGAGCGCCAGCTCGGCGCCCGCCAGGTCGATCGAGGAGACGGCGACGTCCACCTCGCTGTTGCGGACGATCTCCGCGATCGGCAGCTTGTGGACGAGCACGTCGAACATCGAGCGGTCGATCTCGTCCGGGTTCCAGCCCTGCGACATCGTCAGGTTGCCCTGCGGGTCGAGATCGACGAGGAGAACGCGCAGTCCCTTCTCCGAGAGCGCCACGCCGAGGTTGAGCGTCGTCGTCGTCTTGGCGACGCCGCCCTTCTGGTTCGCGAAGGCGATGACCTTGGCCACAGAGGGACCCCTATCCGTCCCCGCCCGCGAGTGCGGGCGCGGTAGCAACCGCGTGAGCGCCATGGTCGCTCACCTTTCGCAGCAACGTAGCAGTCTCCTTCTCGACTAGCGTTGCCGCGATGGAGCGGAAGTGGCGGGTTCTCATCGTCGTCTGCGTGGCGATCTTCATGCTCCTTCTGGACATCACCGTAGTCAACGTCGCGCTGCCGGACATCCAAAAGGAGCTGCACACGTCGTTCACCGACCTGCAGTGGGTCGTGGACGCGTACGCGCTGATGCTGGCGGCGACGATGTTGAACGCCGGCACACTCGGCGACCTGCTCGGCCGCAAGCGCGTCTTCGTCTACGGCGTCGGGCTCTTCACGTTCGGCTCGGCGCTCTGCGGGGCGGCGACGACACCGCTCTTCCTGATCCTCGCGCGCGGCGTGCAGGGACTCGGCGGCGCGGTCATGTTCGCGGTCTCGCTCGCGATCCTCTCGCAGGAGTTCCACGGGCGGGAGCGCGGCACCGCCTTCGGGATCTGGGGCGCGGTCGTCGGCGCCGCGGTCGCGATCGGCCCGCTCGTCGGCGGCGCTCTGACCTCCTGGCTCGGCTGGCGCTCGATCTTCTTCGTCAACCTGCCGATCGGCGTCGCCTGCGTCGCCGGCGCGCTCCGCGAGCTGCACGAGTCGCGCGACGAGGAGCACGGCGGCTTCGACGTGCCCGGCTTCGCGACGTTGACCGCGGGTCTGTTCGCGCTCGTGCTCGGGCTGCTCCGCGGCAGCGACTGGGGCTGGTCGAGCGGCCGGGAGACCGGTCTCCTGGCCGCGTCCGCCGTGCTGCTCGCCGCGTTCGTCGTCGTCGAGCTGCGGCAGGCGTCGCCGATGTTCGACCTCTCGCTCTTCCGCGTGCCGACGTTCACGGGCGCGCAGATCACGGCGTTCGCGGTCTCGGCCGGAATGTTCTCGCAGTTCCTCTATCTGACCCTGTATCTACAGAACGAGCTCGGCTACTCGCCGCTCGCGGCCGGCGTCCGGTTCCTGCCGCTGTCGGTCGTCTCGTTCTTCGCGGCGCCGATCGCGGGGCGGCTATCGGCCCGGATGCCGGTACGGATCCTGCTCGGCGGCGGGCTCACGCTCGTCGGCGTCTCGCTCCTGCTGATGCACGGGATCACGCCGGGCTCACGCTGGACGACGCTGCTCGCCGGCTTCCTCGTCGGCGGCGTCGGCGTCGGCTTCGTCAACGCGCCGCTCGCCTCGACGGCGGTCAGCGTCGTCGAGCCGCGGCGCGCGGGGATGGCGTCGGGAATCAACAACACGTTCCGCCAGGTCGGGCTCGCAACCGGGATCGCGGCGCTCGGCGCGCTCTTCCAGAACCGGATCCAGAGCGACCTGGCCGGCAAGGTGGCCGGGCACGCGCACGACCTCGCGCAGGCGGTGGCGTCGGGCGCGACCGCGCAGGCGCTCGCCGCGGTGCCGCCCGCGCAGCGCGACCAGGTGGCCCAGCTCGCCCGGTCGGCGTTCATCTCCGGGCTGAACGAGATCCTGCTCGTGGCCGCGTTCGTCGTCTTCGCGGGCGCGATCTGCGCGTTTGCGCTCATCCGCGGGCGGGACTTCGTCGCGAGCGGCCCGGCGGCCGCAGGGCACTAGCGAGCTAGCCGAGCGTCGGCGCGGCAGGGCGAACGGGCCGCGGCCGGAAGCGCCGGGCGACGTGCGCCGAGGCGACGAGAAGGACGACGGCGGCGCCGGTGACGATCACGAGCGCCTGCGCGGCGACCGCGAAAGCGACCGCCTCGGAGGCGCCGATGCCGCTCAACGCGAGGATCGCCGCCCCCGCACCGGCCTGCGTGGCGGCGCCGGCGGGTGCGATCGGCAGCGCCGCGGAGGCCGCCGAGGCGCAGAGGAAGGCGAGCGCGAGCGGGAAGGAGCCGTGGAGCGAGAGCGCGTCGAGAAGCAGGAGGACGGCGATCCCGCGGAGCGACCACGAGACGAAGACAAGGAGCCACGCGGCCCGCACCTCGTGCGTGCAGTGCGCGTGCTCGGAGAGCCAGCGTCCGGCGCGGAACCGCGTCACGCGCTCGCGGCCGACGAGACGCGGCAGGAAGACGACGACACCGGCGGCGAGCACACCGGCGGCTGCGAGAACGGCGAAGGCGGCGCGCACGCCCCACGAGCGGGCGTCCGCCGCCGCGACGGAGGCGAGCGGGGTCAGCGCGGCGTTGTCGAGCATGCCGAGCACGAGCAGGCTGAGCCCGAGCGTGCCGAGCCCGGTGCGCGTCCCCGGATAGCGCTTCACGACCGCGATCCGGATCGCGTCGTCGATCCGCCCCGGCAGCGCGATGCCGCCGACGCACGCGGCGCCGCCGGCCGCGGCGAGCGCGCCGGCGGTTGGGCGCTCGTGCGCGTGGAAGAGGCGCTGCCAGCCCCAAGCCTTGAAGACGTACGCGGCGAGGAAGAGCAGCGTCGAGCAGGCGACGAGGGCAGGATCGGCGTGGTGGAGCGGCCAGCCGGCCGCGAGGAAGTGACGGACGGTGACGGCCGAGACGGCGAGGAGCACGAGCCCGAGGCCCGCGTTGAGCGCGAGCCGTGTCCGCTTGCTGGAGAGGAGGCGCCGCACGATTCCGCCGGGCTATCGGCCGGCGCGCGGCGAACGTGAGCGACCGACGGGCTAGCCGGGCTCGCCGTCGCCGTAGGCGAGCGGCTCGATGCGGGCGATCAGACCGAGCCCGCGCAGGAACACCTTGTTCGAGCGCGGGTAGTAGCACATGTCGTTCGGCTCCCTCGTCCCGTACGCGAGGTAGGTCAGCCCGCCCGCGCCGGCGCGGAGGGAGTGCGCGACGCGCGTGCCCGCCGGGCGCGAGATCACGTGGCCGCGGCGGAGCGGGTGCGTCTCCTGCGGCTCGGTCTGGTGCGGGTCGCCGGGACGCGGCGGCGCCCACAGCTCGAGTACGCCCTCGCCGTCGAGGATCACGAACAGCTCTTCCTCGGCCGAGTGGCAATGCGGCGGCGCGCCCTCGTCGTCGGGCGCGAGCGCGACCCAGTTCAGGCCTGACTGGCGTGCGCCGGCCTCGCGCGCGAGGTGCTTGACGGCGCCGCCGAACTCGCCCTCGAGCTCGTCGAGGTTGCGGACCGAGCCGGGGCGCGGGCTCGGCGCCGCCCACTCGAGGCTCGGGTCGCGGTCGAACGGGTTCTCGCCCGGCGAGGGCTCGAGCCAGAGGTCCGGGGCGCGCAGCCAGTAGGCGCCGACCTTCGGCAGGTAGGTGCCGGGCGTCGGCGTCCGCGGTCCGTACGCGAGCACGACGAGCCCGTCGGCGCCGCCGCGCAGGGTGTGCGCAGCGCCGCGAGCCCGGTGGACGAGGCAGTCGCCGGCGCGGATCTCGTACGTGTGCCCGTCCTGCCAGGAGAGGCCGGAACCGGCCAGGACGAAGAAGATCTCCTCGTCGCCCAGGTGCGCGTGCGCGGGTGTCGAGACCTCGTCCGGGGCGAGCTCGATGCGGTTCATGCCGACCGCGACCGAGCGGGCCGCGGTCGCGAGCCCGCTCCACGCGCCGCCGCGGCCGCGCCGCTCCGGCCGGTGGGCCGGCACGTCATCCCAGTGGACGAGCGTCACGGGGCGATCATCGCATGCGCCGCGAGCGCCGCGGCAGCCTCACGGGCGCGCGGGTCACGCTCGCGCTCGGCCCAGGTTGCGGCCTCACGCGCCAGCGCTGCAAGCTCGGAGAGCACGTCTCCCGGCGCGGCGCCAGCGCGGTCGAGCTCCTCGATCCGCTCCAGCCGGGCCAGCACGGCACGCGCTTCGTCCATCCCTCGAGGGTAGGCGCCCGGATTTCACGGAGGCGTGCCGGAAGTGTCAGACCGCGCGGGCGTGCAGCTCGGCGACGGTCGCCGGGCGGGCGCGGAGCGCGAGCAGCGTCTCGTCGAGCTCGCGGACGAGCCGGCGGCGCTCGCCGTGCAGGAGCACCTCGGTCAGCAGCCGGCGGAGCAGGTCGGGTGTCGGCTCGCGGAAGCGCTCGACGAGATCGGCCCGCTCCTCGGGCGTCGCCCCGAGCAGCGCGGCGGCGCGCATGCCGGCCGCCCAGACGCCGTCGCCTTCGCCGAGCGCAGCGTCGAGCGCGTGGCGGAGCTGGTCGTCGCGAAAGGGCTCGTCCTGGAAGAGCGACAGCTCCCAGCGGTCGAGCGCGTCTCCGAGCTTCGCATCGTCGTCCGCGACCGCGAGACGGGGCCGCAGCTTGGCGGCGACGGTGGCGCGAAACGGATCGAGGCGTGTCGGCTCGCCGGGCGGCGGGGTCGCCGCGATCGGCAGGACCGGCCGGATCCCGAACGGACGCCAGTCGAGCCGCTCGAAGAGCACCGGCCCGGCCGCGACGGGCGCCGCGGTGGCGAGCCGGATCGCGGTGACGGCGTCGGCCAGCTCTCCCGGCGCGTCCGGCGCCTCGTCGGCGCCCTTCTCGACCGAGCGCTCGAGCTCGAGCACGCAGAGCCGGTCCGGCTCGCGCCCGAAGTCACGGGGCAGCAGGCCGGCCGCCTCGGGCCACATCGCCGACAGCTCGCCGCTTGCGGCCGTGCGGACGCGGATCCCGTCGCCGAGCTCGATCTGCGTGCCGACCGAGAGACCGACGAGCGGCGCGACCGCGGCGTAGGCGTGCCCCTCGCCGTAGAGCGAGCTCTCGAGCTCTCCGTAGGCGCGGTCGAAGGCGGAGTCGTCCCAGTCGAAGCCGCCGCAGCCCTCGGCGGTCCGAACGAGCAGCGGCACGAGCACGCTCCGGTAGAGCGCGCGCGCCTCGTCGCGGATCTCGCCCTCGCACGCATGGGCGTAGATGCGGGCGGCCGGCTCGCGGAGGAGATCGTCGACTGCATCTCGCACGTCACGCCGCTCGAACAGCCGCTCGGCGCGGGCCTCGACGAAGCCGCGGACGAGCGGCCGGTACTCGTAGAGCGTCGGCCGGCCGTAGGTGCCGTGCTCCTCGAACGCGAACGGCAGGTCGGATCCGCCCTCGAGATCGCGGGTGAAGACCGCGAAGGCGCCGAGACAGAAACGGCGGAGCGTGTCGTGGAGGACCGGCGAGCGCATCTGCAACGGACCTCCTACGACAGCGATGCGCCTTGTCCTACCCGTCACCCCCTCGTGACGGGCGCACATGGAGATCCATGGACTGTCCATGGATCTCCATGGAGAGATGGCCATGGTCATCCATGGATATCCATGGATATCCAGAGCCGAACGTCGTATCGCCCCGACGCGAAAACGGTGTCGCCTAGGCGGGCTCGTCCTCGGCGCGCTGGCAGCCGGGGCACCAGAACGCGGTCCGCGCGTCGTCACCCTGGGCGTGCGAGCGAATCGTCGCACCGCAACGGCGGCAGGGACGGCCCGCACGGCGGTAGACATGGCGGAGCGGACGCGTCCCCTCGACGCCGGTTCGCATCAGCCGGTGAGCGGCGTCGAGGGCCGCGAGGAGCTCGCGGTCTGAGAGGTCGGCGAGTTGCCGCCACGGTGAGACACGCGCGTCCCAGAGCGCCTCCGCCTTCCAGAGGTTGCCGATCCCCGCGACGAGGCGCTGGTCGAGGAGCGCGTCGCCGACCTGGCGCTCCGGCGGCTCGTCGCGGAGACGCTCGAGCATCGCTTCGAGGTCGGGCGGCCGCGCGAGGATGTCGGGGCCGAGGCGGCTCGTCGCGTTCTCGCCGCGGACGAGCTCGAGCACAGGCCTGTTCCAGAGCACGGCCTCGTGGTCGGCACCGCGGAGCACCAGCCACGGCTGTCCGACGCGCCGCGCGCCGCGCGGCTCGACCCGCCAGCGGCCGGTCATGCGCAGATGGCTGCGCAGGACGAGGTCGCCTTCGAAGCGGAGGAGCAGGTTCTTCCCGACCGCCTCCACGGACTCGAGTCGGCGTCCGTGGAGCCGCTCGGCGAGCTGCCGGCCGCCCGCGCGTGGGTGCGGCGTCTCCACCTCGAGCTGCTGCCCGACAAGCACCTGCAGGCGGGCGGCGGCGCGGTGCAGCGTGTCTCCTTCGGGCATGCACGCAGCGTACGTCCTCCCCTTTCCCCGGCCGGGGCCGGCCGGACGCCTACGATTGAGGCATGAGCAGGCCGTTCATCGGCGTCCGCTGGTGGCTCGGAGCGGCCTTCGCGGTCGTCGCGGCGACCTCGACCGCGATCGTCGTCTCGCAGTTCGCTTCCCGCTCCGAGGACGCGTTCCGCAGCAAGGCCCAGGAGGCCGCAGCGAGCCGCGCCGCCGTCGCCGGGCGGAGCATCGGCCGGCAGGCGAGCCCGTCGCGGTCGTTCCTCCAGCAGCTCGCGAACCGGCAGCAGCTCGAGCTGCTCCTCTACGAGCGCGCCGCGGCAGGGAGCGCGAACGCCGCGAGGCTCGTCCTCGCCGCGGCGCCGAGCGGCGTCGCCGTCCGCGCGCCCACGCTCGAGGAGCGGGCGCTGAACGCCGCGCTGGACGGGCGGACGTACGCGGACGGAACGGGCAGCGGAGCGGTGTTCGTCGTCGGCCTGCCGCTCGCCGGCGGCGTCGAGCTCGTCGCGCTCAGCTCGCGCCCCGACGTCCAGGCCGCGCTCAGCGCCGTCAACGACCAGGCGTTCCGGGCCGGCGTGATCGCCGGCGTGATCGGCGTCCTCGTCGGACTCCTGCTCGCCCAGCTGATCTCGCTGCGGCTGCGCCGCCTGAGCGCCGCGGCGGAGGCGCTCGCGCTCGGCGACTTCGAGACGCCGCTCCGGTACAACTTCCGCGACGAGTTCGGCGCGCTCGCGCAGAGCTTCGACCGGATGCGCCGCCAGCTGCGCCGCTCCTTCCGCCGGCTCGAGGCCGAGCGCGACCGCCTGCGCATGCTGCTCGAGCGGCTGCACGAGGGCGTGCTGACGATCGACCAGGATCTCGTCGTCCATTTTGCGAACGCCGAGGCGCGCCGCCTGCTCGGCGGCCGGCTGACCGAGGGCGACGCGCTGCCCGAGCCGTGGCAGGGGTTCGCGCTCCGCGACTTCGCGCAACGCCTGTTCGAAGCGAGCGGCGCACCGGTGCAGGTGCACGTCGCCCCGGACGACGAGCGCGCGTATGGGCTCACGGGCATCCCGGCGCAGCCCGAGACGGAATGGGCGCTGCTCGTGATCGACGACCTGACCGAGCAGGCGCGCCGCGAGCTCGCCGAGCGCGAGTTCGTCTCGAACGCCGCCCACGAGCTGCGGACGCCGCTGACGACGATCATCGGCGCGGTCGAGGTGCTCCAGGCCGGCGCGAAGGACGATCCGTCCCAGCGCGACCGCTTCCTCGGCCACATCGAGCGCGAGGCCGGCCGGCTGGCCCGGCTCGCGCGGGCGCTCCTGACGCTCGCCCGCGCCCACTCCGGGCAGGAGCAGCCGCGCGCCGAGCCGGTCGAGCTGGCGCCGCTCCTGCGCGAGGTCGCCGACTCCCTGCGCCCGCACGAAGGGGTTGCGGTCGAGATCGCGTGCGACGGCGGGCTCGGCGCCCGCGTCAACCGCGACCTGCTCGAGCAGGCGCTCCGGAACATCGCCGAGAACGCTGCGAAGCACACGACGGGCGGCCACGTCGTCCTGCGCGCGCTCGCCGACGAGCTGACGGTCGCGATCGAGGTCGAGGACACCGGGCCGGGGATGAGCGCCGAGATCCAGAGCCACGTCTTCGACCGCTTCTATCGCGGCGAGCGGGACGCCGACGGCTTCGGGCTCGGGCTGGCGATCGTCCGCGAGTCGGTGCGCACGCTCGGCGGCCGCATCGAGCTCGACTCGTCGCCCGGCGCGGGCACCTGCTTCCGGATCGTGCTCGAAGGCGCACGCGTGCGCGAGGAGGTGGCGGTGTGAGCGAAAGGATCCTGCTGGTGGACGACGACCCCGGGGTGCGCGACGTCGTCGCGTTCACGCTCCGCCGCGAGGGCTTCGAGGTGGACGAGGAGCGGGACGGGCCGGCGGCGCTCGAGGCGGGTCGCGGCGGCGGCTACGGGATCGTCATCCTCGACGTGATGCTGCCGGGCCTCTCGGGCACCGACGTCTGCCGGGCGCTGCGCGCCTCGAGCGACGTGCCGATCCTGATGCTCACCGCCCGGGACGCCGAGTCCGACCGCGTGCTCGGGCTCGAGCTCGGCGCCGACGACTACGTGACGAAGCCGTTCTCGAGCGCCGAGCTCTTGAGCCGCGTGCGCGCGATCCTCCGCCGCCGCGAGCTCGACCGCGCCAACGGCGGCGCGACGGTGCGGCGGCTAGGCGGCCTCCAGATCGACCTGGGCCGCTCCGAGGTCACCGTCGACGAGGAGCGCGTCCACCTGACGCTCTCGGAGTTCAAGGTCCTCTCGCTCCTCGCCGAGCAGCCGGGGTCGATCGTCTCGCGCCGCGAGCTGATGCAGCACCTGTGGGCGAGCGACCACGTCGGCGACGAGCACGCCTGCGAGGTGCACATCTCGAACCTTCGCCGCAAGATCGAGCGCGACCCGACGCGGCCGGAGCGGCTGCTCACGGTGCGTGGCGAGGGCTACCGTCTCGTCGCGGCCTGATGGGCCGCCTCGACACACCGCTCGCCCGTCTGCTCGGCGTCCGCTTCCCGATCGTGCAGGCGCCGATGGCCAACGTCGCGCCGCCGGAGCTCGCGGCTGCGGTGTCGGCGGCGGGCGCGCTCGGCTCGATCGCGGGCGCCGTCCTTTCGCCGGACGCACTACGCGCAGCGATCCGCGGCGTGCGCGCAGCGACGGACGAGCCGTTCGCGGTCAACCTGTTCGCGCCGCCGTATCTGCGCGACGGCCTGCTCGAGGTCGTGCTCGAGGAGCGGCCTCCCGTGCTCAGCTTCACGTTCGGGATCGTCGACCCGGCGCCGCTCCACGACGCCGGGATCGTCACGCTCGGCACGGCGACGACGGCCGCCGAGGCGGTCGCGCTCGAGGAGGCGGGCGTCGACGTGGTGGTCGCGCAGGGCGCCGAGGCGGGCGGCCACCGCGGCACGTTCCTCGGAGCGTTCGAGGAGTCGCTCGTCCCGCTCGCCGAGCTCGTGCCCGCTGCTGTCGCGGCCGTCTCTGTCCCGGTCGTCGCCGCGGGCGGAATCGTCGACGGGGACGGCATCGCCGCCGCGCTGGAGCTCGGCGCGGAGGGCATCTCGCTCGGGACGGCGTTCCTCTTCACACCGGAATGCGCGACCCCGCGCGAATGGCTCGACGCGCTGCGGACGCACGAGACGGTCGTCACGCCCGCCTACTCCGGCCGGCATGGGCGGGCGGCGCGGACGCCGTTTCTGGAGCGCCTGATGGCGGGGCCGCCGCCGCTCCCCTACCCGGAGCAGCGCCGCGCGGTCGAGGCGCTGCCGGATGCGGAGCGCTTCTGTCTCGGCGGCGTCGCGGCGCCTCGGGCGCGCGAGATGGCGGCGGGAGATCTCGTGCGCACGCTCGTCGCCGAGACCGAGGCCGCCGGGCGAGCCTAGATGGTTGATGCCACGATCGCGCGCGCCCGGTTGCGCGCTCTGGCACGCCTGGGTCGCTTCGGCCCGTCTGCGGCCGGCGGAGCCGGCCCCCGGCGGGCCTGCGCTTCGCCCCGTCGATCGCTTGCCGCTGCCACCAGCAGCGGCAAGCGCCCGCCGCGGCGCCCCAGACAGGCCAGCCCTCGCCCCGGAACGGACGATCTCGTGGCATCAACCATCTAGGCGCGCACGAGCGCGACGACCGGGATGACGCGGTCGGTCTTGGCCGCGTACTCGGCGAAGACCGAGTTGCGCTCGGCCTGCTCGGTGAAGCGGCGGTCGCGCTCCTCGCCCTCGAGCGGAACGGCGGTCGCGCGGTACCGCTCGGAGCCGACCTCGACCGTGACCTGCGGCTCGGCGACGAGGTTGAGGTACCAGTCGGGATGCTCCGGCGCGCCCGCCTTCGACGCGTAGACGAGCAGCCGGTCGCCGTCGCGCGTGAAGACCATCGGCGTCGTGTGCTTGCGGCCGCTGCGGCGGCCCGTCGTCGTCAGGAGGAGCAGGTCGCGGCCTTCCCAGTGGCCGCCGACCCGGCCCTCGTTGGCGCGGAACTCCTCGATGACTGCGGTGTTGTAGTCGCTCATCTCGCCAAGGCTACGCGCGCAGCCCAAGGCTATGCGCGCAGCACTGCCCGGCGCGGCCCGGCGAGAAAGCCCGCCTCGACGAGCAGCGACATCGCGTCGGTGTCGACGACCGGCTTGCCGTCGAAGCGCTCGACCGCGAGCCGTCTCGCGCCGCCGTGTTTCACGAACGCGACGAGCGCGGCGAGCGCCGGGCGCAGCCACTCGGGATCCGGATCGCGCAACGGCACGAGCGAGCGGCCGCCGCGCTCGACATAGAGCCCCGGCGCGCCGCCGAGCAGGACGACGTGCGCGCCCGCAACGCGCGCGGCGCGGCCGTCGGCCCGCTTCGGCCAGGGGAGCGCCGCGCCGTACGGCTGTGCCGGGTCGGCGGCCGCGAGCACGAGCGGCTCCGCCTCCTCCCCGTCGCGCGGCCGCAGCTCGCGCAGCCGCTCGACCGCGCCGCCGAGCGCGAACTGCGCGCCGCCGAGCCCCTCGACGAAGTAGCCGCGGCGGCAGGTGCCGAGCGTCTCGAGCGCGCGCAGCTCGGCGTAGACGGCGGCGTAGCCGCCCGGAATCCCCTCGCCGCGGACCGAGTCGCGCGTGACGATCCCCTGCCGCTCGAGCAGCAGCTCGGCGAGCGCGCGCCGGTCGGGCTCGCCGCCGGCGAAGAGCGCCGCGGCGGGCGACCAGCGCCCCTGCGTGGCGGTCGTCCGCTGCGCCCGTGCCCGGGAGAAACGCCGCGTGCGCCGGTCCGGGCGCGACGGCTGGTAGCGGCGCTCGGCGCGCAGCGGCGCCCACGCGTCGTTCGATACCTCGCCCGCCCAGACGAGATCCCAGAGCGCCGGCAGCGCGACCGCGTCGTCGAGCCCGGTCGCGGCGAGCAGCGCATCCCAGAAGAGCGCCCCGCCCGCGAGTGCGGCCCGGATCGCGTCGTGCGCCTCCCCCTCGGGCTCGGGCGCGGCGGACGGCTGCCCGAGCACGGCCGCGTCCTCGCGGAAGAAGAGGGCGACCCGGTCGAGCCCGGCACCAGCCCAGACGAGCTCGCCGGAGGCGCAGAGCTGGTCGAGCTGCTCCGGGCGGTAGTCCCGAACCCGGCGCGGCAGCACCTCGGACTCCCAGAGCCCGACCGGAAGCGCCAGCGCTTGGAGCGGCACGAGCGCTTCGCGCAGCGAAGCGCCGCGATCGATCCCGTGCCAGCTCGGCAGGAAGCGGCCGAGTGTCTGCTGCTCCGCCGGCTCGACCTCGCGCCGCAGCGCCGCCAGGGAAGCGCGCCGCAGCCGCCGCAGGACGTCGGGATCGCACCATTCGCGCTCGCTCCCGCCCGGCCGCAGCTCGCCGCGGACGAGCTGGTCGCCGCGTTCGAGCTCGCGCAGCAGCGGCTCGACGTCAACCCCGAACCACGCGCTCGCCTCGCCGGTCGTGAACGGCCCGTGGCCGCGCGCGAAGCGGCGGACGAGCTGCTCGAGCGCGTCCGGTACCGGCTCGAGGAAGACGTCCGGCAGCCCGGAGGGCGGCATGACGCCGAGCGCGTCGCGGTAGCGGCCCGCGTCCTCGGCGGCGGCGAGCCGCTCCTCGCCTGCGATCCGGATCCTGATCGCGCGCCGCTCGGCCTCGAGGATCGCCGCGTGCGCCTCGTCGAACTCGCCGACGCGCAGGTCGCCGCGCAGGCGGAGCACGTCGGAGAGGTGCTCGGGGTCGCGCGGGAACGGCCGCAGCGACGCCTCCACCTCGGTGAGCGCGTCGCGGTCGATCAGCTCGCGCAGCTCCTCCTGGCCGAGGAGCTCCCGCAGCAGGTCGCGGTCGAGCGAGAGCGCCTGCGCACGCCGCTCCGCGGGCGGCGTGTCGTCCTCGTACATGTAGGTCGCGATGTAGTCGAAGAGCAGCGACGAGGCATAGGGCGAGGCGGACTGCGTCTCGACGTCGACGAGGTCGATCTCGCGCGTGGCGAGGCCGTGCAGGAGCCGCTTCAGCGCGGGCAGGTCGAAGACGTCCTGCAGGCACTCGCGGTAGGTCTCGAGGACGACCGGGAAGCTTGCGAACTTGCGCGCGACCTGGAGCAGTCCCTGCGCCTTCAGCCGCTGCTGCCAGAGCGGCGTCCGCTCGCCGGGCCGGCGGCGCGGGATCAGGAGCGCCCGGGCGGCGTTCTCGCGGAAGCGGGCGCCGAAGAGCGCGGTCTGGCCGAGCTCGGCGAGCACGAGCTCGTCCAGCTCGGCCGCGTCGAGCATCAGCAGCTCGGTGGCGGGCGGCGCGTCGGCGTCGGGGAGGTGGAAGGCGATGCCGTCGTCCGACCAGATCGACTGCACCTCGATCCCGAGCGAGTCGCGCAGCCGCGCCCCGACCGCCATTGCCCACGGCGCGTGCACCCGCGCCCCGAACGGGGTCAGGATGCAGACCCGCCAGTCGCCGATCTCGTCGCGGAAGCGCTCGACGACGACCGCCCGATCCGAGGGCACCGTGCCCGTCGCGCGCTCCTGCTCGCGCAGGAACGCGATCAGGTTCGCCTCGGCGCGCGCGTCCAGCCCCTCCACGTGCGGGTTCTTCTGCGCGAGCAGCTCGCGCGAGAAGCGGCCGATCGCCTCGCCCAGCTCGTACGGGCGGCCGATGCCCTCGCCCTTCCAGAACGGCACCGCGCCCGGCACGCCCGGTGCCGGCGAGACGAGCACGCGGTCGCGGGTGATCTCCTCGATCCTCCACGAGGAGGCGCCGAGCATGATCACCTGGCCGGCACGCGCCTCGTAGACCATCTCCTCGTCGAGCTCGCCGACGCGGCTGCCGCCCTCGCCGGCGATGAAGACGCCGAAGAGGCCGCGGTCGGGGATCGTGCCCGCGTTCGTGACGGCGAGGCGACGCGCGCCCGGACGGCCGCGGATCACGCCCGCGGTGCGGTCCCAGACGATCCGCGGTCGCAGCTCCGCGAACTCGTCCGACGGGTAGCGGCCGGCGAGCATGTCGAGCACGTTCTCGAGCTGCGCGCGCGAGAGGTCGGCGAACGGGTAAGCGCACGTGACGAGCGCGTGCAGCTCGGCGACCTCGATCTCCTCGTCGGCGCAGATGGCGACGATCTGCTGCGCGAGCACGTCGAGCGGGTTGCGCGGGATCTGCGTCTCCTCGATCAGCCCCTGCTGCATCCGCTGCACGACGACGGCCGACTCGAGCAGGTCGGCGCGGAACTTCGGGAAGATCCGCCCTTTCGAGACGGCGCCGAGCGAGTGGCCGGCGCGGCCGATCCGCTGCAGCCCGCGCGCGACCGACTTCGGCGACTCGACCTGGATGACGAGGTCGACCGCGCCCATGTCGATGCCGAGCTCGAGCGACGAGGTGGCGACGAGGCACGGGATCCGGCCCGCCTTCAGGTCCTCCTCGATCACCGTTCGCTGCTCGCGCGCCAGGGATCCGTGGTGCGCTCTCGCAACGTCCGCCTCGGCCAGCTCGTTGAGCCGGAGCGCGAGCCGCTCGGCGAGGCGGCGGTTGTTGACGAAGACGATCGTCGAGCGGTGCGCCTGCACGAGGTCGAGCAGGGCCGGGTAGATCGAGGGCCAGATCGAGCGGGCGCCGACCTCGAGTCCGGGCGTGATGTACGAGTCGCCGGCGCCGCGTTCGTACTCGGGCTGCGGCAGCGACGCGGTCGTCCCCAACTCCCGCATGTCCTCGACGGGGACGACGACCTCGAGGTCGAGCTTCTTCGCGACGCCCGCGTCGACGAGCTCGATCGAGCGCCCGACCCACCGGGCGCCTTGTGCGCCCGGGGTCTTCCGGCGGGCCTCGTTGGCTTCGCCGACGAGGCTTCCACCACCGACGAAGCGGCCGATCTCCTCGAGGGGGCGCTGCGTCGCCGAGAGCGCGATCCGTTGCAGCGGCGCGTCCCCGCGCAGCGCGGCGAGCCGCTCGACCGAGAGCGCGAGGTGCGAGCCGCGCTTCGTGCCGGCGACGGCGTGCACCTCGTCGAGGATCAGCGTGTCGACGGAACGGAGCAGCTCCCGCGCCTGCGAGGTCAGCATCAGATAGAGCGACTCGGGCGTCGTGATCAGGATGTCGGGCGCGTGGCGCAGCATCGCCGCGCGTTCCTTCTGCGAGGTGTCGCCCGTGCGGACGGCGACGGCGAGCTCGGAGCGGAGCCCGGCGAGCGGGCCGCGGAGGTTGCGCTCGACGTCGTAGTTGAGCGCCTTGAGCGGCGAGACGTAGAGGACGCGCAGGCCCTGCCCAGGTGCAGGCGTGAGCCGGTCGATCGCGTAGAGGAAGGCGGCGAGCGTCTTGCCGGAGCCGGTCGGCGCCTGGATCAGCGTGTGCGCGCCGGTCGCGATCACCGGCCAGCCCTTCGCCTGCGCGGGCGTCGGCGCGTCGAACGCGCGCTCGAACCAGGCTCGCGTCTCGGGGCTGAACACGCTCAGCGGCTCCATCGCGTGAGCCTAGCTCCGAACGTGTGTTCCACGCTAGGCTCGTCCGGTGACGTACTCGATCGTCGCACGCGACCCGGAGACGGGCGAGCTCGGAGCCGCGGTGCAGTCGCGCGCGTTCGGGGTGGGCGGCTCCATCTGGGCGCGGCCGGGGGTCGGCGCGGTCGCCACCCAGTCGTTCACCGAGGCGGGCTACGGGCCACGCGGCCTGGATGCGCTCGCGTCGGGGTCGGCTCCCGCGGCGGCTCTCGCCGGGCTGCTCGCGACCGACGAGCGCGGCGCGTTCCGGCAGGTGGCGTTCCTCGCCGCCGACGGAAGCACCGCCGCGCACACGGGCGCAGCGTGCATCCCCGCCTGCGGGCACATCGCGCGTGACGCCGTGTCGGTACAGGGGAACATGCTCGCCTCGCCCGCCGTCTGGCCCGCGATGGCCGACGCGTTCGACCGGATTGCCGGCGCGCTCGCCGAGCGGCTGCTCGCGGCGCTCGACGCCGCGGAGGCGGCGGGCGGCGACTTTCGCGGCCGTCAGTCGAGCGCGCTCCTCGTCGTCTCCGGCGACCCGGCCGACGAACCGTGGAAGCGCTCGTACGACCTGCGCGTCGACGACCACGAGGAGCCGCTCGCGGAGCTCCGGCGCCTGTTCACGATCGCAGCCACGCGGCGGCGGCGAGCGGCGTTCGGGCCGGAGACGTCGGTCGCGGAAGAGGTCGAGATCGCGCTCGCGGCGGGCCTGCACGAGGAAGAGGTCGCCCTCACCGCTGCGCTCGCCGAGTCCCGGCGCGGCGACCTCGACGGCGCCGCCCGTGCGCTCGCGCCGCTCGCGGCTGCGAGCCCGGGCTGGCTCGACGCGTTCGAGCGCTACGAGCGGCTCGGCCTGCTCGAGCCCGGCATCGCCGACCGGCTCCGCTGAGACCGGCCGCCTCGCGGCCACGGAAGCCGTGGCCGCCGCGGACACGGCCGGGGTCTGACCCCGGGCATGGCCGTCTCGGCCATGCCCGGGGTACGATCGCGCCATGGCGCCTAACCACCCGACGCATCTCTGGTTCACCGACGACGAGGCCGCGTGCAAGCTGCTCGCCGAGGATCCGTTCGCGCTGCTCGTCGGCTTCGCGCTCGACCAGCAGATCACCGTCCAGCAGGCGTTCGCCGGCCCGCTGCGCCTGAAGCAGCGGCTCGGCACGCTCGACCCGGGGAAGATCGCCACGACCGACCCGTCGGCGCTCGAGGCCGCGTTCAAGGAGAAGCCGGCGATCCACCGCTTCCCCGGCGCGATGGCGACACGCGTCCAGGATCTCGCCCAGGCCGTCGTCGACGACTTCGGCGGCGAGGCGGCGAACGTCTGGCGCGGCGTGGACACCGCGGCCGAGCTGAAGAAGCGGATCGGCTCGCTGCCCGGCTTCGGCGAGATGAAGATCCGGGCGCTTTCGTCCGTGCTCGCACGCCGTTACGGGCTCGGGCTCGCCGAGGAGCTGCTGCCCGACCACACGATGCTCGGCGACGTCGACTCGCCAAAGGCGCTCGTCGACTACCAGGCCGCGAAGCGCGCGTACAAGGCCTCGCTCCGGGCCGCCTCCACCAAGTAACAGACTGGTACTTGGCGATCGAGCTGCAGACGCTCACGGACGGCGGCCAGCCGGCGGAGCGGACGGCGCACGCGCTCGCCGACTTCGTCGCCGCCGCCGAGAAGACGCTCGAGATCGCGATCTACGACCTCCACCTGCCGCCGCCGCTCGACGCGATCGTCCACGGCGCGTTCGCCGCCGCGGCCGAGCGCGGCGTCGCCGTCCGCCTCGCCTACAACGTCGACCACTCGAAACGCGCGCCGGTGCCGCCGCCGCCGCGGACGAGCCCGGACTCGTCGAGGCCTTCCCCTTCCCCACCGCCGCGATCCCCGGCGTCCCCGACCTGATGCACCACAAGTACGTCGTCCGTGACGGCGCGTCGGTCTGGACGGGCTCGACGAACTGGACGGCCGACTCGTGGACGCGCGAGGAGAACGTGATCGTCACCGCCGACTCGTCCGAGCTGGCCCGCCGCTACCTGACCGACTTCGAGCAGCTCTGGACGACCCGCGACGTCAGACGCACCGGCAAGGTCGACACCGCGCCGCTCCGCGTCGGCTCGACGCAGGCGCGCGCCTGGTTCTGCCCCGGCCGCGGCAACAAGCTCGCGCACCGGATCGCGAAGGCGATCGGCTCGGCGCACCGCCGGATCCGCATCGCCTCGCCCGTCCTGAGCTCCGCCCCGATCCTCGCCACGCTCGCGCAGGTCGCCGCCGACGGCAAGGTCGATCTCGCCGGCGTGGTCGACGCGACGCAGGTGCGCGAGGTGCTGCAGCAGTGGGACGCGAACGGCAACTCGTCGTGGAAGGAGCCGCTCCTGCGCACGACGATCGACCGGGCGCCGTTCGCCGGCAAGCAGTCGACGCCGTACGGGCCGGGCACCGTCCACGACTACATGCACGCGAAGGTGACGGTCGCCGACGACGTCGTCTTCGTCGGCAGCTTCAACCTCTCGCACTCGGGCGAGGAGAACGCGGAGAACGTGCTCGAGCTGGCCGACGCCGCCCTCGCCGACCGGCTCGCCGCCTTCGTCGACGACGTCCGCGGCCGCTATCCCGCGGTCGAGCTCTAGCCGGTCCGGCGCGGATCCGGGACGCGGCGATCCCCCATTCGGGTGACGCCCGGTCATACGGACGACATACGCAGCCAACCCTCGATTTCATCGCTCCACCGAGGAGTCTCTGATCACCGGGCAAGGCGTCCGGCCGGTACGAAACTAGAGACCAAGGAGTTCCACGAAGATGAACACGTTTCTCAAGGGGATGATGAAGCGGCGGGTGCTCTTCGCAACGCTGCTCGCCCTCACGATGTTCGGCGCGGTCTACGGCTTCGCGGCGACGCTGAGCGTCAGCGCGACCGCCCTGAGCGCCGGCAACGCGTCGCTGCCGTCCTGCCAGACCGGCAGCCCGACGTCGAGCTACGGCCTCGCCTACGACTCGACGCTCGGCACGAGCGGCGGCTACAAGGTCTCGAGCGTCACGGTGTCCGGCCTCAGCGCCGCGTGTGCCTCGAAGACGGTGTCGGTCGTCCTGACCGACAGCACGAACGCCCAGCTCGCCACGGGCAGCACGACGATCCCGGCCGGCGGCGGCTCGGCATCGATCTCCACGCTCACCGGCACCGCGGACGCGTCGAGCGTCTCCGGCGTCCAGATCGCGATCAACGGGTAGCCGGGGTTCCAGCCCGGCAGACGGCAGACGGGTGGGGCGTACTGCGGCGGCGCCTCGCCCGTCTCCGACTCGGACACGAGCGATGAAGCGACTCACCCAGATCCTCGGCACGACCCTCGCGGTGTCGCTCGCGCTCGCGGCCGTCGCGGCCGCCGCCACGCTCGGCGTCTCCTCGCAAGTCCTCTCGGCAGGCAACGCGGCGGTCGCGTCGTGCGGCGTCTCCACCCTCACCGCGACGCGGCAGGTGGACAACAACGGTCGCGTCACCGAGGTCGACGTGACCGGGATCCCCGCGGCTTGCTCGGGCCAGACGCTCTCCGTCACGCTCGAGAGCGCGTCGAAGGCGTCGATCGGCAGCGCGACGACAACGCTCGGCGGCTGCGCGAGCACCTGCTCGGCGGCCTTGACGAGCTTCGGTGCGACGGTCACCGCGTCGGACCTCCAGTACTACGCCTTCGGGATCGCCGGCTGATGGCGCGCCTCCGGGTCACGCCGCTGCGGGTCGCCGTCCTCGTCGCCGCCGGCGTCCTCGTCGGCGCCGGCGCCGCCTATGCCGCCACGCTGCCGATCGTCTCGGCGCAGCTCTGGGCCGGCAAGCAGACGCTGACGAAGCAGACCTGCGCGCTCGGCGCGTCGGCCGCGGACGACACCTGGATCGACGAGTCGAGCAAGAAACAGGCGAACGGCGGCGGCAGCACGCTCTCCGTCGCCAGCAAGCGCGGCAGCCGGGGTTACGCGTTCATCCGCTTCACGCTCGCCTCCTGCGGGCTCGCGACGACGGGCGGCGCCGACTCGGCGACGCTCTCGCTCACCGTCACCGGCACGACGAAGACGAACCACACGATCTCGCTCTATCCCGTCTACTCGAGCTGGAGCGGCGGCTCGCTGACCTGGAACACCGCCGGCAGCCTGACGATCGGCCCGAGCGCCACCGCCACCTTCACGACGGGCACGGGCGCGAAGTCGCTCACCGTCACCGCCGACGTCGACGCGGCAATCAGGGCCGGTGCGCTCTGGGGCTGGGAGCTCGTCGACACCGGCGGCCCCGGCAACGCGACGACGACGATCGCCGCCGCCGGCAACGGCACCCCGAGCAAGCGACCTTCCCTTTCGGTGTCCGGTGCGCAGTAGCCGCGGCCACATCGGCGGCTCCGCCGCGCGCCTCGGCTTCGTCCTCGCGCTCGGGGCGGTGCTCGCGGCGGCGCAGGACGTCCGCCGCGAGCTCGAGCCCGAGCACGACGTCGTGATCCCGCCGCAGCCGCTCGCCCGTCCGCGCCCCCGCCTCGCGCTCGTGCCGGCGCCGGCGCCCGTCGTCGAGCCCGCACCGGCTCTCGTCGAGGCGCCCGTCGAGCAGAGCGAGCCCCAGAGCGTGCTCCGGTGGGCGAAACGCGCCGCGTCGGCGCTGCTCCTCGTCGCGATCGTCGCGACGTGGGCGTGGTTTCTGCTCCCGCAGTCGCTCGGCGGCCGCGCGAGCTGGGTGCTCGTCTCCGGCAAGAGCATGCTCCCGCGCTATCACACCGGCGACCTCGTGCTCGTGCGGCGCCAGTCGAGCTACCACGTCGGCGAGGTGATCGCCTACCAGGTGCCGAAGGGCGACCCGATGGCGGGACTGCAGGTGATCCACCGGATCATCGGCGGCGACGCCGTCCACGGCTTCGTCGTCCAGGGCGACAACCGCACCGCGCCCGACTCGTGGCGGCCGAAGCCCGAGAACATCGTCGGCGCGAAGCTCGTGCGGATCCCGTATGGCTCCGTCGTCATCCAGAACCTCCGCTCGCCGCTGATGCTCGGGCTGCTCGCGGCGTCGTTCGTCTTCGTCTACGTGTTCGCGTCCCGAAGCGGCGACGGCAAGGGCCCGGAGGACGGGAGCGCCGGCGAGACGACCGAGGAGGACGAGAAGCGACGCGCGGCGTGAGGCGGATCCTCGTCGCCGACTCCGACGCCCGCGGCCCGGCGCGCGGCTCGACGGCTCATCGGCGGGACCCCGCCGAGCCCTCCTAGTCCGCGCGCCGGGCCACGTCTACGATGCTTCCGGGCTCCCAGTGACCAGCTCGCCCCTCCTCGCGCGGGTCAGCCACCGCCATCACCTCGTCGCGGAGCTCGCAGCGGCAGGAATGCTCGCGACCTTCGTCGCCATGGTCGCCACCGGCGACGCCCGACGGATCGGCGCGGTCGCGCTCATGCCGTGGGTCGGCCTGCTCGGCGTCGAGCTCGGCCTCGGCCTCGGCGCGCTCGCCGGCCTCGCCGGAACGATCCTCTATCTCGTCGCCGTGGAGATCGAGGGCACGCCGGACGGGACGATCTCGCTCGGGATCCGGCTCGTCGCACTCGCCGGTCTCGGCGCGGCGGCGGGCTTCGGCGGCCGGCGGATCGCGGTCAGCGAGCGTGCTCACCGCTCCGTGAGCGCGCTGCAGAGCGCGCTGATCGACTCGACGCTCGACGGCATCTGCCTCACCGACGCCGAGGGGAACGCGCTGATCTCGAACGCGCCACTGCGCCGGATCAGCGTCGAGATGGGCCTGCCGGCGGCGGGCACCGTGCCGGAGCGCCTGCTGGCGATCGCCGACGAGACGACCGAGCCGGAGCGGTATCGCGCCCGGATGGAGGCGCTCGCCCGCGAGCCGCACGGGGTATCGGTCGACGAGTTCGAGATGAAGGGAAGCGGTCGCGTCTTCCGCGGCTACACCGCTCCGGTCGACAACCCGGACGGCTCCTTCGCCGGCCGCATCTGGACGCTGCGCGAGGTGACCGCCGACCGCGACCTCGACCGGCTGCGCGACGCGTTCGTGGCGGCGGTCTCCCACGAGCTGCGTACGCCCCTGACGTCGATCTCCGGCTTTCTCGAGATGCTCGACGACGAGGAGCACCAGCTGGGCGAGACCGGGCGCAGCTACCTCAGCGTCATCCGCCGCAGCACGGGGCGCCTGCAGCGGATCGTCGAAGATCTGCTGCTCGTCGCGCAGATCGAGGCGCACCGGCTGGAGCTGCAGCTCGCGCCGGCCGACCTCGGCGAGATCGCGGCCGCCGCCGTCGAGGCGGCCCGACCGGCGGCAGACGAGAAGGGCGTCTCGCTCGAGCTCCGGCGCGGCGAGACCCGGACGTTCGCCGCCGACGCGGACCGGCTCGCCCAGGTGCTGGACAACCTCGTCTCGAACGCGGTCAAGTTCACCGACAGGGACGGCTCCGTCGTCGTCTCGACGAGCGGCGACGCGTCGTGGGTTCGCGTGACGGTGGCCGACACCGGCGTCGGGATCCCGGCGGACGAGCAGGGGCAGCTCTTCTCGCGCTTCTTCCGGGCCTCGACGGCGACCCGCCGTGCGATTCCCGGCACGGGGCTCGGGCTCGTGATCGCACGCGCGATCGTCGACGAGCACCACGGCACGATCTCGCTCGAGAGCCGGGAGGGCGAGGGCACGCGCGTGACGGTCGCGCTGCCCGTCCGCGGGTCCTAGCGCGACGCGGGCACGGCGTAGCGACGCATGAGAAAGCCCCGGTTCGGGCACCATCAGCCACCGATGCGGACACTCGCGGCCCTGCTCCTCGCGCTTGCCGCCGTCCTCGGCGCCGGCGGCGCCTCGGCGCACGCGCTGCGGCTGCCGGCGGCGCCGGGCTGCCCGATCTTTCCGCGGGAGAATCCGTGGAACCAGCGCGTCGACTCGCTTCCGGTCGCGGCCGGCTCGGCGCGGCAGATCGCCTCGATCGGCCTCGCTGCCCGCGCGCACGCCGACTTCGGCGCCGGCCTCTGGAACGGCGGCCCGATCGGCATCCCGTTCGACGTCGTCTCGTCGGCGACGCCGCGCTCCCGCGTCTCGTTCCGCTACGCGGACGAGTCCGACCGCGTCGGCTACCCGATCCCGAAGAACGTCCACATCGAGGGCGGCTCGAGCGCGGGCGGCGACCGGCACGCGATCCTGCTCGACCGGAGCGCCTGCAGGCTCTACGAGCTGTACGCGCTCTCACCCACGCCGGGCGGCGGCTGGCGGGCCGGTTCCGGCGCGGTCTGGAACCTCCGCTCGAACGCGCTCCGCCCGGCCGGCTGGACCTCGGCCGACGCCGCGGGGCTGCCGATCTTCCCGGGGCTCGCGCGCTGGGACGAGGTCGAGCGCGGCGTCATCGACCACGCGCTGCGGTTCACCGCGCCGCACACCCGCCGGGCGTACGTCTATCCGGCCCGGCATTCCGCCTCCTCTGCGACCGACCGGGCGCTGCCGCCGATGGGCCTGCGCGTCCGGCTGAAGGCGAGCGTCGACATCTCGTCGTTCCCGCCGCAGGCGCGCGTCGTCCTGACCGCACTCCGGCGCTACGGGATGATCCTGGCCGACAACGGCTCGCCGTGGTACGTCAGCGGCGCGCCGAGCCCGCACTGGTCGAACGACGACCTGCACTCGCTCGGTCGGTTGACCGGCGCCGACTTCGAGGTGGTGGACACCTCGTCGCTGCCGCACCCCGGCCGCTGAGCCAGCCGGTCGACCAGGGCGACTCTCGACGACGAGACGCGACTCGATCGGCCCCGATCGGGCCGGCCCGCCGTCGCGGCTACCGGGCGGGCGCGGCCGGCTGCGCTGCGACGAGCTCCTGCAGCCCGGGGAGCAGGCCGGGGTCGATCCAGTGGCCGCCGGCGAACTCGCGGTAGTCGAGCTCGGCGCCGGCCTCCTCGAGCTGCGTACGGACACGCCGCCCGAACTCGACGGGAATGACCGGATCCTGGATCCCGTGGGCGGCGAGAATCCGCGGCAGCGGTGGCGCGAGGTCGGGCTCCCAGCCGTCCACGACCGGGATGAAGCCGCTGAGCGCGATCAGCGCAGCCGGGCGAGGGCGCCCCGCGCCGAGTCCGAGCGCGTAGCTCATGACGGCGCCCTGCGAGAAGCCGCCGAGGACGATCCGCTCGGCCGGGAACGGGAGCGCGTCGAACCACTCCTGGAGCGCTCCGAACCCCTCGGCGAAGGTCGCCGGGTCGGGGAAGCCGACGCGCGGCACGGCGTACCAGTGGGCGCCGCCGGGCGGCAGGGCGAGCGGCGCGCGCGGCGTGTAGCCGTGCAGGCGACGCGCGGGATCGATCGCGTCGAGCAACGGCTGGAGGTCGCGCTCGTCGGCGCCGCGTCCGTGCAGCAAGACGAGCGCCCCCGCTGCCTCCCCGGCCGCGGGCCGCTCGAGCGCGCGGAGGGTCACGCTCGCGTCCAGCTGCCGCGGGGATCGGGAAGCGGCGTCAGCAGCGGCTCGACCTTGTCGCGCAGATGCTCGAAGTTCGGCGGCAGGATCAGCGTCTCGCCGAGATGCGCGGGATCCTCGTCGGTGGCGAACCCGGGGCCGAGCGTCGCGATCTCGAACAGCACGCCGCTCGGCTCGCGGAAGTAGATCGAGCGGAACCAGAAGCGGTCGATGATCGGCGTCGGCTGCCCGCCCGCCTCGGCGACGCGACGCTGCCAGGCCGCGTGGGCGTCCATCGGTGACGACCAGGCGACGTGGTGGACGGTGCCCGCGCCGGGGACGCCGCGCTCCGCCGGCGCCGGCTCGTAGCGGATCCAGCCGCCTCTCGTGTCGCCGCGCGTCTCCCAGCCGTCGTCGGTCTGCCCGAAGCCGAGCGCGGCGAGAAAGGGCTCGGTGCGGGTCGCGGGATCGCTCGCGTACGCCCGGACGCCCTCGAAGCCCTGGAGCGCGAGCTCGCGCGGGATCTCCGGGTGGTCGGCGATCAGCGGCTCGTCGGGAACGGACGCGACGACGAGCTGATGCTGCAGCCCTTCCGGATCGGCGAAGGTCAGCGTGTCGCCGTCGCGCGCGACGCCGAGGCGTGCCGCCCAGAAGTCGAGCGCCGCCTCGGAGCCGACGCGCCAGACGACCGTGTGGATCATTCCCGCCCCCGCCCGGCCGGGCGCGGCGCCCGGGTACTCGAAGAAGGTGATGTCCGAGCCCGCGCTGCCCTGCTCGTCGGCGTAGAAGAGGTGGTAGACGGTCGGATCGTCCTGGTTGACCGACTTCTTGACGAGCCGCAGTCCGAGCGTGCCCGTGTAGAAGTCGACGTTCTCCGGCGCGTTGCCGGTGATGCAGGTGACGTGGTGGATGCCGTCGAGTCTCATTGCGTCTCCCTAGATGCTTGAGGGCGCAAACATTAGCAGACGCGTCCGGCTCTACCCGCCGTCATGCCTCGGCCGGCCCGCCGACGACCGTTACGAGAGGGTCATGAGCCGCCGGCCGCGAGGAAGGCGCGGTCTTCCTTCAGCAGCTCGCGGGCGATCACGATCCGTTGGATCTCCTGGGTGCCCTCGTAGATCTGGGTGATCTTCGCGTCGCGCATGAACCGCTCGACCGGGTACTCCTTGATGTAGCCATAGCCGCCGAGGATCTGCACCGCCTCGGTGGTGACCGACATCGCGACGTCGCCGCACTTCAGCTTCGCCATCGCCGAGGCCTTCGTCAGCTCGGGCCCGTCCACGCCCGCGTCGAGCATCTGTCCGAAGCGGTAGAGCAAGCCCCGGGCGGCCTCGCACTCGGTCTCCATGTCGGCCAGCTTCGCCTGGATCAGCTGGTGATGCCCGATCGGGCGGCCCATCGTCTCCCTGGTCTTCGCATACTCGAGCGCGTAGTCGGTCGCGCCCTGCGCGATCCCGAGCGCCTGCGCCGCCACCCCCGGCCGCGAGCGGTCGAGGATCCGCATCGCGATCCGGAACCCCTCGCCCTCGGCGCCAAGCAGGTTCTCCGCCGGGATCCGACACGAATCGAAGGTCAGCTCGCCCGTCGTCGAGCCCGCGATGCCCAGCTTCGGCTCCAGCCTTGCGACCGCGAACCCCGGCGTGTCCGCCTCGACCAGGAACGCCGAGATCCCCGCATGGCCCGCCTCCGGGTCGGTCTTCGTGAACACCGTGTAGAGGTTCGCGACACCCGCGTTCGTGATGAACCGCTTCGAGCCGTCGAGGACGTAGGAGTCGCCCTCGCGGCGCGCCGTCGTCCGCATCGCCGCAGAATCCGAGCCCGACCCCGACTCGGTCAACGCGTACGCCGCCAGCACCTCGCCCGACGCGAGCCGCGGCAGCCACGCCGACTTCTGCTCCTCCGAGCCGGCGAGCTTGAGCCCGAGCGAGCCCAGCTCCTGCACCGCCAGCAGCAGCGCCGAGGTCGCGCAGACCTTCGCCACCTCCTCGATCGCCACCAGCGAGAGCAGCGCCCCGGTGCCAAGCCCACCGAACTCCTCGCCGAAGAACAGCCCGAAGATGTCGTTCTCGCGATAGAGCTCGACGACGTCCCAGGGGAACTCGTGCGACG
This sequence comes from uncultured Actinomycetes bacterium, assembly GCA_963732915.1. Classification (GTDB taxonomy): domain Bacteria; phylum Actinomycetota; class Thermoleophilia; order Gaiellales; family Gaiellaceae; genus Palsa-739. The sequence goes on along the minus strand of CAVTBF010000002.1, from coordinate 206,908 downwards.
CGTCGATCTCCGCCGCCCGCGGCGCGATCCGCTCTCGCGCCAGCGTCCGCACGAGATCGCGCAGCTCCCGCTGCTCGGCGCTCAGGACCTCCCAGGGCACGGCGCAATTCTACGGCGCGCCGTGGCAGACGGCCTCGACGTTGTTGCCGTCCGGGTCGAGGACGAACGCGCCGTAGTAGGTCGGGTGGTAGTGCTCGCGCACGCCCGGCGCGCCGTTGTCGGCTCCGCCCGCCTCGAGCGCGGCGGCGTGGAACGCGTCCACGGTCGCGCGGTCGTCGCAGGCGAAGGCGACGTGCGTGCCGGTGCCGAGCGGCTCGCGCTGGGAGAGCCAGAACTCCGGTTTGTCCGCGGTGCCGAAGCCGGCGGCCTTCCACTCGTCGAACGCCATCACCACCCGGTAGCCGAGCGGTGCGAGCGCCTGTTCGTAGAAGGCGCGGCTCGCCGCGTAGTCGCGCACGTTGAGGCCGACGTGGTCGAACATGTCCCGCTCCTCTCAGTAGGCTCGCTCACATGATCCTCCGCAACGGAATGATCCGCACACTCGATCCGTCGCTGCCGACGAGCGCCGCGCTCGCGATCGCCGGGGAGCTCGTTGCCGGTGGCGTCGGCGTCCACGAAACCGCGCTCGCGAGCCCGGAGACCGTCGACCTCGGCGGCCGCTGCGTCCTGCCGGGGTTCACCGACGCGCACGTCCACTTCCCGACCTGGGCGATCGCACAGACCGAGGTGCGCCTCGACGGGGCGCGCTCGCTCGCGGAGGCGCTCGACCGTATCCGCACCGCCGACCGCCGCACAGGAACCTGGCTCCGCGGCCACGGCTGGCGCGACGCCGACTGGCCGGACGGACGACCCCCGACACGGCACGACCTCGACGCGCTCGAGCCGAACCGGCCCGCCGTCATGGTCTCGAAGGACTACCACGCGCTCTGGCTCAACTCGACCGCGCTGGCGCTCGCCGGCGGCGACCTCGACGTCCCCGGCGGCGTCGTCGTCCGGGACGGGCAGGGCGAGCCGACCGGGCTGCTCTACGAAGAGGCGGCGTGGCGCTTCAAGGAGCGACACGTGGAGGTCGCGGCCGGGGAGTACGTGGAAGCGATGCGCGCGGGCGTCCGGATCGCAAACGCACGCGGCGTCACGTGCGTCCACGACAAGGACGGCTGGCTCGGCGCGCTCGGCCTCTGGCAGCGCCTCGCCGAGCAGAGCTCCCTCGCGCTGCGCGTGTGGCAGTCCGTCCCCCACGACCTGCTGCCGCAGCTCTCCGACCTGTCCTGGCGAAGCGGGCTCGGCTCGCGCCTCCTGCGGCTCGGCTACCTGAAGGTGTTCATGGACGGGACGCTCGGCTCGCAGACCGCGTGGATGCTCGACGGCAGCGGCGTCCGGATCACGAGCGGCGAGGAGCTGGAGTCGATCGTGCGCGCGGCCGCCGCCGCGGGCTGGCCGGTCGCTGTGCACGCGATCGGCGACGGCGCGAACCGGGCGGCGCTCGACGCCTTCGAGCGCTCGCGCGACGCCTGGGAGCCGCTCGGTCTGCGGCAGCGGATCGAGCACGCGCAGTGCCTCGCGCCGGAGGACGTCTCCCGCTTCGGCGCGCTCGGCGTCGCCGCCTCCGTCCAGTTCACGCACGCGCCCTCCGACGAGCAGCTCGCGAAGCGCTTCTGGCCGGACCGGCTCGGCGGCACGTACGCGTTCCGGTCGCTGCTCGAGTCGGGGGCGGTCGTCGCGAACGGCTCGGACGCGCCGATCGAAGAGCTCGACCCGTGGGCCGGCGTCGTCGCGGCGGTGCTCGATCACTGGCGCGAGGACGAGCGACTCACGGTCGAGGAGGCGCTGCACGCCGTCTGCGTCGCGCCCGCCTGGCTCTCGCACGACGAGCGCATCCGCGGCACGCTCGTCCCCGGCCGGCTGGCCGATCTCGTGGTGCTCGACCGCGACCCGTTCGCCTGCGCGCCCGAGGAGCTGCGCGAGGTCGAGGTCGTGGCGACCATGCTCGGCGGCCGCTGGACGCACAACCCGCCCCCCTGGGACTGAGCTTCCCGCTCGGCCGCTTCGCATCGGCCGGGCGCGCCTGGCGCCGGGCGGTCCTCGGCTGCGCCCGCGCAGGACAGGTGAAGTCAGTCGCCGGGTCTGCTCAATGCAGACGCGGATGCGTCTTCGCGTGGTGCCGTGGTACGACGATCGGCGCGATCACGAACGCCCACGCCGCCGCGCCGAGCACGGCCAGGACGAGGACGATCGCGACGATCGTCAGAGCGGTGTTGGTGCCCATTTCCGACCTCCTTGTGTCGGTTGTAACGTTCTTCCGCCCCGGCGGGCGTCCCATCAGGGCGCACGCGGATCGCCGCTGCGGTCAGACCCGTGTCCCGCGCGGGCGCCCGCGGGGGGCGCAGTCTCCCGCAGCGCGGAGCTCGGCCGCGGGCCACGGCGCATCTGGACAGGGGGTCTACACTCAAGACATGTCCATGGCGGGCACGACGCGGACGATGAACCCGGTGCACGAGTCGAGCACGTGCGCGGTCGCGGCCTGTGCGGAGATCATCGGCGCGAAGTGGACGGCGCTGCTCGTGCACGATCTCTCGGAGGGCCCGCGTCGCTTCTCTGAGCTCGAGCGCTCGTGCCACGGGATCAGCCCGCGCACGCTCGCCGAGCGGCTCCGCGCGCTCGAAGGCGACGGGATCGTCGAGCGGCACAGCTTCGCCGAGGCCCCGCCGCGGGTCGAGTACCGGCTGACGGACAAGGGCGAGTCGCTGCTGCCGATCATCGACGCGATGCGCTCGTTCGGCCACTCGTGGCTGAACTGCGACCACGACCACCACTAGAGGCTCGAAGCCTCTAGCTCCGCGCTGATCGATTAACGGGCGGCGCCGCGCCCGCCATGCGCGGGCTCGGCATACCACCGCCGGGCTACCAGCCTGGCGCGAGCCCGCAGTGCGGGCTCGCTTGCCGGGAAACTACCCGGCCGAGACGCGCCGGCGCAGGCTCTCCTCCTCCGCCTCCAGCAACTGCCGGTCGCGCTCGCTCGCGTTACGCTCGCGGTCGGTCAGCTCGCGCTCGCGCTGCTCGATCCGCGTGCCGGCGGCGGCGACGCGTTCCTCGGCCTCGGCGACCTGCCGCTCGCGCCGCGCGAGCGTGTCGTCGGCCGCCGCGAGCCACCCGCTCCGCTGGTCGAGATCGGCGGCCCGCGCCGAGAGCTCCTCGGCGCGCCGCTCGAGCTCGGCGGCCCTGCCCTCGAGGCCCTGCGTGCGCCCCTCGAGCGCCCGCACGACCCGCTCGCGCTGCGCGATCCGCGTCTCCTCGCTCGCGATCGTGGCCGCGCGCTCCCCCAAAGAGGCGGCCATCTGGGAGAGCTGCTCGTCGCGGCGGCGAAGCTCCTCCTCGCGTTCCTCGATCCGGGCGAGCCCGCGCTCGACCTCGGCGAGCTTCGGCCTCAGATCGGCGCGCTGCTCGGCGAGGACGCGAACCTCGCGAGCGATCTCGGCGCCGCGCTCGTTCGCGCTCTGCACCGCACGCGCGACCCGCTGCTCGGCCTGCACGATCTCCTCCTCGCGCCGGGCAAGCTCGACGCTCCAGTGCTCGAAGGCGGGAAGCCGGTTCTCGGCCTCGGCGAGCGCGGCCTCACGCTCGAGCAGGCGCTCCTCGGCGCGCGCCACCAGCTCGTTGCGGACGGTGACCTGCGCCTCGCGCTCGGCAAGCTGCAGCTCGCGCGTCCGCGCCGCCTCCTCGCGCGCCCTGATCAGGTCGACCGCGCGCTCCCGCTCCTCGAGCTCGAGCGAGCGCATGCGCAACGCATCCTCGCGGTCGGCGAGCGCGCGCCGGTTGTCGGCCGCGTCGGCCTCGAGGCGGTCGATCTTGGCCGCCCGCTGCGCGAGCTCCCGCTCCTGCAGCGCGAGCCGCTGCAGCCGCTCCTCGACGGCGGCCAGCCGCCGGCGCAGGATCTCCTCGCCGAGACGGTCGCGCCCGGTCAGGGCGGCCCAGGTGGCGTGTTCCTCGTCCATCCCGCGTCTATTCGGCGGGAAGGATGCCCGATCCTGTTACCGGGGGAGGTCGGCGAACGCGGTGAAGAGCGCCGCGAGGGCGTCGATGCCCTGCTCGAAGTACGCGGTGAGGAAGCGCTCGTTCGGCGAGTGGACGTTCGACTCGGGGAGCCCGAAGCCGGTGAGGATCGTATCGATGCCCCTGTCGGCGAGCGCGGGCATGATCGGCAGCGTCCCGCCGGTGCGGACGAGCAACGGCCGCGTGCCGGTCGAGCGCTCCCACGCGTCGAGCGCGAGCCTGATCGCGGGCGCGTCGGGCCGCACGAGCCCGGGGCCGGCCCCCGCCCACTGCACGTCGACCTCTGCGCCGTCGGGCGCCGCCTCGCGGATCAGCTTCTCGCCGGCGGCGCCGATCGTCGCGACGTCCTGCCCGGGCGCGAGCCGGACGGAGATCTCGCCGGAGGCCTGAACGGAGAGCGTCGTGTTCCGGAGGCCCGGCTTGCCGCCGATGATCCCGTTCACGTCGGCGGACGGCTCCGCCCAGGTGCGGAGGTAGAACTCCTCCTCGGCGCGGGCGTCGAGCGGCCGCGCACCCTGCTCGCGCATCTCGGCGGCGCCCGGCGGCAGCGTCTGCCACTGCGCCAGCTCCTCGGCGCTCGGCGGCGCGATCCCCTGCCGCAGCGGCTCGGGCAGGCGCCCGTCAGGCCCGGCGAGCAGCGCCTCGAAGCAGCGCATGAGCACGTGGATCGCGTTCAGCGCCGCGCCGCCGTACATACCCGAATGGAGGTCGCGCTCGCCGGTGCGCACCTTGACGTCGAATGCGATCAGGCCGCGCGTGGCGAGGTCGAAGACGGGAACGTCGCGGCGGAGCATGCCGCCGTCGAAGACGATCGCCGCGTCGGCGCCGCGTTCGTCGGAGGCGAGGTAGTCGACGATCGTCTGGCCGCCGACCTCCTCTTCGCCGTCGCAGACAAAGCGGAGGTTGACCGGCAGCGTGCCGGCCTCGGCGAGCTTCTGGGCGGCGCGGAGCAGGATCCACAGCTGGCCCTTGTCGTCGGTCATGCCGCGCCCGTACGTCCACTCGCCGCGCTCGGTCAGCTCGAACGGGTCGGACTCCCAGAGGTCGAGCGGCGCGGCCGGCTGGACGTCGAAGTGGCCGTAGCAGAGGACGGTCGGCGCGTCGGCCGCGCCGGTGGAGGCGGGGATGTCGCCGAGCACCAGCTCCTTCTCGCCGAACGGCGTCAGCTCGGCGGTGCCGCCGATGCGGCGGATGAAATCGCGCACCCATTCGCCGGCGCCGATCACGTCCTGCCGGTGCGCCGGATCGGCGCTGACGCTCGGAATCGCGATGAACTCAGCGAGCTCCTGGCGCTGCTGCTCGTCCACGGGGAGAGACTCTACGCAGGTAGTGCGCTCCGACGCCGAGGGAACCGGCCTCGTCGCCGGGGTTGAGCAGCCGGCACGTCTTGAGCGAGAGGCAGCCGCAGCCGATGCACGTCGCCAGCCGGTCGCGGAGCGCCTCGAGCGTCTCGATCCGCCGCTCCAGCTCGCGCGCCCAGCCGCGGGAGAGGCGCTCCCAGTCGCGCTTGGTCGGGGTTCTCGTCCGCGGCAGGGTCTCGAGCGCGGCGCGGATCTCGGCCAGGGGGACGCCCGCGGCGGTTCCGGCCTGCACGAACGCGACCCGGCGCAGGGTCGCCGGTGCGTAGCGGCGCTGGTTTCCGTCGGTGCGCTCGGCGGCGATCAGGCCCTTCCGCTCGTAGAAGCGGAGGGCCGACGCGGAGACGCCGCTGCGCCGGGAGAGCTCGCCGATCGTGAGCATCTTGACTTAAACCATAGTTGAGGTTCTACGGTGGTCGCATGACCACGACATCCACGGAGCCCGGCTACGACGATCTCCCCTCGCTCCTCGCGCGGCTGACCGGCGACGAGAAGCACGACCGGAGCTCACACTCGACCCTCGACGCGATCTGGGTGCTCTACGACCGCGTCCTCCGCGACGGCGACCGCTTCCTGCTCTCGAAGGGGCACGGCCCGAGCGCCTTCTACGCGGTGCTGGCCGCCAGGGGCCTGCTGCCACTCGATCTGCTCGACGGCTTCGGCTCGTTCGACTCGCCGCTCGGCAACCACCCCGACCGCGTGCTCGCGCCGGGCGTGGACTTCTCGAGCGGCTCGCTCGGACACGGGCTCGGTGTCGCGTGCGGAGCGGCGCTGGCGCTGGAAGCGTCGTCGGCGGAGCCGCCGACGCCCGGCGGAACACCCCGCCTTCGACGGCCGGCCGGACGGCGCGTCTTCTGCCTCGTCGGCGACGCCGAGCTCGAGGAGGGCTCGAACTGGGAGGCGGTGCAATTTGCCGGCCGCGCCGGCCTCGCCTCGCTCACGGCGATCGCGATCGACAACCGCTCCTCGACGCACGGATGGCCGGGCGGCATCGCCGCCCGCTTCGCGCTCGAGGGCTGGACGAGCACGACGGTGGACGGGCGCGACCACGACGCGCTCGAGAACGCACTCGCGGCCGGGTTGCGCGGCCGGCCGCACGCGGTCGTGGCGGAGGTGGCGCGTTGACCGCGATGCGTCCGCGCTTCTACGAGCTCGTGCGCGAGCTGCTCGACGCCGAGCCGCGGCTCGCGGTCGTCACGGCCGAGATCGGCACGACGCCGATCGGCCCGCACGAGCGGCACGTGAACGTCGGCATCCGCGAGCAGCTGATGATCGGCGTCGCGGCGGGGCTCGCGCTGGAGGGCTACCGGCCGGTCGCGCACTCGTACGCGCCGTTCCTCGTCGAGCGGCCCTACGAGCAGCTGAAGCTCGACCTCGGCCACAACGATCTCGGCGCGATCCTCGTCTCGACCGGCGCGTCCTACGACGCCGCCCGCGAGGGCCGGACACACCAGGCGCCGGAGGACGTGGCCGCGGTCGCGGCCCTGCCCGGCTGGACGATCCACGTGCCCGGCCACGTCGACGAGCTGGAGCATCTCTTCCGCAACGCGGTGCGCGGCGACGACCGCGTCTACATCCGCATGTCCGAGGAGACGAACCACGCGCGGGTGGACGGCGGCGGCTTCGTCGTGCTGCGCCGTGGGTCGCCCGGCGCGCCGCTCGTGCTCGCGGTCGGCCCGAGCCTCGCGCCCGTGATCGAGGCGACCGCCGACTCTCGACGTCACGCTCGCCTACCTCGCGACGGTGCGACCGTTCCCGCGCGCCGACCTGCGCGAGGCGCTCGGCGACGGCGCGGCGGTCGTCCTCGTCGAGCCGTACCTCGCAGGCACCTCGTCCGCGGAGGTGTCGGCCGCGCTCGCCGATCGCCCGCACCGCCTGCTCGCCGTCGGCGTCCCGAACGAGGAGTTCCGCCGCTACGGCGAGGGCGCGGAGCACCGCGCCGCCCACGGACTCGACGCGGCGGGGATGCGGGCCTCGCTCGAGGCGTTCCTGCCGTGAGGTTCGAAGACGTGGCGCTGCGTGGCTCGGCGGCGTCGAGCCGGCAGCGTCGACCTCGCTGACGGCAGCTACCGAATCGCCAGCGCCGACGCCGCCAAGTAACACTCTGTTACAAGGCTCCGGACCGAGCCGCTGCCCCGCACGAGCGGTCGCTGCGCCCGACCAGCGCGGGCGCGGCTCACATACGCCTGGCCCCGGGCCTGGCGCGAGCCGGCGAAGCCGGCTCGCTTGCCGAGCGAGCGGAAAGCGAAGCGGGCGAAGCCGGGAAGAGCGTGCACTCTCCGCGAGACCGCCGCGCCCGACCTGCGCGGGCGCGGCTCACATACGCGTGGCCTCGGACCCAGCGCGAGCCGGCGAAGCCGGCTCGCTTGCCGAGCGAGCGGAAAGCGAAGCGGGCGAAGCGGGAAAAAGCCAAAGACGTCGCTACGCGACGTCTTTGAGCGCGTGCGAGTCGGCGAGCGCCCGCAGCTTCTTCAGGCTCTGGTTCTCGATCTGGCGGATCCGCTCGCGCGTGACGTTGAACGTCCGCCCGACCTCGTCGAGGGTGCGCGGATGCTCGCCGTCGAGGCCGTAGCGGAGCTCGAGGACGCGCCGCTCGCGGCTCGAGAGGGTCGAGAGGATCTTGCGCAGCGTCTCGCCGCGCATCGCCGTCTCGGCCTGCTCGTCGGGCCGCAGCGCATTCTCGTCGGTGAGGAAGTGGCCGAACTCGGACTCCTCCTCGTCACCGACCGGCTTCTCGAGCGACACCGGGGCCTGGGCGCTGCGCATGATCTGCTCGACCTCTTCGAGCGGCAGGTCGAGGTCGCGTGCGACCTCGAAGGGCAGCGGCTCGCGGCACAGCTCGGCGCGCAGCTTCCGCTCCGAGCGGACGATCTTGTTCAGCTTCTCGACGACGTGAACGGGCATGCGGATCGTCCGCGCCTTGTCCGCGAGCGCGCGGGCGACCGCCTGGCGGATCCACCACGTCGCGTACGTCGAGAACTTGAAGCCCTTGCGGTAGTCGAACTTCTCCGCCGCGCGGACGAGGCCGATCGTGCCCTCCTGGATCAGGTCGAGGAACGGCAGCCCCTGGTTGCGGTAGCGCTTCGCGATCGACACGACGAGCCGCAGATTCGCCTCGACCATCTCCTGCTTCGCACCGTGGTCGCCGCGCTCGATCCGCTTCGCGAGCTCGACTTCCTGCGCCGCGGTCAGGAGGTCGACCTTGCCGATGTCCTTGAGGAAGAGCTGCAGCGAGTCGGTCGAGATCTCGCGCGCTTCCTGGTCGAAGCGCTGCTCCTCCTTCTCGCTCGCACCGACGAGCCCGGCGCCGACGACCTCGACCTGCAGCTCCTCGAGCGCGCGGTAGACGTCGTCGATCTGGGTCGGGTCGAGATCGAGCTCGTCGAGTGCGAGCGCGATCTCGTCGGTGGATACGGAGCCGGACGCCTGCGCCGACTCGATGAGCGTCCGCGCTTCGTCCGTCTCGAGAATGTCTGCCAGCTCGCGCGAGCCTTCCCGCTCAACTCCTGCTGCTGTCACTCAGTTCCCTCCCCCGGGCGCCGAAGATGCCGCACTGTGCCATGCGCGCCGGACGAGACGCCATAGGCCGTTCGGCTCATATTTTCCTTACTTGGTCCCATTCTTGCCGAGACTCGCGAGCAGCACCCTCGCGTTTTTCGCGTAGACCGTGTGCGGGCCATCCGCAACGGCCGCCTGGAGGTGCGTCCTCGCCTTCACGCGCTCGCCGATGTAAAGCAGGAGCAGGCCGAGATGGAACTCGACGACGGGCGAGCCCGGAAAGACGGCGGTCAGCGGGCCGAGGTGCGCGAAGGCGTTCGTCGTGTTCGCCTTCGTGAATAGGCCGACCGCCGCGGCGACGCGTGCGAGCGGGTCGCTCGGCGCCAGCTTCGCCGCGGCGTCGAGCTGCCGCTCGGCCGAGACCGGCCGGCGCAGATCCCAGAGCGCGACGCCGTACCGGAGCTTCGCCTGCTCGCCGCCGCTCCGCGCCTGTGCCTGCAGGACGGCGAGCTGACGCGCCGCGGGCAGGCCGCGGGCGGCGGCCGGCAGCGGCAGGCCGGTCACGATCGGCGGCAGGCCGGGGATCGGGAGCGACGGGTGGAGCGCGTCGAGCGCGTCGACGCCGTAGGGCGAGTCGCGCCCGATCCGCGCCGCCGTCTGCCAGGCGGCGAGCGCATCGGCGTTCCGGCCCGCCCAGTAGTCGGCCCAGCCGAGATGGAGCTGCACGAGGGCGCTCCCCAGATTGGCAGCGGCGAGCGCCTTCATGGTCGCGAAGCCGTCCTGCTTCCAGGCGGCGAAGGCGGCGCCGACCCGTGCGGGGAGTGAGCGGTAGCGCGCGAAGAGCGCCGCCGCCTGCGCGACCTTGCCGTTGTTGTAGAGCGTCTGCGCCCGGGCGAGCGCCCGCGTCTGCGCGCCCGCCTGGACGCCGAACTCGAGCGTGAGCGGCGGGTAGCCGGCCCGCGGCTTGGTCACCGCACCGGGCACGGTCGTCGTCTCGCCGCGCGTCTGCAGCAGCGTCACGCCGACGACACCGGCGACGGCGAGAGCGGCGGCGAGTCCGACGAGCGCGAGAACACGGACCCGGGGCGTCACGGGCCGAGCCTAGCGGCGGTCCGGGAGCGGGCCTGCGCAGACCCGGAGCAGGTCGCTATATTCCGGAAAGTCATGACGACCTATCGCGAGCTGTTGCAGCAGGTGCGCTCGGAGATCGACGAGGTGGACGCCGCGGGCGCCCGCGCCCTCGTCGACGCAGCCGACCCGCCGCTCCTCCTCGACATCCGCGAGCAGGACGAGTGGGACGAGGGCCATATCCCCGGTGCCGTCCACATCACGCGCGGGTTCCTCGAGTCGCGGATCGAGCAGGTCGCGCCCGACCGCTCCCGCCCCGTCGTCGTCTACTGCGCCGCCGGCGCGCGCTCCGCCTTCGCCGCGAAGGCGCTCGAGGAGCTCGGCTACGAGAGCGTCTCGTCGCTCGCCGGCGGCTACACCGACTGGAAGCGGAACGGCTTCCCGACGCAGCTGCCGCGCAGCCTGAGCGCCGAGCAGCGCTCGCGCTACAGCCGGCATGTCCTGATCCCCGAGGTCGGTCTCGAGGGCCAGCTGAAGCTGCTCGAGTCGCGCGTGCTCCTGATCGGCGCGGGCGGCCTCGGCTCGCCGGCGAGCCTCTACCTCGCCGCCGCGGGCGTCGGCACGCTCGGGATCGTCGACGACGACCGCGTCGACGCCTCCAACCTCCAGCGTCAGATCGCACACTCGACCGAGACGCTCGGCGACTGGAAGGCCGAGTCGGCGAAGCGGACGCTGCAGGCGCTCAACCCCGACGTGAACGTCATCACCTACACCGAGCGGGTCGATTCGGAGAACGTCGACCGGATCCTCGCCGACGGCTGGGACGTGATCGTCGACGGCGCCGACAACTTCCCGACGCGCTATCTCCTGAACGACGCGGCCGTCTGGCACGACATCCCGCTCGTCCACGGCTCGATCTACCGCTTCGAGGGCCAGGTCACGGTCTTCAAACCGCATCAGGGCCCGTGCTACCGCTGCCTCTTCCCGCAGCCGCCGCCGCCCGAGCTCGCCCCGAGCTGCGCCGAGGGCGGCGTGCTCGGCGTGCTGCCGGGCATCGTCGGCTCTCTGCAGGCCTCCGAGGCGCTCAAGCTCTGCCTCGGCATCGGCGAGTCGCTCTCGGGCCGGCTGCTGCTCTTCGACGCGCTCTCGACCGAGTTCAACGAGGTTACGCTCCGCCGCGACCCGAACTGCCCGGTCTGCGGCGAGCATCCGACGATCACCGAGTACGTCGACTACGTCGAGTTCTGCTCCGGTGTCAAAGCCACGACAGAGAGGCCTGCGCACGCATGACCACGATCCGCATTCCGCCGACGCTCCGTGCGGAGGTCGGCGGCGCCCGCCAGGTGCCCGCAGAAGGCTCGACCGTCCGCGAGCTGCTCGACGACCTGATCGCCCGTTTCCCCGCGCTCGAGACGCAGCTCGTCGAGGACGACGACATCGCCCCGTTCGTGAACGTCTACGTCGAGGGCGAGGACGTCCGTACGCTCGACGGGCTCGAGACCCCCGTCAAAGAGGGCTCGACCGTGATCCTCCTCCCCGCGATGGCCGGCGGTTGTGCCTAGAACCGCAGTCACCGCATCGCTGCTCGAGCTCGTCGGCTCGACGCCGCTCGTCGAGCTGCCGCGAATGTCGCCCAAGCCGTCGGTGCGGCTGTACGCGAAGCTCGAGGGCCAGAACCCGACCGGCTCGATCAAGGACCGCGTCGCGAAGGCGATGATCGACGCCGCCGAGGCCTCGGGCGAGCTCGAGCCGGGCCGCGAGCTGCTCGAGCCGACGAGCGGCAACACCGGCATCTCGCTGGCGCTGATCGCGAAGCTCAAGGGCTACCCGCTGACGTGCGTGATGCCGGAGAACGCGACCGAGGAGCGGCGGCGGCTGCTGCGGCTCTACGGCGCGACGATCGTCGACTCGCCGGGCGACCAGGGCTCGAACGGGGCGGTGCGGCTCGCGCTGGAGCTGGCCGAGCGCGACCCGAAGTACTTCATGCCGTTCCAGTACGCGAACGCCGCCAACCCGCGCGCCCACTACGAGGGCACCGGGACCGAGATCGCGGAGGCACTCGACCGCGTCGACGTGCTCGTCGCCGGCCTCGGCACGGGCGGAACGCTGATGGGCGCCGGCGAGCGGCTGCGGGAGAGCTTCCCGGACGTCGTCGTCGCGGCCGCCGAGCCGCTGCCGGGCGACCCGGTGATGGGCTTGCGCTCGCTCGACGACGGCTACGTGCCGCCGATCCTCGACGTCTCGAAGCTCGACCGGAAGGTGCTCGTCTCGAACGAGGACGCGGTTGCCGCCGTCCGTGCGCTCCTCGACCGCGAAGGCATCTTCGCCGGCGTGTCCGCCGGCGCCGCCGTGCACGTCGCGCAGAAGCTCGCCGCCGAGCTGGAGGAAGGGGTCGTCGTGACGATCCTCGCCGACGGCGGCTGGAAGTATCTCTCCGCCGACTTCTGGGGCGCCAAGGACGTCGCGGAGTCGATGGAGAAGACGCTTTGGTGGTAGTGCCCGCGGCGGTGCGGGAGGCCGTCGTCGAGCACGCGGAGGCGGAGGCGCCGAACGAGAGCTGCGGCCTGCTCGTACTGCGCGGCGGCGTCGCCGAGCGCTACGAGCCGGGCCGGAACGCCGCCGCCTCGCCGTACCGCTTCGAGCTCGAGGTCGACCCGGAGCTGTGGTTCCTCGAGGACGACGGCTACGCGCTCGCGGTCGTGCACTCGCACCTCTCGTCCCCGCCACGCCCGTCGCGCACCGACGTCGAGAACGTCGGTCTCTGGCAGGGCAAGCCGTACCTGATCTACTGCGTCGCCCGCGACGAGCTCGCCGCCTGGACGATCGAGGACGGCCGCATCGCGGAGCTCGAGCTGAAGCCGGGCTAGGGACCTTCCCGGCCGCGGCGGACGAGCCAGACCGCGCCGGCGAGCGCGAGCGCGAGGAAGCCGAGCAGCCCGAGCTCGAGCAGGAGGTTGGTCAGCGCGCGCCCGGCCGAGGGGGTGCCCTCGAACTGCGCGGTGACGATGAGGATCCGCCGGACGACGGCGATCATGCCGATGTAGAGGAACGGCTCGACCGCGATCTCGTGCGTCCGCAGGACGAAGCGGAGCGTATAGACGAGCTCGGCGATGATCAGCGTCAGCAGGACGCGGTCGAGGATGTTGACGCCGGTGTCGACCGCGCCCGCGCTTCGCGAGATCGCGTGGACGAGCTCGTGCACGGTGCCGACGAGCACGAACACGGCGGCGGCCGCGAGCAGCAGCGCGACGGCGCCGTAGAGCACCGCCTCGAAGCCGACGAGGCCGGCCAGAAGTCCCGGGCGGTTGGAGTCGCGCTCGCTCATGCAGCCGAGCTTACGGGCCGCGCCTCCCGGCTTCCAGCTACGCGACGGCGAACGAGCCCTGCATGCACGTCTACGCGGATCAGGGACACGTCTATTCGAGGCCGTCCTCGTCCACGAACTCGTCGGAGGGCCGCGGCCGCGGGCGTTGCAGGAACGTGACCCCGATCCGCTCGATCCGGTTGCCCTCCACCTCGAGCACGTCGAAGCGCATGCCGTCGTAGGAGACGTCGTCGCCGGGCTCGGGCGCGCGGCCGAGCTGGCCGAAGACGAAGCCGGCGACCGTGTGGAAGTCCTCGTCGGGGAGGTCGGCGCCGAAGTGCTCGTTGAACTCCTCGATCGGGAACATGCCGTCGACGCGGTAGCTGTCGTCGCCCGTCTGCTCGATCTGCTGCTCGGGGACGTCGAACTCGTCCTCGATCTCGCCGACGATCTCCTCGATCACGTCCTCGAGCGTGCAGACGCCGACGGTCGCCCCGTACTCGTCGACGACGACCGCGAAGTGGTTCGACGTGCGCCGGAACTCCTGCAGGAGCGAGGCGAGGTCCTTCGTCTCGGGGACGATGTACGAGTCGCGCAGGATCTCCTCGAGGTGCACGCTCGCGATGCCCCGGTCGACGATCGCGGTGAAGAGGTCGCGGACGTGCAGCACGCCGACGATGTCGTCGAGCGAGTCGCGGAAGACCGGATAGCGCGTGTACGGCGACTCGAGCACGACCGCGAGCGCCTCCTCGGGCGGCATCTCGATCGAGACGGCGGCGACGTCCGGGCGCGCGACCATGACGTCGGCGGCGTCCTTGTCGCCGAAGACGAAGACGTTGTCGATCATCTCGCGCTCGCCCTCCTCGATCTCGCCTTCGCGGGTCGAGCGGGAGACGAGCATGCGCAGCTCGGCCTCGGAGTGGACGTCGCGCTCCGCGCCCGGCGGCTGCAGGCCGAAGCGGCGCAGGAGCCACTCGGTGGCGCGGCGGAGCACCCAGATCACCGGCTGGAAGCCGGTGAAGAAGGCCCGCACCGGCGCCGAGACGAGGAGCGCCGTCCCCTCCGGATGCCCGAGCGCGGCGCCCTTCGGCACGAGCTCGCCGAGGACGACGTGGAAGAAGGTGAGGATCGCGTAGCCGAGCACGATCGCGAGCGCGGTCGCCATCCACCTGTCGAACTCGCGGGCGAGCGCCTGCTCGCCGAGGGCGCCGATGCCCAGCGAGGTGAGCGTCACGCCGAGCTGCATTGCCGCGATGAACCGGCCCGGGTCGCCGGTGATCCGCAGGACGTCGCGGGCGCGGCGGTTGCCCTGGCGGTGAAGCTCGAGGATGCGCGTGCGGCGGGCGGTGACGAGCCCGTACTCCGCGGCCACGAAGAACGCGTTGAGCAGGATCAGCAGACCGACGCCGATCAGCTCGAAAAGGAGCTTCACGCCCTCACCCGCCGTCGTCGCGGGTGGGCGCTGGTACTGGGAATGGTGTCGTCCACCAGCTAGGCGCGAGTATAGGAGACGCTCCGGTCGCCCTCGTGGCGAACCGCACGCTCGAGACCGACGAGCCGCTCCAGGTGGGAGAGCGTCTCCGCGACCGCGAAGCGCCGCTGGATCGGCGGCAGCTCGCGTCCGAAGAGGTCGTGCGAGACCTGGTAGCCGCTGCGCGGCGCGTCCGCGAGCGCCACCTCGGTGCGGTCGAGGCGCTCGTCGTGGTGGGCGGCGATCGCGCGGGCGCGCTCGGCCGGGGCGTGCACGGACTCGCCGTGGCCGCCGTAGGCGACCCGCGGCGCGAGCTGCGCGACCGCTTCGAGCGCCTGCAGGTAGTCGGCGAGCGGGTCGGGCCGGCTCTCGGGGTAGAGGCCGATTGCGGGCGTGATCGGCGTCAGCAGGTGGTCGCCTGCGATCAGCACGCCGTCGGAGCGCAGCAGGCAGAGATGGCCGTCGGCGTGGCCGGGCGTGTGCACGATGCGCCAGCCGTCCACCTCGTCGCCCGGCTCCACCGGCTGCGGGTTCCAGGCGAAGCGGACGAAGTCGGCGAAGACGTGGCCCGACTCGATCAGCTCCTCGGCGACGCCCGGAGGGACGCCGTGGCGCAGGAACCAGTCGGCGATCCGGCGCGGCCAGTCGGTCGAGCCCCACACCCGCTCGCACTGCGAGTAGTCGAGGCGCCCCTGCAGCACCGGAGCGCCCGTCGCGGCCGCCGCCGCCTCGGCGCCGCCGACGTGGTCGGGGTGCATGTGCGTGATGAAGATGCGGACGATCGGCCCGTCGAGCGCGGCCGCGATCTCGCCCCAGGGGGTCTCGGGGAAGCCCAGCCCCGTGTCGACGAGCATCCAGCCGTCCGCGCCGCGCAGCAGGTAGCTGTGGACGTGCCGCGGCCCCGAGGGAAGCGGCAGGGTCACGCGCAGGATTCCGGGCTCCAACTCGACCGGAACGAACATATGTTCGATAGGGTTCGGCACGGGGATGCGCGCCGAGTATCGCGAAGAGCCGTGCCGCTCCGCGCTGAACCGTGTGCGCGGGATGCCGTTCGCGTGGTCGCTCAACCCCTACATGGGCTGCGCGCACCGCTGCACGTTCTGCTACGTCAGGGCCTTCGAGGCGCGCGCCGACCGGCCGTGGGACGACCGCTACGGGTCGAGCATCCGGGTCAAGACGAACATCGCGGAGGTGCTGCGCGCCGAGCTGAGAAGGCCGTCGTGGGAGCGCGCACCGGTCGCGATCGGCGCCGCGACCGACCCGTACCAGCCGGTCGAGGGCCGCTACCGGCTGACGCGCGCGTGCATCCGCGTGCTCTCCGACGCGGCGAGCCCGTTCTCGCTGATCACGCGCGGGCCGCTCGTCGTCCGCGACGTCGACGTGCTCCGCGAGGCGGCCCGCCGGACCCGTGTCTCGGTCACGTTCTCGGTGCCGACGCTCGACACGGAGATCTGGCGGCGGACGGAACCCGGCACCGCGCCACCCCGCCAGCGCCTGCGTGCGCTCTCGGCGCTCGTCGAGGCGGGAATCGCCGCCAACGTCGGCATGGCGCCGATCCTCCCCGGCCTCAGCGACCGGCCGGCGCTGCTCGCAGACGTCGTCCGCGCCGCCCGTGCGGCCGGCGCGACGGGGATCTGGGCGAACCTCCTCCACCTGCGTCCCGGGACGCGCGAGCATTTCCTCGGGGCGCTCGCCCGCGACTGGCCCGACCTCCTCCCCGACTACGAGCGCCTCTACGCGCACGGCGCCTATGTGCCCGCGTCGGAGGCGGAGCCGGTACGCGAGCACGTCCGCGATCTGGCCCGCTCTCACGACGTCCGGGACCGCCGCCGCACGAGGCTGGAACCGGCTCCGGAACCGGAGCAACTACGGCTCGCCGTGTAATTGCGGACTCTGGGCAATATCATGGCACTTCCGCATGAGTGCCTCGGAGATCACATGCCTGATCGTCGACGACCACGAGGTCGTTCGCGAAGGCCTGCGCCTTTCGCTCAGCCGCGCCCCGCACATCCGCGTGATCGGCGAGGCGCCGGACGGAGAGAGCGCGGTCGCGCTCGCCGAGCGGCGGCGGCCCGACGTCGTGATCATGGACGTCCGCATGCCCGGCATGGACGGGCTCGAGGCGACGAAGCTCCTGACGGAGAAGGTGCCGGACACCGCCGTCCTCATCTTCACCGCGTACAGCGAGCGCAGCCTGCTCAGCCGCGGGCTCGAATCGGGCGCGAAGGGCTACGTGCTCAAGGAGGCGCCGCACGAGACGCTGCTCCGGGCGATCGAGAAGGTGGCGGGCGGCGAGGGCTACGTCGACCCGGCGCTGATGCCCGCGTTCCTGACCGGCCGCGACAAGGACGACATGCTGACCACGCGCGAGCGTGAGATCCTGCAGCTGCTCGCCGACGGCATGTCGAACGCGGACGTCGCCGCCAAGCTCTTCATCAGCCAGGAGACCGTGAAGAGCCACGTGCGGCACATCCTCGCCAAGCTCGAAGCGGACACGCGCACGCATGCCGTCGCGATCGCCCTGCGCGAAGCGATCATCGACTGACGTATTGAGCTCGGACGAGTCCCGCAGGGAGCTGACCGAGCAGATCCTCGCCGCCGAACAGGACGAGCGGCGACGGATCGCGCTCTTCCTCCACGACGGCCCGGTGCAGTCGCTCTCCGGGGTGGCGCTGATGCTCGACGCGGCGACCGACTTCATGGAGCGCGGCCGACCCGACCAGGCAGCGGAGGTGCTCGCCAAGGCGCTCTCCCGGACGCGCACGACGATCGTCGAGCTGCGCGACCTCTCCTTCAACCTCGAGCCGGTCGTGCTCCGCGACCACGGCTTCGGGATGGCGGTGCACGCGCTCGCCCAGACGCGCGGGATGGAGCACGGGATCCAGGTGGAGATCGACGTCGCCGAGGCGGAGGCGCTCAGCGAGCGGACGCAGGCGGCCCTCTACCAGATCGTGCGCGAGGCGCTCGAGGGCGCGATCCGCCGCGGACCGCCGACGACGTTCGGCGTCCGGGTGTCGAGCCCGGCCGGCGACCGCTGGCACGTCGTGCTGCGCGACGACGCGCCCAGCGAACGGCGACGGCGCTCAATCGAGGTGCTCGAGGAGCGTGCGCGCACGCTCGGCGCCACGCTCGCGGTCGCCCACGACGAGAGCGGGACGGTCATGACGCTGGACCTGCCCGCCTACGCGACCGGCGACTAGAGGCCGAGTTCGAAGCGGCGTGCCGGGCAGGGCCTCGGCCGGCCCCGCGGCACGTCGGAATCAATCGTCTAGGGTTCGCGGCAGATGGCCGAGGGACACCTTCTCTTTGTGTGGAAGCCGTCGGGCTACGAGCTGGTCGAGCGGGAGGGCGAGGCGCCCGCGGTCGGCAGCGAGGTCGAGCAGCAGGGCCGCGTCCTGCACGTCGCGAAGGTCGCGCCCTCGCCGTTCCCCGGCGACAAGCGCGCCTGCGCGTACCTCGCGGCGTAAGTCCTTTCGTCCCGCTCGCCCGCTTCGCCTCAGCCGGCGCGCGCTCACGCGGCGGCGACGGACTCGGCCGCCGCGAGGCCGAGCACGAGCGCCTGGGCGAGGCCGCTCGCGTAGCCGCCGGTCGCGACTCCTCCCGCGTCCACGCCGGCCGCCCAGATCCCGCCGAGCGGATGGCCGTCCGCGCCGAGCACGCGCGCGTCGGCGTCGACGCGCAGGCCGCCGATCGTGTGCGTGACGGCGGCGACGACGTGGACGGCGAGCGTGCCGTCCTCGCGCTCGACCACCGTGCCGCCCGCCGCGCGCGCCGCCTCGATCCGCTCGTTCGTCCGCTCGACGACGTACCACGCGCCCGCGCTCCCGAACCGGGCGACGAGCCTGGCGAGGTCGTTCTCGTGCCACGCGACCGCCGGCGGCGTGACGTCCTCCCCGTCGCCGGCGAGCACGCGCGCCTCGCGTCCGTAGAGCTGCGCGAGCGGCACGAAACCGCTCTCGGCGATCCGAGCGGGCGGTGCCGGCATGACCCGCCCGTAGAACTCGTCCATGCCCGTCGTGACCGCGGCGCCCCGGGCGCGCGCGAGGTCGAGCCCCGCGCCGTCGCTCCACGGGTTCGCACGCCGGAGCAGACCGCGCTCGGCGGCGAACCGGCCGGGGAAGCCGCCGGTGGCGAGCACGAGCGGAAGCGCGGCGTCGGCCGCGAGCGGCGACCCGAGCTCGACGTCTCGGGCGAGCAGCGCCGTGAGCGCGCGCGGGTCGTAGCGGCGGCCGGTCGTCAGAGGATTCTCGGTGTCGCGCCAGATCGGCTCGGCGCCGAGCGACTTGAGCCAGGCGAGCGCGTCGTCGAGCCGTTCCCAGACGAGCCGCTGCAGCCGCTCGTCGCCGCCCGGGCACTCGGCGCGAAACCGCTCCCACTCGAGATGCCGCCAGATCACGCAGCTCGAGAGGAGCATCGACCCGCCGGCGCGCGTCCCCTTCTCGAGCAGCCGCACCTCGCGGCCGAGCTGGCGCAAACGGGCCGCCGCGACGAGCCCGGCCATCCCGGCGCCTGCGACGGTGACCGTCACCGGCTCACGTGCGTGGCCGCTTCGGAGCACGGCTCCAGCCCCCACGTCCGGGAGCAGCTACCGGATGTGTCCCGACGAGACGTGTCACCGGCGAGCTCGTAGCCCCGTCAGCGAAGCGAGAACGTCGGCTTGTGCTCGACGTACTCGATGCGGACGTGCTCGGGACCGCGCAGAAAGACGGCGAGCGTGTTCGGAGCGTCGACGACGTCCTCGACCTCGACGCCGAGGTCGTGGGCCGCCTCGATGTGCTCCTCGACCGAGTCGACGAGCACCGCGACGTGGTTGAGCAGCGGCCGCACCGGCGCGCCGGGCTCGCCCGGGTGGAACTCGACCCAGGCGCCGCCGACTTCGACGCGCGGATACCCGGCCGGGCCGGGCGCGGCGGCCGCGAAGCCGAGCGACGCGTACTCCGAGGCGGTCGCCTGCGCGTCGGCGGAGCGAAGCGCGACGTGGTCGAGGTCGTAGTCGGAGTCGGTCTCCGACTCGACGAGCCCGAGCCGTACGCCCTCCGCGAGCTCGAAGTACGCCTCCCCGGTCCGCGGCTGCTCGAGCGCGACCCCGCCGGGCAGGGCGGCAAGCGCTGCCCCGAGATTGCCGACCCGCAGCGCCACATGCTCGATGGCCCCCCGTTCACGCTCCCCCTGCGCCGCGAACAGGGTCAGCTTGCCGCGTCGCGCATCGGCGCCGACGAGCGTGAACGCCTCCGTGCGCTCGATCACGTGCATGCCGAGATATGCCGTCGCGAAATCCGCGACGGCATCCCGGTCCGCGAGCCAATACGCGACGTGGTCCAGAGTCCTCGGCTTCACGCGCTCGACCTTACCCGCGCGCGTACGCCCTGGGCGCCGGTCGTGCTATTCGATCGGCTCGTTGTGGACGTCGTTCTCGACCGCATACTTCTCGGTCAGCTCGTTCACGACGCCCATGCCCTTCGGGTAGGCGTAGTTGATCTCGACGAACGCGTTCCACTTGTCGGGGAGCGCGTCCTCCGGGAAGATCGCCTCGACGGGGCACTCGGGCTCGCAGGCGCCGCAGTCGATGCACTCTTCCGGGTCGATGACGAGGATCCGGTCGGCCTCGTGGATGCAGTCCACAGGACACACGTCCACGCAGGAGCGGTCTTTGATGTCGATACAGGGTTCGGCGATGATGTAGGTCACGGGGCCACTGTAGATGACCGCCGGGCGCCACGGTGCAGCAGCGGGCGTCCACAAACCGCGCAACCGCGGGGCCGGTCGTCTAGGAGGGTGCGAGGTCGTCGACGAGGGCGGCCGCGCGCTCGACGAGCGCCGATTTCGCGAGCACCTGGTCGAAGCCGGCCGCGTGCGCCGCGCGCAGGCCCGCGGTGTCGGTGTGGTTGGTGAAACCGACGATCGGGACGTCGGGATAGGTGTCGGCGACCTCGTCCGGGTCGACGCGCGAGATGTCGGCGATCACCAGCTCCGGCCCCTCGGTGTGGTCGACCGTGACCAGGCGGTGCCCCGACAGGAGCGCTTCGAGCTTCCCCCGCATGAAGAGATCGACACCACACAACAGGATCGTTGCCACATGGGAAGGTTAAAGCGCCGTGGACGACTCGTTCAAGCGTGGACTGGACAACATCCGCTCGGGCCGCTTCTTCGAGGCACACGAGGAGCTCGAGCTCGCCTGGCGTGCGGCCTCCCCCGAGGAGCGCGATTTCTTCCAGGGGCTCGTCCATGTCGCCGTCGCCTGGTACCAGGCCGGGCGCGGACGCCGGGTCGGCGCGGAGCGCCAGCTCGAGAAGGCTGCCCGCCGGCTCGGCCCCTACGCGCCGGAGCACCGCGGCGTCGCGGTCGCGGCGGTGCTGGCGCAGGTCGAGCGGGCGCGCACGGTCGTCGCGTCCGGCTCGCTCGAGCTCGAGCCGCCGCGCCTCTGATCGTCGCGCTCGGCTGCGTCGCGGCGGCCCGACGCGGTCAGGGCTTCGTCAGGCCGATGTCGTCGAGCACCCGGTTGAGCGCGACGTGGAGCCACCAGTCGCGGTGGAAGAACAGGAGCAGGCCGAGCGCGACGAGCGTCAGGCCGCTCGCCGTCTGAATGAGCGTGTAGCGGTCGCGCAGCCAGCGGAAGGCGCCCATCGCGCGCGCGAACGCGATCCCGGCGGCGATGAACGCGGCGCCGAGACCGAGCGCGTACGCGGCGAGCAGGATCGAGCCCTTGATGATCGTGCCGGTGTCGCTCGCGAGCACGAGCACGGCGGCGAGCACCGGCCCGATGCACGGCGCCGCACAGGCGGCGAAGGCCGCGCCGAGCAGAGCGCCGGAGCCGCGGCGCCGGGCGCTCGTCAGCAGACCGGGCGCGACGACCCGCTCGGGGATCGGCAGCAGGCCGACGAAGGCGAGCCCGACGACGACGAGGACGAAGCCGGCGAGGTCGGTCTGCGAGGTGCCGGAGAACGCGCTCCCGATCGCCGCGGCGCCGGCGCCGAGCACGACGAACACGATCGTGAAGCCGGCGATGAACGGCAGGCTCGAGACGACCACGCGCCGGGTCGTCCCGCGCTCGCCGAGACGCCCGGCCTCGACGCTCGAGATCGCGGAGAGATAGCCGGGGACGAGCGGGAGCACGCAGGGCGTGATCACCGACGCGAAGCCGGCCGCGAACGAGACGGCGAGGCGCACACCCATCAGTCGATGCGGGAGAGCAGCTCGTCGAGGCGGCGTTCTTCGTCGGGGTCGAGCGCGGGCTCGGCTGCGATCTCGTCCTCGCTGCGGCCGCGGCTCCAGCGCCAGACGCCGAACGCGAGGACGAGGGCGCCGCCGACCACGCCGCCGATCGGCAGCCACCAGGCGAGCAGGTCGAACCCCTTGCGCGGCGGCGCCGCGAGGATGCCGGCACCGAAGTTCTGCACGAGCTCCGACTTGATCTGGTCGGCGGTCGCGCAGGCGGCGATCCGTTGCCGGATGAAGGCTTCGATCTGGCGGGCGGCGGGCGAGTCGGACTGGTCGAGCGTCGTGTGGCAGGTCGGGCACATCACCTGCCCCTCGAGGTACGTGAGCGACGTGCGGGGCTGGGTGCAGGCCGCGGCGGCCGGCCCGGCGAGGGCGAGTGCGACCGCCGCCACCGCGAGGACACGGACGATCACGCGCGCGCCGCCTGTGCGAGCGCGCTCCGGAAGGACTTCGCGAAGTCCGGCGCGTTGATCGGGCCGACGAGGTGCGCCACGATCCGCCCCCGACGATCGAGAACGTATGTCTCCGGCACCCCGGTGATCCCGTAGCTGCCGCCGACGGCGCCCGAGCCGTCCTGCACCATGGTGAAGGTCAGCTTGTGCGCCGCGACGAAGCGGCGCGCGTCGCCGGTGACGTCGTGGTAGTCGACGCCGACGAAGGCGACGCCGCGCCCGCGGTATGTCCCCCAGGCCTGCTCGAGCGCCTTCGACTCGCTCTTGCACGGGATGCACCACGAGGCCCAGAAGTTGAGCACGACCGCCTTCCCGCGCAGCGACGCGAGCGACACGGAGCCGCCGCCGCCCAGCCGGTGGAGCGTGAACGCGGGCGCGACCGAGCCGACGGGCGGCGCGTGCTGCTCGTGCGTCAACCGCCAGACGAGCAGACCGAGCAGGCCGGCGACGCAGGCGAGCGCGAGCACCTGGCCGGCGAGCTTGAGACGCACCGTCACTGCTTCAGGGCCGCCTCGACGTCGCGGTGAAACGTGTCGGAGTAGCCCTTGTCGCTGACCGGCCCGAGCACGGGGCCGCCGACCACGCGACCGAGCCGGTCGATCACGAACGTGACCGGCAGGCCGGGCAGCGCGTAGGTGCCCAGCGCCAGGTTCTCGTTGGGGTCGCTGACGATCGGATAGGTGATGCCGTGCGCGCTGAGGAAGCGCCGGGCGTCGCTCTTCGCATCGCCGCTGTCGACGCCGAGCACGACGACGCCCTGGCTCCGGTACTTCTGCCAGAACGCCTCGAGCGCCGGCGCCTCCCGCTTGCACGGTGCGCACCACGACGCGAAGAAGTTGAGCACGACGGTCTTCCCGCGCAGCGACCGCAGCGAGATCGAGCCGGCCCCGTCGAGCCGCTGCAGCGAGAACGCAGGCGCGAGCGCGCCCGGTTTCGGGGGTGGCGTCCGGTGCGTCAACCGCCAGACGAAGATCGTGGCAAGCGCCGCCACGACCGCGACCGCGACGCCCTGCGCAACGAGCTTCAGCTGCGCCGGCATGCGTTCCAGACTACTTCGGGACGATGTAGACCGGCGTGCCGATGTCGACGTGGTCGAAGAGCCACTCGGCCTGAGGAACCTGCATGCGGATGCAGCCGTGGGAGTCCGAATACCCGATCGACGCGGGCTCGTCGGTGCCGTGGATGCCGATTCCCGGCGAGCTGATTCCCATCCACCGCGTCCCGAGCGGGTTGTTCGGGCCCGGCGGCACCGGCTTCAGGCCCTTCGCCCAGGCGTCCTGGGTCGGCGGGTACCAGGTCGGGTTCTTGTACTTGACGACGATCTTGAAGGCGCCGAGCGGCGTCGGGTAGGACGGTTGGCCGGTCGCGATGGGGAAGGCGCGGAGGAACTTCACGCCGTCGTAGAGCGTGAGCCGGTTCGCGCCGCGCCGGATGACGATCAGCAGTCCGGGGGTCGCGGCGTCGCGAGGCTTCGTCGTGCGCACCGGCACGGCGATCGGCGAGCGGACGCCGTCACGGATCTC
Organism: uncultured Actinomycetes bacterium; assembly: GCA_963732915.1. GTDB lineage: Bacteria > Actinomycetota > Thermoleophilia > Gaiellales > Gaiellaceae > Palsa-739. The sequence goes on along the minus strand of CAVTBF010000002.1, from coordinate 182,966 downwards.
GTTCCGGATCATGGCCCGCGTGTGGTCGGTCTCGATCGTGCGCCCGATCGTCGACTTCGTCAGCACCGGGCGGGAGCGGCGGAGCATGAAGCGGGAGGCGACCGCCTTCGTGTCGAAGCGCTTCGCGAGCGCGCGGACGTACGCGGTCACCTTCGCGGGGTCGGTCTCGGCCTGCAGGCGCACCCTCGTCCCCGAAGTTGCCGCGAACGCGCGCCGGACGGCGGCGGCGACCGGCGCGATCGTGCGGAAGCGACTCGGCGAGACGGTGATCGCCTTCCCGTCGAGCCGGAGCGTCACGGGCAGCAGGTACGCGTGCAGGACGGCGGCCGTCGCCTGCTCGACCGTCATCCCGCCGACCTCGACGGGGCCGATCTTGACGTCGGCCGCGGCGACCGTGGCGACATCCGCCCGCGCTGTCGCGACGCCGGCGCCGAGCGCGCTGACGAGCATGAGACAGAGGACGAAACCGAATCGTGTCACGGGATCGTGCGTCCGGGTCGAGGGCCGCGAACCGCGCGATCATAGCTGCGCAAACCCGTTGTGCGCAGCGAATTCGCGCGGATCTACAGCCTGCGAATCACGACGACCGCGAGGTCGTCGGGGAGCTCGCCGCCGGCGAACTGGCGCGCATCCTCGGCGACCGCCGCCGCGAGCGCCCGCGGCGGCAGCCCGCTGTGCTCTGCGAGCAACGCGTCGAGCCGTTCCGTCCCGTAGAGCTCGCGGTGCCGCCGCGCCTCGACGACGCCGTCGGTGAAGAGGACGAGCGAGGCGCCGTGCGGCAGCTCGACCCGCTCCACCGGATACTCCTGCCCGCCGTCGACCCCGAGCACGAGCCCGTGCGCCTCGAGCACGTGCACCGGGCCGCCCGGGAGGACGAGGCGCGGAGCCGGATGGCCCGCGCTCGCGCACACTGCCTCGCCGCGAGCGCCGTCGACGGCGACGTAGGCCATGGTGATGAACTTGCCGGGGGCGATCTCGCCGCAGACGACCTCGTTCGCGGCGGCGAGGAAGTCACCCGGCTCCGGGTGTTCCCGTGCGAGCGAGCGGAAGACGAACTTCGCCATCGCCATGTCCGCCGTCGCGTCGATGCCGTGCCCGGTGACGTCGCCGAGCACGACGGCCAGGCGCCCGTCGTCGAGGACCAGGAAGTCGTAGACGTCGCCGCCGACGTCCACCCGCGCCGACGACTGGTACACCGCCCCCACCTCGAGCCCGGCGGCGGCCGGACGGGAGCGCGGCAGCAGCGAGCGCTGCATCGTGTCCGCGAACCGCTTCTGCTGGTGATAGAGGCGCGCGTTGTCGATCGCGAGCGCGGCCTGCGCCGAGAGCGCGGCCGCGGCGTCGAGCGTCGCGTCCGAGAGCGGGTTGTCGGGCCTGACGCTGACGACGGTGAGCGCCGCGAGCACCTCGGACGGCAGCGCGACCGGCACGACCGCCGCTGTCCAGCCTTTCGCGAGGAACGGGACGAGCGCGGACGCGTCGCCGGGCGTGAGCCGGTACGAGCGCGCGTTCCGGAACAGCCGCTGCACCGCCCGGTTCCCGAACGGCTGCGGCAGGAAGACGAGCGGGCGCACCGCCGGCTCGAGCTGCGGGTCGCGGACGTGGAGCGCGTGCGGCACGAGCTGCTCGCGCTGCTCGTCCGGCATCTGCACGAGCGCGAGGTCGAGATCGAGAACGTCGACGACGGCGCGCGCGAGCGCCTTCAGCGTCTCGGCCAGGGAAAGGCTCTGGGCGAAGGAACGCGAGACCTCGTAGAGCGAGACGAGCCTGCGGGAGGCGTCGAGCTCGTCCCGCAGCGCCGCCTCGCGCTCGCTGCCGAGCCGCGTCGTCTGCTCGTGGAGCTGTGCGTTCTGGACGGCGACCGCGAGCTGGCCGGCGAACGCGTCGAGCAGCGCCGAGTCGCGCTCGGCCGCGGGACGGCGTCCGTCGGGGTAGACGGCGAGCAGGCCGGTCGCCTCGTCGCCGACGCGCAGTGCGACGGCCAGCGCGGCGACGATTCGCGCGTCCGTCGCGAACGTCGAGACGTCGGCGAGGCGCGGGTCGCGCTGCGCGTCGGCGACCTCGACGACCGCGCCGCCATGGCCGGGGGCGAGCGCAACGTCGAGCAGCCTCTCGGCGACACGCACGTGCGGGCCGGAGAGACCGCGCGCCGCCGCGGCCTCGAGCACGCCGTCGGGTCGGCGGAGATACACGGCGAGGCGGGAGACCGAGAGCACGTCCGCGATACCTTCGACGGCGGTCTCGAGCGTGTGCGCGACCGACAGCTCGGCCGTCGTCTGGTCGACCACGGCGAGCAGGGCGCGGGCGCGGTCGAGCTCGAGCGCGAGCGCATCGGCACGGACGCTCGCCTGGAGGGCGTCGGCGACGCGCGCACCGAACGACGTGAGCGCCGCCAGCCGCTCGCTGCTCGGCGCCTCGCCGCGCGGGTCGAGGAGCTGGAGGACGCCGGCGCCCCGGCGGCCGAGCGACACGGTCGTCGAGACGTGGCATCCGGCAGGCAGCCCTGCCGCCGGCAGCGCCCGCGCGACCGCCGGCCCCGCGAGCGCGTCCACCGCCAGCTCGCGCGCGGCCCCGAGCTCCGCGTCCGGATCGAGCCCGTACGAGGCGGCGACCCGGAGCGTCGCCTCCTCGTCGCGTTCCCAGACGACCGCCGCTTTCGAGCCGGTGGCGCCGGCCGCGATGCGCACGATCTCGGCCTCCGTGGCCGACGAGTCGAGCACGGCCGCGAGCGCGTCGCCCGCCAGCTCGAGCGCAGGTCGCGCCGACGGCGTCGCCGCCGCGGCGGGAGCAACGGCGAATGCGCGTATGACGAGCCCGATCTCGGCCGCGACGAGCTCGCCGACAAGTCGCTCGTCGGCGGAGAAGTCGTCGCCGGGCCGGAAGAGCTCGAGCGACGCCGTAGCCCCGTCGACGCGCACCGGCATGACCAGGAGCGCGTCGGCGCCGGCGCGGGCGGCGACCGCGCGTACCGCGGGCGGAGCTTCCGCCTGCCGGTCGACGGTGCGCTCGGGCAGCTCGGCCGCGTCGAGCGTCGATCCCTCGAGCTCGGCCGCGAACGCGGCCGAGCCGGCGACGGCGACCGTCTCGAGCCGCTCGCCGTCGAGGACGCGCACGAGGGCGGCCTCGGCGGAAGCCAGCTCGCGCGCCGCCTCGGCGAGAAGCCGCAGCGCCGCGGCCATCGTCTCTGCCGACACGGCTGCGGTCAGCGCCCGGGCGAGCCGCTCGCCCCGCGCGCGCTCGAGTTCGGCCGACATGCCCACGGTGCCGGAAGTATCGCGCCGGCCGGGATGCTGCCGCACCCGTCCGACGCTCAGCGCTGCATACTGCGCACTGTGCAAACGCCCGAGCCGCTTCCGCCCGCCCGCCCCGAGCCTGCTCCGCGCCGGCCGCGCACCGCGCCGAGACCGTACGGGCCGGCCGACTGGGGCGAGCGGATCGCGTGGATCTCGGGTCTCGTCCTCGCCGTCTCGGCGTTCACCGACTGGTACGCGGGCACGCAGCCGGACGGGGTGACGCTGTCGGTCACGGGCTGGCACACGGGGCCGCTCGGCAAGCTCGTCTTCTTCACCGGCCTCGTGACCCTGATTCTCGAGGCGCTGCGGGAGGCCGGCATCGAGTTGCCGGCGACCGTGCCCGAGCGACTGGTGCTGATCGCACTCGGCGCGCTCGCGACGATCTTCGTCCTGATCCGGCTCTTCTCCGTCCCGGACACGTACTTCGCGGTCACGACGCGCGGCGTCGGGATCTACATCAGCCTGCTCGCCGCGATCGCACTGGTCGCCGCCGGGCTGCTTCGCACGGCCGAGGACTACTAGCTCGCAAGGCTCCGCCTTGCTCGCTGGGAGACGGAACTGCGCGAGCCCGAGAGCGCGGTCTCGGGCTCGCTCCGTGCTGTATTGGATTGCTGACGCTGATTCGCAATCGGCGATCCCGGCGCGTCCGGCTCGTGCCCCTACCGGGGCAGGACCGGGGACGCTGGTTCGGCCGGATCGTAAGTCCGCCTGCGGCGTGTCTTACGCTCCGGCCTTTTGCCGCTTCGAGCTTCGAAACGGTCGAAAGCGTCGGCGTAACGGGATGCCGAAGGCGACGGTACGACGACGCGGAGTAGCGCTCGTTCATGCCCGCAGGGCACGGACGAGCGCGCCGGGGCAGACAAACCACCAAGACCATCCGACCAACAAAACAGCACGGAGCGCGCCCGAGTCGCGTCTCGGGCGCGCGGAGTTCCGCCTCACCCGCGGCGAAAGCGCAGCTTTCGCCGCGGAACTAGAGCGGTGCGACGGCCTTCGCCTGGCCGACGAGCTCCTCGAGATCGAAGGGCTTGCCGACGAAGCCGCGGGCGCCGCGCGAGGTGGCATCCCGCTGTGAGGTGGCGTCGACGCTGCCGCTGAACATGACGACCGGAATCGCACCGGCGCCGTGCCGTTCCTGGATGCGCCGCAGCATCTCCCAGCCGTCGACGTGCGGCATCAGCACGTCGAGCAGGATCAGGTCGGGTTTGGCCTCGTCGATCGCGGCCATCCCGGCGTCGGCGCTCCCCGCCTCGCGGACGGCGTACCCCTCCTGCTCGAGTGCCGTCCGGACGAACGCGCGGATGGCGTCGTCGTCGTCGACGATCAGGACGAGCGGGCCCGACCTCCCACGACCGGAGCCGGAGCGTACGAGAAACGCCTCGAGGTCGCCACGCCGGAAGCGCCGGTGACCGCCCGGCGTATAGAAGGCGGGCAGCCGCCCCTGATCCGACCACTTGCGCAAGGTGCTCTGGGCGACGCCGAGGAAATGCGCCGCCTTGCCCAGCGTCAGCCACTCGGGATCGCGCCCGGACCGCTCGTCGAGAGGTGCCATCGGTGGGAACTTGGCCAAAGCTGAGGTTTTTTACACCATCGAACCTCGGCAATTCTCGTGGAGCGGCGCTACGGCTCGATCGTCGTGACGCTCGTCGTCGTCACGCCGGGACGCGGATTGTCACGGAGCGCTTCGCCGACCGAGACGCCGAGGGCGAAGAGGAGCGCTCCGACCGCGACCGCGAGCAGCCAGCGCAGCGCCCGCACGTGCTCGCGCCGGCGGTCCCGCCGCTCCAGCCTGTCGTCGAGCTCGGCGGTCACGTCCCGTAGTCCACGGCGCCGCGCTGATAGGCGTGGAAGGCGGCGGCGAGCACCGTCGACAGGTCCCGCGGCCAGCCGGGCGACGGGGCGCGCTCCTCGACGAGCGGCCGCGCCCAGCGGTCGGCATCGCGGTACGAGGAGGCGAGGTCGGTGAGCGTGTACGTGCCGCCCACCCGCTTGCGCAGCTCGTCGACGACGAGCTCGAGCTGCTGCACGAGCCTCGCGTAGCGGCGGCGATCGGCGCGCTCGCCCTCGACGCGGCGATGGCCCTCCTCCCACTCCTGCCGCACGAGCTCGACGGAACTCACTCGGCCAGGGTAGAGCAGCAGTGCTCGGGCCACAGGGGGTCGAGCTCGGCGACGATGCGCTCGCCGAGCAGATAGCCGGGTCGCGCGAGCGCGAACGCCGCGTGCGCGTGCAGGCACTTGAGGCTGCCGGTGCGGCTCGCGCCGCCGACGCCGAGGTCGAGCGACGCGCCGCCGTCCCGCCCCATCCGCCCGCGGGCGAGCTGGCGCCGCACGATGCGCTGCTCCTCGTCGGCGCGGGCGATACTCGCGGTCAGCTTCGGGTCGGCCCGGGCCGCGGCCGTCCAGCGCTCGACGCCTCCGGCCGCCTCGAGCCGGGAGATCGCCGCGACGAGGTGCCGGCAGGTGAGGTAGTACGTGGTCGGGAAGGGCTCGCCGTCCGGGCCGTACGGGCTCTGCTCGGTGACGGCGGGCGCGCCGAACGGGCAGCGGACCGCGACCCGCCGGAACGCGCGCGGCGACCGGCCGATCTGACGGGCGACGATCTGACGGTCGGTCTCGGGGCCGGAGCGCACTAGTGCCCAGCATTGCCGACGCGCTGCTTGCGCCGCCACTGCGCGGTGTTCTTGACGATGAACAGCTGCTCGCCCTTGCGGATGTAGCCGAGCGCGCGCGCCTCCCGGGTCACGTACGCGAGCGAGGAGGAAGCCTTCAGACGCCGCTGCAGCGTGTTGCGCTCGTCCTCGAGACGCCGCACGGCGGCCGCGCTCGCCGTCCGCTGTCCGCGTGCGTCGAGGTAGGCGCGGAACGGCCGGTAGTAGAGCAGCGCGACGAGGACGAGAGCGCCCACGGCGACCCAGCGGCGGGCGACGGCTCCACGCAGGCGGCGGCGACCCTTGGCGGCGGGCATGTGACCGAGTTCTCGCCGCACGCGATCCATCCTTCCCGCCCGCGCAGGTGTGTGACCGTCGGGCCGCGCCCGCGCGCGAAAATGTCGCCTGAACCGCGGCGCAGCTCGTGGGGGAACCCCGGGGTTCCCCACGGCTTAGGCGATGTCGACTTTGATCACGTTCGTCGAGCCCGGAATGTTCACGGCGGTGCCGGCGGTGATCACGATCCGGTCGCCCGACGCGACGAGGCCCGCGTCGCGCGCGGCCTCGACGGCGGTCGTCCACAGGTTCTCGACGTCGGTCATCTCGGGGATCAGCAGGGGCGTCACGCCCCACTCGAGCGCGAGCTGCCGCATCGCCCAGTCGACGTGCGTGAGCGCGATGATCGGGCGGCGTGGCCGTAGCCGCGCGACGGCGTTCGCCGTCCGGCCGCTGAAGGTCGGGACGAGGATCGCCTTCGCGCGCAGCGCCTCGGCGAGATCGCACGCGGAGTTCGACATCGCCTGGCCGATCGTCGGATTCTCGGCCGCCTCCGGCAGCTCGTGCCGGTAGTCCATGCTCGGCTCGACGGCGCGCGCGATCCGATCCATGTAGGCGACCGCCTCGACCGGGTACTCGCCGACGGCCGTCTCGCCGGAGAGCATGACGGCGGAGGTGCCGTCGAGGATCGCGTTCGCGACGTCGGACGCCTCGGCGCGCGTCGGCTCGGGCGAATGGCCCATCGACTCGAGCATCTGGGTCGCGGTGATCACCGGCTTTCCGCGCTCGAGCGCCCTCTGGATGATCCGCTTCTGCACGAGCGGCACGAGCGCCGGGCCGATCTCGACGCCGAGATCGCCACGCGCGACCATCACCGCGTCGCTTTCCGCGAGCACGTCGTCGAGCACGTCGACGGCCTCGGACTTCTCGATCTTCGCGATCACGTGCGCATGCGAGCCCGCCTGCTCGATCAGCGTGCGCAGCTCGCGCACGTCGCTCGGCGAGCGGACGAAGGAGAGCGCGACGAAGTCGACGCCGGTGCTCAGCGCCCACTCGAGGTCGGCGGTGTCCTTGCGCGTCAGCGACGGGATCGGCAGCGGCACGCCGGGGAGGTTGACGCCCTTGTGCGAGGTGACCGTGCCGCCGACGACGACGGCGCAGCGGGCGCGGCCCTGCGAGACCTCGTCGACCCGCAGCCGCACCTGCCCGTCGTCGATCAGGACGTCGTGCCCGGGCTCGAGGACCTGGCCGATCACGGCGGGCATGACCGGCAGCTCGTCGCCCGAGACGAGGTCCTCGGAGCAGACGGTGATCTCGCCGCCGGTGCGCAGGACGACGGGCTCCTCGAGCTCGCCGACCCGCAGCTTCGGCCCCTGGAGGTCGGCGATCAGCGCGACGGGGCGGCCCACGTCGGCCGCGATCTCGCGCACGCGCCAGGCGCGCTCGGAGTGCTCGTCGTGGGTGCCGTGGGAGAGGTTGAAGCGAACAGCGTCGACGCCGGCCGCGACGAGGGCACGCAGGCTGTCGGGCGAGTCCGACGCCGGTCCGAGCGTGGCCACGATCTTCGTCCGGCGATCCCCAGGCACGACCGGAAGCCTAGCTGTGAAGCGGCTCGGAAACGGTTACAGCGGGAGACGATGTTGTTACCGGCTCGACGAAAAACCGCACGTCACCCGTCACGGTCGTGCCGCGGCGCGGAGCTCAGCGCTTCGAGCGCGGGAACGCGTCCCATCCGGGATAGGTCGCCTTCGCCCCCAGCTCCTCCTCGATTCGCAGGAGCTGGTTGTACTTGGCGACGCGGTCCGAGCGCGCCGGGGCGCCGGTCTTGATCTGGCCGGTGCCGAGCGCGACGGCGAGGTCGGCGATCGTCGAGTCCTCGGTCTCGCCCGAGCGGTGCGACATGACCGCCGTGTAGCCGTGCGTCTGCGCGAGCCGGACGGCCGCGACCGTCTCGCTCAGCGTCCCGATCTGGTTGACCTTGACGAGGATCGAGTTGGCGACGCCGCGGTCGATCCCGAGCTGGAGCCGCTCCGGGTTCGTGACGAAGATGTCGTCGCCGACGAGCTGTATCCGGCCGCCGAGCAGGTCGGTGGTCGCCTTCCAGCCGTCCCAGTCGTCCTCCGCGTTGCCGTCTTCGAGCGAGACGATCGGGAAGCGATCGACGAGGCCCGCGTAGAAGCCGGCCATCTCGGCCGGCGACGCCACGCGCCCCTCGAAGCGGTAGGCGCCGTCGGAGAAGAACTCGCTCGATGCGGGATCGAGCGCGATCGCGACGTTCTCGAGGTGGCCCGCGCGGTCGGCGGCTTCGAGGATCGCCTCGATCGCGTCTTCGGTCGACGGCAGGTCGGGCGCGAAGCCGCCCTCGTCGCCGATCGCCGTCGCGAGCCCGCGCTGCGAGAGCACCTGCTTCAGCGAGTGGTACGTCTCGGCGCCGATCCGCAGCGCCTCGGCGAACGAGCCGGCGCCGACGGGGACGAGCATGAACTCCTGCAGGTCGATCGAGTTGGCCGCGTGCACGCCGCCGTTGATCACGTTCATCATCGGCACCGGAAGCGTCGTCGCCTCGGCGCCGCCGAGGTGACGGTAGAGCGACTCCCCCGCCTCCGCCGCGGCCGCCTTCGCGCTGGCGAGCGAGACGCCGAGGATCGCGTTCGCGCCCAGGCGGCCCTTGTTCGGCGTGCCGTCGAGCTCGACGAGCTTCGCGTCGAGGGCCTCCTGGTCGGCCGCGTCCAGGCCCGTCACCGCGGCGGCGATCTCGCCGTTCGCGTTCGCGACGGCGCGGGTGACCGCCTTGCCGCCGTAGGAGTCACCGCCGTCGCGGAGCTCGACCGCCTCGTGGACGCCGGTCGACGCGCCGGATGGGACCGCGGCGCGGCCGTGCGCGCCCGACTCGAGCTGGACGTCGACCTCGACGGTCGGATTTCCACGCGAGTCGAGGATCTGGCGCGCGCGAACCTGGGCGATAACAGTCATCGGTCGTTCTCCTTGGCCTGGTCGAAGTAGCGGTCCTGCCGGTCGAGCGGAAGCTCGCTCCAATTCTCGCCCGCCGCCGCGGCGAGCGCCTCCGCAACTTCCACGCGCTCACGGAAGCGTTTCGCCGCACGGCGCAGCTCGAGCTCCGGGTCGACGTCGAGCTTGCGGGCGACGTTGACGGCGGCGAAGAGGACGTCTCCCAGCTCCTCGGCGCGCCGCTCGGGCGAGTCGAGGTCGGCCCGGAGCTCGCGCAGCTCGTCGTCGAGATCGGCGAGCGCGCCCTCGACGTCCGGATACTCGAAGCCGACCGCCTTCGCGCGCTGCTGCGCCTTGCGCGCGTAGAGCAGCCCGGGCAAGGCCTCGGCGACGTCGTGGAAGATGCCCTCGCGGCCCTCCTGCTCGCGCTTGATGCGCTCCCAGTTCGAGCGGACGCGCTCGGGCGTGCGCGCCTCCACGTCGCCGAAGACGTGCGGGTGGCGGCGCACGAGCTTCGCGTGCACACCGCGCGCGACCCGCTCGAGGTCGCCCGCGCCCCGCTCCTCGAGAAGAAGCGCGAGGAAGTAGACCTGGAAGAGCAGGTCGCCGAGCTCGTCCAGGAGCTTCGCGTCGTCGCCCGCGCCCGCGGCGTCTGCGACCTCGTACGCCTCCTCGACCGTGTGCGGAACGATCGTCTGCGCCGTCTGCTCGCGATCCCACGGGCACTCACGGCGCAACCGCCCGGTCAGCGTCTGCAGCTCGAGCAGCGCCTCGCTCAAGCGGGAAGCGCCGGCGGGAGAACCCAAGGCGCTAGGTCGTGCCGGTCGTGCCGGTCGTCGCGGTCGTCGCCGGGGTGAAGCCCGACTGGTAGTTGATCGTCGGCTCGAACGTCTTCTTCAGCTTGTTGACCCACGTCGTCATGACGCTCGTCTTCTTCGTCGAGAGCAGGCTCTGCCGGATCTGCGTCTTGACGGAGGCGAACGGGGTGGTCGTGGCCGGCTTGACCGGGCCGAGCGCCTGGATGATGTGCCAGCCGTACGTCGAGTGCACCGGCGCCGAGATCTCGTTCACCTTCAGCGAGAAGGCCGCATCCTCGAACGGCTTCACGGTCTGGCCCTTCGAGATGGTCAGCTTGCCGCCGCTCTTCGCCGACGACGTGTCCTTCGAGTACTTCTTCGCGAGCGCGGCGAAGTCGCCGCCGTTGCGCAGCTGCGTCTCGAGCTGGTCGGCGAGCTTCTTCGTGCTGACGAGGATGTGCCGCACGGTGCGGCTCTCCTGCGTCTGGTACTGGGACTTGTTGCTCGCGTAGTACTTCTTGACCGCGGCGTCGGTGACCTTGACGTCAGCGGTGACCTTGTTGAACAGCTTCTCCGAGAGGATCTGCGCGTACAGGTCGTCCTTCAGCTGCGCCTCGGTCAGCCCCTGCGCCTTCAGCTGCGCCTTGTACTTCGTCTCGCTCCCGGAGAAGTACTGCGTCTTGATCTGTGTGATCCGCGCGGCCACGTCCTTCGGGGTGACGGTGATGCCGAGATCCTTCGCCTTCTGCTCGAGCTCCGACTCCTGCACGAGATACGTGACCGCCTGGTCGCGGAGCGACGTGTACGCGGGCGTACCGACCTTCGGGAAGGCGGTCTTGCGCGCCTTGTAGGTGCTCTTCGCCGAGGCCATCAGATTGTTGAACTGCGCCTTCGTGATCGTGGACGAGCCGACGACGGCGACGGCGTCCTGTGGCACGGTCTTGGCGGCGCTGCCCCCTCCACCTCCGCAGCCCGCGACGAAGAGCGCGGCGGCGAGGAGGAGCGGCAACGTCAGGAAGCGGAGCGTTCTCATGTCCATCCAGTAGGTCGAAGTCGCAGGGGAGCCGGGGGCGGAGCCTGCGGGCGCCTCACGCGGCCCGGCGCGCGTCCAAGATAGCATCGACCAGCCCGACCGCCTGCGCGAATCCCTCCTGGCTGCGCTGGCTCACCTCCTGCGCGCCGACCGTGTAGATCGCCGTCTTGACCCGGTCGCGCAGCTCACGCAGCTCGCCGGAGCCGAGCACGAGCCGCCCGACCGTCGCCTTCCCGCCCCGGAAGACGAGGTAGTCGGCGCCGAGCCTCGCCACCTTGATCTTCGCCTCCTGGATCGCAAACAGACTCGCGACCGGCTCGGGCAGCGGGCCGTAGCGATCCTCGAGCGAAGCCTGCAGCTCACGCAGCTCGTCCTCGGTCTCGGAGAGGGCGAGCCGGCGATGGACGTCGATTCGCAGCGCTTCCGAGCCGACGTACGCGGCCGGGACATACGCGTCGATGCGGGCGTCGACGCGCACCGGGCGGGCGGCGACGCGCTTCTGCCCCTGCAGCTCGGCGACCGCCTCGTTCAGGAGCTCGACGTAGAGCTCGAAGCCGACGGCGGCGACGTGACCGGACTGCTCGGCGCCGAGCAGCTCGCCGGCGCCGCGGATCTCGAGGTCGCGCATCGCGATCGCGAAGCCGGCGCCGAGCTCGGTGTGGTCGGCGAGCGTCGCGAGCCGCGCCCGCGCCTCCGGGGTCAGCTCCTGCGCGTCCGGATAGAAGAGGTAGGCGTAGGCGGTCGCGTCGGAGCGGCCGACGCGACCGCGGATCTGGTAGAGCTGCGAGAGGCCGAGCGCGTCCGCACGCTCGACGATCAGCGTGTTCGCCTGCGGGATGTCGATTCCCGACTCGATGATCGTCGTCGAGACGAGGACGTCTGCGTCGCCGCGCAGGAACGCGTGCATCTTCTCCTCGAGCTCCTTCTCGCGCATCTGGCCGTGCGCGACGAGGAAGCGCAGGTCGGGGCAGAGCTGCTGCAGCTGCTCTGCGCGCTCCTCGATCGTCTCGACGCGGTTGTGGAGGAAGAAGGACTGGCCCTCCCGCTCGGCCTCGCGCTCGAGCGCGAGCTTGACCGACTCCTCGTCGTACTCGCCGACGGTGGTGCGGATCGGGCGGCGGCCCTCGGGCGGCGTCTCGATGATCGAGATGTCGCGCATGCCCGCGAGCGAGAGGTGGAGCGTGCGCGGAATCGGCGTCGCCGAGAGCGTCAGCACGTCGACCTCGAGGCGCAGCGACTTCAAGAGCTCTTTCTGCGCGACGCCGAAGCGCTGCTCCTCGTCGAGGACGACGAGCCCGAGGTCCTTCGGGATCACGTCGCGGCTGAGGACGCGGTGCGTGCCGATGAGGACGTCGACCTTCCCCTGTGCGAAGTCGGCGAGGATCCGCTTCGTCTGGGCCGCGGGCACGAAGCGCGAGATCATCTCGACGCGGACGGGGAAGTCGCGGAAGCGGCCGCGGAAGGTGTTGAAGTGCTGCTCGGCGAGGATGGTCGTCGGGGCGAGCATCAGCACCTGCTTGCCATTGACGGCGACCGCGAAGGCGGCGCGCACCGCGACCTCGGTCTTGCCGAAGCCGACGTCGCCGCAGACGAGCCGGTCCATCGGCCGCGGCGCCTCGAGGTCCTCCTTCACCGCCTCGATCGCCGTCTCCTGGTCGGGCGTCTCGCGGTACGGGAACGCGGCCTCGAGCCGGGACAACCATTCGTGCGAGAGGTCGTAGGCGATCCCCTCGCGCGTCTGCCGCTGCGCGTAGAGCTGGATCAGCTCGGTCGCGAGCTCCTGCACCGACTCGCGGGCGCGCGACTTGAGCAGTTGCCACGCCTTGCCGCCGAGCTTCGAGAGCGCCGGGTTGCCGGCGTCGGCGCCGACGTAGCGCGAGACCTTGCCGAGCTGCTCGTGCGGGACGTAGAGGCGATCCTCGCCGCGGAACGCGAGCAGCAGGTAGTCGCGCGTGACGCCCGCGACCTCCTTCGTCTCGAAGCCGAGCAGCTTGCCGACGCCGTGGTCCTCGTGGACGACGTAGTCGCCGGTGCGCAGGTCGGCGAACGACTGGAGCGCGCGGCCGCCGAGGCGGCGCTCGCGCGGCGCGCGGCGGCGGAACACCTGGTGGTCGGGCAGGAGGACGAGGCCGAGCTCGCGCCAGACGAAGCCGCGGCGGGCGGGCGCCACCGCGAACAGGAGCTCCGGCTCGGCCGGAAGCGCCTCACCGGGCTCGAGCAGCCGCGCCGAGACCTTCCGCAGCAGGTTCTGCGTCCGGGCCGCCTCGCCGCGGTGCGGGAAGGCGACGACGACCCGCTGGCCCGAGCGGACGAACGCGGCCAGCTCGTTCTCCGCCTCGGCGAGCCCGCGCGCCGCGATCGCCGGCCGCTGCGCCTCGAACGCGAGCGGCTGTCCGTGCGGGAACGGGTCGAGCTCGGTCGCGTCCGCGAGGTCGGGCGCGGCGACGCCGTCGTCGGCCCAGACGCGGCGCACGTCGTCGGGACGGAAGACGAGGTCCGGCGCCCGGTCGAAGGCCGGCACGAGGTCGTCGGGCACCGGCGGCGGACCCGGCTCCTCCTCGTCGGCAAGTAACAGACTGTTACTTGGATCGACGAGGTCGAGCCGGCGCTCGGCGGCCGGGTAGAGCGTCGCCTCCGCGACCGGGTGGAGGGCGCGCTGCGTGAACGGCGAGAACGCGCGTACGGACTCGATCTCGTCGCCGAAGAACTCGATGCGGAGCGGCTCGCGGCCGGTGGTCGGGAAGACGTCGATCAGGCCGCCACGGACTGCGAAGTGGCCGCGGTCGTCGACGCGCTCGACGCGCTCGTAGCCGGCGAGGGCGAGCGAGGAGGCGAGCCCTTCGACGCCGGGCTCGGCGCCGGGGCGCACCTCGATCGGCTCCGGCCGCGCCTCGAGGGGCGGCAGCAGCTCGGCGAGCGCGCGCGCGGAGGCGCAGACGAGCCCGCCGCGCTCGAGCACGTGCAGCGCGCGTGCCCGCTCGCCGACGAGGTGCGGCGGCGGCTCGAGCCCGGATTCCCAGCTGACGCCGCGGCTCGGGAGGAAGCCGACCGGCTCCTCACCGAGGAACCAGGCGGCCGCCTCGGCCGCGTCGCGCGCGTCGGCGTCCTCGGCCAGGAGGCAGACGAGCGGCTTTCCGAGCCGCTCGTGGAGCGCGGCGAGCAGCACGGGCAGCGCCGCCTCGGAGACGCGGACGCGGCCGGGCAGCGTCTCGGCGAGCTCGCCGAGGCGCTCGCTCTCGACGAGCTCGGAGACGAAGGCGTGGAGTACCGGCTGGTCCATGACGAAAGGCGGAACCCGCGGTTCCGCGGGGCCATCGTATCCGTGCCGGGCTGGGTTACCGTGCCGGTATGGACGCCGCGAAGCGCCGCGCCGAGCGCGTGGGCAAACGAGAACGGGAGACCGGCCTCGATCCCGAGGACGAGGCGGCCCGCTGGCTCGCCGAGCACGACCCGAAGCCCGAGCCCGAGCGCCCGAAGAGCGCCTCGAAGTCGAAGGCGCTCCACCGCTGGCGCCAGAGTCGCGGCGGCTGAGCTTCCTCGGCGCCGTTCGGGAGACGGCGCGCCTCGCTCACGTCGATCTCCCCGACGTGTTCGTCCAGGCCAGCTCGAGCTCGAGCTCGAGCTGCACCATCTCGCGGAGCTCCTTTTCGGCCGCGGCCGCTAGCGCCGGTTGACCTGCGCCTGGGCGCGCTCGACGCCGTCGGCGTCGAGCGTCTCGACCGCGTCCGCGGCGCGGGCGACGAGGTCGCCGGCGTCCTCGTGCGGCGCGAAGTCGGAGAGCACCCAGTCGGCGAGCGGGCGCGGATCGCCGCGTCCCGGACGGCCGACGCCGACGCGGAGCCGGAGGAACTCCTGCGAGTGCAGGTGCTGCACGATCGAGCGCAGCCCGTTGTGGCCGGCGAGACCGCCACCGAGGCGCAGTTGCAGGCGTCCCGCCTCGAGGTCGCTCTCGTCGTGGATCACGAGCACCGCCTCGGGCGCGACCTTGAAGAACGCGACGGCGGCGCCGACCGAGCGCCCCGACTCGTTCATGTACGTCTCCGGCTTCAGCAGCGCGAGCTTGTGGCCCTCGAGCCGGATCTCGGCGAGCTGCCCGGAGAACTTGCCCCGCCAGGAGCCGCCGTGCCGGCGGGCGAGCTCGTCGGCGACCATCGCACCGACGTTGTGCCGGTTGCGTGCGTACTCGCGGCCCGGGTTGCCGAGGCCGACCACGAGCAGGTCGAGCGTCGATCCCTGCCGGCGCGGCCACAACCGCATGCGGGACTACCCGGCGTCGCTGGCTTCGGCGCCGGCCGCGTCCGTCTCGGCCGCGTCCTCGGAACCGTCGGGCGCCTCGCCCTCTTCACCCTCGACGGCCTCGCCCTCCTCGCCCTCGACGGCCTCGGGCTCGACCTCGCGCGTCGGCGCGGTCACGGTCGCGACGACCGACTCCGGGTCGTCGAGCAGCGTCACGCCGGCGGGCACGGGCACGTCGGCGATCCGAAGCGTGCCGCCGATCTCCATGCTGGAGACGTCGATCTCGAGATGCTCGGGAACCTCGAGCGGCAGCGCCTCGACGTTCAGCTCCCGCAGCGGCTGCGAGAGCACGCCGCCCTCGCGCACGCCCGGCGCATCGTCGCCGCCGATGAGATGCACGGAGACCGACGCGCTGATCGGCCGGTCGAGCCGCACCTCGTGCAGGTCGACGTGCGTGACGCCGCCGCGGACGGGGTCGACCTGGTACTCCTTGAGGATCGACGGATGCGTCGTGCCGGCGCCGTCGATCTCGACGTCGAGGATCGCGTGCAGACCGCTGCCGCCCGTGAGCGCGCGGCGCAGCTCGCGCTCGGCGACGGCGATCGCGACCGGGTCGCCGTTTCCGTAGAGCACGCCGGGAACGAGCCCTTCGCGGCGCAGCCGCCGGGACTCCCGGGAGCCGCTGTTCTCGCGCTGGGCGACGACGAGCTTTGTCCTCTCTCCGGCCATACGGCGGCGGAGTGTAGCCGAACCCCGTCTCGTATCTGCACACTCTGGGTGTGTTCGAGGAGCTACTGGCCGGCTGGGACGGAGAGCATGCCGTCATCCGCCACGACGCCGCGAGCGGCGCGTGGATCTTCGTCTGCGTGCACTCGACCGCGCTCGGGCCCGCCGGCGGCGGGACGCGGATGCGCGTCTACGAGCGGCCCGGCGACGGTCTCGCCGACGCGCTGAAGCTCTCCGCCGCGATGAGCCGCAAGATGGCGGCCGTCGGCATGCCGCGCGGCGGCGGCAAGGCGGTGCTCGCGGTGCCCGAGCTGCCGCAGGGCGAGCCGCGGCGCCGGCTCCTGCTCCGCTTCGGCGAGCTCGTCGCCTCGCTCGGCGGCTCCTACCGCACCGCGGGCGACATGAACATCACTCCGGCCGATCTCGACGTCGTCGCCGAGCGTTGCCCGTGGGTCTACGGCACGTCGGGGCGCGGCGGCGACAGCGGGCGCGGGACGGCACGCGGCGTCCTGCACGGGATCCGGGCGAGCGTCGAGCACGCATTCGGCGCGCCGGACCTCGCCGGCAGGACGGTGCTCGTGCAGGGCTGCGGCGCAGTCGGCGGACCGCTCACGACCGCACTCGCCGCCGAGGGAGCGACCGTCCTCGTCAGCGACGTCGACGCCGAGCGCGCCCGGGCAACCGGCTTCGAGGTCGTCGCGCCCGCCGACGTGACCCGGACCGAGTGCGACGTCTACGCGCCGTGCGCGGTCGGCGGCACGCTGTCCGCCGCGACGGTCCCGACGCTGCGCTGCCGCGTTGTCGCGGGCTCCGCCAACAACCAGCTTGCCGAGCCTGCCGACGCGCTCCGCCTGCACGAGCGCGGGATCCTCTACGCGCCCGACTACGTGATCAACGCCGGCGGCGTCGTCCAGCTGATCGGGATCGAGGACCAGCAGCTGGACGACGACCGGCTCGAGCGCGCGTTCGCCGGCATCGGCGAGACGCTCCGCGGTCTCTACGCGGAGTCCGCACGCGACGGGATCGCGCCCACCGAGGCAGCCGAAAGGCTCGTCGCGAGGCGGCTCGCCGCGGCCGCCGACAGTGGCTCGTAACGAACGCTCGCGGGAGTGACATGATCTTGCGCCCGATGGCGTTCCTCGACCCGCAAACGCGCGTCACGCGCAACCGGTTCCTTGCGCTCCTCGGCGGCGGCGCCGCCTGGCTGTACGCGCCCGCCGCGGCGCGAGCGGCCGGACGGCTCGCGACCGCTCCGGCGACGGTCTGGAGCTTCACGAGCCGGACCGACCTGAAGCCGCCGGTCGTCCGCGTCAGCGTGAACACGCCGGCCGCCACGCCCGGCTATGCATTCATGGCGCCCGCGTCCGGCGTGTCGGCGTACGGACCGCTGATCGTCGACTCGGCCGGCGACCCGGTCTGGTTCCGCCCGTCCACCACACAGTCCGTCCACGACTTCCGTGTCCAGGAGCTGAACGGCGAGCCGGTGCTGACCTGGTGGGAGGGCACCTTCGAGAAGGGCTACGGCGAGGGCGAGTACGTGATCCTCGACTCGACGTACACGGAGGTCGGGCGGGTGTCCGCGGCGAACGGCTACGCCGGCGACCTGCACGAGTTCACGCTCACGCCGTCGGGCACGGCGTTGATCAGCGCCTATAACGGGATCACGGCCGACCTCTCGAGCGTCGGCGGACCGGCGGACGGCACCCTGCTCGAAGGGGTCGTCCAGGAGGTCGACGTCGCCACCGGCAAGCTGCTCTTCGAGTGGCACTCGCATGACCACGTCGGACTCGACGAGTCGTACCTGCCGAACGTGGCCGGGGCCTGGGACTACTTCCACCTCAACTCGATCGACCTGCTCGCCGACGGGAACTTCCTCATCTCCGCCCGCCACACCTCGACCGTCTACAAGCTCGACCGCGCGACCGGCGACATCGTCTGGCGGCTCGGCGGCAAGAAGAGCGACTTCCAGATGGGCGCCGGGACGGCGTTCGCCTTCCAGCACGACGCGCGCGGCCATGACGGCGGCGTCGTCTCGATCTTCGACGACGGCGGCTACTCCAACGAGTCGGCGATCGAGCCCTCCTCGCGGGCGATCTACCTGACGCTCGACGAGAACGCGATGACCGCCGAGCTCGAGCGCGCCTACGCCCAGCCCGAGGGGCTGCTCGCGTTCGCGATGGGGAACACGCAGCTGCTCGCGAACGGAAACACGTTCGTCGGCTGGGGCCTGGTACCGGTCTGCTCGGAGTTCTCGGCGGCGGGCGACCTCGTCTTCAACGCGAGCACCCTCACCGCCGCGGTCTCCTATCGGACCTACCGCGGCGAATGGACGGGCACGCCGCCGAGCAGGCCCGTGCTCGCGGTCGTGCCGAAGGGCAGCGGCGTCGATCTCTTCGTGAGCTGGAACGGCGCCACCGAGGTGGCGAGGTGGCGCGTCTCCGGTGGGACGACGAGCAAGAAGGCGAAGGCGATCCACACCGTGCGCCGGACGGGCTTCGAGACCCGGATCCACGTCCCGTCGCCGCCTCCGGTCGTCTACGTCAGCGCGCTCGACGCGGAAGGGAACGAGCTCGCCACGTCGCACGTCGCCCGCATCCCCGCCTGAGCCGCCGCGAGCGAGCGAAAAAGCGAGAGCCGACCGTCACGCGCACGCGGCGCGCAGCGCCGGGCCGCCGCGCCCGACCTGCGCGGGCGCGGCCCACGAACGCCGGGCTCCAAGCCGCGCGAGCCGGCTCCGCCGGCTCGCTTGCCGAGCGAGCGGAAAGCGAGAGCCGAGGGCCGCGCGCGCCGCAGGCGCGCCCGGCCGAGGCGAAGCGGGCGAGCGGGGAGTCAGAACAGCTGATTCTCGCCCGCGAAGATCGCGGAGACCGAGTCGTCCGCGAACACGTTCTGGATCGTCTCGGCGAGGATGCCGGAGATCGAGAGCACGTCGACCTTGTCGGGCTTCGAGACGCAGGTCGATCGGGACGGTGTCGGTGACGATCACGTGGTCGAGGACGCTCTCCTCGATCCGCTCGAGCGCGGGCCCGTTGAAGAGGGCGTGTGTGCCGCAGGCGATGACGCGGTTGGCGCCCGCCGCCTTGAGCGCGTCGGCGCCGGCGCAGAGCGTGCCGGCCGTGTCGATGATGTCGTCGGTCATGACGGCGACCTTGCCTTCGACGTCGCCGATCACGGCCGTGACGCGCGCCTCGTTGTGGCGCGGCCGTTCCTTGTTCAGCACGACGAGGTCGCCGCCGATCATCTCGGCGAACTTGCCGGCGAGCTTGGCGCGGCCCTGTCCGGCGCGACCGCGACGCGCTCGGCGCCGGCGGCCGAGCAGGTCGCGGATGTGCTGCGCGAACATCGGCGACCGCCGTCATGTGGTCGACCGGGATGGTGAAGAAGCCCTGGATCTGCCCGGCATGGAGGTCCATCGTCAGCACGCGGTCGGCACCCGCGAGCTGGATCATGTCGGCGACGAGGCGCGCCGAGATCGGCTCGCGCGGCTTCGCCTTGCGGTCCTGGCGGGCATACGGGAAGAGGGGCAGCACCGCCGTGATCCGCTTCGCGGAGGCGAGCTTCGCCGCCTGGATCATCTGCAGCATCTCCATCAGGTTGCGGTCGACGTGCTGGACGCCCGTCTGGACGATGAACACGTCGGCGCCGCGGATCGACTCGAGGTAGCGGCAGTACGTCTCCCCGTTCGCAAACGTCTCCAGCTCGACGTCCCCGAGCTCGACGCCCAGCTTCTCGGCGATTTCGCGCGCGAGATCGGGGTGCGAGCGGCCCGCGAAGACCATCAGGCGCTTCTGGGGTCCGCGCTCGATCCAGTGACCCTGCGAAGGCTCCGTCACGATCCCCCTCTCCAGGCCGGGCAGCGCCAGCTCAGTCGCCGTCAGGCTCTCCATGCTTCTCGTAGACCCACCCTTCCTTCGTGACCTGCCGAGGCGCAAACCCGGCAAGCGACCCGGGAGGCACATCATCGGTGATGACGGCACCAGGCGCAATCCAGGCGTCGTCGCCAATTTCCACGGGCGCATCGAAGACATTGTCGACACCGGTTCTGACGTTGCGGCCGATCTTCGTCCTCGCCTTCGGGGCGCCGGGCTCGTGCTTGAAGTTCGCGGTGATGTTGCCGGCCGCGACGTTCGCGCCCTCGCCGATGTCGGCGTCGCCGATGTAGGAGAGGTGCGGCACCTTCGCACCCGCCCCGATCGTCGCCTTCTTCACCTCGACGAACGTCCCGACCTTCGCTCCCTCGCCGACGACCGTCGCCGGGCGAACATAGGCGAAGGGGCCGATCTCGGCGCCGCTCGCGATCCGGACGTCGCCGCGGATGACCGTGAAGGGATGGACGGTCACGTCGGGCTCGATCTCGACGCCGGCCTCGATCCAGGTCGATGCGGGGTCGACGATCGTCACGCCGGCGAGCATGTGCGCCTCGTTGAGGCGGTCGCGGAGCGCGGCTGCAGCTGCGGCGAGCTCGACCCGCGTGTTGATCCCCTCGACCTCGAACGGATCGGCCGCCACGTGGGCGACGCAGACCTCTCCGTCGCCGACGAGGAGCCCGAGCGTGTCGGTCAGGTACAGCTCGCCCTGCGCGTTGTGCGGCCGCAACCGCTCGAGCGCGGGCCAGAGCTTCCCGGCACGGAAGAGGTAGATCCCGGAGTTGACCTCGCCGAGCGCGAGCTCGTCCGGCGAGGCGTCGCCGGCCTCGACGATGCGGGCGAGGCGGCCGTCGCCGTCCCGGACGATGCGGCCGTAGGCGCGGACGTCCTCCGGCTCGAAGGAGAGGACGGTGGCCGCGGCCGCGGCGGCGCGGTGCGCCTCGGCGAACGCCCGCAGGGTCGCGCCCCTCAGTGCCGGCACGTCGCCGTTGAGGACGAGGACGTCGCCGGCGAAGCCCTCGAGGGCGGGACGCGCCGCGCGGGCGGCGTCGCCGGTGCCGAGCGGCTGCTCCTGCACGGCGACCTCGACCCCGTCGAACAGGTCGTGCGTCGACGGCGAGGCGACGACCACGACCCGCCCCGCACCGGACTCCCGGGCGGCGTCGATCACCCAGTCGACCATCCGCCTGCCCAGCAGCGGATGCAGGTGCTTCGGCGTCGCGCTCCTCATACGCGTACCGAGGCCACCGGCCATCACGACTGCTGCGAGCTCGTCCGCCATGGGTTCAGAAGATGGCTGGGGCGCCAGGATTCGAACCTGGGATCACGGGACCAAAACCCGTTGCCTTACCACTTGGCCACGCCCCAGGGAGAACGGCAGTCTACCGTCGGTCGTTGAAGACGAAGAAGAGAGCGACGAGCGCGAACACGACGACCGCGACGATCGCGGTCCAGAAGAGCACGAAGGCCAGGATCGCCGCCAGCACCGCGAGCAGCTGCGAGGCGGCGAAGATCCAGGAGCTCTGCCGGAACGAGTCGGAGCGCGAGTCGCGTCCGGCGAACATGTACACGGCGACCGCGAGCACGGCCAGCGCGAACACCGTCCACTTCGAGATGTCCGCCGAGAAGGCGACGGCGACGGCCTCGACGGCGGCGATCCAGAACGCGATACGGGTGCGGCGGGCCCGGAGCCAGCGGCCGCTGCGGCTCGTCCCGTGGTCGATCACGTGCGAGCCGTCGCCCAGCACGCGTCAACCGTACCACGCAGGAGCCGCGACCCAGGTGCGCCCGAGCCGCCGCAGGGACGAGCGCGCGGCCGTGGCCGCCGCGCGCTCGAGGAAGAGCCCGTACAGCGCCGGCCCCGCCCCCGTGACGTCGGCGCGGAAGGCGCCGGCGGAGAGCAGCTCGGCAGCGAGCGGCGAGCTCGCGAGATCGTTCGGCGGGAGCGACGCGAGGTCCTCGGGCCGCTCCACGGCGGCGAGGCGGTCGAGGAGCGCCCGACGCCGCTCCTCCCAGCCCTCGGCTGCCCCGCGCGCGTCGAAGGCGGCGTACACCGACGCGGTCGACGGCTTCCTCGCGCCCCGCGGCAGCAGGAGCACGACCCAGAAGTCCTGCGGCAGGTCCAGCGGCTCCAGCTCGCTGCCGTCGCCGGAGCCGAGCTGCGGCCCGTCCGCGAGGAAGAAGGGCACGTCGGCGCCGAGCGAGGCGGCGATCCGGAGCAGCTCCCCGCGCGGCAGAGGCTCCGGCAGCGTCTCGTTCGCGAGGCGGAGCGCGGCGGCCGCGTCGGAGCTGCCGCCGCCGAGGCCTGCGGCGACCGGGATCTCCTTCTCGATCCGGACGCGCCAGCCGGGGTCGACGCCCGTCCGCCGCGCGAGGGCCTCGAGCGCGCCGCGGACGAGCGTGTCGGCCTCGAAGCCGTCGACCCGCAGCCGCGGCGCCGGCTCGAGCTCGATCCGGTCGACGAGCCCGAGGCGCTGGTAGACGGTCACCAGGTCGTGCTTGCCGTCGGCTCGCGCGGGGCCGACGACGAGGGCGAGGTTGATCTTCGCCGGAGCGGGCGCCCTCATCCGAGCGCCTCGGCGAGCTCGACGAACTCCGGCGGCTCGAGCGCCTCAGCACGGGTCTCGGCCGGACGGCCGATCGCGGCGAGCGCCTCGGCGGCTCGCTCGCGCGGGGCGAGGCCGGCCAGCGCGAGCGAGTTCGGCAGCGTCTTGCGACGGTGCGCGAAGGCGGCGCCGACGACCTGCTTCACTCGCGCGTAATCCGGGGGCAGGCCCCGTCGGCGGAACGCCACGAGCGCCGAGTCGACATTCGGGCGCGGCCGGAAGACCGTCCGCGACACGGAGTGGAAGCCGGTGCGCTCGGAGGCGAGCTGGACCAGCACCGAGACGGCGCCGTATGCCTTCGTCGCCGGTGCGGCGAAGAGCCTGTCCGCGACCTCGCGCTGCACCATCACGCACCAGAGAGCGATTCCCGGCAGGCCGTCGAGGCTCTCGACGAGCAGCGGCGTCGCG
The DNA here is from genome assembly GCA_963732915.1 of uncultured Actinomycetes bacterium. GTDB lineage: Bacteria > Actinomycetota > Thermoleophilia > Gaiellales > Gaiellaceae > Palsa-739. The sequence goes on along the minus strand of CAVTBF010000002.1, from coordinate 160,126 downwards.
ATGTTGTACGGCAGGTTGGCGACGAGCTTCGTGGCGTCGGGGGCGAGCGCAGCCAGGTCGAGGCGGAGCGCGTCGCCGAGGTGGAGCTCGACGTTCGAGCCGGCGCCCAGCAGGTGCGGCTGGAGCGACGCGTCGAGCTCGACGGCGTGCACGCGGGCGACGCGGCCGGCGAGATAGCGCGTGAGCACGCCGCGGCCGGGGCCGATCTCGAGCACGACGTCGCCCGGGGCCAGCTCGGCGAGCCGACCGATCACGCCGAGCACGTTCTCGTCGACGAGGAAGTGCTGGCCGAGGCTCTTCTTCGCGAAGGCGGTCATGCCGGCAGCCCGAAGCACTCGGCGGCGTTGCGGTCGATTCGCGCAGCGAGCTCGGCCGGCTCTTCGCCACGGGCGGCGGCGAGCGCGGCGAGCGTGTGCATGACGTACGCGGGCTCGTTCGTCCGGCCGCGGACGGGCTGCGGTGCGAGATAGGGGGAGTCGGTCTCGGCGAGGATGCGCTCGGCGGGAACCTGCGTCGCGGCGAGACGGAGGTCGGTCGCCTTCGGGAAGCTCGCGTTGCCGGCGAACGACACGTACCAGCCGCGCTCGAGCGCCGTCGGCAAGAGGTGCGGCGAGCTGAAGCAGTGGAGGACGACAGTCCCGCCGAAGCCGAGCAGCGCGGCGCGCGTGTCGTCGTCTGCGGCGCGCGTGTGGATCACGACCGGCTTGCCGAGCTCGCCGGCCAGCTCCAGCTGGGCGGCGAACAGCCGCCGCTGCGCCTCGGGCGGCGCATAATCGCGGAACCAGTCGAGCCCGATCTCGCCGACCGCGACTGCCCTCGGGTGCGCGTGCAGGCGGCGCAGCTCCTCGAGGTCGGCCTCGCCGGCGTTCCCCGACTCGTGCGGGTGGATGCCGAGGATCGCGGACACCCCGTCGTGGCGCTCGCTCAGCTCGAGGGCGCGCCGACAGCCGGGAAGATCGGTGCCGACGGTGAGGATCCGCGTCACACCCGCCTCGCGTGCCCGCGCGACGACCGCGTCCGGGTCGTCCAGCGCGTCGAGATGCGCGTGCGTGTCGATCACAGCCCGAGGCGAGCCAGCTCTTCCGCCGCCGTCTCGGGCGCGAGCTTGCGGTAGAGCGGCCGCGGCTCCTGCAGGGTCTGGCCGACCGGCGGCTCGCTCGGCGCCCAGGTGCCGACCCCGCGCTCGTGGGCGCCGGTCAGCACCTCGTGCGTCGAGCCGTCGTCCTCGCTCACCGTCTCGAAGTGGAGCGGCCCGGCGAGCTCGCCCTCGTAGCCGAGCAGCTCGTGGACGAGCTGCGAGGTGAAGGGCAGGAAAGGCGCGAACAGGGTCTTGAGCGAGTCGACGCAGGCGAGCGCGACGTTGAGCACGGTGCCGGCACGGTCGCGGTCAGTCTTGACGAGCGACCAGGGCGCCTCGTCGGCGAGGTACTGGTTGACGACGCCGCTCCACTTCATCGCCGCCTGCACCGCGGCCCGGAAGCGCGCCTGCTCGATCAAGGCCCCCACTTCGCCGAACGCGCTCGTGACGCCGTCGAGGACGGCGCGGTCGCGCTCGCTCAGCTCGCCGCGCGGCGGCACCGCGCCGAAGTTCCGGTGCGCGTTCACGAGCGTCCGGTTGACGAGGTTGCCCCAGTTCGCGAGCAGCTCGTCGTTGTTGCGGCGAACGAACTCGTCCCACGTGAAGTCGGTGTCCTGCGTCTCCGGCCCTGCGGCGGTCAGGTAGTAGCGGAGCGGATCCGGGTCGTAGCGGCTGAGGAAATCGGCGACCCAGATCGCGACGTTGCGGCTCGTGGACGCCTTCTTGCCCTCCGTCGTCAGGTACTCGCTCGCGACGACGTTCGTGGGCAGGTGCAGGTCGCCCCGGCCGTCGCCGAGCTCGCCGCCGCCGCCGTAGCCGAGCAGCATCGCCGGCCAGATCACCGAGTGGAAGACGATGTTGTCCTTGCCCATGAAGTAGAAGTGGCCGGCGTCGGGGTTCTGCCACCACTCGCGCCAGGCGTCGGGCGTGCCGCGACTGCGGGCCCACTCGACGCTCGCCGAGAGGTATCCGATGACCGCGTCGAACCAGACGTAGATCCGCTTCGTCTCCTCGGGATAGCCGTCGACGGGCACCGGGACGCCCCAGTCGATGTCGCGCGTCATCGCCCGTGGCTTCAACTCGCGGACGAGGCCGAGCGAGAAGTTCTTGACGTTCGGGCGCCAGCCCTCCTGCGCCGACAGCCACGCCTCCAGCCGGTCGGCGAACGCCGGCAGGTCGAGGAAGAGGTGCGTCGTCTCGCGGAACTCGGGCGTCGAGCCGTCGATGATCGAGCGCGGCTCGATCAGGTCGACCGGGTCGAGCTGGTTGCCGCAGTTGTCGCACTGGTCGCCTCGCGCCTCGGAGTAGCCGCAGATCGGGCAGGTGCCCTCGATGTAGCGGTCGGGCAGCGTCCGGCCGGTGGCGGCGGAGAACGCGCCCAGCGTGGTCTGCTCGACGAGCGCGCCGTGCTCGTGGAGCGTGCGGAAGATGTCCTGGGTGACGCGGTAGTGGTTGCGCGTGCTCGTGCGGGTGAACAGGTCGTACGAGATGCCGAGGCTGCGCAGGTCCTCGCGGATGAGCGCGTTGTTCCGGTCGGCGAGCTCACGCGGCGAGACGCCGTTCTTGTCCGCGGCCACCATCACCGGCGTCCCGTGCTCGTCCGTCCCGCTGACCATCAGCACCTGGTTCCCCGTCAGGCGGTGGTAGCGCGCGAAGACGTCCGCCGGCACCGCGAAGCCGGCCACGTGGCCGAGGTGACGCGGCCCGCTCGCGTACGGCCACGCTGGCGCGACGAGGATCTTCTGCGGCGTCTGCGACACGCGCGACTGCTCCTTCGGGGCTCGAGGACGGGCTCCAGATCATACGAGCCGCCCCCAGGAGTCCCGCCGCCGCAAGCAACGCCGAGGCGGTTGCGAGCGCGAGCAGACCAAGCGGCGGCCCGCCTCGAAGCGACCGGGACGGTGACGCAGCCGCGACCGGACGCACGTGGGACACCGTGCGCGGCGCGGGCAGCGGCCGGCGTGTCCTCTGCGGGAGCGCCGGACGGATCTCCTTCGGCAAGCGCAGCGCGGCGCGAGCGACCGGTGTCGACTCGACCGTCGCGTCCGGCGTCGCGGACACGACCAGTGCGGGCGGCGGCGCCGACCGCGCGGCGCGAGCGCTCACGCGCGGGCTCGGCCGTGTCCGCGTCGCGTGCGGCCGCGGCAGCGCAGGCGCGGGCGCCGCCTCGGGCGCGAGCCGGCCGGACGGCTCCGCGGGCAGCGGCAGCGTGTCGGGCACGGTCGGCTCCGCGGGGATCGTCCTCGCAACCGGAGCGGGGTCCGGCTGGGCACTCGGAGCCGCGGGAGCGGCAGGCTCGGGCGCAGGCTGCGCCGTTGCGGCCGGTGCAGCGGGCCGTGCCGCGGTCGCAGGCGCCGGCGCGGGACCGGCGGCAGCCGACGGGGCCTCATCGGCAGGCGGATCGGCCGGAGCGGCAGGCACCGGATCGGCCGGAGGCGCCGCGTCGACGGAAGGTTCGGCCGGCGCAGGGTCGGCCGGAGCGGGGTCAGCCGGAGCCGGTTCCGCCGCGGGCGGGTCGGCGGCGGGCGTGGTGGTCGCCGCCGGCAGCAAGGAGAGCGGGTCGAGGTAGCTGTCCGGATCGGCGGCGAGCCGGATCCCGAGATGGACGTACGGCCCGTCGACCTTGGGCGTCCCGGTCGGACCAACGGTGCCGATCGTCGCGCCCTCGGCGACCGTGTCTTCCTTCGCGACGGCGATCGAGCCGAGATGCGTGAGCGTGACGTCGAGCGCGTCCGCGGTCTCGATCGTGACCGTGTCGCCGTTCGAGCCGATCGAGCCTGCATACGTCACCGTCCCAGACGCAGGCGCCAGCACCGGGATCCCGGCCGCCGAGGCGGCGATGTCGACGCCGCGGTGCTGTCCACCCGCGTACGGGTGCGCGGGGTCGTACGCGAAGCCCTGGACGACCGCACCGTCGACCGGCCACGTCCAGGCATGCGCGACCGGCACCCACAGCACGAGGAAGAGGACGAGCGGAAGCAGCCGTCGCATCGCGTGAGTCACCGCCTTGTTGTCTGTCTTGAATACAGCGAAGGTGCGACGGTAGCAGCGCGATCGGCTGTTGTCAAATCAGACTACAGCGATCCGGCGTAGAGGCGGTTGCGCGAGAGACCCGTAAGACGCGACACGAGCTCGGCGGCGCGCCGTCCGCGGCAACCCCGGCCGCGACCAGCTCTGCGACGGCCGCGACCGCCGTCGCCTCGCCCGCCTGCTGCTCGCCGCGCCGGGCCCGATGCACGAGCGTGATCTCCCCCTTCGGCGGATCGCCGAAGCGCTCCGCGAGCTCCTTCGCCGTCCCTCGCGCGACCTCCTCGAAGCGCTTCGTCAGCTCCCGGCAGACGGCCGCCTCGCGCTCGGGCGCAGCCGCGGCGAGCGAGCGCAGGGTGGCCGGGAGCCGCTGCGGCGACTCGAACGCGACCGCGGGGAACGGCCAGGCGCGAAGCTCCTCCCAGAGCGCCGCGAGCGCCTTCTCGCCCCGCGGCAGGAAGCCGAGGAAGCGGTACTGCTCGGCGACGAGGCCGGACGCGACGAGCGCGGTCTCGACGGCCGACGGGCCCGGCAGCACGGTCACCTCCACCCCCGCCTCGAGCGCGGCACGCACGAGCCGGCCGCCCGGGTCCGAAACGCCCGGCAGACCCGCGTCGGAGACGAGCGCGAGCCTCTCCCCCGCCTGGAGCCGCGGCAGCAGCTCGGTCGTCCGCCGCGCCTCGTTGTGCTCGTGATAGGAGACGAGCGCCGCCGCGATCCCGTGGCGCTGCAGCAGCCCGCGCGTGTGCCGCGTGTCCTCGCAGAGCACGACGTCGGCGGCGGCCAGCTCGGCCAGCACGCGCAGGGTCACGTCCTCGAGGTTCCCGATCGGCGTGGCGCAGACGGCGAGCGGCATCGCGCTAGCCCGCGTCGAGGGCCTCGAAGCCGACGAAGGCGGCCCCGATCAGGCCCGCGGCGGTGCCGAGCCTCGCCGGCTCGACGCGGACCGTGTCGCGCATCGGCGGCAGCGCCTCTCTTCGCATCACCTCGAGCGCGCTCGGCAGCAGGTGCTCCCAGGCGGCGACGCCGAAGCCGCCTCCGATCACCATCAGCTCCGGCCCGAACGTGTTCGCGAACGAGCCCATGCCGGAGCCGAGATAGCGGCCGATCTCGGCCAGGATCTCCCTCGCGGTCGTGTCGCCCTCGCTTGCAAGCCGCACGAGCCGGTGGGCGTCCGCAGAGGGGCCGAACGCCTCACGAGCCGCGATCCCGGCCGCCGTCCCGGTCACGTAGGGCTCGAGATGGCCGCGGCCGGTGCAGCTGCCCTGGCAGGGCCGGCCGTCGTGGACGATCACCACGTGGCCGAGCTCGACGCCGGCGCCGTTCGCGCCGCGGAAGGGCCTGCCGCCCGCGATCACCCCGCCGCCGAGGCCGGTCCCGAGCGTCAGCATGACGATGTCGTCCACACCCTGCCCCGCGCCCGCACGCCACTCGCCGATCGCGGCCGCGTTCGCGTCGTTGTCGAGCCCGACCGGAAGGCCGAAGCGTCCGTGCATGTGGTCGCGGACCGGCGCGTCGACGAGCGGGACGTTCACGCACTGGACGACGACGCCGCGCCTCTGGTCGATCGGCGACGGAGCGCCGAAGCCGACGGCGCAGACGGAGTCGTCGAGCAGCTCTGCGACCGCCGCCTCGAGCTCGGCGAGGACGTGCTCCTGCGAGTCCTGCGGCGTCGACCGCTCGTGGCGACGGACGACGCCGCCGTCGCGGGCGACGACGCCGGCGAGGATCTTCGTCCCGCCGAGATCGACCCCGATTGCGTGTTGGCCGGCCACTCGCAACCGCTACCGTACCCCTCCCGATGGCCGCCGCCGGAGAGAAGCCCTACAAGGTCTACCGTGGCGGCCGCTCGAAGGGAACGGTGCCGCTCGAGGGCCGTGAGGAGGGGCGCTCGGCCCGCTCGGACGGCGGCGGGCCCCGCAAGATCGTCGAGCGGCGGCGTCGGCGCCGCTGGGGCTGGCGTCGGATCGTGCCACTCGCGATCGCCGTGATCCTCCTGCTCCTCGTCGTGTGGGGCGCACTCGGCTACGCGCGCGTCTCGAGCGGCGTCAGCGCCGCGCACCAGCGCCTGCCGCAGGGCACGACCGACGCGCTCGCACCGGGAGGGCTGATCCTCTCCTCGTCGACGAACATCCTCTTGCTCGGCACCGACCATTCGGGCGACAGCCGGAGCGGCCGCAATACCGACCAGCACTCCGACTCGATGATGCTGCTCCGCACCGACCCCGGGCGACACCGGCTGATCTACCTCTCGATCCCCCGCGACCTGCGCGCCTCGATCCCGGGCTACGGCGACCAGAAGATCAACGCGGCGATGCAGATCGGGGGGCCGAAGCTCGCGATTCGCACCGTCGACCAGCTGTTCGGGAGCGCCCTCCAGGTCAACCACGTCGTCGTCGTCGACTTCGGCGCGTTCCAGGAGCTGATCGACGCGGTCGGCGGGATCGACGTGAACGTGCCCGAGAAGATCCTCTCGAACGCCTTCGACTGCCCCTTCCCCGCGTCGAAGTGCGGCTCCTGGCGGGGCTGGCGCTTCGACAAGGGCGTCCAGCACATGGACGGGCACCGGGCGCTGATCTACTCGCGCATCCGCGAGAACCGGCTCGACCCCGCGTGGACGGATGTCCAGCGCGCACAGAACCAGCAGCAGGTCATGCAGGCGACGATGACCAAGCTCGCGAGCGCCTCGACCTTCTTCCGGCTCCCGTTCGACGGCTCGAAGCTGCTGGCGCCGATCGCCACCGACCTCTCGACCTGGCAGTTCATGCAGCTCGGCTGGGTCAAGTTCCGCGCCTCGTCGGCGAACACGCTCCACTGCCGGCTGGGCGGCAGCCCGACGAACATCGGCGGCGGCGCCTACATCGTGGGTACCCAGGAGAACTTCCAGGTGATCCAGACGGTGCTCGGCAACTCGGCGCCGCAGCCGCCCACGCCGGGCAACCTCTACGCCCCGGGGTGCACCGTCGGCAGCGCCTCGTCGAGGTAGGAGCTCAGTCGCCGCTCGGTGCGGCCTTCTTCTCCGGGGAGCCGGAGGAGGACGAGCCGTCGCTCTTCGACGAGGAGGACTCGGACGAGCCCGCGCCCTCCTTCTTCGCGTTCTTGCCCTTGCCGTAGTCGGTCGTGTAGAACCCCGAGCCCTTGTAGTGGATCGCGATCGGGTAGAGCACGAGCTCGACCGGAGCCGCCTCGCAGACGTCGCACCTCTCCGGTGCGGGGGCGGTCATCGACTGGAAGCGCTCGAAGCGATGACCCTCCGGGCAGCGGTACTCGTAGATGGGCATCGGGGTCGCAGACGGTACCAGCCGGAGCCGCGCGCAGCGCTGGACACGCCTCGCGGCGCTGAGCAGGCGACTGCGGTACACTCTGGCCCGACCGGGGAGTCCCTGCGGAGGGGCTGAGAGCGCGCTTCCTAGCGCATACCCGTCGAACCTGATCCGGGTCATGCCGGCGAAGGGAGCGCGATGGAGATCGCAACCGAAGCCGAGCCGACGTACACCAACCGGGCCACGGGCATCGCTTTCGCTCGCCGGGGTTAGCCGCATCCTCGGTGGCAAGCGCGTGCTCGACGGGCTTGATCTGCGCGCCCGCCGCACGGACGCCTCGGGATCGTCGGGCGCAGCGGCGCGGGCAAGTCGACGCTGCTCGCGCTCGTCGCCGGCCTCGACGACCCGGACGCGGGCACGGTCTCGGTCGGCGGTGACCACGTCGGCCGCGGGTCGCCTGCGCGATGCGCGCTGATGCCGCAACGCGACTGCCTGCTGCCGTGGTGGACCCGCCCTCGACAACGCCGTCCTCGCGCTCGAGAACAAAGGGCTGTACGAAGGCGATGCGCGCCGGAGGGCCGCCCCGCTCTTCGAGCGGTTCGGGCTCGCCGGCTCGGAGGGCTCCGCCCGGCGAGGCTCTCGGGCGGGATGCGCCAGCGCGTCGCGTTCCTGCGCACGCTCCTCGCGGACAAGCCGGTGCTGCTGCTCGACGAGCCGTTCGGGGCGCTCGACGCGATCACGCGCGCCGAGCTGCAGGACTGGCTTCGCCGACACGCTCGCCGCCGAGCCACGGACGGTGCTGCTCGTCACCCACGACGTCGAGGAGGCGCTCCTGCTCTGCGACCCGGGTGCTCGTGCTCGCACGCCGGGCGCGGTGCCGCCGAGCTCGACGTCGACGTGCCGCGCGAGGGGCCGCGCCGCGAGATCGTGACGAGCCCGGCCTTCGTCGAGCTGCGCGAGCCGGCGCTGGAGGCGATCGGATGAGGCGCGCTCCCGCCCTCCGCTCGCGCTGCTTGCCGCCGCGGTCGGGCGTGGGGAGCTCGTCGTGCGGGCTGCGCGCGTCCCGGACTACCTCTTCCCCGCGCCCGTCGGCGGTCGTCTCGTCGCTCGTGCGCCGACGCCCGGCCTCCTCGCGAGCGCCGACGCCGGTGACGTGCGCGAGATCGTGCTCGGCTACCTGCTCGCGATTCGCGCTCGCGCTCGCGCTCGCTGTCGTGCTCCACTTCTCGGCGGTGCTGCGGCGGGCGCTGCTGCCGATCCTCGTGCTCTCGCAGACGGTGCCGCGGTCGCTGCTCGCGCCGATCCTGGCGATCCTGCTCGGCTACGGGATCGAGCCGAAGCTCGTCGTCGTCGCGGTCGTCTGCTTCTTCCCGATCGTGGTCAACACCGTTGACGGGCTCCGCTCGACCGACCCCGAGCTCGTCCGCATGATGCGTACCCTCGCACGGCCGCCGGCTCGCCGTCTTCCGCCGCGTCGAGCTGCCCGGCGCGCTGCCCGCGTTCTTCTCGGGCGCCCGGGTCGCCGCCACCTACGCCGCCGTCGGCGCCGTCTTCGGTGAATGGGCCGGCGCCTCGTCCGGGCTCGGCTTCGTGATCCTGCAGGCCGAGCCGTCGCTCGACACCGCGCGGATCTTCGCCGGCGTGGTCGTGCTCACCGCGATCGCACTCGCGCTCTACGGACTCGTCTGCCTCGCCGAGCGGCTCCTCATCCCCTGGCAGCAGGAGGTAACCATGCCTAGCCGCCCGCTCGCGCGGTCGCCTCGCCGTGGCGCTTCTCGTTCTCGTCCGCCTCGCCGCAGGCCCGCAGCAGGTGTCGCTGACCCTCGACTGGACGCCGAACCCCGACCACGTCGGCCTCTACGACGCCCTGCGACACGGCCTCTTCGCGCAGCGCCGGGCTCGACGTGACGATCCCGCGCCCCGTCCGACCCGACCGCGGCGCTCAAGCTCGTCGGGTCGGACAAACCGACCTTGCCGTCAGCTACGAGCAGGAGCTCTTCTTCGCGGCCGCGCAAGAAGCTGCCGGTCGTCGCGGTCGCCGCCGTCGTCCCCCGGCCGCTCAACTCGATCATGGCGATCGACCCGCAGATCACGCTCGCCCCCGACCTCGAGGCAAGACGATCGGGATCACCGGCGTCCCCTCCGACTACGCCTCCCTCGACACCGCTCTCTCGTCGCGCGGGCCTCCACCCGCCGACGTCAAGGTCGTCACGCGTCGGCTACAACCTCCTTCCGGCCCTGCTCGCCCACCGCGTCGACGCCGTGCTCGGCGTCTACCGCAACGTCGAAGGGATCCAGCTCGCACGACGCGGCCTCCAGCCGACGATCATCCCGCTCGACCGCGCCGGCGTGCCGATCTACGACGAGCTCGTGCTCGTCGCGAACACTGACCGCCTCCGCTCCGATCCCGCCTACGCGAGCGAGGTCCGGCGGTTCGTCGCGCCTTCCTCGCCGGCACGGCCGAGGCCCGCACCCACCCAGCCAAGGCGCTCGCGATCCATGAGCAAGGTGACAGGCACGACCCTCGCCTTCCTCCCCCCCTCGCGACCCCGCGACTCTCCACTCCTCTCCGGGCCAGCATGGCGTCGGTTGCCTGAGGCCGCGCGGAATGGAAGCGGTTCGGGGCCTGGATGCACAAGGCGGGCTCCTGACGACGGCCGATCCTCGCGGCTACGGTCGCTCACGCTGAGCTTCCTCCCGAGGATGTGTCGCTAGCCGCCGGACGACGCAAGCACAACCCCGCGCTCCAACGCGACCGCGAGCCCCGGCTCAGCGAACACGTTCGAGAGCCCGCGACTCGAGCCGGGCACCAGCGTCTCATCCCGCAACGGATAGCCCAGACCCTCGGTCACGACACCCGAGTGCCGGGCCCGTGCAGCGCGAAGAGCGACACCAAACTCACCCGCCGTGCCCGGGAACCACCGATCGTGCCGCACGACATGAACCCGCGCCCGACCGAGCAGCGCGTTGACCTCGAACCCGGCGTACCGGTCCTCGGCGAGCAGGGAGCAGCCTCGCCCAGCAGATGGTCGAGCCTCCCCGCCGCCGCTCCGCCGATCACGATGACCCTGTTCTGCGCGCCGAGCCGCACGCGGTATCGAGGGCGAGCTCGAGGTCGCTCGCATCCTTGGCGACCGGATGCCGCTCGACGGCGTCATGGCCGCCTCCCGCCGGCCAGCCACTCCGGCGCGACCGAGTCGAAATCGCCAATAGCCAGATCGACCGGCACCCCGAGCGCGAACGCAAGCGTCGGCGCCACCGTCCGCAGCCACCACCGCCGCGCCCTCCGGCAGCGACGAAGCCGGCGGCGGGAGCCGCGCCGGACGCGAAGACGACGACGGTGTCCGCCATCGCGACGAGTGTCGCATCCCGGCGCGCTCTCCGGACCAGCACATCCACCCCACCCGTAATCCGCCGCAGCGAGCGTTCCGCGCGGAGACGGGATGGGACCAGAAGCGCCGGACGTGAGAACAAGCACTACGATGACGGACACGAATCTCGCCGGCCGCGCGGGCGGGTGGAGTGCCCGGAACTGGAAGAAGGCGCTCTTCGGCTGGATCGTGTTCGCCGTCGCCGCCATGACGTCGGCCGGGTCGTCGGCCACCTGCAGATGGCGGACTCCCAGTCGCGACGGGCGAGGCCGCGAGCGCGGTGACGATGCTCGAGCAGCGGCATGAAGCAGCCCGCCCCCGAGAACGTCCTGATCCAGAGCCCCGTCTACACCGCCCGAGCTTCCAGTCGGCGATCGGCGGCGTCGTGCAGACGCTCGCCGTGCAGAAGGACGCACGAACTGCGGGACCCGCGGATCGCGAGCGAGCGGCGGCCCGATCTCGCGCGACGGCCGCTCCGTGCTCGTCCAGTTCGCCGTGCGCGGCGACCCGCGAAGGCGCAGGACGATCGAGCCGATCCTGGACGCGGTCGCCGGCGTCCAGCGGGCGAACAGCACGTCTCGCATCCGCGAGGTCGGTCCCGCGAGCGCGAACTACGAGCTCGGCAAGACGTTCGACAAGGACTTCGCGAACGCCGAGAAGCTGACGATCCCGATCACCCTGGTCATCCTGCTCGCGGCGTTCGGCGCGCTCGTCGCCGCGGGGCTGCCGGTGCTGCTCGCCTTCTCGGCCGTCCTGGCCTCGCTCGGGCTCTTCGCCCTGATCTCGCACGTGTACCGCGGACTACCAGTCCACCTCGGCCGTGATCCTGCTCATCGGGATGGCCGTCGGCGTCGACTACTCGCTCTTCTACCTGCGCCGCGAGCGCGAGGAGCGCGCGAGGGCGCCGAGCCACGGCACGCCCTGCTCCGCGCCGCCGCGACCTCGGGGCAGGCCGTGCTGGTCTCGGGCGCGACCGTCCTGATCGCGATGGCCGGGATGTTCATCGCCGGCAACCGCATCTTCACGGGCATGGCGATCGGGACGATGCTCGTCGTCCTCTCCACCCTGATCGGCTCGCTGACGGTGCTGCCGGCGGCGCTTTCGAAGCTCGGCGACCGGGTCGACCGCCTCCGCATGCCGTTCGTCGGCAAGAGTAAGCACGCCGCGGGCGAGTCGCGCTTCTGGGCCTTCGTCCTCGACCGGGTGCTGCGCCGGCCGGTGCTCTCGATCCTCGCTCGCAGGCGGGCTCCTGCTCGCGGCGGCGGCACCGCTGCTCAGGATGCACACGAAGCTGCCGAGCTTCACCGACATGCCCCGGGAGCTCCCGATCGTGAAGACCTACACGGCCGTCGTCGCCGCGTTCCCGGGCGCGCCCACCCCGGCCGAGGTGGTCGTCCGGGCCCCCACGTCCGGAGCCGCGCCGTCGGACCGGATCGGACACGTCGCAGGGGCGGTCGCGACCGGACAGATGTTCCAGCCGATCCAGTCCTCAGCCCGGACGACACGGTCGCCGACATCCGCATCCCGATCGCCGGCAACGGCGACGACGCAGCCTCGCTGGCGGCGCTGCGGACGCTACGCACCGAGGTCTCCCGCGGTCGCCGGCGCGCCCGGCGTCGAGTACGCCGTCGCCGGCGAGACCGCCGGCACCCACGACTTCAACGAGCGGATGAAGGAGCGGATGCCGTACGTGATCCCGTTCGTGCTGGGGCTCGCCTTCCTCCTGCTGCTGCGACGTTCCGCTCGTCGTGATCCCGCTGACCGCGATCGTGCTCAACCTGCTCTCGGTCGGCGCCGCCTACGGCCTGCTCGTCCTCGTCTTCCAGCACGACTGGGCGGAGGGGATCCTCCAGTTCACCTCCAACGACTCGATCACCTCGTGGCTGCCGATGTTCCTGTTCGTCGTCCTGTTCGGCCTCTCGATGGACTACCACGTGTTCATCCTCAGCCGGATCAAGGAGCTCCGCGACAGCGGGCTCTCGACCGAGGAGGCGGTGTCGCGCGGGATCCGCCGGACGGCCGGGACGGTGACGAGCGCGGCGATCATCATGGTCGCCGTCTTCGCGATCTTCGGGACGCTGCGGATGATCATGATGAAGCAGCTCGGCGTCGGCCTCGGGCTCGCGGTGCTGATCGACGCGACGATCATCCGGGGCGTGCTCCTGCCCGCGGCGATGAAGCTCCTCGGCGAATGGAACTGGTACATGCCGCGCTGGCTCGAGTGGCTGCCGTCGCTGACGCCGGAGCGAGGGACGCGGCGGCGAAGCAGCCGCCCCCGCGCGCACGTGACTCCGGTCCTAGGGTTTTTTTTTTTTTTTTTTTTTTTTTTTTTTTTTTTTTTTTTTTTTTTTTTTTTTTTTTTTTTTTTTTTTTAAAAAAAAAATCAGAACGACGGCTTCGCCGTCATGTCGATCACGATCAACATCAGCAGCGCCGTGTCGAACCTGAAGATCGAGAACAGTCGCTTCACACGCCTGCCGACCTCCTCCGATCCGGCCCGTCTGCTGCGCCGCCCGTCGATCCGCCCGAGCTCGGGCCCGACGAATCCGACCCCGACGAGGATCGCGAGCGCCAGCCGACGACCCCGAAGTCGACCCAGAACTGGTCCAGCGAGCCGCCCCTTCTGGACCAGCGCGACGCCGAAGGCAAGGACGAGGAACAGGGTCGGCGTGTAGACGCGCGTGCCGGATCCACGCGCCCATCTCGCCCGAGCGCCGCGAGCGTCGGGGCGTCGCAGCTTCTGCTCGAAGACGATCCCGAGCGTCGTCAGCGTGACGTCTCCGCCGACCCAGACCGTGACGGCGAGGATGTGCAGGGCGAGGTAGACCTGGTACGAGGCGGGCGCGTACCACAGGAAGACGATCGCGCCGCACAGGAGCACCCCGGCCAGCATCGTCGAGACCGCCGTCCGCGCGGGCGGCGCTTCTGCGGTGGCGGTTGCGGTCGGCTCCATCGTCAGTCGAGCGGGATCTTGCCGGCGTTCGCGTCGAGCCAAGTGTCGAAGTCCTGCAGCTCGGGGTTGAGCGAACGGGCCTACCCAAGATCGCGGGCGCCGACGTACTCGGGCTTGAAGTCACGCCTGAACTGGAACATGTTCCCGATCTCGTCCGCGCCGGGGAAGCCGAGCCCCGGAGACGTCGGGATCGACGTCGTTGTAGCGGACATCCTTCGCCGAGCTCGAGGGTGAGCTTCGCCGCGAGCGCGGCGCCGCTCAAGTGCTCGCCCGCGACCCCACCGTCTCGCCGATCAACTCGTCGCCCGCGCCCTGAATATCCCGTGCGCGATCTTGCCGATGTCCTCGGAGGCCATCGCCGGCATCCGTCGCGGTGCCCCAGCGGAAACGTGATCGCGAGCAGTGCCGTTTTCGCCGCGCTTCGGGCCGAGGCCGAAGAGATGAAGTTCTCCCAGTAGAAGGCCGTGCGGAGCACCGTCGTTGGCACGCCCTTCTGCGGTAGCCGGCCTCGGCGACTCCCTTCGCGTCGAAGTGGAGCACCTTGTACTTCTCCTGCAGCGTCGGCATTCCGGTCGTCCGGGCGGGACCCTCCGGCGCGTGTCCTCGAGCGACGACCAGATCGCATGCTGGATGCCGGCCGCCGTCGCCGCCGCGCCAGGTTCCGCGCCTGCGCGATCTCCTTGTCGGGCGCGGTGCTCCCAGAGGTTCGTCATGCAAAACGCGCCGTGTGCGCCCGCGAACGCGCGCCTCGAGCGGGCTTTCGTCGTCGAGATCCGCCTGGACGACCTCGACGCCCCCCGGCGCGCCACCGCCTGGCGGCCTCCTAGCACGGGTCGCGCGTGATCGCCCGCGCGGTGAACCCACCACTCCGGCGCGCCGAGATCGCGCGGGTGAGCCCACTCCCTGGGCGCCGGTCGTGCCGACCATGGCAATGATTCTTCCTGTCCGACACGCTTGCCTCCTTGATCGGTCAACGGTTGCGAGGTCAATATCTCACATCGCCGTCGTCGCTAGCCGCCCGCGACGACGGCGGCGAAGCGCTCGCCGTTCGCGAGCATCCACATGTGGCCGCCGAGCAGGTCGAGCTCGACGTAGCCCGCGCCGAGCGCTTCGGCGAGGGCACGGCCGTGCTCGGCCGTGACGAGCGTGTCGCTGACGCAGCCGATCACCGTCGCGGGGATCCCGGCGGCTTTGATCCGTGCGCACTCGCGGCGCAGGTCGAGGCCGCGGACGTGGCCGGCCACCGAGAGCGCCCGTCGCGGCGCCCGGGCGACGGCGAGCAGCGCACGGGCGGCGATGCCGCGCGGATAGCCGCCGTCCCGGACCTGGCGGGTGAAGTCGCGCACGCTCTCCCGGATCGGCTTCTCGAGCGGCATCCCGGCCGGCGCGACCAGGACGAGCCGCTCGACCAGCTCCGGCGAGTCGGCCGCCGCGTAGATCGCGAGCGCGGCGCCCATCGAGTGCCCGCCGAGCCGCGACCGGCCCCGGCTGCGGAGCTCGACGTCCAGCCAGCGCCGGTATTCGGTGAGGGAGCCCCCGGAGGCGGCGAAGCTCGGCGGCTCGAGTGCCTGCCAGCTCGCGGGCAGCGAGGGAGCGTAGAGCGCGGCGGGTGCGCCCCAGCCGGGCAGGAACAGGGGCGAGGCCATCCAGCGAGCGTGCCACGGCGCCGCGTGACCCCGCCAGCGTGGAGCCATGTTTCTTTCCGGTGAACGGCTGCCGGGGGCTAGGCGGCGACGCGGCCGGCCTCCGGCTCGATGCGGAGCAGGCGCCGGTAGACAGCGCAGAGGTCGGCGATCGCCCGCGGCCACGTCCGCGCGAGCGCCGCCTCACGGCCGGCCGAGCCGAGCCGCCGGCGCAGCGCCGGGTCGGCCGCGAGCTGGAGGAGCGTCGCCGCGAACGCGCGCGGCTGTTCTGACGGCACGAGGAAGCCGGTGCGGCCGGGCAGGACGAGCTCGAGCGCGCCGCCGGTCTCCGCCGCGACGACCGGCAGACCGGAGGCGCCCGCCTCGAGCAGCACCTGGCCGAAGGTGTCCGTCGTCGACGGGAAGCAGAACACGTCCGCGCTCGCGTAGAGCGCGGCCAGCTCGTCGCCGAGCAGCTCGCCGGTGAAGTCGTCCCCGCGGGCGCCGTCCGCTCCAGCTCGCGGCGGGCGGGTCCGTCGCCCGCGATCACGAGCCGCGCGTCCGGACGCTCGCGCGAGACGAGCGCGAAGGCGTCGAGGAGGACGTCGAGCCGCTTCTCCTGCGAGAGCCGCCCGACGGAGAGCACGAGCAGGCCGCCGCCCTCGCCGAGCAGCGAGCGGCGCAGCTCGTCGTCTCTGCGCTCGGGCCCGAAGCGCTCGGAGTCGACGCCGCGGCCCCAGACGCCGACGCTCGGCAGCCCGCGCGAGCGCAGCGCCTCCTCCACCTGCCGCGTCGGCGCGAGCACGGTCGCGCACTGGCGGTAGAACCAGTCGACGTAGACGTCCATCGCGTCGGCGACGAGCGCGTCGCGGGTCAGGTGGAGCGCGTAGGGGCCGAGCTCGGTGTGGTACGAGCCGACGACCGGGATGCCGACCAGCCGCGCGACCGCGAGCCCGCAGACGCCGACCGGGCCGGGGGTCGCGACCTGGATCACGTCCGGCCGCTCGCGCTCGACCAGCTCGAGCACGTCCGTCGGCAGCGGGAAGCGGAGGTCGATCGCCTCGTAGGTCGGCAGCGGCAGTGACCAGTCGGGCGGGAGCGTGAGCGCGCCGGGCCCCGCGTCCTCGCGCGCCGCGGTGACGACCGCGCCGGGGAAGCTGCCGTCCGCGGCCGCGGCGGCGAGGCGGCGCATCGTCCCGGCGACGCCGTTCACCTCCGCGAACGTGTCCGTGAAGACGAGCGCCCGCGGCTCGCGCCGGTCGGGTGAGGCGCCGAAGAAGCCCCGCTCGATCGCGCCGAGCCCGTCGCGCGAGCCGGCGTGGTGGTGCGCGGTCGCGAGGTACGGGAGCTGGAGCCCGGCCGCGAACGCGAGCGAGCCGAGGCGGCGGCCGGCGCCGGGAAGTGACGAGAGCGAGACGCCGCCGGAGCGGGCGCGTTCGCCGAGCAGGCGCACGAGCCGGGAGGCAAGGTCGGCGATCTCGCGGTGGCGCTCGGCCGCGTCGGCGGCGTCGCCGTCGAAGAGCTGTGCGACCTGCGCGCCGATCGTGTCCGGGAGCTCGGCGCCCGAGGCGCGGTAGGCGTTGACGAAGAGCGCGGCGACGGCGTGGGCGAGCTTCGTCGTCGAGCCGTGCGCGCCGTGGATGGTCGCGTGGCCGGCGCCGATCCCCGCGAGGAACGCCGCGGCGTGTCGCGCCCGGCGCCTCCGTCCAGGTCGTCGCGATGTCGAGCGCGCCGTGGTCGTCGGAGCCGGCGGTGAGCTCAATCCGGCCCGCATGAACGGGCTCGATCCCGTGCCGTTCGGCGAGCGTCGCCAGGAGTCCCGGCTCGACCGCCGCCGCGAGCCGGCACGCGAGCTCGTTCGCCTCCTGCGGCCGCGCCCCGTTCCGTCCCTCCCAGACGGAGAAGAGCAGCAGCATCCGCTCGACGTGCGACACGGTCAGCGGCGGCCCCATCCGGTAGAGCGGGTGCGCCAGCGCGTGGGCGAGGCCGCGCTCGCGGAGGAACGCGACCAGCTCGTAGACCGAAGGCCGGCACGGCTGCAGGTCGCGGTGGTCCTCCTCGCTCAGGTTCCAGACGAGCACGTGCAGCGGCACGGCGTCCTCGGGGAACTGGGTCGTGACCTCGACCGAGAGGAACGTGTCCGGGAGGTGCGCGATCCGCAGCGCACCCTCGACCGTGTTGTGGTCGGAGATCGTGACGAGGGTCATGCCACGCGCCTTGCAGGTGCGGTAGACGCGCTCGGGCTGCGTGTACGACTCGCCGAGCTGGGCGCGGCGGAGCGCGTAGTTGCCGCTGTCCGTCGAGTGGATCGAGTGGACGTGCAGGTCGCAGCGGTTCACTGCTCACGGTGTAGCCCCTCGCGCGGACGTTTCCTCCCGTTTTCCGGGGCTTTTCACCCGATCGTCACCGGACGGTCGCCACAGTGCCGCCTCGGCGCCCGTACCGTCGCCGCATGGACGCGCTCCTGCTCGACTTCAACGGCACGCTCTCCGACGACGAGCACCTGCTCGCGTCGCTGTACGCCGAGCTGTTCGCCGACCACGGGCAGCTGCTGCCGCCGAGCGAGTACTTCGAGCGCTTCGCCGGCATGAGCGACGCGGAGATCTTCCGGCTCGGGCTCGGCGAGCGCGCCGACGTCGAGGCGCTGACCGTGGAGCGCGTCGAGCGCTACCGGGCGCGCACCGCCGACGGCCAGACGATCTCACCGGACGCGCGCCAAGCGGTCGCGGAGGCGGCCGACTCGGTGCCGGTGTCGTCGTCACGAGCGCCTTCCGCCGCGAGGTCGAGCCCGCGCTCGCCGGCAGCGGGCTCGCGGACGTCGTGTCGGGGATCGTCTCGGTGGACGACGTCCGCTACCCGAAGCCGCACCCCGAGCCGTACCGCGCCGCATGCAGGCTCGCCGGCGTCTGGTCGACGCATGCGGTCGCGGTCGAGGACACGCCGACCGGGATCCGTTCGGCGCAGGCGGCCGGCGTCCGGTGCGCGGCGGTCGCCGGGACGATGCCGCGCCGACGCCTCGAGGGCGCGGACGAGCTCGTGGACGCGCTGACGCCCGAGACGGTCGCGGCGCTGCTCGAGCGCTGAACAACTTCCGCGGCGGAAGAGCGAGCCGGCGCCACGGAAGCGACGGGTCGCTTTGGGGCACCCAATGATCGGGGACTGCGATCGCGTTCGCAGCATCGGCCGGAGAAAGCACATGCTCCGGCCCGCGGTCCCCACGGTCTAGTCGCTCGACCGCGAGTAGACCCTCGGCGACAAGATTGCGAACCGCGGCTTGCGCCCGCGCGACGTCGCCGACCATCGAGGCAACCTCGACGAACCCATACGCATCTTCTTCCACCAGGCCTAGCACGGTCAGCTCGTCTTCCGTGAACGGACGCTCTGCCGGCACGTCGTCAGAATAGGACTCTCTTGTCGTTGCCGCGCCGCGAACTCGAGCGCCAAGACCCGCGCGCTCTCGGGTAGGAACCCGATCGCGAGCGGCGAGCCCGCGGCCAGCGGGCGGCCGTCGCTCCTGACGTCCGCGGCGAGCTCGCCGAGCTCGGTGGCGACCCGGATCCGCGTCGTCGCCCCGAGGAACGTCGAGGTGAGCACGGTGCCCGGGACATGGACGCTGCCGCCGTTCACCGACTCGCCGACGATGACCGTCTCGGGCCGGACGAGGACGAGCACGCGCTGGCCGGGATCGCGGCCCGCGGCGGCCGGGAGCCGGAAGAGCTGCAGGCCGACGCCGACCGTTCCGTCCGACCCCGCGACCGTCGCCTCGATCCGGTTGACGGTGCCGATGAACTCGGCGACGAACGGCGTCTCGGGCTCGGCGTAGATCGCGGCCGGCGGGCCGATCTGCTCGATCCGGCCGTCCTTCATCACCGCGACGCGGTCGGAGACCGAAGAGCGCCTCCTCCTGGTCGTGCGTGACGTAGATCGTTGTGATCCCGAGCTCGGTCTGCAGGCGGCGGATCTCCTCGCGGAGCTGCACGCGCACCTTCGCGTCGAGCGCCCGACAGAGGCTCGTCCAGCAGCAGCACGCGCGGCTCGATCGCGAGCGCGCGGGCGAGCGCGACCCGCTGCTGCATGCCCGCCGGAGAGCTGATGCGGATACCGCCCTGCCGCGTGGCCGAGCCCGACGAGCTCGAGCAGCTCGTGCGCGCGTGCCCGCCGCTTCGCCCGCCGCCGATCCGCCGGATCCGCAGCCCCGAACTCGACGTTCTTGAAGCGCCGTCATCGTCGGGAACAGGGAGTACGCCTGGAAGACCATCCCCGACCTCGCGCCTGGAGGCCGGCACGTTCGTCATGTCGCGGCCGTCGACGCGGATCGAGCCCTCGGTCGGCCGGTCGAACCCGGCGACGCAGTCGCAGCGCGGTCGTCTTGCCGCAGCCGCTCCGGGCCGAGCAGCGAGAGCAGCTCCCCCGACGGGATCTCGACGTCGACGCCGGTCGAGCGCGACCACCGGCCCGAACGCGTGCCGCAGGCCGTCCAGAACCACCTCTGCCACTACGCCACCCTCCTCGCATGTCTGCCGCGCGTGGAGACGGCGAGCACGAGCATCGCCGCCCAGAGCATCCCGATCGAGACGATCGTCAGCGCCGCCGCGCCGCCCGCCTGCGTCTGCCCGACGTAGGCGACGAAGACCGGGAACGTGTTGAGCAGCCAGAGGCTCGCCATCGTGAACTCGCCGAGCACGATCGCGGTAGCGACCAGGAGCGCCGCCGCGAGCATCGCCGCGCGCAGCCCCGGCAGGATCACCTGCACGAGCGTCCGCACCGGGTCCGCGCCGAGGCTCGCCGCCGCCTCCGAGAGCGTGCGCACGTCGAGCGCGCGGAAGCCCGAGTCGAGCGAGAACCAGACGTACGGCAGGCAGAGGACGACGTAGCCGGGGACGAGGAACTGCGGCGTCGAGACGAACCACGTCTGGCTGGAGAAGAAGCCGAGCAGGCCGACGACGAGCACGATCGGCGGCACGACGAACGGCAGCACGCAGACGAACGTGACGAGGCTCCGCAGCGACTGCGCGCGCAGGTTCACCCAGTACGCAGTCGGCACGAGCAGCAGCAGCGCCGCGACGACCGTCTCGCCCGCGAGCTTCAGCGAGAAGCTCGAGCGTCGTCGCGAAGTCCGGGTTCGAGAAGAGGTCGCGGTAGGCGTGGACGTCGTGCCCGTGCGCCGCCCGCAGCGAGAACTCGAGCGTCGCCCCGAGCGGGACGAAGAAGAACGCCGCCGCAAACACCGACCCGAACGTCGAGGCCGCCGGAACACAACCGCTCATTGCACCTGCCACCGCGACACCGCGCCAGCAAGCAGCCCCCCCATGACGACGGTCGCAGGTCGTCGACGACGACCATCCCGAGCGCGGGCGCCATGCCCAGATGCGGATTACGAACAGCAACCAACCCCGAGAGCACCGGCGCCGATCAGCGGCAAGGCAACGAGTCTGACGTTCCACCCCATGAGCACATCCACAATCACATACGCCGAGAAGGCGTTCCCGAACAGGAGCAGGAACGCGCCGAGGTACGAGGGCAGCAGCACCGGCAGGCCGACGACATCCCGTCGCGCCAGCCGGGCGCGCCGAGCTCTCCGCCCCCTCCCGCCACTCGCGACGCAGGCCGTCGAGCGCCGGGCGATCACGAGGAACATCAGCGGGAGCTCGAAGTACATGATGATCGCCAGCCCGCTGAAGCCGAAGAGCGTGAAGCCTGGGCGTAGAGGTCGATACCCGCGTGCTGGAGCCAGCGGATGACGACCCCGATCGTGCCGAAGGTGGCGACGAACGCGAACGCGAGCGGGACGCCGGCGAAGTTGGCCGCGACCCCGGAGAAGGAGGTGACTGCGGCCCGCACGACCTGCGGCTCCGGGCCGCACGACCGCGGCCGCGAAGGCCGCCGACGACGACGCCTCCGAGCGCCGTGACGAGGCTCGCTCGATGCTCGTCTTGAACGCCTTCAGGTACTTCCCCTGGAACAGCTGGTGG
Organism: uncultured Actinomycetes bacterium; assembly: GCA_963732915.1. GTDB lineage: Bacteria > Actinomycetota > Thermoleophilia > Gaiellales > Gaiellaceae > Palsa-739. Next base: position 138,840 of record CAVTBF010000002.1, on the reverse strand, counting down.
ACGTAGTGCCCGATGAGCGCGCCCTCGTCGTTCCGGACCGCGCCGAGCAGGACGTCGCCGGCCGGGATGACGAGGAAGAGCAGTCGCGGAGGCGAGGAACGGCGCGACCCCGAGCCAGCTCCCGCCGGGCAGGCCGTCGGAGCAGCCGCCGCGCGGGCCTGGGCCCCGCGCGGCGGCGACGTCGGTCAGACTGCGTCGATCGTCAGGATCAGCTCCCGGCGACCTTCGAGCCCCACTGGGCGGGACGAGCTTCTTCGCCTTCGTCTGCTGCGCGTCGTCGCGAACTTCACGCTCTTGTACGCGGACGCCGGCGGAAGCGCCTTCAGCATCGGGGCGGGATCTTGTGCCGCTTGGCGAGATCGTCGAAGCGGGCCGGGTGGGCGCCGCCCTTGAGGAAGAGCAACTGGCCCTGGTCGGAGTAGAGGAACTCCTCCCACGGCTTCGCCGCGTTCGGGTTCGGACCATGGTCCTGGATGTCGCCTGCGCGTCGAGGACCATGTAGACGCCCTTCGGACGGCACGACGACCTGCCAGGGCGGCGCCCTGCTACGCCCGCTCCTGCTTGTCGCCCGGCTCGAAGATCATCCCGAGTCGGATCGTCGAGCGACGTTTTCGCCGCAGGCTGCAACCATCAACAGGTGGCGTTGACGGAAGCGGAGTTGCCGACCTGTTCGGCTTGGCGGAGGAGTCGGTCCCCCCTGTCGACATCAAGAAATCAGACCGTTTGCCTCGCGGCCGCGAACACCGCGCCGAGCGCCGCGCCTGCGGTGCACCAGGTCGCCGTTCAGCGCGGCCATGTTCCTGTGCTCCGGCTTCAGCAGATCACTTCCACGTCTTTCGGACGTCCTTGGCCGCCTGGTGTCGACGCCGAAGGAGATGACTGCGCCGATCATCATCGCCGACCCAACGGCATCCGGGGTGGGCCGAGATGTTCGCCGGGATCATCGACCAGGTGCTGACCTTGTACTGCGCCCGGGGGCCCTGCTGCGCTCCGTCGATGGCCGAAGAGCGGGGCCGTCGTCGACGGCGTCCGGCGCACAGCTGTCCGCCCCTGAGCCAGACGACCGCCTGCGTTCTCGTCGGCGGAACTCCACTTCAGGTTCGCGTTCATGATCTCCATCCCGTACTACTGTGCTGGACCATGCTGATCAGCCGGCACTAGTTGGCCGAGTCGAGCAGCGGCGCGATCATGCTGGGCTTTCCTTCGTCCCTCACAGCGGGGACGAGCCCAAGGCTCGGCCCGACGTGCCCAGGCAGCGATCCGCGCATCGCACACAGCAGACGCGACAAGTGCACGACGCCACAGCTGCAGGCAGCCTCCTCGAGGCCTTCATCTCTACAATTCCTCCCTGGTCGGTTTGAACAACACGGCAGGCCTCCGCCACAGAACAGGCCCGTTCGGTTTGATTGGTCATGACCCTCGGGTACCGGGTATTTCACGGGCTCACGCCGCGCCGGCACGTCGCGTTGCGACTCGCCTCGATGCCGACCGGGAGCCCCTCGAACAGGAACAGAGCCTGGCTGCACTACACCCTCCACGCCCACACGACCACGCTCCGAACAGCGGCTTGCCGCCGGCACCGCTCGGCGAGCCACTACACGCGCGCCGGCTACGACGCGTCTGCGTCGCCGACCACTGGGTGCGGACGCCGGCGCGGGACGGCGGGCGGATCAGTGGTCCCGGGCGCGGACTGAACGCGACGGTCGACGGAACCCGCAGCGACGCGCACGTGCTCCGCCTCGGGGTCGACGCCGACCCTTCGAGCCGGCCGCGGCTTTCCGGATTCGCGAGACCGTCGACTGGATCCGGGAGCACGGCGGCCTGCCCTTCCTCGCGCACCGTACTGGCGCGGCCCCCGGCTGGAGGAGTGCGCCGGCTACGACGGTCCCCTCAGCGTCAAGGTCTACAGACGCGGGCTGCGAGCTCGAGATGAGGCGCGGGTTCTCAATCGTCGCAGTGGGTCGAGGCGCTGGAGCGCGGCCAACGGCTGCTCGCGCATCGCGACGACGACTCGCACCTTACCGACGACAGCGCGTTGGCGTCGTGGCCGCGCGTCGACGAGCGCTCGGCGCCGCCATGCTGGACGCGCTGGAGGCAGCTGGTTCTGCGGCTCCGCCGGCCCGCGTATCGAGACGTCCGGTCACCGGCCGGCGGTCGGGGTCTCTGCTCCCCGGCCGCCTCGGTGCGCTGGTCTCCGCGCGAACGCCGGGCACGAAAGTCAACATCGGCGGATGGGCTACCACAACAGGTCGAGAAGATCGAGGAGGTCAAGAAGGACGCCGACGGGCTCGTCGACGTCTGCGTTCGGCTCCGCCGCCGCTCCCGGCATCACGAGATAAACCGGCCGGGGTCGAGGATCACAGACACGCTCGGACGCCGCGCCCTCGACGAACCCGCTCTTCGGCGCGAGAGGTAGCGTCTTCTCCTCGACGTCGGCGCGCTCGAAGCTATTCCTCGAAGCCAGGCGCGCCCTCGGAACGCACCAGAGGCCCCCCCGGCGTCTTCGAAGGCACCGCTCGCACTGCAGGCTACAAGATCCCACAGCAGCGAGCCGCGCCACCGCCGCGGGTGCCGCAACAGAGCCCGCCCGAGCAGGAGCCAGCGTAACCGACCGCGCCTATCATCACCCCTACCATCGTTACGGCGCCCCGCCCGAGCCGCCGCCCGCAACAACCGTGCCGCTCATCCAAGCTCAGTCCACTCTTCCGCTTCATGCTTCGATCCTCGGGATACCGCGTAGCCACGTTCGGCAACATACATGCTCGACATGATCGTGCCGCTCGAGGAGACGACTCGCGCGCGCGACGACGTACGCGCCCGCGACACGGGCGGCGCGGCGGCCAGGCGGCGACATTCGCGGCCTGGGCCGCGTCGCTCGGCGCGGAGGCGCGCTGCATCGCGAAGCGCGGCGACGACGCCGCGGGTGAGCTGGTGCGCGCAGCTCGCGGCGCACGGCGTCGAGCTGGTCGGCCCGGTCGGCGAGGCCGCGACGGGCGTCGTCGTCTCGATCGTCGGGCGGCGAGCGCTCGCTGGCCTTCGACCGCGGGGTCGCGCCGAGCCTCGCGCCGAGGACTGATCCCGCTGGCTCGACTGCGACGTGCTCCACCTCTCCGGCTACACGCTGCTGCGCGAGCCGATGGCGGCGCCGCGCTTGATGCCGCCCGGCTGGCGCGCGAGGCGGGCGCACGGGTCTCGGTCGACGTGGCCGCCTGGACGGAGATCCGCCGCTACGGGCCTGTGCGCTTCCGCGAGCTGCTGGACGAGCTGGCGCCCGACGTCCTCTTCGCGACCGAGGCCGAGTGGGAGCTGCTGGGAGGTGCGTATCTGACCGCCCCGACCGGCGTCCTCAAGCGCGGCGCCCGCGGCTGCACGGTGCCTGACCGCGGACGCGAAGCTCGATTTCACGCCCGTCGAGGCCGAGGTGGTGGGCACGACATTGTCGGTGGTGGACACCACCGGGGCCGGCGACGCGCTCGCGGCGGGCTTCCTGACCGTGCTGGGAGCGCCGCCGGCGGCCGGCTCGCTCGCGGACGGCGGCGCGGCGGGGGCTCGAGGCCGCGGCCCGCTGCGTGGCGAAAGTAGGGTCACTGCCGTGAACGTGGAGCCGATGACCAGGCCCGCCACGCGCTCAAGATCGCGACCTGGCGCTACGAGTTCCCGTACGAGTGGTACGACACGTCGACCGACCCGCGGCGGGTCGAGCTGCTCGTCGATCCGGCCCGGCGCGAGGGCCTGCGCGCGGTGGTCGACGACGAGGGCGCGCTCGTCGGCTTCTTCAACTTCGTCCGCGAGCGGAGCGAGGTGCGGATCGGGCTCGGCATGCGTCCCGACCTGACCGGGCGGGGCCTCGCCCAGCCGTTCATCCAGGCCGGGCTCGACTACGCCCGCCGCGAGTGGAAGCCGCGGCGCTTCCGCCTCTGGGTGGCGACGTGGAACGAGCGGGCCCTGCGCGCGTACCGGCGGGCCGGGTTCCGGGAGGTCGTCCGCAGCGAGGAGGAGAGCCGGTTCGTCGAGATGGAGCGGCCGGCGTGATCCGGGTCGCCGACGAGGTCGCGAGGCGCTCGCGCGAGCGGCGCGGTCGTCGCGCTCGAGACGACGCTCGTCGCGCACGGCTTCCCGCGCGGCGAGGGCGTCGCGGTCGGCGTCGCCTCGGAGCGGCCGTGCGGGCGGCGGGCGCCGTCCCGGCCACGATCGGCGTCCTCGACGGCGAGCTCGCTGGTCGGCCTCGCCGACGCCGAGCTCGGCCGCTTCGGCGCGGACGGCGCGCAAGGTCGGGCCCGCGCGACCTCGGCGCCGCGGTCCTCCAGGGCGCGCTCGGCGCGACGACGGTCGGCGGCACCCTCGCCGCCTGCGCCGCCGCCGGGATCCGCTTCATGGCGACGGGCGGCCTCGGCGGCGTCCACCGCGGCTTCCCGCACCCGCCCGACGTCTCGGCCGACCTCGCGCAGCTCGCGCGGACGCCGGCGCTCGTCGTCTCGGCGGGCGTCAAGTCGCTGCTCGACGTGCCCGCGACGTCGGAGCTGCTGGAGTCGCTCGGCGTCCCCGTGCTCGGCTTCGGCACCGACACGCTGCCGCTCTTCTACGCCGCCGCGCGGCGGCCCGCCGGTCTCGGCCCGCGTCGAGTCGGCCGCGGAGGCGGCGCGCGTCGCCGCCGCGCACTGGCAGCTCGGCGGCGGCGGCCTCCTGCTCGGCCGCCCGCCGGACGAGCCGCTCGACGACGTCGAGCCGCTGATCGAGGAGGCGCTCGCGGCCGCGCACGGCGCGGGCGTCTCGGGCAGGCGGTGACGCCGTTCGTCCTCTCGTACCTGCACCGCGAGAGCGGCGGCCGCACGCAGGTCGCGAACCGGGCCCTGATCGCCGAGAACGCCCGCCTGGCCGGCGAGATCGCCGTCGCCGCTGCCACGTAGGGCAACGGCCAGCCACGTCCGGGCTCTGACCCCCGACGTGGGCGAGTGCGGACATGTCCGCTCGAAGCCGTTCGGCCTCAACGACCCGGCAACGCCTGTCCCGAGCGGCCATGTCAGGGCTCTGACCCCGGACACGACCGGAGCGGACAGTCCTCAGAGGTCGCGGCGGCGGAACGCGAGCAGCGCGAGCACGAGCGCGATCGCGAGGTAGCCGGCCGCCCAGACGCGGATCCCCCAGCCGTGGACGTAGCGCGCCGCCGAACGGGCCGAGCTGGAGCAGGAAGCCGGTGAGCCCGGTCTCGTCGCGGGCGATCAGCCGCAGCCCGTCCTGGTAGAGCGCCTCGAACGGCAGCGCCCACGCCGCGATCGTCGCCGCGTGCTTGATCGCGTGCGAGTTGAGCGCGTGTCCGATCGTCCCGAGCAGCCCGGCGACGAGCCCGGCGCCGAAGAGCATGAAGACCGCGATCCCGTTCGCGGTCGCCGAGAGGCACGACCGACCCGAGCAGCGACAGCGCCGATCACGATCGCGACCGCCGCCGGCGAGCTCGAGGCCCGGCGCGACGACTCCGACGCGGCGACCAGTGCCCGGTCTCGCCGGTGATCACGATCGCCACCGCGTAGACGACGACCACGTACACCGTCGCAGACCGCGGCCGCGCCGACGAACCGCGCGAGCAGCAGCGTCGCCCGCCCCACCGGCCGCACGACGAGCGGCTGCAGCAGCCCCCGCTCCGCGTCCCCCGAGACGACCCCGAGCGTGAGGAACACGGCGAGCACGACGCCGAGGAAGAGCGTCGCGAACATCGCGAGCCCGATCAGGAACGCGCCCGCGAACGTCCGCGTGTCGACGTGCACGTCGGCGGGCGGCTGGATCGTCGACAGCTCGCGGAAGACGAAGTGGTTCGCGAGCCAGAAGAGGACGAGGAAGAGCGCCGTCAGCACGACGACGACCGCGAAGATCCGCCGCCGCACCGCCTCGCGGAAGCCGTAGCCGACGATCGCCGCGACCGAGCGTCACTCCGTCTCCCCGCCGACCGCCTCGAGGTACGTCTCCTCGAGCGTCGAGGTGAGGACGCTGACGCCGTAGACCTGCCTGCCCGCGGCGACCGCCTCGGCGACGAGCCGCGGCGCATCCTCGCGAGTCGCGCCCTCGACCGTGCGCTTGCCCTCGTCGGTCTCGAGCTCGACGCCGCGCGGGCGAGACAGCTCGGCCGGCGAGCCGGCCGCCACGACCTCGCCCGCGAGCAGGATCGCCACCCGGTCGCAGACGAGCTCGATCTCGGAGAGCAGGTGCGAGTTGAGTAGGACGGAGACCCCGTTGCGCCGCGCAGCTCCTCGAGCAGCAGCCGCACCGTCCGCCGCCCCACCGGGTCGAGCGCGGACGTCGGCTCGTCGAGGAGCAGGATCCGCGGCTCGCCGACGAGCGCCTGCGCGATCCCGAGCCGCTGCTGCATCCCCTTCGACATGCCGTCGACGCGCCGCTTGCGCGCGTCGGAGAGCGCGACCAGCTCGAGCAGCCGCTGCCGCTCCGCGGCGCCGCCGGCCGAGCGCGAAGCCGCTGGTGCAGGGCGAGCACCTCGTCGGCCGTGTACCAGCCTGGGAAGCGAACAGCTCGGCGAGGTACCCGAGCTGCGCGCGCGCCGCCCGCGAGCCCGCACGGGCGCCGGCGACCTCGGCGCTGCCGCCGCTCGACCGGACGAGCCCGACGGCGATCTTCACGAGCGTCGACTTGCCGGCGCCGTTCGGGCCGAGCAGCCCGACGAGCTCGCCCTCGCCCACCTCGAGGTCGACGCCCTTGAGGGCGTGGACGGCCCCGTAGCGCTTCGCGAGCCCGTGGACGGCGAGAGCCGGCGGCACGACCGCCACGCTACGCGAGTACGCTGACGGCATGCCGCGCGGCTACATGGAGGGTCCCGCCGCCGAGGAGGCCGAGCGCCTCGCCGAGGAAGCCGCCCGCGTCAAGCACGTGCACCAGCAGGCGGCCCTCTATCCCGCCGTCTACGGCTGCACCGACGACGACGCCGAGCCGCACTTCCTCGGCTGGCTCGCAGACGTCGACCCGGACGAGCTGTTCGCGTCCGGCAAGGCGTGGGGCGTGACCGTGCGCCGCGTCGCCGTCGCGACGGACTAGCCGATCGAGTCGACGAACTCGTCGATCGTCAGCGCGGGCAGCGTCTCGATCCGCGTCGAGCCGCGGGCGCCGAGCGCGACCGAGACCTTCGCGATCGTCGCGGTGTCGGGCGCCTCGACGACGTTGACGAAGTCGAACTCGCCGAGGGTCGCCCACTGGTGCAGCACCTTCGCCCCCAGCTCCTCGACGTCGCGGTTGACCTCGCGCAGCCGGCCGGGATTCGTCTGGACGGTCTGGATCCCTTGCTGCGAGAGGCGCGAGAGCAGGATGTAGATCGGCATCTGGAGATATCGAGACTGGTCGCCGGTTCGTGCCGGTCACCTATTCGACCCGGGCGGTCTGATCCACGTAGAGCATGGCCGCGCCGACGAAGAGCAACGGCGAGATGACGACCGACGCGAGGAAGAACGCGGTCGAGACGGCAGCCCCGCCGGCACCCCGGAGGAGGAACGCGAGCACCGTCTGCGTGAGGAAGACGACGATCGCAAGGGTCGCGAGCGAGCCGAGCACGTGGACGTATCCGGCTCGCGCCAGCCGCCAGGCGCGTCCGAACGACGCCCCGACGGACAGTTCCTCGACGACGAGCACCGGCACGACGAGCCCGATCGCGGCGAGCCATGCCAGGCCCGGCAGGACGAAGGCGACGACGAGGAACGGCACGGGCGCGAAGACGAGCCAGCCGGCGACCCACGCGGTGACGAGACGCCGCCGGCTCGGCCGGCGCCGCAGGACGAGCACGCTCGCCCCCACGAACGTCGCGCTGAGCGCCGCACCCGACAGGGTCGGCGCGATCACGAATCCCTCGTTGCGCGTGATGTGGGTGGCGAGGAGCGCCAGCGCTGCCGGGGCGAGGCCGAGCAGGAGCGAGAGCCGGAAGTGCTCGCCGTAGAAGCGGATCGACTCCGCGACGAGCTGCCCGACGGTCCGTTCCGCGGGCGGAAGCGCGGCCGGACGCGGACCCGGGTTGCGTGGATAGCGCGGCCTGGCCACGGTCGCGCAGGGTATCGTCGCGCCGTGGCCTACGACGTGGTGCGTGCCGACGAGGCGGACTGGGACGAGCGCGAGCCGATGTTCGGCCAGGCGCCGCGCAGCCAGACATCGGTCACCGACGCGGCGCACCTGGCCGAGTCGCGGGCGCGGCTCTGGCGCTACCCGGCCCGTACCCGCGGCCGCCGCCATCTCGACAACGGCCAGGAGGAGGTCTTCGTCCCGCTTCGCGGCACGCTCACCGTCCTCCTCGAGGATCCGCCGCAGCGCGTCGACCTCGAGCCGGGCGACGTACTCGCCGTCCACCAGGGCACGCCGATGCAGGCGCGGAACGAGACCGACGAGGAAGTCCTCTTCCTCGCCTACGGCGCGCCGCCGGTCTCGGGGAACGCCGAGTTCCTCGACGACGTCGAGACACTTCCCTAGCCGCCCGCCGGCTCGCGCGAGAGCGGCGACGAGCCTCGGCACGGCGTCGTCGAGCGCGGCGAGCGCCTCGGCGATCCGCCAGCGGGCGCGGTCGGGCTCGCCCGGCGCGTTCGAGATCGCCCGCAGCTCGATCGCCGGCACGCCGGCGAGCGCGGCCGCGCGGAGGACGCCGAAGCCCTCCATCGCCTCGACGTCGTGCCCCGAGCCGCCGCCGACGCGGGCCGAGGTCGCGATCGGGAGGACATGCGCATCCGGCAGCGCCGCCTGCGCGGCTGCGAGCAGGCTCTGGTCGGGCAACGCCCGCGACACCCGGTCGATCTTCGAGGCCGGGTCGAGCAGGTCGCAGTAGACCGACTCCGAGCCGAGCACGAGCCCGGGCGGCTCGATCCAGCTCGCCCCGGCGATCCCGACGTGGAGGAGCGCGTCGGGCCGCCGCGCCGCAAGCGCCGCCGCGGTCGCGAGCGCCGCCTCGACCGGCCCGATGCCGCAGCAGAGCGCGTCCGCGCCGGCGGGAACGCAGGCCAGCTCGCGCTCGGTGGCGGCGACGACGAGCAGCACGACCGGCCGCCGCGGCGCTCGGCCGCCGGCGCCTTCTCGAAGACGAGCTCGCCGTCGCGCGCGTCGACGCGGATCGCGTCGCCGTCGGCGAAGTCGCCCTCGAGCAGCCGCAGCGCGAGCGGGTTCTCGATCAGCCGCTGGATCGCCCGCTTCAGCGGCCGGGCGCCGTAGGCCGGATCCCAGCCCGCCTCGGCGAGCGCCTCCTTCGCGGCGTCCGTCAGCTCGAGCGCGATCCGCCGCTCGGCGAGCCGCGCCCGCAGCCGCTCCAGCTGCAGCTCGACGATCTCGCCGATCTGCTCGCGCGAGAGCTGCGCGAACTCCACCACCTCGTCGATCCGGTTCAGGAACTCGGGCCGGAAGTGCTCGCGCATCGCGTCGGCGCTGCGCAGGTTCGAAGTCATGATCAGGACGGTGTTGCGGAAGTCGACCGTGCGCCCCTGGCCGTCGGTGAGCCGCCCGTCGTCGAGCACCTGCAGCAGCACGTCGAAGACCTCGGCGTGCGCCTTCTCGATCTCGTCGAGGAGGATCACGGAGTACGGCCGCCGCCGCACCGCCTCGGTCAGCTGGCCGCCCTCGTCGTAGCCGACGTAGCCGGGCGGCGCGCCGAGGAGCCGCGCGACCGTGTGCCGCTCCTGGTACTCGGACATGTCGAGCCGGACGAGCGCGCGCTCGTCGTCGAACATGAACTCGGCGAGCGCCCGCGCCAGCTCGGTCTTGCCGACGCCGGTCGGGCCGAGGAAGACGAAGCTGCCGATCGGGCGGTTCGGGTCCTGGAGTCCGGTGCGCGAGCGGCGCAGCGCGTTCGCGATCGCCGAGACCGCCTCGTCCTGTCCGACGACGCGCGCGTGCAGCCGCGCCTCCATCTGGATCAGCTTCTCGGTCTCGCCCTCGAGCAGCCGGTCGACCGGGATGCCCGTCCAGCGCGCGACGACCGAGGCGACGTCGTCCTCGTCGACCTCCTCCTTGACCAGCAGATCGGCCTGCGGCCGCTCCGCCAGTTGCTTCTCGAGCGAGGGCAACTCGCCATATCGGATCTCAGCCACGCGCTGGAGGTTCCCGGCACGCTCCTCACGCTCCGCCTCGACGCGGAGCTCGTCGATCTTCCGGGTCGCGTCCTTCACCCGCTGAAGGCTCTCCTTCTCCTTCGCCCAGCGCGCCGCGAGCCCGTCACGGAGCTCCTGCGCCTCCGCAAGCTCCTTCTCCAGCGGAACGCGCGTCGCGGGTTCCGCGGCGAGCGAAGCGAGCTCGATCTCGAGCTGCCGCACCCGACGCTCCGCCTCGTCGAGCTCGAGCGGCGAGGAGTCGATCTCCATCCGCAGCCGCGACGCCGACTCGTCCACCAGGTCGATCGCCTTGTCGGGCAGGAAGCGGTCGGCGATGTAGCGGTGCGAGAGCACGGCGGCGGCGACGAGGGCCGCGTCGCGGATGCGGACGCCGTGGTGCGCCTCGTAGCGCTCCTTCAGCCCGCGCAGGATCGCGATCGTGTCGGCGACCGACGGCTCGCCGACGTACACCGGCTGGAAGCGCCGCTCGAGCGCCGCGTCCTTCTCGATGTGCTTGCGGTACTCGTCGAGCGTCGTCGCGCCGACGCAGCGCAGCTCGCCGCGCGCGAGCATCGGCTTGAGCAGGTTCGCCGCGTCGACGGCGCCCTCGGCCGCGCCGGCGCCGACGATCGTGTGCAGCTCGTCGATGAAGAGAATCAGGTTGCCCTCGGCGTTCTTGATCTCCTCGAGCACGGCCTTGAGCCGTTCCTCGAACTCGCCGCGGTACTTCGAGCCGGCGAGCAGTGCGCCGATGTCGAGCGACCAGACGCGCTTGCCCTTCAGGCCCTCGGGCACGTCGCCGGCGACGATCCGCTGCGCGAGGCCTTCGACGATCGCGGTCTTGCCGGTGCCGGGCTCGCCGATCAGGACGGGGTTGTTCTTCGTCCGCCGCGACAGCACCTGGATCACGCGCCGGATCTCCTCGTCGCGCCCGATCACCGGGTCGAGCTTCCCGCTCTCGGCCGCCTCGGTCAGGTCGCGCCCGAACTTCGCGAGCGCCTGGTACGTGCCCTCCGGATCCTGCGAGGTGACGCGCCGGCCGCCGCGGACCGTGGCGATCTTCTCGAGCAGCGGCTCGCGCGGCACGATGTCGAGCGCGAGCAGCAGGTGCTCGGACGAGACGTACTCGTCCTCCATCTTCTTCGCCTCGTCGGCGGCGCGGTCGAGCAGGCGCGAGAAGCGGGTCGAGACCTGCGGCTGCTGCTGCGAGCCGGCGACCTTCGGCCGCTCGGCGAGCGCCGCCTCGGCCTTCGAGCGCAGCTCGTCGGCGTCGGGCACGAGCTCGCGCGGCAGCTCCTGGTCGAGGAGCGCGAGCGTCAGGTGCTCGGGATAGAGCTCCGGATTGCCGTTGCGGCGCGCGTGCTCCTGCGCGGCCGCGACGGCCTCCTGGGACTTGATCGTCAGCTTGTTGAAGTCCATGCGTGTTCCTTCCGGTGATGCTGTTCGATGCCTGGGTCGCGAGCACCAAGCGATGCAAGGACGCAGGGAGCGTTCGTAGCGGTTCCTACGGGCGCGACCGAGGACGCCGCAGCGCGCCGCGTGATCGCGGGCCAGGCGTGGACGAGTATCGCCGGAAGGAACACTTATCGCCTCTCGGCAGCCGTTCCTCGCGGTAGACGACGAGGTCGCGGCGGTACTGGCGGTGCACGTCCTGCACCTCCACCTTCAGCTGCGCCTGCAGCCGCTCGATCGTCGCGTGCGCCTTGCGCAGCTCGTCCTCGAGCCGGAGCACGAGCTCGACGCCGGCGAGGTTGAGCCCGAGCTCGGTCGTCAGCCGCTGGATGATCCGCAGCCGCTCGACGTCCGCCTCGGAGTAGAGCCGCGTCCCGCCGGGCGTCCGCTGCGGGCGCACGAGACCCTTCGTCTCGTACATGCGCAGCGTCTGCGGGTGCATGCCGACGAGATCGGCCGCGACCGAGATCATGTAGATCGGCCGGTCGTTCATGCTCGGCTTCTCCGCCACACGACGACGCTTGTCACGATCGCGAGCACGAGCAGGATCCCGATCCAGCCGCCGATCCGCACCGCTGAGCTGACGCCGTTCCAGAGGAACAGCCAGAGGAAGACCTTGCTGAGCACGCCCAGCTTGGCGAGCCCGAGCCCGCCCGCGGCGACCCCGCCGCCGGCCGTCTTCAGGCCGAGCTTCTTGCTCTTCTCCTCCGCGGTCTCGGGCTCCGGCGCCTCGCGCGGGCCCTGCTTGAGCAGGTCGTCTTTCATCAGCCGGTCACCTTCTGCAGCTCCTCGAGCAGCTGCCGCTCCTTCTTGTTCACGCGCTTCGGCACCTGGATGCGGACGCGGGCGAGCACGTCGCCCTTGCCCGAGCCGGCGAGCTTCGGCGCGCCCCGGCCCTTGATCCGCAGCAGCTTCCCGTCCTCGGAGCCGGCGGGGATCTTCAGCGAGACCGTGCCCTCGGGCGTCGGCACCTCGACCGAGCCCCCGAGTGCCGCGGTCGGGAACGAGACCGGCACGGAGACGACGAGGTCGTCGCCGCGCCTCTCGTACTGCGAGGAGGCGGCGACGCGCGTCGTGACGATCAGGTCGCCGGGCGGGCCGCCGTTCGCTCCAGGCTCGCCCTTGCCGGTCAGCTTGATCTTCGTCCCGTCCCTGACGCCCGGCTTGATCTTGACCGTGTAGGTGCGCATCCGCCGCTCGCTGCCGGCGCCCTTGCACTTCGGGCACGGCTTCTCGATCACGGTGCCGTTGCCGCGGCAGCGCGGGCACGGCTGCGAGAGGGCGAAGAGGCCCTGGCTTTCCGACTTGACGCCGCGGCCGTTGCACTCGGGGCAGATCACCGGCGCGGTCCCGGGCTGGGCGCCGCTGCCGCCGCACTGCGAGCAGGCGACGGTCGCCTCGACCGGGACCTTCGCGTTGGCGCCGCGCAGCGAGTCCTCGAACGACAGCCGCACCTCGGTCTCGAGGTCGGCCCCCCGCATCGGCTGCGACCGCGCACGCCGCCCCGCCGAGCGCCCGCCGCCGAACAGCCCGCCGAAGATGTCGCCGAGGTCGCCGAGGTCGAAGTCGGCGAAGTCGACGTTCGGCCCGCCCGCGGCTCCGGCGCGGCCGTTCTGCGAGCCGAAGCGGTCGTAGGCCTTGCGCTTCTCGTCGTCGGAGAGCACGTCGTACGCCTGCTGCACCTCCTTGAAGCGATCCTCGGCGCCCGTGTCGCCGGGGTTCGCGTCCGGGTGGTGTTCGCGCGCGAGCTTGCGGTACGCCTTCTTGATCTCGTCCGCGGAGGCGCCCTTCGAGACGCCGAGCGTGTCGTAGAGCGACTTAGCCATCGCTCCTCTGCTGAGGCCCGGCGACGACCACGCGCGCCGGGCGCACGACGCGCTCGCCGAGCGTGTAGCCCTTCTGGACGACGTCGATGACCGACCCCTCGGCCGCCTCGGACGGCTGCGCCAGGAGCGCCTCGTGGACGTGCGGATCGAACATGCCGTCGGTCGCGATCGCCTTCACGCCCTGACGCTCGAGCAGCGACGCGAGCGAGCGGTGCACGAGCGCGACGCCCTCCTCGAGGGTCGCCTCCTCGTGCTGGGCGGCGGCGACGAGCGCCCGCTCGAGGTCGTCGAGGATCGGCAACAGCTCGCCGATCAGCCGCTCGTTCGCGAGCGTGACGTACTGCTCGCGGTCACGGACGGCGCGCTTCTTGTAGTTGTCGAACTCGGCGGCGAGCCGCAGCAGCCGGTCTTCGAGGGCGGCGACCCTCGACGGGTCGTCGCCCTCGGGCGCCTGGGTCGGCGCAGCCGTGCCGGGCTCCTGCCTCTCGGCCTGCGCCTCGTCCGTCTGGACGGGCTCGTCCTCTCGAGCGAAGTCGCTCACGAGGTCTTCGCCTCCTCGTCGACGACCTCGTACTCGCCTTCCTCGACGACCTCGTCGTCGGAGGCCGATCCGCCGTCTCCGCCGGTCGCGCCCGCCTGCTGCTGCGCGGCCGCCTGGGCGTAGACCGCCTCGGCCAGCTTGTGCGAGGCCTCCTGGAGCGCCTGCGTCTTCGCGTTGATGTCGGCGACGTCGTCGCCCTCGAGCGCCTGCCGCAACTCCATGATCCGCCCGTCGATCGTCGAGGCCTCCGACGCGTCGAGCTTGTCGCGGTGCTCGCTGAGGGAGCGCTCCGTCTGGTATGCGAGCTGCTCCGCCTGGTTCTTCGCGGTCACGACCTCGTGCAGCCGGCGCGCGTCGTCCGCGTGGGTCTCGGCGTTCCGGATCATGTCCTGCACCTCGCCCTCGGAGAGGCCGGAGCCGCCCTCGATGCGGATCTGCTGCTGGTTCCCCGTGCCCGTGTCCTTCGCGGTCACGTGGATGATCCCGTTCGCGTCGATGTCGAAGGCGACCTCGACCTGCGGCATGCCCCGCGGCGCCGGCGGGATGCCGACGAGCTGGAACTTGCCGAGCGTCTTGTTGTAGGTCGCCATCTCCGACTCGCCCTGGAGGACGTGCACCTCGACCGAGGGCTGGTTGTCCTCGGCGGTCGTGAAGACCTCGGCCTTCTTCGTCGGGATGGTCGTGTTGCGCTCGATCAGCTTCGTCATCACGCCGCCCTTGGTCTCGATGCCGAGGGAGAGCGGGGTGACGTCGAGCAGGAGGATGTCCTTGACCTCGCCCTTGAGCACGCCGGCCTGGAGCGCGGCGCCGACGGCGACGACCTCGTCCGGGTTGACGCCCTTGTGCGGATCCTTGCCGACGATCTGCTTGACCTTCGCCTGCACGGCGGGCATACGGGTCATGCCGCCGACGAGGACGACGTGGTCGATCTTCGAGGCGTCGAGGCCGGCGTCGGAGAGCGACTGCTTCGTCGGCCCGACGGTGCGCTCGAGCAGGTCGGCCGTGATCTCCTCGAGCTTCGCCCGCGTCAGCTGCAGGTCGAGGTGCTTCGGCCCGTCCTGCGTCGCGGTGACGAACGGCAGGTTGATCTGCGTCGTCATCGTCGAGGAGAGCTCGATCTTCGCCTTCTCGGCCGCCTCGTACAGGCGCTGGAGCGCCATCTTGTCGGCGGCGAGGTCGATGCCCTGGTCGCGCTTGAACTCGGCGACCATCCAGTCGACGACCGCCTTGTCGAAGTTGTCGCCGCCGAGGTGGTTGTCGCCGGCGGTGGACTTGACCTCGAAGACGCCGTCGCCGAGCTCGAGCACCGACACGTCGAAGGTGCCGCCGCCGAGGTCGAAGACGAGGATCGTCTGGTCGGACTCCTTGTCGAGCCCGTACGCGAGCGAGGCCGCGGTCGGCTCGTTGATGATCCGGAGCACGTTGAGGCCGGCGATCTTGCCGGCGTCCTTCGTCGCCTCGCGCTGCGCGTTGTTGAAGTACGCGGGCACGGTGATCACGGCGTCCGAGACCGGCTCGCCGAGGTACGCCTCCGCGTCGGCCTTCAGCTTCTGCAGGATCATCGCGCTGATCTCCGGCGGGGCGTACTCCTTGCCCTCGGCGTTGACGCGCACGTCGCCGTTCGGGCCCTGGACGACCTCGTACGGGACGATCGTCATCTCCTCGTTCACCTCGGAGTACTTGCGCCCCATGAAGCGCTTGATCGAGAAGATCGTGTTGGTGGGGTTCGTGACCTGCTGCCGGCGCGCAGGGGCGCCCACGAGCCGCTGGCCGTCCTTCGCGAACGCGACGACGGACGGCGTGGTGCGCCCGCCCTCGGCGTTCGGGATGACGGTGGGCTCGCCGCCCTCGAGCACGGCCATGCACGAGTTCGTCGTGCCCAGGTCGATGCCGATCGTCTTTGCCATGCCTGCTCCTTGCCTCTCGAGTACGTCAGGATTGAGAAAATCTAAGTGCTGTTGTAGCACATTTGAGAGAAGGGTCGTGAGGCTCGGTCGAGACTGCGGCTTTCCCGCTACCGGTCATCCTCTTGCGCTTGCTACTATCCAACTGTACAGTTGATAAGTAGTAGATGAGCATCATCCTCCCCCACCCGATTCCCGAAGAGCTCGTCGAGCTGATCGCCAAGCGCTTCCGTGCGATCGGCGAGCCGCTCCGGATCCGCCTCCTCGACTCGCTGCGCGAGGGCGAGGCGACGGTGAACGAGCTCGCCGACGCGCTCGGCGCCTCGCAGCAGAACGTCTCCAAGCACCTGACGGTGCTCGCGGACGCCGGGATCGTCGAGCGGCGCAAGGAGGGGACGCGCGCCTACTACGCGATTGCCGACGACACGGTGCTCGGTCTCTGCGAGGACGTCTGCGGCTCGGTGCAGGCGCGGTTGCAGACGCTGACCGCTCTCGTCGGAGGAGGAACATCATGAGCATCAACATGGGCATCCTGGACCGGCGCGCGCGCGCCTTCGTCGTCGCTCCGCTGGCCCTGATCGCGGCGCTGCTCCTCGGCGCCGGCACCGTCGCAGGGATCGTCCTGCTCGTAGTCGCCGGGATCATGGCCCTCACCGCGGCCACCGGCTTCTGCCCGCTCTACACCGTGTTCCACGTCGACAGCCACGGCCGCCGGTCGCCGGCGCACTGACCCGAAAGGACGAGCATGACCAACGCAACCACCGAAAGCTTCGAGCAGGACGTGATCGAGCGCTCGCGAGAGCTCCCGGTCGTCGTCGACTTCTGGGCCGCCTGGTGCGGACCCTGCCGCGCCCTCGGCCCCGCGATCGAGAGCGAGGTCGGAAAGCGCGACGGCAAGCTCGAGCTCGTGAAGATCGACGTCGACGCCGAGGGCTCGCTTGCGGCCCGTTTCGGCATCCAGAGCATCCCGACCGTCGCCGTGTTCCGCGACGGCGAGCCCGTCTCCGGCTTCGTCGGCGCCTATCCCGCCCCCGCGATCGGCACCTTCTTCGACGAGTTGCTCGCGAAGGAAGAGGCGGCGGCATGAGAGCGAGCGCCCACATGCTTCCGGACACGCTCCGGAGCGAGATCGCCATCCGCCGCGGCCGCTTCCACGTCGCCACCGACGAGCCGGAGTCGGTCGGCGGCGAGGACACGGCGCCCGCCCCGCACGAGCTCCTCCCCGCCGCGCTCGCCTCGTGCGTCGCGACGACGCTGACGATGTACGCGCGGACGAAGGAGTGGGACCTCGGTGACGTCCAGGTCGACGTCAACTACCACGAGCGCGAGACGCCGCCCCGCTTCGAGGTCGACATCTCGCTCGGGGGGACCTCACCGACGAGCAACTGCGCCGTCTCGAGAAGGTCGCGGCGAGCTGCCCCGTTCAGCGGTCGCTGCAAGGCGGCGCGCTCTTCGAGGAACGGATCGCGACCGCGGCGACGGCGTAGCGCACTAGCGGAAGATCCCGATCAGCGCGCCGCCTGCGACGACGAGCAGCGCGCCCGCGACGATCCGCCGCCCGACCTGCTCGTGGCGGCGGATCAGCAGCAGCGAGAGGCCGACCCCGAACAGCGACTCGGTCGCGACGAGCGGCGAGACGACGGTGACGCGGCCGCGGTAGTACGCCTCGTAGAGCGAGATGTACGAGAGCCCGAAGAGCACGCCGACGGCAAGGAACGGCGCGATCTCGGCGAGCCGGGGGCGGCGATGCACGCGCCGACCGAGCACGAGCGCGAGCATGAGCGTCCCCGCGAGCAGCGAGGCCGCCGCCGCGACGGCGGGTGGCGCCGCCGTGCCTTCCGAGAGCCAGCGGAGCAGGTTGTCGCGGATCGAGAAGAGCACCGTGACGGCGAACGCGTAGAGCAGACCGATGCGGCGCAGGTGGGCCGGACGCGTCCGCTCGCGGGCGAGCTCGACGCCGCCCCCGACGATCAGCACCGCGCCGGCGAGCAGCGGCACGCTCGCCGGCTCGCCGAGGAAGACGAGCGCGATCGCCACCGAGACGAGCGGGGCGGCGCCGAACACGATCGACGCTCGCGATGCGCCCGCCTCGCGCACGGCGAGCGTCACGAGCAGCTGACCGAGCCCGGGCTGGAGCAGGCCGGCGAGCGCGAACGGCCAGGCGGCGCCGGCGTGGACGCCCCGCGACGGCGCCTCGAGCGCGACGGCGACGAGCGCGACCACGGCGGCGCCGCCCAGCGTCGCGAGGGTCGCCACGGCCGCGGCCGGCTGCCGCGAGAGCCCGATGCGCAGGCCGACGCTCATGCCCCCGAAGAGCAGCGCCGAGACGAGCGCGAGTCCGACCGCAGCCACGGGGCGACGCTACTCGGTCGGCTGGAGTGCGAGCTCGGCGTCCGGCGAACGCTCCCGCCAGCGCGAGAAGGTCGGGATGAAGACGTGCGCGAGCGGCCCGATCGAGACCGCGTAGAGGACGGTGCCGACGCCGACCGTGCCGCCGAGCAACCAGCCGGTGCCGAGCACGGTCACCTCGAGCGCGGTCCGGACGACGCGGATCGAATGCCCGCGCGCGGCCAGACCGGTCATCAACCCGTCGCGCGGCCCGGGTCCGAGGCCGGCGCCGATGTAGAGCCCCGTCGCGACGCCGTTGAGGACGACGCCGGCGACGAGGTAGGCGGCACGCACCACGAGCGCGTGCGGCGGCGACGCCACCGCGAGGACGGCGTCCATCGTCCCGCCGACGAAGACGACGTTCGAGAGCGTGCCGAGTCCCGGCCGCTGGCGCAGCGGGATCCAGAGCAGGAGCACGGCGGCGCCGACGACGATCGCCCAGGTGCCGATCGCGAGCGACGAGTGGCGCGCGAGCCCCTGGTGGAAGACGTCCCACGGGTCGAGCCCGAGTCCGGCGAGCACCATCAGCGAGGCGCTGGAGCCGTAGAGAACGAGCCCGAGGTAGAGCTGGACGAGGCGGCGCGGCAGGGTCACGCCCGCCAGCCTGCCTGCTGCGGACGTCGCTCTGCTTGGCAGGCGGGACGGTGGGCGCGCGTGCGTAGACTCGCCCGATGCCGACCGACACCCCTCACGGCCTCGCCGCGCAGCTCGCCGAGGACGCCGCCGCCCGCTTCGTCCGCTATGTCCGCATCGACACGCAGTCCGATGAGGACTCGGAGAGCTACCCGAGCACCGCGAAGCAGCTCGACCTGCTGCGGCTGCTGCACGACGAGCTGGCGGGGCTCGGGCTCGCCGACGTCGCGATCGACGAGCACGGCTACGTGACGGCGACGATTCCGGCGACCGTCGAGCACGAGGTGCCGGCGATCGCGTTCTTCGCGCACGTCGACACGGCGCGCGAGGCGAGTGGAGCGGGCGTGCGCCCGAACCGGATCCGCTACGAGGGCGGCGCGATCCGGCTCGGGGACTCGGGCCAGACGATCCGGCCCGAGGAGTCGTCGGAGCTCTCGAAGCACGCCGGCCACGAGCTGATCACGACGGACGGGACGACGCTGCTCGGCGCCGACGACAAGGCCGGGATCGCAGAGATCATGACGGCCGCAGCCTTCCTCGTCGCCCACCCGGAGCTGCCGCACGGGCCGGTGAAGGTCGCCTTCAACCCGGACGAGGAGATCGGCCGCGGCGTCACGCACTTCCCGATCGAGCGCTTCGGCGCGGTCGCCGCGTACACGGTCGACGGCTCGACCGCCGGCGAGGTCCAGTCGGAGACGTTCTCGGGCGCGCAGGTGCGGATCCGCATCCGCGGCCGGGCGATCCATCCGGGCTGGGCGAAGGGCGAGCTCGTGAACGCGATCAAGCTCGCCGCGGAGGTCGTCTCGCGACTCCCGCAGGACACGCTCTCCCCCGAGACGACCGAGGAGCGCGAGGGCTTCCTCCACCCCACGCTCGTCTCCGGCGACTCGTCCGAGGTCGAGCTGCGCTTCATCGCCCGCGACTTCGAGAACGAGCTCCTCGACCGCCACGTCGAGCTTCTGCGCGGGATTGCCGCCGAGGTCGCCGCGACCGACCCGCGCTGCTCGATCGAGGTCGAGTCGCGGATCCAGTACCGCAACATGCGCGACGTGCTCTCGCAGCACCCGGAGATCGTCGGCCACCTCGAGGAGGCGGTCCGCCGCGTCGGCCTCGAACCGCGGCGAACGGCGATCCGCGGCGGCACCGACGGCTCGATGCTCACCGAGATGGGCCTGCCGACCCCGAACATCTTCACCGGCGGCCACGACGCCCACTCCGAGCGCGAGTGGATCTGCGTCGAGGACATGGGCCTCGCGACCGCGACGATCGTCGAGCTCGCGAAGATCTGGGCCGAATAGCGCTTCGCTTCGCTCGCTTCACGGGGGAAACCATGTTTCCCCCGTGGGCCCCCTTCTTCGACCTTGTCGCCGAGCGCGAGCGTGCCGCGCCCGCACATGTCGGCCGCGGCGGCGACTAGCGCCTCCTGCGCGCCACGCGGCGGAGAAGGAACAGCCACAACGCCACCAGCGCGACGAGGAAGATCAATTCGGCCGAGCCTGCCACCGCCCGCCGCAGGGGTACCCTCCCCGTATGCCGCTCCTCGACAGGCTCGGCCGGCCGCTCGAGACGCTCCGGATCTCGATCACCGACCGCTGCAACTTCCGCTGCGTCTATTGCATGCCGAAAGAGATCTTCGGCCGCGACTACGCCTTCCTCGACCGCAAGGAGCTGCTCTCGTTCGAGGAGATCGAGCGCGTCGTGCAGATCGTCGCCGGGCTCGGCGTGCGGACGGTCCGGCTGACCGGCGGCGAGCCGCTCGTGCGCCGCAACGTCGAGCACCTCGTCGAGCTGCTGGCCGCGATCCGCACCCCGGACGGGCAGCGCCTCGAGCTCGCTCTGACGACGAACGGCTCGCTGCTGCCCCACAAGGCCGAGGCGCTCGCAGCTGCGGGCCTGAAACGCGTCACGGTCAGCCTCGACTCGCTCGACGAGGAGGCGTTCCGCTCGCTCAACGACGTCGACTTCCCGGTGACGCGCGTCCTCGACGGGATCGACGCGGCGGCCGCGGCCGGCCTGCCGGTGAAGGTGAACGCGGTGATCAAGCGCGGCGTCAACGAGGAGAGCGTCGTCCGCCTCGCCGAGCGGTTCCGCGGCACCGGGCACACGCTCCGGTTCATCGAGTACATGGACGTCGGCTCGACGAACGGCTGGCGGCTCGACGACGTCGTTCCCGCCGACGAGATCGTCCGCCGGATCGAGGAGCGCTGGCCGCTCGAGCCGCTCACGGGCCGCCCCGACGAGACCGCGCTCCGCTTCCGCTACCGCGACGGCGCCGGCGAGATCGGCGTCATCGCCTCGGTGACGAAGCCGTTCTGCGGCGGCTGCGCGCGGGCGCGAATCTCCGCGGAAGGGAAGCTCTACACGTGCCTGTTCGCCGTCAAGGGCCACGACCTGCGCGCGCCGCTCCGGCTCGGCGCCTCCGACGAGGAGCTTGCCGAGACGCTGCGCGCCATCTGGGGCCGCCGCACCGACCGCTACTCCGAGCTGCGCACGAGCGAGACGGCGGCGCTGCCGAAGGTCGAGATGTCCTACATCGGCGGCTGATCCGAGGCGAGACCGCCTGCCCGGCGCGGTAAAATCCCCAGAGATGACTGCAGTGGTCGCAGCTGGCCGCCGCGTGCTTCCGAGGGGCTGGGCGCATTTCGGGCTCCAGGTCGGAATCTGGCTCGGCTTCTATCTCTCGTACCTCGGGGTGCGGAGCCTCGCGGACCGCAATCCGGCGCAGGCCTTCGTCAACGGCTTCCGGGTCATCGACCTCGAGCAACGGCTGACGCACACACTCGTCGAGCAGACCGCGCAGCGCGTCGCCGACTCGTCGCACATCCTGCTCACCGCGGCTGCGTGGACGTACTGGAACTCCGAGTTCACCGCGATCGGGATCGCGCTGCTCTGGGTCTATCTCCGCCGGTACGAGCACTTCACGCGCTTCCGCAACACGATCCTGCTCGCGAACGTGATCGGCATGATCGGCTACGTCGTCATGCCGACGGCGCCGCCGTGGATGTTCCCGCGCGAGGGCTTCGTCGACGGCGTCAACCACTCGAACGGCTTCCTGCACGCGCTCGCGAACCCGTACGCGGCGATGCCGAGCCTGCACGCGGCCGACGCGCTCATCGTCGGCGTCTTCCTCGTCTGGACGAGCCGGCGCTGGTCGTCGAAGCTCATCTGGGCGCTCTGGCCGGCGTGGGTCTGGTTCTGCGTGATGGCGACCGCCAACCACTTCCTGCTCGACGTGCTGGCGGGGATCGCGGTGGCGCTGATCTCGCTCGCACTGGTCGCGTGGATGCCCCGGCTGGCGCGGCGCGCGGGGGTTGCAGCCATCGCAAACCTGCTATAGTCGGCCCATAGCAGGATTGCGATTGCACGAGGCTCCACAGTCCGAGACTGACGAGCCCAGACTCGCCCGCGTCAAGCAGGGCTACACCACCGGGGCGCGCACGCTCGCCAGCCGGTCGGTCACGGGTCTGGCCCGGACTCGGGTCACCCCGAATGCGCTGACGACCGCCGGCGTCTCGCTCTGCCTCGTCGCGGCCGTGCTCGTCCCCTTCGAGAACCGCGACAAGCTCCTCGTCTTCTGGGTAGCGGCGGCCGTATTCGTCGTCGGCTCGGTGCTCGACATCCTCGACGGAGCGCTCGCGCGCGCCGGCGGCAAGTCGACGCCCTTCGGCGCCTTCCTCGACTCGACGACCGACCGCATCGGCGAGGGCGCCATGCTCGCCGCGATCGCGCTGGTCTTCGCCCGGCACGGCAACGAGACGGCCGTCGTTCTCGACGTCGTCGCCGTCGCCGGCTCCTTCCTCGTTCCATACGCGCGCGCCCGTGCCGAAGCGCTCGGGCTCCGCGGCGACGTCGGTCTCGGCTCGCGCGCGGAACGCGTGGTCGTGATCACGGCGGGCCTCGTGCTCGCACCCTGGGGCGGCCTCCAGTGGGCGATCGCCCTACTCGCGGCGACCGCATGGCTGACGGTCGTCCAGCGCATCCTGCACGTCCGCAAGCAACTGATTCACGGAGGAACCGATGTCCACCAGTAACGGCAAGACCAACGGGCGCGCGCGCCTCGACGACGGCAAGGTGCGCGTCGCGATCATCGGCGTCGGCAACTGCGCCAACTCGCTGCTCCAGGGCGTCGAGTACTACAAAGACGCGTCGGACGACCACTTCGTCCCGGGGCTGATGCACGTCAACCTCGGCGGCTACCACATCCGCGACGTGGAGTTCACCGCGGCGTTCGACGTCGTCAAGGGCAAGGTCGGCGAGGACCTCGCCGACGCGATGTGGGCGCACCCGAACGACACGATCCGCTTCGCCGAGGTCCCGAAGACGGGAATCAAGGTGTCGCGCGGCATGACGCACGACGGCATCGGCAAGTACCTCTCCGAGGTCGTCGAGAAGGCGCCCGGCAAGACCGACGACATCGTCGGCATCCTCAAGGAGACGAACACCGACGTCGTCGTCAACTACCTGCCGGTCGGCTCGGAGATGGCGACGAAGTGGTACGCCGAGCAGATCCTCGAGGCAGGCTGCGCGATGGTGAACTGCATGCCGGTCTTCATCGCCCGCGAGGCGTACTGGCAGAAGCGGTTCGAGGACGCCGGCGTGCCGATCATCGGCGACGACATCAAGTCGCAGGTCGGCGCCACGATCACGCACCGCGTGCTCACCTCGCTCTTCCGCGAGCGCGGCATCCACCTCGACAAGACGATGCAGCTGAACGTCGGCGGTAACTCGGACTTCCTCAACATGCTCGAGCGCGAGCGCCTCGAGTCGAAGAAGATCTCGAAGACGAACGCCGTCACCTCGATGCTCGACTACGACCTCGGCGCAGGGAACGTCCACGTCGGGCCGTCCGACTACGTGCCGTGGCTCACCGACCGTAAGTGGGCGTACATCCGCATGGAGGGCTCTGCGTTCGGCGACGTGCCGCTCAACATGGAGCTGAAGCTCGAGGTGTGGGACTCGCCGAACTCGGCCGGGATCGTCATCGACGCCGTCCGGCTCGCGAAGCTGGCGCTGAACAACGGCGTCTCCGGCTCGCTCGTCGGCCCGAGCTCGTACCTGATGAAGTCGCCGCCGAAGCAGATCGTCGACGACGAGGCGCACGAGCTGACCGAGGAGTTCATCGAGCGCAACCGCCGCCAGCCGGCGAAGGCGCCGGCCAAGGGCGACGCGAAGCAGTCCGCCTAGCCCGACGGCGCCACGCCGTGTGGATCGAGGGCCGGGCTCGACCCGGCCCTCGGCGTCTCTACGGCAGGCAGCTGAGCCAGGTCGCCGGCGCCGGCTGCGCCCGCGACTCGACCGAGAAGCGCACCTCGACCGGGCCCCTCTCGGAGCCGTGCGAGCAGACGAGCGGATCGGGGCCGCCCTCGAGGACGACGGCGACGTGGTCTCCCGGCGGCGCCCCCCAGACGACGAGGTCGCCCGGCTGGACCGCGTCGAGCGGGACGGCGGTCATGTGCTGAAGCATCGTCCCGGTGTAGCCCTGGCCGCTGTAGCCGAGGCCGTTCGGGTCGGGCGCGCCGGCCCAGGCATAGCAGAGCGTCGCGAACCCGGAGCAGTCGGTGTGCAGCGGCAGCCGGCGCGCGTGGTGGAGCCCGTCGATCGGACGGAGCTGCAGATAGTGGATGTCGGCCTCGTGCGCGACGGCCCAGGTCGCGTTGGCGACGATCTGCTCGCGGACGGTCGACGACTTCGCGGCGTCGTGCCGACGCGCTCGTCGCCGCGCCTCGAAGTCGGGCGGTAGCGGCAGCCCCTGGAGATAGGCGACGAGCTTCGGCTCGGCCGCCCCGTTGCAGCTCGCGTCCGGATAGCCGAGCGCCCACTTCGCGCGCTCGACGGCGGCCGCGGTCGCCGGGCCGTAGAGGCCGTCCACGGCGCCCGGGTGGTACGGCGCGAGCTGCGTCTGCAGCTCCTCGACATCCGGCCCGGAGAGCAGCGGGTTGGCGAGGTGGAGCATCCGCGCTCTCGCGAGAAGCGTCCCCGCAGCGCCCCGCATCACGGTCGTGTCCGGCATGTGCCCTCCTGTGTCCCGCCACCGAGTCCTGCCGCAGACCGCCCGTAGACCATTGTCAACTTACCCCGAAGCCCCCAACCGCGCAAGACGGCATCGCGCGTCGTGCTCCCACCCAGCGATCCGGCCGCATCCTCCGACGGGGCACTAGACTCGGCCGCGGGATGGGATTGCGTGTCGCCCTCGTCACTCCCTTCGCCTGGTCGCAGCCGCACGACGTCAACGAGCACGTGGACGGGCTCGCGCGGGAGCTGCGCCGACGGGGGCATTCCGTCACGGTTCTCGCGCCGTCCTCGAGCGCCCGCGAGCTCGCCGCCGGCCGCCGCGCGCTGCTCGAGCGGACGGACGCGGAGCTCGTCGCGCTCGGGCCGGCGATCCCGATCTCGCGCCGCAGCAGGATGGGCGTTCCGGTCGGCGTCCGCGCGAATCTCGCGCTCGCCCTCTCGCGCGGCTTCGACGTCGTGCACGGCTTCGAGCCGGGCCTGCCGAGCCTCTCCTACCTCGCGCTCCGCGACTCCGGCGCGCTGACCGCGGCGACGTTCTTCTCGCCGGAGCGGCTCGGCTACCCGCCGGGCCGTTCACAGCGGGAACGGCTGCTCGGCCGGATCGACGCGCTGCTCGCGGCAGACGAGGAGATCGCGACGGCGGCGGCGGTGCGCTTCCCCGGCCACTACGAGCTCGTCCCGGCCGGAATCGACACCGCATTGTTCACGCCGGAAGAGAAGCGCAACCGCGTCGTGCTCGAGTGGCGCCAGGCGGAGCGCCCCCTGCTGCGAGCGCTCGTACTCGAGCTCGTGCAACAGCCGGACTGGGAGCTGGTGCTGCTGCGGACGAAGGCGCTCGCGACCCGGCCGCCGCTCTCGCGCCGCCTGCGCGGGCGGATGTCTGTGCGCACCGCGCTGGACGGCCGCGCGCGTGCGGAGCTCCTCCGCTCGGCCGCCGTCTTCGTCCCCGCGACCGAGGGGCTGCCGCGGGTGGTCGCCGAGGCGCAGGCGGCGGGCGCGGCGGTTGCCGCCCCGAGCGGCCGGACGCTGCAGCCGGAGCTCGCCGCCGCGGAGGCGGCGCGGCTGATCGAGGACGCGGCGTTCCGCGCGCGCCGCGCCGCCGAGGGGCTCGCGCTCGCGCCCGGCCAGAGCACGGAGGCGCTCGCAGACCGGGTCGAGGAGATCTACGCGTCGATCTCGCGCCGCCGCCGCACCGGCGCGCCGCGGCAGGCGCCGCTCGAGGACCGCGACTGGGTCGTCGCCGATCTGCACATGCACACGAGCTGGTCGCACGACTGCTCGACCGAGGTGGACGAACTGCTCGACCAGGCCGAGGCGCAGGGGCTCGGGGCGATCGCGGTCACCGACCACAACGTCTTCGGCGGCGCCCTCGAGGCGGTCGAGCGGGCGCGCGGCCGCGGCCTCGTCGTCATCCCCGGCGAGGAGATCAAGACGGACGGGCAGGGCGAGGTGATCGGCCTCTTCCTGGAGGAGGAGATCCCTCGCGGCCTCTCGTTCGCCGAGACCGTGGCGGCGATCCGTGCGCAGGGCGGCCTCGTCTACGTGCCCCACCCGTTCGACCGGCTGCACGCGATCCCGGACGCCGCGACCCTGCACCGGCACCTCGCGGAGATCGACGTCTTCGAGGTCTACAACGCTCGCCTCCTCTTCGAGGGCTACAACGACGAGGCGCTCCGGTTCGCGCGCAAGTACAACCTGACGCCGGGCGCAGGCTCCGACGCGCACGTGCTGGCAGGCGTCGGCACCGGAGCCGTCCGGATGCGCCGCTTCGACGGCCCCGAGGAGTTCCTCGTCTCGCTCCGCACCGCCGAGGTGCTGCGGCGCCCGAAGTCGCTCGCGTACCTCCAGGGACTCAAGTGGATGGCCCAGGCAAAGAACCTGTCCCGCAATGAGCGCTGAGCGCCGTCCAGGGACAGGCTCCAAGGAAAGGGTCCGCTGAGGGAGAACCATCCGTGGGGCTCCTGTGACCGTGGCAACTGACGAGATCTACGAGAAGTACCTGCAAAAGGCGATCACCGAGATCAACGCTCTCGGGGACGAGATCGCCCAGGCGGGCGCGGGCGTCCGCGTGCCGGTCGTCGGCTCGGGTCATCCGCTCGCCGACGTCTTCCTCTTGAAGCACGCCCCACAGCCCTCGGAGCTCCAGGAAGGGGTCGCGTTCTACGGCCGCGCCGGCAACGCGTTGCTCAAGTCGCTGCAGCGGTTGCACGTCGACCCGATGGCGATCTACGGGACGAACTGCCTCAAGTTCGCCGACGGCGACGAGGAGGAATCGCGGCCCTTTCTGCTCCGCGAGCTGCACGTCGTGCAGCCGAAGCTGGTGGTCGTCATGGGTGAGCGCGCCCGCACGTTCCTGAACGAGACCGGCTTCCCGCTCGCCCGCGAGCTCGGCCCGGTGGAGGGCGAGCTGCAGGAGTTCACGCCGACGATCCAGGCGCTCCTGACGCCCGACATCGACACCTCGCTCGACGAGCAGCCGGCGAAGACGGCCTTCTGGAACGCCTTCAAGATGCTCGGCTCCTGGTGGAGCTCGACACCTCCGTACTAGTGCTGGCCCGCGCGCGCGTCGCCGCGTTCGTCGCGCTGGCCGTCGCCGCCGTCGCGTGGTCGGTCGCCGCGCCGCACCTCGGCTACGCGGGCGAGTGGCCGTCGATCGCGATCGTCGCGGCCGCGGTCATGCCGGGAACGCTCCTGCTGATCTTCCTGGCGCTACCGCTGTGGCGCCGGCGCTGGCTCTTCCCGGCGGCGATCGTGCTCGTACTTGTCGCGGTCGGCTGCGCACAGGCAGGCTGGGGACTCCCCGGCAACGTCGCGAAGCTCTGGGCGGCCGTCTTCGCCGGCTGGGCGTTCCTCGGCGTCTTCGAGGAGCTGTCGTGGGTGGTGATCGTCGCCGTGATCATCCCCTTCGTCGACGCGATCTCCGTCTGGCGGGGCCCGACGCACTCGATCACGACGCACCATTTCGAGGTCTACACCTCGGTTGCGATCGCGTTCCTCGTCCCGGGCGGCTACGCCGCCTATCTCGGGCCGCCGGACATCCTCTTCTACGGGCTCTTCCTCGCCGCCGCCCTCCGCTGGGGCCTGCGCCCGGGCTGGACGTGGGTTGCCATGACCGGCATGTACTCGCTGACGATCGTGGTCGCGACCGCGGTGAACGCGAGCGGCCTGCCGGCGCTGCCGTTCCTCTCGTTCGGCTTCCTCGTCGCGAACGCCGACCTGCTCTGGGCGCGGCTTCGGCGCTAGCTCGCGTCGCTTGCGACGCGAGCCAGGAGCGCGACGCACTCGACGTGCGGCGTGTGCGGGAACATGTCGACCGGCGTCACGCCGAGCAGCTCGTAGCCGTAGGTCTCGCGCAGCGCCTTCACGTCGCCGGCGAGCGTCGTCGGGTTGCACGAGACGTAGACGAGCCGCGGCGCGCCGATCTCGCCGAGCCGACGCAGCGCCTTGCCCGCGAGCCCGGCGCGCGGCGGGTCGACGACGACGACGTCCGGCGCACCCGAGCGCTCGAGCAGCTCCTCGGTCACCTGGCCCACGTTGCCGGCGAAGAAGGCGGCGTTCGTGATCCCGTTCAGCTCGGCGTTCTCGAGCGCGCACGCGACCGACTCCTCCGAGACCTCGATCCCCCACACCGTCAGCGCGTTCCGCGCCAGCGAGAGCCCGATCGTGCCGATGCCGCAGTAGAGATCCCAGACCGTCTCGCTGCCGGTCAGGCCCGCCGCGTCGCGGGCGAGCGCGTAGAGCCGCTCGGCCATCGCCGTGTTCGTCTGCAGGAACGCGTTCGGGCGCACGCGGAAGCGCAGGCCCGAGAGCTCCTCCTCGATCCACGGCTCTCCCCAGAGGAGCTTCGAGGGCAGGTTCGTCACCTCGGACGGCGAGTCGTTGATCGACCAGTGGATCGACCGCACCTCCGGGAAGCGGCGCAGGACGTCGACGAGATAGCCCGCCTCGAAGTGCTCGCCGGGCGCGGTCACGAGCTGGACGAGCGCCTGGCCGGTGTTGCGGCCCTGACGGACGACGAGGTGGCGGAGGTAGCCGCCGCCGTCGGTCTGCGAGTACGGCGCGAGCCCCTCCTCGCGCGCCCAGTCGCGGACGGCGGAGCGGATCGCGTTGCCGAGATCGTCGGTCAACCAGCAGCGCTCGATCTCGAGCACCTCGTCCCAGCGGCCGGCGCGGTGGAAGCCGAGCGCCGGCCCGGCCTCGGTCGCCGTGAACGAGTACTCGAGCTTGTTGCGGTAGTGGAAGATCTCCGGCTCGCAGGGGACGATCGGCGCGAGCGGCGGCTCCGCGACACCGCCGAGGCGCACGAGCGAGTCGCGCACCTGCGCCTCCTTCTGCACGAGCTGCGCGTCGTAGGCGAAGTCCTGGAAGCGGCAGCCGCCGCAGGCGCCGAAGTGGGCGCACACGGGCTCGACGCGCTGCGGGCCCGGCTGGAGGATCGCGGTCGCGGTCGCCTCGGCGAAGCCGCGCTTGACCTTGGTGACGCGGGCGCGGACGCGGTCGCCGGGGAGGCCGCGCCGGACGAAGACGACGAAGCCGTTCGTCCGGGCGACACCGTTGCCGCCGAACGCGAGCGACTCGACGTCGAGCTCGAGCTCGTCTCCCTTTGCGACCGGCGCAGCCATCGCGCCAGCGTAGCGGCGAAGCCCTGCCCGTCATCCGCGGCTGCGGGCGAGCCCGCGCCGCTGCCCGGAGTACTGCAGCCACTGGCCGTGGGTCATGCCGCGCGGCGGGTGCAGCGGCAGGAGCACGGGCGCGCGAGGCGCCTGGTGGAAGTCGAAGTCCGAGAGCAGGTTGCCGAGGATCTTCGCGTTCTCGCGGACGTCGGGCCGCGGGTCGGGACGGCCGTCGGTGCGCGGGTTCAGCCGGGCGCCGCGCAGGAAGTCGTCCTCGATGAACTTGAGATACGCGTCGAAGCTCAGCGTCTGGTGGTCGACGTAGCCGCGCTTCGCATACGGGCTGATCACGAGCGCCGGCACGCGCAGCCCGTAGCCCTGCGCGTCGACGGTCGGCGGCTGCACGTGGTCGTAGAAGCCGCCCCAGTCGTCCCACGCGAGGAAGATCGCGGTCGAGCTCCAGTCCTTGCTCCGCATGATCGAGTTGATCAGCCCGGTGACGTACGACTGGCCGTGCGAGATGAGTGCCGGCGGGTGGTCGCTGACGCCCTGCGCGGGCGTGATCCACGAGACCGCCGGCAGCGTGCCGGTGCGAGCCGCGCGGTAGAAGGCGGTGAGCGGGGCGACGTCCTGCAGCTGATGGTCCTGCCGCACGGTGTCGAAGTAGGGCAGCGGGTTCCAGATGCCCGGTGTCTTCGCGTTCTGCGGCACCGGCGCGCAGAACATCGCGTTGTCGGCGCAGTCGGGCTGGTCGCCCTTCGCGACGTAGTAGCGCCAGCTGACGTGGTCGCGGTGGAGGAGATACGTCAGGTCGGTCCACGCGTAGTCGGGCGGCCGGCCCGTGGTGTTCTGCGGCTGCCCGGGCGGCGAGCCCGGCGCCTGGACGGCGCTGCGGCAACTCTGCGCGTCGCCCTTCGTCGCGCAGAACGCCGACCAGCCGGAGACGAGGTAGAGGTGCGCCGGCAGGCTCCACGACGTGTCCGACTGGAACATGTGATCCTGGAGGACGAACTGGCGCGCGTAGTCCCAGTAGTTCGGGATCTCGCGCCAGTCGTGGTACCCCATGACGTCGGTCGGCCGGTGCGCCGCGAGCGAGCAGCCGGGCGCGTCGACCTGTGTCGTGCAGGCGAGGTACCGCCCCTGCCGCGCCTGCTGGACGAAGCCGTTCATCGCGCCGCCGGCGATGTCCTTCACCGCGTCGATGTGGTCGTGCGGCCCGCCGGCGTTGCGGTTGTGCGGATCGTGGAAGGGCTTCACGCAGATTCCCGTCCCCGGGTCGACGCTGCACACGGTCGGTACGCCGTGCCGCATCGGGATCCCGTCCGCACCGGGATACGTGCCGAAGTAGGAGTCGAACGAGCGGTTCTCCTGCATGATCACGACGACGTGCCGGATCTTGTGGATGCCGCCGACGGGCGTCGCGACGGACGGGGTCGCGGCCCGCGCGGGGCGGTGGCCGCCCGGCAGCTCCGTCGAGGCGAAGAACAGCCCGACGAGGCAGACCCCGGCCAGCGCCACCGCCGCCGCGCGCCGTCCGCGACGGTGCGTCGGGACTGCTCCGCGAAGGAGCCGCTTGGATGCAGGATGTCCCGGCCGCACAGCGGAGATGTAATCGCGGCGGCGGCGCCGCGACCATCGGCACGGCGGAGGATGAGAGCGCCCGACTCCACGGGCCGAAAGGAGGATGCGCGGGTCATCCGTTCGTTCATCCGTCCGGCCGGGCCGCCCGGGAGGACAATGCAGCAAGGAGGCCCGCCGTGAGCACGCTGCACCGGATCAGGACGGTCGCCGACGACGCTCCCGTCCGCGTTCTCGTCGCCGACGATCACCCCGTCTTCCGCGAGGGGATCGTGCGCGCGCTGGCCGCGAACCCGCACGCGACCGTCGTCGCCGAGGTCGGAGACGGCCATGCCGCGCTGCGGGCGATCGCCGACGAGCGCCCCGACGTCGCGCTGCTCGACTACCGGCTCCCGGGGCTCGACGGCATCGAGGTCGTCCGCGCCGTCGTCCGCGACCGGCTGCCGACGCGTGTCCTCATGCTCTCCGCGCACGACGAGAGCAGCGTCGTCTACGACGCGCTCCAGGCCGGCGCGAGCGGCTACCTGCTGAAGGAGGCGAGCCGCGACCAGATCGTCGACGCGGTGTTCGCCGTCGCGCGCGGCGAGCCGGTGCTGCCGTCGGAGGTCGCGGTCGGGCTCGTCGGCGAGATTCGCCTCCGCTCGCCGTCGGACACGCCGGCGCTGACCGAGCGCGAGCGGGAGATCCTGCGGCTGATCGCCGACGGCAAGTCGTTCCCGGAGATCGGTACGACGCTCTTCATCGGCGTCACGACGGTCAAGACGCACGCGCAGCACGTCTACGACAAGCTCGGCGTCTCCGACCGGGCTGCCGCGGTGGCCGAGGCGATCCGCCGCCGCCTGATCGAATAGCGTGGCGGCGTGTCCGAGGAGGACATCCTCGCAGCGGGCGAGCGCCGGGTGGCGTGGCTCCGCATCGCCGCGGTCGGCATCATCGTCGCGGCCGAGCGCCTGCCCCATCCGAACCCGAACGAGCCGACGTTCGAGATCGCCGCAGGCGTCATCCTCGCCTACGCGCTCGCCGCACTGGCGGCCGCCTATCTGCGCGCCCTCGACCGCCGGCTGGTGCTCGCGGCGACCGCGGTGGACGTGCTCTCGATCACCGTCCTCGCGTACCTCTCCGGCGGTGCGTTCTCGGACGCTCGCCTCGCGTACTTCCTGATCCCGATCTCGGTCGCGTTCCGGTTCGGCTGGCAGATCACCCTGGCGGCGACCGGCGTCGTCGTCCTCGCCTACGACCTGCAGGCGGCGACGCACCCGGCCCGGCACGTGAAGCACGCGCTCGGCTTCGTCGCCGTCCAGACCGGCTACCTCGCCTGGATCGGCGTCGCTGCGGCGCTCTTCTCCGGCCTGCTCGCAGCGCGGACGCGCCGGCTGATCCGGCTCGCGCGCGGTCGCAAGCAGCTCGTCGCCGAGGTCATGTCCGCCGAGGAGCGGGAGCGCCGCGAGCTCGCCGAGGGGCTACACGACCACGCGATCCAGAACGTGCTGACGGCGCTTCAGGACGTCGAGGACGCGCACAAGGCGCACCCGGCGGAGGAGCTCGAGCGGGCACGGTCGGCGCTCACCCGGACGCTCGCCGACCTGCGGGGCGCGATCTTCGAGCTGCACCCGCACGTGCTCCAGCAGGCGGGGCTCGAAGCGGCTCTGAAGGCGGTGGCCGAGCGAGCGAGTCGCCGCGGCGGCTTCGACGTCGACCTGTACGTCCGCCACACGCGACGGCGCCCCGACGAGGCGCTCCTGCTCGGGGCCGCACGCGAACTGCTCGCGAACGTCGGCAGCCACGCCCAGGCGGCGAACGTACGGATCACGCTCGCCGACGAGGACGGAACCGCCGTGCTCGAGGTCGCCGACGACGGCGTCGGCTTCGACCCGGAGTCGATCGACCGCTCGGCCGCGTCGGCGCACATCGGCCTGCTCTCGCAGCGGGAGCGCATCGAGGCGAGCGGCGGCCGGCTGGAGATCGTGTCGGCGCCGGGCCGCGGCACGACCGTGACCGCGCGCCTGCCGCCGGCCGGATCGGACGGCGCCGAGCGCCCACCCGCGGGGGAGAGGGATGCGGGCGGACGCTCGGGCCGGCCTGCCGTCACGCCCTGATCGTCAGGGCATGCGCGCTCTTCGCGGTCCCGTGGGCCGTGACGACCGCGATCTTGCCGCTCTTCGCCTTCGCAGGGATGGTCACGGTCAGCTTCTTCGCCGTGTCGACCTTGAACTTCGCGATCCGCCCGTCGACCTTCACCGACTTGACGCCGGCGAAGTTCCTGCCGACGACGACGATCTTGGCCATCGCCTTGCCGGCGCCGGGGCTGAAGCCCGTGATCGCAGGCAGCTTCGAATGCGTCGCGGCCATCTTCGAATGGTTCGCGGCCCGCTTTGAGTGCGTCGCGGCCACTTTCGGATGCGTCGCGGCCGGCTTCGGATGCGTCGCGGCCACCTTCGGATGCGTCGCGGCCGGCTTCGGATGCGTCGCGGCGAGCGCGCTCGCGGGAACGGCGGCGGCGAGCGCGACGAGGGCGGCGGCGGTCACGCGGAACCTGGTGGAGACCGTCATGCTGACTCTCCTTTCGAGAGGGAGACTGGGTACACGACGGTCTATCTCGGGGAACCCGCCTGCCGCCATCCCCTCGTCGGACGATCGCCCGGATGGACGCGCGTCCT
Organism: uncultured Actinomycetes bacterium; assembly: GCA_963732915.1. Lineage (GTDB taxonomy): Bacteria > Actinomycetota > Thermoleophilia > Gaiellales > Gaiellaceae > Palsa-739. The sequence continues at coordinate 105,184 of CAVTBF010000002.1, read as the reverse complement.
CCCTGCGGAGGAGCCCGGCCGTCGACGCTACGCGAGCGCGGTGACGTAGATCTTGCGCTCGCGCGGGCCGTCGAACTCGCAGAAGAAGATCCCCTGATACGTGCCGAGGGCGAGCGCGCCCTCGCGGAGCGGGATCAGCACCTGCGGGCTCGAGGCGAGCGACGCGCGCGCGTGCGAGGCAGCGTTCGGGCCGTCCTCGTCCTCGTGCGTCCAGCCCCAGTCGTCGCCGACGACTTTCTGGAACGCCTTCTCGAGGTCGGTGACGAGCTCCGGATCGATCCGCTCGTTGATCGCGACGCCGGCGGTCGTGTGCGGCACGTAGACGAGCGCCGCCGTGCCGGCCCCGTCGCCGATCGCCTCGCGAACGGCGTCGGTGATCTCGATCAGCTGCGTCTTGCGGTCGGTCTTGAGGGCGATCTCGCGCACGGGGCTATCCTACGGCGCTGGATGACGGCGCCGCTCGACCAACGGAAGCTCGACGCGCTGAGCGCGGACGCGGACCGTTTCATCGCCGAGCTCGACGAGGAGGCATACCTCCATTTCGCCGGGCTCAAGGACTCCTACGACCTCGTCCCGATCTACGAGCGCCACGCCGAGCTGACGACGCTCGAGACCGCGCTTGCGGTCGGCGCGTCGGTCGCCGGCGGCCGCCGTGTCCGCGAGCTCTGGAAGTTCGCCTGCGAGGGCTACCTCGGCAACTTCGTCCGCGAGGAGGCCGAGCGGATCGCCGAGCTCGAGGCCTCGCTCAGCGCGAGCGTCGGCGACGAGGAGATCCCGTACCGGATGCTGCGGCCGCGGATCATGAACGAGGACGACCGCGGCGCCCGCCAGCGGCTCGAGCGGGCGCGCAACGAGCTGACCGAGGAGCACCTGAACGGCCTCCACCTGCAGGCCGCCGGCGTCGTCCACCGCGAGAGCGAGCGGCTGGGCGCGCCGAGCTATACCGAGCTCTACCGCAACTTCGGCTTCGCGCTCGACGACCTCGCCGTGCAGTGCCGCCGCTTCCTCGCCGAGACCGAGCGGCTCTGGGAGCAGGCCGGCGACCGCTTCCTGCGCAACCGGATCGGGATCGGCCTCGACGAGGCGGAGCGCTGGGACGTCAGCCGCGCCTGGCGCGGCGCCGGCTGGGACAAGGCGTTCCCCGCCGAGCGGATGGTGCCGTCACTCGAGGGTCAGCTCGCCGACCTCGGCGTCGATCTGCGCGCGCAGCAGAACGTCGAGCTCGACCTCGAGGACCGGCCGAGCAAGGATCCGCGCGCGTTCTGCGTCCCGATCGAGATCCCGGAGCGCGTGATTCTCGTGATCAAGCCGCAGGGCGGCCCGGACGACTGGCGCGCCCTCTTCCACGAGGCCGGCCACACCGAGCATTTCGCGCACACCTCCGCCTCGCTGGCGATGGAGGAGAAGCGGCTCGGCGACAACGCGGTCACCGAGGGCTGGGCGATGCTGCTCGAGCACCTGACGATCGATCCGGTCTGGCTCGAGCGCCGGCTCGACTTCCCGCGCCCGTACGAGTTCGCCGCCGAGGGCGCGACGCAGCTGCTCTGGCTCGTGCGCCGCTACTGCGCGAAGTTCCTCTACGAGCTCGAGTTCCACACCGCCGCCGACGTGACGGAGCTCCGCCCCCGTTACGTCGAGCTGCTCTCCGACGCGCTGAAGGTGACCCCGAGCGACACCGACTACCTCGCCGACATGGACGAGGGGTTCTACTCGTCCCAGTACCTGCGCTCGTGGGCGTTCGAGGCGCAGCTGCGCTCGTACCTGCGCGAGCGCTTCGGCAACGCCTGGTTCTCGCGGCGCGACGCGGGCTCGCTCCTGCGCGAGCTCTGGGGCGAGGGCCAGAAGCACAGCGCCGACGAGCTACTGCGCGAGGTGACGGGCGAGACGCTCGAGCTGGACGCGGTCGCCGACCGGATCCGGGAGGCGCTCGCCGCCGTCTAGATGGTTGATGCCACGATCGCGCGCGTCCGGTTGCGCGGTCTGGCACGCCTGGGCCGCTTCGACCCGTCTGCGGCCGGCGGAGCCGGCCTCCGGCGGGCGTGCACTTCGCCCCGTCGATCGCTCACCGCTGCCACCAGCAGCGGCAAGCGCCCGCCGCTGCGGCCCCAGACAGGCCAGCCCACGCCCCGGAACGGACGATCTCGTGGCATCAACCATCTAGCGCAACGGCGGCCGCCGGGCCGCCGTTGCGCTAGGCGCGTCCTCAGGACGCGCGACCGTCGATCGTCGTCGCGATCTCGATCTTGCGGGGCTTCGGCTGCTCGGGCTTGCGCACGTGCACCTGGAGCACGCCGTGCTCGTAGTGCGCCGTGACGCCCTCGTCGGTCACGCCCTGCGGCAGGCCGATCGTCCGCGAGAAGGTGCCGAAGCGGCGCTCGAAGCGGAAGTACCGCCCGTCCTCGACCTTGTGCTCGCGCTCGCGCTCGGCGGTGACCGTCAACGCGCCGTCGTCGAACTCGACCGAGATCTTGTCCTCGGGGATGCCGGGCAGGTCGAACGCGTACACGACCTCGTCCTCGGTCTCCCAGACGTCGACGGTCGGCACCCAGCTCTGGGTCGACCGGCCGTTGCCTTCGACCAGACCGTTCATGAAGCGGCTCATCTCGTTCTGGAAGGCGGCCAGCTCACGAAACGGTTCCCAGCGAACAAGCGTCGCCATGGTTGATCCTCCTTGGTCATAGTCGTACCTGTTGCATGACTCAGAATAAAACCTGAGCGTCATGATGTCAAATTTCTGACGGGCGTAGACTTCGGCTCGAATGCTGCCGTTGCGCGACAACGCGCCGACCCGGACGACCCCGTACGTCACCGTCTGGCTGATCGCCGCGAACGCGCTCGTCTGGTTCTGGGAGCTGTCGTCGCCCGGCGTCGACGTCCACGTCTTCCGGGACGGCTTCTACCCCTGCGCGCTCCACGGCCCGTGCGCGGTCGGCCTGCAGCCGCTGCCGTGGTGGGAGAGCCTCTTCACCGGCATGTTCATGCACGCGAGCTGGGAGCACATCCTCGGCAACATGCTCTTCCTCTGGATCTTCGGGAACAACGTCGAGGACGCGCTCGGGCACGTCCGGTTCCTGGTCTGGTACGTCGCCGCCGGCGTCGCAGCGATGGCGGTGCAGACGGCGGTCACGCTCGAGTTCACGGGCACGGCCGGCGCGAGCATCCCGAACATCGGCGCGAGCGGCGCGATCGCCGGCGTGCTCGGCGCGTACTTCGTGCTCCTCCCCCGCGCCCGCGTCCTGACGCTGATCTTCTTCGGGCTCGTCTTCTTCCGCGAGATCCCGGCCGTCTGGTTCCTCGGCATCTGGATCGTCCTCCAGCTCTGGAGCGGCGGCTTCGCCCTGCTGCAGCCGCAGGCGAGCGGCGGCGTCGCCTTCTTCGCGCACGTCGGCGGCTTCGCGTTCGGGGTCCTGACCGTGGCGCTCGTCGCCCAGCGACGGCCGCTCCCGACGCCATGAGATTCGAGGAGCGGGTCGAGCGTGTCCTCACCGGGCTCCCGCCGGAGCTCCGCCGCGCGATCCGGAACCTCGAGATCTCGGTCGAGGACGAGCACCCGGACGACCCCGACCTGTTCGGCCTCTACGAGGGCGTGCCGCTGCCCGAGCGCGGCGACTGGGCCGGCGCCCTGCCCGACCGGATCCGCATCTTCCGGCTGCCGCTCGTCGAGTCGTTTCCCGATCCGGCCGAGCTGGAGGAGGAGATCCGGATCACCGTCCTGCACGAGCTGGCGCACTATTTCGGCCTCGACGAGGACCGGCTGGACGAGCTCGGATATTCCTGAGGTTCGAGTTGGAATGTCCGGGGCATGTCGTCCGTTTGAGATGAACATGAGGACACTGAACGAGATCCATCAGGAGATCGAGCGCCTGAGCGAAGAACGCACCGAGCTCTGGCACAGGCTCTCGGCCGAGCACGATCCGGAGATCCGCGAGGAGATCCGCGCGATCGACACGCGGCTCGACGGACTCTGGGACGAGCATCGCGCTCTGCGGGCGCGGGTGCGCTGGGGCGATCGCGAGAAGATCGTCGCGCGCGCACGCGTCGAAGAGCGGCTCGAGCGGGCGGCTTAAGCGGTAGGCCGCGCGCCTGTCGAACCCTCGCGCGAGGGATCGACAGGCGCGCCGTGCCGTCCGATGGTGGTAGGGCAGTCTGCGGCGCGAACTCCACTAGGAGCGCCGTGACCGTCCGCCCGTCTCCCGATCGTCCACCCGATCCGCCAGAGCACGCGGTCGCGAACGCCGCGCGCGAAGCAGAGCGGCGACGGCGGGAGTCTTCGGTCACACCCTCCGAGCAGGCGCGCGCCGGGTCGGTACAGGGGGCCGAGCCGGCCGCGCCCGCGGTGGACGAGCTCCGCTGGTGGGCGAAGCAGCTAGGCATGCCCCTGGACGCGGCGTAGTCGTGCCGGCCGGGAACCGGCCTCGGTACGCGTTCGGCACGAGCCCGGCAGGCGTTCCGCCGATGTCGCTTCGCGCCATGCGCTCCGCCCTCGCGACAGCCGGCCCAGCGCAACGCATAACGTTCTCGCGCCGCAGGCCGATCTACACTGAACGGCGCGCGGGGCGTTAGCTCAGCTGGGAGAGCGCCGGCTTTGCAAGCCGGAGGTCACCGGTTCGATCCCGGTACGCTCCACCTCACGAGCCGCCGATGGCGGCTCGCTGGTTCTGCATTTCCCGCTTCGCCCGCTTCGCTGGCGCAGGCGCGCCGAAGGCGCGCGTGCGCAAGCGCTGTGCTTTCCGCTCGCTCGGCAAGCGAGCCGCCGAAGCCGGCTCGCGCGGCTCAGGGCCAAGCGGGGACGGGCCACGCCCGCGCAGGTCGGGCGCGGCGACCGGCGGGTCGAGCCGCGTGACAGATCTGCCGCACTTCCGTAACGGGGTCTGGCCCGGGCCTGGCACCGTCACGTCAAGTTGAGTCCATGAACTTGGGGTTGCACTAACCGCAATCCGCCCTCCTGCTCGTGGGCTCGACACCATTGTGGCCGACGCTGCAGAGCCGGACATGACGCGCGGCCGTGCCCTCGGCAGCGCGTCGTTCGTGCTGCGTCTTCCGGTCGCGGAGCAGGCGAGCGTCGTCGGCTTCTCATAGGTCGAGCGCGCAATCGTCCGAGAGTGCAAGCATCCCCTAGTGCGTTCATTGATCGTCCGGCTCGCAACCCGCTATCTCGGCGCGCTCCACCGAGGCTTGTATTCCGCGAGCGGCGGTCGGATCGGCTCGCGCATCTGGGGACTCGAGATCGTGTTGCTCACGACGACCGGCCGAAGATCGGGCCGGGCGCGCACCGTGCCCCTGTGTTCGCTGCGCGACGGTGAGAGCTTCGTCGTGATCGCCTCCTACGGAGGCCTCGACCGTTCGCCTTCATGGTGGCTAAACCTCGAGCACGAGCCGCGAGCAACCGCGCGAGTCGGCCGCATCACACACGACGTCGTGGCGCGCGAGGCGACACCCGCCGAGCGCGAACGCCTCTGGGCGCAGGTGACAGACCGGGCACCCGGATATCTCGACTACCAACGGCGGACGACACGCCGCATCCCGGTCGTGCTCCTCGAACCTTCGCCCTGACCCGCATTCGCTGAAGCGTCGGAGGTTCGCAGACTCGACTGCACCAGCGTCCTCCCGCGCGATCACCGCTGCGCTGCATCCCCGAGGTCGAGCGGTTCGGCTTCGACGTGGTTTGACCAACGCCAAGTCGAGTCCACTCCAAGAGCCGGCGTCGCCGGCTCTTGTTCTGCATTTCCCGCTTCGCCCGCTGCGCTGACGCAGGCGCGCCTGCGCAAGCGCTTCGCTTTCCGCTCGCTCGGCAAGCGAGCCGGCGGAGCCGGCTCGCGCCACCTCACCCCCGAGCCGCCATGAGCCGCGCCCGCACCGGTCGGTCGCGGCGCACACCCTCGCGACCCTTCGCACCCTCGGGACGGTCACGTATCGGTGCCTGGGCGTGTCCGCTCAGACGGTCTCGATCGGCGTCAGGCGGGATCCTCGAACGGCCGGCCGAGGACGATCTGCATGTCGCGGATCGCGCGCGTCCTGAACAGCGCCTCGCAGGAGGCGAGGTAGAAGTCCCAGATCCGGATGAAACGGTCGTCGAAGCCGAGTGCGTGCACCTCGGGAAGGCCGGCGAAGAACCGCTCGCGCCACGCCTTCAACGTGTCCGCATAGTGGGGCCCGATCTCCTCGAGCCCGACCACCATCAGGGCCGAGGCGCGACTCATCGCCGTCTGCAGCGCCTCGAGCGACGGCAGGAGCGAGCCGGGGAAGATATAGCGCTGGATCCAGTCCTCCTTGCGCCGGTAGCGCTCGAAGCGCTCGTCGGGCATCCCGATCACCTGGATCGCGGCCAGGCCGCCGGGGGCGAGCAGCCGGTCGCAGGCGGCGAAGAAGGTCGGGTACTGCGCGTAGCCGATCGCCTCGAGCATCTCGATCGAGGCGAGCTTCGAGAACTCTCCCTCGAGCGTGCGGTAGTCCTGGAGGCGGATCTCGACACTGTCGGCGAGGCCGGCCGCCGCCACGCGCTCGCGGGCCAGCTCGAGCTGCTGCCGGGAGAGCGTGACGCCGGTGACCCGCGCCCCGTACTCGCCGGCCGCCATCAGCGCGAAGCTCCCCCAGCCGCAGCCGATCTCGAGCACGTGGTCGCGAGGCCCCAGGTGGAGCTTCTCGCAGATCGCGCGCAGCTTCCGCTCCTGCGCCTGCTCGAGCGTGTCGCCCTCCTCCCAGAGCGCGCACGAGTAGGTCAGCGACTCGTCGAGGAAGAGCCGGTAGAGGTCGTTGCCGAGGTCGTAGTGGTACTGGATGTTCGCCCGGGCCCTGCGCAGGCTCTGGCGCGGCGAGACGTGGGGGCGGTAGCGGTCGAGCCGCGCGATGCGAGAGCCCGCGCGCCAGCTCTCGAGGTTGCGAACGACGAGCGCGATCAGGCCGGGCAGGTCGTCGGTATGCCAGTCGCCGGCGGCGTACGACTCGCCGAAGCCGAGGCCGGGCGAGCGCGCGAGCCGGCGGAAGAGGTCGTTCGAGGTGACGCTGACGACGATCGGATCGCCCGTCCCGGCCCGGTGCACGCGCCCGCCCGGGAGCCGCAGCTCCAGCGCGCCGTGCTCGATCCGGCCGAGCGCGCGGATCGCGGCGCTCTCGGCGAGGCGGGCCCCGATCCTGCGGCCGCCGGGGAGCGCGCGCAGCACCTCGGTCACCGTCTCACCGATCCGTCGCCCGGCACGAACGGCGGCTTGTGGAAGAACGGCACGCGCTTCAGCCAGAGCCTCGCGGCCTGGAGGTGGATCAGGACGGTCACCTGCAGCGGCATCAGCGGGTAGCGGAGCAGCGCGCGGGCGAGGGTCGCGTCGGTCAAAGGACGCCGCCGCCCGGTGAGCGTGGCGAAGAACGGCCGCTCCCCGCCCTCGGTGACGTCGATCCGCACGTCGAGCTGCTCGCCGGGCTCCGAGAACCACCACTGGTAGCTCTGGTCGAGGCCGAAGAACGGCGAGACGTGCAGCTTCTTGTCGTGCCGGTAGGAGAGCCGGCGCTCGCTCGTGTCCCGGTTCTCGGGTGAGAGGAGGTAGGGCAGCCGCTCGCCGAAGGTGTTGCTGACCTCGGCGACGATGCAGGCGAGCTCGCCGCGCCGGTAGCAGTAGAAGAAGCTGACCGGGTTGAACACGTAGCCGAGCACGCGCAGGTTCGTCACGAGCAGGATCCGGTCGGCCTCGACCCCGTGCTCGGCCAGGTAGGCGCGGACGTCGAGGTGGTCGCGGTCGTGGAGGCTGACCAGGCCGCGCCGGTTCCAGCCGAAGAGACGGACGCGCCGGTCGAGCTCGGGCAGCTCGTCGAGGTCGAGCAGGTAGAAGCAGACGCGGTAGCGGAAGACGTTCTCCTTCGGCGTCTTCCGCGCGTGCATCACGGTGCCGGTGTAGAGCGCCGACCTCACCAGGTCGCTCCGAAGGCGGCCGCAGCGGCGAGGCCGGAGCGCAGCCCGTCCTCGTGGAAGCAGTAGCCCTGCCAGGCGCCCGCGAACGCGGTCCGCCGCGGGCCGTTGAGGCGCGGCAGCTCGGGCTGGGCGCGCAGCGACTCGAGCGTCACGAGCGGGTGGCGGTAGGAGACGCGGCGGATGATCCGCGCCGGGTCGATCTCGGCCGTGCGATTCAGCGTGACGCAGTAGTGCTCCTCCCCGTCGAGCCGCTGGAGCTTGTTCAGGTAGTAGGTCATCGTCGGGCGGCCGTCGTCGCAACCGCAGTCGCGGAGCTGGTAGTTCCAGGAGCCGCGGGTCGAGACACGGCGCGGCAGGAAGCGCTCGTCGGTATGGAGGACGGTGTCGTTCTCGGTCGTCCCGAAGGCGCCGAGCAGGCGCTGCTCGTCCTCGCTCGGGTCCTCGAGCAGGCGCAGTGCCTGGTCGGCGTGGGTCGCGACCACGACGCCGTCGAAACGCCTCAGCTCGTCGCCCGCGAGCCGCAGCTCGACGCTGCCGTCGAGGCGGCGGATCGAGCGGATCCCGGCCGAGAGGTTGATGTGCAGCCGCTCCTCGAGGGCCCGTACGTACGTCTGGCTGCCGCCGGCGACCGTCCGCCAACGGAGACGCCGGAAGCCGAGCATGCCGTGGTTGGCGAAGAAGCGGACGGCGTACACGAGCGGGAAGTCGAGCGCCTGGCTGGGAGCGGTCGACCAGAGCGCGGCACAGAGCGGGACGAGGAAATGGTCCCGGAACCGGAGCGAGTAGCCCTCCTCGGCGACGTAGCGGGAGAGGCTCCACTCCGCGCAGCGCGGGTCGTCGAGAGCCCGGTGCCCGAGGCGCAGGAAGCGGGCGATCTCGAGCGCCAGCCGCGTGCGCGGCGGGCGGCTGCCCGAGTACTCGAGGCCGTGCCGGTCGCAGGCGACCGAGAAGCTCATCTCCGATGGCTGCGTGCGGACGCCGAGCTCGCGGAAGAGGCGGACGAGGTTCGGGTAGGTGTCCTCGTTGTGGACGATGAAGCCGGTGTCGAGCCGGAGCGTCCGGCCGGCGGCCACGTGCTCGACCGTGTTCGAGTGGCCGCCGGCGCGGTCGTCGCGCTCGAACAGCTCGACCTCGTGGCCCTGCGAGAGCGCGTAGGCCGCTCCCAGGCCGGAGATGCCGGTGCCGATCACCGCGATCCTCATCCGGCTTCACCCTCCATAACCTAGACAATACCTGTACACACCTTCGATATGCGCGCTAGAGTGGAGACGATCCGATGGCCCGCTTCCTCACCAAGATCGAGTCCGCGCTTCCACAGGCCGAGGCGTTCGCCTACATGGCCGACTTCGCCAACGCCCGCGTGTGGGACCCGAGCGTGAGCGAGGCCCGTCGGGTCGGCGACGCGCCGATCGGGATCGGGTCCGCGTTCGACCTCGTCGCGCGCTTCGGAGGGCGCGACGTGCCGCTCCGCTACGAGATCGTCGAGTACGACGCACCCCGGCGGGTCGTACTCGAGGCGCGGCGTCCGGGCTTCGTCTCCCGGGATACGGTCACGGTCGAGCCCGCCGGGAACGGGTCGGCCGTCCGCTACGACGCGACGCTCGCCTTCGGCGGGATCGGGCGGCTGTTCGAGCCGGTGATGCAGCGCATCTTCAATCGGGTCGGGGCTCGCGCGACGCTCGGGATGCAGACGGCGCTGAACCCGTGACGCCCTCGCCCGGGGCACGACTCGTCGACCGGGCGCTGGAGGCCGGCGTCGTCGGCAGCTTCACCCGGATCGGCTACCACGTCCGGCGGCGCCTCTTCGACTGGACGCCGCTACAGTCGCTCGGTCTCGACGGCAAGGTGGCGATCGTGACCGGGGCGACCTCGGGCCTCGGGCGCGCGGCGGCCGGGTCGATCGCCGAGCTGGGCGGGCACGTCTGCATCGTCGGGCGCGACCCGGAGCGGACAGAACGCGCCCGCAGCGAGATCGCCGCCGCGGCGGGCTCCGCGGTCGAGGCCGACCTCGCAGATCTCTCGTCGCTCACGGAAACCGCGGCCTTCGCGGCCCGCTTCGCCGCGGATCACGACCGCCTGGACGTGCTCGTCCTGAACGCCGGTGCGCTGACTCGCGAATACACGGTCACGGGCGAGGGCAACGAGCTGACGCTCGCGACGCAGGTCCTGTCGCCGTTCCTGCTGATCCGTACGCTGCGGCCTCTGCTCGAGGCGTCGGCGCCGTCGCGCGTGATCGTGGTGGCGTCCGGCGGCATGTACACCGAGCCGCTCGACGTCGACGCCCTCGATCCGGCGCCCGCCGCCTACGACGGGACGAAGACATACGCGCGCTGCAAGCGGGCGCAGGTCGTGCTGGCCGAGGAGTGGACACGCGAGCTGCTCGACACCGGCGTCACCGTCAACGCCATGCATCCCGGCTGGGCCGACACCCCCGGGCTCCGGGCCGGGCTCCCCGGCTTCAGCCGCATCGTGGGGCCGCTGCTCCGGACGCCGGAGGAAGGAGCCGACACGATCGTCTGGCTGGCCACCGCCCCGGACGCCGCCGGCCTCAGCGGCCTGTTCTTCCTCGACCGGCGAGCGCGGGCGAAGCACCGCATCGGCCGCACCCGCCGTCCCGACGAGGCCCGCGAGGCGGTGCGCCTCTGGCGGCTCTGCACGGAGCGAACCGCCCCGTTCACGGCCGGTAGCGGCGGATCAGCCGCCTGAGGCGCCGGCCCCGAGTGTGCCGCCCCGAGGCGCCTCGGACGCCTCGGCAGCGGCTGCGATCCGGGTCAGCATGCCCTTGAAGATCCACGAGTGGACCGGGAAGAGGACGTACCAGTAGGCCGTGCCGAGCAGGCCGGTCGGGTGGAAGATCGCGGTCTGGCGGATCGTGCTGCCGGCGTCGTCGCCGTCGACTTCGAACTGGAGCCACGCCCGCCCCGGGACCTTCATCTCGGCGTGGAGCCGGAGCAGACGGTCCGGCTCGTAAGCCTCGACGCGCCAGAAGTCGAGCGCCGAGCCCACGCTCGGCGTCTCGGGATCGCGCCGGCCGCGGCGAACGCCGACGCCGCCCACGAGCAGGTCGACGAGGCCGCGCAGCCGCCAGAGGCGGTCGCCGAAGTACCAGCCCGTCTCGCCGCCGATCCGCCGGATCGGCCGAAACCCCTGCGCCGGGGCGACCCGCACCTGGATCGAGCGGGAGTCGACCAGACGCTTGCCGTGGTGGACGCCGCCGTAGCGCTCCGGCCGCAGGCCCGCGGAGGCGACGGAGTCCGACCAGCGGGTTTCCGAGAACTCGCGGTCCTCGTTCGCGAGGGCGCGGGCGATCGCCTCCCGGTAGCCGCGAGGCTCGATCGCGAAGGCAGAAACGGCGCGCGCACTTCGGATGACGGTCTCGTGGGGAAGGCTGTCGATCAGCTTGCGACCGACACGGGCGTACACCGGCGTCACGAGCCCGAGCCAGAGGCTCGAGAGCCTGGCGGTGAGGAACGGCACCGGAATGATCCAGCGGCGGATGCCGAGCTGCCGCGCGTACTCGCGCATCAGCTCCTCGTAGGAGACCTGGTCGGCTCCACCGATCTCGAACACCGCGCTGCCCTCGAGCTCGACGTCGAGGGCTGCCACGAGATAGTCGAGCACGTCCTCGATCGCGATCGGCTGCGCCTTGGTGCGCACCCAGCGCGGCGTGATCATCACCGGCAGGCGCTCGACCAGCTTGCGCAGCATCTCGAAGGAGAGGCTGCCCGAGCCGATCACGATCGAAGCGCGGAACTCGATCGTCTGCACGCCCGAGTCGGCGAGGATGCGGCCGACTTCCTGGCGGCTCGACAGGTGGCTTGAGAGATCGCCGCCGGCGCCGAGGCCGCCCAGGTAGACGATCCGGCGAACACCCGCCTCGCGGGCCGCGGCGGCGAAGGTGGCGGCGCCGTCACGGTCCTGCTGCTCGAAGCTCGACGCCGAGGCCATCGAGTGGACGAGGTAGTAGGCGGTCGCGACCCCGCGCATCGCCGGGCGCAGGGACTCGAGCTCGAGAACGTCGCCGGCGACGATCGTCGTCGAGTCGCGGTCGGGGGTGAGCGCCTGCGGGCGCCGGGTCAGGCAGCGCACCCGCTCCCCCCGCTCCTCGAGCGCCCGGAGCAAACGGCCGCCGACGTAGCCCGTGGCGCCCGTGAGCAGGATCGGCGGACGCTGCGGGCCGGAGACGGTCACGTCCGCGAGACTTCGTCGGCTGCCGCGACGAGATCTCCGTCCAGGCGGCGCACGCCGAGACGGGTGCAAAGCTCGTCCGTAGCGCCGGGGCCTGCGAGCGCGAGCGGCACCGCCCGAGCGAGCCGGCGAAGGCCGGCCGCCTGCGCCTCGAGCAGGGCGGGGTCGAAGCTCGAGACGACGGCGAGCGCCGGCCGCGTCGCCTCCGCCGTGCGGGCGAGCGTCGCGACCGGCGTGTCCGCGCCGAGAAAGAGGATCCGCCACGAGTGAGAGCGCAGGACGAGCGCGAACGCGAGCAGGGTGATGTCGTGCAGCTCACCGGGCGCACAGGCCAGAAGAGCGAGCGGGCCCGTTCCACGGCTCCAGAACCGGGCAAGCCCGAGCAGCCTGCCGCGGATGAGGTTGCTCGCGAAGTGCTCCTGGCTGATCTCGACTTCGCCCCGCTTCCAGCCGTCGCCGACCTCCTTCAGGGCGGGCAACACGACGTGGCGCAGGGATTCCTCGAGGCCGAACGCGGCCAGGCTCTCGTCGAGCACCGAGTTGGCGGCGGTCTCGTCCCAGCGGCCGATCGCCGCAAGCAGGCGAGCGACGAGATCCTCGAGCAGGCCCTCGGACGGCCGACCGTCCGCGAGCGCGGCACGCGCGGCCTCCGCGGCCGAGAGCCCCTGGTCGAGCCCGCGTCGCATCCGCTCCACACGAGCGGCGTCGGCCGCCGTGTACAGCCGGAAACCGCCCTGCGAGCGAACCGGCCGCATGAGCCCGTACCGCGACTCCCATGCGCGCAGCAGCTCGGGCGTGACGCCCACCCGCCGCGCGAACTCGCCGATCCGAAGCTGTCCAGATTCCGCCGCCATCGGCATCATCATACGAACGTTCAACAAACACTTGACGGCGGCGATTCCATTTGGCTATCGCGGGCCGGCAGCTGTTCCTCGCCTTTCGTCTGGCAGCTCATGGCAATCTGGGAGGGGGCGGCGAGCCCCGACAGGCGTAGCGTCCGGACCGTAAGCGGGCGCAAAACGCGGTGCACCGATGTGAGGAGGTTGCGGCATGGACGAGACGAGCGAGTTCACGCTTTCCCCGGCCACTTTCGAGATCGTCGAGGCGCTCCGCGCAGGCGGCCCCTCGATGCGCACGATCTGCGAGGCGCTCGGTGTCGACTTCGCCCCGGACACCTTCGTCGTCAGCTACGCCGCCTTCCTTTGCCAGCGGCGGCGGCTGCCGGTCGCGCAGACGCTCGCTGCGCTGCACCAGGAAGGCGTGCTGGCCCGCCTCGCCGCCGACCTGGACGCCTAAGCCTCGGGCGAGCGAGAGACGGCGGTCGCGGCTGCACGGCGCGGCGCCGCGCCGACCACATCCGGTCGCGCGTTTACGCCTGCGGCAGTTTCGCGGCCTGACGCTCCGGTGGAATCCTGACCACCCGCCAGGCGAGGTTGCACCGCTCGAGCGCCCGGATCAGCCAGCCGCCGGGGTCGATCTCGAGCCGCTGGAGACCGTGGAACGCCGAGGAGGGAAAGGCGTGATGGTTGTTGTGCCAGGACTCGCCGAAGGAGAGCCAGGAGAGCCACCACACGTTGCGCGACTCGTCGCGCACGGCGAAGCGTTGCCTGCCCCAGTAGTGGCAGATCGAGTTGATCGACCAGGTCACGTGATGCAGCAGCAGGATCCGGACGGCGCCGCCCCACACCACCCCGGCGAGAAAGCCATACGAACCACCGATCCACGCCCACCCGACGAGACCGGGCAGAAGCAGCGACAGCAGGACGATCGGGACGAACAGCGCCGCGATCACCCGGAGCCCCCGATCGTCGACCAGGTCGGGCGCGTAGCGCCTGCGGTCGGCAACCGCGTCGTCGTCGAACAGCCAGCCCGTGTGCGCGTGCCAGAGCCCCTTGATCCCCTCGACGAAGCCGTCGCCGCGGTCCGCGTGCGGGCTGTGCGGATCGCCGCTCCGGTCGGAGAACTGATGATGCTTGCGGTGGTTCGCGACCCAGCTGACGACGTTGCCCTGCACCGCGAGCTGACCGCAGATCGCAAATACGTAGCGAACGGCGGGGAACGTCTCGAACGACCGGTGCGTGAACAGGCGGTGATAGCCGACGGTGATCCCGAGACCCGCAAGGACATAGCCGACGGCGAGGATCGTCAGCTCGCGGACGCCGACCATGCGGTCCCAGAGCAACGCGATCGCGACCCCGAGACCGACCAGGGGCAGAACGATCCCCGCCAGATTGGCGGCCTTCCGCGCGAAGCTCACCGACACGCCCGGAAGCGCTTGCCCGGTTGTAGACGCAGCCGACACCGCGCCACACGCTACCGGCGTCCCTGCCTCTGCTGCGTCGCGGCCAAACGACGCGGTTCGCGCGACGCCAGGTTGAGCCCTTCGTCGGGCCTCCGGCCAGGCGCCCCGATAGGGTCTGGCCGCGGTCGAGCTCGACCGGGTGCGCGGCGTAGGCAATGGCGAGCGGCTCCGATTTCGAGGACGAGCGGGCGCACGACCGGCGGCCGCCAGAGCAGGAGGTGACGACGACATGGACGTCCTGCAGGAACTGGGGAACGCGAGGGCCGTGCTCACCGGGCGGCACTTCGTCTACAAGAGCGGCAAGCACGGGTCGGGCTACATCAACATGGACGTCGTCTTTCCGGATCTCCCGCTGACGAGGCGGCTCTGCGAGCTGCTGGCGGAGCCGTTTCGCGAGGACGGGATCGAGGTCGTCGCTGCCCCCGCGGTCGGCGGCATCGTCCTCGCGGCGTTCACGGCGCTCGCCCTCGACGGGCCGCCGCCGGGTGTGGCGGCGGTGTGGGCCGACAAGGCCGGCGACGCGTTCTCGTTCGAGCGCGCGGGCTTCGCGGACCGCCTCGCCGGCAGCTCGGTGCTCGTCGTCGAGGACCTGCTGACGACGGGCGGCTCGGTGCTGAAGGTCTGCCGGCTCGTCGAGGAGTGCGGGGGCGCCGTGCGAGGTCTGAGCGTCGTCTGCAACCGGGGCGGTGTCACGGCCGCGCAGCTGGGTGTCCCCCGCCTCGAAGCGCTCACGAGCGTCGACTTCGAGGCCGTGGACGAGTCCGACTGCGAGCTCTGCCGGACCGGCGTCCCGATCGTCGCGGACATCGGCCACGGGGCCGGGTTCCGGGCGCGGCACCCGGACTATCCGGGCGGCTACGTCGAGCTGCTCGCCTGACGCAACCTCGACACCTCGGGCGGCGCGCTCTCGAAGCTGCCCGCCGTCGCGCCTCCTGCGCCTACGAGCGGTCGACGGTGAGGTGGAAGACGTGGGTCCAGGTGTCGTTCGGGAAGTGCGTCGTCACGCACAAGCCCCGCGCACCCGCGTACTTGCCCGACCCGCCGATCACCGGTCGGGTGACGACGGACTTCTCCGTGAGCGCCGGCGCCGACTGCGGGTAGGCGCTCACGCCGCCGACGACGATCTGGTCGGCGGGGCCGCCGACGACGAATACGAGATCGGCGGCACGCAGCTCCATCCCGGCACGCGGTCTGGCTGTCGCCGTCGTCAGCAAGGTTCCCGTCAGGTAGCCGATGCGGCCGGTACGTCCCGGTCGCGTGAGCGGCAGGTAGTACGTCCGCAGGTCGCCGACGCTCGGACCCGCGGGAGCTGCGTCGATGTACTGCGCGTTGGCGGTCGTAACCGGCCCATGAGCAACCCTCACCACCAGGCGCTCGGACATCGCCGCCGCGTTTCCGCTCGTGAGCGCCGGCCGAATCGCGCGGACCGAGTCGCGCCCTGCGGCGGCGGTCGACGCACCCGCTGCAGCGAGCAGCACCATGAGGGCGGCGAGAACCGACGCACGCGACCCGGTCATGGCGACATCAGGCTTTCCGAGAACGGCGAGCACGGGCCTTTTCATTTCCCCCTCCGATCGAGCTCGAGGCGTGGCTGGGTGACGAGGCGCCGGGCGACGGGGCGCGCGGCGATCAGCATGGCAGAGACCGCCGCCGACGCCGGTCGACGCACCTCGTTCAGCGCCCGCTACTGGTTCGCGATCGCGGCCGGACGACGGAACCTGTGAGACGGCATCGGGATGCTCCTTCGCGGAAAGGGGGAACGCAGTGCCCGGAACGGCACGAGCGCCCCATCGTAATCCGGCCCGATTACGCCACGCCGACGGTCGACGATGCGAGAGCGCGAGCCGAGCGCGCGGAGTCGTCGCCCCGCGCGCTCGAGAAGAGCAAGTCGCGCGTGCGCGCGGCTACGCTGGCGAGAGCGGGCGGGTCGAGCGCGGGCGCTCCCCGCTTCTCCTCTCCGACCTGCACCCCCGAACCCGAGCGCGCAGAAGCGCCCGTGACCCGAAGTTCCCACCGACGGTCGTGCGAAGGAGTGAGCTCATGAAGGGTCTGCAGAAGCCGAAGAAGGTCGGCAAGAAGCCTGCGCTGAAGACGCTGAAGGAGCGCCGCGTCGCGAAGCAAGCGGCGGCGAAGCAGCGCCGCTCGCGCGACGCCTGAGGCGCGTCGCCGCAGCGAGCTCTACGCCAGGTCGAGCCGCATGAACACCGAGACGTCGTGGGCGACGCCCTCGAACTCGCGCCCGGGGTACGACTCGCTCGGCACGAAGCCGACGCTCCGATAGAGGGCGTGCGCCGCGTCCATGAACGACGCGCTCTCGAGGTAGAGGGTCTCGCAGCCGAGCGCTCGTGCGTCCGCGATCAGCTGCTCGACGATCGCCCGGCCCACGCCGAGCCCTCGCGCTTCCGGCCGCACGAACATCCGCTTGATCTCCCCCACCGTGTCGCCCAGGAGCTTGAGGCCGCCGACGCCGACCGCCTCGCCGCCGACCTCGGCGACGTAGAGCCGCCCGCCCGCCGTGAGCAGCTCGCGGAGCACGCTCGGCGGATGGTCGGCGTCGGGCGGCACGACGATCCCGAGCTCGACTCGGATCCGTTCGGTCGCCCAGTCGCCGAACTGCCGCGCGAGCGCTTCCGCCGGCGCGAGCTCGTCGGCCGACTCGATGCGACGGAGACGTACCTCGCGGGCCATCGAGCCGACGATAACGACAGCTCCCGCCGCCGCCCGATCCGCGACGCCGGCCCGGCGGCCCTGCTGCGCTAGACGTACCGGTCGAAGAGACGCGCCGTCGTCTGCTCGGCCGCGGAGACGATCCGCGCGTTCGCCTCGTACGCGATCGGAGCGGCCATCAGCGTCACCGTCTCGGTGACCAGATCCGTGCCCGACGGCTGCTGCGCCGACGGCACTCCGGGCAGAAGGATCGGCGCAGGCTCCGGGACGACCTGCGCGGCGACACCGCCGCCGGGCGCCGTCGAGAGCGCAACCTGGCTCGGGCGGAAGCCCGGCGTCGAGGCGTTCGCGACGTTGTTTGCGGCCACCCCGAGCTGCAGGGACGCAGCCTGCATGCCGGAGAGAGCGGCCCCGATCGCGTTCATGCTCCAATCGTCGGCAGCGGCGCGACTCGAGCCGATCCCCCGTCGGGGGATCGCTCGCGCGGCTAACGGGCACCGCGCCGACCGCTAGCGTCTCCTCACCCCCCACGCTGCGAACGGAAGGAGAGCTCACGGTGGCCGACTACGCGCATCTGAACCTGAATGACGACCTCGAGAACATGGCCGAGCGGTTCGGGCTCGCACCCGACCTCGAGGCGCGCTTCGCCCGCAAGGCGCTCGGCCTCGAAGGCGGCGGCTTCAGCTACCAGAAGCTCGCCCCGAACGTCCAGGCGCCCACCGGACACCGCCACCGGACCCAGGAGGAGGCCTACGTCGTCGTCGCCGGCTCCGGGCGCGTAAAGCTCGACGACGAGGTGCGAGAGCTGCGGCAGTGGGACGTGCTCCGCGTTCCGCCGCCGGTCGCGCGCGGCTTCGCAGCGGGCCCCGACGGTCTCGAGCTGCTCGCGATCGGCTTCGGCGAGGGCGGCGAGGCCGAGATGCTCGAGGGCTTCTGGGACGCCGGACAGGGCTGAAGCGAGGCGGCCGGGGGTCGGGGCACTCCCCGATGGTGGGGCGCGCGCCGGGGGCGAGACTGCAGACGATCTCGGGCATCCCGACTCGAAAGGAGTCCGCATGCGCAAGCGGTCGTCTTACGCCCTCGGCCTGATCCTGCTCGCGGCGCTCGCGCCGATCGCCGCCGGCTGCGGCGGTGGGAAGGCGAAGAGCGCCGCGTCGACGCCGGCGACAACCGCCCCGGCCACCACCGCCCCGGCCACCACCGCGACAGCGGACACGACGCCCACGACCACGACGTCGGCCGCCGCTTCGGATCTCTCGGGGATCGCCTCGGCGGCGAACTGCAAGGAGCTCGCCGACCTCGGCACGAAGTTCTCGACGGCGATGACCGGCACCGCCGCCCAGGACACGAAGAAGATCGCGCAGCTGCTCGAGGAGTTCGCGGCGAAGACGCCGTCGGACATCCGGCCCGACTTCAAGGTCGTCGCGGACGCCTACTCGAAGATCGCCGACGCGGTCGGCAATCTCAAGCCGGGCTCGGTCCCGGACGCGGCGGCGCTCGCGAAGCTGCAGAAGATGTCGGGCGAGATCGACAGCGCGAAGCTGACGCAAGCCTCGGAGCACATCTCGGCCTGGGTGCAGAAGAGCTGCCGCCCGTAGCCGGCGAGGGTCGGGGAGGTCGTGGAGGCTACGACGCGGGCGCGAGCGCGCGCGCGAC
Source organism: uncultured Actinomycetes bacterium (assembly GCA_963732915.1). GTDB lineage: Bacteria > Actinomycetota > Thermoleophilia > Gaiellales > Gaiellaceae > Palsa-739. The sequence continues at coordinate 86,471 of CAVTBF010000002.1, read as the reverse complement.
GGCGTCCGTCCAGCCGGCGTGCAGGCTGTCCGCCTCGTCGCGGCTCCGCGCCGGCTCGTAGACGACGCGCGCGCGCCACAGACCGGCGAGCGCGGCGGCGTCGAGCGCGCCGGTTGCGAGCGCCGCGAGCGCGGCCGCGCCGACCGCGGTCGCCTCGCGCTCCGCCGCGACGTGGACCGGGACGCCCGCGATGTCGGCGAGGAACTGCATCGCGAAGCCGCTCGCCGTCACCCCGCCGTCGACGCGGAGCGCCGTCGCGGCATCCGGGAGCAGGTCGAGGACGTCGCGGGTCTGATAGGCGACGGCCTCGAGCGCGGCGCGCGCGAGGTGGGCGCGGCCCGCACCCGGCGTCAGCCCGGCGACGAGGCCGCGCGCGTCGGGCCGCCAGTGCGGCGCGCCGAGCCCCGAGAGCGCCGGCACGAAGTAGACGCCGGCGTTGCCCGGGACCGAGCGCGCGAGGGCGTCGGCGTCCGCAGGCGAGTCGGCGACCCCCAGCCCGTCCACGAGCCAGTCGATCGCCGCACCGACCGAGAGGATCGAGCCCTCGAGCGCGTAGCCCGGAGGGCGCGCACCGGTCTGCGCCTGCAGCGTCAGCAGCAGGCCGGCCGGCGGCGGCGCCGCGTCGGCGCCGGTGTTCACGAGCAGGAAGCCGCCGGTGCCGTACGTCGCCTTCCCCTGCCCCGGCTCGACGCAGGCCTGGCCGACGAGCGCGGCCTGCTGGTCGCCCGCGAGACCGCGGATCGGGATCGTCGCACCCGCGAGCCGCGCCTCGCCGATCTCTCCGCTCGACGCCACGACCTCGGGCAGCAGCTCCCGCCCGACGCCGAAGAGGGCGAGCAGCTCGTCGTCCCACGCGAGCCGACGCACGTCGTAGAGCAGCGTCCGCGACGCGTTCGAGACGTCGGTGACGAACCGCTCGCCGCGCGTCAGGCTCCAGACGAGCCACGCATCGACGGTTCCGAACGCGACTCCCGGGCGGCGCGTCCCCGGGCCGAGCTCGCGCAGGATCCACTCGAGCTTCGTCGCCGAGAAGTACGGGTCGGCGACGAGCCCCGTCCGCTCGCGGAGGAGCGCGAGCGGAAGCTCCCGGCAGCGCTCGGCGGTGCGCCGGTCCTGCCAGACGATCGCGCGGTGCAGCGGCTCGCCGCTCGCCCGGTCCCAGACGACCGTCGTCTCTCGCTGGTTCGCGATCCCGATCGCGTCGAGATCGGCCGCGGCGACGCCCGCGTCGGCGAGCGCGGCCGCCGTCGCCGCCTCGACGCTCGCGAGGATCTCGCGCGGCTCCTGCTCGACCCGGCCGGGCTGGGGGAAGTACCGGGGAACGGGCGCGTAGCCGCGCCCGAGCACGCGCAGGTCGCCGTCGACCACGAGGCACGTCGTGCCGGTCGTGCCCTGGTCGATCGCAAGGATCACGCGACCTCGCTCCGGGGCCCGGCCGACTCGCCGCCGAGAATCGACTCGACGCGGGCGCGCACCTCGGCCGTGTCGCCGCCCCGGTACGCGACGGTCGTGCGACGCCGGAGCACGTCGTCGGCCGAGCGGGCCCACTCCTCACGTGCCGCGTAGACGACCTGCGCGACGAGATCGGGGCCGGAGGGATGGATCGGCTCCAGCAGCTCGGGCCGCGCGACCGCGGGCGCGAGCACGTCCTCGGCGAGGCTGCCGTAGAGGTGGACGAGCTGCGCGACGACCGCGCGCGGCAGATCGGGGTGACGGCGGGCGAGCCGCTCGCTCTCGAACACGGGCGAGGCCGCCCCTGGCAGCGGCGCAGGCGGGCGACGGCGCCGCGGCCGCAGCTCGGGCTCGAGCCGGTCGAGGACCTTCCCGGCGAGGCTCCGATAGGTCGTCAGCTTGCCGCCCGCGACGGTCAGCATGCCGGCCGGCCCGATCGAGACCACCGCCTCGCGCCGCGCGCTCGCCGCGTCGCCCTCGCCGCGCGGCAGAACGCGCAGGCCGGCGAAGCTCGAGCGGATCGACTCCGGACGGAGCAGCTCCGCCTCGACGCCGGTCGCCGCCTCGGCGAGCACCTGCTCGACCTCCCCGGCCGTCACCTCGAGCTCGCCGGGCGGCCCGTCGTGCTCGCTGTCGGTCGTTCCGAGCAACAGCAGCCCCTGCCACGGCACCGCGAACGACACCCGGACGCGATCGTGCGAGATGACGAGCGCGGCCTGCCACGACTGCGGCAGGTCGAGCAGGAGGTGCACCCCTTTGCTCAGGCGCACCGACGGCTCGGCCCCGGGATCCTCGAGCCGGCGGATCTCGTCGACCCAGGGGCCGGCGGCGTTGACGACCGCCCGCGCCTCGACCGCGACGCTCGCGCCGTCGAGACGGACGTCTGCGCCGCGGACGCGTCCGCCCTCGATCCGCAGCTCCTCGACCGCGGCGCCGTTCGCGACCACCGCGCCCGCCTCGTGGGCGGCGCGGACGTTGGCGAGGCAGAGCCGGCTGTCGTGCGTGACCGCGTCCGCGTAGCGCGCGCACGAGCGCAGTCCCTCCGTCCGCAGCGCCGGCACGGCAGACCGTGCCCGCTCGGGCGAGAGCGGGCGGCTGAGCCGCGACCGCGCAAGCGCGCCGTAGGCGGTGACGCCGGCGTGGACGAGATACGGCGGGTACGGGCCGCCGCGGTAGACCGGCAGCAGGAACGGCAACCGCCGGACGAGATGCGGCGCCACGCGGTCCATCAACAGCCGCCGCTCTCGGTGTGCCTCGCGGACGAGTCCGACGTCGCCCATGGTCAGGTAGCGCAGCCCGCCGTGGATCAGCTTCGAGGAGGCGGCCGACGTGGCGGCGCCGAAGTCGCCCCGGTCGACGAGCGCGACCGCGAGCCCCCCGCGTGCGGCGTGCGCCGCGATCCCGGCGCCGACGATGCCCCCGCCGATCACGAGGAGGTCGAACCGACCCGCGGCGAGGCGCTCGGCCGTCTCCGCGCGCGGGAGGGCCGGGCTCATTCGCGGGCGCTCGGTTCGGCGGACGCCATCGTCTCGATTGAACCAGCGTGGGAGCCCGCGCGCGCATCTGTCAAGATTCGAGACGTGGGCGATCCTGTCTCCTGGCTGCTGATCCGACCCGGCTGGAAGGTCTACGCCGCGGACGGGAGCGACGTCGGCGCGGTCGACGAGGTCGCAGGCGACGACGGCCACGACATCTTCGACGGCCTCGCGGTGGCGACGAGCGCGCTCGGGAAGCCGCGCTACGTGCCGGCAGAGCAGGTGGCGTCGATCTCCGACGGAGAGGTCCACCTCGCGCTCTCGCGCGAGCAGGTCGACGCGCTCGGCGAGTACCGCGAACCGGCGACGAGCGCCCAGATCGAGCCCGACAGCAAGGGCGGAGCCGGAGAGGCGGTTGGCTCCGAGCTGCGCGAGCTCGAAGGGGACGCGTTCGCCCCCATCCAGCGGCGCGCGCATTCGATGACGCTCCTGCGGCGGATCTGGCTCTTCCTCCGCCGCAGCGCGTAGCCGGCTACCGGCAGGACTCCGACCCGAGGCGAATAAGCTCTCCCCGGCGATGGCGGCGGGCGGGGCTAAACGGCGGCGCGGGTTGAGGCAATACAGCCAGCGCCTCGCCTACCTCCTGATCGCCCTCGCGCTGGCCGCCACCGTCGGCGCCACGACGCTCGCCGGCTTCCGGCTCCACCACGCGGTGATCGTCGAGCGCCAGACCCTGCGGACGCAGGAGTTCGCCCAGAGGACGCTCGAGCTGCAGAACATCGCGCTCGCCGCAGAGGCGCAGATGCGCGTCACTCCGGCGCTGGCCGCGAAGCAACGGCGGGCGGTCGAGGACGCAAACGCGGCGTTCGACAACCTGCGGCTGCACGACGCGGCCGAAGGCGCCCGTCTAGAGGGCGTGTACCGCCTCTACATCGGCCGTGCGAAGGTCGCGTTCATCGCGGCGAGCCGGAACGCCGGGACCGCCCCGAACAACCTCGAGCAGCTCGTGCAGCATTCGCTCGCGGCGCTGCAGTCGCTCACCGGTGCGGAGGTCGCGCGCCGCGCAGCGGAGACGCAGCGCGTCAACCCGTCCGCACGGCGCGCGCTGATCGGCGCAGCGATCGGCGCCGGCTTCCTCGTCGTGTTCCTGATCTGGCAATTCGAGCTCGAGCGCCGCTCCGGCCGGATCGACCGCGACAACGCGTCCCGCGCCGAGGAGCTGGCACGACTCCGCGACGAGTTCGTTGCCGTCGTCTCGCACGAGCTGCGGACGCCGCTGACCTCGATCGTCGGCTACCTCGAGCTGCTCTCGGACGACGGCATGGACAACCTCACCGCCGACCAGAAGGCGTATCTGGAGGTCGTCTACCGCAGCACGCACCGGCTCAGCGATCTCGTCGGCGACCTCCTCCTCGTCGCGGAGGCGGAACGGGCGCCGCTCGCGCTCGAGCTCGGCGCCGTCGACATCGCCACGCTCGCCGCCCAGTCCGTCGAGGCTGCGCGGCCGGCCGCCGGCGCTCGCGGCATCGACCTGCGCCTGGAGACCGGTACCGAGACCGCGCTGCAGGGCGACCCGACCCGGCTCGCCCAGATGCTCGACAACCTCGTGTCGAACGCGCTCAAGTTCACCCCCGAGGGCGGCCGCGTCACGGTGCGCGCAGGCAACCGCAACGGCCACGCGGTGTTCGAGGTGAGCGACACGGGCACCGGCATCGGCGTCACCGACCAGGCGCGCCTGTTCGAGCCGTTCTACCGCGCCCGCACGGCGACAGAGCGCGCCGTTCCCGGCACCGGCCTCGGCCTCACGATCACGAAGGCGATCGTCGACGCCCACCGCGGCACGATCGAGGTCGACAGCACGCCGAGCGTCGGCACGACGTTCCGCGTGCGGATCCCCGACGCGTAGCCGAGCACGCGCCGCGCGGGCGGCCGCCAGACCCTTTCCTACCGCGCGCCGCCGTCGTAGAGTTCCGCTGCTGCTCTCGCGCAGGGGGAGATCGCGTGCACGGCGCCGTCGACGCATTTCACTGGATCGTCATCACCGCCTACATCGGCCTCGCCGTGGCGGCGCTCGTCACCGTCCGCCGCCGGCCGGACCGGGCCGCGACCTGGGCGGCCGCCGCGTTCGGGTCGCTCGGGCTGCTGGAGCTGCTCGCGCTCGTCCCGAACCACGCCGGGAACCTCGCCGAGCGCGCGCTCGGCCGGATCGAGATCGCGCTCCTCGTCCTCTTCCCTTATCTCCTCTATCGCTTCACCACGGTCTTCCGGCGTGCGCGCCGCGACCTCGGCAGCGCGATGCTCGGCGTGACGGTCGCTCTCCTCGTGTGGACGTTCGCGATGCCGAGCATTCCCCAGAAGGGCGAGGCGTGGTCGGCGCCGTTCAAGTGCTTCGTCGCGCTCTTCCTCGTCCACTGGACGGTGCTCTCGGTCCTCACCTCGCAGCGCCTGCTCGCCGCCGGGCGCGAGCAGCCCTCGGTGGCGCGCCGCCGGATGCGCCTGCTCGCCTTCGCGTCGGCCGCGATCACCGTCGCGCTCTTCCTCGTCGTCGCCGGCTCGGGCGCAGGCTCCCGGCTGACCCTCGCCACCGACGCCGTCGCGACCCTCGCCGTCCTCGCCTTCTATCTCGGGCTCGCGCCGCCGGCGATCGTCCGGACGTGGTGGCGCCGGCCGGAGCAGGCGCGGCTGCAGGAGGCGATCATAGGGCTGCTCTCGTTCGCGGAGTCGCAGGAGGAGGTGGCCGGCCGCGTGCTCGGCCCGGCCGCGGCGCTCGTCGGGGCACGGGCGATCGCGATCCGGAACGCCGAGGGTCGGGTCGTCGGCGCCTGGAACGTGCCCGCCGACGGGTGGGACGCGCTCGACCGCGAATCCGACCCCGTCGGCGGCGCGGCCGTGAACGGCAGCGAGCTCGTCGACCTCGACGTTCCCGACGGCACGAGCCTCGCCGTCTGGACGTCGCCGTACGCGCCGTTCTTCGGCGAGGAGGAGCTCACCCTCCTGCGGACGCTCGGCGCGCTCACGGGCATCGCGCTCGACCGCGTCCGGCTCTTCCAGGCAGAGCACGAAGCCCGCGTCGCGCTCGAGCGTGCCAACCAGGTCAAGTCGAGCTTCGTGGCGCTCGCCGCGCACGAGCTCCGGACGCCGATGACGACGATCTACGGCTTCGTGACGACGCTCCACCATCTCGGCGACCGCCTCGACGACCGCCAGCGCGACGAGCTCCGCGCGATCCTACTCCAGCAGACCCAGCGGATGGCGCTCCTGATCGAGCAGCTCCTCGACCTCTCGCGCCTCGACGCCGACGCGATCCGGATCGAACCGCAGCCCCTGCGCGTGCGGCGCTCGGTCGACGAGATCGTCGCGGCGGCCGCGCCCGAGCCGGACGCGGTGCGCGTCGAGGCCGACGACGACCTCGTGGCGCTGCTCGACCGGAACGCGCTCGAGCGGATCGTGTCCAATCTCGTGACGAACGCGTTCCGCTACGGGCAACCGCCGATCGTCGTGCACGCCCAGCAGACCGACCGCCACTTCCGGCTCTCGGTCGACGACGCCGGCCGCGGCGTCCCGTCCGCCTTCGTCCCCGATCTCTTCGAGCGGTTCACCCGCAGCGACGGCGCCCGGGCCAACGGGTCGGGCACGGGCCTCGGTCTCGCGATCGCCCGCTCGTACGCACGCGCGCACGGCGGCGACCTGCTCTACGAGGACGCGAGCCCGCACGGGGCGAGCTTCCGGCTCGTCGTGCCCGTGGCACCCGTCGAGGAGGCGCGATGATCCAGGACGAGACCGGCACGGCGCTCCAGCAGCTCGCGCTGCTCGGCGAGGCGGCGCTCGGCATGTCCGACCTCGCCGTCTTCGTCTGGGACGACGACCGGAACTACGTCGCGGTGAACGACGCCGCCTGCGCGCTCACCGGGCTGACGCGCGAGCAGCTCCTCGCGATGCCGGTCGGGGGCATGGCCACGGACGGCGCCGAGCCGCACTTCTCCGTGACCCAGGCGCGCGGCGTCCACAGCGGCCGCCACACGATCATGCGTCCCGACGGGCCGGTCGAGATCGAGTGGGTGACGTGCCACACGACGATCGCCGGCCTCCCGTACCTCGCGAGCGTCTGCTGGCGGGGCGACGACGTCTGAGGTTGCGGGCAGGACCCGGCGCAGCGAGACTGGGCCGGTGACCGAGCTTTCGGACGGCCGCGCGCAGTACGAGCAGGCGCTTGCCGCGGTGGAGGAGCTGAAGCGTGCGCTGCGCGAGCGCGCGGAGATCGTCGCCGCGCGCGAGCGCGAGCTGCTCGAGATGCGAAGACAGCTCGCGCAGCAGCTCGAGGGCGTGCCCCGGACCGCTCAGGCTCCCGCACCGGAGCCGGCCGGCGGCAAACAGGAGCAGCGGCTTGCCGAGCGCGAGCGCGAGCTCGCGGAGGCGATCGCCGCCGCGGAGCGCCGCGAGCGGGCGGCCGAGGCGGAGCTCGCCCTCGCGCAGGCCGAGCGCGAGCGCCTCGACGAACGCGAGCGCACCGTGCACGAGGTCGAGCGCGAGCTGGCGGGGCTACGCGTGAAGCTCGAGGAGCAGCGCGCGTCGCTCGCACCCGCCGACGAGCCGCCGCGCCCGGCGCCCCCGCCGCCCCCGCCGACGCCGCTGCCGCCTCCCGAGCCGGAGCCCGAGCTCGAGCCCGCCGCCGAGCTGCGTCCGGACGCGTCCGAGCCCGCCGTCGCCCTCGCCGGCCCGCCGCCCGACGACGAGACGCTCGAGGCCGCGGAGCACGCCGAGTCGCAGCGCGCGCGCCGCCTGTAGCCCCCACACCGGCTGGTATCGTCGCCACCGGCCCCGCCGCCGCGCGGAGGGCGCAGACGCGGCGGTCGCTTTGTCATGCCCGAATACGCGAACCCCGTCGACCCGCCCGACCTCGGCCTGCTGCCGACCTTCGGCCGCCTGCTCCGGCTCTGGCGCGCCGAGTGGCGGATGGGCGTCTTCGGACTCTCCTGCTCGTTCGGCTACACGCTGATCTCGACCGCGATCCCGCTGCTGCAGCAGCGCGCCATCGACAACTCGATCGTCAGCCACAGGCAGTCGATCTGGCCGTACCTCGGCGCGATCGCCGGGCTGGCGCTGCTGCGGCTCGGGATCAACTTCAACCGCCGCTACGCGACCGCGCGGATCGGGATCCGGATCGAGGCGCGGATGCGCGAGCTGCTCTACCAGGCCTACCTCCGCTACCCGCGCGCCTTCTACGACCGGCACGCGACCGGCCAGGTGCTCTCGCGTGCGACGAACGACCTCTACCCGATCCGCTACTTCATCGGCTGGGGGCTCGTCCAGGGGATGCAGAGCCTGATGATGATCGTCGCCGCCGGGGTCGTGCTCGTGCTCGTCGACGCGCGGCTGGCCCTGTACACGGCGATCGCGATGCCGCCGATCACGGTGCTCGCGCTCCGCTTCGCGCGCCGCGTCTCGCCGATCTCGCGCCAGGTGCAGGAGCGGAAAGGAGACGTCACCGAGGCGGCCGACGAGGCGGTGGTCGGGATCGAGATGGTGCAGGCGTTCGGCCGCGAGGACGACGTGCGCGGGCGCTTCGGCGGCAAGGCCGGCGCGGTGCGCGACACCGTGCTGCGCCAGGCCGGCGTCGAGGCGCGCCACCTGCCCGGCCTCTACTACCTGCCGGCGCTCTCGATCGCCGCGGTCGTCTTCTTCGGCGGCCGGCAGGTGATCGGCGGCCACCTGACGATCGGCCAGTTCGTCCTCTTCGAGACGCTGCTGCTGCAGCTCGTGTGGCCGCTCGAAGCGCTCGGCTGGATCACGAACCTCGGACAGCGCGCGCTCGCCTCCGCGGGCCGGAGCTTCGCGTGGCTCGAGGGGATCGAGCCGCTGCCCGAGCCGGCGGCCCCGCGCCCGCTGCCGCCGGGCGGGCTCGGCGTGCGCTTCGAGTCGGTCCGCTTCGCGTACAGCGGCGAGCACGACGTGCTGGACGATCTCGAGCTCGAGATCGCGCCCGGGGAGATCGTGGCGGTCTGCGGCGCGACCGGGTCGGGCAAGACGTCGCTGCTCTCGCTTCTGCCGCGCTTCTACGACCCGACGGGCGGGCGCGTGCTCGTCGGCGGCGTCGACACCCGCGACGTCCCGATCGCCGAGCTGCGCGCCTCGGTGGCGCTCGTCACGCAGAGGCCGGTGCTCTTCTCGGTGCCGCTGCGCGAGAACCTCGTCGCCGGCCGCGAGGACGCGCCGTGGGAGGAGGTGCTCGCGGCGTGCGAGGCGTCGGGCGTCGCGACCTTCGTGCCTGAGCTCCCCGACGGCTACGAGACGCTGATCGGCGAGCGCGGCATCAACCTCTCGGGCGGCCAGCGGCAGCGGGTGGCGCTTGCGCGGGCGCTCGTCACCGGCGCGCGCGTGATCGTGCTCGACGATCCGCTCTCCGCCGTCGACACGTTGACCGAGCGGCGGCTCGTCACCCGCCTGCGCCCGGCGCTCGCGGGCCGCACCGTGCTCGTCGCGACGCAGCGGTTCTCGACCGTCGAGCTCGCCGACCGTGCCGTCGTGCTCGTCGACGGCCGCATCGCCGAGCTCGGAACGGCACGCGAGCTGCTCGCCGCAGGCGGCGCGTTCGCGACGCTGTTCGGCGACGAGGTGGTGGCGGCGTGACGACGTCACACCGCCACCTGGAGGGGGTTCGGGGGGACCAGCTGGTTCCCCCGGGAGGGCGCGCTGCTGCGAGACAGCAGCGGCAGCGAGAAGGGGGCCCGTGGGGGAAACAGGGTTTCCCCCACGCACCGGAGCAGGAGGCGAAGGTGGTGGCAGCGTGAAGCGGCTGCTCAAGTACCTCGAGGGCCGGAGGCTCCTCACCGCCGCGATGATCCTCGTCGCGACCGGCAACGCGGCCGCCCAGACCGGCGGCTGGCTGCTCGTCCGCGACGCGATCGACAACGGCATCCGGGCCGGGAACGAGCACCGCCTGACTGTCGTCGTCGCGATCTACCTCGGCGTCGCCGCCGCCGGCTGGCTCCTGCAGGCGGTCCTGATCCGCGGCCTCGCCGGCATCGGCCAGGCGATGGTGCTCGCCCTCCGGCGCGAGCTGTTCGACCATCTGACGGGTCTGTCGCTCCGCTACTTCTCACAGCAGAAGGCGGGCTGGATCATCGCGCGGCTGACGAGCGACGTCGACGCCGTCTCGGACGTGCTCTCGTCGGGGATGCCGACGCTCGTCTCCAACCTCATCCTCCTGCCGGCCGCGATCGTCGCGCTGCTGATCGCCGACTGGCGCCTCGGGCTCGTCGTCCTCGCGGTTCTGCCGCCGGCGCTCGTCCTCACCCGCTGGTTCCAGCGCACGTCGCACGTCGCGCTCGTCGAGCAGCGGAACCGGATCGGCTCGGTGACCGCCCAGATCGCCGAGTCGGTCTCGGGCATGGCGATCGTGCAGGCGTACAACCGCGAGCGGCGGTTTCAGGAGCAGTTCGACGAGCTGAACGACGCCAACCGCACGCAGTCGATCCTCGTCCAGAAGATCTTCTCCGTCTTCTTCCCGGCGATCGAGTTCCTCGGCGTGATCGCGACGCTCGCCGTCCTCTACGTGGGCGAGCGGCTGCTCGCGCACCACTCGCTGACGATCGGGACGCTGATCACGGCGCTCTACCTGCTCCAGCTCGTCTTCCAGCCGCTGCAGGAGCTCTCGGACGTGTACGGCCAGCTCCAGTCGGGTGCGGCGGCGATGGTGAAGATCGCGAGCATCCTCGACGAGGAGCCGGGGATCCGCGACCGCGCGCACGACGCGAGGCCGCTGCCCCGGATCGAGGGCGACCTGAACCTCGACTCGATCGTCTTCGCCTACGGCGCCGAGCCGGTGCTGCACGGCGTCTCGTTCCGCGTGCCGCCGGGCGGCTGCCTCGCGCTCGTCGGCGAGTCGGGCGGCGGCAAGTCGACGCTCGCGCGCCTGATCGGACGCTTCTACGACCCCGACGCCGGCACCGTGAGCGTCGACGGCGTCGACCTGCGCGACGCGCAGCTGCGCTCGTACCGCCGCCAGCTCGGCGTCGTCCTCCAGGATCCGTTCCTGTTCAGCGGCACGATCGCCTCGAACATCCGCTTCGCGAAGCCCGACGCGACCGACGAAGAGGTCGCGCAGGCCGCGGCGGCCGTCGGTGTCGACCGCGTCGCGGCACGGCTCTCGGGCGGTCTCGACCACGAGGTGCGCGAGGGCGGCGCCGGCCTCTCCGCGGGCGAGCGCCAGCTGATCTCGATCGCGCGCGCCCTGCTCGCCGACCCGCGGATCCTCGTCCTCGACGAGGCGACCTCGAACATCGACCGCCCGACCGAGGTGCTGATCGAGCATGCGCTCGACCGCCTCCTGCACGGCCGCACGTCGATCATCATCGCCCACCGCCTCTCGACCGTCCGCCGCGCCGACGAGATCCTCGTGCTCGAGCACGGCCGGATCGTCCAGCGCGGCACCGAGCGCGAGCTGCTCGCCACCGAAGGCCCGTTCCGCCGCCTCGCGCACACGCTCGACGGCGGCGACGACGAGCTCGCCGAGGCCGGCTAGCCGGGCTAGCCGAGCCGGCCGAGGACGAAGAGCACGCCCACGACGACGAGCGCGAGGCCTGCGAGCTGATGCGCGCCGGTGTCGTCGTTGCGGGAGCCGTCGCGGGCGACGAGCTCGAGCAGCGCCAGCGTCAGGCCCGGGAGCGAGAGGAGGACGAACCCGTACGGGAGCAGATGTCCGGCCGAGACGTGCTCCTTGAAGAGCACGAAGTACCACTGCCCGACGAAGAGCATCGCCACCGTCTTCGTTACGCCTCCGGGCAGGACCCGGCGCAGCCGGGCGTGGTTCGGAAGGAGGCCGGGGCGAATCTCGAGCAGCGGCGGGAGCATGAACACGGCGGCGCCGGCCCACAGCTCCCAGCAGTTCCCGAGGAAGGCGAGCGCGACGAAGACGAAGATCGCCGTGCGAACCGCGATGCCGAGCAGGAGCTGTGACGCGGGCGGCGCGGGCAGCTCGTCGGGCTCGACCGCCTGCAGCCGCTCCGGGTAGAGCACGGCCGCGCCGGTCTCGGCCGCGAAGCGGAGCGCAATGCCGGCGAGCACGGCGAGCGCGACCGTGTTCGCGTGGGCGACGATCGGCAGGTCGCGGCCCGAGAGCCCCAGCCAGGAGCCCACGATCTTCTGCGCCGTCCACGCCGCGACGAGCGCGGCGATCGTCAGATCGGCGGCGCGCCACCATGCGTCGCGGAGGCCCACGCGCTCGAGCGGGCGCCGGAACGGCCGGAAGGCCGCTGCGATCAGCGGCAGCACGAACCAGAGCGAGACGACGCCGAGCAGCGTCCGCGCCGAGTCGGTGGAGGCGAGCGCGCCCTGCGCGATCACGCCGACTGCGAAGGCCGACGCGCCCAGGACGCCCGCGAGCGCGTCGAAGACGCCGAGCGCGGTCAGCGCGACCACGATGCCGAGGGCGGGTGGCAGGGCGCTCCCGCCGTTCGAGGCCGCCGCGAGCGAGCCGAGGGCGAGCCCGGCGAGCGGGGCGGCGAGTGACGCGGAGCCGAGGATGGCGCGCAGGTAGACCGCGTCGCGCACGAGCCGCGCGGCCAGCGGCGAGCGCGGGGCGAGCGCAGCCGGCAGGGAGCGCGAGAGCCGGTCGACGACGCGGTAGCCGGGCAGCCGCCACGTCCAGGAGCGATCGCCGGGCGCGGCGCCCTCCCAGCGGAACGTGTGGTGGAAGGTCGCGGCCGAGGTGACGGAGGCGCGGCGGCGCTCCCGGCGGCCGGCCCCGGAGCCGCCGCCTGCCGCGGCCGCGAGCCCACCTGCCGCGCCGGCGACCGAGAGCAGCGCAAAGCCGGCGGCGAACGTCGCGACGACGCGCTTCGGATCGTGCTTCGGCGAGTAGGGCTTCAACGCGGGCGGGGCGAGCGTGAATGCCGCGTCCCGCGTCAGCGGCGAGCCGTCGGCCGCGGTCGCGGAGACGACGATCCGGTGCGCGCCGGCGGCGACCCCGCCCGGCAGGATCACCGTCTTCCGGAATGACCCGCTCGCACCGACGGCGAAGCGCGCGAGCTCGACCGGCTGCGAGTGGAGGACGATCGTCACCGTGGAGCCGGGCTCCAGGCCCGCGCCGCTGACGGTGACGTCGCTGCCGCTCGTCTCCACGCTCGAGGAGAGCGCGAGATGGACGGCGGGCGGCGCGGACGCGCCCGGAGGCGACGCCGCCGGCGTCGAGCCGGCGGGCGGCGGCGGGGTCGGCTTCTCCTGCGTCGTCGTCGCAGCAGTGGTCGTCTCGGCGGCGGTCGTGGTCGTGGTGGGCGGCGGCGGCGCGGTCGGGGGCTGCGCGGCGATCGTGGTCGTGGCGGACGGCACCGCCGCAACGGTCGAGGGCTGCGCGGTGGTCGTGGTCGTGGCGGACGGGGTCGGCGGGGTGGGCGCGGACGCCTGCGCCCGCACCTGCGCCGGGACGGGCGGCGACGGCGCGGCCGTGGCCACGCGGCTCGAGGCCGCCGACGCCGGGCCGGTGCCGACCGCGTTGGCCGCGGTCACGGTGAAGGTGTACGCCTTCCCGGCGGCCAAGCCCTTCACCGTGAGCGGGCTGCCGGTGCCGGTCGCGGTCGCGCCGCCCGGCGAGGCCGTGACCGTGTAGCCCAGGACGGGTGTGCCGCCGTCGTCGCTCGGGGGCACGAACGAGACGGTCGCCCGCTCCCGCCCCGGCCGCGCGACGACGCCCGTCGGGGCGCCGGGGACCGTCACGGGCGTGACCGGCTCGGAGGCCTGCGAGGCGGCGCCCGTCCCCGCGGCGTTCGCGGCGGTGACCGTGAACGTGTACGCCGTTCCGTTGTCGAGACCGGTGACGACGATCGGGCCCGCCGGTCCTGTCGCCGTCGCTCCCCCCGGCGAAGCGGTGGCGGTATAGCTCTCGATCGCGGCGCCGCCGTCGTCACCGGGCGCCGTGAACGCCACCTCGGCCTGCCCGTCGCCGGCGACGGCGGAAACATCGGTCGGGGCGCCGGGGACCGTCACGGGCGTGACCGGCTCGGAGGCCTGCGAGGCGGCGCCCGTCCCCGCGGCGTTCGCGGCGGTGACCGTGAACGTGTACGCCGTTCCGTTGTCGAGACCGGTGACGACGATCGGGCCCGCCGGTCCCGTCGCCGTCGCTCCCCCCGGCGAAGCGGTGGCGGTGTAGCTCTCGACGGCGGCGCCGCCCTCGTCGCCCGGCGCCGCGAACGCCACCTCGGCCTGCCCGTCGCCGGCGACGGCGGAGACATCGGTCGGGGCGCCGGGGACCGTGATCGGCGTGACCGCGGCGGACGCGGCGGAGGCCGGGCTCGTGCCCGCGGCGTTCGTCGCCGTCACCGTGAACGTGTACGCCGTACCGTTGTCGAGCCCCCCGATCGAGATGGGGCTGCCGGAGCCGCTCGTGGAGGCACCGCCGGGAGAGGCGACGACGGTGTAGTGCGTGACGGCGGAGCCGCCGTCGGAGCCGGGCGAGAAGGAGACGACCGCCGAGCCGTTGCCGGCCTTCGCGGAGACGTCTCCGGGCGCGGCCGGTGTCGTCAGCGGCGACACGGCGGCCGACGCGGCCGAGGCGGCGCCCGTTCCGGCCACGTTCGTCGCCGTCACGGTGAACGTGTACCCGGTGCCGTTCGTCAGCCCCGTCACGACGATCGGGCTCGACGAGCCGCTCGCGGTTGCGCCGCCGGGCGAGGCGGTGACGGTGTAGCTGCTGATCGTGGCCCCGCCGTCGTTGGCTGGCGCGGTGAAGGAGACCGTCGCCTGCCCGCTCGCCGGCGAGGCGGAGACGCCGGTGGGCGCGCCCGGGACGACGTCGGCGAGCAGCACCGAGACGTCGCTCGAGCCGTAGTTGCCGATCACGACGTCCTTCGCGCTGTCCCCGTTCAGGTCTGCGATCGCTGCGCTGTCGGGGGTCGTGCCGGCCGAGAGCGCGGTCGCCGAGGCGAAGCTGCCGTCTCCGTTCCCGAGCAGCAGCGACGCGCCGCCCCCGGTCGCGGCGGCGACGAGGTCGGCGTTGCCGTCGCCGTTCAGGTCGCCGATCGCGATCGACTGGGGGTCTCCGCCGACCGCGTAGGAGCCGGTGGGCGTCGACGGGAAGGTGCCGTCGCCGTTCCCGAGCAGCACGGTCACGTCGTGCGAGGTCGAGTCGCCGACCGCGAGGTCGAGGTGCTTGTCGCCGTTCAGGTCTCCGATCGACAGCGTGAACGGCAGCTGCGTGCCGGCGCCGAGCCCGTAGGCGACGACCGGGGCGAAGGTGCCGTCCCCGTTCCCGAGCAGGACACCGACGGTGTCGTCGTGGCGATCTGCGACGGCGACGTCGAGATGCCCGTCGCCGTTCAGGTCGCCGAGCGCCGCCCAGTTCGGGCCGCTGCCCGCGGCCGTGGCCGCGGCCGCGCCGAAGGTGCCGTCCCCGTTGCCGAGCAGCACCGAGATCGTGTCGCCGGCGTAGTCGGCGGTGACGAGGTCGAGCTTCCCGTCGCCGTTGAGATCGCCTGCGGCGACCGAGTTCGGCTCGTTCCCGACCGCGAGGTCGGTCTTCGTCCCGAAGGTGCCGTCGCCGTTGCCGAGCAGCACGGAGACGCTTCCGGGCGACGTGTAGTTCGACGTCACGAGGTCGGGATGGCCGTCCCCGTTCAGATCGACGAGGATGACCGACGACGGCGACGAGCCGACGGTGACCGTGGTCGCCGCGGCGAAGGTGCCGTCCCCGTTGCCGAGCAGGATCGAGACGGTGTTCGAGCGGTAGTCGGCGACGGCGAGGTCGGGGTGGCCGTCGCCGTTGAGGTCGCGGACGGCGACGATGCTCGGGTGCGAGCCGGCAGCGTAGGGTCCGAGCCCGCGGAAGTGGACGGCGCCCGGCGACGCACGCCCGACCGCAGGCGCCGCCAGTGCGACCAGGCCGAGCGCCAGAAGCAGCAGCGGACCGCGCGGCCGAACGCGGGTGCGCCGACATGGCCGCGCCGCCGCCGCACGCGTCTCGTCCGTCATCGCGCCGCTGAATCGCATGATCTCGCCCTCGCCCCGGCCGTCCGTTCCCGCTCCCGGCCGAGCGCCGCCACCCAAGTGTTTCGTATCGCGATGAATACGTCAATCCGCCAGTGCCTCTTTCACGGATCGACGATCTAGGCCGGCCCGAACGTCGACGCAGGGACGCTACGGGGCGAGCACGCGGAGGGCGCTCTCGACGACGCGCGGGTCGAACTGCGAGCCGGAGCCCTCGGCGAGACGGCGCAGGGCTTCGGAACGCGGCAGCCGCTTGCGGTAGGGCCGGTCGGTCGTCATCGCGTGGTACGCGTCGCAGACGAAGATGATCCGCGCCTCGAGCGGGATCTCCTCGGCGGCGAGCCCATCGGGGTAGCCGCGGCCGTCCCAGCGCTCGTGGCAGTGGCGGACGATCGGGCGCACGCCCTGCAGCCGGTCGATCGGCGCGATGATCCGCTCGCCCAGCTCCGGATGCGTCTGCACGAGCGCGCGCTCGTCGCTCGTCAAGCGGCCGGGCTTCGAGAGCACGTGACTCGGGATCCCGATCTGGCCGATGTCGTGCAGGAGCGCGCCCAGCTCGAGGTTCTTGAGCGACGCGTCGTCGAGCCCGAACTCCTCGCCGACGAGCAGCGCGAGATCGGTGATCCACCGCGCGTGGGTCGAGGTGTACTCGTCGTTCGCCTCGAGCGCGTTCGCGAGCGCCTCGACGGTCGTGACGAACGTCCGCTCGAGCCCCTCGTAGCTCGACGCGTTCGCGATCGCGAGCTTCGCCTGATGGGCGAGGCCGCCGAGCAGGCGCAGCTCCCGCTCGCCGAAGTCGCCGGTCGGGATGCGGGCGGCGATGCAGCCGACCCGGCCGTCCACGTCGAGCGGGGCGACGGCGTACGAGGCGCCGGGAACGACCGGGTCGCGCTCGTACCGGGCGTAGTGCCTCGGCGCAAGCACGTACGGGTCGCGGGCCGCGCTGACTCCCCCGAGCGCGAACCGCCGCTCCGCGAGCGCGGCCGCCTCCTCCGGCGTGTGGCCGTACTCCGCCTGCAGATGGAGGGCGCCGTCCTCCTCGAGCCAGAACGACGTGTGCGGCGTCTCGAGCACCTCCGCGGTCAACTCGACGACGCGGGCGAAGATCTCGTCGCGCTCGACGAGCGCCGCCAGCTCGCGGCCGAACTCGAGCAGCGCGGTCGCGCTCTCCGCCTCGCGCCGCGCCGACTCGTAGAGGCTCGCGTTCTCGATCGCGACCGCGGCATGGCCGCCGAGCACCTCGAGCAGGCGGACGTCGTCCTCGTCGAACTGGTCGAGACCGAGCTTCGAGACGACGATCGCGCCGACGACCCGGGAGCCGTAGCGGAGCGGGACAGCCAGCAGGGACTCCTCGATCACCTCGGTGCCGGGAATGCGGTGGCCGAACTCGCAGTTGGCGGCGTCGCCGATCAGGAGCGACTCGCCCAGCTCGACGCAGCGCCCGGTCACGCCATCGCCGATGCGGATGCGCAGCAGCTCGAGCGCCGTGTCGGCGCCGGCCGTCAGGTCGCCGCGGAAGGCGACCGGCACGAGATCGTCGCCGTAGGCCACGAAGACGCGGCAGTTGTGGTAATCGATCAGCGAGCGGAGCTCGGACGCGACCTCGTCGCCGATCTTGCGCACGTCGTTGAGCCGGTTCAGCTTGCCGGTCAGGCTCTGCAGCATCTTCATGTGCGCGATCGAGCGGACGTCGCGCGACTCGGCCGGCGGGTCCGGGCGCTGGGTCTCGTCCTCGGCGTAGAGGACGATCCGGTGCTTGCCCTGCGCCTTTGCGGTCATCATCGCCGCCTCCGCGCAGGCCGCCAGCTCGCGCGGGTTCATCGCGTGCTCCGGGCCGAGCGACAGTCCGGCCGAGACGGTGATCTGCCCGACGCCCGCGAAATCGACGTCCGCGAGCCGATCGACGAGACGCTCCGCGACGTGCAAGCCGTCGACGGCGTCGCAGCCGCTCATGATCACGGCGAACTCCTCGCCGCCGAGCCGGCAGACGACGTCGTCGGGCCGGACGGCGGCGCGCAGGGCGTCCGCGAGGAAGCGCAGCAGCTCGTCGCCGACGCCGTGCCCGTGGACGTCGTTGACGCGCTTGAAGTCGTCGATGTCGAGCATCAGCACCGCGACGGGCGCGTGCGTGCGGCTCGTCTCCTGCAGCGCGTGCAGGAGGCGCTCGTAGAAGACGCTGTGGTTGAAGAGGCCGGTGAGCGAGTCGGTGCGCGCCTGGTGCTCGAGCCGCTCGCGGATCTCGGCGTTGTCGAGCGCGAGCGCCGCGGCGTCGCCGAAGCGCTTCGCCAGCTCGAACTCCATCTCGCTGAAGGCGCCGTCCTCGCCGACGCGGTAGATGTTGAGGACGCCCTTGATGCGCGAGCGGGCGATCAGCGGCACCGAGATGAGCGCCTCCGGATCGATCGGCGTGCCCGGGACGAAGCGGACGCGTGGATCGAGGTGCGCCCGGTTGACGAGCGCGGCTTCGCGGTTGCGGGCCGCCCAGCCGGTGATCCCCTCCGCGAAGCTGATCCGCGTCCGCAGGATCTCCTCGGCGTAGTCGTCCCGCGCAAACACCGGCACGAGCGCCGCCTGCGACTCGTCCGCCTCGTAGATCGTGAGCGTGTCGTGGGGGATCAGCTCGCGCAGCGTGTCGGCGATCCGCACGAGCAGCGCGTCGAGGCTCTCCTCCGCGAGCACGGCGTGGAAGACGTCGGCGAGGCGCCGGTACGACTCGACGAGCGCCGGGTCCGCAGGCTCTTCCGCGCTCGCGGGCAGGAGACGCAGGTGCACGTCCGGCCGTGCTACCACGAGCGCCTCGAGACAGCTGAAGACGGGTACCGCAGTGGAAGTCCCCCTTGGGAAACGCAACCGACCTACGAAAGATCGTCACGACGGGGGGTGCAGCTATCCCCCAGCGGGGGGAACCACGTTCTCGGGAACGGGATGTCTCGAGCGCCGGCGGACGCTCGACGAGGGCTAGTCGCCCCAGTCGAAGTCGCGGGCCCCGGCGCCACTCCAGAAACCGGCGTCCTGGGCGACGGGAGCTGCGTTCTCCGCGGTCTTCTCCTCGTCACCGGGCCATGCGAGCACGTTCTCGAGGCTGGCGTCGCTGAAGTCGGGCTCGACGCCGTCCATCGTCTCCTCGATCCGGGCCTGCTCCTCGGTCTTGAAGAGCGGGTGGTTGTGGAAGGGGTCGTCGACCTTGTAGTGGTCGATCGGCATCGTCTGGTCCAGCTGGGCGTTCTTCTGCTTCAGATCGAGGTGATCCTTGATCACCTGCGCGAAGAGAGACGGAGTCTCTACCGGCATTCCTTCCTCCCGATCGGGGATCTGCTCCTCCTCGGCGCTGATCATAACCCGAAATCGCCCCGCTTTCTGCATCGGAACCACTAAAAGCTACGGGTGAGGCATTCGACCTCGACCCGGTCTTTGCCTGCTCGCTTCGCGCGGTAGAGCGCACGGTCTGCGGCGGCGAAGAGCGTGGACGCGTCGACGCCCGCGTGGTGGGTGGCGACGCCGAAGCTCGCGGTGACGCTGAACGGGCCGGCAGGCCCCGGCACCTGCCTCTCCGCCAACGCGATACGCACCCGCTCGGCGAGCTGCGCCGCGCCCTCGGAGCCCGCGCCCGGGAGCAGGAGCAGGAACTCCTCCCCACCCCAGCGCCCGGCGAGGTCCGACTCGCGGACGGTCTCGCGAAGCACCGCGGCGAACGTCCGCAGCGTCTCGTCGCCCGCGGCGTGGCCGTGCACGTCGTTCACCGCCTTGAAGTTGTCGAGGTCGGCGAGAACGACCGAGAGCGGCGTGGCGAGTCGCTCGGCACGGACGATCTCTGCGTGGAACGCCTCCTCGCAGCGGCGCCGGTTGGCGACGCCGGTGAGCCCGTCGACGAGCGCCTGGCGCTCGACGAGTCGGTGCAGCCGTGCGTTGTCGAGCGCGATCGCCGCGTGCGAGGCGAGCGTGGCGGCCGTCGCCTGCTCGTCCGCCCCGAAGCCGTCGCCGACGACAATCATGTGGCCGAGGGTCTCGCCGCCGACCACGAGCTCGAGCTCCAGGCGCTCGCCGGGCGCCTCCCAGTCGCCGCTCTCGGCGACGCCACCGTCGACGGCGCTGAGACGGGCTCCGGTCGCGCCGGTCGCCTCGACGGTGGTCTCCGCGATCACGCGCAGCAGCTGCTCGACGTCGTGGGTGGCCGAGAGCGCCTCGCCGAAGCGCGCGATCTGATGACCGAGCCGCGTCCGCTCGGCCTTCAGCTCGGCGAGCCGCAGCTGGAGCTGCTCCGCCATCTCGTTGAATGAGCCGCCGAGCAGAGCGAACTCGTCGCGGCCGCGGACGGGTACGCGCTCGGAGAAGCGGCCGCGTGCGATCCCGTGCGCCGCACGCGAAAGGCCGCGGAGGGTACGGACGATCGAACGTCCTTCGAGATACGCCACGACCGAGATGAGCGCGAGGCACGCGAGCAACCCGAGCAGGAGCCGGTTGCGCGCC
The DNA here is from genome assembly GCA_963732915.1 of uncultured Actinomycetes bacterium. Classification (GTDB taxonomy): domain Bacteria; phylum Actinomycetota; class Thermoleophilia; order Gaiellales; family Gaiellaceae; genus Palsa-739. The sequence goes on along the minus strand of CAVTBF010000002.1, from coordinate 66,102 downwards.
GACGCCTCGGCCGCGTCGATCAACGCCTGCGGGCTGAGCACCGCAAGCCGCGAGGACGGGGCGCCCGCGAGACCCGGCGCCACGAGCACGCGATAGCGGCTGCCGCCGATCGGCACCGTCTCGATCCGGCCGGGGGCGACGCCGACCGTCCCGTGGACGCTCGGCGCCGCGGCCGCGACACGATCGCCGGCGAGGAGCGCGAGCGAGTCGCTCGCGCCGAGGCCCGCCCCGGAGCGCAGCGACGAGACGAGAGCCGGGCCGAGCCGGATCGACACCACGACGGTGCCGATGCGCCCGTTCGTCGAGACGACGTCGACGCTCTGGCGAACCGCGGGCTCGGGGAGGGCGCCCACCTCGAACCCGCCGGGCGCGGTGACGGCGACACCCGGCTCCGCCGCGAGCAGCTTCGTGAGCGCGCTCCGGTCGCGCCGCTCGAGGTCGATCTGCACCTGGCGCCGGCGGGCGAACCGCTGGGCGGTCGCCTCCGCGTCGGCCAGCCGCTGCTGGTAGGAGGCGAGCGCCGTCCGCAGTCCCGCCTGCAGGCGCGCGTCCACCTGCCGCGTCTCGCTCCTCCCGGCAACCGTCGTGAATCCCCAGAACGCTGCCGCCATCGGCACGAGCGACAGCAGGACGAAGTAGGCGACGAGCTTGAGTTTGAAGCTGTTCAGCATCAGTGGAGCCCCGCGATGGTCAAGTTCGCTTCCGATTGTGCCGATGACTCGTTCGAGGGATGTTGTCGGCGTTTTCACAGGGCACCATGAGCACTATCGAGAGGATCGTCGCAACGCTTCTCCTCGCCGGTGCGGTGGCGGGGGCTGCGCTGATCCCTCGTTTCCTCGTCGGACCGAGCGCCGTGGCCCCGGTGACGCTCGCCCCGGGCGCCCAGCTCGGCGGCGTCGTGCAGGCGGCGCCGGCCCCGCCGCTCTCGCGTGCGGTCGTCGTTCCGTCGCTCGTCGCGCCGCCGCTGCTGCTCGCGCCGCACCTGCGGCCGACGTTCGCCGCCGCCGCCGAGGCGAACGCGCAGCGCTCCCGTCCAGCCACGGTGAAGCTCGGCAAGCGGCTGGAGCTGCCGAAGTTGACGCCGCCGGTTCGCACGCTGCCCAAGCCGGCCGCCCCACCGACGCCGGCCGCGACGGCCACGCCGGCTGCGCCGTCCGCGCCGACCGCGACGCCGGCGGCTCCTCCGGTCACGGTTGCTGCCGCTCCCGCGCCGCCCTCCCCGACGCCGACGCCTGCGCCGGCGCCGGCGCCGCATCCCTCACCGAAGCCCCGGGTCACGCCGCCGCCTGCGAGCGCGACGCCCGCGCCGAAGCGCGCGCCCAGTACCGCACCCAGCCCTGCGCCGCAACCGCAGCCGAAGCCGCGCCTACCTGACACGCCCGGCACCGAGCCGGTGATCACGCTGCACACGCTGCGTCCCAGCCCGGGAGCGCCGACGACCGACCTGCAGAGCGACCCGCAACAGATCGAGACGGTGATCGCCGCACCCACGCCGGATCAGCCCGTGGTGACGCCACCGCCGACCGAGCCGCCGCCGCCGGAGCCGCAGGTCTCGACCGTCACGACGGTGTCGTCGCCGGTCGTCTCCGCGCCGCAGGTCACCACCTCGACCGTCTCGCCGACGATCGAGTCGACGACGACAACGACGTCGACGTCGATCCTGCCGGTCAGCGGGAACGACTGAGCGGGCGATCTGCGAAGATCGAGTCATGGCTCGCCTCCGCAAGCTCCGCCCGGGCCCCGTCGGGCTCGCGATCGCCGTCTGGGACGTATGGCGCCGGCTGCCGCCGAAGCAGCGCAAGCAGGCGGTCTCGCTGGCCCGCAAGCACGGCCCCACGGTCGCGCGGCAGGTGGCCCAGCAGGTCGCGAAGTCCCGCGGCCGCGCGAAGCGTCTCTAGGCCGCGAGCGCCGCGCGCACGATCCGGTCCTGCTCGCGCAGGTGCGCGGTCGGGTACCCCTCGCTCGGGCTGGCGCGCCAGGGGCGGCCGACGTAGAGGAGCGGCACGCCGTCGGGCTTCGCCTCCTCGAGCCGGTGGCGGATCGCCCGCCACGCCCCCATGTTCTGCGGCTCCTCCTGCGCCCACACGACCTCGCGCAGGTTCGGATACCGGCCGAGCAGCGCCTTCGCATCCTCGACCGGGAACGGGTAGAGCTGCTCGAGCCGGGCGACGGCGACGCGATCCGCGCCCGCGCGCTCCTCGTGGCCGGCGATGTCGTAGTAGACCTTGCCCTGGCAGAGGACGAGCCGCTCGACGCGATCGTGGTCGACGCCCACGTCGTCGAGTAGGGACCGGAACTCCCCCGCGGCGAGGTCGTCGAGCGTCGAGCCGGCCTGCTTCAGCCGCAGCAGCCCCTTCGGGGTCACGACGACGAGCGGCCGTGCGACGGCGTCGAGCGCCTGCCGCCGGACGAGGTGGAAGTACTGCGCCGCCGTCGTGCAGTTGGCGATGCGGATGTTCTCCTGCGCGGCGAGCTGGAGGAAGCGCTCCAGCCGCGCGCTCGAGTGCTCGGGCCCGTTCCCCTCGTAGCCGTGGGGCAGCAGCAACGTGAGCCGTGTCGACTCGCGCCACTTCGACAGCCCCGCGGAGATGAACTGGTCGATGATGATCTGCGCGCCGTTGACGAAATCGCCGAACTGCGCCTCCCAGAGGACGAGCGCCTCGGGTGCGGCGGCGGAGTAGCCGTACTCGAAGCCGAGGCACGCGTATTCCGAGAGCGGCGAGTTGAAGATCTCGAAGGCGGCGGCCGCCTCGTCGAGATGCTGGATCGGTGCGTACGTCGAGCCGGTCGAGACGTCGTGGAGCACGGCGTGCCGGTGCGAGAAGGTTCCGCGCTCGGTGTCCTGGCCGCTGATCCGCACCGGGATGCCCTCGACGAGCAGGGACGCGAACGCGAGCGACTCGGCCTGGCCCCAGTCGATCCCGCCCTGCTCGAGCGCCTCACGCCGCCGCTCGAGCTGCTTGATCAGCTTCGGGTGCGGCGTGAACCAGTCGGGCACGTGCAGCAGCTCCTCCTGCAGCGCGCGCAGCCGCTCCTCGGCGACGGCGGTCACGACGCCGACGCCCGAGGCGGCCGGGAGGCGCGTGTCGTGCGCTTGGGGAGCCGCGGCGACGCCGAAGCTCTCCTTCAGCGCCTCGTGCGCCTGCTTGAGCTGCGTCACCACCTCGGCGGCGAGCTCGTCGGCCTGCTCGCGGGTCAGCGCTCCCTCGTCGACAAGCTTCGCGGCGAACTGCTCGCGCACGGTCGGGTGCTCGGCGATCTCGGCGGCGAGCAGGGGCTGCGTGTAGGCGGCCTCGTCCTGCTCGTTGTGGCCATGACGCCGGTAGCCGACGAGATCGACGACGACGTCGTGCCCGAACTTGCGCCGGTACGCCATCGCCAGCCGGATCGCGGCGAGCGCCGCCTCCGGGTCGTCGGCGTTGACGTGGACGATCGGGATGTCGAAGCCCTTCGCGAGGTCGCTCGAGTAACGCGTCGAGCGGCTGCTGGCGGGGTCGGTCGTGAAGCCGACCTGGTTGTTCGCGATCAGGTGGAGAGTGCCGCCGGTCGAGTAGCCGGCGAGCGCCTGGAGGTTGAGCGTCTCGGCGACCGTTCCCTGGCCCGCGAAGGAGGCATCGCCGTGGATCAGCACCGGCAGCGCGACGCTCGGGTCGTGGGCGCCCTCGCGGGTCGAACGGTCGGTCTGCTCGGCGCGCGCGCGTCCCTCGACGACCGAGTCGGCGGCCTCGAGGTGGCTCGGGTTGGAGACGAGCGTGATCGTGATCTCGCCGGCCGCGGTCGCGCGCATGCCCTGGGCGCCGAGGTGGTACTTGACGTCGCCGGTGCCGCCCTCCTCACTCGAGACGACAGCCTCGATCGTCCGCTCGCCCTCGAACTCCCGCAGGATCGTCTCGTACGGCCGGCCGACGACGTGGGCGAGCACGTTGAGGCGGCCGCGGTGGGCCATCCCGATCACGACCTCGCGCGCGCCGGTCGAGGCGGCGATCGCGATCGCCTCGTCGAGCATCGGGATCATCACGTCGAGGCCCTCGACCGAGAACTGCTTCTGGCCGAGGAACGAGCGGCGCAGGTAGTGCTCCATCCCCTCGACCTGGCTGAGACGGGCGAGCAGGCGCTCCCGCTCCTCGTTCGAGAGCGCGCGGCGGTAGCGGCCGGACTCGATCGCCTGGCGCAGCCAGACGCGCTCCTCGTGGTCGGAGATGTGCTCGATCTCGTAGGCGATCGTCCCGGTGTACGTCTCGCGCAGGTGTGGCAGCACGTCGGCGAGGGTGCCGCCTTCGACGTAGAGGCGCAGCAGCGAGGCCGGAACGCGCGCCTGCAGCTGCGGCGTCAGCTTCGGCGTCAGCCGCTCCGGCTCGAGCGCCGGGTCGCCCGGCGGCTCCGAGCCGAGCGGGTCGAGGCGGGCGGCGAGATGGCCGTGCATGCGAAAGGCCTTGACGAGCGCCATCGAGGCGGCGATCGCGCCGAGCAACTCCTCGTCTGCGCCCGGCCCGGCCGGCTGGACGGGAACGGGCTGCGAGCCGTTGCCGTTTCGCTCCTCACGGTCGAGCAGTCGCGCAAGGCCCGGCTGGATCTGCACGAGCGCCTCCGGGCTGCTCTCGAACAGGTCGCGCCATTCCTCGGGGACGGCCGACGGGTTGTCGAGATACTGCTCGAGGAGCAGCGCCGCGTAGCCCGTGTTCAGCCCGTCCACCTCGGGTCGGCTCATGTCAAACCCTTTGTAGCAACACCCGCGCGGCGCGCACCCGGGCGACGGCTTCCGCTCTGATCTACCAGAGCGGCCGCGAGGTGACGACCGAGACCGCCATCCCGAGGAAGAAGCAGACTGCGGTGATCATCACGGCCGACCGGGCGAGCTTCCGGTTCGGGCCGGCCATGGCGGCCCCGACGAGCGCGAGCACCATCGAGATCGGGATCAGACGCAGCGGATGCCAGGCGATCCCGACGACGCTGCCGAAGATCGCAAGCGCCGAGAGGTAGCCCGAGACCACCTCGGCCGGGCGTGCGCGGTCGCGCGCGCGCAGGACGTCAGATTCCGTGCTCACCGCCGACCCACCCTACCGGCGCGGGCGACGGCGGTGCGCGGTGTACGCGGGTAGACGCGCGACGGCCCACCGTGCGGGCGGCGCGGGCCGCTGCGACGGCCCGACCTGCGGCGCCCCCAGCCGGGCCCGGGCCCGTCCGGGTCGATCCGCGCGGTCGCCGAGGGGCCATGCCCGCGGCGCGGCTCCGCCTTGATCGCGTACCAGATGATCGAGCACAGGTAGACGATCGGGATCTTGAGGATCACCATCAGAAACACGATCTCCCAGACCGAGCCCGGCACCACCGGCCCGGAGTCTACCCGGCGGGCGCGCCGGCGGAACCTCGCGTTAGCGAGTGACGACCCGCGGCTATAGGACCGACATGAGGCATCCCCATCTCGAGCGCGCAGGCAGCCGGCTTCCGCGCACGACCGGCGCCGCTCGGGCGGCGCGCACCGAGGAGCGCGCATGAACGCACACGACCGCCTGCGGGCGCTGATGGAGCACGGCGAGGAGCACGGGTGCGTCAACCTCTCCGCCTTCACCTCCGTCGTCTCGGAGCTGGAGCTCGACGAGGACGAGGTCACGGGCCTCTACGAGCAACTCGACCGGCACGGGATCGACCTGACCGACGACTGCGGCCTGCCCGATCCCGACGAGACGCACTACGCGAACAGCGAGATCGCCGCGATGACGACCGACTCGCTGCAGCTCTTCCTCAACGAGGCGGGCCGCTACCCGCTGCTCACCGCGGCCGAGGAGGTCGAGCTCGCGAAGCGGGTCGAGCGCGGCGACCGGGCGGCGAAGGATCGGATGATCAACGCGAATCTCCGGCTCGTCGTCTCGATCGCGAAGCGCTACCAGGGGCACGACCTCTCGCTCCTCGACCTGATCCAGGAGGGGATCATCGGGCTGATCCGCGCGGTCGAGAAGTTCGACTGGCGGCGCGGCTACAAGTTCTCGACCTACGCGACCTGGTGGATCCGCCAGGCCGTCCAGCGCGGCGTCGCGAACAAGTCGCGGACGATCCGGATCCCGGTGCACATCGTCGAGCGCGAGCAGAAGATCGCGCGCGCCGAACGCGAGCTGGCGCTGCAGCTCGAGCGGCCGGCGACCGACGACGAGATCGCGAAGAAGGCCAAGCTCTCGCTCAAGCACGTACGCGAGACGCGCTCGGCGGCAAGGGCGGTGGCGAGCCTCGACCGCCCGATCGGCGACGACGGCACGACGGCCTTCGGCGACGTCGTCGCCGCCGACCAGGCCGACGTCGCGGAAGAGGTCGTCGTCGGCCTCGGCGAGAGCACGCTGCGCGCCGCGATCGAGAAGCTCCCCGACCGGGAGAAGCTGGTGATCAAGCTCCGGTACGGGATGGACGGCGACCCCGACCCGAAGTCGCTCGAGCAGGTCGGCCGGGAGCTCGGCATCACCCGCGAGCGCGTCCGCCAGATCGAGGCGCAGGCACTGACCCGTCTCGCCGGCCTGCGCGAGATCGCAGGGCTGGCGCCGGCCTGAGCGGCGCGTCTGCTCAGACGACGACGCCGAGCGCGTCCTCGGAACGCCCGGCCCGGGCGGCGCGGCGCGCGGTGAGCGCGGCGAACGTCCGCTCGGTTGCGGCGTACACGACCAGGCAGTAGATCCAGCCGAGCACGATGTCGCACGCGTAGTGCTCCCCCGAGTAGACGAGCGCGAACGCCATCGCCGGCGGGTAGAGCCAGAGCAGGTGGCGCAGACGCCCGCGCAGGCGGCGGATGACGAAGAGCGCGACGAGAAGCGTGTAGGCGGCGTGCAGCGACGGCACGGCCGCAACGTCGTTCCCGTAGCGGCTGCCCTTCTCCCAGAGCGCCCCGAAGGCGACGACCGGCACGTGGAAGTTGACCTCGCCGATCAGCCGGTCGAGGTGCGGCAGATAGCCATGCTCTGCGGCGAGCCACGGCGGCGCCGCCGGGAAGAGGACGTAGGTCACACAGCCGAGCACGGCGAGACCGACGACCATCGCCGCGAAGCGGCGGAAGAGCTGCGGCGAGCGCCACCAGAGCACCGCGAGCACGAGCGTGGGCGTGAAGAAGTAGCTCATGTACACGCCCCAGGTCGCGTAGTCGTACCAGGCGACCGACGGCTGCCCGTGCCAGAGATGCTGCTGCAGCCAGACCGTCGGCACGGAGCCGAGGCCGATGATCTTGTCGATCTGGATCTGGCGGCCGTAGTGGATCGGCATCCACGCGCCGTCGGCCCAGCCGCGGATCAGGTCGTAGAGCCAGAGCGCGAGCACGAACGGGAGCCAGTCGACCGCGAGTCCCGCGACGAGCCGGCGCAGCCGGGTCACGCTCGTCACCGAGAGCGCGAGCAGCAGGCCGAGCACGAGCGCCACGAGCACGTCCCGGTCGGCGGGCGCGCCCCCGAACGAGTGGATCACCCAGCCGGCGACGACGCAGTAGACCGCGAGCGCGCCGAGTTGCACGACGCGCTGTCGGTCGGGGCGTCGCAGGCGAGCGCGCGCACGGAGAGCCACGGCGCCATCTTCGCCGTTTCGTCCGGAGAATGACACCGGACGGACACGAGTCCGTAACCGCGGAGGTCAGGCCTGGGCGGCCCAGGCGTTCATCGCCTCGACGATGACGGTGAGCCGGCGGCCGGTGGCGGTGAGGCGGTACTCGGCACGCGGCGGCCGGGTGTCGAGAACGCGCCGCTCGAGCACCCCCGCCTCCTCGAGCTCGGCGAGACGCGAGGCGAGCGTCCGGGGCGGGATCCCGCCGAGCGTCTGCTTGAACTCGTTGAAGCGCACCGCACCGCCGGACGATGACGCCCACAGGATCGCGAGCACCCAGCGGCGCCCGAGGAGATCGGCCGCGCGGGCGACCTCCTCGGGCAGCGGCTGGCAGGTGCGGCAGCGCATCGCTCTACACCGCGCGGAGCGAGGGCTTCGGCTCGAGCGCGAGTTCGAGCACCTCGCTCAGCGTCATCACCGGATGGAAGCGCATCGCCTCGCGGACGTCGGCCGGCACGTCGTCGAGGTCGGCCCGGTTCCGCTCGGGGATGATCACGTCGGTCAGGCCGGCGGCGTGCGCGGCGAGCACCTTCTGCTTCAGCCCGCCGATCGGCAGGACGCGGCCCTGCAGCGTCACCTCGCCGGTCATCCCGACCGTGTGCTTCACGGGCCGCCCCGAAAGGAGCGACGCGAGCGCGGTCGCCATCGTGATCCCGGCGCTCGGCCCGTCCTTCGGGATCGCGCCCGCCGGGACGTGCAGATGGAACGACCGGTCGGCGAGCGCGTGCGGGTCGATGTCGAGCTCCTCCGCATGCGAGTGGACGTAGGAGAGCGCGATCCGCGCCGACTCCTTCATCACGTCGCCGAGCTGCCCCGTGAGGACGAGATCCTTGCCTCCGTCCATTCCGGTCGCCTCGATGAAGAGCACGTCGCCGCCGGACCCGGTGACCGAGAGCCCGGTCGCGACGCCCGGCACGGCGGTCCGCTCCGCCGCCTCCTGGAAGAAGCGCTGGCGGCCGAGCGCGTCGCGGACGACGTCCAGGTCGACGGCGACCGGCGGCTCGACGGCCTCGGAGACGATGCTGGTCGCCGTCTTGCGCAGGATCGTCCCGAGCTCGCGCTCGAGCTGGCGGACGCCGGCCTCGCGCGTGTACTCGGAGACGACGGCCTGGACGACGTCGTCGGCGATCGAGACCTCGTCCTCGTTCAGGCCGTTCCGCTCGCGCTGCCGCGGCCAGAGGTAGCCGCGGGCGATCGCCGTCTTCTCGTCCACCGTGTAGCCGTCGAAGCGGATGACCTCCATCCGGTCGAGCAGCGGGCCGGGGATCGTGTCGGCGACGTTCGCGGTCGCGATGAAGAAGACCTCGGAGAGGTCGAGCTCGACGTCGAGGTAGTGGTCACGGAACGAGTGGTTCTGCGCCGGGTCGAGCACCTCGAGCAGCGCCGAGGACGGGTCGCCCCGCCAGTCGGCGCCGACCTTGTCCACCTCGTCGAGCAGGATCACCGGGTTCATCGTCTTCGCGTCGCGGAGCGCCCGGACGAGCCGGCCCGGCAGCGCGCCGATGTACGTGCGCCGGTGGCCGCGGATCTCCGCCTCGTCACGGATGCCGCCGAGCGACATGCGGACGAACTCCCGGTTCAGGGCGCGGGCGACCGACTCGCCGATCGACGTCTTGCCGGTGCCGGGAGGGCCGATCAGGGTGAGGATGGCGCCGCTCTTGCGATCGTTCGGGATGCCGCGGTCCTGGCGCAGCTTGCGCACCGCCAGGTACTCGACGATCCGGTCCTTGACGTCGTCGAGGCCGGCGTGGTCCGCGTCGAGCACCGCGCGGGCGCCCTTCGGATCGAGCGTCTCCTCCGAGCGATTCGACCACGGCACGGCAGTCAGCCAGTCGAGGTAGGTGCGGATCATCGAGGACTCGCCCGACGCGTCGCCCATCGTCTCGAGGCGGCGCAGCTCGCGCTCGGCCTGGGCGCGGACCTCGTCCGGCATCCCGGCCTCGTCGATCTTCGCGCGGTACTCGTCGACGACCGAGCCCTCGTCCTCGCCGAGCTCCTTGCGGATCGAGTCCATCTGGCGGCGCAGGAACCACTCGCGCTGCTGGCGCTGCGCGCCGGACTCCACGTCGTCGCGGATGCGGCGTCGAACCTGCAGCTCGGCGAGCCGCTCGCGCTGGAGCGCGAGTGCGAGCTCGAGCCGCGCGACGACGTCGACCTGCTCGAGCAGCTCGACGCGCTGCGCGAAGGTGATGTCGGGCGCGTAGGCGCAGGTGTCGGCGAGCGCGCCCGCCTCGGTGATCGCGCGCAGGAACTCGCGGACGCGGTCGTCGGCGTCGCGGAGCTCGAGGATCTCCTCGACGACGGCGCGGTACTCCCGCTCCAGCTCCCGCGTCGAGACGGGCGGCGGGTTCTCGTCGGGGCGCTCCTCGACCTCGGCGCGGAGGTCGCCGAGGGCGCCCGTGTGGCCGGCGCCGATGACACCGCGATGGAGGCCCGAGAGGGCCACGGCGCGCGCTCCGCCGGGCAGGCGAACGCGGTCGGTGACCTCGGCGACGGTTCCGACCTTCGCGTACTCGTTCTCGTGCCGCGGCACGAGCAGCACACGGTCTTCGTCGCCGACGTCCACCGTCAGGGTGACGGTCATGCCCGGGAACACGACGGTGTCCTCGAGCGGGACGAGCAGCAGATCGGTCAAGACTGGTTCAGCTCCTTCGGTGCAGTAGGTATCGGAATTGTACTTACTGCGCCAACGTCGTCGCGAGCAGGATTCTTCCCGCCCGGACGAGCGTCTCGAGCGGCATGCTGGCGGTGGGCGCCGCAAGTGCCTGCTCGGGAAGGAGCGGCACGTGGACGAACCCGCCGCGCGCCTCGGGGAGCTCGCGCGCGAGCAACGCCATCAGGACGTAGAAGACGTGGTTGCAGAGAAACCCTCCCGCGTCGCGCGAGGTGGCGGCGGGGATCGACTCGGCGCGGAGCGCGGCGACGATCTCGTCGACGAGGAGGCTCGAGCGGAAGGCCGCCGGGCCGCCGGAGTCGATCGGCGCCGCCGCGGCGACGACACCGTCGTTGTCGGCCGACCCGGCGTCGTCGACGTTGAGCGCGAACCGCTCGACCGAGATGCCGGTGCGGCCGTCTGCCTGGCCGAAGCAGACGACGAGCTCGGGCTCGGCGCCGCGCACGGCCTCGGTGAGCGCCGCCGCACCGCGCGCGTAGGAGACGGGCAGAACCGCGGTCGCCAGCTCGACGCCGTCGGGCGGGGCGGCCGCGAGCGCCTGCACGAGCAGCTCCGACGGATTGACGACCCCGTCGGCGAACGGCTCGAAGCCGGTGACGAGCACCGACCTCACGGGTTCTCGTCCTCGAGCCCCTCGGCGGCGAGCGCGGCCGCGAGGTGCGGGTGCTCCTCGACGCGGACGACGCGCCCGTCGCGGATGTGGACGACCGCTGCGTAGCGGCCGAGCAGGTAGGAACGGCGGCTCTGCAGGGGGCGCCCGTCGGTCGGGTCGGTCTCGACGCGCGAGAAGCGCATGCTGATCACGACCCGGTCGCCGAGCCCGACCGCCCGATCGACCGTGACGTGGTAGTCCTCGGCGACGCGTTCGCGCAGCACGTCGAGCACGCGGTCGCGGTTGACGAGCGCCGCCGCGTCGTTCTCCGCGCTCACCCACTCGACGTCCGGGTCGAGCATCGACTCGAGCGCCTCCAGGTCACCCGCGACGAACGCCCGGTAGCCGCGCAGCAGCAGCTCGACGTTCTCCTGACTCACGCGCGTCCCTCGCGTTTCACGCCCCTGAGTCTAGGGAGACGCTCGCATGCGCCTGCGCGATCAGGACGGGATCGTGCGTCGCGCAGACGACGGCGGCGCCCGAGCTCGCCGCCAGCTCGGCGAACAGCGCACCGATCGCACGCGCGTTCTCCTCGTCGAGCCGGGCGGTCGGCTCGTCGGCGAGCAGGAGCCGCGGCCGCGCCGCGAGGGCTCGGGCGATCGCGACCCGCTGCCGCTCGCCCATCGAGAGCCGCCCGACGCGCTGGCCGGCGAGCTCGGCGAGGCCGACCGCCGCGAGCGCGGCCTCCGCCTCGGCGCGCGCATCCGCGCGGCCGGCTCCCCGGCGAGCAAGCGCGACCTCGAGCGTCTCCCGCGCGTCGAGGAACGGGACGAGGTCGGCGCCCTGCTGGACGAGCGCGACCTGCGAGCGGCGGAGCGCCGCCCGCGCGGCGGTGTCGAGCGACGAAAGCGCCGTGCCGCAGACGACGACCTCGCCCTCGTCGGGCACGTCGAGACCGGCGAGCAGGTGCAGAAGGGTCGACTTCCCCGAGCCGGACGGACCGGTGACCGCCGTGGTCACGCCGGCCGGGAACGCCGCCCAGAGATCGCGAAAGACAGGGTTCGGCCCGTAGGAGCGCCCGAGCCCTCGCGTCTCCGCGACCGTCTCGCCGGCCGACGGAGCCGCACGCTCCGGCGTCTCCTCGCGCGCGAGCTGCGTGTCGCCGGAGACGAGCACGCCGCGCTCGTCCAGCTCGATCCGCGCGCGGTGCTCGAGCCCGGCGCGGCGGAGCAGCTCCTCCGGGACGCGGATCCAGCCGCCGCGGTTGACGACCGCCCGCGACGCCCCGCCGCCGCTCTCCTCGCTGACGCGGCCGTCGCGGATCTGCACGACGCGGTCGGCGACGCCCGCCGACTCGGGGTCGTGACTGACGAGGATCGTCGTCGTGCCCGCGGCACGGGCCAGCTCGCGCACGATCGCGTAGACCTGGGCCGCGTTCCCGCGGTCGAGCTCGCCGGTCGGCTCGTCGGCGATGAAGAGCCGAGGCCCGTGCACGAGCGCCGCGCAGAGCGCGACCCGCTGCTGCTGTCCACCCGACAGCTCGGCGGGACGAGCGCCCGCACGGTCGCGGAGACCGACCCGCTCGAGCAGCTCGTCGGCGGCGCGCTCGCGCTCGCGACGACCGCGGCCGAGCAGACCGAGCCGCAGCGCGATCTGCTGTCGCGCCCCGAGCTCGGGCACGAGCGCCCGCGTGTAGTGCTGGTCGGCGTAGCCGAGCGTCCGCGTCCGGTATTCGCGGAGACCCGCGCCGCGCAGCGTCCGTAGGTCGTGACCGAACGCGCGGACCGTTCCCGCGGACGGCCGGTCGAGTCCGGCCAGAATCCGCAGCAGTGTGCTCTTGCCGGAGCCGCTCGGGCCGAGCACGACGAGCAGCTCACCCGCGGCGACCGTCAGCGAAAGGCCCTGCAGCGCAACCGAGCCCGCGCCGTCGCCGGGATAGAGCCGGAAGAGCCCGTCCGCCTCGATCGCAGCGCCGGCGCTCATTCGAGCCCCTCCGAGAAGCGGCGACGGCCGACGGCGGCGAAGGCCCCGCGCGCGGCGCCGTAGGCGGCGAGCGCGGACGCGCCGCCGAGCGCGGCGAGCGCGGCCAGCACGAGCGGCCAGTCGGCGACGTGCGCGAGCGGCGGCAGCGGCGCGGTCGCACCGGCGGTGACGGTGACGACCGAGACGACGAGCGCGCCGACGACCGCGCCGGCGGCGACCCCGCCCACGCCGCCGACGCCCGCCACCGAGGCGGCGCGCAGGAGCAGGTGCCGCCGCAGCTCGGCCGGCGACGCCCCCTGCGCCTCGAGGTCGTAGAGCTCGCCGCTCTCGTCGCGCAGGTCGCCGACGACGGCGAGCAGGACGCCGATCGCCGCGAGCGCGAGCCCGACCGCGGCCGCGACGAGCAGCACGTCGAGCGTGCCGCGGGCGAGCGGGTCCGAGCGGAGCGCGGCGTAGGTCGCGCGCTGCGACGAGGAGGCGAGCTGCGAGAACGGCGCCTGCGCGAGCAGCCGCGCCGCGTCGGGCCGGGCGTGATCGATCCACCACTCGCTCGGCGCTCCGAGGCCGGGCGTCGCCGCGGTCAGCGCCGCCTGCCACGCGGCGAGGTCGGCGACGACTGCGTCTCCGTCGACCGACGGGATGCTCCGTGCGACGCCCACCACCTGCGCGAGCACCGTCGTCTCGTCGACGTGCAGCGGCAGCAGCCCGCCGGAGCCCACCTGGCTCGCGAGCGCAGGCGTGACGACGACGGGCACCGTCCCGCCCTCGAGCGGCTCGCGCGGCCGGAAGACACTGTCGGCGGCGCGGTTGACGATGTAGTGGAGCCGAACCCCGCCGCCCACCGTCTTTCGGCCGGCGAGCCGTCGCAGGCCGGCGACCCCGTTCCAGCCGGGCCAGGCGGCGAGCTCCGCCCCGCCCGCCCGCAGCCGGCCGAGGACGAGCGATCCGTGCGAGTTGTCGGACACCGAGAGCGCCGTCCCGCTCTCGCGGTGGTTGGCGGCGAAGGCGGCGAGGAGCGGCAGGGTCACCCGCAACGCCACCACGCGCCCGCCGCGGGCCGCCGGCGGGATGCGGCGGCGCAGCAGATGCGCGCCCGCCGCGTGCTCGCCGAGCAGGATCGAGGTGAAGTCGCCGCGGCGGTCGAAAACGGTGAGCGAGAGCCCGACCCGGTCGCCGTCGATCGTCACCGGCAGCTCGAGCTCCGCCGCCCGGGCCGGAAGCTCGATCCCCGGAAGTCGCAGCGAGCCGGCGGGCCGCAGCGGCCGGGCGAGCGCCGCCGGGCTCTCGGCGGAGAAGTCGGAGCGCCAGCCCTGGATCGAGGAGAGCGAGGCGGCGGGCAGCGCGAGCAGGGTGAAGTCGCGGCCCGCGTTCCCGCTCGTGTAGCCGGAGTCGCGAAGCACGGGCGTCGCGGTTCCGAGCCGCCTGGCGACGGCGGGCGGCGCAGCCTGCTGCAGCGTCACGAGCTTCGTCACGTCCTCGGTCAGCACGAAGTCGGCCGGAACGGCGTACGCGGCCTGCTGGTGCTCGCCCTCGAGCAGGGTCGCCCGGTAGGAGATCGCGAACACGGCGACGCTGACCGCGACGACGAAGAAGACCGCCGACAGCGTCGCCTGGCCCGGTGCGCGCGCGAGCGAGAGCAACGCGACGCGAGCCGACACGGGCCCGCGGCGGGCGGCGCGCTCGAGCAGCCGCAGCGCCGGTGCGAGCAGCCGCGCGGCTGCGACGGCGAGCGCGACGATCGCGAGCCCCGGCAGGAGCAGGAGGAGGACGCCGACACCACCGCCGGCCGCGAGCGCCGCCGCGTCGGCCTTGCCGCGGGCGAGGGCGAGCAGGATCGCGCCGACCGCGCCGAGGGCGACGACGTCGGCGACGGTGATCCGCAGTCCGGCGACCGCGACGCCGCGGCCGAGCAGGGTGACGAGCACGACGGCGGTCGTGGCGGCGGCGAGCGCGGCGGCGAGCGTAAGCCCGGTTCCCGTCAGGAGCGAGTGCGACACGGCCGGGCCGCCGGGCGCGCCGAGCCGCCGCGCCAGCACCGCGCCTGCGCCCGCGCCCGCGGCCCAGCCGGCCGCCGTTCCGGTGAGCGCGAGCGCGACGACCTCGACCACGGTGACGAAGATCCTCTGCCCGGGCCGGGCGCCGAGCCGCCGAAGCCGCCGGCCGAGCGCCAGGTGGTCGCGCCGCAACCGCGTCGCCGCGAGCACGCCGAAGCCGAGCAGCAGTGCGGCGGCGTCGCCGCCGATCACGAGCAGCCGGCGCGCCGCGACGCGGCTCGTCGAGTCGACCGCGGCGAGCGTCCCGGACGGAGCGGTGAGCGTGAACAGGTCGGTGGTCGCCTCGAGCCGGGACTGGGCCGCGTCGAGCCTGCCCTGGAAGGCGCCGAGCTGCCAGGGATGCACGGCGCCGGGCGCGAGCGGCACGATCCAGCCGTAGCTGCGGGCGATCAGCGGCGCGTCGGGCAGCGGCAGCCGCAGGAAGCCGCCGACGCCCGACGCGAGCAGCACGGGCGGCCGGTTGTTGCCTGCCGCCTCGAAGTAGTCGCGCAGCGGCGCGCCGGGACGCAGCACCGCCTGGCCGACGACGTGGAGGTACGGCAGCTTCGGCGCGACGGGCTCGCCGCCGATCTGGAGCAGCTCGCAGCGCGCGGGCGTGCATTCCTGCGGCAGCCGTCCGCTGCGCAACGCCACCCAGCGGGCGAGTCCTTCGACCGCGCCGAGGTTGATGTACGCGCCGCCCCATGTCGCCTGCCGGAACACCGCGACGCGGAACGCCGGCTGCGCCACGACGTCGCGCAGCGCTCCGCGAGCGGCCCGGTCGAGCGCGTCGACCGACAGCTCGGATTGCGCGGGCACCCCGCTCCAGCTCACCGCGAGCGCGCGGTCGGAGGGAGCGAGCGCCGCGAGCGCGCGCTGGACGGCGCGATCCTGGACGGCGACCGACGCGACCGCCGTCATCGCGAGCACCGCCGCGGCGACCGCGATCCCGAGCACGGCGAGCAGGTTCCGCGCGCCGTGCGCGCGCAACCGCACGAGCGCGAGCCGAAGCGGGACGAGGACGCGCGTCACCGGGAGAGCTTCGCTGTGCGCAATGGCGAGCGCAACCTGCAAACGCAGAACGTCGGTGTCACCCCCGCGCCGAGGAGGAGGACGAGATAAGTGGAGTAGATGCCGCGCCCGACCTGCGCGGGCGCGGCCCGCTGCCGCTCGAGGGTCGAGCCCGGCGCGAGCCGCCTGCAGCGGCTCGCCTGCCGAGCGAGCGGAAAGCGAAGCGCTGGCGCACGCGCGCCGCAGGCGCGCCTGCGCCAGCGCAGCGGGCGAAGCGGGAAAAAGCCGAACCGAAACGAGACGAGCCGCCCGAAGGCGGCTCGTGAGTGGAGCCAGCCGGGCTCGAACCGGCGACCTCCACGCTGCCAGCGTGGCGCTCTCCCAGCTGAGCTATGGCCCCTTGGGAAGGAGAGGATTGTAGCCGCCCCGAACCGGGAACAGGTCGCACAGGAGTTCTCCACACCGGTTCTCCACACTGTTTCCACTCCGTCTGGCGGTTTTCCACAGGTTCAGTCACAATCGTGGAGATGTTCGAAATAGGCCCCAGCCTCCGGGAAGCCCGGATGCGGCGCGGCTTCTCGTCCGAAGACGTGCAAAAGGCGATCCGCATTCGCGACCGCTATTTGCACGCACTCGAGGAAGAGAAGTGGGAGCTGCTTCCGGGCGACGCGTACGTAAAGGGCTTCCTGCGCACGTATGCGGAGCACCTGGGATTGAACGGGAACCTGTACGTCGACGAGTACAACAGCCGTTTCGCGCAGCACGACGAGCAGTCGCTCGTGCCCGAGGCGATGCCGCCGATGGATGCGGCGAGGCTCGGGCTCCTCCGACCGCTCGCCGCGATCGCCGCGATCGTGGCGGTCGTGGCCGCGGTCGCCGCCTGGCAGTTGCGGAGCTCGCCGTCGACACCGACGGCCGCGGGCTCGCACTCCTCGGGCGGTTCCGCGCAGTCGACGCCGCCGTCGACGCCGGCGACACACCATTCCTCGACGACGTCGACGCACAAGACGGCGCCCTCGAAGACGAAGACGACGACGCGGGCCGTGACACAGACCGTCACCGCGAGCCGCGCCGTGCTCGTTGCGACGCGGGGCCGCGTGTGGCTGCAGGTCCGCGAGGGCGGGGCCAACGGGCCGCTCCTCTTCGAAGGCACGCTCGACCAGGGCAAGACGCTGCCGGTGAAGCTCTCGCCGAAGGTGTGGCTGCGGGTGGGCGCGCCGTGGAATCTCGACGTGAGGATCGGCGGCAAGATCGCGGCCGGGATGCCGCATCAGCCGAGCAACGTGCTGATCACGGCCGCCGGCATCACACCGACGGCGTAGACCGCACGGTGGCAGGCGACCGCTAGACGGCCGCTGCGCCGAGCTCGACCGCGGTCACGTCGTTCCAGAGCTCTTCGAGGCGGTAGAAGCCGCGCGCCTCGGGCGTGAAGACGTGCAGGACGACGTCGAGGTAGTCGGCGATGATCCAGGCGCCCTCGCGCGTGCCGTCGACGCTCCGCGGGACGAGCCGGCTCTCCTGCTTCAACCGGCCGTGCACCTCGTCCCAGATCGCGCCGGTCTGCCGCGGGTTGCGGCCTGTTGCGATCACGAAATAGTCGGTGAACGAGCACACGGGGCGCATGTCGAGGATGACGACGTCCTCTGCCAGCTTCTCCTGAGCGAGAGCGGCGATGCGGCGGGCTTGTTCGAGAGAGGTCAGGGTCTGTCTTCTAGTCCTCGGTCGTCAGGGACGGAGTGTAGCCATGGTCGGCGGACGTCACGCCCCTGCGCGGTAGAGCCCGCGCGCGTCGATCAGCGCTGCGACGGCCGGCGGGACGAGGCCGTCGAGCGGCTCGCCGGCGGCGACGCGGGCGCGGAGGTCGCGCGACGCGTTCGGATTCGGCTCGATCTCGAAGAAGAGCACGCGGTCGGGCCGGGCGAGCTGCGCAAGCACCTGCTCGAGGCGCTCGCGGGGAAACCCCGGACGCGTCGCGACGGCGAGCCGGGTGCGCTCGAGCACCTCGTCGGGTTCCGTCCACGAGAGGAAGTCGCAGAACTGGTCGGCGCCGACGACGAAGAGCGGGTCGTCGAAGCTCTCGGCGCGGAGCAGCTCGACGGTGCGCGAGTACGGGTCGAGGCGGACGTCGTCGTCCGGGAAGGCCGCGCGCGCGAGCTCGAGCCGCTCGTCTGCCGGCGTGACGACCTCACGGTGACCGGGGCGCTCCGCGACGAGGACGACGAGCCGCTCGACGGCGAACCGCGAGCGCGCCGCGCCGGCGACCGCGACGTGACCGAGATGCGGCGGATCGAACGCGCCGCCGTAGAGGACTAGTCCCACTCGAGCACCTCGTCGCCGACCTCGACCTCGTCGCCCTCGCGCGCGCCGGCGGCCTTGAGGATCGCCTCCAGCTCGCCGCTCGCGGGCGGGGTGCCGGTGACGCGGAAGCCGCGCTCGGTGCGAAAGACGCGGAAGCCCCGGCGGGCCGGCTGCGGCCGGTAGACGAGGTAGTCGACGAGCGCCTCTTCCTCCTCCGGCTCGACCATCGCGTCCTCGGGCGGCAGCAGCTCGAAGAGCGCGAGCCGCAGCGCCTCGATCCCGGCGCCGGTCGCGGCCGAGACGCGGAAGACGCGCAGGATCCGCTCGTCCTCGATCCCGAACGCCGGCGGTTCCGGGCTGAGGTCGGTCTTGTTCAGCACGACGACCTGCGAGCGCTCGTCGAGGCCCGCGCCGTAGGCGGCGAGCTCGGCGTCGATCGTCCGCCAGCGCTCGTCGGCGTCGTCGGCGCCGGAGTCGATCACGTGCAGGAGCAGGCGGGCGCGCTCGAGATGGGCGAGGAACTCGTGCCCGAGCCCGATGCCCTCGCTCGCGCCCTCGATCAGTCCGGGCACGTCGGCGACGACGAGCTGGCGGCCGTCCGGCGACTCGACGGTGCCGAGCACCGGCGACAGCGTCGTGAACGGATACTCGGCGACCTTCGGCCGCGCGTTCGAGATCCGGGTCAGGAGCGACGACTTGCCCGCGTTCGGGAAACCGACGAGCGCGGCGTCCGCGAGCAGCTTCAGCCGCAACTCGAGCTCGGCCTCCTCGCCCGGCATGCCGATCTCGGCGAAGCGCGGCGTCTGCCGCGTCGGGCCGGCGAAGCGCTTGTTGCCGCGACCGCCGGAGCCGCCCTCGGCGATGACGACGCGCGCCCCCGGCCGGGCGAGGTCGGCGACGACCCGCTCGTCGGCGTCGAGCACCTGCGTGCCGACCGGGACGGTCAGCTCGGCGTCCTCGCCGCGCGCGCCGTTCGAGAGCTGCCCGCCGCCCGGCCCGCCGCGGCCGGCGCGCACCTTCTGGTTCGGCCGGAAGCCCGAGAGGTCGCGCCGGCGCAGGTCGGCGACGAGCACGACGTCTCCCCCGTCGCCACCGTCGCCGCCGTCAGGCCCGCCCTTGGGCACGAACTTCTCGCGCCGGAAATGGATCGACCCGTCCCCGCCGCGGCCGGCGATCACGGTGAGTCGAGCGCGGTCGTGGAACATGGCCGCAACCGTAACCGCAAGTAACAGTCTGTTACTTGCGGGGAGGTGCTAGGCGTCCGCGTCTACGACCGAGATGAAGCGGCGCTCGCCGCTCGTGCGGAACGCGACCTTGCCGTCGCGCTTGGCGAAGATCGTGTCGTCCTTGCCGATGCCGGTGCCGGCGCCCGGGCGGAACCTCGTCCCGCGCTGGCGGACGAGGATCATGCCGGTGGTGACGTCCTGGCCGGCGAACATCTTGACGCCGAGCATCTGCGGGTTCGAGTCGCGACCGTTGCGCGACGAGCCCAGACCCTTCTTGTGTGCCATCTAGTCCTTCTCCTTGAGGGCGGCTTCGAGCGCGGCGAGCGCGCCCTTCCGCTTCGCATGCTCCTGCTCGTACGCGAGCGCTGCCTCGAGGTTCGGCTTCCGCCAGCCCGACGCGGCCTCGGCGATCTGCGCGACGGTCATCTCCTCGTAGCCCTTCGGCGGATGCGCCTCGCGCGCGGGAGCGGCCTCGGCGGCCGGCTCCGGCTTCGCGGCGGCGGGTTCCTTCGGCGCGGCGGTCGCTGCCTTCGTCGCGGCGGCCTTGCGGCCGGCGGCCCCGATCGCGTCGATCTGGATCTGCGTCAGCCGGCTGCGATGGCCGTTGTGGCGCTTGTAGCCGGTGCGCTTGCGGTACTTGCCGATCCGGATCTTCTCGCCGAGTACGTGACCGACCACCCGCGCGGTCACCGTCGTCGTCGGCGAGAGGTCGGTGGTGCCGTCGCCGCCGACGAGCAGGACGCGCGGCTCGAAGGTCGAGCCCTCGTCGCCCGGAAGACGGTCGACCAGCAGCTTCTCGCCCTCCTGGACGCGGTACTGCTTGCCGCCGAGTGTGATGATCGCGTAGCTCATGCGTGGAAACGCGGGCCCTGAGCCCGCGACGGCTCGCAGTGTAGCGAAACCGGGAGCGAATTCCGGGACGTTCTAGCGGTTCGAGTCGATCTCGTCGGCCCACTCGGACATCGGCACGTAGCCCCATTCCGACTCGGCGTCGCCGTTGCTCGACACGGGCTCCGGCGCCGGCTCCGAGTCGGGCCCGGAATCAGCGTCGGAGTCGGGCTCGGAAGCGGGCTCGGGCTCGGAGACGGCCTCGACCTCCGGTCGGGGCGCCCGCTCGGGCTCGGGCATCTGCTCGGCCTCAGGGGCGGGCCGGTCAACCTCCTGGGCGACCTCGGATTCCGGCTCGGCATCCTCCTCGGCGGGCTCTCCACCGGCCGGTGCGTCACCGTTCGCGGAGGCGGCGGCCGGCTTCTTGCGCCGACGCCCGCCGCGCGAGCCGCGGCGCGTCTTCTTCTTCGGCCTCGGCGCCTCGCCGTCCGCCTCCTGGGCGTCGGCCTGCTCGGCTGTGGCCTGCTCGGCTGTGGGCTCGTCAGGCTGGGACTCGTCAGGCTGGGACTTCTCAGGGTGGGACCCGCCAGGGCGGGACTTTCCGGACTCGGCGGCAGGCTTCGCTGCGGCAGGCGCGCTCGCGTCCGGCTCGGCCGGGCGGCCGAGGTCGTCGCCGGGAACATGGATGCGTACCGCCGGCGCCTCCCCACCATCGGCGACCTCGCCCTCCGTGGACGCCGCTTCGGCGGCCCCCTCCGCGGGCGTCTCGCCCGCAGCCGCAGCGCCGGCCGCCGCAGGCTTGCGCCGCTTGCGGCCGCCGCGCGAGCCGCGCCGGGTCTTCTTCTTCGGCTTCGGCGTCTCGTCGCCGTCGGCCTGGGTCTCCTCCGGCTGCGCGTCGTCCGTCTCCGCGTCGTCCGGCTGCGCGTCGACCGCGTCGTCGGTCTTCTCTGTGTCGGTCTTCTCTGTGTCGGTCTTCTCTGTGTCGGTCTTCTCTGTGTCGGTCTCCTCGGCGTCGGTCTCCTCGTCCTCCGCCTCGAGCGCGCCGCCGTCCTCTCCGCCTGCGGCGGGCGCAGCCTTCCGCGCGGGCGGCTTCCGGGTCGGCTTCTCGGCCTCGGCCTCCGCGGTCAGGGGCTCCGGTACAGCCTTCGTCTTACGGGCCAGCACGCCGTACGCGACGCCGTCGAGCACGCGCTCGACCCGCACCTTCAGCCGCTTGCCGACGAGCGACGCCGCGTCCGCGACGACGACGTTCAGGCCGTCGAGCTTGCCGACGGCGGCGGAGCCGTCGTGCCGGTCGACCTCGACGAGCTGGAGCATGATCTCCGCGCCCTCCTCGACCGGGGCTTCCGGTGCGAGGTCGGCGAGCTTGCCCTCGGCGAGGACGACGAAGTGGTCGAGATGCATGTTCGGCTTGCCCTCGAGGAAGAGCTTCTTCTTCGTGACCGTCTCGAGCTCGAGCAGGCGCCGGGCGCCGGGGCCGACGAGCGCGCTCGCGATCCCGTCGGCGAGCTCGACACGGAACGCCTGGCTCCGCGAGCCTGCGACGAGCGCCCGCAGCCGCCGCTCGACGTCGATCGCGGCCGACGCCTCGGAGTAGACGATGCCGTCGCCGCCGCAGGTGGGACACTTGCGCGTCATCACCTCGCGCGGCCCGTCGGTGACGTTCTGGCGCGTCATCTCGACGAGTCCGAGCGGCGAGATCTCGACGACGTACGTCTTCGTCCGGTCGCGCTCCAGCTCGGTGCGGAGCGCCTCCTCGACGGCAGCCCGATTCTTCGGGTTCGCCATGTCGATGAAGTCGATGACGATGATTCCGCCGATGTCGCGCAGACGCAGCTGGCGGACGACCTCCTTCACCGCCTCGAGGTTGTTCT
Source organism: uncultured Actinomycetes bacterium (assembly GCA_963732915.1). GTDB lineage: Bacteria > Actinomycetota > Thermoleophilia > Gaiellales > Gaiellaceae > Palsa-739. The sequence goes on along the minus strand of CAVTBF010000002.1, from coordinate 44,014 downwards.
TCGTGATCGTGTCCTCGAGCCGCGCACCCGAGTTCTTGCCGCGGCCGCCGACGAAGCGGCCGGTGTTGACGTCGACGACGGTGAACGCCTCGGCATAGTCGAAGATCAGGTAGCCGCCCGACGGGAGGTCGACGCGACGGTTGAGCGTGGACTTGATCTCGGCCTCGACGCCGAACGCCTCCATCAGCGGCGGCGTGTCCTTGTAGCGGATCGACGCGCTCGACCATGTGCGGCGAGGTCTTCTTGAGGTAGCCGACGATCCGCTTGTAGGTGCGGTCGTCGTCGATCGTCGCCTTCTCGAAGTCGCCGGTGAAGAGATCGCGGACGACGCGCAGCGGCAGCTCGGCCTCCTGGTAGACGAGCTCGGGGGCCGAGGCGGACTTCGCCTTCGCCTGGATCGTCTTCCACAGCCGCTGCAGGAAGACGAGGTCGCGCTCGATGTCGTCCTCCGACGCGCCCTCGGCCGCGGTGCGGACGATGACGCCGCCCTCCTTGACGTCGAGGCGCTTGAGGATGTCCTTGAGGCGGGTGCGCTCGTCATCCTCGAGCCGGCGGGAGACGCCGAGGCCCTCGCCCTGCGGGACGAAGACGACGAAGCGGCCGGGGAGCGAGATCTGCGTCGTCAGGCGTGCGCCCTTCGTCTTCATCGGGTCCTTGACCGCCTGGACGAGGATCGTCTGGCCGCGCGAGATCAGGTCCTGGATCTTGCGGCCGTGTCCCTTCTCGAGCTCGGGGCTGACGATCTCGTCGACATAGAGGAAGCCGTTCTTCTCGAGGCCGATCTCGACGAAGGCCGCCTCCATGCCGGGCAGCACGTTGTCGACCGTGCCGAGGTAGATGTTGCCGGCGATCGAGCCGCGCTCCGGCCGCTCGAGGTAGACCTCCGCGACCTGGCCGTCCTCGAGGACGGCGACGCGGCGCTCGCCGACGTCGACCGAGACGACGAGCTCGCGCTTCGCAGCAGGAAGCGGCGCGCGGCGCGGCGGCTCCCGGCGGCGGCGGTTGCCGCCCTGCTCGCGACGGCGTTCCTGGCGCTGCGAGAGCTGCTTGCCCCCGCGCTCGCGCGTCCGCTTCGACTCGGCCTTCGCGGGCTCGGCCTTCGCGGATCGGGCCGACGTGCTCTCGGCCTTGCCGTCACCGCTCTGCGCGGAGGTGGAGGCTGCGGCGCCGGGCTTCTTGCGCCCGCGACCGCCACGGCTGCCGCGGCGGCGCTTGGCTGCGGCGGGCTTGGTCGGATCGGTTGTCGCCGCCGAGGGGGCCTCGGCGGGGGTCGTGTCTACGGGGTCGGGCTCTCGAGCCTCGACTGGTGCGGCGGGCTGTGCCGCCGCGACGCCGGATTCGTCCTTGCGTCGGCGGAACCAGGGCAAGCGGAAACTCCTTCGTGGGGGCGCGCGACAGCGACCCGGCTGTGGCTGCGAGCGCCGCCGGCAAAGCCGTCGGCGCGCAGCTGAAGAACGTCCCGCGTAGAGCGGGACCCGGGGGTGCGCGCGCGCCTGTTGTCAAGTGTGGAAATCATCGGCATTCGCCTTCTCGCGCAGGGTAGCACCGACCCTGCGCAGCCGATGCGGCTCGATCTCCAGCCGGGCTCACGGCGGCAGCACCGAGCGCCGTCCGACCCTGGTCCTACGATCGGGCGCATCCACGACTCGGGGAGGTGCTGGAGTGACTGGGAATCGCGAAGCCGAAGAGCTGTTGCTGATCGAGGAAGCCGACGCCTGGTTCGAGTACCTCGAGGCGACGCGGGCACAGTCGGAGACCCGCTACCGCGAGATCGAGCCCTGGGCCTGGGCGCGCCTCACGCAGCGGCTGCGGGCGATCAGGACGCGGCGCACGAAGCTCCGGCCGGCGGCGGCTTAGCCACGGACTGGGACACCGGCATCGAACCGCCTGACCGCGGCCTCGCCGAGCGCTCGCGTGCCCGCATACGCAACAGCGCCCTTTACAGCCCACCCCGCTACTGGAATGACGTCGAGGAGCTCGCGGGCGACCGTGCGCAGACCGAGCCCCGCCCCGAGCGTGGCGGCGAGCTCGGGCAGCCGGTCCCGGCCCACATCCTCCCCGTGGGCCTGGGCGATGCGCAGTACGAGCCGAAGCTGGTTCAGGGCGAGCAACGGCAGATCGGCCCCTGGCACGAAGACCGCGGCGGCGACGAGGCCGTTACGCCGCGCGAGCGACGCGATCAGGGCAGCGCAGACCGCGCGGCGTAGCAGCGGCACGCGCGCGGCGAGCGGCGCCCCGTCCTCGCCGAGCCGGGCGGCAACCGCAGCGGCGATCTCCTCGACCGGGAAGCCCGCGCCGGCGGCGACCCTGACGACGTCGGTCGCGTAGACGTACGGAATCGAGACGCCGTCGGCGACCGGCCCGGCGACGACGGCGACGACCGGCACGCGGGCCCGACGGGCGCGCTTGAGCGCCGCCACGTCCTCGGCGTCCGGGTCACGGCCCAGCACGTAGACGAGCGCGGCGGCGCCCTCGAGGCCCGACGCGTCGCCGTCGCGGACAGCCCCGGACACGGCGCCGCGCTCGAGCTCCCGCCGCAGCACCGCCGCCAGCTCGCGTGCGCCGCCGACCGCGAGCGAGTCCGGCCCCGACGACTCGACCTCCTTCAGCAGCCGCCGGATCGCGCCGGCCCCGACAGGCAGCTCCATCAGCCCGCCGACGCCATCAGCGCCGCCGCCCGGAGCCGCGCGAGGCCCGCCCGCGGGCGTGGATCGCGAGCAGCACGCCCATCGCCGCGAGGTTGGCGATCATCGACGAGCCGCCGACGCTCACGAACGGCAGCGGGATGCCGGTGATCGGAGCGATCCCCATCGTCATCCCGACGTTGACGAAGATCTGGAAGAGGAGCGCGACCACGATCCCGCCGGCGACCACCGCCGAGTAGAGATCGCGGGCGACCGTCACCACCCGCAGCCCCCGCCAGAGCACGAACAGGTAGAGCGCGAGAAGCAGTGACGCGCCGACGAACCCGCGTTGCTCGCTGAAGGACGCGAAGACGAAGTCGGTGTGATGCTCGGGCAGGAAGTCGAGCCGCGTCTGCGTGGCGCCGTTCGGGCCGCGCCCGTTGATCTGACCCGAGCCGACGGCCGCGATCGACTGCTCGACGTTGTAGCGCGCGTCGAGGGGGCACGTGGACGGATGCGTGAAGCAGGTCAGGCGCTGCTGCTGGTAGGTCTTGAGGAAGTTGACGCCGACGGCCGGCCCGGCCCAGAGAACGACCACGACGACGCTGACGGTCGCGCCGCCGAGCAGCGCGAGGTGCCGCCACGGCGCGCCGGCGACGAACAGCATCGCCGCGAGCGCCGCCAGGTAGACGAGCGCGGTGCCGAGATCGGGCTGCGCGAAGACGAGCAGGACCGGCACCACGCCGAGCCCGAGCACCTTCAGGGTCGTCCCCCACGCTCCGACGAGCCGCTGCCGCTCGGCGAGCATCCCCGCGAGCGCGAGCACGCACAGGAGTTTCCCGAACTCGGACGGCTGGAAGGTGAAGAAGCCGACGTTGATCCAGCGCGTCGAGCCGCGCGCGGCCCGGCCGACGACGAAGACGATCGCGATCAGGCCGACCGTCCCGCCGAAGATGATCCGCCAGTAGCGCCGGTAGAGGTCGGGGTCGAGCAGCGTCGTCACGATCAGGATCGCCGCGCCCGCGCCCGCGTAGAGCATCTGCTTGTCGAGGTAGTAGCTCGGCTGGCCCGGGACGTCGAACTTCGTCACGCCTGCGATCCCCCACAGCCCGATGCCGACGAGCCCGGCGACGCCGGCGAGCAGCAGCCAGTCGAGCGAGCGGACGACGCTGAGCAACGCCACGCCGTCGCGCTCGGCGAGACGACCCGCCCGTTGGGAGCCTGCGTATTCGAGCATCAGCTGGGATTCCTAGTCGGAATGGATCGCTCCGGCCTGCTTGACGTGGACGTTGAAGAACTTCGCGAAGACCCGCTCCGCCGCCGGTGCGGCCGCCGTGCCGCCGTGACCGCCGTTCTCGATCACGACGCAGACGACGAGCTTCGGCTCCGGAGTCGTCGGACCGTAGCCGCACCACCACGACTGGTCCTGCTTGCCGCGGTAGCCCGGAAGGCTGACGACCTTCTCGGCCGTGCCGGTCTTGCCCGCGATCGGGAGCGGGAACTTTCCGAAGACGCCGTAGGAGGTGCCGAAGGTCTGGTGCGTGCCCTCGTAGAGGCCCTGCTGGACGATCTTCAACGCCGTCGGGTCGAGCCCGGCGATCGGCTGCGGCGCCGGTGTCGGCGCCGTCGGAACGATCGTCTTGTTCGTGTTCTCGACGTCTTTCACGAGGTGCGGTGTCACGAGCTTGCCGCCGTTCGCGAGCGCGGCGTAGAAGCGCGTCATCTGCAGCGGCGTCACGAGCAGGTCGCCCTGACCGATCGCGAGCTGGATCGAGTTGCCCGGCTTCCAGAGCCGGTCGATCTGCCAGCAGCACTTGTCTGCCGCGGGCGTGTACGTCTGGTGACGCCACTGGATCGTCGGCACGAGCCCGGACGACTCGGGGCCGAGGTCGACGCCGGTCGGGCTGCCGAAGCCGAACGCCTTCGCCCACTTCTGGAGCGGCTGACCGCGGTCCTTCGGCAGCAGGTAGAAGTCGTTGCCGAGCCCGTAGAAGTACGTGTCGCACGAGTAGGCGAGCGCGGTCGGCAGGTCCATCGGCTGGTTGACGTTCGGGTCCCAGTTGTGGAAGGCCTGGTGCGACTTGTCCTCCGGCGCGTAGTAGACGCCCGTGCAGGGCTGGTTCGCGTACGGCGCGAGCATGTGCTCCTGCATCGCGGCGATCGCGGTCAGCGGCTTGAAGGTCGAGCCCGGCGGATAGGTGCCGGCGAGCGCGCGGTCGAGCGACGGGTAGTTCTTCTTGAGCGCCGTCGTCGGCGAGAGGCCCTGCGCGTCGAGCGCCTTCTGGGTGACGCGGCCGGTGTAGACCGCGGGCTCGTAGCCCGGCGAGGAGGCGAGCGCGAGGATCGAGCCGTCGCGCGGATCCATCGCGACGATCGCGCCACCGTTGGCCGCCCACTGGCCATCGTTGCGGGCGAGCTGGATCCCGTAGGCGAGCGCCCTGTCCGCCGCCTTCTGCAGGCCGAGGTCGATCGTCAGGCGGACGGCGTGGCCGGGCTGCGTCGGCGTCACGAGCTGGCGCACGGTGCGGGGGCGGCCGAGCGAGTCGACACGGACGCGCGCGTCGCCGGCGACGCCGCGGAGATAGCTGTCGTATGTGGACTCGATCCCCGCCTGGCCGATCTCGTCGCCGGCCCGGTAGCCGCTCTTGGCGAGCGACCGCAGCTGGTCGGGCGAGATCTCGCCCACGTACCCGAGCACCTGCGCGCCGAGCGCGTGGTACGGGTAGTGGCGGACGTACGTCCGCTCCATGACGATCCCGCGGAACTGCGACGCGCGCTCGTAGAGGTACGTGACCATCGCCTTCGGCGCGTCGTCGCGGACGACGATCGGCGTCAGCATGTCGTTCGCCTGGCGGCGCTGCTTGATCTTGGCGGCGATCTCGTAGAGCGGCACCTTCGTCACGTTCGCGAGCCGCCGCAGCTCGTCGTAGCGGGTCTTGTAGACCTTCGGCAGGTCGGACGGCCACAGCTCGACGGCGGTGGCGGCCGCGTTCGAGACGAGCACCTTCCCGTTGCGGTCGAGGATCGGCCCCCGCGGCGCCTGCACCCGGACGGTGCGGAACTGGTTCGCCTGCGCCTGTGCGACGTAGTGCGGGCCCGAGAGCACCTGCAGCGCCCAGAGCCGGAGCAGGAGCGCGGCGAAGCCGATGAAGACGATCGCGCCCAGGAGCCCCACGCGCCGTGCGAGCTTCGGCGTCAGCCGGTACGGCTCGACGACCGTCTCCCGCTCGCGCCGCTCCTCACGCGGCTCGCGGCCGCGGGGCGGCGGGCGGCGGGTGGTGGTACTAGCCAAGCAGCTGCACCTCGGTCGAGAGGTCCTCGCGCTCGACCGGCCGCAGCAGCCGGCGCACGAGCGCGTACACCGGTGCGGCGAGGACGAGGTTCATCGCGATCTCGGGCGCCAGCCCGCGCAGGACCGCCCCCGCGGGCGCGCTCTCGCCGAGCACGAAGTGGACGACGAGCAGCCCGAGCTCGTAGAGGACGGTGATCACGGCGACGGAGAGGAACGGCGCGTGGACGCGGTCGCGGCCCGTCGTCTCGCCGTAGCGGCCGATCCAGTAGCCGGCGAGCGTGAGCACGAGGGCCGTCAGGCCGAACTCGCCCAGCGTGCCGCTGTCCACGAGCAGCCCGGCGAAGAAGCCGCCGACCGAGCCGGCGACCGAGCCACGGAGGAGCGAGACGGCGACGAGCGTCACGAGCAGCAGCTGCGGCGCCGCGCCGACGAGGTGCGCCTGCGCGAACACGGAGATCTGCAGCACCGCCGCCACGAAGAGCAGGACGGCAGCCTTGGCGCCGTCGAGCCACCTCACTTCTTCGTCTTCTTCTTCGCCACGAGCGCCGCGACCGAGTCGAGCGTGCTCAGGTTCGCGTACGGGTTGACCTGCACCTGGAGGAACGACGCCGTGTCCTGGATGCCGACCGACGAGACCGTCCCGATCGGGATGCCGTACGGATAGAGGTCGGGGTACTGCGCGCTGCGTGTTCCGGCCGTGACGATCGCGTCGCCCTTGTTCACGAGCTGCTGCTTCGCGACCCAGTCGAGGATCAGCGTCCCGCCCTGGCCGCGGCGGACGATCCCGTGGACGCCGGTGGTCAGGTCGACCGCGGAGACGTAGCTCTGCGCGTCGGTGAGGAGCGTGACGCGGGCGGTGCTCCGCGAGGCGTTCTTGACGATGCCGACGAGGCCGTCGCCGTCGACGACGGGGGTGTTGAGCGCGATCCCCGAGGTCGTCCCCGCCGCGATCGTGATCTGCTCGCCGAACGGACCGCCCGGGTAGCCGATCACGGCCGTGTTCACCGGCCGGTAGTCCTTGGGGTACGTCTTCCCCTGCTCGTAGTGGAGCAGGCGCTCGTACGTCTGCGCCTTCGCGGCGCCCGCCTGGCGCTGGATCGCCTGCGCCCGCAGCTGCGAGACCTCCTTGCGGAGCTTCGTGTTCTCCGCGCGCGCCGCGGCGAGCCCGTCGACGTAGTCGTAGGCGTCGCGGAACGGTCGCGCGACACGCGTGGCAGCGATCTGGAACGGTCGCAGCCCGGAGCCGATCACGCCCTGGGCGTCGTGCAGGGCGCCGGCGGTCGGCGTCCGGAAGGAGATGGTCAGGAGCGTCAGCGCGCCGAGCACGAGCACGATCAACACGAGGCGCCGGACGAGGGCGCTGCGGGCTCGCGACGGGTAGGGATTCGACTTCGAGCGCTGGACCGAGGAGGCCAGCACCGCCGCCCGCGCGCTGCGGTTCGGAGGAGCCACCCGGGCAGGTTACCGCGAGAAGCGGCGCGCCAAGCGACGGGGCCGCTCGGGCGCCGGATCGCTCGATCGTCTAGCGACGGCCGTTGCGCCGCGAGGAGCGGGCGCGGTTCGAGCGGTGGATCGCCTCGAACTCCTCGAGGCTGCGCCCGGAGCCGACGGCAACGCACGTGAGCGGGCTCTCGGCCAGGTGGACGGGCATCTGCGTCTCGTGGCGCAGCCGCTCGTCGAGGCCGGTGAGGAGCGCGCCGCCGCCGGCGAGGACGATGCCGCGATCCATGATGTCGGCCGCCAGCTCGGGCGGCGTCTTGTCGAGCGTCGACTTGATCGCCTCGATGATCTGCGTCACGGGCTCGTCGAGCGCGCGCCGGATCTCCTCGGAGGTGAGGATGACCGTCTTTGGCAGGCCGCTGAGCATGTCGCGGCCGCGTACCTCGGCCTGCAGCTCCTCCTTCATGTCCCACGCGGAGCCGATCTCGAGCTTGATCTCCTCGGCCGTCTGCTGGCCGATCAAGAGCTTGTAGTCGCGCTTGATGTGGTTGATGATCGCCTCGTCCATCTCGTCGCCGCCGACGCGCAGCGACTGCGAGACGACGATCCCTCCGAGCGAGATGACGGCGACCTCGGTCGTGCCGCCGCCGATGTCGACGATCATGTTCCCGGTCGGCTCGGCGACGGGCAGCCCGGCGCCGATCGCGGCGGCCATCGGCTCCTCGATCAGGTACGCCTGGCGCGCGCCGGCCGAGAGCGTCGCCTCCTCGACCGCGCGCTTCTCGACCCCGGTCACGCCCGAGGGAACGCAGACGACGACGCGCGGATGCGCGAAGCGGTGCTGGTGCACCTTCTGGATGAAGTGGCGCAGCATCTGCTCGGTGACGTCGAAGTCGGCGATCACCCCGTCCTTGAGCGGCCGGATCGCCTGGATCGTCCCCGGCGTGCGGCCGAGCATCCGCTTCGCCTCGACGCCGACCGCGTGCACCTCGCCGGAGCGCTGGTCGATCGCGACCACCGACGGCTCCGAGAGGACGATCCCGCGGCCGCGGACGTAGACGAGCGTGTTCGCCGTGCCAAGGTCGACGGCCATGTCGCGACCGCCGAAGCCGGTCAATCCGGAGAAGAGGCCCATAGACCGCGCGGAGTGTAGCTGCGGCTAGTTGACAACACGCCACGCAGCTCTGACAGACACGTGACCTTCCTCCCCGTAGCGTCGGCTGCAACGACGAGGGAGGACACACGTGAACGTGGTGACACTGATCGGGAATCTGGCGAGCGACGTCGAGCTGCGCGACGTCGCCGGCGACAAGAAGGTGGCGGGCTTCCTGCTCGCCGTCGATCGCGCGTCCGGCGACGGCGGCGCCGACTTCGTGCGGGTCGCCGCCTGGGACCGGCAGGGCGAGCTGTGCGCCGAGCATCTCGGCAAGGGCAGCCGGGTGGCGGTCGACGGACGCCTGCGGTCACGCTCGTGGGAGGAGGACGGCAAGCGGCGCAGCGCGATCGAGGTGGTCGCGCGCCGCGTCGAGTTCCTCGGCGGGCGCGAGCGCGAGCAGGGCGCGGAGGTGATCCCGTTCGAGCCGGCGAGCGCGGCGTGACGGCAGCGGCCTAGGTGCAGGCGGGCAGCCCGGCGAGGAACTCCTCGATCGCGGCGAGACAGGCGTCCGGGCGCTCGCCGATCAGGAGATGGCCGCAGCCGGCGATCGTGCGCAGCGGCGCCCGCAGCCGCCGGGCGTACTCGACCCCGTCGTCGAGCGGAACCCAGTTGTCGTCGGTTCCCCAGAGGCAGAGGCACGGGCAGGAGACCCGGTCGAGGTCGCCGCGCGGATCGGAGGCGAGCAGCGCCCGCCCTGCCGACGTCGTGTCGGTGTGCTCGGCGGGGCCTGCGAGGAACGCCTCGGCCATCTCCGGATCGAGCGCCGCCGGGTCGGCCGCGCCCCACCAGCCGAAGGCGAGCCGCCGCCCGAGCCGCGAGCGTGACCACGGGCCCCGCAACGGCGCGATCAGGCGGCCGGGCTCGACGAGCGCGAGCAGCGCGAGCGTCACCTCGGCCGCACGCCCCGCCGAGGAGATCCCGGCCGCGGCGGCGAGCACGATCCCGCGCACCGCCTCCGGCTTGCGCACCGCTGCGCGAAGCGCCACGAGCCCGCCGAGCGAGTGGCCGATCCAGGGCGCCGGCAGCGCGTCCTCGGCGGCGAGCACGGCGAGCACGGCGTCGGCGAACGCGTCGACGTGCGGCGCGGCGGGCAGCGGCGCGGAGCCGCCGTGACCGGGCAGGTCGACGGCGATCACCCGCTGCCGCTCGGCGAGCGCGGGTGCGAGCAGCCGCCAGTTCGCGATCGTTCCGCCGAGACCGTGCACGAGCACGAGCGGTGGCCCCGCACCGCCGACGGCGTACCGGATGGGGGACGCGCGCCACACGATTTGCCGCGTCTCGAATCCACGTATCCGCGGGTTGCTGTCCGTCATCATCTGGGCATATTCTTCGCGTGATGAATGCTTACGTGGGACGGGCACCCGCAGGAGACGCGGAGTGATGCCTGTCGAAACGACAAGCGAGGGATCGGTCGAGCCCGTCCGAGCGTATGACGCCGGCGGGCTTTTTCGTTCCTGAGGAAGGAGCACGTCGATGGCGAATCACCTCACGCCCGAAGAACTGTCGAAGGAGCTCGGACTCGATCGGCAGGAGGTGATCCGCGTCTGCATGGAGGAAGGTGTGCCGATCTATCAGGGCAAGATCGACAAGTACCTCTTCCAGGTGCAGCTCGCGGCAGCGGGCGGCAGCGCCCACCAGCACTAGAGATTCCGCGGCGTCAGGCGCTCTTGCGCGCCGGCGTCTTGCGTGTGCGGGAGCCGCCCTTCTCGGGACGAGAAGCGGCGGCTTTCGCGTCCTTGGCGCCCTTCGCGGCCCGGCGGCCCTGCGCGTCGGCGACGCTCTGGCGGAGCGCCTCCATCAGGTCGATCACGGGCGTCTCCGCGACCGGTTCCGGCACGGCGATCTCCTCGCCTGCGAGCTTCGCCTCGAGCATCGCCTTCAGCTGGCCGCGGTAGTCGTTCGCGAAGTCCTCCGGCGCCCAGTCGCCCGCGAGGCTCGAGATCACCTGGTTGGCAAGCTGGAGCTCCGTCTTCTTGACCTCGGTGGCGGCGACCGCCTCCTCGATCTCGGCCTTCGAGCGCACGTCCTCGGCGAAGAAGAGCGTCTCGAGCGCGAGCGCGTCCCCCTGCGCGCGGATCAGGCAGAGGTTCTCCTTGCCCCAGAGCACGAACTTGCCGACCGCCGCCATCTTCGACTCCTGCATCGCGCGCAGGAGCAGCACATACGGTCGCCGCTGGGCCTCGGCGCCGGCGGGTGCGAGGTAGTACGTGCGATCGAAGTAGACGGGATCGACGTCCTCGAGGGAGACGAAGCGGAGGATCTCGATCGCCTGCGAGCGCCGGAGCGCCACCGCCTCGAGGTCGGACTCCTCGACGAGCACGAACTGGCCCTTCGCGAACTCCCAGCCCTTGACGAGCTCGTCCGCCTCGACCTCGCGCTCGTGGACGGGGCACCAGCGCTTCTGCTTGATCGGCGTGCGGCACTCGCGGTGGAGCGTGCGGAACGAGACGTCGTCCCGCTGGGTCGCGAGGGCGAGCCCGATCGGGATGTTGACCAGCCCGAAGCTGATCGATCCGTTCCAGATAGTGCGCATCGGTCCAAGAAGTGTAGGGGGACCGGCCGAGTTCTCCACGCGACGCCGCTTCCCTTCCCGCATACGATTGGCCCGTGACGGCGACGTCTCCGGCGAGCACAGGCGAAGCTGCCTTTCCGGGCAGGCGCACCGCGCCCGCGCTCTGGCGCTTCACGCTGGCGCAGCGCCGTGCCACGCCCGCCTACCTGGCGGAGACGGCGGCCGAGTGGCGGCCGGTCGCGTGGCAGGAGGCGGGCGAACGGGTCGAAGCGCTCGCGAACGGACTGCTGGCGCGCGGGATCGGGCGCGGCGACGCGGTGGCCGTGCTCGCGCGGACGCGGCTCGAGTGGGTCCTGCTCGACTGGGCGATCATGTCGGTCGGCGGCGTCGTGGTCGGGCTCTATCCGACGAGCTCGGCGAAGGAGTGCTCGTACGTCATCGATCACTCCGAGGCGGTGCTCGCGTTCGCCGAGGACGCCGAGCAGGAGGCGAAGCTTGCGTCGATTCGCTCCGAGACGCCCGGGCTGCGCGACGTCGTCCGGTTCGACGCGCTCGCCGCGCTCGAGGAGGAGGGCCGCGCGCACCGCGCCGCGCATCCGGACGCGCTCGCGGAGGCCGAGGCCGCCGTCGACGAGGGCGACGTCGCGACGCTGATCTACACGTCCGGGACGACCGGCCCGCCGAAGGGCTGCATGCTCACGCACCGGAACCTCGTCACCGCGGCGATCCGCGTCGTCAACCATCTCGACCGGCCCGACGACACGGTGCTGCTCTTCCTGCCGCTCGCGCACAGCTTCGGCCGCCTCGCGCACCAGGCGACCGCGTACCACGGCACGACGGTCGCGTTCGTCGCCGACGTCGCGCGGGTTCCCGAGGCGCTCGCGGCGGTGCGTCCGACGATGCTGCCCGCGGTCCCGCGCGTCTACGAGAAGATCCACGCGAACGCGCTCGGCGAGATCGAGCGGGCCGGCGGCGCACGCCGCGCGATCGGCCTCTGGGCGATCGCGGTCGGTGCCGAGGCGAGCCGGCTCCGGCGCGAGGGGAAGCCGGTACCGGCCGGGCTGGCGCTCCGGCTGCGGCTCGCCGACCGGCTCGTGTTCGCGAAGGTGCGTGCGCGCCTCGGCGGCCGGCTGCGGCTCGGCATCTCGGGCGCCGCCCCGCTCGCGACCGACGTGATGGAGTTCTTCCACGCGCTCGGCGTGCCCGTGATCGAGGGCTACGGCCTGACCGAGACGTCCAGCTCGACCACGATCAACGATCCGGACGACTTCCGCCTCGGCACCGTCGGCCGGGCGGTCGAAGGCACCGAGATCCGGATCGAGGAGGACGGCGAGATCCTCGTGCGGAGCGCGACGGTCTTCGCCGGTTACTACAAGGACGCCGAGGCGACCGAGGCGACGTTCGCCGCAGACGGCTGGTTCCGCACCGGCGACGTCGGCGAGATCGCCCCCGACGGGTTCGTCAAGATCACCGACCGCAAGAAGGACCTGATCATCACGGCGGGCGGCAAGAACATCGCGCCGCAGAACCTCGAGAACGCGCTCAAGGCGTCACGGTTCGTGTCACAGGCGATCGTGGTCGGCGACCGGCGCCCGTACGTGACCGCGCTGATCACGCTCGACGACGTGGAGGTCGACTCGTCGGGCCGCGACCGGCAGCAGCTCGTCGCAGAGCTCGTCGACGAGGTGAACCGCGACCGCGTCCGGGTCGAGCAGATCAAGCGCTTCGCCGTCCTGCCGCGCGACTTCTCCCAGGAGGAGGGCGAGGTCACGCCGACGCTGAAGCTCCGCCGCAAGGTGATCCACGACCACTTCGCCGACGAGATCGAGCGGCTCTACAGCTGAGGCCCGGCGAGACGCCTCCCCGCCCTCCCCTCCGCGACGCGAGAGGCCGGACGACAAGCGGATGCGTCAGCAGACTTGTCGTCCGGCCGGAGGAAGCGTGCAGGCCACGGCCGCAGGCCCTGGCCCGCGCGCGTCGGGGTAGAGAACGCGCCGAGACCGTCCGACGAGCGACACAGCACGGAGCGAGCCGGAAACCGCGCTTTCCGGCTCGCGCAGTTCGGTCTCCTACGGGCTGAGCGCGAGCGCTCAGCCCGTGATGCGGCGGGCGCCGTCGTACGTCGCGGCGTAGAAGCCTTCGCCGAGGCTCGAGATCTTCACCACGTCGCCGGTCTGCGGCGAGTGGATGAACTGGCCCCCGCCGACGTAGATGCCGACGTGGCCGAGCCCGTCGAAGAACACGAGGTCGCCGGGCTCGAGCTGGTCGCGCGCGACGGGGACGCCGTACTGGAACTGCGCGCCCGTGTAGTGGGGCAGCGAGACGCCGAGCTGCGCGTACACGTACATCACGAGCCCCGAGCAGTCGAACCCGGCAGGGGTCGATCCGCCCCAGACGTACGGCGTCCCGAGGTAGCGCATCGCGATCGCGACCGCGCCCGTGTACCGCGACGGCGGCGCGACGGTCGTGCCGTCCGCCGACGCCGACGCGCCGAAGCTGTTCTGCACCTGGTTGTCGGCGAGTGCAGCCGCTCGGATCGCGGCCAGGCGCGCCGCGGCGAGCTGGCGCGCGCGCGCCTGGGCGACGAGCTTGTCGAGCTCGCCCTTGACCGAGTCGTAGAGCCGCTGCTCACGGTGCACCTGGTCGTCGATGCGCGCCTTCGCGGCGGCGCGGACGCGAACGAGCCGCTTCTGCTCGACACGCGCGTGGCGGAGGAACACCCGCCGCGTCACGATCTGCCGCTGGAACGAGCCGACCTGCTGGATCACCGCGCTGTCCTGCTTCGATACCGACTGGACGGTCTCGATCCGGTTCACGAGGTCGGAGAGGTTGTGCGAGCCGAGGATGACGGCGAGCGTCGACTGCTCGTCGCGGGTCGTGTAGATCGCGACGAGCCGCGCCGCGAGCGTCGTCTGCGCCGTGCGGAGATTCGAGCGCGCGACCCCGAGCGCCTGCTTGTTCACGGTCAGCTGGCTCTCGAGCGCGTGCAGCTTCGTGCTCGCAACCTGGTAGCGATTGTTCGCGCGCTGCGCGTTGGCGTCGAGCTGGCGCAGCCGGTTCAGCACCTGTTGCGCCTGCGCGCGCTTCGAGCCGATCTGGTCGGCACGGCCCGCACCGGCGAGCGTGCCGGCCGCCACGGCGGCGAGCACCAGCATCGGCGCGAGTCGTCTCAGAACCCTGATGCCCGTCCTCCAACCATGGTCATACGCGCGCGCCAGAGGGGTTTCCAGGGCGTCACAAGTTCAGCACGCTAACAGCCTCACCGGATGCCTGCAACCAGAGAACTGACGCAAAATTGCCGCATTTTGAACACATTGCGACCGGCGTCGTCCGCGCTTTTGCTCGCACAAAGTCGGCGATTCGAGCCCGGCACTGTGGTACGGTCCGCCGACCTTGAGCGGCCGGAGGACACGATCGGCTGCGCGGCTCGCCGGACTCGCTGCGGTACTGGCACTCACTGCGGGCTCGACCGCTGCAGCCGCGGGCCCGGGGGCGGGATATCGCGCGAAAGCGCACCAGCTCAGTGTCGAGGCGCAGAAACTCGACACCCGCGCCCACAAGGCGCTGCTCGATCTCTACGCGTTGCAATCCCGGCTCGGCACCGCCCGGACGCGGCTGGGGACGCTCGAGGCTCGCTCGCGCCGCCTCCGCGCGCACTGGCTCGCGCTCAGCCGGCAGCTCGCCGCGGCGCGCACGACGCTGACCGTGTCGCAGGAGAACCTCGGCGAGCACCTCAGGAGCCTCTACGAACAGGGCACCGTCGACCCGATCGCCGTCGTGCTCGGCGCACAATCACTCGACGATGCGCTGACGAGGCTCGACGACCTTTCGCGAATCGCCGACCAGAACCGCCAGGTGGTCGCGGTGACGCGGGACGCCAAGGCGAAGCTCGTCCGCGTCCGTGCGACGCTCGCCGTGCAGCAGCGGCAGCTCTCGGCGGCGGTCGCGGACGCCCGCCACGCGGAACGCGACCTCGCGTCGGCGCGTTCGTCGCGGGTGTCGTTCGTCGCCGGCCTGCGTGCGAAGCGGCAGCTCGCCGAGAAGCAGATCAACGGCCTGATCGCGACTGCGAACGCCGTCGAGGCGAAGGCGGCGAGGATCCAGAAGGCGTCGGACCCGCCGCCTGCGACTGTCCCGGTCTCGGCGCCGATCGCTCCCGCGGCGCCGAGCCAGGGCGGACGGACGCTGGTCGTCTCGGCGACGGGCTACTCCCTGCCCGGTCACACCGCGACGGGGCTGCCGGTCGGCTGGGGCATCGTCGCGGTCGATCCGTCGGTCATCCCGCTCGGCACGAGGATGACGGTGCCCGGCTACGGCGACGCGGTCGCTGCCGACGTCGGCAGCGCGGTCCGCGGCGCCGACATCGACCTCTGGTTTCCGACCCTCGCCGAGGCCGAGGCCTGGGGTCGCCGGACGGTCACGATCACCCTCCACTAGACTGCCGCGGGAAAGGGGGGTCACGTTGAGCAACTCGCCCCAACCGGCCGGAGAGCGGCAAGCGGACATGCTGCGCGTCCTGCTGGTCGACGACCACGACCTCTTCCGCGCCGGGCTGCGGAACCTGCTCGCAGAGCAGGGAGTCACCGTCGTCGGCGAGGCGGCCACAGGCGACGAGGCGGTCGAGCAGGTGCAGGAGCTCACGCCCGACGTCGTGGTCATGGATCTGAACATGCCGGGCATGGGCGGCGTCGACGCGACCCGGCACATCGCGGGGCACTCGCCGCTGACCCGGGTGGTGATGCTGACGATCTCCGACGAGGACGCCGACGTGATGGACGCGATCCTCGCCGGAGCGTGTGGCTACCTGTTGAAGGACGCCTCGATCCAGGAGCTCGTCTCGGGGATCCGGTCGGCGGCACGCGGCGAGTCGCTGATCTCCCCGCACATCGCGGCGAAGGTGCTGCAACGCCTGCGCGCGACGAGCTCGCAGACCGATATCGCGGACACGATCCGCGCCGAGCTCTCGGACCGAGAGATCCAGGTGCTGAAGCTGATCGCGAACGGCAAGGACAACGCCCTGATCGCCGCCGAGCTGCACATCAGCCCGAAGACGGTCAAGAACCACATCTCGAACATCCTGATGAAGCTCCAGATCGACAACCGCATCCAGGCCGCGGTCTACGCGGTCCGGAGCGGCATCGTGTAGCGCCGCGCGGGCTTCTTCGCTCTGTGCCGGACGTGGTCGTGCCGCGCGCACACGTCGGCCGCGGCGGCGAGAGCGGCCGCTGGACCTGGCCGGAAGCGATGAGCTCTTGCTCGTCTGCCAGTCTCAACCGCGTACGGGTCCGTACGCGCCCGGAACGTTCACGCCTACAGCGAAGGGGAGGCAACTTGAAGCTTCTGCTCACGTCCGCCGGCATCAAGAACGCGAGCATCCACGACGCGCTGGTCGACCTGCTGGGCAAACCGGTCGGCGAGTCCAGCGCCCTCTGCATCCCCACCGCGATGTACGGGCACCCCTGGGTCGGCCCCGGCGAGAGGGCGTGGCAGTTCATCAGCGGACAAGAGCCCAACTGCCCGATGTGCGAGCTGGGCTGGAAGTCCTTGGGAGTGCTGGAGCTGACCGCGCTCCCCAGCATCGACGAAGAACGCTGGGTCCCCCTTGTCCGGGAGACCGACGTCCTTCTCGCCTCAGGCGGCGACGCCCTGTACCTGTGCCACTGGATGCGGGAGTCCGGGCTGGCGGACCTGCTGCCGTCGCTGGACGGGACGGTCTGGGTGGGACTGAGCGCCGGGAGCATGGTGATGACCCCCAGGATCGGGGAGGACTTCGTCGGCTGGAAGCCGCTCACGGGTGACGACAGAGCGCTGGGAGTCGTCGACTTCTCGATCTTCCCGCACGTGGATAACGAGGACTTGCCGTCGAACACGATGGCCAACGCGGAACGCTGGGCGGGCGGCTTGTCGGGTCCGGCGTACGCGATCGACGATCAGACCGCCATCAAAGTGACCGGCGACACCGTCGACGTCGTCTCGGAGGGGCACTGGAAGCTGCTCACGCCCAAGGCATGAGACGTGCGCCAGCGTGCTGTCGTCTGAGGCTCGCGCCCAGGAGGGTTCGGCGGAATGCCGCTGAGCGCCCGGAACACGCTGGACGTCGCGAGGCAGCGTCCTCGCTCGCGTCGATAGCACCACTATCGACGCTCCCTGCGTCCTCCCCCCGCGCCACCCATCGCGCCCCGGCGACGAGCACAATTCCGCCAAACCCTCCTAGTGCCGGGTTGCGGAACGGGCCGCGCGGGCGCGGTCGTGCAGGGTGTCGAGCAGGGCACGGAGCCGGATCAGCTCGCTGTCGGCGCTCGCCATGCGCGCCGAGATCTCGGACAGCTCGCCGGCCAGCCCGCGCCGACCGCCGCCGTTCGCGTCGCGGGCGATCTCGCCGACGCGGCGCTCGAGACGCAGACGCTCGGCGTCGAGCGCGAGCGCCTGCGCGTAGCCCGCGGTGAGCGTGTCCTCGAGCCGGTCGAGCGACGGCGAGTCCTCGCCGCGCTCGGGAAGGCCCAGCAGCTCTACGATCTCCTCCTGGACGGGCATCGCCATCGATTATCGGACTGCCTGCAAAGCGCCGGAATGGGTCGCGCGGCCCATTTTCAGGGCCGTTCGGCCCATCGTGCTTGACGGTCACGGCACCCGTTCGAAAAATGGAAAAACCGTGCCCGTCCGCGCCGCCGCCGCTCTTGTCCTCGCTCTCGGAGCAATGCTCGCCGGCGCGGGCGCCGCCCACGCGACGCTGCGCCAGCGGCTCGTCGCCGCGCTCGGCGCCAACCACCTGAGCCTCGCCAGCGCCGGCGCGATCGTCGTCGACCTCGAGACCGGGCGCACGGTCTTCGCCCACAACGCCACCCATTCGCTGCTGCCCGCCTCGAACGAGAAGCTCGCCGTCACGTACGCGGCGCTGACCGCGCTCGGCCCCGGCTTCCGGATCGAGACCGACGTGCTCGGCGAGGGCACGCAGAACGGCTCGACCTGGCAGGGTGATCTCGTCCTCAAGGGCTACGGCGACCCGGCGCTGACGCGGGGCGGCCTCGCCGCGCTCGCCCACCAGGTGCACGCCGCGGGGATCGTCGAGGTGACGGGCCGCGTACTCGGCGACGAGAGCTGGTTCGACACCCGGCGCACCGTGCGCGGCTGGAAGCGCTCCTACTACCTCGACGAGTCGCCGCCCCTCTCCGCGCTGATCGTGAACCGCGGCTGGGACGGCCACGAGACGACGAAGGCGCCCGCGCTCCAGGCGGCGCGCTTCTTCCGGCTCGCGCTCGTCCGGGCAGGCGTGAAGGTCGTGGGCGCCGCCGGCCTCGGCACGGCCCCCGCGGACGCGGTCGAGCTGGCCGAGCACGATTCGCCGACGGTCGCGGCGCTCATCCGGTTCATGGACGGCGAGAGCGACAACTTCACGGCCGAGCTGCTGTTGAAGGAGATCGGCGCCGTGCAGGGCGACCGCGGCACGACCGCGCAGGGCGTCCGCGTCACGGCGGGGCTGCTCGCGGCGGCCGGCGTGCCGATGACGGGTGTCCGCCTGGTCGACGGCTCCGGGCTCTCGCTCCTCGACCGCTGGACGCCCGCGGCGCTCGCGACGCTCCTGCGCCTGATGTGGGACGACCCGGGCGTGCGGCAGGCGCTGCTCGCGTCGCTCCCGGTCGCCGGCCGCAGCGGCACGCTCGCCGACCGCATGCGGAGCGGCCCGGCCCGCGGGCGCGTCCGCGCGAAGACCGGCACGACGAAGAACGCCTCGGCGCTCTCCGGCTTCGTGGGCGACCGCTACGCCTTCTCGGTGCTCGAGAACGGCTGGCCCGTCCCGTGGGGATACGCCCGGATCGCGCAGGACCGCTTCGCGACCGTGCTCGCGTCGAGGGTCCTCGCCGGAGACGGGTGAGCTAGGACTCGCCGAGCAGCCGCACGAGGTCGGCTTCGGTCAGCACGGGCACGCCGGCCTTCTCCGCCTTCGTCACCTTCGAGCGGCCGGGCTCCTCGCCGACGACGATGCCGCTCGTCTTCGAGGACGGCGCCGCGGAGACCTTCGCGCCGCGCGTCTCGAGCGCCGCCGTCGCCGCCTCACGGGTCATGCTCTCGAGGGTGCCGGTGATCACGTAGGAGCGCCCGGTCAGCGGGCCTTCCGCAGGACGCTCCTCCTCCCCGGCCTCGAAGCGCAAGCCGATCTCGTCGCGCAGCTCGGCGACGAGCGCCCGGTTCTCCCCGTCGGCGAACCAGTCGACCACCGCCTCGGCCCGGTCGGGCCCGAACCCCTCGACTTCTTCGAGCTCCTCCTGCGTGGCCGCCATGAGGACATCGACGTTGCCGATGTGGCGCGCGAGGTTCTGGGCGAGCACCCAGCCGACTCCCGGGATGTTCAATCCGAGCAGCACGCGCGAGAACGGCACCCGCGTCCGCGACGCCGCGATCTGCTCGATCGCGTTCGCCGCCGAGATCTCGCCGAAGCCGTCGAGCTCGAGCAGTTGCTCCTTCGTCAGCCGGTAGAGATCCGGCAGCGAGCGGACGAGACCGGTCTGCCAGAGCACGCGGATCGTCTGCTCGCCGACGCCGTCGATGTCGGCCGGCCCCTGCACCCAGTTGATCAGCGTCTCCAGTCCGCGCGACGGGCACGCGCGGTTCGGGCAGCGGTGCATCACCTCGCCCTCCGGCTTGACGATCTCGGTGTCGCAGAGCGGGCAGCGCGCCGGCATCCGGAACGGCTTCGTCCCCGGCCGGTGCACGCCCGCCGGGCCGACGATCTGCGGGATCACGTCGCCGGCGCGCTGGACGACCACGTCGTCGCCTTCGCGGATGTCCTTGCGGTTGATGTCCTCCTC
Organism: uncultured Actinomycetes bacterium; assembly: GCA_963732915.1. GTDB lineage: Bacteria > Actinomycetota > Thermoleophilia > Gaiellales > Gaiellaceae > Palsa-739. The sequence goes on along the minus strand of CAVTBF010000002.1, from coordinate 24,183 downwards.
GTTGTGGAGGGTCGCGCGCGAGATCGTGACGCCGCCGACCTCGACCGGCTCGAGCATCGCCCACGGGTTGAGGGCGCCGGTGCGGCCGACGCGGATCGCGATCTTGTCCAGCCGCGTCACGGCGGTCATCGGCGCCCACTTGAACGCGCGCGCCCAGCGCGGCCGCTGGTGCAGAGCGCCGAGACGCGCCTGCTGGTCGAGCGAGTCGACCTTGATCACGATCCCGTCGATCTCGTAGTCGAGCTCGCGCCGGCGCTGCTCCCACGCGCGGCAGCGCTCCGCCACCTCCTCGACGGTCTCGACGCGCTCGACGTGCGGGTTGGTCGGGAAGCCCCGCGCGCGCAGCCAGCCGAGCGTCTGCCAGTGCGTCTCGAGCTCGAGCCCTTCGTGCGCGCCGATCCCGTAGGCCCAGAACGAGAGCGGCCGCGACGCCGTGATCGACGAGTCCTTCTGGCGCAGCGAGCCGGCGGCCGCGTTACGCGGGTTCGGGGTCGGCTTCTTCTCCTCCGCGACGAGGCGCTCGTTCAGCTTCGCGAACCCCGAGAGCGGCATGTAGACCTCGCCGCGAACCTCGACGCGAGCCGGCACGCCACCGTCGAGCATGCGCAGCGGGATCGTCCGGATCGTGCGCAGGTTGACCGAGACGTCCTCGCCGACCTCGCCGTCGCCGCGCGTCGCGCCTCGGACGAGCCCGCCGTCCTCGTACGTGAGATTGATCGCGAGCCCGTCGATCTTCGGCTCGAGCACGAACGCGACCGGCTCTTCCGTCCCGAGCCGCTTGCGGACGTCGCTCGCCCACTTGAGGATCGCCTCCTCGGTCGTCACCTTCTCGAGCGAGCCCATCGCCTGCAGGTGGCGCACCTTCTCGAACTTCGAGGAGGGCGGCGCACCGACCCGCTGCGTCGGCGAGTCGAGCGTCACCAGCTCGGGGTGGGCCTCCTCGATCGCGACCAGCTCGTCGTAGAGCGCGTCGTAGGCCGCGTCGTCGATGACCGGGTCGTCGTCGACGTGGTAGGCGATCAGGGCGCGATGGATCAGCTCGCGCAGCTCGGCGGCCCGCAGGCCGGGCCGGTCAGAGTGCGGCAAGAAGCTCCTCGGCGGAGTCGACGATCGCGTCCGGCGACTCGGCCTCGAGTGCGGTGCGGTCGTGGATCCGCCCCCAGGTGACGGCGACCGCGTACATCCCGGCCGCCCTCGCCGCCCGCATGTCGAACGGCGAGTCGCCGACGTAGGCGCACTCCCGCGGGTCGGCGCCCATGCGCTCGGTCGCCAGGAGCAGCGGCGCGGGATCCGGCTTGTGCCGGTCGGTCTCGTCGCCGCCGACGACCGTCTCGAGCAGGTGCGCGACCGGCACCCGCGCGAACGCCAGCTCGGCGGTCGCCCGCCGCTTCGCGGTGACGACGCCGAGTCGTCTGCCCGCGGCGTGCAGCCGGCCGAGCGCGTCCTCCATCCCGGCGCACGCCTCGAGCTCGTCGTGGAGCGGCTCGTTGTGAGCGCGGTAGGCGCGCACGAGCTCCTCGACCCGATCGGGAGCGAAGACGCGCATCTGCGTCTCGAGCCCCGGACCGCCGACGGCCTGCATCAGCTCGCGGTCGGAGAAGTCGCGCCCGAGCACCTCGCGGGTCGCATGCCGCATCGAGGCGAGGATGATCGCGCCGGAGTCGACGACGGTGCCGTCGAGATCGAAGAGAACGACCGGTAACCGCATGCGGCGATCGTATCCAGGCTCCAGTGGGCTGCGGCCGGCACCGGGCGCGCGGGAAGGTCAGTAGGCGACCGAGACGAGGTAGAGCCCCCAGGGCGGCGCGGTCGCCCCGGCCTCGGGACGCGGCCGGCCCTCGAGCAGCGGGGCGAGGGCGACGCCGTCGACCATCGTCCCGACGAGGCTGCGCACCATGTGGCGGAGATAGCTGTCGGCCGTGATCTCGAAGTCGAGATGGTCGCCCCGACGGATCCACTCGGCGTGCTCGACGACGCGGACGAAGACCTCGTGCTGGGTTTGCGTCGGCGTGAAGGCCCGGAAGTCGTGCTCTCCCGTCAGCGCGGCGGCCGCCGCCGCGAGCGCGTCCTCGTCGAGTGGACGTGGCTGCCACCAGCTCCGGCGGATCTCGAACGGCGACGGCGTACCCCGCGTGAACAGCCGGTAGCGGTAGCTGCGGGAACGGGCGGAGTGGCGCGCATGGAAGCCCGGAGGCGCTTCCGACGCGCGGACGACGGTCACCTCGTCGGGCAGCCGCGGGGTGAGCGCGGCAGCCGCCCGCTCCGGCGGCGGGCCTCCCTCGACGTCCACCGAGACCACCTGCGCGAGCGCGTGGACGCCGGCGTCCGTGCGACCCGCGACCGCGAGCCGCTCGACCGAAGAGAAGGTCTCGGCGAGCGCCGCGCGCAGGGCGCCCTCGACGGTCGGCAACCCCGGCTGCGCGGCCCAGCCGTTGAAGGGCGTGCCGTCGTACTCGACTGTCAGCATCAGCCGCACGTCAGGCTCCCCTGACTGCGTTTGTCAGGTGTGCCTTATGTTCTATTACTTTGCATCCTCCCTGATACACTATAAGACAGTGTCCGACGAGCACGCCTTCCTCCTCCAACGCGTCCAACCGGCCATGGTCGGGCTGATCGACGGCTCCCTTGCGACCCTCGCCCCGATCTTCGCGGTGGCCCTCGCGACGCACAAGCCGCACTACGCGTTCATCGCGGGGCTGGCGAGCGCGATCGCCGCCGGCGTCAGCATGGCCTACTCGGAGGGCCTGTCGGACACCGGCGAGCTCACCGGTCGCGGCAATCCCGCGGTGCGCGGCGCGATCACGGGCGTCGGCACGTTCCTCGGAGGCATCCTCCATACGCTCCCGTTCCTGATTCCGCACTACCATGCGGCTCTCGTCGCCGCGGTGATCGTCGTCGCGGTCGAGATGGTCGGGCTGGCCGTGATCCGCTGGCGGTTCTTCGCCGCCGACTTCGTCAAGTCGCTCCTCTGGATCATGCTCGCCGCGGCGATCATCGTCGTCGTCAGCGCCGCGCTCGGCAGCGCAGCGGGATAGCCGGCTACTCCGCTCCGACGACGAGCGTCAGCCCGTCGACCGCGAGCACGCGGACGGCCGCGCCCGTGGCCGCGCCGCCGGGACAGCGGGCCCGCCAGAGCTCGCCCGCGACGCGCACCCAGCCGTCGGGCCGGCAGGCCGCGGTGACCTCGCCGATCGCGCCGACGAGCGCCTCCGGGCCGACCGCGATCGTCCGTGTGCGGCTCCAGTGCCAGCCGAGCCAGCCGGTCGCGAGCTCGTAGGCGACGGTCAGGCCGACCGCGGCCCAGCCCCAGGGACGGGGCAGGACGAAGAGCGCGAGCAGGATCGCGACGACGATCGACATGCGGCCTTCTCGGAACCTCTAACACAACGAGCATGGGCCGCCGGTACGCGCTGTGCACGCCCGCTGCGGCATCGCACGCACTCATCGCGCCCCGACGACGCGTGGGTCATTCAGTCAGCGGTTCTCAGCGCAACGGCCGCTCTCGCGGCCGCTGCGTTCAGGGCTGGTGGTCGACGAGCTCGAGGTAGACCATCTCGGCGGCGTCGCCGGGACGGTGTCCGAGCTTGACGATCCGGGAGTAGCCGCCCGGCCGGTCGGCCATGCGCGGGCCGACGTCGGAGAAGAGCTTGTGGACGATCTCCTGGGAGCGCAGCTTCGCGAGCGCCTGCCGACGGGCATGGAGATCGCCGCGCCGGCCGAGCGTGATCATCTGCTCGGCGAACGGCTTCACCGCCTTGGCCTTCGCCTCGGTCGTCTGGATGCGGCCGTGCTCGATCAGCGAGCAGGCGAGATTCGCGTACAGCGCCTTGCGGTGCGACGCGTCGCGTCCGAGCTTCTTCCCTGTCCGAGCGTGGCGCATGGCGCTATTCGATCCCTCCGCCGCCGCCGTTCTCGCCGCGCAGGTTGAGACCGTGCTGCTGCAGGGTCTCGCGGACCTCCTCGATCGACTTCTTGCCGAAGTTCGGGATCGCCGCGAGCTCCTGCTCGGTCTTCATCACGAGATCGCCGATCGTCTCGATGCCGACCCGCTTCAGGCAGTTGTACGAGCGGACGCCGAGCTCGAGCTCCTCGATCGGGAAGTTCTCCATCCCGTGCGCGAGCGCGGCCTCGGGGCCGACCGTGGCGCCTTCGACGGCCGCGGCCTCGCCGAAGCCCTCGATCTTCTCGATGTCCGTGAAGATCGCAAGCTGCCGGATCAGGATCTCGGCCGCCTCGGCGAGCGAGTCCTTCGGGTCGACCGACCCGTCGGTCGTGATGTCGAGCGTCAGCTTGTCGTAGTCGGTGCGCTGACCGACGCGAGCCGTCTCGACCGCGTACGCGACCCGGCGCACCGGCGAGAAGATCGAGTCCATCGGAATGACGCCGATCGTGTGCTGGGAGCCACGGTTCATCTCCGCCGGCGCGTAGCCGCGACCGCGACCGATCGTCAGGGTGATCTCGAGCCGGCCGCGATCCGAGAGGTTCGCGATCTCGAGCTCGGGGTTCAGGATCTCCAGCTCGGCCGGCGCCTCGATGTCGGCGGCGGTGACGGAGCCGGGGCCCTTCTTCGCGATGTGCACCTCGACCTCGGGCGATTCGCCGTGCAGCCGCGCGACGAGGTTCTTGAGGTTGAGGATGATGTCCGTCACGTCCTCGCGGACGCCGGGGAGGGTGGTGAACTCGTGCGCGGTGCCCTCGACCTTGACCGAGGTGACCGCCGCGCCCTCCAGCGAGGAGAGCAGCACGCGGCGCAGCGAGTTGCCGAAGGTGTGACCGAAACCGCGATCGAGCGGCTCGATGACGAAGACCCCACGGTGCTCGTCCACTTCCTCGTGGACGATCTTCGGGATCTGGAAGCTCATTTCACGTGTCGCCAAGTGACGTTCCCTCTTTCTATTACTTCGAGTAGAGCTCGACGATCAACTGCTCCTGGACGGGCGTGTCGATCTCGACGCGCTCCGGCTGCTTCAGGACCTTGCCGGTCAGCCCGTCGTGATCGGCCTGGAGCCAGGGGGCGACCGTCGAGACGAGATCGGTTGCATCGCGAATCACCTGCTGGGCCGACGAGCTCGGCGGCACGGTGACGACGTCGTTGGGCCGCACCTGGAAGCTCGGGATGTTGACCCGCCGGCCGTTGACTTGGAAGTGGCCGTGGCGGACGAGCTGGCGTGCCTGCGCACGCGAGGCGGCGAAGCCGAGGCGGTAGACGACGTTGTCGAGCCGCGTCTCGAGCATCCGCAGCAGCTCCTCGCCGGTGACACCGGAGCGCTTGGCCGCCTTCTCGTAGTAGGTGCGGAACTGCTTTTCGAGCAGCCCGTAGTAGCGGCGCGCCTTCTGCTTCTCGCGCAGCTGGAGGAGGTACTCGCTCTGCTTGATCCGGCCGCGGCCGTGCTCGCCCGGCGGATAGGAGCGGCGCTCGATCGCGCACTTCTCGGTCAGGCAGCGCTCGCCCTTGAGGAAGAGCTTCATGCCCTCGCGGCGGCAGATGCGGCACTTGGGTCCCAGATCGCGAGCCACTAGACACGCCTCCGCTTCCGCGGCCGCACGCCGTTGTGCGCCTGCGGAGTGACGTCCTTGACGGACAGGATCTCCAGCCCGGCGGCCTGGAGCGAGCGGATCGCCGTCTCGCGTCCGGAGCCCGGCCCCTTGACGAAGACCTCGACCTTCTGGAGGCCGTGCTCCATGCCCTTGCGGGCGGCGGCGTCGGCGGTCACCTGTGCCGCGAACGGCGTCGACTTGCGCGAGCCCTTGAACCCGGCCGAGCCGGCGGACTCCCAGGCGATCACGTTGCCCTCCTTGTCGGTGAGGGCGACGATCGTGTTGTTGAAGCTCGTCTTGATGTGCGCCTGGCCGACCGCGATGTTCTTGCGGACGCGGCGGCGCGTGCGACCCCTGGTCGCCTGACGACGGGGAGGCGCCACTACTTCGCCTTCTTCCCGCGGCCGACGGTCTTCTTCGGGCCCTTCCGCGTGCGCGCGTTCGTCTTCGTGCGCTGCCCGTTCACGGGCAGGCCGCGCCGGTGGCGGATGCCGCGGTAGGCGCCGATCTCCGAGAGACGCTTGATCGCCTGCTGCCGGTCGCGGCGAAGATCGCCCTCGACCTCGAGGTTCCCGTCGATGTAGGCACGGAGCTTCGCGACCTCGTCGTCGGTCAGGTCACGGACCTTCGTGTCGGGGCTGAGGCCGAGCTCGAGCGCGACCTTGCGCGCCGTCGGCTGACCGATGCCGTAGATGTAGGTCAGCCCGATCTCGAGCCGCTTCTGGTTCGGGAGGTTGACTCCCGCGATACGTGCCAAAGTCGCTAGCCCTGCCTTTGCTTGTGCCGGGGGTTGGAGCAGATGACCATGGTCGTGCCGTGCCGCTTGATGACGCGGCAGCGCTCGCACATGGGCTTGACGGATGGGCGCACTTTCATGATGGGTACCTGTGCCTTCAGACGTACACGCGCGCACGGGCAAGGCCGTGCGCGGAGGGCGGTCATCGTAGCAGAGCAGCTCCTGCCGTCGTGAGGATCCGGGGGCCCTCGGCGGTGATCGCCACGGTGTGCTCGAAATGGGCCGCGAGCGAGTCGTCGACCGACGAGATCGACCAGTCGTCGGCGTGAACGTAGACGTCCGGGCCGCCGGCCGTGATCATCGGCTCGATCGCCAGCGTCATCCCCTCCTGGAGCTGCGGGCCGCGCCCCGGAGGGCCGTAGTTCGGGATCTGCGGGTCCTCGTGGTAGGAGCGGCCGACGCCGTGGCCGACGAGGCTGCGGACGACCGCGAACCCCGCCTCCTCGACGACCGCCTGCACGGCGTGGGAGATGTCGGAAAGCCGGTTCTCGACGCGTGCCTGCTCGATGCCGGCGGCGAGCGCCTCCTGGCAGACGTCGAGCAGCCGCTGCGCCTCCGGGTCGATCTCGCCGACGCCGAGCGTCACGGCGCTGTCGGCGACGAGCCCGTCGAGCGTGACGCCGAGGTCGACCGAGATCAGGTCGCCGTCCTGGGCGCGGTAGGAGGTCGGGATCCCGTGCACGACCATCGAGTTCGGCGAGAGACAGAGCGCGGCGGGGAAGCCCTTGTAGCCCTTCGAGGTCGGGTGGCCGCCACGGGAGGCGATGTGCTCGTCGGCGATCCGGTCGAGCTCGAGCATCGAGATGCCCGGCTCGAGGCGCTCGCCGACGAGGGCGAGCGTCTCGGCCACGAGCGCGCCCGCACGGGCCATGCCCTCGATCTCCGCCTGCGACTTGCGAATGATCACCGTGACCGCCCTCTCATGCGCCCTCTGCGCGGCGGCGCTGCACCTGGTCGAGCGTCGTCTCGATCTCGTGGAAGACACCCTCGACCGGCCGGTCGGCGTGGATGCCGCAGACGTTGCCGCGACTCGTGCGGTAGTACTCGGTGAGCGGCGCGGTCTCGCGGTCGTAGAGCTCGAGCCGGCGCCCGATCGCCTCCGGCGTGTCGTCGGAGCGGTTCTCCTCCGCGGCGCGCTTGAGCATCCGCTCGAGCAGCTGCTCGCGATCGGGGATCTGGAACTCGAGGACGACGTCGATGCCGCGGCCGAGGTCGTCGAGCAGCGCGTCGAGCGCGACCGCCTGCGGCATCGTCCGCGGGAAGCCGTCGAGGACGAAGCCCGGCACCGTGTCGCCGCGGCCGAGCCGGTCGGAGATCAGCCGGATCATCAGCTCGTCGGAGACGAGGTCGCCGCGGTCGTAGACCTCCTTGAGCTCGCGGCCGAGGTCGCTGTCGAGCTCTTTCATCTCCCGGATGATGTCGCCGGTCGCGATGTGCGGGATCCCGTAGTTCGACGCGATCCGCTTCGCCTGGGTTCCCTTTCCGGAGCCTTGCGGCCCGAGCAGCAAGACGTTCAGCGACGCCACCGAGCGCTCACCTACCGGAGGAAGCCTTCGTAGTGCCGCATCATCATCTGCGACTCCATCTGCCGCATCGTGTCGAGCGCGACGCCGACGACGATCAGCACCGAGGTGCCGCCGAGGGCGCGCGAGGTCGCCTGCGAGAAGCCGAAGTACGAGATGAAGAGGCTCGGCGCGACCGCGACGATCGCGAGGAAGAGCGCGCCGGGCAGCGTCAGCCGCTGCAGGACGCGGTCGAGGTACGCCGCCGTCGGCGGGCCGGGACGGATCCCCGGGATGTAGCCGTTGTACTTCCGCAGGTTGTCCGCCTGGTCGACGGGATTGAACTGGACCGAGGTGTAGAAGTACGTGAAGACGATGATCAGCGTCGCCTCGGTGACGAGGTACGGCCAGCTCGTGAACTGGAAGTTGCGCGAGATCCAGCCGTTCCACGCCGGGAGGAAGCTCGCGAGGGTCGACGGGATCGCGAGGATCGCGGCGGCGAAGATGACGGGGATGACGCCGGCCATGTTCACGCGCAGCGGCATGTAGGTCGAACCGCCCGTCGTCTGCCGGTTGCCGAGCTGGCGGCGCGCGTACTGGACGGGGATGCGGCGCTGTCCCTCCTGCACGAACACGACGGCGACGACGACCGCGATCGCGACGATCGGGAAGAAGAGGCGCTCGGTCGTGCCGCCGTTGACCCAGGCGCTGATCCCGGTCGGCGCGTACGCGAGAATCGACGCGAAGATCAGGAGCGAGATGCCGTTGCCGATGCCGCGCTTCGTGATCTGCTCGCCCATCCACATCAGCAGCGCGGTGCCGGCGGTGAGCGTGAGGACGATGATGATCATCTTCCCCGCGTTCACGTTCGGGAGTGCGCCCTCGCGCTTGAAGAGGAATCCGTAGCCGATCGACTGGGCGAGCGCGAGCGCGATCGTGAGGTAGCGCGTGTACTGCGTGATCTTGGCGTAGCCGGCCTCGCCCTCCTTCTGCAGCCGCTCGAGGGTCGGGATGACGACCGTCATCAGCTGCAGGATGATCGAGGCTGTGACGTACGGCATGATCCCGAGCGCGAAGAGCGAGAAGCGGGAGAGCGCCGAGCCCGAGAAGAGGTTCAGCAGGTTGAGGACACCGCCGCCGCCCGCGCCGCTGAAGTAGTTCTGCACCGCCGACTGGTCGATGCCCGGAGCGGGGATCCACGAGCCGAGCCGGTAGACGGCGAGCACCCCCGCGGTGAAGAGGACGCGCTTGCGCAGCTCGGGGACACGCCAGGCGTTGGCGAGCCAGCCGAACATCAGCGGCCTCGCAGGCGGCGGTCGCGGGTTTCCGGCGAGCGCGAAGCAAGCCGGTCACCGAGGCTGCGAGCACCCGCAACGGTGGCTGCTACGGCCGAGGACGCCGCCCGGCGCCGCTCTGCAGCCGCACGAAGTGCCCTGACTGCCGCGTGCGGGGGCACCTGTTACTCCTCCGCTGGCGAAGCGTCGGATTCGGACTCGGCCTCGGGGGCGTCCTCGGACGCCTCCGCGACGGGAGTCTCCTCCTCGGCGGTCGTTGCGGGCCGTGCCTTGTGGTGGCGCTTGCGCTGTTCCTTCGGCTCGCGCAGCAGCTCGACGGTCCCGCCGGCCGCCTCGATCTTCTCGCGCGCCGTGGCCGAGATCGCGTGCACGCGGACGGTGAGCTTCTTCGTCACCTCGCCGACGCCGAGCAGCTTCACGTCGGTGCGCGTGTTCTTGATCAGGCGCTTGGCGACGAGCGTCTCGGGCGTCACCTCCTCGCCCGCTTCGAAGCGGTCGAGGTCGCGGACGTTCACCGGCTGGGTCGAGGTGCGGAACGGCCCGATCGGCATCGCGTCCTTCGACGTGGCGCCGCGCGACTTGCCGATGCGCATGTAGATCGGCATCTGGCCGCCCTCGAAGCCCGCGCGCATCTTGTGCGAGCCGGCGCGCGACTTCTGACCCTTGATGCCGCGGCCCGCGTAGCGGCCCTTGCCGGAGCCGAGCCCGCGGCCGACGCGCTTGCGGTCCTCGCGCGGCTGCGCCGGCTGCAGGTTGGAGAGATTGAGCTGCTTCTCGGGCATTACGAGCTCTCGACCTTCACGAGATGGCGGACCTTGCGGAGCATGCCGGCGAGCACCGGCGACTCGTCGTGCTCGGCGCTGCGGCCGATCTTGCCGAGCCCGAGCGCGCGCAGGGTACCGCGGTGGCGCTCGCTCTGGCCGATCTGGCTCTTGATCTGCGTGATCCGCACCTTGCTCACGTTACGCGTCCTCGCTCTTCTTGCGGCGCACGGTGCGCCGCTTCGGCTTCTCCTCCGCAGCAGGGGCCTCTGCTGCCGGCTCTGCTGCAGGCGTCTCCTCGGCGGCCGGCTCCTCGACGGCCGGCGCGACCTCGGCTGTGGTCTCCTCGGCTGTGGTCTCCTCGGCCGGGGTCGCTTCGGCCGGGGTCGCTGCGGCGGTAGTCTCCTCGACCGCCGGCGCCTCGACGACCGCCGCCGCCGCGACGGGCTCTTCGGCCACCTTGCGCGCGATCGCCGGCAGCGGGAGCACCTCGCTGATCCGCTTGCCGCGGATGCGGGCGACGTCCTCCGGGCGGCGCAGGTCCTGGAGCGCCGCGACCGTGGCCTTCGCCATGTTGATCGGGTTGGTCGTGCCGAGGCTCTTCGCGAGCACGTTGCGGACGCCGCCGAGCTCGAGCACTGCCCGGACGCCACCGCCGGCGATGACGCCGGTTCCCTCGGAGGCGGGGCGCAGCATCACGCGGGCCGCGTCGAACCGGCCGAGCACCTCGTGGGTGATCGTCGAGCCGTGCTTCGGGATCGTGAAGAGGTTCTTCTTCGCGTCCTCGACGGCCTTGGTGATCGCGAGCGGCACCTCGCGCGCCTTGCCGTAGCCCAGGCCGACGCGGTCGACCTCGTCCCCGACGACGACGAGCGCCGTGAAGGAGAAGCGCCGGCCGCCCTTGACGACCTTGGCGACGCGGTTGATCTCGACGACGCGCTCCTTGAGCTCGCGCGTGTCTCTGTAGTCCATCGATCCCATCAGAACTGCAACCCTCCCTCGCGGGCGCCGTCTGCGAGCGCCTTGACGCGTCCGTGGTAGAGGTAGCCGCCGCGGTCGAAGACGCATGCGTCGATCCCGGCCTGCTTGGCGGCGGCGGCGAGCTGCTTGCCGACCTCGGCCGCCTGGGCGCTCTTCGAGCCCTTGAACGACTTCTTCAGAGTCAGCCACGAGGCGGAGGCGAGCGTGCGCCCGCTCTCGTCGTCGATCAGCTGCGCCTCGACGCCGCGGTTCGAACGGAAGACGGCGAGGCGGGGCCGCTCGGCGGTGCCGGCGACCTTGGCGCGCACGCGGCGGTGCCGGCGGACACGGGCTTCCCTGACGGTGAGACTAGGCACGCTTGCCGACCTTTCTGCGGACGTACTCGCCCTCGTAGCGGATCCCCTTGCCCTTGTACGGCTCGGGCGGGCGCACCTTCCGGATCTCGGCGGCGGTCTGACCGACGACCTGCTTGTCGGTGCCCTTGACGACGATCTGCGTCGGGGCGGGGACTTCGAAGCTGATGCCGGTGCGCGGCTTGATCGTGACCGGGTGCGAGTAGCCGACCTGGAGCTCGAGGTCGGAGCCCTTGAGCGCGGCGCGGTAGCCGACGCCCTGGATCTCGAGCTTCTTCTCGAAGCCCTTGGTCACGCCCTCGACCATGTTCGCGACGAGCGTCCGCGTCAGCCCGTGCAGGGCACGGTCGTCGCCGCGGTCGGTCGGGCGGGTGACGAGCACCTGGCCCTCGCCCTGCTCGATCTTCATCCGCTGCGGCACCTGCTGCTGCAGGGAGCCGAGCGGGCCGACGACCGCAACGCGGGCAGGCTCGATCGTGACAGTCACGCCGTCCGGGATCTCGATTGGTCTTCTGCCGATTCTGCTCATAGTCTTTCGCTGCACGAAAGACTAGTGGAAGTCTTCCGCTGCACGATATCTCCCGTCGAAATGATCTCTCGTCTTTTCTCTAGCGTTTTGCGAAGCAAAATGCGATTACCAGATGAAGGCCACGACTTCCCCGCCGATGCCGCGCTCCTGCGCGGTCCGGCTGGTGACGAGGCCGGAGGATGTGGACAGGATCGCGACGCCCATCCCGCCCAGGACGCGAGGAAGACGGTCCTTCTTCGCGTAGACCCTGCGGCCCGGCTTGGAGACGCGCTTCAGGCCAGAGATGACCCGCTCGCGATTCCGGCCGAACTTGAGGTCGACGACAAGGGTATCGAAGGCCCGCTCGTCGTTCGGGTGGGAGGCGTTCCACGCCTCGGGCTTCTCCACGTGGAAGTCGCGGATGTAGCCCTCCTCCTTCAGCAGGCGGGCGATCTCCACCTTCATGCGGGAGGTGGGCATCTCGACGCGCTCGTGCAGCGCCTTGTTGGCGTTGCGGATGCGCGTGAGCATGTCTGCGATCGGATCGGTCAGCACTGGGTCTCTCCTACCAACTGGACTTCGTCATGCCGGGGATCACGCCCTGGTGCGCGAGCTCGCGCAGGCAGATCCGGCAGAGGCCGAACTTGCGGAAGACGGCGCGCGGACGGCCGCACCGGTTGCAGCGCGTGTAGCCGCGCACCTTGAACTTCTGGGGCCGCCGTTGCTTGACGACCAAGGACGTCTTCGCCATTACTGGTCACCTCTCTCGCCTTGGCCCGCGAACGGCAGGCCGAGCGCCTGCAGCAGGGCGAACGCGTGGTCGTCTGTCGCGGCGTTCGTCGTGATCGTCACGTCGAGGCCGCGGATCTGCTGGATGTCGTCGTAGTTGATCTCGGGGAAGATGATCTGCTCGCGCACGCCGAGCGAGTAGTTGCCGCGGCCGTCGAACGAGCGCGGGTTGAGCCCGCGGAAGTCGCGGATGCGCGGCAGCGCGATCGAGACCAGCCGGTCGAGGAACTCGTACATGCGGGCGCCGCGCAGGGTCACCTTCGCGCCGACCGGCATCCCTTCGCGCACCTTGAACTGGGCGATCGACTTGCGGGCGCGGCGGACCTGGGCGCGCTGGCCGGCGATCGTCGTCAGCTCCTCGATCGCGGCGTCGAGCTGCTTCGCGTCGGTCTTCGCCTCGCCGACGCCCATGTTGAGCGTGATCTTCTCGATCTTCGGCGTCTGCATGATCGACGAGAGGCCGAGCTGCTCCTTGAGAGCAGGCCGGATCTCGCGCTCGTAGGTCTCCTTGAGCCGGGGTGCGTATCCGTTGGCCGCCATTACCGGTCGATCTCCTGGCCGCAGCCTTCCTGCTTGCACACGCGGATGCGGACGGTCTTGTCCTTGACGGTCTTCGAGACCGTGGCGACCCGGGTCGGCTTCTTGCAGGTCGGGCAGACGACCATCACGTTCGAGACGGGCAGCGCGGCGGCCTTCTCGATGATCCCGCCGGGGATGACCTGCGAGCCGCCCATCTGGCTCGCGCTCTGGATCGGGCGGGGCCGCTGGTGCCGCTTGATCATGTTGATGTTCTCGACGACGACGCGGCCCTCCTTGGGACGCGCTTCGATCACGCGGCCCTCCTTGCCGGCGTCCTTGCCGCGGAGGACGTGCACGACGTCGCCTTTCTTGATCTTCATCGTCTGGGACACGTCAGAGCACCTCCGGGGCGAGCGAGACGATCTTCATGAAGTTTTTCTCGCGCAGCTCGCGCGCGACCGGCCCGAAGATGCGGGTGCCGCGCGGGTTGCGCTGCGCGTCGATGATCACGGCCGCGTTCTCGTCGAACGCGATCGAGGTGCCGTCGTCGCGGCCGAACGGCTTCTTCGTCCGCACGACGACCGCGCGCACGACCTCGCCCTTCTTGACCGCGCCCTGCGGCGTGGCGGTCTTGACGGTGCCGACGATGACGTCGCCGACCCGTGCGTAGCGGCGGTGGTGTCCGCCGACGACGCGGATGCAGAGGATCTCGCGGGCGCCGGTGTTGTCGGCGACGCGGAGGCGGGATTCCTGCTGGATCATTTCGCGGCCTCCAGCACTTCCGCCAGACGCCAGCGCTTGGTCGCGGACAGAGGCCTCGTCTCGACGATCCGGACGACGTCTCCGACGTTGGCGGCGTTCTGCTCGTCGTGGGCGTGGAACTTGACCGACCGCCGGATGACCTTCTTGTAGCGGGGGTGCGACTTGATCATGTCCACCTTGACGACGATCGTCTTGTCCATCGCGTTCGAGACGACGACGCCGCGGCGCTCCTGGCTGCGGCCCCGCTCGTGCTCGGGCTTCGGCTCCCGGACGATCGGCTTGCGCTCGCCGCTCGTCGTGCGCTGCGGCCGCGTCTTCTGCGGGCGCAGCCGGCGCGGCAGGCGCTTGCCCTTCGGCTTCGGGCCGGACTGCGGCGCGGGGGCCGCGGGCTCGGCGGCGGGTGCCTCGGCGGCCGTCTCCTCGGCGGCAGCCTCGGGCTCCGTCGCGGGCTCGGCGGCCTCGGCCACCGGCTCCTCGGCGGCAGCCTCGGGCTCGGCGGGAGTCTCCTCCGCGGCGGGCTCCTCGGCCGGTGTCTCCTCGGCCGTCGGCTCGCTCGCCTCGGCGGCGGGCTCCTCGACGGGAGTCTCTTCGGTTGTCTCGTTCTTCTCTTCGTCAGCCATGTTCTCTAGCTCGCCTTCGCCTTCTCGGCCTCGCGCTCATTGACAACGGTGAGGATCCGCGCGATCTCGCGCTTTGCCAGCTTCAGCCGCGCCGAGTTCTCGAGCGCGCCCGTCACCGACTGGAAGCGGAGGTTGAACAGCTCCTGCCGCCGCTCCGCGAGACGGTGGTCGAGATCCTCGTCCGTCAGGTCACGGAGTTCCGATGCCCTAGTCAAAGAGCTCAGCCTCCCTCTTCACGACCTTCGTCTTCACCGACAGCTTCTGCCCCGCCAGGCGGAGCGCCTCCTTCGCGAGCGGCTCCGGCACGCCGGCCAGCTCGAACATCACGCGTCCGGGCTTGATCACGGCGACCCACCCCTCGGGCGAGCCCTTGCCCGAGCCCATGCGGGTCTCGGCGGGCTTCTTCGTGTACGCCTTGTCGGGGAAGACGTTGATCCAGACCTTGCCGCCGCGCTTGATCTTGCGCGTCATCGCGATCCGGGCGGCCTCGATCTGCCGGTTCGTGATCCAGCCGTTGTCGAGCGCCTTCAGCCCGTAGTCGCCGAACTGGACCGAGGTCTGACCCTTGGCGGTGCCCCGGCGGTGGCCACGATGGACCTTCCGGAACTTCGTCTTCTTCGGCATCAGCATCAGGCGTCACCGTCCTTCGGCCCGTCATCCTTCGGCCCGTCGTCCTTCGGCTTGCTCGCACGGCTGCTCTTCGGCTTTGCCTCCGCAGCGGGCGCCTCGGGTGCCGGCGTCTCGGCGGCGGGCTCGGGCGCCTTCGCGGCCTCGACCGGCGGCGTCTCGACCGCGGGCTCGCTCACCGGCTGCTGCTCGGGGGCGGCCTGCGTCGTCTCGTCGACGCGCGGCGTCTCGGTGTTCTCCTGGCGCGGGGCGCGATCGCGGCCGCCCGGGCGGCCGGAGGCCGGACGTGCGCCCTGGCCGGGCCCGCCTGCGGGACGTGCGCCCTGGCCGGGTCCGCCTGCGGGACGTGCGCCCTGGCCGGGCCCGCCTGCGGGACGCGCACCCTGACCGGGCCCGCGGCGCGGGCGTCCACCCTGGCCGCCGCCACCGCCACCGCCGCCGGGGCCGCGGCGGCGCTGGCGCACCGGGCCGAGACCCTCGCGGTCGGGACCGCGGCCGCGACCGCTCTCGCGGGACGCGCCGAGCCCTTCGAGCGCGCCACCGCGGCGGCGGCGCGTGTCCTGGTCGCCGAGGCGGGTGTCGCCGCCGGAGCTCTCGAAGCCCTCCGGCATGATCTCGCCCTTGTTGATCCAAACCTTGACGCCGATGCGACCCGCGCTCGTACGCGCCTCGACGAACCCGTAGTCGATGTCGGCGCGGATCGTGTGCAGCGGCACGCGACCCTCGTTGTAGGTCTCGCGGCGGCTCATCTCCGAGCCGCCCAGGCGGCCCGAGCACTGGATCTTGACGCCGGCGGCGCCGGAGCGGATCGCCGACGCGAGCGCGCGCTTCATCGCGCGGCGGAAGGCGACGCGGTTCGAGAGCTGCTCCGCGATCGACTGCGCGACGAGCTTCGCGTCGAGCTCGGGGCGCTTGATCTCGTTGATGTTGATGTGGACGTTCTTCTGGGTGAGCGCGTGCAGCTCTTTGCGCAGCGCGTCCACCTCGACGCCCGACTTGCCGATGACGATGCCGGGGCGCGCGGTGTAGATGTCGACGGTGATCCGCTGCTTGTCCTTGCGGATCAGGATGTCCGACAGGCCCGCGTGCGAGAGCTTGCCGTAGATGTGCTCGCGGATCTTGACGTCCTCGAGGATGTAGTCCGCGAACTCCTTCTTGCCCGTGTACCAGTTGGACTTCCAGTCGTGGATGACGCCCACGCGCAGGCCGCCAGGATGAATCTTCTGTCCCATTACTGGTCGGTCTCCTTTGTCGAAGCCTCGGCGTCCGCCTCGGCCGACGGCGTCTCTTCCGTCTGCTCTGCCGCGTCCGCGGCGGGCGCCTCTTCGGTCGCCTCGGCGACGGGCGTCTCCGCTGCGGCGGCGGTCTCGGTCTCGGGGGTCTTGGGCGTCTCGGCAGCGCGCCGGCCGCGCCGCTTCGGCGTCTCGGTCGCGGCGGTCGCAAGCGCTTCCGGGCTCTGCGCGAGCTCGATCGTGATGTGGCAGGTCCGCTTGCGGATGCGGGCGACGCGCCCGCGCGCGCGGGCGCGCCAGCGCTTCAGCGTCGGGCCCTCGTCCGCGTAGGCGGTGACGACGACGAGAGCGTCGCCGTCCCAGAGCAGGTCGGGCCGCGACTCGGCGTTCGCGACGGCCGAGCGCAGGACCTTCTCGATGTCCTTGGCGACGGCGCGCTTCGAGAAGGCGAGGATCGTCCGCGCCTCCGGAACCGAGCGGCCACGGATCAGGTCGGTGACGAGCCGCGCCTTGCGCGCGCTCGAGTGCACCCACTTCGCCTGGGCGCGAACAGTCTGCTTCGACGGTGCCTCGACGGTCGCCACCGGTGCTACCTCTTCACCTTCGCTGTCCGGTCGCCCGCATGGCCGCGGAACGTCCGCGTCGGAGCGAACTCGCCGAGCTTGTGCCCAACCATCTGCTCGGAGATGAACACCGGCACGTGCTTGCGGCCGTCGTGGACGGCGATCGTGTGCCCGACCATCTCCGGGAACACGGTCGACGCGCGCGACCAGGTGCGAATCATGTTCTTGGACCCGGACGTGTTCATCTTCTCGATCCGGCTCATCAGCCGTTCTTCCACGAACGGCCCCTTCTTCGACGACCTCGACATCAGCGGCGGCCCTCCTTGCCGCGGCGGCGACCGCGGACGATCAGCTTGTTCGACTCCTTGTGCTTGGAACGCGTGCGCTTGCCGAGCGTCGGCACGCCCCACGGAGTGACCGGGTGGCGGCCGCCCTTCGACTTGCCTTCGCCGCCGCCGTGCGGGTGGTCGACCGGGTTCATCGCGGAGCCGCGCACGGACGGGCGCTTGCCGCGCCAGCGGCTGCGCCCAGCCTTGCCGCCCGTGATGTTCTGGTGGTCGACGTTGCCGACCTGGCCGACGGTCGCGCGGCAGGTGAGCGGGACGCGGCGCATCTCGCCCGACGGGAGACGCAGCACTGCGAAGCCGGCGTCCTTGGCGACGAGCTGGATGCCCGAGCCGGCGGAGCGCGCCATCTTCGCGCCCTGGCCCGGCTTGAGCTCGACGTTGTGGACGAGCGTGCCGGTCGGGATGTTCTCGAGCGGCAGCGCGTTGCCGACCTTGATGTCGGCGTCCGGGCCCGACTCGACGGTCGCCCCGACCTTCAGCTGCGCCGGCGCGAGGATGTAGCTCTTGGCGCCGTCGGCGTAGTGGAGCAGCGCGATGCGAGCCGACCGGTTCGGGTCGTACTCGATTGCGGCGA
Source organism: uncultured Actinomycetes bacterium (assembly GCA_963732915.1). Classification (GTDB taxonomy): domain Bacteria; phylum Actinomycetota; class Thermoleophilia; order Gaiellales; family Gaiellaceae; genus Palsa-739. Next base: position 6,416 of record CAVTBF010000002.1, on the reverse strand, counting down.
CCTTCGCCGGGACGCCGTCCTTCGTGCGCTTGAAGTCGATGATGCGGAAACGGCGCTTGTGACCGCCGCCCTGGTGGCGCGTCGTGATCCGGCCATTGTTGTTGCGGCCGCCCTTCTTCGACAGCGGCGCGAGCAGGCTCTTCTCGGGCTCCGTCTTCGTCACTTCCTCGAAGGTGGAGACCGACATGAACCGGCGGCCGGGACTTGTGGGCTTGTAGCGACGGATCGGCATCAGTGGTCTCCTCGCGAGCAGGTCGCGCGCTGGGGCGGCGAAAACCGAGCAGCGCAAGGACGCAGGGAGCGTTCGTAGCCGGAGGCTACGGGCGCGACTGAGGACGCCGCGATGCGACGGCTTGCAGCCGCATCCAGCGTGCGAGATGCGAGGGAGGCGACCACTCTCAAAGCTGCGCCCCCTCGAAGATCTCGATCGAGTCGCCCGGCTTCAGCTGGACGATCGCCTTCTTCCAGCCGGGCTTCACGCCCTTCGTGACGCCGCGGCGCTTCGGCTTCGGCTGCACCTTGACGACGTTGACGTTCAGCACCGAGACGTCGAACAGCTGCTCGACCGCCTGGCGGATCTGTGTCTTGTGCGCGTCGGGGTGCACTTTGAACGTGTAGCGGTTCTGGACGATCTGGCCGTAGCTCTTCTCGGAGACGACGGGCGAGATCAGGACCTGGGCGGGATGGAGGCTCACTGCGCCTTCGCCTCCTCGGCGTCCGGGCTCGCCGCAGGCGCGCTGTCTTCCGGCAGAGCGTTGCCGGCCGCGCTTCCAGCCTTGAGCTCGACGAGCGGCAGCGCCGTCTCGGTGACGACGAGCGAGCGCGCCCAGACGACGTGGGCGACCTCGAGCTCGGACGGAACGGTGACGAGCACCTTCTCGAGGTTGCGGAACGACTTGATCAGCGCCGCTTCGTCCTCGGTCGCGACGACGACGGTCGGCCGCTGCGCGCCCCAGCCCTGCAGGAGCTCGTCGGCCTTCTTCGTCGACGGCTCGCCGAACGAGTCCGCGGAGACGAGGCCGAGCGTGCCCGCGCCGGCGTGGTCGCTCAGCGCGGCGCGCAGAGCTGCCCGCATCGCCTTGCGGTTGACCTTGAGGTCGAAGCTGCGCGGGCTCGGCGGAAAGACGACGCCGCCGCCGGTGAACTGCGGCGCGCGGATCGTGCCCTGGCGGGCGCGGCCGGTGCCCTTCTGGCGCCACGGCTTGGAGCGGCCGCCGGAGACGAGCCCGCGGCTCTTCGCCGCGCGCGTGCCCTGCCGGTGCGCGTTCATCTCGGCGCGCACGGCCTCGTGGACGAGATGCGGCTTGACCTCGGCGCCGAAGACGGACTCGTCGAGCGAGACCTCCTTCTTCGCGCCCCCGAGGACGGGTGCCTTCGGTGCCACGGCTAGCTCATCTCCCTGATCTCGAGCAGCCCGTTCTTCGGGCCCGGAACGGCGCCCTTCACGAGCAGCAGGTTGCGCTCGGGGTCGATCGAGTGGATCGTCAAGCCGGTCTGCGTGACGCGCTTCCCGCCCATCCGGCCGGCCATCTTCACGCCTTTGAAGACGCGCGACGGGGTCGCGGACGCACCGATCGAGCCCGGCTTGCGGATGTTGTGCGAGCCGTGCGAGACCGGGCCACGGTGGAACCTGTGCCGCTTGATCGTGCCCTGGAAGCCCTTGCCGATCGAGACGCCCGAGACCTTGACCTTGTCGCCGGCCTCGAAGATCGCGACGGTCACCTTCTCGCCCTGCACCGCGTCGGCGAAGTGCCCGCGGAACTCGACGAGGTGACGGTACGCACCGTCCACACCCGCCTTGGCGAGGTGGCCGCGCTCGGGCTTCGAGATCTTGCGGTCGGCGACCGGCTCCCAGGCGAGCTGGACGGCCTCGTAGCCGTCGGCGTCCGGGGTGCGGACGGCGACGACGGGGCACGGGCCCGCCTCGATCACGGTCACCGGAGTCACGCCGCCGCTCTCCTCGTCGAAGAGCTGCGTCATGCCCAGCTTCTTTCCGAGGATGCCTCTCAAAGCTTGATCTCGATGTCGACGCCGGCCGGGAGGTCGAGCCGCATCAGCGAGTCGACCGTCTTCGGGGTCGGCGAGTGGATGTCGATCAGGCGCTTGTGCGTGCGCACCTCGAAGTGCTCCCGCGAGTCCTTGTCCTTGAACGGCGACCGGATCACGCAGTAGACGTTCTTCTCGGTGGGCAGCGGCACGGGACCGGTGATGGTGGCGCCGGTGCGTTGAGCTGTGTCCACGATGTCGCGGGCGGACTTGTCCACCTGCTGGTGGTCGTAGCCCTTCAGCCTGATTCTGATCTTCTGCTGTGCCACCGGCGCCCTCCTCTCACTCGTCTCGCGGTCTCTACTTGATGATCTCGGTGACGACGCCGGCACCGACCGTGCGGCCGCCCTCGCGGATCGCGAAGCGGAGGCCCTGGTCCATGGCGATCGGCTGGATCATCTCGATCTCCATGTTGGTGTTGTCGCCCGGCATGACCATCTCCTGGCCCTCCGGCAGCTTGATCGAGCCGGTGACGTCGGTCGTCCGGAAGTAGAACTGCGGCCGGTAGCCGTTGAAGAACGGCGTGTGGCGGCCACCCTCCTCCTTCGAGAGGACGTAGACCTCGGCCTTGAAGTGCGTGTGCGGGTTGATCGAGCCCGGCTTCGCGAGCACCTGGCCGCGCTCGACCTCCTCGCGCTTGACGCCGCGGAGCAGCGCGCCGGCGTTGTCGCCGGCCTGCGCGTAGTCGAGCGTCTTCTGGAACATCTCGAGCCCGGTGACGACCGTCTTGGTCACCTCGGGATGGATGCCGATGACCTCGATCTCGTCGCCGACCTTGCACTGGCCCTGCTCGATGCGGCCGGTCACGACGGTGCCGCGGCCGGTGATCGTGAAGACGTCCTCGATCGGCATCAGGAAGGGCTTGTCGACGTCGCGCTCCGGCTCCGGAATGTACGAGTCCACGGCCTCCATCAGCTCGAGGATCTTCGCCGTCCACTCCGCGTCGCCCTCGAGCGCCTTCAGCGCCGACACCTGGATGATCGGGATGTCGTCGCCGGGGAACTCGTACTTGGAGAGCAGCTCGCGCACTTCCATCTCGACCAGCTCGAGCAGCTCGGGGTCGTCGACCATGTCGGCCTTGTTCAGGGCGACGACGATCGCCGGCACCTCGACCTGGCGGGCGAGGAGGATGTGCTCGCGCGTCTGCGGCATCGGACCGTCGGCGGCCGACACGACGAGGATCGCGCCGTCCATCTGGGCGGCGCCGGTGATCATGTTCTTGATGTAGTCGGCGTGACCCGGGCAGTCGACGTGCGCGTAGTGACGGTTGGCCGTCTCGTACTCGACGTGCGCCGTGTTGATCGTGATTCCGCGCTGGCGCTCTTCCGGCGCCTTGTCGATCTCGTCGAAGGCGACCGCCGTGCCGCCACCGGCCTCGGCGAGGACCTTCGTGATCGCGGCGGTCAGCGTCGTCTTGCCGTGGTCGATGTGACCGATCGTGCCGACGTTGACGTGCGGCTTCGTGCGCTCGAACTTCTGCTTGGCCATTGGTGGCTCCCTGTCTCCTTCGTTCTCGACTTAGCTCTGAGCGTCGATGATCTCGCTCGCGATCGACTGAGGAACTTCCTCGTAGCGATCGAATTGCATGGTGAAATCAGCCCGTCCCTGCGTCATCGAGCGCAGGTCGGTCGCGTATCCGAACATCTCCGAGAGCGGGACGCTCGCCTTGATGACCTGGGCGTTGCCCATCGGGTTCATCGACTCGATGCGGCCGCGGCGGCTGTTGAGGTTACCCATCACGTCGCCGAGGTAGTCCTCGGGGGTCGTCACCTCGACCGCCATCACGGGCTCGAGCAGCTTCGGCTTCGCCCGCTTCATCGCCTCCTTGAAGGCCATGGAGCCGGCGATCTTGAAGGCGCGCTCGCTCGAGTCGACCTCGTGGTACGACCCGTCGACGAGCTCGATACCGACGTCGACGACCGGGTAGCCCGCGAGGATGCCCGAGTTCATGGCCTCCTGGATGCCCGCGTTGACGGCCGGGATGTACTCCTTCGGAACCTTGCCGCCCGTGATCTTGTCCGCGAACTCGTATCCCTCGCCGGGCTGGCGCGGCGCCAGATTGATGACGACGTCGGCGTACTGGCCCGAGCCGCCGGTCTGGCGGACGAACTTCTCGCGGATGTTCTCGACCAGCCTGCCCGCGGTCTCGCGATAGGCGACCTGGGGGCGGCCGACGTTCGCGTCGACGTTGAACTCGCGCTTGAGGCGGTCGACGATGATCTCGAGGTGGAGCTCGCCCATGCCGCCGATCAGCGTCTGGCCGGTCTCCTCGTCGCTCGAGACGCGGAACGTCGGGTCTTCCTCGGCGAGCCGCGCGAGGCCCGAGCCGAGCTTGTCCTGATCGGCCTTGGACTTCGGCTCGACGGCGACCTGGATCACGGGGTCGGGGAACGTCATCGACTCGAGCACGATCGGCGCGTTCTCGGCGGCCAGCGTGTCGCCGGTCGTCGTGGACTTCAAGCCGACGCCGGCAGCGATCTCGCCGGCCATGATCTCCTCGCGCTCCTCGCGGTGGTTCGCGTGCATCTGGAGGATGCGGCTGATCCGCTCGGTCTTGCCGGTGATCGTGTTGAGGACCCGGTCGCCCGCCTTGATCTTGCCGGAGTAGACGCGGAAGTACGTGAGCTTGCCGACGTACGGGTCGGACATGACCTTGAAGGCGAGCGCCGAGAACGGCTCGTCGGGCGACGGGAGACGCTCGATCTCCTGCTCGGTCTTCGGGTCGATGCCGACCATCGGCGGCACGTCGAGCGGACTCGGCAGGTAGTCGACGACGGCGTCGAGCAGCGGCTGCACGCCCTTGTTCTTGAAGGCGGAGCCGAGCAGCACCGGCGTGATCTCGTCGGCGAGCGTGGCGGCGCGGACGGCGCGCTTGATCATCTCGGGGGCGACGGCGTTCTCGTCCTCGATGTACGCCTCGAGCACCTCGTCGTCGAAGTGCGAGACGGCGTCGATCAGCTGGTGGTGGTACTCGTGCGCCTGCTCGGCGAGCTCGGCGGGGATCTCCGTGGTCTCGAACTCCTGGCCGAGGTCGTCCTTGTAGACGATCGCCTGCATCTCGACGAGGTCGACGACGCCGCGGAAGTTGTCCTCCGCGCCGATCGGGATCTGCACCGGCACCGGGTTGGCGCCGAGGCGTTCGGTCATCGACTGCACGGCGGCGAAGAAGTTCGCGCCGGTGCGGTCCATCTTGTTGATGAAGGCGATCCGCGGCACCTTGTACTTGTCGGCCTGGCGCCAGACGGTCTCGGACTGCGGCTGGACGCCGGCGACCGAGTCGAAGACGGCGACGGCGCCGTCGAGGACGCGCAGGCTCCGCTCCACCTCGACGGTGAAGTCCACGTGCCCGGGCGTATCGATGATGTTCACCCGATAGCCGCGCCACGACGCAGTCGTCGCCGCCGACGTGATCGTGATGCCCCGCTCCTGCTCCTGGGCCATCCAGTCCATCGTCGCTGCGCCCTCGTGCACCTCGCCCATCTTGTGGGTACGACCGGTGTAGTAGAGGATCCGCTCGGTCGTCGTCGTCTTGCCCGCGTCGATGTGGGCCATGATCCCGATGTTGCGGACGCGGTCGAGCGCGACTGCTGTCTCTGTTGCCTTGGTGCTCAAAGTCTCCCTCTCGTGCGCCGCTACCAGCGGTAGTGCGCGAAGGCCTTGTTGGCCTGCGCCATCCGGTAGACGTCGTCCTTGCGCTTGAACGCGCCGCCCTGCTGGTTCAGCGCGTCCACGATCTCGTTGGCCAGCTTGTCGGACATGCCCTTCTCGCGCCGCTCGCGCGCGTACTGGACGAGCCAGCGCACCGCGAGGGTGCGGGCGCGGCGCTGCGGCACCTCGACCGGAACCTGGTAGTTCGCACCGCCGACGCGGCGGCCGCGGACCTCCAGCACCGGCGTGACCGTCTTCACGGCCTGCTCCAGCACCTCGACCGGCGGGCGACCGGTCTTCGTGCCCACCGTCTCGAGGGCGTCGTAGACGATCTTCTCCGCCGTCGACTTCTTGCCGTCGAGCATGAGCTTGTTGATCACCTGCGTCACGAGCGCCGACCCGTAGACGGAGTCGGCGTCGACCGTGCGGGCCTGGACGTCTGCGCGACGCGGCATCAGCTACCCCGCTTGGCGCCGTACTTCGAGCGCGCCTGCTTGCGGTCGGCGACGCCGCCGGTGTCGAGCGCGGCGCGAATGATCTTGTAGCGGAAGCCCGGCAGATCCTTGACGCGGCCGCCGCGCACGAGCACGACCGAGTGCTCCTGCAGGTTGTGGCCCTCGCCGGGGATGTAGGCGCCGATCTCCATGCCGTTCGTCAGCCGGACGCGCGCGACCTTCCGCAGCGCGGAGTTCGGCTTCTTCGGCGTCGTCGTGTAGACGCGC
>CAVTBF010000001.1:0-598548 GCA_963732915.1 uncultured Actinomycetes bacterium | reverse complement strand
GCGGCGGCACGGAGGATTCGACATCGTGCACGCCAACGACTTCGACACGCTGCCAGCGGGGTGGTGGCTCGCGCGGCGGGGCCGGTCGCGTCTCGTCTACGACGCGCACGAGCTGTAGCAATATTGCCAGAGCCCGATCCGCCCAAGTTGCACCGCGCGGCGGCTCGGTGGCTCGAGGGGTGCTTCGCTCGCCGCTCCGAGGCAGTCGTGACGGTCGCCGACCCGATCGCGGACGAGCTCGTCCGCATCCTCGGCTAGCACGACGGCCGCTCGTCATCCTCAACTGCCCCGACGTCGTCGCCGTCGCCCCGCCGGTGCCGAACGAGGGACGGCTCCGGGCCGTCTACCAGGGTGCGATGGGCCCGGGCCGGCCACTCGACGATCTCCTCGTCGCCGCCGAAGGTGCTCCCTCGGTCGAGTTCACGCTGCGGATCGCAGGAGCCGACCATGAGGCGCTGCGAGGGGAGATCGAGGCCCGCGGGCTCGCAGAGCGCGGTCAACGTGGTCGAGCCGGTGCCGCCGACCGAGCTGGTCGCGGCGCCTGCCCGGGCTCGACGTCGGGCTGATCATCAACCGCCCGGAGACGCGGAATGTCAGCCGTGTTGGTGCTCCCGAACAAGCTGTTCGAGTACATGATGGCCGGCCTCGCCGTGGCCGCACCGAGGCTGCCGGCCCTGACACCGATCGTCGAGGCAGCGGGCGTCCCTGTTCGAGCCGGCGCGTCCCGAATCGCTCGCCGCGGCCCTTGAGAGAGCTGGCGGCCAACCAGGGAACGTCTGGCTGTCCTGCCGGACACGCGCCCACGCGCTCGCACGGGAGCGCTACAACGCGGCCGCGCAGACAGCCGGCTATCTCGCCGCGTGGGGCATCGGCGAGGCTACGCCAGCGGTGGCGGGGTCGAGCCCCGGTCTCGCCCCCGGACGCGGCACGCCTCTGAGCTCGCGCCAGGCGCGCGACGCGACCCCGGCGACCGGCGCGGGCCGCTTTTGCAGCGCGCGGAACGGTCCCCGTGGCACGGGTGCACGAGCACGATCGCTGTCCGGCCCGCACCGACCGCCGCAGGGTCGAACGCGTCCGGATGCCAGCGCCGCCCGGCCTGGAAGGTGAAGTCGGAGACGTAGTCGTCCTCGCCGAGAAAGTAGGCCTCGTAAGCGAACCCGAACTCCGCGAGTGTCGCCTTCTCGATACGGCGCTTGCACCCGGAGTCGGCACCGTCTCGTAGTGCGGAAACCCCGGGATCGGCGGTGAGCCCTTCGAAGAAGTACTGGTTGTGGAAGCCGAGCGCCGCGCACCACGGTGAAGCGTGAGACGCCGTCCCCTCGATCCTCAGCCCGCCGTCGCGCAGCCGCGCGAGCTCTTCCGCGACGAACGACCGGGCGTCGATGTCGTGCACGCACGCGAGCGTAACGAGATCGTTGTGCCACCCGACCTCGTGGCCGAGGTCGTCCTGCAACTCCAGCAGGGCATCGAGCAGGCGGGGCGAGCGCCGTAGGGCGCCGTGTGGAGCACGAAGTACGTCGCGCGCAGCCCGAGCTCGTGCTCGATCCGCGCGAGAACGAGCGCGCGCTCGAGGCTCTCGTCGACGTCATGCCGGAGCGAGACGCGCGCCCGCTTGGGCGACGGCGGCCGCCGGAGGTCGCGCAGCGGGACGACGTCGAGGGACTGGGCGGCGGCGAGGCTCTCGGCGAACCCTCGATAGCGGTGGAACGTGAACGCACGCTCGGCGAACGGGAAGAACAACCTGCCGGAGAGCGGTTCGGACACGAGACATCATCATCCACGACCGGGGCCGCGCGCTGGGCATGATGGGCGCCGATGTGCGGGATCTGCGGAGTCGTCGCCCCTGGCCGCCCGGCCGAGGCGGCGACCGTCGAGGCGATGTCTGCGCGTCTCGCCCATCGCGGGCCGGACGGCGCCGGCTCATTCGCAGGCGACGGCTGCGCGCTCGGCTTCCGACGGCTCGCGATCCTCGACCTCTCCGACGCAGGCATGCAGCCGTTCGCGAGCCCAAACGGCCGCTACCGGCTCGTCCACAACGGCGAGATCTACAACTACCGCGAGCTCCGCGCCGAGCTCGACGCCCACGGCCACCGCTTCCACACCGGAACCGACACCGAGGTGCTGCTCGCCGCCTTCGTCGAGTGGGGGGAGGCGTGCGTCGAGCGGTTCGTCGGCATGTGGGCGTTCGCGGTCTGGGACGTCGAGGCGCAGCGGCTCTTCGCCTCTCGCGACCGCTTCGGGATCAAGCCCTTCTACTACCGGGAGGGCGGCGGCCGGCTCGTGTTCGCGAGCGAGCCGAAGGCGTTCCTCGCCGACTCCGGGGCGCGGCTCGAGCCGAATCCGGTCGCGATCGCCGAGTACCTGACGCAGTCGTACCTCGACCACACCGAGGAGACGTTCTTCGCCGACGTGCGTCGGCTGCCGCCGGCGCACTCGCTCGTCTACGACCGCGATGGGCTGCACGTCAGCCGCTACTGGCGGCTCGAGCCGCGCGAAGCACCCTCCGGCGACCCGGCCGAGGCGGTGCGGGAGGCATTCCTCGACGCGATCCGCCTGCACCTGCGCAGCGACGTCCCGGTCGGGAGCTGCCTCTCTGGCGGCATCGATTCCTCGGCGGTTGTCGGCTCGGTCGCGCGGCTACTGCGGGACTCCGCCGCGGACGCGACGGCGGTCGGGCGCCGGCAGCGGACGTTCACCGCGTACTTCGACGACGCGGGCTTCGACGAGCGCCCGTACGCGGAGGCTGTCGTCGCGGCCGCCGGCGCGGAGCCGCACTGGATCACCTTCGACGACCGGCAGCTCGTCGAGGACGTGCCGGCGATCGTCGCCTGCCAGGACGAGCCGTTCGGCTCGACGAGCATGGTCGCGCAGTGGTACGTGATGCGCGCGGCCAAGCAGGCCGGCCTGACCGTCATGCTCGACGGCCAGGGCGGCGACGAGGTCTTCGGCGGCTACCGCGCCTTCGTCGGCTTCCGGCTCGCCGATCTGCTCGCACGCGGTCGCCTCCCCTCGCTCGTCTCGGAGCTACGAGCGTTCTCGGACGTTCACTCCGCCGCCGCGCTGGCGACGTCGCTCGCCCGCCCGTTCGCGCCGGACGCCCTTACCCAGGCGGTGCGGGCACGGACGCGCGGCGCCGCGCCACTGCTCCATCCCGATCTGCGCGGCCTCGCGGCGCCCGTTTCGAGCAACGACTCGCGCTTCCGTGAACGGCTGCGCCGCCACCAGGAGCTCCTGCTGATGCGTCGCGGCCTGCCGGAGCTGCTCCGCTACGAGGACCGCAACTCGATGGCGCACTCGCTCGAGGCGCGCGTCCCCTTCCTCGACCACCGCCTCGTCGAGCTGGCGTTCTCACTCCCCGGCGGAGAGCTGATCCGGAGCGGGCGGACGAAGGACGTTCTGCGGCGGGCGCTGGCCGAGGTGCTTCCGGCTTCGGTTGCCGCGCGACGCGACAAGCTCGGCTTCGTCACCCCGGAGCGGCGCTGGTTCCGCGGGGCGCTAGGCGTGTTCGCAGCCGAGATCTTCGCGTCGCCGGAGCTGGCGGCGCGCGGTTTTGTCGACCCCACGGCACTGCGGCGGCGCCTCCAGCGCCACCGCGCGGGCGAGGTCGACGCCGGCATGGAGCTGTGGCGCGCGCTCAACCTCGAGCTCTGGGCGCGCGCCTACCTCGGCTGAACGACGGCCTCCAGCTCGGGCACGAGCAGGTCGAGGTGAGCCGCGAGCGAGAAGCGCGCCGCCGCGGCCGGGCCGGCAGCGGCGAGCTCGGCGGCGAGCTCCGGCTCGCCGAGGACGCGCCGGAGCGCCTCACGGAGGGCGTCGGCGTCGCCCGGCGGGACGAGCAGGCCGCCGCGGCCGTCCTCGAGCCACGACGGGATACCCCCGACGGCGCTCCCGACGACCGGCACGCCGGCGGCGAGCGCCTCGACGCCGGCGATCCCGAACGCCTCCGGCCAGAGCGACGGCATCGCGAATACCCGGCTGCCGCGCAGGAGTGCCGCGCGCCGCTCGGGGCCGACCCAGCCGAGGAACCGGACGTCGAGCCGCAACTCGGCGGCGAGCGCCTCGAGTCGCGAACGGTCCGGCCCGTCTCCGGCGACCGTGAGCGACACGCCTTCGAGCCCTGCGAGCGCCCGCAGGAGCATTTCGACGCCCTTCGAGGCGACGACGCGACCGAGATAGAGCACGTCCCCGGCCGGCTCCGGCTCGACCGGTGTCGGCGTCGCCACCGGATAGGCGACGACGCGGAGCAGATCGTCCGGCGCCCCGTCCGCGGAGAGCACACCGGCGACGAACGGCGAGGCGACGAGGATCCGCGCCAGCGACGACCAGACGTCGGGCCAGGCGCGCGTCCGCCGCGAAGCGCGAAGGATCCGGTCGGGGCGCCGGTTCGTGCACCGCTCCGTGTACGCCCGCCGGAAGCAGCGCAGACCGGGCCCCTCCTCGCAGAAGGCGCCCGTCCGATGGAGGAAGCGCGCGTTGCCCGGGCAGACCATCGCGTAGTCGTGGGCGTAGGCGAGCGTCGGAGCGTGGGCGGCGGCGAGCCCGCCGACTCCGGGTGACGGCGCCGTATGGACGATGCAGAGGTCGGGGGCCAACTCCTCGAGCAGGCCGTGCAGCGCGGCGGCCGTCTCGGCGGACGGGGAGGGCCCGTCGTGCTGGAGGCCCGGCACGGTATGACACGCGGCGCCGACGGAGTCCCCGCCGACGTCCGTCTCGGTCACCAGCGCGCTCTCGACGCCGCGCCCGACGAGCCCGGGCACCAGCAGGCGCAGGTAGCTCTGGACGCCCCCGACCGTATCGACCCGGTCGACGATGTGGACGACCCTCACGGCGCCGGAGGGTACTCGCGCCCGCTTCGCGCCCGCAGGCAAATCCGGTAGCCGAGCAGCTCGACGCGCGCGCCCGCGAGGCGCTCGAAGATGCGCAGCACCGGGAAGAAGCCTGGACGCCGGAGGTCGAGCTCGACCGTGAAGCCCGCCCGCTCCAGCTCGGCGCGCAGCTGCCGTCCCGTGCGCAGGCCGATGTGGGTCGGGTTCTGCTCGAGCACGAGGTTGCGCGCCTTCAGCCGCTCGATCGCGTGCTTCGGATTCGGTGTGTGGATCGAGAGCGTCCCGCCCGGGGCGAGCACACGCCGGGTCTCGCGGAGCAGGCCGCGGAACGCCTCGTCGTCGAGGTGCTCGGTCACGTCCGCGGCGACGACCTTGTCGAAGCTCGCGTCGTCGAACGGCAGCGCGGTCGCGTCGGCGACCTCGAAGCGGAGCCCCGGATAGCGCTCGCGGGCGCGGGCGATCCCGGTCTCGGAGAGGTCGATGCCGACGGTCTCGCAGCCGAGCGTCGAGAGGAAGTGCGCGATCGAGCCGGCGGCGGTGCCGACGTCGAGCACGCGGTCGCCCGGGCGCGGCTCGACCAGCAGGCGCACGTTCTCGAGCCGCATCCGCGTCCACGGCGTCTGCCGGTCGTACTCGGAGGCCATCGCGTCCATGAACGCGCCCTCGTAGTCCTCCGGCGCGCCCCGGTGCGGACCCAGGCGAGCTTCACCGCGCCACCGCCTCGCGGTAGACGGCGAGCGTCCGCTCGATCACCGTCTCCCAGCCGAAGCGCTCGCGCGCCCGCTCGCGCGCGGCGGCGCCGAGTCGGGCGGCGAGCTCCGGGTCGGCGAGCAGGCGCTCGACCGCGGCCCGGAGCGCGGGCGCGTCGCGCGGCGGCACGAGAACGCCCGTCTCCCCGTCGGCGACCAGCTCGAGCAGCGCGCCGCCCGCCGCGGCGACGACCGGCCGCCCGAACGCCATCGCCTCGGCGGCGGCGAGCCCGAAGCCCTCCCGCTCGCACGGCGCGACGACGACCGACGCCCGCTCGAGCAGCCGCTCCACCTCCGCGTGCGGCACCGCGCCGAGCGCGTGCGGGACGAGCGGGCGGAGCGGCCCGTCGCCCGCGACGACGAGCCCGAGGTCGCCGACCGCCTCGACGAGCGTGTCGACGTTCTTCTCCGGCGAGAGCCGCCCGACGTAGAGCACCTCGGGCGGCTGCGCCGGCGCCGCGACCTCGTCCGGGATGCGGACGCCGTTCGGGATCACGACCGCCTCGACACCCGCCGCCCGAACCGCGGCGGCGACCGTCTCGGAGACGCAGATCACCCCGCCCGCCCGCCGGAGCAGCGCGCGCACGAGCCGCGGCGCCCGCCGCGCCAGCTCGACGTCGGAGAAGCGTCCGGCCGTCCCGGAGCCGTGCAGCGTGACGACGAACGGCCTGCCCGCGAGGCGCGCGACGGCCGCGGTCAGGAGCCAGTGCGCATGCACGAGGTCGGCGCCGCGCGCGGCCCGGCGCACCGCGACGAGCATCGAGCAGAGCATCAGCGGCGCCGCCCACGGCCGCCGGCGCAGGTTCGCCGCCATCCCGCCGCCGTACGCGAGCCCGAAGTCCCGGAAGCCGCTGCCGGGCGCCAGCACCTCCACCTCGACGCCGTGCCCGCGCAGGCGCTCGACGGCGTCCGCGACGAACCGGCCGGCGAACTCGCTCTCCGTCCGCGGCCACGACGTGGTGAGGACGACGACGCGCACCGGCGCATTCTCGCTGGCATCCGTACCGGATCGTGAGAATGGGCCGATGCGCGCGCGGGCGACACGCACCGTCGAGCGGCTCGGCGTCGTGGCCGTCGGCGCCGTACCGCTCGTCCTCGTCCCTGCGCTCGGGAGGGTCCAGGGCGGCTACTTTCCCCACTCCTGGGTGTGGACGACACCGGTCGCGGCCGCGGCGTACGGCGCCCTCCTCTCCCGCTCCTTCGGCGGCGGACTGCGGCGCGGGTGGCTCTGGGCCGTCGCCGCGCTTGCCCTGCTCGCCTGGACGGCCGCGTCGGCGCTCTGGTCGGCGAACTCCTCGCAGTCGGTGCTGGAGGCGCGGCGGGCGGTGCTCTACGCGTCCGTCGTGCTCGCCCTGCTCGCGCTCGCCCGCCGCGGCTCGGCGTCGGCGCTCGTCGCGGGCACGCACGCGGGCGTGAGCGGCCTGCTCGTCTACGCGCTCGCCCGGCACCTGCTGGGTGCGCAGCACTACTACGCCTTCGAAGGGGCGCTGCTCGCCCAGCCGCTCGGGTACGCGAACGCGGTCGGGATCCTCGCCGTGCTCGGGCTCCTGCTCGGCGTCCATCTCGCCATGGACGCAGGCCGGCATGCGCACCGGCTCGCCGCGGCCGCCGCGCTGCCGCTGCTCGTCCTCGCGCTCTCGCTGACGGGGAGCTGGGGATCGGTGCTCGCGCTCGCCGCCGGCGGCGCCGTCGCGGTTGCACTGGGCAACGCCCGAAGCGTGGTCGGAGCCGTCGTCGCGGCGGGGCCGGGGTCGGTCGTGCTCGTCGCGCTCGCGGCGGCGCTCGGCTTCACGAACGGGCACGTCGCGCCGCCGCGCCGGGACGGCGCCCTGCTCGCCGCGATCGCCGTCGCCGTCGCGCTCGCGACCGCGCTCGCGGCCTCCCGGCTCCGCGGCCGCGTGCCGGCGTTCAGGCCGTCGCGGCGGATCGCGCTCGCCCTCCTCGCCGCCGCCGCCGTGGTCGCGGTCGCCGGCATCGCCGCGGCGGGCGCGAGCCAGCCGCGGTCCGGGTACTGGCACGTGGCGTGGCAGCGGGAGATCGCGAGCCGTCCGCTCGGCGGGACCGGCGCCGGCACGTTCGGCTTCTTCTGGATGCGCTCGAAGATCGTGCTGACGCTCGGCGGCGCGCTCGACGCGCACTCGCTCTACGTCGAGACGCTCGCCGAGCTGGGCCTGGTCGGCCTCGTGCTGCTCGCCGCGTTCCTGCTGCTCCCCCTCCGCGGCCTCCGCCGCCGCGACGGGCCGATGACGGCAGCCGCGGCCGCCTATGTCGCGTTCCTCGTCCACGCGGGGGTCGACTGGGACTGGGAGCTGCCCGCCGTCACGATCGCCGCGCTCGCCTGCGGCGCGGCGCTGCTCCTCGGCGACGGCGAGCAGCCCGACCCGCCGCCCCCCGCCGCGCGGGCCGCCGCCCTCGCCGCCGCGCTCGCGCTCGGGGCGATCGGGCTCGCCGGCACGCGCAGCACCACCGTGCCCGCCGCCGCCCCGGCTCGGCCCCCGATACGCGAGCGCGCCTTGCCGCACGGGCCTCTCGCGATCGGGCGGACGACGAGCCGCTGACCCCGGGACGGGTGCCGCACTCGTCCTGCGGCCCGCGGCGCCTTACGCCCGCTCTTGCGGAGCCGTGGCCCGCTTCCCGAACACGAGCGGCAGCGCCAGCAGGAAGGCCGCGAAGGCGTAGAAGTAATAGAACTGCATCGTCAGGTAGAAGAAGTTGGCGGCGATCGTCCCGGCCAGGGCCGCCGTCATCCCCCACGCGAGCGGCCGCACGCGCGGGCCGGCGGGGTCGCCGATCCGGTCGAGCAGCCGTCCGAGCCGCCGCGCCGCGACGAGCCGGACGAACAGGTAGCGCATGAAGACGATCCAGAGCAGCAGCCCGACGAGGCCCGACTCGACGAGCACGGCGACCCAGAACGAGTGCGGGCCCCAGTTCGTCTTGCCGGTGACGAACTGGTAGTAGACGGAGAAGTTGTTCTGGCCGAGCCCGAGCAGCGGGTGCATGTGCATCACCTTCGGGATGAAGTCGTAGACGGCGAAGTGCGCCGACGTGGAGCTGCCGCCCGTCTGCACGCGCGAGCGGACGACGACCGAGAAGTAGTGCCAGCGCGTCGCGACGACGCCGGCGAGCACGACCGCGATCCCCGCCAGCGGCACGAGCAGCGACCGCGACAGGGTGAAGCGCCGGTACGGCAGCGCGAGGACGAGCACGCCGACCCCGAGCCCGAGCAGCCCGCTGCGCGAGAGCGTCGCGAGCAGGACGAGCAGCAGGAAGGCGAGCACACCCGCGAGCGGCCACTTCAGCCGGTGCCCGCGCGGCAGCCGGAGGTAGACGGGCGTCAGCGCGAGCAGCGGCACGTCGAGCATCACGCCGAGGTGGTTCGGGTCGCCCGTGAGCGCGTTCGGCCGGTAGATGCTCGCGCCGTTGACGGCGCCGTAGATGTTGATCGAGCTCGCCCCGCCGGTGAGCGGCGAGAGCAGGATGTGGTCGAGGTTGTGGCCCGCCCGCGCCGAGAGGAGCTGCAGGATCCCGTAGAGCGAGTTCGCGACGAAGCCGGCCGCGAACCAGGTGAGCGCCCGCCAGTAGAAGCGCTCGCCGCGCCGCGCGAGGTAGCCGACCGCGGCGACGAGGAAGAGGAAGTGGACGAGGAACTTGACCATCCCCTTCACGAACTGGTCGAGCCCCTGCTGCGTGTCGATGTTGAACCAGCCGATCAGGTAGACGAGCAGGAACGCAGCGAAGAAGGCGAGCACGACGGCGCTCGTCCGCGGCAGCGGTCGCCGCTCCAGAAGGAGGTAGGCGACGAGGAAGAGGATCGTCAGGACGTCGTTGATCCCGATCTGGCCGCCGAAGCGCCAGTGCACCTTCTCGAAGGTGGCGACGAAGAAGACGCCGAGCAGGAGCCCGTCGAGCACCCGGGTCTGCGCGCGCGGGACGGCGGCGGGCACCGCGACGGCGACCGCGCTCACGCGAGGCTCCGCAGCAGCTCGGCGAGCTCCTCGACACGGCGGTTCCGCGAGAGCTTCTCCCGCCACTCGGGCGAGAGCGGCGTGCCCTCGAGGCGGCCGTCGCGCCAGCGCGCGTGCAGGTCGAGGAGCGCGTCGCGGAGAGCGGGAACGTCGTCGGGCGCGGCGACGACGCCTGCGCCGGCGTCGCGGACGAGCTGCGCGGCCGCACCGTCGGGGGGCACCGCGGCGAGCACGGGACGCTCGGCGGCGAGGTACTCGAAGACCTTGCCGGAGAGGACGCCACGGCCGCGGCCCCCGGCCTCCGGGATCAAGAGCAGCAGCGCCTCCGAGTCGCGCTGCAGCTCGAGCGAGCGCCGCCGCGAGACGTAGCCCGGCAGCTCGATCCGGTCGGCGATCCCGAGCGACTCGGCGAACGCCCTGTCCTCCGCGCGGAAGTCGCCGACGAAGCGGACGACGGCGTCGTCGAGGCCCGCCTCCGCGAACGCGCGCAGGAACGGCTTCGGGTCGCGCTTGCCGAAGAACGAGCCCGCGTGCGTGATCCGGAAGCGATCGCTCGCGTGGTGCTCGAGCCCCGCGAAGTCGTCGAAGTCGCAGCCGTTCGCGATCGTCACGACCGGCCCGCGCGGCGAGAGCGCCCGCGCCTCGTCGGCGATCGCGTCGGCCGCGGCGACGATCGCGTCGGCCCGCGAGGCGACGAGGCGCGCGACGCCGCCGGCGGTCATCTCCTTCAGCCGCACGAGCCGCGACTCGTTGCCGCGCCGGTGCGGGTGGGCGGTCAGCGAGTCGCGCAGGTCGGCCACCCACTTCGCGCCGGTCGCCTTCTGCACGGCGGCGCCGACGAGGTGGAGCGAGCCGGGCGGCGAGGTGGTGAGGACGACGTCGATGCCCTCGTTGCGTGCGATCCGGATCGCCGTCGGCAGCGCCACCGTGCTCCACGGCATGTTCTCGTCGGGGACGAGCAGCCGGCGGCCGAGCAGGGAGGCCTGCGTCCCGAGCCGCGCCAGCCCTTCGGTGCCGTGGAGGCGCTCGGCCGGCTTCTCGCCCTTCGGCCCGACGTACCGGACGCGATGCACCCACGCGTGCGTCGGCAGCGCCAGCTCGGAGTCCTGGTGGGTGACGCCGGGATTCTCCGGCGCGAGCACGTGCGTCTCGATCCCGAGCGCGGGCAGCTGGCTCGCGAACTTGAGCGGCCGCTGGACGCCGCCGCCGCCCGCGGGCGGGAAGTAGAGCGTGACGAGCAGCAGCTTCACCGGGGGGTAAGGCTAGTGCCCGGGCTAGCTCGGTGGGCGGAGGTCGAAGACGACGTAGCGGTCGTCGGCGTAGGCGGGTTTCAGTCCCTGCGCCTCGACCGCGTCGACACCCTCGCCGCGGCGGAGCACGAGCCAGCCGGCGCTCCACGCGCGCGGGATCGCGAGGTCGTCGTGATGCTCGAAGAAGCGGAGCACGGCGTGGCGCCGCTTGTGGATGCGGTTGGCGCTCGTGTGCGCGACGTGCGCGGGCGGCTCCGCCACGACGTAGACGGGGGCGAAGGCGGTGATGCGGTAGCTCGTCTCGAGGTCACCGAAGACGAGCGCGCGCGGGCGAACCGAGGTCTGCAGGAAGTGGACGAGGCCCGGCGTCAGCGCATAGGCGTCGCGCTGCGTCCGCGGGCTCCACTGCGAGAAGCCGTGCACGGCGACCGGGATCGCAAAGAGCGTCGCGGCGATGAGCGCCGTCCACTCGCGGCGGCCGCGCCCGCTCTCCTCGTCGCCGCCGCGGCGCCGCCAGGCGAGAACGGCGCCGGCGGCGAGCGCGGCGAGCCCGCCGTAGAGGGCGATCCAGGCGGTGACGCCCGGCCCGTTGTGCGGCGTGCGCAATCCGAAGTCGCCCGGGAACGCCGCCTGCAGCCAGATCCCGGCGCCGAGCGCGAACGGGAAGAGCAGCGGTCGCGGCAGGCGTGCGAGCACGGCGGCGCCGCCGGCGAAGGCGAACGCGAACGGCACGAAGCCCGAGGCGCGCCGCGCCTGCGAGAGGGAGACCGCATTGGCGAAGTGCGGGAACACGGCCGCCCAGAGCGAGAGGGCGAGCACGACGACGGTCGCGCCGAGCACGAGCGCGCTCCAGCGCCGCCGCCGCGCCAGCAGGGCGAGCGGCACGAGCACGAGCGCCGCCACGGTGACCGCGCCGGTGCGGGCGACCACCTCGGAGGCGAGGTGGTAGCGCGAGAGCGAGTCGACGACGAGGTCGCCGCGGTAGTGCTTGAGGCTGGCCACGAGCGCGTTGTGTCCCGGCGAGATGCCGACCGTCTGGTCGACGATCGGCTTCAGCCAGAGAAACACGAGCGCCATCGGCAGCCCGTAGCCCGCGAGCGCGGCGATGCCGGCCCGCAGGTCGGCGCCGCGGGCGAGGAGCGCGCGGGCGGCGACGAACGCGACGAGCGGGATGACGAGGAAGAGCGCGTACGTCGGGTGGATGAACGAGAGGTCGAGCGCGATCGCGGCGAGCGTCAGCGCGAGCGGCCACGACGGCGACCGGACGAACAGGAAGAAGAGCGCGATCGCGGCGGGCACGAACAGCTGGCGCGCCGCGGTGCCCGGCTGGGCGAGCATCGTGTACGCGCCGCCGTGACCGGGCGCGAGCGCGAAGATCCCGACCTGCGCGACCATCGTGGTGAGCGCAAGGGCGAGCGACGCGAAGACCGCGAGCCCGGCCTCGAGGGCGAGCAGCACCGCGACCGCGACGAGGATGCTCGACTCGTGCACCATCACCTTCGTCGGGTCGACGCCGCCGAGCCGCGCGACGAGCGCGAGCCACCCGTGCCAGAGCGGGAACGCATAGCCCGGGTGCAGGCCGCCGTTCCGGAACTCGCCGACCGCGTGCAGCGAGAGCGCGTCGAGCTCGGCGAGCTTCCGGATCCGGCCCAGGTGGAAGAGCGCGTCGCCGTTGAGCACGCTCTCGACGAACCAGATCGCCCCGCCGAGCGCGAGCCCGGCGAGGAGGACGGGGCCTCGAGCGCGGGTCGTCGGCGAGCCGTCGCGCCCCGGGAAGCGGCCGCTCTTCAGACACCAGGCAGCCGCCAGCGCGCCGGCCGTCAGGGTCAACGCCAGCGTCAGGTCGATCGAGCCGCCGACGGCGAACGTGACCGCGAGCGCACCCGCGACGAGCGCCGTCGACCAGGCGAGCGCCGGCGCCGCGCCGCGCAGCCCGAGGGCGCGCGCGACGAGCCGTCCCGGCAGGAGCAGCACGAGCGAGGCGGCGAGGAGGCGCAGCCAGAGCCCGAAGCCGGATCCCGGCAGGAGCCACGCGATCCCGAGCAGCGGCGCCGCCGCCAGGAGCGGCGGCAGCCGGACGAGCGTCATGCCCGCCGCTCCCGAAGCGCCTCCCAGGCGACGATCCCGGCGCCCGGCAGCGAGACGGCGACGGTGACGGCGAAGAAGAGGAAGCCGGTCGAGAACGCGGGATCCGCCGCCACCCCGAGCGTGCCGAGGAAGCTGACGAAGAACGACTCGCGCACCGCCAGCCCGTTGACGGTGAACGGCACGAGCATGACGAGGAAGAGCAGCGGCCCCATCACGTAGTACGGGCGCGGCGAGAGATCGACCCCGACCGAGCGCCCCGCGGCCCAGATCGCGAGCACCCGCGCCGCCTGCACGACGATCGTCAGCCCGAACAGCCCCGTGAGCAGGCCGCCGTCCGCGCGGAACGCGTGGAGCGCCACGTACACCTCGCGCAACGGCCGCTCGACCCGCAGGACGCGCAGCAGCGGCCGCAGGCCGTGGAGGAGCGGGTGCAGGCGGGTGGAGAAGAGCGCGAACGCACCGCCCGCGGCGAGCAGCACGAGCGCCAGCTCGACCCAGAGGTAGCCGCCGATCGAGTAGCGGCCGACGGCGAGCGCGAAGCCGGCGGCGGCGAGCACGAGCGTCGCCGCGCCGCCGAGGCCGCGCTCGAGCAGGACGGTGCCGGCAGCCGCGGCGCCCGCGCCTCGGTGCCGGCGCGACGTCTCGTAGATCCGCGACGCGTCGCCGCCGAGCGAGGTCGGCAGCACCTGTCCGGCCGCGTAGGCGACGAAGCTCGTCCGGACGAGCCAGCCGAGCGACTCGTCGACGCCGCGCGCGGCGAGCAGCCGCCGCCACCGCCACGCGAGCGGCCACACCGAGCCGGCCATGATCGCGCAGGAGAGCAGCCACCAGCCGGGCTTCGCGTTCACGAGCACGTGGCCGGTCCTGCCGAGGTCGATCTTCCAGAGGATGTACGCGGTGCAGAGACCGGTGAGCGCGAGCGTCAGGCCGAGGCGCAGCGGCCGCGTCACGCGAGGGCCCCGGCGGGCTGCTCCGCGGCCGGTTGAGCCACGACGAGCCCGACGAGCGCCGCCGCCGTGTCGGCCGCCGCGGCGGCCTCCTCGCGGCCCGCGCCGACGGCGAGCACGGCGCCCGCGCGCTCGGATGCGCGGCGCAGCTCGCCGAAGCGGTGGCCCGGCTGCCGGTAGACGCGAACAGCGCGAACCCCGGGCGCGGAGCGAGCGGCGGCGAGGCCGTGCGTCTCGAGCAGCTCGCCGGGAGGCGCGACGAGGAAGCGGACGCAGGCGCCGCCGACGAGCGGCAGCGGCCGCAGCAGCGTCGCGGACACCGGCTCGGCGAGCGCGGCGGCGAGCGCGAGGTCGTCGAGGTCGACGCCGAGCGCGATGCGGCACAGCTCCGAGTCGTGCCCGCCGCCGGTGCGCGTCGAGAGCTTCGCGAGCAGCGGGCCGTCAGGCCCCAGGAGCACCTGTGCGGTCACCGGCCCCGACTCGACGCCGAGAGCGACGACCGCACGCGCGACGAGCGCGACGGCGCCGTCGGCCTCCTGCGGTGCGACCGCGGCCGGCCAGAAGGTGGCGAGCGCCACGCCGAACGCGGGCGACGGGGCCTGCTCGCGGTCGGTGACGGTCAGCGGCGCCAGCTCGCCGTCGAGCACGAAGCCCGTCACCGTCACCTCCCGTCCGCCGACGAGCTCCTCGACGAGGCAGTGCTCGTTGCGCGAGCCGGCGAGCGCGTCCGCGGTCGCCGTTGCGACCTCGCCGCGGTCGGCGGCGAGCGCGACGCCTCGCTCGCCGCGGCGGTCGGGCGCTTCGATCACGCACGGGTAGCCGAGCTCGTCGGCGGCGTCGAGCACCTCGTCGAGCGTGCGGCCCACGAGCGAGCGCGGTTGCGGCAGGCCGGCCTCCGCGAACAGCTCGCGCTGGCGGCGCTTCGAGGCGGCGACGAGCGCGGTCTCGGGCGAGACGGCATGCGGCAGGCCGAGCCGCGACGCGATCCGCGCCGCGAGCGCGACCGCGTGATCGGTGCCCGGCGCGACGAGCCCGTCGACGCGCTCGGCGCGCGCGAGTCGCTCGATCGCCGGCTCGTCCTCGATCGAGACGATCGCCCGCCGGTCGGCGTGCCGGAAGCCCGGCGCGGCCGGATCGCGGTCGGCAGCGACGACGGAGAGGCCACGCCGCCGTGCCGCCTCGAGCAGTCCGAGCTGCGGCGGCCCGGCGCCGAGCACGAGCAACCGCTTCGGCTCGATGCCGCCGCCGGACGTGTCGACACCTACCACGCCCGCCATTGTCGCGACAGCGTCGGACCGGCCCGCGCTGGACACGTCCGGTACCGGGTACCGGCCGTGTCCGCGCGGGACGGCAGGGGCTACGCGACGTCGGCCAGCGCCAGCTCGCCGTCGGGCGCCGTGGCCCGCGCGGGGCGCCGGATCAGCGCCGCCGCGAGCGCCGCGACGAGGACGACCGCGCCGCCGGCATAGACCGCGATGGTCGTCCCGTGCACGAACGTCGCCGGGCTGCGGTAGCCGCCGGCGTGACTGAAGAGCGAGGCGAGCACCGCGACACCGAAGACGCCGCCGAGCTCGCGGATCGCATTTGTCGCACCGGATGCCTTGCCCTGCTCGTCCGCCCGCACCGCGCCGAGCACGACGTTCGCCACGGGCGCGAAGAAGAGCGCCATCCCGGCGCCGGAGAGCATGAACGGCCCGATCAGGTCGGCGTACGGCGTGCCGACGCCGGTCACGGCCGCGATCCAGAGCAGCCCGGCGCCCTGCAGCGTCAGGCCGAGCGTCATCAACCGCTCGCCGCCGACCCGGTCGGAGAGCGCACCGGCGATCGGCGCCACGAACATCGGCATCGCCGTCCAGGGCAGGATCCGCAGCCCCGACTGCAGCGGCGAGAGCCCCTGCACGGTCTGGAAGAACTGCGCGAGCAGGAAGATCGAGCCGAACATCCCGAAGAACATCAGGAGTGAGGCGACGTTCGAGAGCGTGAACGTCCGGTTGCGGAAGAAGCCCATCGGCAGCATCGGCGCCGACGTGCGCAGCTCCCAGGCGACGAAGACCGCGAGCAGGAGGACGCCTCCCGCGATCGGCGCGACGATGCCGAGACTCGTCCAGCCGTGCCCGTTGCCGCGGACGAGACCCCAGACGATCCCGAGCAGGCCGGCGCTCGCGAGCGCGAGCCCGCCGAAGTCGAGACCGGAGTCGGCGCCGCGCGTCTCCTCGAGCCGCCGCCACGCGAGCGGGGCGAGCACGAGTCCGATCGGGACGTTCAGCCAGAAGATCCAGTGCCAGGAGATGCCGCTGACGACGGCGCCGCCGACGAGCGGGCCGAGCGCGACCGCGAGCCCGCCGACGCCGCCCCAGATCCCGAGCGCGAGCCCGCGCCGCTCGGCCGGGACGCTCGCCGAGAGGATGGTCAGCGTCAGCGGGGCGACGATCGCGCCGCCGACTCCCTGCGCCGCGCGCGCGGCGTCGAGCATCGTCGCGCTCGTCGCGAGCGCCGCGAGGGCCGAGGCGCCGGTGAAGAGCAGGAGCCCGATCGCGAACAGCCGCCGCCGCCCGAAGCGGTCGCCGAGCGCGGCCCCGGTCAGGAGCAGGACGGCGAACGTGAGCGTGTAGGCGTTGACCGTCCACTCGAGCTGCGAGACGGACGCGTGCAGCTGGCGGCGGATCACCGGCAGCGCCGTCGTGACGACGAGGTTGTCGAGGCTGACCATGAAGAGCGCCACCGAGGTGATGGCCAGCGTCCAGATCGTGTTGCGTCTTTGGTTGTGAGTCATCACTTCCTCCGTGGTGAAAAAAGGTCTCGGTCGCTAGAGCTGCTTGCCGCAGCTGTCGAGAAGCGCCGTCATCCAGGGCTCCGGATCGTCGTTGACGTGCATCGAGGCGAGGACGTTGAGGAACATGCCGGTGGCGAAGAAGCTCCAGATCTGCGGCCAGTCGGCCCCCGAGACCCGGCGCGCGTAGGCGATCAGGTCGCCGAAGCCGGCCCGGACGACCGCGCGGATCTCGGGATCGTCGGAGGCGGCGTGCGCCTGCATCTGCCCCCGCAGCCACATGCGGTCGTTCTGCAGGTGCTCCATGTAGGCATGGCCGATCGCGTGCAGCGCCTCCTCGCCCCGCTTCCCCTCGGCCGCCCGCTGGAAGAGCTCGAGCGTCTCCCGGAAGCACCGGGCGACGGACGCGATGTACAGCTCCTTCTTCGTCCCGAAGAGCCGGAACAGGTACGGCTGCGAGATCCCGGCCGCGCGGGCGATGTCCTCGGTCGAGCTGCCCTCGTAGCCGTGCTGGGCGAACTCGACCTGCGCCGCGTCGAGCACGTCGTCGCGGCGCTCGGCGGCGGAGTGGCGGGTTGCGGCGTTCATGTTCCAGATAGTAAGTGATGACTCACAACTATGTCAAGGGCTGGCGAGGATCCGCTCGTAGATGCCGACGAGCTGGCCGGCGATCGCGTCGACGTCGTGGAGACGCTCGGCGTACGCGCGCGAGGCCGTCCCGACCTGCCGCCGCAGCGCCGCGTCGGCGACGAGCGGCCGCAGCGTCTCGCGCAGCGTCTCCTTCGTCGTCGAGCGGAGCGGCACCTCGAGCCCGTACGCCTCCTCGGTGCGGCGCACCGCCTCGTCGTGGAGGAAGGTGACGATCGGCTTGCCGAGCGCGAGGCACTCGATCGCGAAGACGCCGTACCAGCCGGCGTTCAGCTGGTCGACGACGATGTCGGCGTCGCGGTACTGCTCGAACGCCTCGTCGTGGGTCAGCCCCTCGACGATCTTCAGGTCGGCGTCGAGCCCCTCGCAGGCGGCGACGACGTGCTCGGTGCCCTTGCGCTGCCGCGACGAGGGCGCGTGCAGGATCACCGGCCGTTTGCGCTTCTCGCTCGGAATCGCCGGCTCGATCTTCGAGACCTCGATCCCCGGCAGGACGACGTCGGCGTGCGGCACCCAGCGGATCGCGTCCCAGCTGCCGACGATCTCCGCGTCGGCGCGCAGCCCGTAGGCGAGCTGCTCGCGCGTCTTGCCGCGGATGTCGCGGCCGAGGTAGTGGTAGATGCCGCGCTTGCCGAGCGCGTGCAGGATCCGGAACTGCACCGACTTCGGCACGAGCGTCACCGCCGAGTAGAAGTGGAAGACGTCGTAGCGCGGCAGCAGGCCGAGGAAGGCGCGCCACTGGGCGAGCTGGCGGGCGGCGAAGCCCGTGCCGAGGTCGAGCGAGCGGTCGGCCTCCGGGTGGAGCTTGTAGCGGTTGAAGACGACGAGCTCGGTCTCGACGCCGCGGCGGCGGAGCGCCTGGACGTGGTTCCACGGGATCCCGGCCGTGTTGACCGGCGCGTGCAGGACGCGGAGCGGGCGGTCGCGACCCGGTGTCTCGCTCACGAGAGGTCGATGTTGTTGGCGCGCATCAGGCGCAGCTTCTCGTCCCGGTCGGCGTCGAGGTAGGCGAGCATCGTCTCGCGCATCGACTCGCCCTCGAAGACCCAGATCTCGGGATGGATCAGGAGCTGGAGCCACTCGAAGCCGCCGGCGGCGATCTGCTCGTGCGGACAGCCGTTCCGCCAGTGCTGGTTCGAGTCGGAGCGGTAGCGGTCGGGGTGGAACCACGGCGGCGCGTACGTGTTGACCGCGTGGCCGAACGGCTCGCTCATCGTCGCCGGGTCGGGCGTGTGCCAGGCGACCACCGGGTCGAAGCGCTCGTCGAGGGCGGTGTCCGGGCTGACCGCGTGCAGGCCGACGCGGTGGCCCAGGTCGCGCAGGCGCGGGATCGCGCGCGCGCCGTCGACGCCGTCCAGGTTGTAGAAGTCGCTCTGCCTCATCAGGAAGTAGGTCGCGGTCGCGCCGCGCTCCGACTCCAGCTCGGCCATGCGGAGCGCGGCGTCGAGCGACATGTCGATGTCGTGCCGGAGGAAGAGGTCGCCCGCCTGCGGCTCGCGGTCGAACGTCGCCCAGCGGTAGCCGCCCGCCTCGGCCGCGTCGAGCAGCTCACGGTAGTGCGTCAGGTCGAAGGCGCAGCTCATCCGCGGCGTCTATTCGACCGTGACGTCGACGAGCGCCGCCGCGTCCTCGGAGCGCCGAAGCGCCTCCGGGCCCGTGTCGCCGAGCGCGACGACGTACCCGCGGCGGTCGCCGTCCCGCTGCACGGGCCGGATCGTCTCGCCGGGAACGAGGTAGCTGTCGGCCTGCACGACGCCGGGGGCGGCGAGCACGCGGTCGAGGCTCGCGACCGAGACGACGCGGCCGACCGGCAGCGGGCCGGGCTGCGCTGTGAAGAACCTGATCGCGACGGGCTGGCGGAGCTTCGGCGCGCAGAGCTCGTCGGGGACGGGCTCACCGAGCGCGAAGCGGAGGGCGACTTCGACGAGGTCGACGCCGACGGCGTGGCGGACGAGGTCGGCCATCTGGCCGCCGGGGATCCGCGCCGCGATCTCGATCATCAGGATCCGCCCGTCCGGGTGCGCGATCAGCTGCGGGAAGCCGATGCCGTTGCGGAGCCCGAGCGCGAGCAGCGTCTTCGCGACCATCTCCTCGGCGCGCGCGGTGCCGTCGCCGTTCAGCGCGGCCGGGTAGGCGTGGATCCAGCCGACGGCGAAGCCCGCCCCCGGGGGGCGGTGCCGGTCGGAGAGCGTCAGGTGGGTGACCGCGCCGTCGCGGACGACGGACATCGCGTTCATCTCCATCCCCTCGACGAATTCCTCGACGATCACCTCGCCGCGGTGCGAGAGCGCGAGCGACTCGGGGAACGCGGTGGCGAGCTGGTCGGCGGAGTCGAGGCGGAAGACGCCGCGCTGGCCGCCCGAGTCGGCCGGCTTGATCACGAGCGGGAAGCCGACGTGCTCGGCGGCGGCGTGCGCCTCTGCGAGCGTCGTCGCCGAGCCGAAGCGCGGCTGCGGCACACCGGCTGCCGCGAGCCGGCGGCGCATCTCGACCTTGTGGGTGAGCCCGACCGCGACGTCGACGCCGATCCCGGGCAGCCCGAGCGCCTCTGCGACCGCGGCGACGGCGACGACCGCGCGGTCGGAGGTGATCGTCAGGACGCCGTCGGGCTTGACCTTCTCCGCGAACGCGATCGCCTTCGGGATGTCGACGAAGTTGACGACCTCGCCGACGTCCGCGTCGCCGAGCGCCAGCGCGTCGGGGTTGCCGTCGATCGCGACGACGCGGAGCCCGAGCTCCTTCGCGCGCAGGATCGCGGCCCGCTGGTGCCGCCCCGCGCCGAGGAAGAGAACCGTCTTCATGCCGGGCCGATGCTAGCGACGCCCGCCACCGTCCCCTCGAACCATGGAGCCGCTTCGAAATGGAGCCGCCGGACAGTCGTCCTGGTACCGGAGCCGCACGTCCCTCGAACATGGCGCCGCCGGACACGTCCCGTCCCTGGTACCGGACGTGTCCGAACGCAGACGTCGCTATGCGCGCGAGCGGAGCCAGTCGAGCGTTCTACGCATGCCGTCATCGAGACCGACCTCGGGGCGCCAGCCGAGCGTGCGCAGGCGGTCGGTGTCGAGATCCTCGAGGACGAGCGCGGGGCCTTCGGGGGGCTCGCGGAGGTCGAGCAGACTCTCGTCCGCGCCGGCGAGCGAGCAGGCGAGCCGCGCCACCTCCTCGAGCGTGCGGAGGTCGTCGGTGCGGCCCACGTCCCAGACGCCGGGCTCCCTGCGCCCGACGAGGGTCGCGACCGCGTCGGCGGCGTCGCGCACGAAGCAGAACGACCGCTCCCAGCCGCGGTAGACGGGGATCGTCTCGCCCGCGAGCGCCTGCCCGAGCATCGTCGGGATCGCGCCGCGCCGCTGCCCCGGCCCGTACGGGAAGTGGAAGCGGAGGATCGTCGCCTCGCCGGCCAGCTCCTCGCTCTCGCGCTTGCTGTCGGCGTACGGCGTGTCGTCCAGGTAGACCGAGGTCGTGGAGCCGTGGTAGAGCGGGATCCCGCGCGCGCGGCAGGCCTCCGCGACGAGCGCGGTGATCGGCGCGTTCTGCGCGAGCCGCTCGTCGCCGGGCATGACCGCCGCGAGATGGACGACGGCGTCCGGCTCGTTCGCCTCGACGAGCCGCTCTGCCATGCCCGGCTCGGCGAGGTCGCCGTCCGCGCGCCCGAGCGCGACGGCCTCGTGGCCGGCGGCGCGCAGGGCGTCGCAGACGTGCGCTCCGATGAACCCCCGCCCGCCGGTGACGAGTGCGCGCACGGCGCTACGCCAGCGCAGGCTTGCGCGCGCGATACCAGGCGATCGTCCGCTCGAGCCCGTCGTCCAGCTCGACCTGCGCGTCGAAGCCGAGCAGCTCGCGCGCCTTGCCGACGTTCGGGATCCGCAGCTCGACGTCGACGTAGTCGAGCGGCGCGAAGCGGATCTCGCCCGGGCAGCCGGTGAGCCGCTTCACGCGCTGCGCGAGGTCGAAGATCGTCACCGCCGAGCGCGGGTTGCCGACGTTGAAGCTCTGCCCGACCGCCTCCGGCCGCTCGAGCGAGAGCAGGACCGCCTCGACCATGTCGTCGACGAAGCACCAGGCGCGGATCTGGGAGCCGTCGCCGCGCACGATCAGATCCTCGCCGCCGAGCGCCGCCTCGATGAACGCGCGGATCGCGCCACCGCCGATCTGCCCCGGACCGTAGACGTTGAACGGCCGCACGGTCACGGTCGGCAGCCCGAACTCGTCGTGGTAGGCGTGCGACATGTGCTCGCCGGCGAGCTTCGAGACCGCGTACGTCCACCGCGCCTCGCCGACCGAGCCGATCGTCGAGACCTGCCCCTCGTGGACGTTGTAGGCGTGCGTGCCGAAGACCTCGCTCGTCGAGAAGTCGATCAGCCGCTCGAGCGTGTCGGTTGTCGCGAGCGCCGCCTCGAGCACGTTGTAGGTGCCGATCATGTTCACGCGCATCGTCCGCACGGGGCTCTCGAGCACGGTGTGGACGCCCGCGATCGCCGCGCAGTGGACGACGTGCGTCGCCCCGCGCGCCAGCTCGACCATCGCCTCGGCGTCGAGGACGTCGACCTGGTGGAGCGTGAAGTTCGGGTGTGCGGCGAGGTCGGTGGCCGACAGCGCGTCGCGGTGGAGGTTGTCGACCGCGATCACCTCGTTCTCGGCGACGAGCCGCTGCGCAAGGGTCGTCGCGATGAAGCCGGCGCCACCGGTGACGAAGATGCGCTTTCCCTGCAAAGCCACGGTCGCGAGTCTAGCCTCCACCTCGTGCAGGGCGACCTCGAAGCCTGGCTGGAAGCGGCGTCCGGGAGCGACGAGGAGTTCGTCGAGCGCGCGTGGCGGCTCGCCGTCCGGCGGCCGCCCGAGCCGGACGTGCTCGCACGCGAGACGGCGCGGCTGGCCGCCGGCGAGCTCTCACGTTCGGCGCTGCTCCGCGACCTCGTCGCGAGCGACGAGTTCGCGGCGGTCGCGCTGCTCGACGACGCGGTCGCCCACGCCGCCGCCGAGCGGGCGAAGCCGCGCGCGGTCGCCGGCCCGGCGCGCCCGCGCCTCCTGCGCGCGCCCGCCTCGAGCGACGAGCGCGCGATCGAGATCCCGTGGTGCCTCGCCCGCTACGGCGGCGAGCGGCGGGTGCTCGACGTCGGCTACGCGTTCGCCGAGCCGGCGTATCTCGCGGGCCTCGTCGGGCTCGGCGCAGCGGAGCTGTCGGGTGCGGATCTCGCCGAGAAGGACGTGCCCGGCCTCCGGAGCGTCGTCGCCGACGTCCGCGACCTCCCGTTCGGCGACGGCGCGCTCGACCTCGTCCTCTGCCTCTCGACGCTCGAGCACGTCGGCCGCGACAACGACGTCTACGCCGTCGACGCGCCGCACGACGACGCGGGCGACGAGGCGGCGCTCCGGGAGCTGCGGCGCGTGCTGGCCGGCGGCGGCAGACTGCTACTCAGCGTTCCGACCGGCGTCTCGGACGACCAGGGCTGGCAGGTGCAGCGGCCACCGGAGGACTGGGTCGCGCTCTTCGAGCGGAGCGGCTTCCTCGTCTACGAGGACGAGCTGTACGTCCGCGGCGAGGACGGCTGGCGAAGCGCAACTACCGCCGAGGCGAGCGCCGCCCGCTACGGCGCAGGCGGCCCGGGCGCGGGCGCCGTCCTGCTCGCGGAGCTCCACCCGCGGAGCGTCGGCGAGCGCGTGCGGCTGGCCGTGCGCGACGTCCGCCACCGTGCCGAGCCGCGCCGCAGCACGCTCACCTAGTCACGCGGGCTCGGGCACGGAGGGGCCCGGTGCGTCGCCGTTGCGGAGGAGCACGCCGGCGAAGACGATCGCGGTGGCGAGCAGCCCGGCCGCGACGACGAGGAACAGCGTCGTCACGGCGACCCGCTGCAGCAGCTGCCCGGCGGCGATGAAGCCGAGCGGCCCGGCGAGCGTCGCGACGGTCATCACGGCGGACATCACCTTCGGGCGGAGCGCGGGCGGCGTCCGGATCGTCAGGATGCCGATGATCGGCGCGTTCGTCAGCGGCGCGAAGAATCCGAAGGCCGCGATCGCCACCATCGCCGCGGGCCAGGGCATCGAGATCCCGAGCAGGAAGATCGGCCACGGCATGCCGAGGATGGCCAGCGCCGACAGCTTCGTGAGCGCGACCTTCTGCGTCAGCTGCTGCGCGGCGAGCGCGCCGAGCAGCGCGCCGGCCCCGAACCCGCCGAAGAGGAAGCCGAGCGCGTGCGCGCTCTGGTCGTAGCTGATGTACGCGAGCCCCTGGACGCCGATGATCAGCCCCTGCGCGACGAAGTTGATCGCGCACGCGGCGAGCAGGAGCGGCCCGAGCAGGCTGTCGCCGATCAGGAAGCGCAGGCCCGCGAGCACGCCGCGCGACGCCTCTGTCTGCTCGACGCGCTTGCCGACGCGGACGGCGACGAGGATGGTCAGGAACGAGAAGGCGTATGTGCCGCCGTCGACGCACAGCACCGTGGCCGGCGTCGTCGCGGCGATCAGGACGCCCGCGAGGACCGGGCCGGCGATCTGCGTCAGCTGGTTGGCGCCGGAGAGGATCGCGTTGACGCCGGCGACCGCACGCTCGTCCTCGCCCGCGACCTCGGGGATCACGAGCCGCGAGGAGGTGAAGTACGGCGCCGAGAACGAGCCGACCGCGAAGGTCGCCGCGAGGACGGCCGGGAAGCTGAGGTGGCCGGTCCAGTGGAGGATCGGGATCACGGCCATCAGCGGCGCGCGGGCGAAGTCGCAGAGGAGCATCGTCCGCTTCGCGCCGAGCCGGGCGACGAGCGTGCCCGCCGGGATGCCGAAGATCGCCATCGGCGCCATCTCCGCCGCCAGCACCCAGCCGGTGCGGGCCGCCGAGCCGGTGGTGACGAAGACGAACCACGGCAGCGCTACGAACGTCATCGAGGAGCCGGTGAGCGAGACGAGCTCGGCGGCGATCAGGCCGAGCAGGGAGCGATCGCGCCAGATGCTCATGGCGCGCGATAATAAAACGTCCGTACGGTTTTGTAAAGTGAAGCAGTGCCGAAGGTCAGCCAGGAGCACGCCGACGCCCGGCGCGCCCAGATCGTGGAGGGCGCACGGCGCAGCTTCGCCCGCCACGGCTACAGCGGTGCGACGGTCGCGCGACTCGAGCAGGAGATCGGCCTCTCGCGCGGTGCGATCTTCAGCTATTTCCCGAGCAAGCAGGACCTGTTCGCGGCGGCCGCGATCGCGACGAGCACCCGCGTCACGGACATCCTCTACGAGCGTGGCCTCGAGGCCGCCGTCCGGACACTCGCCGCGGAGGACCCGGCCTGGATAGCCGTCCTGCTCGAGACGCAAGCCCTGCTCCGCCGCGAGCCGGAGTTCGAGCGCAAGCTCGAGGCGTTGGTGGCGAGAGAGAAACACCGGCCGAGCGCGTGGATCGCCGCCCGGCAGGCGGACGGCACGATCCGCGACGACCTCGACACGACAGCCGTGACGCAGTTCGTCGGGATGCTGCTCAACGGGCTCGCGCTGCGCGCGCTCGACGAAGAGCAAACCGACGTCGAATCGCTCCTGCGACTCCTCCACGACGCACTCGCGCCCCGGCAGTAGCATCGTCGCCGTGAGCGACGCGCGGACGCAGATCGTGGCCGACGGGTACGACACGATCGGCGAGACATTCGCGGAGTGGCGCGAGTCGATCGTGGCCGACCCACGGCGCGACTGGAAGCGGCGACTCGCCTCGCGCCTCCCGGACGACGCCCGCGACGCCGGCTTCGCGATCGAGCTCGACGAGCTCGTCACCGTCGAGGAGCCGGAGGGCCCGGCACGCTTCCAGTGGGTCTTCGCGACGCGATGAGCTGCACGCTCGACCTCGCCCACTATCGCGAGCTGCTCGACGCGGCACGCGCGGCCGGCTACGACTGGGCGAGCTTCGACCGCCACCCCCGCGCCGGCGACCTCTTCCTGCGCCATGACGTGCGCGTCTCGCTCGAGGCGGCGCTCGAGGTCGCCCGCCTCGAGCACGACCTCGGGATCCGCGCGACCTACCTGCTGATGACCGAGAGCGCCTTCTACAACCTCGACTCGCACGTCGGCCACTACGCGCAACGGCAGCTGCGGCAGTGGGGCCACGCGGTCGGCCATCACGCCGTCCATCCGCGGGCGGAGCTCGACGGCCGCTTCGACAAGGTCGTCTCGTGGCACAACCCGGACTCGTCGTACGAGCGCGAGCCGATCTTCGACGCCGTCAACGTCGCGGAGTCTCCGTACGGCGACCACGTCGCGAGCGACCGGAACGGCTGCCCGCACGACGCGGTCGCGTCGGGAGAGGCCGACTGGCTCCAGGTCGTGACCCACCCCGAGCTCTGGGTGTACGGCGGCGTCGGCGCGATGTTCGCCGCGAAGGGCGAGCAGTGGTTCGACTATCTCGACGCGGACGGGCTCGAGCTTCGATGACGACCGTCCTCGTCACGGCGGTCGGCGCTCCCGGGTCGGCGAGGCTCCTCCGTGCGCTGCGCGAGAACGGCGAGCGCGACGTCCGGCTCGTCGGCGTCGACATGGCAGAGCGCTCGGTCGGACGCCACCTCTGCGACGCCTTCCACCTCGTCCCGGCAGGCTCCGAGACGGCCTTCGCGGACGCGCTGCTCGAGCTCTGCGAGCGCGAGCGCGTGGACGTCGTCCTGCCCCAGTCCTCACACGACCTGCCCTCGCTCGCCGCCCGCCGCGCCGAGTTTCCGGTCCCGGTCCTCGTCTCGAGCCCCGAGACGGTGCGCCGCTCGAACGACAAGGCGGAGACGTACGACCTGCTCCACCGCATCGGCGTCCGGGCGCCCGAGTTCCGGCGTGTCGCGGGCGCCGCCGGCGTCGACGCGGCGGCGCGGGAGCTCGGCTACCCCGAGCGGCCGGTCTGCTTCAAGCCCGTCTTCTCGTCGGGCTCGCGCGGGTTCCGGATCCTCGACCCGATCGTCGACCGCACGAACCAGCTGCTCTACGAGCGGCCCGGCTCGCTGACGATGCGCCTCGAGGAGGCCGTGGAGCTGTTGCCCGACGACGGCCTCGACCTGCTCGTGATGGAGCTCGCGACCGGCCCCGAGCACACGGTCGACGGGATCGGCGACGGCCGGGCGGTCGTGCTCGGGCATCCGAAGACCCGCGAGTCGGTTCGCGCGGGCCTGGCGATGCACTTCGTCACGGTCGCCGACCCGGCGCTGGACGAGATGGCGGAGCGGATCGTCGCCGAGCTCGAGATCGACTGGTTCTTCAACATCCAGCTCGTCGGCGACGTCGTGATCGAGGTCAACCCGCGCATCTCGACGATCGTCTACCAGGAGGATCTGAACCTCCCGTGGCTCGCGGTCAAGCGCGCCCTCGGCGAGATCTCCGACGACGAGCTGCGAGCGCTGCGCGCCCGCGTCCGCCCCGGCCGCACGGCGCTCCGCTTCTTCGACCAGATCGAATTCGACTGATCGCCCGCTTCGCCCGCTTCGCGCTCGCAGGCGCGCCTGCGGCGCGCGTGCGCAAGCGCTTCGCTTTCCGCTCGCTCGGCTAGCGAGCCGGCGTTGCCGGCTCGCGCCGATGTGACGGCCACGCGGGAGTGGGCCGCGCCCGCACAGGGCGGTCGCGGCGACCCGGCGCCTCGCTCCAGGTGGCGCGAGTTAGGCGACGTCCTCGAGCCCGAGCTCGCGGCTGCTCTCGCGGACCTCGATCAGGGCGGGGAGCGCGCCGAGAAACACGTCGAGGAGCGCAGGATCGAAGTGCGTCCCGCGTCCCTCCCGCATCAGCTCGAGCACCTCGTCGAGCGGCAGCGCCGCCCGGTAGACGCGGTCGGAGCTGAGCGCGTCGAAGACGTCGCAGATCGCGAGGATCCGGCCGCCGAGCGGGATCTCCTCTCCCGCCAGGCCGTTGGGGTACCCGGTGCCGTCCCAGTGCTCGTGATGGGTGAGCGCGAGCTCCGCCGCGAAGTCGAGCAGCTCCTGGCCCGAGCCGGAGAGGAGACGGTGCCCGAAGACCGTGTGCTCCTCCATCACGGCGCGCTCGCGGGCGGTCAGCGCGCCCGGGTTGCGGAGGATCGAGTCGGGGACGGCGATCTTGCCGATGTCGTGCAGCGGGCCGGCGATCCGGAGCAGCTCCACCTCGTCGGGGCCGAGACCGATCCGCTCGGCGAGCAATGCGGCGTAGAGGGAGAGGCGCTCGATGTGGCCGCCGGTCTCCGAGTCGCGCAGCCCGATCACATTCGCGAGCCGGCGGATCGCGCCCTCGCGGCTCTGCCGGAGCTCGCCCGTCCGCTCGGCCACGAGCCGCTCGAGCTCCTCGCCGCGCTCGCGCTGCAGCCGCTCCATCCCGCGGAGGTTGCGATCGGCGAGGAGCATCCGCCCGATCAGCAGCACGACGATCGCGACGAAGCCGACGCGCTCCGGACGGGTCGAGGCGTGGTTCAGCGTCTCGTGGGCGATCAGCGCGACGGTCGACACGAACCCCGAGAGCGCGAGCGGGAGCCCGACGTCATGGCGGCGCGCCTCGGCGAGGAGACCGGCGTTCCTGCTCCGCTGCGCGTAGAGGCCGCCGACCCCGAGCAGCACGAACTGGAGCTGGTAGCAGAGGACGAACCAGGTGTCGAACACCGACCCGCCGTGCAGGCGGAAGTACGCATAGGCGGCGTCAGCGACGAACGCCGCGGCGAACGAGCCGAGCAGGAACCCCGCCCCGCGCACGGCGGCGCGCAGCCCCAGCACGACCGGGACGAGCGACGTCAGCACGGCGAGGTCGAGGAGGGGGTACGCGGCCGCGACCAGGGTCGCGCCGGTCGGGTGGCGGAGGGCGGGGGCGAGCAGGAGCACGTAGCCGGCGTACGCGACCGCGGCGCTCGCGATCGCGGCGTCGAACCACGCGACCGAGGCGCCGAGCCGTCCGAGCGGCCGCAGGCCCGCGGCGACGCCCGGAAGGAGCGCGACGTAGGCGGCCACGTACACGGCGTCGGCGACGGTCGGCTCCGAGCCGGCGCTTCGTGACGCCTTGGTCAACACGAAGACGACGTCGCCGGCGAGCGTGAGCGCGACGAACAGCGCGAACGAGCCGAGGAAGATCCACTCGCGCCGGTTGCGGTCGCTCACCGCCCGGCAGAGGAGCGGAAGCGCAATCGCGAGCGGCACCATGTAGCCGGCGCCGGCAACCGCGTCGCCGGCCCTCGCTCCGCCTTGTGTCAGCGCGAGCACGACGGCGACGAGCACGAGCCAGCCGCCCGCCCCGACGATGCCCCACCGCTCCACCGTGCCGAGGCGGCCCGCCGCCGATCGCACGTGAACCACCGCTCCGCTAGGCCGCGAGGCGCGTGCCGAGGCCGTCGAGGCGCGCGATGTGGCCGACGGCCTCCTCACCCGTCTGTGCCTGCGCCGCGCGGTGAACGGTCGTCTCCAACCCCTCCGTCTCGCGCGCGGCCTCGTCCAGCTCGGCCCGGATGCGGGCGAACAGCGCCTCGACGCCTCGCGCGTCGGTGCCGCCGAAGGCCGCAGCCTCGATCCGACCGTTCACCTGGAGCGCCCGCAGACCGGACAGCTCACGCGTCAGTCGCGCACCGGCCCCGGACACGTCGTGGAGCCGCGCGTGGAGCGCGTCGAGCGAGCCTGCGATCGAGCGCAGCTCGTCGTTGACGGAACGGATGAGCAGACCGACGTCGTTGCGAACGCGCGCGTCGTGGGACGCATCCCCCTCTTCCACGGCGCTGCGCAGCAGCTCGCGGGCGAACTCGACGGTCATCTCGGCCTGCAGCTTGCAGACCGAGATCGCGAACACGAGCTCGCTGAGCTGGTCGACCGTGCCCGAGATCGCGGCCGTGAGGTCGCGGAGGATGGCGGTCACGCGCACGGAGGCGACACCCATCAGGTGCGCGACCGCGCCGAGCGCCGCGCCGCTCGAGCCGAGCCGGGTCGCGCCGATCAGGGCGTTGAGGCTGAAGAGACGGATCGAGGCGGCCAGCTCGGCGACGAAACCCGACCGGCGGGAGAGATCCGCGTCGAGCTCGACGTAGCCGTTCAGGTCGGCGAACTGACGGTCGAGGAACCGCAGGACGCTGCCGACACCGTCGCGGACGGACTCGAGCAGCTGGCCGTCGGCGGGCTCGGCCGGGCGCGCCCGTTCGCCGAGCGCCTCCTCGCGAGCGGCCAGCTCGGCGGCGAGCGCCACGCGCATGAAGGCCTGGTAGTCGGCGAAGCCCAGCTCGCCCAGCCGTTGTCCGAGCAGCTCGGAGGACGCGGCGATCGCACGCTTGCGCGCCTTCCCCTCGCCCGACTCGATCGACAGCTCGAGCTGCCGCAGCTCGGCGTAGAGGCCGTCCACGGCGCCGAAGAGCGGGCTCGTCGGCTTCAGCCGCACCGACAGGAAGTCGTCGCCGGCCGGCACGACGACCGCCATCACCCAGTAGAACGCGCCGTCCTTCGCCCTGTTCTTCACATAGGCGGCGATCGGCCGGCCGGCCAGGATCTCGTCCCAGAGCAGCTGGAAGACGGCGCGCGGCATGTCCGGATGGCGGATCAGGTTGTGCGGGCTGCCGACGAGCTCGGCCTCGGAGTAGGCGGAGACGCGGACGAAGACGTCGTTGCCGGAGCGGATCACACCCTTCCGGTCGGTCGTCGAGAAGAAGAGCTCCTCGATCAGGAAGGTCCGCTCGCGCTCCCCGCCGGTCCGGGCGACAGCCGCTGGTGCGGATGCAGACTGAGCGGACATCCTCCCGCGTGATCGGCGCCCGGCGCTCACCCTGCTCGGTAGAAACTACGGACACGCCCGGGAGCCGCCTCATCGCCCTCAGCCTCTACGCTGGGCCGCCATGAGGCCGCGCGCGTGAGGCTGCACACATGAGGCTGGGGCAGGAGCTGAAGCGGCTGGCGCGCCACTCGGCGATCTACGGCCTCGGCGGGCTCGTCTCGCGGATCCTCGCCACCGTCCTCCTGCCGCTCTACACGCACTACCTGCCGACGGACGCGTACGGGCACGTCGAGATCGTCACCGCGACGACGGCGGTGCTCTCGATCGTGCTGCAGATGGGGATCTCGACCGCGTTCTTCCGCTTCTACTTCGACATGAAGGAGCCGGCGGAGAAGCTGACCGTCGTCCGGACGTCGTTCTGGTTCACGATGGCGACCTCGACGCTCGGGCTCCTGCTCGGGCTCGCGTTCGCCGGGACGGTGAGCCACTGGATCGGGCTCGGGCACGAGCCGAACCTCGTTCGCGCGGGCGCGGTCGGGCTCTGGGCGCAGACGAACTACAACCAGCTGACCGCGCTCTTCCGCGTCGAGCAGCGCTCGGTCCAGTACGCGATCGCGAGCGTCGTCAACGTGCTCGTCACGGTCGTCGCGATGGTGCTCTTCGTCGCCGTCTTCAACTGGGGCGCGATCGGGCTCGTCGTCGGCAACTTCACCGGCACCCTGATCGTGTACCTCGCGCTCCTCGCCTACCGGCGCGAGCAGCTCGGGCTCGAGTTCGACCGCGCGCTCTTCCGGAAGATGCAGACCTTCGGGATGCCGCTCGTCCCGTCGGCGCTCGCGCTCTGGGCGATCAGCTGGATCGACCGCGAGTTCGTCGCCTGGTACAAGGGCGCGGGCGAGGTCGGCGTCTACTCGGTCGCGATCAAGATCGCCTCGATCATCACCTTCGTGATGGTCGCGTTCCGGATGGCGTGGCCCGCCTTCGCGTACTCGATCGAGGACGACTCGGAGGCGCGGCGGACGTACTCGTTCGTGCTCACATACCTGCTCGCCGCGGTGTCGTGGGTTGCCCTGTCGCTCGGGGCGCTCGCCCCCTGGTGGGTCAGACTGCTCACGTCGCGTCCCGGCTACGTGGGGGCGGAGCGGGGCATCGGGCTGCTCGCCTTCTCGTTCGCGCTCTACGCCGGCTACACCGTGCTCGCGATCGGCAGCGGCCGCGCGCGGCGGACGCAGCTGAACTGGGTCGTCACCGGCACGGGCGCGGCGGTCAACGTCGGCCTCAACTTCTGGCTCGTTCCCGCGTACGGCTTCATCGGGGCGGCGGTGGCGACGCTCGTGGCGTACGCCGTGCTCTTCGTCGGCATGACCCTCTACGCGCAGTCGGTGTACCGCGTGCCGTACCAGTGGCGGCGCGTGCTCACGGTGCTCGGCGCCGGCGCCGGGCTGACCGTCGCCGCGCGGGCGCCGCACCTGCCGCTCGCGCCGTCGTTCCTGCTCGTGCTCGCCTACCCGTTCGCGCTCGCGGCGCTCGGCTTCTACCTGCCCGCCGAGCGGAAGCGGCTGCGGCGGTTCGTGCCGAGCTTCCGCTAGCGGAGCGCCTCGAGCGCCGCGACCGCCTCGGCGTCGGGCTCCCACGCGCCGGCGGCGACGTTCGCGCGCACCTGCTCGGGCTTCGTCGCGCCTGCGATCACCGAGCTGATCGCGGGCATCGCGGCGAGCCCGCCGATCGCGACGTCGAGCAGCGAGACGCCGTGCTCGTCCGCGTAGCTCTGGAGCGCCTCGACCTGCTCCCACTGGGCGTCCGGGATCTCGCGACCTGCGAGCCGGCCTTCGCTCGCGGTCTCGCCGCGCCGGTACTTGCCGGTGAGCAGGCCGCTCGCAAGCGGGAAGAACGGCAGCTGGCCGATCCCGAGCCGCTCGCAGGCGGGCAGGACCTCGTCCTCGGTCTCGCGCTCGACGAGCGAGTAGTGGTTCTGGGCCGAGACGAAGCGCTCGAGGCCGCGCTCGCGCGAGACGCGGTCGGCCTCGTCGATCTGCTCGGCCGAGAAGTTCGAGGAGCCGATCCAGCGCACCTTCCCCTCGCGGACGAGCTCGGTCAGCGTCTCGAGGGTCTCCTCGATCGGCGTGCTCGGATCGGGCTCGTGCATCTGGTAGACGTCGATCGTCTCGACGCGCAGCCGGCTCAGGGAGCCCTCGACCGCCCAGCGGATGTAGTCCCCTGAGCCGCGCGAGTCGTCCGGCCGCGCCTGCATCGGCTTGCCGAACTTCGTCGCGATCACAACCTGGTCGCGACGCCCTTCGAGCGCCCGGCCGATGAACTCCTCGCTCGTGCCCTGCGAGTAGATGTCCGCCGTGTCGATCAGCGTCACGCCCTGCTCGAGCGCCGCGTCGATCACCGCGCGCGACTGCTCGTAGTCGCAGCGCGCGCCGAAGTTGTTCGTGCCGAGCCCGACGACCGAGACTTCCGGCCCTCCCGTTCCCAATGTCCGTGTGCGCATGGCCCCGACGCTACCCGTCGGCGCCCGGTCGGCGCGCCAGATGGGAGCGCGCGCGGAAGCGCATCACGACCTCGCCGCGCTGGTTGACGAGCTCGTGCTCGCCGACGACCGTGCCGCGGCCCGGCGCGCTCTCCGACGGCCACGCCTCGACGATCCGGCTGCGCGCCGTGAGCACGTCTCCCGGCCGCACCGGCACGAGCCAGCGCAGCTCCTCGACCCCGGGCGAGCCCATGCTCGCGCTGTCCTGGAGCTGCGAGCGGACGAACAGGCCCATGTAGGCCGACGCCGTGTGCCAGCCGCTCGCGATCAGGCCGCCGAACGGCCCGGCCGCGGCGGCCGCGGGGTCGATGTGGATCGGCTGCGGGTCGAACTCGCTCGCGAAGCGGACGATCTCCTCCTCGCTCAGCGAGACCGTGCCGTGCTCGGCCTCGGCCCCGACCGGGAAGTCCTCCCAGTACTTCACGTGAGCGAGCTCACGCCCCCAGGCCGTCCGGCAGCGGCCGGGTGTGGACGACGACGAGCGTCTTCGTCGGCCGCGTCAGCGCGACGTAGAGCTCGCGGAGTCCCTGCTCGCCGTCCTCGGCGATCGCGGCCGGCTCGACGACGACCACGTGGTCGAACTCGAGGCCCTTCGCCTGCCGCGGCGTCAGGACGGGCACCGCGAGCTCGTCGAAGGCGCCCTCCGCGGACACGGCCGGCACGAGCGCACGGGGCGCGATCACGGCGAGCAGGCCCTCCCGGCCCGCGAGCACCGCCGCCTCGTCCAGCGCTGCACCCAGTACGTCGGCGCCGGGCGCGAGCGACACGAGCCGCGGCGGCGCGCCGCCCTTGCGGTAGGCGATCGGCGGCTCGACGTCGGGCGCGATCCGCTCGA
Source organism: uncultured Actinomycetes bacterium (assembly GCA_963732915.1). Lineage (GTDB taxonomy): Bacteria > Actinomycetota > Thermoleophilia > Gaiellales > Gaiellaceae > Palsa-739. The sequence continues at coordinate 565,298 of CAVTBF010000001.1, read as the reverse complement.
GCAGCGGCAGCGCCAGCTCCATGATCTCGGCCGGGACGCGGTAGGCGTGCCGCAGCTCCTCGATCGAGATCTCCAGCCCGGCCGGCAGAAACGGCTCCAGCTCCTGCCAGCGCCGGTAGACGACCGGGCCGGTCGCCTGCGCGACGTCGCCGAGGATGGTCAGCGAGCCGTCGACCGCCCGACGCGAGATCGCGAGCAGCTGCATCGGCGAGAGGTCCTGGGCCTCGTCGACGATCACGTGCCCGTACGCGCGCGGCGGGCCGTCGAGCAGCACGCGCGCCTCGTCGAGCAGCGGCAGGTCGTGGTCGCTCCAGCGCAGGTCTCCGACCCGCCGCGGCCGGTCGCGGAGCAGGAGCCGCTGCTCGGCGGCGTCGAGGATCCCGTCCGCCGCCGCCGCGAGCGCCGCAGGCGAGGTGAGGAGCCGCGCGACGAGCCGCTCGGCCCGCGGCAGCGGCAGGACGCGGTCGAGCCAGCGCTGGAGGAAGCCGCCCTTGCGCAGCGCCCGTTCCAGGTCGTCGAAGCTGCGGAGCGCCTGGGGCCCGAGCCGCTCGCTGTAGCGCTCGTAGTAACGCCGGAGCACCATCATCCGGAAGCGCTCCTTTGCCCGCCCGAGCGGCACCCCCGGCGCGAGCGCCTGCTCGAGCAGGGCCTCGACGTCGCGCTCGCGCACCGAGACGAAGAAGCCGTCGGTGTACGAGACGAGCTCCTCAGGAGCGGGCCGCACGGCGAGCTCGATCGCGCGCGCGACCACCTCGCGCAGCCGCGTGTCCGCCTTCAGGCGCGCCACGTCGGGCGCGTCCTCGCGGCCGGGCTCGATCCCGTCCAGCAACTCGGTGACGGCGCGCTGCTCGACCGCCTCCTCGCCGAGCGCCGGCAGCACGTGCGAGACGTAGTCCATGAAGGTCGGGTTCGGGCCGACGACGAGCACGCGCCGGAGCTGCTCCCGGTGCGTGTAGAGAAGCCAGGACGCCCGGTGGAGCCCGACCGCCGTCTTGCCGGTGCCCGGGCCGCCCTGGATGACGAGCGCGCCCTCCGGCTCGGCCGTGATCAGGCGGTACTGGTCGGACTGGATCGTCGCGACGATGTCGCGCATCCGCGCCTCGCGCCGCCGCTCGAGCTCCTCGAGCAGGAAGTCCGAGACGGCCACCCCTTCGAGTGCGGTGCCGTCGAGCGACTCGTCGGAGATGCCGGTCAGCCGCCGCCCCTCGCTGCGGAAGCGCCGCCGCTGCGTGACGCCGTGCGGCGCGGCGGGCGTCGCGGTGTAGAACGGGCGCGCCGCCGGCGCCTGCCAGTTGACGACGAGCGGGTCGTGCGCCTCGTCGTGCACCCAGCGCCGGCCGACGTAGAGCGGCCGCGGCAGCGCGTCCACACCGCCGCCGGTGCTTGCAGCCAGCGTCAACCGCCCGAAGACAAGCCCGCGCTCGGCGTCGTCGAACGTCCGCATGCGCCGGCGCGCCCACGCCTCCATGTTGCGCGCGGCCGCCTCGGTCGCCATCGCGCTCTGCGCGCGCTCGAGCGTGGAGCGCATCCGGTCGAGGCACTCGTGCGCGTTGTCGACATACGCCTGTTCCGCTGCGAGTTCCGGGTGCGTCACGAACGATCGAGCCTAGCGACGTAGGATCGTCGGTGGCAATGACGCGGCGGCTCGCATGAAGCTCGGCCTCAACCTCGGCTACGCGCCGCCCGGCACCAATCCCGTGGAGCTCGTCCCGCTCGCCCAGGAGGCGGAGCGGCTCGGCTTCGACTCGGTGTGGGCGGCCGAGGCGTGGGGCACCGACGCGGTCGTCCCGCTCGCCTGGATCGCCGCCGTGACGAGTCGGATCAGGGTCGGCTCGGCGATCATGCAGATCCCCGGCCGCTCGCCCGCGAACACCGCGATGACGGCGGCGACGCTCGACCTGATGTCCGGCGGCCGCTTCCTGCTCGGCCTCGGCACCTCGGGCCCGCAGGTCGTCGAGGGCTGGCACGGCGACGCGTGGGGGAAGCCGCTCGGGAAGACGCGCGAGTACGTGGAGATCGTCCGCGCCGCGCTCAGGCGCGAGGTGGTGGAACACCAGGGCGAGCACTACCGCATCCCGTACGACGGCCCGGGCGCGACCGGACTCGGCAAGCCGCTGAAGATGATGCTCCGCCCGCTGCGCGCCGAGATCCCGATCTTTCTCGCGGCGATCGGCCCGCGCAACGTCGCGCTCGCGTTCGAGATCGCCGACGGCTGGCTGCCGATCTTCGTCGCGCCCGAGCGGTTCGCCGCCGCGTTCGGCGACACCTTCGCGACGGCGCGCCCCGGCTTCGAGATCGCGGCGACCGCGAGCGTCCTCGTCGGCGACGACGTCCAGGCGCTCCGCGACTCGCTCAAGCCGCACCTCGCCCTCTACGTCGGCGGCATGGGCGCGAAGGGCAAGAACTTCTACAACTCGCTCGTCGGCCGCTACGGCTGGGAGGCGGAGGCCGAGAAGATCCAGGATCTCTACCTCGCGGGCCACCAGCGCGACGCGATCGCGGCCGTGCCCGACGACCTCGTCGACGCGGTCGCCCTCGTCGGGCCGAAGGAGCGGATCCGCGACCGGCTCGAGGCGTGGCGCGAGACGCCGGTGACGACGCTGATGGTCGGCTCGCCGCAGCCCGAGGCGCTGCGCGTGCTCGCTGAGCTCGTCCTCTAGGCACGCGAAGTCGCCTCGGGGCGGGAGCCGCAGACCCGCCCCGAGGCGGCGAGCACTAGTGAGGCTCGGTCACTCCGCCCAGCGCGAGCGCGGAGAGCACGAGCGCGACCAACACGAGATAGGGGAGGAAGCGCGCCATGAGACACCTCCTTTCCGGCAGTCGGGGACGACAATGCAGCGGTGCAAGAACCATCACCGATGGAATTCGTAGCGATGCCGGAGCACGCCGGCGGCCCCGTCGGATCCGACGCTGCATCCAATTCGACAACGATGCCTCTTGACGTTCCCCAATGGCAACGCCAAGATCAGTCCCGTGCCAGCTCCGCCGCCCCTCTCACCGCGTCCACCGGACGAGAGCTTCAGTACCCGACTCCGCCGGCTGCGCGCGGAACGCGGGTTGTCCCAGCGGCAGCTGTCGGTGGCAGGAGTCTCGTACGCATACATCTCGCGCCTCGAGGCCGGCGACCGGCAACCGTCGGTCCGAGCGATCCGGCTGCTCGCCCGGGCACTCGGAGTCACGCCCGAGTACCTCGAGACCGGGATCGACATCCCGCTCGCCGAGCAGCTCGAGCTGCGGCTCGCCGACGCCGAGCTCCGGCTCCGCCTCGGCGAGGGCGGCGAGGCGTGGACCGTCGCGCTCCGACAGGTGCTTGCAGAGGCCGAGGCTGCCGCGGAGGACGAGCTCGCCGCGCGAGCCCGGATCGCGCTCGGCCTCGCTGACTTCAACGCGGGGGCGCACGCGGCGGCCGTCGACCACCTGACGGCCGCGATCGCAGCACCATCGACGAGCCCCGCCTCGCACAGCAGCGTCTACCTCACACTCGCGAGCGCGCACCGCTTCGCCGGGCGGCCGGAGAAGGCCGTCGAGGTGCTCCAGGCTGCGATCGACGAGATCGGCGACGACGGGGCAGCGGACCCCGGTGTTGGTATCCGCTTCGTGGTGGCGTTGAGCGGTGCGCTCGGTCACCTCGGAGACTTCGCCGCCGCCCGCTCGGTGCTTCGGGATGCAGCGGCATTCAGCGACACCGACCTGAGGAGCCAGGTCCGTCTGGTGTGGTCGCGCGCGCTTCTCGCGTACCGGCAGGGCAAGCCGCGAGCCGCTGTCCGCGACATGCGGCGAGCGATCGTCCTGCTCGACCAGACCGAGGACTCCGTCGAGCTCGCGCGCGCTCACCTCTTCTGCGCCGAGGTGAGCCTCTGGGGCGGCGACCTCGAGCAGGCAGAGCGGCACCTGCCGCTCGCCGCGCGGCTGCGCGACCTGCCGGCGGAGGCGCGCGACCTCGGCGTGGTCGGCTCCTGCGAGGCGCTCCTCCATGCCCGCCGCTCGGAATACGACCAGGCCGAGCGCACCGCGCGCGCGGCGCTAGGCATCCTCCGCGAGGCGCCGGCGGATCAGGGCATCGCCTGGACGGCGATCGCGCTGGCGCTCGCCGGCCGCGGCGACCTCGACAGCGCTCACGATGCTTTCGCGAACGGGGTGGCGGCGCTGATCGCGTCGGAGGAGTACGGCCAGGCAACAGCGGTCAGCCAGGAGTGGCGAGCGCAGATGGCGTCCGCCGGCCGTCCTACGGCCGCGGCCGAGGCCGCCGCACGGGCGGTCGAGCTCTCGTCACGCGCCGATCTCGTTCAGCACCGGCGCTGACCTCGAAGGTCAGGCGGTGTCCGCCCAGAGGGCGAAGCCGCCGCGGAAGGCGTTCTCGTTCGCGCCGAGCCGCGTCGAGGCGGGCAGCTCGCGCAGCAGTGCGGCGTTGCCGCCGCCGAGGACGATCTCGTCCGGCTCGAGCGCCGCGCGCAACGCGGCGACCGTCTCGTGCACGACCTTCTCCCACTTCTTGCGGCCGAGCTTCTTCAGGCCGCGCTCGCCGACGTAGTCCTCGTAGGTCAGCTTCTTGTACGGCAGGTGGCCGAGCTCCATCGGCTCGACGACGCCGTCGACGACGAACGCGGAGCCGAGCCCGGTGCCGAGCCCGAGGAAGAGGATCTTTCCGCCGTGGTAGCTGCCGAGCGCCTGCATCGCCGCGTCGTTGATCACCTTCGTCGGCTTCCCGAACGCCGCCTCGTAGTCGAAGCCCGCCCAGCCCTTGCCGAGGTTGACCGGGTCGACGGCGACGCGCCCGCCGTGCACGGGCGACGGGATGCCGATCGAGACGACGTCCCACTCCCAGCCCTCGGCGAGCCCGAGCACGCCGTCCGCCATCTGCTGCGGGGTCAGCTTCGGCCCGGACTTGAACCGCCGCCGCTCACGCTCGCCGCTGGCCAGACACTTGACGTGCTGCCCGCCGACGTCGACGGCAAGGACGGGACGGCTAACCGCGGTGTCGGCCACACCCGGACGGTATGCGATCGACGCGGTCGCCGCCTACGGCCTGCGAAGCGCGCGCTGGACAAGCGGAGCGGGCGAAGCGGGCAGCCGCTATGAAATGACGCGGTACACCTGGAACACCTCGGCGTACTCGCGGTTCACGTTGATCCCGTGCGTGCGCGCGAGGTTGCGGACGTACTCCGCGTTCGCGTAGCGCCGGTGCTGCTGCGACGCGTAGCGCTCGAGCGCGGCCACCTTCCGCTCGACGTGGCGCTCGTCGAGCGAGACGTACCACTGGTACGAGAAGTCGAAGTTGTTCCACGGGATCTCGTAGCCGAGGATCGTCGTCCGCTTGAAGGCGCGCAGACCCTCCTGCGCGATCGTCTGGTGGTCCTGGTGGATGTCGTGCAGGCTCGGCTGGAAGACGACGTCGGGCCGCCACTCCTCCCAGAGCGCGACGAGCAGCTCGAGGATGTCCTGCCGGCGGTCCGGGAACGTGCGCACGTCGAAGTCGTGCACGGCGAGCTGCGCCTCCGGGATCCCGAGCTCCGCGGTCGCCTCGCGCACCTCGCGGGCGAGCGTGTCGGGCGGGAAGCCCTCGGGGAGCGAGCGCGTCGCGATCGAGAACGCGACGTAGCGCACCTCGCAGCCGCCCTCGACGAGCCGGGCCATCGTGCCGCCGCAGCCGAACTCGCCGTCGTCGGTGTGCGGCGCGAGCACGAGCGCCTTCTGCCATTGACCGATCACGCCGTCACCGGCTCCCTGTTCTCCGCCGGCGGCGCCTGCTCCTGCGCCCGGTGCGGCCGCGGCGCGGCGAGCGCGACGAGCGCGACCAGGCCCCACGTGGTCGGGTCTTCGAAGAAGTCGGCGTAGAAGAGCGAGTGCGTGAAGATCGCCGCCGCCGCCAGACCGGCCGAGAGCGAGACGCGGCCGGCGAAGCTCCGGTCGACCCGCCGGAACGCGGCGACGAGCAGTGCGACGACGAACCAGAGGAACAGAGCGAGGCCGGGTACCCCGCTCTCGGCCGCGACCGTCACCGGCGTGTCGTGCGAAGCGGCGATCTTCGGCGCCGACTGCCTCAGGTGCAGCCGCTTCGCGTAGGCGTGCTTGAAGCCGCCGACGCCGACACCCACCGCCGGATGGGCGATCGCGATCCGGATCCCGTTCGCGACGAGGCTCTCGCGGCCGCTCGACGCGCTGTTCAGTCCGGCGCTCGTGTGATGGACGAGCGCGTGCCGGACCTTCGGCTCGGAAGCGCCGATCCCCGCCAGCACGACCGCCGCCGCGAGCACCGCGATCAGCGACTTCCAGCGCCACGCGACCGCCGCGCAGCCGACGACGCCGACGAGCAGCGCCGCGAAGCTCGACTGCGAGAACGAGATCAGCAGACCGAGCCAGACGACTGCCGCGAACACGAAGCCGGCGATCGCGGCGCGCTGCGAGCGTCCGCGCACGATCAGGACGACGGTCGGGATCAGCGCGACGACGAGGAAGCGCCCGTACACCGACGGATCCCAGAACACGGAGTTGACGCGGAAGAACGCCGCGTAGGCGTTGCCGGTGATCACCTTCGGGTTCTGGAAGATGTCGCGCGTCTCGTACTGGTAGAAGCCGACCGCGGCGAAGACGAGCGCCATCGCCGCCAGCTCGCCGTAGAGGAGACGCAGCCGCAGGGCGCTCCACGGCAGCCGCGCGATCGTGAGCGCGAGAACGGTGAACGGGACGTAGAAGGCGAGGATCTCGGTCGCGCCGGCATGGACGTCGCTCGTCCATGCGAGCGAGGTGCCCGTCCACGCCACGAAGAGCCCGAGTGGCCGCGACATGATCCCCAGCTCGCGCGAGCGCTCGTCGCCGCGCGCGAGCTGCCAGCCGAGCAGCACGGCCGCGCCGAGCGCGATCGCGTAGAGCGGGACGAGCAGCTGGTGGCCGAAGAGCCCGAGCCGCAGGGGCGCAAGCGCGAGCGTCCCGAACGCGACGAGCCACGGCTCGCGCCGGAAGACGAGGGCGAGGAGCGGCGCGGCGACGAGCGCGGCGCCGCTCACCGCCGCGAGCTCGCCGGCCTTCGGCGGCGCGACCGCGACCACGATCAGCAGCGCGCCGAACGCGGCGAAGCCGAGCCCGGCGATCCGGTTGCCGCGACCGCGGGCCGTGAGGAGCACGGCGAGCCCGATGCAGGCGACCGGCCCGCCGATCCGCGCGAGGTCGCTCACTTCGCGGCGCCCACGACGACCTGGACACGAGCGGTGTAGGAACGCTCGCCGACCGCGAGCCTGTACGTGCCCGGACGCTTCGGTGCGCGCAGCTTCAGCACGGGACCGGAGGCGACGCCGTGCCGGGCGCCGAGCTTCCACCAGTACTGCTTCGCGTCGGTGCCGACCGTGACCGTGAAGAGGGAACTCGCCTTGTGCACGACGATCGGTCCTGCCGGCAGCTGGATGTACCGCACCTGCAGGATCACCGGCTGCCGGTCGAACGCGGGCGTGGCGTTGCCGGCGACGTCGACGCCGCCGACCCAGAGAACGTACGTGCCCGCCGGCAGCGGAGCGCCCGACGCGTCGCGGCCACGGAAGACGACGCTCCCCTTCGCCTTGTGGCTGCGGCTGTAGAGCACCCGGTCGGAGCCGAGGTAGACCTCGGCGTGCGCGGGCGAGTCGAACGCGTAGTGGATGACGACGACGTCGCCGCGCTTGTCGCCGTCCGGCGAGAGGAAGGCGCGGCTGACCTTGACGCCCACGACTCGTGGCGGCCGCGTGTCGAGCGAGATCGGGTTCGGGAGCAGGATCGTCCGGTGCTCGTACGCGAGGTGGATCTCGGGCTTGTAGATCCCGTCGGGGACGCGCTCGCCGAACCTGTTCTTGCCGTTCCACACCCAGGTGTGGCGGCCGCGGGGCACGTAGACGCCGTCCGCGAGCGTGTCGACGACGTTCCCCGAGCGGTCGCGGATCGTCAGCGTCACCGCGTCTCCCTTGCGCAGCCGGACGCTGACCGTCGCCTTCGCGTGCGTGCACCCGCAGCTCGGCGAGATCGTCTTCGTGACGATGGTGCCGTACACCGGGCTCTTCACGAGCTTGAGGTGTTCGGTGATCGCGAAGGCCGCAGCCGTAGCGATGAGCAGCCCGAGGAGCGCAGTCGTCGAGAGAACCCGCTGCAAAGCCCCGCGATTCTACGTGCGGGTCAGCCCGGGTCCGCCGAGGTGAGCACGCGCGCGGGCCCGCGGAGGCGCACCGCGACCCCGGCAACGAGCGACGCGAGCGCGAATCCGCCCGACGCGACGAGCCAGCCGCCGCCGTGCGGGAGCACGAGCTTCGCGCCCGATGCGAAGAGCACGATCGAGAGCACGAGCCGCAGCACGCGGTCGCCGACCTTCACGGTCAGCTGGCTGCCGAGCAGGACGCCGGGGATCGAGCCGACGAGCAGCCAGGCCAGCGCATGCGTGTCGACGTTGCCGGCGACGAGGTGGCCGATCCCCGCCACCCAGAGGAGGCCGGCGGCGTGGAGGATGTCGGTGCCGACGACCTTGTGCGCGCGCAGCGGGAAGACGACGAGCAGCGTCAGCCCGAAGAAGACGCCGCTGCCGACCGAGGTGAGCCCGACGATGTAGCCGCCGAGCACGCCGATCGCGATCGCCGCGACCCGGTCGCGCGTGCGCATCGCGAACGGCTGGTCGCCGACGTCGCGCACGCGCATGACGCTCTTCAGCAGCATCCCCGAGGCGCCGAGCAGGAGCGCCGAGCCGAGCACGATCCCCTCGATCGCGGTGAGGCCGTCGCCGTAGCGGTGACTGAGCCAGGTCGAGGTGACGACGCCGAGCAGCGACGCGGGCGCGCTGCCGACGAGCATCCAGCCGGAGAGCTGCGCCTGCGTCGTCCCGAGCCGATGGTGGCGGAAGCCGCCGACCGACTTGAAGATCGCACCGTGCAGCACGTCGGTGCCGATCGCGGTCGCCGGGTTGAAGCCGAAGACGAAGACGAGGGCGGGCGTCATCAGCGAGCCGCCGCCCATCCCGGTCATCCCGACGAGGACGCCGACGACGAGCCCGGCGATGACGAACTGCCAGGTCATGGCGCTTTCCTCCGGAAAGCGCTAGGAGAGGAGGTCGCGCGCACGCAGCGCCTCCACGAGGAGCTCGGCCGCGGCCTCGGGGTCCAGAGCGCGCCATGTCGAGGCGGACCTCCGGCTCCTCCGGCGGCTCGTACAGCGAGCCGAGGCCGGTCAGGTTCTCGAGCTCGCCCGCCTCGGCCTTCGCGTACAGGCCCTTCGTGTCGCGCTCGGCGGCGAGCCCGGCCGGCATGTCGACGAACACCTCGAGGAACTCGCCCTCGGCGAAGAGCGAGCGCGCGGTCTCGCGGTCGGCCCGGAACGGCGAGACGAACGCCGCGAGCACGATCAGCCCCGCGTCGGCCATCAGCTTCGCCACCTCGCCGGCGCGGCGGATGTTCTCGGCGCGGTCGGCGTCGGTGAAGCCGAGATCCTTCGAGAGCCCCTGGCGGAGGTTGTCGCCGTCGAGCAGGAACGTGTGCCTGCCGAGCGCCCGCAGCCGCCGCTCGACGAGGTTCGCGACCGACGACTTGCCCGCGCCGGGCAGGCCGGTCAGCCAGACGACGAACGGCCGCTGGCCGAGCGCCGCCGCCCGGATGTCGCGGTCGACCTCGACCGCCTGCCAGGTCACGTTCTGCGAGCGGCGCAGCGCGAACTGCAAGAGCCCGGCGCCGACGGTCGCGTTCGTGATCCGGTCGATCAGGATGAAGCCGCCGGTGTCGCGGTTGGCGGCGTACGGGTCGAACGCGATCGGCTCGCCCAGCTCGAGCTCGACGACGCCGATCTCGTTCAGCTGCAGCTCGTCGGCGGCGATCCGGTCGAGCGTGTCGACGTTGAGCTTGTGCTTGATCGGCGCGACCGTGGCGGGGACGGTCTTCGCGCCGACGCGCATCAGGTAGGTGCGGCCGCGCAGCAGCGGCTCGTCGGCCATCCAGACGACGGTCGCCTCGAACTGGTCGCCGACCGCGGCCGGGTCCGCGGCGGGCGCGATCACGTCGCCGCGGCTGACGTCCACCTCGTCGGCGAGCGTCAGCGTCACCGCCTGCCCGGCGACCGCGCGCTCGAGGTCGCCGTCGAAGGCGACGACGCGTGCGACCGAGGTCTCCTGGCCGCGCGGGAGCACGACGACGCGGTCGCCCGGCGCCACCGAGCCGGCGGCGATCGTGCCCGCGAAGCCGCGGAAGTCGGAGCTGGGCCGGTTCACCCACTGCACGGGCAGCCGGAAGGGCGCGTCCTGCATCCGCTCCTGGTCGACCTCGACCGCCTCGAGGTAGCCCATCAGCGTCGGCCCGTCGTACCACGGCATCGCGTCGGTCGCCTCGGTGACGTTGTCGCCGCGGAGCGCCGACATCGGGATCACCGTCACCTCCTCGAGCCCGAGCTGCGCCGCGAACGCGCGGTAGGAGGCCTCGATCTCGCGGAACCGCTCCTCGGAGAAGTCGACGAGGTCCATCTTGTTCAGCGCCACGGCGACGTGGCGGATCCCGAGCAGCGAGACGAGGTAGCTGTGCCGGCGCGTCTGCGTCAGGACGCCCTTGCGCGCGTCGAGCAGGATCACCGCGCAGTCGGCGGTCGACGCGCCCGTGACCATGTTGCGCGTGTACTGCTCGTGGCCGGGCGTGTCGGCGACGATGTACTTGCGCGTGTCGGTCGAGAAGTAGCGGTAGGCGACGTCGATCGTGATCCCCTGCTCGCGCTCGGCGGCGAGCCCGTCGAGCAGGAGCGCGAAGTCGAGCTCCTCGCCCTGGGTGCCGACGCGCTTCGAGTCTGCCTCGAGCGCGGCGAGCTGGTCCTCGAACAGGAGCTGCGACTCCCAGAGCAGCCGCCCGATCAGCGTCGACTTGCCGTCGTCGACCGAGCCGCAGGTGATGAAGCGCAGCAGCGACTTGTGGTGGTGCTGCTCGAGGTAGGCGAGGATGTCCTCGCTGATCAGGTCCTGCTGGGCCATCAGAAGTAGCCCTCGACCTTCTTCTTCTCCATCGAGGCGGCCGAGTCGAAGTCGATCAGCCGGCCCTGCCGCTCGGACGTCTTCGCGAGCAGCATCTCCTGGATGATCTTCGGCAGCGTGTCGGCGTCGGACTCGATCGCGCCCGAGAGCGGGTAGCAGCCGAGCGTCCGGAAGCGCACCTTCTTGAGGGCGGGCACCTCGTCCGGCTCGAGCGGCATCCGGTCGTCGTCGACCATGATCCACGTCCCGTCGCGGTCGACGACCGGCCGCTCGGCGGCGAAGTAGAGCGGCACGATCGGGATCTGCTCGAGGTAGATGTAGAGCCAGACGTCGAGCTCGGTCCAGTTCGAGAGCGGGAAGACGCGCATCGACTCGCCGCGGCGGTGGCGCGCGTTGTAGAGCCGCCACAGCTCCGGCCGTTGGTTCTTCGGGTCCCAGCGGTGCTGCGCCGAGCGGAACGAGAAGATCCGCTCCTTCGCGCGCGACTTCTCCTCGTCGCGCCGAGCGCCGCCGAAGGCCGCGTCGAAGCCGTACTTGTCGAGCGCCTGCTTCAGGCCCTCGGTCTTCATCACGTCGGTGTGGACGACCGAGCCGCTCGTGAACGGGTCGATCCCGCGCGCGAGCCCGTCCTCGTTCACGTGCACGAGCAGGTTCAGGCCGTGTTCTTCGGCCATCCGCGCCCGGAACGCGTACATCTCCTGGAACTTCCAGGTCGTGTCGACGTGCAGGAACGGGAACGGCGGCGGCGCCGGATGGAACGCCTTCCGCGCCAGGTGCAGCATCACCGAGCTGTCCTTGCCGATCGAGTAGAGCATCACCGGGTTCTCGGCCTCGGCGACGACCTCGCGCATGATGTCGATCGCCTCGGCCTCGAGCCGCTGCAGATGGGTCAGGCTCACGCGGTCGCTCATGCCGGAACCTCCGCGAGCAGGCCGAGCGCCTCGAGCTTCGCCACGACGAGCCGCGCCGAGTCCTCGGGATCGTGCTCGGTCGTGTCGATCCGCAGCTCGGGCGCCGACGGCTCCTCGTACGGGTCGGAGACGCCGGTGAACTCCGGGATCTCGCCCGCGCGCGCCTTCGCGTAGAGGCCCTTCACGTCGCGGCGCTCGCATTCGGCGACCGGCGTCGCGACGTGCACCTCGACGAACGCGCCCTCCGCCTCGACGAGCGCCCGCGCCTTCCGCCGCGTCTCCTCGTACGGCGAGATCGCCGACACGACCACCGCCGCCCCGTGCCGGGTCAGCCGCGAGGCGACCCAGCCGATCCGCTCGATGTTCGTGTCGCGGTCCTCCTTCGAGAAGCCGAGGCCCTTCGTCAGGTGCGTGCGCACGACGTCGCCGTCGAGCCACTCGACAGCGAGGCCGCGCCGCTCCAGCTCGGGCGCGACGAGCTCGGCGATCGTCGTCTTGCCCGCGCCCGAGAGGCCGGTGAACCAGAGTGTGAAACCGCGGCGCAATCCCATCGTGCCTTTCTGCTCTCCTACCTGCTCTCTAGCCGTTCCGCGCCGCGGAACGGCCGTGGATACCGCACTCGATCTTGTCGGAGTCTGCCCAACGCCCGGCCCGCTCGTCCTGCTCGCGACTCACGGGGCGGGTGCAGGGAATGCAGCCGATCGACGGATAGCCCGCGTCGTGCAGCGGGTTGTACGGGATCTCGTTGACACGGATGTAGGCGTCGACGCGCTTCGAGTCCCAGTCGACGAGCGGATGGATCTTCCAGACCTCGTAGCGGTCGCTCCACTCGACGCGGGGCGAATCCTTGCGGGTCAGGCTCTGCTCGCGTCGGATGCCGGAGATCCACGAGTCGTAGTCGTGCAGCACCCGCTCGAGCGGCTCGACCTTGCGGACATGACAGCAGCGGTCGGCGTCGCGCTCCCAGAGGTTCGGGCCTTCGCGGCGGTGCTGCTCGGCGATCGAGATGACCGGCGGCCGGATCAGGTCGAGGCCGTAGCGCTCGACGAGCCGCTCCCGGGTCGCGTACGTCTCGGCGAAGAAGAGCCCCGTGTCGAGCTCGACGACCGGAACCGGCAGGCCGAGCTCCGAGACCATGTGCACGAGCACCGACGACTGCTTCTGCCACGAGCAGGTGAGGCAGAGCTTGTCGCCGAACTGCTCGTAGGCCCAGAGGAGCGACTCCTCCGCGGTCATCGCCTCGACGTCGGGAAGCGGGAGCGCGCTGAGATCGCGCTCCGGCGCCGGCCAAGCCGTCGCCTGCGCTCCCGCCGCGCCTCCGTCGGGCCTACGGCGTTGCGGGCTCACGGAGCAGCACCTCCTTCAGCGTGTCGCCGCGGAGACCGAGCCGGAGCGTCTCGAGCGGGATGACCTCCTCGGGCGGGATGTTGCCGAGGTTGACCTCGGGCCCGAAGTGCTTGATGAACCACGCCTGCGACGACTTCGTCGGCGCCTCCCAGACGATGTCGTGGAAGTCGATCTCATGGGCGATCTCGTCGATCAGGCCGGTGCGCATGTCGCCGTCCTTGCGGAAGATCCCGGCCGAGCCGCCCTCGCGCGCCTCGGTGATCACCTTCCAGGCGCCCGCCTGCTTCTCCTCTTTCAGCCACTGCACCCACTGGTACGGGGCGAAGACGACGTCGGAGTCCTTCGAGCCGACCTCGGAGAGGACGATGAAGTCCTTCGCGAACTCGGCGATCAGCTCGAGCTTGCGCTCGCGCGGAATCTCGATCGTGCCGTCGGAGATCTCGACGTGGGTCAGGCCGAGAGCCTGGAGCCAGCGCTTGTAGTCGTCGAGCCGGTCCTTGGCGTAGACGACCTCGAAGAAGGTGCCGCCGATCACGACCGGCTTGTCCTTCAGCACCTCGAGCTTCCGCTCGAGGTTTGCGGTCACGTACGACGTGCCCCACCCGAGCTTGACGATGTCGATGTGGTCGCCGGCGGTCTCGAGGAGGTCCTCCCAGCCGCGCGGGCCGAGGCCCTTGTCGAGGACGTGGGTGAGGCCTCCGTCGCGGACGAGGCCGAGGTCGAAGTCGGTGTTAGAGACGGGCATAGAGTTCCTCCAGCTTCTTGGTCGCCGCCGCCTGGACGTCGTGGTAGAGAGAGTTGCCGTGCGCGTCGATGCCGACCGTGAGCGGGCCGAAGTCCTTGACGCGGAACTTCCAGAGGCACTCGGGCATCAGCTCCTCCCAGGCCACCTCCTCGATCTCCTCGATCTGCGTCGTCTCGAGCGCGGCGGCGCCGCCGACGATCGCGAGGTACACCATCCCGTGGGCGCGCATCGGCTCGATCGCCTCGTCGGGCAGGCCGCCCTTGCCGCAGATCGCGCGCACGCCGTACCGGGCGCCGAGCGGCTCGGTGAAGCGGACCATCCGCGCCGAGGTGGTGGTGCCGATGCAGACCTTCTCGTAGCGGCCGCTCTCCAGCTTGCGGACGCCGGGCGCGGTGTGGAGCAGGAACGCGCCGCGGAGGTCGAGCGGCGGCTCGACACCCTCGTCGAAGATCCGGATCTGGGTGCGGTCGCGGATGCCGACGATGTGGCCCTGGACGACCACCTCGTCGCCGGCGCGCAGCTCGAGGATCGCGGCCGGGTCGGCGATCGGGAACGTGATCTTCGTGTGTGGCCATGGGTCTCAGGCCTCCCTGTCGTACTCGACGGAGCCGTCGGCGGCGATGTGCGCGCTCGCGCGCCGGGCCGCCCAGCACTGGTAGTTGACCGCCACGGGGTTCAGCGTCATGTGCGTATCCGCGTGCTCGATGTGGCAGTTGAGCACCGTCACGTCGCCGCCGAGACCCATGGGGCCGATCCCCGTCTCGTTCAGCAGCTCGAACAACTCGGTCTCGAGCCGGGCGACGTGCGGGTCGGCGTTGCGCGTGCCGATCGGCCGCGCGATCGCCTCCTTCGCCAGATACATCGCGTAATCGGCCGAGCCGCCGATGCCGACGCCGACGATGCCGGGCGGGCACGGCTTCCCGCCGGCGCCGACGATGCTCTCCAGGACGAACTTCTTGATCCCGCGGACGCCGTCGGCGGGAACGCACATCTTCAGGAAGCTCATGTTCTCGGAGCCCGAGCCCTTCGGCACGCACTTCACGTCGAGGCCATCCCAGTCCGGGATGAACTCCCAGTGGACGATCGGCAGCCGGTGGCCGACGTTCGGGCCGGTGTTCTCGCGCGTGAGCGTGTGCACCGCGTTCGAGCGGAGCGGGTGCTCGACGGTCGCGCGGGCGGTGCCGTCGCGGAGCGCCTCGTAGATCCGGGCCGGGTGGAGCGGGAAGTGCTCGCCGACGCGGCACGTGTAGACGGCGATGCCGGTGTCCTGGCAGACGAGGTTCCGCTCCGAGTCGGCCACCTCGACGTTGCGGAGGATGGTCGAGAGGACGCGCCGCCCGGGCACGGAGGTCTCGCGGCCGGCGGCGTCGGCGAGCGCGTCGCGGAGGTCCTGCGGGATGTCCTTGAGCGCCCAGACGTAGAGGTGCGCGGCGGCGTCGGCGACGGCGTGCCGGAGGTCGGTGGCGATGCCGGTGCTCATCGGCTCCGCGCCGCTCCTTCGAGCCCGACCGCCCGCTCTGCGATTCCCTCGGGCGTCGTGCTCTCGAATCGCGCTCCCGAGCGCCAGGCGAGCGGCCAGAACAGTCCGTCCTCGGCGCCGAGCACGACGCCGTTGTGGGCGCACGCCTCCGACGCGAGATAGAGCGCGCCCGGCGCCACCCGCTCGGCGGGCAGGTCGCCCGGCCGCATCACGCGGCGTGAGATGCGGGTGTTCGCAACCGGCGCGATCGCGTTCGCGAGGATGCCGTGCTCCGCCCCCTCGGCGGCGACCGCGAGCATCAGCCCGAAGACGCCGGCCCTGCCGGCCGCGTACGCGGCCTCGCCGGCGAGGCTCGGCTTCAGCCACATCGCGTGCGCGGAGGTCGTGAAGACGAGCCGTCCGTAGCCCTGCGCCGTCAGGTGCGGCCAGGCGGCGCGGGTGACGTGGAAGGGCGCGTCGAGCGCCGTCCGCACGACCGCGTCCCAGGCAGGGTTGTCGGTTGCGAGCGGCTCGAGCACGTGCAGGCCGGCGTTGTGGACGATCGCGTCGATCCGCCCGAACGCCTCCACGGTCCGCGCGACGAGCGCGAAGCACGCCTCCTCGCTGCGGAGGTCCTCGCGCGCGGCGACCGCGGTCCCGCCCGCCGCGGCGATCTCGGCGACCACCGTGTCCGCCACGGCGGCGTCGTCGCTCGAGCCGTCCTTCGCGAGCCCGGCGTCGTGGACGACGACCGAGGCGCCGCGCCCGGCGAACGCTCGCGCGTACGCCGCTCCGATCCCGCGCCCCGCGCCCGTGACGAGCACCGTCCGGCCGTCGAAACGAATCTGCTCGGTCATGCGCGGGCCTTCTCCGCGGCCGCGGCGCCCGCGCGGCGTCCGTAGACGACGCACTCGAGCAGCGAGTTGCCCATCATCCGGTTGCGGCCGTGCGTGCCGCCCGCGATCTCGCCGCACGCGTAGAGGCCTTCCAGCGTCGTCTCGGCGTCCGTGTCGATCACGAGCCCGCCGTTCTGGTAGTGGAGAACGGGGTAGGTGAGGATCTGCTCGCGCAGCGGGTCGATGCCCCCGGCCCGGTAGCGGCGGAGCATGTACGGCAGCGACAGCTCGGCGTCGTGCTCGGAGATCCGCGTCGTGTCGAGCCAGACCGCGGGCCGCCCGTCGGGCGTCGTCGTGCCCTTCCCCTTGGCGACCTCGTCGAAGATCGCCTGGCTGACGACGTCGCGCGGCGCGAGCGAGTCGCAGAACTCCTCACCGTCGGCGTTGACGAGGACGGCGCCGTAGGCGCGCGTCGTCTCGGGGATCGAGTAGCCCTGCATCGTCTCCGGCCAGGCGCCGCCGTTCGGGTGGTACTGGAGCGCGTCGAGGTCGCGCGCCTCGGCGCCGAGCTCGAGCGCGAGCTTCGTCACCTCGCCGGTCGCGTTCGGGTGGTTCGTCGAGAGCTCGCCGCGCTCGGCCGCCTCCGCGAAGCAGCGTCCGCCGGCGGCGAGCACGACCGTGCCCGCCTCGAGGGAGTGCTCGCCGACGCGCGCGCGCCAGGCCCCATCGCCGGAGGTGGGCGCGAGCTCGTGCAGCGGCGCGTTCGGGAAGATCGTGACCGAGCCTGCCTCGACCGCCTCGCGCAGCGCCTTCGTGATCGCGTGGCCGGTGCGGTCGCCGACCTGCAGCAGCCGCTCCGCCGTGGCGCCGCCGCAGCGCGCGAGCCGGTAGGAGCCGTTCTCGCGCGTGAACTCGACGCCGAGCTCCTCGAGCCAGCCGATCGCCGGCGGCGCCTCGGAGGTGAGAACGTCGACGAGCCGCATGTCCGCCGTCTCGTGCGAGCTGCGCCAGATGTCGGCAGCGTGCTGCTCCGGCGAGTCGTCCGGCCCGAGCGCGGCCTGGATCCCGCCCTGCGCCTTCGCGGAGTTGCACGACTGAATCGAGCCCTTCGTCGCGAGCGCGACGCGGGCGCCCCCGCGCTCAGCGGACACCGCGGCGGCGAGGCCCGAGGCCCCGGAGCCGATGACCAGCACGTCGAAGACGTCGTCGGAAGCCACAGCGCCGCGGAATATACCGGGGCTGCGCTAATGCGTCGCATCAGATTTCCTTATGTTCGCTCTTGCCGGACATGTCCAAAAGAGCCATCTTGATTGTCTGTCTTGACAACGCTACGGTGCGGAGGTCGATGCGATGAAAGGAGAGACGATGCTCGAGAAGCTCGCCGGTGACCTGCTCGACCTCCGCGTCCGCGAGCTCGGACGCAGGGCGCCCGGCCTCGCGCTTCCGGCGGTCGGCTGTTGCAGCTGCTCCTCCAGCTGCTCCGGCGGCCGGAAGCAGGTGGAGTAGCGCCGGGCGGCCACCCGCCTACGTCCAGACGACTCACGACGTTCCGGGGCGACATCGCCCGCCTGACGCGGCGGTGCCCGCTCCGGCCGACGAAAGGAGATGACGATGCTCGAAAGAGAGACGATGCTCGAGAAGCTCGGGGAGGACTTGATCGACCTCCGCATCAGGGAGCTCGGACGCAGGGCGCCCGGCTTCGCGCTGCCGGCGCTCGGGTGCTGCAGCAGCAGCAGCTCCTGTTCCGGCCTCCTGAAGAGGGCGTAGCCCGATGCGTGCGGGGACCGTCGGCTCGCGCCCTCGCCTCAAGCCGTGGTACCGCCTCGCGACCACCGAGGCGGGTCTGACCGCGCGCTTCGGCGCGAGCGCGCTCTGCTTCGAGGGACACGCCGCGCGCCGGCTGCTGCCCGCGCTGCTGCCGCTCCTGGATGGCACGCGGGGGCTGGACGAGCTCGTCGCGACGCTCGGTCCCCGCACGCAACCCGCGATCGAGCAGGTACTCGAGGCGCTCGACGCGCACGACCTTCTGCTTCACGCCGAGGTGCCCTCGGGCGCCGCCGGCGCCCTCCTGGCCGCAACCGCGTACGAGGTGCGCGACCCGGCGCTCGTGCGGGCATCGGTGCTCGGCGACGGGGAGACGGCAGCCGAGATCGCGCGGCTGCTTCGGGCTTCCGGGGTCGGCCAGGTTGGAGAGACCTGGGACGCGGAGCTCGTGATCGCCGCTCCCGACGACGATGTCGACGAGCGCCTGGACGAGTGGAATGCGATCGCGATCGCGCGTCGGGTCCCGTGGCTGCCGCTGACGCCGTTCGACGGCACGATCGCCGCCGTCGGCCCGCTGATCGTTCCCGGCGAGACAGCGTGCCGCACATGCCTGGCTGCGCGCCGGAGCGTCGATCCGTATGCGTCCTGCGAGCGTCCGTTGTGTGCGGGCTACCTCTCGTCCCCGTCCCTGCGAGCGGTCTGCACCGGGCTCGCGACGGCGGCCGCCGTCCGCTGGCTGACGACGGGCGACACGCCGGTGCTCGGGGCGGTGCTGGCGATCGAGTACGCGACGCAGGCGGTCACGCGCCATGTCGTCCACCGGGTGCCACGGTGTCGCGCCTGCGCGCCGGGCGTCACCGCAACGCTCGCGCCCTGGGGGAGAGGCGATGCTCTCGCCGCTTGACGCGACGGCCGCGGAGACCCCGCTCGCCGAGTCTGTGCGGCGGTGCCGCGCCCTCGTGTCGCCCCACACCGGACTCGTTCGCAGCGCCGAGCAGACGCTTGCGAGCCCGGACGACTCGCGACTCGTGCACGTCGACTGCTCGACGGGCGACTGCGAGGCGCTGATCGGCGTCGCGGGCGTCGTCACGGGCGGCGGCTCGGGACGGTCGCTCGACGAGGCACTCGTCGCGGGTGTCGGCGAGGTCGCCGAGCGCTACTCGGCGGGCTGGAGCGACGGCGTCGAGACCGTCCTCGCCACCGCCGACGAGCTCGGTGACGAGGCGGTCGCGCCGGAACGGTTCGCGCTCTTCAGCGAGCGGCAATACGACGAGCCCGGTTTCCCGTTCCGCCGCTTCACGGCGACGACCGCGGTCTCCTGGCTGCGCGGGATCTCGCTGCCGGCGGGCGAACCGGCCTGGCTTCCCGCGCAGCTCGTCTACATGCCGTGGCCGCTTCGGCCCGGCGAGCTGCCGATCGGGAGGACGACGAGCAACGGGCTCGCTGCGCACTCGACGCTCGCGGAAGCGACGCTGTCCGGCCTGTTCGAGCTGATCGAGCGCGATGCGTTCATGATCACGTGGGGCGCACGCCTCGAATGGCCGCGCCTCGTCTGGCGTCCGGACAGCCCTCTCGCCGCGTTCTCGGCCCTCTATCTCCAGCCGACCGGGCTCGAGCTGGCGGCACTCGACATGAGCGCGGTCTGGGACGTGCCGTGCGTGCTCGGGGTCGCCCGCAGTCGCGCCGACGGAGAGGCTCCGTTCGGCGTGGGAGCCGGAGCCGCCGCGACGGTCGAGCGGGCGGTCGAGAAGGCCCTCGACGAAGCGATCCGCGTCCGCTCATGGGCGCGTGAGCTCCGGCTGCGCGACCCGAACGGAGAGGATGTCCCTCGGCTCGACGCGATCGACCGGTTCGAGGAGCACGTCGCGTTCTACGCCTACGACGAGAACGCGGCGCGAGCGGCGTTTCTCGACGCGAGCAGCGAGCGACTGGCGAGCGATCGTGTCCCGCCGGTCGAGGGCGCGACCGTCGGCGAGCGGATCGCAACGGTCTGCGACCGGCTGGAGCGTCAGGGTGCAAGCGCGTACTGCGTCGACGTGACCGCGCCGGACGTCCGCGCGGCCGGCGTGACCGTCGCCCGGGTGATCGCGCCGGAGCTCTGCCCCCTCGACGTCGACCACGCCGCGCGTCATCTCGGCGGAGCACGACGCCTCGAGATGCCCGACTCGCTCGGACTTGCCGACCGGCCGCTGCGCCACGACGAGCTGAATCCCGACCCACATCCGTTCCCATGACCGAGCCGCTTCCGGCACTGCTGCCGATATCCCTGGTCTACGGCGCCGAGCAGCCCGAGCTCGACGACCCGGCCGAGCTCTTCCACGAGGCGTCGAAGCTCCATCCGTCGCTCCGCGCCTCCCAGGCCGCCGGAATCGTGCGACTGAGCATCGACCCGACGCTTCAGGCGGCGACAGCACGGCCCTCGGGACGCGGCAATCCACAGCGAGACGCACTCCTCCTCCCGCCGGTCGCTCCCGGGCGGAGCGTCGTGCGCGGTCGCAGCCCGACCTCGTTCGCGCCGCGGCGGCTCCGGCTGCAGACGCTTGCCGCGATCGTTCAGGCGGGCTACGGCGTCACCGCGGCAGGTCGGCGATCCGTTCCCTCCGGTGGCGCGCTGTACCCGCTCGAGCTGTATCCCGTCACGCAGCAGGTGCAGGATCTCGAATCCGGCGTGCATCGCTACGACCCGGTGCGGCACGCACTCGAGATCGTCCGCGCCGGACCCGTGGCCGAGGAGCTCGAGGCTCTGTGCGCGCTCGAAGGCCAGCTCAGGGACGCAGCGATGGTCGTCTTCATCACCGCCGTGTTCTGGCGCACGCGCTGCAAGTACGGCCTGCGCGGCTACCGCTTCGCGCTCCTCGAGGCCGGACACTGTGCGCAGAACATGCTGTTGGCGGCGCACGCGAGCGGCGCGGAGGCGCTTCCGCTCGGCGGCTACTACGACAGCCTCGCCGAACGCCTCGTCGGAGTCGATGGTGTCGACGAAGCGGTCGTGTACGCGATCGCGATCGGGGGAGACGCGTGACGAGCTCGTTGCTCGGCGCTGCGGTGGGAGCATTGCTGCTCCTCGCGCTCTCGGGTGGACGCCTGCGGCGGCGCGTCAGCCCCACGGTGGGCGTCGCGCTCGCGGCGGGCGGCGCGGCGGAGGAGGTGATCTGGCGCGGCGTCGTCTTCGGGCGCCTCGCTCCCCTGCTCGGTCCCGCGGGCGCACTCGCCGTGGCGACGGCGGGTTTCGCAGCCACCCATGTACCGACATACGGGCTGCGCGGCGGGCTCGTCCACCTGATCACGGGCGGCGTCTTCGGCAGCGTCCTCATCTCCACCGGTCACCTCGGAGCCGCGGCGGCATCGCATGGGACCTACAACGCGATGCTCGCTCTCGGTCGCAGCCCGGACGTGATCGCCAGCCTCCGCGGCGTCCACAAGCGCCTCGGCGGCGTCGAAGCGCTCCACGACGTCGACCTCGAGGTGCGACGCGGCGAGATCCTCGCGCTGCTCGGCCCGAACGGAGCGGGCAAGACCACGCTCGCGGCGATCCTGCTCGGACTGCGGCGTCCGGACACGGGAACGGTGCGGGTCGGCGGCTTGGCCGGCGCGACACCTCAGGGCATGAGCTTCCCGACGACGGTCCGCGTCCGAGAGGTCATCGACTTCGCGCGCGCCCATTACCCGGCCCCGCAGGACACCGACGTGCTCCTGACGCGATTCGAGCTCAGGGAGCTGGAGCGACGACAGACAGGAGGGCTCTCGGGTGGCGAGCTCCGCCGGCTCGCGGTCGCGCTCGCCTTCGCCGGATCGCCGGACCTCGTCGTTCTCGACGAGCCTACGACCGGCCTCGATCTCGAGTCGCGGCGTGCAGTGTGGAACGCGGTGCGAGGTTACGCCGACGAGGGCGGCGGCGTGCTCTTGACGACGCACTCGCTCGAGGAGGCGCGAGCCCTCGCCGACCGTGTCGCGGTTCTCGTTCGCGGACGCATCGTCGCAGTCGGCCAGCCATCCGAGCTGACCGACGAGGAGCGCCTCCTCGAGCTGATCGGGGAAGAGCGGTGAGGCTCGCTCTCGTCCATGCCCGCCTGCAGATCCTCGAGCTCCTGCGCCTGCCGGGGTTCTCCGTCGCCACGCTCGGGTTCCCGACCGTCTTCTTCCTGCTCTTCGGGCTCCCGCAGGCGCGCGCTCACCCTCAGGTGTTCCTCGCCTCCTACGCCGGATTCGCCGTCCTCGGCGTCGGCTTCTTCCAGTTCGGCGTCTCGATCGCGATGGAGCGGCTAACGCCCTGGCAGGTGTGGCTCCGCACGCTGCCGGCCTCCGCGTCGACTCGCATCGCGGGACGGGTGCTCGCGGCCCTCTGCTTCGCAGTCGCCTCGGCCGCTCTCGTCATCGGGGCGGTGCTCGCGACGACGTCGACCGCGCCGGGGGCCGAGCAGCTGGCTCGCCTCGCCGCGACGCTGCTGGTCGGCAGCGTCCCCTTCGTCGCGTTCGGGCTCGCGATCGCCTACTGGACGTCGCCGAAGGCGGCGCTCCCGGTCGCGAATCTGCTCTACATCGTCTTCGCGTACGCCGGAGGGTTCTGGTCGGGCCCGACGGACCTGCCGCACTGGATCCGCGGCGTCTCGCCGTTCACGCCGACCCGCCAGTGGGGTGATCTCCTCTGGAGCGCCGCCGCAGGGGGCGGGCTCGAGGCGACACATTGGCTCGCGCTCGCCGGCTACGCGCTGGCATTCGGGCTACTCGCTGCCTGGGGCTACCGCCGCGACGAAGGGCAGCTCTACCGATGAACGCACCTACCAGACCTGGCGCAGCAGCGGCTCGATCTCCTCCGGGCTCGCAACGTGCGGGTTGGCCTGGTTGCCGCCGCGCGTAGCCGCCGCCTCGGCGAGCTCGGACAGGTCCTGCTCGGGCACGCCGAGGTCGCGCAGGCGGGGTGGACGGCCGAGGTCCGGAAAACCGAGCTGCGAGAGCTCCTCGACACGTGAGGAGGGATCGTCGGCGCCGATCGCCTCGCCGAAGCGCCGCACGGCGTCGGGCGCGAACGCCGCGTTGAAGCGGAGCACGGGCGGAAGGCAGATGCCGTTCAGCGTCCCGTGCGGGAGCCCGTAGCGACCGCCGACCGCCTGGGCCAGCGCATGCGCGAGCGCAAGCATCGAGCCGGCGAGCGCGGCGCCGCCGTGGCAGGCGCCACGCAGGAGCTCGGTGCGCGCCTCGCGGTCGCCCGGCGACGAGACGACCCGCGGCAGCCATTCCGAGATCAGGCGTGAGCCGGCGAGCGCCTCCTCGTCCGCGGCGGCATTGTGACCGTCGGCGTACAGCGCCTCCGCGCAGTGGGCGAGCGCGTTCAGTGCGGTGCCGACGGTCGGCTCGAGCGGCAGCTCGAGCGTCAGCTCGGGCTCGTAGACGATCGCCGTCGGATGCGCGCCACGGCCGCCGCCGCGCATGCGCCGCTCCGGGTCTCGGACGCCGAAGTACGCCGTCCACTCCGCGCCGGAGTACGTCGTGGGCACGGAGACGAGCGGCAGGCCCGTCTCGGCCGAGATCGCCTTGCCGAGGTCGATGGCGCTGCCTCCGCCGAGCGCGACCACGCCGTCGGCTCCGGAGGCCTGCGCGGCCGCATCCGCGAGACGATCGGACGGCACCTCGTCCCAGCGCGCGTGCTGCTCGAGCGCGAGCTCGAAGCCCGCCCAGCGAGGGCTGGCGACGACGAGCGGCGAGGAGATGCCCGCGTCTGCGCACGCGCCGGGCAGCGAGTCGATGCCCCAGCGAACGTTCATCCGAGCCGCTCGCGCGCGAAGGCGACGAACGCCTGAGCGACGCGCGTCTCGGCGCGTCCCGTCGAGCGGACGAGCGAGATCTCGCGCGAGGGCTCGAGCCCGTCGACCTGCGCGACCGCCAGCGCGCCGGAGGCGAGATCGTCGTCGATCGCGAGCCGGGAGACGAACGTGACGCCGAAGCCGGCGAGCACGGCCGCTCGTGCCGACTCCTGCAGCCCGAGCTCGAGCCGCACGTCGAGGTCGCGTAGACGCACGCCCTTCTCGCGGAGCTCGTCATCGATCACCTGGCGAACGCCGGCGCCCTCCTGCATCAGCACGAGCGGCTCCTCCTTGAGCTGGTCGAGCGTCATCTGCCTGCCCGCGAAGCGGTGCGCCGGCGGCACGGCGAGCACGACCTCGTCGCGGAAGAACGGCTCGAAGCTGACACCGCGATGGCGACGCGCCGCGCCGACGACGCCGAGCTCGAGCTCGCGGCGGCCGACGAGGTCGACGATGCTCTGCGTGTCGGAGACGGTGAGCGCGACCCGCACGCCGGCGTGCCTACGCTGGAACTCCCCGAGGAGCCGGGGCACGACCGTGCCGCCCGGTCCGGTGGAGGCGCCGATCTCGAGCCGACCGGTCGGCTCGCCGTCGGTCTCCTCACCGAGCTCGGCGAGCAGCTGCTCCTCCGCCGCGAGCAGCTTCTGCGCGCTCCGATAGAGCCGCTCGCCTGCCTCGGTCGGCTCGACCCGGCGTCCGGAGCGGTCGAGCAGCCGCTGCCCGAGACGCTTCTCGAGCGAACGGATCTGCAAGCTCACCGCCGGCTGCGTCACGCCGAGCTGGTCGGCTGCCTGGGAGAAGCTCCGCCGCTCGACCACCGCACAGAACGCGGCGAGCTGGCGCGTATCCATGAGCCAACGGTATCGCAGCGTCCCGCGCCCGGCGTCCCCGGTCAGCGCCGCGGCGGCGTCTACCATCCGCATGTGCCCGAGACGACGACGCGGGTCGAGGATACGCTCGTCCGCGGCTACCGGCAGCTTGCTCTCGAAACGCCGGCCCGGCAGCGCGACGCGCTCTTGCGGGCGCTCGATCTCGCCCTCTCGACGGCCCTGCTCGTCGTGACGCTGCCGCTCTGGCTCGCGATCGCTGCGCTCGTTCTCGTCAGCGGCGGCCGGCCGATCCTCTACCGTGGCGAACGCGTCGGCCGCGGCGGCCACGTCTTCACGATGCTCAAGTTCCGGACGCTCAAGCCCGGCGCCGAGCAGCGGCTCGGCGCCTACCTCGGCGAGGAGCTCGTCCGCCGCACGCAGGCCGAGTTCGCCCCGGTCGGCCGCTGGCTGAAGGCGACGCAGCTCGACGAGATCCCGCAGTTCTGGAACGTGCTGCGCGGCGACATGAGCCTCGTCGGGCCGCGGCCGATCCGGCCCGTCTTCTTCGAAGAGCTCGCCCACGACCTGCCCGCCTACTGGCAGCGGCTGGTCGTCCGGCCGGGGCTGACCGGCTTCGCGCAGGTGCGGCGCGGCTACGAGACGTCGATGGCCGAGAAGCTCGCACACGACCTCGAATGGATCGCCGACCGCTCGGTGCGCCTCTATCTGCGCACGGTCGCGGCGACCGGCTGGCGCGTGCTTCGACAATCGCTGCGGGGGCTCGTACGACCCGACGCCTGATCGTCGTCCTCACCGGACTCGTCCTCGTCGCAGGCGTCTGCGCGGGAAGCGTCGTCCTCTACCTCCATCTGCGACCGACCGCACGGGCGCCGCTGCTCGTGGGCGTGGACGACGACACGCTCAAGTGGACGTCGTGGCCGCTCACTGTCGTCCGCCGCCAGCAGGCGCTCGGCGCCGCAGCCGTCCGCGTCTGGGTGCCCTGGAACGGCGAAGCGCGCCCCGGCGCGGTGCGCCGCGACGAGCTGGCGCGCGCCGAGACGGCCGCGAAGCGGACGCACGTCGTGCTCGCGGTCTTCGGCTTGGCGTCGCGATCGCCGCTCACCGCACGCGCCCGCAACCGCTTCTGCGGCTACGCACGCTCCGCCCTCGCTCTCGTTCCCGACGCGAGCACGGTCGTCGTCTGGAACGAGGCGAACTCACCCGCGTACTGGCGTGGGAGCGCCGCCGGCTACGAGCGGCTCCTCGCCCGCTGTCACGACGTCCTGCACGCGCTGCGCCCCGACATCACCGTGCTCGACTCCACCACCTCGGCCCACGCGCCGGAGGCGTTCCTCACCGCCCTCGGCAGCGCCTATCGCGCCAGCGGCCGTAGCGGAGCGCTCGTGGACGCCTTCGGACACAACCCGTACCCGCGTACCTCCGCCGAGGAGCCGTGGACGACCCATGCGGCGGGCTTCCTCGGCGAGGGCGACTACGCGCGCCTCGCCGCGACGCTCCAAGACGCATTCGGCGGCACCGGCCAGCGCTCGCTCGACGTCTGGTACCTCGAGGACGGCTACCAGACCGAGACGCCGCCCTGGCTCGCCCGCGACTACTCGGGACGGGAGAACGCGGTCACGATCGCGCCCGAGACGCAGGCGCTGCGACTCGGCGAGGCGATCCGTCTCGCCGCCTGCCAGCCGACCGTTCGCGCGTTCTTCAACTTCGAGCTGGTCGACGAGACGCGCCTCGCCGGCTGGCAATCGGGTCTGGTCTGGCGCGGTCGTGCGCAAAAGCCGGCGGCGGCGGCGTTCAGCGAGGCGGCGGCGGCGGTCCGGACGGGCCATGCCGACTGCGGCCCGGTGCTGAGACTCGCCGCGGCGCGTCCGTAGACTCAGCGCCCATGTGCGGAATCTGCGGGATCGCGTCGACCGTCGGCCCCCCCGACCCGGCAACCGTGGCCGCGATGAGCGAGATGCTCGAGCACCGCGGCCCGGACAGCGGCGGCGAGCACCACGACGGCCCCGTCGCGCTCGCTGCCCGGCGGCTCTCGATCGTCGATCTCGCCCACGGCGACCAGCCGATCGCGAACGAGGACGGCAGCTGCGTCGTCGTCCAGAACGGCGAGATCTACAACTATCCGCGGCTGCGCGTCGAGCTCGAGCGCGCCGGGCACCGTTTCCGGACGCATTGCGACACCGAGGCGATCGTCCACCTCTACGAGGAGCACGGCGTCGGCTTCGCCGAGCGGCTGCGCGGCATGTTCGCGATCGCGGTCTGGGACGCGTCGCGCCGCCGGCTCGTGCTCGCGCGCGACCGCTACGGGATCAAGCCGCTCTACTACCGGCGCTCGGCGGACGAGCTGCGCTTCGCGTCGGAGGTGCGCTCGCTGCCGCGCGGCGAGGTCGATCTCGACGCGCTCGAGGCGTTCCTCGCCTTCAACTCGATCCCGGCGCCCTATTCGATCTTCCGGGATGTCCGCAAACTGCCGGCCGGCCACGTGCTCGTCTGGGAAGAGAGCGGCACGGTGACGATCGAGCGCTACGCGCGTCCGGGGCCGTTCCCGGCGGACGAGCTGCGCGAGGGCGACGAAGCCGAGCTCGCCGAGGAGCTGCGGGCACGGCTCCGCGACTCGGTCCGCGCCCACCTGCTTGCCGACGTCCCGGTCGGCGTCCTCCTCTCCGGCGGCGTCGACTCGGCGGCGCTCGCGGCGCTTGCCGCGCAGGAGACGGCCGAGCCGGTCCACACGTTCACGATCGGCTTCGAGGAGCGGAGCTTCGACGAGCGGGCGGACGCGCGACGCGTCGCCGAGCGCTACGGCACGAACCACCACGAGCTGCTCGTCCGTCCCGACCCCGAGCAGCTCCTGCAGGCGCTCGCCGAGGCGTTCGACGAGCCGTTCGCCGACTCGTCCGCGCTGCCGACCTACCTCGTCTCGCAGCTCGCCGCCGAGCACGTGAAGGTGGCCCTCTCCGGCGAGGGCGGCGACGAGCTCTTCGGCGGCTACTACACGTATGCGGCCGACCTGCTCGCCGACCGGTTCGCGCCGGCCGCCCGGCTCGCGCGCCCGTTCGTCGAGGCGCTGCCCGCGTCGGGCAGGAAAGCGAGCCTCGGCTACCGCGCGAAGCGCTTCGTGCGGGCCGCGCACCTGCCTCCGCTCGAGCGCCACCACGGCTGGAAGGAGATCTTCTCGGCCGACGCGCGCGCTGAGCTGACGGGCCGACGACACGGCTTCGATCCGGTCGACGTCTACCGCGAGCGCTACCGCGAGACCGAGGGCGCCGACAGGCTGGCCCGCCTGCAGGACGTCGACTTCGGCATCTACCTCGTCGACGATCTGCTCGTGAAGACCGACCGCTCCTCGATGGCCCATTCGCTCGAGTCGCGCGTTCCGTTTCTCGACCCGGCGGTCACGAATCTCGCGTTCGCGCTGCCGGCGCGGCACAAGGTGCGCGGGCTCTCGAAGAAGGTCCTGCTGCGGAAGGCCGTCGAGCCGCTGGTGCCGAAGGAGATCGTGCACGGCCGCAAGCGCGGCTTCTCGATTCCGGCCGCCGCGTGGCTGCGCGGCGAGCTGGCGCCGTTCGCCCGCGCGACGCTCTCCGCGTCGACGCTCGAGCGGCAGGGCTTCTTCGGCCCGGCGGCCGTCGGCAGAGTCCTCGACGAGCACATCGCGGGCAAACAGGATTGGAGCCGGCAGCTGTGGGGTCTGCTCGCGTTCACGCTCTGGTACGAGCACCACGTCGAGCAGGCACCGCCGCGCGTCCGCTCCAGCCGGCTGGAGGCGGTGGCGGCGTGAAGGTGTGGATCGACATGACGGCGTCGGCGCACGTGCTCGTCTTCCGGCCGCTCGTCGAGATCCTGCGCGAGCGTGGCGACGAGGTGCAGATCACGGCGCGAGAGTACGCGCAGACGCTGCAGCTGCTCGAGCTCCACGGCCTTCGCCCGGACGCGGTGATCGGCAAGCACGGCGGCCGCTCGCGTGTCCAGAAGGCGCGCCAGATGTCGCAGCGGCTCGGCGCGCTGCACGGCTGGGCGAAGGGACGCGGCTTCGACGTCGCGCTCGCGCACGGGTCGCATGAGCTGACGATCACGGCGCGCCGCCTCAAGGTCCCGAGCTCGACGACGTTCGACTACGAATTCGCGACCCTGCAGCACCAGCTCGGCTGCCGCGCCGCGACCCGCGTGGTCGTGCCCGACGCGATCCCGCCCGAGCGGCTCCGCCCGTACGGCGTCCGTCCGCCGAAGCTCGTCCAGTACCCGGGGTTGAAGGAGGAGTACTACCTCTCGGACTTCGAGCCCGACCGCTCGCTGCTCGACCGCTTCGGCGTCGACCCGGCACGGGTCCTGATCGTCCTGCGGCCGCCGCCCGACGTCTCGCTCTACCACCGGCACTCGAACCCGCTCTTCCCGCAGACGCTCGATCATCTCGGCCGCCTCGAGAACGTCCATGCCTTCGTGCTTCCGCGCACGGCGGAGCAACGGGAGTTCGTCCGGGGCCTTGCTCTGCCGTCGGTCATCCTCCCGGACGAGGCGGTGGACGCGCAGAGCCTGATCGCGCTCGCCGACGTGGTCGTCTCGGCGGGCGGGACGATGAACCGCGAAGCGGCCGCTCTCGGCGTGCCGGTCTACACGACGTACGGCGGCAGGCTCGGCGGCGTCGACGAGGAGCTGATCCGGCAGGGTCGGCTGAAGCCGCTCACCGACCCGCGGGCGCTCGACCTGCGCAAGCGAGACGAAGCGGGCGCCGCCGCGGTGCACCGCGATCCGCACGAGATGCTCCGCTTCCTCCTGTCCGCCCTCGACGCGTAGCAGACAGCCATGGCCGCGGCGGCCATGTCCTTCTGGCCGAAGGCGCACCCCCGCCCTGGGTGGGGCTGGCTACCCGCCGCCCACGGCTTCGACGATACCCGGGAAGCCGTGCCGGATCTGTAGAGGCTCGCCGGCGGAGAGGTGACGATTCGTCCACAGACCGCCACGGTGGACAGGTCCGGCCGGCGGGAGGCGGATCAGGCGACGCGGACGAGTTGCTGGAGCAGCTCGGCGCCGTAGCGCTCGAGCTTCGCGGGGCCGATACCCGGCACCGCCGCCAGCTCGGCGAGGGTCCGCGGAGCGCGCGAGACGAGCTCGGCGAGCGTGCGGTCGTTGAAGACGACGTACGCCGGCACGTCCTCGGCGCGCGCCCGGGCGAGCCGCCACTCCTTGAGCGCGACGACCGCGGGCGTCTGCTCGAGCTTCGGCTTCGCCGTCGCGCCCCCGGGCGGCGCCGCCGCCCGGATGCCGAGCTCGTCGAGGAACCGGCTCGGCCGCCCCGACCACGTGGCGAGCAACTGCCGCCGGGCGCGTGTGAGGCCGACATAGAGCAGCCGGCGCTCCTCCGCCAGCTCCTCGCCGCGGGCGCGGCGGCTCGGCAGCTCGCCCTCCTCGAGCCGCGGCAGGTACACCGCCTCCCACTCGAGCCCCTTCGCCCGGTGCAGCGTCAGGAGATGCACGCCGCTGCCGGCGCTCGCCCCGAAGCGCTCCCGGAGCGAGGCGCCGAACTCGGCCACCGTGCCTCCCTCGAACTGCTCCGCCAGCCGGACGAGACGCGCCAGGTCGGCCTGCCGCGTCTGCTCCCGGTCGCCGAGCTTCTCCGGCGGATCGTCGAGCAGCCCCTGCGCGAGCGCCACGCGCCGCACGACCTCCGCAACGTCCGCCGACCCGCCCTCCGCACGCAGCGCCTTCAGAAGCTGCCGCGCGGCGTCGCGGTCGAGGAGGGAGGCGCCCTGGAACGGCACACCCGCCTCGTGGAACGCCTCTTCGAACTCGGTCGTGCGCGCGTTCGTGCGCACGAGCACGGCCTGCTCCTCGAGCGGGACGCCGGCCGCGGCGAGCTCGCGCACCCGTGCGGCGATCGCGGCTCCCTGCTCCCCGGGGTCGAGGCACGCGCGCACCTCCGGCTCCGGCCCGTCCTCGCGCGTCGCGCGCAGGGTCTTCTCGGAGCCGCCGAGCTTCGGCACGAGCCGGTTCGCAAGCTCGAGCACCTGCGGGGTCGAGCGGTAGTTCCGCTCGAGCCGAACCACCTTCGCCGCCGGAAACCGTCGCGGCAGCGACAGCAGCCAGCGCGCGCTCGCGCCGGTGAAGCCGTAGATCGACTGGTAGTCGTCGCCGACCGCGCAGACGTCGTCGCGCGCGCCGAGCCAGAGGTCGAGCAGCGTCTGCTGCAGCACGTTCACGTCCTGGTACTCGTCGACGGTGAACGCCCGCCAGCGGTCGCGGACGGCGGCGAGCGCCTGCTCGTCCTCCTCGAGCAGACGGACCGTGTGTCCGAGCAGGTCCTCGAAGTCGATCGCGCCCTCGTCCTCCTTGCGCCGCTCGTACTCACGGAAGACACGGTGCATCAGGTCGGGCGGGAGCGGCGGCTCGTGCTCGCCCAGGCCCTCGTAGTACGTCTCCGGCGTCAGGCGGCGGTTCTTCGCCCACTCGATCTCGGTCGCGAGATCGCCCGCCGGCCGGAAGCGGTAGGCGCCCGGCAGGCCGTTCCCGATCCTCCGCAGCAGCAGCGCCTTCGAGGCCATGATCCGACCCGGGTCGCCGCGGAAGTGGCGCAGCAGCGCGAGCGCGGCGGAGTGGAACGTCGAGGCGCGCACGCCCTCGACGCCGAGCCGCGCAAGCCGCGCGCGCAGCTCGCCCGCCGCCTTGTCGGTGAACGTCACCGCGACCACCTGGGAGGCCGGGAAGGCGCCGCTCGCGACCTGCCACGCGATCCGGTGCGTGATCGTCGTCGTCTTGCCCGTGCCCGCGCCGGCGAGGATGCAAAGCGGGCCGCGCGTCGCCTCGGCGGCCTCCCGCTGCTCGGGATTCAGGTGTCCGAGGATGCGCTCGGCGTCCATCGCGCCAACGTAGCGGCGGCGCCGGTCGGCTTCGTCACGAGAGGCTCGCGGCTTCCGCGAGGATCGCGTCCACCGTCTCCGCCGGGGCCAGCCGGAGCTGTACCGCCGACTCCACGTCGTAAGGGCAGGTGCGCCTCTCCGACGGGAACGGCAGAATCACCGCAGTGGACGGCGTTGCGAACGAGAGGCTGCGGCCGGCGCGGGTGCTCAAGCTCGCGGGAGTCTTCGTGGCCGCGCTCGTCGTCGTCGCCGCCGCCGCGGCCGCGGCGATCGCGCTCTGGCTGCGGACGTACACACCTCTCGACGCGACGAGCGGCGGCTACGCGCCCGGGCCGGGCGTCGGCGCCGTCATCGAGCCCGCCACCGGCTCCGGCGGCAAGGAGGTCTTCTTCCCGGCCTACAAGAAGGGCAAGACCTTCCTCGCGTCGCTGACCATCCACAACGACGGCCACTTCTCGGTCACGATCGAGCGGCTCATGCCGGCGACGCCCGAGGTGCCGCCGTGGATCGGCCCGGTCGAGCTCCTCTCCACCGACTCGGTCACGACCGCCGCGCCCGTCGCGCATACGCGGGCCTTCCGCCCGCTCACGCTCGCGCCGGGCGACACGGCGGTCGTCGTCGCCCGCTTCGAGTCGATCTGCCCGACCGGGCACACCCAGGTGCCGCTCGTCTACGCCGACTCGCTGCAGCTCCACTACCGCTACCTCCGCTGGTTCACGAAGACGGAGACGGTGACGCTGCCGTTCGCGGTCACGCTCCGCTGCGTCGGCGGGCCGCTCGCGAAGCCGTAAACCCTGCTCGAGGCCCGAAGCCTCTAGTCCACCGGCGGATGCTCCACCGGAGACCGGTGCAGCGGCGGCCGGACGCTCGGAAGCTCGTGACCCGGCTCGGGCGCGGCAACGCGCTTCGGCGCGCGGACGATCGAGCCGAGCTTCGCCACCACCTCGAGCGTGTCGCCCGCGTCGGCGAGCAGCGCCAGGTCGTCGATCTGCTCCTCGAGCCAGGCCGCGTCCACCGGCGGGCGACTGAGCCGCATGATCTTCGGGTGGGCGGTCTCGCCGACCGACTCGTCGGTGCCCCACAGCTCCTCGTGCAGCTTCTCGCCCGGGCGGGAGCCGACGATCTGGATGCGGATGTCGCGCGCCGTCGAGGAGTCCTCGCCGGGGAGCACCGGCTCCTTGCCGGAGAGGCGGATCATGTTCTGCGCGAGGTCCATGATCTTCACCGGCTCGCCCATGTCGAGCACGAACACCTGGCCGCGACCGCCGATCGCGCCGGCCTGGACGACGAGCGACACCGCCTCCGGGATCGTCATGAAGAAGCGCGTCATCTCGGCCGACGTCACCGTCACCGGGCCGCCGCGCTCGATCTGCTTGCGGAAGATCGGGATCACGCTGCCCGACGAGTTGAGGACGTTGCCGAAGCGCACGGCGACGAAGCGCGTCGAGACGTCGCGGCGGTGGCCGAGCGCCTCGACGACCCATTCGCAGAGCGCCTTCGACTGCCCCATCACCGTCTTCGGGTTGACGGCCTTGTCGGTGGAGATGAGGACGAAGCGCTCGACGTCGAACTCGGCCGCGAGCTCGGCGATGACGCTGGTCGCGACGACGTTGTTCCGCACCGACTCGAGCGGGTGCGTCTCCATCAGCGGCACGTGCTTGTACGCGGCAGCGTGGAAGACGACGGTCGGCCGGTACTTCTCGAACACCTCGCGCCGCAGCGCCTTGCGGTCCTTGACGTCGATGAGCTTCGGGACGGCCGGCGTGAAATCGCGCTCGCCGACGAGCTCGCGCTCGATCTCGAAGAGCGCCGTCTCGGCGTTGTCGACGAGGATCAGCCGCGCCGGGTCGACGCGCGCGATCTGGCGGCAGAGCTCCGAGCCGATCGAGCCGCCCGCGCCCGTAACGAGCACCGTGTGACCTTTCAGGTAGCCGGCGACCTGCTCGAAGTCGACCTCGACCTGCTCGCGCCCGAGCACGTCCTCGACCTGCACCGGCCGGAGCTGGCCCGCGAGTCCCGCCTCGCCGGTGATCAGCTCGTACAGGCCCGGCAGCGTCTTCACGGCGACGCGCTGTGCCTGCGCCTGCTCGACGATCCGCGCCCGCACCTCGCCCGAGACCGACGGCATCGCGATCAGCACCTCGTCGGGCTTGTGCTCGCGGAGAACGTGGGGCAGGTCGGCGATCGTGCCGAGCACGCGGACGCCCATGATCCGAGAGTTGCGCTTGCGCGGGTCGTCGTCGACGAAGCCGATCGGCGTGTAGCGGAGCATCCGCGAGCGCTGCATCTCCTGGACGATCAGCCGGCCGGCGTCGCCTGCGCCGATCACCACGACCTCCTTGCCGCGCGCGACCACGGAGAGGCCCGGACGCTCGATCACCGTCCGCGCCGCAAGCCGCGCGCCCGCGACGAGTCCGAGCGTCAGCAGAAGATCGGTCGCCGCGATCGAGCGCGGCAGCCGCGTGTTGTGCACCGGCGAGACGAAGTAGACCGTCAGGTCGGCGACGAGACACGCGACGACGACGCCGCGGAAGGCCGACCACATGTCGCGAACCGACACGTAGCGCCACCAGCGGTTGTAGAAGCCGGATGCGATGAAGACGGCGAGCTTGATCGCGATCACGAGCAGGATCGTCTTGCGCAGGAGGTGCGCGTAGTAGACGGGCAGCCCCTTGTCGAAGCGCAGCTCGAAGGCGAGCCACCACGACACCGCGACGATCGCCGCGTCCACCAGCAGCTGCCAGAGCCGGTGCCGCAGCACGGACAACGGTCTAGGCTCCTGCGGCGACGCCGACTGCGGAGCGGACGACGTCCACGACGCGCTCCTGCGCCTCGGCCGGGATCCCCGGCCAGAGCGGCACCGAGAAGTTGTCGGTCGCGACCTGCTCGGTCACCGGCAGCGAGTCCGGCTGGTAGCCGAGGTGGCGGAGCGCCGGCTGCAGGTGGAGCGGGGTCGTGTAGTAGACGGCCGAGGCGATCCCGGCTTCCGTCAGTGCGGCGCGGATGCGGTCACGCTCCGGGGAGCGGCAAACGAAGAGGTGGTAGATGTGGCCCGGCTCGTCGCGGGGGATCTCGACGAGGTCGCCGAGCCCGAGCTCCGCGTAGCGCGCCGCGGCCTCGCGACGCCCGGCGTTCCAGCCGTCGAGCTGCGGCAGGAAGATGCGCAGCATCCCGGCCTGCAGCTCGTCGAGGCGCGAGTTGTAGCCGACGAGGTCGAAGTCGGTCTTGTCGCGGGAGCCGTGGAACGAGAGCATCTGCACGCGCTCGGCGAGCGCGGCGTCGTTCGTGGCGACGAGGCCGCCGTCGCCGAGGCAGAAGAGGTTCTTCGTCGGAAAGAAGCTGTAGGTCGAGAGCGTGCCGAGCTCGGCGACGCCGGGCGCACCGAACGCCTGCGCCGCGTCCTCGATCACGGGCAGCCCGAGCGCGACGATCTCCTCGAGCGGCAGCGGGCGCCCGAAGAGGTGCACCGGAATGATCGCGCGGGTGCGATCGGTGACCTTGCGGGCCACGTCCTCGGGGTCGAGGTTGAGCGTGACCGGATCGATCTCGGCGAAGACGGGCGTCGCGCCGCGACGGGCGATCGACTCGGCGGTCGCGTAGAACGTGAACGCGGGGCAGATCACCTCGTCGCCGGGCCCGACCTCGAGCGCGTCGAGCGCGAGCACGAGCGCGTCGGTGCCGTTCGCCACGCCGACCGAGCGCGCGACGCCGAGGAACGCTGCCGCCTCCTCCTGGAACGCCCAGTAGTGCGGGCCGCGGATGAACTGGCCGCTGTCGAGGACCTCGCGGAAGCGGGCCTCGAGCTGTGGGATCAGAGGCTCGAACTCGGCGTGGACGTCAACGAGCGGGATCTGCACCGCGGTTCACTCTAGCGGCCTTCAACCAGCGGTAGACGAGATACGCCGCGAAGAGCAGAACACCTGCAACGACGGCGTATTCGACGTACTTGAAGTCCTTGTCGAAGCGCGTGTAGCTCGTGCCGAGCCCGTAGCCGGCGCCGGCGATCGCGAAGGCCCAGATCGCCGAGCCGAGGAGCGTGAGGAGCGTGTACGGGGCGAGCCGCATCTCGAAGACGCCGGCCGGGATCGAGACGAACGAGCGCACGATCGGCGTGATCCGGCCGAGCAGGACGCCGACGTTCCCCCAGCGCCCGAACCACGCTTCGGCGCGATCGAGACGCTCCGGCGTGAGGTGGAACCAGCGGCCGCGCGCCTCGAGCAGCGGCCGGCCGCCGTAGAGCCCGATCCCCCAGCCGACGATCGCGCCGACGAGATAGCCGAGCGTGCCGGCGAGGGCGAGCGCGACGAACGCGCCGGCGCCGAAGCCGACGTGCCAGCCGAGGATCGAGACGCCGTGTGCGGTGGCGAAGACGCCGGCTGCGACCGCGCCCGCGTAGAGCATCACGATCTCGCTCGCCGCAGGGAAGACCGCGTCGATCGCCATCAGCCCGAAGACGGCGTAGACGCCGTGTGAGGCGACGGCCGACGTGAAGCTCGAGGTGATCGAGGCGACGAGCATGCCGCGCAGAGTCTACGAGTCCAGGCTCACGGGAAGGTAAAGGGAACGGTCAGGCCGCTGACGCCGACCGCGCTCGTCGCGACGACGTGGACCTGGTAGCCGTTGCTCGGGGCGACCTTCCCGCTCACTGTCTGCCCGTCCCAGACGAGCGTCTGCGGGCCGGCGGCGAGACTGCCCTTGAGCACCGTGGCGACCACGATCCCGTTCCGGCGCTCGACGGTCGCGACGACCGTGGCCGGACGGCTGAGCACGAAGGTCGCGGACGCCGTGGTCGAGCCGGCCGTGTGCGCGACGGCAAGCGAGGAGAGCGTGTCGTCGAGGGAGAAGTCGCGCACCGCGCTCGTCGTCCGCCCGGTGTCGTCGGTCGCCGCGACCGTGAAGCGCCAGGAGCCCTCCGGCGCGGTCGTGCCGTCGGCGTTCGTGCCGTCCCAGGTCAGCGTCTGCACGCCCGGCTGCTCGTCGTCCGAGGCGAGCGTCCGGCTCGCGCCGTTCGGGCCGATGACCGCCGCGACGACGTGCGAGGGCCGCACGAGCTTGTAGGAGAACGTCTGCGTGTCGCCGACCCCGTCGCCGTTCGGCGAGAGCACCTGGGTCGGGAGCGGCGCCGCGTAGACGCCGGCGTACGAGAGGACGAGCGCGTCCGCGACCGGCCTCTCGACGCCTCCCGGCGGCTTCGTCAGCAGCGTCCCGTCGAACGCCATCGTCGCCGGCGCGCCGTAGCCGAGCCCGACCGCCGTCACCGAGCCGAGCCGGGCCATCGCGACCGCGAGCTCGTAGCTCGTCATGCCGATGCTGTATGCGGGGTTGCCGCCCTCGACGGTGACGAGGAGGATCCGGCCGTCGGAGAGCTGGCCGACCGCGCTGCGCGCGTAGCGGTTGTTGACGATGCTCGCGCCGAAGGACTCCATTGCGTCGAACACCGGCTTGCCGCCGGAGACGAGCAGCGGGCCGCCGCCGAGCGCCGACGTCATCGCGCTCCAGTCGGGCGTGAGCGTCAGCCGCACCTCGACGCTCCGGCCGACCGGCGCCTCCGTGGTCAGGTCGGCCGCCTGCGCGCCGCGCGCGACGAGCACGGCGCCGCCCGCGGGGATCGGTGTCGCGCCGGCCGTCGTGACCTCGGTGACGGTCGCCGTCAGCGGCCGGTTCGCCTGCGTCGCCGGGAACGACGAGAAGACGGCCTCGACGACTCCGCTCTCGCGCGGCGTCGCCGCCCCGTAGGCGGGCGTGTACAGCGTCGCGTGTCCGCGGACGGGCGCGAGGTCGAGATCGAGCGCGCGGCGCTGGCCGGAGCCCTGCCACGTGCCCTTGTACGCGATGCGCGCCACCGACAGCGTGCCGTCGCCTGCGATGCCGAGGCTGGAACGGCCGGGGTTCGGCGGCTTGTCGAGGACGCCGCCCCGCATGAGGACGCCGGCCGGGACACCCGTCTTGCCGTTGAAGTAGTCGCCGTCGACGCCGACCACGGTGGCGGTCGCGGCGAGCCGGTTCTCGATCGCGGTCAGCGTCTCGCCGCCGGGGATCTTCTCCTGGCCGAGGACCGGCGCGAGCGTGTAGAGGGCGCCGTCGGGCCGCGGCGCGGTGACGATGTTCAGGATCACCGGGCCGCGCGGCGTGAAGTCGACCTGGCGCTGGTAGCCGACGCCCGGCATCAGCTGCTCGTTCGTGATCGCGAGCGCCTGCGAGCCTCCGTGGGTCGAGGGCGCCGCGGACGCGGTCGAGACGACGAGCGCGGCGAGCGCCGCGGCGATGAGGCACCTCCGAAGCACGACCCGCGCCCAGGGTAACGCCGTGTCCGGCGCGTCGGTCAGACGGGAGACACCGGACAACGGGCTGCGCATCGCCCGGAACGGGGGTTTTGTCCGTGCGGGCCATGTCCCGGTGTCTGACACCGGCACGTGGGTGTCACGCCTGCGTCACGGCGGCTGCCGGGCCTACCGCTGCAACCGTGCGAGCGCGGCGAGCGCCCCGGCCGCAGCGTGCTCGCGCGCCGCGGTCCGGCGCACCGGGTCGTAGCGGCGGGGCGCCTCCTCGACGAGCACGATCGTGAAGAGGTAGAGGCGGTAGAGGTCGAGGCGGACCCGCGCGGCCGCGTCGAGCGCGAGACCGCCGTAGCCGGCGACGAGCTCGGGACGATCCGCCGGCTCGCGGCCGAAGGCGAGCATCGCCCACTCCGCGAGCGGGTCGCCGTAGAACGCGCGCTCGCCGTCGATCACGCCCGAGAGGCGCCCGTCCTCGACGAGCACGTTTCCCGCCCACGCGTCGAAGTGGACGAGCGCCGGGACGGTCACCTCGTCGAGCGCCCGGCCGGCCGCCGCGAGCGCGCTCTCCGCCTCGACGCGCGCGAACGGGAGCGGCACCGCGAATCGCTCGGCGTCGTCGAGCACGGCGCCGAGCATCCGCCCGAGCGCGGCTCGCCAGGTCGTGCCCTGCAGCGCCGGACGGCCCGGATAGCCGAACCGCTCGCCCCGTATCCGATGGAGCCGCGCGAACGCCTCGCCGAGCTCGTGGTCGACCTCGACGCCGTCGTGGGCGAGCGCGAGCGGCGTACCGGGCAGCCGCGTCATCGCGACCCAGTCGCGTCCGACGTGCCGCCGCGAGAGGTCGGCGTGAAGAAGCTCCGGCGCGGGGAAGCCGGCCTCGGACGCACGCCGGCACACCTCGATCTCGGCGTGGACGAGCCCGTCCTCGTGCGTGAGCAGCGGCGTCCCCGGCTCGGGCCACACCTTGAGCACGACGTCGTCGGTCGCGTAGCAGACCGTGAACTCGCCGTCGCTCAGCTCGACGGCGTCGCGCTCCTCGCCGACGGCCTCGCGGAGCAGCGCGCGCACCTGCTCGCGCTCGAGCGGCTGCTTCGTCGCGCTGCCGGCCTCGGCCATGGCGGCCCGGAGGCTAGCTCCAGACGCGGACTTCGCGGTACAGCGTGTCGCGCTGCACCGGGATCTTGCCGAGGCTCCTGATCAGGTGGACGAGCTCCTCGGCGCTCGTGCGGTGCGTCGTGCCGGCGGCCGAGACGACGTTCTCCTCGATCATCACCGAGCCGAGGTCGTCGGCGCCGAAGCCGAGCGCGACCTGGCCGATCTTCTTGCCCTGCGTCACCCACGACGAGCCGATGTGCGGCATGTTGTCGAGGTAGATCCGCGAGACCGCCTGGGTGAGCAGGTAGTCGAACGAGGTCGGCCGGTTCTCGGGCGGGACGAGGTCGACGAGCCGGTTGCCGTCGTCCTGGAACGTCCACGAGAAGAAGGCCCGGAAGCCGCCCGTCTCGTCCTGCAGCTCGCGCACGCGGCGCAGGTGCTCGACCCGCTCCTCGAGCGTCTCGACGTGGCCGTACATCATCGTCGCGGTCGTCGAGATGCCGAGCCGGTGCGCCTCGCGCATGACGCCGAGCCACTCCTTCGTCTTCGACTTCTTCGGCGCGATGATCTTCCGCACCCGGTCGACGAGGATCTCGGCGCCGCCGCCGGGGATCGAATCGAGCCCCGCGTCGCGCATCCGCGTCAGCGTCTCCGGCACGGTCAGCTTCGAACGGCGCGCGGCGTGGATGATCTCCGACGGCGAGAGCGCGTGCAGGTGGATCGGGTAGCGCGCCTTGATCGACGAGAAGAGGTCTTCGTAGTACTCGACGCCGAGGTCGGGGTGATGGCCGCCCTGCATCAGGAGGCCGGTGCCGCCGAGCGCGAGCGTCTCCTCGATCTTCTTGAAGATGACCGGCTTCGGCAGCAGGTAGCCCTCGCGCACGTCGCCGGGCGCCCGGTAGAAGGCGCAGAAGTCGCAGTCGGTCGTGCAGACGTTCGTGTAGTTGAGGTTGCGGTCGATGATGAACGTGACCCGTTCCGGGTCGTGCTTGCGGTTGCGGATCTCGTTCGCGGCCCGGCCGACGGCGACGAGGTCGCGCGAGCGGAGCAGGGCGGCCGCCTCGTCCTCGGAGATCCGCTCGCCGGAGACCGCCTTCTCGAGGATCTCCCGCGTGCCGGTCTGCGCAGCCACGGCGGTCATGCGACGGCAGCCCCCTTCGTCTGCACGAAGCGCAGCTCGGGGACGCTCTCGAGCAGCCCCGCGTCGCGCGCGAGCTCGAGGAACGTGTAGAGGCCGGCGCGCTCCCGCGGGCCGAAGCGGTAGCGGAGCTTCTCGAAGTACCGGGCGAGGAAGCCTGCCGGGTAGCCGTAACGCTCCGCGGCCTCGTAGGCGAGCTGCTCCGGCTCGGCGCGGGCGAGCCTGACCGAGGCGACGAGCGCGTCCTCCAGCTCGGCGAGGCCGTCGGCGAGCGGCTCCGGGCACGCCCAGACCGCGAACACCATCGGCAGCCCGGTGCGCTCGAGCCACAGCCGGCCGAGGTCGTAGTGCGGGGTCGGATCCTCGAACGCCGACTTCAGCGCCGCGTCGCCGATCAGCAGCTTCGCCTCCGCGTCGCCGGTCTCGTACGCCTCGAGCGGCACCTGGTCGGCCTCGGGCAGCAGCACCTTCGTCAGCGCGACGGAGGTGGCGGACTCCGGCGTGACCGCGACGACCCGCACCTGCTCGAGCGGCTTGCGCGTGACGAGCTGGATCGAGTCGACTGCGCCTTCGGAGGCGACGCAGAGGCGCGGCAGCAGCTTCAGCTTGTCGGCGTTCCGCGCGTACGCGATCGAGGAGATCGGGGCCGTGTCGATCTCGCCGGCGACGAGCTGGCGGTTCAGGTCGGTCGGGACGCCCTGGACCTCCTCGACCTCGGCCTCGACCCGGTAGAAGACCGGCGCCATGTTGACGTAGCTGATGCGGCCGAGCCTGATCATGCCGTCGCTCACCAGCGCCGCAGCTCGTTGTAGAGCGTGTCGCGCTGCACCGGGATCCGGCCTGCCTCCTGGATCTCGCGCACGAGCTCGGGAATCTTCTGCTCGGTTCCGCTCGTGGCGCCCGCGGCCTGGAAGATCTGCTCGCGGACGACCGTCCCCTGCACGTCGTTGGCGCCGAAGTGGAGCGCGACCTGGGCCATCGGCAGGCCCATCATGATCCAGTACGCCTTCACGTTCGCGATGTTGTCGAGCAGGAGGCGCGAGACGGCGATCATCTTCAGGTCGTCGGCGCCGGTCGTGAACTTGAAGCCGCGGCGCTCGAAGACCGTGTTCTCGGGGTGGAACGCGAGCGGGATGAAGGCGAGAAAGCCGCCCGTCTTGTCCTGCTGGGCGCGGAGGCGGAGCAGGTGGTCGACGCGCTCCTCGTAGGTCTCCACATGGCCGTAGAGGAGTGTGCAGTGCGTCGGGATCCCCATCCGGTGGGCGTGGTCGTGGACGTCGAACCACTCGTCCGGGTGCTCCTTGCCGGGCGCGATCAGGCCGCGCACACGGTCGGCGAAGATCTCCGCGCCGCCACCCGGGAGCGAGCCGAGGCCCGCGTCGGCGAGCACGCGCAGCACCTCCTCGTGCGAGCAGCCCTCGAGCTTCGCCATGTGGTGGATCTCGGAGGCGGTGTAGAACTTGAGATGGACGTCCGGCAGCGCGGCGCGCAGCTTGCGGAGGACGTCGGCGTAGAACTCGAGGTCGACGTGGGGGTTCTCGCCGTTCACGCAGTGGATCTCGGTGAACTTCGTGTGCGCGTGCTGAGCGATCGCGTCCTCGACGAGGTCGTCGGCGGTCAGCGTGTACGACTCCTCCTGCTTGCGCGTCTTCGCGAACGCGCAGAACTTGCACTTCACGCGGCAGACGTTCGTCTGGTTCAAGTAGAGGTTCTGGACGAAGAAGACCTCGTCGCCGCCGCCTCGCCGCCGCCGCGCGAGATCGGCGAGGTCGCCGAGCGCGAGCAGATCGTCCGTCTCCATCAGCGTCAGCCCGTCCTCGAAATCGAGCCGCTCGCCGGCCTCCACCTTCTCGCGGATCGGAGCGAGCGTATCGAGCGCGTCGAGAACTGCCACGGCCTCGGTCTACCTTTCGCGGTTGACGACTGCGTGCGTCAGGGCCTCGAGCTCGTCGCGGTGCGGCTCGCCGTTGAGGCATGCCCTGGCCTGCCTAGCGTAGTCGAGGGCGACCTCGCGCGACCGCTCCAAAGCGCCGGTCGCGGCGACGCGCAGCAGGGCGCCGTCCATCGGCCCGCCCGCGAGCGCGCTGCGAACCACGGTGTCCTCCTGCGCCGCGAGCAGCAGCGGCAGCGTCGGCGTCCCGTCGCGGAGGTCGGTGCCGGCGATCTTCCCGGTCTCGATCGTGGAGCCC
This sequence comes from uncultured Actinomycetes bacterium, assembly GCA_963732915.1. Classification (GTDB taxonomy): domain Bacteria; phylum Actinomycetota; class Thermoleophilia; order Gaiellales; family Gaiellaceae; genus Palsa-739. The sequence goes on along the minus strand of CAVTBF010000001.1, from coordinate 523,109 downwards.
GCGCAGTCGAGCACGTCGTCGGCTATCTGGAAGGCGACCCCGAGCGCGAGCCCGTACTCGCCGCTGCCGCCGCCGAGCCGGCACGCCGCCTCGAACAGCTTCCCGGTCTTGAGCGCACAGCGCTCGAGGTACGCGTCGACCGTCGTGGCGGGATCGTGCGTCTGCATCCGCTGCAGCGCCTCCCCGCGCGCGAGGCAGAGCGTCGCGTCCGCGAGCACCTCGACCGCGTCGGCATCGCCGGCCGCGGTCAGCTCCGCGAACGCGCGCGCGAACAGGTAGTCGCCGGTCGCGCGGGCGGCATCCGGCCCGTAGACCGACCAGGCGGCCGCCTTGCCGCGGCGGAAGTGGGCGCGGTCGATCAGGTCGTCGTGGACGAGGGTCGCCATGTGGACGAGCTCGACGGCGACCCCGGCTGCAATCGACGGCTCGGCGCCGGGCGGCGTCGCGAGGAACACGAGCGCGGGTCGCAGGCGCTTGCCACCCGCCGCGAGCGCCTCGTTCCCGACGGCCGCGACGAGCCCTGGGTGACTCGCGACCGTGCGGGCGAGCCGCTCCTCGAGCGCGTCGAGGTAGTCCGCGAGCCCCGGCACGGCCCGGATCCCGTTCAGCGTCGTCGTCGCACTCACTCGCCCACCTCCCCCACGTGCAGGGCCACGATACCCCCTGCAAAGAGGCGGAACCGTACCCGGGCGAAGCCCGCGGCCGCGAGCAGGTCGGCGAGCGCCGCGGGCGGCGGGAAGCGGCGGACGCTCGCCGGGAGGTACGTGTAGGCGGAACCGCCGGGCAGAACGCGCCCGACTAGCGGGATCACGCGGTCGAACCAGAGCCGGTAGAACGGCGCGAGCGCGCCCTGCGGCGTCGTGATCTCGAGGATCGCGAGTCGGCCACCCGGACGAAGCACGCGCCGGAGCTCGCGCAGGCCGGCCTCGAGGTGCTCGACGTTGCGGATGCCGAAGCCGACGGTCGCGGCGTCGAAGCTCGCATCGGCGAACGGCAGCGCGAGCACGTCGCCCTGCAGCCACTCGATCGCGGGCTCCTTCACGCGGGCGCGCTCGAGCATCCGCTCGGAGAAGTCGAGACCGACCACGTCGCCCGCGCATGCACGCCGCGCCGCGAGCGCGAGGTCGCCGGTGCCGCAGCAAGCGTCGAGCACGCGGTCGCCCGGTCGGACCGCTTCGGCGACCGTGAGCGTCCGCCAGCGCCGGTCGAGCCCGGCGGTCATGACGCGGTTCATCAGGTCGTAGACGGGCGCGATCCGGTCGAACATACGCCGGACAGCCTCGGCGGGTAGCAGTCCGGATTCCGTCGTCAAGCCGTCACGCTCTCGTGAGGGGTGGCGTCGCCTCGCCACTCGCAACCATGCGGGTTTGCGCCGTGGCGTCGCCTGGCGTCGCCAGGTGGCGTCGCCACGGCGCGGGGCACCGTGGCCACCCGTACCGCGTCGACCGCGCGCGTGCTGCCGAGGAAGACATGCATCGAGTCCCCGGATTGTGACGACGCGGGAACGGAGCGGGGCGTTACTGCTTGCCCTTGGAGGCTTCGAGGAAGATCGCGAGCTGGCGCAGGCGGCTCTCCCCGAGCGACTCGAACTTCGGCATCGGCGAGCCCGGATTGACGCAGGACGGGCACTTGAGGTGGTTGATCTGGAAGGTGATGCCGAGGTTCCGAGAGCCGATCGCCGTCAGGTCGGGTGCGCCGAGGTTCGAGGAGCCGGTGCCGAGATAGGTGTGGCAGGCGGTGCAGCCCGCAGTCGCGAACAGCTTCGCGCCCGGCAGGGCGTCGGCGGGCAGCTTCTCCTGGCTCACCCAGGTCGGCACGTTCGCGATCACCTCGGAGGCGAGCGCCTCCTTCGCCGTCGCGCCCTTCCACGTCAGCACGCCCATCGAGACGATCGTCAGCACGGCAGCCACGACCGCGACCGGCCGGTGCAGCAACCGCCGCTCGATCCGCAGGTCGATGAACGGCAGCGCGAGCAGCAGGATCAGGCAGATCGTCGGCACGCCGACGGTGCCGAGGAACACCGACTCCGGCCACTTGAAGATCCGGAGCAGGTAGAAGAGGAAGTAGAAGTACCAGTCCGGGCGTGGGACGAAGTTCGTCGTCCCCGGGTCGGCGGGCGCCGTGTATTCCGGCCCGAGCAGACCCTGGTGGGTGCCGTCGTGGTGCGGCCCGTACGACGTCCACTTCCAGATCGACGCGAGCGCGACGATCACGGAGACGACGACGAGGCTCATCACCGTGTCGTGGAACATCGCGTACGGGTAGAAGGACTTCCCGCGCTTCTTGACGTCGGCCTTGTAGCGGACGAATCCCGCCCGGGCCTCGTCGGCGCGCGACGGCTTCTCGGCGTGCTGCGCCATTACTCGCTCCCTCCGGGCTCCGACTGCGCGGAAGCGATCCCGCGCGGCGTGGGGCGCGTCAGCCCCGGCCGCAGCTGTGACGACTCCTCGTCGCCCCGTTCCGTGCCGGCGGCCTCGGACGACCACGGCGGCGAGGTGACGCCGAGCCGGATCACGAGGTAGAGGTGGAGCCCGATCAGCGCCATGATCCCGCCCGGAATCAGCAGCATGTGCAGCGAGTAGAAGTGGGTCAGCGTCGCGGCGCCGATCTCCTGGCCGCCGCGTAAGAACTGGGCCAACCACGGCCCGAGGAACGGCGCCGTCCCGTTCAGGTTGATGCCGACGACCGTCGCCCAGTACGCGGTCTGATCCCACGGCAGCAGGTAGCCCGTGAAGCCCTCCATCATCCCCATCGCGAGGATGAGCACGCCGACGATCCAGTTCAGCTCACGCGGGTACTTGTAGGCGCCGAACAGGAACACCCGGCCCATGTGCAGGAACATGAGGATGATGAAGACGCTGGCGCCCCAGCGGTGCATGCCGCGGACGAGCCAGCCCATCGTCACGTGGTCGGTGATGTTCTGGATCGACGGGTATGCCCCGGTCGGGGTCGGTTGGTAGTACATCGCGAGGATCACGCCGGTGATCGCCTGCACGAGGAAGGCGGTCAGGGCGGCCGAGCCGAGCGTTTGCATCCAGTTCGTATCGCCCGGGACCTTGCGGAAGAGGAAGTACTTGACCCCGCCGACGAGGCCGGACCGCTCCTCGAGCCAGTCCAGCGGGTAGGTGACCATCTCCTCCATCTTCTGGCGGCGGAGCTGGGCCTTCGAGGGCGGTCTGCGGTAGACGGTCGACATCTAGTGGTGAGGCGGCTGAAGGGGATAGAACCACTGCTCGGGCCCGTCGACGTGCTCGCCCGGCCCGGCAACCTTGTACTTGTGGATCTGTGCCTGCGCGCCGCTTCCGTCGACGTGCGAGACGGAGTAGGTGCTGAGCAGGATCAGGCGGGCGTTGACGATGTCGAACGAGTAGCGGTCGAGCGCGCGCACGGGCGGGCCGGCGGTGCGGTTGCCCTCCGTGTCGTACTGGCCGCCGTGACACGGGCAACCGAAGCCGGCGGGCACGACGGGCAGCAGCGTGACCTCGCCGTTCTTCGTCTTCTCGGTCACCGTCTTCTTGCCCAGAATCTGACCGCTCGGCCCGTTGGCCTGCACCGGGCAGCCGAGGTGGGCGCAGCGGTTCGAGATGATCGTGAAGCTCGGCTCGTTCTTGAAGACGCCGTTGTTGCGGATGAACGCGGTGCGCCGCGAGACCTCGCCCTCCGCCGGATCGGTCATGAAGGTCGCGATGTACCAGTCGCCCTCCGGGAAGGTCGCGACCGGGCCGAGGTCGACCTCGTGGCGCTTCTGGCCGAGGAACGCGGGCAGCACCGCGAAGCCCGCGACGGGCACGGTGATGACACCGCCGATCAGCCCGCCCAGGCCGAGGGTCGCGCCCTCGAGGAAACGGCTGCGCGGAAAAGTCTCGGGCCCGTGGGCCTGCTCGGCGGGGGCTTCGGCGTCGGCGGTCGCGAGCTCACGCTGCTCGGGCTCGATCTCGACCGCGTGGCCGCGCAGCTCCGCGGTCGCGTCGCGCGCCCAGAGGAAGCCGAAGACGAGCGCGATCGCGCCGCCGATCGAGGAGATGAGCGTCGGGTCGATGATCAGCCCGACGAGGACGACGACGATCCCGATCGCGAAGCCGAGCGGCCACAGCGTCGGCGACGGCAGGTGCACGTCGTCGTGCAGCGACTCCTCGTGCTGCTCGGGTGCGGGCCCCTTCGGCTCCACTAGGCGATCGTTCCCACGCGCATCCGAGGGCAAGTCTTATCGAATCCGGCAGTCACCGTGGTAAAGAACCGACCGTCGGCTCAGCCAAGGCCGTACTCCGACCAGCGGCGCGTGACGAGATCGCGCACCTCGGCGCTCATCTCGATCTCCTCCGGCCATGGCCGCGCGCCCTCCTCCGGCCACTTCGCGGTCGCGTCGATCCCGAGCTTGCCGCCGACGAACTGGCGCTCCGGCGCGTGGTCGAGCTGGTCGAGCGGACCCTCGGCAAGAACGACGTCGCGTTTGGGGTCGACGTTCGCGCCGGCGTAGAAGAGCACCTGCGGGTAGTCGTGGACGTCGACGTGGGAGTCGACGACGACGACGCACTTGGTGAGGCTCAGCATCCCGAGCCCCCAGATCGCGGACATCGCTTTTCGGGCATGCCCGGGGAACTGCTTGCGAATCGCGACGATCGCGCAGTTGTGGAACGCGCCGGCGACCGGCAGGTCGTAGTCGACGATCTCGGGGACGGTCGCCTGGATCGCGGGCAGAAAGATCCGCTCGGTCGCCTTGCCGAGCCACGCGTCCTCCTGCGGTGGCTTGCCGACGACGATCGACGGGTAGATCGCGTCGCGGCGCATCGTGATCGCGGAGAGCCGGAAGACCGGGAACGGCTCGGCGGCAGTGTAGTAGCCGGTGTGGTCGCCGAACGGCCCTTCGACGCCGACCTCGCCGCGCTCGATCGTCCCCTCGAGCACGATCTCGGCGTTTGCGGGCACCTCGAGGTCGACGGTGACGGCCTTGACCAGCTCGACAGGGTCGCCGCGGAGGAAGCCGGCGAGCATGAACTCATCGATGTGCTTCGGCAGCGGCGCGCTCGCGGAGTAGGCGGTGATCGGGTCGAGCCCGAGCGCGACGGCGACCTCGATCTTCCCGTCGCTTGCGAGGTAGTCGGCGCGGCCGTCCTTGTGGATCTGCCAGTGCATGAAGGTCGAGCGCTCGTCGATCACCTGCATCCGGTACATGCCGACGTTGCGGCCGCCCGTGCGCGGGTCGCGCGTGATCACGGCGGGCAGCGTGATGAACGGCGCCGGATCGCCGGGCCAGCAGCGCTGCACCGGCAGCGCGCGAAGGTCGATCTCGTCGCCGCGAAGCACGATCTCCTGGCAGGCACCCTTGCGGACGCTCTCGGGCAGCGAGTCCGCGATCGACTTCAGCTTCTGCAGACCACGCACCTTGTCCATCAGGCCGGAGGGCGGCTGCATCTCGAGCACGCCGGCCACCTTCTGGCCGACCTCGTCGAGCCGCCCGACGCCGAACGCGAGGCACATCCGCCGCTCGGTGCCGAACTGGTTGATCAGCAGCGGATGCGACGAGCCCTTCGGGTTCTCGAACAGGAGCGCCGGCCCGCCGGCCTTCACCGTCCGGTCGACGATCTCCGTGATCTCGAGATCGGGGTCGACCTCGGCGCGCACGCGAACGAGCTCGCCTTCGCGCTCGAGCAGCTTGATCCAGTCGCGCAGGTCGCGGATCGCCACGGCGCGAGTCTATGCGCCGGAAGTCAGCTCCCCGACCACCATGCGAACCGGGCCCGCCATGGGATCTGCCCGTAGTACGACGGCCACGCGTTCACCGGGAACAGCGGGCTCGGCACCTTGACCGGCCGCTCGCCGATCCGCGGGATCAACCAGAGCGCGTCGCTCGCGAGGTAGAGCGCCCGCCCGGCTATCGGGCCGCCGAGCTTTCCGGATCGTCGAGAGCCTCGGCCGAGGCCAACCCGGCCGTCAAGGACGCGGCCCGAATGGACGTGCCCCCGTCGGAGCCACACCCCACCCACCAGGGCGGGGCCGCGGTCCCTCCGCCCTCGGAATCGACGATATCGGCGAACCCGATACGTGTCTGTCGAGACTTCTCGACCAGGGGCACGCGAAAGCTCCCCGGAACACCGGCGGCGCGGGCATGTGGCCGGAGGTGCGCGCTAGCGTTTCTTGCGGATCCAGTGCGTGAGCTCGCCAAGCGCGATCACGCCGATGAAGACACCGCCGGTGGCGAGCATCATCAGGATCGTCTTGCGTCCCTCCTCGGCGGCCGTCTCGACAGCCAGGAGGTGGAACTGGGCGACAAGCGCGGCGAGCATCCGTCGCGACTTTACCCGAGCCGCACGCTGTGCGCGGCCAGTGCCTGCTCGACCGCCGTCTCGCCGGCCTCCGCGCGGGCGGCGGCGTCCAGCGGGCCTGCGTCGCCGCGGAGGCGGAGCGCGGCACGCGACTCGTCGAGGGCTCCGCGGCCGAGCAGCGCGGCGGTCGCAGCCCACAGCGGCCCGTCGCCCTCGGCCCCCTCGGCACGCAGCTGGCTCGAGAGCGAGATCAGCTCCGACAGGTCGGCGACCGCGTCCACCTCGCCGGAGGCGGCGATCCGGACGAGTCCGTGCGCATAGAGGTAGTCGCCGAGCAGAAGCGCGGTGTCGGGGTCGGCCGGCGCGAAGAGGCGCGGCGTGCCGTAATGGACGAGGTAGCCCTCGTAGATCGTCTCCAGCCCGAGCGCGAACCGTGGCTCACCGAGCGGCGAGAAGACGGCGACGAGCTCGCGCGCAGCGCCGGGACGAAGACAGTCGCGCCACAGCGGGCTCTCGGCCGAGGCCTCCTGCGCGATCGCCGCCCAGACGTCAGCCGGCAAAGCTCGCCACCGCCGCGATCGTGCCGTCGATCTCCTCGTCGCCGTGAGCGCGGGAGAGGAACATCGCCTCGAACTGCGAGGGCGCGACGTAGATCCCGTGCGCGAGCAGGTGGCGGAAGAGGGCGGCGTAGCGCTCGGTATCGCATCGCTCGGCATCGTCGAAGCTCCGCACCGGAGCGTCGGTCTGGAAGAGCGTCAGCATCGCGCCGACCCGCTGCACCCGTCCGAACGGGGCGAGTCCCGCCTCGAGGCGAGCGCCCTTCCGCTCGAGCTCCTCGTAGACCGCCGGATCGCGCAGGCGCCGCAGCACCGAGAGCCCGGCGGCGGTGGCCAGCGGGTTCCCGGAGAGCGTGCCCGCCTGGTAGACGGGGCCCACCGGGGCGAGCAGGTCCATCACCTCGGCGCGGCCGCCGAACGCCGCGAGCGGGAGCCCGCCGCCGACGATCTTGCCGAGCACGGTCAGGTCGGGCATGACGCCGTAGCGCTCCTGGGCGCCGCCGCGCGCGACGCGGAAGCCGCTGATCACCTCGTCGAAGACCAGGAGCGCGCCGCTCGCGTCGCAGAGTCGCCGCAACGTCTCGAGGAAGCCGTCGGCGGGCGGGACGACACCCATGTTCCCCGCGACCGGCTCGACGACGATCGCGGCGAGTCCTTCGCCGTGCTGCAGCACCGCGGCCGCGACCGCCTCGGGATCGTTGTACGGAACGACGATCGTGTCGGCGGCGACCGCGGTCGGGACGCCGGGCGAGGACGGGATGCCGAGCGTGGCGAGCCCCGAGCCGGCGCTCGCGAGCAGCCCGTCGGAGTGGCCGTGGTAGTTGCCGGCGAACTTGAGGATCCGGTCGCGGCGCGTGAACCCGCGCGCGAGCCGGAGCGCGCTCATCCCCGCCTCGGTGCCCGAGGAGACGAGCCGCACCTTCTCGACCGACGGCACGGCGTCGGCGATCTCCGCGGCCAGCTCGACCTCGGCCTCGGTCGCGGCGCCGAAGCTCGTGCCGCGGCCGGCCGCCTCCCGCACGGCCTCGACCGTCTCGGGGTCGGCGTGGCCGAAGACGAGCGGCCCCCACGACATGACCCAGTCGAGGTAGCGGTTCCCCTCGACGTCGGTCAGGTAGGCGCCCTCGCCGGAGCGGACGAAGAGCGGCTCGTCGAGGCCGACGCCCTTCATCGCGCGGACGGGCGAGTTGACGCCGCCGGGGATCAGCTCGAGCGCGCGCCGGTAGAGATCGCTGCGCGTCGTCAGAGCCACGAGGGCAGGTCGCGCGTCCAGTAGCTGACAACGAGGTCGGCGCCGGCGCGCTTGATCGCGACGAGCGACTCGAGGGCGGCGTCGCGCTCGTCGAGCCAGCCCCGTTGGGCGGCGGCCTTGATCATCCCGTACTCGCCGGAGACGTTGTAGGCCGCGACCGGCACGTCGAACGCCTCACGTGCGGCGCGGATCACGTCGAGGTAGGGCAGCGCCGGCTTGACCATGATCGCGTCCGCTCCCTCGGCGACGTCGAGCTCGCACTCGCGGAGCGCCTCCCGGACGTTGGCGGGATCCATCTGGTAGCCGCGCCGGTCGCCGAAGGAGGGCGCCGAGTCGGCAGCGTCGCGGAACGGCCCGTAGAACGCGGAGGCGTACTTGGCGGAGTAGGCGAGGATCGGCGTCTGCTCGAAGCCGTGGTCGTCGAGCGCCCCGCGGATCGCGCCGACGCGGCCGTCCATCATGTCGCTCGGCGCGACGACGTCGGCGCCCGCTTCGACGTGGCTGACCGCGGTACGGGCGAGCAGCTCGAGGCTGCGGTCGTTGTGCACCTCGCCGTCGACGATCACGCCGCAGTGGCCGTGCGAGGTGTACTCGCAGAGGCACACGTCGGTCATCAGCACGAGCTCGGGGAACCGAGGCCGGAGCGCGCGCAGCGCCTGCTGGACGATCCCGTCGTCCTCCCAGGCGCCGGTCGCCTCCTCGTCCTTGGCGGGCGGGAGGCCGAAGAGCATCACCGCGCGAACGCCGCTCGCTGCGAGCGCGTCGACCTCGCGGACGAGCCCGTCGACGTCGAAGCGCGCCATCCCGGGCAGCGCCTCGTTGGCGAGCGGCTCGGGCGCGACGAAGTACGGCATCACGAACTGGTCGAGGGCAAGCCGTGTCTCGCGCACGAGACCGCGCAGCGGCGCGGTGCGGCGGAAGCGGCGAAGGCGGACGTCGGGGAAGCTGCTCACGTCCCGAAGAGTACGCCGCCGGGCGTATAGCTCTCGCGGAAGGCGCACGATCGCCGGCGGAGCGTGGCGCCGCGGCGCGACCGGTGCGGGCGCGGCCCACCACCGCAGGGCCGCGAGGCGGCGCAGGCCCCGAGCGGAAGCTAGTAACAGACTGTTACTTGGCAATCCGGGGCGCCGAGAATCGTCCCGACCCGCGCGGCCTCGGCCTCGAGCTCGTCCTGCTGGGCGCGCGTGAGCTTGTCGGCGAGCTGCACCGCCACCTCGAGGACGCCGCGGCGTACCGTCCGCTCCCACTTGCCGGCGACCCGACCGTCGAGGAGGACGTTCGCGAACGAGAGCGGCGACTCGTAGCGGCCGGAGCGCTTCCAGCGCGTGTCCCAGTAGAGCTCCTTCGCCGGGCCGCCGAGCAGGTGGTCGCGCTCGCGGAAGCCGAGGACGTAGCAGTCCCACTGCGGCAGGAGCCGCACCGACGGCGCGGGATCGGGCAGCTCGGCGTCGTCGGCGAGGAGCCAGGCCGCCGCCCCCTCGACGTCGACCGGCACGAGTTCGTCGCGCAGCGCGCCGATCAGCTCGCGCCGCTCGGCGGCGCTCTTGACGCCGAGGACGGCGAGCGCGCCGGGGCCTGCCGGCCCGTGGGCGCGCAGCAGCCGCCGAGTCGCCTCGAACAGTGCCTCGCGCTCGCCCCACCCTCGCGTCTCGCCGAGCCACTGGTCGGCCCGGACGAACGTGACCTTGCTCCCGCGCGGCGGTCCGTGGCAGAGCAGGCCCGAGCGCACCGCGTCGCCGACGAGGAACGCCCAGCCCGACGCGAGCGGCTCGCGCGCCCACACGCCGACGCGCGCCGCGACCTCGTCTGCCAGCTCCTCGCGCAGCAGCGTCCGCCCGTCGAGGGCGTCCGCGAACGCGTCGAGGAGCTGCGATCTGCGCCCCGGCTCGAGCTCGGTCTCCGCGAGCCGCGAAGCCGCCGTCCAGAGCCCGAGCTCGTCCGCCGGATGGAGGTGCAGCGTGCCGCGCAGAGTCCAGGTGCGCACGAGCGTCCGCTCCTCCCAGAGCGCGCGCCGGACGTCGACCCGCGTCACGGCCTCGGCGCGCACCCCGACCCCGATCTCGGCGGCCGCCTGCAGCTGCGCCTGGATCCCGCAGGTCGAGCGCACCGCGTCGACGATCGACCCGGCCCGGTCGGTGAGCCGCGAGCGCGCGAGCCGCCGCGCCCGCACCTGCTCCCAGGTCAGCTTCACGCGGCGAGACGCCGGACGCCGGCGCGGGCGAGCACGCCGAGCACCGCCCCGATCCCGGCGAGCCACGCTGTCTCGATCCCGACCGTCCGCCACGGGTGCGCGTCGTAGAGCGCCGAGGCGAAGAAGCGCACCGCGTGCACGAACGGCAGCGCGTCGCTGACCCACGCGAGCGGCGCGAACACGCCCTTGGGGACGAGGCCGAGAAAGACGACCGGCAGCACGACGAGCACCGCGACGAGCGACGCCGTCCGCGCCTCTCGCGCGAGCGCCCCGAGCAGCGTTCCGGCCGCGCCGACGACCGCGCCCGCCAGCAGCACCCCGGCGAGCAGCAGCGGCAGTCGCGCCCACGGCTCGCCGCCCGTGACCCCGCCCGCCTCGACGACGATCCCGAAGACGACGGCGATCGTCGCGCCGAGCGCGAGCGCCGCCAGCGCCGCCAGCGCGACCTTCGCCCAGACGAGCTGGCCCACGGACACGAGACCGCGCCCGAGCCGGCCGATCGTGCCCTCGTCACGCTCCGCCGCGGCCGCGCCCGCCGCGAGCAGGAGCGCGAGGAACGTGACGGTGAGCGCGATCCCGTACGCCTGCACCTGCGCCGAGAGCACCCACGTCCGACCGCTCGCCTTCGGCTGCACGAGCCCGATCGGGTTGGCGGTCGCCTTCAGCGCGGCGCCCGTCTGTGTCAGCGCGACCTGCGCGAAGGCCGCGAACTGCTTCAGCGCCGTCGCGCGCTCGCCGGGCGGCAGCTCGGCGACGAGCTTCTGCATGCCCGTGAGCCCGAGCACCTGGTACTCGTGGCCGAGGAGGCTCGTGTGCCCGCCCTGGAGGATCAGCTTCACGTACGCGAGGTCGGCGCGGACGAACGCGTCCTGCAGCTTGCGGTTGAGCTGGTAGACGAGCGACTGCATCTGCTGGGTCACGCGCGGCGCGAGCCCGCCGGTGGTCGTCCGCAGCACGAGGCTCGGCGAGGTCGTCTTCGCGGTCAGCTTGTTCACGAACCCGGGCGGGACGGTGATCGACGCGACGACCTTGCCTGCGTCCAGCTCCCGCCGCGCCTCGGCCGCGCCCATCCGCACGAGGGTCACGTTCTGCGACACGTCGTCGATCACGGTCTGGATGTGGAAGCGCTGCCCGCCCACGGTCACGACCGGCGGCACGTGATCCTCGTCGACGAACGCGACCCGCGGCTTCGAGCTCGCGTAGCCGGCGACGAGCCCGACGAGCAGCGCGATCACGACCGGATACGCGAGCAGCGCCGCGACGAGCGCCGGCGAGCGCCGCAGGATGCGCAGGTCCTTGCGCAGCAGCAGGAGCACCGCCGTCAACGGAAGATCTCCTCGACCGAAGAGTCGACGACCCGGCCGTGCTGGAGGGCGACGACGCGGTCGGCATGCCCGAGCTCCTCGACGTTCTGCGTCGCGAAGCAGACGGCGCCGCCCTCGCTGCGGAGGCCGTCGACGACCTCCCAGACGCGGCGGCGCTGGCCCGGGTCGAGCGACGCGGTCGGCTCGTCGAGGAGCAGCACGCGCGGGTCGCCGAGGAGCGCGAGCGCGACGTTGAGGCGCTGCCGATTCCCGACCGAGAGCTCGCCGCTCGGCTGGTCGGGCGGAAGCGAGAAGCGGTCGAGCAGCCGCTCGGCCGCGCCGGCGGGGTCGCCGACGTGCTCGAGCCGCGCAAAGAGCTCGAGGTTCTCGCGGGCGCTCAGGCGCGCGTAGTGCGCCGGCCGCTGCGGCACCCAGCCCGCCTTCGCCTGCGCCTCCACCCGCCCGGCGCTCGGCTCGAGCGAACCGGCGAGGATCGCGAGCAGCGTCGACTTGCCGGCGCCGTTCGGCCCGACGAGCGCCACCGTCTCGCCGCCGACGAGCTCGAGATCGGTCGCCTCGAGCGCCTCGATCGCGCCGTAGCGGCGCGCCACCCCGACCGCCCGCAGGAGCGGTTCGGTCACGGCACGGGCGCCGGCGGCTGCTCGGGGACCCCCGGTGCGCCGCCGACGCCGACCTCGGCGGCCGGCGGAGGACCGCCCGCAGGCCACTCCGCGAGGTCGACCCGCTCGGAGAAGAACTCCCAGGCCGCGCGCCCCGCCGCGAGCAGCGGCAGCGCGACGAGGATCCCCGGGAAGCCGTAGATCTCACCGCCGGCGAGCAGCCCGAAGATGACGAGCAGCGGGTGCAGCCGCAGCGAGTGGCCCATCACCTTCGGGACGACGAGGTGGCCCTCGAGCTGCTGGATGCCGAGGAAGAGCAGCGCCACCCAGAGCGCGGAGAGCGGGTGCTGGACGAGTGCGTAGACCACCGGCGGCGCGCCCCCGAGCCACGGCCCGATGTACGGAATCAGCTCGGTCACGCCCGCCCAGGCGCCGAAGAGGAGCGCGTAGCGGCCGCCGTTCGGCATCAGCCCGGTGAGCCCGAGGATCCAGAGGCCGAGCCCGGAGCTCGCGCCGATGATCAGCGAGAGCGCCAGCTGGCCCTTGACGTAGCTCGCGACCGCCCGCTCCATCCGGAGGATCAGGCCGCCCTTGCCGCGCGGCGGGAAGCGTCGGTTGACCGCCTCCGTCAGCCGTTGCATGTCGAGCAGCATGTAGATCGAGACGACGATCACCAGCACGACGCTGAAGAGCAGCGAGAAGGCGGCGAGCCCGGCGCCCTCGGCCCAGTTCAGCGCCTTCGTCGTGTACTTCTGGACGTCCTGGGTGCCGACCTGGTCGAGGAACTTCTGCCCCTGCTTCTCGACCTTGACGCGCTGCAGGTGATGCGTGTCGAGCCAGTGTTGGAGGCGGGCCAGGTCCTGCACCGCACCCGTGCGCGGGGGGCGTCCGGAGACGACCGTAAAGTAGTTGTCGACCCGGTGCGAGGCATGCCGCGTCTGCTGTACGACGACGGTTGCCAGAGCGAGGATCGCCAGTGCAACGACCGCAGCAAACGCCACATAGACGAGCGCGACGGCCAGGCCCCGTGGAATCCACACCCTTCCGAGACCGCGAACGAGCGGGTTGAGGAGCAGGGCGATGAGCAGCGCCACGAGGAAGAGGAAGACCACGTGACGCACGGCTCCCGCCACCACCCACGCGAGGAGCAAGAGCAACGGCAGCATCACCATCTGCACCCAGCGCGGGACCTCGATCCGCGTCGCGTCGGCAGGCGGCATGCGGCCGATGGTAGCGCCGGCGTCACTCGGATCCCGACCCGCCGCGGCCGTCGCGAGCTCTGGGATTGGGCGGCCGAAGACGGCAATCTCGCGCTCGACTACGCGCGTCCGTCGGGCGCGGAGCTGTGGCAGGAGCCGCCGCCGAGCCGCCGACGCACGTCCGCGCGTACCCGGTTGAAAGCCGCTGAGCCGTTCGATACGGTGCCCCGCGACATGCCGTCCTCGCGCCCGCACGGGAGGCGGCGAGTCGAGCGCCGAGAGGCGCGTGCAACTCGTAGAGCACGCCGTTTCGCCCTCCTGGTTCTTCTCGCCACCGTCTTCGTGGTCAGCCTGCTGCTGACCGCCTTCGGCGGCGGCCACGCGCAGACGCCGGTCGCGTTCACGGCGGCCACGCTCGCGAAGCCGCGGACGGTCGTGCAGACGCGCCCCTATCCCGAGATCCTCGCCGTGCGCGGGGCGGTGCGGCTGCAGATGCCGATCTCCCAGAAGGCGTTCACCGCGATCGGCTACCACCAGGCCGACGACGGCGCGCTGTCGCTGGCGCCGGGCGGCCGGCAGGGGAACGAGGATCTCGTCCACCGCGTGCTCCACTCGATCTTCGGCGGCTCGGCGGGGAGCCCGCTCTGGTACCAGCTCGGCGGCGGCGGCACCTCGGCGCTCGACGTCGGCGCGCCGATCGGCGCCAACGTGTACGCCCCCGTCGACGGGACGGTCGTCGCGATCACGCCGTACGTCGTCGGCGGCAAGCAGTACGGCCAGGAGATCGACATCCAGCCGGCGAACGCACCCTCGCTCGTCGTCGCGCTGACCCAGCTCAAGGTCGACCCGTCGCTCAGCGTCGGCTCGACCGTCGTCAGCGGCGCCCGCAAGATCGGCACCGTCGTCGACCTCGCGAATGCCGAGCACCAGGCGCTCGCCCGCTACACGAACGACGCGGGCAACCACGTCACCGTCGAGCTCCGGCCGGCCTCCAGCATCGTCCTCAACTAGGACACCCGCTGAAGCTCCTCTTCCTCGCGGACGTGTTCGGGCCGGCCGGACGGCGCGCGATCGAGGAGCGCCTGCCCGGGCTGCGCGCCGAGCTGGACGCCGACCTCGCGATCGTCAACGGCGAGAACGTCGCCGACGGCGCGGGGATCACGGGCAAGCTCGCCGACAAGCTGCTCGCCGCGGGCGCCGACGTCGTGACGCTCGGCAACCACACCTACCGGCGCTCGGGGATCGGCTCCTACCTCGCGCAGAGCGAGCGCGTGATCCGGCCGGCGAACCAGGGCGTCCACACGCCCGGGCGCGGGCTCGCGGTCGTCGAGGCGCGCAACGGGGTGCGCGTCGCCGTGCTCAGCCTGCTCGGCGCCCTCTTCCTCGAGACACCGGTCTCGCCGTGGGAGGTCGTCGACGGGCTCGTCGAAGAGGCGCGTGCCGCCGCGCCGGTGGTCGTCGTCGACTTCCACGCCGAGGCGACGAGCGAGAAGATCGCGCTCGCGACGTGGCTCGACGGCAAGGTGACGGCGGTGATCGGCACGCACACCCACGTCCAGACGAACGACGCGCGCATCCTTCCCGGCGGTACGGCGGCGGTGACCGACGCGGGCATGACCGGACCGCACGACTCGGTGATCGGGGTCAAGGCCGAGCTCGCGATCGCGCGGATGCGGAGCCGGCAGCCCGTGCGCTTCGAGCCCGCCGAGGGCGGCGTGCGGATCGAGGGCGTCGTCGTCGACTGCTCAGACGACGGCCGCGCCCGCGGCATCGAGCTCGTCCGCGTCCGGCTCTGAAGGCTCGGGCGAGGGCGCCGCGACCGCGGGCGCGAGCAGCGCGATCGCGGCGAAGGCGTAGAACCACGGGATGTACGTGTAGAGCCAGTAGGTGAGGACGACCTGGAAGCCGGCGAGGAGCGCCGCGGTGAGGGCGGCGAGCTGGAGCGGCGACTTGCGCCGCGGCACGAACGCGACGGCGAGGGCGGCGGCGACGAGCAGCCCCTGCAGCACGCGCTGGACGACGTGCAGGTCCGGCAGGCCACGGGCGTGGTACTGCCGCCAGTCCCAGAGCGAGAACGGCGACTGACGGCCGACCTGCCAGGCGACGGTCCGGTCCCAGAAGACGCGCAGCTCGTGCAGCGGGCTCGGCTCGAGCAGCACGACCGAGAACGCGGCGAGCGTCGCGAGCACGAAGCCGACGAGAAAGCGCCGGCTCGGTCTCCACTCGGGATAGGTGAGCCAGAGCGGCGCGACGATCAGCGATGCGAACTTCGTCCAGCCCGACAGCGCCGCGAGCGCACCGCGCGCCGCGGGCGCCGAGGCGAGCCAGAACCCCCAGACGAGGATGCACGGCATCAGCGTGTCGTTCGTGTTCGAGTTCGAGGCGTACTGCGTGAACGGGTAGGCGGCCCAGGCGAAGCCGAGGATCGCCGCGAGTCGCGCGCCCCCGAAGCGGCGGCCGACGAGCCAGAGGCCGACGATCGTCAGCAGGTCGAAGAGGATGCTCGTGAAGTGCGCCGCAGGCAGGTCGTCCCACTTCCCGCTCCAGCCGAGAGCGAGGTAGCCGGGGATGTACCCCTCGTAGGCGACCGGCCCGTAGGTGTCGCCCTCGGGGTTCGCCGACTCGCAGCGCCCGTTCGTCTGGATCCGCTCGCGCGTCTCGCCGGAGCTGTCGGCCGGCCCGCACGCCTTCAGGTCGCCCTCGATCGGGAAGTTCCCCCACGGCGCCTGGCCGTTGACGATCCGCTCGGCGCCGATCACGCCCGAATAGCCGACGTCGATCACGTTCGACGCCTCGACGTTCAGGCCGACGCGGAAGCCGGCGAGGAAGATCGTCGCGACGAGCAGCACCCACGCCGGCCAGAGCGGCCGCCCGCGCGTCCCGCGGCCCTTGGCGCCGATCCACGCGCAGCGCAGCACGACCCACGCGAGCAGGGGATAGAAGAGCGGCACCGCCGTGAAGACGTCGCCGTGGTTGAAGAACCAGAGCGACGCGGTCGGTGAGAGCAGAAAGAGCAGGTCGAGGTTCCGCAGCGAGCGCGGACGCCGGAAGTCGAAGAGACCGAGCAGGAAGACGAGGCAGAAGCCGCCCCAGACCCACGGGTCGTTGATCGTGGTGCCGCCGAACGCGCCCGAGCCGCCGCGCGCCATCCCCCACGCGACCTGCGGGCCGGTCCACGCCTCGAGCACCGAGCCGGTCGCGTCGTCGACGCGGCCCTGCGCGATCTCGCCGGCCGCGCCCCACCAGATCTTCACCGTCCACGAGCCGTCCTTGTCGGAGAACGTCTCCTCGTCGACGAGCCCCTTGCTCGGGTAGCGGTCGAGCCAGGCGGCGACCTTCGGATCCGCCTCGAAGATCTCGAGGGCGGTCTTGTCGCCCAGGGTCTGCCCCGGAACGGACGGGACGAAAGGTGTCTGGACGAGCCGGCCGCGGCCGTCGAAGACGGGCGCAGTGGGCGTCGTCGCCGCGGCAGCCCCGGCAGGTGCGAGGACGGCGGCGACCAGGGCGGCGGCGAGGAGGCTGGCCCTCACCGCTCGAAATCTACGCGGCGGCCCGCTCCGGGCTGAGCGTCGTGCCCTCGGCGGCAACCCGCTCCTCGTGTCCGTCGCAGACCACGAGGACCTCCGCGAGCGTCCCGTCGCGGGCGAGCAGGACGTCACGCAACTCGCCGACCGCGCGGCCGTCGTGCACGACCGCGCCGCCGCGGAGCGCGCGAAGCGAGTCGGCCCGCGAGCGATAGTGGCCGACGTCGTCGAGCAGCAGCAGCTCGGAGTCGACGGCGATCTCCTCGCGGCCCGGCGCCGCCGCGGCGAACGGCAGGAAGCGGAACGAGTCGTCGGCGCAGACGACGACGAACCCGACCGCACGCCGCGTGTCGCGGTCGACGAGCAGGTCGACGGGATGCCCGAGTCGCCGTCCCTGAAGCTGGACGGGCAGGTGAAGCAGCGCGTCGCCGGACCGTGACCCCATATGCCCGCCATCGTTCCTGCCCGACCGGACGCTACGCAAACCTCAGAAACCCTCCGTGCCCACGAGCGGCACGAAGCGGCAGGTGACGCCCCGCCGGACGGCGGGGCCCTCGGGCGTCCGGACGATCACCTCGAGCCGCTGCTCGAAGCGGCCGCCGACCGGCAGGACGAGGCGGCCGCCCGGCTCGAGCTGCTCGTAGAGCGACGGCGGCGGCCCCGGCGCCGCGGCTGCGACGGCGATCGCGGCAAAGGGCGCGTGGCCGGGCAGGCCCAGCGTGCCGTCGCCGACGTGGACGCGCACCCGCTCGCCGCGGCCGGCCGTGGCGAGGCTCGCCCGCGCCCGCTCGGCCAGCTCGGGGATCCGCTCGATCGAGTGCACCTCGGCGGCGAGCTCGGAGAGCACCGCCGCCTGGTAGCCGGAGCCGGTGCCGACGTCGAGCACCCGCTCGTCGCCGCGCAGCGCGAGCTGCTCGCAGATCAGCGCGACCATGTACGGCTGCGAGATCGTCTGGCCGCCGCCGATCGGAAGCGCGGCATCCTCGTATGCGGCCGCGAGCTCCTCGGCGGGCACGAACAGCTCGCGCGGGAGGCGGGCCATCGCCGCGAGCACGCGCTCGTCGCGAATGCCGCGCCGCCGCAGCTGGTGCTCGACCATCTCCTCGCGCAGCGCGGAGAGGTCAGCCGACATGGTCGAACGCGTGCGTGTACGCGGGCGGCTCGACGCCGAAGTGGGCGAGCACGGCCGGCATCACCTCGGTGATGCGCGCCGGCGATGCGTCGAGCCCGATCGTGAGCAGGGGGACAAGCGAGTCGCCGGCGACGAGCGAGCCGTGACTGCCGCCGCCCGCATGGTGGCGTCCGCCGAGGTCGGCCAGCTCCCAGCCCTCCGCGGCGGAGACGAGCAGCTCGCCGGCGTTCGGGTTCGCGAGCGCCGACCACGAGCGCCGGAACGCGTCGGGCTGGCCGTCGAAGACCGACGGGTCGCCCGAGATCTCCCAGTCGCCCTCGCCCGGCCGGAAGCGCAGCTCCTCGCCGTCCCGCCGCGCGACCGCCTCGTCACCCTCGCGCCGGAGCGTCGTCTCGACCGCCGGCTCGCCGTCGAGCCGCCGCGCCAGCTCGCCGGCGTCGACGCGGGCGTCCGGGAGCAGGTAGACCTGACCCGCCCGGTTCGAGGCGCAGACGACGATCTCCGACTCGAGCCCCACGAACGACGACTCGAGCCTCGCCGCTCGCACGACGTCGGTCTGGCCGTGGTCGGAGTGGAGGATCACCGCGTAGCGCTCGAGGAACGCCTCCGGTCCGCCGGCCGCGTCCAGCAGCGTCTGGATTGCCGCGTCCGTCCGCTCGAGCACGACCTCGGACGCGCCTGCGGGCCCGTGCGTGTGGGAGGCGTAGTCGAAGTCGGAGAGGTAGTAGGCGAGGAAGTCGAAGCCGTCGCGCGTGACGAGCCAGCGCCCGACGGCGGCGGCGTACGCGTCGATCGAGCCGGCGGCGCGGTTGCGGACCGCGAGCGGCGCGCCCGTCCGGTCCGACTCGAAGAGGCTGTAGTAGAAGAACCGCGTCGGCCCCCAGGCGGGCGTCGTCACCCAGGGCAGGGTCGGCAGATGGCGGTGGCGGCCGCGGTAGCACGTGATGTTGACCGCGCCGGCGACGAGGCCCGCGTCCTCGAGCGCCTCGTAGACGGTGACCGCTCCCTTGCCGAGGTGGCGCTGATTCATGTTCAGGATCGTGTCGGCGATCGCCTGCGCCATCCCGGCCGCGCGGAGGGCGGCGAACGAGGAGCCGTACTCGACGATCCGCTGCTCGCCCCGGTGCCACCAGACGAGCGAAGGGATCTCGTGCACGTCCGGGCCGGCGCCGGTGACGATCGACGAGAGGCAGACGGGCGTCAGCGACGGGAACACCGAGACGGCGTGCCGGTAGTCGCCGTGCGCGGCGAGGAAGGCGAGCGCGGGAGCCCGGCCGCTCTGGACCGCCTGCTCGAACGCGGCGGGCGTCATCCCGTCCACGAGGATCAGGACGAGCTTCCTCGGCAACCGCGCGCCCCTAGTCTCGGGCGAGCGTGCGCAGGCCGGCGTAGCGCTCCGGCCGTCTGCGGCGGATCCGCGCGGCGAGCGCCGGCAGGAGGAGCGCCTCGAGGTAGCCGGCGACGGGAACGAGACCGACCGCCGCGAGCAGCAGCGCAGAGGCGCCGACGAGGAGCGCCGTCCCGCCGCGGGTGCCGCCGCGCCGGAGCGCCCCCGCGACCACCTGGGCCGCCCCGAGCGAGCCGGCGAGCCCGCCGACCGCTCCGCCGGCGACGTCGCCCCAGCCGCCCGGCTGCCACGAGTCGACCGCGAAGCCGAGCGCCGCGCCGCCCGCGAGCGCCGCCACAGCCACCGCGGCGAGCGCGGCGCGACTCGCGCCGGCGAGCACCGAGAGCAGCACGCCGGCACCGACCCCGAAGCCGGCCGAGACGCCGATCCAGTACCAGCCGCCCATCGCGCTGAGTGTAGTGCGAGATCCCGGCCACGACACGAGCCGTATCTGCGAGCCGCCGGCGCGCGTTGTCTCAACATGCCCGCCGACGAGCGTCCCCTGCTCATCTTCTTCAGCGCGCGCCGCTCGGGCCCCGCCCGGCGGATGGAGAGCCTGCTCGCGCACATCGCCCGCCGTGAGCGCACCCGGCTGCGCGTGGTCAAGGTCGACGTCGAGGAGCGGCCGGATCTCGCGCAGCGGTTCCGCGTCGCCGACGTACCGGCACTCGCGCTCGTCGTCGGGAAGCGCGTCGTCGCGGAGCTGCAGGGGCGCGCGACCGCACCCGCTATCGAGGCGCTGGTCGAGCCGTACCTGCCGGCCGCGACCGACGCCGTCGACGCGGCCTAGGAGCTCTTCTCGAGGCGGGCGATCACCGCGAGCCCGAAGTCGGCGGCGCGCTTGCCGTCGACCACGCGGTGGTCGAACGTGACCGAGACATTGCCCATCTGCCGGACGACGACCTCGCCGTCGCGGACGACCGCCCGCTCGGCGATCCGGTGCACACCGAGGATCCCGACCTCCGGATGGTTGACGAGCGGCGTGACGAGCAATCCGCCGGCGCGGCCCGCACTCGTGACCGTGAACGTGCCGCCGCGCAGCTCCTCGGGGGTCAGCGTCCCGGCCTGCGCTGCCTCGGCTAACCGCCGCACCTCGCTGTCGAGCTCGTCGAGCGGGCGCGCGTCGCAGCCGCGAACGACCGGCACGACGAGTCCCTGCTCGGTCTGGACGGCGACGCCGATGTCGTAGCGGTCGAGATAGAGGAGGTCGCCGCCCTCGATCCGTGCGTTCAGCTCGGGGAACTCGCGCAGGGACGCGGCGACCGCTTTCAGCGCGAGCGGCACGAGGCGCGCGAGCTCGACGCCGGTGAAGTCGCATTCCTCGACCCAGGTGACGGCCGGGATCTCGTGATGGGCACGCGTCAGATGCTCGAGCATCTGACGCCGGATGCCGCGGATCGGCTCGCGCCGGCCCTCGCCCGCGGACGCGGGCGCTCCGGACGCCGCGGCGCGCACGTCCTCCTCGGTGATCCGCCCCTGTGGCCCGGTGCCCGTCACGGTGGAGAGATCGACCTCGAGCTCCTGCGCGATCCGCCGCACGAGCGGCGTCGCGCGGACGCCCGCCGCGCGCGTCCCGGCAGGCGCGGTACGCGCGCTCGCTTCCGCTCGCTCCGGGACGACGTCGTGCGCCGCGGGCGCGACGTCGTCCGGCGAGCCGATCACGACGAGCACGGTGCCGACGGGGACGACCTCGCCCGCCTGGACGAGGATCCGCGCCACGAGCCCGCCTGCCGGCGAGGGGATCTCGACCGTCGTCTTGTCGGTCGCGATCTCGACGAGCGGGTCGTCCTCGACGATCTCCTGCCCCTCGGCGACGAGCCAGCGCGCGATCTCCCCCTCGGTCAGCCCCTCGCCGAGGTCGGGCAGCTTGAACTCGTACGCCACGCGCGATTCCTACCTGATCGGCCCGCGCGGAAGCTGCGTTATCGAACCGTCGCGGAGCACCGCGTGGACGCCCTTGACGCCGTTCACGACCTGGGTGACGCGCAGGTCGACGACGACGCTGGCGAGCGCGAGCGCGTCGCGGCGCTCGAGCCCGAGCTCGCGCCCCATCAGGGCGAGCATCCCGTCGACGGCCTGCGCCGCCGCCTCGTCGAGGTCCTCGTCGAACCCGAACGCGAGCCAGGCGTCGCCGGTACGGGCGACCGGATTCTCGAGCGCGAGCCCGTCGACGAGCGAGAGCGTCAGCTGCACCCGCTCGAACGGGCACTCGATCGCGAGCTGCGAGACCTCGCCGTCGCCCTGGCGCGCGTGGCCGTCCCCGGCGGAGAGGAGGGCGCCGTCAACCGGGATCGGCAGGTAGAGGGTCGTGCCGGCGACGAGCTCGGTGCAGTCGATGTTGCCGCCGTAGCGCCGCGGCGGCGGGGTCGGGTGGATCCCCGGTTCCGGCGGCGGCATGCCGATCACGCCGAGGAACGGGCGGAGCTCGACGGTCCGGCCGTCCTGGTCGGTCGCCGTGCCCGCATCCGGGTCGAGCGTCCAGTCGAGGCGCCGCGTCTCGCCGCCGGCGAGCCCGAGCCGGTCGTTGAGGAACGACGAGAAGCCGCCGGCGATCGTCAGCCCGAAGGAGCCGACCCGCAGCTCGTCGACGCGCACGGCGAGCGTTCCGCCCGCCTTGGCGCCGCGCACCTCGATCGGGCCGACGAGCGCGTGTCCCGCGTCGAGCTCGGGGTCGCGCGGCTCGAACTCCCGGCCGGGCTCGAGGTTCCAGCCGGAGTCGAGCGTCGCGAAGCGAACCGAGTCGCCCGAGTCGACCGTGAGCACCGGCTCGAGCTCGCGGGAGAAGTGCCCGTGCAGCGTGCGGCGCTCGAGGGGCAGGTCGTGAACGGCCACTAGAACGCGAGCAGCTTCCGGGCCGCGTCGAGCACGCGCGCAACGGACGGCATGTACGCGTCCTCGATCTTCCAGTACGGGTACGGCACGTCGTAGCCGGTGACGCGCAGCACCGGCCCTTGCAGGTCGAGGATCGCCTTCTCGGCGAGGATGGCCGCGATCTCGGCGCCGAAGCCGGCCGTGCGCGGCGCCTCCTGCACGATCACCGCGCGCCCGGTCTTCGCGACCGACGCGAGGAGCGCCTCCTCGTCGAGCGGCTTCAACGTCCGCAGGTCGAGCACCTCGACCGACGCCTCGTCCTCGAGCGCCTCGGCGGCGCGCTCGCAGAGCGGCACCATCGCCCCGTACGCCACGAGGGTCAGGTCGCTCCCCTCGCGGGCGATCCGTGCCTTGCCGAGCGGCACGACGTGCTCGCCGTCGGGTACCTCCGCACGCTCGCTGCGGTAGATCAGCTTCGGCTCGAGCACGACCACCGGGTCGGGGTCGCGGATCGCCGCGGCGAGCAGCCCCTTCGCGTCGGCGGGCGTCGAAGGGATCGCCACCTTCACCCCCGGCGTGTGGACGTAGTAGGCCTCGGGCGAGTCGTCGTGCAACTCCGGAGCGCGGACGCCGCCGCCGTACGGCATCCGCACGACGAGCGGAAACGTCATCGTCCCGCGTGTGCGCCAGTGGTAGCGGCCGACGTGGTTGATCAGCTGATCGAGGCACGGGTACGAGAACGCGTCGTACTGCATCTCGCAGACCGGCCGCCAGCCGGCCATGCAGAGCCCGATCGCGCTGCCGAGGATGCCCGCCTCGGCGAGCGGCGTGTCGACGCAGCGGTTCTCGCCGAAGCGCTCGCGCAGCCCCGCGGTCGCGCGGAAGACGCCGCCGGAGCGGCCGACGTCCTCGCCCATGACCATGACCGAGTCGTCCCGCGCGAGCTCGATCTGGAAGGCGTCGTTGATCGCCTCGATCATCAGCCGCTCAGCCACTCTCGCCTCCGAGGATCCGCCGCAGCTCCGCCAGCTCGGTGGCGAACGACGCGGGCGGGTTCGCGTACGCGTGCTCGAAGAGCAGGCCGACGTCCGGCTCCGGCTCGGCCTCCGCCTCGGCGATGCCGCGCTTCATCACCTCGAGCGCCTCGGCGCGGACCGACTCGACGAGCTCGTCGCCGAGGATCCCGAGCCGGCGCAGGTACGCCTCGTAGCGGCCGACGCACTCGTGCTGCTTCTCCGCCTCGACGCGCTCGAGGTCGATGTAGAGACGCGGGTCGTCGGCGGTGCCGTGCGGCGCCGCACGGTAGGTGAGCGCCTCGATGAACGTCGGGCCGCCGCCGGCCCGGCCGCGCTCGACCGCCTCGCGCGTCGCCTCGAAGACGGCGAGGACGTCGCCGCCGTCGACGCGGATCCCGGGCATCCCGTACCCGGCCGCCTTCGCCGCGAGGGTCTCCGCGCGCGTCTGCGCGCTGACCGGGGTCGAGATCGCCCACTGGTTGTTGTTGCAGAAGAGGACGAGCGGCGCCGCCATCACGCCGGCGAAGTTCGCGCCCTCGTGGAACGCGCCCTCGCTCGTCGCGCCGTCGCCGAAGTACGCGATCGCGACCGCGTCGTCTCCCTTCAGCTTCTTGCCCCAGGCGAGCCCGGCGGCGTGCGGCACGTGGGTCGCGATCGGCACCGCGATCGACGCGACGTTGTAGTCGGCGGGGTTCCACCAGCCCGCCGGATGGCCGCGCCACCACTGCAGGAGCGTCGACGCCGGGATGCCGCGCAGCAAGCCGATCGCGCCCTCGCGGTAGCTCGGGAACACCCAGTCGCGCTCGGCGAGCGCGTGCACCGAGCCCGCCTGCATCGCCTCGTGGCCCCAGAAGATCGCGTACGTCCCGATCCGGCCCTGGCGGTGGTAGACGAGGCAGCGCTCGTCGTAGGTCCGCAGCAGGACGAGCGAGCGGTAGAGGTCGAGCAGCTCCTGCTCGCCGAGCCCCTCGACCTCCCGGTCGTCGTCGATGACGCGGCGCAGCTCGTCGCTTTCGTGCGCGACAGACATGGCGCTGCAGTCTATGCCCGAAAACCGATGAACCCGGACCGTCTGCGTCGTCGTAGCCCAGGTGAGCACCGCAGCGCTAGCATCCGGACCGGTGGAGGCGTCCGTCGCTAGAGCCGAGGTCGAGCGCGCGCTGGAGCAGCACCGCGTCGAGCTCCGGCGTACTGCTACCGCATGCTCGGCTCGGCGTTCGAGTCGGAGGATGCCGTCCAGGAGACGCTCGTCCGCGCCTGGCGCGGGTACGACCGCTTCGAGGGGCGCGCCGCCCTCCGGTCGTGGCTCTACAAGATCGCGACGAACGTCTGCCTCGACATGCTCAAGGGCCGCGAGCGGCGCGCCCGGCCGATGGACTTCGGCCCGGCCGGCGCCCCGGTGCTCGAGAACGCGTCGCTCCGCGACGAGGTGCCGTGGCTCGAGCCGGTGCCGGACGAGCTCGTCGTCTCGGGCGCCGACCCGGCGGAGATCGCGGCGGCGCGCGAGTCGGTGCGGCTCGCGCTCGTCTCGGCTCTCCAGCACCTGCCTCCGCGCCAGCGCGCGGCGCTCATCCTCTGCGAGGTGCTGCGCTGGCAGGCGAGCGAGGTGGCCGAGCTGCTCGACACGAGCGTCGCGTCGGTCAACAGCGCGCTGCAGCGGGCGCGCGCCACGCTCGACACCCGCGAGCTCGTGCCCGGCGACGTCGTCACCCTCGACCGGGCCGACCGCGAGCTGCTCGAGCGCTACGTCGACGCGTTCCAGCGCTACGACATGGAGGCGCTGACCGCGCTGATCCGTGAGGACGCGACGCAGTCGATGCCTCCGTACGACCTCTGGCTCGCCGGCCGCGACGACATCATCACCTGGTGGTTCGGCCCCGGCATCGGCTGCCAGGGCTCGCGCGTCCTCGCCGCCGGCTCGGCGAACGGCGCCCCGGCCTTCGCGCAGTACAAGCCGGCCGAGGGCGGCGGCTACGAGCCGTGGGCGCTGCAGGTGCTCGAGCTAGCACCCGGCGGAATCGCCGACTTCTCGTTCTTCCTCGACACCGAGCGGCTGTTCCCGCTCTTCGGGCTTCCGCTCCGACTCGACGACTAGCACCTCCTCGAGCCCGGCGAGCGCGATCAGCTCACGCAGCTCCTGCGAGGCGTTGCGCAGCCGCAGCTCGAGCCCGAGCCGGCCGGCGGCGAAGCGGATCCGCGCCAGCAGGTCGACCGTGCCGAGGTGCGGCTCCCGCAGCGAGCAAACGTCGACGACGATCGATCGCAGGCGCGGCTCGGCCATCGGAGAGGGGACCGCCGCAGATCCGGGAACTCATCGGCCAGCGCTCGGCCGCCGGCAGGCTAGACGAGCACCTCGACCGCGGAGCGCTCCGCCTCGAAGACCGCCTCCTCGACGTCGCCCATGTCCTCGCCGTCGGCGTGGAGTGCCATCGGGCGGTCGCAGACGATCTCGACGCGGTCGAGGTCGTGCCCGTACAGGTACGGGCCGCGGTCTCGGGCGCGTCCGGTCGTCACGTCGACCACCATCCGCGGCAGCGCGCGTCGCTTGATCCGGATCGGCGCCACGAGGTCGAGCCCGAGCGCGAAGTCGGCCTCCGGCGCGATCGGCAGCGGCAGACCCTTCGCGTAGGTGTACGGCGTGCAGTTGGCGACGAAGGCGATCGCCGCCCGCCCGTAACCCTTCACCTCGAGCTGCGGCTCGACGTGGCCGCGGTGGGCGGCGAGCGCGCGCACGATCGCGAGCGCGAACGCGAGGTCGCCGGGCCGCTTCCCGTCGTCGCGCCGGCCGAGCTCGTCGACGCGCCGCACCGCCTCGGCGTCGAGTCCGAGCCCGGCGCCGAACGCGAAGCGGCGATGGTTGACGCATCCGAGCGCGATCCGCCGCGTCCGCCCGGCGACGAGCGCGTCGGCCACCCGGCGCGCCGCCTCGATCGGATCGGGGGGAAGCCCGAGCGCGCGCGAGAGCACGCTCGTCCCGCCGCCGGGGAGAAACCCGATCGGGACGTCGCCGTCGAGCCCGTTCAGCGCCTCGTTGAAGCCGCCGTCGCCGGAGAAGACGATCACGGCCTGCGTCCCGTCGCGGCACGCGTCCGCGACGAGCTGCGTCGCGTGCCGCGGATGCTCGGTCCGGACGACGGTCAGGTGGGCCGCCCGGCGCGAGCTCCTCCTCGACCTGAGCGAGCTTGGCCTCGCTGACGCGCGTGGCGAACGGGTTGACGACGAGCAGGGCCTCCCGCACCGCCCGAGCTTGCCCGCCCGGACGGTCGCAGCGCAACCCGGGCTCGGTCTGCGATCGGTACCGGCCGGTCTTCACTGCGGCGGCGAGCGCCGCTCCCGGCTCGCATATCCGCGCATGCCGTCGAGCAGAAGCGCCGTGAAGCGGTCGGCGAGCGCGTCGGTGTCGGCGGCGGGCGGCAGCCAGGTGTACGCCCAGTTCGCCGCCGAGAGCGCGAGGAGCGCGGCCGTGCCGTCGTCGAGATCGGCTCGCAGCTCGCCGAGCTCCCGCCCTTCCCGGAAGAGCGAGCGAAACCGCTCCTCGTAGCGGCGGCGCTCGGCGAGGAACGCGCTCGCGGCGGTCGCCTTCGAGATAGCGCCACTCGCGCACGAAGACGGTCGCGATGTCGACCTGCTCGGCGACCACCCGCAGGTGCGCCCGCAGCGCGGCGCTGATCCGCTCGACGGCCGGGCCGTCGTCGGGGACGGCGTCGAGCGCGGCGTGGAACGCGGCGGCGCCCTCGCGCGCCACCTCCCAGAGCAGGTCGGCCTTCGACTCGATGTGCGTGTAGAGCGAGCCCTTCTGCACGCCGAGCGCACGCGCGAGATCGCCGACCGACGTGCCGTGGTAGCCCTTCTCCGCGAAGAGGCGGGCGGCGGCGCGGGTTAGCTCGGCCCGGCGCGAGGACACTAGACTGGGGAGGCTAACGATCGTTCGGAAGGTGGTGCCGGATGGCTGCTGTGGAGATTCCACGCGACGAGCAGGCGTTTCTCGAGTACGTCCAGGCCGGCGGCCAGGTCGAGACGGCCGACTGGATGCCGGACGACTACCGGGCGAAGCTGATCAAGTTCGTCGAGATGCACGGCAACTCCGAGCTGATGGGCGTCCTGCCCGAGCGGGAGTGGATCCTCCGCGCTCCGACGCTCCAGCGCAAGCTCGCGCTGACGGCGAAGGTGCAGGACGAGGTCGGCCATGCCCAGCTGATCTACCGCGTCGTCGAGGATCTCGGCAAGCCGCGCGAGCAGTGCCTCGCCGACCTGATCTCGGGCAAGAGCAAGTTCCACAACGTCTTCCACTACCCGACCCGCACCTGGGGCGACGTCGGCGTCATCGCCTGGCTCGTCGACGCGGCGGCGATCATCAGCCAGAAGGCGCTCCTCAAGTGCTCGTACGCGCCGTACGCGCGGATCATGAAGAAGATCTGCTGGGAGGAGTCGTTCCACATCCTCCACGGCCGCGACGTCGATCCTCGCGCTCGTCACCGGCACGCCGGCCCAGTTCGAGCTCGTGCAGGAGGCGCTGACCGCTGGTGGGGGCCGCTGATGCAGTTCCACGGCAACCCGATCCCGCGCGACGAGGACCCGATGTGGCACTGGCGGATCAAGATCCAGGGCAACGAGGAGGCGCGCCAGCAGTTCCTCGACGGCTACGTGCCGCAGATCCTCGAGCTCGGCCTCGAGATCCCCGACCCGAAGCTGCGCAAGGCACGGCGACACCTGGCAGTACACCGAGCCGGACTGGGACGAGCTGCGCAGCGTCGTCACCGGCCACGGCCCGATGACCGCCGAGCGGCTCGCGTTCCGGGCGCGCTTCCTCGACCAGGAGCGCTGGGTGCGGCGAGGCGGTGGCCGCGGCGTGAGCGCGTCGCCGGGATCTGGGAGGTCTTCCGGCAGGAGCGGAAGGGCCAGCCGTTCGAGCACGCGGGCTCGGTCGTCGCGCCCGACGGCGACGTTCGCCGAGGCGTGGGCGCGCGAGCAGTACGGCCGCCGCGGCGAGTCGGTCGCGCTCTGGCTCGTGCCGCGCGAGGCGATCCGGCCGGTCGACGACTGGGCGGACGAGTTCGACCTCAAGTACCGGCGGGTGGACGGCTACTCGATCAAGGCGCGGCTGAAGGAGGCGCGGGAGCGTGCCGGCGCCGCGGGCTGAGCGCCTGCTCGAGCTCGCCGACGACGAGCTGGTCCTCGGCTGGCACGAGTCGGAGTGGACGGGCATCGCGCCGACGCTCGAGGAGGACGTCGCCTTCTCCTCGATCGCCCAGAACGAGATCGGCCACGCCCGCGCCGCTCTACGAGCTCGCGGCGGCCGACCTCGGCACCGACGCCGACGCGCTCGCCTTCGACCGCGAGCCGGCGGAGTACCGCTGCGCGCCGCTCGTCGAGCTGCGGCTGCTCGACTGGGCGCACACGATCGCGCGCCGCTGGCTCTACGAGACCGCCGACGAGGTGCGGATCGCCGCGCTGAAGGACGACCCCGACGCCGAGGTGGCCGGGCCTCGCGGCGAAGATCGACCGCGAGGAGGCCTACCACCGCATGCACGCCGAGATGTGGCACGAGCGCCTGCGCGACGAGCCGCGCTTCCGCGAGGCGGTCGCCGAGCTGTGGCCGTACGCGCTCGGCGTCCTGCCGGCGGAGCTGCGCGCCGAGCTCGCCGCGCGCGTCGGCCTCGCCGAGGTGCGCCGCGGTCGAGCGCGGCGCGCACACCGACGACCTCGCCGAGCTGTGGGACGAGATGACGAGCGTACGGCGGTCCGCCCCCGCCGGATCGCAGTGGTGACGGCCGAGCGGGTCTGGGCCGCGCTCGACGAGATCCCCGACCCCGAGATCCCGGTCGATCTCGCTCGTCGACCTCGGCGTCATCCGCGTCGGTCGATGTCGACGGCGGACATGTCCGGATCGAGTTCACGCCGACGTTCCTCGGCTGCCCGGCGCTCGAGGCGATGCGCGACGGCGATGGAGCGGCAGGTCGAGCGGCTCGGCGGCGAGCCGGACGTGCGGGTGATCGCCGACGACTCGTGGTCGACCGACAGGATCACCGCCGCGGGCCGGGCGAAGCTCCGCGAGGCCGGCTTCGCGCCGCCCGCGCCGCGCGAGGCGTCGACGCCGACGCTGCTCCAGCTCCAGGCGCGGTCTTCCGCTGCCCGTACTGCGACTCGACCGACACGCGGCTCGAGAACATCTTCGGCCCGACCCCGTGCCGGAGCCTCCGCTACTGCGCGAGCTGCCGCCAGCCGTTCGAGCAGTTCAAGACGATCTAGCAGGGGCAGAAGCGCGAGACTGTCGGGCGAGCACTCGACGAGCAAGGGGGAGGCCATGACCACACTCGAGAACCGTCCGAACACCGCGCTGCTGGTGGTCGACGTGCAGAACGGCGTCGTCACGGGGAATCACGAGCGCGACGCGGTCGTCGCGAACATCGGCAGCCTCGTCGAGAAGGCGCGGCGCGAGCAGGTCCCGGTCGTCTGGGTGCAGCACTCCGACGAGGGCCTCGCCACGGGAAGCGACGAATGGCGGATCGTCCCGGAGCTCGCGCCGGACGAGGCCGAGCCGCTGATCGCGAAGACCTACGGCGACTCGTTCGAGGACACGCCCCTCGAGAGCGTGCTGTCGGGCCTCGGCGTCGGGCGGCTCGTGGTCGTCGGCGCGCAGACGGACGCGTGCATCCGCTCGACGCTCCACGGCGCCTTCGCCCGCGGCTACGACGCGACGCTCGTGAGCGACGCGCACACGACCGAGGACCAGACCGCGTGGGGCGCGCCGCCGCCGGACCAGGTGATCGCACACACGAACCTGTACTGGACGTACCAGTCCGCGCCGGGACGCACCGCGGGAACGGTCAAGACGAGCGACGTCGACTTCGGCGCCGCGGGCTGAGCCTCCGAGCGAGGACGCACGCGCATGCCCGATGCCGCCTGAGCGAGGGTCGGCCGGCGCGTCGCCTGCCGGGCGGCGCTGGCGGCGGCGGCGGTCGCGCTCGTCGCTCCGGCGGGGGCGGCGGCGCATCTGCGCACCGGCACGGTCGCGGTCGGCTACGCCGCCGCGGTCACGAGCGCGCGCTCGCCGGCGTTCTCGGTCGGCGTCTACCGCAGCGACCTCGCCGTGCACCTCACCGTTCGGCCGGGCCACACGGTCGCGATCCGCGGCTACCTCGGCGAGACGTTCCTGCGCCTCGGGCCGGCCGGCGTCTCGGTGAACGACGCCTCGCCCACCGCCGCCGCCTCCGGGCTGTCGCGAAGGGCGCGCCGGCGACCGGCTGGACGCTCCGGCCGGGCAAGCGCTCGGTCACCTGGCACGACACGCGCGTCTCGCAGCTCCGTGCGGCGGCGGCGAGCGCCGCCTGGACGATCCCGATCCGCGTCGACGGTCGCGCGACGACGATCGCCGGGGTCACGCGCAGGTTGCGCTCGCCGTCGCTCTGGCCCTGGCTCGCGCTCCTCGCCCTGGTGGCCGCCGCGGCGCTCGCGCTCGTCCGGCTGCGCGGCGCCGGCCGCACCGCGGTCGTGCTCGGGCCGGCCGCCGCGGTCGCCGGCGCGGTGACGGCGCTCGCCTTCGCGCTCGACTCCTACGCCTCGCCGGGCACGTGGATCGCCGGGCTCGACGAGCTCGCCTTCGTCGCCGCCGGCTGTCTCGTCCTCGCCTTCGGCCCCGAGGCGTTCCGCGTCGGGCGGGCGTCGGACTCGGCCTGCTCGGGCTCGCGATCGGGCTGAGCAAGGGCGAGATGTTCATCCGCGCCGACGTCCTGTCGGTGCTGCCCGGCGCCGCCGCCCGTGCCCTCGCCGCGGCCGCGATCGGCGCCGGGGCGGCGGCCGCGATCGCCGGAGGCGCCGCTCTCGCCCGATCCGGCCGCCGCCGACCGCCGCCCGGCATGCGAAGCTCTCGCCGTGACCGTCCACATCCACTACTGCCCGACCTGAAGTGGCTACGCGCCGAGAGCCGCGAGTCTCGTGGCCATGCTGAAGGCCAACGGCATCGAGGCGACCGCGAGCCGCGGCCGGCCGGGCCAGTTCGACGTCGCTGCGCGACGGCGAGCTCGTCTTCTCCAAGGCGGAGGCGCACCGCTTCCCCGGGGAGCGCGAGATCCTCGCCGCGGTCGGGTAGCGGCCGTGCGCGCAGGGCTGGCTGCGGCGCTCGCAGGCGCGACGGCGTTCGCCGCGGCAGGCTGCGGCAGCAGCCGCCTCTCCCACGACTCGTTCGTGCAGCACGCCGACGCGATCTGCGCCGCCTACGACGCGAAGGTGCAGCTGCTGACCAAGCCGAAGTCCTACGACGCGGTCGTCTCGTACGTCGCGCGGACGCTGCCGCTCTACCTCGCGGCGTCGACAAGCTGAAGGCGCTGCAGCCGCCGACCGCCGACGAGGACGGCCGTGCAAGACGTGGCTCGCCCAGGACGACGCCGTCGCCGCCGCCCTGCGGACGCTCCGCGACGCGGCGATGCGGCACGACCTCGCCGGCGACGAACGCGGCCTCGGCCGTCCGTGCAGGCGGCGAGCCTCGCCGGCCGCCAGGCCGCGGCCGCGCTCGGGATGACCGACTGCGCGCACGCCCTGAGCCGGCGCTAGCGCCCGCGGAACCCGGGCGCGCGCTTCTCGACGAAGGCGGTCACGCCCTCGCGGAAGTCCTCGCTCTGCGCGGCGACCGACTGGAGCTGCGCCTCCATCTCGAGCTGCTCCTCGAGCGTCGCGGTGCCGGCGTGGTCGAAGAGCCGCTTCGTCATCGCGATCGCCTGCGTCGGCGCCGGCGGCGAGCCCGGCGGCGTACTCGGCGACCCGCGCCGGGAACGCGTCCGCGGCGACCACCTCCGAGACGAGCCCCCAGGCCTGCGCGTCCGCCGCGCTCAGCTTCCGGTTCGAGCTCATCCACTCGAACGCGCGCGACGCGCCGAGCAGCCGCTCGAGGAAGAAGGTGCCGCCCGCGTCGGGGACGAGGCCGATGCCGACGAAGCCGGGAACGAAGCTCGCCGCGTCGGAGGCGATCCGGATGTCGCAGACGCAGGCGAGCGAGAGGCCGGCGCCGGCGCAGACGCCGTTCACCGCCGCGATCACCGGCTTCTCGAGCGCGCGGATCGCGAGCACGTTCGGGTGGTAGGTCGCGCGCAGGCTCGCGCCGACGTCGCCCGGCTCCGAGAACTCGGTCAGGTCCTGGCCGGCGCAGAAGCCGCGGCCCGCGCCGGTGATCACGACCGCCCGCACCTCGGGGTCGCGCGCCTCCTTGAGCGCGGCGTTCAGCTCGCGCGTGGAGCGTGCGCGTGAACGCGTTCAGCTTGTCCGGACGGTTGAGCGTGATCGTCTGGACCGCGCCCTCGCGCGTCGACTCGACCTCGGCCATACGGGGAATCTATCGCGGGAGCGCGCCGCGGTCGGCGCGCTCCCGCGAGCCTCAGTGCCCGAAGATCGGGAAGATGGCGATGCGGCTTCTGTCTGCCGCCGCTCGCGCAGCTTCCGGATCGTCGGGAACGAGGAAGAGGACCGAGAAGCAGCGGAACGATCCGCTTGACGATCCCGACCTTGTCCTTGCTGAGGAGCATGCACGCACCTCCTTGGTACCGCCCCCAGCGTCCGGCCGCGGCCCGGCGCGCCCATCGGGGATTCCGCGGACGGGTTGCTTACCCCTGGTAGGAAGCCACGGCGGCGGACGCTTCGGGCGCGCGGCCGGCAACGACACCGCCGACCGCGACCACGGCGGTCGAGAGCCCGAGGGCAGCGACCACGAGCCAGTGGTGCTCGTGCACGGCGAGG
Source organism: uncultured Actinomycetes bacterium (assembly GCA_963732915.1). Taxonomy (GTDB): domain Bacteria; phylum Actinomycetota; class Thermoleophilia; order Gaiellales; family Gaiellaceae; genus Palsa-739. The sequence goes on along the minus strand of CAVTBF010000001.1, from coordinate 490,127 downwards.
GCGAGCCCGTCCAGCTTCACCCCCCACACCCGGAAAGCCTCCGGCGCGGCCAGCAGCACCGCGATCGCCGGCAGCGTGGCGACGGCGACGAGCAGAGGACGCGGCACCGTGCGCCGCACGACGAGGTATGCGAGCAGCGTCACCGGAATCGCGGCGCCGATGCTGTACGCCCAGAGCCCGTTCTGCGACGGACTGAGCGCGGCGTAGCTCGTGCTGGAGGCGACGATCACGGCCGTCACCCCGAGCATGACGCCGACCCCGCCGACGTAGACCGCGCGTCCGAGCATCGCGACCCAGCCGACCTCGGACGGCGCGAGAGCGCTCAGCAGACCGACCCAGACGAGCCCGAACATCCAGCAGCCCACGAAGTAGGCGACCACGACCCCTCTGTTATGCCAGCAGGAGGGTCCGTTACGCAAGTCAACGGCCGCAATCTCATCCGGGCGACCGATGTCCGAACCGGCCTAGGCCCGACGCGCGCGCGAGGCCTCAGCGGCCCGTGAAGTCCGGCGGCCGCTTCTCGAGGAAGGCGTTCAGCCCTTCGCCGGCGTCCTCCGAGGCGCGGGCGAGGTAGAACGCGCGCCGCTCGAAGTCGACGCCGGCGGAAAGCGGCGCCTCGAACGCCTGGTCGATCGCCTCCGTGGCGAGCCGCAGGGCGATCGGCCCCTTCGCGGCGATCTCGGCGGCCACGCGCTTCGCCTCGACGAGCCACGTCTCCCTCGCGACGACGCGCGCGACGAGTCCGAACGAGAGCGCCTCCTGGGCGGAGAGCATCCGCCCGGTGAGGATCATGTCCATCGCCACCGCCTTGCCGACCGCGCGCGTCAGGCGTTGCGTGCCGCCGGCGCCGGGCAGGACGCCGAGGTTGATCTCGGGCTGGCCGAACTGGCGCCGTCTCGGAGGCGACGATCAGGTCGCAGAGCATCGCCAGCTCGCAGCCGCCGCCGAGGCAGTAGCCGGAGACCGCCGCCACGAGCGGCGTGCGCAGGTTGCGGATCGCGTCCCACTGGTCGAGGCGACGGTTCTCGTAGAGCGAGATCGGCGTTCCGGCGGCGAGCTCGTTGATGTCCGCGCCCGCCGCGAAGGCCCGCTCGCCGCCGCCGAGGACGATCGCCCGCACCTCCGGGTCGGCGTCCAGCTCGGCGAGCGCCGCCACGACGTCGCCCATCAGCTCGCCCGAGAGCGCGTTCAGCTGCTTCGGCCGGTTCATGAGCACGATGCCGACGCGGCCGTCGCGCTCGATGAGGACGTTAGGCTCCGCCACGTGTACGACGAGTTTACGGCCCTCGAGCTCGACCGGCCCGAGGAGTCGATCCTGCGGATCACGCTCCGCACGCCCGGCAAGCTGAACGCGATCGGGCGCGAGGCGCACGGGCAGCTCGCGAGCGTGTGGCGGGCGGTCGACCGCGACCCGGAGACGCGCGTCGTCGTCGTGCGCGGCGCGGACGGCGTCTTCAGCGCCGGCGGCGACCTCGACCTGGTCGAGGAGATCGCGCGCGACCCGGGAGCCCGCCTGCGCGTCTTCAACGAGGCGCGCGACCTCGTCTACAACATGATCGAGTGCCGCACGCCGGTCGTCTCCGCGATCGAGGGAGCGTGCGTCGGAGCGGGCCTCGCCGTCGCGTTGCTCGCGGACATCAGCATCGCTGCGCCGTCGGCGCGGATCGTGGACGGCCACACCCGGCTCGGCGTCGCGGCCGGCGACCATGCGGTCATCGTCTGGCCGCTGCTCTGCGGCCTCGCGAAGGCGAAGTACCACCTGCTGCTCTGCGAGCCGGTCGACGGCGAGACGGCCGAGCGGATCGGCCTCGTCTCGCTCTGCGTCCCGGCCGACGAGCTCGAAGAGCGCTCGCTCGACGTCGCGCGCCGGCTCGCCGCCGGCTCGCAGGCGGCGATCTCGCACACGAAGCTCGCCCTGAACAACTGGCTCCGCGCCGCCGGCCCCGCCTTCGACGCCTCGCTCGCGCTCGAGTTCCTCGACCTGGCGGGCGCCGACGTCGCGGAGGGCGTCGCCGCCGTGCGCGAGCGGCGCCCGCCGCGCTTCGGCTCCTAGCTCACGAGAGCTCGGCGAACTCCGCGAACGGCTTGGGGAAGCCGCGTTCGAACGCGTCCTTGCCGCAGTCCTTGAACAGGTCGCTGCCGACGAAGGCGTCGAACGCCTGCTTGTCACCGAACTCCCACTCGGCGACGTACGCGTGCCGCGGCTCGCCCATCGGCGAGCCGGTGACGCGCCCGTGCCGGAAGACGCCGCCCGGCGCCTGGGCGCAGAGCGCGGCGTGCTCGGCGTACCCGGCCGCGTCGGGCTCCTGCTCGTAGAACACGGAGATGCGGTGCATGGCCGTCCTTTCGGCTCGCTGGCCGAAGGAGCCTAGATGGTTGCTGGCACAGGGTCGCCTGTTCCGGGGCGTGGGCTGGTGCCTCTGGGGCGCCGCGGCGGGTGCTCGTCGCTGCTGGTGACAGCAACCATCTAACCCCGCCGGTCGAGCACGCGAAGCGCCTTGCCCTCGCTGCGCGGCAGGCCGCCGGGCTCGAGCACCTCGACCCGCGCGGTCAACCCGAGGGCACGGCCGAGCCGCTCCTCGACGAGGCCGTGGAGCCGCTCGCCGCCCTGCTCGCCCGGACGCAGCTCCGCCTGGACGGTCAGCTGGTCGAGGTGCCCGGGGCGCTCGACCAGCAGCAGGTAGTGCGGCGCCAGCTCGGGGATCGCGAGCAGCGTCCGCTCGATCTCGCTCGGGAAGATGTTGACGCCGCGGATGATCAGCATGTCGTCGGTGCGGCCCGAGCACGCGCGACATGCGCGCGAAGGTGCGCCCGCACGCGCAGGGCTCCCGGTCGAGCGAGGCGAGGTCGCCCGTGCGGTAGCGCAGCAGCGGCAGCGCCTCCTTCGTCAGCGTCGTGAAGACGAGCTCGCCGATCTCGCCGTCCGGCAGCAGCTCGCCGGACGCCGGGTCGACGACCTCGACGAGGAAGTGGTCCTCGTTCACGTGCGCGCCGCCGCGTCCCTCGGCGCACTCCGAGGAGACGCCGGGGCCGACGATCTCGGAGAGGCCGTAGATGTCGAGCGCAGTCAGGTCGAGCGCGTGCTCGATCGCCTCGCGCAGCCCTCCGTCCACGGCTCGGCGCCGAAGATGCCGGCGCGCAGGCTCAGGCGCGCGGGCTCGGAGACATGGTCGGCGATCGCGAGCGCGTAGCTCGGCGTGCAGCAGAGGATCTCGGCGCCGAGGTCCTCGAGCAGCTGCGCCTGGCGCGGCGTGTTGCCGCCCGAACGCGGGCACGACCGTGCACCCGAGCCGCTCGGCGCCGTAGTGGAGGCCGAGCCCGCCGGTGAAGAGGCCGTAGCCGTACGCGATGTGGACGACCGTGCCCGGGCCGCCGCCCGCCGCCGCGATCGCGCGCGCGCAGCAGTCCGCCCAGAGCGTCGAGGTCGTTGCGGGTGTACGCGACGATCGTCGCCTTGCCGCGGGTGCCCGAAGAGGCGTGGATGCGGACGCACTCCTCGAGCGGCACCTGCAGCAGCCCGAACGGATAGGCGTCGCGCAGGTCGGCCTTGACCCGGAACGGCTGCTCCGGCAGCGACTCCGGGTCGATCCCGAAGCGCTCGCGCAGCCGCTCGTGCTGGAGCGCCTCCAGCTCGGGCCGCGGCAGCGTCTCCAGCTCGGGCTGGAAGATCACGCGTGCTCCGCCGGGTGATGTGGCCGAGCTTCTGGGTCGCGAGCACCAAGCGCTGCAAGGACGCAGGGAGCGCTCGTAGCGATCCCAGCTACGGGCGCGACCGAGGACGCCGCAGCGCGCCGCGTGATCGCGGGCCAGAAGCCGGAGGACATTGCCCGGTGGGGCACGTAGTTATCGTAGGCCGGTGTCCGGGAACGCGCTCGCGACGACGTTGACGGTGGTGGCCGGGCTGGCGGGCTCGGTGCAGGTCGCGATCATGTCGCGGCTCGGCGAGCGGGTCGGCGTGCTCGAGGCGCTCGGCTTCGCGACCGTCCTCACCGCCGTCGTCGCCACGGCCGGGCTGCTGGTCGTCCGCCACAGCCTCGCCGGCTACGGCCGGGCGCTGCACCAGCCGTGGTGGACGCTGTCCGGCGGCCTGCTCGGCCTGCTGATCGTCTTCACGATCACGTACGCCGGCCCGCGCATCGGCGTCGCCGCGACGCTCGGGATCATGATCGCCGGCCAGCTGGCGATGGGCGCCGCGATCGACCGCTGGGGGCTGTTCGGCTCCGAGCGGATCGCCCTCCACTGGCCGCGCCTGGTCGGGATCGCGCTGCTCGCCGCCGGCGCTGCTCTCTCGCTGCGCAAGTAAGTTGGATCCGAAAAGGGCGCATCTCTTGCCCGCAACGCTACAATCGTCCAAGATCGGATCCGAATGGACGACGCGAAGGAGACGAGCATGGCGACGACGATTCACGTGGAGGCGGCGCGCATCCCCGACCGCGACCGGCTCCTGGTCGAGCTTCAGGGACACGGCCTCGACGCGGTCGCCGTCGACGAGCTGGCGATCGAGGTTCCGTGCGGCGGCGGCGACGAGCAGCGCGTCTCCGACGACGTCTTCGCCAAGGTCGAGAACCTGATCATGCGGATCGGCTCGTCGTTCGTGCCGATCAAGCACGAGCAGGTGATCTACATCAGGCCGCCGGTCGGCTACCCCTCAGGCGATCGCGCGCGGTCGCAACCGCGCGAGCGCCGTGACGAGCCGGTCGAGATCGGACTCGTCGTTGTAGTAGTGCGTCGAGACGCGGAGGCCGCCGACGCCGTTCGTGTAGCGGATCGAGACGAGGATGCGCTCGTCGAGCAGCCGCTCGAGCAGCCGCCGGTCGTCGGCCGGATCGGCCGAGGCGCGGAACACGTGATCCCGGACGGCGCCTCCGGATGGGAGACGAGCTCGAAGCCGAGCCGGTCGACCTCCGCGCGCAGGGTCGCGGCGAGAGCTCGAGCACGCTGGCGCTCCGCCTCGCCGATCCCGAGCTCGTTCACGAGCCCGAGCGAGGCGGCGAGCGCAGCGGCGCCGGGGTAGTTCGACGTCCCGCCCGATCTCGAGCGCTCGCGCGGTCGCCGGGAACTCGTACGGCCGCAGCGGCGTCGTCTCGGGGTCGGAGAAGTAGGCGGGCCAGCCCCCGGGCGGCTCGTCGAGGCGAGGTAGCCCCACGAGGCCGCGCGGAGCCGCCGGCAGCGTGCGCCGGTCGACGTAGAGGACGCCGCAGCCGAAGGCGCATTCAGCCACTTGTGGCCGCCGGCGACGAGCAGGTCGACGGGCGTCTCGCGCACGTCCATGCGCAGCGCGCCGAGCTCCTGGATCGCGTCGACGACGAGCAGGACGCCGGCGGCGCGGCAGAGCTGCGCCGAGGCTCGCAGGTCGACGCGGTAGCCGTTGCACCACTGGACCGAGCTGACGACGACGGCGCGCGTCCGGTCGTCCATGACCTCGGCGAACGCCTCCGCGCGCAGCGCGCCGCCGACGTTCCGCGCGAGCCGCACCTCGGCGATGCGGCCCTGCTCTGCGAGCTTGACGAACGGGATCGCGACCTGGAGGAACTCGAGGTCGGCGAAGACGACGTTGTCGCCGGCTCGAACGGGATCGCTGAGCGCCGCGAGGTTCAGGCCCTGCGTCGTGCTCTCGACGAGCGCGACCTCGTCGTCGCCCGCGCCGAGCAGCCGGGCGCCCTCCCGCCGCGCGTCGTCGCGGATCGCGTCGAGCGCGACGTGGTGCTCGGACGCGTCGCGCTCGTCGCAGGTCGCGCCGCGACGCGCGATCCGCTCGACCGCGCGGACGGCCTGCTCGGGCGCGAGCCCGACGCAGGCGCTGTCGAGGAAGGTCGCGTCCCGGAGGCCGGGGAACGAGGCGCGTGCGGCGGCGAAGTCCACTCCCTGATCGTCCGGGCTAGCGCCGGACGGCGCATCGCGGGTCTCTACGGATTGCGCTCGAAGAGCGCGGCCTGGCCCTGGCCGACGCCGACGCACAGCGTCGCCAGGCCGTAGCGGCCGCCGCGGCGGCGCAGCTCGTGCAGGAGCGAGACGACGAGGCGCGCGCCGCTCATCCCGAGCGGATGGCCGATCGCGATCGCGCCGCCGTTCACGTTCACCTTCTCCGGGTCGAGCCCGAGCTCGCGGACGACGGCGAGGCTCTGCGAGGCGAACGCCTCGTTCAGCTCGACGAGGTCGAGCTCGCCCGACGTCGAGCCCGGCCCGCGCGAGCAGCCTTCCGCACGGCGGGAATCGGCCCGATGCCCATCACGCGCGGATCGACGCCGGCGGCCGCGCTGGCGACGAACGCGCCCAGCGGCTCGACGCCGAGCTCGCTGCGCCTTCTCCTCGCTCGCGATCACGAGCGCGGCCGCGCCGTCGTTGATCCCGCTCGCGTTGCCGGCCGTGACGGTGCCGCCCTGGCGGAACGCGGGCCGCAGCGCGGCGAGCTTCTCGGCGTCGGTGTCGGGCCGCGGATGCTCGTCGCGCGTCAGCTCGCCGACCGGGACGAGCTCGTCGGCGAAGCGCCCGCCGGCGTCGGCCGCCGCCCAGCGCCGCTGCGAGTCGAGCGCGAACGCGTCCTGGTCCTCGCGCGAGACGCCCCAGCGCTCGGCGACGTTCTCGCCGGTCTCGCCCATCGACTCGAGCGGGAACATCTCCTCCATGCGCGGGTTGGGGAAGCGCCAGCCGAGCGTCGTGTCCCAGAGCGTCCGGTTGCCGCGCGGGAACGGCTTGTCCGGCTTCGCCATCACGAGCGGCGCGCGGCTCATCGACTCGACGCCGCCCGCGACGAACAGGTCGCCGTCGCCCGCGATCACGGCGTGGCAGGCGCCGACGACCGCCGAGAGGCCCGGACGCGCAGAGCCGGTTGACGGTCACGCCGGCGACCGAGTCCGGCAGCCCGGCGAGGAGCGCCGCCATCCGCGCGACGTTGCGGTTGTCCTCGCCCGCCTGGTTGGCGCAGCCGAACCAGACGTCCTCGATCTGCGCGGCCGGAACGCCGGCGCGCTCGACCGCCGCGCGGATCGCGATCGCCGCGAGGTCGTCGGGCCGCACCCCGGAGAGCCCGCCGCCGTAGCGGCCGACCGGCGTGCGGACGGCGGAGAGGACGACGGCGCGGCTCATCGGGGCCAGTCTAGGCAGCGGTCGCGGGCGCCGCGGAGCAGCCGCTCGACGGCGCGGCGCGGCCCTCCTCGCCGTAGTCCTGCTGTGCTCGTTCACGTACATGGCGATGCGCGGCCGCGCGGCGTCGAGGCCCCGGCGCCAGCGCATGGGCGTAGCGGCTCGCCTCCCGGTGCGCGAGCGCGGCGTCGATCGAGGCGCGCACGGCACGGCGGAGGCCGCGCAGCGCTCCGCGCCGAGGTCGCGGCGCGCGATGTTCACGCCGAGCGGCAGCGGCAGCCCGGTCTCGAGCAACCACCACTCGCCCAGGTCGGCACCTCTTCAGCCCGTGCTCGCCGTAGGTGAGCTGGCCCTCGTGGATCAGCAGACCGGCGTCGTGCTCGCCCTCGGCGACCTCCGGCAGGATCTCGTCGAAGCGCAGCGCGACCACCTACGTCGCCGCCGAGCGCCAGGAGGAGGAACAGTAGGCGGTCGTCAGCGACCGGGGACGACGATCTCCTCCGCCGCGAGCTCCTCGAGCGAGAGCGGCTCGCGCGCGACCACGATCGGGCCGGAGCCGGGGCCGAGGCTGGCCCCGTGCGGCAGCAGGGCGTACCGGTCCTGCCGAACGGGTGCGTCGCAGCGAGATCGCCGTCACCTGAGCCGCCCCTCGAGCGCCCGTTCAGCGTCTGGATGTCCTGGGGCACCGGCTCGAACGCGAACCCGCGCGTGTCGACCGCGCGCGAGCGCCCAGTACATGAACGCGTCGTCGGGCCGGGCGTGAAGCCGAAGGGCAGCCTCGCGAGCGCCCGAAGAACCAGGCTTCGAGCGGCTTCAGCACCTCGTCCCGCGTGAACGGGCGGAGATGCTCGCCACGGCCGTCCTGCTCCGAGACGGTGAGATCGTCCTCGAGTACCGCGTTGGCCTGCTCGAGCGCGTCGGCGAGCTCGTAGCCCTCGAAGACGTAGTCCTCCGGCCGCGGTGCGCGCACCTCGCGGTGCTCGGGTTCGACGGCGCGGCCGACCGCCCAGACGCCGCCGTCCTTGCGCTCGAGCCAGACGACGACCGTCTCCGGTCCTGCCGGCGTCGTCGACGCCGTGGAGCACCCGCTCCGCGAAGCGACCGCGGTCGGACGAGGGCGGCACGATCCCGACTATACAATCGGAGGGGGGTTCAAGTCGGGTCGTTCCTGCGGAACCCCTTCTCGTTCCTGTTCGCGCGCACCGCGCACGAGGACCGGGTCGCCGAGTATGTGATCCGCGAGCACCACAGCGGCCGGGCGCTCGCCGAGATCTTCCAGGACCACTTCGTCCACAACCGGCTGACGCCGCAGCAGCAGGCGCGCGTGCTGGAGCGTGAGGATGTGATCCGGGCGTTCGGCGACGACCTCGCCGAGGCGGCACAGGCAGCCGGCATAGCATCGAGCTAGGCTCGCTACAGCTCGCGCCCGGCGCCGCGTTCGCGCGCCGCTCGACCGCGGCCGCCGCGACGGCGACGTCCCATGCGGCGAGGCCGTTCGACTTGAAGACGACCACGTCCTCGTCCGACGCGCGGCCGGCCAGCCGGCCGCCGACGACCTCCTGGAGCTCGTGCACCTCGAGCCAGTCGAGCACGCCGCCGCCGATCGGCTCGATCAGGTCGGCGGACTCGAGCTTCGCGTCTTCGACCGAGTCGCAGCAGACGAAGTCCGCCCGCTCGAGCACGACGTTGTCGAGCTCGCGCCGGCGGCCGTCGTTCGCGCCGACGGCGCAGACGAGCGCTCCCGGCCGCAGCCACTCGCCGCGCAGCACCGGGTCGGGGGAGCCGTGACCGCGACGACGACGTCGCACTCGGCGGCGTCGCGATGGCTCTCGCCGGGCTCGCAGCCGAGCCGCTCGCAGAACTCCGCAGGCGCGACTCGGTGCGGCAGTAGGCGACCGTCCGCTCGACTCCGGGCAGCGCAGCGCGGATGCACTCGACCTGCGACTCGGCCTGCCAGCCACAGCCGATGACGCCGAGGCTCGTCGCGCCGGTCCGGGCGAGATGCCTTGCGGCGACCCCGCTGGCCGCGCCGGTGCGGAGCTGCCCGAGCTTGTCCGCGTCGATCACGGCGACGAGCTCGGGACGGTCGGCACGGAAGAGGAGGACGGCGAAGCGAGCGCCTCCCTCCCGGAAGCCGGCGTAGACCTTCGCGCCGGCGTAGCCGAGCTCGAGGTCGGACGCGGCCATGACCGCGAGCGCGCCGTGCTCGAGCCGCAGCCGGTAGCGCGGCCGGTTCTCGACGGCGCCGGCCGCCATCCGCCGGAAGCACGCCTCGACGGCCTCGACCGCGCCGGCGGGCGTGAGCAGCTCGGCGACGTCGGCCTCGGAGAGATGGAGCGTCACCCCGGCATTCTCGCAGTTGACATGCAACTCTTGGTCACCTATCTCGTCTCGGTGACCGACGACGACCTGGTCTTCAAGGCGCTCGCCGACCCGACCCGGCGCCTTCTCCTCGACCGGCTCTTCGAGCGCGACGGCCGCACGCTCACCGAGCTCGAGTCCGAGCTGGAGATGACCCGCTTCGGGGTCATGAAGCACCTGCGCGTGCTCGAGGACGCCGGGCTCGTCGTCACGCGCCGGTCGGGCCGGGAGAAGCTCCACTTCCTCAACCCCGTCCCGATCCGGCTGATCCACGACCGGTGGATCGACAAGTACACCGAGCGCCAGGTCGTCGGCGCTCGCCGACCTCAAGACGCGAACTGGAGAGAACGGCATGACCAGCAAGGCTCACCGCGCAGACGATCCAGGTCTACCAGCGTGTTCATCAAGGCGTCGCCCGAGCGATCTGGGAGGCGATCACGAAGCCCGAGTTCACCGAGCGCGTACTTCCACGGCGCCCGTCACGAGGCGACCGCCCGAGCGGCACTACGCGTCGCCAGCCCCACGGCACGTCTGGGGACGAGCCGCGGCTCGAGTTCGACCCGCCGCGGCGGCTCGTCCACGACTGTCCGTCCCTCGACGCCCGTAGCTCGCGGCCGAGGAGCCGAGCCGCGTCACCTGGGAGATCGAGCCGCAGGTCGGCGGCTACCTGCGCTGCTCACCGTCGTCCACGACCAGCTCGAGGGCGCACCGAAGACGGCGGCAAGCGTCGTCCGGCCCCAGCTGGATGAGCGTGCTCAGCGGCCTCAAGACGCTGCTCGAGACCGGGCGAGCCGCTCGTCGGCTGAATCGACCAGCGGGCGGGCGCCTCGCGCCCGCCCGCTTGCACTTCCCCCCACCCGCGCTAGAAGCAGAAGTCTACCAGAACACTATAAATCTCCTTCGCGCCCGTGCTCGGGATCACGCTGCCCTGCGGAGGCGAGGTCGGCGGGCCGATCGCGAGCTGTGTCGGCGGGACGCTGCTGGTCAACGTCCACTTCCAGCTCCTGAACGACTACGACTCCCGGTTCGCCGCAACGCCTGGGCGAACGACACGATCTATCGTCCACGTCCAGGTCTGGCAGAAGAGCGACGGCTCCTTCTGCGCCTCGGTCCAGGACCACGGCACGTTCACGACCTTCGCCGGGTCGAGTCCGTCCGGGCTCTCGAGCGTCAGCGCCGGTGTCCGCGGCGTATCCTCGGCGGCTACGCACCACACCTTCACGACGTTCGACGCGTCGCGTACGCACCCGCGCGACCTCGCAGCTTCACCTCGCGTGCACACCCACGTTTTCCTGCCCCGCGCCCACCCCAGCTACACGAGCTGGTTCAGCTCCAGGTCTGCGACAGTCTCGCTCTGTGTGGCTGGCCCACTACGCCACCGCCACAGCAATGCTCACCCCGGGTGTCGACGCCCCCCGCGGCGACATCACCTAGCAAAGACCCTCCATGTTCGAATCATGCGGGCCATCTGCACTGCCACGGGACCTCTATCCCCTACCCCCCGGGCGCCAGTCTACCGCGCTCCCATCGCGACCGACCGCCCCCGTCTCCCCCGACCGGGGGCGACGCGCAGGCGCCGGCACGAGACGGTTGTCCGGCGTCTGCCGGGACTGACGGCAATCACTCTGCGGCGGAGCTTCGAACGCGGCGAACTTCGCCGCGTTCGCTCATTCGGGAGCGCTTCGCGCGCGCCGGAGCCGGGCGAGCAGGCCCGGCCCACGCGGCCGTCCCGGCAGCTTCGCCGCAGCGACGCATTCGGCGTGCGCGTGCCGGCGCCGCGACATGTCGCCCTCGGGGGCGATCAGGACATGGTCGCTCATCGCGTGCAGCCGGAAGCCGCAGAGCGGGCAGCGATAGGTCGCCGGCTTGCGACTCCGCGCCGGACGGATCGTCCAGTACTCAGCGGGCTCGAGCCTCGGCACCGCTCGCCACCTCGAGGAGGGCGTCCTCCGGCACCTCGGTCCTGACGTAGGCGAGTACGGCGACCGAGCCGTCCGGCCGCTGCGCGGCGCTCGTCACCCGACCGACCGCGCGCCCCTCGTGCAGGAGCTCCGCCCCGACCGGCGGCAACGCGCCGAGCTCGAGCACGCGCAGCCCGCGATTCGGATGACCGCGGAAGTGGAGCCGCGCGATCGGTTCCTGCCCCGGATAGCAGCCCTTCGAGAAGCTGACATGCGTCCGCTCGAGCCCCGCTTCGGCCGGGAGGATCCGGTCGTCGATCTCGTGTCCCCAGCGTGGCACGAGCTCTTCGATCCGGCGCAGCTCGAGCTCGTCCGCCGAGAGCGTCGGCTCGAGCTCCGAGTCGAGCACCTCGGCGGCGCCGGGCACGTCGGTCGCGATGCCCTCGCCGCCGAAGACGACGACCGAGGCGTGCTGCTCCTGCTCGATCTCGCAGCGGGCGCGCAGACGCATGCGCGTCAGCAGCGCCTGCACCGGCTCGCCGAGGCCTGGCTCGGTCAGAAGCAGGTAGTCGTCCTCGCCGCGCCGCCAGACGACGAGCGGGGCGATCACGCGCGCCTTCGCCGTCAGCAGCAGCGCCGGGCACGACTCGCCCACCCCGAGCGCCGCGACGTCGTTCGAGACCATCCGTTGCAGGTACTCGCCTGCGTCGGGGCCGGCGACGCGGACGAACTCGCGCTCGCGTGCTGCGATCTCCACGCGTCTAGTGTTGCAGTGGATGCCCCTCTTCCGTTCGAAGGCCGAGGACAAGGTGCGCGCTGCTGGCTACGACCCGGCGCGGCTTCCGCCCGGCCAGTACCTGACCGAGAAGTGGCCGGTGCTGCACGCCGGCGACGTTCCCGACATCGATCTCGCGACCTGGGAGCTGCGCGTCTTCGGCGAGGTGGAAGAGGAGCTGACCCTGGGTTACGAGGCGCTGCAGGAGCTGCCGGCCACGACCGTCACGACCGACATCCACTGCGTCACGCGCTGGAGCCGCTTCGACGCGGAGTTCACCGGCGTGCACTGGCGCGATCTCGCCGCGCTCTGCCGCCCGAAGCCGTCGGCCCGCTTCGCAGTCGCCCACGCCGAGCACGGGTTCACCGCGAACGTTCCGCTCGCCGCGCTCGAGGAGGAGCAGGCGCTCGTCGCCTACGCCGCCGACGGCGCCCCGCTCACGCCCGACCACGGTGCGCCGGTGCGGCTCGTGATCCCGACGAAGTACTTCTGGAAGAGCGCGAAGTGGCTGACCGGAATCGAGCTCTCGGCGGTCGACAAGCCGGGCTTCTGGGAGCGCTACGGCTACCACAACGACGCCGACTTCTGGCAGGAGCAGCGCTACGGGTTCTGAGGAGGGCTAAAGCGCCCGGCGGACCTGCCGATAACGGGAACGACCCACCTCCCCACCCCTAGGTGAACGGCGCCGCAAGGCGCCGTTTTCCTTGTGGGCGGCACGGCCGCTCATTCGGAGGCTCCTAGCCGGGGCGGTCCTCGGCGAGGGTCGCGCGCAGCGCGTGCTCGAGCACGCGCATCGCGGCCAGGATCTCGTCCGCGTCGCCTTCGAGATGGGCGCGCACCGCCTCCATCTCCACCCTGAAGCGCCCGAAGTTCTCCTGGTTCGTGGCATGGCCGGCGTCGGTCAGCTCGATGACGTAGGAGCGGCCGTCGCCGGGATTCGGCACACGGCGGAGCTGTCCCTTGCGCACGAGCCGGTCGATCGTCGCCGAGAGAGTCGTCGGCGAGAGCCCGAGCAGCTCGGCGAGCGCGCTCGGCGTCAGCGACCCGAACGAGTCAATCGAGCTCGTGACCGCGAACTCGCTGCCGGTGACGGCGCTCGGTCCGACGATCCGCTGCATCAGCCCGCCGACCAGCTGGTCGAGGACGTACGGCTGCAGGAAGAGACCCGGCGTCAGCTTGACAGTACTACGATCTCGCACCATATTACTGCGATATCGTAGTACTAGCCGAAGGGGTCTCCATGCTCCGACTCATCATCGCAGCCCTGCTCGCCCCGGCACCGCTCTCCGGCGCGGGGAGCGTCGTCGCGACGGTGTCGATCGGCCCGGCGGCGTGCGGGATCGTCGCGCACGGGCGCTACCTCTACGCCGACAGCTACGGCGCCGGGACGCTCGCCCGCGTCGACCCGGCGACGAACCACGTCGTCGGGCGGGTGACCGGCCTCGGCACGGCCTGCGGCCTCGGGGCAGGCGCGAACGCGATCTGGGTCGAGGACTACCGCGGCAACGAGATCGTCCGCGTCGGGCTGAAGCGCTTCCGCGTCGCGAAGCGGATCCACGTCGGCCGGCAGCCCTGGGACGTCACCTTCGCGTTCGGCGCCGCGTGGGCGACCAACTCGGGCGACGGCACCGTCTCGCGGATCGACCCGAAACGCAACGCGGTCGTGGCGACGCTCCACCTCGGGGGCCTGCCGGCATGCATCCGCGCCGACGCGCACGCCCTCTGGGTCGGCGGCGAGAACTCGAGCATCTACCGGATCGACCCCGCGACGAACGCTGTCCGGACGATCCCGGTCGCAGGCAGCCGGAGCACACTCTGCGTCGACCCGCAGCCCGACGGGATCTGGGTCGTGAACAACTACGACAACACGGTCACCGTGCTCGATCCGTCGACGTATGCACCCGTACGGACGATCGACGTCCCCGACCGTCCGACGGACGCGGTCCGGGGCGCGGACGGCACCGAGTGGGTCGCAAGCCGCATCGGCGGCACGGTGACGCGGATCGACCCGGCGACCGGGGCGGTCGTCGACACGATCTCCACGGGCGGCGCCCCGTTCGTCGTCCGGGCGGGCTTCGGCGACGTCTGGACGGCCGACTTCTCCGGGCCCTCGCTCTGGCGCCTGCACGCCGCCCCGTAAGCACGCCCTCCTCCACCTAGCTAGCTAGCGCAACGGCCGCCCGAGGGCGGCCGTTGCGCGAAGCATCCCGGAAGGGATGCGCTACATCATCCCGCCCATGTCCGGCATGCCGCCGCCGGGCATGCCGGCGCCTGCCTTCTCGGGCGCCTCGGCGACGACCGCCTCGGTCGTGAGGATGTTCTTCGCGATCGACGCGGCGTTCTGCAGCGCCGACCGGGTGACCATCGTCGGGTCGCCGATCCCGGCCTTGAGCAGATCCTCCAGCTCGCCGGTCTCGATGTTGATGCCCTGACCCGACGGGGCCGTGCGCACCTGCTGAACGACGACCGAGCCCTCGAGGCCCGCGTTCGTCGCCAGCTGGCGGAGCGGCTCCTCGAGCGAGCGCAGGATGATCTGCGCGCCCGTCCGCTCGTCGCCCTCGAGCTTGCCGAGGACGGCGTCCTTGACCGCGTCCGCCGCGTTGATGAGCGCGACGCCGCCGCCCGGAACCTGACCCTCCTCGAGGGCCGCACGGGCAGCCTGCAGCGCGTCCTCGACGCGGTGCTTCTTCTCCTTCATCTCGGTCTCGGTCGACGCGCCGACCTTGACCACCGCGACGCCACCGGACAGCTTCGCGAGCCGCTCCTGGAGCTTCTCGCGGTCGAAGTCGGAGTCGGTGTTCTCGATCTCGGACTTCAGCTGCTTGATCCGGCCCTTGATCGCGTCGGTGTCGCCGGCGCCGTCGATGATCGTGGTCGAGTCCTTGTCGACGACGATCCGGCGTGCATGACCGAGCTGCGAGACCTTCGTGTTCTCGAGCTTGAGGCCCATCTCCTCGGTGATCACCTCGCCGCCCGTGAGGATCGCGATGTCCTCGAGCATGCGCTTGCGGCGATCGCCGAAGCCCGGCGCCTTGACGGCGACGGCCTGGAAGGTGCCGCGGAGCTTGTTGACGACGATCGTGGCAAGCGACTCGCCCTCGACGTCCTCCGCGACGATCAGCAACGGCCGGCCGGCCTGGATGACCTGCTCGAGCACGGGCAGCACATCCTTCACGGCGCCGATCTTCTGGTTGGCGATGAGGACGTACGGGTCCTCGAGCACCGCCTCCATCCGCTCGGGGTCGGTGACCATGTACGGCGACAGGTAGCCCTTGTCGAACTGCATACCCTCGGTGAACTCGAGCTCGAGGCCTAGCGTCTGGCCCTCCTCGACGTTCACGACGCCGTCCTTGCCGACCTTCTCGATCGCGTCCGCGATCACGTCGCCGATCTCCCGCTCACGCGAGGAGACGGTTGCGACGCGGGCGATGTCCTCGCGACCCGACACGTCCTTCGACTGCGACTTCAGATTCTCGACGACCGCCTCGACGGCCGACTCGATGCCGCGCTTGAGACCCATCGGGTTCGCGCCCGCGGCCACGTTCTTCAGGCCCTCACGAACGATCGCCTGCGCAAGCACGGTCGCCGTCGTCGTGCCGTCGCCCGCGACATCGTTCGTCGCGGTCGCGACCTCGCGGACAAGCTGCGCACCCTGGTTCTCGAACACGTCCTCGAGCTCGATCTCACGTGCGATCGTGACGCCGTCGTTCGTGATCGTGGGGGCGCCGAACTTCTTGTCGAGCACGACGTAGCGCCCCTTCGGGCCAAGAGTGACCTTGACCGCGTCGGCGAGAACGTTGACGCCGCGCTCGAGCGCGCGCCGCGCATCCTCGTTGAACTTCAGCTCCTTGTGAGCCATGTGGTTTCCCTACCTCCGTCTCTCTGCTTAGGCCTTGGCGCCGGCCGGCTCGCGCGTACCGACGACCTTCGCGAGAACATCCGACTCGCGCAGGATCAGGTACTCGTCCACGCCGACCTTGATCTCGGTGCCGCCGTACTTGGAGAAGACGATCTCGTCGCCCTCCTCCAGGTCCATGGCGACGAACTTGCCGTTGTCGTCCCGGGAGCCCGGGCCGACGGCGAGGACGCGGCCGCGCTGCGGCTTCTCCTTCGCCGTATCCGGAAGCACGATGCCGCTCGTCGTCGTTTCCTCTTCATCGAGGACCTCGACGATCAGGCGGTCACCAAGCGGCTTCAGGTTCATCCAATTGCCTCCTGACTGCTTAATGACACCAACTTCGGCACTCTAGAGTCGAGAGTGCCGGGCCATTGTAGGGCTGGCACTCGGGGGCCGCAAGTGCCAATGCGCGGAGCCTCGGCGCTCCTCCTGGTAGAACGGCCGGTGTGCAGCGGGAATTCTCCGCAGGCGGCGTTCTCGTGCGGGTCGTCCGGGGCCGGCAGATGGTCGCCGCGATCCGTCCGGGCGGGAGGCCGGAGGGTCTCTGGGCGCTGCCGAAGGGGCACATCGACCCGGGCGAGTCCCCGCAGGAGGCGGCCGTCCGGGAGGTGCACGAGGAGACGGGCGTCCGCGGGCGCCTCGTCGAGAAGCTCGGCGACGTGCGCTACGTCTACACGTGGGACGGCGCCCGGATCTTCAAGGTCGTGAGCTTCTTCCTGCTCCGCGCCGGTCGCGGCAGGATCGGCGAGATCGACGAGGCGATGCGGGTCGAGGTCGCGGAGGCGCGCTGGCTGCCGCTCGAGGAGGCGCCACGACTGCTCGCCCACGACGGTGAGCGCGCGATGGCGGCGAAGGCATGGGAGAGAATGCGCGGGTGAGCGAGCTCGTCACCGTCGCGGACTTCGAGCGGGCGGCCGAGGCGAAGGTCCCGGAGAACGTCTGGTGCTACTTCGCCGGCGGCGCCGGCGACGAGGTAACGCTGCGCGCGAACCGGGCCGCCTTCTCGCGCTGGCGCTTCCGGCCGCGGGTGCTCGAGGACGTCGCCGAGGTGACGACCGAGACCGAGATCCTCGGCACGACCCTCTCGATGCCGATCCTCGCAGCGCCGACCGCGATGCACCGGCTGCTCGACCCCGCGGGGGAAGCGGCCACCGCCCGCGCGTGCGCCGCCGCCGGCACGCTGATGTGCGTCTCGACGATCACGACCTGCCGCCACGCCGAGATCCGCGACGCGGCGCCCGGCGCGCCGCGCTGGCAGCAGGTCTACATCCTCGCCGACCGCGGCCGCACCGAGGCGCACCTCGACGAGGCGGCCGACTGTGGGTATTCGGCGCTCGTCCTCACCGTCGACACGCCCTACTGGGCCCGCCGCGAGCGCGACGTCCGCTTCGACTTCCGGATCCCGCCCGAGCTCGACCTCCCGTACGTCGCGAACGACGAGGCGGCGCGGGCGAGCGGGATCGCGTTCGTGCCGGTCTCGCCGTCGGTCTCGTGGCGGGACGTCGAGTGGCTCGCCGGCCGCAGCGGGCTCCCCGTCCTCCTCAAGGGCGTGCTCACCGGAGAGGACGCGCGGCTCGCGGTCGAGCACGGCGCGGCCGGCGTGATCGTCTCCAACCACGGCGGGCGCCAGCTCGACGGCGTCGCGGCGAGCCTCGACGCGCTGCCCGAGGTGGTCGAGGCCGCCGCCGGCCGTGTGCCGGTGCTGATGGACGGCGGCGTGCGGCGCGGCAGCGACGCCCTGAAGGCGCTCGCGCTCGGCGCCCGCGCGGTGCTCGTCGGCCGGCCGCAGCTCTACGGGCTCGCCGTCGGAGGCGAGGAAGGAGTCCGCCAGGTGCTCGAGCTGCTCCGCGACGAGCTGGCGCGCGGCCTCGCGCTGCTCGGCTGCACGCGGCCCGCCGACGTCACTCGCGCCCACGTGGAGCCGACCGTCCCCTATGATCTTTCCGCCTGAGGTTTCCCGCCCGAGCGGGCCCCCGCGCATGGATCACACCGAGCCGATGTACGCGCTGAACTTCTACTCGCCGATGGTCGCCGACCAGCTTCGCAGCGGCCGCAAGTCGGCGACGATCCGGCTCGGCGACAAGTCGGCCAAGTACAAGAAGGGCATGGTCGTGCAGGTGCTGTGCGGCGTCCGCTTCGGCCCGCGCGAGCGCATCTTCGAGGCGGTGATCGACAAGGTCGACGTGAAGACGCTCGGCGAGCTGTCGCCGCGCGAGATCGAGCACGACAACCCCGAGATCCGCCGCACGGACGAGATGGCGACCTTCCTCGGCCAGCTCTACAACCGCGACGTCGGCGCCGGCGACCTCGTCACGGTGATCCGCTTCTCGCAGATCATGAGCGGGCCCGTCGTTCCGCCGTTCCGCGGCGAGAACGACCTGTATTAGCTTCCTTCCCGGCATTAGCTTCCCGCTCGCCCGCTTCGCGTCCGTCAGGCGCGCTGCGCGCGCGTGACGTTCCGCTCTCGCTTTCCGCTCGCTCGGCAGCGAGCCGGCTTCGCCGGCTCGCGCCAGGCCCGGGGCCACGCCGGAGACGTGCCGCGCCCGCACAGGTCGGGCGCGACGGCAGGCGAGCCCCTCGGCCGCGCTACTTGCCGGCGCGGCGGATCTTCGAGCCGAAGAGCTCGTCGGCCCGGACCGGCTTGCCGCACTCCTCGCAGTCGACGACTGCGATCGAGGAGAACGGGGCGTCGCAGGCGGGGCAGCGGCGGAGCAGGACACCGCCGCACTGCGGGCACGCGTCGGGCATCTCGGCCTCGTAGTCCTCGAACCAGCGTTTCGCGGCGCCGCAGCCGAGGCAGAACGCGACCCAGTCGCCGAGCACCTTGCGCCGCTCCTCGCGCAGCCAGTCGGATGCCTTGCCCATGCTCCGCTACCGGCGCCGGCCGAGCCGGCGCCTCCGCTCCTGGATGAGCTCCGTCGAGCCTACGCTCATTGCGTGACTGTAGCCTCGCCTGCGATGGCCGAGCTCGGTAGCTACCCGAAGATCGAGCTGCACGTCCACCTCGAGGGCACAGTCCGCGCCGACACGCTGCGGGAGATCGCCAGGCGCAACGACTACCCGCTGCCCGACGACCTCGAGTCGCTCTACGCGTTCCGGGACTTCCGGCACTTCATCGAGGTCTGGGTGCTGACGACGAACGCGCTCCGCACCGAGGCGGACTTCCGGCAGATGGTCGTCGACTACGCGGAGGAGGCGGCCGCGCACGGCGCCGTCTACCTCGAGGGCATCTTCAGCCCCGCCGAGCGCGTCCGTCGCGGCGTCGCCTGGGAGGCGATCTTCGACGGCGTCTGCGCCGGCGCGCAGGAGGCGCGCGAGCTCCACGGAGTCGAGATCCGGCTGACGCCGGACATCCCGCGCGGGTTCAGCCAGGAGGAGGCGCACGCGACCGTCGAGTGGTCGGCGCGCTACCGCGAGCGCGGCGTCGTCGGAGTCGGGCTCGGCGGGCTCGAGGCAGAGTTCCCGCCCGAGCCGTACGCCGACGTGTTCCGGCTGGCGCGCTCGCTCGGTCTCGGCTCGGTGCCGCACGCGGGCGAGGTCGCCGGCGCGGCGTCGGTGCGCGGCGCGCTCGAGGCGCTCGGCGCCGACCGGCTCCGGCACGGCATCCGCGCCGAGGAGGACGCCGGGCTCGTGCGCGAGATCGCCGCGCGCGGCATCGTGCTCGACGTCTGCCCGCTCTCGAACCTCCGCACCGGCGCGGTCGCCTCGCTCGCCGAGCATCCTCTGCCGCGGCTCGTCGCCGCCGGCGTCCGCTGCTCCATCTCGACCGACGACCCGGCGATGTTCGACACCGACCTCTCGCGCGACTACGAGGCGGCGACCTCGTTCGGCCTGGAGCCGCGTTCCTTCTACGAGGTCGGGGTCGCCGGCGCGCTCTGCGACGAGCAGACGCGTGTGCGATTGCGGGAGATCGGCGAAACGTTCACCTGGGACTCGACCACGAGCGGTTAGAGTCCGCACCGCAGCTTTTCGCAGCTGCAGAGCTTCCGAGCAGGGGGATCCCCAAGCGATGGCGATAGCGAGAGAAGCGGAGCCGGTCGGTTCGCTGCACGAGGTCCGGGAAGCCGGCCTCGACCGCGAAGACCTCCTCGGCATCTACCGCCACATGCTCGTCACGCGCGGAATCGAGGAACGCGGGCACATCCTCTACCGCCAGGGCAAGATCCCCGGCTCCTTCTACACGGGCCGCGGGAACGAGGCCGCGTCGGTCGGCGTCGCGACCGCGATGCGTTCCGAGGACGTCGGCACACCGCTCCACCGCGACATGGGAGTGCACATCGTCCGCGGCGTCGAGCCGTGGAAGGTGTTCGCCCAGTACATGGGGCGCGCCGACGGGCCGACGCACGGCCGCGACGGAAACGTCCACATGGCCGAAGTGAGCCTCGGCCTGATCGCGATGGTCAGCCACCTGCCGGCGATGGTCCCCGTCTCGACCGGCTGCGCGCTCGCCTTCCGGATCCGCGAGGAGGCGCGCGTCGCGATCGCATGGTTCGGCGAAGGCTCCTCGGCGCGCGGCGACACGCACGAGTCGATGACGCTCGCCGGCACCCGGAGGCTGCCGATCGTCTACGTCTGCGACAACAACCAGTGGGCCTACTCGACACCGACCCACCTCGAGTACGCGACCGAGCACGTCGCCGACCGGGCGCAGGCGTACGGGTTCGAAGGGGTCGTCGTCGACGGAACCGACGTCCTCGCCGTCTACCGCGAGGCGACGCGCGCGATCGAGAAGGCGCGCGCGGGAGGCGGGCCGACGCTGCTCGAATGCCTGACGTTGCGCATGGAGGGCCACGCCGTCCACGACGACGCCTTCTACGTGCCGAAACCGCTGTTCGAGCGCTGGGCCGAGTCCGATCCGATCGAGCGCTACCGCACCTGGCTGCGCGAGCACGCCGAACTGACCGACGACGAGGAGGACGAGATCACCGTCGGCGTGAAGAAGCTCCTGAACGACGCGCTCACGCGGGCGGAGGAGTCGCCGATGCCCGACCCGAACGAGCTGACGAACGGCGTGTACGCGACGCCCGAGGATCTCGACACGCCCCACCACAAGTAATGGCCGAGATGACGTATCTGCAGGCGATCTCCGACGGTCTACGGACGGAGATGCGCCGCGACGAGCGGGTGTTCCTGATCGGCGAGGACGTCGGCGTCTACGGCGGCGCGTTCAAGGTCTCGCTCGGCTTCCAGGAGGAGTTCGGGCCGTGGCGCGTGATCGACGCGCCGCTCGCCGAGACCGCGATCGTCGGCGGCTGCACCGGCGCGGCGCTGATGGGCATGCGCCCGGTCGCCGAGATGCAGTTCGCCGACTTCATCTCGTGCGCGTGGGACCAGCTCGTCACGATCGCCGCGAAGCAACGCTGGCGCGCCGGTACGCCGGTGCCGATGGTCATCCGCCTGCCCTCGGGCGGCGGCTTCTCGGGCGGCCCGTTCCACTCGCAGAACCCGGAGTCGTCGTTCGCCCACGTCCCCGGGCTCAAGTGCGTCTGCCCGGCGACGCCCGAGGATGCCAAGGGGCTGATCATCAGCGCGATCGAGGACCCGAACCCGGTGCTCTTCTTCGAGCACAAGCACCTCTACCGGCGGATCAAGGCCGAGGTGCCGGACGAGCGCTACGCGACGCCGATCGGGAAGGCGCGCATCCACCGCGAGGGCGCCGACCTGTCGGTGATCACCTGGGGCGCGATGGTTCACACCGCGGAAGAGGCGGCACAGCAGCTCGACGCCGACGGCGTCTCGGTCGAGGTCGTCGACCTGAGAACGGTGATGCCGTGGGACAAGCAGGCTGTGCTCGACTCGGCGCGCAAGACGTCGAAGGTGCTCGTCCTCCACGAGGACACGCGCACCGGCGGCTTCGGCGCCGAGATCGCGGCGACGATCGCCGAGGAGGCGTTCGAGCACCTCGACGGGCCGGTGCGGCGGATTACGGCTCCCGACACGCCGGTGCCGTTCTCGCCGCCGCTGGAAAAGGCATTCATTCCGCAGGTCGAGGACGTCGTCGCCGGCCTGCGCGAGCTGGCGGAGTACTAGAAGGGAGTTAGGAGTCGCATGGCCACGGAGACCGCAGTCGACGTCGTGATGCCCCAGATGGGCGTGTCCGTCTCGGAAGGGACGATCACGAAGTGGCTGAAGCAGGAGGGGGAGCAGATCGAGGCGGACGAGCCGCTGCTCGAGATCTCGACCGACAAGGTCGACACCGAGGTGCCGAGCCCGGCGTCGGGGACGCTGACGCAGATCCTCGTCGCCGAGGGCGCGACGGTCGATGTCGGTACGACGATCGCCCAGATCGGAGGCTCGGGCGGGGCCGGCGCACCCGCACCGCAGGCGGCGCCCGCGCCCGCACCGGAGGCGGCGCCCGCGCCCGCGCCGGCTGCTGCTCCGGCCCCTGCCGCGCAGCCCGCCGCGACGGCCGAGCCGCCGTCCGAGAACGGGAAGGCGTTCGTCTCGCCGGTCGTGGCACGGATCGCGTCCGAGCACGGCGTCGACCCGGGCGCGGTGCCCGGCACCGGCAAGGGTGGCCGGGTGACGAAGAAGGACATCCTCGCGTTCGTCGAGTCGGGCGCTCCTGCGGCTCCGGCGCCCGCAGCTCCCGCTCCCGCGGCGCCGGCCCCGGCCGCGCCGCCGGTGGCGGCCGCGCAGGTGCTCGACCAGGCGCCCGCGCTGCCCGGCGAGCAGGTCGAGCCGATGACGGCGATGCGGCGCGGGATCGCCGAGCACATGCGCCGCTCGCTCGACACGGCCGCGCATGTGACGAGCGCGATCGAGGTCGATCTCTCGCGCGTCGTCTCGGTCCGCGAGCGGCTGAAGAAGGAGTATCAGGCCGCCTACGGCGTCAACCCGACCTACCTCGCGTTCATCGGCAAGGCCACCGTCGAGACGCTGCGCGACTTCCCCTACGTGAACGCGGAGATCCGCGGCGAGTCGATCGTCACGCGCAGCTTCGTCAACCTCGGCATCGCGGTCGAGCTGGCCGACGGCAAGGGCCTGATCGTGCCGGTGATCCGCAACGCCGAGACGATGAACCTGCTCGGCCTCGCGAAGGCGGTCGCCGACATCGCGGCGCGTGCCCGCTCGAAGCAGCTCGTCCCCGACGACGTCCAGGGCGGCACCTTCACGATCACGAACCCGGGCGGCTACGGCACCTTCCACGGCACGCCGGTGATCAGCCAGCCGCAGTCGGCGATCCTCGGCACCTACGCGCTCGTCAAGCGGCCCTGGGTGATCTCCGACGACCTCGGCAACGACGTGATCGCGATCCGCCCGATCATGAACGTCACCCTCACCTACGACCACCGGCTCGTCGACGGCGCCTACGCCGGCCGCTTCCTGAAGACCCTCCGCGAGCGCCTCGAGGGCTGGGAGGGCGACGAGGGCTAGGCGACGGCCGCGAGCACGCCGCCGAGCGGGCGGGGGATCCGGGCGAGGTCGAGGCCGCGCAGGAGCAGCGGCGGGTAGCGGCTGTTCCGCCGGTCGGCGGCGTGGAGCCAGCGGCGGAGCTGCGCCTCGACGGGACGGCCCCGCCAGGCGGGCTGGTTCTGGAAGCTGCGGAACGTCTCGAGATCGCCCTCGGCCTCGACGACCTGCTCGACGCCGTCGGCGCCGAGCGCGCGGATCAGCTCGTCCTCGAGGTTCTCGACGCAGACGAAGAAGCCGAGGCGCTCCATGGCGGCCCTGTCCTCGACGCCGAGCGCCCACCGGAAGTGCCGTTCCTCTGCCTCGTCGCAGAGGCCGGCAAGGCGGATGCCGCTGCCGGCGAGCCCTCCGAGCGCCCGGGCGATCGCCTGGGCGCCGCCGATCGGCCGGATCTCGACACGCTCGTCCGCGAGGTCGCGGCCGAAGCGCTCGGCGAGCGCCTCGAGCGCGATCCGGTCGCTGATCCCCTCGACGAGGACGACTGCGCGCGGACTCTCCATCCCCGGATCATCCCAGCCAGTACCCTGGCTCCGTGGCCGGCGGCGCGTACCTGATGCACCTCGGCGAGGTGCCGTACCTCGAGGCGTGGGAGCTGCAGCGCTCACTCGCGGGCGCCGTCTCGCAGGGGGCGATCCCGGACACCGTCCTCTTCCTCGAGCACCCGCCCGTGGTCACGCTCGGGCGCCGCACCGACGAGGAGGCGGAGCTGCACGTGCCCGCCGGCACGGAGGTCGAGATGGTGGAGACCGACCGCGGCGGCAAGTCGACCTACCACGCGCCGGGCCAGCTCGTCTGCTACCCGATCCTCGACCTCCGCCGGCACGGGCGGGACGTGAAGCAGTACGTCCGCAACCTCGAGGAGGCGCTGATCCGGACGCTCGCGCCACTCGGGATCGAGGGAGAGCGGATCGAGAGCCTCACCGGCGTCTGGCTGACGCGGCCGCCGCGGAAGATCGCGTCGATCGGCGTCCACGTCTCGCGCTGGGTGACGACGCACGGCTATGCGCTCAACGTCGACCTCGACCCGGCTCCGTTCACCGACTGGATCACCGCCTGCGGGCTCGAGGATGCGGCGTTCACGACGATCGCGCGCGAGCTCGGGCGCGCCGTGGCCGTCGACGAAGCGCGCCCGCACGCAGTCGCCGCGCTCGGCGAGATCTTCGGTCTGGAGTTCGAGGAGCTGCCGGCCGAGGACGGGATCGGCCTCTGGGCGCAGCCGCGGCACGCGGCGCTCTCCGGCCGCTAGGGCAGCCAGCCGTCCCGGTAGGACGTCGGCGAGCGCTTGGGCAGGGGCGCGTACGCCTTCTCGGGGAGGGAAGTCTCGGTCTCGACGCTCGCGCCGTAGCGCGCCGCCGCCTCCGAGACCGTGTAGCCGCCCCAGTCCGGGTTGTCCACCGAGTCGATCCGCGCGCCGACGGCGAGGATCACGCAGGGACCTGAGCCGGCGCCGACGAGCACGTGCTTCGTCCGCGCCGGACAGTGGACGAAGTCCCACTGCTTGAGCGGCCGCTCCTCCTCCTCGACGATCAGGAGCGCCTCCCCGGCGAGGACGAGGAAGTTCTCCTGGTCGGCCTCCCAGTGGTAGCGGCAGAGCGGCATCCCCGGCTCGAGGACGTTGAGGTTGATCCCGAGCTGGGAGAAGCTCTGGTCGCCCTCGAGGTCGCACAGCGCCGGGCGGCCGTCGGTGTGGTACCAACGCGCCTCGCGAGCGTTGGCGACGAACCAGCCCTCGCCCGCGGCGACGAGACCCGCCTCCATCGACTCGAGCTTCGCCTCTGGAACCATGTCCTGGAGGGTTCCAGACCGGCGGGCGGCCGGGTAGACGCAAGCCAGAAGAGGCGCACCTGCCCGGCGGCGTGGTCAGCTCACGACGAGGAGACCCGCGGTCGCAGCCCGTCGAGGATCACGTCCGGGAAGCGGCTCGCCGCGGGCACCAGCTCGAACACCTCTTCGCGCGTCAGGTCGGTGCGGAGCACGCCGGCGCTCTGCGCGTGCCGGACGAGCGTGTCCGACGCATGCACGAGTGCGGCCATCTGCGGCAGCTCCTTACAGCGCTCCACGCTCTCGAGGAGCGCACGGTTGCGCGCGTAGCCGTCGGCCGCGGCACGGAAGAAGCGCTCGAACGCAGACCACGCGTCGGGCTCGGCCACCGCCGCCTCCGCGAGCACGACCATCCGGTCGAGCTCCTGGGCGAGCACCGCCTCGAGCAGCGCGTCCTTCGTCGGGAAACGGCGGAAGACGGTGCCGTGCCCGACGCCCGCACGGCGCGCGATCTCGTCGACGCTCACGCTGACGCCCTGCTCGGAGAAGCACTCGCCGGCTGCTCCGAGCAGGGCCTCGAGATTGCGCTGCGCGTCGGCGCGAAGCGTGCTCACGCCGCCATTCCGGCCGGCGCCGCCTCGGTGCTGATCCCCTGCACGTGGTGGGCGCGGAGCATGCCGACCATCGCGACGAACCCGGCGATGACGAAGACGACGCTGCCGGCGAACGCGTAGTGGAAGCCGCCGACGAGCGCGGACGCGCCCGCGCCGCCGAGGTGGGTCGTCCGGCTCGCCGCGATCGTCGAGAGGATCGCGAGCCCGAGCGCACCGCCCACCTGCTGGGACGTGTTGAACAGCCCCGATGCGAGCCCCTGATCCTCGTCCTCGAGCCCGGTCGTCGCGATCAGGGTCAACGGCACGAAGACCGCGCCCATCCCGAGCGAGACGAGTAGGAGCGAGGGCAGCACGTCGGCGAGATACGTGCCGTTCACCGGAATGCGCGTCAGGAGCCCGAGCCCGACCGCCGAGACGGCCATGCCGGCGATCGCGATCGAGCGGACGCCGATCCGCGGCGCGAAGTTCGAGGCCAGCCCGGCCGAGGCCATGACGCCCGCGGTGAACGGCAGGAACGCGAGACCGGCCTTCAGCGGCCCGTAGCCGAGCACGCGCTGGATGTAGAGCGAGTTGAAGAAGAACATCGCGAACATCCCCGACATGACGAAGAGCATCACGACGTTGGCGGTCGCGAGCGAGCGGACGCGGAAGATCGAGAGCCGGACGAGCGGCGCCTTCGCGCGCAGCTCGATCGCGACGAACGCGGCGAGCAGCGCCGCGGCGAGAACGAACGTGCCGATCGTCTGCGCCGAGCCCCAGCCCTTCTGCTGCGCCTGCACGATCGCGTAGACCAGCACCATCAGACCGCTCGTGACCGTGAACGCGCCCGGAACGTCGAAGCTTCGATGCGCCAGCTCGTCCTTCGATTCCGGAAGCAACCGCAGCGAGAGCGCGAAGACCGCAACGCCGACCGGGACGTTGATGAAGAAGATCCACGGCCAGGAGAGCGTCTGGGTGAGCGCGCCGCCGAGCACGAGCCCGACCGCGCTGCCGCCGATCGCGATCGCCGCCCAGATGCCGAGCGCCTTCGCGCGGTCGGCGCCTTCCTTGAAGGTGGTCGAGATGATCGCGAGCGCGGCCGGGGAGATGAACGCCGCGCCGAGGCCCTGCAGCGAGCGGGCGCCGATCAGCATCCCCTGGCTGCCGGAGAGCCCGTCGAGCAGGGACGCCGCCGTGAAGACGACGAGGCCGCCGAGGAAGAGCCGCTTCCGCCCGAGAAGATCGCCGGCGCGCCCGCCGAGCAGCAGGAAGCCGCCGAAGACGAGCGTGTAGGCGTTGACGATCCACTGCAGGTTCGCCTCGGTCATGTGCAGGTCTTTCTGGATCGACGGGAGGGCGACGTTCACGACGGTCGCGTCGAGCACGACCATGAACTGCGCGAAGCAGATGAGAACGAGGACGACCCAGGGATTCGTCGCGTGGCGCGTCAATGCAAGCTCCTCGATGTAAGCGGACTACTCGGTCCGGTTCAGGGTAGCGACTGGAGGAAGCCCGTCGCAACGTAGACTTGAACGCGGCAATGGACTCATCGCTTCCCGTCGCCGAGCGGCCGCGCAGGCCGGAGTGGATGAAGGTACGCGCGCCGTCGCGCGACGGCGCCTACTTCGACGTCCAGAAGCTCATGCGCGGCCTCTCGCTACACACGATCTGCGAGGAGGCGCACTGTCCGAACATCGCCGAGTGCTGGGGCAAGGGCACGGCGACCTTCCAGATCCTCGGCGAGACGTGCACGCGCGCCTGCCGGTACTGCTACGTCAACTCGGGCAAGCCGGAGTCGCCACCCGATCCGCTCGAGCCGCTACGGCTCGCGCAGGCGGCGGCGCAGATGCAGCTCAAGCACGTCGTCGTCACCTCGGTCGACCGCGACGACGTCCCCGACCGCGGCGCCGGCCACTACGCGGCGACGATCCGCGCCCTGAAGGCGAAGCTGCCCGAGTGCTCGATCGAGGTGCTGACGCCCGACTTCCTCGGTGTCGAGGAGGAAGCGCTGCGCACGGTGATCGGCGCTCGCCCCGAGGTCTTCAACCACAACATCGAGACCGTCCGCCGCCTGCACGCGCGAATGCGCGGCGCGAAGGCCGACTACGACAAGGCGCTCTGGCTGCTCCGCCGCGCGAAGGAGCTCGCCGACTTCCCGGTGCTGACGAAGTCCGGGGTGATCGTCGGGCTCGGCGAGACGAACGACGAGGTGGTCGAGACGATGCGCGACCTACGGGCGAACGGGGTCGACGTGGTCACGATCGGCCAGTACCTGCAGCCGAGCCCGAAGCACGCGCCGATCGACCGCTGGGTGCACCCCGACGAGTTCCGCTGGCTGCGCGAGCAGGGCGAGGCGCTCGGCTTCGGCTCCGTCTTCTCGGGGCCGCTCGTCCGGTCGAGCTACCGCGCCGACGAGCAACGCCACGCCGCTGCGACCGGCCGCGGCGCCGTCTCCTACTAGAGGCTCGATGTGAAATAGACGCCCGCTGGGGCCGTTCCAGGCCAAGCGAGGGCGGATTGGCGGTCGCAGCGCAGGCTGGTGGCCTGCGCGAGGACCGACGAGACGGCCTCGCGCCGTGCCGGGGGCGGCAGCCGGCGCCGCAGGCTATTTCACATCAAGCCTCTAGGCGGTCTCCGCCCAGAACGCGGGAGGGCCGCCCGAAGGCGGCCCTCTCGCTTCGATCGATGCCCGGGCCTAGGAGGCGGCCAGGTCGGCGACCAGGCTGGCGACGTCCGGGGTACCGAGGCCCGTCGCCAGGTCGTAGCCGGGGCGGGCCTGGAAGCCCGGCACCGGCGCGCCGACGAGCGTGTTCTCGCCGGCCTGGATGTCATGGAAGTCGGCGGCGTGGCTCTGGGCGATCGCGTAGAGAGCCGGGTTCGCGGCGCCGAGCGGGCCCTTGCCGGCGCTCGCACGCGCCTCGTTCGCGAGCGCGAAGATGCCGGCCCACTGCGGCGCGCCGCAGCTGGTGCCGCCGACGAGATAGATGTTCGGGCCCTGCACGACGAGCACGCCGCCGTTGATCGCGGCGTTGTAGGCGACGTCCGGGGTCGTGCGAGCGTCGGAGCCCGTGATCCCGGCCTGGTAGCCGGGGGCCGTGAAGATCTGGCTCGGAGCGCCGCCCGTCGCCGCTCCGAAGTCGGGCTCGTTCCAGACCTGCTCGGCGCCGTACGTGCACGCGTCGGTCCCGCTGCTCGGGCAGAGGCCGAGCGGGTACGGATCGCCCTGCGTCCCGCCGACCGAGACGACCCACGGGTCGGAGGACGGGAACGACGCCGTGTTCGCCGCGGTGCCGGCCGTCGCGCCGAGGTCGCCGGCCGAGGCGACGACGGTGTCGCCGGCCGCGGCGAAGTCCTGGAAGTTCTGGTCGGCCTGCTTCACCTGGATGTTGTTCCCGTTCCCGGCGATCGCGTTCTCGTTGATCCCGAAGCTCTGCGAGACGACCGAGCCCGGGTACTTCGAGACGACCTTCTTCTCGGTGGAGTTGATCGCGTTGCCGGACGAGCTCGGCGCCTCGGCGAGCACGATCGCGGCGCCCGGCGCGATCGCGTGCGCCCACTCGACGTCGAGCGCCGTCTCGAGCGCCCAGCCGGAGGCGTCGTGCGGCCCCGCGTTCCGGGTGTTCGAGCCGTGGACGATGGTGAACGACGGCGGTTCCGGCAGGCCGAAGAGGCCGTCGAATGCGGCGAGATCCTGCTCGATCGTCGGGTCGCCGTACGCGTCGACGATCACGATCGTCTGGCCTGCGCCGGTCAGCGACGACGGAACGTCGTACGCGTTCCGCATCTCCGCCGGGTCGTAGCACCCGAGGGTGAACGACGTCCCGAAGACGGCGGTGCAGTCGTTCCCGAGACCCGGCAGCTGCGGGCCGGCGAGCGTACTGAGGGCCGGCCCCTGCATCGACGGCGGCGTGCCGACGTACGTCCAGTCCCCGTTTCCGGCAGCGCTCGCCGATGCCCCGACGAGCGCCACGGCGGCCGTTGCGACGACGGCGGCCAGAACTCCCCGCGTGTGACGTGGTCTCACGGTACTCCCCTCCGATCTCGGTCGCGGGCCGGTGAGCCGCGATCGTCTGAACCTCCAAGGAACGCGCCCGACCCCCGGCGGCGCGCATGTCGCAGCCTGGTCCCGCTCCCGGCCGGTGTCAAGCCCCGCGGCGCAACGAGAGAGGGCCGCCCGGCGGCGGCCCTCTGCCAGCGCCTCACGGTCGCGGCCTAGTGGCGTCCGTGGTCGTGGTCGCGCCCGTGCCCGTGGTGCGGAGGGGTCGGAACGTGCGGGAAGCCGAACGAGTGCGACCTGCCGACGTCGAGCCTGGTCAGGCTCGCCTCCTCGGCGCCGCTCGCGTTCTCGGTGCTGATCACCATCACGCCGAGCACCGGGGTCTGCTCGAGCTCGGTCGGGTCGACGGTGATCGTCTCGCTCGCCGTGTCGTTGGGCGCCACGGTGTCGTACATGCCGGTGCTGATCGCGGGGCTGAACGCGTTGAACTTCGCGCTGCCCGTGAAGCCGTCCGTCGTGTTGTCCGTGAGCCCGAACGACTGAACCGTGTACGAGAACCGCGGGTTCGACGAGGTCACGCAGAGGTCGGCCGGCTGGTCGGGGCCGCACAGCTGGCTGAAGTACACCGGCAGCGTCATCGTGCTGCTGTCGGTCGCCCCGGCGAGGAAGCCCGCGAACGTGACGGTGCCCGCGTCCGGCCCGTCGAGCGTCAGCGTGAACACGCCGGTGATGCCGTCGAACTCGCCGGTCGTGACGGCGCCGTAGTCGACCGCGAACACGTCGTAGTCCGCCGTCCCGTCGTTGTTTGCATCGACGAAGACGTCGAACTCGTTCTGGGCCGCGTTCGACCAGTGGGTCTGCGTCGCGATCCCGAACGCCATCAGCCCGAAGTCCGGGAAAGTCTGGGCGCCGGCCGCGCGGAGGTCGTCCGACCCGAGCCCGCGGTCACGCCGGTCGATCAGGCCCCACGCGTACCAGTCGGCCGTGCCCGGGATGGCGCCGTGGCGGTTGGTGACGGTCGCCGTCGCCGTGTTCGTCCGGCGCAGGTCATGCTCGCTGACGCGGACGTCGACGTTCGAGGTCGCCTGCGGAACCATGACGTAGGGCACCTGCAGCGAGACGCCGTTGTTACTGCCCGAGGACGGCGAGAACGTGACGATGCCCGCCGCCTCGCCGAACTGCGCACCGGTCCCCGGGAAGATCCCCGAGCCCGCCGTCGCCGCCGGGACGGTGAGACGCACGCGGACGTGCCGCTCGTCGTGAGGCGGCACGGTCAGAGACGACGAGGACAGCGACACCGAGTGCGGCACGCCCTCGTCGGAGCCAGCCGAGACGGCGAACGTGGCCGGCGAGCTGCCGAAGTTGCGCAGCGTGATCGTGTCCGTCTTGTTGTAGTCCCGCGACAGCTCGTCGAAGCCGAAGCTGAGCGACGCGGTCTCGTGGTCGCCGAGCGCCACGACCTGGGTCTGGGTCGCGGCCTGCGCCTGGACGAGGCCCGTCCCGGCGCCGAGGATCGAGTAGTCGGCCACGTTGTTCGGATCGCCGGTGTTGGCGATCGCGGCCTTCCAGTAGGCGACCCGGCGCCAGTCCGGATGGGCCTGCTTGACGAGCGCCGCGAGACCCGAGACGTGCGGGGTCGCCTGCGACGTGCCGGAGAGGACGCCGGACAGGGTGCCCGAGCCGATTCCCGCCGACTCGATGCTCACGCCCGGCGCGGTGACGTCGGGCTTGAGCGCACTCGTGCCCGTGGCCGGACCGTACGAGCTGAAGCCCGCGAGCGTGAGGTAGGTCGGGTTGTCGATCGTCGTCGCGGCAAGCGTCAGCGTTCCGCCGTCGGCGGCGATCAGCGCGGCTCCCGCGGCCGAGGACGACGGCGTCGCGTCGCCCTGAACGCCGAGGAACGGGATCGTGACCGGGTAGTCGAAGCCGCCGTACAGGGGCGCCCCGGGCGGATCGGGGTCGTGCGTGATCGTGCCCTCGTACGGCGGATAGCCGGTGTCGTTGTTGATCATGATCACGCCGGCCGCACCCGCCTGCTGGGCGAAGATCGCCTTCGCGACCCGCGCGCACGAGCCGCGCTCGACGACGACGAACGTCGTGCTCAGGTCCAGGGCGCCGCCGGGGTTGATGTCGTCGACGCTGCACCCGAGGCTGATCGAGTCGGTGTCCCCGAGCGCCGAGTCGTTCGCGGTCGGCGGGATCACCTTCACGGTGAACGTGCCGGTCGGGAGCGCGGCGCCGTTGGCGTCGATCGCCGTCAGCGCCGCGTCGACCGTGAGGCTCGTGGCGCCTCCGCTGGAGCCGGCGCTCGAGCTGGGGCCGGTGCTGGAGCTGGTCGTGGTCGTGTCGGTCGCCGTCGTGTCGGTCGCAGTCGTGTCGGTCGCCGTCGTATCGGTCGCCGTCGTGCTGGTCGCAGTCGTGTCGGTCGCAGTCGTGTCGGTCGCCGTCGTATCGGTCGCCGTCGTGTCGGTCGCCGTCGTGTCGGTCGCAGTCGTATCGGTCGCCGTCGTGTCGGTCGCCGTCGTATCGGTCGCCGTCGTATCGGTCGCCGTCGTATCGGTCGCCGTCGTATCGGTCGCCGTCGTATCGGTCGCAGTCGTATCGGTCGCCGTCGTGCTGGTCGCAGTCGTATCGGTCGCAGTCGTGCTGGTCGCCGTCGTATCGGTCGCCGTCGTATCGGTCGCCGTCGTATCTGGTCGCCGTCGTATCGGTCGCCGTCGTATCGGTCGCCGTCGTGCTGGTCGCGGTCGTGCTGGTGGTGGGATTCGTCAGCGACAGCGTCACTCCGGGGAACGCCTTCGTCGGATCGAGCGCAGCGACGCTGAGCGCGCCGGCGCCCGAGGCCGGCGAGCCGGTCATGTACGGATTGGCGCCCTCGTTCCCCGAGGCGGCGACCACGATCACGCCGTCCTTCGCCGCGTTCGTAGCGGCCTGGGCTGCGGGGTCGTCGGTCGAGCCGAACGGCGAGCCGAGCGACAGGTTGATCACGTCCATGCCGTTCTGGACGGCCCAGTCGATCGCGTCGAGGGTCAGATTGGTCGGCCCTTGGCAGCCGAAGATCTTGATCGCGTACAGATCGGCCTTCGGCGCGACGCCAGGCCCGACCGCCCAGGTGTTGTCGGAGACGGTCGTCGCGTTGTAGTCGCCGGTGTAGGTGGCGGCGGGCGTCGTCGCATCGCCTGCGAGGACGCCGAAGCCGGCGGCCGTACCGGCCACGTGCGTGCCGTGCCCGTTGCAGTCGATCGGATTCGGATCCGGGGCCGGGTCGGGTTGGTAGTTCGCCTCGGCCGGGTCCGGCTGGTAGCTGTTGCCGGCGAGGTCGATGCCGCCCTTCACCTTCGGAGCGTTCGGCCCGAAGCACGGGATGCCCGCGCAGAGACCGGAGACGAGCGCCGGGTCGACGGTCTCGTTCGCGGAGGCGAGCGAGTACTGCGCCGGGTCGCCGGGGCCGCCGAAGTCCGCGTGCGTGTAGTCGATCCCCGTGTCGATGATCCCGATCTTGATCCCGTCGCCGTGGAGGGAGCTGCTGCCACCCCAGACCTCGGGCGCGCCGATCAGCGGCACGCTGCGGACGTTCGACGATCGCATCAGCGGCACCGGATGGACAGCGACGACGCCGGAGATCGAGGAGAGCTTGTAGGCGTCCGCCGCCTTGATCCGCACCTTGATGCCGTTGTAGGCGGACTGGTACGAGGCGAGCACGTCGCCGCCCTGCGCGCGGATCTCGCTCTCCACCGGCTGCTGCTTCTGACGCAGCTCGTTCCGGAGCGAGTCGCGCTGGCTCTGGCTGAACGGCGTGCTCGAGTCGGCGTCCTGCACCGCGACCGGGTCGGACGCGAGCTGCACGACGACGGTCATGTCGGCGCTCGACGCGCCGAGCGGCTGCTGCACGAGGTCGACGCTCTGGATCCCGCTGACGCCGCCGCTCAGCGTCGGCGGGTTCTTCGCAGCCCCCGCTGCGGACACCGCGGCGAGCGCGGCGACGGCGGCCAGGAGCAGCGCGACGGCGAACGGCCCCCGACGAGGCTGCCTCCACCGTCCGTCCATCCTGCGACGACTGCTTCCCACGATCGTCTCCTCTCCCCGGAAGGTCCCTGAGGGCTATGTGGCTGAGGTTCGTGGCTGCAGTCGCCCCGACGGCTCGCCGACCGCACCCGTGCTACGACCCGGCCACAGAGTGACCGTCCTCCGGGGAGGTGTCAACCCTCGGCCGAGGTGGAGAACAGGCCGAAAAACACCGAATTAGCGGGAACTACGCGCTGCAGGACTAGCCGTGCGGCTTGGCCATCGCACGGTAGTCGAGCGCTTCGTCGAGCACCGAGTCCTCGACGCCCTTCTCGCGTGCCACCTCGCGCAGAGAGCGTCCGCTCGCGGCCGCTTCCTTGACGATCTCGGACGCCCGGTCGTAGCCGATGAAGGGGTTGAGCGCGGTCGCCGCCGAAAGCGTCAGCTCGGCGTAGTGCTCGCAGTTCTCGCGGTTCGCCTCGATCCCGTCGACGCACTTCTCGGCGAAGAGCCGGCAGGCGCTCGCGAGCAGCTTCACGGAGTCGAGGATGTTGCGCGCGATCAGCGGCACGAAGACGTTCAGCTCGAAGTGGCCCTGCATGCCGCCGACGGTGATCGCCGTGTCGTTCCCCATCACCTGCGCCGCGACCTGGGTCACGACCTCGGGGATGACCGGGTTCACCTTGCCCGGCATGATCGAGCTGCCCTTCTGAAGCTCGGGCAGCGTGATCTCGGCGAGCCCGGCGCGGGGGCCGGAGCCGAGGTAGCGGATGTCGTTCGCCACCTTCGTCAGCGAGACGGCGACGGTCTTCAGCGCACCCGACGCCTCGACGATCCCGTCGCGGGCGGCCTGCGCCTCGAACGGGTCGGCCGGCGGATTGATGCCGAGGCCGGTGTCGGCGGCGAGCAGGTCGCGCACGCGCGCGGCGAACTCGGGATGGGTGTTGAGGCCGGTTCCCGTGGCGGTGCCGCCGAGCGGGATGCGGCCGAGCCGCGGCAGCGCGTCCTGCACGCGCTCGATCCCCTGGCGCACCTGCGCCGCGTAGCCGGAGAACTCCTGGCCGAGCGTGACCGGCACCGCGTCCATCCAGTGGGTGCGGCCCGACTTGACGACGTCGCCGAACTCGGCCGCCTTCGCCTCGAGCGAGCCGGCGAGCTTGTCCATCGCGGGCAGCAGGTCGTTCGTGATCTCATCGAGCGCGGCGAGGTGCACGGCCGACGGGAAGACGTCGTTCGACGACTGGCCCATGTTGACGTGGTCGTTCGGGTGCACGCCTTCGCCGGCGAGCGTCGCGAGCACCTCGTTGGCGTTCATGTTCGAGGAGGTGCCGGAGCCGGTCTGGAAGACGTCGATCGGGAACTGGTCGTCGAGCTCGCCGGCCGCGATCCGCTCGGCTGCGGCCGCGATCCGCTCCGCCTTGTCGGCGTCGAGCAGCCCGAGATCGGCGTTCACGCGCGCCGCGGCTCCCTTGATCCTGCCCAACCACCGCGCCACGGGCGCCGGGATCGGCTCGCCCGAGACGGGGAAGTTCGCAACGGCTTTCGCGGTCTCGCCGCCCCACAGTTCCTGCTTCGCTTCGGTCTGGCTCATGGCGTCATCGCTCCTCGCTGGCTCGCGTTCGAGTGTAGGTGAACGCTGCCGGAGCACGCGACCGCGAGCATCAGCGGACCCGCGTACGCGCGCTACGTGATTACGCGACGGGTCGCAGCACGGGGAGGCTGAGCCGGCTGTCGCGGAGCTGCTTGCGCTCCGGCTTGCTCAGCTCGGGCATCGGCGCCCACCCCAGGTATCCGCAGTGCGGGCACTCGGGCGCGTCGAAGCGCCGGAAGACGTTCTGGCGCGCGATCCGGGTGGAGCCGCAGCTGAGACATTCGACGGCGATCGTGTCCATGCCCCGGGTCCATCGGCCGC
This sequence comes from uncultured Actinomycetes bacterium, assembly GCA_963732915.1. GTDB lineage: Bacteria > Actinomycetota > Thermoleophilia > Gaiellales > Gaiellaceae > Palsa-739. Next base: position 454,428 of record CAVTBF010000001.1, on the reverse strand, counting down.
CGGCCGCGAAAATTCAGTCCCCCGTCCGAGGGATAGGCGACGCGGCTCCGCTAGAGACTCGAAGCGACCCGCTCGGCGGCTGCGAGCAGATCGTCCCAGCCGCAGAGCTTGACCCGCGGCCGGCCGAGCTTCTCGCCGGCGGCTCGCTCGGCCTCGTCGATCGCCTCCCAGCCGTCGTAGGCGACGACACGCGCGCCGCGCTCGGCGAGCAGCGCATCCACGGCAGCCGCGGTCGCGCCCTTGGGCTCGAGCCTGCCGGCGGCGACGTCTTCGAGCAGCAGGTCGACCGTCTCGGTGGCGTCCTTCTTGTTGGTGCCGATCACACCGGAGGGGCCGCGCTTGATCCAGCCGGCGCAGTAGACGCCGACGAGCGGCGCGCCGTCGGCGTCGAGCACCCGGCCGCGGTCGTTCGGGATCGTGCCGCGGCGCTCCTCGAACGGAACGGCGGGGAGCGCGACACCCCGGTAGCCGACGCTGCGGAAGACGAGGCCGCAGGAGAGCGTCTCCTGCTCGCCGGTCGGCACGGCCGCGATATAGCCGCCGTCGCCGGGCTCGAGCCGGTTCCGGACGAGCTCCATCGCCTCGACGCGTTCCTCGCCGAGCAGCGCGACCGGCGACACGCAGAACCGCAGCACGAGCCGCTTCGGCTTCCCCTCGGGCACCCGCGCGGCGTACTCGCGCAGCACCTCGAGGTTCCGCTGCGCGTTCGTGTCGCCTTCGAGCGCGGCTTCGCTCGCGGGATCGAGCTCGAGGTCGGCCGGGTCGACGATCACGTCCGCGCCGGCGAGCTCGCCGAGCTCGATCAGCTCGGGCGTCGTGAAGGCGGCTTGCACCGGGCCGCGCCGCGCGACCATGACGATCTCGCGAATGCCGGCGCCGCAGATGGCGGCGATCGCGGCGTCGGCGGTGTCGGTCGGAGCGAGCTCTTCGGGCGTGAGCGCGAGCATGCGCGCCACGTCGACGGCGACGTTCCCGGCACCGACGACGACGACCCGTTCGGTCGAGAGATCGACGTCGAGATCCCGATAGTCGGGGTGGCCGTTGTACCAGGCGACGAACGCGGTGGCCGGCCAGGAGCCCGGCAGGTCCTCGCCGGGGATACCCATGCGCCGGTCGCTCTGGGCGCCGACGGAGTAGACGACCGCGTCGTAGAGGCGGCAGAGGTCGTCGTGGTGGAGGTCACGACCGACCTCGACGTTGCCGAGGAAGCGGAAGCCCGGACGGGAGGCGATCTTCTCGAACGCGCGCGAGACGGACTTGATCTTCGGATGGTCGGGCGCGACGCCGAGGCGGACGAGGCCCCACGGCGTCGGCAGCCGCTCGATCAGGTCGACCTCGACGGGCGTCTCGCCGCCGAGCAGCGCGCCCGCGGCGTAGAAGCCCGCCGGCCCCGAGCCGACGACGGCGACGCGAAGCACCGGCTGGGTTCCGTTCTCGCTCATCCCGCGTGTGATGGTAAACGCCCCGGCCGCGGTCGAATCGGGATCTTCCCGCGACGTCTCTTCGGGCCAGGCCCGGTGTCAGACACCGGGACGCGGCCGAAAGGAACGGGGCGACCCCGCAAGGCGGCACGGCTGCGCAGTCGATCCGATCGGACATGCCCGGCAGGGACACGTCCAGGTGTCAGACACCGAGACATGTCCGGAACGGGCAGGTCTCTCGACGGTGTGTGCAGCGCGGAGCTAGTGCGAGCAGCCGGAGCCGCAGCCCTGGGCGCCGTCTTCGGGCGCCTCGCCGTCGGCGACCTGGAACGAGTGGCCGCAGCCGCAGGACGCGACGGCGTTCGGGTTGTCGATCTTGAACCCGGACTCCTCGATCGTCTCGAGGTAGTCGACGGTCGCGCCCTTGAGATACGGAGCGCTGAACGGGTCGACGACCACGGTGACGCCCTCGCAGTCGAACTCGTGGTCGCCCTCCTGGGCGCCGCGGTCGAAGCCGAGGCCGTACTGGAAGCCGGAGCAGCCGCCGCCTTCGATCGCGACCCGGAGGACGGAGACGTCGGTCTCCTGCTCCATCAGGCCGCGGACCTTCGCCGCCGCCGACGGAGTCAGCGAGACGATCGAGCCGGTGTCGTGCTGCGGACGCTCCTGAATCTCCACGAGTCGCATCGTAGCAACGTCCCCCCGGGCTACGTCCGTAATCGTCCACCGGGCAGGCGCGACTTTGTAACAGCCGCTGCACGGATCGCTCGGGGGTTTCGGTACCCGCAAGTGCCACCGGGTCGCAGTTGATAACGTCACGCGGTCGGTGGGTGGTCCCAGCGTGCGAACGAAGAAGCGGAGGCGCGCCTAGTTGTTGCGCGACTGGTTGCCATTCCTGATCTACGGCCTCATGGCGCTCGCGATCCCCGCGTCGATGATCGTGATGTCGTTCGCGTTCGCGCAGCGGCCCGCGCGGCGGACGCGCGCCCGGGTCGTGCCGTTCGAGTCCGGCGTCTCGCAGGGCCGGATGCCGCACCAGCGCTTCACCGTCAGCTTCTACCTCACGGCAATGCTGTTCATCGTCTTCGACATCGAGATCGTCTTCCTGTACCCGCTGGCCGTGCAGCTGCACGCGCTCGGCTGGTTCGGGTTCTCGGAGCTGGCCTTCTTCGTTCTGATCCTGCTCGTCGCCTACGTCTACATCTGGCGGAAGGGCGCACTGGAGTGGTAGATGGCTGACGCCCCCCGCCTGCGCGACTACGGCCTCCAGTCGGAGCGGCTGCTCTGGCCGACCAAAGGGCCGTCCCACCTCGAGGAGGAGATGGGCGCCGACGAGCTCGAGCGGGCGCTCGGCCTGACGACGCTCGAGAAGGCGGTGCGCTGGGCGCAAACGAAGTCGATGTGGCCCGACACGTTCGGGCTCGCCTGCTGCGCGATCGAGATGATGTCGATCGTCGGCTCGCGCTACGACCTCGCGCGCTTCGGGATGGAGGCGTTCCGCTCCTCGCCGCGCCAGGCCGACCTGCTGATCGTCTCCGGCCGGGTCGCCCACAAGATGTCGGCGCCGCTGCGCCAGATCTACGACCAGATGCTCGAGCCGAAGTGGGTGATCGCGATGGGAGCCTGCGCCTCCTCCGGCGGGATGTTCAACAACTACACGATCCTCCAGGGGGTCGACCGGATCGTCCCCGTCGACATCTACGTCCCCTTCTGCCCGCCGCGGCCCGAGGCGCTGATGGAGGGGATCATCCGCCTGCACGAGGCGCATCTCGCAGGCGTGCCGCCGGCGTACGAGCGCAAGGGAGTCGCCACGTGAGCGCGTGGGAGGATCTGCCCGGCTTCGTCTCGACCCACGAGGGCCGCGACATGCCGACCGTCACGGTCGAGCGCGAGCAGCTCCGCGAGGCGTGCCTGCACGCACGCGACGCGCTCGGCTTCGACATGTGCGTCGACGTCGTCGCCACCGACTACCTCGGCTGGGCGGCCCAGGGCGTCTCGGGCTACATCGGCACCCCGGGCGGCCGCGACATGCACCGGCCGATGACGCAGGGGCTGCAGACGCTGCCGACGCCGAAGGCGAAGCGCTTCTCGGTCAGCTACCACCTGCTCGCGCTGAAGCAGGGGGCGCCGCGCGTCCGGCTCCAGTGCTGGGCGGACGAGGGCGAGCCGGTGCCGAGCGTCGTCTCCGTCTGGCCGACCTGCGACTGGCACGAGCGCGAGCAGTTCGACCTGATGGGGATCGAGTTCGCCGGCCACCCGAACCTGACCCGGCTCCTGATGGACGATGACTGGGACGGGCACCCGCTGCGCAAGGACTATCCGATCGGCGGCGAGCCTGTCCGGTTCTCGGACGCCGAGTGATGAGCCGAGTGACGAGCTGATGGCGATCGCACCCGAGAGAACAGGCCGCACCCGTCGCTGGCCGATCGTCGGCGAGCCGCCCTACGAGGGCTCGCGGATCCCGGCGCGCGTCCCGACGATCCTCGACGTCCCGGAGGAGCTGCGCTCGTCCGACGACATCTTCCAGATCAACTTCGGGCCGAACCACCCGTCGACGCACGGCGTGCTGCGGCTGATCATCGACCTCCACGGCGAGGATGTCGTCGGCCTCTCGGCGGTGATCGGCTACCTGCACACCGGCTTCGAGAAGACGATGGAGCACAAGACGTACTGGAAGTGCGTCACGTACCCGGAGCGCATCGACTACGTCGGCTACCAGAACAACGAGCTCGTCTTCGCGCTCGCGGTCGAGGAGCTGCTCGGCCTCGAGGTGCCGGAGAAGGCGATCTGGATGCGGATGCTCCTCTGCGAGCTGAACCGGATCCACTCGCATCTCGTCTACCTCGGCACCTCCGCGCTCGAGCTCGGGGCGATCTCGATGTTCTGGTACTGCTTCCGCGAGCGGGAGATGATTCTCGACCTGTTCGAGCTCGTCACGGGTCAGCGGATGCACACCCGCTACTTCCAGATCGGCGGGCTCGCGGAGGACATCCCGCAGGGCTTCTACTCCGAGTGCCGCACGTTCGTCGAGTGGATGCCGAAGGCGCTCGACGACTACCTCGCGCTGCTCGACCGCAACCAGATCTGGCTCGAGCGCACGAAGAACGTCGGTCTGCTCTCCGCCGAGGACGCGATCGCGCTCGGGCAGACCGGCCCGAACCTGCGCGCGTCGGGCGTCGACTGGGATCTCCGCCGCGAGTCGCCGTACCTCGCCTACGACCAGGTCGACTTCAAGGTGCCGGTCTATCCCGAGGGCGACGTCTACGCGCGCTACCGCGTCCGCCTCGACGAGATGGCGGAGTCGACGAAGATCGTCCGCCAGTGCATCGACCGGCTCGAGCGGATGGACGGCTGGCCGTGGATCGTCGACGACCGCAAGGTCGTGCTGCCGCCGCGCGAGGAGCTGCACACGTCGATGGAGTCCCTCATCCACCACTTCAAGATCGTCACCGAGGGCTTCCGCGTCCCGGAGGGCGAGGTCTACGTCGCCATCGAGTCGCCCCGCGGCGAGTCGGGGTGCTACCTCGTCGCCGACGGCGGCCCGAAGCCGTGGCGCGTCCACTTCCGGTCGCCGTCCTTCGTCGCGCTCGAGGCGACGCCGACCTGCACGCACGACGCGCTCGTCGCCGACCTGATCGCGATCGTCGGCTCGCTTGACGCCGTCATGGGGGATACCGACCGGTGAGCAGCCTCTTCCGCGACATCCAGGAGGCGCGCACGCACTATCCCGAGGGTGCGCGCTCAGCCGTGCTGCCGTCGCTGCGGCTCGCGCAGGAGCGCTACGGCTGGCTGTCGCGCGAGGCGATCGAGGAGGTCGCCGACGCGCTCGAGCTGACCCCTGCGTACTGCTACTCGGTCGCGAGCTTCTACGACATGTTCCACCTCGAGCCCGTCGGCACGCACGTGGTCGAGGTGTGCACGAACGTCTGCTGCGGGCTCCTCGGGGCGCAGCAGGTGTTCGAGGCGTTCCAGCGCGAGCTCGGGGTCGGCCCCGGCGAGACGACCGCCGATGGCGCGATCACCCTGCGCGCGGTCGAGTGCCTCGGCGGCTGCTCGACGCCGACCGTCGTCGCGGTCGATCACCGCTACCGGCAGTCGGTGACCCCGGATGATGTGCCCACGATCGTCGAGGAGCTGCGCCACCGTGGCTGAGACGACCGTCCGCGTCGCCGAAGGGCCCGCGCTCGTCCTCGCGGGCTTCGAGAGCGAGCCGCTCCTCGATCTCGCCGCCTACCGCGCCGTCGGCGGCTACGAGCAGCTCGAGCGGGCGCGCGCGCAAGACCCGCAGGCCGTGATCGGCGAGGTGATCGAGTCGAACCTGCGCGGCCGCGGCGGCGCCTTCTTCCCGACCGGCCGCAAGGCGAGCTTCATCCCGACGCCGGACAAGATCGCGAAGCCGATCTACATCACGGTCAACGCCGACGAGTCCGAGCCCGGCACCTTCAAGGACCGCGAGATCATGCTCAAGGTCCCGCACCGGCTGATCGAGGGCTGCCTGATCGCGGCGCACGCGATCCAGTCGAAGCAGGTCTACATCTACATCCGCGGCGAGTACCTGGCGGAGTGGGAGTCGCTGCAGAGCGCGCTCGCGCAGGCGCGCGCGGCCGGCATCCTCGGCGAGGTCGACATCTTCGTCCACCGCGGCGCCGGCGCCTACGTCTGCGGCGAGGAGACGGGGCTGCTCGAGTCGCTCGAGGGCAAGCGCGGCCAGCCGCGCTCGAAGCCGCCGTTCCCGGCGATCCAGGGGCTCTACGCGTCGCCGACGCTGATCAACAACGTCGAGTCGATCACGACGATCCCGGCCGTTCTCGCCGCCGGCCCGGCCGCCTACGCGCAGATCGGCGCCCCGCCGGACTCGACCGGCACGCGCCTCTTCTGCCTCTCCGGGAACGTCGAGCGCCCCGGCGTCTACGAGGCGCCGCACGGGATCACGGCGCGGCACCTGATCGAGGAGATCGGCGGCGGCGTCCCCGGCGGGCACAGCCTGAAGGCCGTGATGATGGGCGGCTCGTCGTTCCCCGTGATGACGCCGGGCGACCTCGACACGCACCTCGACGCGAACTCGCTCGGGCAGAAGGGCTACTTCATCGGCTCGGGCGTCGTCAGCGTGATCGACGAGCGGACGTGCATCGTCCAGTTCGCGCTCCGGGTCGCGCAGTTCTACATGCACGAGTCATGCGGCAAGTGCACGCCGTGCCGGGTCGGCACCCGCTGGCTCGTCCAGATCCTGCGCGCGGTCGAGAACGGCACCGCCAGCGAGCGCGACCTCGACCTCTGTCTCGACGTCTGCGACCGGATCATCGGCAAATGCCTCTGCGTGCTCGGCGACTCGGCGGCGATGCCGGTCGCGAGCTGCGTGACGAAGTTCCGCGATGAGTTCCAGGCGCACCTCGAGCAGGGCGGCTGCCCGTTCGGCCGCGACTCGCAGCTCGACGGCCTCTTCGCGCCGATCGACCAGCACGCGCACGCAGGCTCGCACGAGGAGGTGCTCGCGTGAGCACGCCGGAGCTCGTCCGCATCGTCGTCGACGGCCGCGAGGTGCACGTCCCGAAGGGGACCGGCATCGTCGAGACCGCGCTCGCCGCCGGCGTCGAGATCCCGGTCTTCTGCTACGAGCCGCGGCTCGGGCCGCCGGTCGGCGCCTGCCGCATGTGCCTCGTCGAGGTGGAGGGAATCCCGAAGCTCCAGGCCGGCTGCACGCTGGCCGCGACCGACGGGATGGTCGTCAAGACTGCCGCCACCTCGGAGAAGGCGGCCGCGGGCCAGCACGGCACGCTCGAGTTCATCCTCGTCAACCATCCGCTCGACTGCCCGGTCTGCGACAAGGGCGGCGAGTGCCCGCTCCAGGATCTGACCTTCCGCTACGGGCCCGGCTCGACCCGGATGAACTTCGAGAAGACGACCTTCGAGAAGCCGATCCCGATCTCGCCGACGATCTCGCTCGACCGCGAGCGCTGCATCCTCTGCTATCGCTGCACGCGCTTCAGCGAGTCGGTCTCCGAGGACGGCCAGCTCGTCGCCGCCAACCGCGGCGCGATGTCGGTGATCACGACGTTCGCCGACGAGCCGTACACCGGCCCGTTCACCGGCAACGTCACCGAGCTCTGCCCGGTCGGCGCGCTCCTGCCGACGCAGTACCGCTTCGAGGGCCGGCCGTGGGAGATCGCCACCGTCCCGACCGTCTGCGGCCTCTGCCCCGTCGGCTGCAACACGAGCGTCACGATCCGCGAGGGGAAGGCGAAGCGGGTCACCTCGCGCAACCACCCCGAGGTCGACGAGGGCTGGATCTGCGACAAGGGCCGCTTCGCGTACACGCACCTGCACACCGAGGACCGCGTCACGACGCCGATCAGGCGCGTGCGCCGGCGCGGCTTCGAGGAGATCGGCTGGGACGAGGCCCTCGACGAGGCCGAGCGGCTGCTGCGCGCCGCGCGCGGCCGGATCGTCACCGCGCTCTCGGGCTCCGAGACGGTCGAGCAGACGTACGCGCTCGGCGCGCTCCTGCGCCGCGGGCTCGAGTCGCACCAGGCGATGCTCCCCGAGGAGGTCTCCGGCGCCCTCGACGCGTACCGGCTGCCGCTCTCGGGGATCCGCGACGCCCAGGTGGTGGTCGTCCTCGGCGACGTGCCGGTGAGCGAGCGCGCCCCGATCGTCGACCTCTGGATCAAGGCCGCGCGCCGGAACGGCGCCCGCGTCCTGACCGAGCTCGACGAGGAGGCGGTGCGCAGCGCCGACCGCGCCGTCCTCGTCTGGTCGGGACCCGGCGGCCGCGGCGGTGCGACCGTCGCGCAGCTCGCCGAGCGGCTCGGCCTCGCCGGCAAGGAGGGCTGCGGCGCCTTCTACCTTCCCGAGACGCCGAACGCGCGCGGGGTCGCCGACGCCTGGGCGGCGTGCTGCGACGAGGAGAGCGAGGCAGGCTCGATCGGCCTCCTGCTCGTCTCGGGCGACGAGGCGGCCGGAAACGCGAACGTGCGCGCGCTCGCCGAGCAGGCCGACGCGGTGATCGTGATCTCGATGTACCACGGCCTCGCCGCCGGTTGGGCCGACCTCGTCCTGCCGGGCACGAGCACCCTCGAGCGCGACGGCACGTTCGTCAACCTCGAGGGCCGGCTCCAGCGGCTGCGCCGCACGGTCAGCCCGCCGGGCCGGGACGATCTCGAGTGGCTCTCCGAGCTCGCGGCCCGCTTCGGCATCGACGTCTCGCCGCACGCGGCCGGCGTCTTCGCGGAGGTCTCCGAGCGCTGCTACGGCGGCATCTCCTTCGGCGAGGTCGGCGAACAGGCGCCGCTGCGCGGCTACCCGGAAGCGCCCGTGCACGTCGTCGCCGAGACGCTGCCCGAGCCCAAGGGCGCGCCCGCGAACGGCGAATTCCGGCTCGTCGCCTACAAGCCGCTCTTCTCCGGCGCGGCCGTGGAGCGGGTCGACGAGCTGCAGTTCCAGCGACCTCCTGCGGAGGTCGCTCTCGCGCGCGCCGACGCGCGCGCGAGAGGGATCGGCAACGGCGACCTGGTCACGCTGTCTGTCAACGGCCACTCTGTCGAGTTGCACGCACGGCTCTCGAACGACGTCCGCCCCGGTGTCGTGCTCGTCGCCGAAGAGCACGCACACGGCCTGGCCGGCTATCTCTCTCTGGCGCTTTCGACCCCGGAGGAGGCGAAGGCGCCGTGACCGAGCCCTGGTGGATCTCGCTGATCAAGGCGGTGATCATCGTCAACCTCGTGCTCGGCCTCTTCGCGTACCTGACGCTGATCGAGCGCAAGCTGATGGGCCGGATGCAGCTCCGCTACGGGCCGAACCGCGCCGGCAAGTTCGGGCTCCTGCAGCCGATCGCCGACCTCGTCAAGCTCGTCCGCAAGGAGGCCTTCTCGCCCTCGAGCGCGATCGAGCTCCCGTACATCCTCGCGCCGATCATCTCGGCCTTCACCGCGATCGCGGCCTTCTCGGTCATCCCCTGGGGGCCGGGCTGGACGGTGAACGGCTGGCGGATCAACGGCGAGGTGGCGAACGTCTCGATCGGCCTGCTGCTGATCTTCGCGCTCGGCTCGATCGGCATCTACGGCTTCATCGTCGGCGGCTGGGCGTCGGAGTCGAAGTTCTCGATCCTCGGCTCGATGCGCACGTGCGCGCAGCTCGTCTCCTACGAGGTCTCGCTCGCGCTGAGCGTGCTCGGCGTCGTCATCCTCGGCCGCTCGCTCAACCTCTCCGAGATCGTCCACCGCCAGGGCGAGTTCCTGCCGTTCGTCGCGCCGCAGTTCATCGGCATGATCGTCTTCTTCTTCGGCGGCATCGCCGAGACGAGCCGCGCGCCGTTCGACCTCCCGGAGGCGGAGCAGGAGCTCGTCGCCGGCTACCACACCGAGTACTCGGGCATGCGCTGGGGCCTCTTCCAGATGGCCGAGTACATCAACCTGATCACGCTCTCCGGCCTGATGGTGACGCTCTTCTTCTCGGGCTGGCACGGGCCGTGGCACCTCGGGCCGATCTGGTTCATCCTCAAGCTGCTCGGCGTCCTCTTCGTCTTCATCTGGCTGCGCACGACGCTGCCGCGGCTCCGCTACGACCAGCTGATGCGCTTCGGCTGGAAGATCCTGCTGCCCGTCGCGACGGTCAACGCCGTCGTCACGGCCGCGCTGGTGGTGGCGTTCCAGTAATGAGCCAGCCGATGAGCACGCTGAAGGGCTTCGGGGTCACCTTCAAGCAGATCTTCAAGAAGCCGATCACGCAGCAGTACCCGGAGTACAAGCGGCCGGTCTATCCGCGGTTCCGCGGCCGGCACCGGCTGCACTCCCACGAGAACGGCCTCGAGAAGTGCGTCGGCTGCTCGCTCTGCGCGGCCGCCTGCCCGTCCGACTGCATCCGGGTCGTCGCCGCCGAGAACACGCCCGAGAACCGCGTCTCGGCCGGCGAGCGCTACGCGCGCATCTACGAGATCAACATGAGCCGCTGCATCTTCTGCGGCTACTGCGAGCTCGCGTGCCCGTTCGACGCGATCACGCTCGGGAACGACTACGAGATCTCCGAGCACAACCGCGACGACCAGATCTACACGAAGGACATGCTCCTCGCCGAGCCGCAGAAGCGCACGCCGGTCGCCGACGCCGACCTCTACGACACGCCGATCCCCTTCTACAAGTCGCATTCATGATCGGCGCTCGCCTTCAGCTCGCTCCCGCGCGCGAACGGTCGCGGCGCCCGGCAGGAAGGGCGATCGCGTGACCACGCTTCTCGCAGCATCGGGCGCCGGCAACGTCCTCGTCTGGATCGTCTGGGTCGTGGCCGGGTTCTCGTGCCTCGCCTCCGGGATCGCCGTCGTCTCCTTCTCGAACCCCTTCTACTCGGCGCTGGCGCTGATCGGGAACCTCGGCTCGCTCGCGGTGCTCTACCTGCTCGTCTCGGCGGAGTTCGTCGCCGCCGCGCAGGTGCTCGTGTACGCGGGCGCGGTGATGGTCATGTTCCTGTTCGTGATCGCGTACGTCGGGCCGCGGCTCGAGGCGCCGTGGGCGGGCGGGCCGGCCTGGCAGACGCTCGCGGCGGTGCTCGCGGCCGGGTCGCTGCTGACCGAGATCGTCGTCGTCATCGGTCTCAAGGCGGGCGGCTCGCTCGGGCACGACTCGAGCGTGGGCGCGCACTTCGGCTCGCCGGCCTGGATCGGGCGGATCTTCCTCACCGACCATCTGCTCGCCTTCGAGATCACGTCGATCGTGCTGCTCGTGGCCGCGGTCGGCGGCGTCATCCTCGGCGCCCACACGCGCCGGGAGACGGCCACCGCCTCCGCGCACATGCACCGAGCGGAATCGGAGTCGGAGTCGGACCGCGAGCTCGTGGAGGCGAAGTGAGCGGACCCGGCACCGCCTGGTATCTCGGGATCGCCGCGTTCCTCTTCGGGACGGGCGCGCTCGGCGTGCTGATCCGGCGCAACGTCCTGATCGTGCTGCTCTCGCTCGAGATCATGCTGAACGGGGCGAACCTCGCCCTGATCGCGTTCTCGCGCCACGTCGGCAACGGCGCCGGCCAGATCTTCGCGCTCGCCGTGATGGCTGTCGCCGCCTCCGAGGTCTGCGTCGGGCTCGGCCTCGTCGTGGCGCTGCACCGGCGGCGGCTCGCGATCGACGTCGACACGCTCACGGAGCTGCACGGATGAGGAGGCTGCGTTGAGCGGCGGCGCATGGCTCTGCCTCCTCTCCCCGCTGGCGGGGACGATCGCGATCCTGCTCGCGGGCACGCGGATCCCGCGCGCCGTCGCCGGCTGGATCTCGACGTCGAGCGTCTTCCTCGCCTTCGCCGGCGCGATCTGGGCGTTCCTCTCGCTGCGCTCGCAGACCGGGCACACCGGCTCGCTGACCACCGCCTGGACCTGGCTGCAGAGCGGCAACTTCTCGGCCGGGCTGACGCTCCTCGTCGACCCGCTCAGCTCGGTGATGATGCTGATCGTCAGCGGCGTCGGCGCGCTGATCGTCCTCTACTCGCTCGGCTACATGGAGGGCGACGACGAGCAGCGGCGCTACTTCGCGTACATGTCGCTCTTCGTGTTCTCGATGCTGCTGCTCGTCGAGGGCGGCAACCTGCTGCTGCTCCTGGTCGGCTGGGGACTCGTCGGCCTCTCGTCGTACCTCCTGATCGGCTTCTGGCACGAGAAGCCAAGCGCGATCGCGGCCGCGAAGAAGGCGTTCGTGATGAACGCGTTCGGCGACGCGACGATGGCGCTCGCGCTCTTCGTCCTGATCGCGCACTCCGGCTCGCTCTCCTTCGGGACCTCGTTCGCGACCGCCGGCCATCTCTCGCAGACGACCGTCGACCTCGTCGCGCTCGGCCTGCTCGGCGGCGCGGCGGCGAAGTCGGCGCAGATCCCGCTGCACACGTGGCTGCCGGACGCGATGGAGGGCCCGACCCCTGTCAGCGCCCTCATCCACGCCGCGACGATGGTCACCGCCGGCGTCTACCTGATCGCGCGCACGCACCCGATCTTCGAGCTGGCGCGGACGGTCGAGCTGATCGCCGCCGGCATGGGCGCGCTGACGCTCGTCGTCGCCGGGCTCGTCGCGCTCGTCCAGACCGACATCAAGCGCGTGATCGCCTACTCGACGATGTCGCAGATCGGCTACATGTTCCTCGGCGCGGGCGTCGGCGCCTACGCGGGCGGCATGTTCCACCTGCTCACGCACGCGTTCTTCAAGGCGCTGCTCTTCATGGCCGCGGGCGTCGTCATCCACGCGCTCGGCGGCGAGCAGGACATCCGCAAGATGCGCGGGATCGGCTCGCTGATGCCGCTGACGAAATGGTGCTTCCTCGCCGGAGCGCTCGCGCTCGTCGGCGTGCCGCCGTTCGCCGGCTTCTTCTCGAAGGACTCGATCATCGCCGCGACGCTCAACCTCGGCTGGTACGGGTACGTCTTCTGGGCGTGCGGGGTCGTGGGCGCGTTCCTGACCGGCGTCTACACGTTCCGGCTCTGGTTCCTCGTCTTCCCCGGCGAGCCGAGCGCGTTCGTCCGCGAGCACCACCATTCGCATCACGGCAAGGAAGGCCCCTGGACGATGCTCGTGCCGGTGGGCGTGCTCGCGCTGCTCGCGACCTTCGCCGGCTGGCTCCAGTTCTCGCCGAAGTGGCATCCGTTCACGACCTGGCTCGCGCCGGCGGCGCGCACGCTCGCGATCGCCGAGCCGACCACCCATCAGGAATACCTGACCTCGATCGTCACGGTCGCCCTCGGACTGGCCGGCATTCTCGTCGCGTGGCTCGTCTACGGCGCCCGCCGGGTGCCGGTGCCGAGCGTTCCGGGGCTGCAGCGCGCGCTCGAGCACAAGCTCTACTTCGACGAGCTCTACGACCAGCTCTTCACGAGGCCGGCCGCCGCGCTCGCGAGCTGGCTCCACAGCGACTTCGAGGGCCCCGTCATCCTCCAGACCGGCACCGACCTCGGCCAGTCCACTCTCGACGCGGGCGGCATCGCCCGCCGCCTGCAGACCGGCCTCCTGCGCACCTACGTCCTTTTCCTCGCGAGCGGCGCCGCGATCGTCGCCTTCGTCTTCCTGATCGTGAAATGAGCCAGCAATGACCGTCGACGCCGTCACCTCCGTCCTGATCTGGCTGCCGATCGCGGCCGCGATCGTCATCTGGGTGCTGCCGCTCTCGCGCTATGCGACCGGCAGCCTCGCGGTGCTCGTCTCGCTCGTCGAGGTCGCGTTCTGGATCGAGCAGGCGGCGCGCTTCGACTTCGGCCGCAGCGGGCTCCAGTTCCCGGAGCGCGCGACCTGGTTCGGCGACCTCCACGTCTCCTACCACGTCGGCGAGTACGCGTTCTCGCTCTGGCTCGTCGGCCTGACCGTGGTCGTCATGGCGGCGGCGATCGGCTACGGCTTCTGGGTCGGGCGAGACCGGCCGCGCGCCTACTTCGGGCTGATGCTCTTCCTCACCGGCGCGACCGTCGGCGTCTTCGTCGCCCAGGATCTGATCCTCTTCTACGCCTTCTTCGAGGCGATGCTGATCCCGCTCTACGTCCTGATCGGGGTCTGGGGCGGCGCGGGCCGGATGGGCGCCACCGTCAAGTTCGTCATCTACACGATGGCCGGCTCGCTGCTCATGCTCGCGTCGATCGTCGTCTACGGCCTCAAGGTCGGGACGTTCGACCTCGTCGACGGGCCGGCGAGCGCAAGCCGCTGGCTCTTCCTCGGCTTCATGCTCGCGTTCGTGATCAAGGCGCCGCTCTTCCCGTTCCACGGCTGGCTGCCCGACGCCTACCGCGAGGCGCCGCCCGAGGTGACGGCGGTGCTCTCGGGCGTGATCGCCAAGGCGGGCGTCTACGGGATGCTGCGAATCGCGATCCCGAAGTTCCCGGAGCCGGCGGCGTTCTACCGGACGGCGGTGATGGCGCTCGCGGCAGCGGCGCTCGTCTACGGCTCGCTGCTCGCATTCCGCTCGCCGGACTTCCGGGGGGTGGTCGCGTACTCCTCGCTCGCGCAGTCGGGACTGATCGCGCTCGGGCTCTTCTCCGCCACGAGCCTCGGCTACGACGGCGCCGTCCTGCAGATGGTCGCGCACGGCCTGATCTCCGCCTCGCTCTTCCTGATCGCCGGCACGGTCGAGCGACGAACGGCGACGGGCGAGCTCAGGCTGCTCGGAGGGATGGCGCGCGGGCGGCCGGCGCTGGCGACGCTGCTGATGGCGGTCGGCGTCATCTCGCTCGCGGTGCCCGGGTCGGCCTCCTTCGCGGGTGAGTTCCTCGTCCTCGCCGGCTCCTACCAGCGCGCCTGGTGGTGGGCGGCGATCGGCGCGGCCGCGATCGTGCTGGCGGCGATGTACATGCTGCGGCTGATCTCGGCGGTGCTGCACGAGGCGCGCGGCTCGACCGTGTCGGACACGGCTCTCGACCTGCGTCCGGGCGAGCTGGCGCTCGTCGCGCCGCTCGTGTCGCTGCTGCTCGTCCTGTCGGCGTGGCCGGCCGCGATCAGCCACCACTCCTTCGCGGGCGACAACCCGGCGCAGGTCGTGAAGGGACAGTTCAAGTGAGCGTTCACGTGCTCGGCGCCGCGCTGATCCCGCATCCGCACGTCGACTGGTTCGCGATCTCGACGATTCTCGCGCTGCTCGGTGCGGCGGGAGTCGCGCTGCTCGGCGCGGTGCTCGTGCCGCGCGCCTGGCGGCGCACGTTCGCGGCGGTCGTCTCGGGGCTCGGCTTCCTCGGCGGCATCGTCGCCTCGGTCTGGCTCTACGTCGACTCGGCGCACGGTCACCGGGTGGTCGTCGACTCCTTCTACCGCGACCGCTGGACCGCGCTCGGCGGCGTGATCATCTGCAGCGTCGGTCTCGCGACGACCTTGCTCGCCGTCGAGCACCTGCCCAGCTGGGCCCGCGGCGGCGACCGCTCGCGGCGGGACGACCACATCGCGGAGTTCTTCGCCCTTCTCCTCGCCTGCGCGGCCGGGATGGCGTTCTTCGTCGGCTCGGCGAACCTGATGACGATGTTCCTCTCGCTCGAGTGGTTCTCGATCGCGCTCTACGTCATGTGCGCGATCGACTACGACCTCGAAGGCTCGCTCGAGGCCGGGCTGAAGTACCTCGTCCTCGGCTCGTTCGGCTCGGCGGCGCTCCTCTTCGGCTCGGCGCTCGTCTACGGCGCCACCGGGCGGCTCGGGTTCCACGAGATCGCGGTCAAGATCGGCTCGCAGGGCCTCGACCGCGACCTGCTCGTCGTGCTCGGGCTGGCGCTGATTCTCGCGGGGCTCGCGTTCAAGGCGTCGGCCGCGCCGTTCCACATGTGGACGCCCGACGTCTACGAGGGAGCGCCGACGCCCGTGACCGCGTTCATGTCCGCGGCGACGAAGGTGGCCGCGCTGCTCCTCGCGCTGCGGCTGCTCCACACGGGCTTCGCGCAGGACGCACGGCTGTGGACGTGGGCGCTGGCCGGGATCGCCGTCGCCTCGCTCGTGATCGGCAACCTCGCGGCGCTCGTGCAGCGGAACGTGAAGCGGATCCTCGCCTACTCGTCGGTCTCGCACGCGGGCTTCATGCTGATCGGCCTCAGCGCGGGCACCGCGCTCGGCGGGCGGGCGCTCATGTACTACCTGATCCCGTACGCGGCGATGTCGTTCGGCGCGTTCGCGGTCGTCGCGGCGCGCGAGCGAGAGCTCGGCGAGGCGGTCACGCTCGACAACCTCGCCGGTTTCGGCTGGGAGCGGCCGTTCCTCGGCGTCGCGATGTGGTTCTTCCTCTTCGGCTTCGCGGGGCTGCCTGTAGGCGGCGGCTTCGTCGGCAAGTTCTACGTCTTCGCCGCCGCCTACAGGCACGGCTGGACGTGGCTCGTGATCGTCGGCGTGCTCGCGACGCTCGTCAGCCTCTACTACTACCTCGGGATCGTGCGGTCGCTCTACATGCGGCCACCCGCGCTCGCGACCGACGACACGGACACGCTGCAGGTCGCGGTCGTCGCGGGCGGCTCGCCGCCGCGTGAGACGCTCCTGCACGTCTCGGTCGCGATGGCGCTCGCCGTGTCGGTCGGGACGCTCTTCGCGGTGCAGCCGCTGATCGACATCGCGAAGCACGCGACGCGCGCGCTGTTCTGATGCCCGGCGGCGCGTCTGGCCTCCGCCGCTGGACGGCGCATCATGCGGAGTGGAACGAGGCTGTCGGCTGCGTCGCGATCGACACCGACGACGGGCTCGTCCTCGTCGACCCGCTCGACCCGCCCGCCGAGCTCGGCCGCCCCGACCACGTGCTGCTCACGGTCTTCTGGCACGGCCGCGCGGCGGCGGACCTCGGGAGCGCTCGTGTCTGGGCGTCGGGTCGCGCCGCCGCACCGCTCGCAAGCCGGGGCGTGACGGTGACCGACCGGCTCGGCACGGGCGAGCTTCCCGGCGGGATCGTCGCCTTCCCGACCGCCCGCGCCGGCGAGGTCGTCTACTGGCTGCCGGAGCAGCGCGCCGTCGTCGTCGGCGACGTGCTCCTCGGCGCGGGCGCGAAGCCGCGGGCGACAGCCGACCCGCTGCGGCTCTGCCCGGAGCGCTGGCTCGGCAAGGCGACCCACGCCGATCTGAAAAGCTCGCTGCGGCCGCTGCTCGAGCTGCCGGTCGAGCAGGTGCTCGTCTCGCACGGCGAGCCCGTCACGAGCGGCGGCCACGCCGTGCTGGCCGCGCTCCTCGACTAGACACCATCGTCATTGATACGGTGGTGTCGTGTCGCGCCGTCTGCCGCTGCTTGCCCTCACCGCGCTCGCGATCGCAGGCTGCGGCGGCTCGCACCATGCCGCCGGAACAGCCGACTTCCTGCACGACGACGGCGCAGACGCGCGCGCTCGCGCAACTGAACCGCGACCTGGCGACGCTGAAGACCGCCGGTGCGCAGCACGCGAAGAACACGCTCCTCGGCGGCCCGGCGGCGAACCGTGCGACCGACCGCTTCCTCGGCGATCTCGTGCGCGCACCGATCGACAACCTGGCCCGCAACCGGCTGATCGACCACGCGGCCGCGTCGGTCGTCGCCAACTGCCAGCAGTGCTTCCAGGCGCTCGAGGCGGAACGGCCGATCCCCGCGATCGCGCACGGCGAGCCGGGCTCCTGCACGGCGAAGACGCCGTAGCGGGCGTCAGGAGGCGGTGACGCGGATCTCGGCGCGAGCCCGCGCGCGAGAGGGCCGGAGCGGCTCGAGCACCCAGGCGACGGCCGGGATCAGATACGCGAGCAGCACACCGACGAGCGCATACGTCGCGAGCGCGGGGACGGCGCCGCCCTTCGGCGCCCCCTCCCGGACGGCCGACGCGACGACGACGAGCAGCAGCGCCAGACCGTTCGAGCAGGCGCGCAACCCCGCCGCCCGGCCTTCGAGGGCGTCGCTGATCGCGACGAACGCGGCCGCGGCGGCCGGCGGCACGGCGACGAGACCGACGTAGAGCGCGAGTCCGGGGAAGTCGCCCGCCGCCGCCGCGAGAGCGACGACCGCAAGCGAGAGCGGCAGCAGACGCGATCCCATCCTCGGGTAGCTTCGCCGCGCGACCGGACGGTCCTTCTCGCCGCGTCGCGCCGGTTTGCTTGGTTAGGCTCGCGGCTTCGCAAGCGCAAAAGGAGAGAGATGGCTGACACGACGCTCACCTGGCTCGGCCATGCGGCCTTCAGACTCGACACGCCCGGCGGCAAGCGGATCTACGTCGACCCGTTCCTGCACGGGAACCCGAAGTGCCCCGAGTCGGAGCAGACGCCGGACCGGGTCGACGTCGTCGCGGTGACGCACGCCCACGGCGACCACGTCGGCGACACCATCGACCTCGCGCAGGCGCACGGCTGCGCGGTCGTGGCCCAGGTCGAGCTGGCCGGCTGGCTCGAGAGCAAGGGCGTCGAGGGAACGGTCGCTCCGAACAAGGGCGGGACGGTCGACGTCGGCGGGGTCAAGTTCACGCTCACGAACGCGTTCCACTCGAGTTCGACCCCCGACGGCGTCTACGCGGGCGAGGCGTGCGGGATCGTCGTCGAGGTCGAGAACGGGACGACGATCTATTTCGCAGGTGACACGTGCGTCTTCGGCGACATGCAGCTGATCGGGCGCATCTACGAGCCCGACCTGGTGGTGCTGCCGATCGGCGACCACTACACGATGGGGCCGCGCGAGGCGGCGGTCGCGCTCGAGCTGCTCGGGGCGAAGCGCTGTCTTCCCTGCCACTGGGGCACGTTCCCCGTCCTCACCGGCCGGCCCGAGGCGCTGCAGAAGCTGGCGCCCGGCGTGCAGGTCGAGGCGGTCGAGCCGGGCGAGCCGGTGGCGGTGTGAGGGAACGCTGGTGGGGCGCGACGGGCCGGCGCGTCCCGGAGCTCGCGGTCGAGGGCGACCCGGCGGTACCCGTCGCCGAGGCGCTCGTCGTCGACGACGTCGCCGCGCTCGAGACGATCCGGGCGGCGTTCGACGCCGGACGCCCGGTCGTCGTGCGCGCCGGCTCCGCCGACGCCGTGAAGGCCGCTCTGACCCGTCCGGAAGTGGCGTGCGTGCTCGTGCCCGCCGGACGCGGCGACCTGCTCGAGCTCGACCTGACGGAGCTGACGTATGGCTAGGCGGCCGCCGCCCGTCGCGACGTACTCGATCGCCGCCTGCGACCTCGAGGCGAAACAGTGGGGCGTCGCCGTGCAGTCGAAGTTCCTCGCCGTCGGCTCGATCGTCCCCTGGGCGGAGCCGGGCGCCGGCGCGCTCGCGACGCAGGCGTACGGGAACCCGCGCTACGGCCCGGACGGGCTGTCTCTCCTCCGGCAGGGTCTGACGGCGGACGAGGTGGTCGAGCGGCTGGTGGCGGCCGACGAGGGCCGCGACGAGCGGCAGCTCGGGGTCGTCGACGCGAAGGGCCGCTCGGCGAGCTGGACGGGGCCGGCGTGCATGAGCTGGGCCGGGCATCGCACCGGCGACTGCTACGCGGCGCAGGGGAACATCCTCGTCGGAGCGGAGACGGTCGACGCGCTCGCCGTCACGTTCGAGGAGAGCGGGGCCTCGCCGCTCGCGAACCGGCTGCTCGACTGTCTCGCCGCAGCCCAGTCCGCGGGCGGCGACCGGCGCGGGCAGCAGGCCGCCGCCCTGCTCGTGGTGCAGCGGGAGGGCGGCTACGCGGGCCTCTCCGACGTTCTCGTCGATCTGCGCGTCGACGACCACGAGCGGCCCGTCGACGAGCTGCGACGCCTCTACGGCCTCCACCGGCGGCTGTTCGGGGTGACGCCGCGCGAGAACTGGGTCGACGTCGACGAGAAGCTCGCCCGGGAGCTGCGCGAGCGGCTGAAGCTGCTCGGCTACGAGGGCGAGCTCGCCCACGCGCTCGACCGCTGGGCCGGCGTCGAGAACCTCGAGGAGCGTGTGGACGGCGCCGCCGCCGTCGACCCGGTGCTGCTGGACGCGCTGCGCGAGGCGAGCCCCGCCGGGGAGGCGCGGTGAAGAAGCTCAGGCTCGACGAGATCGAGGAGATCCCGGTGATGGGGACGCTCCTCTGGAAGCCGGTACGCCGGACGCTCGGGATCACGGCGTTCGGCATCAACGCGTACGCCGCCGCGAACGCCGGCGACGAGGTCGTGGAGCGCCACGACGAGACGACGCTCGGCCACGAGGAGGTCTACGCCGTCGTCGCCGGGCACGCCGTCTTCACGGTGGACGGCGAGGAGGTGGACGCGCCGGCGGGCACGCTCGTCTATCTCGACGACCCGGCGCAGGAGCGCTCGGCGGTCGCGCGGGAGGCGGGGACGACGGTGCTCGCGGTCGGCGGCGTCCCCGGGAAGCACGACCCGTCGGCGTGGGAGTACTTCTTCCCCGCGTTGCCGCACATGCGGGCGGGCGAGTTCGCGGAGGCGAAGCAGATCGTCGAGGAGGGTCTCGCCGAGAAGCCGGGCCACCCGTCGCTGCTCTACCAGCTCGCGTGCGTCGAGGCGCTCGCCGGCGAGCGCGAGGCGGCGCTCGACCACCTGAACGAGGCGGTCGAGAAAGCAGACCGCTTCCGCGCCTACGCGCGCGCCGACGAGGATCTCGCGTCGATCCGGGACGACCCGCGGTTTCCGGCCTAGCCGGCGTCGCCGGGAAGCCGGACACCGGCGGCCACGCGCCGCAGCGCCGGGACGGGATCGGACCCCGGGCGCGCGACGAGCAGCACGGCGCCGTAACCCGGCTCGCGGACGAGCGCGTCGACGAGTAGCTGCAGCCCGACCGCGAGCGCGAACGCCTTGTGCGCCTGGGCGCCGCCGAACGGTACGACCTGCTCCTCGGTCGCGAGGCCGGCGACGACGTCGCCCCATGTGACGGCGCTCATCGCCACGTCCGTCACGACCGGGTCGCCCCCGGAGCTCGGGATCGCGATCGCGAGCGGGCTCGTGCTTGCGAGCTTCGGGCCGCCTTCCGGATGGGCGAGCCGCGCCGGCGACGTCGTCGTGAGGAGGCCGACGAGGCCGCCGTCCGCCAGCCGGCGCACGTAGTGGCCGAGCATCCCGGTCGGGAAGGTGCGCTCGCAGACGACGAGCCGTGCGTGCTCGGGCGGATGCGCGAGCTGCCTCGAGACCGCTCGCTCGAGCACGAGATAGCCGACCGCCCCGTTGCCGTGCCAGCGCTCGAAGCCGGGGGCCTGCTCGGCGAGCCTCGGCTCGGCGAGCGGGTCGAACCCCTCGAGCTGCTCGAGCCACCGGATCCGGGCGTGGCCGTGGCTCGGCTTGCCGTGCCGCTCGGCGCCGTCGAAGTGCGCCCACAGCGCGCGGGCGTCCTCCTCCGCGAACCCGAGCCCGCGCAGGCGCGCGAGACCCTCCTCAGCGTCCACGTTTCCTCGCCGCGGCCGCGGCGAGCGCGCCGGCCAGGAGCGGCGCCGCCAGCAGCACGGGCGACACCCGGCGGCGCGCGTGCGGGTAGGCGCGGTCGCTGAACTCGAGCACCGGCCAGCCGCGCTCCGCCGCCACACCCCGCAGCTCGCGGTCGGGATTGACGGCGACCGGATGCCCGACCGCCTCGAGGAACGGCAGGTCGGTGTGGCTGTCCGAGTAGGCCGTGCACTCCGCGAGGTCGAACCCCTCGCGCTCGGCGAGCTCGCGCACGCACACCGCCTTGTTCTCGGCGTGCAGCGCCCGCGTCGCGCGTCCGGTGTACCGCCCGTCGCGCACCTCGCAGAGCGTGCCGAGCGCACCGTCGAAGCCGAGGTCGTCGGCGATCGCCTGGACGATCTCCTGCAGGGTCGCGGAGACGATGTAGACGCGCTCGCCGCGCGCCCGATGCTGCTCGACGAGCTGCAGCGGCTCGGCGTAGACGAGCGGCCGCAGCACGGGTTCCATCGCCTCGGCGACGAGCGAGCGCAGATCGTCCGGCGTGTAGCCGTCGAGAATGCGCAGGCCGTCCTCCGCGACCGAGCGCACCGCCTCGTGGCTCGCGCCGCGGGCGACGAAGAGGAGCTGCCACGCCGCGGCCTTCGCGAGCGTCCGGCGCGAGATCATGCCGCGGTCACGGAACGAGCCGGCGAGCGCGAGTGCCGACGAGCGGCGCAGCAGCGTGCGGTCGAGGTCGAAGAAGGCGGCGGCTGCCACCGCTACCCCTCGGGCCGCAGACCCGCCGCGGCGAGCGCTTCTTCGCGGCTCGCGTAGTCGCGCATGCTGGCGATCTTCCCGTCACGGAAGACGACGATCTGAAAGAGCCGTGGCCGAAGACCGCGGCCGCCGAGACGGCCGAAGCGGACGCCCTTGAGCTGGATGAGCACGCGGTCGCCGAGGTCGATGATCTCGCCCGGCCGCATCCGGTTCGCGTGCGTGCGCCAGAGCAGCGTGCGGACGATCTGGTCGGCGTCGCGGCACGGGTTCCAGGCGCCCTCGCGTGCCGGGTGCCACGTCGCGTCGTCGAGGATCCTCGGGCGGAGCGCGCGATGGTCGCTGCGGCGGGCGAGCTGGTACGCCTCGCGTGCCGCCGCGACATTGGCGCCCTGGCTCATCAGCCCACGAGCGGAAGCGACTTGACGATGCCGCCGGGCTCGCGCCGCAGCGCCTCGAGCTCGGCGGCGATCGCCGTGATCGCCTGTGCCGACTCCGTGTCCGGCCGCGCCGCGACGACCGGCTCGCCGAGGTCGCCCTGCTCGCGGAGCGCCGGGTCGAGCGGCACGCGCCCGAGCAGCGGGATCTGCAGCTCGGCGGCGAGCGCCTCGCCGCCGCCGGAGCCGAAGACGTCGCCGGCCATGTTCTCGATCACGCCGAGCAGGCGCATGTTCGTCTTGCGCGCCATCGTCGCGGCTCGCGCGGCGACGTCCTGCGCGAGCTTCTGCGGCGTCGTCACGACGACCACCTCCGCGCGCGGCAACAGCTGTCCGAGCGAGATCGAGACGTCGCCGGTGCCGGGCGGCATGTCGACGACGAGCGTGTCGATGTCGCCCCAGTGGACGTCGGTGAGGAACTGCTCGAGCGCGCGATGGAGCATCGGCCCGCGCCACATCACCGGCTCGTTGCCGTCGAGGAAGAAGCCGATCGACATCAGCTTCAGATCGCCCTTCACCGGCGGCACGATCAGCTCGTCGACCGCGACCGGCTTCTGGTGGATGCCGAGGATGTGCGGGATCGAGTGGCCGTAGATGTCGGCGTCGAGGACGCCGACCCGGCGCCCGAGCTGGGAGAACGCGACCGCGAGGTTGGCGGTCAGCGACGACTTGCCGACGCCGCCCTTGCCGGAGGCGACGGCGATCACGCGACAGTCGGCGGGCAGCCGGATCACGCTGTCGCGCTCGGAGGCCCCGCCGCGCAGCTTCGTCGTCAGCGCCTGCCGCTCCTCGGGCGTCATGACGTCGAACGAGAGCTCGACGCCGCTGACGCCGAGCGGAGCGAGCACCTGCTCGACCTGTTCCTCGAACGAGTTGCGCAGCGGGCAGCCGGCGACCGTGAGCACGATCGTCAGCGAGACGACGCCGTCCGACACCTCGACGTCGCGCACCATGTTCAGCTCCGTGACCGGGCGGCGCAGCTCCGGGTCGATCACCTGCTCGAGCGCCTTCAGCACCTGGTCGACGTCGACTGCCATCGCCTTCGAGGGTATCCGGTCCGCACGTCACACCGACGCGCGATGATCACGGCGTGAGCTGGTTCGGTCTCGTGCGCAAGAACCTGCTGCGGCGGCCCGTGCGGACGCTGCTCACCTCGGCCGGCGTCGCGCTGGGCGTCGGGCTGATCGTCGCGCTGCTCTCGATCTCCGCCGGCGTCGAGCAGACGGCGAGCGACCTGATCCATGTCGGCCGCGCCGACTTCGGCCTCTTCCAGAGCGGGGTCTCCGACGCGACGCGCTCGCTGCTGCCGCAGGCGCTCGAGGCGAAGGTGGCGCGCGACCCGGGCGTCGCGCAGACCGCGCGGATCTTCCTCTTCGTGACGACGGTGAACGGCCAGCAGTCGTCGCTCGTCTTCGGGCTCGCACCGGACGAGTTCCCGGCGAAGCGGCTGACGCTGCTCGCCGGCGACCGCAGCGGCGCGCTCGTCGGCGACGCTGGCGCGCGCACCTTCCACGTCCGGCCCGGCTCGGAGCTGACGGCGAACGGGAAGTCGTTCCGCGTCTCGGGCGTCTTCCACAGCGGCAACCGGTTCGAGGACATGGGCGTCGTCCTGCCGCTGCCGACCGTGCAGGCGCTCGCGAAGCGGCCGGCCGAGGTGACGTCGATCGGGGTGACGGTGAAGCTCGGCGAGAAGCCGATGACGGTCGCGAGACGGATCGAGCGGCAGTACGGGATCACCGCGATCGTCGAGCCGGGACAGGCCGTGAAGGTGGACACGTCGTCGCGGCTCGTGCTCGACGTCGGCTGGGTGATCTCGGTGCTGGCGCTGATCGTCGGCGGGATCGGCGTCACGAACACGATGGCGATGTCCGTGTTCGAGCGCGTGCACGAGATCGGGATCATGCGCGCGGTCGGCTGGCGCAGGCGGCGGATCGCGGCCCTGATCGTCAGCGAGGCGATCGGGATCGCGCTCGTCGCGCTCGGCCTCGGGCTCGGCGTCGGCTACCTCGCGGCGAACGTCTTCACGACGCATACCGGGCTCTCGAGCCTCGTCTCGCCGCGCTTCACCGCAGGGGTCTTCGCCTGGGGGCTCGCGTTCGCGCTCGCCGTCGGAATCGTCGGCGCGATCTATCCCGCCTGGCGTGCGCTGCGTCTCAGCCCGATCGACGCCCTCCGCCGCGAGTAGGACTCGCCGCCGCCGCGCCGAAGCGAAGCTGGATGTCGGAGACGACGGACTCCTGGCCGCTGGCCGAGCACCTTCGCGACGCCGCGCACGCGCCGCGCCGCAAGGTGACGCGCAAGCCGCTGCCGCGCGCCACCTGGGTGGTCGCCGCGGCCGCGTTCGCTTGCGGGCTCGCGGTGAGCGCCGCCGTCTTCTCGATGGGCTGGCGTAGCCAGGCGCAGCGCGGCTCGTCGGCCGAGACCGCCCTCGCCGCCAAGACGGCGAAGGTGCACCAGCTGAACGTGTCGCTCGCGACGGCCCGGACGGCGAGCGCGCGCCTCGAGACAGAGCTCGCGGCCGCCCGCACCGCGCGGACGGCGGCGCGCGCGTCGGCGCAGGCCGTCTCCCGCGAAGCCGCGACGCTCGCCTCGTCGCTCGTCACGGCCGGACATTCGGCGAGCTCGGTGTCGCTCGGCGCTTCGGCGGTGGGCGACGGCGTCGACAAGCTCGCGAGCGAGCTGAAGACCCTGACGACCTACCTGACGACGACTCCTGCGTCCCAGCTCGACCCCGGCTACGTCTCGACGCAGACCGCGTACCTCTCGAAGCAGCTCGCGGCGCTCCAGGCGGCGCGCGGCGACCTGGGCGCGGCGATCGCCGACTTCGACACGGCGGCGAAGAAGCTCGCCGACCGCGCCTCGACGCTCTCGGGCCGCAACTAGCCGGCTAGCGCCGGCGCCCGAGCGGCGCCGCGAGCGCGAGCGCGAGCCGCTGCAGCGGCGCCGGCGGAAACGGCGCCCGCACCGTGTCGAAGTGGTCGGCGGCGACGACTGCGCGCGCGAGCAGGCCGGCAGACGGCCGTGCGGCGAGCGCCGCGCTCGCCGCGAGATACGACTCGATGCCCAGCGCGGGCGCGAGCTCCGCGACGAGCTGCGCGGTCTCGTCGCCCGCGTTCCAGAACCGGTGCGGCGTGCCGGGCGGAACGGTGATCCGGGCGCCGGAGCCGACGACCGCGCGGCGGCGGCCGACGCGGACGCCGACGCTGCCCGCGATCACCTCGACCCGCTCGACCTGCCGGGGATGGAGGTGCTCGGCGGCGGCGAGCCCGTTCGGCGGCAGCAGCAGCTCGACGACGACCGCACGGCCACCGGTCTCGGCTGCCGTCTTGCGAAAGACGACGACGGTGCCGGTACGTGCGTCCTCGAGCCTGTCCCCGCCGCGGAAGGGCATGTCGCGATCGTCGACCGGCCCGCTTAAGATCGCCTTGTCAGGCGCTTGCGACGAGGAGGGCCTCATCGAGTTCCGAGTCCTGGGACCGCTGACCGCGGCCGACGACGGACAGCCGGTCGCGCTCGGCTCGCCGAAGCAGCGCGCGCTGCTCGCGGAGCTGCTGCTGGCACGCGGCGCGCTCGTCTCGCGCGAGCGGCTGATCGACGCCGTGTGGGGCGAGTCGCCGCCGGCGTCCGCGGCCGCGTCGCTCCAGGTCTACATCCACGGGCTGCGCAAGCAGCTCGGCAGCGACCGGATCGAGACGCACGGAGCCGGCTACCGGCTGCGCCTCGAGCCCGACGAGCTCGACCTCGCGCGCTTCGAGCGGCTCGTGGAGCGCGGCCGCGGGGCGCTCGACAAGGGCGACGACCCGGCCGCCGCGGAGTCGCTGACGGCGGCGCTCGGGCTCTGGAGCGGGGCGCCGCTCGCCGACCTCGCCGGGCTGCCGGTCGCGAGCCGGGCGGCCGAGCTCGCGGAGTCGCGCGTCGAGGCGCTCGAGCTGCGGAACGAGGCGGAGCTGCGGGCCGGCCGGCACGAGCGACTCCTCGCCGAGCTCGAGACGGCCGTCCGCGAGCACCCCTACCGCGAGCGCCTGCGCGAGCAGCAGATCCTCGCGCTCTACCGCGCCGGCCGCCAGAAGGACGCGCTCGACGCCTTCCGGTCGTTCCGCACGCTGCTCGTCGACGAGCTCGGCGTCGAGCCCGGCGCGGCGCTCCGCGAGCTCGAGCAGGCGGTGCTCCGCCAGGATCCCGCGCTCGACCCGGCGGTGGCCGGCGCGGCGGCCGGCACGCAGCTGCCGGCGCCGCCGACGCCGCTGATCGGACGCCGGCTCGAGACGGCTGCGGTGGCGGCGCTCCTGCGCCGCGACGACGTGCGACTCGTCACGCTCACGGGAGCGGGGGGAAGCGGCAAGACGCGCCTCGCGCTCGCCGCGGCGCAGGAGCTCGCCGCGGAGCTGCCGGGCGGCGCGGCCTTCGTCGACCTCGCGGCCGTGCGCGACCCGGCGCTCCTCCCGGCGGCGGTCGCACAGGCGCTCGGCGCCGACGACGGCGGCGACCCGCTCGGGACCGCGCTCGCGCGGCTGCGCGAACGGCCGCTCGTGCTTGTGCTCGACAACCTCGAGCAGCTGCTCCCCGACGTCGCCGCCGTGGCGGCCCTGCTCGCCGGCGCGCCCAGCCTGTGCGTGCTCGCGACGAGCCGAGCGCCGTTGCGGCTCTCCGGCGAGCACGAGTACCCCGTTCCGCCGCTGCCGGTGCCCGCCGCGTCGGCCGGCTTCGAGGAGGCTGCCGACAACGACGCCGTCCGCCTCTTCCTCGCGCGCGCCCGGGCGGTCGACCCGGGCTTCGCCTTGACGGACGGGAACGCGGCCGCCGTCGCGGGGATCTGCCGGCGCGTCGACGGGCTGCCGCTCGCGCTCGAGCTCGCCGCGGCCTGGACGAGGATCCTGCCGCCGGCCGAGCTCGAGGAGCGGCTCGCGGACGCCCTCGGCCTGCTCGTCGAGGGCCCGCGGGACCTGCCGCCGCGCCAGCAGAC
The DNA here is from genome assembly GCA_963732915.1 of uncultured Actinomycetes bacterium. Taxonomy (GTDB): domain Bacteria; phylum Actinomycetota; class Thermoleophilia; order Gaiellales; family Gaiellaceae; genus Palsa-739. Next base: position 427,109 of record CAVTBF010000001.1, on the reverse strand, counting down.
GCTCCGCGCGACGCTCGACTGGAGCTGGAGCCTGCTCGGCGAGGGCGAGCGGTCGGCGCTCGCCCGCCTCGCGGTCTTCTCCGGCGGCGCCTCGCTCGCCGCGGCGCAGGCGGTCCTCGGCGGGGCGGACGCGCTCGCCGACGTGGCGGCGCTCGCCGGGAGCGGGCTGCTCGGCCGCGTCGACGACGGCGAGCCGCGTCTCGTGCTTCTCGAGACGATCAGGGAGTACGCGCTCGAACGGCTGCGGGCGACCGGCGACGAGGACGAGGCCCGGCGGCGGCATGCGGCGGTCTACGCGGACCTCGCCGCACGGCTGCGTCCGGAGCTCGTCGAGGGCGACGCGGAGGCGGCGCTCCGGGAGCTCGACCGCGAGCACGAGAACCTCCTCGCCGCGATCGCATGGGCGGCGGCGGAGGGCGCGGTCGAGACGCAGGTGGGGATCGCGGTCGACCTGCGCCTCTACTGGTCGATCCGCGGGTTCGTCGTCGAGGCGCGCCGGCTGCTCGCCGCGGCAAGCGCCGCGAGCGCAGCCTCGCCGGCGCTGCACGCGGCGGCGCTCTACCACGGCGCGCACTTCGCGTTCCGGCAGGGCGACCTCGCGACGGCGCGCGCCGAGTGGGCCGAGGCGCTCGAGCTCTTCCGCGGGCTCGGCGACGAGGAGGAGGCGGCCCGCTGCGTCGCGGAGCTCGGCTCGGTCGCGATCGCCGAGGGCGACCTCGACGAGGCGGAGCGCCTGTACCGGGAGGCGAGCGCCGCCTTCGCCGCGCAGGGGCGCCGGCTGCGCGAGGCGGCCGCGCTCGGGAACCTCGCCGCGATCGCGGCCGAGCGCGGCGACCATGCCACCGCCGAGGCGGAGGGGGAACGCGTCGTCGAGCTCCAGCGCGCCGTCGGCGACAACGAGGGCCTCGCGATCTCGCTCCACAACCTCGCCCGCGTCAAGCTCGCGCTCGCGCGGATCGACGAGGCGCGCCGGCTCGCCGGGGCGTCGCTCGAGGTGGCCGGGCGGATCGGCTTCCAGGAGGTGATCGCGTACGCGCTCGGCACGATCGGGGAGCTCGCCCTCGCCGCCGGGCGGGCGGAGCTCGCCGCGCGGCTGCTCGGCCGCTCGGAGGCGCTCTTCACGGAGCTCGGGATCGTCCGCTACGGCGAGGAGGCCGAGAGCTACGAGCGCGCCGTCGCGACGCTCGCCGGCGAGCTCGGCCCGGAGCGGCTGCGCGCGCTGACCGGCGCGGGCGCGGCGCTCACGCTCGCGGACGCGATCTCCGAGACCGGCGCGGTCACGGGGCCGAACGGCGACCCCGGCTGAGCGAGCCGGTTAAGAGGATCGCAACCCGGCCTTAAGCGACCGCGACGATCGTCCCCGCCGCCAATCCAGCGCAGAGGAGGACGAGCAGAGATGAGAACGACGAGGCGGCTCGCCGCCGCCGGCGCGGCGATCGCCGCGGTCGCGGCCGCGGCTGCGGGTCAGGCGGCGGCGAAGGGGCAGGGCTCCCTGTTCGCGGCCGCGAACGGGGGCGGGAGCGCGTGCACGGCGCAGCAGCCGTGCACGCTGACGCGGGCGATCGCGAGCGCGGCTGCCGGCTCGGTGATCCACGTGCAGGCGGGGACGTACCGCGGCGGCTACGTCGTCGCGAAGAAGCTGCACCTGATCGCGGACGGACGGGTCATGGTCGACGCGTCGACCTCGGCGGACGGGACCGGCTTCCACATCGTCGGGCCCGGCGGCTCCGGCTCGGTGGTGCAGGGCTTCATCGTCGAGAAGGCGACCTACGAGGGCATCCTCGTCGGCACCTCACCCGGCGACGCGAACCCGAAGCCGGCGCCGGTGGACGGCGTCGTGCTGCGCGACAACTGGGTGCTGTGGAACAACGCCGGCCGTGGCAGGGCCGGGGCGAAGGGCGAGTGCGCGGGGCATCCGCCCGTGCCGGCCGACTGCGGCGGCGGCATCCACCTCGTCTGGGCGAGCAACTCGACGGTCGAGAACAACATCGTCGCCTACAACGCCGACGGGATCCTGCTCACGGACGAGTTCGGGCCCACCTCGCACAACACGCTCCGCGGCAACCGGGTGCTCAACAACCTGTTCGAGTGCGGGATCGTGCTCGCCGGGCACAGCCCGAAGGCGGTCGGGCCGGACGGCAAGCCGACCGGCCGGGCGGGTGTGTTCGACAACCTGATCGAGAAGAATCTCGTCCGCAACAACGGCGTCTCGCTGAGCGGCGCCGGCGTGCTCGTCGGCGGCGGCGCCCCCGGGTCTGCCGTCTACGACAACACGATCAGCGGCAACACGATCGACCGCAACGGGCACTCGGGCGTCACCGTCCACCAGCACATGGCCGGCTACCTGGGCGGCAACCGGATCGTCGACAACACGATCGGGACGAACAACAGCCTCGGCGACGACGACTTCGCCGCGGCGCGCGACATGCAGACGACGGGCATCCTCGTCGCCTCCGGCTCGCCGCCCGGGCCGCCGCTGCCGCCGCCGCTCGTCCCGTCGCCGATCCCCGGCACGGTGATCAAGGGCAACACGATCAGCGGCGACGCCGTCGGGATCTGGACGCTGAACGCGCCCGGCGACTACGGCGGCAACACCTTCGGGGCAGACGTCCAGACGCAGGTGAGCTCGCACTGAGCTCTCGAGGGGCGGGCCGCGGGACGCACCCGGCCCGCCCGGAATCCTTCGACTTTGCGGGAGGAGCGAGATGCACGCATACACGATCGCCCTGTTCGTCCACCTCTGCGCGCTGCTCGCGGCGGTCTCCGCGGCGGCCGTCATCACACTCGCGATGCGCCGCCTGCGAACGGCGCGCACCGGGGGCGAGGCGCTCCAGTGGCTCGGGCTCGGGAAGTCCGCGTCGCACGTCTTCCCCGTCGCGCTGCTGACGCTCGTCGCGAGCGGCGCCTACATGGTGCACAGCTCGTGGAGCTGGGGCAGGCCGTTCGTCGACGCCGGGCTCGCCGGGGTGGTGTTCCTCGGAGTGGTCGGCGACCGGGTCGAGGGGAGCCGGGCGAGGCGCGCAGCCGAGGCGCTCGCCCCCCGGCCGGCCGAGCCGATCGACGAGCGGGGACGGGCACTGCTCCGCGATCCGCTCTGGTGGACGGCGACGATGGTCAACCAGGCCGTGGCGATCGGCGTCGTCTTCGTGATGGTGACGAAGCCTTCGGCGCTCGGCGCCGCGCTGGCGCTCTGCGTCGCGGTCGCGGCCGGCGCGCTCGTCGCGGTGCCGCTGTGGCGGACGCCGGCCGAGCAGGCACCCGGATCGGTCGCCTCGACCGCGGACTGAGCGGGGGCCGACGGGGCGGGCGCAGGCGCGTCCGCTCCGCCGGGCTCAACCGCGCGCGGCGGGCGCGCAGCCCGTGAGCATCCCGTCGCGGATCCGCAACCGCCGGTCGGCGGTCTCGGCGACGGCGTCGTCGTTCGTGACGAGGAGGATCGTCGTTCCGTGCTCGTCGCGGACACCCCGCAGCAGGTCGAGGATCTGGCCGCCGGTCTCCGAGTCGAGCGCCCCCGTCGGCTCGTCGGCAAGCAGGACGCGCGGCCCGTTCGCGAGTGCGCGCGCGATCGCGACGCGCTGGCGCTCGCCGCCCGAGAGCGTCGGCGGGTAGCTCGAGACCCGCGCCGCGAGCCCGACCTCGGCCAGCAGCCCGCACGCCCGCGACTCCCGCTCGGCGCGCCGGCTGCGCTGCCCGATCATCGGCACCTGGACGTTCTCGAGCGCGGTCAGCGTCGTGATCAGGTTGTGCGCCTGGAAGACGAAGCCGACGGTGCGGGCGCGGTAGCCGGCGGCGTCCGCGAGCCGGGTCACGTCCTCGCCCGCGACCTGGATCGCGCCCGCGTCGGGCCGGTCGAGCGCGCCGATCAGGTTGAGGAGCGTGCTCTTGCCGCAACCCGACGGCCCGGTGAGCGCGACGATCTCGCCCGGCTCGAGCCGCAGCGAGACGTCCTCGAGCGCCCGGATCCGTCCGTCCTCGAAGCTCTTGCGGACGTGGTCGACGACGACCGCGGCCCCGCTCACGGCGCAGGGCTCACTTGACGACAGAGACCTTCCAGCCGGCGGTCGCGCGCTTGTAGCCCTTGGCGGTGACGATCGCGTGCAGCAGGAGCTTCTGGCCGACCGCGGCCGGAGGGAACGCGTCCTGACCCTTCGCGGGGATCGTCTCCTTCCAGACGCCGCTCTGCACGTCGTGGGTTCCGACCTCGCCGACCGAGAAGCCGTTGAACCAGAACTGGAGGTGGACGTGCGCGGCGACGGGCTTCCCCGAGGCCGCGTCGGTGACGTGCACCTGATACGTCCAGGTGTGGCCGAGCTGCGGATGATGGCTCTCGGCGGTCAGCGCGACGTGGAGCGTCTTCGCCCCGGCCGCAGCCGCGGTCGTCGCGGGCGCAGTCGTGGTGGCAGGCGGCGCGGAGCCGCCGCCGCACGCCGCCGCGACGAGCGCTACCGGGATCAGCGCGAGCAGACGCCGCACGATCACGATGCTACTCCCGTCCGCGGCGGAGAACGCCGCCCGCTAGCCCGAGAGCGCGTCCGCCAGCTGGCGGCAGAGCTCGGGCGTGCCCGCCGCGGCGACGCGGGAGCGTCCCTCGAGGTCGAGCGGCGCGGCGCCGAACGGCTCGGCCGAGTCGAAGAGGTCGATCGCGAGCCCGACCTCGCGGACGAGGAGCTGGCCCGCGGCGATGTCGACCGAGCGGGCGCCCTTGAGCGAGCAGACGGCGTCGACGCGACCGGCGGCGAGGTGGCAGAGCGACAGGGCGAGCGAGCCCATCGTCCGGAAGCGGTGGGCGAGGTCGGCGACCTTCGGCGCGTCGCGCGCGATCAGCGAGCCGAGCGTCGCCTCGAAGCTGAGCATCTCGATCGGGTCCTTCGGCCGGATCGCGCCGAGCGGAGCGCCGTCCAGCCACGCGCCCTCGCCCTTGCGCGCGAGCCACTCCTCGCCGGAGCCGAAATCGTAGACGTAGCCGAAGTGGACGTCGTCCATCGTCTCCCCGTCCGCGACGGCGATCGAGAGGCTGAAGAAGGGGATCCCGCGCTTGGCGTTGAGCGAGCCGTCGATCGGGTCGACGACGACGAGCGTCGAGCCCGTGCCGAAGCGGCCGACCTCCTCGGAGAGGATCGTCACGTCGAGATCGCGGAAGCGCGCGAGGATCGCGTCCTCGGCCGCCTTGTCGACCGCCGTCGTCTCGTCGCCGCCGAGCCCCTCGCCGACGACCGGCTCGCGCTCGAGCCGCGTCGGCAGCTCGACGAGCACCGCGCGCACGTCGGCGGCGGCCGCGCGGCAGATCTCCAGCCAGTCCGTCACCGCTCGAGCGGGTGGAACAGGAGCCCGGACGTGAGCTTCGGATAGAAGAACGTGCTCTTCTGCGGCATGACCTCACCGCGCCGGGCGACCTCCCACACGTCCTCGATCGCCGTCGGGCGGAGCAGGAACGCCGCCTCGGCCTCTCCTCGGTCGACGATCGCGACCGCCTCGTCGGCATACGCGGTGTAGCTCACGCCCGCCGGCGCGAGCCGGTCGACGACCTCCGGATCGAGCCCGTCGCCGGCGAGCAGCTCGTAGTGGCCCTGGCGGTAGAGGACGAGCCCTGGCAGGTCGCCGCCGGGCGGATCGATCGGCGTGCCGGCGGCGCCGTTCACCGACTCGACGACGCGATGCGTCGGGAAGATCGTCAACCCCTCCTGGTCGGTCGGGACGATCACGACCATCAGCCACGCCGACTCCTCACTGCCGTCCTCGGCGTGGAAGGCGAGCGTCGTCTCGTAGCGGTGGTGGCCGTCGGCGATCAGCAGCTGGGCGTCGCGAAGCTCCTCGGTGAGCGCGTCGCCGAAGTCCGCGCCGAGGCGCCAGAGACGCGAGCGGACGCCGCTCTCCTCGGCCGCGAGATCGGGCTCGCCGAGGCCCTCCAGCTCGATCGTCCCGTCCCAGAGCAGGAAGATCGGCTCGAGGTGGGTGCGGGTCGCGCGCAGCAGGCGCAGCCGGCCCTCCTTCGGCCCGGCGTGCGTGCGCTCGTGCGGCAGGACGACGCGCTTGTCGTACGGCTCGGCGCGCAGCGAGGCGACGAAGCCCTCGCGGCGGCGCTCGACGCCGTCGGGGCCGACGTACTCCTGCGCGAGCCACCAGTAGCAGGGCTCCGGCTCGGCCACGAGCGCGCCGCTCGAACGCCATTCTGCGAGGTCGCGCGCCGCCTGCTCCTCGCTGTCCGGAAGCGTCAGATGGACGACGTTCCGCGGCGAGAGGGCGCGCAGCCGCTCGCGCTGCTCGGGGCCGATGACGTCGTACGGAGGCGCGACGAGCGTCTCGAGCGGACCGGCGACGGACTGGTCGTAGCGGAGCGCGCGGAACGGCCGGATCGTCGCCATCGGGGGATGAACCTAGCAGCCTCGCGAGAACCTAGACTCCGCCTCGTGACAGCGATCGCGCAGCTCGAGGAGAACCGGACGGTCGAGGGCGTGTACGCGGTGGCGCGCAAGGAGCGGCTGCGTACCCGCAACGGCGCGTCGTACCTCGCGCTCGAGCTCGTCGACCCGAGCGGGCGGATCTCGGCGCGGGTCTGGAACGACGTCGAGCTGCTCGACGGCCGCTTCGCCGAGGGTGACGCGGTGCGGGTGCTCGGGCGGGTCGAGCGCTACCGCGACCGCCTCCAGCTCGACGTGCGCACGCTCGAGCCTGCGCAGGACGCCGACCCCTCGGCGATGGCGCCGGCGATGCGCCGCGACGCCGACGAGCTCGAGGGCTTCCTCGACTTCCTCGCGGCCGAGATCACCCATCCCGGGCTCCGCGAGACGGTGACCCGCGTCCTCGATCCGGAGGCGCGCTCGGCGCTGCGGTCGCTGCCGGCGACGCTCGACGGACATCACTCCTACGCCGGCGGCCTGCTCGAACACACGGTCGGCGTCGCGACGCTCTCTCGCGAGACGGTGCAGCTCCACCAGCGGCTGCGACCCGACCTGCTCGTCGCCGCCGCCCTCCTCCACGACGTCGGCCGCACGCGCGAGCTCGGCCGGGGCCCGGTCTTCCGCCAGAGCGACGAGGGACGGCTGCTCGGACACGTCCATCTCGGTCTGCGGATCGTCGAGGAGCGCGGCTCTGCGCTCGAGCCGGCCGTGCTCGCCGAGCTGCTGCACGCGATCGCCTGCCACCACGACGCCCGCGCGGCGCGCACCGCCGAGGCGGCCGTCCTCTACCACGCGAACCAGCTCGACGCGGTGGCGGCCACGCGTCCCGTTCCCGACTAGCTTGCTGCCGGCCCTTCTCTCGCTCTCCGCCAGTCTCGCCTGGGGCGTCGGAGACTTCGCCGGTGGCCTCAAGAGCCGCGTCCTGCCCGCGCTGACGGTGATGGCCGTGTCGCAGCCGTTCGGGCTCGTCGTGCTCGGGGTCGTGGTCGCGGTGCGCGGCACCGGGCCGGACGGCTGGGAGGTGCTGTGGGCATGCCTCTCGGCCGTGCTCGGGACGATCGGACTCGCCGCGTTCTACCGCGGCATGGCGGCGGGCGCGATGAGCGTCGTCGCGCCGATCGCGGCAATCGCCGCCGGAGTCCCGGTGGCCTGGGGCGTCCTCTCCGGCGACCGGCTCTCGTTTCTGCAGGCGGTGGGGATCGCGGCGGCGCTCGGCGGCAGCGTCGTCGCGTCGCTCGAGCGGCATTCGGGCGAGACGCGCGTCGCGGCCGGTGTCGGCTGGGCGGTCGTGGCGATGCTCTGCTTCGGCGGCTACTTCGTGCCGATGCACGCCGCCGCCCCTCACGACTGGCTCTGGCCGGCATTCCTGTTCCGCTGCACGTCCGTGCCGCTGATCTGGGGCGCGCTGCTCGCGCGCGGCCGGCTGCCGCGCGACTTCCGGCCCCACCTCGGCGGGCTCGTGGCGGTGGGCCTCCTCGACACGGGGGGCAACGCGCTGTTCGCGGGCGCCGCCGCGGCGCACGGGCTGCTCAGCGTCGCCGCCGTGCTCGGCTCGCTCTACCCGGTCGTGACCGTGCTGCTCGCGCGCACGCTGCTCGGCGAGCGCGTGCAACCCTCGCAGAATGCCGGCGTCGTGGTCGCGCTCGCCGGGGTCGTCCTGATCACGGTGGGCTAGCGGGGAGCCGCGCCGTCTCGAGGTCGAGCTCGCGCTCGATGCGGCGCTCGACCGACGTCGGCAGCGCGTGCTCGGCGGCCAGGCGATCGAGAGCGCGGCGCTGCGCGTCGATCAACTCGCGCTGCAGCCGCCGGTGGGACGCGAACCCGGACGGCCGGTCGCCGTCCTCGTCGAGGCGCGCCTCGTACCGGCCCGCCCGCTGCTCGTAGATCGCGCGGACGGGCCGCGCCGTCTCGTCGGAGACCCAGTCCTCGGCGACGAGCTCCTCGAGCCGGGCGAGTGCAGCCCGGGCGATGTCGCGCCGTGCCTGCGCCTCGTGCTGCGTCATGCCGGCACCCTCGATGACGCCGAGCCGGCGGAGCAGCCATTCCAGCGGGATCGCCTGCAGCACGAGCCCGCCGAGGATGGTCGTGAAGGTGAGGAAGAGGATGAGCTGCCGGTGCGCGAGCGCACCGGAGATGGAGAGCGCGGCGGCGAGCGAGACCGCGCCGCGCATGCCGCTCCAGCCGAGCACGAGCCGGTCCTGCCACGGCGTCAACTCCTGCCAGCGCATCGAGCCGGGCAGGCGCGCGAGCGCGTACGGGACGGTGAACATCCAGAGCATCCGCACCCCGGCCACGGTCCCGAACGTCACGAGTGCCCACCACGCGAGCGACCACGCCGAGAACGAGCCGAGCGCGCCGACGACCGACGGGAACTGCATCCCGAGCAGGACGAAGAGCACCGCCGTGAGCAGGAAGTCGAACACGTTCCAGAACGCGGTCGACTGCAGGCGCACCTCCGGCCTGAAGATGCCGCCCGACCGCCAGCCGAGGAAGACGCCGCAGGAGACCGTCGCGAGCACGCCCGAGACGTGGCCGCGCTCGGCGGGGATGTAGGCGATGTAGGGCGTCAGCAGCGAGATGAAGATCTCGATCTCCGCGTCGTGGATCCGCCGCCGCACGAACTCGACCACGAAGCCGACGGCGAGGCCGACCGCGATCCCGCCGCCCGCCACGACCCCGAAGCGGAGCAGGGCGCCGCCGAACGAGAAGTGGCCGCTGAGCGCCGCGGTCACCGCGAGCGAGACGGCGACGAGACCGACGCCGTCGTTTACCAGCCCCTCGCCCTCGAGCACGGCCTGCAGCCGCGCGGGCGCTCCGACGCGGCGGATGACCGCGGTCGCGGCGACGGGATCGGTCGGGCCGAGGACGGCGCCGAGGACGAACGCGGCGCCGAGACCGAGCACGCCGACGGCGCTCGAGACGGCCCAGCCGACCGCGAGCAGGGTCGCGAGCACGAGCCCGACCGCGAGGATGGCGATCGGCACCGCGTGCTCGCGCGTCTCCCGCGGCGAGCTGAAGAATGCGGCGTGGTAGAGCAGCGGCGGCAGAAAGACGTAGAAGACGACGTGCGGCGGCAGGCGCAGGACGTCCATCCCCGGCGCGTAGCTGACCGCGAGACCGGCGAGTGCGTACATGACCGGCGCGGGGACGCTCGAGACGCGCGAGAGCGAGACGCCCGCGAGGACGGCGATCGCGACGCCGAGCAGGATCAGGACGGACGGATACGTCACCGTCCGGGGTCATGCCCGTTTCGCCTACAAGGGCAACGCTGCGACGCGATCGGCGATCACGGCACGCAGCTCCCGCGCCTCCTCGAGGCACATGCCGGCGGGGTCGGCGAGGTTCCAGTCGACGTACTGCTTGCCCGGGATGTACGGGCAGGCGTCGCCGCAGCCCATCGTCACGACGAGGTCCGCCCACTCGACGTCCTCCCGGCTGAGCCCCTTCGGCACGCGGCCCGAGATGTCGATCCCGACCTCCTCGAGCGCCTCGACGACGACGTTGTGCAGCTCGGCCGCGGGCTTCGACCCCGCCGAGCGGCCCTCGCCGCCGCGCGCCTCGTAGAGCGCCTGCGCCATCTGCGAGCGGCCCGCGTTCTGGATGCACACGAAGAGGACGTGCGTCATCCGCCGAGCGCCTCCCGAAGCGCGTCGATCCCCTCGGGGACGAGCCGGTAGAAGGCCCAGGTGCCGCGGCGGCTCGACTCGACGAGCCCGGCCTCGCGCAGCACGCGCAGGTGGTGGGAGACGGTCGGCTGGGCGAGGTCGAGCGCCGCGTTCAGGTCGCAGACGCAGACCTCGTCGGCCGCGGCGAGACGGTTGACGATCGCGACGCGTGCCGGATCGGCGAGCGCCTTGAACTTCGCCGCGAGCGCCTCGCGCTCGGGCACGGCCAGCGGCGGCGTCGAGGGGCCGCAGCAGATCGGCGAGAGAACGGGAAGGGTCTGCATTGACGTACTTCAATCTATCACGCTAGGGTCTTCATCGACATCTATCAATGGAAGGAGGACGTATGGACAGCGAGTGCCCTGACGGTTGCTGCGGCGGCGACGACTGCTGCTGAGTTCCCGCGCGTGCCGGCGGGGCGTACGACCCGCCGGCGCCTTGCGCCGGCTCGGCTACGAGCTCGTCGACAAGCGCGCGATGCTCCGCCGGGTCTAGACGTTGAAACGGATGTTCAGGACATCGCCGTCCTCGATCACGTAGGTCTTGCCCTCGAGGCGCTGCTTGCCGGCCCGCGCCGCCTCGGCGTGGCCGCCCGCCTCGACGAGGTCGTCCCAGCGCAGCACCTCGCAGCGGATGAAGCCGCGCGCGATGTCGGAGTGGATCGTCGCCGCCGCGTCGAGCGCGGTCTCGCCGCGGCGCAGCGTCCACGCGCGGGTCTCCTTCTCGCCGGCGGTGAAGAAGGTGATCAGGTCGAGCGTCTCGGCCAGCCGGCGGACGACCTCGCCGAGCGCCGACTCGCCCTCGCCGCGGAACTCGGCGGCCTCTTCCTCGCTCAGATCGGCGAGCTCCGTCTCGAGCTGCAGGTCGATCCCGTCCGGCCCGTTGACGATCGAGATCAGCGGCTTGGACGTCAGCGGGTCGAGCTCGGGCGGCAGCTCGCCTTCCCAGTCGGCGAGCGTCGCGCCCCCGTCGAGGTGGGCGAGTAGACGCTCGAGCTCCGCCGCCTCCGCGCGCACCTTCGCGTCGCCCGACTTCGCCTGCTTCGCGACCCGCTCGAGCCGGCGCTCGACGTGGTCGCGGTCGGCGACGAGCAGCCCGAGCTTCAGCGTCTCGAGGTCGTCGCCGGAGACGCGCGTGCCGGAGAACCCGTCGAGGACGACGAGGAGCGCGTCGACCTGGCGCAGGTTGCCGAGCAGCTGCGGGCCGGTGCCGGGGACGTCGACGACGCGCACGGCGGCCGGTGTGACCTTGCGCGCGCCGACCGTCGCCGCGAGCTGATCGAGGCGCGTGTCCGGAATCTGCGCCATGCCGACATGCTCGGTGCCCGAGCCGTGCGCCTCGGCACGGGTCAGCGCCCGGAAGAGCGTCGTCTTCCCGGAGCTGGCGAGCCCCACGATGCCGGCCTCGAGCGCCACGGCCGCAGGCTAGCTGGGTGGCGCCGACCGCTCGCGCGGAACCTGATCCTGCAGCGCGACGAGAGCGCGATGCTGAAGCGACTTGATCGCGCCCTCGGACTTGCCGAGGATCGTCGCGACGTCGGCGTTCGCGAAGCCGAACACGAACTTCAGGGTGAGAACCTGCTGCTGGTCGGGCGAGAGCTCCTCGATCAGCTGCAGCATCGACTCGCGGCCGATCGTCTTCATCGCCTCGAGCTCGGCCGACGCCTCCTGCTCGCCGGGCGGCTCCGGCACCTCCTCCTCCGGCTGCCAGCGGCGCCCGGCGCGGAAGTGGTCCATCGCCAGGTTGTGCGCAATCCGGAAGAGCCACGCCGAGAACGGCGCCGACCGCCAGCGGAACGTGTCGATCTTCTCGAGCATCTTCAGGAACGTCTGCGTCGTCAGATCCTCGGCGTCGTGACGGTTGCCGACGCTGACGTGCAGGTAGCCGTAGATGCGGTCGAAGTGGAGGAGGTACAGCTCCTCGAGCGCGTCGCGGTCGCCCCGCTGGGCCCGGCCGACCAGCTCGCGGACGTGCTCGCTCGACGGGTCGGAAACGGTCACCGGCCCAGGATTCCCCGTGACCGGGCGGGGCTAACGCTCAGCTCGAGCCGAAGCCGACACGGCCGGCGCGGAGGACGCGCTTGTAGTACGCGAGCTGCGGCACGACGACGTGCAGCGGGCCGTCCTCTGTCTCGAGGACGACGACGCGCGGCCCGTCGTGATGCAGCGCCTTCTCGAGCTCGTCAGCCGAGGCAGAGGCGACGAAGAAGCCGACGATCTGCCCTCCCTCGAACCCGAGCTCGACCCTGACGCGATCGTCAGCCACGCGACACCACCTCCGAGAGAACACCGTGGACAGATTCAGGATGGACGAAGGCGACCTCGAGGCCGAACATGCCGTGCCGCGGCTCGGCGTCGATCAGCTCGGCGCCGGCGGCCGCGAGGGTCTCGAGCGCCGAGCGGATGTCGGCGACCTCGTACGCGACGTGGTGCATGCCCGGGCCGCGGCGAGCGAGGAAACGCCCGACCGGCGTGTCCTCCCCGAGCGCGGCGAGCAGCTCGACGCGGCTTGCGCCGACGCGAATCGACGCCGCCTCGACGCCCTGGTCCTCGACGCGCGAGCGGTGCTCGAGCGTGCCGCCGAACAGCCGCTCGTACGTCTGCACCGCCGCGTCGAGGTCCTCGACGGCGACACCGACGTGGTGGATCCCGCTCGCCTTCATTCGAGGCGACTCTATCTGGCGGCTCAGAGCCGGGGCGACGGGCGGCTCGCGACGACCTGCGGGACGCCGACGCTCTCGGAGGCGCGGGACTCGGGCTCGACGTCGGCGACGAGCGCCGACAGCTCGTCGCGGACGAGCGTCTCCTTCTCGAGCAGCGCCGCGGCGATCCGGTCGAGCGGAGCGCGGTGCTTGTGCAGCAGACGGAGCGCCTCCTCGTAGGCCGTGTCGGTGAGGCGCGCCTGCTCCTCGTCGCGAAGCCGTTTCGTCGCCTCGGAGAGCGCGTAGTTGTCGGCGCGCATCGTGCGCGAGCTGACGGCGTCGGCCATGCCCCACTCGAAGACCATCGAGCGGGCGATCTCGGTCACCTTCTCGAGGTCGTTGGCGGCGCCGTTCGTGACGCGACCGAACACGACCTCCTCGGCGGCGCGGCCGGCGAGCGCGACGACCATCCGGTCGACGAGCTCCTCCTTCGTGTGCAGGTAGCGGTCCTCCTCGGGGAGGTAGAACGCGTAGCCGAGGGCGTTGCCGCGGGAGACGATCGTCACCTTCTGCAGCTCCATGACGGAGCCCATCAGGTGCGCCATGAGCGCGTGGCCGCCCTCGTGGTAGGCGAGGATGCGGCGCTCCTTCTCGGTCAGCACCTTTTTCTGCTGGAGGCCGGCGACGACCCGCTCGAGCGCGGCGTCGAAGTCCGGTTGCGAGAGGTAGTTGTCGGCGCGGCGGCCGGCGAAGATGGCGGCCTCGTTGCAGACGTTCGCGAGCTCGGCGCCGGTGAGCCCGGAGGTCTGGCGGGCGACGACGCGGAGGTCGACGTCGGGGCCCAGCGGCTTGCCGCGCGTGTGGACGCCGAGGATCGCCTCCCGGCCGGCGAGGTCGGGCGTCGGCACGAGCATCTGGCGGTCGAAGCGACCCGGCCGCAGCAGCGCCGGGTCGAGATCCTGGATGCGGTTGGAGGCGCCCATGACGACGACCTGCTCGGGGCCTTCGAAGCCGTCGAGCTCGACGAGGAGCTGGTTCAGCGTCTGGTCCTGTTCGCGGTTGAAGCCGTGGCCGGTGCGCTGCGCGCCGACAGCGTCGAGCTCGTCGATGAAGATGATCGCGGGCGCGTTCTTGCGCGCCTCGGTGAAGAGCTTGCGGATGCGGGCCGCGCCGAGGCCGGCGAACATCTCCACAAAGGACGACGCGCTCGCCGCGTAGAAGTTCGCGCCCGACTCGAAGGCGACCGCCTTCGCGAGCAACGTCTTGCCGGTGCCGGGCGGGCCGTAGAGAAGAAGCCCCTTCGGCGTCTTCGCGCCGAGCCGCTCGAAGCGCTTCGGCTCACGCAGGAACTCGACCACCTCCATCAGCTCGGCGCGCACCTCTTCGACGCCCGCGACGTCGGCCCAGGTCGTCTGAGACTTCGCCTTCGCGGACAGGTTCGCCGGCTTCGTGCGCGGCATCATCCCGACGGTCTTCCAGAGCAGCCACGCGGTCAGGACGATGATCGCGAAGAAGGCGAGCGGCAGCCAGGTCGTGGCGAAGTCCGCCGCGGAATGGAACCAATGCCCGACCATCGGGTGATCTCATCGGCAGCAGGGAGCGAATCCCTTAGCCGAGTGAGGCGATCACCTCCTCCGCGGTCGAGAACTCGACGCCCTGCTCGCGCCACGCCGCCGTGCAGGCGGACGTCCGTGCGTCGTCCAAACCGCGTGCGGCATCCTCGACGAAGCGGACGCGGCGGCCACGCTGCAGCAGGCCGCGAATGGCGGCGTCGTCGCAGACGTCGGTGGCGACGCCGAAGACGACGACCTCGTCGGGGTCGAGCGCGGCGAGGAGCGGCTCGGCGTTCGGGTTGGTGAAGACGTCGAAGCTCTTCTTGAGCAGGAGGATCTCGCGACGTCCGGCGACGAGCTCCGGCAGAAGGCCGGGCGGATACGGCGTGTGGGAGAGCGGCAACGGGTCGCGCTGCTTCGTCTCGAGGATCTTCTCGGCGCCGCGCGTCCCGCGCAGGCAGTGCGGCGGGAAGGTGCTCGCGAGATCGGGCGCCTGCGAGATCTCGGGGTCGGTCAGCTCGTGGTCGTCGGCGGAGGCGACGTGCACGAGCCCGGCCGCTCGCGCCGCGTCGACGAGCCGCTCCATGGCGCCCACGACGTCCTTCGCGCCGGGCACGTAGAGCTTCCCGACCGGCTCCATGAAGTCGACCTGCGTGTCGACGTCCCACAGGATCGTCCTGGCCACCCGGCCGTTCTATCACTCATCTCGAGACATGGCGTCGTCGCGGAGAAGCGCGCGGGTCTACGCGACGGGCTCGAGGCGCGGGTTGTCGCGCACGTGGCGTCCGACCTTGCCCGACGGCTCGCCGTCGGTGAGCACGACGTCGGCGGTGAAGTCGTTCGAGCCGCGGATCAGGGACGAGCCGACGCCGTACGCGTCCACCGGCACACCGCGCTCCTCGAACTCGCGGATCTTCGCCACCGTGAAGCCGCCGGAGGCGACGATCCGCACCTGCTCGTGCCCCGCCGCGTCGAGGGCGGCGCGGACGTTCCGCACCAGCCGCTCGTTGACGCCCGTCGGCCGGAAGTCGCCGAGCTCCCCCCAGAGCGACCGGTCGACGAGCGCCTCCGACGTATCGAGCCGGATCCCCCACAGCCGGTCGCCGAGCGCGTCCGCGACCTCGATCGCCGTCCGCACCGAGTCGTTCTCGAAGTCGACGAGCACCGTGACGTTCGTCTCGGCCGGCGCCCACTCGGCGAACCTGCGGGCGGCGAGCACCGTGTCGCCGCCGTACGAGGCGATCAGCGAGTGCGGCACGGTTCCGATTCCGCGGCCGCCCCACCACGACGCCTGCTCGTCGGTCGTGACGCCGATCTCGGCGCCGGTGATCCGCCCGGCCACGAACGCCGCGTAGCCGTCGCCGGTCTGCACGCGATGGTGGTCGTGACGCGCCGGCATGAAGATGATCGGCTTCCCGTTGGCGGCCTCGACGACGGCGACGACGTTCGTCGTGATCAGCGTCCGCCGGGCGAGCGTGCCGAGATAGACCGTCTCGAGATGGGCGAACGTCGTGTAGTCGCCCTCGATCGTCATCACCGTCTCCCACGGCTCGATCCGGTCGCCGTCGTGCAGCGCGCGGATCCGGAGGCCGTCGTGCTCGTGCGCGCAGAGCTTGAGGATCGCGATCGCCTCGTCCATGCCGCCGAGGTACGCGTTGTTCTTCTGGAACACCTGCATCAGGACGCGCGGATGGCGGCCGTCGCCGAGCAGAACGGCGCGCGAGTGATTGAAGTACGCGTCGGTGTAGTACCCGGCGCGCATCTTCTCGACCGGCAGGTCGAAGACCTCCGGGTCGAGCCGCTGCCTAGGCGCGGTCTGCGCCATCCTGCTCGAGCTCGAGGCACGCGGCGAGCGCGGCCTCGGCGACCTCGAGCTGCTGGGGCGACGGCTCGGCCGTCGAGAGCCGGTGTTGAAGCTCGTGGCCCGGCTTCGAGAGCGCCTGCGCGAGCGGGTTCCCCGGATGCCGCGTCATCCAGCCGAAGATCTCCGTCGCCGCCGCGACCGCGCCGACCTGCGCCACGGCGCGCGCGGGCCTGCGCAGGCGCTCGGGCGCGATCCCCGCGAGCGCGTTGCCGGCGGCCGAGGTGGCGACGAGCGGACCGAGCAGATGCCCGCCGCAGCGCTCGTGCTCGCGCGTCGCGCCTTCGCCGTGCTCGTAGGTGCCGATCGAGACGTGCTCGGCGCCGTGATAGCCGGCGAGCTGGGTGCCGCGCAACGCAAGCACCGCGGGCGCGAGCGACGCGATCCCGGCGAGCAGCTCCTGCGCGGCGGGCCGGAGTCGCGAGTCGCGAACGCCCTTGACGAACACGGCGGCGCCGAGCATCGAGCCGATGACGCGCCGGCTCTCCATCGGCAGCTGCGCGCCCGGGAGCTTCCGCTTCACCTGCGGCAGCAGCGACATCGCCTCGGCCAGACGCGCCGGCCCGCGCAGCAGCGGGTTGTGGACGTGCGCGGCCCGGAAGCGCTTGCGCGCCGACGCGACCTCGATCTCGCCGTCGGGGCGCCTGATCGCGCACGCCCAGGCCTGCGGCCCGTGGACGAGCACGCCGTTCGGGAGCGCCATCCCGCCGAGACGGATCTTCTCTGCCGCCATTGCGAGAGGTTATCCGCCCGTCGCGCGGGAACGCAGCCCGCCCTGCAGCGCACGCGCCGCCTCGCCCGGCCGCCCGTCACCGACCGGGCCGCCGTCGAGCGCGACCACCGGCATCACCTCGCGCACGGACGAGCTGAGGAACACCTCGTCGGCCGACGCGACGCGCGCCAGCGGGTAGACGCCTTCCTCCGGCTCGTAGCCCGCGGCCGCGGCCAGTTCCCAGAGCGTGGCGCGGGTCACCCCCGCGAGGATCGGCTGCGCGAGCGACGGCGTCAGCAGGCGCGCGCCCTCCCGGAACCAGACGTTCGCCGTCGGCGCCTCGAGCACGGTGCCGTCGGCGGCCACGAGCAGCGCGTCGTCGGCGCCCCGGCCGTGCGCCTCGTCCTGTGCGGCGAGGTTCTCGGCGTAGCTCGTCGACTTCGTCGCGGCGAGCCGGTGACCCGGCGCCCAGCCGACGACGGCGAGCCGGATGCCGCGGGCGCGGATCTCGTCGAGCCGGGCGGGCAGCGTCGAGACGAGCGCCAGTCCCGTGGGCGAGCCGCCGCCCTCGCGGCCCGGCGTCCAGAGGAAGCGGAGCACCGCGTCGGGCTCGCCCGCCGCCGCGACCGCGTCGAGCCCGGTCTGCGCGAGCGCGGCGAGATCCGGCTCCGGCAGGCCGACGAGCGCCGCCGACCGCGCGAGCCGCTCGAGATGCGCGTCGAGCCGAAACGGTGTCCCGCCGTAGACGCGAAGCGTCTCGAAGACCGCGCGGCCGCGAAGAAAGCCCTCGTCGTCGGCGTACACGACCGGCTCGTCGGCGCGGAGCGCGCCCGCTCCGACCTTGTGGACGACGATCAGGCTCACGCGACCGCCGGCTCCGGGAGCGGTGCGCCGATCGCCGCGAAGAGCGGCCGCGCCTTCACCCAGGACTCCTCGATCTCCTCGGCGGGATCGGAGTCCCAGACGATGCCGCCGCCCACCCACAGGTGGATGCGCCCCTCGGCGACCGCGAAGGTGCGGATCGTCAGCGCGAGGTCGAAGTCGCCATTCGGGTGGATCGTCCCGAACGCGCCCATCGAGGCGCCGCGGCCGACGGGCTCGAGCGCGGCGATCAGGTCGAGCGCGGCGATCTTCGGCGCGCCGGTCACCGAGCCGCCGGGGAAGGTCGCCTCGAGCACGTCGGTCAGGGTCGCGTCTGCCCGGAGCGTCCCCTCGACGGTCGAGACGAGGTGCGTGACGCCGGCGAGCGGGCGCTCGGCGAGCAGCTCGGGCCAGCGGATCGACCCCGTCTCGCAGATCCGTGAGAGGTCGTTGCGCTCGAGGTCGACGATCATCACGTGCTCGGCCGCGTCCTTCGCCGAGGAGATCGGGACGCCGGCCGGCCGCGTGCCCTTGATCGGCGACGTCCAGACGCGGCGGCCGCGGCGCGAGAGGAAGAGCTCCGGCGACGCGGAGACGATCGTCCAGCCGTCCCCGGCGAATGCGCGCGGCTCGAGCGGGCGCAGGGGCGCGAGCGCGGCTGCGAGACCGCGCGGGTCGCCCGCAAACGGCGCCGAGAGGTGCTGGACGAGGTTCGCCTGGTAGACGTCGCCCTCGGCGATCGCGGCACGGACGGCGTCGACCGCGGCGGCGTACTGGGCGTCGGTCCAGCTGCGCGTCCATTCGCCGATCTCGCACGCGCCGGCCGGCGGCGCCGGCGAATCCTCCGGCTCGATCGACACCGCAGCCGCCGGCAACGGGCACGGCTCGGGCGGCGCCGGCCGGTCCTCGCGGCGCAGCCCCTCGCCGCAGCGGTACCCGATGTAGACGCGTGCGACGCGGCCGGCGTGGCCGAAGAACCCCTCGGCGTCGAGCGCCGCCTCGAGGTCGGCGATCGACTCGAGCTCGAGCATCAGGCGAGGATCGCGCGGGCGGCGTAGCGGAGCCAGTCGACCCCGAGCGCGAGGTCGGCGACGGGCACGCGCTCGTCGGCGGAGTGGATGATCGCCGCGGCTGTCTCGGCCGGCAGCTCGCGCGCCGGGAAGAAGCCGTACGCGACCGTGCCGAACGCCTCGCGCAGCCAGTGGCTGTCGGTGAAGCCGGCGGTGGCCATCGGCGCCGCCTTCGCGCCCGGCTCAGCCTCGGCGACGAACGACTCGACCGCCCGCCAGAGCGGCGTGTCGAGCGCCGACCGCGTTCCGCCCTCGGGCGCCTCCCAGACCAGCTCGTAGTCGATGTCGCTGCCGAGGACGGCGCGGATCATCGGCTCGACGAGCTGGGGGTGCTGGCCGGGGAGGAGACGGCAGTCGACCGTGATCTCGCAGAGCGCCGGGATGACGTTGCGCTTCTGCGAGGCCGAGATCATCGTCGTGGCGAAGGTCGCCGCGAGCGTCGGCTCGAGCAGGTCGGCGGCGGGTTCCGAGACGGCGCGCAGCCGCTCGACCGCCTGCGCCGCCGACGGCACCTCGCCGAGCACGGCGCGCAGGAAGCCCTCGGATTCCGGGCCGAGCTGCGGCTCCGGCCGGAAGGCGGAGAGCCGCTCGATCAGCCGTGCCGCCTTGACGAGCGCGTTGTCGGCGATCCCCGGCATCGACGCGTGCCCGGAGCGGCCGCGCACGCGCACGCTGAACGGCGCGGTCATCTTCTCGGCGGCCGCCACGACGTAGAAGGGTGTGCCGCCCAGCTCCATCCGGTCGCCGCCGCCCTCGTTGATCGCGTAGTCGCAGCGGATCGCGTCCGGGTGGGCGTGGCAGAGCCATGAGCAGCCGAAGTCGATCCCGACCTCCTCGTCGGCGGTCGCGGCGAAGATCAGGTCGCCCGCGGGCCGGAAGCCCTCGCGTGCGAGCGAGGCGATCGCGACCGCGTTCGCCGCGACCTGGCCCTTCATGTCGAGCGCGCCGCGGCCCCACACGTGGCCGTCCTGCACGACACCGGAGAACGGCGGCACCGACCACTCGTCCGGATCGGCCAGGACGACGTCGGTGTGCGAGAGGAGAAGCAGGCTCGGCCCGTCGCCGCTGCCGGGGATGCGCGCGACGAGGTTCGCGCGCTCCGGCGTCTTCGCGTACAGCTCGCACGCGACGCCGTTCGCTACGAGATAGGAGCGCAGCAGCTCGGCGGCGAGCGTCTCGTTGCCGGGCGGGTTGGTCGTGTCGAGCCGGATCAGCCGGCTGAGCAGATCGACGACCTCGTCGCGGAGAGTGGCGGCGGCCACGCGCGGAGCATACTTCGGCGGTGGCCGATCTCTTCTCGGACGCGGCAGACCAGCGGGTGGGCGCCGCCGCGCCGCTCGCGCAGCGGCTGCGGCCGCGGACGCTGGACGAGTTCGTCGGGCAGCAGCATGTGCTCGGCGAGGGCTCGGCGCTCCGGCTCGCGATCGCCGAGGATCGCGTCCGCTCGTCGATCTTCTACGGGCCGCCGGGAAGCGGGAAGACGACGCTGGCGCGGATCGTCGCCGCCTCGACCGGGTCGGCGTTCGAGGAGCTGTCGGCGGTGTCGGCGAGCGTGAAGGACGTCCGGGAGGTGCTCCAGCGGGCGCGCGAGCGGCTCGGGGCGAGCGGGCGGCGGACGATCCTCTTCCTCGACGAGATCCACCGCTTCAACAAGGCGCAGCAGGACGCGCTGCTGCCGGCGGTCGAGGACGGGCTGTTGACGCTGATCGGCGCGACGACCGAGAACCCGTACTACGAGGTGAACTCGGCGCTCATCTCGCGCAGCCAGGTCTACGAGCTGCAGCCGCTCGAGCCGGCGGAGCTGGAGCGGATCGTCGACCGCGGCGCCGCCGCGCTCGGCGGCGCGGTCGAGCCCGGCGTCCGCGACCTCGTCGCCGGACGCGCGGGCGGCGACGCGCGCAGCGCGCTGAACATCCTCGAGCTGGCCTGGGAGGCCTCCGGCGGCGCGCCGACGGAGGCGCATGTCGAGGATGCCGCCCGCAAGCGGCCGGTCGTCTACGACAAGGGCGCCGACGCCCATTACGACTTCACCTCGGCGTTCATCAAGTCGATGCGAGGCGGCGACCCGGACGCGGCGGTCTACTACCTCGCGGCGATGCTCGAGGGCGGCGAGGACGCGCGCTTCATCGCGCGGCGGATGATCGTGCTCGCCTCCGAGGACGTCGGCAACGCCGACCCGCGGGCGCTGCTCGTCGCCGTCGCGGCGGCGCAGGCGGTCGAGCACGTCGGCCTGCCCGAGGCGAGGCTCAACCTCTCGCAGGCGGCGATCTACCTCGCGCGCGCGCCGAAGTCGAACGCGAGCTACGTGGCGCTGAACGAGGCGGCCGAGGACGTCCGCGAGCGAGGGAACGTGAGGCCGCCGAAGTCCCTGCGCGACGGCTCCTGGTACGGCCGCCGGCTCGGCCACGGCGAGGGCTACGTCTACCCCCACGACGATCCGCGCGGGTTCGAGATCAGCTACCTGCCGGAGGAGCTGCGCGACCGGACGTACTACCGCCCGTCCGGGAACGGCGAGGAGACCCGCGAGTCGTAGCACCTTCCGTCCGCCGCCGGCAGGTCCCGGTGTCCGACACCGGCTACGGGCGTGTCACGGATCCGTGAGGGCAGCCGCGAACGCGTCGCGGGCCGCGTCGCCGTAGACCGCGAAGGTCACGCGCCGCAGCGTCGCTCCCTCGAACCCGCGGGCCTCTTCGACCATGATCCGCGCGCACTCGCCGAGCGGGAAGCCGCCGACGCCGGTCCCGAACGCCGGCAGCGCGAGCGACGCGCAGCCGAGCTCGTCCGCGAGCGCGAGACAGGCCCGCGTGGTCGCCCGTACGAGCGACGCGTCGGTCCGCAGGTCCTGTCCCATCACCGCGCCGTGGATCACCCAGCGCGCCGGCAGCCGGCCGGCGCCGGTCGCGACCGCGGTTCCGAGCGGAATCGGCCCGGCCGCAATCGCCTCGCGCTCGATCTCGGCGCCGCCCGCCCGTTTCAGCGCACCCGCGACCCCGGCGCCCATCCACAGCCGGTCGTTCGCCGCGTTCGCGACCGCGTCCGCCTCGATCGCGGCGATGTCGCCCTCCCGCACCTCGAGCTGCACGACCCCAGTATCGTCGGGCGATGGAGCTGCACGTGTTCGAGTGGGGACCGCCCGACGGCGAGCCGCTCGTCTGCCTGCACGGTGTCACGGGCCACGGCGAGCGGTTCAAACGGCTCGCCGAGGAGCGCTGGGCGAAGACCCGCCGCGTGCTCGCCTTCGACCTGCGCGGCCACGGCCGGTCGGGCTGGGACGCCCCGTGGACGTTCCCGACCCATGTGGCCGACCTCGCGGAGACGGCCGCCGCGCTCGACCTGGAGACCGCCGACTGGGCCGGCCACTCCTTCGGCGGGCGGCTCGTGCTCGAGCTCGCCGCCGCCCACCCCGCGCTCGTCCGCCGCGCGATCCTGCTCGACCCCGCGATCCAGATCCTGCCGCACGTCGCGACGCAGAACGCCCGGGACAACATGGTCGAGGCGATCTACGCCGACCGCGACGCCTATCTCGCCGAGCGGCTCGATCCGAACCCGCAGACCGCGCGCTTCCACGTCGAGGCGGATCTCGACCAGCACTGCGAGGTGCTGCCGGACGGGCGCCTGCGCCGCCGCACCTGCCAGCCGGCGATCGTCTCGATCTACGGCGAGATCGCCACCGCGCCGCCCCCGGCCGAGACGCTGCGCGCGCCGACGCTCCTGCTCCATGCGCCCGACTTCGGCCTCGTCCACCGGAGCCAGCTCGAGGCCTACCGCGCCGCGCTCGGCGACCGGCTGCAGACGGTCGAGGTGCCCGGCATGCACATGGTGATGTGGGACGCGTTCGACGAGACGGCCGACGCCGTCGAGCGCTTCCTCGCCGTCGCGCGCTAGAGAATCCGGGCGCCGAGGGCCGAGGCGACCAGCTCGACCGCGAGCTTCCCGGTCGCGTTCTCACGGTCGAGGATCGGGTTCACCTCCACGACGTCGAACGAGCGAGCGAGCCCGGAGTCCGCCACGACCTCCATGGCCATGTGCGCCTCCCGGTACGAGAGCCCGCCGCGTACGGGCGTGCCGACGCCGGGCGCATGGTCGGGATCGACGGCGTCCAGGTCGAGCGAGACGTGGAGGAACCCCGCACCGGCCGCGTGCGCGAGCGCCTCCCGCATGCACGGCTCGATCCCGATCCGATCGACGTCGCTCATCGTGAACACCTTCGCGTTCAGCCTCCCGAGCAGCTCGCGCTCGCCGTCGTCGAGCGAGCGGACGCCGACGAACGCCAGCCGGCCGAGCCTCGATCGCCGGCAGTGGCAGGCCGTCGTGCGCAAACGCGTCGCCTGCGAGCCCGAGCGCCGCCGCGAGCACCATCCCGTGGACGTTGCCGCTCGGCGAGGTCTCGGGCGTGTTCAGGTCACCGTGCGCGTCGATCCACACGACGCCGCCGCGGCCGTGGACCGACGCCATGCCGACGAGCGAGCCGAGCGCGACGGAGTGATCGCCGCCGAGCACGAGCGGCACCGCGCCCCGCCCCGTCGCGGCGGCGACGAGCTCGGCGACCTGCACGCAGACGCCGAGGATGTGCGGCAGGTAGCGCATCCGCTCGTCGCCCATCGGCACCGACTCGGCCTCCGGTGCGTGGACGTTGCCGAGATCCGAGACGCGCACGCCGAGCTTCTCCTCGAGGTGCCAGCGAAGCCCGGCGTAGCGAATCGCCGAGGGGCCCATGTCGACGCCGCGCCGCCCGGCGCCGAGATCGAGCGGTGCGCCGATGACGGCGACCTCGCCTGCGGCGTCGTGTTGCACGGCCACGGGCGCAAGGCTAACGTCCAACGACGCCCATGGCTTCGACGGAGGACAAGCCCAGTGCACCGGTACGCGTCCTCATCGCAGACGACGAGCCTGCTTTCCGCGAGGCGCTGCGCCCGCTGATCGAGCACCAGCCGGAGCTGACCGTCGTCGCAGAGGCGGAGAACGGCCTCGCCGCGATCGAGCTGGTCGACGAGCTCGACCCGGACGCCGTCGTGATCGACCTGCACATGCCGCTCGTCGACGGCGTCACCGCGGTGGCGCGCATGCGCAAGGACCATCCGGCGCTCTGCCTGATCGCCCTCACCGGCGATCCCGCGCTGGAGCTTCATCGAGCCGTGAGCGAGGCGGGGGCCGACGCCGTCCTGCTCAAGGACGACCTCGTCGGCGTGCTCGTCGAGCGGCTGGCGGCGGCGAAGCGCGCGTAGCGGCTGGGCTACACTGACCGCCGCGCTTCGGGGCGAGGTAGCTCAGCTGGTAGAGCACTCGGCTGAAAACCGGGGTGTCGCCGGTTCGAGTCCGGCCCTCGCCACTGCGCATCCACGGGGGAGACCATGTTTCCTCCGTGGACCCCTGCTTCGCTCGGCGGCCGACGAGGTCGTGTCGCGAGCTGCCGCGTGCGGAGGGTTACGTCCTCGTCGCGCGCAGCGCCGTCGCGGGCCCGGCCGAAAACTCCGCAACCCGCGCGAATCCCCGGCGCTCCAGCTCCCGGCGCAGACGCTCGAACGGAACGTAGATGGGCGTGTCCGCCCCGCGCGAGAACGAGACGACGACCGCGCCGCCGGGCGCAACGACACGCGCCAGCTCACCGAAGAACGGGATCATGTTCGCGAGCGTGACGAGCTCGAAGGCGCCGTCGGCGAACGGCAGGGCCGACGCGTCGCCGACCCGGTAGCGCACGCGTGCCGCGAGCTCCGCGGGGAGCCGCGCCTCCGCCTCGGCGATCATCCGCGGGCTCAGATCGAGGCCGGTCACTTCGGCGTCGGGAAAGCGCCCGGCGACGGTCTTGGCCGCGGCGCCGGTCCCGGTGCCGAGGTCGAGCGCCCGCGCCGGCGGGGCCAGCTCGGCGAGCGCCAACTCGAGCGCGGCAAGGTGCTGAGGCCCGATCCGCGTCTCCCACGTCGGCGCGATCGTGTCGAAGACGTCGCGCAGGCGGCCGCGCAGGAGACGCCACAGCCAGGGCTGCCGGACGACGACGTCGGTGACGAGCCGCGAGACGCGCTGCGCGTTCAGGGAACGTCCACCTGGATCAGGAGCTCTGCTCCCTCGCTCGCGCGCAGAAGCTCCGACGCGTTGCCGCGCGAGACGGCGACGGCGACGTTGCGGTAGCTGTCCTCGTAGAGGATCAGCTCGCCACGGCCGGCATCGCCGAACGTCCGGGCGGCGACGGCGAAGTAGCGGTCGCCGCGCGCGTCGATCTCGACGCGCGTGCCCGGCACGATGCCGCCCTGCTCGAGCTGGTCGCGCGTGAGGTTGAGCGCCATGTTCCCGAACCGGTCGACGGCGAGCACGGTGGCGCGAATGCGGCTCGTTCCGATCTCGGGCTCCGGCAGGTCGAGCCGCACGAGCTCCTCGGGATCGATCGGCGGGCCGAGCTCGCCGATCTCGACCCCACGGGCGAGGTGCGCGGCCGCCGGCGAGAAGAGATCGCGACCGTGGAACGTGCGCGAGACCGGCTGCAGCGAGTGTTCCGGACTTGCCAGCTCGTGCGCCGCGGCCACGCCGCCGAAGCGGTCGACCGCCGGCAGGAGCAGGCCGTTGTCCGGTCCGACGTGGAAGCGTCCCTCGCCGTCGCGGATCGCGAGCGCCCGCCGGACGCCGCCCACGCCCGGGTCGACGACCGAGAGGTGGATGCCCTCGGGCATGTACGGGAGCGTGTTCGCGAGCGTGAGCGCTCCCTGGAGGACGCGGCCCGGCCGGATCCCGTGCGTGATGTCGATGATCTCCGCCTCGGGCGCGATTCGCTTGATCACGCCGTGGCAGGTGCCGACGAAGTCGTCCTGGAGCCCGAAGTCGGTGAGGAAGGTGACGAACGGCGGCATGGCCGCGAGGCTACCTGGTGGCCAGCGCTCGCTCGACCGCGTCGACGAGCCCGTCCAGGTCGTGCGTCTCGGCCTCGGCGACGACCTCGACCCCGTGCTCGCGGGCGGCCGCCGCGGTCTGCGGCCCGATGACGACGGCCGGGATGCGGGCGCCGGTCGCGCCGAACGCGCGAGCCGCCGACGCAGACGCGAGGACGACGAGCTCGCCCTCGGGCGGCTGCTCCGGCTGGAGAGCGACCGTGCGGTAGAGCGGCAGAAAGTCGGCGCCGAGCTCGTCGGCGAGCAGGCGCCGGGCCCCCTCGGCGGCCGCGACGAGGACGGAGCCTGCGGGCCGGGGCAGTTCCGCGAGCAGCCCTTCCTGGGTCGAGACGGCGGGCACGAGGTCGGGGTCGAGCCCGTGCGCCTGCAGCTCGTCGGCGGTGCCTGGCCCGATCGCGGCGAGCCGCCGCGGCAGCGAGGTGAGGCGGCGTGCGAGCTCTGCCGCGCCGTTCGGGCTCGTGACCACGATCCAGTCGTACGGTGAGGGATCGACGGGCGCGGCGCCGAGCGGCTCGATCCGGATCAGCGGGCAGAGAACGACGGCGCACCCGAGCGCCCCGATCCGGGACGCGAGCGGCTCCGCCTGCCCCTCGGCGCGGGTGACGACCACGCGGACCTGTCCTCTCCCGTCCTGTCCACCACGGCCCTGTCCCGAGGCGCCTCTCACGGGGTCCATCCCGATCCCCCACCCTCCCAAGAGGGGACCGCGCCGGGCAAAGCCGACGCTAGCGCGAAAAGCCCTACGTGTCCGTGCCGGCTTCGTGGCGGATGGGTCACGACGTCGTCACGCGTCGTGCGCCGCCGCGGCGGCGGCGAGCTCGCGGCCGAGCGCGACCGGATCGGTTCCGCTGCGCCGCTCGAGCCACGTCCCGTCCTCGGCGGCCACGAGGCCGGTCAGCGACTGCCCGTCGTGGTGCGCCGCGACCGGGGCGAGGCAGCCGCCGCCCACGGCGGCGACGACCGTCCGCTCGGCCTCGACCCGCCGGCGCGTGTCGTGGTCGTCGACGGCTGCGACGAGATGCGCCTCGCCGTCGCGCACCTGCAGGGCAAGCGCTCCCTGCGCGGCCTCCGGCAGCAGCTCGTCGGGATCGAAGCGCAGGCCGATCTCGCCGCCGAGACCGAGCCGGTCGAGCCCGCACGCGGCGAGCACGATCGCGTCGAGCCCACGCTCGCCTCGCTTGCGCAGCCGCGTGTCGATGTTCCCGCGCATCGGCTCGATCCGGAGTGTCGGCTCGAGCGCCAGCAGCTGCGCCTTCCGCCGCGCCGAGGCCGTCCCGACGCGCATCCCCGGGCGGATCGCTTCGGCGCCGCACAGCGCGTCCCGCGGGTCGTCACGCACGAGGTACGCGCCGACCGCGAGGCCGTCCGGATCGCTTGCCGTCATGTCCTTCGCGGAGTGGACGGCAACGTCGATCCGATGCTCGAGGAGCGCTTCCTCCAGCTCCTTGACGAAGACGCCGCGCGAGCCGATCTCGCCGAACGGCTTCGTGCGATCCTTGTCGCCGGCGGTCGTGATCGGCACGAGCGCGATCTCGATCCCCGGCGCCCGCAGGCGCGAGGCGGCGAGCTCGGCCTGCGTGAGCGCGAGCCTACTGCCGCGGCTGCCGACGCGGATCAGCACAACGTGTCCGCCTCCGCACGGGCTGCCCGCAGCTCGACGTGCCGCGAGGCCGGACGCGGACGAACGCGGTCGGGGCCTGCAGCGGCAGCGGACGCCCAACCAGAGCGGCCGAGCTGAGCTTGCCGAGCTTCAGCGCTCGTCCTCGCCGAGACCGAAGAGGTGCCGCACCGCCTCAGCATAGAGCACCCCGTCGGCTGCCGCGGCCGCCTGCTTCATGCGCACGGTCGGCAGATGGAGGAGCTTGTTGACGATCTGAGCGGTGATCGACTCGACGGCGCGTCGCTGGCTCTCGTCGAGCCGGCCGAGCAGCGCGTCGGCCTTGCGCAGCTCGGCCTCGCGGATCTCCTCGGCGCGCGCCCGCAGCGACGCGATCGCCGGCACGACGTCGAGCGAGGCATGCCACTCGTGGAACTTCTCCGCCTCGCCGGCGACGATCGACTCGGCCCGGTCGGCCTCGCGGCGCCGGCCCGTCAGCGTGTCGGCGACGATCGCCTCCAGGTCGTCGATGTCGTAGAGGTAGCAGCCGTCGAGCTCGTGGATCGCCGGATCGAGGTCGCGCGGCACGGCGAGGTCGATCAGGAGCAGCTGCCGGCCGCGGCGAGCGCCGAGCGCCCGATCGACCGTCGCGGCATCGAGCACGAGCCCCGGCGCGCTCGTCGACGCCACGACGACGTCGACGCGCTTCAGCTGCTCCTCGACGTCGGCGCGTGCGGTCTTGCTGTTCGCGACGAGCCCGATCTCGGCGCCGCGCTTGCGGAGGCTGCGCCCGACCTGGTCGCCGACCTCGCCTGCGCCGAGCACGAGCACGCTCCGTCCGGCGAGATCGCCGAAGAC
The DNA here is from genome assembly GCA_963732915.1 of uncultured Actinomycetes bacterium. Taxonomy (GTDB): domain Bacteria; phylum Actinomycetota; class Thermoleophilia; order Gaiellales; family Gaiellaceae; genus Palsa-739. The sequence continues at coordinate 399,015 of CAVTBF010000001.1, read as the reverse complement.
CTGCTCCGCGAGCGCGGCCGCCGCAGACGACACCGAGGCCGGGCTCTCGCCGATCGCCGTCTGGGTGCGCACCTTGCGCCCCGCGTGCAACGCCGACCGGAACACGCGGTCGAGCACGAGCCCGCTCGTGCCGAGCTCGTGCGCGACCCGCACCTGGCCGAGAATCTCGCCCTCGCCGGGAACGAGCGAGTCGAGGCCCGCGGCAACCCGGAAGAGGTGGAGCGCCGCCGCCTGGTCGCGCAGCCGGTAGAGCGCCTGCTCGACCTCCGGCTCCAGCTCGGCGAGCGCCGCGACGACGTCCCGCTCGGCCTGCTCGGGGTCGGCGGCCGCCACGTAGATCTCGGTCCGGTTGCAGGTCGAGAGGCACACCGCCTCGCGGCCACCCTCGGCCAGCCGCCCCGCGAGCACCCGCGCCTGTTCACGTTCGAGCGCCACCCGCTCGCGCAGCTCGACGGGAGCGCGATGGTGGGAGGTGCCGACGAGGACGAGACGCATCAGGCGAAGTGGGTGGCGGGGAGCGCGAGGCGGACGAGGATGACGAGCGCGAAGCCGGCGAGCGCGAGATAGGCGGCGCGGCGCCCGGCCCAGCCGGCGAGCGCCCGCAACGCAAGATAGGCGGCCCAGACGACCCAGGTGACGATCGTCGCCGCGATCAGCGCGTCGAACCGGTCGTTGTCCGCGACGAGGCGCACGAGGCCGACCGCGATCCCGAGCGTCAGCGCGGGCAGCGACCACGCCACCGTCCGCAGGGCGAGCGCGTCGAGCGTCGCGAGCGCGGGCACCGGGCGCAGAAGCACGGTCGACGAGCGCCGCTTCAACCGCCGTTCCTGCCAGAGGTAGAGACCCGACAGCGCCGCGGTGAGCGTGAACCCGGCGAAGGCAGCGAGCACGAGCCCGACGTGGAGGACGAGGAAGAGGTTCGAGTAGTGGCTGTGCCCGCCGACCCCGGTGCCGCCGCCGGCGCGCGCGACCACGAGCAGGACGGCCGCCAGCGGCATGACGGTGAGCCCGAGCAGGCGGTAGGAGCGGCGGCAGCCCCAGATCAGATAGGCCGACACGACGAGCCAGACGAAGAGGTTGAGCGACCCGGCCCACGTTCCCCACGGGAAGCCGTCGCGCCGCGCCGCCTGCACGCCCAGCAGCCCGGTCTGCGCGAGCCAGCCGAGGCGCACACCCCACGTCGCCGCGCGCCCGGCGGCGCCGGGCCGCCGCGCCTCGCCGAGATAGCCGACGGCCGCCTCCCCGTAGAGCAGGATCGCGGGCCAGAACAGGAGCTCAGCCAACGGACGCCGGCTCCGGCCGGCCGTCTTCTTCCGGCTCCGCCTGCGTGGCGCGGCCGGCGAGCTCGTCCACCTCGCGCTCCAGCCGTTGCAGCTTGAGCGCGATGATCACGACGTACGCGAGCACGAGCGCGAAGACGACGCAGTACGCGGCGGTCACGTATTTCTCGGCGGTGGTCAGACGAGCACCTCCTTCAGCTCGCGCAGCCGGGCGTCGAGCCGCTTGCCGGCCAGTTCCACACGGTAGAGCGTGTACGCGAGGACGAGCATCGCGACCTGCGCGACGCAGTAGGTGACGAGGATCCACCCGTGGAAGGCCGGCCCGTGCCGGGTGAACACGACGGGATGGATGAGTCCCTTCGCGAGCCGAATCGCGAGGAAGCTGACCGGAATCAGGACGACGCCGAAGAGCGCGTAGACCGCGCTCATGTTCGCCCGCTGCGGCCCCGGCTCGAGCGAGTAGCGGAGCATGAAGTACGCGCAGTAGAAGAGAAAGAGGACGAGGAAGAGCACGAGCTGGTCCTCGCTCCACAGCCACCAGTGCCCCCACGAGATCTTCGCCCAGATCGAACCGGTCAGCAGGACGAGCGAGCCGAAGATCACGCCTTGGTGCACGGCGACGTAGCTCTCGAGGTCGGCGCGCGGCTCGCGGCGCGTCAGATGCCGGAACCCCTTCCACGCGGCGGTGATGAAGCATCCGTACGCCGTCAGCGCGATCGAGACGTGGAAGTAGAAGATCCGCTGCGAGAAGCCCTGGTCGGCGTCGTTCGGCGCGACGTAGAAGACGAGCAGCAGCGCCGCGGTCACGAGACCGAACGAGAGCGCCGCGAGCACGGGCAAGCTGATGCGAGGCGTACGACCCACCGCCATGGATTGTCGCACCGGACCGCTCACTCGGCGACGACGTACTCGAACGTGGCCCAGCAGACGAGCGCGAAGAGCGCGTCGTAGAGCGCAAGGAACGCCAGATAGCGGCCGGGTGAGCCGACGACGCTCGCGCCGACGCCGCCGACGACGATCGGGATCGCGAGCGGCAGGAAAAGCAGCGGCAGCAGCAGGTCGCGGGCCCGCGTCGCGACCGCCATCGCGCCGAGGAAGGTGCCGACCGTGCAGATCCCGATGTCGGCGAGCACGACGCCGAGCACCGTCGAGCCGCTCACCGGATGAAAGAAGAGCGCGTACACGGGCAGCGCGACCACCTCGGCCGCGACGAGAAACGCGAATGTCGCGATCGCCTTGCCGAGCCAGATCGCGCTCCGGTCGCACGGAGCGAGCACGAGCCCGTCGAGTACGCGCTGCTCCCGCTCCGGCACGAACGCGCGCCCGAGCCCGAGCAGCGCCGTGAAGAGGATCGAGACCCAGAGCAGTCCGCTCGCGGCCACCCGCGACGGGCTCCCCGGCAGCGCGAAGTGGAAGACGACGAAGGTCGCGACGACGAAGAGCAGCATCGCCGGCAGCGTGTCGCGCGCCCGCAGCTCGAGCAGCAGGTCCTTGCGCGCGAGCGCACCGACGTCGCGGAGATAGCTCATGCCGCGAGCTCCAGCCATGCGCTCGCGAGCGGCTCGACCCGCGCGGGATCGTGTGTCGAGAGCAGCACGGTCCGCTCGCCGCGAAGCTCCGCGAGCTGGGCGTCGAGCAGCGCCGCACCGGCTGTGTCCAGCGCGGTGAACGGCTCGTCGAGGACGAGCAGCGCCGGGTTGTGAAGGAGCACACGGCAGAGCGCGAGCCGTTGCGTCATTCCACGCGAATACGAGGCGACGCGGTCATGGCGGACGTCCCAGAGCCCGTAGCGCTCGAGCAGCATCCCGATCCGCACGCGCCGCTCGGGCACCCGGTAGAGACGCCCGTAGAGATCGAGGTTCTCGAGCGCGGAGAGCTCGCGATAGACGAGCGGCTCGTGCGCGAGATAGCCCACCTCGCCGCGGCCGGCGGCGACCGCCAGCTCCCCTTCGCTCGGCACGGCGAGCCCGGCGCAGATCCGCAGCAGCGTCGTCTTGCCGGCGCCGTTCGGGCCGGTGACGACGAGGAAGCCGCCGGCGGGCAGCTCGAGGTCGACGCCGCGCAGAACGCGCTTGGAGCCGTACCGCTTGCCGAGTGCACGGGCCCGGATCACCGCCGCAGCATAGGCCCTCGGCCGCGCTTTACAGGGGTTTTACGGCGCTCGTGCATACCTCGGATCTCGACGGTTTCTTCTCCCTGGTACAGGGACTCAACGAGACCAGGGGGATCGAGATGTCGAGACGGAAGCTCACGGCGGTGGTGGCGCTCGCGGGCGCAGCGCTGGCCGCCGCAGGGGTCGCGGCCGCGGGCCACATGCGCGCGCAGACGACACAGCAGGCGCAGGCGACATTCGCCGCGACGTCGGTCACGCGCTCGAATGCGCGCAGCTGCACGGCGAGCGACGGCGCCTACACCGAGACGACGGCGACCTACACGGGCACCGCCACGAGCAGCGACGCGCGGCTCGCCGGCCCGCTCGTGATCCGCGCCCACAGCGTCGTCGACACGACAAGCGGGATCGGCTGGCTCGACGGCAACTTCCGCATCCAGGGCGGCGACGGCAACGGCAACGCGTCCGGGACCCTGCACGCGGCGATCTCCGGCGGCAACGCGGTCGGCGCGGTCGTCGGCCGCACGAGCCGGAACGCCGGCAAGCTCATCGCGTCGCTCGCGTCCGCCTTCACCGCCGACGGCGGCTTCTTGTCCGGTTCGCTCGGCACCGGCAGCGTCGCAGGCGCGGGTGTCGTCTTCGAGCGGGGCTCGTGCACGAACGCGAAGCGCGAGCGCTCGGTCTCGGTCTCCCGCCTCGGCTTCAGCACGCACGAGGTGGTTCCGGCGGTGTCCGGGAAAGGCCGAGGCACGGGGTCCTTCACCCTCGATGTGACCCGCGACTCGACCGGCGCGATCTCGAGCGCGAAGGCCGTGTTCTACGTCAACTACCGCTTCGGCGCCCCCGAGACGCTCACCGGCCTCGCACTGCACCAGGGCGCACGCCGAGCCGAAGGCCCGGTCGTGCTCGACTCGGGCGCCGGCTCGCTCACGGACGCCGACGGCAACGGAAACCTGACCGAGGTCGTGAACAGCGTGTCGGCCGACCTCGCGCAGGCGCTGCTCGCAAACCCGCGCGGCTACTACGTGGAGCTGACCGCAGCCGACACGGCACTTCGGGCGCAGCTCGGCGGCTTCAAGCGGCGCTAGTCGACGAGGGAGGACGGGCGGGGCTCGGTCGCGGTGACGGAGGGGTCACTGCGACGGAGCCCCCGCCCACCCGCGTACGCTCCCCTCGTGGAGTACCGCCCGCTCGGTCGTACCGGCGTCGAGGTCAGCCCGCTCTGCCTCGGCGCGATGATGTTCGGCGCCTGGGGCAACCCCGACCACGACGAGTCGGTCCGGATCATCCACCACGCCCTCGACGCGGGGATCAATTTCGTCGACACGGCCGACGTCTACTCGGCGGGCGAGTCGGAGGAGATCGTCGCGAAGGCGCTCGCCGGCCGGCGCGACGAGATCGTGCTCGCGACGAAGGTGCACTTCCGGATGGGCGACGGCCCGAACCGGTCGGGGAACTCGCGCCGCTGGATCTTCCAGGAGGTCGAGTCGAGCCTCCGCCGGCTGCAGACCGACTGGATCGACCTGTACCAGATTCACCGCCCGGCGCCGGGCACCGACATCGACGAGACGCTCGGCGCGCTGACCGATCTCGTCCGCCAGGGCAAGATCCGCTACTTCGGCAGCTCGACGTTCCCGCCGTCGGAGATCGTCGAGGCGCAGTGGGTCGCCGAGCGCCGCGGCCGCGAGCGGTTCGTGTGCGAGCAGCCGCCGTACTCGATCCTCGCGCGCGGGATCGAGACCGAGGTGCTGCCGGTCTGCCGGCGCTACGGCATGGGCGTGATCCCGTGGAGCCCGCTCGCCGGCGGCTGGCTTTCCGGCACGTTCCGCAAGGGCACGACCGCACAGAGCCGCCGTGCCGAGCGGCTGCCCGATCGCTTCGATCTCTCACTGCCCGTGAACCAGCGCAAGCTCGACGCGGCCGACGCGCTCGGGGCGCTCGCCGACGACGCGGGCGTCCCGCTCGCCCAGCTCGCGGTCGCGTTCGTCCTCCAGCATCCGGACGTGACGGCGCCGATCATCGGCCCGCGCACGATGGAGCATCTCGAGAGCTTCCTCGGCGCGCTCGAGGTCACCCTCGACGCCGGCCTGCTCGACCGGATCGACGAGATCGTCCCGCCGGGCACGAACGTCAACCCGGCCGACGCGGGCTACGTGCCGCCGTCGCTCGCGGACGCCTCCCTGCGCCGCAGCTAGATGGTTGCTGCCGCGAGGTCGTCCGTTCCGGGGCGTGGGCTGGCCTGTCTGGGGCGCCGTGGCGGGCGCTTGCCGCTGCTGGTGGCAGCGGTGAGCGATCGGCGGGGCGAAGCGCAGGCCCGGCGGGGGCCGGCTCCGCCGGCCGCAGACGGGACTGCGCGGCCCGGGCGTGCCAGAGCGCGCAGCCGGACGCGCGCGATCGCGGCAGCAACCATCTAGTGAACTGGCGCCCCGGCTTCGACCCCGGAGCCCGGCCTGCCGCGGGCGTGCGCACGATCGCGCTCGCCGACGGCCGCGTGGTCGTCGATGCGGATACCGCGCTCGCGGGGGAGCCGCTCCACGTCGGCTGGCTCGACGACGACCCGGTCTTCGCCGCGCCGCTCGCCGGGGCACCGCCGGCGGACGCACCCACCCTGCGCGCGCTCCTGGCCGATGGCCCCGACGCGGTCGCGCAGGCCGCCGGGCGTGCCGCGCAGCTTCTCGACTGGCAGGCGACGCACCGCTTCTGCGGACGCTGCGGAACGCCGCTCGAGCGCTCGCGCAGCGAGCTCGTCCTCGCCTGCCCGAGCTGCGGCCACACGGCGTATCCGCGCATCTCGCCGGCGGTGATCATGGCCGTCCACCGCGGCGACTCGGTGCTGCTCGCCCGCCGGGTCGGCGTGACGCGGTTCTGGAGCGTCCTCGCAGGCTTCGTCGAGCCGGGAGAGACGCTCGAGGAGGCGGTCGCCCGCGAGGTTCGCGAGGAGGTCGGCGTCGAGGTCGAGCGCGTGCGCTACGTCGGCAGCCAGCCGTGGCCCTTCCCGAGCCAGCTGATGATCGGCTTCCGTGCCGACTATGCGGGCGGGGAGCTGCGTCTCGACGAGACCGAGCTGGCCGAGGCCGGCTGGTTCGGCCCGACGGACGAGCGGCGCCCGCCGATCCCGCCGCCGTTCACGATCGCCCACCGGCTGATCACGGGAGCCTGAGGGCGGCGCTACCGCGCGGCGTCGGCGATCACGAAGACGGCGAAGGCGACGCTGATCACGCCGTTCATCGTGAAGAAGGCCGTGTCGAGCCGGCGCAGATCGTGCGGGCGGACGAGCGCGTGCTCGTACGCGAGCAGCGTCGCGACCGCCGCGACACCGAGCCAGTAGAGGACGCCGACGGAGAGGCCGAGGCCGGCCGCGACGAGGCAGGCGACGGTTGCGGCGTGCGAGAGCCGCGCGCCGAGGAACGCGCCCCGGACGCCGAACCGGGTCGCGATCGAGTGGAGCCCCTCGCGGCGGTCGACCTCGAGGTCGAAGAGCGCGTAGAAGAGGTCGAAGCCGGCGACCCAGAGGGCGACGGCCGCGCCGAGCAGCCATGACTGCCAGGGCAGCCTGCCGGTGATCGCGACCCAGGCGCCGACCGGCGCCAGGCCGTCGACGGCGCCGAGCCAGAAGTGGCAGAGCCAGGTGATGCGCTTGAGGTACGGGTAGACGACGAAGCCGGCGACCGGGATCGGCCAGAGCCAGCGCACGAGCGGATCGAGCTGCCAGACGGCGACGAGGAACAGGGCGAGCGAGGCGGCGCAGAAGAACGCGACCTGCGCGACCGAGAGCTGGCCGCTCGGCAGCTCGCGCCCCGCGGTGCGCGGGTTGCGCGCATCGACGCCTGCGTCGACGAGACGGTTGAGCGCCATCGCGAGCGAGCGGGCGCCGACCATCGCGAGGGTGATCCAGAGCAGGTCGTGCGTGCTCGGCGTCACGCCGACCGCGAGGAACGCGCCGACGTACGCGAACGGCAGCGCGAAGACCGTGTGCTCGATCTTGACGAGCCGCGCGAAGCGCGCGGGCAGCGGAGCGAGCGTCGACGCCTCGGCGGTCATCGCGCCAGGATACGTCCGGCCGGGCGGAACGGTCAGGTCTGGCGGTGGGAGACCTCGCGCTCGCCGGCGAGCAGCTCGAGCGCGTGGGCGAGTGCCGGGCGGAGGATCGCGAAGCCGTCGCGGCAGCCGCCCGGCGAGCCTGGGAGGTTGACGACGAGTGTCGAGCCGACGACCCCGGCAACCCCGCGCGAGAGGAGACCGTGCGGTGTCTTCGCGATCGAGTCGGCGCGCAGCGCCTGCGCGATCCCCGGCGCCTCACGATCGAGGACGTCCCGCGTCGCCTCCGGCGTCACGTCTCGCGGCGCCAGACCGGTGCCGCCGGTCGTCAGTACGACCAGCGCGACCGTTGCCAGTTCAGACAACGCACGTGCGATCTGCTCTCGTTCGTCGGGCACGACACGGCGCTCGACCTCGTACCCCTCGCCGCGGAGGAGCTCGTCGAGGGTGTCGCCGCTCCGGTCCTCGCGTGTGCCGGCGACGACCCCGTCGGAGACCGTGAGCACCGCGGCTCTCAGCCGACCGGCTCCTTCGTCTTCTCGACGAGCGCGACCTCGGAGATCGACATCGCCTTGTCGATCGCCTTGGCCATGTCGTAGACGGTGAGCGCGGCGACCGTGGCGGCCGTGAGCGCCTCCATCTCGACGCCGGTCTGGGCGGTCGTCTCGGCCGAGGCGACGATCGCGACCGACGCGTCGCCGACCTCCAGCGTCACCTCGACGTGCGAGAGCGGCAGCGGATGACAGAGCGGGATCAGGTCGCTCGTCCGCTTCGCGGCCATGATCCCCGCAAGCTGCGCCGTTGCGAGCGCGTCGCCCTTCGGCAGCTCTCGGAGCTTCCGCGCGGTCTCGGCGGCCATGCGCACCTCGGCCCGCGCGACCGCCCGCCTGCGCGAGAGCGGCTTGCCGCCGACGTCGACCATACGCACGTCGCCGGACTCGTCCACGTGGGAGAGATCGGTCATTCCCCGGATCGTACGGCGTCGAGGTCGGTCAGCTGCGCCGAGATCCATTCACGGACGTCGTGGCGCCGTACGTGGTCGCGAATCGCCTCGGCGCGGCGGCGCCGCTCGTCGCCGGGCATCGTCAGCGCGGCGTAGAGCGCGTCCGCCTGGCCGACGATGTCGAGCGGGCCGACGGCGAGAGCCCACTCGGCAAGCTCTTCGTAGACTCCGGCGTTCTCGGAGAGGACGAGCACGCCGTCGCGGCGGTTCACGAGCGGCGCCTCCTTCGCCACGAGGTTGAGGCCGTCGAACACGGGGTTCACGAGCAGCACGTCGAACTGCTTGTAGCCCGCCACCGAGCGGGGGAAGTCGTCCGCGACGTCCAGCTCGACCGGAATCCAGCCGTCCCTGGCAAAGCGCTCGTTCACCGCCCGCACCGCCTGGCCGATCGCCGCGACGTAGTCGGCGTACTCGGGGATGTCCTGCCGCGACGGCGCGAGCAGAGCCAGCATGCCGACCCGCCCGCACAGCTCGGGATGCCGTTCGAGCAGCAGCCCGAACGCCCGGAAGCCACGGACGATGTTCTTGGACGGATCGGTGCGGTCGACACGGAGCACGAGCTGCTCGGGGCGGCGCGCGACGAGCTCCCGCTCGCGCGCGAGCACGGTGTCGTCGTCACGGAGCGCCTCGAAGTCGTCGGTGTCGATCCCGATCGGATGCGCGGTCACCCGCGTGACGCGGCCCTCGTGCTCGACCCTCCCGGTCTCGCCGTCCACCTCCGCCCCCAGCAGGCCCGCGCAGCACTCGAGGAACGCGAGCCGCCAGCGCGGCGTGTGGAAGCCGACGACGTCGTTCGCGAGCAGCCCCTCGTGGATCGCCCGCCGCAGCGGCGCCGGCAGCACATGCCAGTAGTCGGGCTCCGGCCAGGGGATATGGACGAAGTGCGAGGTGACGACGTCGGGAAGCCGGGCCCGAACGAGCGCGGGCGCAAGGTAGAGGTGATAGTCGTGGAAGAAGACGGCCGCGTCCGGCTCACGCTCGAGCGCGTCGAGGGTCGCCGCCGCGAACGCCTCGTTCACCGGCACGTAGCCGTTCGTCCAGGCGTCGTGGACCGCGACGTCGAGGTCGGGCTCGACACCGAGCCCCCAGAGGTAGTGCTGCAGGAACCAGAGCGTCGGGTTCGCGAGCACGTGGTAGAAGCGATCGTAGGTCTCCGGCTCGTGGGCGACGAGGCGCAGCCGGTAGCCGGCGCCGTCGCGCGTCGTCTCGGCGAATCCGCCGGGATGCTCCGCGGCGACGACGCGGTCCTCCGCGGTCATCGCGCTCGCGATCCAGGTCACGTCGTGATGTGCGAGCAGGCCGCCGAGCGCCGTCACGAGGCCGCCGCCGCCCCGCCGAGCAGTCCGCTCGTCACCCGCACGCTCGTACGAGACCGGCGCGCGGTTCGCGACGACGATCAGCTTTCGGCGCGGCGCCGCCGGCCCGGACACGCCGCTACGCGTCCGCGCGCAGGCGCTTCACGAAGCGCAGCCGCGATCCCCGCGAGCCCGGGGCGGACTCGATCTCGAGCTCGTCCACGATCGTCCGGATGATCGCGATGCCGAGGCCGCCCTCCGCCAGCTCCTCGCCCTCGAGGGCGGGCGGGCTGGACGGATCGAAGCCGGCGCCGTCGTCGACCACCTCGATCCGCAGCTCGCTTCCCGTCAGCTCGTAGACGATCTCCACCTGGCCGCCGTCCCCGTCGTAGGCGTGGCGCACCGAATTCGAGACGGCCTCGGTGATCGCAAGCTTGAGCTCTGCGAGCGTCTCGTCCGACAGCTCGGTCAGGTCGGCGAGACCGGTGAGCGCCAACCGGGCGAGCGCGACGAACTCCGCCCTGGCCGGAATCCGCAGCCGAACGGAGCGCATCCCTTCGCGCTCGTCGTCCCTCGTCTCGACAGTCGCCGCCTCGCTCATGCCGCCAGCCACCGCTCTTTCCCGCAGATTCGCTCGCTCAAACCCGCCGAGTTCTACACGACCGGGCGCCGGCCGCGTCGCCGGTGCCGCCCCTTTGCCCGTCTCGGCCCGGATGTAACCGCCGAGCATCCGTTTTCACGGGAAAACGGCACCGAGCCTCCCGGCCACCTCGCGTCCTAGACTTGTCGGCGTGACGGCCGTGTCGCCCTCACCGGAGCGGCGCCGGCCGCGGCCCGGGTCGATCGAGCGTCCCGTCAACGGACGGCTCTACCGCGGCACCTGGCTACTGGCCGGCCTCCCGCTGCTCCTGCTCGCCTTCAGCGTCGCCCGGCCCTCGTCCCTCCAGCCGCCGGCGAACATCCCGCCCTCCTTCGACAAGGCCGCCGCCGGCAAGATCGCCGCCGACCTCGCGTTCCGCTATCCGAGCCGCGCGCCCGGGACGGCCGGCGGTCGCGGCGCCGCGCAGTGGTTCCAGCGCCAACTCGCGCCGTACGGATTCGCCGTCCACGCCGATCCGTTCACGGCGACCGTTCCCGGACGCGGCACCGTCCGGCTCGTCAACCTCTCGGTCGAGAAGTCCGGGCTCTCGCAGCGCCGGATCGTCGTCATGGCCCACCGCGACGACAGCGGCGCCGGCTCGGGACTGAACGACAACGCGTCCGGCACCGCAGCGCTGATCGAGCTTGCCCGCGCCTACACGCAGGTTGCCGGGTCCCCGCAGGCCTCGCTTCCCTACTCGCTCGTCTTCCTGTCGACCGACGGCGCCGCGGACGGCGCGCTCGGCGCTGCGCGCTTCGCGTCGAGCCCCGCGACGCAGCGCAACGTGATCGCGGTCATCAACCTCGACGCGATCGCGGGAACCGGCGCACCGCGGCTCGAGCTCGGAGCCGACACGGCGAGATCGCCCGCGGCCGGCCTCGTCGAGACGCTGCGAACCGCGCTGCTCCGCCAAACCGGCGCCGAGCCGTCGCGCGCGAGCGGTCTTCGCCAGCTCGTCGATCTCGCATTCCCGTTCAGCGCCTACGAGCAGGCGCCGTTCGTCACCCGCGGCGTGGCCGCGGTGACCATCACCACCGCAGGCGACCGCCCGCCCGGGGCGCTCGGCCCGGTGCGAGAGCGCCTCGATCTCGCCCGTCTCGGCCAGATCGGGCGAGCGACGCAGAGCGCCCTGGACGCGATGGAGCAGGGCGTGGCGATCGCGCAGGGCCCGTCGAGCTACGTCTACCTCGGGCAGCGCCTCATTCGCGGCTGGGCGATCGAGATCGTCCTCGTCGCGGGGCTCCTGCCGTTCATCGCAGCCGCGGTCGATCTCTTCGCGCGCTGCCGGAGACGCCGGATCCGCGTCTCGCCCGCGCTGCGCAGCTATCGCACCCGCTTTTTCTTCTGGACGTGGGTCGGGCTCGTGTTCGCGTTCTTCGCTCTGCTCGGGTTCTGGGGCCACGGGGCCGGGCGACCACCGTCGCTCGAGGAGGTTCGCTGGCCGGCCGGCGCTCTGATCGCGCTCGCCGCCCTCGCCGGGGTCGGCTGGCTCGTCGGACGCGACCGGCTGCTGCCGCGGCGGCCGATCCACCCCGAGGAGGAGCTGGCCGGCCACACCGCCGCATTCCTGGCGCTTTCGGTCGTCGGACTGCTTGTCGTCGCGACCGACCCGTTCGCGCTCGTGTTCCTCCTCCCTTCGCTCCACATCTGGCTCTGGCTGCCGCAGGTGCGCTGGCGCGGCGTCTGGGCGCGTCTCCTCGTCCTCCTCGCGGGCTTCGTCGGCCCCGGGCTCCTGCTCTGGTCGTTCGGGGAGCGCTACAAGCTCGGCTGGGACGCGCCGTGGTACGTCGCCAAGCTCTTCGCCGTCGGCTATGCGCCGCTGCCGCTGCTCGTGATCGCGCTCGGGTGGCTCGCCGCGGCGGGCCAGCTCGCCGCGCTGTCGATCGACCGCTACGCGCCCTATCCCGCCGCGCACGAGCGGCCGCCACGCGGCCCCCTTCGCGAGCTGATCCGAACGCTCGTGCTCGCGCAACGCCGGCGGCGGCGGGCACCGGCGCCCGCGCGGCGCGCCATGCACGGCTAGCCGGCGGATCGACCGGTCAGGCGCTGCCGAGCGCGAGCCAGGCGACCGTCGACCCCGGGGCGAGCTCTCCCTCGCCGCGCGGTACGTGTACGAGCGCGTCGGCCGCCGCGGCCCGCGCGATCATGTGCGACTCCTGGCCGCGCAGCGGCTCGAGCACGACGGCGTCACGGTCGACCCGCGAACGCGCGCGGACGAAGTCGTCGCGAGCGTCGTTCCGCCGGAGTCCCGTCGCGAGCCGGCCGGGCTGGAAGCGCGGCAGCGGCGCGGTAAGCCCCTGCAGGGCGCGGAGCGCCGGCTTGACGAACAGCTCGCAGCCGACGAGCGCCGACACGGGGTTGCCCGGCAGCCCGAACACGAGCGTGTCGCCGCGCACGCCGAACGACACCGGCTTGCCCGGCTTGATCGCCACCCGCCAGAACACCTCCTCGACGCCGAGAGCGCGCTCGACCTGCCGGACGAGGTCGTGCGGGCCGACCGACACCCCTCCGGACGTGACCAGCACGTCGGCCGCGAGGCCCCGCTCGAGCGCCTCCCGGTGCGCGGACTCGTCGTCGGCGACCGCGGGCGCGATCGTCGTGAGACCGCCGGCGGCGGCGAGCGCCGCCGCGAGCATGACGGCGTTCGCCTCGTAGACCTGGCCCGCCTCGAGCGGAACTCCCGGCGGCACCAGCTCCGTGCCCGTGGCGACGATCGCCACCCGCGGTCTGCGCGCGCAAGCGAGGGCGACGACACCTGCTGCGGCGAGCGCGCCGAGCTGCCCCGCCGCGACCCGCGAGCCGGCAGCCACAACCACATCGCCGGCAGCCAGGTCGCCGCCGCGCGCGCGCACGTTCGTCCCTGCGACCACCCCGTCGGGAAACGTGATACTGTTGTCAGTCTGGACAATGTGCTCGACGGGAACGACGGCGTCGGCGCCGGCGGGGACGACGCCGCCGGTCGAGATCGCCATCGTCTCGCCGGGCTCGAGCCGCCGCGAGGCCGGACGGCCCGCGGCCACCTCGCCGCCGAGCGGCAGCGTCGCCGGCAGATCGGCTGCACGCACGGCGTATCCGTCCATCGCCGAGCTCGCGAACGGAGGCAGGTCGACGAGGGCGTGCGCGTCTTCCGCTGCGATCCGGCCCGCCGCTTCGGCCACCGGAACCCGCTCGGACGCAAGCGGCCGCACGTGCTCGAGGATCCGCTGCTGCGCGTCGGCGAGTGTCAGGAGCCGTTCCACGTCGGCCAACCGTACCCGCCTGCAGACGCGGCGGACGCCGGTTACGGGACGGGACTCGCCGGGGCCGCGGACGTCGTCCCGGGCGCGGTCGTCGCCTGATCGGTGGTCGCCGGCGCGGTCGTCGCGGGCGGCGGCTCGGCGATGGTGACGGGAGGCGGCGCGGTCGCCGTCGCGGGGGGCGGCGCGGTCGCCGTCGTAGCGCCCGTGCTGCGGGAAACGGTGGCTGTGCCCCCGATCGTCTGCTCCGCGATCGTGACCTCCGGGCGGGTCGCCGGCGGAGTCGTGATCGCCTTCGACGTCTTCGACTCGGTCGTGGTCGTTCTCCCGTAGTACTGGTACTGGCCCTTCCAGTAGGTCCAGACCGGCGTGCTGGTCGGAACCCGGAAGGGGACGTCCGGGCGCTTGCCGATCGCCGTCTCCATGTAGAGATGCCAGATCGTGGCCGGGAAGCTGGGGCCCGAGACCGCGATGCCGTGGACGTTGAGCATCGGGATCTCGCCCTTCGGGTAGCCGATCCAGACGGTCGCCTCGAGGGACGGCGCGTACCCGGAGAACCAGGCGTCGGCGTACTGGTCGGTGGTTCCCGTCTTGCCCGCGTCCGAGTGACCCGCGAGGTGCGCGCCGACGCCCGTGCCGTAGAGCATGTTCCCTTCGAGCACCTTCGTCACGGTCGATGCCACCCAGTCGGGAATGACGCGCTTGCGCTGCGGCTCGCCCCAGTGGGCCTGGGTGTCGACCTGGCCGTTCGCGAGCACCACCTTCGTGATCGCCATCGGCTTCGAGTAGATGCCGCCGGCGGCGAGCGTCGCGTACGCGGACGCCTCGTCGAGCGGAGTGATCGCCATCGAGCCGAGCGCGATCGAGGGCGGCGTGTAGCCGTTCACCTGCAACGGCGACCGCACACCGAGCTTCTGCGCCATGTCGGCGATGTTCTGCGGACCGACGTCGAGCGAGAGTCGCGCGTAGACAGTGTTGTCGGACTGATAGGTCGCCGTGGCGACCGACTCGACGCCGTGGTAGGTGTGCTCGTACGTCGTCACGTTCCAGGTACAGCTCGGCAGGCTCGGATCGCAGGTGTTGTCCGGGCGGTACGTGAACGGCGCCGAGAGGTACGAGGTCGCATACGGGTTCATGCCCTGCTCGACCGCGGCCGCGAGGGCGAACGTCTTGAAGGTCGAGCCCGCCTGCCGCTGGGCGCTCGTCGCGAAGTTGAACTGGTTCGCGCTGTTCCCCGGCGCGACTGCGGTCATGGCGCGGATGGCGCCGTTCCGCGGATCGATCGAGACGACCGACGAGGCAGGATCGCCCTTCTCGTTCAGGATCTGCTTGATCGCCGCCTTGGCCGCGTTCTGGAAGTGCGGGTTGATGGTCGTGTAGACCTTGAGCCCACCCGAGCGGACGGTGCTGGCGCCGTACTCCTGTTGCAGCAGGTCCTGGACGTAGCCGAAGAAGTACGGCTCCTTGATCTTCGTGTACGCGCTCCCCGGCTTCAGATGCAGGCTGCGGTCCCGAACCGCGGACGTGTACTGCTGCCGCGCGATGTCGCCACTCGTCAGCATCGCGCTCAGCACCTCGTTGCGACGCGCGAGCGCGGCGCCGGGGCTGTGGAAGGGGTCGTAGCTCGACGGCGCCTGCGGCAGCCCGGCCAAGAGCGCCGACTGCTCGAGGTCGAGCTTCGCCGCCGGAATCGAGAAGTACGTCTCGGCGGCCGCCTCGATCCCGTAGGCGTGGTTGCCGTAGTAGACCTGGTTCATGTAGGTCGTGAGGATCTTGTCCTTCGACCACTTGTCGGCCAGCTTGACCGCGAGGCACATCTCGGTGAGCTTCCGCCTCACCGTCTGCTGACGCGAGAGGTAGAGGTTCTTGACGAGCTCCTGCGTGATCGTCGAGCCGCCCTGGACGATCTTCCCGGCCTTCACGTCGGCGACGACGGCGCGGAGGATGCCGACCGGATCGACACCGCCGTGGCTGTAGAAGCGGCGATCCTCGATCGCGACCGTCGCCCGCGGCATCCACGGGCTGATCGCGCCGCGCGCAACGGGCGTCCGGTTCTTCTCGGCCGGGATCGCGCCGAGCAGGCTGCCGTCCCACGCGTACACGAACGTGTTCTGGCCGACCGAGACCGGACGGAGCGAGCCGAGGTCGCAACGGATCCCGCCCAGGACGACCGTGCCGCCGACGGCCGTGGCGACGAGCAGCACCGCGACGACGACGACCGCCGCGATGAGCAGCCGCTTGCCCGCGTGGCGCCGTTGTCTCCGGCGCCTGCGTGCCGAACGGGCGCGCGCCGGGACATGCGAGCCGCCGCGTCTGCCAGAGGGCCGGGAGCCGGTCATCCGATCATCTCCGACACGGTAGCCCGGCCGGCTCGCCCGTCACGCCTCCCGTCCACCAGGCGGCTTTCGCGACCCGGCGCGCGAATCCTCAGAACGGCAGCGGGCGCCGGCCCGCGTAGCCGTCCTCGACCCGATGCCAGTAGCCGATGTCGGCCTCGCCGAGCTTCCAGCAGAGAAGGACGGTCTCGCCCTCGTGGAGCGCCGGGAAGTCGATCAGCCCCTCGTCGATGTCCTTGACCTGGGCGCCATGCTCGCCGATCTCGTCGACGAGCCGCGCAAGCCGGCGGGCGTCCGCGTCGACCTCGGCCGCCGCGGACGCGAGCTCGGCCGGCGGGATGCCGCCGCCGTTACCGCGGATCTTCCCTTCCAGCTCCTCCTGGCGCGCGAGCGCGGCGAGGTGCGCGCGCCGGCGCTCGACCAGACGCTCGACGAGCGGGCGCACCTCGACCAGCGCCGCGTTCGCCTCCTCGGGTGTGAAGTGCCGCATGCGAGCGAAACCCTAGAGTCCCGGCGTGACCTCGGCACCCGTCAACCGCGCGCGGCTCGCGATCTGGATCGGTCTCGTCGGCCTGATCGCGACCCTGAACTACGCGGCGCGTTTCACGGGGAGCGGCGGCAAGACGAGCACGCACGACGAGATCTACAGCTACTCGACCTTCGCGAGCGGCCTGGTGCTCTACGCCGTCTGGCTGGGGATCGTGCTCCTGCTCACCCTCGACCGTTTCGACCTGCTCGCGCTGCGGCGGCCGCGCAGATGGGGTCGCGCGCTCGGGCTCGCCGCGGGGATCGTCGCGGCGATCTACGCCTGGGAGGCGGTCGTCTCGGTACTGCCGCTGCCGCAGAGCCCGGGACAGGAGCAGGGGCTGACCCCGACGCACTGGGAGGCGGCACACGCGGGCGCTTTTGCCGCCAACTGCGTGCTCTTCGTCGTCGTCGCGCCGCTCGTCGAGGAGCTGACCTTCCGCGGCGCCGGCCAGTCGCTGCTCGGCTTCCTCGGACGCACGCCGTCGATCCTGCTCGTCGGGATCGCGTTCGGCCTCGCACACGGGCTCGTGGAAGCGCTGCTCGTGCTGATTCCGTTCGGCGCCGGGCTCGCGTGGCTCCGCGACCGGACGACGAGCGTCTTCCCCGGAATGCTCGTGCACGCGCTCTTCAACGGCGTCGCGCTCGCCGCCGCGGTGCTCGGGTAGCGAGCCGTCTCGGGTCGAGCCGCTAGCTGGAGCTCTCCTCGTCGTCCTCGACGGCGAACTGGTCGGGCGTGACGTCTTCGAGGAAGTTGCGGAAACGCGAGACCTCAGCCTCGAGCTGCTCCTCGTCCACCTCTTCGCCTTCGAACTCGATCGCCGATTCCTCGATCACCCGGTCGGCGGCGAAGATCGGCGCCTCGGCACGGATCGCGAGCGCGATCGCGTCGGACGGGCGCGAGTCGACCTCGAGCTCCTGGCCGTCCTGCGCAACAGTGATCTGGGCGTAGAAGGTGTTCTCACGCAGCTCCGTGACCGTGATCCGGAGCACCTGCGCGCCGAGCTGCTCGAGCATGTCGCTGAACAGATCGTGCGTCATCGGCCGCGGCGAGGTCTGGCTCTGGAGCTTCATCAGGATCGCCGCCGCCTCGGCGTGGCCGATCCAGATCGGCAGGAACTTGTTGCCGTCGGCCGTCTTCAGGAGCACGATCGGCTGCTTGCCGACCAGATCGAAGCTGACGCCGTAGATGAGCATCTCCTGCATGGCCATGGATTGCCGACCTCTGCCCGAATATAGCTCAGCCCGATGAGGCCGAAACGGGCGCTGCCAGAGGCGCAGGCGCGAGCCCGGCGATCGGCACGCGAGCGTACTCGCCGGTCGCGGGATCCTCGACCTCCGCGCAGCCGTCGGCGACGCTCATGGGGTCGAGTCCGCGCAGCACGAGCACGCGTCCTTCATGGATGACTTCGTCGCCGAGTTGCATTCGCCGCAGGGAGGGAGCCGTTCCCTCCGGCTCAGCATCGGCTGCGCGGCGTGCTTTCGCCATCCCTTGTCCGAGGCATGCGAAACCGATCCGGTCCGGCGCCCGTTGCACCATCGAGATGCTCGACGCCTGGCTCAACGACCTCGAATCGCTCGAGGCGATCTCCCAGAACGCGGACGCGCGCCGCATCTTCCTGCGCATGGCCGCGCTCTCCCAGACCGGCCGAACGTCCAACTTCGTCAAGGAGATCGCGCGGGACGAGGAGCTCGACGACGTGACGAAGCTGCGCCTGAGCGAGCTCGCGGCGGACGAGTCGTTCCTGCTCGCCGTGGAGGAGTACCTCGTGCGCACGTACCGCGTCCACTAGAGGCTCCGCCAATTTCGGACCGCCCAATTTCGGACCGCCGTGCCCGGCGCCGCTACAATCGGCGACCGCGGGCGATTAGCTCAGTTGGTTAGAGCGCCGCTCTGATAAGGCGGAGGTCCGTGGTTCGAATCCACGATCGCCCATTCTCCCGCTCGCGCGCGCCGCAGCGGCGCGCCTCGGAGCCGGATGGACAGGACGGCGGGCCGGGCTCGGCGTCGGGTCGGTCGCCGCCTCCCTCTAGAGTCGCCGCATGCGCTTCGTCGTCTACGGGGCCGGCGCCGTCGGCGGCGTCATCGGCGCTCGGCTCCATCAGGCCGGGCACGACGTCGTGCTCGTCGCGCGCGGGGCGCATCTCGAGGCGATCCGCGAGCAGGGGCTCCGCATCGACGACGTCACAGGCTCGCAGACGCTCCGCATCCCGGCGGTCGCACACCCGGGTGAGCTCGAGCTCGGCGCGGACGACGTCGTCCTGCTGACGATGAAGTCGCAGGACACGCTCACGGCGCTCGAAGCGCTCACGGCGATCGGGAGCGACGGCGTCCCGGTCGTCTGCGTCCAGAACGGCGTCGCCAACGAACGGGCGGCGCTTCGTCGCTTCGAGCGCGTCTACGCGGTCTGCGTCATGTGCCCCGCGGGACACGTCGAGCCTGGCGTCGTCTCGATCGCGACCGCCCCGCTCAACGGGCTGCTCGACATCGGGCGCTATCCGGACGGAGCCGACGAGACCGCGGAAGCGATCGCAGCCGCCTTCCGCTCCGCGGCCTTCGAGTCGGTCGTCCGGCCCGACGTCATGCGCTGGAAGTACCGCAAGCTGCTGATGAACCTCGGCAACGCGATCGAGGCGCTGTGCAGCGACGAGGTGCGCAGCCACGATCTCTACCGGCTCGCGCGCGCCGAAGGCGAGGCCTGCCTGGAGGCCGCGGGCATCGCCTACGTCTCGGCGGCCGAGAACCGCGAGCGGCGCGGCGCCAAGCTCGAGCTGCAGCCGCTGCCGGCAGGTGGCTGGCCCGGCTCGTCGACGGTGCAGAGCCTGCTTCGCGGCGCGGCGGCGATCGAGACCGACTACCTGAACGGCGAGATCGTCCTGCTCGGCCGGCTGCACGGCGTGCCGACCCCGGCGAACGCGCTGCTGCAGCGGCTGGCCGCGGATCTTCCCGCCGGCCGGGCCGTGCCCGGCGCCTACCGCGAGGCCGAGCTGCTCGCGCAGCTCACGTGAGCAAGAGGCCCGCCATCCTCCGGCGGGCGACCCAGACGCCGGCGCAGCCGAGCGCGACGAGGTAGGCGGCATCGAGCAGGTTGCCGGCGCCGACCGTCCCGAGCGTGAGCGAGCGGATGAGGACGATCGCGTGGTAGAGCGGCGAGACGCGAACGACCCACTGGATCGCGACCGGGTAGACGCTCAGCGGGTAGAAGGTCGCGCTGAAGAGGAACATCGGCAACTGCACGAGCTGGACGGTGTCGAAGTCCTGCCAGCTGCGGACGAACGTCGAGGCGCCGATCGCCACTCCGGCGAAGCCGAAGCCGACCACCATCGCCGCCGGCAGCGCGAGCACGCCCCACCAGGAGTGGACGAGCCCGAGCGCGGCGGCGGTGATCACGAAGCCGCACGAGTAGAGAAGCCCGCGGAAGAGCGCCCAGCTCGTCTCGCCGAGGGCGACGTCGGTCGGCGACATCGGCGTCGCGAGCATCGCGTCGTAGACCTTCCCGTAGCGCAGCTTGAAGAAGACGTTCGTCAGCCCGTCGTAGACCGCGCCGTTCATCGCCGAGGAGGCCAGGAGTCCCGGCGCGATGTAGGCGGCGTACGAGACGCCGTCGACCCGGCCGACGAAGTGGCCGAGGCCGAGGCCGAGCGAGAAGAGGTAGAAGAGCGGCTCGAAGAAGCCGCTGACGATCGTCAGCCACGCGCTCCGGTAGACCATCAGGTTCCGCTCGAAGAGCAGGTGTCCGCGCGTGCGGAGCAGCCGCCGCGAGCCGGGCAGCGTGAGGGCGGCCGAGCCTGCGCTCACTGCACGAGCCTCGTCGTGAACGTGCGAGTCGCGAGCCACACCCCGACGCCCACCCAGAGAGCGAGGTAGGCGACATGCCCGAGCGACGGCCAGAGCGAGGCGCTGCCGAGCGTCAGGTGGCGGATCAGGTCGACGCCGTGCCAGGTCGGGGTCGCCCAGGCGATCTCGCGGATGCCCTGCGGCAGACGCGAGACGGGAAAGAACGTCCCGGAGAAGAGGAACATCGGTGTGATCCCGAAGCGGAAGATCGCGTTGAAGCCCTGGTCGGTCTCCATCCGGCCGGCGATCGCGACGATCGGCGCCGAGAAGGCGAGCCCGAGCAGCACCGCTGCCGGGAGGGCGAGCACCGCCAGCCACGAGTGAACGGCGCCGAAGGCCGCGATCGCGACGAGGTAGATCGCGGAGGCGATCGCGACGCGCGTCGCCGCGTAGAGCTGGTGGCCGAAGACGACGTCGCGGATTCCGAGCGGCGTCGCGAGCATCGCGTGGAACTGCCGCGTCCAGCGGATCGCCGCCATCACCGCATAGCCGGACTCGAACGAGGCGACCATCATCGCGGTCGAGGCGAGGATGCCCGGCGAGACGTAGTCGAGGTAGGGGACGCCGAGACCCTCGCCGCGGTTGACGATCGAGCCGAGCCCGACGCCGAGCGCGCTCAGGTAGAGGATGGGGTTGAGAACGGTCGCGCCGACGCTGCCGCGCCAGACGCGCCGGTATGCCATCAGCCAGTACTCGTACGAACGGAGCGTGTAGACCATCGTCCGGCCCTAGTCCACGAGCGTGCGGCCCGTGAGACGGAGGAAGACGTCCTCGAGCGTGGAGCGGCGGACGAGCACGCTCTGCGGATGGAGCCGCTCGTGCGCGGCCGGGACGAGCGCGTCGCCGTCGTCGGTGTAGAGGAGGATGCGGTCGGGCAGCGGCTCGATGCGCGTGACCGCCCCGCCGAACATGCCCGGGTCGACCTCCGGCGCCTCGCCGGCGAAGCGCAGCTCGACCACCTCGCGGGACGAGAGCCGCCGGATCAGGTCGAGCGGCGACCCCTCCTCGGCGATCCGGCCGCGGTCCATGATCACGAGGCGATCGCAGAGCTGCTCGGCCTCGTCCATGTAGTGGGTGGTCAGCACGAGCGTCACGCCCTGCTGCTTGAGCCGGAAGAGGCGGTCCCAGAGCGCGTGCCGCGCCTGCGGGTCGAGACCCGTGGTCGGCTCGTCGAGCAGCAGCACCTCCGGCTCGTTGACGAGGGCGCGCGCGATCGTCAGACGCCGCTTCATCCCGCCCGAGAGCGGTTCGACCTTGTCGTGCGCTCGCTCGTCGAGCTGTACGAACTCGAGCAGGTCGGCGGCGCGGGCGCGCACCTCCTTGCGGGAGAGTCCGAAGTAGCGGCCGTAGATGACGATGTTGTCGAGGACGGTCAGCTCGGTGTCGAGCGTGTCCTGCTGCGGCACGACGCCGAGCCGGGCGCGGATCGACGGCCCGTCGCGGTCGGGGTCGAGACCGAGGATCGAGAGGTCGCCGCCGCTCCGCGGGGAGACGCAGCCGATCATCCGCATCGTCGAGCTCTTGCCGGCGCCGTTCGGGCCGAGGAAACCGAACGACTCGCCGCGGGCGACGTCGAAGTCGATCCCGTCGACGGCGTTCAGCTCGCCGAAGCGCTTGACCAGTCCGCGGGCATGGATGAGTGGCGCCAGGGCGCTCATGGTCCGGACACTAGCGCTCGCGGCTAGAGCTGAGCGGCGGCGTTCTCGAGCGCTTCGGCGAGCTCGGCGAGCTCGTGCTCGTCGGCGAACGCCAGCTCGACGCGGCCCGCGGCGACCCGGGCGTGGAAGCCGGTGAGGCGGGTCACCGCGACGCGGACCCGCTCGGCGAGCGCGGGGTCGACCGGCGCCGTCTTGACGCGCGGCTTCTGCCTCGCGCCGGCCCACTTCGCCCGCTGCTCGGCGGCCCGCACCGAGAGGCCGCGACGGACGATCTCACGGGCGAGCCGGCGGCGACCCTCGTGGTCCGGCACGGCGAGCACGGCGCGTGCGTGCCCCTCGCTGATCTGGCCGCGCTCGACCATGCCGAGCACGTCGTCGGGCAGCTCGAGCAGGCGGATCCGGTTCGAGACCGACGGCTTCGAGCGGCCGACGCGTTCGGCGACGTCGCCGAGCGAAAGCGTGAACTCGTCGATCAGCACGGCGTACGCGCGCGCCTCCTCGACCGGCGTCAACTGCTCGCGCGCGACGTTCTCGATCAGGCCGAGCAGGAGCGTGTCGCGGTCGTCGGACTCGCGGACGACCGCCGGGACGGTCTCGCGGCCGGCCTCGCGGGCCGCCCGCCAGCGGCGCTCGCCGGCGACGATCTCGTACCCGCCGGCGGCGCGGGGCCGGACGAGCAGCGGCTGGATCACGCCCTGGCTGCGCACCGACTCGGCGAGCCCGGACGCCGCCTCGGCCTCGAAGCGGCGCCGCGGCTGGCGCGGGTTTGCGTGGATCGCGTCGACCGGCAGCTCGAGCAGCTCGGTGCCGGCCGGCTCGAGGCCGCCCATCAGCAGCTCGAGCCCGCGACCGAGCCCCCTGCGGCCGGACGCCGCGGACTCGCGCCGGGTGTCGCCGGCCTGGCCGGCGACACTTCCAGCCGGGCGGCCGGAGGCCGCGTTCTCCCGCCGGGTGTCGCCGGCCTGGCCGGCGACACTTCCAGCCGGGCGGCCGGAGGCCGCGTTCTCCCGCCGGGTGTCGCCGGCCTGGCCGGCGACACTTCCAGCATCGTCAGGCACGCTCGACAAGCTCCATCGCCACCTTCCAGTAGGCGTCGGCTCCGGCGGAGCGACGGTCGTAGGCGATCGCCGGCAACCCGTGGCTCGGCGCCTCCGCGAGGCGCACCGACCGCGGTACCGACGTCCGGAAGACGAGCGGGCCGAAGTGTCTCCGTACCTCTTCTTCCACCTGGTGGGAGAGCCGCGTGCGGCCGTCGACCATGGTCAGGAGCACCCCGCCGATGCCGAGACGCGGGTTGAGTCGCCGTCGGATCAGCTCGATCGACTGGACGAGCTGGGTCAGCCCTTCGAGCGCGTAGTACTCCGCCTGCACCGGGACGAGCACGCGGTCGGCCGCGGCGAGCGCGTTCACGGTCAGCGGTCCGAGCGAGGGCGGACAGTCGAGGAAGACGTAGTCGTAGGGTTCGCTGCCCGAGGCGAGCGCCTGCGCGAGATAGCGCTCCCCGTCGTCACGGCGGGCCAGCTCGACGACCGCGCCGGCGAGGTCCGGCTTCGACGGCACGAGGTCGAGGTTGGCGAAGCTCGTGTGCTTCACGAGCTCGGCGAGCGGCGCGCCGTCGAGCAGGTCGTAGCTCGAGGTGCCGTTCGCCCGCATCCCGAGCCCGGAGGTGGCGTTCGCCTGCGGGTCGAGGTCGACGACGAGCGCCCGCTGGCCCGCCTCGGCGAGGCAGGCGGCGAGGTTGACGGCGGTCGTCGTCTTGCCGACGCCGCCCTTCTGGTTCGCGAGCGCGTAGATGCGGGCCACTGCGGTGCATTGTCGCGGCGGTGCCGGACGGTCGAGCGGACACCCGGGACGGAACGGTCGTCAGGCGAGCGGGCGCTTCTTCGCCATCCCGGAGCGCCGCGGAAACCCCGCCGGCGTCGGGGCGAGCTTCGGCACGACGGCGAGCCCGGCATGCACCTCGGGCGGGCCGCCGCCGAGCTGCTCCGACGCGCGCGCGAGCGCTTCCGTGTCGGCGGTCGGCCCCGTCCAGAGGATCGCCGCACCACCGACCGCGACGAGCGGCAGGCAGAGCTCCGCGGCAACCGGCGGCTGCGCGAGCGCCTTTGCAAGCGCCACGCTCCACGCCTCGACCGGCTGCTCCTCGGCCCGGCCCCAGACGACACGCGCGTTCGCGGGCGCCCACCGCTCGAGGAAGTCGCACTTGCGGCGCTCCGCCTCGAGCAGCGTCACCTCGCGGCCGGGCAAGGCCACGGCGAGCGGGATCCCGGGCGAGCCGCCGCCGGAGCCGACGTCGACGATCGGGCCGGCGAACCGCTCGAGGAGAGGCAATGCCCGCAACGCGTCGTCGAGCAGCATCTCGCGCGCCCGGTCGGGATCGCGGATCGCGGTCAGGCCTTTCGCGGCGACGACCGCGCGGAGCCACCCGTCGTGCTCGGCCGTCACGGCCGCAGCAGCTCGTGCCAGAGCAGGCCGCCCGTCGCGTCGAAGCCGCTGCGCGGCCGGCCGCTCGCGACGCCGTCGTAGACGGCCGCCCAGACGAGGCCGGCCCGCTCGACGGCCGCACGCCAGGTGTCGTGACGCCAGGCGGTCATCGTGTGGGACTCCTCCAGCACCTCGCCGGCGCGCGGGCCCGAGAGGATCTCGACCCGTGACTGATGGCGCTCGAGGCCGCGTTCCTCGTCGCGTTCGGCGACGACCCAGTCGATCCGCAGACGGACGTCGCCGCGTTCCGCCTCCCAATGCGAGCCGGGCGGCTCGCCGGGCGCCGCGATGCCGAGCTGCACCAGATACCGGCTTCCGGGTGCGAGCGCAGCGGCCATCGCGTCGAGGTGCGCGGCGAGCTCCGGCGGCGCCAGATGCGCGAGCGTGTTGATCGGGCAGACAGCGCCCTCGAAGGTGCGGCCGAGGTCGAAGGACGTCATGTCGGCCCGGACGACGTCGCCGGGTAGGCCGGCCGCAGCGAGCCGCCGCCGCGCCAGCTCGACCATGGCACCGGAATTGTCGATCCCGGTGACGGCGAGACCTCTGCGCGCGAGCGCCTCGAGAACCCGTCCCGATCCGCAGCCGGGTTCCAACACGGTGCGGCAGCCCGGGCCGAGCCGCTCCTCGAGCCAGGCCGCCTCGCTCGAGACGTCCCAGTCGAACGCGATGTCGTAGAGCTCCGCGTGCTCGGCGTACAGCGTGCCGGTCACGCGGGCAGCACGACGATGTACCGATTCGGCTCGGTGCCCTCGGATGTCGTGGCGACCCCGCCGACCTCCTTCAGCCGCTCGTGCACGACCTTGCGCTCGACCGCGGTCATCGGCTCTAGCTCTTCCCGGTCGCCGGTTGCCTGGACGCGCTCGGCGGCCCGCAGCGCGAGCGACTCGAGCGTCACCCGCCGCCGCTCGCGGTAGCCGGCGGCGTCCACGACCACCTGCTTGCGCTCGTCGCCGAACGTACGGTGGCCGATCGCGTTCAGGAGGTACTGGACGGCGTCGATCGTCTGGCCGTGCCGGCCGATCAGCAGCGCGACGTCCGGGCCGGAGCACGTCACGACGACCTCGTCGTCGTCTTCGTGGACGTCGACCCGCGCCTCGATCCCGAGCGTCGCGACGATGCGCACGACGAGCGCGCGCGCGTCCGCGGCGGGGCCTCCTTCCTCCGACGCCGC
Organism: uncultured Actinomycetes bacterium; assembly: GCA_963732915.1. Taxonomy (GTDB): domain Bacteria; phylum Actinomycetota; class Thermoleophilia; order Gaiellales; family Gaiellaceae; genus Palsa-739. The sequence continues at coordinate 373,401 of CAVTBF010000001.1, read as the reverse complement.
GTGCGCGGCCGCAGCGGCCTCCGCCGGCAGCGCGGCAACCACCCGCGCGGGCGCGTAGCCCACGCCGAGCAGGCCGCGCTCACCCTCCGACAGCACCTCGAACCGGACGGCCGCCTTGTCGAGCCCGGGGAAGCGCTGCTCGAGCTCACGCAGCGCCGCCCACTTCGCCTCGCCGACAGTCTCGCCCGTTGCCTCGACCGTCAGCTCCTCGCTCATCTCCGCCCGCTCCGCTTCTTCCGCCGCACCTGCCGCGGCGGCGAGGGCATCGCCTGCTTCTGCGGACGCGCCTCCTCGGCCGGCTCCGGGGCCGGCGCGGCCTGCGGCGGCGTGCGCGACGAGCGCTTCCCGAAGCTCGGCAGCTGCGTCTTCGGCATCAGGCGGCGGGTGATCAGACCCTGCCCGACCGTCCAGAGGTTCGTGGTCACCCAGTAGAGGACGAGGCCGGCCGGGAAGCGCGCGATCACGAACACGAAGACGACCGGCATGAGCATGAACAGCGTCCGCTGCATCTTGTCCGCGGTCGCCGACATGTAGAGCGTCGAGGCCATCTGGCTCGCGACGTAGACGACGAGCAGCACGTAGCCGCCCCAGAACGACGTCGTGTGCTGCGTGATGTCGGGGACGAAGTGAAGCCACGCGAAGTCGTGATGCGCGAGCGCGGCCGCGCCGCCCGGCGGGTTCGAGTTGAAGTGCCGCAGCGCGTAGTAGAGGGCGATGAAGACCGGGAACTGGAACAACATCGGCAGACACGACGCGGCCGGGTTGATCTGGTTCTCCTTGTAGAACTTCATCAGCTCTTCGTTCTGCTTCGTCTTGTCGCCCTTGTACTTGCGCTGGATCTCCTTCATCTGCGGCGCGAAGCGCTGCAGGTTCTGCATCGAGTGGATCTGGCGCACGGTCAGCGGCACGAGCAGCATCCGCACCGCGACCGTCGTCGCGACGATCGACCAGGCCCACGAGAGGCCCAGCGTCGAGTGGAACCAGTCGAGGACGTGCCGCATCACGTTCTCGAGCGGCGTCAGCGGCGAAGCGAGGACGAGCGCGAGGAGGTGGCTCACGGGACCGGATCAACTCCTCCGTGGCTCCACGGGTTGCAGCGGAGCAGCCGCCAGCCGGCGAGCGCGCTCCCGCGTACGAGCCCGTGCCTCCGCAACGCCTGCACGGCGTACTCGGAGCAGGACGGGTGGTACTTGCAGGTCGTCGGGAAGAGCGCGCCGAGCGTCACCCGGTAGAGCCAGACGAGCCCGACCCCCAGGTAGGCCGGCAGACGAGCCACGCCGCTCATGCGACCGCCACGTTCGCCTGGGCGAGCATCTCGTCCACGCGCTCCCCGAGCCACGCGAAGCCGTTCGCCTCGGTCGCCTCCGGCAGACCCGGACGCACGATCAGGACGTAGTCGCAGCCGCCCGGCACTCGCTCGAGCCGCTCGTGCCAGACCTCGCGCAGTTGGCGCTTGATCCGGTTGCGCTCGACGGCGCCGCCGACGGACTTCGGCACGGAGAAGCCGAACCTCGGCTCGGCCTCCTCCTCCTGCGGGAACCAGTAGAGGACGAGAAAGCGCGACGACACCGAGCGCCCCTGGCGGTAGACGGCGTCGAAGTCCCGCGAGCGGGACAGGCGGTTCGCGCGCTTCACGGCGTGCAGCTTAGTGGTCGGGGCCACGAGGGCCCCCGCTCACGCGGAGAGCCGGGCCCGGCCCTTGTTGCGGCGGCGCTTCAGGATGGCGCGTCCGGCGCCGGTCGCCATGCGGGCACGGAAGCCGTGCTTGCGCTTGCGGCGGCGGACATTCGGCTGATAGGTGCGCTTCATGGTCTCGGAAAGGTGGTCTCTGCCAGAAAAATCCCCGCCGCGGCGGGGTGCGAGGCGCCAGTATAGCCGTCGTTCGTCCACCACCTTGTCCACAGCCTTCGATCGCCCAGGAATGCGGCGGCGCGGAGTTTCCCCCACCGCTTTCCACAGCTGTGGAGGGAATGTGAGAGCCGGGAAAACCCCTGCAAAACGCGGTGGTTTGTCCTTCCACAAGGCGCTGTTATGCTGGCGCTCCGGGGTTGGAGAGGGAGGAGCACGGCGTCTGTGGAGCACCAAATCGAGCTGACTGCTGAGAGCCTGTGGAGTGAGATCTCCGGGCGGCTCAGGGGGGCCCTGAACGACACGACCTACAGCACCTGGTTCGGTGAGGTCAGCGGTCTCGAGCTCGACGGCGACACGCTCGTCCTCGGCGTCCCGAACGACTTCACCCGCGACTGGATCGAAGGCCACTTCCGGGGGCTGATCGGCGCAGCCGTCCGCGACATCCTCGGCGGCGAGCGGCCGCTCGAGCTGCGCGTGAGCGACGAGGAGGAGATCCCCGCCGCGACGGCTCCCGCAGGACCCCCCGCTCCGCAACGGCTGCCCATGCGTCCCGAGAGCGGCGGCTTCAACGCGAAGTACACCTTCGACTCGTTCGTGATCGGCTCGTCGAACCGCTTCGCGCACGCGGCCGCGCTCGCAGTTGCCGAAGCGCCGGCGCAGGCGTACAACCCGCTCTTCATCTACGGCGGCACGGGGCTCGGCAAGACGCATCTGCTGCAGGCGGTCGCGCAGTACGTCAGCGAGCACTCGTCGGATCTCTCCGTGCGCTACGTGACGAGCGAGACCTTCATGAACGACTTCATCAACTCGCTCCGCGACAAGCGCATCGAGGGCTTCAAGCAGCGCTACCGCGCCTACGACGTGCTCCTGATCGACGACGTGCAGTTCTTCGAGCACAAGGAGCGGATCCAGGAGGAGTTCTTCCACACCTTCAACTCGCTCTACGAGGCCGGCTCGCAGATCGCCATGTCGAGCGACCGCCCGCCACGCGACATCGCAACCCTCGAGGAGCGGCTTCGCAGCCGCTTCGAGTGGGGGCTGATCACCGACATCCAGCCGCCCGACCTCGAGACGCGGATCGCGATCCTGCGCAAGAAGGTGAAGGTGGATGGAATCCAGGTCCACGACGAGCAGGTGCTGACCTTCATCGCCAGCCGCGTCTCGACGAACATCCGTGAGCTGGAGGGCGCGCTGACCCGGGTCGTCGCCTTCTCGTCGCTCACCGGCCGCGCGATGACGGTCGAGCTGGCCCAGGACGTGCTCCGGGACGTCTTCCCGCAGGGCGAAGCCGCGGAGGTGTCGATCAAGCGGATCCAGGACCTCGTCGCCGACCGGTTCAACATGTCGCTCGACGAGCTCTGCGGCGACAAGCGCTCGCAGAACATCGTCTATCCGCGCCAGGTCGCCATGTACCTCTCGCGTGAGCTGACCGACTCGTCGCTGCCGAAGATCGGCAAGGAGTTCGGTGGCCGCGACCATACGACGGTCATCCACGCGACCTCGAAGATCGCGCGGCTGATCCGTGAGGACAGGTCTGTGTACAACCTCGTGCAAGAACTGACCGCACGTGTGAAGCAGGTGCGCTGAGCGTGATCGCCTGTGAGGTCCGGCTGCTTCTCCACACTTTCTGCCCACACGGTCCAGCCGTATGTCCAGACGCTTGCGGCGGGTCTTCCCCGTCGTCCACACTCCCTATGACTGTTACGAGGAATTCAATAGATGATCGAGACTGACATCGTTGTGGGCGCCGAGTTGAGGATCACCTGCTCGAAGGACGATCTCGTCCAGGGGCTCGGTGTGGTCGGTCGCGCCGTCTCGGCGCGCTCGTCGGTGCAGATCCTCTCGGGGATCCTGCTCGAGGCGAGCGGCGACGAGCTGCGGCTCGCGGCGACGGACATGGAGCTCTCGCTGCGCGCGACCGTGCCGGCGCAGGTGCACGGCGACGGCGCGATCGTGCTGCCCGGACGGACGCTCGTCGACATCGCGCGGCTGTTGCCCGGCGACGAGGTCACGATCGAGCATCGCCCGTCGGAGTCGGTCGTCCACATGACGTCGGCCTCTGCGGCGTACACGCTGCACACGTTCAACCCCGAGGACTTCCCGCGGCTACCGGAGCTCGCCGCGACGCAGACGTTCGCCGTCGACCGCGAGTCGCTGCTCGAGACGATCGGCCGCGTCGCGCGTGCCGCGTCGCGCGACGAGTCCCGGCCCGTCCTCACGGGTGTTCTCGTCCAGTTCGCAGGCGGCCGCCTCGTGATGGCCGCGACCGACTCCTACCGGCTCGCCGTCAAGGAGACCGACCTCTCGAGCTCGGCGCCGGAGCTCGAGGCGATCGTTCCCAGCCGCGCGCTCCAGGAGCTCGCGCGGATCGCAGGTGACGGGGACGAGATCACGGTCGGCGTCCACGAGAACCAGGTGCTCTTCTCGACGAACGGCGTCTGGCTGACGACACGCCGCATCGACGGCCAGTTCCCGAACTACCGCCAGCTGCTGCCGGAGAGCTTCGAGTACGAGCTGACGCTGCCGCGGCTGGAGCTGCTCGACGTCGTCCGCCGCGCCTCGGTGATGATCCAGCGCGCGACGCCGCTGCAACTCCGTTTCGCGGACGGCGAGCTGACCGTGATCGCACGCACGCACGATGTCGGCGAGTCGAAGGAGTCGCTGCCGGTCGCCTTCACGGGCGACACGCTCGAGATCGGCTTCAACGCGGATTTCCTCCGCGACGGGATCGACTCGATCGAGGGCGACGACGTGCGCGTGAAGCTGATCAGCCCGCTCCGCCCGGCGGTGCTCCAGGGCGAAGGCGACGACTTCACGTACCTCGTGATGCCGATTCGCCTGCCGGGATAGCCGGGCCCGACGCGCTGATCGTCGAGACCGTCTCGCTTCGCAGCTTCCGGTCGTACGAACGACTCGAGGTCGCGTTGCGCTCCGGGCTCGTTCTCGCGGTCGGCCCGAACGGTGTCGGCAAGACGAACCTGCTCGAGTCGCTGCACGTCGGCACGCAGGGGTTCTCGCCGCGGACGCGGACCGACGCCGAGCTCGTTCGCTTCGGCGACGCCGGAGCGAGGATTGCGATCCGCGGCCGCCACGGCGGGGTGCCGGTCGAGCTCGAGGTGACCCTGCAGCCGGGCGCCGGCAAGCGCGCGAAGCTGAACGGAGCGCCCCTGCGCACCGCCGAGCAGCTCCGTGCCGAGACGGCCACGCTCGTCTTCACGCCGGACCGGCTCGCGGTCGTCAAGGGCCCGCCGGCGACGCGCCGTGCCTACTTCGACCGGGCGCTCGGACGTCTCGCTCCGGGCCGGGCGGCGCTGCCGGTCGAGTACGGCGGCGCGGTCGCACAACGGAACGCCGCTCTCCGCCGCGCCGCCGCGGGGGTGTCGTCGCGCGAGGCGATCGCGCCGTGGACCGAGCAGGTGGCGGCCCTCGGCGCCGAGCTGGTCACGGCGCGCTCCGAGCTGCTCGCGCTGCTGCAGCCGTGCTTCGCCGACCGTGCGGAGGAGCTCGGTGTCGCGGGTGCCGCACTCCGCTACGACGGCGAGCCGCCGAGCCGCGAGGAGCTCGAGGCCCGACTCGACCGCGACCTCGACCGTGGTGCGACCTCGCTCGGCCCGCACCTCGACGACGTGATCGTCCTGAGCGGCGCCCGCGAGCTGCGGAGCTTCGGCTCGCAGGGCGAGCAGCGGCTGGCGATGCTCGCCCTGCTGCTCGCCGAGGCCGAGCTGATCGCGGAGCGCCGAGGCGCCCCGCCGTTGCTCCTCCTCGACGACGTGCTCTCGGAGCTCGACCCGGGCCGGCGGCGCATCCTCGCCGCCCGCGTTGCGGCAGCGGGCCAGGCGCTCGTGACCGCGACCGACGCCGCCATGCTGCCGGCGGAGCCCGACCAGCTGCTCGAGGTCACGCCCGGCCGGGTGGAGGAGGCGGCCTAGATGGAGTCGCAGGGGCCCGAGACGCTGGGAGGAGAGGTGCGCGCCGAGCTGCAGCGGGCGGGAGTCGAGCCGGCGGCCGCCACGGATCTGACCGAGGCGTGGCCAGGAGCGGTCGGCGACGAGATCGCTCGCAACGCCTGGCCGGCGCGGATCCAGCGCGACGGCACGCTCGTCGTGCACGTGCGCGACGCCGTCTGGGGGTTCGAGCTGAGTCAGCGCGCCGCCGAGATCGCCCCGCGCCTGCCCGGCTCGCCGAAGCTGAAGTTCGTGCCGGGGCCGCTTCCGGACGAGTCTCCGGCGCCGGCTGCGACGCCGGTCGAGCGGCCTCCGGAAGCTACCCTGGAAGAAGCCCGGGAAGCTGCCGCCTGGGCGGCCGCGATCTCCGACGACGAGCTCCGCGACGCTGTCGCTCGAGCGGCCCGCGCAAGCCTCGCGAAGGCCGCTGCGGAAGCGGCAGTCGACCGCCCGTTCTGATAGACTGAGTTCCGCCCGCAAATGCGGCATTTGCAGGGCTTTTTTGATGGCTGAAACAGACTACACCGCAAAAGACATCACCGTTCTGGAAGGCCTCGAGCCGGTGCGGCTCAGGCCCGGGATGTACATCGGCTCGACCGGCCTCCGCGGCCTCCACCACCTCATCTACGAGGTGGTCGACAACTCCGTCGACGAGGCGCTCGCGGGCCGCAACGAGCGGATCGAGGTCACCCTCCATCCCGACCACTCGGTGACGGTCCAGGACTGGGGCTCCGGCATCCCGGTCGACGTGATGGCGGAGCAGGGACTGCCCGCGCTGACCGTCGTCCTGACGAAGCTGCACGCCGGCGGCAAGTTCGGCGGCGACGGCTACAAGGTCTCCGGCGGTCTGCACGGCGTCGGCGTCTCGGTCGTGAACGCGCTCTCCGAGCGGCTGGTCGCGGAGGTGCGCCGCGACGGCAAGCTGCATCGCCAGGAGTTCGAGCGCGGCGAGCCGGTCGGAGAGATGGAGATCGTCCGCGAGCTGGGCCCGGACGATCCGGTCGGCACGACGATCAGCTTCCTGCCCGACGCCGAGATCTTCGAGGAGCTCGACGCCGAGGCGGCGACGATCACGCAGCGCCTGCGCGAGACGGCGTTCCTGACCAGGGGCCTCTACATCAAGCTCACCGACGAGCGCGCGGACGGGAAGACGGTCGAGTTCCACTACGAGGGCGGGATCCGCGACTTCGTCTCGTACGTCAACGAGTCGAAGGACGCGATCCACAAGCACATCGTCTACTTCGAGGGCGAGACCGACCAGGGCTCGGTCGAGGTGGCGATGCAGTGGAACAACTCCTACCAGGAGTCGGTCTTCACGTTCGCCAACAACATCAACACGGTCGAGGGGGGATCGCATCTCTCCGGATTCCGCAGCGCGCTCACGCGGACGCTCAACGCGAAGGCGCAGGACCTGAAGCTCCTGAAGAAGGACGAGACGCTCGAGGGCGAGGACGTCCGCGAGGGCCTGGCGGCGGTCGTCTCCGTGAAGCTTCGCAACCCGCAGTTCGAGGGCCAGACGAAGACGAAGCTCGGCAACCCCGGCATCGAAGGCCTCGTCCAGACGACCGTCAACTCCAACCTTGCGCAGTTCTTCGAGGAGAACCCGCAGGACGCGCGCGCGATCTGCACCAAGGCGATCGCGGCGATGCGTGCCCGGATGGCGGCGCGCAAGGCGCGCGAGCTGACGCGGCGCAAGTCGGCGCTCGACAGCTCGTCGCTGCCCGGCAAGCTCGCCGACTGCTCGATCCGCGACCCGGAGGCCGCCGAGCTGTACATCGTCGAGGGCGACTCCGCCGGCGGCTCCGCGAAGATGGGCCGCGACCGCACCTACCAGGCGATCCTGCCGCTGCGCGGGAAGATCATCAACAGCGAGAAGAACCGGATCAACAAGGTTCTCTCGAACAACGAGATCCAGGCGATGATCACGGCGATCGGCACCGGGATCGGCGACGAGTTCGACATCGAGGGGCTGCGCTACCACCGGATCGTCCTGATGACGGACGCCGACGTCGACGGCTCGCACATCCGCACGCTCGTGCTGACCTTCCTCTACCGGCACATGAAGGAGCTGTTCGAGCGCGGCCACGTCTACATCGCCGTTCCGCCGCTCTACAAGGTGAAGCTCGGCAACCAGGAGTACTACTTCGAGAAGGACTCGCAACTCGAGGACCTGCTCGTCCGCGAGCGCTTCGGCGAGCTCGACGTGCGCGACCGCGGCGGCGCCGAGGTGAAGCTGACCGAGGCGCGCTGGAAGAAGTTCAGCGGCGCCCTGGCCGAGTTCGAGGGCTGGTCGGGACGGTTGCGCGCCGACTACGGCCACCACGCCTCCGAGCTCGTCATCTCGCACCGGCTGCTCGAGCTCGACGCGCTCACGCCGGCGGCCGTCGAGACGGCGCTCGCGCAGCACCCGTCGAACGGCTACACGCTCTCGGTGCTCGACCGCGACGACGCGGGTCTCCGCGTCAAGGTGGTCGAGGAGGCGACCTCCGCCGCCCAGACGATCGCGCTCTCGGCCGATCTGCTCGCCTCGCCGATCTACGCGAACCTGCGCCGCGCGTACGCACGGCTCGTCGAGGTCGTCGGCCCGCCGCCGTTCACGCTCGCGCTCGGCAAGAAGACCGCCGACGCGAACACCTTCTCGGAGCTGCGGACCGGCGCGCTCGACCTCGCGAAGGAAGTCGGCATCCAGCTCTCGCGCTTCAAGGGTCTCGGCGAGATGAACGAGCTGCAGCTCTGGGAGACGACGATGGACCCGGCACGGCGGCTGATGATCCAGGTCGAAGTCGACGACGCCCATGCCGCAGACCAGCTGTTTTCGATGCTGATGGGCGACCAGGTCGAGCCGCGGCGGCTCTTCATCGAGGAGAACGCCAAGGACGTGAAGTTCCTTGACGTCTAGGCCCGCCTCGGCCGGGAGCGCCCGTGTCTGAGCTGGACACCGGCGCGATCGACCGCGGTCGCGTCGAGCCGCGCGAGCTCGAGCAGGAGATGCGCGCGAGCTTCCTCGACTACGCGATGTCGGTCATCGTCTCGCGTGCCCTCCCGGACGTGCGCGACGGTCTCAAGCCGGTGCACCGGCGCGTGCTCTACGGCATGCACGAGGCGGGTCTGCAGCCGAACCGGCCCTACAAGAAGTCGGCCACGACCGTCGGCGACGTGATGGGCAAGTACCACCCGCACGGCGACTCCGCGATCTACGACACCGTCGTCCGGATGGCGCAGCCCTTCTCGCTCCGCTACCCGCTCGTCGACGGACAGGGCAACTTCGGCTCGATCGACGACGACCCGGCGGCGGCGATGCGCTACACCGAAGCGCGCCTGTCGCGGATCGCGACCGAGCTGCTGCGCGACATCGACGCGAACACCGTCGACTTCGAGCCGAACTACGACGAGTCGCGCCGGCAGCCGTCGGTGCTGCCGTCGCGCTTCCCGAACCTGCTCGTCAACGGCTCGACCGGGATCGCCGTCGGCATGGCGACGAACATGCCGCCGCACCACCTCGGCGAGACGATCGACGCGGTCGTCGCGATGATCGACAACCCCGAGATCGACGTCGAGGGGCTGATGCGCCACGTCAAGGGTCCGGACTTCCCGACCGGCGCGATCATCGTCGGCCGGACGGGCATCCGGGACGCGTACCGCACCGGTCGCGGCCGGGTCGTCATGCGCGCGCGCGCCCACATCGAGGAGCTGCGCGGCGGCAAGTCGGCGATCGTCATCACCGAGCTGCCGTACGGGGTCAAGAAGGGCGGCGACACCGGCGTGATCGTCAAGATCGCCGACCTCGTCCGCGACAAGGTGCTGACCGAGATCTCGGACCTCGCCGACCACTCCGACCGCACCGGCATGCGGATCCAGGTCGAGCTGAAGCGCGACGCCGTGCCGCAGGTGGCGCTGAACAAGCTCTTCAAGCACACGCCGCTCCAGTCGACGTTCGGCTACAACGCCGTCGCGCTCGTCGACGGTGTGCCGAGGACACTGTCGCTGCTCGAGCTCGTCACGCACTACCTCGACTTCCAGCGCGAGGTGGTCACCCGCCGCGCGAAGTACGACCTGCGCAAGGCGGAGGACCGGGCGCACGTTCTCGCCGGCTACCTGATCGCGCTCGACAACATCGACGCGATCGTCGCGCTCATTCGCGCCGCCGCGGACGCCGACGAGGCGCGGACGCAGTTGATGGAGCGCTTCGCGTTGAGCGAGATCCAGGCGCAGGCGATCCTCGACATGCGGCTCGCGCGGCTCACCGGGCTCGCCCGCAAGGAGGTCGAGGCGGAGTACAAGGACCTGCAGGAGCGGATCGCCGAGCTGCGCGCCCTCCTCGGCGACCAGGCGAAGATCGACGCGGTCATCCGCGAGGAGCTGCTCGAGATCAAGCACGCCTACGGGCGCAACGACGACCGCCGCACCGAGATCGTCGCCGCCGAGGAGGAGCTCGAGCTCGAGGATCTGATCGCGGAAGAGGACATGGTGATCGCGATCACCCGCTCCGGCTACATCAAGCGGCTACCGGTCACCACCTACCGGGAGCAGCGCCGCGGCGGCATCGGCGTGATGGGGATGGAGCTCAAGGAGGACGACTACATCGAGCACCTGTTCGTCGCCTCGACGCACGACTACATCCTCTTCTTCACGAACGTCGGCAAGGTCTACCGGCTGAAGGTGCACGAGCTGCCGCTCGGCTCGCGCCAGTCGAAGGGCCGCGCGATCGTCAACCTGCTCCCATTCCGCCAGGACGAGACCGTGCGCGCGGTCGTCCAGACGAGGAACTTCGAGGAGGCCAAATACCTCGTCTTCGCGACGAAGAACGGCGTCGTCAAGAAGACCGAGCTCGCCGCCTACAACACGCCGCTGAAAGCAGACGGGATCATCGCGATCAAGATGCGCGACGGCGACGAGCTCGTCGGCGTCCGCCACTCCTCCGGCGACGACGACATCCTCATGGTCTCGAGGAAGGGGCAGGCGATCCGCTTCCACGAGAAGGACGCGCGCGCGATGGGCCGCGACACCTCCGGCGTCTCCGGCATGAAGCTCCGCGCCGGCGACGAGGTGATCGCGATCAACATCGCCGAGGACGACGCCGACCTGCTGATCGTGACCGAGAACGGCTTCGGCAAGCGGACGCGCGTTTCCGAGTACCCGGTCAAGGGGCGCGGCGGGATGGGCGTCAAGACGGTGCAGCTGACCGAGGCTCGCGGCACCCTCGTCGGCTCGCGGGTCGTCCGCGACGGATACCAGGTGATGCTGATCTCCACCGGCGGCACCGTGATCCGGATTCCGGTCGACGAGTTCAAGCGGCTCGGCCGCTCGACGCAGGGCGTCACCGTGATGCGGCTGCGCGGCGACGAGACCGTCTCGGCACTCGCGCCCGTCGTCGAGTCGGAGGAGACGAACGGCTCCGGCGAGGACGATTTCGCGCCGGCGCTCGAGGCGACGGCCGCGGCGGATGTCGTTGACGATGCCGAAATCGGGGCCGATACCGACGGGTTCGCCGCCTCCGGCGACGACGGCGATCCGGACGACGTGTCCGGCGACGACGAGTGACCGCGCCTTAGCCGGTTTCCGGCTTTTCCTCTTCCAAAAGTCGGCTCGGCCCCTTATAACTCTCAAGTCGAGAGATTCGCGTTCGGTCTCGCAACGGGGAAGGGTATGGCGATTAGCCGGCAGGTCGACCTTCTGGAACCGATAAACCTTGTCGAGCATCTCCACAAGGTCGAGCTCTACCTGGGGCAGGTCTGCCAGATCGCCGGCATCTCGAAGATGCAGCTGGACTACTGGACGAACAAGGCGCAGATTCAGACGAAGGGCAAGAAGCAGCGCATCTACGACATCGACGCCCTCGAGACGGTGATGCTGATCAAGCAGGCGAAGGACAAGGGCCTGAACCTCGGCGCCGCGATCGAGGCCGCCCGCCGTTTCCGCGAGCAGGAGGCCGAGCGGGCGTTCGAGCTCTGACGCGGCTCGCCGGCCGCTAGGCGGACTTGCCGCCGCCGGGACGGTCGAGGAACGGCTTGATCAGGTCGATCGGCGCCGGGAAGATGATCGTCGACGAGTTCGCGCCGCCGATCTCCAAGAGTGTCTGCAGGTAGCGGAGCTGCAGCGCGATCGGGTGCTCCTCGATCACGATCGCCGCGTCCTTCAGCCGCTCCGACGCCTGGAACTCGCCCTCGGCGTTGATCACCTTCGCGCGCCGCTCGCGCTCGGCCTCGGCCTGCCGCGCCATCGCCCGCTGCATCCCGCTCGGGATCTCGACGTCCTTCACCTCGACGATCGAGACCTTGATCCCCCAGGGCGCCGTCGACTCGTCGATGATCTCCTGCAGGATCGCGTTGATCTTCACCCGCTCGGAGAGCAGCTCGTCGAGCTGGTGCTGGCCGAGGACGGCGCGCAGCGTCGTCTGCGCGATCTGCGAGGTCGCGACCATGAAGTTCTCGACCTGCACGATCGCGTCCTTCGGCGCGACGATCCGGAAGTACGCGACCGCGTTCACCCGCACCGGCACGTTGTCCTTGGTGATGACCTCCTGCGGCGGGATGTTCAGCGTGATCGTCCGCAGGTCGACCTTGACCATCCGGTCGACGATCGGGATCAGGAAGAACAGGCCCGGCCCCTTCGGATCGGGGTAGAGCCGGCCGAGGCGGAAGACGATCGCACGCTCGTACTCGCGGATCACCTTCAGCGCCGAGATCAGGAAGAGGACGACGAGGAAGACGACGACGGCGAGGATCAGGAGGCCTGCGGTCATGATCGGACCCTACTCCTTTCCCGAGACCGTGAGCTCGAGCCCCTCGACGCGGTCGACGCGGACGTGCTCGCCGGGGACGAGCTCGGCGCCGTCACCGCGGTGCGCGCGCCACAGCTCGCCCTCGACGAAGACGTGGTGCGGATCGCGGACGACGCCCTCGTCGCCGAGGAAGCGCTCCGGGCCGACGGTCACCGGCCGGCGACGCACGGCGACCGCCTTCGAGAGCGCGAGCGACCAGAAGCCGCCGATCGCGACCGTCAGCGTGATCACGAGCGGCAGCGAGGTGTGGTACGGCGCCGGCGCGTTGTGGAACAGCATCAGCATCCCGATCGCGAGGCTCACGAGCCCCGACAGCGTCAGCGCCCCGTGGGTGACGACGTGGGCGTCGATCACGAGCAGCGCCACCCCGAGCAGGATCAGGGCGAGCCCCGCCCACGAGATCGGCAGCACCGAGAAGCCGAAGAGCGCCGTCACGAGCGCGACGCCGCCGAGCGCGCCCGGCAGCACGATCCCCGGATGGAAGATCTCGAAGCCGATGCCCGCGATGCCCGCGAGAAAGAGCAGGCTGAGCACGTTCGGGTCGATGATCGCGTTGAGGAGCCGGGTGAAGAAGCCCGGCCCGACCGTGTCGATCTGCGCGCCGGCGAGGTGGAGCGTGTACGGGCGCTGCGCGTCCTTCGTCTTGTAGCCGTCGAGCGTGCGCAGGAGCGCCGGCAGGCTCGGCGAGACGAGATCGACGACGTTCAGCTTCAGCGCCTCGCTCGCGGTGAGGTTCGAGGCGACGCGCACCGCCTTGCCGGGCCAGGTCGTGTTGCGGTGATGTGCCTGGGCGAGGGCGGTCAGCGAGGCGGCTGCGTCGTTTACGACCTTGCGACGGAGGTCGGAGCCGAGGTTCGCGCCGCTCGAGTCGATCGGGGTCGACGAGCCGATGTTCGTCGTCGGCGCCATCGCCAGCACGTCCGCCGCCTGCGCGATCCAGACGCCGGCTGACGCGGCGCGGGCGCCGTCGGGCGAGACGTAGACGATCACCGGCAGCTTCGCGTTCAGCTCCGCCGTGTAGATCGTCTTCATCGAGGTCGAGAGGCCGCCGGGCGTGTCGAGCAGGATCACGGCCGCGTCGTAGCCGTCCTTCGCGGCCTGCGAGAGCTTGCTCGTCAGGTAGTCCTGCGTCACCGGGTTGACCTCGAGATCGGGCCCGAAACGGATCGCGAGCACGCGCTTGCCGCTCGCGGCCGCCGCACCGCCGGCGAGCAGAAGCGCCGCGACTGCGACAAGGCCCAGCCACGCGAGCCGGATCTTCATCCCCCTAAGGATTGCATCCGGGAAGGGAGTTGGCGGGCCGCCGCCGAAACCCGCTCTCGCGGCCCTCCTCGGGGTCGACCCGTCATGCGGCCGCTGCTCATCGCCATCGCCCTGCTGTGTACCGCGCCCGCTGTCGCGCAGGCGGGCGTGAGCATGACCGCGCGGGAGATCCCGCTCCGCGGCGGCGGTCGCACCCTCGCCGCCGCGCCCGCGCCGAAACGCTTCGACATGGTCGCCGTCCACTGGCGGGGCAGCGGCACCGTCCTCGTCTCGACCCGCGCTGCCGGCGGCCGCTGGAGCGCGTGGCATGCGGCCGACGCCGACCAGTATCCGGACGCCGGCAGCGCCGAGAACCGGCTCCGCGGCTGGCGGCTGGGCGGCCTCGACTGGGTGGGGCCGGCGACCGCCGCACGCTTCGAGACGAGAGGCGCGGTGACACGGCTGAAGGCGTACTACGTCGAGAGCACGGTCGAGCGGACGCCTGCGCGCACGCTCTCGGTCGCCGGATCGCCGCCGATCGTCTCGCGTGCCGGCTGGGCCGCCGACGAGTCGATCCGTAAGGGACAGCCGCTCTACGCCCCCGCCGTCCACTTCGCGGTCGTCCATCACACCGCCGGCTCGAACGACTACACCGAGGCGCAGTCGGCCGCGATCGTGCGCGGCATCGAGCTGTACCACGTCCAGGGAAACGGGTGGAATGACATCGGCTACAACTTCCTCGTCGACAAGTACGGCCAGATCTTCGAAGGCCGCTACGGCGGCATCGACCGGCCCGTCGTCGGGGCGCACGCGCAGGGCTTCAACACCGGCTCGGTCGGGATCGCCGTCCTCGGCGACTACTCGAGCTCGACGATCAGCGACGCGGCGCGGAAGGCGCTCGTCGAGCTGCTCGCCTGGCGGCTGGACGTCGCGCACGTCGATCCGCTCTCGACGCTGACCTGGATCTCCGGCGGCAATCCCCGCTTCCCGGCCGGCATTCCCGTCTTCCTGCGCGCGATCTCGGGGCACCGCGACACGAACTTCACCGACTGCCCGGGCACCGCCTTCTACCAGCAGCTGCCGGAGATCGCGCGCGAGGTGGCGCTCACCGGCGCGCCGAAGCTCTACGCGCCGGACGTCTCCGGCTCGCTCGGTGGCCCGGTCCGCTTTACCGGCACGCTCTCGGGCGAGGCGCAGTGGACGGTGACCGTCACGGGCTCGAGCGGCGCGGTCGTCGCGACGCAGTCCGGCACCGGCCCGACGCTCGACTGGACGTGGGACTCCTCGACGGCGCCGCCCGACCGCTACACGTGGTCGATCTCGGGACCGTCGCTCTACGGCGCCACCGGCACGCTCGGGACGCTCGCCGCCTCTTCGGCACTCGCCTTCCAGCAGACGGCGGTCTCGCCCGCGGTCGTCTCGCCGGGCGGTGACCCCGCCGACGACAGCGCGACGATCTCCTACACCCTGACGCAGGCGGCGACCGTGACCGCGACCGTCGCCGACCCCGCGGGGAACGTGGCGCCGCTCTTCGACGGCATCCAGGGCGCCGGCGCACAGACCTTGACCTGGACGCCGCCGACCGGGCAGCTCGCCGGCGCCTACCGGGTGGAGCTGAGCGCGAGCGCCGCCGACGGCGCCACCGCGACGGCGGACGTGTCCGTCCTCGTCGATCCGGCGATTGCGAGCTTCACCGACTCGGCGGCCGCGTTCTCGCCCACCCGCGGCGACCCGCTCACGCTCGCGTTCACGCTCGCAGCCGGTCCCGTGCAGGCCGAGGTGGACGTCGTCCAGGGCGCCTCGATCGTGAGCACGCTCGCCGACGACACCTTCCAGCCGGGCGCCCACACCGTCAGCTGGGACGGCAGAAACGCCGACGGGACGGTCGCTCCGGACGGCGCCTACACCCTCCGGCTCACGGTCACCGACACGCTCGGCACGCTCGTCCGCGGCCTGCCGCTCACTGTCGACTCGACTCCGCCGGTGGTGACCGCCGTCTCCGCCAGGACGCTGCGCTTCGCGCTCTCCGAGCCGGCGACCGTCACGCTCGAGGTCGGCGCCCGCCGCTACACGTCGCCGCGCAAGGCGGGGCCGTTCCACTTCTGGCTGAAGACGAAGCCGTACGCGTACAAGATCGTCGCCGTGGACGCGGCGGGCAACACGTTCCGGGCGCTCTACCGCACGCGCTGACGCCGATGCAGCGCCTGCCACTCGTCGTAGTGGCGTTCCAGCTCGAGCAGGATCGCAGCGAGAAGCGGCGCGCGCTCGACCTCGCGGCCGAGCTCGACGCGGATCGACGTCGGCGGCTTCGGCGTGTCCCCGGGCAGCTCGTCCGCGGTCTGGTTGACGTTGACGCCGATGCCGAGAACGACGCGCGGGAAGCTCGCCTCGGGGAGGACGCCGACGAGCTTGCAATCGCCGACGAAGACGTCGTTCGGGTGGCTGAGCCTCGCCGCGAGCCCGGTTTCCGCGCGCAGTGCGGCCGCGACCGCCTCGCCGGCGACGAGCGACAGCTCCGGCCACAACGGCAGCGGCGGCTCCGGCCGCAGCAGCACCGAGCAGAGGATCGCCCGGCCCGCCGGTGCGTGCCAGGAGCGCCCCAGCCGGCCGCGGCCCTCGGTCTGCTCGTCCGTGGCGACGACGGCGCCCTCGGGCTCGTCGCTTCCGAGCAGCCGCTGCGTCGAGGCGCACGACGCGACGAAGCGGTACGGACGGCCGAGCCTGCCCTGAAGCAGCGGGGCCACGACCTCGGGCTGGAGATCCGACACGAGTCCATAAACTAGTGCGGTCGTGCAACCCCTCGGCCGCAGCTCCCGTCCGATCCGGCAACCGCTCCGGGAGAGGCGGGGCCCCGTCTACGACCGGCTGAGCGACCCGATTCTCGTGACACGCGCAAAGGACGGCGACGCGCTCGCGCTCGACGAGCTGTGCGCGCGGCATGCGCCGAAGGTCGAGCGGCTCGCCCGGCACCTGCTGCGCGACCCCGAGGACGCCCGGGACGCCTCGCAGGAGGCGCTCGCCAAGGTCGTCGTCCGGCTGAAGCAGTTTCGCGGCGAGTCGCAGTTCTCGACCTGGCTGCACCGGCTCGTCGTCAACACGTGCCGCGACGTCGCGGAGCGGCAGAAGACACGAACGCACGAGCCGCTCGCCGACGATCTGCGAGCAGGGCCCGAGGACGACCCGGCGCGCGCGGCGGGTATCTCCGAGCTGCGGCGCGAGCTCTGCGACTCGCTCGCCGGCGTCTCTGCCGAGCAGGCGCAGGTGGTCGTGCTCAAGGACGCGCTCGGCTATTCGTTCGAGGAGATCGCCGACGCGGTCGGGATGCCGGTCGGCACCGCGAAGTGTCACGCGCACCGGGGCCGCAACCGGCTGCGCGAGCGGTTGGAAGACCGCGACGTGGCATGAGCCTGCCCGCGACCCCGTTCGGGCGGGACGTGATCGAGTCGATCATCCCGCACCGCGCGCCGTTCCTGCTCGTGGACGAGATCCTCGAGCTCGAGCCCGGCAAGCGCGTCGTCGGCCGCCGTGAGATCCGCGCCGACGACTGGTGGTTTCCCGGCCACTTCCCCGGACGGCCGGTGATGCCCGGCGTGCTGACGATCGAGGCGATCGCGCAGTGCGGCGCCGTCGCGGTGCTCGCCGACGCGGCGAACCGCGGCAAGATCCCGTTCTTCGCCGGGATCGACGACTGCCGCTTCAAGCGTGTCGTCGAGCCCGGGGACGTGCTCACGCTCGAGTGCGAGTTCGTCCGCGTGCGCGGGCCGATCGCGAAAGGCGAGGGCCGCGCCAGCGTCGACGGCGAGACGGCGGCCGAGGCGAAGCTGACCGTGTTCGTGGGTGACGCTCCCTCGTGATCGGCGAGGTGGCGGCCGGCAGCTCGGTGTCGATCACGGGGCTCGGTTGCAAGGTGCCGGACCGCGTGGTCACGAACGACGACCTGTCGCAGTACGTCGAGACCTCCGACGAGTGGATTCAGGAGCGCACCGGTATCAAGGAGCGCCGGATTGCCGCCGACAGCGAGGCGCTCTCGGATCTCGCGCTTCCCGCGGCTCGCCATGCGCTCGCGCAGGCGGGGCTCGACGGCTCCGACATCGATCTGCTGATCGTCGCGACGGTCACGCCGGACATGGCGTTCCCGTCCACCGCCGCGATCCTCGCCGATCGGCTCGGCGCCGTGGACGCCGCCGCGTACGACCTCTCCGCCGGCTGCACCGGCTTCATGTACGCGGTCGCCCAGGCGTACGGGATGCTCGCGTCCGGGCTCGCGAAGCGCGCGCTCGTGGTCGGCGGCGACGTCCTCTCGCGCATTCTCGACTGGACCGACCGCTCGACGCTCGTCCTCTTCGGCGACGGCGCCGGCGCCGTCGTGCTCGAGGCGACGGCGGAACGCGGCTTCCTCGGCTTCGAGCTCGGCGCCGACGGCGCGGGCGGTGAGAGCCTCTGGCTCCCCGGCAGCGGGTCGCGGATCTTCGACGATCCCGCCCGGCATGTGAAGATGAACGGGCGCGAGGTGTTCAAGTTCGCGACGCGCGTGCTCGTCCAATCTGCACAAGATGTGCTCGACCGCTGCGGCGTCACCGTCGCCGACGTCGACGTCTACGTTCCGCACCAGGCCAATGTCCGCATCATCGATTACGCAACCAACAAGCTCGGGTTCCCGTCGGAGAAGGTCGTGATCAACGTCGACCGCTACGGCAACACCTCGTCCGGCTCGATCCCGCTCGCGCTTGCGGATGCGGAGGCGGACGGCAGGCTTCGGCCCGGCAAGCTCGTATTGATGACGGGAATGGGCGCAGGACTGACCTGGGGGAGCGCTCTTATCCGCTGGACGAAGGAGGCTGCGTGATGGCTGCGGCGACGAAGATCGCGTTCTGCTTCCCCGGCCAGGGGTCGTTCGAGGCCGGCATGGGCCGGGACATCGCTGCGGCGGTGCCCGCCGCGCGCGCCGTGTTCGAGAACGGAAGCGCGGCGTCGGGGCTCGATCTGGAGCGGCTCTGCTTCCACGGGACACCCGAGGAGCTGTTCGACACCGCCGTGCAGCAGCCGGCGCTCGTCGCGACCTCGCTCGCCGTGCTCGCGGCCGTCCGCGACCGCGGCGTCGAGCCGGACTTCGTCGTCGGCCACTCGGTCGGCGAGTTCGCGGCGCTCGCGGCCGCGCAGGCGATGACCGCCGACGAGGCGATCGCGCTCGTGCGTGAGCGCGGGATCGCGATGGCCGAGGCGGCGGCGATGCATCCCGGCTCGATGGCGGCGATCCTCGGCCTCGACGACGAGGTGGTCGAGATGCTCTGCCGGAAGATCCTCGGCGTCTGGCCGGCGAACTACAACTGCCCGGGCCAGATCGTCGTCTCCGGCGAGAACCCCGCCGTCGACGAGTGCTGCGAGCGGGCCACCGAGCACGGTGCGCGGCGCGCGGTCAAGCTCAAGGTCTCGGGCGCGTTCCACTCGCCGCTCGTCGCCCGTGCCGCCGACCGGCTGCGGCCGGCGATCGAGAAGGTCAACTTCATGGAGCCCGTGGCGCCGTTCATGTCGACGGTGACCGCGCGCGTCGAGTCGGCGCAGCGGATGGGGCCGCTGCTCGTCGACCAGCTGACCGCGCCCGTGCGCTTCACGCAGGCGGCGACGGAGCTGATGCGCGAAGGCGTCCGCACGTTCGTCGAGGTCGGGCCCGGGAACGTGCTCTCCGGTCTCGTCAAGCGCATCGACCGCAGCGCCAAGGCTGTGTCGATCAACAACCTCGCCGCGCTCGACCGGCTCCCAGAGCTACTCGCCGACGCGTAATGCCCTTCGCTTCGCTGGACGGGAAGCGCGCCCTCGTCACGGGTGCGTCCAAGGGCATCGGCCGCGCGATCGCCGTCGAGCTGGCGCGCGGCGGCGCCACGGTCGCGATCGGCTACCGCTCCGGCGCCGACGACGCGCAGGCGCTCGCGCAGGAGATCGGCGGGATCGCGATCCAGGCGGACGTCTCGAGCCCCGAGGACGCGGCGCGGCTCGTCGAGGAGGCCGGCGACCTCGACATCCTCGTCAACAACGCGGGCCTGACCCGCGACGGCCTGCTCGCCCGGATGTCCGACGACGACTGGCGCACCGTGATCGAGACGAACCTCTCCTCGGTCTTCTACACCTGCCGCGCCGTGTGCCGGCCGATGATGAAAAAACGGGCCGGGGCGATCGTCAACGTCTCGTCGATCGTCGGCGTTCACGGCAACTGGGGCCAGACGAACTACGCCGCCTCGAAGGCCGGCATCATCGGCTTCACGAAGTCGCTCGCCCGCGAGCTCGGCAGCCGCAACGTGCGCGCGAACGTCGTCGCGCCCGGCTATGTCAAGACGCAGCTGACCGACGTCCTTCCCGAGGAGGCGACGGCGGCGATGCTCCAGAACACTCCACTCGGCCGGCTCGGCGAGCCGGAGGACGTTGCGGGCGCTGTACGCTTCCTCTGCTCCGACGAGGCCTCGTTCATCACGGGCGACGTGATCCTCGTCGACGGCGGATTGGGAATGTGAGCAGCGACACCGGGTCACTCAGCGGCTACTCGAACAGGCGCGTCGTCATCACGGGCCTCGGCGCGGTGACCCCGCTCGGAAACGACGCGGAGTCGAGCTGGGCGAACCTCGTCGCCGGCAAGTCGGGCGCGGGGCCGATCACGCAGTTCGACCACTCCGACTACCCGGTGCATTTCGCCTGCGAGGTGAAGGGCCTCGACCCGACGGACTACATCGACCGCAAGGCCGCGCGGCGGATGGACCGGTTCACGCATCTGATCCTCGCTGCGGCGCGCCAGGCCGAGGTCGACTCGAAGCTCGACATCGCGGCCGAGGCCGACCGGATCGGCGCTGCGATCGCGACCGGGATCGGCGGTCTGCGCTCCTTCCAGGAGTGCTACCAGACGCTCTACGAGCGCGGCCCCGACCGTGTCAACCCGTTCTCGATTCCGGCGATCATCCCGAACCTCGGCGCCGGCTGGGTCTCGATCGAGCTCGGCACGCGGGGGCCGCTCCTCTCCGAGTGCACCGCCTGTGCCGCGTCGAACATGGCGATCGGCGACGGGATGGACGCGATCAAGCTCGGCCGCGCCGACGTGATGCTCTGCGGCGGCACCGAGGCGGCGGTCTGCGAGGTCGGCATCGCCGGCTTCGGCGCGATGCGGGCGCTCTCGCGGCGGAACGACGATCCGGAGCGCGGGTCGCGGCCGTTCGACGGGGAGCGCGACGGCTTCGTCATGGGCGAGGCCGGCGCCGTGCTCGTCCTCGAGGAGCTCGAGCATGCGCGCGCGCGGGGGGCGAAGATCTACGCGGAGGTGGCCGGCTACGGGCTCTCCTCGGATGCGAAGCACATCACCGAGCCCGATCCGACCGGGCCGGTGAACGCGTTCAAGATGGCGCTCGCGGCGGCGGGCGTCGCCGAGGACGAGATCGACTACGTGAACGCGCACGCGACCTCGACGCCGATCGGCGACGCGTCCGAGACGAAGATGCTGAAGCTCGCGCTCGGCGAGGAGAACGCGCGCAAGACGCCGGTCTCCGGCACGAAGGGCGCGACCGGCCACTGCCTCGGCGCGGCCGGTGCGATCGAGGCGACGTTCACCGTGCTCGCGGTGCGCGACGGCAAGCTGCCGCCGACGATCAACTACGAGGTCCCCGATCCGGAGTGCGACCTCGACTACGTCCCGAACACCGCACGGGACGCCGACGTGCGGGTGGCGGTGTCGAACAGCTTCGGCTTCGGCGGCCACAACGCCTGCGTCGTCTTCCGCAAGTTCGTCGACTAGCCTCGGCCGATGGACGAGATCGTCGTGCGCCGGTCGGCCCGCGCGCGCCGCTGGACGCTGCGTGTGCCGTGGGGCGGCCCGGTCGAGCTGACCGTCCCGGCCAGGCTGTCGGCACGCGACGCGGAGCGGATCGTCGCCGCCCACGCCGGCTGGATCGCGCGCGAACGCGCGAAGCACGTGCCGCGGCTCGGCCTCGCCGCACGAGAGGTCTCCGAGTCGGAGACGCGGCGGGCCGCCCGCGAGCTCGTCGCGATGGTCGCCGAGGAGGAAGCGCCCGCGCTCGGCGTCGAGTTCGCCCGCATCCAGGTGCGCGACCAGCGAACGCGCTGGGGTTCCTGCTCGTCGCGCGGCACGCTCTCGTTCAACTGGCGGCTCGCCCTCGCGCCGCACGAGGTGCTCGACTACGTCGTCGTCCACGAGCTCTGCCACCTGCGCGAGCCGAACCACTCGCCGCGTTTCTGGCGGCTCGTCGAGACGCGACGCCCGGGCTGGCGCGAGCAGCGCGCCTGGCTCCGCGAGCATGGCGCCGAGCTGCTCGCGTTCAGGCCGGTCCTCTAGATGGTTGATGCCACGATCTCGCGCGTCCGGTTGCGCGCTCTGGCACCTCTGGGCCGCTTCGCCCCTTCTGCGGCCGACGGAGTCGGCCTCCACCGGGCCGGCGCTTCGCCCCGCCGCTCGCTCACCGCTGCCACCAGCAGCGGCAAGCGACCGTCGCGGCACCCCAGACGCACCAGCCCACGCCCCGGAACAGGCGATCGCGTGGCATCAACCATCTAGGTCTGCGGCTCGCGCAGGTACGCGTCCGTGCCGTCGAGCCAGTCCTGGCGTGGCGGCGCGAAGATGTCCACGTCGAGCGTGTCCTCGAGCGCCTCGGCGCGATGCGGCAGGTTCGACGGGATGTGCAGCACCTCGCCCGCCGCGACGTTCACGACCTGGCCGCCGTCCTCGCCGAGGGAGAACTGCAGGCAGCCCTCGAGGATGTAGGTGAGCTGCTCGTTGTCGTGCGAATGGAGCGGGACGACCCCGCCCTTCGCGATGTAGACGTGCGCGATCATCAGGCGCGCGCCGCTCACGAGCCGTCGCCCGATCAGCGGGCTGAGCTGCTCGCGTGGCAGCTCGTCCCAGCGGTAATGCGTCGCGGTATCCGCCACTGGAGGCAAGTGTAGGCTCGCGCCATGGCTACGGGCGACGAGACTCGTTGGGCGACCTTCGACTGCTACGGCACGCTGATCGACTGGAACGGCGGCATCGGGCGCGAGCTGGAGCGGCTCTGGGGCACGGCCGACGCGGCGCGGCTGCTTCACGGCTACCACCAGGTCGAGCCCGAGGTCGAGCGCGAGCAGCCGACCGCCTCCTACCGCGACGTGCTCAACATGTCGCTGGCGCGGCTCGCCGGCCGCGAGGGCCTCGCGCTGCCGCACGAGGAGTCGGACGCGCTCGCCCGCTCGCTGCCGCAGTGGCAGGCCTTTCCCGAGGTGAAGGCCTCGCTCGAGGAGGCGTGCCGCCGCGGCTGGAAGCTCGTCATCCTCTCCAACACCGATCGCGACTTCATCGAGGCCTCGATCGCGAGCATCGGCGTTCCCTTCGAGCTGGCGATCGTCGCCTCCGAGATCGGCTCGTACAAGCCGGCTCCCACCCACTGGGACGCGTTCTTCGAGCGGACGGGCGCCGACCCGTTGCGGCACGTCCACGTCGCGGCCAGCCTCTTCCACGACATCGCGCCTGCGACGGCGGCGGGCATGCGCACCGTCTGGATCAACCGTCTGGGCGAGCGGCCCGAGCCCCAGCCCGACGTCGAGCTGCACTCGCTCGACGGGCTCGCAGACGCGCTCGACTCGCTCGTGCCGTGACCGAGAGGCCGTTCGGCGAGGCTGACTTCGCGACGCTCGCCGCGCTGCTCGCGCGCGACGAGGAGCAGCTGCTCGGGCGACCGTCGCGCATCGGCGTCGAGGACTTCCGCGCCTGGGTGAGCCGCGTCGACCTCGCGCGCCACAGCGTCGTGATCGAGGACGCCGGCCGGATTCTCGCGCTCGCCTGGGTCGAGCCGTACGGGACGATCGGGGTCGCGATCGGCATCGTCCTCCTCGAGGCGCAGGGGGCGGGGCTCGGCGCGCGGCTCGTCGAGCGCGGGGAGGCCCTGCTCGCCGAGGCCGGGGTCGAGAAGATCCATCAGATCGCCCTGGCCGCCGATGTCCGCGCACCGGCGCTCTTCGCCGGGCGCGGCTATCGCGAAGTGCGCCGCTTCTGGGAGATGACGATCGAGTTCGACGGCCCGCCGGCCGAGCCCGTCGTGCCGGAGGGGATGCGAATCGAGCGGTTCGACGTCGCAGACGCGCGTGTCTTCCACGACGCGCTCGAGGAGGCGTTCCGCGACCACTGGGAGCATTCCCCGCGCCCGTTCGAGGAGTGGTGGGCCGAGAAGCAGGAGGCGCCCGACTTCGAGCCCGACCTCTGGTTCGTCGTCCGTGACGGCGACGAGCTCGC
Organism: uncultured Actinomycetes bacterium; assembly: GCA_963732915.1. Classification (GTDB taxonomy): domain Bacteria; phylum Actinomycetota; class Thermoleophilia; order Gaiellales; family Gaiellaceae; genus Palsa-739. Next base: position 349,328 of record CAVTBF010000001.1, on the reverse strand, counting down.
CGCGGTCGTGCGCAACGACCCGCTGCGGAACGGCGGCGGCTGGGTCGGCGCGCTCGGCGTCCGGCGCGCCTGGCGCGGCCGCGGTCTCGGCAAGGCGCTGCTCCTGCAAAGCTTCGGCGAGTTCCACCGGCGCGGGCTTCCGCGCGCGTCGCTCGGCGTCGACGCCGACAGTCCGACGGGCGCCACGCGGCTCTACGAACAGGCCGGCATGCACGTCGAGCTCGAGCAGATCGTCTTCGAGAAGGCGCTCGTGTGAACGTCCGGCCGATCGACCCGGGCGACCTCGCGGCGATCGCGGCGATCGCAGGGGCCGACGAGGCGGCGCTGCACGGCTGGGACGAGCGGCGGGTCGGTGTCGTCGACGTCCGCACGTGGCTGGCGCGGATCGACCTCGGGCGCGACTCGTGGGCGCTCGAAGAGGAAGGCCGGATCGTCGGCGGCGGCTGGCTCTCGCTCTCGGGCACCGATGCGACCATCACCGGTGTCGTCGCTCAGGGCTGGAAGGGGCGCGGCTACGGCGACGCGCTCCTCGACCTGTCGGAGGCGCGAGCCCGCGAGCGCGGGGCGACGAAGCTGCAGGCGTTCGCGTTCGAGGTCGATACCGCCGCGGCGGAGCTCTTCGCGCGGCGCGGCTACAGCGTCGTGCGTCGCTTCTACGAGATGTCGATCGAGCTGTCGGAGCCGCCGGTCGTGCCGGATCTTCCGCCGGGCCTCGTCCTCGACGCGGTGGGGGAAGACGAATGCCGCGCGTTCTACGAGGCGATCGACGAGGCCTTCCAGGACCACTGGGAATGGCACTCGATGCCGTACGAGGAGTGGCTGGAGCTGCGGCGCGGCCAGCACGCCGACGCGCAGGGTCCCCTGTGGCTCGCCGTCCGCGACGGCGATGCGCTCGCCGCGGTCAGCCGCAACGAGGCCGGGCGGAACGGCGGCGGCCTCGTCGGCGCGATCGGTGTTCGCCGCCCGTGGCGCGGCCGCGGCCTCGCCAGGGCGCTCCTGCTGCACACGTTCTCCGAGTTTCACCGCCGCGGCGAGCGGCGCGTCTCGCTCGGCGTCGACGCGACGAGTCCGACCGGGGCCACCTACCTCTACGAGCGCGTCGGGATGGAGATCGAGTCGTGCATGCTCGTGTACGAGAAGATGCAGTCATGAGCCTTCTGCGCGCAAAGTGTCCGACCTGCCACGGCTACACCGCCGTGGCGATCGACGACGGCTACGAGTGCCACGCCTGCGGCCGCACCTTCGCGGCGGGACTGATCCGCGTTCCGAACGCCTGGGGCGACGGCGGCGAGCCGATGATCGAGTCGGCGGCGCTGCCGCTCGACTATCCCGAGGTCGCCGTCGTCGAGGAGGAGACGCTGGCCGGACAGACGCTCGCGGTCGCCTCCGACCTGCCCGCTCGCTCCCTCGTTCTCGGCGGCTGCTGCTGCTCGCACATCGGCGCCGTCGAGGGCCTCGCCGCGAGACACGGTCGCCTCGGCGTGATCTGGCTCGACGCGCACGGCGATCTCAACACGCCCGAGAGCTCGCCGTCCGGCAACGAGTGGGGGATGCCGCTGCGGATGATCATCGACGGAGGCGCCGTGGACGCCGCGGACGTCGCGCTCTGGGGCGCCCGCAACCTCGATCCGCCCGAGGTCGAGTTCATCGCCGAGTCCGGCATCCACGCCCACCCCGAGGCGGTGCTCGCGCGCGTCGACAAGGTCTACGTCGCGCTCGACGCCGACGTTTTCGATCCGGCCGCGATGGCGGTCTGGATGCCTGAGCCGGCAGGTCCCTCGCTTGCCGACGTCGAGCGCCTCCTGATCGGCATCCGCGAGCGCGGCGCGGTCGTCGGCGCCGGCCTCACCGGGCTCGCGCCGGACCCGGCGAACGTCGAGAAGCTCGAGCGGCTGACGACGGCGCTCGGCTTCTAGAACCCGTTTCGCCGAGCGCAACTCTCGCCGCAGAGCACGGGTCTAAGCTGTTGGCCCATGTCCAAGATCGACGTCTCGATCGAGACCAACGACAAGCCGGCGCCGCCGCCGAAGCATCCCAACACCTGCCCGAGCTGTCAGTCGCACTACCGGGACGACGAGCTCGAGCGGTCGATGTGGGTCTGCGCGCACTGCGGGCACCACTTTCCGATGCGCGCCCGCGCCCGGATCGACTCGCTCGCCGACCCGGAGTCGTTCAGCGAGGAGGCCGCCGAGCTCCATTCGGAGGATCCGCTCGGCTTCTTCGACCTGCGCCCGTACACCGAGCGGCTCGCCGAGGCGGAGATGTCGACGGGACTCGCGGACGCGATGGTGATCGGCCGCGCGTCGATCGAGCGCCGCCAGTGTGAGCTCGCGGTCATGGACTTCAAGTTCATGGGCGGATCGATGGGGAGCGTCGTCGGCGAGAAGTTCTCGCGTGCCTGCGACTCGGCGGCGGCGGCCGGCGTGCCGCTCGTCTCGGTCACGAGCTCCGGCGGCGCGCGCATGCAGGAGGGGATCCTCGCGCTGATGCAGCTCCCGAAGACGATCGCGGCGATCGAGGATCTGCGCGAGTCGGGCCAGGCGATGATCTCCGTCATGGCGCACCCGACGACCGGCGGTGTGCTCGCCAGCTTCGCGACGCTCGGCGACGTGCTGCTCGCGGAGCCCGGCGCGCTGATGTCGTTCGCCGGGCCTCGCGTCGTGCAGAACATCACCCGCGAGAAGCTCCCGGACGACTTCGGCAGCGCCGAGCAGAACCGCCGCTTCGGCCAGATCGACGCGATCGTGCCGCGGCCGGAGCTGCGCTCGACCGTCTCCCGGCTCCTGAGGTTGTTCGATGCCCCCGAATGAGCACGAGCTGCGGCTGCGCGAGCGGCTCGGCCGCCTGAGGAAGTTGCCGCTGCTCGGCGGCGCAAAGCTCTCCGGCGAGCTGGAGCGCCTGCAGCGCCAGATCGACCGGATCGGCGAGGAGGTCACCGACGAGGACGTCTGGCGGAAGGTCGAGCTGGCCCGTCACGACGACCGCCCGTACACGCTCGACTACGTCTCCCGGCTGCTCGACGACTGGTTCGAGCTGCACGGCGACCGGGGTCTGGCCGACGACGGCGCGATGGTCGCCGGGCTCGGCAAGCTCGACGGCCGGACCGTCGCGCTCGTCGGCCAGCAGAAGGGGCGCGACATCCACGAGCGCGCGGCCCGGCAGTTCGGGATGCCGAATCCCGAGGGCTACAAGAAGGCGATGCGCGTGATGGAGATCGCCGACCGCCACCGCTTCCCGATCGTCACGCTCGTCGACACACCCGGCGCGTACCCCGGCGTCGCCGCCGAGCAGCACGGACAGGGGGGCGCGATCGCCGCCTCGCAGGCGGCAATGCTTCGGCTGACGGTTCCGATCGTGACGTGCGTGATCGGCGAGGGCGGCTCGGGCGGGGCGATCGCGATCGCGCTCGGCGACCGGGTGCTGATGCAGGAGAACGCGATCTACTCGGTGATCTCGCCCGAGGGGTGCGCGCTCATCCTCTGGCGTGACGCGGGCCAGGCCAAGAAGGCGGCCGCGGCGTTCAAGCCGGACGCGGCGCACTGCCTCGAGCTCGGGGTGATCGACGCGATCGTGCCCGAGCCGAAGGGCGGCGCCCAGACCGACCACGACGTTGCCGCGAGGCTGCTCGGGGAGGCGCTACGCGGGTCGCTGGACGAGCTCGACGGCACGCCCGGCGACGAGTTGCGCCGCCGGCGGCGCGCCCGCTTCCGTTCGCTCGGCGTCTTCGCCTGAAGCTTTCAGCAGATTTCCACAGCTTTTAGCACGTGCCCGGCGCGAGCTGTCCACACCGTCCACAGGCTTATCCCCGGGTGGTGGTACCACGTGTGAACAGTAGGAGTACGGCTTGTGACGAGGAAACGCCGGGCTCGTCTCGCCGTCGGCAGGCATGCTGCACGCGATGGCCGAGCAGCTCGGCGCCTACAGGGGAAAGCGCGACCGGGCACGCACGCCCGAGCCGTTCGGTGGCAGCGGGTCGCGCGGGCAGCCGCTCTTCGTCGTCCAGCGGCACGCGGCGCGCTCGCTCCACTACGACTTCCGGCTCGAGCGGGACGGCGTGCTGGCGTCCTGGGCCGTCCCCAAGGGTGTGCCGCTCGAGCCGGGCACGCAGCATCTCGCCGTCCACGTCGAGGACCACCCGCTCGACTATGCGAGTTTCGAGGGTGAGATCCCGCAGGGGAACTACGGCGCCGGCACGGTCGAGATCTGGGATCGCGGCACGTACGAGCTCGTGGAGGCCAAGCCCGACGGAGGCCTGACCGTCCGGCTCAGCGGCGAGCGGCTGCGTGGGACGTGGACGCTCGTTCCGGCGAAGCTCGGCGGCGAGGAGAGGAACTGGCTGATCCTCCGCAAGCGCGACGGCGGCGCGGCGCCGCCCGGCGACCGGAGCTACGCACCGATGCTCGCGACCCTCGCCGAGCGCTTGCCGGCGGGAGAGGGGTGGACGTTCGAGCCGAAGTGGGACGGCTACCGCGCGCTCGGCTACGTTCGCGGCGGCGAGGCGACGCTCCGGTCGCGCAACGGCAACGACCTCACCGACCGGTTCGCAGCGGTCGCGAAGGAGCTCGCGAAGGCCGTGCGCACGCCCGACTGCGTCGTCGACGGCGAGGTCTGCGCGCTCGACGAGCACGGCCGCCCGAGCTTCTCGGCGATGCAGCGCGGCGGCGCTCCGCTCGTCTACGAGCTGTTCGACCTGCTCGAGGCCGACGGCGAGCCGCTCGTCGCGCTGCCGCTCGGCGAGCGGCGGCAGCGGCTGGCGGAGCTCGTCGCTCCGGGCGGTGTCGTCCAGCTTTCCGGCGCGTTCGACGACGGGGAGGCGCTGCTCGAGGCGGCGGAGGCGCAGCGGCTCGAAGGCGTGATGGCGAAGCGCGTGTCGTCGCGCTACCAGGAGGGGAAGCGCAGCCGCGACTGGCTGAAGGTGAAGACGCACGGCCGTCAGGAGTTCGTGATCTGCGGCTGGACGAAGGGCCAGGGCCGCCGCGCGGGGCGCTTCGGGGCGCTCGTGCTCGGCGCCTATCGCGACGGCGAGCTGCAGTGGGTCGGGAACTGCGGCACCGGCTTCACCGACCGCGACCTCGACGAGCTGCACGCGCGCCTCACGGGCTTGCAGCGCGAGCGTGCGCCGTTCGCGTCCGTGCCGGCGATGCCCCGCGTTCGAAGGGACGACGTCGTCTGGGTCGAGCCGGCGCTCGTCTGCGAGGTCGAGTTCGCGGAGTGGACGCACGACGGGCACCTTCGCTCGCCGACCTATCTCGGGCTCCGCGACGACAAGCCGGCGCGGGAGGTGCGGCCCGAGCGCGCGCTCCGGTCAGGGCGTGTGGAGTCCGGGCGCGTGAAGCTGTCCAACCTCGACAAGCTCTTCTGGCCGGAGGACGACCCGAGCGGCGGGGTCACGAAGGGCGACCTCGTCGACTACTACCGCACGGTCGCCGGCGTGCTCGTGCCGCATCTGCGCAACCGGCCGTTCACGATGCGCCGCTACCCCGACGGGGCGTTCGGGAAGGCCTTCTTCCAGAAGGACGCGCCGTCGCACATGCCGGACTGGATCCCGCGCTTCCAGGTCGACGTCTCGACGCGAGAGGCGTCGCGGCAGCGGCGGACGATCTCGGCGCCGCTCGTGAACGAGCCGGACGCGCTCGTCTGGATGGCGAACATGGGCTGCATCGACATGAACGCGTGGTACTCACGCGTCGACCGGCCCGATCGTCCGGACTTCGTTCTCTTCGATCTCGATCCGGGTCCCGACGTCGGCTTCCGCGAGACGGTGCAGGTGGCGCTGCTCGTCAAGCAGGCGCTGGACGCGCTCGGGCTCGTCTGCTTCGCGAAGACGAGCGGCGCGGACGGGATGCACGTCGTCGTGCCGGTCGAGCGGCGGCACAGCTACGCCGAGACGCGTGAGTTCGCGGAGATCGTCGCGGGCGCGCTCGCCCGGACGCACCACGGCCTCGTGACGACGGAGTGGTCGAAGGCGAAGCGGCAGGGCGTGCTGATCGACGCGAACCAGAACGGCGCCGGCAAGACGATCGCGTCGGTCTACTCGGTGCGGCCGAAGGCAGGCGCGCCGGTGTCGACGCCGCTGCGCTGGAGCGAGGTGACGGAGTCGCTCGACCCGGCCGCGTTCACGATGGCCGTCGTCCTCGAGCGCATCCGCCGCGACGGCGACCTGTTCGCGGAGGTGCTGACGAGCCGGCAGCGCCTCGGCCCGGCCTTGCGCGCCGTGCGCTGAGCCGGCCGCTGCGGCCGGGTCGGGCCGCGACGTCAGAGGCCCGAGAGCGGTCCTCGGGGCCTGCGCGGCGCCACCAGCTCGTCGTGCGGCGGCAGGTGCAGCTCGAGACGGGAGGTACGGAGCGGGAGCCCGTAGAGCGGCGAGACGTCGAGGGGTCAGCCGAGCTTCTGCGGGTGGCCGAGCTGGCCGAGCTCGACGACGTCGCGGCGGAAGAAGAGCGACACCGTCCAGTCGACGACGACGCGCAGCTTCCGGGACGCGAGCGGCAGCTGGTAGAGGTGGTACGTGCGCGTCACCCACCAGCCCGGGAAGCCACGGAGGCGCAGGCCGAGCACGTCGGCGATCCCCTTGTTGCGGCCGAGCGTCGCAACCTGGCCGAGCATCCGGTAGCCGTACGGGCGCACGTCGCCCTGGAGGTTCTTCGCGAGCCGGCGCGCCTGCCGGAGCGCGTGCTGGCACGTCGGCGGGTCGGGACGCTCGCTGCGCGTGTTCGGGACGTGGGCGCAGTCTCCGAGCGACCAGACGTGCTCGTGGCCGCGCACCCGCAGCAGCTCGTCGACCTCGACGCGGCCGCGATCGTCGAGTGGAAGGGCCCACTCGCGCAGCAGCGGGTTCGGCGCCACGCCTGCGGTCCAGACGAGCGTTCGGGTCGGCACGCACGTCCCGTCGCCGAGCGACACCTCCTCGGCCGTGATCGCCTCGACGGTGGTGCCGACGTGGAGCTCGACGCCGCGCGCCGTCAGCTCCTTCGCCGCATAGTCGCCGAGCCGGTGCGGGATCTCGGGAAGGATCCGAGGCGCCGCGTCGACGAGCACCCAGCGCCGGGGCGTCGAGCGCAGCCGCGGATAGAAGCGCATCGCGTCCTCGACGAGGTCGGACAGCTCGGCGAGCGCCTCGACGCCCGCGTAGCCGGCGCCGACGAAGACGAAGCCCAGCCGCCGCCGGCGCTCCTCCTCGTCGAGCGCCGCGTCCGCCGCCTCGAGCTGGTGGAGGACGTGGTTGCGGAGGTGGATGCCGTCGGCGAGCGTCTTGAAGGAGAGGCCGTGCTCGGCGAGCCCCGGTACCGGCAGGCTGCGCGGAACCGCGCCGACCGCGATCACGAGCTCCCGCCACGCGACCGTCTGGCGGCCTTCGTCCGTCTCGATCTCGGCGGTGCGCGCGTCGAGGTCGAGCGCGGTCGCCCCGCCGAGCAGCAGCTCTGCCTGCGGGCACATGACGCGCAGCGGCACGACGCAGTGGCGCGGCTCGAGCGTTCCCGACGCCGCCTCGGGCAAGAGCGGCGTGTAGAGCATGAAGTTCTCCGGGCTGACGATCGTCGCGCCGCGCTTGCCGAGCAGCCGCGCGACGTACGCCCCGGCGAAGCCGCCGCCGAGGACGAGCACGCCGCCACGCGCCTCACGCCCGGTCATCGGTCCGTTCTAGCATCCGCCCGATGGGCTACGTCCAGATCTCCGTCATCGGTAGCGGTGTCGAGCACGAGCCGGGCGCCGTGGAGGTCGGTCGCCTGCTCGCCGGGCGCGGCGCGACCGTCGTCACCGGTGGCCGCGGCGAGGTGATGGCTGCCGCCTGCCGCGGCGCGAAGAGCGCCGGCGGGACGACGATCGGGATTCTCCCGGCCGAGACGCGTGCGGGCGCGAACGAGTGGGTCGACCATGTGGTCGTCACGGGGATCGGGCACGCGCGAAATCTCGCCGTCGTCGCGTCGGGCGACGCGGTGATCGCCGTCGGCGGCCGCTACGGGACGCTCGCGGAGATCGGCTTCGCGCTGACGCTCGGCCGCCGCGTCGTCGTGCTCGAGCCCGGCTGGGACGTGGACGGCACGCTGCGTGCGGCGACTCCGGCGGAGGCGGTCGAGCTGGCGCTCGCCGGGATCGCGTGAGCGAGGCTCATCACCGCCCGCCGGGAACCGTCCGGCCGCGCCGCTTCCGGCCGCGCTTCCACTGGGAGCTGCTCGCGTGCGGCGTGGCCGGACACGAGCTCGTCGGCATGGACGCGCAGACGCTGCGCGCCGAGGACGAGATCTTCGCCCGCGAGCGCGACGGCCTCCGCTGGTATCGCTGCCTGCGCTGCGACAGCTGGGTGCCACTGCCGCTCCCCGTGAGCCCGGCGAACGAGACACCGCCGGCGCGGCAGGAGATCGAGCTGCCGCTGCGCGGCAAGGCGCTCCGCGACCGGATCGTCCTGCGCGTGATCGCGATCGACCGCGCGATCCACTTCGTCGTGCTCGCCCTGCTCGCGGTCGCCGTCTTCCTCTTCGCGGCGCACGAGGTGCGCGTCCGCGACGCCGTCTACCGGATCGTCGACGCCGTCCAGGGAACCTCGGGCGACCCGACGCAGCACGCCCACGGGATCCTCCACACGCTCCTGCACGTCTTCACGCTCAAGTCGTCCACGCTCTACGCGGTCGCGGCGGCCGCCGCCGCATATGCCGTGCTCGAGGGGGTCGAGGCGGTCGGGCTCTGGTACCAGCGCCGCTGGGCGGAGTACCTGACCCTCGTCGCGACGTGCGCCTTCTTCCCGTACGAGATCTACGAGCTGTCGAAGACGGTCTCGCCGTTCAAGGTCGTCGCGGTCGTCGTCAACGTCGCGATCGCCGCATACCTGCTCTATGCGAAGCGGCTGTTCGGGCTGCGCGGCGGGGCGGCCGCCGACGAGGCCGAGCGGGCACGCGACGTCGGCTGGGAGGCGCTCGAGCGGACCGCGCCGCGCCCGGTCAGCGAGCGGCCGGGAGCGGAAGGGTGAGGCACGTCGGCCCGCCGTCGCCCTTGCGCGAGATCTCCTCCCCCTCGTAGACGACGACCTCGACGCCCGCGCGCGCGAGGCGCCGCCGTGTTCGCTCGCTGCCGGCGAGCGCGAGACCGACGCGCGGCGCGAGGGCGAGGACGTTCGGGCCCATCGTCTCGAGCTCGTCCTCGGGAACGCCGACGACCTCGATGCCGCGCGTCTCGAGCAGCTCGACGAGACGCACGGGCAGCAGCGGCCGGTGCGCGACGACGAGGTCGGCGTCGAGCGGGCTGAGCAGCGAGCGGAGATGGAGCACCTCGTCGGGGCCGCCGAGGTGCGGCAGATCGAACGCGAGCACCTCGACGCCCGGGAGCGCCGCCCGCAGCACCTCGATCCCGGCGTCGTTCGTGCGGTAGGTGCGGCCGACGAGCAGCGTCTCGTCGCCGAGCCAGACCGTGTCGCCGCCCTCGGCGAGCGCGGGCGGCTCCAGGCGCGCGAGCAGCGGCACGCCGGCCGCCGTGAGGTCGGGCTCGAGCGCGGCCGGCTCGCCGCGGCGGGCCTTCTTGCCGGGGCGCAGCAGGATCGCGCCGCGCGGCGTGACGAGCACCGGGTCGTAGACGTAGATCGAGTCGAGGTTTCCCGGCTCGCCGCGCGCCTCGATCACCTCCGCGCCCGCCCCGGCGAGCAGCTCCCGGAAGGCGTCGTGCTCCCGGGTGAGCCACGCCTGGTCGGGCGCCTCCCGCCACCCGAGCCGCTCCCACGAGAGCACGTCCTCCGGAGCGGGCGGCCGCACGACGACACGCGCGAGGTTTGCGACGGTCACCCCGCGAGCATACGGCGAGGCATCGTGGCGCTTGTCATACTCCGCACATGACGCACGTCGTCCTGCTGAACCTCGTCTTCTTCATCCCGGCGACGTGCGGCGCGACGGCGTTCGCGGCGCTCATCTACCGCTTCGTCGTCCGCGACGGCCGCGTCGAGCCGCCGCCGCCGGACGGGCAGGGCGGCACGAAGGTGAAAGGCCCCTCCGCCGGGCCGGACGACCTCGCGCGCTCCGCCTAGATGGTTGCTGCCACTCGATCGCGCGTGTCCGGCTGCGCGGTCTGACACGCCCGGGCCGCGCGGTCCCGTCTGCGGCCGGCGGAGCCGGCCTCCGTCGGGTCCGCGCTTCGCCCCGTCGATCGCTCGCCGCTGCCACCAGCAGCGGCAAGCGCCCGCCGCGGCGCCCCAGACATGCCAGCCCACGCCCCGGAACAGACGATCCCGTGGCAGCAACCATCTAGCCCGTCAGCATCCGCCGCAGCAGGGTCAGCGCGCCGCCCTTGTCGAGGAACTCGTTCAGGTTGCCGCACTTCGGGCTCTGGACGCACGACGGGCAGCCGTTCTCGCACGGACAGCCGGTGAGCAGCTTCGCCGTGTCGGCGACCCAGCCCTCGAACTGGTCGAAGCCGCGCTCGGCGATCCCGACGCCGCCCGCGTGGCCGTCGTAGACGAAGACGGTCGGCCCGCCGGTGTCGGGGTGGATGTTCGTCGAGAGGCCGCCGATGTCCCAGCGGTCGCACATCGCCCAGAGCGGCAGCAGCGCGATCAGCGAGTGCTCGGCCGCGTGCAACGCCGAGAGGAGGAGCGGCATCGCCTCGAGTCCCTCCAGCTGGTGCGGACGCGGCACGAACCAGACCGCCTCGGTGTCGAAGGTCGTCGGCGGCAGCGCGAGCGGGACGGTCGCGATCGTCGAGCCGTCGGCGACCGCCTTGCGCTGGTAGGCGACGACCTGCTCGGTGACCGAGACACGGCCGAAGGAAAGCTCCAGCCCGAGCCGCCGCTCGACGCGCAGCGGCTCCTCGATCGCCGTCTGCGTCTCCTTGCGGACCTGTGTGTACCAGTCGCCGCCGAACGGCTCGACGATCGCCCGCCGCGCCTGCAGGTCGAGCTCGCGGACGAGGTACTGCTGGCCGAGGTGGAGGTAGACCGCGCCCTCGTGGACGGTCGAGTACGCGCGCTCGCGCTCGGCGAGCCCGAGCAGCGCGCCGGTCGACGCGTCGACCACGACGAACGCGTCGGGCGAGGTCGAGCGCAGCGGCGTGCGCGCGGCGGGCGAGTCCTTGCCGGCCCAGACCCAGCCGCGCGGCGTCGAGCGGAGCTCGGGAACGAGCGGCGCCCGCTCGAGCGCCTCCGGGCCGAGCTCGACGTCGGTCTCGTCCACGGGCGCCTCGAACGCGGCCGCGGCGACGTGGCCGTCGAGTACCCGCGGGTTGGCGTGGTCGAGGATCGCCGCCTCGACACGCCGGCCGAGCAGCGTCTCGGGCTCGCGCATGAAGTACTGGTCGAGCGCGTCCTCCGAGGCGACGAGGATCGCGAGCCCGTGCGCTCGCCGGCCGGCGCGGCCCCACTGCTGACGCAGGCTCGACACCGTGCCGGGGAAGCCCGTCGAGATCGCGCAGTCGAGGTCGCCGATGTCGATCCCGAGCTCGAGCGCGTCGGTGGAGGTGACGCCGAGCAGGTCGCCCTCGACGAGACGCCGCTCGATCTCGCGGCGCTGCTGCGGCGTATAGCCGGCGCGGTAGGGGGCGAGCCGCGCGGCCGTGGCTGCGTCGAGCCGGTCGCTCGCGAAGCGGTGGATCAGCTCCGCCGACTTGCGGCTCTTCGCGAAGCAGATCGTGCGCAGGCCGCGACCGGCGAGACCGGCGAGCAGCCGCGACGCCTCGCCGAGCGCGCTCGCCCGCTGTCCGAGCTCGGCGTCGAGGAGCGGCGGGTTCCAGAGCGCGATCGTCCGCTCGGCGCGCGGGGCCGCGTCGTCGCCGACGACCTCCGCGTCGAGCCCCGTCAGCGACCGCGCCAGCTCGGCGGGATTCGCGATCGTCGCGGAGGCGAGCAGGAACTGCGGCTCGGCGCCGTAGATCCGGGCGAGTCGGCGCAGGCGGCGGAGGACGTTCGCCACGTGCGAGCCGAAGACGCCGCGGTAGACGTGCGCCTCGTCGACGACGACGTACGCGAGGTTGTGGAGGACGTCTCCCCAGAGGTCATGCCGCGGCAGGACGCCGATGTGGAGCATGTCCGGGTTGGTGAGGATCAGGTTCGCCCAGCCGCGGATCTGCCGCCGCCGCTCGGTCGGTGTGTCGCCGTCGTAGATCGCCGCCCGAACGCCCGGCACCGCGAGCGCGGCCAGCGTGCGCGCCTGATCCTGGGCGAGCGCCTTCGTCGGGTAGAGGTAGAGCGCGCGCCGGCGCGGGTCGGCGGCGAGCGCGTCGAGCACCGGCAGGTTGAACGCCAGTGTCTTTCCCGAGGCGGTGCCCGTCGTCACGATCACGTTCCGCCCGGCGGCCGCCGCGGCGAGCGACGCGGCCTGGTGGGCGTACAGCTCGCCGACGCCGAGCCGCGCGAGCGCGTCGCGGAGCTTCGGGTCGAGCGAGCCGGGGATCGGCGCCGTCCGCGGCTCGCGGGCGGGCTCGCGCGCGAGATATGCGAGCTCTTCGCCGGCGAGCAGGTCGTCCCAGAGCGCGGTCGCGGTCACCCCGCTATTGAAGCGCTGCCGTCCCCGTGCACGAGGACGACGCGAGCAGCATCGATCCCGGCCAGGTCGGCGTCGTCCGGCGCGACGACCGCGTCGAAGCGCCCGCCGGCCGCGGCCACGACGTTCTCCGGAGCGCTGCCGGGCCCGTGCGGCGACCGCCGGATCCGGCTCGACGACGACCACCTCCCAGCCAGCGAGCTCGAGCGGCGTCGCGTGGATGCCCGCGAAGCCCAGCTCCAGCACGCGTCCGGGAGGATCGCCCAGCAGCTCGAGGATCCGCGGCGTCGCGCGCGCCGCCAGCGCCGGGGGCAGTCGCAGCATCCAGAGACGGTAGCCTCACGGGCATGGCAGAGAAGCGAACCGGCACGTTCCTCGGGGTCCCCTACGACTGGCGTCGCCCGACGGCCGCCCGCGTGAAGTCGCGCTGGTGGAACACCGAGGACCGCCGCGTCTTCACGCCGAAGGCCTTCGGCTGGGGCTACGACCTGAACGTCGCCGAGCTCTCGCGCCGGCTCGGGCTGCGGCGCAGCTGAGCGAGCCCGGCTAGGAGGGTTTGGCGAGCCAGGCGGCGAACGCCTGCTCGAAATGTCCCCGCGGGCGCGCGCCGACCACGGTCTCGCGCGGCTCGCCGCCCTCGAACGCGATCACCGTCGGGATCGAGAGCACCTCGTAGCGCGCCGCGATCTCGGGGTACGCGTCGATGTCGAGCCCGAAGAACGCGACCCGGTCGCCCGACTCCGCGTCGAGCTCCTCGAGGATCGGCCGGATCGCCTTGCACGGCCGGCACCACGGCGCCCAGAAGTCGACGAGCACCGGGCCGTCGGCGCCCAACACCTCGTTCTCCCACGTCGCCGCGTCGAGCTCCCGCATCCCGGCAGCCTAGCCCGTCAGAGCCGGCCCGTGAGTGCCGCGAGGCGCAGCGCCGGGACGCCGGCGATCGCCTCGAGGACGATCCCGCCGTGCATCTTCGAGACGCCGGCGACCCGGTCGGTGAAGACGATCGGCACCTCGACCACCTCGAAGCCCGCGCGGATGACGCGGTAGGTCGTCTCGATCTGGAACATGTAGCCGCGCGCCATCAGCGCGTCGAGGTCGAGCCGCTCGAGCGCCTCGCGGCGGTAGCACTTGAAACCGCCGGTCAGGTCGCGGACGCCGACGCCGAGGACGGTTCGCGCGTAGAAGGAGCCGCCCGTGGAGACGAGGCGCCGCGTCACGCCCCAGTCGACGGTGCCGCCGCCGTCGATGTACCGCGAGCCGATCGCGAGGCCGGCGCCCGCCTCGCAGGCGGCGATCAGACGCGGGACGTCCTCCGGATCGTGGGAGAAGTCGCAGTCCATCTCGAGGACGAAGTCGGCGCCGTCGGCGAGGGCCCTCCGGAAGCCGGCGACGTACGCGGGCCCGAGCCCCTCCTTGCGCGGCCTGTGCAGGACGGAGACCGACTCGAGCTCCGCGGCGAGCCCGTCGGCGATCTTGCCCGTGCCGTCCGGGGAGGCGTCGTCGACGACGAGTACGCGCACGCCGAGCGCCACGAGCGAGCGCACCATCCGCTCGAGATTCTCGCGCTCGTTGTACGTGGGAAGACAGACGATCGCGCCGGGCACGCGCTCCCAGGCTACCCAGTCGGCCGGGAATATGATCGCCCCATGGCCGTCCTCCCGCGCAACGCCGAGGTCGCCGACCAGTTCGACCTGCTCGCCGACCTGCTCGAGCTCGAGGGGGCCGACTCGTTTCGCGTGATCGCGTACCGGCGCGCCGCGAGTCGCATGCGCGAGACCGCCGGCTCGGTCGCGCAGCTCGCGCTCGACGGCAAGGCGAAGGAGCTCCAGGGGATCGGCAAGACGATCGAGGAGAAGATCGTCCAGATCGTCGACCGCGGCGAGATCGAGGCGCTGACGCGCAAGAAGGCGGGCGTTCCCGGCGAGGTCGTCCAGTTCATGAAGCTGCCCGGGCTCGGCCCGAAGACGGCGGCGCGGATCTGGCGCGAGCTCGGCGTGACGACGCTCGACGAGCTGAAGGCGGCGGCGCAGGGCGAGCGGCTGCGCGTGCTCGCCGGGCTCGGCGCGAAAAGCGAGGAGAAGATCCTCAAGGCGCTCGCCTACCAGGCGGAGAGCCCGGACACCGGCCGCCGTCTGCTCGGTGACGGGCTGCCGGCGGTGCAGGCGGTCGTCTCGGCGCTGCGCGAGCATCCGGCTGCGGTCGCCGTCTCGGAGGCGGGCTCGGTGCGCCGCCGCAAGGAGAGCTTCCGCGACCTCGACATCATCGCCACCGCGACCGACCCGGCCGAGCTGACCGGGGCCTTCGTCGCTCTCGACTGGGTCGTCGACGTGGCGGCGCACGGCGACACGAAGGCGACCGTCATCTCGCGCGACGGCCTCCGCTTCGACCTGCGGGTCGTCCCGCCCGAGTCGTACGGCAACCTCCTGCAGCACTTCACCGGCTCGAAGGAGCACAACGTCGCGATGCGCGAGGAGGCGGTGCGGCGCGGGCTCTCGATCTCGGAGTACGGCGTCACGACGGTCGAGACGGGCGACGTCTTCCGCTCGGGCGACGAGGACGCCGTCTACGCGTTCCTCGGCTACCAGCCGATCGCGCCGGAGCTGCGGGAGAACGCGGGCGAGCTGGAGGCCGCGCGCCGCGGCGACCTGCCCGCCCTCGTCGAGCTCCGCGACGTCCGCGGCGACCTGCACACGCACACGCACTGGTCGGCGGACGGCAAGTCGACGCTCGCGGAGATGGTCGAGGCGGCCGTCGCGCGCGGATACTCGTACTACGCGATCACCGACCACTCGCACTACCTCCGCGACGGCCGGCTCGCCGCGCAGCTCGAGGAGATCGAGGGGCTGCGCGCGCGCTTTCCGAAGCTGACGATCCTTGCGGGCGTCGAGGCGAACATCCGGTCGAACGGCGAGGTCGACGTGCCGGAGGAGGAGCTGGCGCGGCTCGACTGGGTGGTCGCCTCCGTCCACCAGGCGCCGGACAGTCGACCGACCGAGCGCGTGCTCGAGGCGATGCAGAACCCGTACGTCGACTGCATCGGCCATCTCACCGGCCGGCGGATCGGCAAGCGGCCGGCCCGCGAGGTCGACGTCGAGCGCGTGATCGCGGGCGCGCTCGAGACGGGAACGCTGCTCGAGATCAACGGCCAGCCCGACCGGCTCGACCTCCGCGACGTCCATGCGCGAGCCGCGAAGGAGGCGGGGCTGAAGCTCGTCGTCACCTCGGACGCGCACCGGATCCGCGCGCAAGGCTACGTCGAGCTCGCGGTCGGGCAGGCGCGGCGCGGCTGGCTGACCGCCGACGACGTCGCGAACACGCGGACGTGGCGGCAGCTCGACAAGCTGCGGAAGCAGCGGCCGTGAGCGACTTCGATTTCCGGCGTGACGGCGAGGCGGCGCTCGAGTGGGCGGCGAGCTACCTCGAGCGGGTCGCCGAGCTGCCCGTCCTCGCACAGGTGCAGCCGGGCGAGCTGAGCGCCCGGCTCCCGGCGGCCCCGCCCGAGCAGCCCGAGCCGTTCGCCGCCATCCTGCGCGACCTCGACGAGCTGATCGTGCCGGCGCTGACGAACTGGCAGCACCCACGCTTCTTCGCCTGGTTCGCGACGACCGCCTCCGAGCCGGGGATCCTCGCCGAGCTGCTCGCAGCGACGCTGAACCAGGTGGCGATCCTCTGGCGCGCCTCGCCCGCGTCGACCGAGCTCGAGCTGCGCGTCGTCGACTGGGTGCGGCAGCTGCTCGGGCTTCCCGACGGCTGGCACGGCCACATCGAGGACACGGCGTCGACGTCGACGCTCGCGGCGCTGATCGCCGCACGGCACACCACCGGCCGCAACGTCGTCGTCGCCTCCGAGCACGCCCACTCGTCGATCGAGAAGGACGCGCGGATGCTCGGGATGGAGCTGCGCAAGGTGCCGGCCGACGCGAGCCTGGCGATGCGGACGGACGGTCTCGCGCTCGACGACGTCGCGGCTGTCGTCGCCACGGTCGGCACGACCTCGTTCGCGTCGATCGACCCCGTGCGCGAGCTGGCGGAGCAGGCGCATGCGGCCGGCGCGTGGCTCCACGTCGACGCCGCATACGCGGGAACGTCGTGGATCTGCCCCGAGGAGCGGGGGTCGCAGGACGGCGTCGAGCTCGCCGACTCGCTCGTGATCAATCCGCACAAGTGGCTCTTCGTGCCGATGGACTGCTCGCTCCTCTGGACGTCGCGGCCCGACGAGTTCCGCGAGGCGTTCACGCTCGTCCCGGAGTACCTGCGCACCGCCGACGACGCGTACTCGCTCTCCGAGTACGGGCCGGCGCTCGGTCGCCGCTTCCGCTCGCTCAAGCTCTGGGCGGTGCTGCGCTGCTACGGCGCAGACGGCCTGCGCGCGCTCCTTCGCGAGCACGTGCGGCTGGCGGAGCTCTTCGCCGGCTGGGTCGACGCCGACCCCGGCTGGGAGCTCGTCGCGCCGCAGCGCTTCAGCCTCGTCGTCTTCCGCCGCAACGGCTCCGACTCCGAGAACGAAGCGCTCGTCGAGCGCGTCAACCGGACGGGCGAGATCTTCCTCTCGCACACGAAGCTCGACGGCCGGTACGTGCTTCGGCTCGCGATCGGCAACGCCCGTACGATGGAGGCCGACGTCCGCAGGGCGTGGGATGTCCTCAACGAGGAGGCACGGCGATGATTGTCACGACGATGAACGACGTCCCCGGCTACGAGGTGGACGAGGTCTACGGCGAGGTGATGGGTCTGACCGTCCGTTCGCGCCACATCGGCTCGCAGATCGGCGCGCAGCTGAAGTCGATCGTCGGCGGCGAGCTGAAGGGGATGACGAAGTCGCTGATCGACAGCCGACGCGACGTGATGCAGCGGATGATCGAGGAGGCCGAGGGGAAGGGCGCGAACGCGATCATCGCCATGCGCTTCGACACCTCCGAGATGGGCCCGAACTGGACCGAGATCTGCGCGTACGGCACCGCCGTGCGCGTCCACAAGAGCTGAGCGCGACGCGAGCGGCATGCCGCTCGCGGGCAGGTCTCGTGGCCCGAAGAGCCGCGGCGCGATCAGGGGATGCGGGCGAGCGCCGCGTCGTGCAGTGCGACGCGGTAGCGCCAGAAGGCGCGGCCGGTCGCGAGCAGGCGCTCGCGCAGCGGGCCCGCGAGCTCGTCGGTCGTGCCCCAGCGGGCGGCCTCGATCTCGCCGGTCTCGTCCTTCGGGTCGAGCTCGCCGTCGTGCGTCTCGGCGAGGACGACGTGCGTCCGCCAGGGCAGCTCGCGGCCCGCGTTGCGGAAGAGCGCGTGCATGTCGACGAGATACGCGCGCAGCTCGACCCGCAGGCCGGTCTCCTCGAACGCCTCTCGCACGGCGCCGGCGACGAAGCTTTCGCCGGGATGCACCCCGCCGCCCGGCGGCCGCCAGATGCCCTCGGCGAACTGCGGCTTGCGGATGAGCGCCAGCGCCCCGTCGACGGCTTCGCCGGCGGCGCTTCCGGCGCGGACGATGAAGAGCGTCACGTCGTGGAAGCGGGTCGGGTTGTGCGTCGCGACCGCCCACTCGAGGTCGCTGATCTCACCTTCCCACGCGGCTCTCACCGGCTCGCCGAGCCGCGCCCGGACCGGCGCGAGCAGCGCCTCGTCGACGTGCACGTCTAGAGCCGCCGCAGGAGGTCGAGGAACTCGCCGGTCGAGCCGACGACGATGTCGGCCAGCTCGCGCAGCTGCGCGGGCGACTCCGCGTCGGCGACCGCCACCCGCACCGCCAGCTCGAGCCCGTCGAGGGCGCGGAACGAGTCGAGATCGGTCGTGTCGTCACCGGCTGCGAGCGCCCGGCGCAGGCCGGTTTCCGCGAGCAGCCGACCGACGGCGGTGCCCTTGTGCGAGTCGATCGGCGGCAGCACCTCGAGGATCTTGCGGCCGAACCGCGCGACGAGCCCCTGCGCGCGCGCCGCCTGCCCGATCTCCTCCAGCTCGCGCACCGCCGCCTGCTCGTCGGCCCGGTCGCGGAAATGGAACGTGACGCCGAGCCCCTTCGGCTCGATCTGGTCGCGCGGCCAGGGAGCCGCCGCGGCGAAAGCGGCGATCGTCTCGCGCCAGCGCTCCGCCTCGGGCGCCAGCTCGAGTCCGTGCGAGCCGACGTAGACGAGCCCGCCGACGTCGACGCGGGCGCGCACGTCGTCGCCCGCGCGCCCGCTGACGACGGCGACGAGCGCGTAGCGGCCGGCGAGCCGCTCCAGCTCGGCCCGGGTCTCCGGCGGCGCCGCCGCCCCCTCGGGACGCGCGACGATCGGCGCGAGCACGCCGTCGAAGTCGAGGAAGAGAGCCGTCGATCCGGGCTCGGCGGCGAGGCGCTCCAGCAGTGCGTCGGCGGTCGCGGCCACCCTCGTAGGATACGAGCGGTGCGGCTTCTCCTGATCGGCCTGGTCGCCGGCTTCTTCAGCGCCCTCTTCGGGGTCGGCGGCGGGATCGTCATCGTGCCGTTGCTGCTGCTCCTGGGCGGCTTCGAGTTGCGGAACGCGACCGCGACCTCGCTCGGCGCGATCGCGATCACCGCCACCGCCGGCGCGATCACGTACGCCGTCCACGGCGACGTCGAGCCCGTCTACGCGGCTCTCGTCGGCATTCCCGCCACCGGAGGCGTGCTCGCGGGCACCACGCTCCAGCAGCGGCTGCATGTCCGCACGCTCTCGTACCTGTTCGCCGCCCTCCTCGTCGCGATCGCAATCCGGATGCTCGTCTCGTGACGTACGCCGCCGCTGTCCTGCTCGGCGTCGCCGCCGGCGTGCTCGCCGGGATGTTCGGCGTCGGCGGCGGGATCCTGTTCGTGCCGACGCTGGTCGCGCTCGGGCTGCCGCAGGTGCATGCCGAGGCGACGTCGCTGCTTGCGATGATCCCCGTCGTGCTCCTCGGCGTGTGGCGCCAGCAGCGGTACGGGAACGTCCGCTGGCGCTCGTCGCTCCTGATCGGGATCCCCTCGATCGTGGCTGCGGTCGGCGGCGCGGCGGTCGCCGTCTCGCTCCCGGAGTCCGTGCTCAAACGCCTGTTCGCCGTCCTGCTCCTGCTGACGGCAGCGCAGATCGTGTGGCGGACGGCGAAAAAGCCGCAATAATCCCGGGGCTTTGCCCGATCTCGACGATCTCTGGATCCCGCTCGTCGACGAGCCGATCGGCGTGGTCGTCGACCGGATCGTGCGCGATGACCCCGAGCTCGCCGCGACGGTCGAGACGCCGCACCGGATTCTCGCCTTCAAGACGTTCGCTGCCATTCGCACCGGCATCCTGCTCGGGCAGCTCCTCTTCGAGAACGACGTGCCCGACTACGACGGCTCCGAGAGCTGGATCGACGCGCTTCTGCGCGAGCCGGCGCACCGGCAGGCGATCGAGCGGGAGGTGCGCGCCGTCGCCGCGGAGCTCGTCGCCGACCCTGCGTACCGCGACGAGCCGGCGATAGCGCCCGACGACGAGGCCCGTGAGCGGTTCCGCGTCTTCGCGCGCGAGCAGCTCGCGCGGCGCGGCTGACCCGCCGCCGCGCATGCGCGCTCCGGCCGGTCTGCTCGCGCTCCTGCTCGCGGTGAGCCTTTGCGCCGCGGCGAGCGCGGGCACCGCCGCCAGACACGTCTCCGTCCTCGCCGTGCCGCCGCTCGTGACGCCGTGGCTCGGCGGCAGGCGCCACGCGCGTGTCTTCCCGGTCTACGGCGCCGCCTACCCGGCGAGCAACTTCGGCTCGGGCAGGAGCGACGCGCCCGGCGGCTGGCATCACGGCGACGACGTCTTCGCGGCGCTCGGGACGCCGGTACTCGCCTGCGCGGACGGCGTCGTCTTCTCCGTCGGCTGGAACCGGCTCGGCGGCTGGCGGCTCTGGCTCGTCGACAAGCAGGGGAACGAGTTCTACTACGCACACCTCTCGGGCTACTCGGCGTTCGCGGTCGACGGGGCGATCGTCCACGCCGGTGACGTGCTCGGTTACGTCGGCGCGAGCGGCGACGCCGAGGGGACGCCGCCGCACCTCCACTTCGAGGTGCATCCGGTGGCGCTCCTGCCGCTCGGCTACGACGGCGCCGTCGACCCGGCCGGCTACCTGCGCGCGTGGCGCAGGGTCGCGAGCATCCCGCCCCGTGCTGCGGCCGGCTGGTCGCCGCACGGCGTCCGCCCCTCGGCCGAGATCGGCGCCGTGCTGCTCTCCGCGAACGACATCTCGACCGCGAACGGCCTCGACCCGGGCTCGCTCGCCCGGGTCGTCGGCCTGTCGCCCTGAGTGGCGCGTCTACGCGCCGGTGCCGTTGCCGCCCTGGTACGTGAAGTCGTCGCCGCCGCCGAGGAGACGGTCTGCGAGGAACTTCCGCGTCGCGGGGCCGGTGACCGGGTTGAAGAGGATGCCGAGAGCGATCCCCGCCATCAGCAGCGTCGCGTTACGGCTGCCGTGCTCCTCCTCGGCCTTCGTCTTCCCGCCCTGCACGCGGTCCGCTGCCGTGCGCAGGTCATCGAGGGCGGAACGGAGCTCGTTCTGGATGTCCTTGTCGGTGGCGACGCGCGTGGCGACGCTCGCGACGCCGCGCTTCGCGACCAGCTCGTCGTAGATGGCGCGCGCGGACTCGTACGCGTTCCGGACGCTCTCGCGTAGCTCCTCGTCGTGCAGCGCGCGATCGACGTACGGTTTGACGGTGCCGGCCGCGTCCACGACCTTCTCTTTCGTCTTGGCCATGATCAGCGGTTCCTTTCGTTCGCTCGCCCGAAGCCAGGCGAGGCTCTTGCTGATTGTCCCGTTTCTCGTCGCTTCCTGCGGTTCTCCCCATCATGCCGCTACCACAACCTCCGTGGCCAGGCAGATCGTTACCGGGCCGGGATTCCGCTTCGCCGCACCCGCCGCCTGGAGCGTGGGGCACGGCGAGCGGTCGGTCAGCGCGCGGTCGGGCGGCACCGCGCCGGCGGTCGTCTCGGCGTCCTGGTACGTCCTCGGCAAGACGTACGCGCCGTCCGCCTTCGCCGCCGCCGCGAAGGAGCTCGACGGCGTCGCCGCCAGACTCGCGCAGGCGGCCG
The DNA here is from genome assembly GCA_963732915.1 of uncultured Actinomycetes bacterium. Lineage (GTDB taxonomy): Bacteria > Actinomycetota > Thermoleophilia > Gaiellales > Gaiellaceae > Palsa-739. The sequence goes on along the minus strand of CAVTBF010000001.1, from coordinate 327,860 downwards.
GCGGCAAGGTGACGGCCGCCGAGACGACGAGCGTGGACGGCCGGAAGGTCCGCGCCTACCGCTTCACCGCGAAGCGCAGCGGCGGCGGCGCCTACGTCGACCGCGCCGGCTTCGTCCTGGCAGGCAAGCGCGAGGTGCAGCTGCTGTGCGAGGCGCCCGCGACCGCCGGAGATCGGGACGGCGCCTGCGCGCTCCTCTTCGCGAGCTTCACCCTGACGGGCTAGCCGCCTGGCGCTCGTGCGCGGGTGTGCGCCGTCGTGCGCGCGCCCGCGAGCCGTCGAACGCCGCGGCGAAGACCTGCTCGATCGTGTCGACGAGCACGAACTCGAGCGCCTCCCGCGTCTCGGGCGGCAGCTCGTCGAGGTCGTGGGCGTTCTCGCGCGGGAGGATGACGCGGCCGAGACCGGCCCGCTGGGCCGCGAGCGCCTTCTCGCGGACGCCGCCGATCGGTAGCACCTGGCCGGTGAGCGTGATCTCGCCCGTCATCGCCACGTCGTCGGCGACGGGTGTGCCGCGCACGAGCGAGGCGATCGCGGTCGCCATCGTGATCCCGGCCGACGGACCGTCCTTCGGCACGGCGCCGGCGGGCACGTGCAGGTGGAGGTCGTGCTCGCGGAACCAGCTCTCGTCGATCCCGAGCGCGTCCGTGTGCGAGCGCACCCACGAGAGCGCCGCCTGCGCCGACTCCTGCATCACGTCGCCGAGCTGCCCGGTCACGGTCAGCTTGCCGCTCCCCGGATAGCCCTGCGCCTCGATGAAGAGGACGTCGCCGCCGACCGTCGTGAACGCGAGCCCGGTCGCGACGCCGGGATCGGCGGTGCGCCGCCGTGCCTCGGTGGAGAAGCGGCGCGGCCCGAGCCACTCGCGCACGAGCCGCTCGCCGACGCGGATCTGCCTCGCTTCGCCTCCCGCGACCTGCACCGCGGCCTTGCGGCAGAGGTCGGCGATCCGCCGCTCGAGCCCGCGGACGCCCGCCTCGCGCGTGTACTCGCGCACGATCAGCCGCAGCGCGCGGTCGGTGAACGAGAGCCCGCGCCCGGCGAGACCGTGCGCCTCGATCTGCTTCGGCACGAGGTAGCGCTTCGCGATCCCGAGCTTCTCGTCGGCGGTGTAGCCGGCGAGCGCGATCACGTCCATCCGGTCGAGCAGCGGGCTCGGAATCGAGTCGGTCGTGTTCGCGGTGCAGATGAAGAGCGTCTTCGAGAGGTCGAACGGCACGTCGAGATAGTGGTCGCGGAAGGTGTGGTTCTGCTCGGGGTCGAGCACCTCGAGCATCGCGCTCGCCGGGTCGCCTCGGGCGTCGGCGCCCAGCTTGTCGATCTCGTCGATCAGCAGCAGCGGGTTCGTCGACTCGGCGTCGCGGATCGCGCGGATGATCGAGCCGGGCATCGCGCCGATGTACGTGCGCCGGTGGCCGCGGATCTCGGCCTCGTCGCGAACGCCGCCGACCGAGAGGCGGGCGAATCGGCGCCCCACCGTGCGCGCGATCGACTGGCCGAGCGAGGTCTTGCCGACGCCCGGCGGGCCGACGAAGCAGAGGATCTGGCCGCCGGGCTCGTTGCGGAGCTTCGAGACGGCGAGGTGCTCGACGATCCGCTCCTTCACCTTCTCGAGGTCGTAGTGGTCGTGGTCGAGCACGGCGCGGGCCCGCTCGAGGTCGAGATCGTCGGCGGTCGTGACGCCCCACGGGAGCGTCGCGATCCAGTCGAGATACGTCCGCACGACGCCGTACTCGGCGGCCGCGGCGGGCAGGCGCTCGAGGCGCGCCAGCTCGCGGTCGGCGACACGGCGCACGTCCTCGGGCAGGTCGCGCTCGGCGAGCTGCGCGCGGAGCTCGTTCACCTCCGCCTGCTCCGGGTCGTCTTCGCCCAGCTCCTCCTGGATCGCCTTCAGCTGCTGGCGGAGGAAGAACTCGCGCTGGCCCTTCTCGAGCTCGGACTGCACCTGCGACTGGAGCTTCGTGCCGAGCTCGAAGACCTCCAGCTCGCGGTTGAGGATGCGCGAGACCTCGCGCAGCCGCTCGTGGACGTCGGAGAGCTCGAGCAGCCGCTGCTTCTCGTCGGTCTTCAGACGCAGCGTCGACGCGACGAGGTTGCAGAGCGTTGCCGGATCGTCGATGTTCGCAACGGCGATCTGCAGCTCCTCGGGCAGATACGGCACGAGGCCGACGATCCGCGCGAAGAGGTTCTGGGCGCTGCGGGCGAGCGCCTCCAGCTCGCGGCTCTCCTCGAGCACGTCGGGGACGCTCTCGAACACGCCGACGAGGTACGGGTCGTCGAGCACCGGCTCGATGAGGCGGATCCGGCGCATGCCCTGGACGAGGATGCGCAGCGTCCCGTCGGGGACGCGGATCATCTTGTGGACGACCGCGGCGGTGCCGATCGTGTACAGGTCGTCGAAGCCGGGCGTCTCGACCTCCTCGTCGCGCACGGTGAGCAGGCCGAGCATCCGCTCGCCGCCGACGACGTCCTCGATCAGGCGCACGGAGCGCTCCTGGCCGATCGCGAGCGGCGTCATCGAGTCGGGGAAGACGACCGTCTCCTTCAGCGGCAGGATCGGCAGCTGTGGCGGCAGGCCGTCGACGAGCGGCGGCATCGCCTCGATGGCCGAGTCGTCGAAGCCGCTCATCGCCGCTCGATCTCGATCTGGACGCGCTCGCCGGCCCGCGCCGGCGGCGCGAGCGGCAGCTCGATCCGGAGCATGCCGTGCTCGAGCTTCGCCGTCGCGCGCGTCGCGTCGACCTCCTCGCCGAGGTCGATCCTGCGGTGGAACGGCCCGTAGTCGATCTCCATCTGGCGGTAGCGGGCGCTGGTCGCCGGCGGCCGCTCGCGTCTGCCGGCGACCAGCAGCTCGGTGCCGGCGGTGACGATCTCGAGCGACGACGGGTCGACACCGGGCAGCTCGACGGTCACGTGCACCGCCGGCGGGTCGTCGGTGCGGTACGCGTCGCACTGCGGCCGGAATCCGTTCCGCAATGACGCGAGGTGCGGAACCTGCCAGAGCTCCGCGAACAGCTCCTGGATCTCGCCCTGCAGGTCGCCCATATGGCGACGCCGTCCGGCCATCGAGGAGAACCGTACCCCCTCGTCTAGTCTGAGAACATGGCGCGCGTCCTCCGGCTCGTCGTGACGGCGATCGGAACCCTGCTCGGGATCTGGTACCGGGCCGTGCTCGCCCTTCCCGAGGTGAAGAGGCGCAAGGCGCGGCGGCGGGCCGAACGCTAACGCTTTCCTCAGGAACTCGAAACGGTCCCCTGATCGCGGAGAGCTACGGTCTCCGCCATGGAGACGAGGCACCGCAGATGCGTCTGATCGCCCTCCTGGTCGGAACGCTGACGGTCGTCGTGCTCGTCCTGCCGTTGCATCCGTAGCCGCGCCGGCCCAGCGAGAGGAACCCCTCCTCCCTTCCCTCTCGAGGCCGGCGACGGCGACGGCTGCCGGGCGAGATCGAGGACGGAACCACTAGCATCGCCGCGATGAAAGGCGTCATTCTCGCGGGCGGCTCCGGCACGCGGCTCGATCCGCTGACGCGGATCACGAACAAGCACCTGCTTCCGCTCTACGACCGGCCGATGGTCACCTACGCCGTCGAGGCGCTCGTGCAGGCGGGCATCGACGAGTTGATGGTCGTCACCGGTGGAACGCACGCCGGCGAGTTCTTCCGGCTGCTCGGCAACGGCGAGGCGTACGGGATCGACCGGCTCGCCTACGGCTACCAGGAGCGCGCGGGCGGCATCGCCGAGGCGCTCGGGCTTGCGGAGCGGTTCGTCGACCGCGACAAGTGTTGCGTGCTGCTCGCCGACAACGTCTTCGAGCGCACGCTGCGGCCCGTCGCCGAGAACTTCGCCGCCCAGGAGCGCGGCGCCCGCGTCGTCCTCGCTCGCGTCGAGGAGGAGGAGCACCTGCGCCACCTCGGCGTCGCCGAGCTCGACGGCGGGCGCGTGACGGGGATCGTCGAGAAGCCGCAGGCGCCGGCGAGCCCGTACGCCGTCACGGGGGCGTACTTCTACGACGCGAGCGTCTGGGAGGTGCTGCCGACGCTCGAGCCGTCCGGACGCGGCGAGCTCGAGATCACGGACGTCAACAACTGGTACGTCTCGCAGCGGGCGCTCGAATCGGACGTGCTCGAGGGCTTCTGGGGCGACGCCGGCGAGTCGATCGACGCCTACTACGCCGTGAACGACTTCGTCCGCCGCAACCCGGTGAACCGGTGATCGAGGGCCTGCGCAGGCTGCCGCTGACGCGGCACGCCGACGATCGCGGCTGGTTCGCCGAGCTCGCGCGCGCGAGCGGCCTGCCGAAGCCGATCCGCCAGGTCAACCTCTCGCGCTCGCGCGCCGGCGTGATCCGCGGTCTCCACTACCACCTGCGCGGCCAGGACGACGTCTTCGTCTGCCTCGCCGGGATGGTGCGCGTCGTCGTCCTCGACCGGTCGAGCGGCGAGACGTGGAGCGAGGACATCGGCGACGACAATCCGGTCGCGGTCTACGTGCCCGGCGTCCACGCGCACGGCTACGAGGCGCTGACCGACGCGCTCTTCGCCTACCTCGTCACCGAGGAGTACGACCCCGCCGACCCGGACGAGCAGAACGTTCCCTGGGACGACGAGCGCGTCCGCGACCTCTGGAGCACGACATCGCCGATCCTGTCCGCCCGAGACGCGTCCTCGTAACCGGCGCCGGCGGCCAGCTCGGCGCCGCCCTCGCCGAGGCGTTCGCCGGCGACGATGTGATCGCGCTGACCCGCGGCGGCTGGGACGTGACGCTGCCGCCGCCGGCCGACCTGCCGCAGCTCGACCTCGTCCTGCATGCGGCCGGCTGGACGGACGTCGACGGCGCCGAGTCGGATCCGCAGGAAGCCGCGGCGGTCAACGTCGGCGGCACGCAGCACGCGGCGGAACTCGGCGCACCGCTCGTCGCCTTCTCCACCGACTACGTCTTCGACGGCGCCAAGCGCACGCCGTATCGCGAGTCCGACGGCCCGAGCCCGCTCTCGGCCTACGGCCGCACGAAGCTGCTCGGCGAGGCGGCGGCGGGCGAGAACGCCTGGGTCGTGCGCACGTCGTGGCTGTACGGCCCGACCGGCGCGAACTTCGTCCGGACGATGCTCCGCCTCGGCGCCGAACGGGACGAGGTCGCCGTCGTCGGCGACCAGCGCGGCTGCCCGACCTACGTCGGCCATCTCGCGGCGGCGGTCAGCGAGCTCGTCGAGCTGCCGTTCGGCGTCTGGCACCTCGCCGCCGAGGGCGAGTGCACGTGGGCGGAGTTCGCGGAGGCGATCTTCGCGGAGGCCGGCATCGCGTGCCGCGTCCGCCGGATCACGGCCGCCGAGCTCGGCCGTCCGGCCGTCCGTCCCGCCTACTCGGTGCTCAGAAGCGAGCGCCCCGGCGCGCCTGCGCTCCCGCACTGGCGCGAGGGGCTGCGCGCGTGCCTCGACCGGCTCGGCCTCTAGCGGGGCGGCTCTCCGGCGACGGCCAGTCGAGCGTCAGCGACCCGCCGACCGGCGCGCGCCCGTCTTGGGGAACGCGACCTTCACGCGACCTTCTCCCAGACCGAGACGTGGGATCTGCTCTCGCTCGTGAACGGCTCGCGCTCCCACCCGCTCCAGCGCTCGCGCAGCCGCAGGCCGGCGATCCGCGCCATCAGGTCGAGCTCGGCCGGCCAGACGTAGCGGAACGGAACCGAGCGGGCGGCCCACGTGCCGTTGCGAAGCCACCAGTGGTGCGAGACGAGGCTCTGCGAGACGACGTCGACCTCGTCGAAGCCGAGGTGGTCGGCGCCGAGGGCGAACGTGCGCACCGTCTCGCCGGGCGGCAGCCGCTGAAGCGGCGGGATCCCGACCTCGACGACGAAGCAGCCGCCCGGGTCGAGGTGTGCGGCGGCGTTCTCGAAGCACGCGACCTGCTCGGCCTGCGTCGTCAGGTTCATGATCGTGTTGAAGACGAGGTAGACGAGCGAGAACGCTCCGGGCGCACGCGTGGCTGCGAAGTCGCCGATCGTTACCGCGATCCGGTCTCCGCCCGGCTTCGCCCGCATCCGCGCCACCATCGCCTCGGAGAGGTCGATCCCGTGCACGGGCACGCCCCGCGCGGCGAGCGGCAGTGCGATCCGGCCGGTTCCGATGCCGAGCTCGAGGACGGCGCCGCCGCCCGCGAGCCCGCAGAGGAAGTCGACGGTCGCCTCGACGGCCTCCGGCGCGAAGACGCCGTCGGTGCCGTCGTAGCGCGCAGCCACGGCTTCGGGGAAGTGGTCGACGGGCATCGTCAGCCGCTCCGCTTCAGCTTGCCATGCCGCTTGGCGTAGCGCTCGCCGACGCGGAAGGTCCAGAGGCCGAGCGGCGTCGCGGCGAGCGCGATCACGAGCAGCGGCCACACGTCGGCCCACGCGATGCCGGCGCCGCTGACGATCGCCGCCCGGTCGCCGCGCAGCACGTAGGTCGCCGGCGAGACCTTCGAGATCCACTGCATCCAGTGCGGCATCACCGACACCGGGTAGTAGACGCCCGAGACGACGAGCATCAATCCCTGCGCGATGAAGCCGAGCTGCGCGCCCTTCTCGGGCGAGATCAGCGGCAGCACCGCGGTCATGATTCCGATCCCCATGAACGAGAGCGACGCGATCGCGAGCAGCACGAAGGCGGCGCCGAAGTTGGCGTGGGGGATGTGGATGCCGATGAAGGCGGCGACCGCGAAGAAGAGGATCGTCGCTCGGACGAGCCCGTAGAGCACGGCGTACGCCGCCATGCCGAACAGGTGCACCGGCCGTGAGATCGGCGCCATGAACGTGTACTCGATCGTCCCCTCCCAGCGCTCCCAGGCGACCGTCTCCGTGACGAACTCGAAGATGATCCCGAGGAACGCCCAGATCACGGCGCCGACGAGCAGGATCGTCGCGAGCCGGTTTTCCTCCGCCGGCGGCAGGTTCGCGACGCGCGCGATGAAGACGATCGTCAGCGTGTTCGCGATCGTCCAGACCATGAACGCGAGGTCCCAGAGGAAGTAGCGCTTCGTGAGGTAGACGTTCCGCTCGACGATCCCGGCGAGGCCGACGAGCTGGTTGCGCACGTTCATCGCGTAGGAGCTCACGCGAACACCTCCCGGTAGTCGTCGTCGGTCTCGTCGGTCTCGGCCTCGAACTCCCGGCCGGTCGCGGCGAAGAACGCCTGCTCGAGCGTCTCGACGCCGAAACGCCGTTTCACGTCGGCGACCGGCTCGAGGAAGAGCAGGCGGCCGCGGTCGAGGATCCCGACGCGGTCGGCGAGCGCCTCGGCCTCGCCCATGTCATGGGTGCAGAGCAGGATCGTCGCGTCGTGCTCGGCGCGGACCGCCCGGATGAACTCCTGCACCTCGAGCTTCGAGCGCGGGTCGAGCCCGGTCGTCGGCTCGTCGAGCAGGAGCAGCACCGGCGAGGTCAGGAGCGCCCGCGCGAGCGCGACCTTCTGTTGCATGCCGCGCGAGAGGTTCTCCATCGCCTCGCCGCGCCGCTCGGCCGGGAAGCCGACCTTCTCGAGGATCGCCGGGATGGCGGCGTGCGTCTGCCGCGGGGTCATCCCGTAGAAGCGCGCCGCGTACGAGAGGTTCTCGCTCGCCGACATCCTCTTGAAGAAGCTCGCCTCGACCGAGACGCGGTTCACGAGCCTGCGGATCGCCCGCTCCTCGCGGAACGCGTCGTGGCCGAAGATGCGCGCCTCGCCGCCGTCGTTGATCAGCAGCGTCGAGAGCAGGCGGACGAGCGTCGACTTGCCCGAGCCGTTCTGGCCGAGGATCGCGACGCACTCGCCGCGGGCGATCGTGAAGCTGACGTCCTCGAGCGCCGGCCACGGCTGGCGGCGCGCGAAGCGGCCGGCCTTCTTGTCGCGGCGCAGGAACGTCTTGCGCAGGTCGCGAACGTCGACGGCCGGCACGTCGAGGCGGACGGAGGAGGTCGGGTCGGATGTGGATGGTGCGAGAGTGGACATGCTGCTCCTTGAAGAAACGAGAAGGGAACGGAGAACGGGAGACCGCCGGCGAGGCGGTGCGCGGACCTAGCGGTGGCCGCGCGCCACGGCCGGGCCACCGCTGTGGCCCGCCGGGTTCCAGTTCGTCACGTTCAGGAGCAACATCGAGCGCAAAGGCTAGACCCCGCGCCGACGCGCCGTCAAATGTCCGGTTTTTGCAGCGCCTATTCGGAGGCGGGCAGATCGAACATGCCCACGATCCCCGCGTCGCCGCCGTCCGGCACCGGCTCGAACGGATCCCTCGTCGCGACCGCGAACTTGCCGAGCTCCGGGTAGACGATCACTTCCGGGATCGGCGTCGTCGAGATCGCGAGCATCCGGGCCGGCTCGTCGGTCGGGTTCGCGAACGTGTGCAGGCCCTCGATCCCCCGCGGCATCGAGACGACGTCGCCGGGCTCGAGCTTCTCCTCGCCGGCCGAGTTCGCAGCATCGGCCTCCCGGTGAGGACGACGAAGAGCTCCTCCATCCCGTAGTGGGCGTGCAGGTGGAAGCCGGTCGAGCCGGGCAGGAGCTCGTGCACCGAGGCGCCGAGCTCCTTGGCGCCCGCGCGCTTCGCGACGAACTGGCTCCGGATCTGCATCTTCTCGCCGACCATGTCGTACGGACCGTCGGCGAAGACGTTCGGGCGCGCGGTCATGCCGCGGCCGGCGGCTCGTCGTCGTCGAGATCGTTCGCGGCGGGCACGTAGTCGTCGCCGCGGTAGTCGTCGAGCCACGCGACGATCTCCGGCTCGCGCAGCAACAGCTCGACGACGGTCGCTCCCTGCTCTGGATTGCTCATCGTTCCTCCCCGAGCGTGTGGATGACGAACAGCTGTCCGCCGTCGTGCGCCGGCAGGTGGGACTGCGCGGTCAGCTGGCCGAGGTCGGGGTACTCGACGACCTCGGGCGACACGCGGGTGCCTGCGACGACGTAGCGGACGGGCTCCTCGGTGTCGTTGCGGATGCCGTGCGCGCCCTCGGGGCCGGGCGGGAAGTGCACGGTGTCGCCCTCGTCCAGCTGCCGTTCACCCGCCGGCGTGCGCATGGTGGGCCGGCCGCGCAAGACGATCAGCAGCTCGTCCGAGCCGTGGTGGGCGTGGTAGATCATGAAGTTGCCGGGCCCGAGCTCGTAGACGCTCGCGCCGAGGAACGGGCCACTCGGCACAAGCCGCTTCTGCCGGCCGCCGCCGCCCGACCAGTCCTCCGGTTGGGCACCCCACTCGTCGCTCCAGATGTTCGCATCCGCCATGGCGGTAGCCAACCACAGAAACCCGCCATCTTCTGTCATGTTTACGAAATGCGTGCGGAACGGCTCGTCTCGATCCTGCTCCTGCTCCAGACCCGCGGGCAGCTGACCGCCGGCGACCTCGCAGACAGGCTCGAGGTCTCCGTGCGGACCGTGCACCGCGACGTCGAGTCGCTCGCCGCGGCCGGCGTGCCCCTCGAGGCGCTGCGCGGGCCGGCCGGCGGCTACCGGCTCGCGGGCGGCTATCGCACGCGGCTGACCGGCCTCACCGCCGACGAGGCGGAGGCGCTCTTCGCGGCGGGCATGCCCGGACCCGCCGCCGAGCTCGGACTCGGCGGCGAGCTGGCGGCGGCCCGGCTGAAGGTGCTCGCGGCGCTCCCCGCCGAGCTGCAGGAGCGCGCGACGCGAGCGCAGCGGCTCTTCCACCTCGACACGCGCGGCTGGTTCCGGGCCGGCGACCGCGTGCCGCACCTGCCCGCGCTCGCGGCAGCCGTCTGGCGCGGCCGGCGCGTGCGGCTCCGCTACCGGGAGGGCACGAAGGTCGTGCGGCGGACGGTCGACCCGCTCGGGCTCGTGCTCAAGGGCGGCGCCTGGTATCTCGTCGCGCGCCGCTCGGTCGGGATGCGCGTCTACCGCGTCTCGCGCGTCGTCTCGGCGCGCGCGCTCGCCGACGGCTTCGAGCGTCCGGACGGCTTCGAGCTCGAGTCGTTCTGGGAAGGCTGGTCGCGTGCCTTCGAGCAGACGCTCTCGCGCGTCGAGGTGCGGGTGCGCGTCTCGGAGGAGCTGCGGCGCTTCCTGCCGCTCGACCGGCGGATCGAGCCGGACGGCAGCGTCACCGTCTGGTTCCGCGACCTCGGCGAGGCCTACCGCGACCTGCTCGGCTTCGGCGCCGACGCGGAGGTGCTCGCGCCGCAGGAGCTTCGCCACCGGATCGCTGCGGCCGCCCGCGAGACGGCTGCGCTGTACGTTCCCGCGTAGGTGCCCCGCCCGGCAATACACGTTCGTCTCTGGCCCGGCTCCGTCGGGCCTGCGCCGGCTGCGTCCTCGGTCGCGCCCGTAGCCGGGATCGCTACGAACGCTCCCTGCGTCCTTGCATCGCTTGGTGCTCGCGACCCAGAGACTGAACGGCATCACTGGACGGGGCACTAGTGCCGTCTCTCTCCACGTACGTGGTGTTCCTCGCCACCGGGATGGCGATCCTGATCGTGCCCGGCCCGGCCGTGCTCTACATCGTCACGCGGAGCATCGAGATGGGCCGCGCCGGCGGGATCGCGTCGGCGGCCGGGATCACGACCGGCACGTTCATCCACATCGCGCTCGCCGCCGCGGGGCTCTCGTCGCTGATCCTCGCCTCGACGATCGCCTTCGACGCGGTCAAGTACGTCGGCGCCGCGTATCTCGTCTTCCTCGGGCTCCGGCGGCTGCTGACGCGCGGCGCGGAGGAGGCGGAGCAGGAGCCGGCCCCGCGCACCCGTCGCCGCGCCTTCACGCAGGGCGTGGTCGTCAACCTGACCAACCCGAAGGCGATCGTCTTCATCTTCGCGTTCGTGCCGCAGTTCGTCGACCCGCACGCGCGCCACGTCTGGCTGCAGGTGCTCGTGCTCGGACTCAGCTTCGCGTGCCTCGGCTTCCTCAGCGACAGCGTCTTCGCGCTCGTCGCCGGCACGATCGCCGACCGGTTGCGCGGCTCGGCCGGGATCGCCCGCTTCGAGCGCTGGTTCGGCGGCGGCGTCCTCGTCGGCCTCGGCGTCGTCGCGGCCGTCTGGACCCCTCACCGCGCGACGCGGTAGCGGACGTGCGTCGCCCGCGGCGCGGCGACGACCTCGGTGACCTCGAGCCTGCGTGCCGGGACGCGGTCGAACAGCCGCGTGCCCCCGCCGAGGAGCAGCGGGATCACGTGGACCAGTAGCTCGTCCACGAGGTCCGCCCGCAGACACTGCTGGACGACGTCGGCTCCGCCCGCGACGAGGACGTCCCTGGCGCCCGCGGCCGTGCGTGCGCGCTCGACCGCCTCCTCGACGCCGGCCGTGACGAACTCGAAGGTCGTCCCGCCGAGCAGCTCCAGCGGCTCGCGCTCGTGGTGCGTGACAACGAAGACGGGCGAATGGAACGGCGGCTCGTCGCCCCACCACCCGGCGGCGTTCCCGTCGCCCGACCACGGCCCGCTGCCGCCGCTGAACATCTTCCGGCCCATGACGACCGCGCCGCGCGCCGCGACGGCGTCCTCCACGAGCTTCGAGTCGACGTCGGTCTCGCCGCCCTCGAGCCCATGGGGGTTCCGCCACGCCGCGAGCCGGAACGCCCACTCGTGCAGGTCCATGCCGCCGGCGCCGAGCGGGTCCGTGAGCGACGGATCGGGTCCGGCGACGAACCCGTCCAGGGACATCGAGATCTCCGTGCGCACCGTGCTCATTGCCGTCTCCTTCGCTCGTCGTCGCGGGTAGGACGCCGCCGCGTGCCCGAACTCATCGGCGATCGGGGAATCTTGGGCTGCGCCGGGGCGATTCGCTAGCCTGCTCGTAGGCAACGGAGCCTCGTGACTCAGCGCAGTCGCGGGGCTCGTTTCGTCTTCACGGCACGGACGCAGGAGGCGCGAATGAGCACGACGCCCAACTCCTTCACCGAGACGGTCGTCCGCGACCTGCGTTCCGAGGACTGGCCCCAGGTGGCGGCCATCTATGCCGAGGGGATCGAGACCGGCGACGCGACCTTCGAGACCGAGGTGCCGGCGTGGGAGACGTGGGTCGCGGGTCACAGCGTCGTCCGGCTCGTCGCCGAGGACGAGCACGGGATCGCCGGCTGGGCGGCCTGCTCGACGTACTCCGACCGCTGCTGCTACCGGGGCGTCGCCGAGGAGAGCGTCTACGTCGCAGCGCGGTCGCGCGGGCAGGGGGTCGGTCGGGCGCTCCTCGACGAGCTCGTCGGCCGCACCGAGGCGCTCGAGATCTGGACGCTGCAGGCCGGGATCTTTCCCGAGAACAAGCCGTCTCTGCGGCTCCACCTCGGCGCCGGCTTCCGGCTCGTCGGCGTCCGCGAGCGGATCGGCGAGCTCGACGGCCGCTGGCGCGACGTGCTCCTGCTCGAGCGGCGCAGCACGACGGTCGGTCAGCCCACGTAGATCGGCGTCCCGAGCGGGACGAGCGGGTAGAGCGCGATCACGTCGGGAATCCGCATCCGGATGCAGCCGTGCGATGCGGCGGTGCCGAGTGACGAGAGCTCGTCGGTGCCGTGGATGCCGGCCCCGTCGTAGAAGCCGAGCCAGCGCGCCTTGATCGGGTCGGCCGGGCCGGGCGGAATCACCTTCCCGGCGAGCGCGCCCGCCCACGCGCTGAGCGGGACGTGCCACGACGGGTCGACCTGGCGGTCCGTGATCCGGTAGAGCCCGGCCGGCGTCTCGAGGCCCTGCTGGCCGACGGCGACGGTGAACGTGCGCGCGAGCTTGAGATGGCGGTAGAGACGCAGCTTGAAGTGCTTGCGGTCGACGAGCAGATACGACGGGAAGCGTCGGGCCAGCGCGGCGGTCGTCACCTTCGGTCGCACCGGGCGGATCGGGACCGTCGCGGTCGCCACGCTCGGGTCGAGCAGCGCCTTCTGGAGCCTTGCACGCAGCATCGGCTCCTTTACCGCGACGCCGTCCTGCGACGCGACGATGCGAAGCCGTTTCGCGCTCGGGACCGCGCGCGCCGCCTGCGCGGGCCGGTCGAGAGCGGTCGCGGCGCCGGCGACCGCTCGGTCGACCGCGGCCGCCGACACGCTCTCGCGGACCGGAACGCTCACCGAGAGCTCCCTGCCGCGGAGTACGCGGAGGAGCCTGTCGTCGAGCGAGCCGCTGCGGCTGGCGGCCACCGCCTGCCCGACCATCCCGTTCACGTCGACGCTGACGGCTACGCGCCGGTCGATCGTGATGCTCCAGTCGCCGCTCACCAGCCGCAGCGGTTCCGCCAGCGGCTCGGCGACCGCCTGCCGCACGGTGCTCTCCGCGTCGGTGGCCCGGAGCCCGCCGACGGGTACGCCGGCGACCTGCACGCCGGCCGCGATCAGGTCGGTCCGGCTCTGGTCCCAGAAGTAGGCATACGCGCTTCCGGCGCTCGCGGCGAGGCCGACGAGACCGAGTACGACGCCCAGGGCGGCTAGCAGACGCCTGCGCATGGCGGCGTTCTACCCGCTCTGCCCCGGATCACGCAACGGCGCGCCGGAGGGGCCGGGACGTTGCTACCATACAAATGTATGGTAGCAACGTCGGTCGGCCGAGACTCCCGGCGAGCGGAGCTGTCCGAGCTGGTGCTCGATCTGGTTGCGGAGCACGGTCTCGAAGGCGTCACGGTGCGCGCACTCGCCGGCGCCGCCGGCGTCTCGATCGGCGGGATCCAGCACCATTTCCCGAACAAGGACGCGCTGCTCCTGCATGCCCAAGCACGCGCGAACGACGCGGTCGGCGCACGGGCGGAGGCAGCCGCCGCGGCGACGCGCGACCCGGCGCAGGCGCTCGCCGCGATCGCCCGCGCGATTCTGCCCACCGACGCGGAGTCGGCCCGCGACGCGCGCGTCTTCCTCGCCTTCGAGGAACGCGCCCTGCACGCGCCTGCGCTCGCCGAGCGCGCCCGCCGAGACGACGAGGAGTTGACCGCCGCCTTCGAGGAGCTGTTCCGGCAGGGGGGAGCGGCCGAGCCGCGTTCCGAGGCGGTCGCCTTCGTCGCGCTCGTCGGCGGCCTCTGCCAGCCGCTGCTGCGTGGTACGTGCAGTCCCGGCGAGGCGGCCGCGATCGTCGATCGCCACCTCGAGCGGGCGCTCCGATGACCGGGACGGCGCGGGCCTCGCGGGCGTGGCCGTCCGTCCTCGCGCTGCTCGTGCTCAGCCCGATCGCCGCCGAGTATCTCGCCGCCTACGACGACACGACCGGGAACGCGCCGGCGCTCCTCGGCGGCCTGCTCGTCTTCGCGCCGCTCTACGGCGGTCCGGCACTGCTCATCCGCGAGTTCGCGCGACGCACCGGGCGCGGCTGGCCGTCGATGCTCCTGCTCGCCGCCGCATTCGGCGTCGTCCAGGCCGGGCTCGTCGACCAGTCGCTCTTCGCCGACTCGTTCGACGGCATCTCCGGGTGGCAGAAGACGCTCGAGGCGACGTACGTCGCTCCGCTCGGCGTCGGCGCCTACTACGCCCAGTCGTTCGTCCTCGGCCATGTCGTCTACAGCTTCTGCGCCCCGATCGCCCTCGTGGAGGCGATGCATCCCGAGCGCGCGAGGGCAGGCTGGTTGCGGCCGCGCGGGGCCGTTCTCCTCGCGCTCGCATGGCTCGCCGCGGCGGCGCTCGTCCTCAGCGACCTCCTCGGAGCTCCGGCCGCCGAGCGGGGGACGGCGCCCGAGCTCGCCGGTGCCGCGGCTCTCGCGCTCGCACTCGCTGTCGCGGCGCTCGTTCTCGGCCGGCGCCCGCCCCGCGCGCGGGTCTCGACCGGCGGGCGGACCGTCGTCGCGGCGCTCGCCGCGAGCTTCGTGCTGGCGACGATCGCGAGCGCTGTGCCGGAGACGTGGACCGGCTTCGTGCTCGCGATCGTCGCAACCCTCGCCGGCGGGCTCCTGCTGCTTCGGCTTGCCGCCGGCGGCGCGCACGGATCGGAGGCGGCCGCCGCCGTCGCGGCCGGCGCGCTCATCAGCCGCGCCGTGCTCGCCTTCACGTACTTCCCGGTCGTGGGAGTCGTCGGCGCCGGGCCGAAGTACGCGCACAACGCGGCGATGCTCGTGCTCGCGGCCGGTGTCGGCGCGGTCGCGATCCGCCGGGCACGCGTCGCGACGGCCTCCTGACCGGCACCAGGCGCCGCACGTCGGCGGACGCTAGGCTCGACGGCGGATGCGCTACCAGGTCGTCGACTGCCGCTGGGAGCTCGGAAACCCCGCCCGCGGCCGCGAGCTCTACCGTGCCGGGCACGCGCCCGGTGCGTCGTTCCTCGATCTCGACGCCGACCTCTCGGACCTCTCGGTGGCCGACTCCGGCAGGCACCCGCTGCCCTCGGCCGAGCGCTTCGCGGCCGCCGCCGGCCGCGCGGGAATCGGCGACGGGGTGTTTGTTATCGCCTACGGGTCGCTCGGCGGCGCCGAACGCCTCTGGTGGCTGCTCCGGCACTTCGGCCACGACGACTGCGCCGTACTCGTCGGCGGTCTCGGCGCCTGGGGCGGGCCGTTGCGCACGGGCGACGAGGAGATCGAGCCGGCGGCCTTCACGCCGCGCGAGCGCGGCGGCGACACGATCGACGCGCAGGAGATAGCGCGCCGTCTCGCCGACCCGGGGCTGACGCTCGTCGACGCACGCTCGCAGGCGCGCTGGCGGGGCGAGCCGAACGACATCGACGACCCGCCGGGCCGGATCCCCGGCGCCGTCAACGTGCCGTGGGCGGACGAGCTCCCCGACCTTCCGGCCGGGGAGCTCGTGGCGTACTGCGGCTCGGGCGTGAGCGCCTGCGTCACGCTCCACCGCGCCTGGCTCGGCGGCCGCGAGGGCCGCCTCTACCCGGGCTCGTGGAGCGAGTGGTCGCAGCGCGGCCTCCCGCTCGAGCGGGGCTAGCGCTAGGCGACGGCCTCCTCGAGCATCTCGGCCGCGGCGCCCTCGGCGTCCACCGTGAGGATCGTCTGCAGGATCCGGCCGGCGATCCTGTACGGGTCGCCCGCGGCGTTCGGGCGCCGATCCTCGAGGTAGCCCTTGTAGTCGTTGTTCATGAAGCTGTGCGGGATGCGGATCGACGCGCCGCGGTTCGCGAGCCCGTACGTGAACTCGTCGATCGCTGCGGTCTCGTGCAGGCCGGTCAGGCGCATGTGGTTGTCGGGCCCGTAGACCGCGATGTGCGCCTCCTTGTGCTCGTCGAACGCGCCCATCAGCGCCTTGAAGTACTCCTTGCCCCCGACCTCGCGCATGTGGGCGGTCGAGAAGTTCGTGTGCATGCCCGAGCCGTTCCAGTCGTACTCGACGCCGAGCGGCTTCGGATGGAAGTTGACGTCGACCTCGTAGCGCTCGCAGAGCCGCAGGAGCAGGTAGCGCGCCATCCACACGTCGTCCGCGGCCTTCTTCGAGCCCTTGCCGAAGATCTGGAACTCCCACTGGCCCTTCGCGACCTCGGCGTTGATGCCCTCGTGGTTGATCCCGGCGGCGAGGCAGTAGTCGAGGTGGGTGTAGACGATCTCCCGGGCGATGCTGCCGACGTTCCGGTAGCCGACGCCGGTGTAGTACTCGCCCTGCGGCTCGGGGAAGCCGACGGGCGGAAAGCCCAGCGGCGCGCCGTTCTGGTAGAGGAAGTACTCCTGCTCGAACCCGAACCACGTGTCGGGATCGTCCGGGATCGTCGCGCGGCTGTTGCTCGGATGCGGGCTTCCGTCCGGCATCAGCACCTCGCACATGACGAGCGCGGTGTTCTCGTACGCCGGGTCCGGGTAGATCGCGACCGGCTTGAGCAGGCGGTCCGAGTCGTGGCCCTCCGCCTGGCGGGTGGAGCTGCCGTCGAAGCCCCAGAGCGGCAGCTCGCCGAGGCTCGGGAAGGCGTCGTACTCGCCCACACGCGTCTTGCCGCGGAGGTTCGGGACGGGCTCGTAGCCGTCGAGCCAGATGTATTCGAGCTTGTACTTCGCCACGCCTTTGCCTCCTGTAGTCGAAAACCGCAACAAAAAAGGCCTGAGAGCTCCTAGGAGCTCTCAGGCCTCATCGCCTCGGGGCCGCCCGCGTAGGCGGCGCACCTGACACTGTTTATAGCGACGGTTGCGAGCCGGCGTCAAGCCCGAATCTGCGCGCCGCCGGTCAGGAGATCGCGTAGACGACCGTCACGGATGCGTCGGTTTCCTGGGTTCCCGGCTCGATCGGGGTGCTCGCGGGGGCTGTCTTGGCGCCGAACGGGATCGGCGTCGGCGAGCTGCTGTTCTCGGAAACCGACTGGACGGCGCCGAGGGTCAGCCCGGCGGCGGCGGCGAGCGTCTTCGCCTTGCTCTTCGCGTCCGCCATGGCTTTCGTGAGCGCCGCCGCGTAGAGCGAGCTCTGGTCGGAGATCGTCAGGCTCGGCCCCGAGACGGAGTCGGCGCCCGCCGCGACGGCCGCGTCGACGAGCGCGCCGGCGTTGGCGAGCGTCGTCTTCGCGCTGACCGAGTTGTCGGCCTCGTAGCCGATGATCGCCGTCCCGTCGCTATTGGTCCGCGGTGAGAGCGAGACGCCGGTCGTCTGCAGGTCGGCGCTCGCGACGCCGGCGGCCTTCAGCGCGGCGATCACGGCCGCGGCGGCGGCGGCGTTCTTCGCCATCGCGTCCTTCGCCGTCGTCGCCCGGGTGGTGACGGCGAACTGGAACGAGGCCCGGTCGGGGGTGGCGGTGGCGGCGCCGCTTCCGGTGACGGTGATCGTGCGGGCTGCGGTCGCCGCGCCGGCGCCGTCTTGCCGGGCCGCCGTTCCGGCGGCGCTACGGGCGAGTCGTGGTTGCGCGACGCCTGCAACGGCGGCGGCGGCGAGCAGGACGCCCGCGAGGAGGAGTGACTTCCGGATCGTTTTCATGCCCCGGATACGTCACCGGGGCCGGAATCGTCACGTCGTCGCGGGCAGGTACGGCGTCCAGCCCTGCGGGATCCGCGGGGCGGCGAGCTTGATGAAGAGCACCGGAGCCGGCGGGCGCGGTGCGGTGTGGAGCACCATGCCGGTCTGCTCGAGCGGCCGGTCGCCCTTGCGCAGGTTGCACGGAGCGCACGCGGTGACGACGTTCTCCCAGACCGACTCGCCGCCCTTCGAGCGCGGGACGATGTGATCGAGGGTCAGGCGGCCGCTCGAGGTGCCGCAGTAGGCGCAGCGCCAGCCGTCGCGGGCGAAGAGCGCCCGGCGCGAGATCTTGCGCTGGATCGCGCGGGGCACCCGGACGTAGTGCAGGAGCCGGATCACGTGCGGCCAGATGAAGCTGCCGGTCGCGGAGCGGAGCGGCTGGTCGAGGCGCTCGACCACTTCCGCCTTGCCCTTGAAGACGAGCACGTGCGCCCGCCGCACCGTGCACACGTTGAGCGGTTCGTAGCTGGCGTTCAGGACGAGAACGTGCTGCAACCTGAGCGAAAGGTACCAGCGCCCTCCGATTGCGCAGCACCGCCGGAGGCCGTGTCCGCTCCGGCCACGGCCGGACCTCTGCGGGGTCGGCAACTCGCCTCGATCATTCGACACAGCGGACAGCACGGAGCGAGCCCGAAACCGCGCTTTCGGGCTCGCGCAGTTCCGCCTCACCCGCGCGAAGAGCGCAGCTCTTCGCGCGGCTCAGGAGGTCATGGCGCGGTCGACGGCGTCCTGCTCCTCGGGGGAGAGGGCGACCGAGGCGCGGCCGTGGTCGAGCTCCTTCACGTAGATGCGGGCGTAGTCGCGGCCCTGGATCGCGCTCAGGACGATGCCCGTCCGGGACGAGTTCAGAAGGGCCACCGACGCCGACTGGTGGCCGCCGCTGTCCTGGTAGGCGTCGTAGCGGACGATCGCCGTCCGCGCGAGCGAGTCGTCGACGCGGCGATCGACGCGGGCGAGGCCGGCGGCGACCTCGTCCACGGCGCGGTGCAGGTCGTCGATGCGTGCCTGGAGCGAGACGGCGAAGTCGACGAGGTCGGAGGTGCCGTCGCCGAGGAGCACGAGCTGCGCCTGCCTCACCCGGCGCAGCGAGACGAAGTAGCCGACGGCGAGACACGAGCGAGAGGGCGGCTGCCGCGGCCGCTCCGACGGCAATCCACGCGGCGGCTGAGACGCTGACGCTCATGGCTTGCTGAGGCTGAAGAAGACCGGGTAGATGCCCGAGTTGTTGTCGAGCTTCTGCTCCCCCGGGACCGCCTTGACGTCGATCGTGATCGAGGCGTTGTGCCCGAACGCGTCCGGGGTGAGTTGCAGGTTCGTGAAGCTCAGCGTCTGCTGCTCCGCCGGCTGGATGCCGGTGATCAGCTTCTTCTGCGTGAACAGCGTCTTGCCGCCGACCTTGACGGTCATCGTCACCGGGACGTTGACCTCCTCGAAGTTGCCGGAGTCCTCGACCGTCACCTGGATCGCGAGGTCGGCGGAGACGTAGACCGTCGACGGGCTCGTCGTCGTCAGCGTCACCGTGCGCCCGCCGCCGACCGCCTTCGTCGAGACGAGGTTGTCGCCGTGGACGCCGCTCGGCGTCCCGCCCGTCGACGCGGGTTTCAGCCGGTCGTAGACGATCTGGAACGACCGGCTGCTGATCACGTCGGGGTTCGTGACGAACTGCGAGGGCGGGACGACGACCCCGGTGATCCCGAGCGCCTTCAGGGTCTGCGTCGCCGGCAGCTTGTAGAGCTCCGTCCAGACGATGTCGCTCGCGCTCAGGAGCTGGGCCTGGCCGGCGAGCTGGGTCGCGGCGGTCGATGCGTTCTTCACGTTCGTCTGCGCGAGCGCGTTCGCGAGGCCCGCAAGCCCGATCGCCCGCAACTGGAGCGTGTCGAGCACCTGCTGGTGCGCCGAGCGGAGCGGCCCCGGCGGCGCGATCTGCTGCGCCTGGTCGTAGGCCTGCTGCTCCTGCTGCGACCACTGCTCGAGCGACGTCTCGAGGTCGGCGAGCTTCAGGCCCTGGGAGTCGAGCTTCGCGGCGAACTCCTGGCCGACCTTTGCCGAGCTCTGCGCGAGCGCGCGCACCTTGGTCATGTACGTCGCGTACTCGTCGTGCTTCGAGGCGCCCTGGCAGGCGCCCACCCAGAAGACGAGCGCGACCACGACGGCGATCGCGAGCGCGACCAGCCCGACGAGCCGCGCGAGTGCCACCGCCCCCGTCGGCGGTGGCACGGGACGGCGCGGCCCGCCGCCTCCGCGGCGCGGTCGCCTGATCCGCCGCTCCGGCGGCTCGTCGGCGCCCGGCTCGTCGAAGAAGTCGAACTCGATCGCGTCGTCGTCGTAGCTGCTCATCGCTCGCTTCTCGCCGCCTGCAGGTCGCGCCAACCTTACTGCGAGTGCGGGTCGGGCCGAGACGCAACGCAGGAAAGTCCGGTCCGGTCGCCAACGTTCGTTCCGAATGGGGACTGCGCTCGCTCGGGTTGGAGGAGGCGTTGCCGGCGACGCCCGGACGGCGGCCCGTACGCCGCCGGCGCCCCCGGGCGCCGGCGAGCTGACGCTCGGGCGCTACCGGCCGTTGCGTCCGCTCGGAAGCGGCGGCTCCGGCTCGGTCTGGCTGACGCGGGACGAGCAGACCGGCCTCGAGGTCGCGCTGAAGATCATCGCGCGCGAGGGGAAGGCCGCGGCGCGCGCCGAACGCGAAGCGGCCGCCGCAGCGCGCCTGCGCCACCCCGCCTGTCTGCGCGCGTATGCGTTCGCGCGCGACTCGCGCCACGTCTACATCGCCTACGAGTACGTCCCCGGCCAGACCTTCCGCGAGGCGATGCGCGCCGGCGAGCTGCCCGACGAGCGCGCGATCGAGGCGTGCGCGCAGATCGCCGAGGGGCTCGCGCACGCGCATCGCGCCGGGATCCTCCACCGCGACGTGAAGCCGTCGAACGTGCTGCTCGCGGACGGCGAGCGCGTGTCGGTGAGGCTCCTCGACTTCGGGCTGGCTCGGATGCCGGGCGCCGAGACGCTGACCGAGCAGGGCGACGTGCCCGGGACGCTCGCGTACATCTCGCCGGAGCGGCTCGCGGGCGACGGCGCGAGCGAGGCGTCGGACGTCTGGGCGGTCGGCGTCATGCTCTGGGAGGCGCTTGCCGGACACCACCCGTTCTGGCAGGGCTCGATGCTCGACACGGCGCGCGCGATCGAGGGTGGCGCCTCCTCGCTCACCGAGCTGCGCCCGGACCTGCCGAAGCGGCTGCTGGCGCTCGTCGACCGGACGCTCGCGCCGGATCCGGCCAAGCGGCCCTCCGCCTCCGATCTCGCCGTGGCGCTCCGCGGCGCCGCGACGAGCGACCGCACGCGGAAGCGCAAGCGGTCGGCGAAGCGCAAGCCGCCGCTGCCGCAGCCGTCGCTGCCTCGCGCCGGGATGGGTGTCCTCGCCGGCGGGCTCGCCGCCGCGTTCGCAGGCTGGACGGCGAGCGCGCTGCCGTTCTACCCGCAGAGCTGGCCGCTCGGGCTCGCGCTCGCGGCCGGCGCCGCGGCCGCGTTCCGGGCACGGCTCGGGCTCGCCCTGGCCCTCGCCGTCCCCATCCTGCCGCTCGGGAACGTCTCGCTCGGCCTCGCGGTCGTCTACGCCGCCGTCGCGGTCGCGTGGCTTCTCGTCTGCTGGGGAGAGCCGCGAGCCGGTCTGCTCGTCGCGCTCGGCCCGCTGCTCGCTCCGCTCTCGGCGCTCGCGCTCGTTCCGCTCGCGACGCTCGGCGTCCGGGCGCCCGTGCGGCGCGCCGCCGTCGCCGGCCTCGCGGTCGTCGCAGCCGTCCTCGCCGCCGGTATCCGTCACGTCGCGCTGCCGTTCACCGGCGCCGCCGCGCCGCTCGGGCTCGGGATCGCCGCCGCCGGCGACCCGCTCGACGTCGCCGGCTCGCTGGGCCGCGCCGCCTCCGCCCACTCCGGCGTGCTCGTCGAGGCGGCCGTGCTGGCGCTCGTCGCGCTCGCCTTTCCGTACGCGCGCGCCCGCGGCCGGTGGGGCGCCGCCGGGCTCGGCGCCGCGATGATCGCGCTGACGCTCCTGCCCGTGCCTGCCGCGTCCACCTTCCCGCTCGTCGCCGCGGCGTGGGTTACGGCCGCCTGCGCCGCGTTCCTGCCTGCACGGGTCTAGCCGGCGCTTGCCAGGTCGGTTCATGTCGCGGCGCGCCGGGGTACTCTCACTCCCGATCCGATGGTGCTGAGAGCGATCGAGCACAGGCTGGAGCGGCTCTTCGAGGGCGTGTTCGGGCGCGCCTTCCGGGCGAACGTCCAGCCGGTCGAGTTGGCGCGCAAGCTCGCGAAGGAGATGGACGAGCACCGCAACGTCTCCGTCTCGCGGGTCTACGTGCCGAACGAGTACACCGTCTACCTCTCGGCGGCCGACCGGGACCAGTTCGAGGGCTACGAGAACTCGCTCGTCTCCGAGCTCGAGGAGTACCTCCGCGAGCACGCGCAGCGGGAGAACTACGCGCTTGTGACGCCGGCGCGTGTCCTCTTCGAGACGGACGACGACCTCGGCGTCGGCGAGTTCGGCATCTCCGCCCGCGTCGCGCAGCCGCGCCGCGGGCGCGAAGACGCGGCGCCGGTCGAGGAGGCGCACGCGGGCGAGACGATGATCTACAAGCCGCAGACGCAGCCGACCGAGCAGGTCTCGCTCGAGGAGCTCGGCGTCGAGCAGCGCGTCGGCGTGCTCGCGTGGAACGGGCAGCGGCGCGTCGTCGACAGGCCGCGGGCCGTGCTCGGCCGCGCGCGCGACGCCGACGTCCAGATCGAGGACCCGAACGTCTCGCGCCGCCACGCCGAGCTCGTCCGGGAGGGGCAGGCCTTCTGGATCGTCGACCTCGGCTCGACGAACGGCGTCGAGATCGGCGGCCGGCGCGTCCAGCGCGCGCAGCTCGAGGAGGGAACCACCTTCACCATCGGCGAGACGGCCGTCACGTTCACGACCGAGCGGGAATGACCCTCCTCGCGTCGACCAGGCTCGCCGAGGTCCTGCTCGCGCTCAAGATCGCGTTTCTCGTCCTGCTCTACCTCTTCATCTGGCGGATCGTCCGCTCGGCTGCGCGCGAGCGGCGGGTGCCGCACTCCGACAGCATGATCCTGACCCCCGCCCAGGCCGCGAGCGTCGGCCTCGGCGCGGCGGCGACCGCGCCGCGCCCGGCCGCGGTGCTCGTCGTCCAGCGGAGCCCGAGCCTCGACGTGGGCGGCGAGTTCCTCGTCGACTCCGCGCCGCTGACGATCGGGCGAGGCGGCCAGAACGACCTTGTCCTCGACGGCGACGACTTCGCCTCGGCGCGGCACGCACGCATCGAGTCGCGGCGGGACGGCGTCTGGGTTGAGGATCTCGACTCGACGAACGGCAGCTACGTGAACGGCGAGCGGGTCGAGGGCGCGCGGCGGCTCGAGCCCGGCGACGTCCTCCGCGTCGGCGAGACCGACCTGAGGCTCGCTGAATGAGCCGGCTCGCGCTCAGGCGGGCAGAGGCGTGAGCGTCGCGCAGTACGCCGTCGCGAGCGACACCGGCCGCAAGCGGCGGCGGAACGAGGACAACTACGTCGTCACCCCGCCGCTCTTCGCGGTCGCGGACGGGATGGGTGGGGCGCAGGCGGGCGAGGTCGCCTCGAAGCTCGCCGCGTCGACGCTCGAGGCCGAGGATCGCCGGCCGCTGCCGGGTGCCGAGCGGGTCGCGGCGCTGATCCAGGAGGCGAACCGGCGCGTCTACGACCGCGCCGTCACCGACCCCGCCGCGTCCGGCATGGGCACGACGATGACGGTCGCCCTCGTCGAGGGGATGACCGTCGCGATCGGGCACGTCGGCGACTCCCGCGCCTACCTCGTCCGCGGCGAGACGATGGAGCAGCTCACCGACGACCACTCGCTCGTGAACGAGCTGCTGAAGAGCGGGCAGCTTTCGCCCGAGGAGGCCCAGGGCCATCCGCAGCGCTCGGTGATCACGCGCGCCGTCGGCACCGATCCCGACGTCGACGTCGACGTGTTCTCGATCGAGGGCGAGGACGGCGACGTCTTCCTGATCTGCTCCGACGGCCTCACCGACATGGTCGCCGACGTGGAGATCCTCGAGCTCGTCGAGCGCCACCGCGACGACCTCGACCGCGCCGTCCGCGCCCTCGTCGCCGCGGCGAACCGCGGCGGCGGCGAGGACAACATCACCGCGGTCGCGTTCCGGCTCGCCGCGCCGTCCGCCGAGGACACGGCCGAGTTCCCCGCCGTCGAGCCCGAGGAGGACACGGTCGAGTCGGCGGCGCCCGAGCCCGCGGTCGACACGATGGTCATCCCGCCCGAGCGGATCGCCGACGAGCTGCTCGAGGCCGGCTCTCCCGAGGCGCGCGCCGCCGCCCGCAGCGAGCCCGTCCGCACGACCGCGCGCCTCCGTCTCGCGCTGACGATGATCGGCCTGCTCGGCGTCGCGATCGTGCTGCTCGTCTGGGGGCTGCTTCGCTGAGCTCCCGCAACCGCGAGCTGCTGAGCCTCGTCGCCGTCGGCGGCCTGACCGCGATCGGCTTCGCGAGCGTCTACATCTCGCTCAAGTCGCAGATCTCGACCGGGTCGCTCGGCTACGCGGTCTTCTTCTTCGCGCTCTACCTCGTCGCGCACGTCGTCGCGCGCTTCACCGTCCCGGACGCCGATCCGTACCTGCTGCCGGTCGCCGCCCTGCTGAGCGCGATCGGCCTGACCGAGATCTACCGGCTCGGGCCGAGCAACGCGTTCCGGCAGGGGCTCTGGGTGGTGATCGGGGTCGCGGTCTTCGCCGCCGCGCTGATCGGCCTCCGCCGCGACTACCGGCTGCTCGAGGCCTACAAGTACCTGTGGGGCGTCGGCGCGATCCTCCTCCTCTTCCTGCCGCTGACCCCGGGGATCGGGCAGACGGTCAACGGGGCTCGGCTCTGGGTGCACGTGGGATCGCTCCAGTTCCAGCCGGGCGAGCTCGGGAAGATCGCGCTGATCGTCTTCCTCGCCGCGTACCTGCGCGAGAAGCGCGAGGTGCTCGCCCAGGGCCGCCTCAAGGACTGGGGGCCGCTGCTCGTGATCTGGGGCGGCGCCATGCTGGTCCTCTTCGCCACCGACGACCTCGGCAGCGCGCTCCTCTACTACGGGATCTTCCTCGGGATGCTCTACGTCGCGACGGCGCGGCTTGCGTTCGTCGCCGGCGCGCTCGGCCTCTTCCTCGTCGGGGCGGCGGCCGTCTACCAGGGCACGCCGCACGTCCGCGACCGCGTCCTGAACTGGATCCACCCGTGGACGACGGCGAAGATCTACTGCCCGACGAGCGGGACGCTGACTTACAGGCAGGACTGCCAGAGCTACCAGGAGGTGCAGTCCCTCTACTCGATCGCGCACGGGGGCTTCGGCGGCACCGGGCTCGGCAACGGCACCTTCACGACGACCGGCGGGCACCAGGTGATTCCCGACCTGAGCACCGACTTCATCTACTCGGCGCTCGCGCAGGAGCTCGGGCTCGTCGGCGCCGCGGCGCTGCTGCTCGTCTACATGGCCTTCGTCCTGCGCGGCTTCCGGGTCGCGCTCGCCGCGAGCGACGGCTTCTCGAAGCTGCTCGCGGCCGGGCTCAGCTTCGGCTTCGCGCTGCAGACGTTCGTGATCGTCGGTGGCATCCTGCGCGTGATCCCGCTGACCGGGATCACCCTCCCGTTCGTCTCGTACGGCGGCTCGAGCATCGTCTCGAACTTCCTGCTCCTGGCCGGGCTGATGCTCGTCTCGCACCGGGCGAACCGGCAGGCGACGGGATGAGAGCTCGCGCCGTGACGTCCGGGAGCAGACGCGCGTGAACAAGCAGCTGCTGCGGCTCTCGGTCGCCTCGATGATCCTGCTGGCCTCGCTGATCGTGGCGACGACGTACTGGCAGTCGTGGGCGGTCGGCGGGCTGAACGACCGGCAGGACAACGCCATCCAGCAGGTGGCGCAGCTCTCGATCGCGCGCGGTCCGATCGTCGGCGCGAACGGCGGCAAGACGGTCTTCGCGGCGAACACGAAGAAGCGTCTGGCCGGGCAGACGTTCTTCTCGCGGCGCTACCCGCAGAAGGGGCTCGCCGCGCAGGTCGTCGGCTACTCGACCGACAGTGGCACGCGCACCGGGCTCGAGCAGTCGCTGAACGACTACCTCACCGGCGCGAACACCGATCTCTCGAACGCGTTCCGGCACGAGCTCGACCGGCTCGGCGGCGGCACCGTGCACGGCAACAAGGTCGACCTGACGATCCGGCCGGTGGCGCAGCGGATCGCGCTCCGGGATCTCGGCAACCGCTGCGGGGCGGTCGTCGCGATGAACCCGCGCACCGGCGAGGTGTACGTGATGGCCTCGACGCCGACGTACGACCCGAACCTGCTCGACGAGCCGAACGGCTTCGCGAAGATCCTCAGGCTCAAGGGCGAGTGCGGCGACGCGTCGGCGCTCGTGAACAACGCGACCGCCGGCCTCTACGCGCCGGGCTCCACCTTCAAGCTCGTCACCGCGGCGGCCGCGCTCGACACCGGCACCTACACGCCCGAGTCGCCGTTCTTCGACCCCGGCTACTGCATCGACTACGGCAAGAAGGTCTACAACGCGAGCGCGCCCGACTCGCCGAACGCGCACGAGACGTTCGGCCACGTCACGCTCTCGCAGGCGCTGCAGCACTCGATCAACGCTGTCTTCTGCAAGGTCGGCGAGAAGCTCGGCGCGAGGACGATCCTCTCCTACGCGAAGCGGTTCGGCTTCTACTCCGTGCCGCCGCTCGAGACGCCCGCGAGCGAGCGGGCGGCGAGCGGCCTCTACGACCACGGCAAGCTCTTCTTCCCGAAGACCGACAACCAGGTCGATGCCGGCCGGCTCGCGTTCGGCCAGGAGCGGATGATCGTGACGCCGCTGCAGATGGCGCTCGTCGCCTCGACGATCGCGAACGGCGGCTCCGAGCCGCGGCCGTACGTCGTGCAGCGGATCGTCGCTCCCGACGGCTCGATCGTCTCGAGCACACGTGCGCAGACGCTCGGCAGCCCGATCAAGGCGGAGACCGCCGCCGAGCTGACGCAGATGATGATCGCCGTCGTCCAGGCGGGCACCGGCACGGCCGCCCAGATCTCGGGGATCCAGGTCGCCGGCAAGACCGGAACGGCGGAGACGAACGTGAACGGCGTCTACAACGCGTGGTTCGTCAGCTTCGCCCCGGCCGACAATCCGCAGGTCGCCGTGGCGGTCGTCGTCGAGAAGCAGCCGGGCGGTTTCGGCGGCTCCGTTGCGGCCCCGATCGCGAAAGACGTGATGGAGAGCATCCTGAGTGGCTGAGCCGGCCTTTACCCTGTACGGAGCGCCGTGGCCGTGACCGACTCTCTCATCGATACGCTCTTCGACGGCCGCTACCGGATCGTGCGCAAGCTCGGCGCGGGCGGGATGGCGAACGTCTACCTCGCCGAGGACCAGGAGCTGGGGCGGCGGGTCGCGATCAAGATCCTCAACGAGCGCCACGCGAACGACGAGCAGTTCGTCGCTCGCTTCCGCCAGGAGGCGAAGAACGCGGCCGCGCTCTCGCACCCGAACATCGTCTCGATCTACGACCGCGGCGAGGCCGAGGGCACCTACTACATCGCCATGGAGTTCCTCGACGGCCGCTCCCTGAAGGAGCTGATCGTCGGGCGCGGTCCGGCGCCGACCGCGGTCGCCGTCGAGTACGCGCGCCAGATCCTCTCGGCGCTGCGCTTCGCCCACCGGCACGGGATCGTCCACCGCGACATCAAGCCGCACAACGTCCTCGTCGACGGCGAGGGTCGCGTCAAGGTGACCGACTTCGGGATCGCCCGCGCCGGCGCGAGCCAGATGACCGAGGCGGGCTCGATCGTCGGCACGGCGCAGTACCTCTCGCCCGAGCAGGCGCGTGGCGCGTCCGTCGACCAGCGAAGCGACCTCTACTCGCTCGGCGTCGTCCTCTACGAGCTGCTGACGGGCGAGGCGCCGTTCGAGGGCGACACGCCGGTCGAGATCGCGATGAAGCACCTCTCGCAGGTGCCCGCGCCGCCGTCGGCGCTCCGTCCCGAGCTGCCGCCCGAGCTCGACATGGTCGTGATGCGGGCGCTCGCGAAGGAGCCGGACGACCGCTACCAGAACGCGGAGGAGATGGAGGCCGACCTCGAGCGGGTCGCGCGCGGCGCACCCGTCGCGGCCGCGACCGAGGAGGGCGCGACGCGGGTGATGCGGATTCCGGCCGCGGTCTCGTCCGCCGCGCCCACGACGATCGCGCGCCCGCGCTCCGCTGCCGGCATCCAGTCGCCCGAGTACTACACGCCGGAGCCGCCGCGGAAGCGCCGCTCGGTCTGGCCGTGGTTCGTCGCGCTGCTGTTCGTCGTCGTCGCCGCGGGCGGAGGGTGGTACGCCTACAGCCAGCTCTCGACGCCGTCCGTGCCGAAGGTGCAGGTCCAGAACTACGTCGACCTCCGCAGCGGCGACGCGCAGCGCGAGATCGCGCAGATCGGCCTCGTCGCCGACGTGAAGAAGGACACGAGCGAGACCGTCGCTCCCGGGCTCGTCTTCAAGCAGTCGCCGCAGGAGGGGAACCTCGTCGCGAAGGGCGGCTCGGTCGCGATCTGGGTCTCGACCGGCAAGCCGAAGGTCGCGGTGCCGGACGTGAAGGGCAAGCAGCAGGACGAAGCGGTGAAGACGATCACCGACGCGAAGCTCAACCCGGACGTCCACCACGTTCCGGGCGGCACGGCCGGTCAGGTGACGGCGGTCTCGCCGCAGCCCGGCACGGAGGTGACCGAGGGATCGACCGTCCGCATCAACGTCGCTACGGGGCCGGCGCCGGTGACGGTTCCGAAGGTCTCGGGCGAGTCGATCAGCCAGGCGAGCGACGACCTCCACTCGCTCGGCTTCAAGGTCAACCCCGTCTTCGTCGACTCGAACGTGGCCGCGAACACGGTGATCAAGCAGAATCCGAAGCCGGGCGACCAGGCGCCGAAGGGCTCGACGATCGACCTGACCGTCTCGAACGGGCCGCCGATGGCGACCGTGCCCGAGGTACGCGGCCAGCAGGCGGAGCAGGCCACCCAGCAGCTGACCGGCGCCGGCTTCAAGGTCTCCTCACAGCTACAGGACGTCAGCGATCCGACCCAGGCGGGCCAGGTGCTCGCGCAGAACCCTGTCGGGAATACGCAGGCCCGGGCCGGTGCGACCGTGACGATCACGGTCGGGAACTACGTCGCGGCGCCGCCCCCGGCGACGACCACCGACACGACCACGACCGCCACCACGTCCACGCCGTGACCCGGCTCCGCGTCGCCGTGCTCGCCGGCGGCCGCTCGAGCGAGCACGAGGTCTCACGCGCCTCCGCGGCCGCGGTCGTCGCGGCGCTCGACCCGGCGCGCTACGCCGTCGCCGAGATCGCGATCGGCCGGGACGGACGCTGGGAGCTCGAACGCGGACACGACGCTTCGGGCCGCGTCCTGGAAGCTGCTGCCGGGGCAGGTGCCGCCGAGACGCTGCCGGTTCCGGCCGCGGCCGGGACGCTCGAGGCGCTCGGCTCGGTCGACGTCGTCCTGCCGATCCTGCACGGGCCCTTCGGCGAGGACGGGACGGTGCAGGGCCTGCTCGAGCTGCTCGACGTCGCGTACGTCGGCGCCGGTGTCGCGGCGTCGGCGCTCGCCATGGACAAGGACCTGTTCAAGAAGGTGATGCGGGACAGCGGCATCCCGGTCGCCGCGCATCACGCGATCCGCCTCGGCGACGCGGTCGAGAACCCGTTCGGCTACCCGGTCTTCGTCAAGCCGGCGCGGCTCGGCTCCTCGGTCGGGATCTCCAAGGCGCACGACCGGGCCGAGCTCGAGGCGGCGGTCGCGCTCGCGTGCCGCCACGACGAGAAGGTGCTCGTCGAGGAGTTCGTCGCCGGGATGGAGGTCGAGGTCGGGGTGCTCGGCAACCGCGTCCCGCCGCCCGTCGCCTCGCTCCCCGGGCGCATCGACACGCTCGAGCACGAGTGGTACGACTTCGCGTCGAAGTACGACGAGGGCGGGATGGAGCTGGTCGTCCCGCCGGAGCTGCCGCAGGAGACGATCGAACTCGTGCAGCGGCGCGCCGTCGAGTCGTTCGTCGCCTGCGAGTGCGAAGGGCTCGCGCGCGTCGACTTCTTCGTCCGCGACAGCGACGGCGAGGTCGTCCTCAACGAGCTGAACACGATGCCCGGGTTCACGGCGACGAGCGTCTGGGCGAAGCTCTTCGCGGAGTCCGGCGTCGGCTACGCGGAGGCGCTCGACCGCCTGATCGCGCTCGCGCTCGAGCGGCACGAGCGCCGCTCGCGGCTCCTCTTCTAGCCGGTCGCCGTGACCTCGCCGATCTGGGCCTTGCCGCCCTTGGGCAGGCGGGTGATCCAGATGACGTAGTAGCGGGCGGTCGTTCCCTGCAGATCGAAGGTGGTCGAGCCCGAGGCGGTCTGCGTGTCCGAGTCGGCCGTGAACGGGCCGGTGGGCGAGTCGCCGGCGCGGATCTGCGCGGTGAAGCCGGGCGTCGGCGTGCTGACCGTCAGCTGCGAGAGCGCCACCGCGTCGCCGGCGTCGAGGACGAGGCCGATTCCCGGCTTCAGGCCGCCGAAGAGCCGAGAGTGGTAGATCTGGGTGTACCAGACCGTCGCGGGATCTCCGTCCGTCGCCGCGGCGGCGGTGTCGGCATGGCTGTCCTTCGGGCCGGGCCCGTAGTCGCCGACTCCGCGCAGGCTGACCGCTCCGCCGGCAGGGGCACTGACCTGTCCGCCCGGCCCGCTCGCGGCCGGCGTGTCGGGAGAGCGGTGTCGGCTGACGGCGACCGCGACGACGACTGCCGCGGCGGCGAGCAGCCCGAGCGCGACGAGCACGACCCGCATCGGGCGTCCGTGCGGGCGGCGCGCCGGCCGCGGCGCCCCGGGCGGTGGCGGCCCGGGCGGGGGCGCCCCGGGCGGCGGCGTCACGGCAGGCATCCCCACGAGCGTGTCTGCGCGACCCTCGCCGTCGAGCTCGGAAAGACAGGTGCGCAGCTCGTGCGCGAACGCCGCCATCGACGCGATTCGCTGCTCGGGCTCCTTCGCGAGCGCCCAGCCGACGACCGCGGCGAGGCGCGGCGGCACGTCGGGGCGCAGCGCGAGCAGGTCCGGCGGCGGCTCGTTGATGTGGCGCAGCGCGACCGCGACGAAGTTCTCCCCCGCGAACGGGACGTCGCCCGTCAGCAGCTCCCAGAGCACGATCGCGAGCGAGTAGACGTCCGACGCCGGGGTGACGGTGCGTCCCCGCGCCTGTTCGGGGGAGAGGTAGGTGCTCGTTCCCATCACGGTTCCGGTCTGCGTGACGCTGACGTCCACCTCGAGCGAGCGTGCGATCCCGAAGTCCGTCACCTTGACGTCGCCCTCGGCGTCGATCAGGACGTTCTGTGGCTTGACGTCGCGGTGGACGAGGCCGTGCGCATGCGCGAACGCGAGCGCGTCGGCGCACGTGGCCGCGAGCTCGAGCGCGCGACGCACCGGCAGCGCCCCGGTCCGGCCGACGAGCTCCTTCAGGTTCTCGCCGGCGACGTACTCGAAGACGATGTACTGGCGGCCGGCGTCCTCGCCACGGTCGATCACGGTGACGATGTTCGGGTGCGACAGCTGCGCGACCGACCGCGCCTCGCGCCGGAACCGCTCGACGGACTCGTCGTCGCCGGTGTAGTGCGCGTGCAGCAGCTTGAGCGCCACGTGGCGGTCGAGCAGGCGGTCGCGTGCCCGGTAGACGGACGACATTCCACCGCTGCCGACGAGCTCCTCCAGCTCGTAGCGGTCGGCGATCACCGCGTCGACAGGCACGGTGCTGCGTGGTGAAGGGGCTCGCGACGCGGGCACGGCGTTCCTATGCCCGTCTCGGCTACGCGAGAACCGCTTCGAGCGCCTCCTCCCAGACGCCCAGCGCCTCGTCGACCTGGGTGTCTGTGATCACGAGCGGGCAGAGAACCCGGTTGCAGTTCGAGTAGGTCCCGGCCTTGAGCAGGAGCAGGCCACGCTCTGCGGCCTCCTCGGCGACGCGCGAAGCGAGGTGCGGAGCCGGTTTGCGGGTCGCGCGGTCCTCGACGTACTCGATCGCGAGCATCGCGCCGAGCCCGCGGATGTCGCCGATCGCGGCGAACCGCTGCTGCCAGCCGAGCATCCGTGCGCGCATCGTCTCGCCGATCTGCCGCGACCGCTCGAGGAGGCGTTCCTCCTCGAAGACGTCGAGCACCGCCAGCGCCGCTGCCTGCGCGACCGGGTTGCCGACGTACGTGCCGCCGACCGCCGAGTCGCCCGGCGCGTCCATGATCTCCGCCTTGCCCAGGACGCCGGAAAGCGGCAGGCCGGCCGCGATCGACTTTGCGACGGTGATCAGGTCGGGCTCGACGTCGTACTGCTCGATCGCGAACATCGTCCCGGTGCGGCCGAACCCCGTCTGCACCTCGTCGGCGACGAGCACGATTCCGTGCCGGTCGCACAGCTCCCGTACGCCCTGGACGAACTCGACCTGGGCCGGGATGAAGCCGCCTTCGCCCTGCACCGGCTCGAGCACGATCGCGGCCACCGTCTCGGCCGCCACCTGCGTGACGAGCGTCCGCTCGAGCGCCGCGAGCGCGTCCGCTGCCGTGACGCCGCGGTACTCGTTCGGGAACGGCGTCCGGTAGACCTCCGGCGCGAACGGGCCGAGCCCGGCCTTGTACGGGTGCGTCTTCGAGGTCAGCGTCAGCGCGAGCAGCGTCCGGCCGTGGAACGCGCCCTCGAAGGCGATCACCGCGGGCCGGCCGGTGTATGCGCGCGCGAACTTGACCGCGTTCTCGACCGCCTCGGCGCCGGAGTTGAAGAAGGCCGCTTTCGCCGGGCCCGAGAACGGCGCCAGTGCGCCCAGCCGCTCGGCGAGCGTGACGTAGACCTCGTACGGGACGATCGTGAAGTCGGTGTGGAGGAAGCGCGCGGCCTGCTCGGTCACCGCCTCGACGACCTTCGGGTGGGCGTGGCCGACCGCGAGGCAGCCGACGCCGCCCGTGAAGTCGATGAACGTGTTGCCGTCGACGTCGGTGAGCGTCGCGCCATGCCCTTCCGCGGCGACGACCGGCAGATAGAGGGAGAGCGGCGCCGCGACGGCGCGCTCCTTGCGCTCGATGATCGCGCGCGAGCGCGGGCCCGGGATCTCGGTGCGGATGTCGATCGTGCGCGTCGCGGCCATGCGGCCACGATAACCGAACGACTCGGCGGGTCCTGCGGTGGGAGACCGGGCGCGGCCGGAGCTAGAAGCCGGGCCTCGCGATGTCCGGGAGATCGGGCGCCGGACCCGGGGCGAGCTCGCTCGTCGTGTAGAGCCCGGCGGCGTTCCAGAGCATGAAGCCGCCCGTCTGGTAGCGCCGCGCCGCCTTGATCTGCGCCGCCACGTCGGCCGCGGTGTATGTCCGCCCGAGCGAGAAGTCCTGCAGCCACGGGATCAGCCGCGCGTTCGAGCCGGACAGCTTCGAGCGGAAGTCGCGCAGCGAGCGGGCGACCGTCTGCTCGGGCTGCGCGTTCGGGTCGGAGAGGTTGAACTCGCCGGGCGTGTAGTGCGACGGATACGTCATCGGGTAGACGGCGTCGACGACCTGCCCCACCTGTCCCGGGAACTGGCCGATGCCGAGGTCGCGCGTCGCCGAGAGGCCGAACACGTCCGCCGAGACCCGGACGCCGAGCGGGTGCAGGCGACCCGCCGCGTAGCGCAGGAACGCCGCGATGGTCGCATCCTTGCGCTGCGGGTGCGCGCCGGGGTAGCGGATGAGCGACAGATCGCCGTCGCTCGGGAACCGGACGTAGTCGAACTGGATCTCGTCGAAGCCCGCTTTCGCCGCCGCGACCGCCACGCCGACGTCGTAGCGCCACGCCTTCCGGCTGTACGGATTCAGCCAGGCGAGCCCGCCGGCCGTATGCCACAGCGTCCCGTCGCTGCGCATCACGGCCATGTCCGGGTGCGCGGTCGCCGTGACCGGGTCCTCGAAGGTGACGACGCGCCCGATCAGGTAGATCCCGGCCTTGTGCGCCTCGCGCACGACCGCGGCCGGGTCGTAGTAGGAGCCGGCGGCGCCGTCTTTCAGCGCGAGCGAGGGAACGCCGTTCGTGGTGAAGCCGACCTGCCCGTTCTCGTCCTTCACGTCGAGCTCGATCGTGTTCAGCCCGTCCTTGCGGAGCGCGACGTACTCCGCGAGCTTCCCGGGCAGCGAGGCGAGATCCATCGTCACGTGGACGCCGCGGATCTCGACCGGCAGCTGCGAGTGGAACGGGCTCGCCGGCAGCGCGACCGCGACCGGGGTCAGCGTCACCGAGCCGATCGTCGTGCGGCCGGCGATGCGGGCGATGCCGATGCCGGCCGCGATCAGCGCGGCGACGATCGTGAGCGCGGCGAGGCGGCGGCGCAGCACCTGGCGCCTGCGCAGCTCCCGCCGGAGCTCCCGCAGCTCCGCCTGCTGCGCCTCGGAGGCGATCTGCGTCGCAGTTGCCATCGGGTCCGAGATCGTAGTTGCTCGCCGGCCGGTGTGTCGTCGCCCGCGCCCGTAGAATCGCTGCAAATGGTGCTCTCCGACGTCACGATCGCTCGCTACCTCGCCGAAGGCAGGCTCGAGATCGACCCCTACGACGACTCGCTGCTGCAGCCGTCGAGCGTCGACGTCCGGGTCGACGGGCTCTTCCGCGTCTTCCACAACAACCGCTACCCGTACATCGACGTGAAGACCGAGCAGGCCGAGCTGACCGAGCTGGTCGAGGTGGACGGCGACCACCCGTTCGTGCTCCACCCCGGCGAGTTCGTGCTCGGGTCGACGCTCGAGCGGGTGCGGCTCCCGGACGATCTCGTCGCGCGGCTCGAGGGCAAGAGCTCGCTCGGGCGGCTCGGACTGCTGATCCACTCGACCGCCGGCTTCATCGATCCGGGCTGGGACGGGCACGTCACGCTCGAGCTCTCGAACGTCGCCAACCTGCCGATCACGATCTATCCCGGGATGAAGATCGGCCAGATCTCCTTCATGCAGATGACGGAGCCCGCGGCGACGCCGTACGGCTCCGAGGCGATCGGCTCGAAGTACAAGGGCCAGCGCGGCCCGACGGCGAGCCGGTACTGGAAGAACTTCGAATGACCGTGCTCGTCACCGGCGGCACGGGCTTCGTCGGGACGCACGTCGTGCACGCGCTGCGTGCGCGCGAGACGCCGGTGCGGGCGCTCGTCCGCGAGCCGGCGCGGGCCCGGCGGCTCTCCGCGTGGGGCGTCGAGCTCGCGGCGGGCGACGTCGGCGACGCGGCGTCGCTTCGAGCGGCGTGCGAGGGGGTCGACACGGTCGTCCATCTCGTCGCGATCATCCGCGGCTCGCGGGCTGACTTCGAGCGGGTGATGGAGCAGGGCACTCGCGACCTCGTGGCGGCCGCCCGGGCGGCCGGCGTGCGGCGGTTCGTGCTCGCGAGCGCGCTCGGCCTCGACGAGCGCACGAAGGACGCGGTGCCGTACTACGCGGCGAAGTGGGAGATGGAGCGAACGGTGCGCGAGTCGGGGCTCGAGCACGTGATCCTGCGGCCGAGCTTCGTCTTCGCCCGCGACGGCGGCGTGCTGCCGACCTTCGTCCGCCTCGCCCGCTACGCGCCGGTGACGCCGATCGTCGGGCCGGGGACGCAGCGGCTGCAGCCGATCTGGATCGAGGACCTCGCGGAGGTCTTCGCGCGCTCGGTCGCCGAGCCCGGCGCCGCCGATCGCACCTTCGAGCTGGGCGGGCCGGACGCGCCGACCTGGAACGAGTTCTGGTCGCGTCTCAAGCGCGTGCTCGGCTCGCGCCGCCCGTCGATCCACGTGCCGTTCGCCGTCATGCGCGTCCAGGCGGCGCTGACCGAGTGGCTGCCCGGCGCGCCCGTGAGCCGCGACCAGCTGACGATGCTCGCGCTCGGCGACAACGTCGTCACCGATCCCGGTGCCGCCGAGACGTTCGGGCTTCCGCTCGTTCCGCTCGACGAGCAGCTCCGGCGCGCGGTGTGAGGGCCGGCGTCGGACACCGGGCCATGGCCCGGACGGACGAGCCGGCGTGACCCGAGGAGTCGTCTACGCCGAGCCGGGCGCGGCCCCGACCGTCGAGGAGTTGACCCTCGACCCGCCCGGGCCGCACGAGGTGCAGGTCCGCGTCGAGGCGTGCGGGCTCTGCCACTCCGATCTGCACGTGCTCGAGACCGGCGGCTGGGGGATGCGGTTTCCGATCCTGCTCGGGCACGAGGGCGCCGGCGTCGTCGAGGAGGTCGGGCCCGGCGTGACGACCGTGGCGCCGGGAGACCGGGTCGTCGTCGCGTGGCGCGCGCCGTGCGGCGACTGTCCGCAGTGCCGGCGCGGCGATCCGCGTCGCTGCTCGGCCTGGCCGCGTGCGAAGCGCCGCCTCCATCGCGCCGCCGACGGCGCCGTTCTCAGCCCGGTGCTCCGCGCCGGCTGCTTCGCCGACCGCACGATCGTCCACGAGGCGTGCGCCGTGAAGATGCCCGAGGAGCTGCCGGCGGAGCAGGCCTGCCTGATCGGCTGCGGCTTCTCGACCGGCGCCGGCGCCGCGCTCTGGGCGACGCCGGTGCGCGAAGGCGCTTCGGTCGCCGTGATCGGTTGCGGCGGGGTCGGTCTCGCCGTCGTCCAGGGCGCGCTCCTGGCAGGCGCGGAGCGGATCGTCGCCGTCGACGTCTCGGCTCCGAAGCTCGAGCACGCGCTCGCGCTCGGCGCGACCGACGCCGTCGACGCCTCGGCCGGCGACCCGGTTGCGCAGGTGCGCGAGCTGACCGGCGGGCTCGGGGTCGAGTTCGCCTTCTCCGCGATCGGCGCCGCCGCCGGGCTCGACCAGGCGGTGCGGATGTGCGCCTTCGCCGGTACGGCCACGCTCGTCGGCGTGCCGACGCCGAACGCGCGGCTCGGCGTCGACCTCCACGACGAGCTCTTCAATCCGAAGATCGCGCTCGCCGTCACCCACGGCGGCGACACGCTCCCGCAGGAGGACTTCCCGTTCCTCGCCCGAGCGGCGCTCGACGGGAGGATCGACCTCGCCCGCTTCGTGACGAGCACGATCTCGCTCGAGGAGGTGCCGGAGCGGCTCGGGCGGCTCGGCCGGGACGGCGAGATCCGCGCGGTCGCGCTGCTCTAGACGATTGATTCCAACGTGCCGCGGGGCCGGCGGAGGCCCCTGACGCGGCACGCCCCTTCGGAATCGATCGTCTAGCTCTTGCCGAAGCCGGCGCGCCGCTCGGCGTCGGCGGCGTCGACCATGTGTCCGTCGCGCTCGACGTAGCCGTCCTTGCCGCCGAGCGCGAGCACGACCGCCTCCTCGGCGAACGGGTTCGAGAGCTTGCGCGGCGTCGTCGAGGAGACGTGGAGGAGCCCGCCCTCGCCGAGCTCGACCGTCTCGCCGTCGACCTCGACGCTGACCCGGCCGCGGTGGACGAAGTAGAGCTCGTCCTGGACGTCGTGGTAGTGGAGGAAGCCGTCGTGTCCCGGCGGCAGGACGAGGGCGTTGATCCCGAACGCCGTGACGCCGAGCGCGGCGCGGATCTTGCGGAAGCCGGGCCCAGTGCCGAGCTCGTCGAGCGAGGCGTGCGCGTGGCTCACGCGTCGTCCCCCGAGCAGGCGGGCGAGACCGGGGCGAGTGGCAGCCGGCCGAGCAGCTCGCCCAGCGTCTTGCGCTCGGCGTCGTCGAAGTTCGACCCGAACAGCTCGTGGATGTCGGCCTGGTGCATCGCGTTCGCCTCCTCGAAGCGGCGCACGCCCTCCTCGGTCAAGACCGCCCAGGTCACGCGCGCGTCCTCCTCGCAGCGTGCCTTGCAGACGAGCCCGGACTGCTCGAGCCCGTCGAGCAGGCGCGTGATCCCGGATGCCGTCAGCAGCACGGTGCGCGCGATGTCGACCCGGCGCATTCGTCGCTCCGGCGCGTTGTAGAGCTGGACGAGCACGTCGTAGTCGCTGAGCGTCAGGCCGTGCCCGCTCTCGAGCCGGCTCGAGAGCTCGCGCGTGATCGCGGCATGCGCCCGCAGGAAGCGGAGCCAGGCCGAGAGATCCGGTGCGACAGTTTGTTGTGCAGTCAATACTTGACGAGACAAGTTTCCTCGGCTAAGATCGTTGACATCGCAAGCATATCACCGTTCCTTCAGGAGGCGAGTATCTCAATGTCCGTCGTCGAGACCACCACACCGCAGTTTGCACCGGCCGGCAGCTGGAGCGCCGACCCGGTGCACTCGAGCGTCTCGTTCGAGCTGCGGTACGCGGGCGTGAACACGTTCCGCGGCAGCTTCAAGGAGTTCACCGCGAGCCTCGCGGGCGGCGCGGAGCCGACCCTCGCCGGCTCCGCCGAGGTCGCGAGCGTCGACGTTCGCGACGAGCAGCTGGGCGGTCATCTCCAGTCGCCCGACTTCTTCGACGCCGCGCGCCACCCGCAGATCGCGTTCCGCGCGACCGAGCTGCACAGGCTCGACGGGAACCGCGTCGAGGGTACGGGCGAGCTGACGATCAAGGGCGTCACCGAGCCGGTCGAGCTGGCCGGCGCGATCGCAGCCGAGTCGAGCACCGATCCGTTCGGCCGTGAACGCCTCGGGCTTCGGCTCGAGACGACCGTCGACCGCACCGCCTTCGGCGTCAGCTGGAACGCGCCGAACCAGGGTGGCGGCGACTACCTCGGCAACGACGTCACGCTCGTCGCCGAGCTGGCGCTCGTGAGGCAGGAGAGCTGAAGATGAAGATCCTCGCCGTCTCCGGCAGCCTGCGTGCCGGCTCGTTCAACTCGAGCCTTCTGCGGGCCGCCGTCGAGGCGGCGCCGGAAGGCGTCGAGGTCGAGCTCTGGGAGGGGATCGGCGATCTGCCGCTCTTCGACCAGGATCTCGAAGCCGGCGACGAGCCCGCGTCCGTCCGCCGGCTCCGTGCCGACTGGACGGCCGCGGACGCGATTCTCTTCGCCACCCCCGAGTACAACGGCTCGATCCCGGGCGGGCTGAAGAACGCGATCGACTGGGCCTCGCGGCCGAAGCGCGACGCGGCGCTGACGAACAAGACGGTCGCGGTCGCCGGCGCGAGCACCGGGCAGTTCGGCGCTCTCTGGGCGCAGACCGACCTGAAGAAGATCCTCGGCACGGCCGGCGCCCGCGTCGTCGGCGGCGAGATCCCGGTCGGTCGCGCCCAGGAGCGCTTCGACGCCGGCGGGCGCCTGCTCGACGCCGAGCTCCTCGCGCAGCTGCGGCTCCAGCTCGCGACGCTCGCCGCCGAGTCGGTCGTCGCACCGGCGATCGCCGCCTGACGCCGAAAAGAAAGGGGGCCGCTTGCGCGGCCCCCGATCCGGATACCAGCTCGTATTGGTAGAGGCGCTTTCCTGCTCTGGCCCGAAGCAGCTCGTGTGCTCCGCTTCTCGGGCCGGGCGGCGCGGAACGCGTCGTCCCCCACGCTGGCTAGGCGATTCCCCGTGGGTCCCGGGGACAACGCCTCTACCCGCTGGTACCTCCACTGCCCGTACTGTCTGAAATCACTGCCGGACCACCTCCTTTCCGCGGTACCGGCACGATAGCGAACCGACCTGTCAGCGCAAGAGGACCGAGAGCTCGAGCCCGCGGTCGAGCGGCACGGTGACGCTCTCGAGCGTCGGATCGGCCTGGCGGGCCGCCGAGTAGAACGCGAGCGGGTCGGCGTGCGAGAGGACGTTGTCGGCGACGACGAGCGCCCCCGGCTCGACGTTGCGGCGCGCGAGCTGGAAGAGCCGCTCGTAGTCGTCCTTCTCGGCGTCGATGAAGACGAGGTCGAAGACGTCGTCGATGCCGGGCAGGAGCTCGAGCGCGTCACCCTCGACGAGCTCGGCCCACTCCTCGAGTCCGGCCGCCGCGATGTTCTCGCGCCACGCTTTCGCCTTGGCGGGGTCGCGCTCGAGCGAGAGCACGCGCCCGCCGAGATTGCGGACGCCCGCCGCGAGCCAGATCGTCGAGTAGCCGCGCGAGCCGCCGAGCTCGAGCACCTCGCAGTCGGTCTGCGGCGCGACGAGCGAGAAGAGGAAGCGGCCGGTGGTTGCGGCGACCGCCCGCGAGCGGACTGCCTGGGCGAGACCCTGCGCGCGCTCGTCCGCGTCCTCCGCGGCGAGACGCTCCAGGACCGTGCGGACGCGGTCGTCGAGCATGCTCTGAGCCTATCCTTGCGGGGTGCGGGCGGAGCTGACGATCGAGATCGCGCGGACGCCGGACGAGGTCTTCGCCTACCTGACGGATGTCGAGAACCTGACCGTGTGGCAGTCGGGCGTGCGCGCGGCGGAGATCGAGGGCGGCGGCGAGCCGCGGGCGGGGGCGAGGATCTCCGAGTCGCGGCAGCTGCTCGGCCGCGAGCTGCACACGACGCTCGAGAT
This sequence comes from uncultured Actinomycetes bacterium, assembly GCA_963732915.1. Lineage (GTDB taxonomy): Bacteria > Actinomycetota > Thermoleophilia > Gaiellales > Gaiellaceae > Palsa-739. The sequence continues at coordinate 287,739 of CAVTBF010000001.1, read as the reverse complement.
CGCGGAATACGCGCCGCCGCGTCTCTTCGTTCTGCGCGCGCTCGACGGCCCGGTTCCGTTCACCGTTCGCCACGAGCTCGAGGCGGACGGTGAGGGGACGCTGCTGACGGTCGTCGGCGAGGGCGACGCGGGGCTCCTGCCGGGCTTCGCTGCCGGTCTGATGGTGCGCCGTGCCGAGAAGCAGTTCCGCAAGGACTTCGAGTGTTTGAAGCACCTGCTGGAATCGTGACCGCGGCTCCGTTTCTCGATCAGGCCAGAAGCATCCGAGCACGCTCGGCCTCGACGGCGTCGCGCACCCAGCAGTCGGCGCGGTGGTCGTCGACGACGCCGCACGCCTGCAGCGACGAGTAGACGGTCGTCGGCCCGACGAAGCGGAAGCCCGCCTGCTTCAGGCGCTTCGAGAGCTCGCGCGATCCCGGCGTCTCGGCGACCCACTCGCTCGACGCGGGGCCGTCGACGCGGTACTCCCAGACGAGCTCCGGCAGCGGCGTCCCGGCCTCGCGCAGCGCGAGCGTCGCCCGCGCGTTCGCGACCGCCGCCTCGATCTTGCCGCGGTGGCGGACGATGCCCGCGTCGGCGAGCAGCCGGGTCACGTCGCGGTCGTCGAACCGCGCCACCCGCTCCGGATCGAAGCCCGCGAACGCGGCGCGGAAGCCCTCGCGCTTGCGCAGGATCGTCAGCCAGGAGAGCCCCGACTGGAAGCCCTCGAGGCAGAACCGCTCGTAGAGGCCGGTCTCGTCGACGACGGGGCGCCCCCACTCCTCGTCGTGGTAGGCGACGTAGAGCGGATCGGTCGTGGGCCAGCAGCGCCGCCGGCCGTCGGCGTCAGTCGCCGACGTCGACACGGACGACGCCGTCGACGATCCGCACCGGGTAGGTGGCGACCGGCTCGGTCGCCGGCAGCGTCACCGGACGCCCGGTCGCGAGGTCGAAGTTCGCGCCGTGCCGCGGGCAGATCACCCGGCAGAAGTCCTCGTCCCAGTCGCCCTCGCAGAGCGGGCCGTCGTCGTGCGAGCAGCGGTCCTCGATCGCGTAGAGCGTGCCGCCGCAGTTGTAGACGCCGACGAACGCGCCGGGGCCGGCCGTGACGAGTTTCACCGAGCCGGGCGGGAACTCGTCCGCCTGTGCGACGTCGATCTCGGCCACGCCGCCGGCCTAGCTCAACTCGAGCTCGTCGAAGCCGGCGAGCCCCTCGGGGAGCGGCGTGCCCTTCGCCTTGTGCAGCGCGACCTTCAGTGTCGTCAGGCCGAGCATCGCGCACTTGAGGCGCACCGGGGTCAGCGGGATGCCGATCTCCTCGAGCAGCTCGTCCTTGTCGAGAACGGCAACCTCGCTCGCGGTCCGCCCGGCGACCATCTCGGTGAGCATCGACGTCGCCGCCTGCGAGATCGCGCAGCCGCGGCCCGAGAACTTGATCTCGTCGATCGTCTCGCCGTCCTCGCCGAACGCGACGTAGATCGAGACCTCGTCACCGCAGAGCGGGTTCTGGCCGTCGGCCTCCGCGTCGGCCGGGTCGAGGACGCCGTGCCCGCGCGGGTTCTTGTAGTGGTCGAGGATGACCTCGCGGTACATCTGCTCGAACTCGTTCATGCGAACACCTTACGGACGGCGTAGAGGCCGTCGGCGAGCTGGTCGATCTCCTCGGGGATCGTGTACAGGTAGAAGCTCGCCCGGTTCGTCGCCGGCACGTCGAGCTTTCGCATCAGCGGCTGGCAGCAGTGGTGGCCGGCGCGGATCGCGACGCCGTGGGAGTCGAGGATCTGCGCGACGTCGTGTGGATGGATCCCGTCGAGGTTGAACGAGACGATGCCGGCGCGCCGGTCGGCGGGCGGGCCGTAGAGCTCGATGCCGGGCACCTCGGCGAGCCGGCCGAGCGCGTACGCCGCGAGCTCGTGCTCGTGCGCCTCGATCGCCTCGAGCCCGACCGCCTCGAGGTAGTCGATCGCGGCGCCGAGCCCGACCGCCTCCGCCATCGGCGCGGTGCCCGCCTCGAACTTGTGCGGCAGGTCGCCCCAGGTCGTCTTCTCGAACCGCACCGAGCTGATCATGTGGCCGCCGGTGAGGAACGGGTCCATGGCGCGCAACAGCTCGGCGCGCCCCCAGAGGACGCCGACGCCGCTCGGGCCGCACATCTTGTGCCCCGAGATCGCGACGAAGTCGGCGCCGAGGGTCTGCACGTCGAGCGGGACGTGCGGGGCGGCCTGCGCCGCGTCGCAGACGGCGATCGCGCCCTGCTCGCGGCCCCAGGCGGCGAGCTGCGAGAACGGGTTGATCGTGCCGAGCGAGTTCGAGACGAGGTTGGCGGCGACGACCTTGACGTTGCCGTCGCGCGCGATCGCGTCGAGGCCGGAGAGGTCGAGCTCGCCGTGCTCGCCGAGCGGGATCATCGCGAGGCGCGCGCCGGTCTTGCCGGCGATGAACTGCCATGGCACGAAGTTCGAGTGGTGCTCCAGCTCGGTGACGACGACGAGGTCGCCGGGCCCGAGGTTCGAGAGCCCCCAGGCGTACGCGACGAGGTTGATCGCCTCGGTCGCGTTCCGGACGAAGATCACCTCGCGGGCGTCGGACGCGTTCAGGAAGGCGCGGCTCCGCTCGCGGGCGTGCTCCAGGCCGGCGGTCGCGCGCTCGGCGAGCTCGTAGACGCCGCGGTGCACGTTCGCGTACGAGGTCTCGTAGAAGCGGTTCATCGCCTCGAGCATCTGGCGCGGCTTCTGGGAGCTCGCGGCCGAGTCGAGGAACGCGAGCGGCTTGCCGTGGATCTCCTGCTCGAAGATCGGGAAGTCGCGTCGGAGCGTGTGCGCGTCGAGCGTTGCGCTCTCGGTCACAGCCACGACGTGATGGTAACGGCGTATTTCACATCGCCGTCTCATCCGGGCTTCTGGATACTCGGCGCCGTGGCTGCGGACTCTCGGATCGAGCGCGCCCGTTCCCGTGCGCGCGGCGCGAAGGTCGCGTTCGGCGCTCTGACCACGCTCGTCTTCGGCGTCGCCTTCGTCGGCGCGAAGACGCACGCGCCCGGGCACACGAAGCACAAGGCGAAGCCGCTCGGCGCGCCGGTCGCGTTCGAGCGTGCGGTGCGCCGCAGCGCGCTCCAGGGCGGGCAGATCGCGCCGCCCGTGCAGCCGCCGTCGGTGGTGACGAGCACGTCGTGAGCGTGCACCGGTTTCGTGCGATGGGCTGCGAGGTCGTCGTCTCGGGCGGCGACCCGGCGGCGGTCGCCTGCGTCTTCACCCGCTGGGAGGCCGCGTTCAGCCGGTTCGTCCCGGAGAGCGAGCTGTCGTGCGTGAACGCGTCGCCGCAGTACGCGCTGCGCGTCTCGCCGCTCTTTGCGCGGACGCTCCGCGAGGCGTTCGACGCGGCGCGGCTGACCGGCGGTCTCGTCGACCCCACGCTCGGGGCCGCGCTCGCGCACGCCGGCTACGACCGGGACTTCGCGCAGCTCCCGCGGGACGGCCTGCTCGGGCGCGCCGTGCCGTCGCGGCTCGGGGAGATCCGCCTCGACGGGCAGATCCTGCGCCGGCCGCCGGGAGTCGTGCTCGACCTGAACGGCGTCGTCAAGGCGCTCGCGGTCGACGAGGCCGCCCGCGTGCTTCCCGGCGACGGGTTCGTCTCGGCGGGCGGCGACCTCGCCGCACGCGGGGCGGTGGACGTCGGGCTGCCCGGCGGCGGCGCGATCCGCGTCCTGCAGGGCGGGCTCGCGACGAGCGGTTCCGCATCGCGGCACTGGCGGCGCGGCGGCGCGGCGCAGCATCACCTGATCGACCCGCGCACCGGCCGGCCGGGCCTCTCGCCGTGGCAGCAGGTCACCGTCTCCGGCGCCTCGTGCCTCGACGCCGACGTCGCGGCGAAGGCCGCCTACTTCCTCGGCGAGGACGGCCCGGATTGGCTCGACGAGCGCGGCCTCGCCGGGCGTTTCGTCCGCTGCGGCGGCGAGACGTTCGAGAACGCCGCCTGGCGGGGCTCGACGGAGGAGGCGGAGGCGTGCACCTGACCTCGAACCCGGCGATCTGGTACGCGGCGCGCGCCTCCGGCGTCGCCGCCTACGTCGTGCTGAGCGCCGTCGTCGCGGTCGGGCTCGGACTCGGCGGCAAGGCGCAGAGCCGCGAGTGGCCGCGCTTCTCGGTCGAGGGCATCCACCGTTTCGGCGGCCTGCTCGTCGGCTCGCTCGTCGTCGTCCACGTCGGGGCGATCGCCGTCGACTCGTTCCTGCCCTTCTCGATCGCGCAGCTCGTCGTCCCGTTCGCGGCGAGCTATCGGCCGCTCTGGACGGGGCTCGGGATCGCGGCCGCGGAGCTCCTGCTCGCGCTCGCGATCACGAACCACTACCGCAAGCGGATGCCGTACCGCTGGTGGCGGCTCGCCCACTACCTGAACTTCGCGATCTGGACGCTCGCCTCGCTGCACGGGCTGCTCGCGGGCACCGACCGGGGCGCGACCTGGCTTGCGATCCTCTACGGGGTCTCGGTCGCGAGCGTCGGCGTGCTCGTGCTCTGGCGCTTCGGCGGGCTCGTCCTCCGCTCGCCGGGGATCGCCACGGCCGGCGCCGTTACTGTCGTCGCGGTGCCCGTGCTCATCCTCGGTCCGTTGCAGCGCTCGCCGAGGGCGTGGAACGCGGCGCGCGTGAACGAGCCGCTGACCGGGCAGGTGATCCGCAATGGGACGGAGGCGAAGCAGATCGTGTCGTTCGTAGGGCAGGCCCAGAGCCCGCAGAAGCTGCTCGTGCGTGCCGACCTGCTCGTCTCGCCGCAGGCGCTCGACTCCACCTCGATCCAGCTCGAGTACCTGCCGAGCGGCGACGTCTGCCGTGGCCACGTGACCGCGATCGGCGGCACGAGCTTCGGCGGCCGCTGCACGCTGCCCGACGGCTCGGTCCGGTACGTCGACGCGAGCTGGGTTGCGGCCGAGCAGGGCGGCGGCGTCGTCGGGGAGATCAAGCTGCATGGCTAGATGGTTGATGCTGCTGGTCGGTGCGGCGCTGCTCGCCGCGGGCTGCGGCGGCGCCGCCGGCGCGATCGCCCAGAGCTCGACGACCGGCGCCGCGACGGCAAAGACGCGGGCGCCGGCGGCGAAGCCGCCACCCGAGACGCCGGCGCAGCGCGTGCTCGGCCTGCCGCCGCTCAGGCCGGGCCCGGTTCCCGGCTACCTGATGATCGCCGACCGCAACAACAACCGGATCATCATCCTCAACCCGAAGACGAAGAAGATCGTCTGGCAGTTCCCGCGTCCGGGCGACGTCAAGGCCGGCCAGTCGTTCCACGATCCCGACGACGCCTTCTTCACGCCCGGGTACCGGAGCATCTCGATCAACGAGGAGTACAACCAGACGATGTCCGAGATCGACCTGCGGACGCACCGGATCACCTGGTCGTTCGGCCATCCGGGGGTTGCGGGCTCGGCCTTCGGCTACCTCTCGAACCCCGATGACGCGTACCTGCTGCCGAACGGGCTCTTCCAGGTCGCCGACATCCGAAACTGCCGCGTGCTCTGGGTCAACCGGGCGAAGCAGGTCGTGCGCTCGCTCGGCCGCGCCGGCAACTGCGTCCACAACCCGCCGGCCTCGCTCTCCTCGCCGAACGGCGCCACGCCCTTGCCGGACGGCGGCGTGCTCGTGACCGAGATCGGCGGCTGGGTCGACCGGATCTCGAAGAGCGGCAAGCTCGTCTACTCGTTCCGGACGCCGACGACGTACCCGTCCGACGCGCAGCTGCTCCCGGACGGGAACATCCTCGTCGCCGGCTTCAACACGCCGGGGCGGGTCGACGAGATCACGCCGTCGGGGAAGATCGTCTGGACGTACCAGCCGACCGGCTACTGGTCGCTCGACCGGCCGTCGCTGGCCGAGCGCTGGTCGAACGGGATGATCGCGATCACCGACGACTGGCATCACCGCGTCGTCGTCGTCAACCCGAAGACGAAGAAGGTCGTCTGGTCGTACGGGCATCTCGACCGGCCGAGCGCGGCGGCGGGCTTCCTGAACAAGCCGGACGGCCTCGACCTGCTCCCGGCCGTGCCGACGGGCGCCGCGCCCGCCGCGCCGACCCGCACGACGACGGCGGCGGCGACCCGCACGACGACGGCGGCGGCGAAGACCGGGCTGCGCGTGACGCGCGTCGGCTCGCTCCCGCAGGCGCTCTCGAAGTCGGCCGCGGTCGCTCTGCCGGGCGGGAAGCTGATGGTGCTCGGCGGCTACACCGGCAGCATGTCGGTCGACACGATCCTGCTCGGGACGCCCGCCCACCTGCGCCTTGTCGGACACCTGCCCGCGCCCGGACACGACGCGGCGGCGGTGCTGCTCCACGGGTCGGTCTACCGTTTCGGCGGCGGGCAGGCGACCTCGGTGCCGGATGTCCAGCGCATCAACCCGCGGACCGGCGCGGCGGCCAGGGCGCCCGCGCTCGACGAGCCGCTCTCCGACCTCGGCGCGGTCGCGATCGGCGGCCATGCCTATCTCGTCGGCGGCTACACGGGAACCCAGTTCGCCTCGGCCGTGCTCCGCTACCTGCCGAAGGGCGGGACGGCGACGGTTGCGCGCCTGCCCGAGGCGACGCGCTACGCGGGCGTCGCGTCGATCGGCCGCACGATCTACGCCGTGGGCGGGATCACCGGCGGGGGGACGAGCGACGCGATCTACGCGGTGAGGCCGGGCGGGAGGGCGCGGCAGATCGGGACGCTGCCCGCGCCGGAGACCGACGCCGCGCTGGCGGCTCTCGGCGGCACCCTCTATCTCGTCGGCGGCCGGCAGGTGCTGGCGATCGACCCGGCCTCCGGCGCGGTGACGCTGGCGGCGAGGCTTCCGGTCTCGCTCACCGATCCGACCGCGACCACGGTCGGCAAGCGGATCGTCGTCACGGGCGGCGGCACGAACGGCGTCTACGTGCTGACGCCGCTGCGCTAGCCCTCGCCGCGCACGAAGGCGGCGTTCTCCCAGATCGCGCCCTGGGGCGCGCGCGACTCGAGCTCGAGGCCCGCGCTCCCGGCGGCCGCGACGATCCGGGAGACGGGGTGGGCGTACGTGCGGAAGCCGCAGCCGGTGAGGCGGAGCCAGAGGTTGACCGCGCGCACGCCGAGGCGGCTGAGGCCGCGGTCGCGCGGGTAGGTGAGGAGCAGCCGGCCGCGCGCGTGCTCGGCGGCGCGACGGACGAGCGCGTCGGCGTCCGGGTAGCAGCAGACGACGCGGTGCATGACGACGAGGTCGTGCGGCTCCACGAGCCCGGCCTCCTCGACGAAGTCGCCGACGCGGCGCTCGACGTTCTCCGCCAGGTGGTGCTCGGCGAGCAGCGCCGTTGCCGCGTCCTCGTAGCCGCCCGAGAGCTCGACGTTCGTCGCCCGTGCCGCGCCCGCCTCGAGCAGCTCGAGCCCGAGCGTCCCGAGCCCGCCGCCGACGTCGAGGACGCTTGCGCCGGCGACGTCGCCCGCAAGCGCGACGAGACCGCGCGCCGACCGCGGCAGCCCGCGGCGCCGGTAGCGGCGCGCGTCGAGGCGGGCGATCCGCCGGTTGAAGAGCCGCCGGTACTCCGACGGCGGCGGGGTGCAGCAGGGGCAGCTCACGCCGGGAGCGTACGTCTCACGCGGACATGTCCTGGCGCTGTCGCCAGGCCGAGAGGAGCAGCTCGTTCGCCACGGTGAGCGCGGCGAAGGTGACGGCGAGCGCGGTCTCGCCGGCGCCGTGGAGGGCGAGCGCCGCGAGCGCGAATAGCGCCAGCTCCAGCGTGAGCTTCGCCGCCGGGGGTGCGGGCACTCGTGCCTTCGGTGAGAGGAGCATCCCCCAGATCGTCGCGAACGCGACCGGCAGCGCCACCGCCGCGACGGCGCCGAGCTCGTCCCAGCCCCAGAGCGCGACTGCCGCCAGCATCGCCAGCTCCAGCAGGAAGCGGAGCCCCAGATTCGCCATGCGGAGGGCGCCCATCGCCCGACTCTACGTCCCGTGGGCGGTCGCCTCTCCGGACGTGCCCGCGCGAGCCATGGCCGGCCCGCGGCTATCGTCGGGCGCGTGAGCAGCGAATACGTCTACACGATGTACCGGGCCGACAAGTTCTACGGCCCCGACCGCCAGGTGCTGGCGAACATCTCGCTCTCGTTCCTGCCCGGCGCGAAGATCGGCGTGCTCGGGCCGAACGGCGCCGGCAAGTCGACGCTGCTGCGGATCATGGCCGGCACGGAGGAGCCGTCCTCCGGCGTCGCCGAGCTCGCCCCGAACGCGACCGTCGGGCTGCTCGAGCAGGAGCCGTGGCTCGACCCGGCCAAGGACGTGCGCGGCAACGTCGAGGACGGCGTGCGCGCGCTTCGCGACCTGCTCGACCGCTTCAACGAGATCTCCGCCGCCTTCGCCGAGCCGGACGCCGACTTCGACGCGCTGCTCGCCGAGCAGGCGAAGGTGCAGGACGCGATCGACCGCGCCGACGCCTGGCAGCTCGACGACCACCTCGACCACGCGATGGACGCGCTGCGCCTCCCCGACGGCGACCGCGACGTCGGGGCGCTCTCGGGCGGCGAGCGCCGCCGGGTCGCGCTCTGCCGGCTGCTCCTCTCCGCGCCCGACCTGCTGCTGCTCGACGAGCCGACGAACCATCTCGACGCCGAGTCGGTGCTCTGGCTCGAGCGCTTCCTCGCGGACTACAAGGGCACCGTGATGGCGGTCACCCACGACCGCTACTTCCTCGACAACGTCGCCGGCTGGATCCTCGAGCTCGACCGCGGCCGCGGCATCCCGTTCCAGGGCAACTACTCCTCCTGGCTCGAGCAGAAGCAGGCGCGCCTCGCGGTCGAAGAGAAGCAGGAGTCGGCGCGGCGCCGGACCCTGCAGCGCGAGCTCGAGTGGGTGCGCGCCAGCCCGCGCGCCCGCCAGGCGAAGTCGAAGGCCCGCCTCGGCGCCTACGAGCAGCTGCTCGCGGAGGAGCAGAACGTGCGCCTCGACAAGGTCGAGATCCACATCCCGCCCGGCCCGCGGCTCGGCGACCTCGTGATCGAGGCCGAGCACGTGCGCAAGGGCTTCGGCGACCGCCTGCTCGTCGACGACCTCACCTTCTCGCTGCCGCCCGCGGGAATCGTCGGGGTCGTCGGCCCGAACGGCGCCGGCAAGACGACGCTCTTCCGGATGATCGCCGGTGACGAGGCGGCCGACGGCGGCGCGCTGCGCGTCGGCGACACCGTTCAGCTCGCCTACGTCGACCAGTCGCGCGCCGACCTCGACCCGGCGAGCACGGTCTGGAAGGAGATCAGCGGCGGTCTCGACACGATCGAGCTGGGCAAGCGGGAGATCAACTCGCGCCAGTACACGTCCTGGTTCAACTTCCGGGGCGGCGACCAGCAGAAGCGCGTCGGCGACCTCTCCGGCGGCGAGCGCAACCGCGTCCACCTCGCGAAGGTCCTCCGCTCGGGCGGCAACGTGCTCCTGCTCGACGAGCCGACGAACGACCTCGACGTCGACACCCTGCGCGCGCTCGAGGACGCGCTCCTCGACTTCGCCGGCTGCGCGGTGGTGATCACCCACGACCGCTGGTTCCTCGACCGCGTCGCCACGCACATCCTCGCCTTCGAAGGGAACTCGGAGACGATCTGGTTCGAGGGCTCCTGGGCCGACTACGTCGAGTGGATGAAGGAGACGCGCGGCCCCGACGCGCTCGAGCCGCACCGCATCAAGTACAAGCCGCTCACGCGCACATGACGCAGACCGTCTGGCCGTACCTCTTCTACGAGGACGCCGACGCGGCCGGCGCTGATCCGCAGGGACACCGGTGGTCGTTCGCGACGCCGACAGCGTCCCCGGCCGCGTAGACGCCCCAAACCTGGACTCGCCCTTTTGTAAAGCGTGCTACGACTCCGGGAGCATGCGCGCCCTCGCCCTTGCGTTCCTGATCGCGGCCGTGGCCGCTCCGCTCGCTTCTGGCGCGCCCGCGGCCGGTCTCGCGGCGGCGCAGGCGGTCGCCTACTCGGACGGCGACGGCAACGTCTACCTCGGCACGACCGCCGGCGCCGCGCCGACGACGCTCTTCGCGGCCGACGGCGTCTCGACCCTGACGCCGCTCTCGATCTCGCCGGACGGCTCGCAGGTGCTCGTGGACGACTCGTCGGGCGGCGCCGATCAGCTCGCGACCATTCCCGCCGCGGGCGGTAGCCCGACCGTCATCGCGGGCACGCAGGACTCGACGTACGGCACCTTCTCGCCCGACGGCGCGTCGGTCGTCTTCTCGATCGCGCCCGGCGTCTCGGACTCGCTTGCCGGTGGCATCTACACGGTCCCGGCCGCCGGCGGCACGCCGACGCGGCTCGTTGCGACCCCGGACGGCGCCGCCGACTCGCTGCCGGCGCTCTCCCCCGACGGGACGCTGGTCGCCTTCGTGCGCGAGACGACCGCCCCGACTCTCACCGACGCGCTCGAGATCGCGTCCGTCTCCGGTGGAGATCCGCGCCAGCTCGCCGACAACGTCTCCTCCGACGTCTCGGGCGGCGGGCGCCTCTCGTTCTCGCCCGACGGCACGAGGATCGCCTACGCCGGCGGCTTCGACACGCCCGGGATCTTCACGATCGCCGCCGCGGGCGGCTCGGCCACGCAGCTCACCCAGGACTACGACAGCTGGCCGAGCTACACGGCCGACGGCTCGGCGATCGTCTTCGCGCGCGATGCGATCAGCGCCCACGCCGACGACAACGCCGACACCCCGGCCAAGCCGGCCGACGCCGACGTCTCCGAGCTCTGGACGACGGCCGCCGACGGGTCGAGCCCCGCGGTCGTCGCCGAGGGCGACTACGAGAACCTCGCCATGGCGCCGTACTACCTGGCGCCTCCGCCGGTCGGCTCCGGGGGCTCCTCCGGCTCCGGCGGCTCGTCGGGCTCGGGCGGCTCTGGCTCGTCGGGCGGCTCGGGCTCGTCGGGCGGCTCGACCTCGGGCGGCAGCGGCTCGTCGGGCGGCTCTGGCTCGTCGGGCGGCTCGTCGGGCGGCGGGGCCGCCGGCGGTCCCGCAGGAAGCTCGGCGACCGGCAAGACGTCGACCGCGGCGAAGTCGGTGAGCGCGACGAAGATCCACGTCGCCAAGAAGGGCGTTCGCTACACCGTGACGTGGAAGGGCAAGGCGGCCGCCTGGCGGGTGACCCTGAAGGTCGGCGCCAAGAAGGTGGCCGCGAAGGTGAAGGGGACCGTCCACAAGCGCGCCTTCACCATCCGCGGCGTCACGGGGAAGCCGCACGCCACCGTCAAGAGGACCACGCTCAAGACGGTCAAGAAGAACGCCTGAGCTCGCTGCCCTGACGCCCGCTCAGGGCAGGCGCGGCGCCCAGAGCATCGAGACGATGCCTGCGAGCACGAGCAGGATCGCGCCGATGCCGACGAACTCGTCCGTGATCTCCGTCCTCGCATGCGTTCGGCCGAGGCTCGCGCCGAGCTTCGCGTAGGCCGCCTCGAGCGTTCCGGCCGTCTTCGCGCGGAAGAACTCGCCTCCGGTCGCCGTCGCGATCGCCTTCAGCGTCGTCGGGTCGGGCGCGAGCCCGCGGCCGCCGATGCCGGGCGCGAAGCCGCCGCCGCCGCCGCTACCGCCGAAGAAGCTGCCGCCGCGCAGCGTCGTGTTCCCCGTCGTCCCGAGCGCGACCGTGAACACAGGGAAGCCGGCCGACTTGGCGAGTGCGGCGCCGGCGAGCGGCTGCAGCGTCCCGCGCGTCTGGTGGCCGTCGGAGAGGAAGAGGATCGAGACGATCGGGCTTTCCTTCGCTGCGGCGGCGTTCTCGAACGCGGCGAGGCTCCGCGGCGCCGGCGCCGCGGTGACCTGCGTGCCGGAGATGCCCTCGACGCGCTGGCCGAGCCGCACGGCCGCCGCGAGCGCGTCGCCGATCGCCGTGCCGCCGAAGCCGTTGAAGTACCCCGCGTCGTCGACCGCCTGGCCGACCAGCGCGTGGTCGGTCGTCGGCGGCGTCGCCACCTCGGCCTCCGCGGCGAAGAGCACGAGGCCGACCCTGACGCGGCTCGGCACCTTGTCGAGGAAGGTGTGGATCGCCCGCTCGGCGGCGGCGAGCCGGGTCGGCTTCACGTCTTCCGCCTGCATCGAGCCCGAGACGTCGAGCACGAGGATCACGGCAGCCCGGTCGCTCGTCGCCGCCCGCGTCGCGTACGGCCGGGCGACGGCGACGCAGAGCCCGGCGACCGCGAGCGCGAAGATGACCGGTGCGACGTGCCGCCGCCAGGAGGGCGGGGCGACGATCGAGGCGAGCACGTCGACGTTCGTGAAGCGGACGGCGTAGCGCATCCGCCGCCGCTCGGCGAGGTGGCGCGCCCCGAGCGCGAGCGGGATCGCGAGCAGCGTCAGCAACAGGAAGGGATGCCCGAAGCTCACGCGCCACCCGCGCAGACGAGATCGAGCTGGACGACGGCGCGGACGCCACGGACGGCGCTGCCGGCCCGAATCGTCACGGTGACGCGGCCGTGCGCGGCCGAGCGGCGCACGTGCACCGCCGCGGCGAGCGCACGCGTCGGCGGCGTGTCGGTGTAGAAGCCGATCGCGTGCGTCGCGCCGACGAGCGACTCGCCGGGCTTGCAGGTGTGCGTGACCGTGCGCGTCCCGCCGGCCCGCGCGGCGATCTCGGTGACGCGGCGCGTGGTCGGCCGCCCGGGCGGATACACGCGCACCGCGGTCGGAACCCGCTGGCCGCCGCCCGCGGCCGGGATGCAGCCGATGTGCGGCCGGAACGTCGCGGCGGGGTCGTGCCCGGCGCTGAGCGAGCCGAGGAAGACCGCCGACGTCGTCGTCGAGATCCCCGGGTTGACCGGGCTGCCGAGATTCGCGCGGAAGACCACGTCGAGCGCGTGGCTCGTCAGCTCGGCGTCGAGGCCGGCGACGACGAAGTTGTGCGGGCAGGTGAGCTGGTACTGCGTCTCGGTCGTCGAGGTCGCGAGCACCCACGGGCCGGCGACCGCCACGCAGACCTGGAGCCCGTCGCACTCGTGCGTCGCCGCGCCGGCGGAACCGGCGGCCGCGAGCGCTGCGGCGGACGCGGCGGCGGCCAGAAGCGCGAGCCGCCTCACGGCACGACCCGCCGGAACCAGAACGTCGAGAGCGCCGCGCCCGCGAGCAGCAGCAGGGCCGCTCCGCCGGCGAAGAAGTCGGTGATCTGGCGGCTCCTCGTCGTGTGCCCGAGCCGGGTCGCGAGCTTCTCGTAGACCTTCGCGAGCGCCTGTGCCGAGCGGGCGCGGAAGAACGTGCCGCCGCTCGCCTGCGCGACCGTCTGCAGCGTCGTCGGGCTGGCCGGCACGCGGATCTGCTCCTGGTAGCCGCCCTGCAGCTGCGCGGTGACGACGCCCGACTGCGTCCCGACGAGCACGGTCGAGACCGGCACGTGCAGCTCCAGCGCCTTCTGCGCCGCGGCGAGCGGCGCCGTGCGGCCGCCGTCGCGCGCGCCGTCGGAGATGACGAGCACGGTCGTCGGCGGCACGATCCCCTCGACCGCCTTCTGCCGCTGGCCGAGCCGGGCGGAGAGGAGGACGGCGTCGCCGAGCGCGGTTCCCTCGCCGGTGTGGAGCGCGCCGAGCGCCTGCCGGATCAGGTCGCGGTTCGGCGTCGGTGGCACCGCGACGTAGGCGTGGCTGCCGAACGGGACGAGCGCGACGCTGAACCGCTTCGGGATCTCGTCGAGGAAGCGGCTCGCCGCCGACACCGCCGCGAAGAGCCGGGTCGGGGTCACGTCCTGCGCGCCCATCGAGCGCGAGACGTCGATCGCGAGCACGACCGTCGCGTCGTGGCGCGGCTCGGTGATCGTCGCGCGCGGCTTCGCCATCCCGACGACGAGCGCGCAGAGCCCGAGCACGAGCAGCGTCGCGGGCACGAGCCGCAGCTTCCCGGGCGCGCGCTCGACGAGGTTCCGGAGCAGCGCCGGGTTCGAGAAGCGCGCCGCCTGGCCGCGGCGCCGGCGGTCGGCGTAGAGCCAGAAGGCGATCAGGGCCGGAACCGCCGCGAAGAGCGCGAGCGCCCAGGGCCGGTCGAAGGTCATCTCCGCCCCCGCAGGAAGACGGCCAGCGCGCGCAGCCAGTCGCCGTCGGTCGAGAGGACCGCGTGCGGCACCCCGAGCGCCGTCAGGACGCGGGCGACGCCGGTGCGCTCCTCGGCCGCCGCTGCGGCGAAGCGCGCCCGCAGCGCCGGGCTGCGCGTGTCGACCCGCACCTGGCGGCCGGTCTCCGGGTCGACGAGCCATACGTCGCCGACGTCGGGCAGCACCTGCTCGCGCGGGTCGCGCACCTCGACCGCGATCACGTCGTGACGGGGCAGCAGCTCCAGGAGCGGCGGCCGCCAGTCGAGAGGGCCGCGGAAGTCGGAGACGACGACGACGAGCCCGCGCTGCCGGGCGGTCGCGGCCGTGCGCGCGAGCGCCGCGCCGAGCGAGGTGGCGCCGACGCGCGCCGGCTCCGGCTCCGGCCCGCGGCCTGGAAGCATCCTCGGCCGGGCCGAGGACGCCCGGGCGGAAGACCGCGTCGCCTGCGGCTCCACCGGCAGCGCGGAGAGCAGGCCGACGAGCCCGTGTCGGCCCTGCGCCGGCGGCAGTGTCTTCTCCTCGCCGCCGCCGAAGGTGAGGATGCCGAGCCGGTTGCCGCGCCGCGTCGAGACGTGGCCGAGCGCGAGCGCGACGCCCGCCGCGACGTCCGCCTTGCGCCGGTCGGCGGTGCCGAACTGCATCGACGGCGAGACGTCCAGTACGAGCCACGTCACGAGCACGCGCTCGGCGAGATGGACGCGCACGTGTGGCGTGCCGGTGCGGGCCGTCACGTTCCATTCGATCGTCCGCACGTCGTCGCCGGGGACGTACGGCCGCACCTGCGCCAGCTCGACGCCGTCGCCGTGACGGCTCGAGCGGAACTCGCCGGCGAGCATCCCCTCGATCCGCCGCGAGACGTCGATCTGCAGCGCCCGCAGAAGCGCGCTCGGTAGCGCGCCGGGGCCCGGCCTGGAAGCGTCGACCGGAGCGCCCCGGGGGCGGCCCGGATCCCCGCCGAGCCAGAACGCGTCGTTCATGCGCCGGCGGGCCGCACCGGGCTGACCTCGGGCACCGGCACCGACACGAGCACGCGGTCGAGGATCGCGTCCGGCGTCACGTTCTCGGCGAGCGCGAGGTAGCTGAGCACAAGCCGGTGGCGGAGCGCGTCCTTCGCGAGCGTGCGGACGTCCTCGGCGGTCACGTAGTCGCGGCCGCGGAGCAGCGCGAGCGCCCGCGCCGCGTGCGTGACGCTGATCGGCCCGCGCGGGCTGGCGCCGTACTCGAGGTAGCCGGCGAGGTCGCCGAGGCCCACGGCATCCGGGTTCCGCGTCGCGGTCGCGAGCGCGACGGCGTACGAGACGAGCGCCGGGTCGACATACACCGCCGCGACCGACGCCTGCAGCTCCTTCAGCTGGTCGAGGGTCAGTACCTCGCGCAGCTCGGGCGCGGCGACGAGCTGGCGTTGCACGATCGTCAGCTCCTCGTCGTGCTCGGGATAGCCGATCAGGATCTTGAGCATGAAGCGGTCGACCTGCGCCTCGGGCAGCGGGTACGTCCCTTCCGACTCGATCGGATTCTGGGTTGCCATGACGAGGAACGGCTCCGGCACCGGGTAGGTCGTGTGCGCGATCGTCACGTGCCGCTCCTGCATCACCTCGAGCAGCGCCGACTGCACCTTCGCCGGCGCGCGGTTGATCTCGTCCGCGAGCAGGAAGTTGCAGAAGACGGGGCCGAGCTCGGTGTCGAACGAGCCCTGGTCAGGCCGGTAGATGCGGGTGCCGACGAGGTCGGCGGGCACGAGGTCGGGCGTGAACTGGATGCGCGAGAACGAGCCGCCGAGCACGCCCGCGGTCGTCTTGATCGTCAGCGTCTTCGCCAGCCCCGGCACGCCCTCGATCAGCAGGTGCCCCTGCGCGAGCAGGCATACGAGTACCCGCTCGAGCATCGCGTCCTGCCCGGCGATCACGCGCCGGATCTCGAAGAGGGCCTGCTCCAGGCGCTCGCTGATCTCTGCCGGCGAGAGCGAGGAGCCGTTCGCCTGCTCGGACACGGAGACCTCCCCAGTCGGTGAGCCAGCGATTCTCGCAGGCGAATCTAAGTGCCGTGTGAGGCGATAGGGTGCCGCGGTATGGAGGAGATCGCCCCCGGCCTCTGGCACTGGACGGCAATGCGCGAGTCGATCGGGCACGACGTCAGCTCGTACTACCTCGAGCCCGAGCGCGTGCTGCTCGACCCGATGCTCCCGCCGGAGGGCCTCGGCTGGTTCGAGGCGCACGGGGCGCCCGAGCACGTCCTGCTGACGAACCGCCACCACGACCGCGACGTCTGGCGGATTCGCGAGGCGTTCGGCTCCGCGGTGCACTGCGCCTCCGCCGGCGCGCACGAGCTCGAGGGGCGCGGGCCGTTCGAGCCGTTCGCGTTCGGCGACGAGCTGCCGGGCGGGATCGTCTCCTACGAGGTGGGCGCCATCTGTCCGGACGAGGGCGCCTTCCACATTCCGGCGCATCGTGCGCTCGCGGTCGCCGACGGCGTCATCCGCTGGCCGGGCGTGGACGGGCTCTCGTTCGTCCCGGACAGCTTCATGGACGACCCCGAGAGGACGAAGGCGGAGCTCAAGGCGGCGTACGCGCGCCTCTGCGAGCTCGACTTCGACCATCTGCTGCTCGCGCACGGCGTCCCGGTCGTCGGTGGCGCGAACGCCGAGCTCCGCGCGTTCGTCGCGCGCGACTAGAGCTCGAGCGACCGCCGGTCCGGCCGCTATCGTCGCGGCTCGCGCCGGGGCGGTGGGGGTCACCGCCGGGCGCACCGACTCATGACCCGCACCGTTCGACTCAGACCGTGGCAGATGGCTGCGCTCGACTCCTTCCTCGCGGCGGGTCGGCGGGACTTCCTCGCGGTCGCGACCCCCGGAGCCGGCAAGACGACGTTCGCGCTCACCGCGGCCCGGCACGAGCTCGCCGAGCACCCGTCACGACTCGTGATCGTCGCTCCGACCGCGCACCTGAAGCTCCAGTGGGCCCGCGCAGCGGCGGCGTTCTCGCTCCACCTCGACCCGGCCTGGGCGCCGTCGGACGGGCCGTTGCCGGCCGACATGCACGGCGTCGTCACCTCGTACCAGCAGGTCGCCTCGAGCGCCCGCGTGCTCTCCCGGCTCGCGAGCGACGCGTTCGTCGTCTTCGACGAGCTGCACCACGCAGCCGAGGACCGGGCCTGGGGCGCCGCGATCGGCGAGGCGTTCGTCGGCGCGCGACGCCGCCTCGCGCTCTCCGGCACGCCGTTTCGCTCCGACACCCGCGCGATCCCGTTCGTCTCCTACCGCGGCGACGAGGCCGTACCCGACTACGAGTACGGCTACGCCGACGCGCTCGCCGACCGGCGCGTCGTGCGGCCGGTCTACTTCCCGCGGACGAACGGCCACATGGAGTGGTCGGCGCCGGACGGCTCGGTGCACTCCGCGAGCTTCGACGACGCGCTCTCCGCGGCGCGCGCGGGCCAGCGGCTGCGCACGGCGCTCTCGCTCGAGGGCGAGTGGCTGCCGACGGTGCTGCGCGCCGCGAACGACCGGCTTGCCGAGGTGCGGCGCGACCAGCCGGACGCGGCCGGCCTCGTGATCGCGACCGACCAGGAGCACGCGCGCGGGATCGCCGAGATGCTGCGCACGCGCTTCGGCGTCACGGCCCGGGTCGCGACCTCCGACGACCCCGGCGCGTCGGCGACGATCGCACGCTTCGCGTCGGGGCGCGAGCCGTGGCTCGTGGCGGTGCGGATGGTCTCGGAGGGCGTCGACATTCCCCGGCTCCGCGTCGGCGTCTTCGCGACGACGACGGCAACCGAGCTCTTCTTCCGGCAGGCGGTCGGCCGGCTCGTCCGCTGGACGCGCGGCGTGCCGCGGCAGCGCGCGTGGCTCTACATCCCCGACGACCCGCGCCTGCGCCTGCTCGCCTCCCGGATCGCCGAGCAGCGGCGCCACTCGCTGCGGAGGCCCGACGGCGCCCCGGTGCTCGACGCCGAGCGCGACGAGCGGGCCGCGCTGCCCGCCGAGCAGATGTCGCTCTTCGCGGTCATCTCGGCGGTCGCGACCGGCGCCGAGGGCGAGGGCGACGACGAGCAGTGGGACGACACGGACGACGACGTCGACGACGGCGTGGAGCTGACGCTCGCGCCGCCGCCTCTCCTCGCTCGCGGCGGTCAGGCCGACGCAGAGACCGGGCTGACGCGCCGCGAGGAGAAGGCGCATCTCCGCGACGCGAACGCGAGCATCGCCCGCGAGCTCGTCTACCGCACGGGGCTGTCGCACGCGCAGGTGAACGCGGAGCTGAACCGGCTCGCGCGCGTCCGCCGGGTGGCCCAGGCGACGCTCGACGAGCTCGAGCGGCGCCTCGCCGCCGGCGACCGCTGGCTCGCGAGGAGCTGACGCTTCCCGAGGCGGGCGCTCCGTCCGCGCCTGCGTCCGGGGCCGCCTCCGTCCGCGCTCAGCCCGAGCTCGTCGTGCCCGCGGTCAGGTCGTAGACGGTGACGCCGCCCACGGTCTGCGCGGTGAAGCTCGACTCGACCCAGCTCGTGATCGCGTTCGCCGACGACGAGCCGCCGCGACCGGGGCCGCCCAAGCCGCCGCCGCCGGACGCGAGGAAGTAGTGGATCTTCCCGGCTCTCACGTACGCCTCGAACTGGGCGAGCGTCGGCGACGGGTCGGTGCCGTTGAAGCCGCCGATCGCCATCACCGGCTCGTGTGCCGCGAGCTGGACGCCCGCGACGCTGTTCGCGCCGACGCCCGCCGCGACCCAGGTGTAGCTCGAGGCGTCCGTCTGCAGGAGCGTCACGAGCGCCGCGTCGGGCGTGCTCGTGTCGAGTAGCCCGCCGAGACCGCCTCCGGGGCCACCGCCGCGCCCGCCGCCGAAGCCGCCGGCCGGACGCGCGAAGCCCTGTGCTCCGCCGGGCGCGCCGGCCGGAGGCGCGCCGCCGAAGCCCTGGGCCCGGCCGCCCGGGAAGCCGCCGCCGGGGCCGCGGCCGCCGAACCCGGACGCGCCGCCCGGGCCGGCCGTCGGGATCGAGCCCGTGTGGGCGACCGAGGCGGTCTGCAGCGAGTACGCGGCGGGCGCCGCGAGCGAGGCGGCGACGGCAAGCGCCGCGACGGCGACGCCGGCACGCCCGAGGCGCCGCCGCGGCGGCAGCAGCGCCAGGAACGCCGCAGCGACTCCGGCCGCGAGCACGGCGGTGCGCAGCGCGGGGTGCCACGCCGGCGTGCGGTCGAGCAGCTCGTAGGCCCAGACCGCGGTCCCGGCCACCGCGGCGGCGGTCGCGACGCGCGTGAGGAGCGCGCTTCTCGTCGCCCAGGCCCAGGCGGCGCCGATGCCGACGAGCGCGCCGATCGCGGGCGCGAGGGCGACGTTGTAGTACGGGTGGATGATCCCCTGCGAGAGGCTGAAGACGAGCCCGGTGACGACGAGCCACGAGCCCCAGACGAGCACGGCCGCGCGCTTGCCGTCCGTCCGCGGCGCCCGCCGCCGCGCCCAGAGCACCGCGACGCCGAAGAGCAGCGCCGTCGGGATGAGCCACGAGATCTGGGTTCCCATCTCGCTCCCGAAGAGCCGCGTCAGTCCGGTGGACCCCCACGCGCCCGCCCGGCCCTGGCCGCCGCCGCCGACGACCGAGCCGCTCTCGTTGCCGGTCAGCCGGCCGAGGCCGTTGTATCCGAAGATCAGGTTGAGGAGCGAGTTGTCCTGCGAGCCGCCGACGTACGGGCGGCTCGACGCGGGCCACAGCTCGACGGCCGCCACCCACCAGCCCGCCGAGACGACGAGCGCGAGCCCCGACGCGAGCAGGTGGCGGACGCGACGCCCGAGCCCGGTCGGCGCGGCGATCAGGTAGACGAGCGCGAAGCCGGGCACGACGACGAGCGCCTGCAGCATCTTCGTCAGGAAGCCGAGCCCGATCAGCGCGCCGCAGAGCGCGAGCCAGCGGGCGGACGCGTGCTCGAGCGAGCGCGTGAGCGCGTACGCCGAGGCGACGAGCAGCAGCGTCAGCAGGGCGTCGGGGTTGTTGAAGCGGAACATCAGCGTCGCCACCGGCGTCAGCGCCAGCACCGCGCCCGCGAGCAGGCCCGCGCCGCCGCCGAAACGGCGCCTCACCGTCGCGTACAGGAGCCCCACCGCCGCGACGCCCTCGAGCGCCTGCGGCACGAGCATGCTCCACGAGTTGAGCCCGAATACCCGCGCCGAGAGCTCCATCACCCAGAGCGAGGCGGGCGGCTTGTCGACCGTGATGAAGCTCGACGAGTCGAACGAGCCGAAGAAGAACGCCTTCCAGCTCTTCGTCCCCGCCTCGACCGCCGCGGCGTAGAAGCCGTTCGCCCAGCCGCTCGCGGCGAGCCCGGCGACGTAGAGGACGGCCGTCGCCGCGAGCAGCCCGACGAGCGCCGGGCGCTCCCAGCCGGTGCGGCGGACGAGCGCGCGCCCGCGGACGGATTCCCAGGTCGCGCTGCTCATCGGGACGAGACCTCCTCGAGGACGGTGTGGGGAGCCCGCCGCCGCGACCGGAAGACCCAGACGCGCAGCAGGACGAAGCGGAGCACCGTCGCCGCGAGGTTGGCGGCGGTGAGGACGGCCAGCTCGAACGCGTGGCCCGCGTCCGGGTCGAACGCGCGGAGCGCGGCGATCGCGCCCGAGGTGAGGGCGAGCGCGAGCCCGAAGACGACGAGGCCCTGCGCCTGCTGGGTGGCGGCGCGCGAGCGACCGCGGATCGAGAACGTCCAGCGCCGGTTGGCGGCGGTGTTCGTGACGGCCGTCAGGAGCAGCGCGAGCGCGTTCGCGCCCTGCGCCGCGAGCAGCGGCCGCAGCGCGAGGTAGAGCAGGGCGTACGCCGCGGTCGAGGCGACGCCGACGGCGGCGAAGCGCGCGACCTGCGCGTTGAACGACGGCGCGGTCGACTCGCGGTGGCGCAGCAGCCGCCAGACGCCGCGCAGGTCGGCCGCCGCGGTGCCGACGACGTCGACGCGCGAGTCGGGGTCGTCTGTCCAGTCGACCGGCACCTCGTGGATGCGGAGCCCGCGCCGCTGCGCGAGCACGAGCAGCTCGGTGTCGAAGAACCAGGCGCGGTCGCGCACCTGCGGCAGCAGCTCCTGGGCGCGGTCGGCGCGGATCGCCTTGAAGCCGCACTGCGCGTCGGAGAAGCGCGCCCGCAGCACCGTGCGCAGGATCAGGTTGTACGCGCGGGAGATCAGCTCGCGCTTCGGGCCGCGCTCGACGCGCGCGCCGCGCCCGAGCCGGGTCCCGATCGCGAGGTCGCTGTGCCCGGAGAGGAGCGGCGCGACCAGCGGCAGAAAGGCAGTGAGGCCGGTCGAGAGGTCGACGTCCATGTAGGCGAGGACGGCTGCGTCGCTCTCGGACCAGACGGTGCTCAGGGCGCGGCCGCGTCCGGGGAGGGGGAGTCGGATCGCGGCCACGTTCCCGAGCTGCTGGTGGAGCGCCTGCGCGACCTGCCACGTCCCGTCGGTCGACCCGTTGTCGGCGATCGTGATCCGAAACGAGTAGGGGAACGAGGCTGTCAGATACCCGTGCAGCCGGCGGACGCTCGCCGCGAGAACGCGTTCCTCGTTCAGGACGGGGACGACGATCTCGACGGCCGGGGAGGAGACCTCGGCGTCGTGGCCGGGAGCGAGCACGGGGGCGGCGCTTGTCATGGCCCCAGGTTTCCGCCGCGCCGTAAGACCGCCGTGAGCCGCCGCTGTGAAGGTGCTGAGAGCGGTGATCGCGCCCGGCCGCTCGTGCGCGACGGCCGGCGAGAGCACGAGCGACCGCTAGGCCGCCGGCTTCGTCACGCGACGAGGTCGCCGTACTCCGGATGCCGCCGCACGAACGCGGCGACGAACGGGCAAAGCGGGCGCATCCGCAGCCCGCGGGCGCGCAGGTCGTCGAGCGTGCCGCGGACGAGCGTCGTGCCGAGCCCGTCGCCTTCGAGGTCGGGATCGATCTCGGTATGGACGAGCGTGAGCGCGCCGTCGTCGTCGCGCGTATAGCGGATGTGGCCGGCGAGCCGGTCGCCGAGCCACAGCTCGTAGCGCAGCTCGGCGGGGTCGTGGGCGACGCGCGGCTCCATGCCGGAACGGTATTCGTTCGCCGCTGCCGGCCGTCTCCGGTCCCGAGCGACGGCCGTGGATCGACCCGGCGGCCGCTTCCGCGGCGGAGGGCGAGGTGACCGCCGCACGCCGCCCCGGCGGGGCGCTACGCTCGCGAGGGATGGATGCTTCCGTCGAGACCTCGGGCGAGACGACCGTGACCGTGACCGAGAACGGGCCGAACATCCTGCGCGGCAACATTCGCATCCTCCGCGACGGCGAAGAGATCGCGCACGTCGACAAGGTGGCGCTCTGCCGCTGTGGCCACTCGTCGAACAAGCCGTTCTGCGACGGCACGCACAAGAAGATCGGCTTCGTCGGCTGACTAGCGCCGCTGCTCCGGCATGCCGGACGGCGGACCGAGGTCGCGGACGCGCCGGTCGTGCGCTTCGGGGCCGGGAACGAACCACGTCTCGACGCCGTCCTGCCAGCGCACGTGGTAGACCTCCGCGCGCTCGGTGGCGGCGGCGTGCAGCACCTCGGCGAGCGAGTCGCAGTTCGCGCAGTGGCCGCTGCGCGTCGCGACGATCCACTGGCCCGATCCGAAGCGCGGCCTTACGAGCGTACTACTGGGCATCTCTTACTCCTTCGGACGCTCACATCCATGATTGCACCGCCGCCCCGTCCGTCAAGTGCGTGGCAAGCTGACGCCGTGGACGCCTCCCCGATCGAGCTGCGCGTTCTCGGCTGCCTGATCGAGAAGCAGCGGACGACGCCCGAGCAGTACCCGCTCTCGCTGAACGCGCTCCGGCTCGCCTGCAACCAGGCGACGAACCGCGACCCGGTCGTCGACTACGACGAGCACGAGGTACGCGAGGCGCTGAACCGGCTCGGCGACCGCGGCTGGACACGGCTCGCGAGCGGCCCCGGCAGCCGCGCCGCGAAGTTCCGGCATCTGTTCGACGACGCTCTCTCGCTCGACGACGGCGAGGTGTCGCTGCTCGCGGTGCTGATGCTGCGCGGCCCGCAGACCGCGGCCGAGCTGCGGCAGCGGAGCGAGCGCCTGCACCGCTTCGCGTCGGGCCCCGAGGTGGAGGAGACGCTCGAGCGTCTCGCCCGCCGCGAGCTGGCCGAGCTACAGGCGCGCCGGCCGGGCGAGCACGCGGCGCGCTGGCGGCACCTGCTCGGCGGCGAGGCGCCTCCGGCGGCTGCGTCCGCTCCCGCGCGGGGCGGCGGGCTGTCGCTCGAGGAGCGCGTCGCCCGCATCGAGGCCGCGCTCGAGCACGCGGGGCTGTTCTAGACGCGGCAGAGGATCTCGCCGTGGAGGATCCCCCACCAGGCGTCCTCGCTCGCGGCCCAGCGGGCGAACGCGGCTGCGATCTCGTCCAGCTCGTCGCGTGTCGTGAGCCCGTAGGCGAGCGCCTGCTCGGCGAACGCCGACCCGGTCGTGCGCTCGTGCCACGACGAGCCCCACCACGCGCGCTCGTCGGGCGTCGCCCAGCACCATGCGCTCGCCGTCGCGGTCACGTCCTCGAAGCCGGCGGCATGCGCCCAGGCGAGCAGGTGGCGGGCCCCGTCGGGCTCGGCGTCGTTCGCGCGGGCGACCGCGTGGTACAGCTCGAGCCAGCGGTCGAGCACCGGGTCGGCCGGATACCACGTGAAGGCCGCGTAGTCGGCGTCGCGCGCCGCGACCACCCCGCCGGGCCGGCAGACGCGCCGCATCTCGGCGAGGGCCGCGACCGGGTCGGTGAGGTGCTGCAGCACCTGGTGGGCGTGGACGACGTCGAAGCTCGCGTCGGGAAACTCGAGCGCGTAGACGTCGGCGGCCGCGAACGAGAGGTTCTCGACGCCGGCGCCGAGCGCCCGCGCCTCGCCGAGCACGCCCTCCTGGCGGTCGATCCCGAGCGCCCGCCCGGGCGCGACGAGCCGGGCGAGGTCGAGCGTGATCGTCCCCGGCCCGCAGCCGACGTCGAGCAGCTCCATCCCGGGCCGCAGGTGCGGCACGAGATAGGCGGCCGAGTTCTCCACCGTCCGCGTCCGGTGCGAGCGGAGGACGCTGTCGTGGTGGCCGTGCGTGTACGTGTCGTCGCGGGAGGTCACGCTTCGGCGCCTAGATGGTTGATGCCACGATCTCGCGCGTCCGGTTGCGCGCTCTGGCACCTCTGGGCCGCTTCGCCCCTTCTGCGGCCGACGGGGTCGGCCTCCACCGGGCCGGCGCTTCGCCCCGCCGCTCGCTCACCGCTGCCACCAGCAGCGGCAAGCGACCGTCGCGGCACCCCAGACGCACCAGTCCACGCCCCGGAACGGGCGATCGTGTGGCATCAACCATCTGGACGCGCGACCGCGAGCATCACGCGCCTACGGCCGCCCGCTCGCGCACCTGGCGCTGCACGACGCCGAGGATCGCGGCGATCCCGCGCAGCCGCAGCGGCGAGACGGCGTCGTTCAGGCCGAGGCGAGCGGAGAAGTCGGCCGGCACGGCGAGCACGTCTTCGGGGCTCGTGTCGTCGAGGCCCGCGTGGAGGATCCCGGCGAAGCCGCGCGTCGTCGGCGCTTCGTCGGGGGCGTCGAAGTGGAGGTGCACGTGACCGTCGGCGATCTCGGTCGCGACGAAGAACGGCGTCTGGCACTCGTGGACTTGCTCGAGCGAGTCGCGGTTCGACGCGTAGCGCTCGGGGAGGCGCGGCAGCCCGTTCGCGTAGTCGAGCAGCAGCTCGAGCTTCAGGTCGCGCGGCAGGTCGGCGAATGCCTCGACGATCTCGTCGAGCCGGCCGGGCAGTGTGCCGGGCATCAGAGTGGCGGCCGGACGGGCTGGCCGGGCCGCTCGATCGGCACGCCGACCGCGTTGCCCCACTCGACCCAGGAGCCGTCGTAGTTGCGGACGTTCGCCAGCCCGAGCAGGTGCGTGAGCACGAACCACGTGTGCGACGAGCGCTCGCCGATGCGGCAGTACGCGATCACCTCTTCTCCGGGCGCGATGCCGAGCTCGTCGAGGTAGATCGCCCGCAGCGCGTCCGCGTCCTTGAACGTGCCGTCGTCGTTCGCGGCCGTCTTCCAGGGGACGTTCGAGGCGCCGGGGACGTGGCCGCCGCGGAGCGCTCCCTCCTGCGGATAGTCGGGCATGTGCAGCAGCTCGCCCGAGTACTCGCCGGGCGAGCGGACGTCGACGAGGCGGCCGCCGGCGCGTGCGTGCGCGAGCACGCGGTCGCGGAAGGCGCGGATCTGCGAGTCGTCGCGCTCGACGACGGGGTAGTCGGCCGGTGCGGGGCGCGGCATCTCGGTCGTCGTCGGCCGGCCCTCGGCGAGCCACTTCTGGCGGCCGCCGTCGAGCAGCCGCACGTCGGGGTGGCCGAAGAGCGAGGCGACCCAGAGCGCGTAGGCGGCCCACCAGTTGAAGTTGTCGCCGTAGAAGACGAGCGTCGTCTCGCGCGAGACGCCCTTCTCGGCCATGAGTCGCGCGAACCCCTCGGCGTCGACGTAGTCGCGTGCGACGGGATCGTTGAGGTCGGTGTGCCAGTCGATCTTCACCGCGCCCGGGATGTGTCCGGTCGCGTAGAGGAGCACGTCCTCGTCCGACTCGGCGACGACGACGTTCGGGTCGTCGAGGTGCTCGGCGAGCCAGTCGGTCGTGACGAGCCGCTCCGGATGGGCGTAGCTCTGGAGCTTCTCGGCGGTGTCGGGGGGAACGACCATCAGGACCTTCTAGCAGAGGAGGGCGGGACCGCCGAGGAAGTGGGGGTCGAGACGGCGGCTCCGACTTCCCGCCGTGCACGCGCGGGCGTGCCCTAGTTGCCGAGCAGCTCGATCGTGTCGGCGAAGCTGCCGAGGAGTGCGGGGAAGTCGAACTCGGGGAGCTGCGAGAGCGACTCGACGGGGAAGTGGTCCTCGTAGAGCGGGTAGAAGCCGCCGGGCGGCGAGGGCAGGACGTGCACGCCGGTGAGCCCGGCCTCGCGGTAGCGCTCGATGCGGGCGCGGACGCGGTCGGCGCTGCCGGCCATGACGAGCGCGGCCGCCATCTCGTCGGTGACCTGGGCGACGGCGCCGTGGAGGTCGCCGGCGCGGACGCGCTCGCCGATCGCCTCGGCCTCGGCGCCGAAGCCGGCGGCGCGGGCGCTCTCGAGGTAGGCGGGCGCGGAGCCGAGCGCGCTCGCGTACATCATCACCTGGCCCTTGGCCTGCTCGAGCCCCGAGTCGTCGCGGGTGACGACGGCCGGGAAGCCGACGGTCGCGTCGAAGCCGTCGAGCGAGCGGCCGGCGCGCTCGGCGCCGCGGCGCAGCGCGGGCATGGTCACGTCGCGGACGTACTCGACCGACTGGAACCAGCCGGCGATCCCGTCGGCGAGCTCGCCCGCGAGCTCGATCATCTTCGGCCCGTTCGCCGCGATGATGATCTTCGGCGGCGGCTGGGGCAGCTCGAGGTCGAGGTGGAAGTTCGAGACGGAGAAGACCTCGCCCTCGTGCGAGACGAGCCCGCCGGCGAACGCGCCGCGCAGGATCGTCACGAAGTCGCGCATCGCCTCGACGGGCTTGCGGTACTCCTGGCCGTGCCAGCCGCGGACGTAGCCGCGCGCCTGGACGCCGAGCCCGAGCAGCAGCCGCCCGCCCGAGAGCTGGTGGAGGGTGGCGGCCTGGAGCGCCATGGTCACGGCCGAGCGCGACCAGATGCCGACGACGCCGGTGCCGATCCCGACCCGCTCCGTGCGCAGCGCTGCCGCGGTCGCGGGCACGAACGAGTCGGCGAACGTGATCTCCGGGAACCAGCAGCTGCGGAAGCCGGCCTCCTCGGCGCGCACCGCGTTGTCGATCGCGAGCGGCGCCGGCAGCGCGGTGAGGAAGAGCCCGAGGCCGTTGTCGGAAGCCATTCGGCGACGCTACCGCACTGCCGGCGCGCTCGCCAGCTGTTATGCGGCCGCCGAGTCGGTCTGCCAGAGACCGAAGTCGTTGCCGTGCGGGTCGTTGCAGGTCACGAACCAGCCCATCCCGGGGACGGGCATCGGGTCGCCTGCCGTGCCGCCGAGCTCGGCCACCTTGGCGGCGCCGGCCTTGATGTCGTCGACGTCGAAGTAGGCGCGCGGGCCCTGCTGGCCGGGCTGCGCGGTCATCACCGCGGCGCCGGAGTTGTCGTCGATGCGGGCCATGTGGTACTCGCCGGCGCCGGGGAACGCCTGGAACTCCCAGCCGAAGAGCGCGCCGTAGAACGCGGTCGAGGCCCCGGTGTCGTCGGCGGGGATCTCGATGTGGACGAAGTGGGTCATGCCGTGTCCTCCCGGTCGAGCCCGGCGAAGCATCGGTGCTTCGCCGCGGTCGAAGATAGAGACGCCGCCGCGGCGCGGAAGTCATCGGCGGTCGCGTTAGGCTCGACTCCGTGAACCGCCGCCCGCTCGGATCGACGGGCATCGAGGTCGGCGAGGTCGGCCTCGGCTGCTGGCAGCTCGACAACCCGGCCTGGGGCGGGCCGGGCGCCGACGAGGCGCTCGCGATCGTCGGCGAGGCGCTCCGGCTCGGCGTCAACCTGCTCGACACCGCGCCCGGCTACGGCAGCGGCCGCAGCGAGGAGCTCGTCGGCCGCGCGCTCGAGGGCCGCCGCGACCAGGTGGTGATCGTGACGAAGTTCGGCCACACCGCCGCCGGCGAGACGGACTTCTCGGCCGCCCGCGTCGAGCCGGCGCTCGCGGAGAGCCTCGAGCGGCTGCGCACCGACCACGTCGACGTCTTCCTGCTCCACAACCCGCCGCCGGAGCTCCGTGACGGCAGCGCCGACGTCTACCGCGAGCTGGAGCGGCTGCAGGAGGGCGGCGCGATCCGCGCGTACGGCGTGTCGGTCGACTGGGCCGCGGACGTCGACCGGGTGCTCGAGACGACCGGCTCGACGGTGGTCGAGGTGCTGCTGAACGTGTTCCACCAGGAACCGCTCCCCGCGTGCGAGCGAGCCCGCGCGAAGGGCGTCGGCGTGATCGCGAAGGTTCCGCTCGACTCGGGCTGGCTGACGGGGAAGTACGACGCGAAGAGCCGGTTCGAGGGTGTCCGCGGTCGCTGGAGCGAGGCCGAGATCGCGCGCCGCGCGGAGCTCGTGGAGCGCTTCGAGGTGCTGCTTCCCGACGGCGTGACGCCGACCGGGGGGGCGCTCGCCTTCCTGCTCGCTCAGGAGTGTGTGAGTGCGGTGATCCCGGGCGCGAAGTCGGTCGCCCAGCTCCGCGACCTCGCCGCCGCCACCGCGCTGCCGCCGGACGCGGCCGAGGCGCTGCGCGGCCTCTGGCGCGAGCAGATCGAGGCGGCGCCGCTTCCCTGGTAGGTCGGCCCACGCCGGGTGCGGCTACTCGCGCGGCTCGGTGGGCGGCAGCTCGAAGCGAGCGATGATCCCGGTGTCGGCGCCTTCGCCGACCGGCCGCTCCGGATGGCGTGTCGCCACCCAGGCGACTCCCCGCTCGGGATAGGCGACGATGTCGGGGAACCGCTTGGTCGAGACGCCGAGGATCCGCGCCGGCTCGTCTGCCGGATTCGAGAAGTCGTGCAGTCCCTCGGGGCCTTCCGGGAAGTACAGGACGTCCCCCGGGGCGAGTCGCTCCTCGCCGTCGGGCGTGCGTACATCCGGGGTCCCCGAGAGGACGAAGAACATCTCCTCGACGCCGTAGTGCAGATGGAGCGGCCCGCCCGGCGCCCCCGGCAGGAGCTCGATCAGGGAGCCGCCCAGCATGTCGGCCTCGAACGGGTGCCCGAACCAGCGGACGCGACTCCGCGCCTCGTCGTGGACCTCGTCCCAAGGCTCGTCCTCCAGGAAGTTCAGGCGACGCATCTCTCCTCCGTCTCCGAGGTACGCGGGGATCATGCACGCCGGCGCGCGCGGTCCGCTAGGCCCGCACCGAGTCCGCTCCCCTGGTAACCGCGCTACGGCGAACTACGGTGCGAGCGCCCGCGCGTGGGCCGATGCCCCCGGGGTGCGCCTGCGCGACGGTGTCCCCGTGTCTGCGTTTCGCTTCCGTCTCGGCGGCCGGGAGGTCGGCCCCGTCGTCATTGCTGCGCTCGTCGTCTCCTACGGCGTGCTGTGGGCGGTCGCGCAACCGGCCGGGCAGCCGACGCGGAGCTATGTCGGCCAGCTGATCGGCGCCGAGTCGGTGCTGCTGCTCTCGCTCAGCCTCGTGCTCGTCAGCACGCTGCCGTGGGTCGAGGAGTGGTTCGACGGGATCGACCGCGCCGCGGTCTGGCACCGCCGGCTCGCGATCTCGGGCTTCCTGCTCCTGCTGCCGCACATCCTCCTCGCGACGAGTCCGCACAGCAGCCGCTACGGGCCGGCGCTCGGCGCCGTCGGCATCCTCGGCCTGCTCGGGCTCGCGCTGTGGGCGATCCTGCCGCGCTGGCGCTCGGTGGTGCCGCGGGTGCTGCGGCGCGCGGTCGTTGCGGCCGGGCACGCGCCGGGCGTGCGGCACCTGCGCCGCGTCACCGGCGGCTACGACCGCTGGCGGCTGGTGCACAAGACAACCGGCCTGTTCGTCGCGTTCGGGTTCCTGCACGGCGTCCTCGACGGGACGCCGTTCCCCGACTCGCCGCTCCTGCGCTGGAGCTACGTCGCGGTCGGCGGGGTCGGGCTCTCGTTCTACGCCTACCGCGAGCTCCTGGCGCGGTTCTTCCTCTCGCTGCACGACTACCAGGTCGCCTCGGTGAGCCAGGTCTCGGAGGGGATCGTCGAGATCGCGCTCGAGCCGCTCGGGCGCCCGATGCGCTTCGTCTCGGGGCAGTTCGCGATGGTCTACCTCGAGACGAAGGACGGCTGGCACCGGCATCCGTTCACGATCGCGAGCGCGCCGACCGAGCCGCTCGTGCGCTTCACGGTGAAGGAGCTCGGCGACTACACGTCGCGGCTGCGGGACACCGTCGAGCCGGGGATGCCGGCCGTGATCGGCGGCCCGCACGGCCGCTTCAACCACGGCAAGGGCACGGACCGCCAGGTGTGGATCGCCGGCGGCGTCGGCGTCGCCCCGTTCCTGAGCTGGCTGCGCGGCCTCGACGGCACGCTGAGCGGCAAGAAGGTCGACTTCTTCTACAGCGCCGAGGGCGAGCCGCCGTTCGCCGACGAGATCGAGGCGATCGCCGAGCAGCATGCCGAGCTCGAGGTGCACGTCGTCGACACCGCGGTCGACGGCCGCCTGACCCCCGAGCAGGTGCTCGACACCGTCAACGGCGACGTGAGCGAGGTCTCGGTCTTCATGTGCGGCCCGACCGGCATGCTGCGGACGTTCCGGCCGGGTCTACGGCGAGCGGGGATCCCGTCTCGCCGGATCCATCGCGAGCACTTCGACTGGCGCTGACGCTCAGCCGGCGTCGACGTCGCCGGGGTGCGCGTGAAAGCTGGCTCAGCGGCGGTCGAGGTGGTGCTGAGCGTGTTCCACCAGGAACCGCTCCCGGCGTGCGAGTGAGCCCACGCAAAGAGCGTCGACGTGACCGCGAATGTCCCGCTCGACCCGAAATGGCTGAGCAGCAAGTACCGGGCCGACAGGAGGTTCGAGGGCGTGCTAAGCCGCTGGACGCCGGAGCAGATCGCGCGCCGAGCGGAACTCGTCGAGAAGCAACGCCTGCGAATCTCCCTGAGGACGCAGAGCTCCTATCTCCGGCCGATGCGCTCGCTGTGAATCGCGTGTGCGAGCAGGACGCTTGGGATCGGGCTTCTACGAGGTGGCGCCGGACATACCGTCATCCTCGAGACGTCCGCGACGACGACGCTGTTCTTCTGGTTCGTCAATTGAGAATTGTTCGAGTCGCGTCGCCTCAGCCCGACCGTCGAGGTGTGCGGCAAGCCCCGCGTGTTCTTCGCCGAAGTGGCGAGTGCGCTCAGCGATGCCGGGAGGCGCGTGTCCCACCGCAACGATGCAACCCGGTATGGACGATGCAAGTCGACTCGGGGCGTTCCAGCTGGAGAGCATGCGGCGTCCGAAGATGGTGACGTTGGTGGCACCCGGGAGCGCCGCCGAAGGAGCAACGACGCCCGCGTAGCCGAGTTCTCGTAGTCGCTTCCCTTCGAGCTGGCAGAGCCTGTAGTCATCATCGATGAGAGCGTCAGGTGAAAAGCCGGCTGCTTCGGTCTTCTCGAAGGAGCTGTAGTCGACAAGTCCCTGCTGGCTGAGTCGAAGACCCCAGATCGGTATGCGAACTAGTTCGAATTCCTGATCCGTTCGCAGATTCTCGGCTCGCGCCAGCTCTGCCCAGGCCCCTTCGGGATCCAGCGCCATGTATTGCGTTGCACCGTCGCCGATCGAGTGCCAGCGGCCAGCATCGCGGTTGTTCCGGGCCCAGAGAGGCGTGTCGTACGAGCTGTACCGAAACACGATCGTTCCGAGGTGGCCGGTCAGCGGCGGCACGTCACGATCCGTGCTGCGTGCGACCTCTTCTGGCCGCCTCAAGGAGCTCAGGCTCGCGGCTCGCGTCATTGACGAGCTCGAGTGGCGGCGCTCCGAGGTCGGCTCGCGGTCGCCTCAGCCAAGCGGCCACGCCTCGTGGTGTCCATGCAGTTCGCAGGACGGCGATCAATCTCGCGATCACCTGTGCTCGGTGCGGGACAGCGCCGCCGATTCCGCTAAGCCAGCGCTGAAAGGTACGGACGTCCACGCCGACGATCTCGGCGACCTCTCTGCGGGATACGCCGTCTAGTTGTTCGACGAGCCAGCGTGCGAGGGCTTGCTTGCTCTCGAGGTCTACTTCAGCGCCTACGTCCTCATCGAGCGCGTCGCGAACGATGTGGCGGATGGATTCTGCTCTCACCAGGAAGTCGTCAAGCAGATCGATCGGCTGCCTGCTCAACTCGTCGAGCTTCCGCACGCCTCCAATCAAGATTTGGCGAATCTCGGACGCGACGACCGGATCGAGCGTCGGCGGGAGGCTCTCTTCGAGTCGAAGCCCGAGCTTCTTCGTCGTCTCGAGGATGCGATCGAGTTGTTCCGGGTCGACCTGCTCAGCCTCCTCGCGAACAGCCTCGATGAAGCGCTCCAGGTATTCGTCGACTTGCAGTAGCTGCTCGCGCTCCGAGATGGGGGCGGCTGCGGTCAACGTCACCTCCTTGTCGCTCTTAGATGACATCATACGGACATATCGGCTGCCCGGGACCACAGTTGAGAGTGGCATGGCCTCACGGCGCTAGCCAGACGCACTACTGGACAGGTTCCATCCCTGGCGTTGGCCTCGATCGCCTAGATGGATCGGGGGAGTCCGAGCGAGGATCTCCAGGTCTGGGATCGGCATGGCGTGCGCCGTCGGGGCGCTGCGGGCCGCTCAGAGGTAGCCGGCGATCCAGAGCACGAGCAGCACGAACCCCGAGATGAGCACCCCGAGCAGCAGCAGCGCGACGTTGACGCCGACAAAGAGCACGAACGGCGTCGCCTCGTTGTGCCCGGCCGCCAGGGCGCGCAGGCCCCGGTAGACGGCCGACCGCCGCGGCGGCAGCCGGCGCGGCAGGCGCGTCACGGGCAGGCCGAAGCGGTGAAGAGCAGGCACGAGGTCGGGGTCGACCGCGTCGCCGGCGAGGAGGATCTCGTCCGCCTCGAAGTCGCGGAGGGCGTCCTCGACCGCCTGAACGGGATCGGCGTCGCCCCAGCCGCCCTCCACGGCCGCGGTGTCGGCGAGCGTCCATTCGATCTCCAGCGCCCGCACGTCGGCCTGGCGCTGCGCTTCGCCCTCCGCCGTCGCCAGCCAGTCGAGCGGCCGCGAAAGCGCCGGCGCGACGACGTGGACCCGCGACGGCAGCTCGGGCAAGCCCTCGACCGCCGCGCGCAGCCGTGAAGGCGGCGCGTCGCCGACGAGCACCACGAGCAGGTTCATCGCCGAATCGTGACCGACCCGGCCCGGACCCGCCGGAGCCGCGCGGACCTACGCCTGCGGAATCCGAGCCTCGAGCGCGGCCGTAACCGCGTCGCGCACGGGCTCGAGCTCGATCCGGTCCAGGATCTCCTGGAAGAAGCCGCGCACGATCAGGCGCTCCGCTTCCTGACGCGAGAGGCCGCGGCTCTGGAGGTAGAACAGGTCCTCGCGGTCGACCCGGCCGACCGTCGCTGCGTGGGTGCAGCGGACGTCGTTCGCCAGGATCTCCAGGCCCGGGATCGGCACGGCGTGCGTCGTCGGGCTCAGCATCAGGTTGCGGCACTCCTGGTACGCGTTCGTCTTCTGCGCGTTCGGCTCGACGCGGATCATCCCGCGCCACACCGCCGTCGCGTGGTCGCGGAGCGCGCCCTTGAAGGCGAAGTCGCTCTCGCAGTTCGGGGCGATGTGCTCCTGGAAGGTGTCGAAGTCGAGGTGCTGCGTGCCGTCGGCGAAGTACGCGCCGGTCACGCGCGAGGTCGCGCCCTCGCCGTTCAGGTCGTTCTGGATCCGCGTCTTGCCCTTCTTCGAGCCGAACCCGCCGGCGACCCAGTCGAGCTCCGCGTCGCGCTCGACGCGCGCGTGATGCGACGCGAAGTGCCATGTCTCCTGCGAGAGGTCCTGCAGCGACACGTACTCGAGCTTCGCCGCCTGCTCGACGAACAGCTCGACGACCGCGTTCGAGTACGCCTCGGTGTCGGGCGCCGGCGACGCGTACTCCTCGATGATCGAGGCCCGCGCGCCCTCCTCCGCGACGACGACCATCCGCCAGAACGTCTGGCCGGTGACCGCGATCCGCACGTAGAGCGGCTTCTCGAGCACGACCCCCTTCGGGATCACGACCAGCAGCCCGTGCTTCCACATCGCCGCGTTGTGCGCCGCGAACTTCTCGTCCCAGCCGACGAGCGAGTAGAGCCGCTCGCTGTCCTCCGGGAGCGGCGCGAACGTCACGCCCTCGGGCGCCTTCTCGATCTCGATCCCGTCCGCGGTCACGGTCGCGTAGCCCGAGACGTCGAGGTCGAGCATGGCCGTTACGGCCACGTCCGGGGTCAGACCCCGGCCGTGTCCGAAAGAGGCGGGGTCGAAGCCCTCGAGGTTCGTGAAGCGCCAATGCTCCTCGGTCGTGTCGGGGATCGGCAGCCGCTCGTAGGCGGCGAGGGCGTCGCTACGACTCACGGTGCATACCTCCGGTGGAGCATGAACTGGTTCCCGTCGGGATCCTTGAAAAACGCCATGTGGCAGACGCTCGTGTCGAAGATGTCGCCCTCGAAGGAGACGCCCTTCGCCTCGAGCTCGGCGCGTGCGGCCGCGACGTCCGGCGACGCGCAGCGCGATGTGCGCCGTGTGCGGCGCCGAAAACGCCGAGCCGACCTTGCTCATGTCGAGCAGGTAGACCGAGACGTTCTCGCCGAGCTGGAACTCGGGGAAGCCGCCGTCGGGGCCGCCCGGGACCCTGGGCAGGCCGAGCGTCTCCTCGTAGAAACGCGCCGCCTGCTCGAGATCCCTGACCGGCACCGAGATGAAGTCGGTGCGCTCGACGATCAACTAGCCGACCGAGCCTTCCATCTGGAGCTGGATCAGCCGGTTCATCTCGACCGCGTACTCGAGCGGCAGCTCCTTCGTGATCGGCTCGACGAAGCCCGACACGATCATCGCGCTCGCCTCCGACTCCGAGAGCCCGCGGCTCATCAGGTAGAAGAGCTGCTCCTCGCCGATCTTGGAGACGGTCGCCTCGTGGCCGATGTCGACCTCGTCCTCCTCGATCTTGATGTACGGGTAGGTGTCGGAGCGCGACTCGTCGTCGAGGATCAGCGCGTCGCAGACGACCTTCGAGCGGGCGCCCGTCGCGCCCTTGTCGACCTGCAGGAGGCCGCGGTAGCCGGCGCGGCCGCCGTCCTTCGAGATCGACTTCGACGTGATCACCGACGTCGTCTTCGGCGCGACGTGCACGGCCTTGCCGCCCGCGTCCTGGTGCTGGCCCTTGCCGGCGAACGCGATCGACAGCACCTCGCCGTGCGCCCGCTCGCCCATCAGCCAGATCGCCGGGTACTTCATCGTCAGCTTCGAGCCGAGGTTCCCGTCGACCCACTCCATCGTCGCGTCCTCCTCGGCGACGGCCCGCTTCGTGACGAGGTTGTAGACGTTGTTCGACCAGTTCTGGATCGTCGTGTAGCGGCAGCGGCCGCCCTTCTTGACGAGGATCTCGACGACCGCCGAGTGCAGCGAGTCGGTCGAGTAGATCGGCGCCGTGCAGCCCTCGACGTAGTGGACGTAGGCGCCCTCGTCGACGAGGATCATCGTCCGCTCGAACTGGCCCATGTTCTCGGCGTTGATCCGGAAGTAGGCCTGCAGCGGCATCTCGATCTTCACGCCCGGCGGCACGTAGATGAACGAGCCGCCCGACCAGACGGCCGAGTTCAACGCCGCGAACTTGTTGTCGTTCTGCGGGATGATCGTGCCGAAGTACTGCTTGACGAGCTCCTCGTGCTCGCGGAGCCCGGAGTCCATGTCGAGGAAGAGCACGCCCTTGGCGGTCAGATCCTCCTGGAGCTTGTGGTAGACGACCTCGGACTCGTACTGGGCGCCGACCCCGGCGAGGTACTTCTTCTCCGCCTCGGGGATGCCGAGCTTGTCCCAGGTGTCCTTGATGTCGGCCGGCAGATCGTCCCAGGAGTTCGCCTGGTTCTCGGTCGGCTTGATGTAGTAGAAGATGTTCTCGAAGTCGATGTCGCCGAGGTTCCCGCCCCACTCGGGCATCGGGCGCGCGAAGAAGTAGTCGAGGCTGCGGTGCCGGAACTTGCGCATCCAGTCGGGCTCGTTCTTGTGCGACGAGATGGCGTCGACGAGCTCGTGCGAGAGCCCGCGGCCCGACTTGAAGAAGTAGTTCTCGTCGGCGTGGAAGCCGTACTTGATCGCGTAGTCGGAGCCGATCCCCTGGACGATCTCGGTCTCGGCGTCGGTCTTTTCGATCTGGGCCATCAGGCTTCACTCCCTGCCGTTGCCGGGATGAAGGGGTCGTAGCCCTCCGCCTCCAGCTGCTTTGCCAGCTCCGGCCCGCCCTCTTCGACGATCCGTCCGTCGACGAAGACGTGCACCTTGTCCGGCGTGATGTAGTCGAGGATCCGCTGGTAGTGCGTGATCACGAGCGCGCCCATCTCCGGGCCGACGAGCTCCTTCACGCCGCCCGCGACGACGCGCAGCGCGTCGATGTCGAGGCCGGAGTCGGTCTCGTCGAGCACCGCCAGGCGCGGCTTCAGCATCGCCATCTGCAAGATCTCGACGCGCTTCTTCTCGCCGCCCGAGAAGCCGTCGTTCAGGTAGCGCGAGGCGAGCTCGCGGCTGACCTTCAGCCGGTCCATCTGCCCGAGCAGCTCCTTGCGGAACTCCGGGATCGGGATCGGGTTCTCGACGCCGCCGTTGCGCGCCTTGCGCACCGCGTTCATCGCGCTCCGCATGAAGCTCGTCACCGTGACGCCGGGGATCGCGTGCGGGTACTGGAACGCGAGGAAGAGGCCGCGCTGCGCGCGCTCGTCCGCCCCGAGCTCCGTGATGTCCTCGCCGTCGAGGATCAGCTTGCCCTCGGTGATCTCGTAGGCCGGGTGGCCCATGATCGCGTACGAGAGGGTGCTCTTCCCGGAGCCGTTCGGCCCCATGATCGCGTGCACCTCGTTCGTGTCGACCTCGAGGTCGACGCCCTTGACGATCTCGGTGCCGTCCTCGAGCCCGACGTGCAGGTTCTCCAGTTTCAGCAGTGCCACTAAATCAGCCTCTTTTCCGCTTAACGATGGGGCTTTCGCCCCGCACAAACCACCGCGGCCAGTCTAGCGGAGACCCGCCGGGCCACGGCCCCGCTCGCCGCTGGCTCAACGGATCCTGCGGCCGCGGGTTCAGTCACTGTTCACGTGTGACCCGGGGGAGGCGATCGGAAACCCGCTACTCTGCTTCGCATGCCGAACATCGGGACTGGCGAGATCGTTCTTCTCCTGTTGCTGGCGCTTCTGCTCTTCGGGGCGAAGCGGCTGCCGGAGATCGGCCGCTCGCTCGGGACGGGGATGAAGGAGTTCAAGGACTCGGTCACCGGCAAGACGCCGGACGACGCGCCTGAGCTGCCTGCGCCGCAGTCCGAGCCGACGGTGACCGCAAGCTCGTCGCGCGAACACGACACCGTCTAGGTAGGGGTCGCCATGAGGCCGCTTCCGCGCCGCCTTGATCACGGCGAGGAGGCGACGCTGGTCGAGCACCTCGAGGAGCTGCGGCAGCGCATGTTCGTCTGTCTCGGCGCGCTGCTCGTCGGGTTCGTCGTCACGTACGTGTTCCACCGGCACCTGCTCGGCTGGCTCAACCGCTATCTGCCGGCGCACGCGTCGAAGCCGTTCACGCTCGGTATCGCCGAGCCGTTCCTGACCGTGATGAAGATCAGCCTCTGGGGAGCGCTGCTGCTCGCGCTGCCGGTGATCCTCTGGCAGGTCTGGGCGTTTCTCGCGCCGGCGGTCGGCGACGGGACGGAGAAGCGGATCCGCGGCATGGTGTTCTTCGCCTCGGCGCTGCTCGTCACGGGCGTCTTCTTCGGCTACTTCGTCGCGCTGCCCGCCGCCGTGCACTACCTGACGAACTACGACAAGGGCGAGTTCGACATCCACGTCGGCGCCAGCTCCTACTACTCGTTCGTGACGATGGTGCTGATCGCGATGGCGATCGTCTTCGAGCTGCCGATCTTCGTGCTCGCCCTCGTGCGGCTCGGGATCCTGACCACGCGGCAGCTGCGCAAGAACCGGCGGATGGGCTACTTCATCGTCGCCTGCGTCGGCGTCGCGCTCCCGGGCGTCGACCCGGTGACCACGATGATCGAGATCATCCCGCTCTGGTGCCTGTTCGAACTCTCGATCTGGCTCTCGATCATCGCCGAGCGGCGCGCCGCGGCCGCCGCCCAGGCCTCCGGCGTCGCCGGTTCTTGACCGCTACTCTGGACCCGCGATGGCCAGAGCGGCGGTAAAGGCGAAGCAGCAGGCGGCGCGCAGCAAGGCGGCGCAGCAGGCGCCGAAGCGCGGAGGCGGGCGACGCCGGCACGCCGGCGGCGGCAATCCGAACCAGCAGCTCTTCTTCGAGCGGATGCGGCGGCACGCCAAGTGGGCGTACGTCGTGCTCGCACTTCTCTTCGCGATCACGTTCACCGCGCTCGGCGTCGGCTCCGGCTCGAACAGCGGCCTCGACCAGATCTTCAGCGGCCTGCACATCTTCGGCGGCGGTGGCGGCACGTCGATCTCCAAGGCGCAGGCGGAGGTCGCCAAGAACCCGAAGTCGGCCAAGGCGTACCGCGACCTCGCGACGGCGTTCGAGGCCCAGGGCCAGACGGGCGGCGCGATCGGCGCGCTCGTCTCGTACACGAACATCAAGAAGAAGGACGCCGCCGCGTGGTCGGAGCTCGGCGGGCTCCAGCTGCAGCAGGCGCAGTCGTTCGCGGGCGCCTACCAGAGCGCGGCGAGCGCGCAGGCGGCCGCCGCGCCGAGCCAGCCGTTCCTCCCGAGCGGCGCGCTCGGCACCGCGATCGGTACGAACCCGATCGAGCAGGCGGCGTCGCAGTCCGCGGGCTCCAGCACGAGCCTCCTCTACCAGCAGGCGATCTCGGCCTACCAGAGCGCGCTCACGAGCTACCAGACCGTCGCGAAGCTGCACCCGAACGACGCCAACGCGCAGTTCGAGATCGCGAACGTCGCGCAGTCGGCCGGCGACTACCCGACCGCGGTGGCGGCCCTCAAGAAGTATCTGAAGCTCAACCCCGCGACGACCCAGCGCGCACAGATCGAGTCGCTGATCAAGCAGCTCTCGCCCGCACCGGCCGCACCGCCGAAGAAGACGTCGTCCGGTAAGTAACCCGCGTACGGACGCTCGGCGTCCGGATAGACTCACGCGCAGGTGGAGCGACTTCGGGGGGAGACGCGCGGATGAACTTCGACATCAAGACAGAGCAGCGCAGCAGCGAGTCGTACGTGATCTCGCTCGCCGGCGAGGTCGACCTCTACACCGCGCCCGAGTTCAAGCAGCAGCTGCTCGAGGTGATCGGTCAAGGAGCGACCGACGTGCTCGTCGACCTCACCGACACGACCTTCATCGACTCGACCACGCTCGGCGTGCTCGTCGGCGGGATCAAGCGCCTGCGCGAGCGCAACGGCCGGCTCGCGCTCGTCTGCAACGACCGCAACATCACGAAGATCTTCGAGATCACCGGCCTCGACAAGGTGTTCGACATCTACCCGAACCGCGACGAGGCGCTCGCGGGCAGCGGAGCCGCACGAGATTGAGCTCGCGCGTTCGTCGGATCGGGGTCGGGTTCGCAGGTCTCGCCGTCGTCGGGCTGCTCGCGGCCGGCTGCGGCACGGGCGGCATCGCGTCCAGGCAGGCCGACCAGCAGGCCGGCCAGAAGCTCTTCCAGTCGAACTGCGCAAGCTGCCACACGCTCGCCGCCGCCGGCGCCAACGGCAAGGTCGGCCCGAGCCTCGACGCGGCGTTCGCGTACGACCGCACCCAGGGGTTCAAGGACAGCTCGATCGAGAACGTCGTCCTCGACCAGATCCGGCTCGGCTCCGGGCCGATCCAGAGCGGCACGCCCGGCTCCGACACCGCCGAGCCGACGATGCCGGCGAACATCGTCAAGGGCCAGGACGCGGTCGACGTGGCGGCCTACGTCGGTGCAGTTGCCGGGCAGGGCGGCGCCGAGGCGGCCTCGCCCGCGTCGCTCGGTACGGACGGCAAGAAGATCTTCCAGTCCGAGTGCGCGAGCTGCCACACGCTGAAGGCGGCCGCGTCGACGGGGACGGTCGGCCCGAACCTCGACCAGCTCAAGCCTGCGAAGGCGATCGTGCAGCGCCAGGTGACGAACGGCGGCCAGGTGATGCCGTCCTTCAAGGGCACGCTCAGCGCCGCGCAGATCGACGCGGTCGCCTCGTTCGTCTCCTCCAGCGCCGGCGGGTAGATCCCGTGGAGGTGCGGCCGGCGCGCGTCGAGGACGCGGCGGCGCTCGCGGAGGTGCACGTGCGGACCTGGCAGGCCGCGTACGAGCACATCTTCGGCGCGGATGCGCTCGCCGGGATCGACGTCGAGGCCCGCGCCGCGAACTGGCGGCGCTGGCTCAGCGACCGGCGGCCCCGCCAGGCCGTGTTCGTCGCCGAGGAGGCGGCGCGGCCGGTCGCGTTCTCGTGGGTCGGCGAGAGCCGCGAGGCGGCGGACGAAGGCGAGCTGTACGCGATCTACGCGCTGCCCGAGGCGTGGGGCAGCGGCGCCGGCCCCGCGCTGATGGCTGCCGCGGTCGGGGCGCTGCGGTCGGCGGGGTTCCGGTCGGCGGCGCTCTGGGTGCTCGACGACAACCCGCGCGCGCGCCGCTTCTACGAGCGCGAGGGCTGGAGCGTCGACGGCGCCCGCCGCACGAGCGAGCACCTCGGCGTCGAGACCGCCGAGGTGCGGTACCGCATCGACCTCTAGAGCCGGAGGCTGCCGCGCGTCGCGATCTGTCCCGCGGTTGCCGCCCGAGCCGCGGTGTGAGGTCAGGCCCGGGTGAGATCCCGCGGCCGGCGGCTCACTGCGACGCCGGTCGGCGGAGCCAGAACACGATGGCGACGAAGACGACCACGGCGGCCGCCACGCCGAGCCACGTGTTCAGGGCGGCTCCACCGGCGATCACGATCGCCCCGACGAGCACGACGAGCAGGAAGCCGAACGCCTCCCCTTCGCTGCGGAGCGGATTGCGCATGCTTGCGCCCTACCCGCTGCTCAGAGGATGTAGACGGTCAGGTAGACGACGATCCACATGACGTCGACGAAGTGCCAGTAGATCGCGCCGATCTCGACCCCGTGGTGGTGCTCGGCGCTGAAGTGCCCTCGGAAGGCCCGGATCGTCATGAACAGCAGGATCGAGAGGCCGACGAAGACGTGCGCGCCGTGGAGGCCCGTCAGGGTGTAGAAGATCGTCGCGAACGCGCCGTCCTTGGGCGCGAAGCCCGCACGCGAGTACTCCCGGCCCTGCGAGACGAGGAACGCGAGGCCCATCAGGAACGTCAGCAAGAGGCCGGCGCGCATCCCCCAGACGTTGCCGCGCTTGATCGACGTCGTCGCCCAGTGGATCGTGCCGCTCGACGTGACCAGGATGCACGTGTTGATCAGGGCGACGAAGACCGGGATGTGGAACGGCGGCGTCGGCCATGGCGTGCCGGCCACGACCCTGACGAAGAAGTAGGCCGTGAAGAACGAGCCGAAGAGCATGATCTCCGACCCGATGAACAGGTACATGCCGAGGACGCTGGGCGTGATCCGCGAGCTGAAGTGCGGCGCCGGCGGCCCGTGGTGGGAGTCGTGGCCGTGCTCGACCGGCTCGGCGTGCGGGTAGGAGGCCATCAGCCGACCTCCACCACTGCCGGGGCGACGACGTGCTCGACCGGCACGCCCGTCTCCTTGCGCAGCCGCTCGACGAGGTCCTTGCGCAGCCAGCCGGAGCTGAGCGGCTCGAACGTCGAGACGATGATCTCGTCGACGCGCTCGTCGTGGACGGCCTCGATCGCCGCGCTGAACGGGTCCGGGTGCGCGACCTGCCCGTGCACGTCGATCCCCTCGCCGCGCAGCTCGGTCAGCGCCCGCTTCAACCGCCGCTCGGCCTCCGGGTGGGCGCCGAGGCTCGGGTCGGTCTGCGGCGAGATGATCAGGAAGTTCGCCGGCGAGGACGCCGCCCGCTCACGGATCCTGTTCAGGAGCTGCGCGCCGACGACCGTCTCGTTTGCGACCACGAGCACGTTCACCTCGCTCGGCCCGCCGACCTCCGCGACGAGATGCTCGACGGGGGTCTCGCCGGCGGCCGCCCGGACGCGATCGACGACGTGGCGGCGCAGCCAGCCCGACTTCGCCTCCGGGTGCGTCGAGACGACGATCGCCTCCACCGGCGGCTCCAGCTGGGCAAGCGCGTCGCGGACCGACTCGACCGGATCCGCCTCCACGACGTAGCCCTCCGCAGAGATGCCGGCGTTGCGCATCGTCGCGAGCGCGCGGTCGAGGCGGCGGTGCGCCGACGCGCGGCGCGTGTCGGCGTAGACGACGTAGCCGCGGCGCGGCCGGTTCACCGGGCAGACGACGGTCACGTGCAGGTCGTCGCCCCGGCCCCGCAGCGCGTCGAGCAGCGTCTGCTCGCCCACGGTCTCGTTCGCGACCAGCAGCAGGTGCATCAGGCGCCCACCTCCTCGAGCGTCTTCGTCTTCGACGGCGCGAGGATCGCGTGCTGGGCGCCCGGGATGCCGTACTCGTACGGCGCGCCGACGACCTGCGGGATCTCGTCGAAGTTGAAGATCGGCGGCGGCGAGCTGACGAGCCACTCGATCGTCGTGCCGTGCCACGGGTTGTCGCCGGCGGGCGGGCCGCTGCGCCAGCTCGTGATCATGTTGTAGAGGAACACGAGCGTCGACGCGCCGAGCGCGAACGAGGCGAGCGAGATGAACATGTTCAGGTCGGCGAACTTCGGCGCGTAGTCGGACACGCGGCGCGGCATCCCCTGGGTGCCGATGATGTGCATCGGGAAGAACGTCAGGTTGAAGCCGACGAAGGTCAGCCAGAAGTGCAGCTTCCCGAGCCGCTCGTCGTACATGCGGCCGGTCATCTTCGGGAACCAGTAGTACATGCCGGCGAAGATCGTGAAGACGGAGCCGCCGAAGAGGACGTAGTGGATGTGGGCGACGATGAAGTACGTGTCGCTGACGTGGATGTCGATCGGGACGGCGCCGAGCATGACCCCGGAGAGGCCGCCGATCACGAACATCGAGAGGAAGCCGAGCGCAAAGAGCATCGGCGTCTTGAAGTGGAGTCTCCCCTCCCACATCGTCGCGAGCCAGCTGAAGACCTTGATCCCCGTCGGCACTGCGATCAGGAGCGTCGTGATCATCATCGGCACGCGCAGCCACGAGGCCATGCCGCTGACGAACATGTGGTGCGCCCAGACCGAGAAGCCGAGCACGACGATCGCCATCAGCGACAGCGCCATCAGCCGGTAGCCGAAGACCGGCTTACGGCTGAAGACGGATATGACCTCGCTCACGATCCCGAAGCCGGGCAGGATCATGATGTAGACGGCCGGGTGCGAGTAGAACCAGAAGATGTGCTGGTACCCGAGCGGGTAGCCGCCGTTCGACGGATCGAAGAACGCGGTGTGCATCACGTGGTCGAACATCGAGAAGAACTGCGAGCCGGCGATGAACGGCGTCGCGATCACCACGAGCAGCGAGGTGGTGAAGTTCGCCCAGACGAGCAGCGGCATCCGCCAGAACGTCATCCCCGGCGCGCGCATGGTGATGATCGTGACCAGGAAGTTGAGGGCGGTCATGATCGAGCTGGCTCCCGCCCACTGGACGCCCTGGTTGAAGAAGATCGCGCCGAGCGGCTGGTGGGTCGAGCAGAGCGGCACGTAGCCCGTCCAGCCGCACGCGAAGGCGCCGCCGGGGACGAGGAACGAGCCGAGCATCATGATCCCCGCGACCGGCAGCAGCCAGAACGAGAGCGCGTTCAGGCGCGGGAACGCCATGTCGGGCGCGCCGAGCATGAGCGGCACGGCGAAGTTCGCGAGCCCGGCGAAGGCCGGGATCACGAACAGGAAGATCATCAGCGACGCGTGCACGGAGAAGAGCCCGTTGAACGTCTGGTTGTCGAAGAACTGCATCCCCGGCTTCGCGAGCTCGGCGCGGACGAGCAGCGCGAGCATGCCGCCGGCGAGGAAGAAGAAGACCGTCGTCACGAGGTACTGGACGCCGATCACCTTGTGGTCGGTGTTGACCCGGAAGTAGTCCTTCCAGCTCGTGGCGCCGTGGCTCGCGTGGTCGTCCGCGCGCGTCGGGTGGCCGAGCGCGTAGTAGACCCAGTAGTCGAAGGCGCCGATGCCCGCGAGGAAACCGAGCGGCGCGGCGACGAGCAGGCCGACGAGCACCGACGGGGCGGTCGCGAGGATGGGATGCCAGCCGCCCCACCAGCGGAAGACCGCGACGAGTCCGAGACCGATCGCCCCGAAGAACGGCGTCATCCACACCGCGCGCAGCAGGCCGCCGCGGGTGAGCCGCCGCCAGCCGCCGCCTCCTCCGCCCGTGGGCGTGTGGGTGCTTGCGTGGACGTCGTTGACGGTCGCTGCGGTCACGTTCGCTGGTTCACCCCTTACTTGCTCGAGTCGACGAGGTAGGAGACGAGGCCGTCGAGCTGGCTCTTCGACAGGCTCTTCCCGAAGGTGGACGGCATGATGTGATCCGGGAAGCCCGGCTCGACGTACGCGCTCGGATCGGTGATCGACTGGCGTACAAAGGCGGCGACGGGCTTGCCCGCACGCTTCGCCTCGGCGGGAAGCTGGTCGAGGTTGGGGCCGACCTTCCCCGAGGCGCCGGCGGCCGTCAGCGTGTGGCACGAGGCGCACGCGTTGTCGTCGAAGACGGTCTTGCCGTCGACCGTGCCGGACGCGCCCGCCGACCCGGCGGCGGACGCAGGCTGGCTCTGGCTCTTCAGCCACTTGTCGAACGCGGCGGACGACATGACGATCGCCTCCGACCGCATCAGCGCGTGGCCGAGCCCGCACAGCTCCGTGCAGATCACCGGGTAGGTGCCGATCTTGTCGGGCGTGATGTGGACGCTCGTCGTCATGCCGGGAACGGTGTCCTGCTTCTGGCCGAACTCCGGCACCCAGAAGGAGTGGATGACGTCCTTCGAGTGGAACGTCAGCAGCACCGAGCGGTCGACCGGCAGCCGCAGCGTGGCCGTGGTGACCTTCGCGTCGGGATACGTGAACGTCCACGCGAACTGCTGCGCGGTGACGTCGACGTTGAGCACGTTCTTGCCGAGGGCGTCGTTCTG
The DNA here is from genome assembly GCA_963732915.1 of uncultured Actinomycetes bacterium. GTDB lineage: Bacteria > Actinomycetota > Thermoleophilia > Gaiellales > Gaiellaceae > Palsa-739. The sequence goes on along the minus strand of CAVTBF010000001.1, from coordinate 243,041 downwards.
CGAGAGCACGACCGCGCTGACGATCCCGATCGCCGTCACGAGGATGGTCGGCACGAGCGTCCACGCGATCTCGAGGCCGGTGTGGCCGTGGATCGGCGGGCCGTCGGAGTCGTCTCCGGGCCGCGCGCGGAAGTTGACGATCGAGTAGACCATCACCGCGGCGACGAGCGCGAAGATGACGATGCAGATCACGATCACGAACCAGATGACGAAGTCGATCCGGCCGGCCTCGCGGGAGGCCGGCGCAGGCAACCACGGGAACAGAAGAGCGACGGCGGCGGCGATACCGCCCGCGATCACACCGATCCCCAAGATCGTGAGGATGGAGCCCCTGCGCATCCGGCTCGGAGCCTAGTCGAAACCGCGACACGGGAATGCGGCAACGGTCACGACTGCGAGCGGCTCGCGGCGGGGCCGTTTGACGCTCCGGCAAGCGCTTGCCAAGATCGGAGGCCGATGGGTGCGCCGCGGGAGACGGGCACGAGCAGACGACGCGTCCCGGTGCGCACGTGAACGCCGTGAGCGCCTCGTCCTCGGGCGCGGGCTCGCCGACCGGCCGGCGAGCCGAGGCCGACGTCCGCCTCGAGGCCGTCACGAAGCGGTTCCGCGACACCGTCGCGGTCGACGGCATCGACCTCGAGATCGCGCACGGGGAGTTCTTCAGCCTGCTCGGGCCCTCGGGCTGCGGGAAGTCGACGACGCTCTCGATCATCGGCGGCTTCGAGGAGCCGACGTCCGGCGCGGTCTACCTCGGCGGGCGCGAGATGGGCCGGGTACCGCCGTACCGGCGCGACGTCAACACCGTCTTCCAGTCGTATGCGCTCTTCCCGCACCTCGACGTCCGGGCGAACATCGCGTTCGGGCTCCGGCGCCGCAGGCTCGGCCGCGACGAGATCGAGCGGCGCGTCGGGCCGGCGCTCGAGCTGGTCGGGCTCGCCGGTCTCGAGCAGCGCAAGCCCGAGCAGCTCTCGGGTGGTCAGCAGCAGCGGGTCGCGCTCGCCCGGGCGCTCGTCAACGAGCCGAGGGTGCTTCTGCTCGACGAGCCGCTCGGGGCGCTCGACCTGAAGCTCCGCAAGCAGATGCAGCTCGAGTTGAAGCGGATCCAGCAGGAGGTCGGGGTGACGTTCCTCTATGTCACGCACGACCAGGAGGAGGCGCTCGCGATGAGCGACCGGCTCGCGGTGATGAACCACGGCCGGATCGAGCAGATCGGCTCGCCCGAGCAGGTCTACGACCGGCCGGCGACCGAGTTCGTGGCGGAGTTCCTCGGCGCCTCCAACCTGCTGCCCGGCACGGTTCGCGGCGCCGACGGCGACGTCGTCCGCATCTCGCTCGACGGCGGCGCCGACGTCCGCGTCCCGGCCGACCGGGTGCCCGGGATGCGCGACCGGGTGAAGGTGGGCGTCCGGCCCGAGAAGCTGCGGCCGGTCGCGGCGGGCGCTGCGGCGTCCGGCGAGAACGAGCTGGGCGGGCGGGTGGTCGCGGCCACGTACCTCGGGCTCGGCCATCAGCTCGTCGTCGAGGGCCCGGCCGGCACGACCCTCGTCGTCTACGTCCAGAACTCGGGCGACGGCCCGCCCCGCACCGGCGACCAGGTGCGGCTGTGCTGGCGTCCGGAGCACACGTTCGTCGTCTAGCCGGCCTCGCGCCGGCAACAGAAGGGAGACTGTGGTGGCAGAGCTCGGAGATCGCATCGGCAGCATCGACGACGCCCTCGTGCGCGGCCTCACCGAGGAGCGGCTCTCGCGCGGCGCGCTGCTGCGCCGGGCGGGGATCGGCGTCCCGGCCGCCGTCGGGCTCGGGTCGCTGCTCAGCGCCTGCGGCGTCGGCGGCACCAAGAACAAGTCCGGCTCGAGCGTCGGCTCGGCCGACTGGTGGGCGAAGCAGAAGCAGGCCGGCACGCTCGACTTCGCGAACTGGCCGCTCTACATCGACACCGACCACGGCAAGCACCCGTCGCTGCAGCAGTTCACGAAGCAGACCGGGATCGCGGTCAACTACAAGGAAGTGATCCAGGACAACGCGCCCTTCTACGCGAAGATCGCGCCCACGCTCCAGGCCGGCCAGTCGATCGGCTACGACCTGATCGTGATGACGAACGGCTGGCAGCTCACCGAGCTGATCAACCACGGCTGGCTGATCCCGCTCGACCAGTCGCAGCTCCCGAACTTCGCGAAGTACGCGAGCCCGATCGTCAAGAGCCCCGCCTACGACAACGGCAACACGTACACGGTCGCGTGGCAGTCCGGCTTCACCGGGATCGCCTACAACACGAAGCTGATCGACCGCGAGATCACCTCGATCAAGGACCTCTGGGACCCCGCGTTCAAGGGCCACGTCGGGATGATGAGCGACAACACCGAGCTCGGCAGCGCCGGCCTCCTCTACCTCGGCACCGAGGCGACGACCTCCACCCAGGCCGACTGGAAGAAGGCCGCGACGGTGCTGAAGAAGCAACGCGACGACGGGATCGTGCGCCAGTACTACGACCAGAGCTACATCAAGGCGCTCGAGAACGGAGACACCTGGATCTCGCAGGCATGGTCGGGCGACATCTTCCAGGCGAACGCGTCCGGCTACCCCCACCTCAAGTTCGTGGTGCCGAAGGAGGGGGTCATGCACTGGACCGACAACATGGCGATCCCGCTCGGCGCCGCGCACCCGGTCGACGCGCTGAAGTGGATGAACTTCTACTACCAGCCGAAGATCGCGGCCGAGGTCGCCGACTGGGTCAACTACCTCTGCCCGGTGCCTGCCGCGAAGCAGGTGATCGCGAAGCAGCTCGACGACCCGTCGGTCGCGAACAGCCCGCTCGTCTTCCCGACGAAGGCGATGGACGCGAAGGCGCACGACTACTACACGTTCAAGGACTACAACGAGTTCAAGACCTGGAACGGGATCTTCGACCCGATCATCCAGAGCTGAGCGCGGGGGACGCGTGCGGAGCCGGCTGACCCCGTATCTGCTCGGCCTGCCTGGCGGGGTCTACCTCGCCGTGTTCTTCATCGTGCCGCTCCTTGCCGTGCTGTCGGTGTCGCTGCAGACGGGCAACCCAGACACCGGCTTCACGCTGACGTGGCACTTCCACGAGTACGTGACGGCGGTCTCGCAGTACCACACGCAGTTCCTGCGCTCGTTCTGGTACTCGGCGCTCTCGACCGTGCTCGCGCTCGTGCTCGCGTTCCCGATGGCGTACTGGATCGCGTTCCACGGCGGCCGTTACAAGTCGACGTACCTGCTGCTCGTGTTGCTGCCGTTCTTCGTCTCGTTCGTGATCCGGACGCTCGCGTGGGAGTTCATCCTCTCCGACCAGGGCTTCGTGCTCGGGACGCTCAAGAGCTGGCATCTGCTGCCGCAGTCGGTGCACGTGCTCTCGACCCGGACGGCGGTGGTCGCGGGGCTCACCTACAACGCGCTGCCGTTCATGGTGCTGCCGCTGTACGTCGCGATCGAGCGGATCGACCGGCGGCTCGTCCGGGCGGCGGGCGATCTCTACGCCCGGCCGGCGTCCTCGTTCCTGCGCGTGATCCTGCCGCTCTCGGCGCCGGGGGTCTTCGCCGGCTTCCTGCTCGTCTTCGTGACGAACGTCGGCGACTACGTGAACGCCGCGATCCTCGGCGGGCCGGGCACGACGATGATCGGCAACGTCATCCAGACGAGCTACCTGCAGAACTTCGACTACCCGATGGCGTCGGCGCTCTCCTCGCTCCTGATCGCCGGGACGCTCGTCGTCATCTACCTCTACGCGCGGACGTTCGGGACGGCGCGGATCCAGGAGTACGCATGAGCAGCGCCGCCGCGCCGCTCGAGGCGCGTCCGGCGCGCGTCCGGCCGGCGCGCTTCCTGCTGCCCGTCTACACGTGGCTCGTGATCGCCTACACGATCGTCCCGATCGGGGTGATGGTCGCGTACGGCTTCAACAAAGCGCCGTCCAGCCGGCTCACGTTCAACTGGCAGGGCTTCACGACCGAGTGGTACCGGCACGTCTTCGACATCCCCGACCTGACGAGCGCGCTCGTCAACTCGCTCGAGCTCGCGGCGGGGTCGACGCTGATCTCGATCCTGCTCGGCGTGCCGCTGGCGCTCGCGCTCGCCCGCTACCGGTTCCGCGGCACGGGTGCGGTCGACTCGGTGATCTTCGTCGACATCGCCGCGCCGTCGGTCGTCGTCGGCGCCTCGCTGCTCTCGTTCTTCATCACGCTGAACGTCGCGCGCGGCCTCGGGACGATCCTGATCGCGCACGTCGCGTTCAACGTCGCGTACGTCGCCGTGATCGTGCGGGCCCGCGCGGTCGGGCTCGACGCTGAGATCGAGAAGGCGGCCGCCGACCTCGGCGCCGGCCCGTGGACGGCCTTCCGCACCGTGACGCTGCCGCTGCTCGCGCCCGGGATCGTCGCCGCCGCGCTCCTCGCGTTCGCGATGTCGATCGACGACTTCATCATCACCCAGTTCGTCGCCGGGCAGACGCTGACGTTTCCGCTCTGGGTGTACGGCGCGGTCAAGGTCGGCATCCCGCCGCAGGTGTTCGTGATGGGGACGCTGATCTTCCTCGCCGGGGTGCTGATCGCGATCGCGAACGGCGTCCTGCAGCGGCGCACGAGTCTCTAGAAGTCGAAGCCGTGTCCGGCCGCGTCGAGGGCGCGCAGCCAGAGGCCGCGGCGGCCGGTCTCGTCCTCGCGGGCGAGCGCGCGGCGGGTGAGCGTGATCCCGATGAAGCGCAACGGCTCGGGCGGGAAGGCGCGCGGCCGGTCCTGGACGAAGCGGAGCCGGGTCAGCTCGCTGTCGCGCCCGTCGGCGAGGTCGAGCGCGACGCGGGCGCCGAAGCGGCTCGCGCCGACGCCGAGGCCGGTGAAGCCGACGGCGTAGGAGACGCGGCCGCCGAGCGCGGTGTCGAAGGTGACGCAGAAGCGGCTGCAGGTGTCGATCGCGCCGCCCCAGCGGTGCGTGAAGCGGATCCCCTCGAGCTGCGGGAAGGTGGCGAGGAAGTTGCGCGCGAGTAGCCGGTGGACGTGCGCGCTCTGGTCGCGGTGCGGCCCCATGTCGTTCCCGAAGTAGTACGCGGGCTCGTAGCCGCCCCAGAGGATCCGGTCGTCGGCGGTGAGGCGGTAGTAGTGGAAGCGGTTGCCGGAGTCGGAGAGCCCCTGCCGGCGCCGCCAGCCGAGCGCGTCGCGTCGCGCGGGCGAGAGCGGCTCGGTGACGAGGACGTAGTCGTAGACGGGGACGACGAGCCGCCGGATCGCGCGCACGAGCGGCGGGAAGGCGGCGGTCGCGAGCACGCAGCGGCGGGCGCGGACGCGGCCCGCGGCGGTCTGGACGGCGACGCCGGCCCCGTCCGGCTCGAGGCCGGTGACGGCTGTGCCCTCGTGGATGCGGACGCCGAGCCGCTCGGCCGCCGCGGCGAGCCCCCAGGCGAGCCGGGCCGGGTTCGCGAGCGCGCAGCCGTCGCGGTTCCAGAGGCCGCCGAGGTAGGTGGGCGAGGCGACCTCGGCCCGCAGCTCGTCGCGGTCGAGCAGGACGGCGTCGCGGCCGTGCCGGCGCAGCAGCTCGGCGCGCTCCGGCAGCTCCGCGAGCTCGTGCGGGCGGGTCGCCACGTCGAGCTCGCCGGTCTGCTCCCACTCCGCTTCGATGCCGTGCCGGCCGAGCGTCTCGGCGATCGCGGCGAGGTTCTCCTGGCCGAGCCGCTCGAGCTCGGCGAGCTCGCCGGGGAAGCGGGCGGCGCCGTTCGCGATCCCGTGCGTGAGCGAGCCGGCGACGAAGCCGCCGTTGCGTCCGCTCGCCCCGGCGGCGATCCGGTCGCCCTCGAGCAGGACGACCTCGCGGCCGGGGTCGGCCTCGCGGGCGAGGAGCGCGGCCCAGAGGCCGGTGAAGCCGCCGCCGACGACGACGAGGTCGGCTTCCGCATCCCCGGCGAGCGGCGGCCGCGCGGGCGGGCGCGCGGGGTCGTCGAGCCAGAAGATCGACGGTGCGGCGTCCCGGAGCGCCTGCTCGGCAGCGGCCATGGCAGGCATCTTGCACCGGCGGCCCGAGTCGACGGGCCTCGGGCGGCACTATCCTCGGCCGATGGCGACGAACTTCGAGCGCGCGTTCGCGGAGCGGCCGGAGGTCTACGCGGCGTGGGGCGAGCTGAACGGCGCGAGCCGGAGCTGCGAGCTCGTCGTCGGCCGTCCGATCGCCGACGCCTGACGCGGCGTTCGGGCCGCGGTCGAGACCACTTTGGTCGAGGACGGCACGCCGGGCGCTGGGCCCGGTGGGAATGCCGGGCCTGCCGACGTCCGGCGTGCCGTCGAGACGCTCCCGTGCGACTCAGCCGGCCGGGTCGCGGCCCGGCTACTCGGGTGTTGCGTAGTTCGCCATGCCGGTGACGTCGAGGAGGACGCACGGCTCGTCGCCGACGATCCAGGCATCGTGTCCGGGGGGCATGTAGAAGGCGTCCCCGGGCCCGAACTCGACCTCTTCGCCGTCGTCCATCTGCACCACCATCCGGCCCTCGAGGACGTAGCCGGTGTGCGCTGCCTGGCACGACTCCGTCCCGGCGAGCGGCTTCACGTGCTCGGACCAGCGCCAGCCGGGCTCGAACAACCCCCGCCCGATGCTGAGCGCCCCGACCCCGACGATGTCGACCTTCCCCGTGTCGTCGGCGAAGGTGCGCGTCTCCTCCGGAGACTCGAAACGCTTCTTGACCAGACTTGCCATCGGCAACCTCCCTCGGCGCTATCCAAGCAGCCAGTCTGTCCCAGGGGCCGCCGCCTCACCGCACCGTCGGGCCAGGCGCCGCCTCGCCGTTCGTCGAGTGTCCGACGGCGACGGCATCGCGCCGGCGATCTTTACGGCCTCGCCCGGGAGACCGAGCCGGACGGCCTGCGCCACCGTCTCCATCGCGTCTCCAGATCTCCTCCACGGCCTCTCCGCGTCTGCCGGCTTCCCTGTGGGCATTCGCTCACGACCACGAAGGAAGCAGACGATGAAGAGGATCCACGGACATACGAGAGCTCGGCGGACGTTCGGTGCGATCGCGCTGGCGGCGCTCGTCGTCGGCGACGCGTTCGCGGCCTCGGCCGAGGCGCGCGGACCGGGCGGCCGGATGGGCCTGCGCGACCCCGTGCAGGGGCTCGCCCTCGTCGCACCGGCGGCGTCGCTCAGCGCCGACGAGCAGGCGGCGCTCCGGTACATGCGCGAGGAGGAGCTCGTCGCGCACGACCTCTACGCGGCCTTCGCAACGCGCTACGCGTCGGTGCCGGCGTTCGCGCGGATCGCCGCGGCCGAGACGCAGCTCGCTTCCGCGGTCGCCGAGCTTCTCGACCGCTCGGTGTCGCCGCCCCGACCGCGCGCCACGTCGCCGGGACGTTCTCCGAGCCGGAGTTGCGCGCTCTACGTCAGCTCCTCGCCGGCCGTCCGATCGCTCGATGCAGCCGCGGACGTCGGGCTCGCCGTCGAGACGCAGGACATCGCCGACCTGCAGGCGCAGCTGCAGAGCGTGCGGGCCGCCGACGTGCAGATCGTGTGCGAGTCCGGCTCGCCGGCTCGCAGAACCACCTGCGCGCGTTCACGATGCTGGCCGCCCGCTTCTGAGCGAGCGGCCGCGCCACCCGGCCGTCCGTCCCGGCGAACTGCGGACGGGCGGCCTTCTTGCGTGCCCGGGGACCTACGCGTCGATCGGGACGTGTCCGGGCTCGGCGGCGACGCGCTCGAGCCAGGCGGGGATCGCGGCGTAACGGCCGAGATCGAAGCCGCCCTCGTGCGCGACGTGCGTGTACGCGTAGAGCGAGATGTCGGCGAGCGTCAGGCGGCCGCCGACGAGGTAGTCGCGGCCGGCGAGGCCGCGCTCGAGCACGTCGAGTGCGCGGTAGCCGGCGGAGCGGCGCTCCTCGAGCCGGTCGGCGAACGCCTCCGGCGTGCCGGAGTAGGCGACCCAGAAGCGGACGACGGCGATCGACGGCTCGTGCTCGTACTGCTCGAAGAACATCCACTGCAGGACCTGCGCGCGCTCGTAGCGATCGTCGGGCAGGAAGCGGGTGCCCTCGCCGAAGTACCACGCGATCGCGTTCGACTCGGCGAGCGGCCGGCCGTCGTCGAGGACGAGCGTCGGCACGCGCAGCGCCGGGTTCAGCCCGCCGAGCAGCTCCGGCCGGTTCGAGCGGTCGACGACGTCGACCGTGCGGCGCTCGTACTCCAGCCCGAGGTGCGCGAGCAGAAGGCGCACCTTGTAGCAATTGCCCGAGACCGGGCTGTCGTAGAGGAGCACGGTCGAACGATACGCGTGGCTCAACCGGCCACGGCCCGCGCGGCGGCGATCGCCTTCGCCTTCGTCGACGCCCGGACGTAGACGTAGACGACGAGTGGCTCCGCTCAGGGGTGGGCGTGGAAGAGCCGCTTCTCCGTCGTGAGGTGGGGCGCCCACTCGACGCGGTCCGCGCGCGCGAAGCGCAGGTAGGCGCGGAGCGCGTCGCGCATCGCGTCGACGAACCCGCCGTCGCGGCGTGGGGAGAATCCGTCTTCCCACCAGACGTCCAGCACCTCCACGCAGGCGCGGTCCCGGTCGATCCGCGGCTCGATCCGGCCGACGAAGCGGTCGCCGAAGACGATCGGGAGCACGTACCAGCCCCAGCGGCGCTTCGCGGGCGGGAAGAAGCCCTCCCACACGTACTCGAAGTCGAACAGGCTCGCGAGGAGGGCGGTGTCCCACAGCAGCGAGTCGAACGGCGCGACGAACGCCACGGAGGGTGCCGGCTCGGGCGGCGCCCGCAGCAGCGCGAGCTCCTCGGCGAGGACGAAGCGCTTGCCGCGCATGCCCTCGACCTCGACGGGCACGAGCGCGCCGTGCTCGACGAGCTCCTTGTGCAGCGTCTTGCGCTCCGGTGGGTTGGCGATGCGGGCGAAGGTGCCGCCGGCGCCGCCGGCGCCGAGCAGGCCGTGGGCGCGGTGCCGGGACAGGAGCTTGTGCCGGATCTGCTCTCGCTCCGGCACCTCCCGGGCGAGCAGCTCGGCCGGCAGCAGCCGCTCGAGGAGGTCGTAGCAGCGGACGTTGCCGTCGCGGCGTGCGAGGCCGATCACGCCGGTGACGGTGTACGCCTCGAGCACGGAGCGCACCGCGTTCTCCGGCATGCCGAACCAGTTCTTCGTCGCCCCGGATTCGCGCTCGAAGTCCGCCGACGACAGCGGCCCTTCCGCGCGGATCCGCTCGAGCACGCGCTCGGCGACAGCGGCGTTCTCCGCGAGGGCGGCGGCGTGGAAGCGGGGCCCCTTGCGGCCCCAGACGTGGCGGAACCAGGGGAACTCGCTCGCGGGCACGAACGACAGCGCCTTGTTGGTCGCCTCGAAGATCTCGCGGCGTTCGTAGAGCAGGTCGCACCAGGCGGGCTCGTAGCCGGCGACGCGTGCGTGCAGGACGAGGTCGTGGTTCCGGCCGGCGGCCGCGATCGGGTCGAACTGGATCGAGCCGAGCCTGCGGAAGACCTCGAGCACCCCGTCGAGGCCCCCGGCGAGAGACCGCGCAGGCGTGAGGAAGTGCCGCGCGAAGAGAAAGCGACGCGCAGCCTCAGCAGTCACCCTCACCCCGAGGACACTAACCGCGCGTGACGGTGCCAGACCCGGTGCCAGACCCGGTGCCAGACCCGGGTCAGACCCCGTGACGGAAGCGTGGCGACTCTGTGGGGTGGCCGGAGCCTGTCGGCCGTCGCGCCCGGCATGGCGGGCGCGGCCCGTTTCCGCGTGGCCTCGAGCTCGCGGGAGCCGGCTCCGCCGGCTCGCTTGCCGAGCGAGCGGAAAGCGGAGCGCTTGCGCACGCGCGCCTTCGGCGCGCCTGCGCCAGCGAAGCGGGCGAAGCGGGAAATGCAGAACCAGCGAGCCGCCATCGGCGGCTCGTGAGGTGGACTCAACTTGGCGTTGCGCAAACCATCTGACTGCCGACCCACTCAACCTCGAAGCCGCTCCCGAGAGGTGGTTGAGCGAGAGCACGCTCGCACAGGGCAGGCTCTCGCCCAGGAGTACGAGGGGATAGCTTCCTTACCGTGGGCGCGTTCGATGCTGTGGAGGCACGGAAGCGGGGAGACCTCAAGGCGCTCGTTGGTCTGCTCGCAGATACGGACTACAGGACGCGCTGGTCGGCAGCGGTGGAACTCGGACGACTGGGAGACCCGGCAGGTGCGCCTCCGCTGATGCGCGCTCTCCAAGCCTCCGATGATGGACTGCGGGTCTTGGCGATCAAGTCGCTTGCGCAGATCGGCGATGTGTCAGTGGTTCCGTCGCTGATTGAGGTTACGAGCCGTGATCCCGCATCGGGCGTGCGCGTCACTGCCGTCGATGCCCTTGCGGGGCCTCGGCGACCCGCGGGGCATCGACATGCTCGTCGATCTCGCGCTTGATCCGGCTCAGCGCTCGAGTCGGCTTGGTAGGCCCGCATCTGCGGCGCCGGACACGGGGAAGCCTGTCAACGATACGCCGGGGTCCGGGCGAGGAGATCGTCAGCGATGCAGAACACGTAGATAGATCAGCAGCAGGGTTCGTCCGGACTCGTATTGAGCTCGTAGAGCATGTATCGGCCGTCGCGGCCAGTTAGTTCATAGCCAGCCTGCTCGTAGAGGCTGCGGGCTGGATTGTGCTCGTGCACGCCCAGGCGCAACGTGCGGGCGCCGCCTGCGCGGGCTTGGTCTGCGAAAACACGTAGGAGCAGTCGGCCCAGGCCGCGGCGTCGATAGGCGGCCAGCACCTGAATGGTGATCAAGGTCGCCGCCGCGTCCGATTCGGGCATCCACATCACAAATCCTGCGGGCATCCAGTCGTCCGCATATCCCGACTGCGCGCTCGCGCCGGTGTGCCCACTGAGTTCAAGGATGGTGGTGCGGTCGAGCTGAGCGATCCACAGTGCCAGGTTGCCGTCAATCGCCGCAGTCCACGATGCCGTCTGGTCCGGTTCGATCGCCGAGATGTAGTCGCGTTCGGCCCGCGAGATCAGCGGCAGGTCGGTGACCGTCGCCGGACGCAGTCGTGGCTCGCTCACGACCGACAAGCTAACCCAGCCTGCGCGGAGGCAGAGACGGTCCGCCTTCCCAGAGCGGGAACCGACGAGAGCCGGCGTAGCCGGGCCCGGACCAGGGCCAGACCCCGTTACGCGAGTGGCACGAGTTCGTCACGGTATCGGGGCGGCATCTGTCCCTCCCGGCAACGGGGTGCCCCATAGCGTCGCCGCGCCCGACCTGCGCGGACGCGGCCCACCGCCGCTTGGCCGCGAGCTGCGCGAGCCGCCTCCGGCGGCTCGTTTGCCGAGCGAGCGGAAAGCGGAGCGCTTGCGCACGCGCGCCTTCGGCGCGCCTGCGCCAGCGCAGCGGGCGAAGCGGGAAGCACAGAACGAACAAGAGCCGGCGCAGCCGGCTCTTGGAGTGGGCCGTGGAGGGATCGAACCTCCGACCTTGGGATTAAGAGTCCCCTGCTCTACCAGCTGAGCTAACGGCCCCGGTCGCCCGCGCTGTGCGGGCGGCGCCATTGTAGCCTCGTCGTCGTGAGGGTCCTGTCAGTCGTCGGCAACCGCCCGCAGTTCATCAAGTCGGGCCCGGTCTCGGTCGCGCTGCGTGAGGCCGGGATCGAGGAGGTCGTCGTCCACACGGGCCAGCATTGGGACCGTGAGCTGTCGGACGTCTTCTTCGACGAGCTCGGCCTGCCGGAGCCGCGGTACCGGCTCGACCTGCACACGGCCGACCCGGAGGCGATGCGGCCGGGGATCGCGGCCGCGCTCGAGCGGGAGCTCCCCGACTGGGCGCTCGTCTACGGCGACACGAACTCGACGCTCGCGGGCGCCGAGGCCGCCGTTCGTGCAGGTGTTCCGGTCGCGCACGTGGAGGCGGGGCTGCGCAGCGGCGACTGGTCGATGCCCGAGGAGCGAAACCGCGTCGCGGTCGACAGGGTGGCGAGGCTCCTGCTGTGTCCCGACGAGCGCTCGCGCGAGACGCTGCGCGGAGAGGGTGTGCTGGGCCGGGCCGAGGTGGTGGGCGACGTGATGGCCGACGCGTGCTTCCGGCTCGCGCCGATCGCGCGCGAGCGGTCACAGATCCTGGCGGGGCTCGGCCTCGATCCCGGCGGCTACGTCGTCGCGACGATCCACCGTGAGGCGAACGTCCGGCCGGAGCGGCTGGCGCGGATCGTCGACGGGCTCGGCCGGATCGCGGAGCGGGTGCTCTTCCCGGCCCATCCGCGGACGCGCGGCGTGCTCGTCGGCGTGCCGGCGAACGTGACCGTTCTCGCGCCGCTCGGCTACCTCGACATGGCTGCGCTCTGCTCGAGCGCGCGCGTGATCGTCACCGACTCCGGCGGGCTGCAGAAGGAGGCGTACTGGTACGGCGTTCCGTGCGTGACCGCGCGGCCGTCCACGGAGTGGGTCGACACGGTCGAGGTGGGCGCCAACGTGCTCGTCGACGACGATCCGGCCGCGCTCGCGGCGGCGGTCGCGGAGGCGCGTATGCCGGCCGTGCGGCCGCCGCTCTACGGTGACGGCGACGCTTCCACGAAGGTGGCCGCCGCCCTTGGCGCTACCGTTGCCCCGGCATGAGCGAGGCCACCAGCTACGACGTCGCGATCATCGGCGCGGGCTACGTCGGGCTGCCGCTCTCGACGACGTTCGCGGAGGCCGGGTGCCGCGTGCTCGTCGTCGACGTGATCGAGGACGTCGTCGCCGGAATCAACCGCGGCGAGAGCCACATCGAGGACGTCGCGAACGAGCGCTTCCGCCCGCTCGTCGAGGCCGGTCTCGTGCGCGCGACGTCCGACTACGCGGACCTGCGCGACGCCGAGGCGATCCTGATCGCGCTGCCGACGCCGCTCTCGCGCCAGCGCGAGCCGGACCTCTCGATCGTCACCGCGGCCACCCGTGGCGTGGCGAAGGTGCTGCGCGAGGGGCAGATCGTCGTGCTCGAGTCGACCACCTGGCCGGGCACGACGCGCGAGGTGCTGCAGCCGATCCTCGAGGAGGCGACGGGGATGAAGGCCGGCGAGGGCTTCTACCTGGCGATGTCGCCGGAGCGCGTCGACCCGGGCCGCGAGGACTGGACGACGAAGACGACGCCGAAGGTGCTCGGCGGGATCACGCCCGAGTGCACGCGCCGCGCCGCCGACGTCTACCGCAGGGCGGTCGACACCGTCCACGAGGTCTCGACGCCCGAGGCGGCCGAGCTGACGAAGCTGCTCGAGAACATCTTCCGCTCGGTCAACATCGCGCTCGTCAACGAGCTCGCGATGCTCTGCGACCGGATGGGGATCGACGTCTGGGAGGTGATCGGCGCCGCCTCGACGAAGCCGTTCGGGTTCATGCGCTTCAGCCCGGGCCCCGGTCTCGGCGGCCACTGCATCCCGATCGACCCGTTCTACCTCACCTGGAAGGCGCGCGAGTTCGGCTTCTACACCGAGTTCATCGAGCTGGCCGGCAAGGTGAACGAGGAGATGCCGTATTTCTGCCGCTCGCTCGTCTCGCAGGCGCTGAACCACCACTCCGAGAAGGCGATGAAGGGCGCACGCATCCTCGTGCTCGGCGTCGCCTACAAGCCGGACATCAGCGACATGCGCGAGTCGCCCGCCGTGAAGATCATCTCGCTGCTCGAGAAGGCGGGCGCCGATGTCGCCTACCACGACCCGCACGTCGCGGCCTTCGTGGAGCACGGCGTCGAGCTCGAGTCGGTCGCGCTCGAGCCGGCCGCCTACGACTGCGTCGTCATCGTCACCGACCACTCCGCCGTCGACTACGACTGGATCGTCGACGAGTCGGCCGTGGTCGTCGACCTGCGCAACGCGACCGGCGCCAAGGGCACCCAAGCGTCGAACGTCTTCAAGCTGTGAGCGATTCGGCCCTCCGCGTCGGCCAGGTCGGGCTCGGCTACTGGGGCAAGAACCTCGTCCGCAACTTCGACGACCTCGCGCAGCTGACCTGGCTCTGCGACAGCTCGGAGGCGCTTCGCGCCGACTTCGCGCACCGCTATCCCGACGCGCGTGTCACCGGCGACTTCGAGGAGATGATCTCCTCGGGCGAGGTCGACGCCGTGGTGATCGCCACGCCCGTGCCGACCCACTATCCGCTCGCCCGCAGAGCGCTCGCCGCGGGCCTGCACGTGTTCGTCGAGAAGCCGCCGGCGATGAAGGCGGTCGAGATGGAGGAGCTGGTCGCACTCGCCGACGAGCGCGGGCTCGTGCTCATGCCCGGGCACCTGCTGCTCTACCACCCGGCCGTGCACAAGCTGAAGGAGCTGGTCGACTCGGGCGAGCTCGGCGACGTGCTCTGCGTCTACGGCAACCGCCAGAACCTCGGCAAGATCCGCAAGGACGAGAACGCGCTCTGGTCGCTCGGCGTCCACGACCTGTCGGTGATCCTGTACCTGGTCGGCGACGAGATCGTCGAGGCGGCCGCGCACGGGCACGCCTTCCTCAACGAGGGCGTCGAGGACGTCGTCTTCTGCTACCTCCGCTTCGCCTCGGGGAAGATCGCCCACATGCACCTCTCCTGGCTCGACCCGCACAAGATGCGGCGGCTGACCGTCGTCGGCCGCGACAAGATGGCCGTGTTCGACGACATGGAGCTCGAGCGGAAGATCACCGTCTACGACAAGGCGCCCGAGCAGCCCTCCGACACGTACGGCGAGTGGCGGACGCGCACGGGCGACACGTTCAGCCCGAAGCTCTCGAACGCCGAGCCGCTGAAGCTCGAGTGCCAGCACTTCATCCGGCTCGTCCAGGAGGGGTGGGACGGACGCGAGATGCGCGACGGCCTCGAGGTCGTCCGCGCGCTCGAGCTGCTGACGGAGTCGCTCCGTGGCTGAGATCCATCCGAGCGCGATCGTCTACCCGGGCACGGTGCTCGGCGAGGGCGTGAAGGTGCTCGAGAACGCGGTCGTCGGCAAGCAGCCGTCGCTCTCGCCGCGCTCGACGACGAAGCGCGAGGCGCTCGAGCCGACCGTGATCGGCGACGGCACGATCGTCTCGACCGGCGCGATCGTCTTCGCCGGCACGCGGATCGGCGCGCGCGTGATCCTCGGCGACCAGTCGTGCGTCCGCGAGCGCGTCACCGTCGGCGACGACGTCGTGATCGGCCGCGGCTCGCTCGTCGAGAACGACACGACGATCGGCGCGATGACGAAGATCCAGGCGGACGCGTACATCACCGCCTACTCGACGCTCGAGGAGCACGTCTTCATCGCGCCCTGCGTCGTGACGACGAACGACAACTTCATGGGCCGCACCGAGCGCCGGCACGACCTGATCGCCGGCCCGACGATCCGCCGCGGCGCCCGCGTCGGCGGCGGCGCGATCCTCTGCCCCGGCATCGAAATCGGCGCGGAGGCGTTCATCGGCGCCGGCGCCGTCGTCACGAAGGACGTCGAGCCGCGGATGCTCGTCGTCGGCTCGCCCGCCCGGGTGCTCCGCCCGGTCGCGGAGGACGAGCTGCTCGAGAGCCAGTAGCGCTTCGCCGGCCCCTCGCCGGTGCGAGCGGGCGGCCGCTCGCCGTGGACGTCTACCGGCCGCTGCGACCCGTGGTGTGACGGGGCGCCCCCGCCGATGCCGTGCCGAGCGGCGTCTTGTCGATCCTCAGCGTGTACGGGCCGGCGCCCGGGGCGGCGATCTTGACCTCGACGTAGAACCAGCCGCCCGTCCGGGCGCGGTAGATCATGTGCTGGACCGCGCCGGGCGCGACCGACTGGGCCGCGCGGAGCCGCGCGTTGTGCCCGTGCGCGATCTGCGTGGTGCCGGGCCGCCAGAGGACGAGGCCGAGGTTCGCGCCCGACCAGTTGCCGGTCACGCGCGCTTTCAGCTGCTCGCCCTTCGTGAGCTTGACGCGGTACACGTCCACCGGGTCGTCGTAGTAGTCGAGGGTCGCCTTCACCTTCCGCGTCCCGCCCCACAGCGTGTAGGCGGCCGAGCCCGCGTTGTCGTTCGTCTCCTGGAAGTCCGGCGCCGGCAACGGCCCGCCCGCCTGCACGACCTCGACCGCCTTCGCGATGTCGAGTCGCCCCCAGCCGCTGTACAGGTCGCGGCCGAGCGGGCACTGGCGGCAGCCGTTCGCGGCGTTCACGTCGTCGGCCGACCGCTCGAGGATCGCCTGGACCTGGCTGTTCGTCAGCGACGGCGCGATCGCGAGCAGGACGGCCGCGGCGGCGGCGACCTGCGGCGCCGCGAACGACGTCCCTTCGGCCTGGCGGTACTCGTCGGTCCCGCAGTCGGTGTAGCCCTGCGGCGTGCAGCCGACACGCTGCGCCGTCAACGCGAGCGGGAACGTCGAGAAGATGTCGACTCCGGGTGCGCTGATGTCCACGTACGTCGGGTCGCGGTCGGAGAAGTCGGGCACGCCGCCGGTGCGGTTCAGGGCGCCGACCCCGAGCACGTGCGGCAGCGCGGCGGGGTAGCTCGCGTACGGCCACGGTGTCGCGTACGCCTCGTCGGCGTTGCCGACCGCGGCGACGACGACCGCGCCCTTCGAGTATGCGTACGAGACGGCGTCGGCCTCGAGCTGCGAGAACGTGTCGCGCCCGGGCTGCGACGGGTCGCGCACGCCGCCGAGGCTGAGGTTGATCACCTGGGCGCCGTTGTCGGCCGCCCAGCGAATCGCGTTCGCCTCCGCCTGCAGCGGGATGTCGCCGTTCGCGTCGACGACCTTCGCGATCATCAGCTGCGCCGTGTAGGCGATGCCGACGATTCCCGTCGAGTCGAGGTTGCCTGCGATCTCGCCGGCGACGATCGTGCCGTGGCCCTCCGTGTCGGTGCAGGGGTCGCCGCCGACGAAGCTGCGCCGGTCGGCGATCCGTCCCTGGAGATCCGGCAGCGAGCAGTCGACTCCGGAGTCGATGAGCGCCACCTTGACCGGAGCCAGCGTCGTGGGCGGCGTGGCCCAGGCGTCGAAGGCGTGGTCCTGCGCGAGGTACCACTGTTTCGCGTAGTACGGGTCCGTGGGAGTGAACGCGGCGGCCGGAGCCGCCACGGCGAGCGCCGCGACGAGCGCGACCAGGACGGCGCGGGTCACGGAGTCAAGGTAGCCGCAGCCGAGGCGCCTGGCGAGTAGCCGGGGCCGGGCGCGACGAGCGCGCGATACGTGCCGGCGGCGAGCGTCACCGGCACGGAGAAGGCGCCGTTCTCGTCGACCGTGCCGGTCGCGACCGTCGTCCACGCGGGGACGACGCCGTCGGGGTTCTCCTGCTGGATCTGCACGCTTGCGCCCGAGAGGACCGGCTGCTCCGTGCCGGAGACGAGCGTCGACGTGGCGGCGGTGAGCGTGACGACCGGCGCCACCCGCACGCGCACGAAGGCGGCTGCCGCGTCGGGTGTGGCGAGCCGGTAGTCGGTCGTCAGCTGGGGAGTTGCGTCGAAGGTGACGTTGCCGTCCGCGTCGGGTGTGACGGCGAGCAGCTCCTGCCAGGGCGCGTTCGCCGATCGCGCTTCGACGGTCACGCCGTCGACGCCGCGTACGAGCCCGGTCAGCGTCACGCCCGTCCCGTAGGAGACGAGCGGCGTCTCGGGCGGCAGGAGCGACAGGACGCCGACGCCGAACCACGTCGAGCGGAGGCCGAGCTTCGTGCGGACGGTCGTGCCGACGACCGGCGTCACGATCTCGGAGGCGGGCGCGCCGGCGAGCGAGGAGACGTCGAAGGTCGCGACCCGGCCGGCGGCGTTCGCGGTCGTCGCGGCGTCGACGACGGTCCCGGGCACCTTCAGCCGCGCGGCGATCGTCTTCCCTGTGACGGGCACCGGGCCCCAGTCGTGATACGGCGAGATCGTGTCGTACGGGTCCGGCACGGAGACGAGGTACGGCGGGCTGACTCCGCCCCACACGTCGGACGCGGTCTCCGTCTCGCCGCCGGACGTGGAGGAGTACAGCGTCGTCGCGATCTTCGGCCCGTACCAGAGCACCTGGCCGGCGGTCGCGGCCACGGCCGCGTTCGTCGCGGGCGTCTCGGCCCTCACGCCGAGATACGCCTGGCTGCGGGTGTCGCCGTAGACGTCGAACGGCGCCGCGAGGAGGCGCGTCGCGAGCGCGTACGAGCGCGAGGCGACGGCCTGCGCCTTCAGCGCCTCGGGCGACCACGTGGTCGGCATCTCCGCCGGGACGACGCCGTCGAGGTACGACTGGAGGGCGACGACGTCGATCGCGCGCAGCTTGCCGTCGACGAGGTCGACGACGAGCGTGCCGCGATACGGGCGGCCGAGCGTGAGGGTCGAGCCGGCGGCCGCCGAGAACGTGAGCGGCGCGGTCAGCGTGACCGCCGCCTGCCCGTCCACGGGAAGCTGGAGGTCGGCCTTGAGCTTCGTCTTCCCGGCGGGGAGCGTGTGGGTCGCGCCGGCCCCGTCCACGACCGTGATCGGCTGGTCGGAGGCGATCGTCAGCGCCTTCCTGCGGTCGGCGAGCAGCACGCGGATCGTCGAGAGCGGCGAGGCGCCGAGCGTCGTGCCGGGGAAGTAGTGGTCGAGGATCTGGTCGTAGGAGTAGCCGTGCTGGGCGTAGCCGTAGGCGCCGTACTGGCTCATGCCGACGCCGTGGCCGTAGCCGTGGCCGCTGAAGAGGAAGAGCGCACCCGAGCCTGCGGGTGCGACGAAGCGCCCGGCGGTGGCCGAGGAGGCGCCGAGGGCGAGGGCCGCGAGGCCGAGGATGAGGGTGCGACGGAGCATGCGGTGGCGCGTCCTGCTGAGGAACGGATCGGCGTGGACCTTCGCGATCTGAAGGCCGATTCCCTCTTCCTTACAGCTGTTTTACGAGCCCGGAAGCTAGGCTCCGGCGGCTGCGTACTCCTCGTCACAGGCGCGGTCCGGCTTCATCGGCTCGAACGTTCGTCGCACTACTAGCTCGAGCGGCACCCGGACGACCGCATCGTCGACGTCGTCCTGCTCATCCTACGCCGGCAGACCGGCGCAGCTTCGCCGGTCGCGGGAGTAGCGGGTCGTGGCCGGGCCGTCGAGGGACGCTGCGCCGACCTCGAGCTCGGCGAGCCGGTGCTCGCCGACGAGCGCGTCGAGGTGGTCGTCAACTTCGCCGCCGAAGCGCACGACAGCCTCGCCGTCGTCGATCCGGGTCGTTTCTTCCGCACGAACGTGATCGGCACGCAGACGCTGCTCGAGGCAGCGCGGCGCACCGGCGTCACGCGCTTCCACCACGTCTCCACCTGCGAGGTCTACGGTGACCTGGCTCTCGACACGGACGAGTCCTTCACCGAGGACTCCCCCTATCGGCCGCGTACGCCGTACAACGCGTCGAAGGCCGGCGCCGACCATGCCGTGCGCGCGTACCACGAGACCTACGGCCTGCCCGTGACGATCACCAACTGCGCCAACAACTACGGCCCGCGCCAGTTCCCGGAGAAGGTGATCCCGCTCTTCGTCACCAACGCCTTCGACGAGCCGCGAGCGCCGCTCTGCGGCTGCTCGAGCAGAACCTGGGTGCCGCGGAACTCGGCGCGACGCGAAGACCTCCGCCCGCAGATCGAGCGGTCGACGTGCGTCCTCCAGGCGGCGAAGTTGACGACGTCAACGTCAGCCGCGGGCGCGCGCGCGACGTCGGCCGGCTCGGCGATGTCTCCCTCGTGGAACTCGACGCTCGGCCGGCAGGCCTGCGCGTTGAAGAGATACGTCCCCGACCGTCGAGGCCGGCGACTCGTCGCCACCGCGAGCAGCCGCTTGACGAAGTGCGAGCCGATGAACCCGGCGCCGCCGAGACGAGTTCGAGCACGCGGCAAGGGTAGTGGCTCGGTCGACTGGTACCGCGAGCACCGCGAGCGTTGACTCGGACGGCACGTCACGAGGAAGCGGGCGCTCGGCAGGAGACCGGTTCCCCCGTGAAGCGAGGCTGAAGCCGGTGCGGATACCACCAGTTCCACTCGCCGAGCAGCCGCATCGCGGCGGGCACGATCACGAGCCGCACGAGCGTCGCGTCGAGCAGGATCGCGACGCCGAGCCCGACCGCCAGCTCTTTCAGCGCCGGCGCGCCCGCGAGCGAGAAGGAGGCGAAGACGGCGACCATCACCGCGGCCGCGCTCGTGATCGTGCGCGCGGAGCGGACGAGCCCTTCGGCGACCGCCCGCTCGTTGTCGCCGTGGGCGAGCCAGCGCTCGCGGATCCGTGTCAGCAGGAAGACCTCGTAGTCCATCGAGAGCCCGAACGTCACCGCGAGCACGAGCGCGGGGACGATCGTGTCGACGTAGCCGGGCGACGAGTAGCCCGTCCAGTCGAGCCATCCCCACTGGAAGACCGCGACGAGGACGCCGTACGCCGCGCCGACCGAGAGCAGGTTCATCAGCACCGCCTTCAACGGCAGCACGACGCTGCGCAGCAGGAGCAACAGGACGACGTACGAGGCGGCGAGGATGAAGACGAGGATCTTCCAGAGCCCGCCGACGATCGCGTGCTCGACGTCCTGGTCGAAGACCGTCGCGCCGCCCAGGAGCGCCTGCGGGCCTGCGCTGGCGCGGATCCGGGCGACGATCTGCCGTGCGGGCGTCGACTCGGGCTGGGCGTCGATCGTCGCGTCGACGAGCCAGCGCGTCCCGTCGCTCGAGCGCACGGGCCGCGTGACCGAGACGACGCCGGGCACGGCCGCGATCCGGCGCGCGACCGCGGTCGCCCCGCCGGAGACGATCACGTGCACCGGCGTGCCGAGCCCCGGCCCCGCGAGGCTCATCGCCCGCTCGGTCGCGGCGCGCACCTCGGCGTTCGCCGGCAGCTCGTCGAGGCCGCGGTTGAAGGTCTGCATCGCCACGAGCGGCGCCGCGAGCACGAGCATCACCGCGACGCTCGCGAGCAGGAACGGCCACGGCCGGCGCATCACGCGCGCGGCCCACGCCGTCCAGAAGGCGCCGCCCGACTCGTCCCCCGAGCGCCACGGCAGCGGCACCCGCAGCCGCTCGACGCGGTGGCCGACGAGCGCGAGCAGAGCGGGCAGGAGCGTGATCGCGGCGAGCGCCGAGATCGACACGACGACGATGGCGCCCGCCGCGAGCGAGCGGATGCCGTTGACGTTGACCGCGAACAGCCCCGCGAGCGAGGCGGCCACCGTCGCGCCGCTGTAGACGACCGCCTTGCCCGAGGTGACGAGCGCCCGTCGCAGCGCCGCCCGCGGCTCGGCGCCCTTTGCGAGCTCGTGCCGGTAGCGGCTGACGATGAAGAGCGAGTAGTCGACCGCGACGCCGATCCCGATCATCGACGCCATGTTCGTGACGTACACCGAGAGCTCGACGACGCGCGAGAGCCAGTAGATCGACGCGCCGGCGAGGAAGACGGCGGCGAAGCCGAGCGCGAGCGGCGCGACAGCCGCGACCAGGGTGCCGAAGGCGCCGAGCAGGATCAGGAGGATCAGCGGAAACCCGAGCTCCTCGCCGCGCGCGAGCTGCTGCTTCGAGACCTGCTCGAAGTTCGACCAGATCGCCGGCTCGCCGAGGACGCGCGTCTGGACCGCGGCGCTCGTCTGCACGAGCTCGCGGCGGAGCCTCGTCGCCGCGTCGATCGCGTTCGAGCTCGCGTCGAGATACCCGATCGGCAGCAGCGCGGCGCGGCCGCCGGCGAGCAGGCTCGGCGATCCCGGACGCAGCTCCGGGTCGGCGGCGAGCGTGGGCGCGACCGCGGCGACCCGCCGCTGCACGGCCGCCGGGTCGCCGGTGATGAGGAGCGTGAACGCCGGCGGCGTGATGCCGGGGAAGTCTCCGAGCAGGTCGTTGACGCGGACCGACGGGCTGCCGTGAACGTCCCAGCCGCCGCCCGAGAGGCGGTCGGTCTGGTGGAGCGTGAACCAGCTGCCGGCGGCGAGCACGGCGAGCCACACGACGACGACCGTCCGCCGCCGCCGGAAGACGGTGTCCGCGAGCCGGGCGAGTGCCTGTTCGACGCCCACGCGGCCGAGCGTAGCCGGGTGGGCGCGAGCGACTTCGTTAGACTCCACGCGAGCTTCGAGGCGACATGAGGCCTCGGTCGCCGCACCGTCGTGGCGCCCGGGGCTTTTTTCTCATTTCAGGAGGTGCCGACGATGGCGCAGATCCAGAGCAAGAACCGGGCGACGTCCGATCCGGCCGAACGGAAGCGCGTGCTCGAGGAGATCGCCGCACGTGGGATCGAGGACGTGCTGCTCTGGTTCACCGACATCGAGGGGCACCTGAAGAGCTTCTCGATCACGACGAGCGAGGTCGAGGGCGCGCTCGACGACGGGATGGGCTTCGACGGCTCGTCGATCACCGGCTTCAACGCGATCGAGGAGTCGGACATGGTCGCGATTCCCGATCCGACGACGTTCCGCGTGCTGCCCGACGGCGAGGCGGGCCGGATGATCTGCGACGTCGTCACGCCGGACGGCGTGGCGTACGACGGCGACCCGCGGCACGCGCTGCGGCGTGCGCTCGAGCGGATGGCCGCGATGGGCTTCGACACGTTCAACGTCGGCCCCGAGGCGGAGTACTTCCTCTTCCGCGACGAGCACGGCACCGAGACGCTCGACGAGGGCGGCTACTTCGCGCAGACGACGCTCGACGCGGCCACCGGCATCCGGCGCGACACGATCCGGGCCCTCGAGCGGATGGGCATCCCGGTCGAGTACCACCACCACGAGGTCGGCCCGTCGCAGCACGAGATCGACATCCGCTACGCGGGCGCGCTCGACATGGCCGACTACATGCTCACCTACCGGCTCGTCGTCAAGGAGGTCGCGAAGCAGCACGGCTACCACGCGACGTTCATGCCGAAGCCGCTGTTCGGGGAGAACGGCTCGGGGATGCACACCCACATGTCGCTCTTCAAGGACGGCCGGAACTCGTTCTTCGACGGCGACGACCCGTGGCACCTCTCCGGCGTCGCGAAGGCGTTCATCGCCGGCCAGCTCCGCCACGCGCGCGAGATCTCGGCGATCTTCGCCCAGTGGGTGAACTCGTACAAGCGGCTGGTGCCGGGCTTCGAGGCGCCGGTGTACGTCGCCTGGTCGCAGCGAAACCGCTCGGCGCTGATCCGGATCCCGCTCTACAAGCCCGGCTCGGAGCAGGCGACGCGGGCGGAGATCCGCTGCCCCGATCCTGCCTGCAATCCGTACCTGCTCTTCGCGGCTCTGCTGCACGCGGGCCTCGAGGGGATCGAGCAGGGCTACGAGCTGCCCGACCCGATGGAGACGAACCTCTACCACCTCACGCCCGAGCAGCGGGCCGAGCGTGGCATCGTCTCGCTGCCGGAGACGCTCGGCGAGGCGATCAACGAGCTTGCGCAGTCCGAGGTCGCCCGCAAGGCGCTCGGCCCGCACATCTTCGAGCGCTACGTCGAGCTGAAGCGCAAGGAGTGGGACGAGTACCGCGTGCAGCTCACCGACTGGGAGATGAAGAAGTACCTGGCCGTTCTCTGACGAGAACGGCTAGAGGAAGAGCGGATCGCGTCGCCGCGAGCTCGGCGCGCGTTCTGCTGCTGCGGAGCGCCGCCGACGCCTGAAACCGCGGGAAGCCTCGCACGCGTCGGGGCAGAGAACCCGCCCAGATCATCCGACGTTCAGGAGAGCACGAAGCTCTTCGGAGACCGTGCTCTCCGGAGAGCGGAGTTCCGTCTTGCAGCGAGCGGCGCTTGCGCTGCGAGCTACAGGAAGGAGCGGATCGCGTCGCGGTCGACGCGGAGGCCGATCACGCCGGAGCTGCCGTCGATCTGCTCGATCGTGTCGGCGGGAACGAGCCGCCGGCGGCGCGAGAAGAGCCCGGACTTGACCGAGAGCGCGTCCGGGACGTCCGGGGCGGTGCCGTACATCGGGCACTCGACCTTGCCGACGACCCGCCCCTGCCGGTCGGCCACGATGTAGCCGGCAGTTCTGCGGAGGTCGACGGCGAGGGCACTCATCGGATGGTCACGGTATGCCCGCGACTTAAGGAATTACGCGCGTCGGTGTAAAAGGTTTGTTAGCGCCGAGCGTCGCTAGGACGGTTTCCAGACCATCAGCCCGACGATCGCGAGCAGGAGCAGCGTGCTCGCATAGCTCGCCCAGAGCGGCCCGCGGCTCGCGAGCAGCGAGCGGAGCTCCTGGCTCGGCGTGTCTCCTTCGCCCGCCAGCCGCTGCGCGAGCGTGCGCGCGTGGCGGGCCGTCCGGCCGCCGTAGCCGCCGAGCGCCATGCTCACGACCCACAGCGTGAGCGAGGCCTGGATCCACGCCGGCGAGAGCCCGTAGCTCTCGTGCTCGGCGAGCGCGATCCCGAAGGCGAGCGTGAGCAGCGAGCCGATCCCGACGAGCGCGACGCCGACGCGGGCCGGCCGCAGCAGCGCCGCGATCTCGCTCGGGCGCTCGCGGCGGATCGCGGCGAGCTGCAGCGTCCCCGCGACGGCACCGCCCGCGAAGAACGCCAACGCGCCGAGCAGATGGAAGAACAACAGGATGTTGGTCAGGGTCACGCGGCTCCTACGATACGCACCGTGGAAGCGACCGAGCGGCACCTGCGCCTGCTGACCGAGACGATCGACGAGGTCAACTCGACGCTCGACCTCGAAGAGGTCCTCCACCGTGTCGCGACCAAGGTCGCCCAGGCGTTCGACGCGGACGCGTGCTTCGTCTACCTCTACGACGACCGCAGCGACGAGCTGATCCTGCGCGCGACCTACGGGACGCCGATCGACGAGATGTCGCGCCGGCCGCGGATGCGGCCCGGCGAGGGGATCACGGGCACGGCGGCGGCTGACCGCACGCCGATCATGATCCCGGCCGAGGCCCACCTCGACCCGCGCTTCAAGGAGTTCAAGAACCTGCCCGAGGCCGGCTACGAGTCGATCCTCGCCGTCCCGATCCTCGCCCGCGACGTGCTCGCCGGCGCGCTCAACGTCCGCACCCGGCATCCGCGCGTGTTCGGGCCGGACGAGATCGAGCTGCTGCAGGCGATCGCCGGCCAGGTCGCGCAGTCGATCGTCCACGCGCAGCTCTACGCGCAGGCGCAGCGTCGCGTCGCCGAGCTCGAGGCGCTCGCGAAGATCTCCGAGGCGGTCTCGGAGTCGCTCTACCTCGAGGAGTCGCTGGAGGCGATCGTCAAGACGACGATGGACGCGGTCTCGGCGACCGGCGCCGCGCTCGTGCTCGAGGACGGCCGGATCGCGTGGCCCGAGGGGCGCTCCGGCTCGCACGCCGTGCGGACGCCGCTGCGCTGGAAGCGGCGCGTGATCGGCGAGCTCGTCGCCGACCGGGACTCGCCGTTCTCCGACGACGAGCGGCAGCTGCTCGAGGCGATCGCCCATCACGCCGCGGTCGCGCTCGAGCACGGGCGCGCGGTCATGCGCGGCGTGCTCGCCCAGGAGATCCACCACCGCGTCAAGAACAACCTGCAGACCGTCGCGTCGCTGCTGCGCCTGCAGGCGCGCGCCGAGGGCGTCGACCCGAAGGAGGCGCTCGAGCACTCGGTGACGCGGATCCTCGCGATCGCCGCCGTCCACGAGGCACTGACCGAGCAGCGCGAGGAGGACGTCGAGCTCTCGGAGCTGATCGACCGGCTGCGCGCGATGCTCGTGCAGGGAATCGGCTCGGGTCGCGACGTCGAGACGAGCCTCGAGCAGGTCTCGCTCGCCGGCAACCGCGCCACCGCGCTCGCGCTCGTGTTCTCCGAGCTGCTGCAGAACGCGCTCGAGCACGGCGCCGGCGTCGTGCGGATCGAGCTGGCGCGGCAGAACGGCGACGTCGTGCTCGCGATCGCCGACGAGGGCCCCGGGGCCGGCGGCGCACCGGCGGGCACGGGCCTCTCGATCGTGCAGGCGCTCGTCGGCGACGAGCTGCACGGCAGCTTCGACTTCGCGGGCGCGCGCGCTCAGGTGGTCTTCCCCGCGTGAGGCGCGAGGTGCTCGTCCACGTCCGCCGCGGCGAGGAGTTCCTCGTCGTCCACCGCGTGCCGGCGAAGGGCGGCTACTGGCACACGGTCGCGGGCGGTGTCGAGCCCGGCGAGGAATGGGAGGAGGCGGCCGCCCGCGAGCTGCGCGAGGAGAGCGGGCTCGAGGCGACCGGGCTGCGGGAGATCGGCGGCTTCGAGTACGAGCGCGAGGCCTGGGAGGCCGAGCCGGGCCTGCACGTGGCGGTGCGCGGCTTCCTCGCCGACGCCGCACCCGGCTGGGAGCCGCGCCTGAACGACGAGCACGACGAGTACCGCTGGCTCGAGCGCGCCGCGGCGTGCGAGCTCATCTACTGGCCGGAGCCGCGTGACCTCCTGCGGGCGCTCGCGTGATCGGGCCGGCGCGAGCCTGCAGCGGCATCCGGCTCCGAAACGCGAGAATCACGGCATGAAGATCCTGATCGCCGAAGACGAGACGATCATCCGGCTCGACCTGCGCGACCTGCTCGTGCGGGCCGGCCACGAGGTGTGCGCCGAGGCGAAGGACGGCGAGGAGGCGGTAGAGCTCGCGCTCTCCGAGCGGCCGGACCTCGCGATCATGGACGTGAAGATGCCGCGCCTCGACGGCATCGACGCCGCCCGGCGCATCCTCGAGGAGCAGCCGATCCCGATCGTGATGCTCACCGCCTACGGGCAGGAGGAGCTCGTCGCGCGCGCGGTCGAGGCCGGCGTCTTCGGCTATCTCGTGAAGCCGTTCCGCGAGCAGGATCTGCTGCCGGCGATCCGCGCCGCGAGCGCGCGCCACGAGGAGCTGCAGGCGCTGCGCGCCGAGGCGGAGTCGCTGACCGAGGCGCTCGCGTCGCGCAAGGTGATCGAGCGCGCGAAGGGGCTGCTGATGGAGAAGGAGAAGCTGAACGAGACGGACGCGTTCTCGCGGCTGCGCAAGGCGAGCCAGGCGTCAGGGCGGCCGCTGAAGGTGATCGCCGAGGCCGTCGTCGCCACGCTCGGGGTCGAGGAGTGAGCGACGGGGCGGAACACCCGAACGCCGCGCTGACCCGCCGGGTCTTCGCCGCGTTCGGCAAGGACGCGAAGGCGATCTCGGCGGCGCTCTCGCGGGAGATCGTCTGGCGCGTCCCCGGCAACACGATGATGAGCGGCGAGTACCGCGGCCGCCGCGAGGTGGTCGAGTTCCTGCGCCGCACCGGCCTCGAGACCGACGGCACCTATCGCAGCTCGCTCCACACCGTCTTCGCGAACGACGACTGGGCGATCGCGATCTACCGCGCCGTCGGCCACCGCAACGGGATCGACCTCGACGTCGACCAGGCGTTCGTCATCCGCTGCGAGGACGGACTCTGGAAAGAGGTCACCGCGGTTCCGCTCGACTCGGCGTTCGAGCGTTTCTGGGCCGGAGGCGCCGGCGACGCCGCCGGGACTGCGTGATCGCGCCCGAGCCGTTCGGCTCGCCGGACGTGCAGGCGCTCGCGGCGGCGCAGCAGGAGGAGATGCGCGGCCGCTACGCGGGCGAGGCAGACATCGGCCCGGCGCGCGAGGCGGACATGTTCGAGCCGCCCGACGGTGTCTTCCTCGTCGCGCGCGACGAGGCCGGCCGTGCGGTGGGGTGCGGCGGCGTCTGCCGGTTCGACGGGTCGCGCGGCGAGCTGAAGCGGATGTACGTCGCGCCGCAGGGGCGGGGCCGCGGCCTCGGCAGGCGTGTGCTCGAGGAGCTGGAGGCGGCCGCCCGCGGGCTCGGCTACCGCGGCCTCGTGCTCGAGACGGGCGACCTCAACCACGAGGCGCTCGGCCTCTACGCCTCGGCCGGGTACGAGCCGACTCCCTGCTACGGCGTCTACGCGACGCGCGCGCTCAGCCGCTGCTTCGAGAAGCAGCTGGTCTAGACGGTCGACGCTAGGCGGCCGGCCCGCCGGCGGCCAGGACCTTCGCGATCGGCACCGGGTTCTTCGGCACGGCGACGTGCACCTTCTCGTTCCAGCGGTCGAACGTCAGCGTGAACCGGAAGCTCGTCCCCTGGGTCGCGATCTCCTCGACCGGCAGCGGCGTGCCGGACGCGCGGGCGTAGAGCGTGTCCAGCTGGGTGACGCCGCTCTGGAGGAACGACGCGGCGCGGACCCCGATCACCCGCGTGCCGGAGACGGTCTTCGCGCCGACCGCGGTCAGCTTCTTCCCGCCCGCCGTCGGCAGGAGCTGGTCGATCGCGGAGGCGAGGGTCACCGCGGCGGAGACCGGGGCGTAGAGCTTGTGCGTCTTCGCGATCGCGATCCAGTGATTTCCGTACCGTGTCGAGGCTGCCGCCTTGAAACCCAGGTACGTGTGGAGCGTGAACGCGTCGCCGTGGATGTAGGCGGTCTGGGCGGCGACGACGACGGTGACGTGACCGACCTTGCCCGCCTCGCGGAAGGTGATCCGCTGGACGCCCTCGGTCAGCCCGACGTGACCGTCGATCGACACCGTTGCCTGCGGCATCACCGACGAGCTGACGTAGTGGACCGAGTGCTGCGTCCGTCCCGCGGTGAGGATCGAGGCGCGCAGCGTCATCGGCGACTGCGCGGCCGACGCGGCGGGAACGACGAGGCACGCGACGCTGCCGAGTGCGGCGACGGTTGCGGCGAGGCGCGATCCCATCGTTCGAGGCTAGCGCGAGTTCGGCGGACCGGCTAGGCGAGGTTCACGGCAGGCCGTCAGGCCTGCGCCTGCTCGAAGAGCTGCTCCCAGCGCTCGAGCAGCGCCGTGAGCGCGTCGCGGCTGCGCTTGTGCGCGGCGAGGACGTCGACGTTCGTCCAGTCCTCGGCGAGCTTCCCCTCGAGCTCCGCCACCTCCGCCTCGCGGGCGGCGATCTCCGACTCGATCCGCTCGAGCTGCGTCGGGCGCGGCTTCGGCTTCGCCGCGGCTTTCGGCTTCGACTGCGTCTTGCGCTCGGCTGCGGGCGGCGCCGCGCGGGCGGCGCGCTCCTCGCGGCGGCGCAGCATCTCGGCCCAGCCGCCGTCGTAGGCGTGCAGCTCGCCGTCCTCGATCGCGAGCGTCCGCTGCGCGATCCCGTCGAGCAGGGCGCGGTCGTGCGAGACGAGCAGCACCGTCCCCGGGAACGCATCGAGCGCCGCTTCGAGCGCCTCGCGGCTCTCCAGGTCGAGGTGGTTCGTCGGCTCGTCGAGGACGAGGAAGTTCGCGCCCGAGGCGACCGTGACCGCGAGCGCAAGCCGGCGCCGCTCGCCGCCCGAGAGCACGGCCACCTGCTTCTCGTGCTCGTCCCAGCCCGAGAAGAGGAACTTGCCGAGCAGGTTCTGCGCGTCGGGCCGCGAGAGCCCGGTCATCGACTGGACGCACTGGAGCACCGAGCCGCGCGCGTCGAGCTCGAGCTCCTGCTGGGAGAAGTAGCCGACCTCGACGCCGTGACCTATCCGCGGGCCCACCTCGTGGACGATCCGCTCGAGGAGCGTCGTCTTGCCGGAGCCGTTCGGGCCGACGAGCGCGACATGCTCGCCGCGCTCGAGCGCGAAGCTCGCGCCGCGCAGCAGCACGCGCTCGCCGATCACGACGTCCACCCCTTCCGCCTCGACGACCGTTCGCCCGCTGCGCGCAGGCTTCAGGAACTCGAAGCCGAGCGTCCGCTTGCGCCGGGAGAGGAGCGCGACCTCCTCCGCGGCGTTCGCGCGCTGCTCGGCGAGCCGCCCGATCTGGCTCAGCTTCGCCTGCGCCTGCTTCGCCTTGTTCTTCTTGGCGCGGAACCGCTCGACGAAGCGCTCGAGCCGCTCGATGTCCGCCGCGGCACGATCGACCTCCTTCTGTGCGTTCAGCATCCGCGCCGCCTTCTCGCGCCGCCACGCGTGCCAGGGGCCGGGGAAGAAGGTGCCGCGGCCGGCGACGACCTCGAGGGTCGCCGTCGTCACCGCCTCGAGGAACCAGCGGTCGTGCGCGACGAGGATCACGGCGGCGTCGAGCGCGGCGAGCTCGCGCTCCAGCCACTCGAGGCTCGCGACGTCGAGGTGGTTCGTCGGCTCGTCGAGCAGGAGCAGGTCGGGGTCGCCGCCGAGCGCGCGCGCGAGCGAGGCGCGCGTCAGCTCGCCGCCGGAGAACGTGCGCAGCTGCCGGTCGAGGTGCTCGTCGCGGAAGCCGAGGCCGCGCACGACGGAGGCCGCATGGTCGCGCCAGCCGTAGCCGCCCGCGTGCTCGAGCCGCGCCTGCGCCTCCGCGTAGCGGTTGAGCGTCGCCTGGTCGTGCGCGCCGCCCGCCATCGCGTGCTCGAGCCGGCGCAGCTCCTCCTCGAGCGCGACGAGGTCGCGCGCGCCGGAGAGCACGTACTCGCGCAGCGTGATCTCCTGGTCGAGCGGCGGGCGCTGGTCGTGGAGCGCGACGCGCGTGTCCTTCTCGAAGGAGAGCTCGCCGCCGTGGCGCTCGGTCTCGCCGGCGAGGATCCGGAGCAGCGTCGTCTTGCCGGCGCCGTTCGGCCCCGAGAGCGCGACCCGGTCGCGGCGCTCGACCGAGAACGAGACGCCGTCGAAGAGCACCGAGCCGGCGAGCTCCTTGCGCAGGTTGGATGCGATCACGACCGCCACGACTCCCCCAGAGTAGATTCGAGGCGTGGTGAGAGTGCTCGCGCTCGACGTCGGCTCCTCCTCGGTGCGCGCGCAGCGCTTCGACGAGCGAGCCGAGCCGGACGGCGAGCTGCGCCGCGAGCCCTGCGAGAGCGAGGACGCGGACGAGGTCGTCGCGGCCGTCCGGCGCGTCCTCCGCGGCCGGGAAGCCGACGGGATCTCGTGCTTCGCGCACAGCCTCGTCGCGGTCGACCGCGACTGGAACGCGCTGACGCCGATCCTCGGCTGGGCCGACACCCGGAGCGCCGGCGAGGCCGAGGAGCTGCGCCGGCGGCTCGATGGTGACGCTGTTCACCAGCGCACCGGGGCGTACCTCCATCCGACCTTCTGGCCCGCCAAGCTTGCGTGGTTGAAACGCGTCGAGCCCGAGATCTTCCGTCGTACGGAGTGGTTCGTCTCGTTCGCCGACTACCTGCGCGGCGCTCCCGAGACGAGTCTCTCGATCGCCTCCTCGAGCGGCCTGCTCGAGCTGGCGGGACGGACGTGGGACGAGGAGCTGCTCGCCGCGGTCGGGGTCGAGGCCGAGCGGCTGCCGCAGATCGCCGACGCGCCGGTCTGGCTCGACGCCGCCTGCTCGAACCTCGGCGCGGGCTGTGTCGGCCGCGAGCGGGCGGCGCTGATGGTCGGCACCTCGGGCGCCCTGCGCGTCGTCTACGAGTGCGAGCGGCCGCAGCCGCGGCCGGGCCTCTTCACGTACCGGGTCGACGAGCGCTCGGTCGTCGAGGGCGGCGCGCTCTCCGACGGCGGCAACCTCCATGGCTGGCTCGAGCGGACGCTCGCCCCGGCCGGCGGCTCGCTCGCGGGCCGCGACCCGAGCGACCACGGCCTCACCTTCCTGCCCTTCCTCGGCGGCGAGCGTTCCACCGGCTGGGATCCCGGCGCGACCGGCTCCGTCGCCGGGCTGCGCTTCGAGACGACCCCGCTCGACCTGCGGCAGGCGGCGCTCGAGGGCGTTGCGTTCCGCTTCGCGGCGATCGCCGACCTGCTGCCGGACGTGCGCGAGGTGGTCGCGACCGGAGGCGGACTCCTCCACGACCGGGACTGGATCCAGATCGTGGCCGACGCGCTCGCGCGGCCGGTGCTCGTGTCGGGCGTCGAGGAGGCGTCGCTGCGCGGCGCGGCCGTTTTGGCTTTGCGCAGGCTGGGGCACGAGCCGGCGGACGCGCCGGTCGCCGGTGTCATCCGTCCGCGCGGAGAGCGGGCTGACGCTTATCGTTCGGCGCGGAAAGAACAGCAGCGACTCTACGAGGTGCTTCGTGGCCAAGACCGAGCTTGAGCAGCGCTCCATCGACACGATCCGCACGCTGGCCATGGACGCCGTCCAGCAGGCGAATGCAGGACATCCGGGGACGGCGATGGCGCTCGCGCCGCTCGCGTACCTCCTCTACGGCGAGGTGATGCAGCACAACCCCGCGAACCCGCACTGGGCGAACCGCGACCGGTTCATCCTCTCGGCCGGGCACGCCTGCATCCTCCAGTACGCGACGCTCCACCTCGCGGGCTACAACCTCTCGCTCGACGAGTTGAAGCGCTTCCGCCAGTGGGAGTCGCTGACGCCCGGACACCCCGAGGTGCATCACACGGCGGGGATCGAGGCGACGACGGGCCCGCTCGGGCAGGGATTCGCGAACGGCGTCGGCTTCGCGATCGCCGAGCGCTTCCTCGCCGAGCGCTACAACCGGCCCTACGACGAGATCGTCGACCACCACGTCTACGCGATCTGCTCCGACGGCGACCTGATGGAGGGCGTCTCGAACGAGGCGGCCTCGATTGCCGGCCAGCTCGGGCTCGGCAAGCTCGTCTACTTCTACGACGACAACCACATCACGATCGACGGCACGACCTCCCTCTCGTTCACGGCCGAGGACCGGGGAGCCCGGCTCGCGGCGCAGGGCTGGCACGTCCAGCACGTCGGCGACTCCGAGGATCTCGACGCTCTCCGCGCGGCGATCGAAGCGGCGAAGGCGGAGGAAGAGCGGCCTTCGCTGATCGTCGTGCGCTCGCACATCGCCTTCGGCGCGCCGCACGCGATCGACACGGCGAAGGCGCACGGGGCGCCGCTCGGCGAGGCCGAGGTGCGGGCGACGAAGGAGGCGCTCGGCTGGGATCCGGACGCGACGTTCGTCGTCCCGCCGGAGGTCGCGGAGCACATGGACGGCACCGCGCGCGGGATCGAGGCGGAGACGGCGTGGCAGCAGCGGTACGACGCGTGGGCGGCCAAGTATCCGGAGCTGCGCGACGACTGGGGGCATGCGCACTCGGGCAAGCCGCTGCCGGGCTGGGTCGAGGCGCTGCCGGAGTTCGCGGCCGGCGACGACATGGCGACGCGCGACGCGGGCGCGAAGACGATGGAGGCGTTCAAGCGCTTCGCGCCGACGATGGTCGGCGGCGCGGCCGACCTCGTCGAGTCGACGAAGACCGAGTTCAAGGGCGGCGGCGTCTTCTCGGCGACGCACGCGGGCCGCAACGTCGCGTTCGGGATCCGCGAGAACGCGATGGGCTCGATCGTCAACGGGCTCGCACTCCACGGTGGCATCCTCAAGCCGTACGGCTCGACGTTCCTGGTCTTCTCCGACTACATGCGGCCGGCCGTGCGGATCTCTGCGCTGTCGTCGCTGCCGGTGGTGTGGGCGTGGACGCACGATTCGGTCGCGCTCGGCGAGGACGGGCCGACGCACCAGCCGGTCGAGCACTACGCGGCGCTGCGGGCGATCCCGAATCTCTGGTTCGTGCGGCCGGCGGACGCGAACGAGACCGTGCAGGCGTGGAAGCTCGCGCTCGAGCGCGAGGACGGGCCGGTCGCGCTCGCGTTGACGCGGCAGAAGGTGCCGACCCTCGACCGCTCGCAGGTCGCGTCCGCCGACGGGGTGGCGCGCGGGGCGTACGTGCTCTGGGAGAGCGAGGGCGCGAACGGGCTGCCGGATGTGGTGCTGATCGCGACCGGCTCCGAGGTGCACCTCGCGCTCGACGCGGGGCGGCGCCTCGCCGAGCAGGGCACGAGCGCGCGCGTCGTCTCGATGCCGTGCTGGGAGCTCTTCGAGGCGCAGCCGCGCAGCTACCGCGACGAGGTGCTGCCGCCCGACGCGACGGCGCGGCTCTCGGTCGAGGCGGGCGTCGAGCTCGGCTGGAAGCGCTGGGTCGGCGACGACGGCGACTCGCTCTCGATCGAGCGCTTCGGCGCGTCGGCGCCGGGCGGCATCGTGCTGGAGCAGCTCGGCTTCACGGTCGACGCAGTCGTCGAGCGGGCGCTCGCCCTCCGGACCCGCGTGTCCTGATGGGCCGGGTCCCGGTGTCTGAGACCAGGTGGGCGCCATGAACGTGGCGGTGGCGTTCGATCACCGCGGCGTCCACCTCCGCGACGCCGTGCTCGCGACGCTCGCCGAGGGCGGGAACGCGGTCGTCGACCTCGGCACCGACACCGACGCCGTTCGCATCGACTACCCCGACAAGGCGGCCGAGCTCGGCGCCGCCCTGCTCGACGGACGCGCGGAGCGCGGCGTGCTCGTCTGCGGCTCGGGCGTCGGCGCCGCGGTCGCCGCCTGCAAGATCGCCGGCATCCGCGCCGCGATCTGCCACGACGTCTACTCGGCACACCAGGGCGTCGAGCACGACGACATGAACGTCCTCTGCCTCGGCTCCGAGGTGGTCGGCCCGAGCCTCGCCGCCGACCTCGTCCGCACCTTCCTCGGCGCCCGGTTCGACGGCGGCGACCGCTACGTGGCCAGACTGGAAAAGGTTCAAGCGATGGAAAGAGAGATGCGCCATGGCTAAGTCGAGACTCCACGAACTCAGCGCCCGGGGTCAGTCGGTCTGGATCGACTACCTCTCCCGCGAGATGCTCCACCAGGGCGAGCTGGCGCGGATGATGGCCGAGGACGCCGTCACCGGGATGACGTCCAACCCGACGATCTTCCAGAAGGCGATCTCGCAGGGAACGGCCTACGACGAGCAGCTGCAGGAGCTGCTCGGCCACGAGACCGACGCGAAGGAGATCTTCTTCCAGCTCGCCGTCCGCGACATCGAGGAGGCGCTCGCCGCGTTCGCGCCCGTGCACGAGGCGAATCCCGAGGACGGCTACGTGTCGCTCGAGGTCGACCCGACGCTCGCCTACGACCCCGAGGCGACCTTCGACGAGGCGATGCGCCTGCACGCCTGGATCGACAAGCCGAATCTCTACGTGAAGATCCCCGCCACCAAGCCGGGCCTGAGCGCGATCGAGGACTGCATCGCGCACGGTAAGAGCATCAACGTGACGCTGATCTTCTCGCTGCAGCGCTACCGCGAGGTCGTCGAGGCGTACCTGCGCGGGCTCGAGCGGCTCGTCGCGTCGGGCGGCGATCCGTCGAAGGTGCGCTCGGTCGCGAGCTTCTTCGTCTCGCGCGTCGACACCGAAACCGACAAGCGGCTCGAGGCGGTCGGCTCGAAGGACGCGCTCGCGCTCCGCGGCAAGCTCGCCGTCGCCAACGCGAAGCTCGCCTACGAGCACTACCTCGAGGCGTTCTCGGGCGCACGCTGGGAGTTCCTCGCCGGCAAGGGCGCCTATACGCAGCGCCCGCTCTGGGCCTCGACCTCGGCCAAGAACCCGGCGTACCGCGACGTGCTCTACGTCGAGGACCTGATCGGCCCGAACACCGTCAACACGATGCCCGAGGAGACGATCGTCGCCTTCCAGGATCACGGCAAGGCCGACGGCGACACGGTCACCAAGGGCGTCAAGAAGGCCCACAAGCTGCTCGCCGAGCTCGCCGAGGTGGGCGTCGACTACGACGATGTCACCGAGACGCTCGAGCTCGAGGGCGTGCAGAAGTTCGCCGACTCGTTCGCCGAGCTGCTCGACGGCGTCCGCGCCAAGCGCGGAGAGCTGGTCGGCTCGTAGTGGCCCGCGGCGCGTTGATCTCCGGGATCTGGGAGCGCGACCCGACCGTCTGGACAGGCGCCGACGAGGCGAAATGGCTGGGCTGGCTCGACGAGCCGATGCGCGTCCGCGGCCAGCTCGACGACGTCCGGCGCCTCGCCGAGTCGCTCCACGACGAGATCGACGACGTCGTCCTGCTCGGCATGGGCGGCTCGTCGCTCGCGCCGGAGGTGTTCCGGCGGACGTTCGGGGTCGACCGGTTCCACGTCCTCGACACGACTCACCCGCAGGCGATCCGCGCGCTCGAGGAGCGGATCTCGCTCGAGCGGACGCTCTTCGTCTCCGCCTCGAAGTCCGGGACGACGCTCGAGACGCGCTCTCACACCGCGTACTTCCTCGCCAGAGGCGGCCGGTTCGCGGCGATCACCGACCCCGGGCTCCGACGCTCGAGACGTTCGCGAAGCAGAACGGGTTCCTCCACGTCTTCCACGGCGAGCCGACGATCGGCGGCCGCTACTCCGCGCTGTCGCTGTTCGGGATCGTGCCGGCGGTGCTGATGGGGATCGACGCCGACCGGCTGCTCGCCGCCGCCGAGCAGATGGCCGAGGCCTGCCGCCGCGACGGCGACAACCCCGGCTACGAGCTCGGCGCCGCGTTCGGCGAGGGCTGGCGGGACGGCCGCGACAAGATCTGCATCGCCGACACGCCGGGCGGCTTCGGCCTCTGGGCCGAGCAGCTGATCGCCGAGTCCACGGGCAAGCACGGCAAGGGGCTCGTCCCGGCGCCGGGCGAGCCGGCGGAGGGGCCCGACCGCCAGGCGGCGACGCCGCACATCCCCGATCCGTACGCGCTCGGCGCCGAGATGTTCCGCTGGGAGTTCGCGGTCGCCGTCGCCGGTGCGATCCTCGAGATCAACCCGTTCGACCAGCCGGACGTGCAGGCGGCGAAGGACAAGACGAACGAGGTGCTCGCGACCGGCAAGGAGCCGGAGCTCCGCCCCGAGTCGTCGGTCGAGGAGCTGCTCGACCAGGCGAACCCGGGCGACTACGTCTGCGTCCAGGCGTTCGTCGACCCGACGCCGGCGAACGACGTCCGGATCGCGGCGCTCGTCGCCGACCTGCGGCCGCGGAGCGGCCTCGTCGTGACGCACGGCTACGGGCCGCGCTATCTCCACTCGACCGGGCAGCTGCACAAGGGCGGCGCGAACATCGGCCTCTTCTGCCAGGTCGTGGACGACCCGGGCGAGCGAGCTGAAGATCCCGGGCCGGCCGTTCGGATTCCGGCGGCTGATCCGCAGCCAGGCCGAGGGGGACTTCGAGTCGCTGAAGGAGCGCGGCCGGCGGGTCGCGCGGATCCACATCGAGCAGTAGGAGTCGCGAATGCAACTGGGAATGATCGGCCTCGGCCGGATGGGCGCGAACATGACCGAGCGCCTGCGGGCGGCCGGGCACGACGTGAAGACCTTCGATCCGAACGTCGCGGGGACGGCGTCGTCGGTCGAGGAGCTCGTGCAGCAGCTCGACGCGCCGCGGTCGGTCTGGATGATGGTCCCGGCGGGGATCGTCGACTCGGTCGTAGGCGAGCTCGCGCCGCATCTCGAGCGCGACGACACGATCATCGACGGCGGCAACTCGTACTACGTCGACGACCTCCGCCACTCGCGCGACCTGCGCGAGCGGGGGATCCACTTCCTCGACGTCGGCACGAGCGGCGGCGTCTGGGGGCTCAAGCGCGGCTACTGCATGATGGTCGGCGGCGACGTCGAGGCGGTCGACCGGCTCGAGCCGGTGTTCGACGCGCTGGCCCCGGGAGTCGAGGCCGCCGGGCGCACCCCGGGCCGCGAGGGCGACCCGGCGCCCGAGGAGAAGGGCTGGCTCCACTGCGGCCCCTCGGGCTCGGGCCACTTCGTGAAGATGGTCCACAACGGGATCGAGTACGGCCTGATGCAGGCGTACGCCGAGGGCCTGAACGTCCTCAAGCACGCGAACATCGGCCTGCACGCGCAGGAGACCGACGCCGAGACGACGCCGCTGCGCGACCCCGACCACTACCGCTACGAGCTCGACATCGCGGCGGTCGCCGAGGTCTGGCGGCGCGGCTCGGTGATCGCGTCGTGGCTGCTCGACCTGACCGCGCAGGCGCTCCATTCCTCGCCGGACCTCGACGAGTACGCCGGCCTCGTCAGCGACTCCGGCGAGGGCCGCTGGACGGTGCAGGCCGCGGTCGAGGAAGGCGTGCCGACGCCGGTGCTCGCCGCCTCGCTGTTCGGCCGGTTCGCGTCGCGCGGCGAAGCCGACTGGGGCAACCGCGTCCTCTCCGCGATGCGGAAGGGCTTCGGCGGCCACCTCGAGAAGAGCGGCGAGCAGTGACCGAGACCGGTGAGACCGCCGCCCACGAGAACCCGCTCGCCGAGGGGCTCTCGCTGCGGCGCACCCCCGACCCGTGCACGCTCGTCATCTTCGGCGCCTCCGGCGACCTGACGCACAAGAAGCTGATGCCGGCGCTCTACGCGCTGGCGACCCGCCGCCTGCTGCCGCCGCGCTTCGCCGTCGTCGGCGTCGCCCGGACCGACGGGGACGACGACTCGTTCCGCGAGGACATGAAACAGGCTGTCTCCCAGCACGCACGCGACCCGTTCCGGCAGGACATCTGGGACGAGCTCGCTCCCTCGCTCCACTACGTCGCCACCGACTTCGCGGACGCGGGCGGCGAGGACCGGCTCCACGAGGCGGTCGAGAAGGCCGACGCCGACCACGACCTGGGCGGCAACCGCGTCTTCTACCTCGCCGTGCCGCCGCCCGTGTTCCCGACGATCGTCGAGGCGCTCGGCAAGCGGCGCGACGGCCGCGGCTGGACGCGCCTGATCGTCGAGAAGCCCTTCGGCCACGACCTCGCCTCGGCCAAGACGCTGACCGCGACGCTCCTCGAGTACTTCAGCGAGGACGAGATCTACCGGATCGACCACTACCTCGGCAAGGAGACCGTCCAGAACATGCTGGCGCTCCGGTTCGCGAACGGCATCTTCGAGCCGATCTGGAACCGCCAGTTCATCGACCACGTCCAGATCACCGTCGCCGAGTCGATCGGGATCGAGGGCCGCGCCGGCTACTACGAGGCGGCGGGCGCGATCCGCGACATCTTCCAGAACCACCTGCTGCAGCTCCTCGCGCTCACCGCGATGGAGCCGCCGATCGACTTCACCGCCGAGTCGGTGCGCAACGAGAAGGTGAAGGTGCTGAAGGCCCTGCACACGCCCGGCCCGAAGTCGATCGTGCGCGGCCAGTACGGGCGCGGCTTCGTCGAGGGCGCCGAGGTGCCCGCCTACCGCGAGGAGCAGGGCGTCGCCGCCGACTCGATGACCGAGACGTACGTCGCGGCGAAGCTCTTCGTCGACAACTGGCGCTGGGCCGACACGCCGTTCTACGTCCGGATGGGCAAGCGGCTCGCGCGCCGCGAGACGACGATCGCGATCCAGTTCAAGCGGGCGCCGCACCCGCCGTTCGAGGAGACCTCCTCCGAGGGCCTTCGCCCGAACGTGCTGCTCGTCCACGTCCAGCCGGACGAGGGCGTCTCGCTCGCGATCGGCGCGAAGGTGCCCGGGCAGGGGATGACGATCCGCACCGTGCACATGGACTTCCTCTACGGCGGCGCCTTCCGCACCGGCATGCCCGAGGCGTACGAGCGGCTGATCCTCGACACGATGCTCGGCGACTCGACGCTCTTCACGCGCGGCGACGAGGTCGAGGAGCAGTGGCTGCTCGTCGACGCGATCGTCGCCGGCTGGCAGCGCGACCGGCCCGGCTTCCCGAACTACGCGGCCGGGACGTGGGGGCCGCCGAGCGCCGACGACCTCCTGCACCGGGACGGACGCTCGTGGCGCAGGCACTGAGCTGGACCCGCGAAGGCGTCGGCCTCGGCGAGGTCGAGGCCGCGCTCGCGCGGCTGCGCACCGACGCGGCGGCCGACCACCCGAGCATGCGGACGTCGGTGATGACGCACATCGCGTGGGTGCCGGACGAGTGGGCGGAGCGGGCCCGCGCCGCCCTCGAGGGTATGGGCGAGCGGCATCCGTCGCGCACGATCCTGCTCTTTCCCGAGCCGGACTCCGGTCTCGACCGGATCGACGCGACGGCGGCGCTCGAGAGCTACCAGGCGCCCGGCTCCGACCGGCGCGTCATCTCGGAGATCGTCGAGCTGCACCTGCACGGCACGCGGGCGAAGGCGCCGGCGAGCGTCGTCCAGCCGCTGCTCATCTCCGACCTGCCGGTGTTCCTGCGCTGGCGCGGCGAGCCGCCCTGGGGCGCGCAGGAGCTCGAGCAGCTGCTCGGCGTCACCGACCGGCTCGTCGTCGACTCGACCGAATGGGACGACCTCCCGTTCGCGTACCGACGGCTCGCGGAGCTGTTCGAGCGCGCCGCGGTCTCGGACATCGCCTGGGCGCGCACCTCGCGCTGGCGGACCCTGCTCGCCTCGCTCTGGCCGGGGATCGCCGACGTCGGGACGATCCGCGTCCACGGCACCGCCGCGCAGGCCTGGCTCCTCGCCGGCTGGCTCCGCTCGCGGCTCGGGCGCGACGAGGTCGCGCTCGAGCACGTCGACGCGGAGCGGCTCGAGGGGATCGACCTCGACGGCAAGCCCGCGCCGTTCCCTCCCGGCGATCCGCCCGCGCCGAGCGACGTGCTCTCCGAGGAGCTCGACCGCTTCGGTCGCGAGCCGGTGTACGAGGCCGCGGTCAAAGCCGCCGCGTCGTAGCTTCCCGCTCGCCCGCTTCGCCTCGGCCGGGCGCGCTTCGCGCGCGCGGCCTTTGGCTCTCGCTTTCCGCTCGCTCGGCAAGCGAGCCGGCGGAGCCGGCTCGCGCCACCTGACGACCGGACGGCAGCGTGCCGCGCCCGCGCAGGTCGGGCGCGGCGGCCGTCTCGGGTCAGGCGGCGGGGAGCGCCTGCAGCTCGGTAGCTTCCCGCTCGCCCGCTTCGCCTCGGCCGGGCGCGCTTCGCGCGCGCGGCCTTCGGCTCTCGCTTTCCGCTCGCTCGGCAAGCGAGCCGGCGGAGCCGGCTCGCGCCACCTCATGGCCGGGCCGTCGTGTGCCGCGCCCGCGCAGGTCGGGCGCGGCGGCCGTCTCGGGTCAGGCGGCGAGGAGCGCCTGCAGCTCGTGTCGCTTCCCGCTCGCCCGCTTCGCCTCGGCCGGGCGCGCTTCGCGCGCGCGGCCTTCGGCTCTCGCTTTCCGCTCGCTCGGCAGGCGAGCCGGCGGAGCCGGCTCGCGCCATGTGACGACCGGACGGCAGCGTGCCGCGCCCGCTCAGGTCGGGCGCGGCGGCCGCTTCGGGTCAGGCGGCGAGGAGCGCCTGCAGCTCGTGGTGGACGAGGCCGTTCGAGCAGACGACCTGGGCGCCGGCGCGCGGCGGCTCGCCGGCCGGAGTCGTGATCCGGCCGCCCGCCTCCTCGAGCAGCGGTACGAGCGGCGCGAAGTCGTAGAGCGCGAGGCGGGCGTCGACGGCGGCCTCGAGGGCAGCCCTCCGCGACGAGCACGTGCTGCCAGAAATCGCCGAGGCCGCGGGCGTGCCAGGCGACCTCCTCGACCCGGGCGAGGTCGCGGGCGTAGGCGCACGAGACGGACGCGTTCGCGAGCGTCTCGACGCCGGAGACGCGGATCGGCTCGCCGTCCCGGAACGCGCCCTCGCCGCGCGCCGCCCACCAGCGGTGGCCGAGCGCGGGCGCCGAGACGACCCCGCAGACGAGCTCCCCGTCGCGCTCGAGCGCGATCAGCGTCGCCCAGACCGGGATCCCGCGCGAGAAGTTCTTCGTCCCGTCGATCGGATCGAGCACCCAGCGCACCGCGCCGCCGCTGTCTCCCTCCTCCTCGCCGAGCACGCCGTCGCCGGGCCGCTCGGCCGCGATCCGCTCGCGCAGCGCCCGCTCGACCGCCCTGTCGGCGTCGGTGACCGGGGTCAGGTCGGGCTTCGTCTCGACCCGCAGGTCGGCGGCGCGGAAACGCGGCAGCGAGAGCGAGTCGGCGAGCTCTGCCAGCTCGAGCGCGAAGGCGAGGTCGGGACCCACCGCGCGAGCCTAGATGGTTGATGCCACGATCGCGCGCGTCCGGTTGCGCGGTCTGGCACGCCTGGGCCGCTTCGGCCCGCCTGCGGCCGGCGGAGCCGGCCCCCGCCGGGCCTGCGCTTCGCCCCGCCGATCGCTCACCGCTGCCACCAGCAGCGGCAAGCGCCCGCCACGGCGCCCCAGACAGGCCAGCCCACGCCCCGGAACAGACGACCTCGCGGCATCAACCATCTAGCGAGCCTGCTACTTCTTGCCGCCGACGACCTTGAACTTCGGCTTTCGCGTCGCGGGCACCTTCGTCACCTTGAACCGCGGCGGCGCGACGACGATCTTCTGCGGATCCGACCAGGACATCTGCTGGACGCCGCTCGGCAGGTTGTAGTCGAAGCCGCGCACGCGGTACCACCAGGTGCCGGCGGCGAGCGGCAGCACGGCCGAGGTCGAGTAGGTCAGGACGCCGTTGCGCCCCGTGCGCTGGTCGGTCTGGGCGCGGAACGGATAGCGCTGCTTGCTCCACTGCACCTCGTAGACGCTCGCGCTGAGCGCCGGCGTCCACGCAACGAGCGGCTGCCCGTAGAAGGACGGCGTCCGCACGGCCGAGACGAGCCGCCCGGTCGCCGAGAGGCCGGTCACGAACGGCGCCTGCGCCGTGGTGAGCGACGGCTGGCTCTCGATCCCGAAGCGCTGCACGCGGCCCGAGGCGCAGACGTCCTGCGGCAGCTCCAT
This sequence comes from uncultured Actinomycetes bacterium, assembly GCA_963732915.1. Classification (GTDB taxonomy): domain Bacteria; phylum Actinomycetota; class Thermoleophilia; order Gaiellales; family Gaiellaceae; genus Palsa-739. The sequence goes on along the minus strand of CAVTBF010000001.1, from coordinate 201,042 downwards.
GTCGGTGTAGCGGATCTTGCGGAAGATCGGGTCGCCGGCCGGATGGTCGTGCGTGAGGGCGGTCGCGAGCGTGATCGAGCCCGGCCCGACCGAGGCGATCGGCGCGGTATCGATGTTCGGCGCCGTGCCGATCGTCACCGTGTCGCCGATCGCGAAGCCCACGGTCGAGTCGAGAGGGACGCCGGTGCCGCCCATGGCGGCGCCCGGCGAGCCGACGAGCGCGGCGCTCGCCCCGTCCGCCCGGACGGGCACGACCGTCCAGTAGTAGCCGCTCGACGGCCAGTTCACGTCCCAGAGGTCGATCGGCGGGCCGACGGCGCCGCTCACCTGGATGCTGCCGCCGCCCGCGGAGCTCGAGCCCGGCGAGGAGCCGCCGGACGACCCCGACGACGCGGTCGAGTCGGCAGGCGGCGTCGTGTTCGCAGCCGCCGGTACGTCGCCGGGGACGATCGTCGTCGGCGACGCCGGCTGCGCCTGCTCGGTCGGGGTGATCCGCTCGCCGTCGTAGGTGACGTCGCTCGTCTCGACGCCGTCGCCGAGGTACGTGGAGCTTGCGAGCGGCACGTCCTCCGTCCTCGCCGGGAGCGAGAGCGGCCCGTCGAGACGCGGCGCGTACGCCGGGCTGCCGACGACGGCGCTCGTGTAGACGCGATTCAGGCACGCGCTGTCGGTGAAGACGTAGACGCGGAAGAGCTGCGCGTGTGCCCCGCTGGCGGCCTCGTCGCCGGTCCACACGAACGCGGGCATGAGCTGATGCGCCGCCGAGCCGGCGCTGCCGTTCGAGACGACGTCGGAGACGGTGTCGTCGAGCTTGATCGGCCCGGCGGCGAACGCCGGATTCGTCGAGGTGTAGACGGGACTCCACGGGCCGTACTGGGAGGCCGGCATGCCGTTGATCCGGTACTTGAAGGTGTCGTCGCGGAGCGCGCGGATGCGCCAGCGCACGGAGCCGATCCACTTCGGCGACTGGTGGAAGGTGTAGAACTCGCGCTCGTCGAGGACGTTCGTGCGGACGGTCTCGGTCTTCTGGGCGTCGACGAGCCAGACCTCGTACGCGTCCGCGCCGTCGGTCGCCGTCCAGCGGAGCACGCCCGGGTAGCTCGGGAGCGGCGTCGGGGCGGGCGGCGGCGTGACGTCGAAGCCGAAGGCCGCGCTCCACGGTGACGCACCGCCGGCGAAGAGCGCCCGCACCCGCGCGTAGAGCGCGTGCGGCGAGCCGGTGATCCAGGGCAGCGTCAGCGGCGGCGCCTCGACGGGCGTCACGAGCTGCGCGTTGTCGTAGAGGACGCCGTTGTCGCGGAAGACCGAGCTCGTCGAGAGCTGGAACTCGTAGCGGAGCGCGCCCGCGACCGGGCTCCACGCGAAGGACGGCGTCCGGTGGAACGTGCTCGCAGACGGCTCGTCGGCGCGCAGCAGAAAGCCGTGCAGACCGTGCGGCGCCCTCACGGCCGCCGTCGAGGCGTGGGCGACGCCGGCGACGGCAAGCGCCACGAGGAGAAGGGAAAGCCGGACGACACGCATCGTCCTCAGCGTTGTCGGCAGCGCCTAGGGCCGGGGCGTCCCTCGAAGGAGGGATGAGAGCACGCGCCCGGCGGCCAGGACGCGGGCGTCGTCGCCGGCACGCCCCACGAGCTGCACCGACGCGGGGAGCCCGTCCTCGGCCGCTCCGCACGGCAACGCGAGCGCCGGCCAGCCGAGCGTGTCGAACGGATACGTGAGCGAGATGCCGCGGACGCGGATCTCGAGCTCGTCGACGTCCGCCGGCGGCGCGACGAACGCGAGCGTAGGCGTCACGAGCAGGTCGATCCCGTCGAGCGCGTCGGCCGCCCGCTCCCGGTACGCCGCGCGCTCGCGCTGCGCAACGGCGACCTCGGCGTCGGTCACCGCGAGACAGCGCTCGATCTTCGTGCGCGGGTTCTCGCCGTACAGCTCCTCGTTGCCCGGGAAGAGCGCCCGGTGGACGTCCGCCACCTCGCGCATGAACAGCCGGTTCTCGTCCGGCGGCGCGAGCGGGAAGTCGATCGCGCGCCGTCGCGGGAAGAGCGCGGCGGCGGCCTCGACGCGCGCGCGCACGAGCGGGTCGGCCAGATCGAGCCACGCAACGCCGACCTCGAGCTCCTCGAGCGAGGCGAGCCCGTCGTGCGCGAACCCCGGCACGAGCGCGTCCATCAGCTCGCTGCAGCCCTCGACCGACGAGGCGAGCGGGCCGACGTGGTCGTAGCTCGGCGCGAGCGGGAAGCAGCCGTCGGCCGGCACGAGGTCGTACGTCGGCTTGAAGCCGACGACGCCGCACCAGGCGGCCGGGATGCGGATCGAGCCGCCGGAGTCGGTGCCGAGCGCCAGCTCGACCTCGCCGGCCGCGATCGCCGCCGCCGAGCCGCCGCTCGAGCCGCCGGCGACGCGGCCCGGCGCGCGCGGGTTCGGCACGGTGCCGTAGTGGGCGTTCTGCGAGGTGATCCCGTACGCGAACTCGTGCAGGTTCGTCTTCCCCGCGACGGCGTAGCCGGCCGCCTCGAGCCGGAGCACCGACTCGGCGCTCGTCGCAGGCACGTGCTCGGCGAAGAGCGCGGAGCCGTACGTCGTGGTCAGGCCGGCCGTGTCGAGGAGGTCCTTGACCGCGACCGGGATCCCGGTCGCCGGTTGCTCCGGCCGCGCAAGCCAGATGCCCTCTGTCGAGCTCACGCGGCGACTCTACTCACCGGGCCGATCGGCCGCCGCCCGCCGCGCGGAGGGGAGACCGCGCTCTCCCCGGAGCGCTCGTCGAGGCGCGCCACGCGACCCGAACGAAGAAGGGGGCCCACGGGGGAAACCTGGTTTCCCCCGTGCAGCGAGGCGAAGCCGAAGCGCCTAGTCGAAGGCGAGGTAGAGGAACGCGACGCCGATCGAGCCGGCGAAGAGCACCCAGAAGATCGCGAACAGCAGCCAGCCGAGGCGGTTGTTCTTACGTGCGAGCGCGGGATCCATCGGCTAGCTCATACCACGGCGTCGAGGGCGAGCGCCGCGAAGAGCAGCGCGAGATACAGGAGCGAGTAGTGGAAGAGGAGCGACGCCCGCCGTGCGGTCAGGTCGCGGCGCAGGCGCTCCGCGAGCCAGACGAAGGCGCCGCCGAGTGCGAGCGCGCAGACGACGTAGACCGGCCCGGCGCCACCCCAGAACCACGGCGTCAGCGTCACCGCGACGAGGCCGAGCGAGTAGAGGACGATCTGGCGGGCCGTCTCGCGGTCGCCGCGCACGACCGGCAGCATCGGCACGCCCGCACGCGCGTAGTTGTCCTTGATCAGGAGTGCGAGCGCCCAGAAGTGCGGCGGCGTCCAGACGAACACGATCGCGAACAGCAACAGCGCCGCGATCCCGACGTGCCCGGTCGCGGCGGCCCAGCCGACGATCGGCGGCACCGCGCCCGCCGCGCCGCCGATGACGATGTTCTGCGGCGTCGCGCGCTTCAGCCAGCGCGTGTAGACGAGGACGTAGAAGAGGTTGCCGACGAGCGCGAGCACGGCCGTCAGCACGTTGACCGCGCTCGCGAGCAGGACGAACGAGAGCGCCGAGAGCGCGAGCCCGAACTCGAGCGCGCGGCTCGCCGGCACGCGGCCGGAGGCGACCGGGCGCGACTTCGTCCGCTCGCCCATCAGCGGGTCGATGTCCGCGTCGAGCATGTGGTTGAGCGCCGAGGCGCCTCCGCAGGCGAGCGCGAGGCCGAGCATCGCCGCGCCCGTGCGCTCGTTCCCGGGCCAGCCGCGCGCGCCGGCGATCATGCCGCAGAAGCCGGTGACGAGCAGCAGCGACATGATCCGCGGCTTCGTCAGCGCCACGTAGTCGCGCCAGCTGCCCCACGGCGTCCGCTCGCCCCGGAAGCTCTGCACCGCGACGACCGCGAGGGCCGAGAGCGCGAGCGCCGCGAGGACGGCGTGGGCGGAGGTGCCGGGCGTCGCGGCCGCCGCCGCGAAGAGCGCCGAGGAGGCGAGCGCCGCCGGAACGAGCCGGCGGTGGGCGAGCCACGCAGTGACGACGAGCGCGGCGAGCGGCGGCGCGACGATCGCCGCGAGCAGGCGGTGGGCCGAGCCGAGGTGCGCGGCTCCCGAGACGACGGCGAGCAGCGCGCCGATCGGCGCAGCGAGCGCGGTCAGCCGCAGCCAGGGCCCGGGCGCCACGGACGCCTCGCTCACGGCAGCTCCTGGGCGAGCCGCCGTCGCAGGTCGCGCAGCGGACGGTGGCTCATCACGTACGGGACGGAGTCGAAGTTGTGCGGCGGCGGCGGCGAGGAGGCGTACCACTCGAGCGTGTCCGCGAGCCACGGGTCGTTCCCGGCGCGCACGCCGCGCCGCAGGACGTGGGCGATCCAGACGTTCGCGACGAACACCGCGACGCCGAGCACCATCACGCCCGAGCCGATCGTCGAGAGCAGGTTGTAGAGCTCCCAGAGCCCGCCGTGGTGGTACGTGTAGACGCGCCGCGGCATCCCCAGCAGCCCGAGCATGTGCTGGGGCAGGAAGGTGAGGTTGAAGCCGACGAAGAGGAGCACGAAGCTCAGCTTCCCGAGCCGCTCGTCGAGCAGCCGGCCGAACATCTTCGGCCACCAGTAGTGGAGGCCGCCGAAGAGGGCGAACGCCACCCCGCCGAAGGCGACGTAGTGGAGGTGGGCGACGACGAAGTACGAGTCGTTCACCTGCCAGTCGACCGGGAACGCGGCGAGGAAGATCCCCGAGAGCCCGCCCATCGTGAAGAGGGCGACGAAGCCCAGGGCGTACAGCATCGGCGTGTCGAGGTGGAGGTTGCCGCGCCAGGTGGTGGCGATCCAGTTGAAGATCTTGATCCCCGTCGGGACCGCGATCACCATCGACGAGATCATGAAGAACGAGTTGAGCCCGGTGCCGAGCCCGGCCGTGAACATGTGGTGCGCCCAGACGAGCATCGCCATGAAGGCGATGCCGAGCGTCGAGAAGGCGATCGCGGTGTAGCCGAAGACGGGCTTGCGCGAGAAGACCGGCAGGATCTCGGAGACCATCCCCATCGCCGGCAGCACCATGACGTAGACCTCGGGGTGGCCGAAGAACCAGAACATGTGCTGGTAGAGGACGACGTTGCCGCCCTGCGCCGGTATGAAGAAGTGCGTGCCGGCCTGGCGGTCGAGCAGCAGCAGGGTGACGGCGGCGGACACGGCCGGCAGCGCCAGGAGCAGCAGCACGGCGTACGTGAACATCGACCAGACGAAGAGCGGCATCCGCATCCACGTCATGCCGGGGGTGCGCATGTTCACGATCGTGACGATCAGGTTGATCGCGCCCGCGAGCGACGAGAGCGTGAGGATGTGCATGGCGAGGATCCAGTAGTCCTGGCCGTGGCCGGGGCTGAAGTGCGCCTCCGAGAGCGTCGGGTACGACCACCAGCCCGCCTTGGCGGTGCCGCCGGCCGCGAACCAGCTTCCCCAGAGCACGAGCCCGCCGAGCAGGTAGAGCCAGTACGAGAGCGCGTTCAGCCGCGGGAACGCCATGTCCCGCGCTCCGATCATCAGCGGCACGAGGTAGTTGCCGAAGCCGGCCATGATCGGGACGACGACGAGGAAGATCATCGTCGTGCCGTGCATCGTCATGACCTCGTCGTAGGAGCTCTTCGTCAGCACCGACTCGCCCGGGGTGGCGAGCTGCGCCCGCATCAGGACGGCGAGGAGCCCGCCGGCGACGAACCAGACCAGCGAGGTGAGGATGTAGAGGATCCCGATCCGCTTGTGGTCGACGGTGACGAGCCACTGCGCGACGCGCCCGTGCTTCCAGTCGACCGGGTGGACCGCTTCGGACCTAACCGCCACTCGCCGCTCCCTTGTAGACGTGCTTGCTCACGTACGCGAAGAGCGCCTGCATCTGCGCCTTCGTCCAGGTGTTGCCGACCGCCGGCATCAGGACCCCGCCGTCCCGCACCCGGCTCGCGAGCGCGGCGTACTGGGTGAGGATCGTGCTCGACGTCAGCGGCGGGCCGTATCCGCCCGCGCCCTGCATACCGTGGCAGGTCGCGCACGAGCCCTCGAACTCCTGCTTGCCGAGCGTGCTCGCGGCGGTGGAGGAGACGTAGCGCTGGTAGGCGGAGTCGGGCTCGGCGATCACGCGTCCCGCCATCGCCTCGTGGTAGATGCCGCAGAGCTCCGCGCACTGGCCCTGGTAGACGCCGGTGTGGTCGGCCTGCAGCCAGGTGTGGTTCGTGCGGCCGGGGATCGCCTGGAGCTTGCCGCCGAGCTGCGGGATCCACCAGCTGTGGATGACGTCCGAGGAGGTCACGCTCAGGGAGACGACCTTCCCGACCGGAACGTGGAGGTCGTTGATCGAGACGGCGCCGTTCGGGTAGCGGAAGAGCCAGTAGTACTGGTGGCCTTCGACCGTGACGTCGATCCGGTCGGCCGCGCTCGCCTTCGGCACGTTCGTGATCCCCGGCAGCTTGACGAAGACGAAGGTCGTGATCACGGCGAGGATCACGACCGGCCCGGCCGTCCAGAGCAGCTCGAGGCGCGTGTGCCCGTGCACCTGCGCGCCGTCGACCTCGCGTCCGCGCCCGCGGCTGCGGTAGCGCCAGACGAAGGCGACGAGCGCCACCTCGACGATCACGAAGACGACGGCGGTGAGCGCGAGGATCAGGTAGTAGGCGCTGGTGATCCGGCTCGCGTTCGGCGAATGCGGGTACTCGGGGGTGAAGCCGCCGTTTGCGGCAGCGGCGACCCCCGCCGTCATGAGGACGGCGACGAGGACGAATAACAGAACCGTCAGCTTCCGTCGCACCCGAGCGGGCATTCTATGGACGTGGCCGAACGCACGCGGGTTGAGCTGCCGGGACATATCCCCTCCGAGTTCGTCGTCTACGTCAACGGCGTCCGTCAGGAGCGGGGGCGCGACTACGAGGTCGTGCCGGCAGCACCGCCGGCGGCGCCGGGCCGCTCGCTCGTCTTTCCGCGCCCGCTGGCCGAGGAGGGAAAGCTCGGCTTCTGGCGCTGGCTCTGGATGTGGCTGGGTGTGGCCGGCAGCTACCGGAAGCACGAGACGGTCGACATCGCCTACGAGGCCGGCGGCAGCCGCCTGGTCGAGACCGGCCTCGAGCTGCAGAGATACGAGTAGCCCGCCGCCGCCCGGCCGTCGCATCCGCGCGAGGCGGGAGCTCAGACCGCGACCGGGGCGCGGCGAGCCGCCGCGGCGCGCAGGAGCGCGAGGATCGCGTCGGCGTGCGGGTCGCCGTCGGGCGCGTACGACGGCCGGAACTCGACGGCGCCGTTCACCTCGAGCACGACGTAGCCGCTGCGCGTCGGCAGGAGGTCGACGCCGACGAGGTCGCCGCGGACGGCGCCCGCGGCCGCGATTGCGAGCGTGCGTGCGAGCGCAGGCGGCTCGACCGGCTCGACGCGGGCGCCGAGCGCGGCGTTCGTTCGCCACTCGCCGCCGGCCGCGGTGCGCCGGGCGGCGCCGACGATCCGGCCGCCGGCGACGACGAGCCGCAGATCCCATCCGGCCGGCGGCACGAGCTCCTGCGCGAGCGCCCCGTGCTCGTGGAACCAGCTCTTGCGGGCGGCGCGCGAGAGCGCTTCCTCGAGCTCCTCGCGCGTGTGGCAGCGCTCGACGTCCCGGCCCCAGCTGCCGAAGCGCGGCTTGAGCACGAGCGGCAACTCCGGCGCCGGCGCGGGGATCCCCTCGGCGATCAGCGACGTGTGCGGATGCGGCAGCCCGGCCAGGCGGAGCGCGCGGGCGGTCAGGAGCTTGTCGTGCGCGGCGACGAGCGCGCCCGGTGGGTTCAGCACCTCGATGCCGCCGGCGGCGAGGCGCTCGAGCTCGCTCGTGCCGTTCTCGATCCCGTCGAGCGTCTCGCGGACGTCGAGACGCGCGAGTGCGACGTCGCCGGGCTCGAGCATGCGCAGCGCCTCGCGCGGGGTGAGGCGGGCGGCGTCGAGGCCGCACGCGAGCGCGGCTGCCACGAGCAGGTCGTTGGTCGGACTGCCTCGGTGAGCGACGACGGCGAACCGCACGGCCCGAATCGTCGATGCCCGCCGGGCCGCCGTGGGCGTCGGGGCGGTGAACGCCCCGTGTCGGTGTCGCTGCTACGCCTCGGCGGCCGCGTCGGTGCTCTTCGGCACGGGCTCGAGCCGGTAGCCGACGCCGTAGCGCGTCTGGATGAACGTGTGCTGCCCGGCGCGCCGGTCGACCTTCTCGCGCAGGCGGCGCACGAAGACGTCGACGGTGCGGTCACGGTGCGACTCGCGGCGGCCCCAGAGCTTCTGCAGCAGCTCGTCGCGCGTGACGACGCGGCCGCGGTCGAGGGCGAGCTGGTAGAGGAGCCGGAACTCCGTCGGCGTCAGCTCGGCGCTCTCGCCGTCGACGTACGCCTGCACCTCGCGCGGGTCGATCCGCAGCTCCTCGATCTCGATCGCCTCGCCGCGCGGCGACTCCTCGCGGCGGACGCCGCGCCGCGCCGCCGCCCGCGTCCGCGCGACGAGCTCTTTCATCGAGAACGGCTTGACGAGATAGTCGTCGGCGCCGATCTCGAGCGCGTGCACCCGGTCGTGCTCGGTGCCGCGCGCGGAGACGACGACGATCGGGGTGCCGATGCCCTCGCTGCGCACCGTCTCGATCAGCTTCCAGCCGTCGAGGCCGGGCAGCATCAGGTCGAGGACGCAGACGTCGGGCTTCTCGTAGCGCAGCCGCGCGAGTCCCTGGTCGCCGTTGCCCACCCAGACCGGGTCGAACCCCGCGGCGCCGAGATGGCGCGCCATGCCCTGGGCGATCACCTCGTCGTCTTCGACGATCAGGACCCTGGGCATGGTGTCATTATCGAACGTGGCCGGTGCAGTCCGGGATGCGGGTCGGTGAACGGATGGTGAAGGAGTGGTGAATGGTACGCCCGCCGAGCGGGCCTCGCGGCTCGTCGGAGCCGTCGAGGATCCGGTCGTCGTGCTCGACCACGAGCGCCGGCTCGTCGCCGCGAGCGCCGCTGCCGCCGGGCTGCTCGGCGACTCAGCCGCCGGCCGGCGGCTGAACGAGGAGACGCTCGCCGCCGTCCCGGACGTGCTCGTCCTCTTCCTCGACGCGGCGCCGGAGCTCTCCGCCTACCAGGAGCTGCGCGCCGGGTTCACCGCCGCCGTCTCGCACGAGCTGCGGACGCCGCTCGCCCGGATGCTCGTCCTGCTCGAGACGGCCACGCTGCCGGAGGCGGACGTCGACGAGCTGGTCGAGCAGGCGCGGCAGGAGGTGCACCAGGCGCGCGAGCTGATCGACGACGTCCTCTTCCTCGGCGAGCTCGAGACCGGTCGCGAGGTGGTGACGCTCGGACCGACGGTCGCGCAGCCGATCGTCGCCGAGGTGGTCGAGCAGTTCGACGCTCGCGCGGAGCGGGCGCAGGTCGAGCTCGTCGCCGACGCCGACCCGGCAACCGAGTTGCCGCTGCGGCCGCGGATGCTGCGCGTCGTGCTCGAGAACCTCGTCACGAACGCGATCCGCTACGCCGGGCCGGGCACGCGCTGCACCGTGACCGTGGCCGGGACGGAGACGGGGCCGCTGCTGCGGGTCGCAGACGACGGCAAGGGTGTGTCCGCGGCCGACGTGCCCCGCCTCTTCGAGCGGTTCTACCGCGCCGACCAGGCGCGCTCGAGCCGCGGCACCGGCCTCGGGCTCGCGATCGTCAAGCACGTCGTCACCGCGGCCGGCGGCACGGTCGAGGCGACGAGCGCCCCCGGCCAGGGCGTCGAGATCGTCGCACGGTTCCCGCTGGCGTAACCACTCCGTCACCGGATAGAAATGTGCCGTGGACTGGCGGCTCTACCGGGCGATCTTCGACTTCTCGCTTCGCCACCACTGGCTCGGCTCGCTGTTCAGCGGCATCGAGGCGGCGAGCATCCCGTTCATGGTGGTCGTCACCGTCGGGCTCTGGCTGCTCTCGCGTCCCGGCGGCGACCGGAAATGGAAGCTCGCCGCGACCGCGGCGCTCGGCTCGGCCGCCCTGGCGCTGGGCGTCAACAAGGTGATCTCGTCGCTGATCTGGCACCGTGACCGGCCGTATCAGGCGCATCACCTCACCGACCCGTGGTCGAGCAAGACGGACGCGTCCTTCCCGAGCGACCATGCGAGCGCCACGTTCGCGATCGCGTTCGCCGTCCTCGCCTTCGATCCGCTGGCCGGGGCGGTCTTCCTCGTCTTCGCCCTCGTCATCTCGATCGGGCGGCTGATCATCGGCGCGCACTATCCGGGCGACGTCGCGGTGGGGTTCCTCGTCGGTCTTGCGAGCGCGCTCGTCGTCACCAGGCTCCTGCGACCCGTGATCGCGCGGCTCGTCGGCGTCGTCGAACGGGCCACCGACCCGGTCCTCGCGCCGCTCTGGCGGCCCGGGCGCCTCTAGCCGAAGCGGCCGGTCACGTAGTCCTCCGTCCGCTTGTCGGAGGGCGCCGTGAAGATCTTCGTCGTGTCGTCGTACTCGATCAGCTCGCCGTAGCGCTCGCCCTCGCCGCCGGTCGAGATCGAGAAGAACGCGGTCATGTCGGCGACGCGCGCGGCCTGCTGCATGTTGTGCGTGACGATCACGAACGAGTACTCGCTCTTCAGGTCGTGCATCAGCTGCTCGATCGCCTGCGTCGCGATCGGGTCGAGCGCGGAGGCGGGCTCGTCCATCAGGATCACGTCGGGCTCGACGGCGATCGTGCGCGCGATGCAGAGCCGCTGCTGCTGGCCGCCCGAGAGCGAGAGGCCGCTCGCCTTGAGGCGATCCTTGACCTCGTCCCAGAGCGCCGCCTGCGTGAGCGCGCGCTCGACGCGGTCGTCGAGCGAGTCCTTCATGCCGAGGACGCGGCAGCCCCAGGCGACGTTCTCGTAGATCGACTTCGGAAACGGGTTCGGGCGCTGGAAGACCATGCCGATCGTGCGGCGGACGGCGACCGGGTCGACGTCCTTGCCGGAGATCTCCTGGCCGTGGTAGCGGATCGAGCCGGTCTGGCGGAAGCTCGGCACGAGGTCGTTCATCCGGTTCAGGCAGCGGATGAACGTGCTCTTGCCGCAGCCGGACGGGCCGATGATCGCGGTGACGAGGTTCTTGTAGATCTCCATCGTCACGCCCTTGAGGGCGGGCTTCGAGTCGTAGAGCGCGTCGAGTGCCTCGATGTCGAAGACCTGCTCGAGGCGCTCGCGCGGCGGCATCGGCTGTCTCTTCGTCTCGACGCGCACGGTCGGCTCGATCGTAATCGACATCTCCTGCGTCTTCCCCGTCATCTGGCGGTGTTCAGCCTGCGGCGGCTACGCGTGGCGAGCCAGCGCGCGACGAGGCTGGCGAAGAGGATGAAGAGCAGCAGGACGAACGCGGCCGCCCAGGCGCGCGTGTGATCGGCCGGGTCGGGCGACTCGGAGAGCTCGAAGATCGCGACCGGCACCGTCTGGAGCGCGTGGTGCGGATCCCAGCTCACCTGCGTCCCGACGATCGACGAGGTGAAGAGGAGGGGGGCGGTCTCGCCGGCAACTCGCGCCACAGCGAGCGTCGTGCCGGTGACGATGCCGCCGATGGTCTGCGGGAGGACGATGCTGAGCGTCGTGCGCCAGCGAGGCACCCCGAGGCCGAGGCTCGCCTCCCGCAGCGAGTTGGGCACGAGCGCGAGCACCTCCAGCGTCGAGCGCGCGACGAGCGGCAGCATCAGGCAGGCGAGCGCGAACGAGCCTGCGAAGCCGCTCTGGCCGCGACCGACGACGAGCAGACCGAAGACGAAGACGCCGATCACGATCGCCGGGATGCCGTTCAGGACGTCGAGCGCCAGCGAGACGGCGTTCCGGACGGACGGCAGCGCGAATTCGTTCAGGTAGACCGCCACGAGGATTCCGATCGGGAGCGCGATCACCGTCGCGAGCGCGACGATCACGAGCGTGCCCGCGAAGGCGTTTGCGAGGCCCTGCTTGACCGGCGTGATGCTGAACGCGACCGGCGTTTTCGTGATCAGGTCGAGGTTGAGCGCTCCCGAACCGCGCTTCGCCACCGAGAACACGACGATCCCGAGGATGGCGACGGCGATCGCGGCCGCGAGCCAGGCCAGCAGCTCCATCAGCCGGTTGACCGCGCGGCGGCGCGCGAGCCGGTCGTTGCGCTGGGCGCCCGCGACGGCGTTCACGCGCGCGCTCCGCTCAGACCCTGACGGCGTGCAACGCGGCGGACGATCAACTGCGCCAGCAGGTTCACGACAATCGAGAAGACGAGGAGGATGAGCGCGAGGTAGATCAGCGAGGACTGCTGGAGGTTCGACGTGGCGCCCTGATACTCGGCCGCGATCTTGCTCGCGAGCGTGTCGCCGCCGTTGAAGAGGTTCCAGTGGATGAACACGCCGCCGCCGATCACCTGGGTGACGGCGATCGCTTCGCCGACCGCGCGGCCGAGGCCGAGGATCAGCGCGGCCGCGATGCCGCCGCGCGCGTACGGGAAGATGACGCCGCGCACCATCTCCCAGCGGGTGGTTCCGAGCGCGAGCGCACCCTCCTTCAACTCGCTCGGCACCCCGAGGAAGAGCTCGCGCGTGATGCTGGAGACGATCGGCAGGATCATGATCGTCAGGACGATCACCGCCGTGAAGATGCTCGCGCCGGCCGCCGACGGGGGGCCGAAGAGCGGGATGAAGCCGAACGTCGAGTGGAGCCACGGCTCGATGTGGAGGCGCAGCTGCGGGCCGAGCACGAGGATGCCCCAGAGCCCGATCACGACGCTCGGGATCGCCGCGAGCGTCTCCACGAGGGCCGTCACGGGAGCCCGCAACGTGCGTGGTGCGAGCTCGGTCAGGAAGAGCGCGATCCCGAGCGCGAGCGGCGCGGCGAGCAGCAGCGCCGCGAGCGAGGTGATCGCCGTCCCGAACAGGAAGCTCCCGGCGCCGTAGATCTCGCGGCCGGCGACCGGGTTCCACGCGATCCGGCCGATGAAGCGCACGCCCTCGGTCGCGATCGAGAGGCGAGCGCCGTCGACGACCTTCCACGCGATCAGGCCGACGAGCGTGACCGTGACGGCGGTGGCGGCGCCCGCAACGACCTGGAGGGAAATGTCGCCGAAACGCGCCCGCCGCCCCGTGAAGGGGCGGCGGGCGACGTCGGGGGTCAGGTCGGCGGACGACATCCGGTCCTTACGAGTGGATCTGCTTGATCGACTTCTCGTCGAACTTCACGATCGCCAGCGGCAACGGCTGGAAGACGAGCTTCGGGCCGAAGGTCTGGCCGTGCGTGACCGCCCAGCTGATGAAGATCTTCAGGTCCTTGGCCTTCGAGGTCGTCTTCGGAACGATGACGTACGTGTAGGTCGAGATCGGGTACGCATTCTTGTACTTCTTCGCCTTCGGCGGGTTGACGATCGACAGCGATCCGTCCTTGGCGGGCGTCGTCTGGAGGCTCGCCGCCTGGAGGATATTGCGCAGCGCCGGGACGGTGTAGACGCCGGAGCGGTTCTTCATCTTGAAGTAGCTCAGGTGATTCGCGAGCGCGTACGCCACGTCGGCGTAGCCGATCGCGCCCGGCGTCTGCTTGACGATCGCGGCAACGCCGGAGCTGCCCTTGCCGCCGACTCCGGTCGGCCAGTTCAGGCTCGTGCCGAGGCCGACCTGCTTCTTCCACGCCGAGCTGACGCTCGAGAGGTAGTCGGCGAAGTTGTAGGTCGTGCCCGAGCCGTCGGAGCGGTGGGCGACCGTGATCGCCAGGTTCGGAAGGTTGGCGCCCGGGTTCATCTTCGCGATCGCGGGATCGTTCCAGTTGGTGATCTGGCCCAGGTAGATCTTCGCCAGCGTCGAGCCGTCCAGCTTGAGCAGGTTCTTGGCGCCGGGGATGTTGTAGAAGACCGACGTCGCGGCCAGTGCCCACGGGATCTGGATGCAGCCGTTGCAGGCCGAGAACTGGTCGGGTGAGAGCGGCGCGTCACTGGCGCCGAAGTCGACGTCACGCGCCGTGATCGAGGCGATTCCGCCGCCGGAGCCGATCGCGCTGTACTGCAGGTTGTAGCCGTACGCGGAGCCGACGGCCGGGATCCACTGGGCGATCAGCGGCGCGACGAAGGTGCTGCCGGCGCCGGAGATGGTGGTGGCCGTCTTCCTCGCCGGGGCGGCGGCTGCGGCGCTGACGGCGATCGCCGCGACAAGGCCGGCAAGACCGAGGGCGAGCGTGGTGCGGATGAAACTGCCGGACTTCGGCATTGTGGTTTCTCCTCCTTCGGGGTTCGGGGCCAACGTACGGCGGCGCCCGACCGCGGTGGGCAACACCGCTGTTGCAGGGTGGTGACAAAGAGGTGACGGGCGCTGTGGCTCCGAACGCTGCCTCTAGTACCCTCCTCCGCATGTCGATGGACGAGCAGCTCGGCCAGATCGAGGCCGAGCTCCAGGAAGAGGGCCAGCGGGTCCTGAGCGCGATTCGCGGCGCGACGCGTGCGCTCGAGGATCGCGACGTCGAGCTCGCGAGCGAGGTGATCGCCTTCGACGACGAGATCGACCGGCTCTTCATCGGCATCGAGAGCTCGATTCAGGCGCTTCTGGCGCTGCAGACGCCGGTCGCACGCGACCTCCGCCTGCTGCTGGCGATGCTGCACGTCAACCTGCTGCTCGAGCGCAGCGCCGACGGCTGCGTGACGATCGCGAAGCTCTCGCAGCTCGTCTCCGACGTCGAGCCCGACCCGGCGCTCGCCGAGGTGCTCGTCGAGATGGGCGAGCGTGCCGAGGAGATGTTGCGGGTCGCGCTCGACTCGTTCTCCCGCCGCGACCTTCCCGGCGCCGAGAGCCTCGTCGAGCTCGACGAGCTGATCGACCGGGCGAACCGCCGCTTCGTCGAGCGGCTCGTCGACGTGATGGGCGACCCCGCGCACCGCGAGTGGGGCCTGCGGATGGTCGTGGTCGCCCGCACGATCGAGCGGATCGGCGACCGTGCGGTCGACATCGGCGAGCAGACCGCCTATCTGCTGACCGCCGAGTTTCGCGAGTTCACCGATGCATCCCACCCCTCGACGCAGTAGCCTGCGCGCGTGCAGAACCGCCGGCTGCTCGCCGTCCTCGCCGTCATCCTCGGGATCGTCCTGATCGTGATCGCGGCGATCTACTGGGTCGAGCCGGCGGGCTCGCTGCCGTCGTTCTTCCCCGGCCACGCGGCGGGCTCGAGCCACCACCACGCGAAGCACGGGATCGCCGCGTTCCTCGTCGGCCTCGCCTGCTTCGCGTTCGCCTGGTTCAACAGCGGCCCGAAGCGCTCGACCGCGGGCTGAGATGGCCCCGATCAGCTACTTCCAGGGGGCGATGCTCGGTCTGCTCCAGGGAGTCTCGGAGCTCTTTCCGGTCTCGAGCCTCGGGCACAGCGTCATCCTTCCGAAGCTCGTCGGCTGGAACATCCACCAGGGCGACCCGTACTTCCTGAGCTTCCTCGTCGCGACGCACCTCGCGACTGCCCTCGTGCTGCTCGGCTTCTTCTGGCGCGACTGGGCGCGGATCCTCGCCGGGCTCGGCCGCTCGCTGCGCGACCGTGAGATCGCGCCCGACGACACCGACGCGAGGCTCGGCTGGCTGCTCGTCGTCGGCACGATCCCGGCCGGGATCCTCGGGCTGACGCTCGAGCACCCGCTGCGCTCGCTCTTCGCGTCGGCGCAGTCGGCGGCGATCTTCCTGGCGCTGAACGGCGTGCTGCTCTACGGCGCCGAGCTGCTGCGGCGGCGCGCACCCGAGACGGCCGACGACGACGACGAGCGGATCGCCCGCCAGGTGAGCTGGCGCGAGTCGGTCTACGTCGGCGCGGCCCAGGCGCTGGCGCTGATCCCGGGCTTCTCGCGCTCGGGCGCGACGATGGGGGGCGGCCTGCTGGTGGGGCTCTCGAACAAGGACGCCGCGCGGTTCGCGTTCCTGCTCGCGACGCCGATCATCGGCGCTGCGGGGCTGCTCAAGATTCCGGAGCTCGCCGGCGCGCAGGGGAACGGCGTTCGCGGTCAGGCGCTCGTCGGCGCCCTCTGCGCCGCCGTGACCGCGTATCTCGCGATTCGCTTCCTGATGCGCTACTTCGAGACGCGGACGCTGACGCCGTTCGCGATCTACTGCGCGCTCGCCGGCTCGGCCGCCGCGATCTACTTCGCGGTCTCGTAACCGGACCGTAACCACGGCCCGGCCCGGCGAGGACTAGGCTCGACCTCGTGGCCGCGCGCACGAAGAAGCGGTCGGCCGGTGCCGGCGACCGCCTGATCAACCGGGAGCTGTCGTTCCTCGACTACGACGCGCGCCTCCTCGACCTCGCGCGCGACCCGGAGCTGCCGCTGCTCGAGCGGGTCTTCTTCCTCGCCACGTTCTCGCAGATGCTCGACGAGTTCTTCATGGTCCGGATCGCGGGCCTGATCGGCCAGGCGGCCGCCGGCGTCACCGTCCGCTCGCCCGACGGTCGCACGCCGCAGCAGACCCTCGCCGACGCACGCCGCCGCGTCCTGCAGCTCTACACCGAGCAAGGGCGCGTCTGGGAGAAGGAGCTCTCGCCCGCGCTCGCGGCGGAGCGGATCGCCGTCACGCAGCTGGACGACCTCAGCGCCGCAGAGCTGGCCGAGCTCGACGAGCGGTTCGATCGCGAGATCTTCCCGGTCCTGACGCCGCTCGCCGTCGGCCCCGGGCAGCCGTTCCCGTACATCTCGGCGCTCTCGGTCAGCCTCGCGCTCTTCGTCTCCGACCCGTTGACCGGCGAGGCGCGGTTCGCGCGCGTCAAGGTGCCGGAGGGCCTGCCGCGCTTCCTCGCCGTCGGCGGAGCCGGACGCCTCGTGCCGCTCGAGCAGGTGCTGATCCGGTACCTGCCGAGCCTCTTCCCCGGCATGGAGATCCTCGAGCGCTCGCTCTTCCGGGTCACCCGCGACGCCGACCTCGAGGTCTCGGACGAGGCGGACGACCTGCTCGAGGCGGTCGAGCTGGAGCTGCGGCGCGCCCGCTTCGGCGAGGTGACGCGGCTCGAGGTCTCGAAGTCGATGTCGCCGGAGCTGCGCGAGCGGCTGCAGCAGGGGCTGCACGTCTCCGACGACTTCGTCTACCCGCTCGACGGGATGATCGACCTCGCCGACATCGGCGAGCTGGCGAAGCTCGCCCGGCCCGACCTGAAGAACGACCCCTGGACGCCGCTCGCGCGGCCGCCGTTCGGGTCGATCGAGACCGCGTCGGAGCAGTTCGCCGCGATCCGTGGCGGCGACCTCTTCGTCCATCACCCGTACGACTCGTTCGCCTCGAGCTTCGAGGCCTTCCTCGACCGGAGCGCGTCCGACCCGAACGTGATCGCGATCAAGTCGACCGTGTACCGCACGAGCGACGACACGCCGCTCGTGCCGGCGCTGATCGAGGCGGCCGAGCGCGGCAAGCAGAGCGTCTGCCTCGTCGAGATCAAGGCGCGCGGCGACGAGCGCCGGAACATCGAGTGGTCGCGCGCGCTCGAGCAGGCGGGAGTGCACGTCGTCTACGGCTTCCCGTCGATGAAGATCCACGCGAAGGCGACGCTGGTCGTCCGCCGCGAGGGCGGGACGCTGCGCCGCTACGTCCACCTCGGCACCGGCAACTACAACAACGTCACCGCGCGCTCCTACGAGGACTTCGGGCTCTTCACCGCGGACGAGGAGATCGTCTCCGACGTCGCCGACCTCTTCAACTACCTGACCGGATTCGGACGCCCGGCGCGCTTCCGCAAGCTCCTCGTGGCGCCGTTCACGCTCAAGGCGCGGCTCCTCGACGAGATCCGCGAGGTCGCGAAGGCGGCGGCGGAGGGCAAGAAGGCGCGGATCCGGATCAAGGTCAACGGGCTGACGCACACCGAGGTGATCGAGGAGCTGTACGCGGCGTCGCTGGCCGGCGCGAGGATCGACCTGCTCGTGCGCGGCGTCTGCTCGCTCCGGCCGGGCGTGCCCGGGTTGAGCGAGCGGATCAACGTGCGCAGCGTCCTCGGGCGCTTCCTCGAGCACAGCCGGCTCTTCCTGTTCGAGGCGGGCGACCGGAGCACGTACTGGCTCGGCAGCGCCGACCTGATGCCGCGCAACCTCGACCATCGCGTCGAGGTCGTGACGCCCGTCGAGGATCCGGGCCTGCAGGCGGAGCTCGCGTCGACGATCGACGCCCTCCTCGCCGACACGACCGCATCGTGGCATCTCGACCCGAACGGCGTCTGGCATCGCGTCCGGCCGAAGAAGGACGAGCGGCCGCGATCCGCACAGGCGACCCTCATGCGGCGGGCCCGGCGGCGGGTGTCGCTCGCCCGCTCGCGCTGACGCCGCGCGAGCGCGTTCGCCGGATCGTCTCCGCTCGGTCACGGGCCGCGAGGTTTGGCCCTCCGGCGGGGGACCTAGGATGGAATCGAGTGCCCCGTCCAGTACCCCATGTCCGCGTCCGGCCCGCGATCGCGCAGCGTGCCGCTGCGTACCCGGTCGCACCCGCAGCTTCCGCTCACCGGACGGAGCACTAGATGCGGGTCGGAGTCCTCGATGTCGGGTCGAACACGATCCGCCTGCTCGTCGCCGACGTCGAGCGGGGCGCGATCGTGCCGGTGGACAAGGACAAGGTGCGGCTCGGGCTCGGCGAGGAGATCGAGCGCTTCGGCGCCGTCTCGGCGGTGCACGTCGCCGCCGCCGCGAAGGCCGTGCGGAGGATGTCCGACACCGCACGCGGCGCGGGCGTTCGCTCCCTCGACGTCTTCCTGACCGCGCCGGGCCGGCAGAGCGGCAACGCCGACGAGCTCGTCGCCGCGCTCACGCGCGCCGCCGGCGTCACCGTGCGTGTGCTCTCTGCCGAGGAGGAGGGACGGCTCGCCTATGCGGGCGCCGTCGCCACCGCCGGCGTCGCGCTCCCCGGACGCGTCGCCGTCTGCGACGTCGGCGGCGCCTCGACCGAGATCGCGGTCGGAGCTCCGTCTGCCCCGCCCGGCTGGGTGCGCTCGGTCGCGCTCGGCTCGGTGCGGCTCACCACCCGCGTCGTCACGGGCGAGCGGATCACGCGCGACGAGATCGCCGACGCCCGCGCCGAGGTGGCCGCCGCGTTCGCCGACGTCGTCCCGCCCGCGGCCGACGCAGCACTCGCCGTCGGCGGCAGCGCCCGTGCCGCGCGACGGCTCGTCGGTCCGGCGCTCGGCGCCGGCGAGCTGGCCGAGGCGCTGCGCCTCGTCACGGCGAAGTCTCCGCGCGCGATCGCCCGCCGCTACGGCGTCGACCGCTCCCGCGCCCCGATCCTGCCCGGCGGGCTCGTCCTGCTCGCCGAGGTGCAGCGCCGGCTCGGTGTGCCGCTCCACGTCTGCGACGGCGGCATCCGCGAGGGCGCCGTACTCGCGTCGCTCGCTGCGCTCGCCGCCTGACGGCGGCGACGCTCCGCTCGCTCGCTGCACGGGGGAAACCATGTCTCCCCCGTGGGCCCCCTTCTTCGTGACGCGTGACGCGCGTAGGCTGACGCTACGGGCAGAGCGCGGTCTGCCCTCCGCGGGCGGGCCGGCGCGCACCCGGAACGATCCGCAAGCTCTCCTTGCTCGTCCCACGGAACGAACGCCTGCGGCGAGAAGCGGTAGCCATCGGAGCGCGTTACTCGCGCTTCCGGGTCGGCGGGCGGATCATGGCGACGACGCGGCCTTCGGCGACGACCGCGGCGGCGCCCTTCTTCAGCCAGGCGCCCGCCAGCGCGGCGGCGACGTCGCCGTGGGTGCACGCGACGACGCCGTCCTCCGCCAGCAGCGGCCGCGCCGCGTCGCCGCGTCCCTCGGCGAGCCTTTCGTCCCGCTCGATCTCGACGCCGAGCGTCTCCGCGAGCGGGGCGACCGTCTGCAGGCAGCGCAGGTACGGGCTCGAGACGACGCGGCGCGCACCGAGCCGCGAGAGCTGCTCCGCGAGCTTGCGCGCCTGGCGGCGGCCCTTGCCGTCGAGCGGCCGCAGGCGGTCGTCGCCGGCCCACGCGTCGCGGTCGCCTGCCGAGGCATGCCGGAGGACGATCGCGCTCACGGCAGCTCCTCGAGCAGCGGCACGTCGCGCTCGTAGCTGAGCAGCGCGGCGGCCTCCGGCGGCTCGACCCAGCGGATCTCGTCCACCTCGCGGCTCGGCCGGAAAGCGCCCTCGCCGAGCGGCCGCATCAGCCACCAGCGCACCCGCTTCGGCCGGCCCCGGCCGTCGACGTACTCGGTCGCCGGCAGCTCGCGCCGGAGCTCGCACGCGAGCCCCGTCTCCTCGCGCACCTCGCGCAGCGCGCAGTCCTCGTCGGACTCGCCGCCGCCGGCCTTGCCCTTCGGAAACGTCCAGTCGTCGTAGACGGGACGGTGCACGAGCAGGACGTGCCCGTCGCGGAGGACGAGGCCGCCGGCTGCGCGCACGACCGTCATCGCGCGCGGCTCAGCTTCCGCCACGCCTGCTTCCAGGCTGCGCGCGCCTCGCGCTTGCGCTCGCGCTCGCGCTCGATCAGCCGTCCCGCCGCGAGCGCCTGCGCCGGCGGCATCGCGGCGGCGAGCGCGCGCAGCCGCTCCTCGGCGACGACCGCGTCCTGGTGGTCGCCGAGGACGTCCTGGAGCTGCTTGGCGCGGCGCACGACCTGCTCCTTCCCCGCCAGCTCGGCGGCGTACCGCGCCCGCTTGCCGAGCTTGCGGAGCGCATGCAGCTCGTCGTCTGCAGGGTCGGCCTCGAGCGCGCGGACGGCGCGGCGCGCCTTCGCGAGCGCGCGGGTCGCGAGCTCGTCGAGCGAGACCTCCGCGCCGCTCGGCGCGAGCTCCTCGATCGCGCGGCCGAAATCGTCGAGCAGCGCGAGGTAGGCGGGCGACTCGAGCCGCCGCAGGAGCGCGCGCCGGTCGCGCTTCCGCTCGCGCTCGAGGCTTCGTAGGAGCGTCTGGGCGGCCTTGCCGTCGAGGGCGTCGAGCCCCGCCGCGTCGCTGCGCAGCCGTTCGAGCAGGACGTCGAGGTCGCGCACGGCGCCGAGCGCGGCGCCGAGCTCCTGCAGCCGGCCGTCCAGCTCCGCGGTGTCGGTTGCGACGAGCTCGCGGCCGGCGCGCAGGAGCGCGCGCGAGCGGCGGACGGCGACGCGCATGTCGTGGAGGCTCTCCGGGTCCTCGCCGAGCCTCGTGCCGGGGTCGTACGCGTGGATCTCGCGCAGCTGCCGGCGGAGCAGCCCGCGGAGCGCCTCGAACGGGGTGCCCGGGGCGGGAGCGGCGGCGGCGTCCCGGCCGAGCGCGCGGAAGAGCTTCGGCAGGCCGGCGCTGCGGCGCGCGCCCGCCTCTGCGAGCTCGCGGGCGATCGCGTCGAGGCGCTTCGGGTTGCCGGCGCGGAGCTCGATCTCGACCTCGACGAACGTGCCTGCGACGCGGTGCGAGTCCATGACGGCGACCTCGTCGATCGTCACCTCGGCCGTCGTGCCCCTGCGCGCGACGAGCTCGCCGCGGCGCCGCGTCCGCAGCTCGGCGACCGGCGCGAGCGGGCCGTGACGGAGATGCGCGGTGAGCAGGCGAGCCAGCTCCTCGGGCACGCGACCCGGGCCGCCGGGAACCTCCAGCTCGAGCCGCGCGTCCGCCGCCGGCAGCTTGAGCTGCCACACGCTGCGGCCGTGCTCGGTGCGGCGGCGGAGCGTGATCCCGGCGTCCGCGAGCGAGCCGCCCGGCACGTCGTAGTAGACGGAGGTGAACAGGCGCGACTCGAGCGGCTCGCCCCCGAGCGCCGGCAGCCGGAAGCCGTCGGGCGCATCGAGCTTGCGCTCGTGCTCGCTATGCGTCTGCATCGAGGCCACGATAGATCCACGCGGGCCGGCAACTCGGTCGACACCGGATCGTCACACGTCGTTCACCGCGCCCCCGG
This sequence comes from uncultured Actinomycetes bacterium, assembly GCA_963732915.1. Lineage (GTDB taxonomy): Bacteria > Actinomycetota > Thermoleophilia > Gaiellales > Gaiellaceae > Palsa-739. The sequence continues at coordinate 179,289 of CAVTBF010000001.1, read as the reverse complement.
CCGGCCTCGGGACCGTCGCCGCACCGTCACCAGTCGTCTTCCCCCGGCGCCGGCAGGGCCGCGTAGCGTCGCACTCACCCTCCGCACGAGCCGAGAGCCGGCGGCGCCCCGGTCACCGCGATCCACGGGGCGCCGCTCAACTCGGCCGTCGAGCCGCCGATCACCCGACCTATGCACGCGCCTGCGCTTCACCGCCGCCGGCGCCCACCGCGGGACGACCGCGACAGGGAGCCGGAGCTCGACCTCGACGCCGAGGCCGGCGTGCAGGAGCGCGAGCAGCGGCACGAGGTTCTGGCGGAGGTCGCCCGCGAGGCCGGCGCCCTCGGCGTCGATCTCGTCGACGTCGCCGCGAACGTCGACCTCGTCGCGGGCCGCGTCACCGACCAGGCCGCCACCTTCGAGGAGCTCTCCGCGTCCGCGGACGAGATCCTCCGCAACAACCATCTCGTGGCGGAGAGCGCCGGCGAGGTGGGCGCCACCGCGAAGACCGCCTGCGAGGAGGTCGAGGCGTCGCGCGCCCGCGTCGACGGATCGATCGCCGAGATCGGCGCGCTCGTCGACGCGGTCGAGGCGACCGCGGACAGCCTCGGCTCGCTCTCCGACGAGCTCGACGGGATCCGCGGGCTCGCGGCGGCGATCGACGACATCGCGAAGCAGACGCACCTGCTCGCGCTCAACGCCCGCATCGAGGCCGCCCGCTCGGAGAGCCCCGGCTTCGCGGTGATCGCCGAGGAGGTCCGGAAGCTCTCCGACCGCACGATCGCCTCCGCCGCCGAGGTGGACGAGACGCTCGCGAAGCTCGCAAACCGCGTCACCGCCCTCGTCGAGCAGAGCCGCACCTCACGTGCGGGCGCCGAGAGCGCCGGCGAGCAGACCCGCTCGATCGCCGGGCTGATCGAGCAGGTGAGCAACGCGATGGAGAACGTCGGCGGCCAGGCCGAGCAGATCGCGACGGCGGCGGAGGCGACCGACGCCCAGGTCGCCGGCTTCCGCGACGCGCTCGTCGATCTCACCGACGGCGTCGCCGAGTCGGGCGCGAGCCTCGAGGAGGCGCGCGACCAGGTCAACCGGCTGCTCGGCGGGGCCGAGCGCCTGATCCAGACGACAGCGCGCAGCGGCGCCGAGACCGTCGACACGCTCTTCGTCCGCGCCGTGGTCGACACCGCCGCGCAGGTCTCCGCCCTCTTCGAGGAGGCGCTCGAGCGCGGGGAGATCGGCGAGGCCGAGCTCTGGGACACGGACTACGCGCCCGTTCCCGGCAGCAATCCGGCGCAGGTGACGACCCGCTACGTCGCGTTCACCGACCGCGTCCTGCCGCCGATCCAGGAGCCGCTGCTCGACCTCGACGAGCGCGTCGCCTTCGGCGCCGCCGTCGACCGCAACGGCTACCTGCCGACGCACAACCTCAAGTTCTCGAAGCCGCAGGGCTCCGACCCGGTCTGGAACGCGGCCAACTGCCGCAACCGCCGGATCTTCGACGACCGCACCGGCCTCGCCTGCGGCCGCAACACCGAGCCGTTCCTGCTCCAGACCTACCGGCGCGACATGGGTGGCACCTTCGTCCTGATGAAGGACGTCTCGGCGCCGATCTTCGTGCGCGGCCGCCACTGGGGCGGCTTCCGCATGGGCTATCGCGCCCAGTAGACGCTCGGACGGTCAGCCCGGCAGGCGCTGGTTCGCCTGCACACGCTCGCGGATGCGTCGCGCGAGCGCGCGCGTGAGCTGTCCGGGCTCCAGGCGCCAGCTCCAGTTGCCGTAGGTCTCGCCGGGGCGGTTCATCCGGGCCTCGCTGCCGAGGCCGAGCACATCCTGCGCCGGGACGATCGCGAGCCGCGCCCGCGAGGAGAGCGCCAGCTCGATCAGGCCCCAGTGCGGCTCGGCGGGATCGAGGCCGGTTGTCGCCCGCTGCCGCGGGCGGAGGCTCTCGAACCAGCCGGCCGCGGTGTCGGTGTCGTGGGTCGAGGTGTAGACGACCTGGTTCTCGCGATGATTCGCCGGGGCGTGCAGGCTCGCCGGGTTCTCGAACGCCCACTGCAGGACGACCATCCCCGGCAGGCCGAGCTCGTCGCGGACCCGGTACACGGCCGGCGTGATCACGCCGAGGTCCTCGGCGATCACCGGGATGTGGCCGAGCGCGCGCTCGACCGCGCGGAACAGCTCGGCGCCGGGACCGCGCCGCCAGTGCCCGTGCCTCGCCGTCTTGTGGCGCTCCGGGATCGCCCAGTAGGAGACGAAGCCTCGGAAGTGGTCGACGCGTGAGACGTCGACGAGCTCGAGCGTGCGGCGGAAGCGCTCGATCCACCAGCGGTAGCCGGTCGCGCGGTGCGCGGGCCAGTCGTAGAGGGGGTTCCCCCAGTGCTGGCCGTCGGCGCTCAACGTGTCGGGCGGCGCGCCCGCCACCTCGCCGTGCGCGAAGAGCTCCGGCCAGCCCGCGACGTCGGCGCCGGTGTCCGAGACGTAGATCGGGACGTCGCCGATCAGCCGCACGCCGCGCTCGCGCGCGTAGGAGCGCAGCGCGTCCCACTCCCGCTCGAACCGCACCTGGCCGGCGATCGCGTCCTCGCCCGCGTGGCGCGCCCACGTGCCGATCCAGTACGGATGGCGGGCGACGAACGCCTCGATCTCGGCCGCCGTCACGCGCGCGTCCGGTTTCGCGAGCAGGGCGGTCGAGGCGGCGAACGCCGACGGCGAGCGGTACGGCGAGCCGACCTCGTCGGCCGGCCCGAGCGGCAGCATCTGCCACCACGACTGACCGGCCGCGGCCAGCCAGTCGACGAAGCGGTAGGCCTCGCGGTCGAGTCTCCCCGACGGCAACGAGGTCGGATGTAGCAGGATCCCGGACGAGCGCGCGAGCTCCACGGCGGCCAGACTAAAGCCCTCGGCGCCCGCGCGCGGTTAGCCGGCCTCCCGACGAGGAAGGACGAACACGTGCCGCTGCCGAAGACGAACGGCCCGCCGCCGAGGATCCAGGTCCGGCAGGTCACTCCGCAGGTCGACTGCGGCGCCTACCCGGTCAAGCGCATCGCGGGCGAGCCGGTCGACGTGACCGCGCGCATCTTCCGCGACGGGCACGAGACCCTCGGCGCAGCCGTCCGCTACAGGCAGCCCGGCTCGTCGCGCTGGTTGGAGGCGCCGCTCGCGCCGAGCGGCAACGACTGGTGGCAGGGCTCCTTCGAGGTCGACCGGCCGGGACTCTGGTGCTTTCGGGTCGAGGCCTGGGTCGATCGCATCGCCTCGTTCCAGGAGGAGCTGGCACGCAAGGTGGACGCGGGCCAGGACGACCTCGCCGGCGAGCTCTCCGAGGCGGTGGTCCTGTTCGGCCGCGAGGTCACGGCCGAGGAGGCGCTCGCCGCGCCGGCCGGCGACCGCTCCGAGAAGGTGCTCTCGGCGACCTTCGGCGTCGACGTCGACCGCGAGCTCGCCCGCTTCGGCGCCTGGTACGAGCTCTTCCCGCGCTCGTGGGGCGGCTTCGACGGCGTGCGCGCCCAGCTGCCGCGGCTCGCCGAGCTCGGCTTCGACGTCGTCTACCTGCCGCCGATCCACCCGATCGGGCACACGAACCGCAAGGGCCGCAACAACGCGCTCGTCGCCGGGCCGAACGATCCGGGCAGCCCGTGGGCGATCGGGTCCGAGCTCGGCGGCCACGACGCGATCGATCCCGGACTCGGCACGGAGCGCGACTTCCGCCGGCTCGTCGCCGAGGCGCGCTCGCACGGGATCGAGATCGCGCTCGACTTCGCGATCCAGTGCTCCCCGGACCACCCGTGGCTGAAGGCGCACCCGGAGTGGTTCAACCGCCGCCCCGACGGGACGCTCAAGTACGCGGAGAACCCGCCCAAGCGCTACCAGGACATCTACAACGTCAACTTCGACTGCGAGGACTGGCGCGGGCTCTGGCAGGCGCTCCTCGACGTCGTCCTCCACTGGGTGGACGCGGGGGTCACCGTCTTCCGCGTCGACAACCCGCACACGAAGCCGGCGCCGTTCTGGGAGTGGCTGATCGGCGAGGTGCGAAGGCGAGCGCCCGAGACGATCTTCCTCGCCGAGGCGTTCACGCGGCCCGCGATGATGACGACGCTCGGGAAGGCGGGCTTCTCCCAGAGCTACACGTACTTCACGTGGAAGAACACCCGCTGGGAGCTGCTCGAGCTCGTCGGCCAGCTCCTCGACTGGCGCGAGACCTACCGGCCGAACTTCTTCGCGAACACGCCGGACATCCTCCACGAGTACCTCCAGCGCGGCGGCCGGCCGGCGTTCGAGGCGCGGCTCGTGCTCGCGGCGGCGCTCTCGCCGTCGTACGGCATCTACTCCGGCTACGAGCACTGCGAGAACGTGCCCGTGCGCGAGGGCTCCGAGGAGTACCTCGACTCGGAGAAGTACGAGGCCAAGCGCCGGGCGCTCGACGGGCCGCTCCTGCCGCTCGTGCGGAAGCTGAACGAGGCGCGGCGCGCGAACCCGGCCCTGCAGCGGCTCGACGACGTCAGCTTCCTCGAGACGGAGAACGAGCAGCTGTTCGCGTTCCTCAAGCGGGCGGGCGAGAACGCGGTCGTCACGGTCGTCAACCTCGACCCGGCGGCGACGCAGGAGGGGGTCTGCATCCTGCCGGCCGGCACGGGTCTGCCGCCCGCGTACCCGGTCGCAGACCTGCTCGGCGACGGCACGTGGACGTGGCACATCGGCCGGAATTACGTGAAGCTTCCGCCGGGCAAGAGTCACCTACTGCGGATCGGGGGCTGAGACCGGGTGAGCGAGCAATGGTTCGAGCGTGACCCGCTGTGGTTCAAGCGGGCCGTCTTCTACGAGATCCACATTCGCGGCTTCTTCGACGGCAACGACGACGGCGCGGGCGACTTCCGCGGGCTGATCGAGAAGCTCGACTACCTCGAGTGGCTCGGCGTCGACTGCCTCTGGCTGCTGCCGATGTACGAGTCGCCGCTCCGGGACGGCGGCTACGACATCGCCGACTTCTACCGCATCCATCCCGACTACGGGACGGTCGAGGACTTCCGGGAGTTCGTCGAGCAGGCGCACCAGCGCGGCATGCGCGTGCTCGCCGACCTCGTCATGAACCACACCTCGTCCGACCACCCGTGGTTCCAGGAGTCGCGCGACGACCCGACGGGGCCGCGCGGCGACTGGTACGTCTGGTCGGACACCGACGAGCGCTACCAGGATGCGCGGGTCATCTTCGTCGACACCGAGCCCTCGAACTGGACGTTCGACCAGACGCGCGGCCAGTACTACTGGCACCGTTTCTTCAGTCACCAGCCCGACCTCAACTTCGACAACCCCGCGGTGCAGGAGGCGATGCTCGAGGTCCTGCGCTTCTGGCTCGACCTCGGGCTCGACGGCTTCCGGCTCGACGCGGTCCCCTACCTCTACGAGCGCGAGGGCACGAACGGCGAGAACCTGCCCGAGTCGCACGCCTACCTGAAGCGGGTGCGGGCCGAGGTGGACGCGCGCTACCCCGACCGCGTGCTGCTCGCCGAGGCGAACCAGTGGCCGGAGGACGTCGTCGAGTACTTCGGCGACGGCGACGAGTGCCACATGGCGTTCCACTTCCCCGTCATGCCGCGCATGTTCATGGCCGTGCGGCGCGAGGACGCGACGCCGATCTACGAGATCCTCGAGCGCACGCCCGGCATCCCCGACAACTGCCAGTGGGGTCTCTTCCTCCGCAACCACGACGAGCTGACGCTCGAGATGGTCACCGACGAGGAACGCGACTACATGTACGAGGAGTACGCGAAGGATCCGCGGATGAAGCTGAACGTCGGCATCCGCCGCCGGCTCGCGCCGCTGCTCGACGGCGGCCGCGACGAGACCGAGCTGCTGCACGCGATCCTCTTCTCGCTCCCGGGTTCACCGGTGCTCTACTACGGGGACGAGATCGGCATGGGCGACAACGTCTACATCGGCGACCGCGACGGCGTCCGCACGCCGATGCACTGGTCGGGCGACCGCAACGCCGGCTTCTCTCGCGCCGACTGGGCCCAGCTCTACCTGCAGCCGCTGATGGATCCGGTCTACGGCTTCCAGGCCGTCAACGTCGAGGCGCAGCTGCGGACACCGACCTCGGTGCTGCGCTGGCTGCAGCGCTTCATCGCGCTGCGCAAGGAGCATCCGGTGTTCGGACTCGGCAGCTACGAGCCGCTCCGCTCCGAGAACCCGCGGATCTTCGCCCACATCCGCCGCTGGCAGGACGACGTCGTGCTCTGCGTGCACAACGTCGCGCGCTCGGCGCAGGCTGTGCAGTTCGACCTGCGGGCTCACGAGGGTATGGTCCCTGTCGAGATGCTGGGCCAGACGGCCTTCCCGCGGATCGGGGAGCTGCCGTACCTCCTCACGCTCGCCCCGCGGGGATTCTTCTGGTTCCAGCTCAGAGAGGGGGAATGAGCACGTTCGACGAGAGCGCACTCATCGATTACGTCACGCAGCAGCGCTGGTACGGCGCGAAGACCCGTGCCGTCTCCGAGTCGCAGCTGCTCGACGCGGTGACGCTCCGCGGCGACGAGCCGCAGCTCGCGCTCGCGCTCGTGCAGCTGCGCTACGAGACCGGCGCGCACGACTTCTACCAGCTCCTCTACACGAGCTCGGGCGGCGAGCCGAGCCTCGACGGGCTCGCGGAGAACCCCGAGCTCGCGCGGGAGCTGGCGCTCGCGATGCGCGGGAGCCGCGTGCTGCACGGCGAGCAGGGCGTCGCCGAGTTCGAGCGGGTCGACGGCTTCGCCGGGCTCGACGGCGAGCCGGGCGACGTGCGGCTCGTCGGCAGCGAGCAGTCGAACACGTCGATCGTCTTCGGCGAGAAGCTGATCCTGAAGGTCTTCCGCCGCGTCGAGCCCGGAACGAACCCGGAGCTCGAGATGCTGCAATTCCTCACCGACCACCGCTTCCGCCAGATCCCGGCGCTCGGCGGCTGGTACTCGTACACGGGCGGCTCGCTGTCCGCGACCCTCGGGATCCTGCAGGAGTTCGTCGCCGACGGGCAGGACGGCTGGGCGCTGGCGCTGCAGGAGCTCGGCCGCGCCCCCGACAGCTTCCTCGGACGGCTGCACCGGCTCGGCGAGGTGACCGGGCAGATGCACAGCGTGCTCGGGTCGGACCTGAACGACCCGAACTTCGCTCCGGAGGAGCCGAGCGTCGAGTCGCTCGGGCTGCTGACCGCGACCGTCGACGAGGAGATCGCGCGCGTATTCGTCTCGCTGCCCGAGGACGACGAGCGCCTCGCTCCGATCTACGGGCGCGGCGAGGAGGTCCGCGAGCAGCTGCGCCTGCTCGCGAGCGCCGGCACCACGGGCCGGGTGATCCGCGCGCACGGCGACTACCACCTCGGCCAGACGCTCTGGTCGGGCAGCGACTGGGTGATCCTCGACTTCGAGGGCGAGCCCGCGCGGCCGCTCGTCGAGCGTCGCCGCAAGCGCTCGCCGCTCCGTGACGTCGCCGGGATGCTCCGCTCCTTCGCCTACGCCGCCACCGCCGCGAGGATCGTCCACGGCTTCGACATCCCCGACGACTGGGAGGAGCGCGCCCGCGAGCGGTTCCTCGAGGGGTACCTCGCGGCCGTCGACCCGATCCTGCTCCCGTCGGGACAGGGCGCGCTCGAGCGCCTGCTCGCCGTCTTCGAGCTCGAGAAGGCCGTCTACGAGCTCCGCTACGAGCTGGACAATCGGCCCGACTGGGTCGGCATCCCGGTCGCCGGAATCCAGCGGTTGATCGAGGTGACCGCGCCCGCGGCTTCGTGAGGGAGCCGCTCGCATGATCGAGCTGGGCGCCAACCCGCACGGGATCCTCGGTGCGCACGAGACCGACGCCGGCGTCGTCGTCCGCGCCTACCGTCCGGAGGCGCAGGCGGTTCGCGTCCAGCGCGCCGGCGGCGCGAAGCCGGCGATCGAGGCCGAGCTGAAGGACCCGGGCGGGCTCTGGGAGGCGCTCCTGCCGCAGGAGACCCTGCCGCTCGCCTACGAGCTCGAGGTCTCCTACGCCGACGGCAACACGTTCACGCTGCGCGACCCGTACTCGTTCCTGCCGACGCTCGGCGAGCTCGACCTCCACCTCGCGATGGAGGGCCGGCACGAGCAGCTCTACGAGCGGCTCGGCGCCCACGTCCGCGAGATCGACGGCGTCGTCGGCACCGCCTTCGCGGTCTGGGCGCCGAACGCGCGCGCGGTCGCGGTCGTCGGCGACTTCAACGCCTGGGACGGCCGGCTCCACCCGATGCGCTCGCTCGGCTCGTCGGGGATCTGGGAGCTCTTCGTGCCGGACGTCGCCGACGGGGCGACCTACCGGTTCGAGATCCGGACGCAGGAGGGGCGGCTGCGGCTGAAGAGCGACCCGCTCGCGTTCCGCACCGAGGTGCCGCCGGCGAACGCATCGGTCGTCTTCGCCTCGACGCACGAGTGGGCCGACGCGGCGTGGCTCGACGCGCGCGACGAGGGCGACCCGCTGCGCGAGCCGATGTCGATCTACGAGGTGCATCTCGGCTCCTGGCGGCGGAACCCGCGCGAGGGCGACCGCCCGCTCACCTATCGCGAGCTCGCCGACGAGCTCGGCGACTACGTCTCCGATCTCGGCTTCACCCATGTCGAGCTGCTGCCGGTGATGGAGCATCCGTTCTCCGGCTCGTGGGGCTACCAGGTGACCGGCTACTACGCGCCGACCGCGCGCTTCGGCACGCCCGACGACTTCCGCTACCTCGTCGACCGGATGCACGAGCGCGGCATCGGCGTCATCCTCGACTGGGTGCCGGCGCACTTCCCGCGCGACGACTGGGCGCTCGCGAGCTTCGACGGCACCCACCTCTACGAGCACGCCGACCCGCGCCGCGGCGCGCATCCCGACTGGGGCACGCTCGTCTTCAACCTCGGCCGCAGCGAGGTGCGGAACTTCCTGCTCGCGAACGCGCTCTACTGGCTCGAGGAGCATCACGCCGACGGGATCCGGGTCGACGCCGTCGCCTCGATGCTCTACCTCGATTACTCGCGCAAGGCGGGCGAGTGGGTGCCGAACGCGTACGGCGGCCGCGAGGACCTCGAGGCGGTGTCGTTCCTCAAGGAGCTGAACGAGGCGCTGTACGCGCGCGAGCCGGGGGTCGTCTCGGCTGCCGAGGAGTCGACGGCCTGGCCGGGCGTGTCGCGGCCGACCTACCTCGGCGGGCTCGGCTTCGGCTTCAAGTGGAACATGGGCTGGATGCACGACACGCTCCTGTACTTCCAGCAGGACCCCGTCTACCGGCGTCACCACCACCACACGCTGACGTTCTCGATGATGTACGCGTTCAGCGAGAACTTCGTGCTGCCGCTCTCGCACGACGAGGTCGTCCACGGCAAGCGGTCGCTGCTCGACAAGATGCCGGGCGATCGCTGGCAGAAGTTCGCGAACCTGCGCTCGCTCTACGGGTACATGTGGGCGCACCCCGGCAAGAAGCTCCTCTTCATGGGCGGCGAGCTCGGCGAGTGGGAGGAGTGGGACGCCGAGGGGTCGCTGCACTGGAACCTGCTCGAGTACGCCGAGCACGCCGGCATCCAGGCGCTCGTCCGCGACCTGAACCGGCTCTACCGCGAGACGGCGGCGCTCTGGGAGGTCGACTTCGACCCCTCGGGCTTCCGCTGGCTCGAGGCGAACGACGCGGCCGCGAACATCGTCGCCTTCGCGCGGCTCGACGCGTCGGGGGAGCGCCCGCTCGTCTGCGTCCTCAACCTCTCGCCGGTGCCGCGCTACGAGTACCGCGTCGGCGTGCCGCTCCGCTGCCGCTGGCGCGAGGCGGTCAACACCGACTCGAGCCATTACGGCGGCAGCGGCGTCGGCAACCTCGGCGGCGTCGAGGCCGAGCCCGTGCCCTGGCACGACCAGCCGTTCTCCGCGCAGCTGACCCTGCCGCCGCTCGGCGCGGTCTGGCTCGTTCCCGAGTAGGGCGGCTCAGCGGCCGTCGGTCGCGACGGCGATGCGCTGCTCGAAGCGGCGGATCACGAGATTGCCCGAGCGGAGGACGTGCCTGACCATCCGCTTGCGTGCGGCGCTCGCGTCGCCGCGCTCGATCGCGTCGCGGATCGCGTCGTGCTCGGCCACGTTGTCCTCGAGCAGCTTCGTGCTCTCGCCGATCACGAGCCGGCTGAGGTCGCGCGGGAAGCTCCGGTGCAGCCGGGTGAGCGTCGCGACGAGCACGTCGTTGCCTGCCGCCTCCTGGATCACCTGGTGGAACTGGTCGTTCGCGCGTCCCCAGCGGACGCTCTCGATCTTGCCCGCGTCGCCGGTGTCGTTGCGCCGCAGCTCGACCGTCCGCGCGAGCGCCTGCCGGAACAGCTCCTGCGCCTCCCGGAGCCGGGCCAGCTGGTCGTGGCGCATGTGGACGGTCGCGAGCTCGGCTGCGAGACCCTCAAGCGTCGCCCGCACCTCGTACGCGTCGCGGATCTCCCGCGGCGAGACGCCGCGCACGAACGCGCCCCGGTTCGGCTGGAGCTCGACGAGCCCGCTCGCCTGCAGCTTGCGGAGGGCCTCGCGGATCGGGGTGCGGCTCACGCCGAACTCGACCGCGAGCGCCTCCTGGCGGAGGCGCGCCCCGGAGGGCAGCTCGCCGTTCAGCACGCGGGCGTGGAGCTCGGCCGCGAGCTGGTCGACGAGCGCCCGGCGTTCGTCAGCCGACTGCGTCATCCCGGAAGAGTCTTGCTCCTGAGACCGTCGCGTGCCATGCGCAGCCCGACCACGCCGAGGAACGCGGCGAACACGATGCGGAGCGCCGACGCCGGCAGCGCGAGGGCGAGCAGGGCGCCGAGGACGCTGCCGATCGAGCCGGCGAGACCCAGGCGGAGCGCGAGGCCGAGATCGCCGACGCCGCGCCGGCGCAGGGCGAGGCTGCCCGCGATCGCGGTCGGCAGCACGACGAGCAGCGAGGTCGCCTCTGCCGCCTGCTGCGTGAGCCCGGCTGCGAGCGTGAGGAACGGCACCATCAGCGTCCCGCCGCCGACGCCCAGCAGGCCCGAGCTGACGCCCGTGACGACCCCGAAGGCGGCGAGCGCGACGTAGAGGTCGATGCCGCTCATCGCCGCACCGCCATCAGCACGGCGACGGCGACGAGGAAGATCCCGAAGACGCTCTTCAGCAGCCGCTCGTCGATCCGCGAGAGCAGGCGCGCCCCGATGCCAGCTCCGGCGACAGCGCCGATCGCAAGCGCGATCGCGGGCAGCACGCGCACCTGGCCGGCGGCGCCGAAGGTGGCGATCCCGGCGATGCTGAGCGGGATGATCGCGCCGAGGGAGATGGCGTGCGCGTCGCGTTGCCCGCGCCGCGCCCAGAGCACGAGCAGCGGCACCATCACGATCCCTCCGCCGACGCCGAGCAGTCCGCCGATCAGCCCGCCGCCGAGCCCGATCGCCACGAACTGCGGGTCGAGCCGGAGCGTGGACAGCCGCAGACGTCCACTGAGCGCGATGGCACTTGACCTCATCGGGAGCCGACCATATCTGTTCTGTATCCAGTTGACTACATAGTGGATACAAGTTTAGAGTACCGCCTTCCTGTGCCCCTCCGAGCCCCGAACCCTCCTGGAAGGACGTGTGCGATGAACCGCATCATCCGCATCCGAGCCGTCGTCGTCGTGGGAGCGGCGCTCGCGACGCTCGCCCTGAGCGGCGCGGCAGTCGGCGCGACGAAGGCGAAGCCGCCGCAGTTCAAGAGCGGCGGGACGCTCACCGTCGGCCTCACGCAGGGCGAGCCGGACGCGCTCGACCCGACGCTCGCCCGCACGTACTCCGGACGCGAGGTCTTCCTCACGTTCTGCGAGAAGCTCTACGACCTCGATTCGAAGACGAACATCGTCCCGCAGCTCGCCTCGGCGCTGCCGACCATGTCGAAGGACAACCTGACGATGACGATCCCGCTGCGCACGGGGATCAAGTTCAACGACGGCACGCCGTTCAACGCCGCGGCTGTCAAGACGACGCTGATGCGCGACCTGACGCTCAAGGGCTCGGTGCGCGCGAGCGAGATCGCCCCGATCGCGTCGGTCAGCACGTCGGGCAAGTACAGGGTCGTCATCCACCTGAAGACGCCGTACTCGCCGCTGCTGGCGCAGCTCACCGACCGCGCCGGGATGATCATGTCGCCGAAGCAGCTCGCGAAGCTCGGCGCGAGCTTCGCGACCGCCCCGGTCTGCGTCGGGCCGTTCATGTACCAGAACCGCGTCGCCGGCGACAGCATCACGGTCGTCAAGTCGCCGTACTACTACGACAAGCAGAACGTCCATCTGGCGAAGATCGTCTTCAAGGTCGAGAACGACGCCGCGGCCGCGGCCGCCGCGCTCAAGGCCGGCGACCTCCAGGCCCTCGACGGCGTCGACCCGACGCAGCTGCCCGGGATCCTGGCCGACGCGTCGCTCCGTGTCCGGAGCGTGGCGGGGCTCGGCTACCAGGGCATGGAGATCAACCTCGGCAACCAGAGCGGCATCGGCAAGCCGTACTCGACCGTCAACACCGATCTCGCGAAGAGCGCGAAGCTGCGCGAGGCGTTCGAGATGGCGATCGACCGGAAGGCCATGAACAAGGTCGTGTTCGGCGGCACGGTGCTGCCGGGCTGCACCGCGATCTCGCCGTCGAGCGCGTGGTTCGACAAGACCATCAAGTGCACGCCGTACGACCCGACCCAGGCGAAGGCGCTCGTCGCCGCCTCGGGGATCTCGAACCCGACCGTGAACCTGATGGTGCCGACCGCCACCGTGGGGCTCCGCCAGGCGCAGTTCCTCCAGGCGGAGGAGGCGGCGGTGGGGATCAAGGTCAACATCCAGTCGACCGACTTCGTCACCTCGCTCTCGAACGCGGACGCGGGCAAGTTCGACGCGTTCCAGATCGGTTGGTCGGGCCGCGTCGACCCGGACGGCAACATCTACGGGTTCGTCGCCACGCCGGGCACGCTGAACGAGAGCGGCTACTCGAATCCGAAGGTCGACCAGCTGCTGAACGACGCTCGCGCCCAGACCGACATCGCGAAGCGGAAGGCCGACTACACGGCGGCGATCAAGATCATGCAAGCCGACCGGCCGCTGATCTACCTCTACCACCAGGTCGGGCGCGCGGCCTACTCGAAGCAGGTCGCGGGTCTGAAGATGTATCCGGACACCCTGATCCGGGTGGCATTCGCGGGTTACACGAAGTAGAACCACACGGCGATGGGCGGCTTCCTCATCCGGAAAGCGGGAGCCGCCCTCGTCGTCCTCGTGGCGGCGAGCATGCTCGTCTTCCTCGGCGTCCGCGCGATCCCCGGTGATCCGGCGATCGCGCTCGGCGCCGAGAACCGCGATCCGGCGGTGCTGGCGGCGGTCAGGCACAAGTACATGCTCGACCGGCCGCTGCCCGTCCAGTACGTGCACTGGATCTGGCTCGCGCTGCAGGGCGACCTCGGCACCGACCAGCGCGAGCTGCCGGTCGCGCGCACGATCGTCCAGCGGCTCCCGATCACCCTCGAGCTGACGCTCCTCAGCATGCTCTTCGCGACGCTCGTGGGGATCCCGGCGGGGGTGATCGCCGCCGTCCGGCGCGGCAAGCCCAGCGACTACGCGGCCACCGCCGTCGCGCTCGTCGGGCTGTCCGTTCCGCACTTCTGGCTCGGGCTGCTCGCGATCGTCTGGTTCGCCGTCGACCTGCACTGGCTACCGGCGAGCGGCTACGTGTCGATGCACCAACCGCTCGCCAACCTCGAGCACATGCTGATGCCCGCGATCGTGCTCGGCTCCGGCTTCTCGGCGGTGCTGATGCGCCAGATGCGCTCCTCGATGCTCACCTCGCTCGACGCCGACTACGTGCGGACGGCGCGCGCGAAGGGGCTGAGCGAGTGGTCGGTGGTCGCCCGCCACGCGCTCCGCAACAGCCTGATCACGGTGACGACGGTGATGGGGCTCCAGCTCGGCGGGCTGATCTCCGGCGCCGTCGTCACCGAGACGATCTTCGCGCTCCCCGGCTTCGGGCAGCTGACGATCCTCGCCGTCAACCAGCGCGACTACACGCTGATCCAGGGCGTCGTGCTCGTCGTCGCCGCCGGCTACGTCGTCGCGAACCTGCTCGTCGACGTCGTCTACTCGCTCCTCAACCCGCGGATCCGCGTCACGTGAGCGCGGTCGTCGAGCCGGTCGTCACCCCGCGCCGCCGGCGTCTGCGCCTGCTCCGCAAGCGCTTCCTGCGCCGGCCGATGGCGGTCGCGGGGCTCGTCGTCGTCGTCTTCTTCGTCGTGCTCGCGGCCTTCGCGCCGTGGATCGCGCCCGACGGCTACGGCGCGACCGACTTCAACGCGCTGCTCTCCCAGCCATCGGCGAAGCACCTGCTCGGCACGGACGAGCTCGGGCGCGACGAGCTCTCGCGGCTCGTCTGGAGCGCCCGCGCCTCGATGCAGGTCGGGTTCTTCTCGACCGTGCTCGCGATGCTCATCGCGGTGCCGATCGGGATGGTCGCCGGCTACTACCGCGGCTGGGTCGACACGGTCGTCGCCCGGGTCACCGACGTCCTGCTCGCGTTCCCGTTCCTGATCCTCGCCGTCGGTCTCGCCGCGATCCTCGGCCCCTCGCTGATGAACGCGACGCTCGCGCTCGGGATCGGCTCGGTCCCCGCCTTCATCCGGATCGCCCGCGGCGAGACGTTCGCGCTGCGCGAGGAGGACTACGTTCCCGCCGCGGTCGTCAACGGCGCGAACGACGCGACGATCATCTTCCGGCACATCCTCCCGAACATGACGAGCACGCTGCTCGTCCAGGCGACGGTCACGATCCCGCAGGCGATCGTCGGCGAGGCGGTGCTCTCCTTCCTCGGGCTCGGCGTGCAGCCGCCGACGCCGTCGTGGGGCGTGATGCTCCAGGACGCGCAGTCGTACCTGACGCAGGCGCCGAGGCTCGCCGTCTACCCGGGGATCGCGATCGTGCTCGCGGCGCTCGCGTTCAACGTGCTCGGCGACGGTCTCCGCGACGTCCTCGACCCGCGGACGAGGCGCTGATGGCCACACCGCTGCTCGAGGTGTCCGAGCTCTCGGTGCGCTTCGAGACGGACGAGGGCAACGTGCACGCGGTCGACCACCTGTCGTTCGAGCTCGAGGCCGGCGAGGTGCTGGGGATCGTCGGCGAGTCGGGCTGCGGCAAGAGCGTCACCTGCATGTCGCTGCTCCGCCTGCTCCCGGAGACGGCGGCCGTGAGCGGCAGCGTCGTCTTCGACGGCGTCGACCTGCTCGGGCTGCCGGCGCGGCGGCTGCGGCAGGTGCGCGGCCGGCGGATCTCCTACGTCTTCCAGGAGCCGATGACCTCGCTCAACCCGGTGTTCACGGTCGGTCGCCAGGTCGGCGAGGTGCTGCACCGCCACCTCGGGCTCTCGCGCTCGGCCGCGCGCGCCCGGACGATCGAGCTGCTCGAGCTCGTCCGCATCCCCGCGCCCGAGCGCCGCGTCGACGAGTACCCGCACCAGCTTTCGGGCGGGATGCGCCAGCGCGTGATGATCGCGATGGCGCTCGCGTGCGACCCCGAGATCCTGATCGCGGACGAGCCGACGACCGCGCTCGACGTGACGATCCAGGCGGGGATCCTCGACCTGATGCGGGAGGTGCGGGAGCGGCTCGGCACCGCGATCGTCCTGATCACCCACAACCTCGGCGTCGTCGCCGACATCGCCGACCGCGTGATCGTCATGTACGCGGGACGCAAGGCCGAGGAGGCGCCGGTGCACGAGCTGTTCGCGCACCCGCAGCACCCGTACACGATCGGCCTGCTCGGGGCGATCCCGCAACCGGCCGAGACCCGGCTCGCGCGCCTGCGGGAGATCCCGGGGCGGGTGCCGTCGCTCGTCGAGGCGCCGTCGTCCTGCCCGTTCGCAGACCGCTGCCCCCGCGCCGACGAGGTCTGCCTCCAGCTTCCGGAGCCTCACCCGGTCCGCCCCGAGCACGCGGTCGCGTGCTTCCACCCCGGCGCGGAGGCGGAGGTGTGAGCGAGACGGTCGCCGCGCCGGTGCTCGAGGTCGATGGGCTCGTCAAGCACTTCACGGTCGGCGGCCGCCTCACCGGCGGCGGCGCGACCGTGCACGCCGTCGACGGCGTCTCCTTCACGCTCGGGGCGGGCGAGATGCTCGGGCTCGTCGGCGAGTCCGGGAGCGGCAAGTCGACGGTCGCGAACTGCATCGTCCGCCTGACCGAGCCGACCGCGGGCTCGATCCGGCTCCAGGGCCGCGACATCACGCATCTCTCGCGCCGGCAGCTGCGGCCGTTGCGCCGCTCGCTGCACATGGTCTTCCAGGACCCGTACTCCTCGCTCAACCCGCGCATGACGGTCGGCGAGATCGTCGGTGAGCCGCTCCGGATGCACAAGCTCGCCGCCGGGCGCGAGCGGGAGCAGCGCGTGCTCGAGATCTTCGACCGGGTCGGCCTGCGGCCGGAGCTCCGCTTCCGCTACCCGCACGAGCTCTCGGGCGGGCAGCGCCAGCGGGTCGGGCTCGCGCGCTCGCTGATCCTCGAGCCGAGCGTGCTGATCGCCGACGAGCCCGTCTCGGCGCTCGACGTCTCGGTGCAGGCGGCGATCCTCAACCTGCTCCGCGACCTGCAGCGCGACATGGGCTTCTCGTGCCTCTTCATCACACACGACCTCGCGACGGTCGAGTTCCTCTGCGACCGGGTGGCGGTGATGTACCTCGGTCGTGTCGTGGAGACCGCGACCTGGCAGGAGCTCTTTCGCAACCCGCAGCACCCGTACACGCAGGCGCTGCTCTCGGCGGCGGTCGTCCCCGACCCGGTTGCGCAGCGCCAGCGGCAGCGGGTCGTGCTCGAGGGCGACATCCCCAGCCCCGTGTCGCCGCCGTCGGGTTGCCGGTTCCACACCCGCTGCCCGCTGCACGACCTCTCCGCGCCCGAGTCCGACGAGCTCGAGCCGCAGCTGACCGAGTTCGCGCCGGGCCACGAGGTCGCCTGCCATCTCGTCGGCCCGGGCCGCCCGGCACCGCGGATCGCCGCGACCAGCCTCGATAGGGTGGACGAATGAGCTTCACGACCCGTCCTGAGCTGCGCGGAACGTTCGGCATGGTCGCCTCGACGCACTGGCTCGCCTCGGCGGCCGGCATGGCCGTGCTCGAGCATGGCGGCAACGCGTTCGACGCTGCGGTCGCGACCGGGCTGACGCTGCAGGTCGTCGAGCCGCACCTGAACGGGCCGGGCGGCGACCTGCCGGCGCTGCTCTGGCCGGCCGGCCGCGAGCGGCCGCTCGTCCTCTGCGCGCAGGGCCCGGCTCCGCGGGCCGCGACGATCGGGCGCTACCGCGACGAGCTCGGCCTCGCGCTCGTCCCCGGCACCGGCCCGCTCTCGGCGGTCGTTCCCGGGGCGTTCGGCGGCTGGATGGCGATGCTGCGCGAGCACGGGACGCTGCGGCTCCGCGACGTGCTCCGCTTCGCGATCGGCTATGCCGACGACGGCTACCCGATGCTCGAGTCGATCCAGCGGGCGATTGGCAACGTCGAGCAGCTCTTCCGCGACGACTGGACGACCTCCGCCGCGGTGTACCTGCCGGCCGTCGAGCCCGGCCGCCTGCACCGCAACCCGGCGCTCGCTGCCACCTTCCGGCGGATCCTCGAGGAGGCCGAGGCCGCGTCGGGCGACCGCGACGCGCAGATCGAGGCGGCCGACGACGCCTGGTACCGCGGCTTCGTCGCGGAGGCGATCGTCGACTTCCAGCAGCGGGAGTGGCTCGACAGCTCGGGCGAGCGCCACGCCGGCCTGCTCGCCGAGGGCGACCTGCGCGACTGGCGCCCGACCTGGGAGGAGCCGGTGTCGGTCGGGTACCACGGCTACGAGGTGTTCAAGGCCGGCACGTGGAGCCAGGCACCGGTCTTCCTGCAGCAGCTGCGGCTGCTCGAGGGCTTCGACCTAGCCGCGATGGGTCACGCGAGCGCCGAGTACGTCCACACGATCACCGAGTGCGCGAAGCTCGCCTTCGCCGACCGCGAGGCCTGGTACGGCGACCCCGAGTTCGTCGACGTGCCGCTCGAGACGCTGCTCTCCGAGGCGTACGCCGACGAGCGCCGGCGGCTGGTCGGCGGCGACTCGAGCGCTGAGCTGAGGCCGGGCTCGCCGGACGGTCGCGAGCCGAGGCTGGTCGACGTGGTGGCCGACGTGCCGCTCGCACCGGGCGTGGGCGAGCCGACGCGTGGCGACACCGTCCATCTCGACGTCGTCGACCGCTTCGGGAACATGGTCGCGGCGACGCCGAGCGGCGGCTGGCTCTGGGGTGCGCCGGTGATCCCCTCGCTCGGCTTCTGCCTCGGTACGCGCGCGCAGATGTTCTGGCTCGAGGAGGGACTGCCGAACTCGCTCGAGCCGGGCAAGCGGCCGCGGACGACGCTCTCGCCGAGCATCGCCTCCCGCGGCGGCGAGCCGTACGTCGCGCTCGGCACGCCCGGCGGCGACCAGCAGGACCAGTGGACGCTTCACGTCTTCCTCGGCCACGTCCACTTCGGGATGGACCTGCAGGCCGCGATCGACGCGCCGAACCACCACACCGAGGCGTTCCCGTCGAGCTTCTACCCGCGCGAGACGCGGGTGCGCCACGTCGCGGTCGAGGAGCGCGCCGGCGAGCAGACGCTCGCCGGCCTGCGGGCGCGCGGACACGACGTCGAGCCGAGCGGCGACTGGACGCTCGGCCGCGTCAGCGCGGCCGCCCGCGAGCCGGACGGCGTCCTCAAGTCGGCCGCCAACCCGCGCGGCATGCAGGGCTACGCCGCCGGCCGGTAGCTTCCCGCTCGCCCGCTTCGCGTCCGCTCTCGCTTTCCGCTCGCCCGCTTCGCGTCCGTCGTGCGCGCTGCGCGCGCAGGACGTTCCGCTCTCGCTTTCCGCTCGCTCGGCAAGCGAGCCGGCCGTGCCGGCTCGCGCACGCGCGCGGGCCTGCCGGTCGGGGCCGCGCCCGCAGAGGTCGGGCGCGGCGGCCTCGCGCAGTTCGGACGCCGGCGCCTCGACGCGAGTCCACGACTTTCTCCGGGATCGCGCTTGACACCGAGGATCCGGAACCGCACCGAGCAGGTAACGGACCGGTACTCGGTGGTCGAGGGGCGCCGCGCCTGCGGGTAGGCTCGGGCGCCTATGGACGTCTGGCCCGGCAAGCCGTTTCCGCTCGGCGCGACCTGGGACGGGAGCGGCGTCAACTTCGCGCTCTTCTCCGAGAGCGCCCAGCGCGTCGAGCTCTGCCTGTTCGACGGCAACGACGCGGAGACGCGCGTCGACCTGCCCGGCTGCACGGCCCACGTGTGGCACGGCTACCTGCCCGGGCTCGCGCCCGGTCAGCGCTACGGCTACCGCGTCCACGGGCCCTACGACCCGCGGACCGGGCACCGCTTCAACCCGCACAAGCTCCTGATCGACCCGTACGCGAAGGCGATCGAGGGGCCGGTGGCCTGGGAGCACGGCAACACGCTCCCGTACGTGCCGAGCGCCGACGCCGACGCCGACCTCGAGCCGGACGACGAGGACGACGCCGAGGCGATCCCCAAGTGCGTCGTCATCGACCCGGCCTTCGAGTGGGAAGACGACCTGCCGCCGGACACGCCGTGGGACGACACGGTCATCTACGAGGTGCACGTCAAGGGGTTCACGAAGCGGCACCCCGAGATCCGCGACGACCTCCGGGGCACGTACGCCGCGCTCGCCTCCGAGCCGGCGATCACCTACCTCAAGGACATCGGCGTGACCGCCGTCGAGCTGCTGCCGATCCACCACATCGCCGACGAGGACTTCCTGCACGAGCGCGGCTTGACGAACTACTGGGGCTACTCCTCGATCGGCTACCTCGCGCCGCATGCCCTCTACGCGGCGACGGGGCGGCACGGCGAGCAGGTGCGGGAGTTCAAGGGGATGGTCAAGGCGCTCCACCGCGCCGGCATCGAGGTGATCCTCGACGTCGTCTACAACCACACCGCCGAGGGCAACCACCTCGGGCCGATGCTCTCGTTCCGCGGCGTCGACAACCGGAGCTACTACCGGCTCGTGCCCGACGACCCGCGCCACTACATGGACTTCACCGGCACCGGCAACTCGCTCAACCCGGCGCAGCCGTCGGTGCTGCGGCTGATCATGGACTCGCTCCGCTACTTCGTGCTCGAGTGCCACGTCGACGGCTTCCGCTTCGACCTCGCGGCGGCGCTCGCGCGCGAGTTCTACGAGGTCGACCGGCTCTCGACGTTCTTCGACACGATCCACCAGGACCCGGTGATCTCGCAGGTCAAGCTGATCGCCGAGCCGTGGGACGTCGGGCCCGGCGGCTATCAGGTCGGGAACTTTCCCGTGCTCTGGGCGGAGTGGAACGGCAAGTTCCGCGACGCCGTGCGCGACTACTGGCGGGGGCACGGCTCGGTCGGCGAGTTCGCGCAGCGCTTCACCGGGTCGGCCGACCTCTACCAGACGAACGGCCGCGACCCGTTCGCGTCGATCAACTTCGTCACCGCGCACGACGGCTTCACGCTGCGCGACCTCGTCTCGTACAACGCCAAGCACAACGAGGCGAACGGCGAGGAGTCGAAGGACGGCACCGACGACAACCGCTCCTGGAACCACGGCGCGGAGGGGCCGACCGACGATCCCGCGATCAACGCCCTGCGGGCGCGGCAGCAGCGGAACCTGCTCGCGACGCTCTTCCTCTCGCAGGGCGTGCCGATGCTGCTCGGCGGCGACGAGCTCGGCCGGACGCAGCACGGCAACAACAACGCGTGGTGTCAGGACAACGAGCTCTCGTGGTTCGACTGGGCCGGCGTCGACGACGAGTTGCTCGCGTTCGCGCGCCGGCTGATCCTGCTCCGGCGCGAGCACCCGGTGTTCCGCCGGGCGTCCTTCCTCAGCGGCTCGTCGCCGCAAGGCTCGGGGCTGCCGGACGTCTGGTGGTTCCGTACGGACGGTCGCCGCATGACCCAGCGCGACTGGATCGCGGCCGAGACGCGGACGCTCGGCGTCTTCCTGAACGGCCAGGAGATCCGCGCGCGCACCGCCCACGGCGAGCCGATCGAGGACGACTCGTTCCTGCTCCTCTTCAACGGCCGCCCGGAGCCGGTCGAGTTCACGCTGCCGACGCGCCGCTTCGGGTCGCACTGGCGTGTCGACCTGGCGACCGGCGAGGGCGCGCCCGAGCACGCGGTCGGCGCGCGCGCGGCGGTCCCGGTGCAGGGGTACTCGCTGACGCTCCTACGGCGCGTCTGATCGGAAGCCGGCTCGGGGTCCACTCCCGGACATGACCCGAGGAGCCGGATTCGGCTAGGTTCGGCCGGTGCGGATCTACCTCGCAGGCGCCCTGTTCACGCCCTACGAGCGCGCGTTCCTCGACGAGTGCGCCGCGCGGCTGCGCGCCGAGGGGTTCGAGGTCTTCGTCCCGCACGAACAGGGACTGACCACGCCCGAGGCGACCGCGGCCGCGATCTTCGCGGTCGACGCCGACGGCGTCGAGTGGGCGGAAGCGATGCTCGCGGTGCTCGACGGGCCGTCGATCGACGACGGCACCGCCTGCGAGATCGGCCTCTTCCACGGCCTCAAGCAGCGCGATCCCGCCCGGAAGAGCGTCGTGGGGCTCCTCACCGACCTGCGCGCCGAGCGGCGCGGCGAGTACGCGACGAACCTGTTCGTCCGCGGCTGCATCGAGGCCGGCGGCGGCGCCGTCGTCCACACGCTCGACGACGCGGTCGCGCTGCTCCGCTCCTAGAGGCTTGATGTGAAATAGACGCCCGCTGGGGCCGTTGCAGGCCAAGCGAGGGCGGATTGGCGGTCGCAGCGCAGGCTGGTGGCCTGCGCGAGGCCGACGAGACGGTCTCGCGCGGTGCCTGGGGTGGCAGCCGGCGCCGCAGGCTATTTCACATCAAGCCTCTAGCCGACCGGGGCGAGAGCCCGGTCGCGCGCCTCGAGCAGGAGCTCGGAGATGTCGCGGAAGGCGACCGTGCCGTCCGCGGCCTTCGTGAGATTGACGAGGCAGAGCGGACAGGCCGTCACGCACTCGACCGGGCCGCCGGAGGTGGGGACGGCTCGGATCTGCGCGACCCGCCGTTGCGCCTGCGCGAGCGCGGTCTCGGGATAGAGCGACTCGGCCGGGCCGCCGCAGCACCAGGTCAGGCGGCCCGCTTGCTCCGGCTCGAGCACGCTGAACCCCGCACCGGCGAGCAGCTTCCGCGGCTCCTCGACCACGCCCTCGTAGCGCGCGAACACGCACGAGTCGTGCAGGACGACCTCGCGCGAGAGCGGCGCCGCGGCCGCGCCGTCGCGTTCCGCGAGCACCTCGAGATAGCTCAGAACCTCGAGGTCGTACCCGGCGACGAGCTGCGGGTAGACGCTGCGCAGCATGTTCGTCGTGTGCGGGTCGATCGTGATCACGGTGCGGACGCCGTGCTTGCGGAACAGGTCGAACACCCGGCGCGCGTGCGCGGCGACCAGCTCGTCCAGCCCCAGGTCGTGCGCGAGCGCGCCCGAGTAGAGGTCGTCCTCGTAGAGGCAGCCGAACTCGACGCCCGCGTCCCGCAGCAGCTCGACGACGGCGCGCGGCACGCGGTCGAACTCCGCGCGCTCGCCGCGCGACGGCCGCGCCATCAACGCCGACACGTTCACGAGCCGGTTCGCCCGGCGGCCCAGCCCGGTGAGGCGCGCGAGCGGCGAGTCGCCCAGGCGTTGCTCCGCCCGGACGAGTCCCTCGATGTACGGGATCAGCTGATACATCTGACCCGTGTAGAGGACGGTCTCGCCGCCGCGCGTCAGGCCGAGGCCCCGCGTCCAGCGCGTCGCGCGCCTGGAGGAGAGGGGCAGCACCGAACCACGCAGGCGCAGGTTGTCGGCCAGGATCCCGATCACGTCTCCGGTCGGAAGAGCCATCAGCCCTCTACCTCCAATCCGAAGAGCGACCGGTTCAGGTGGTGACGCAGGGTTCGCACGTTCTCGGTGATGTGGACGCCGGCCGGGCAGCTCTCCTCGCACAGCCGGCACAGCAGGCAGGAGTAGACGCTCTCCGCCTCGGCCCGCACCTGCTCCTCGAGCCCGAGCTCGACGTAGCGGAAGAGGCGGCGCGGCAGCACCTCGATGCCGAGCGGGCACGCGGCGGTGCAGACGCCGCAGTTCATGCAGGCCTCGGCGTCGAATGCCCCGGCCTCGCGGACGCGTGCCGAGAACGCGCGGGTGGCGACGGCGCTCATCCGCCCGCCGCCTTGAAGCGGTAGTAGCCGTCCGCCGTCACCTCTGGCAGCTCGGCGAGGCGGCCGTACTTGCGCATGCCCATCACCCAGAACATGACCTCGCGCTCGGGCTCGCCGATCGCCGCCGCGATCTCCGGCACCGTGTGCGGCTCGCCGGCGAGCGCGTCGAGGATCGCGGTGCGGTGCAGCGGCTCCTCGCGGATGATCTCGCGCGTGTCCCTCATACCGCCGCCCCCACGAGGCCGTCGATCATCGAGCGGATCTGGCCGTCCGTGTAGCCGAGCAGGTCGATCGCGTCCTCCGGGCAGACCGGCGCGCAGGCGCCGCACCCCTTGCAGCCGGCGGCGTCGACATGGGCGACCTTTCCGTCCATCGCGATCGCGGCGAACGGGCAGGAGGCGACGCAGTCTTCGCAGCCGGTGCACGCGGCCGTGTCGACGACCGCGACCTGCGGGTCGAGCTCGGCCTCGCCGAGCATCAGCATCGCCGCGCTCTGCGCGACCGCCGCGAGCCCGGAGGTGACGCTCTCGCCTGAGGTCTTCGGGCCCTGGCAGGCGCCCGCGATCAGAACGCCGTCGACGACCGTCTCGACCGGGCGCAGCTTCGGGTGGATCTCGTTGAAGAAGCCGTCGCGGCCGATCGGCAGCTTCAGCGTCTGCACGAGCTCGGCGTTCTCGCGGGGGGCCATGCCCGTGACGAGGACGAGGAGGTCGACGGGGATCGTGATCTCCTCGCCCGCCGTCAGCAGGTCGCGGACGGTGACCTTCAGCCCCTCGGCATCGGAAGCCACATCGGGCGGGTCGTCGTCGGCGAAACGGAGGTAGAGCGAGCCCTGCTTGCGCGACTCCGTGAACGCCAGCTCGTGCTCGCCGTACGCGCGCAGCTCGCGGTAGAGGTGGTACTGGCTCACCTCCGGGTCGCGCTTGGCGACCTGGAGCGAGGAGTGGATCGCGGCCGGGCAGCAGTAGCGAGAGCAGTACGCGTGCTTCTCGCCGCGGCTGCCGACGCAGTAGACGTAGCCGATCGAGCGCACCGGGCGGCCGTTCCATTCGAGCGGGCCCTCGCCGCCGTCGAGCAGCTCCTTGAACCGGGGCAGCGTGACGACGCCGTCGATCCCGTAGCCGAACTCGCCCGCCTCGGGCTCGTACGCGTCGAAGCCGGTCGCGACGACGATCGAGCCGACCTCGACCTCGATCGTCTCGGCGCCCGGGTGTCCGGTGTCGCCCTGGACGCGGATCGACGCCTTGTAGTTGCCGAAGCTGCCGGCCTTGCCGACCACCTCCGCGTTCGTCAGCACGGTGATGTCCGGGCGAGAGCGCACGGCCTCGATCAGGCGCGCAGCGATCGCGCGACCCTCGGCGTCCTTCGGGAACATCGCGCCGAAGCGCCCGACCCAGCCGCCGAGCTCGGCCTCGCGCTCGACGAGGAAGACGCCGAGCCCGATCTCCGCCAGCCCGAGCGCGGCGCGGAGGCCGGCGACGCCGCCGCCGATCACGAGGGCGCGCTGCGCGGTCTCGACGACGAGCGGCTCGAGGGGGGAGGTGAGCCGCGTGCGGTTGATCCCGGCGCGGACGAGCCGGATCGCCTTCTCGGTCGCTCCCTCGTGGTCGTCGGTGTGCGTCCACGAGCACTGCTCGCGGATGTTCACCTGGGTGTACTGGTAGGGATTGAGCCCGCCGCGTCTCGCCGCGGCCTGGAAGGTCAGCGTGTGCAGCTTCGGCGAGCAGGAGGCGACGACGAGGCCGTCGAGCTCCTGGTTCTCGATGTCGGAGATGATCTCGGACTGCGTCGCGTCGGAGCACGTGAACATCGTGTGGCGCGCGACCTTCACGCCCGGCTCCGACTCGACCTCGGCGACCACGCGCTCGACGTCGACGTAGTCGGAGATGTTGCCGCCGCAGTGGCAGACGTAGACGCCGATCCGGCGCTCGGGCAGCTCGCTCACGCCGTCACCTTCTCGCGCTCGAGATGGGCCGCCGCCTGTGCGACCGCGGCGCCCGCGTGGAGGATCGACTCGGGGATGTCCTTCGCGCCCGAGGCGGCGCCCGCGACGAAGACGCCCGGGATGCTCGTCGCGCCGGGGTTCACGTCGGAGTCCGGCTCGTCGACGTACTCGAAGGCGTCGAGCTCGAGCGTCTCGTCGGAGAAGAGCGCCTTCGTCTCGAGGTTCGGCCGCACGCCGACCGCGAGCACGACGAGGTCGTACTCCGCCTCGGCGAGCGTGCCGTGGTCGACGTCCTCGTAGCGGAGGATCAGGTTGCCCTCCTCCGCCTCCGCGATCGAGGCGACGCGGCCCTTCACGAACTGCGCGCCCATCGCCTTCGACTGCTCGAAGAACTCGTCGTAGCCCTTGCCCGAGGCGCGGATGTCGATGTAGTGGACGGTGACGTCCGCGAGCGGCAGCGCGCCCATGATCAGCTGGTTCTGCTTGATCGAGTACATGCAGCAGAACTTCGAGCAGAGCGGGTTGCCGACCGTCTCGTCGCGCGAGCCGGTGCACATGACGTAGGCGATCCGCTCCGGCACCCTCCCGTCGGACGGGCGCAGCACCGTGTTGTACGGGCGCGTCGGCGCGAGCAGGCGCTCCATCTGGACGCCGGTGATCACGTTCTGGAAGCGGCCGTACCCGTACTGGGGCTTCGCGTCGGCGGGGAAGAGCGTGTAGCCGGTCGAGACGATCACCGAGCCGATCTCGACCTCGAGCTCCTGCTCGCGCGCGTCGAGGCGGATCGCGTCGGCCGGGCAGACGTTCACGCACTCGTGGCACTCCGAGCAGACGCCGCAGTCGAGGCAGCGGGCGGTCGCGCCGCGCGCCTCGGCCTCGGTCAGGGCCGGCTCGAGCTCGGCGAAGTCGCTCGGCGCGCCGGCGAGGAGCGCGGCGGTGACGAGCGGCTCGCGGGAGCTGTGGCTGCGCTGGCGGGCGAGGACGTCGGGGTGCTCGACGACCGGCAGGCGCTCGTCGAACGGCAGCTCCGTCAGGCTCTCGCCGCGCAGGAAGCGGTCGATCATGAAGGCGGCGCGCCGCCCGGAGCCGACGGCGGTCGTGATCAGCGTCGGGCCCGAGACGACGTCGCCGGCGGCGAAGAGCCACGGCTCGGCGGTCTGCAGGGTGACCGGGTCGGCCTCGACCGCGCGCTCGCGGCGCATTCCGATCGCGACGATCACCGCGTCGCAGGCGAGCTCGTCGGTCTCGCCGTCGTCGTAGGCCGGCGCGAAGCGGCCGTCGGCGTCGAACACGGCGGTGCAGCGCTTCAGCTCTACCGCCTCGACGCCGTGCTCGCCGCGGAAGCCGCGGATGCCCCACGCGTCGTGCAGCTCGACGCCCTCGGCGAGCGCTTCGGCGACCTCGAAGTCGTGCGCGGGCAGCTCCGCCCGCGACTCGAGGCTGATCTGGTGGACGGCCGCGGCGCCGAGCCGGCGCACGCTGCGGGCCGCGTCGATCGCGACGTTGCCGCCGCCGATCACGGCGACCGTCTTGCCGGCGAGGTCGGGCGCTTCGTCGAGCTTGACCGCCCGCAGGAAGTCGAGCGCGCCGGTGATGCCGTCGAGCTCCTCGCCGGGGACGCCGAGACGGGCGGAGACGGGCGTGCCGGTGGCGAGGAGCACGGCGTCGAAGCCGTCGTCTCTGAGCGACGCGAGGTCCTCGACGCGCCGGTTCGTCTCGAGCTCGACGCCGATCGCGGTCACGTTTGCGACGTCGCGCTCGACGACCTCGGCCGGCAGCCGGTAGCCCGGGATGGCGAGGCGGAGCGCACCGCCCGGCACGGGCGCCGCCTCGAAGATCTTCACCTGGTGGCCGCGCAGCCGCAGCTGCCAGGCCGCGGTCAGGCCGGCCGGCCCGGAGCCGACGATCGCCACGCGCTTGCCGTTCGCGTCGGGCGGCTCGAGCCCGGGGCCGTCGCCGGCCGCGTAGTGCGTGTCGGCGACGAAGCGCTTGATCCGGCGGATCGGCAGCGCGCCCTCGAGCTCGCCGCGCGTGCACTCGCCCTCGCAGGGCGCGTAGCAGGCCCGGCCGAGGCTGCCGATCAGCGGCGTCGTCTCGAGCACGAGCTGGAACGCCTTCTCGTACTCGCCGCTGCGGACGAGCGAGACGTAGCCGTGCGCCTTGATCCCGGCCGGGCACGCGTACGAGCAGGGCGAGGTGCCGGCGCGCTCGACGAGCGCCTTCTGCGGCACCGCCTGCGGGAAGGGGATGTACGCGGCGTGGCGGGCGACGAGGTCGCCGTTGAACTGGTCGGGAACCGAGACCGTGCACGCCGTCTCGCACTGGCGGCAGCCGGTGCAGAGGTTCGTGTCGACGAACCGCGGCCTCTGCTTGATCGTCGCGCGGAAGCGGCCGTCGTCGTCGCGGACGATCCCCTCGATCTGCGCGTCGGTGAGGACGGTCAGGTTCGGGTGGTGCGTCGTCGCCGCCATCTTCGGCGTCGAGATGCAGCTCGCGCAGTCGAGGGTCGGGAAGACCTTCGAGAGCAGGATCATCTTGCCGCCGACCGACGGCTCCTTCTCGACGACGAGCACGCGGTAGCCCATCGCGCCGAGCTTCAGCGCCGACTCCATGCCGCCGATGCCCGAGCCGACGACGAGCACGTCGTAGCCGCCGTGGCCGTTGGCGTTGCCGTTCGTCCCGCTCACGGCGCCGCCGGTCCGAGCGGCTCCAGCGCCGCGTAGAAGTCGCGGACGTGCTTCGTGAACGGCGCCGCGCAGACGGAGCAGATCGCCGCCATCCGCAGCCGCTTCGCGTCGAAGCCCGCCTCCTGGATCAGCGTCTGCGCCTCCGAGACGACGCGCGCCGAGCGCGACGAGCAGTCGGAGAGGTACGCGCACTCGTCGCCGTCGGAGGCGACGAAGACGCCGTCGAAGCCGCTCTGCAGCGCGTGGAGGATCCAGCCCGGCTTGATCCCGCTCGTGCAGGGCAGGCTGATCGTCATCACGCTCGGCGGGTAGTGCATGTGCGAGCTGCCCGCGAGGTCGATGCCGGGGTCGGAGATCGTGTTCGTCGAGAACACGAGGATCTTCGGGACGAAGATCTCGTCCTCCGACCCCGGCGTGCCGACAGGAGCGGTTGGGCTCGCGACCGTCACTACTTCGCTCTGCGCACGAAGACGCGGTCGTAGCCGTCCGCGCTCAGGTGGCCGAGGAACTCGTGCCCGACCTTCGCCGACCAGGCCTGCACGTCGGTGCCGGTCTGCGGGTCGGTCGACCAGAGCTCGAGCAGGTTGCCGACGGCGATCGTGCCCATGGCCTTCTTCGCCTCGAGCAGCGGGCCCGGGCAGGCCGCGCCGCGCGCGTCGACGACCGTGTCGGCCGTGAGCGCGGCGAGGTCGGACTCGGGAATCAGGGTGGTCATGCGGTTCTCCTCCTTGGTGTTCTGTGCGCTAGTAGACGAGCGTGCTCGTCGCGGACGTGATCTCGGAGACGAAGCGCGCGGCGGCGCAGATCTCCGCGCCCTCGACGAGCTCGTCCTCCATGTGGCGGCTCTTGACGCAGGGCGCGCAGACGAGCAGCTGCCCGCCGAACTCGCGCACCGAGTCGAGCAGGCCCGCGAGCGGAGCGAACTCCGGCGCGGTCACGGTCTCGGCGACGCCCTTCTGCACGAGCTTGCAGCCCTCGCCCTGGAAGCCCATCACGACCTCGACGTCGGACGCGACGGCCGCGCCGGCCATCGCGAACGGGATCGTCGCGAGCTCGGGGTCCTCGGGGCCGTGCGTGACCATGATCACGAGCTTCTCGTGGGTGCCGTTGGTGGCCATCGTGCTCTCCTCCGTTCTCAGTCGGCGGCCTTGCGGATCAGGAAGACGAGCGCGTCGCCCTCCTCGTGCCACTCCACGAGCTCGTTGCCGGTCGTCTCGGCCCAGGCCGGGACGTCGGTGATCGAGCCGCGGTCGGTCGCCAGCAGCTTCAGCACGGCGCCGGGGGCCAGCTCCTTCATCGCCTTCGCCGTCTTCACGATCGGCATCGGGCAGAGCAGTCCGCGCGCGTCGAGCTCCGAATCGACAGTCGTTGCAGCCATCTCTCCTCCTACACGAACAGGGTCACGTGGGCGTTGCGCGCATCGGCCAGGAAGGCCGCCGCGCCGCCGAACTCGACGCCGTCGATGAAGTCGTCCTGGGAGTAGCCGAAGACGTCCATCGTCATCTGGCAGGCGACGAGCTTGACGCCGAGGTCCTGCGCGGACTCGAGCAGCTCCTTGATGGTCGCGACGTGCTTGTTGCGGAACATCGACTTCATCATCTGCGTCGCCATCGGCCCCATCCCCGGCAGACCGGTGACGAAGTTCGGCATCGGCACGGGCATCGGCATCGCCGGGTTGCCGATCGGCGAGACCTTGAGCTTGCGCTCGTAGTCGCGGTGGACGATGTTCAGCCCGTAGAAGGTGAAGAAGATCGACGCGTCCATCCCGGACGCGGCCGCGGTGGTCGCGAGGATCAGCGGCGGGTACGCCCAGTCGAGCGTCCCCTTCGAGGCGATGATCGCCGCGCTGTGGGCAGCCCGGTCGCGCTTGGCCGCGCGCTCGAGCTCCTCCTTGACGATCTGCCGGACGGCGTCCTCGCCCAGGCCGGTCGTGGTCACCATCTCGTGCTCGCCCAGCATCTTCGGTCCTCCTCGCAGGCGCGTGCTCTTTCCTTTCCCACCCTGGTCGCCGCTGGAGGCCGTCCCATCAGGAGTCGGGCGCCGACCTCGTGCGGACAACTACGCGGTTACGTAGTTGGCCGCTGTCGGGATCGGGCCGGACGCCGACGGTCGAGGGGGCGGAGCGGCCGAGGCTCGCTTCGACCAAGGAGGAGCTCAATGACTCGCAAGGTGCTGTGGCCGGTGTTGGCGATCGGGCTCGTGCTCGTCGTCGCGCCGTTCGCGCTGGGGATGCCGGGCAAGACGGCGGCGGGCCAGCGGATGATGAACGACTTCAACCCGCTGATGCAGGCGGCGAGCGTCCAGAAGACCGCCGACTACTACAACAACGTCTTCGTGCCGCTCGGCAAGGTCGCCCCGGTCTTCAACGACCAGACGGTGGCGAAGTTCCAGCAGTACGGGCAGGGCTTCCAGGGGATGCTCACCGACGGGCAGAAGCTCGTCCCGACGCTCGCGCAGGCGATGCAGATGAGCCCCGCGCAGGTGCAGACGATGATGGCCCAGCAGTTCCCGAGCATGTCCGCGCTGCTCGCCGCGCTGCCGACGATGTCGACGGACTTCTCGCAGCTGACCGGCCTGATGGCGTCGAACACGAAGATCTTCGCCCAGGTGCCCGCCGGGCTCGCCTGGTATCAGCCGCTCGTGACGACGATGCAGGGCAACGTCGCCGACTACAGGGCGGTGAACAGCCTGCCGGACTTCCGGTTCTTCACGCTGTTCTTCGTGCTGCCGGGCGCGCTGCTCGTCCTGCTCGCCGGCTACGGCCTCTGGCACGAGCACGAGGT
Source organism: uncultured Actinomycetes bacterium (assembly GCA_963732915.1). Classification (GTDB taxonomy): domain Bacteria; phylum Actinomycetota; class Thermoleophilia; order Gaiellales; family Gaiellaceae; genus Palsa-739. The sequence continues at coordinate 148,730 of CAVTBF010000001.1, read as the reverse complement.
GACGGTGCATCACCGGGCGCATCCGACGCCCGCCTGACGCACGGCATGGCGGCGCAGCGGGAGTGGGACGGCGACGTTCCCCGCTCCCGCCGCGTCGCGTACGCTCAGTGGCTCATGGCGCTTCCGCACCCGATCCCGGACGAGCTGGCGGAGCTGATCGCACGCCGCTTCAAGCTGCTCGGAGAGCCGATGCGCGTGAAGCTGCTCGACCGGCTTCGCAGCAGCGAGGCGACCGTGCAGGACCTGGCTGCGGCCGTGGGGACGACGCAGCAGAACGTCTCCAAGCACCTCGGCGCGCTCGCCGCCGCCGGCATCCTCGGCCGGCGCAAGCAAGGGAACTTCGTCTACTACAGCGTCGTGGACGGCAGCATCTGGCAGCTCTGCGACGACGTGTGCGGCAGCGTCGAGCGCCGGCTGGCCGAGCTCCAGGATCTGCTTCGGCCCTAGATGGTTGATGCCACGCGATCGCCTGTTCCGGGGCGTGGGCTGGTGCGTCTGGGGTGCCGCGACGGTCGCTTGCCGCTGCTGGTGGCAGCGGTGAGCGAGCGGCGAGGCGAAGCGCCGGCCCGGTGGAGGCCGACTCCGTCGGCCGCAGAAGGGGCGAAGCGGCCCAGAGGTGCCAGAGCGCGCAACCGGACGCGCGAGATCGTGGCATCAACCATCTAGTCGCGGCCGAGCCCGGGGCTCAGCCGTCGCCGCCGCGGTTGACGGCGATCCAGTGCAGCCAGGGCTGGGCGTAGCGGATGGTGGCGATCGCGAGGATCGCGCCGGCGACGAGGGAGCCCGCGAGCAGGAGTTGCCGTTTGAAGCCGCCCGGAACCGTGCGCTGCCTCGGCATGCGGACGCCGCGCCAGTCGGCGAGCACGAGCGCCGGCAGCTTGTTCACGTGTGCGAGCACGTGGATCGCGGTCGCCACCAGCCAGACCGCGAAGCTCGCCTTGTGCAGGCCGAGCACGATTCCGCCCGCCGGGCCGGCGACGAGCAGCGCGACCCCCGTGGCGAAGACGCCGATCGTCGAGGCGACGACGAGCGGCGCCAGCAGCCGGAGCGGTAGCAGCGGCGGCCCGCGGCGGACGTACTCGCGGCTGCCGCTGTAGTAGCGGTAGAAGCGCCAGCCGGTGCTGCCGAGCTTCAGCGCGACCGGCGGGATCAGCAGCATGCCGACGAAGACGTGCACCGAGAAGAGCGGGCGCAGGAAGAGGATCGTCACGCCCTCGGCGGCGAGCAGGAGGATGAGCGCGACCGCAGTCGCCGCGGTCAGGCGCTCGTTGCCGTCGACGCCCGCTTCCGCCGCCGGTGCGGGTGCGGGCGCCTCGAGGCGCGGGCGCTGCTTGGAGGCGGCGATCGTCACGGCGGCATTTCAGCTGCGCGCGATGAAGCCGGCATGAGAGCGCGCGCCTCGTCCGGACGGCGCAGACCGGGCGCGTCACTCGCCGCGAAGCGGGTTCATGCGGCTCTCAGGCTGCGCGAGCGACAATGGGAGAATGCGCGTGCTCGTCGTCGAGGACGAAAAGAAGCTGGGCGAGTTGCTCGCCCGCGGCCTGCGCGAGGAGGGCTACGCCGCCGACCTCGCCGGGCGCGGCGAGGAGGCGCTCTGGATGGCGCAGGCCGTCGACTACGACGCGATCGTCCTCGACGTCATGCTGCCCGGGCTCGACGGCTTCGACGTCTGCAAGAAGCTGCGCGACGACGGCGTCTGGAGCCCGGTGCTGATGCTGACCGCCCGCGACGACATCGGCGACCGGGTCGCCGGTCTCGACTCCGGCGCCGACGACTATCTCGTCAAGCCCTTCTCGTTCGAGGAGCTGCTGGCGCGGCTGAGGGCGCTGCGCCGCCGCGCTCCCTTCGAGCGGCCGGCCGTCCTCGAGGTGGGCGATCTCCGGCTCGACCCGGCCGGGCATCGCGCGTGGCGCGGCGACGCCGAGCTCGATCTCTCCGCCAAGGAGTTCTCGCTGCTCGAGCTGTTCATGCGCCGCCCCGGGGTCGCCCTCACCCGGACGCAGCTGCTCGACAGCGCCTGGGACATGGCCTTCGAGAGCCGCTCGAACGTGATCGACGTCTACGTCCGCTACCTGCGCGAGAAGGTCGACCGGCCCTTCGGCCGGGACTCGATCGAGACCGTCCGCGGCGTCGGCTACCGGCTGCGGCCGAACGCATGAGACGCCTCCCCGTCCGGCTGCGGCTGACGCTCGCGTTCGCCGTCGCGATGGCCGTCGTGCTCTCGCTCGTCGGCCTCTTCGTCTACCGGCGCGTCGCCTCGGAGCTCATGAACAGCGTCGACCTCGCGCTGCACGCGAACGGCGCCGAGGCGGTGAACCACGCCGGCCGGGAGCCCAACCTCGTCGACCAGGACGTCACCGGCGGCACGACGCTTGCGCAGCTCCTCGACGCGCACGGGAAGATCGTCGTCTCGCAGACGTCGGGCATCGGACCGCTGCTGACGCCCGCACAGGCGGCCCAGGTGGCGAGCGGCGCCCATCTCCTGCGGACGGAGTCGGTGAGCGGGCGGCGCGGCAAGTGGCGCGTGCTCGGCCTGCCCGCCTCGGCCGGCGTCGTCGCCGTCGCACGGCCGCTCTCGCCGCAGGCCGAGTCGCTCGACCACCTCCGGCACGAGCTGATCCTGATCCTGCCGCTCGCGCTCGTCGCCGCCTCGGTCGGCGGCTACCTGCTCGCCGCCGGCGCGCTCCATCCCGTCGAGGCGATGCGGCGGCGCGCCGAGGCGGTCACGGCTGCCGAGCCGGGCCTGTTGCCCGTTCCGCCGTCGCGCGACGAGCTGGCGCGGCTCGCGGTCACGCTCAACGACATGCTCGTGCGGCTCCAGGAGTCGTTCCAGCACGAGCGGCGCTTCGTCGCCGACGCGAGCCACGAGCTGCGGACGCCGCTCGCGCTCCTGCGCGCCGAGCTCGAGCTGGCGCTGCGGCGGCCGCGCACCCACGAGGAGCTGACGGATGCGCTCCGCTCGGCCGCCGAGGAGACCGTGCGGCTCTCGCGGCTCGCCGAGGACCTGCTGCTGATCGCCCGCGCCGACCACGCGCCGCTGCCGCTGCACCGCGAGCACGTCCCGGCCGAGGAGGTCCTGGCGTCGGTGGCGGCGCGCTTCGCGACCCGCGCCTCCTCGCTCGGTCGCGACCTGCGCGTCGAGCCGTCCGCGGTCGTCGTCGACGCCGACTCGGGGCGCATCGAGCAGGCGCTCGGGAACCTCGTCGACAACGCGCTCGCGTACGGCGCCGGCGCCGTCGTGCTCGGCGCCGTGCAGCAGCGCGAAACCGTCGAGCTGCACGTTCGCGACGAGGGGCCGGGGCTTCCGGACGGGTTCGCGGAGCGCGCCTTCGATCGCTTCAGCCGTGCCGACGAGGCGCGTGGCCACGACGGATCGTCGGCGGGCGGCGCGGGGCTCGGGCTTTCGATCGTCGAGACGATCGCCCGCGCGCACGGCGGCTCGGCCGGGATCGGCAACCGCCCGGGCGGGGGCGTCGACGCGTGGGTGTCGCTGCCGGTGTCGCCGTCGGGGGGAGGCAGTCCCGGCGCCTTCGCCGCGAGGGGGCGGGAAGACGCCGGGCCTGGGAGGGTGCGGCCGGAGCGGCCGCTCGACCAGGGGAGGGTCGATGCCCCTACAGAAGATCACGCGGAGATGAAACTCGGCTAAGAGTCCGTGAGCGTTTCGTTCGGCCGCGCCGCGCCGTTCAGCGTGAAGCGCATCAGCGCCCCGCCCTCCGGCGCCTCGTCCGCGGTCACGGTGCCGCCGTGCGCCTCGGCGACCTCGCGCACGATCGACAGTCCGAGGCCCGAGCCCGGCATCGCGCGCGCCGCCGCCGAGCGGTAGAAGCGATCGAAGACGAGCGGCCGGTCCTCGGGGGCGATCCCCGGCCCGTGGTCGCGGACGAGCAGCTCGCTGCCCGCGAGCGTCACCTCGACGGCGAAGCCTTCGCCGCTCCACTTGCCGGCGTTCTCGAGCAGGTTCCAGACCGCGCGCTCGAGCCGGTCGGCGGCGCCGTGCACGACCGTCGGCTCCAGCTCCGCCGTCCAGACGATCGCCGGGAAACGCGCCCGCGCCCGCTCGACCGCGTTGCCGACGAGAGCGTCGAACTGGAGCGGCCGCCGCTCGAGCCGCGGGTCGTCGCCGCGCGCCAGCTCGAGCAGGCCCGCGATCAGCGACCGCATCTCCTGCGACTCGCGATGAAGGTCGGCGAGCAGGCGGCGGCGCTGGTCGGGGTCGAGCTCCGATTCGCGGCGGAGCACGTCGATGTTCGTCTGCAGGCTCGTCAGCGGCGTGCGCAGCTCGTGCGAGGCGTCGGCGACGAACCGGCGCTGGGTCTCGATCGACGCCTCGAGGGCGCCGAGCATCGTGTTGAACGAGCGCGCGAGGCGGGCGAGCTCGCCGCGTCCCGTCTCGGGTACGCGCTCGTTCGGGTCGCCGGTCTTCGCGATCCGCTCGGTGGCGGCGGTGAGCCGGCGAACCGGCGCGAGCGTCGCGCGCGAGACGAGTGCGCCCGCGAGGGCCGCCACCGCGACGCCGCCGAGCGAGACGAGGATGAGGAGGAACCGCAGCCGCGCGAGGTCGTGGTGGAGCGAGTCGATGTTCTGGGCCACGATGACCGCCCCGGAGAACGGCGGGAGCAGCGGAACGACGATCTCCCGCAGGCGGAAGCCCTGGACGACCACGTCGCGGTTGAAGCCGTCCGACTTCCCGAGCGCGACCGCACGGACGGCGGCGTCGACCGGGAGCCCCGCCCCGCCCTGGACGGCGGCGCCGGTCTTGCCCACGAGCTGGACGTAGTCGTTCGTGCCCGGGCCGAAGCCGCGGAACACGTCCTGGGGATCGTTCTGGAGCCGCGCTGCGACCGGGCCGAGCGAGCCGTCGACCTCGCGGTAGAGCTGGCCTCGCATCACGAAGTAGGTGATGACCGAGGCGGACGCGACCACCGCCGCCACGACCACCGCGGCGACGAGAGTGAGGCGCGTGCGGAGCGTCACGGCTCGCGCAGCACGTAGCCGGTGCCGCGAACGGTGTGGATGAGGCGCGGCTCGGCCTCGGCCTCGGTCTTGCGGCGCAGGTAGCCGACGTAGACGTCGAGCGCGTTCGAGGAGTGGCTGAAGTCGTAGCCCCACACGCGCTCGTAGATGAGCGAGCGCGGCAGCACCTGGCGCGGGTTGCGCATGAACAGCTCGAGCAGGTGCGCCTCGGTCGTCGTCAGCTCGAAGCGGCGGCCGGAGCGGCGCGCGTCCATCGAGCCGAGGTCGAGCGTCAGGTCGGCGAAGCGGAGCAGCTCGCCGGGCGCCTCCGGGAGCGCGCGGCGGAGCAGGGCGCGCAGGCGGGCGAGCAGCTCGTCGAGGTCGTACGGCTTCGGCAGGTAGTCGTCGGCGCCCGCGTCCAGGCCCTCGACCCGGTCGCCGACCGCGTCGCGCGCGGTGAGGAGGAGGATCGGCACGCGGTTGCCCGCCCGGCGCAGCCTGCGGGTGACGTCGAGGCCGTCGAGGCCGGGCATCATCACGTCGAGCACGAGCGCGTCCGGGGTGCGCGTCTCGACCGCCGTCAGGGCGGTGTCGCCGTCGGAGGCAAGCTCCACTTCGTAGCCGTTGAGCTGGAGCGCGCGCTCGAGCGCCTCCCGCACGGCACGGTCGTCGTCCACGACGAGTACGAGCATCGCACCGCTAAGTGTGCCGCTTGACGTGAGAGGGCGCTAAGAACCTCGGTTCGCCGCACCGCGCGCCGCGCCTCGTAAAGCCGGCGTAAATCCCAGGAGAATCTCACCCGATCCTCAGGAACCGCTGGTGTCATCTCCCCATGACCGAGGCCGGCGTGCTTGCCGATCGCATGCCGCGCGACGCGGTCGCGCCCGCACGTCTTGCCTTCCGGCGGGCGGTCGGGCTCGCGATCGTCTGGGCGATCGTGCTCGGAAACGCCGGCGTGATCGTCTGGCTCTGGGTGCACGGCGGCAACCTGCACGTCAAGACGACCGGCGACCTGCTGACGAGCCTCGCCCGCATCACCGGCCTCGTCAGCGCGTACACGGCCTTGATCCAGGTCGTGCTGCTCGCGCGGCTGCCGGCGCTGGAGCGGCTCGTCGGCTTCGACCGGCTGACCGTCTGGCACCGCTGGAACGGCCACGCCACGTTCGACCTCGTGATCGCCCACGTGATCCTCAGCGTCTGGGGGTACGCGCTGCTCGACCACTACACGCTCGGCAGGGAGATCTCGACGATGCTCGGCGGCGGCATCTACCCGGGGATGATCACTGCGACCGTCGGCACCGGGCTCCTCGTCGCGGTCGTCGGCACCTCGTACGTGATCGTTCGCCGCAAGCTGCCGTACGAGTGGTGGTACGCGGTGCACTTCCTCGCCTACGCCGGGATCGCCCTCGCCTGGTTCCATCAGATCCCGACCGGGAACGAGTTCGTCCTGAACGCGACGGCCGACGACTACTGGCGCGCGCTCTACATCGCGACGCTCGCCGTCCTCGTCGTCTTCCGCATCCTCCTGCCGGGCGCGGGCTACTTCCGCCACGCGCTGCGGGTCGCCGCCGTCACGGAGGAGGGGCCGGGCGTCGTCTCGATCCGGATCGAGGGCCGCCGCCTCGAGGGGCTGCGCGCGCGGCCGGGCCAGTTCTTCGTCTGGCGCTTCCTCGCCCGCGGACGCTGGTGGACGGCCCACCCGTTCTCGCTCTCCGAGGCGCCCGACGGCCGCTCGCTGCGGATCACCGTCAAGGCGCTCGGCGACCACTCGGCGTCGCTCGCGTCGCTGCCGGTGGGGACGCGCGTGCTCGCCGACGGGCCGTTCGGCGTCTTCACCGCTGCGGCGCGCCGGCGCGAGAAGCTCGTGCTGATCGCCGGCGGCATCGGCGTCACGCCGATCAGGGCTCTGCTCGAGGAGCTGCACGGCGACGTCGTCGTCCTCTACCGCGTCATGAGCGAGGACGACCTCGTCCTCCGCGGCGAGCTGCACGAGCTGTGCGCCGCGCACGGCTTCGTGCTGCACGAGGTGGTCGGCGACCACCGCACCGAGGAGGGCAGCCGCCTCCTCACCGCCGTCCACCTGCGCGAGCTCGTCCCCGACCTCGCCGAGCGCGACGTCTTCCTCTGCGGGCCTCCCGGGCTCGCGAACGCCGTCAGGCGCGAGGTGCGCCTGGCCGGCATCCCCCGCCGTCACGTCCACACCGAGCGATTCGCTCTCTGAACCCGTCAAGGAGACCCATGAAGCGAGCAGTCACCGCAGTCATCGGCGCCGCCGCGATCGCGGCCCCGATCGCGAACGCCGCCTCGATCACGAGGCACAAGCCGAAGGTCAAGCCGAAGAAGCGCGTCATCACCGTGAAGAAGTCGGTCACCGGCGACCAGGGCTTCGCCGGCCGCTGGGGGTACGTCGAGGTGACGCTCGTCGTCAGGAAGACGACGACGATCGTCGGCAAGAAGAAGCGCGTCGCGCGCAGGGTGCTGAGCCTGGGCGTCCCGATCTACCCCGACCACACCGACCGGTCGGTCTTCATCAGCCAGCAGGCGCTGCCGATGCTCGAGCAGGAGGCGCTGACCGCGAAGTACAGCACCGCCCATCTCGACTGGATCTCGGGCGCGACCTACACGAGCCAGGGCTTCATGCAGTCGCTCCAGTCGGCCCTCCTCAAGGCGAAGCAGGTCTGAACGGGTCCCGCGATGCACTCGCTTCCCGGAACCCGCCGCGTCGAGGACGTCATGGGCATGCCCGTGATCGCCGACGTGCGCGACGAGGACTTCGACGACGAGATCCTCGACGAGGTGTTCGCCTGGCTCCGGTGGGTGGACGAGGTCTTCAGCACCTACAAGGATTCGAGCGAGATCAGCCGGATCAACCGGGGCGAGCTGGCGCTCGCGGACGCGCATCCCGAGGTGCGGGCCGTCCTCGCCCGCTGCGACGAGCTGCGAGACGAGACGGAGGGCTACTTCGACGCGCGCGCGGCCTCGCCCGACCGCCTCGACCCGTCGGGGCTCGTCAAGGGCTGGTCGATCGACCGGGCGGCGGCGATCCTCGACGCGGCGGGCGCCCACAACTACGCGCTGAACGCGGGCGGCGACATCCGCCTCAGCGGCCGGGCCGTCCCCGCCTGGCACTGGCGGATCGGCATCCAGCATCCGTTCGAGCCCGACGCGGTCGCACGCGTGATCGAGGCGGGCGACCTCGCGATCGCCACCTCGGGCGAGTACGCGCGCGGCGATCACGTGATCGACCCGCACACGCGCCGCCCGCCGAGCGGCGTCGTCTCGGTGACGGTCACCGGCCCCGACCTCGCGACGGCCGACGCGTACGCCACGGCCGCCTTCGCGATGGGCCACCCGGGAGCGCTCCACTGGACGGCGCGCCTGCAGGGCTACCAGGCGCTGACGATCGCCGCCGACGGGAACGTGCTCGCGACGCCGGGCTTCCCGGCCGCCGCTGCGCCGGCTGCCGCCTGACGGGGCCCTGGTCGCCGCGGAGCCGGCGGCCCATCCTCGTTCCGGTGGAGGCTCCTAGACGGCGGCGGGCAGCTCGACGACGAACGTCGAGCCGGCAACGGGCGATGGCTCGACGCGGAGCGTGCCGCCCATCCGCGTCACGAGCTCGCGCGAGATGTAGAGGCCGAGCCCCGTGCCGCCGACGCCGCGGGTCAGCGCCGGGTCGAGGCGGTAGAACTTCTCGAAGATGCGGTCGCGCGCCTCGGGCGGGATGCCGAGGCCATGGTCGCGCACCGCGAGCCGTGCCAGCCTGTCCTCGCGGCCGAGCAGGATCTCGACGCTGCCGCCGTCGGGCGAGTACTTGATCGCGTTGTCGACGAGGTTGACGAGCACCTGACGGAGCTTGTCCTCGTCGGCGAGCGCGACCGGCGGCGTCCCGTTGTCGGCGCCCGTGGTCTCGAGGCGCAGCTCGATCGTCTCCGGGGCGCGCAGCCGGGCCGAGGCGAGCACGCTCTGCCCGAGCGCGCGCAGATCGCATTCGGCCTGCGCGACGTCGAGGCGGCCGGCGTCGAGCTGGCCGGCGAGGAGGATCTGCGCGACGATCGCGGTCAGCCGGTCGGTCTCGCTCTCGATGATCTCGAGGAACGTCTCACTCTGCTCCGGCAGCAGGTCGAGGTCGGGACGCCGGAGCGTCCGGGCGGCGCCGTAGACGGCGGCGAGCGGCGTCCGCAGCTCGTGGGAGGCGGTGGCGACGAAGTCGCTGCGGGCACGCTCGAGTGCGTGCTCTTCGCTCACGTCCCGCAGCGCGAAGACGACGCCCTCGTCGAAGGCGACGCCGGTGACGGCCAGCCAGCGCTCGTGCTCGCCGGCCGTGAACGGCAGCGTGACCGTGCGCGCGCTCTCCCGTTCGTCGGCCGAGGCGAGCTGCACCTGCGCCGCGAGCTCCTCCCAGGCCGGCAGCAGCTCCCCGGGCCGGCGACCGACGATCTGCTCCTCAGGCACGCCCGTGATCGCGGCGATCGCCGTGTTCCAGTGCCGCACCCGTCCGGCGCGGTCGAGCAGCACGACGCCGTCGCCGACGTACGAGAGCGCGAGCGCGGCGTCCGCGCGCAGCTCGGCCTCGCGGTAGAGGCGGGCGTTCTCGACTGCGACCGCGGCGCGCGACGCGAGCTGCCGCGCGATCTCGAAGTCGGCGTACGTGAACAGGCGGTCGTGCTCGGCAACGAGCGTGAGCGCGCCGAGCGTGCGGTCGCCGACGGTGAGCGGAACGCAGATCCAGCCGCGCAGCTCGACCGCGGCGAGGATCTCCGCGGCCTCCGGGTTCGCCGCCGCGGCCTGCTCGAGCCGCTCGCGCGGAATCTCGGGCATGAACGCGGGCTCTCCCGTCCGGATCACCGTCGCGACGCCGCCGCCGTCGTCGACGTGGGCGCGCGTTCGGCGCCGCAGCTCCTGCGCCCAGCGGGCGCGCTCGGGATCCGGGTGCGCGACGACGAGCCGCTCGATCTCGCCGCCGGAACCGAGGAGGTCGATCGCGCACCAGTCGCCGAGCGTCGGCACCGCGAGCGCGCCGATGCGCTCGAGCGTGCGCTCGAAGTCGAGCGAGGCGGCGAGGATCGCGGTCGACTCGCCGAGGAACGAGATCCGCTCGTTCAGCCGCTGTTCGGCGGCGATCAGGCGCGTCCGCTCGAGCGCGACGGCGGCCTGCCGGGCGAGCGCGAGCTTCAACGCGCGCCGCGCGGGCGGGAACTCCTGGTCGGAGTCGAAGGAGAAGACGAGGCCGCCGATCGTGCCGCGGTCGACGGTCAGCGGCAGGCAGGCGAGCCCGTGCCCCGGCCGCGAGCGGTCGCCTTCGAGCTCCGGGTAGCGGGCGTCGCGTTCCTCCCTCGTTCGCAGGAACACTCCCTCGCCGGTCCGTACGGCTTCCGATAGGGGATAGTCGCCCGCGACCGGGAAGCGCTCGAACGGGTCGAGGTACCGGTTGTCGTAGCCGGTCGCGGCGGCGATCTCCAGCCACACCCCGTCGTCGCTCAGGGTCGCGATCAGGCCGGCGCCCCCGTACGCCTCGACCCCTTCCGCCAGCACGGCGTCGAGCACCTCCTGCGGCTCCAGGGCGGTGGCGAGCGCGTCCGCGACGCGCTGCAGGCGCGCCGCGGTCTCGAGCGCCTCCCGGCCCGCCGCCGCGGCCCGCTCGGCGCGCGCGCGGGCGGAGCGCTGCCGCCCGAGCGTCTCGCTGCCGAAGATCGCGGCGAGGACGAAGACGACGAGCGCCGTCACTCCCTCGCTGTCGGCCCAGGCCGCGTGGTGCGTCGGCGCGACGAAGTAGTAGGAGAACGGGACGAACGAGGCGGCCGCGGCGAGCAGGCCGCCCCAGCGCCCTCCGGCGGTCGTCGCAGCGCTGATCGCGACGATGTAGAGCAGCCCCGGGATGACCGCGCGGACGTTCGTGAAGGCGAGCAGCGTGACGAGGCCGGGCGCTGCAAGCGCGACGACCGTCGCGATGCCGAGGCGGCGCAGCTGTCCGGCGCGGGCGGCTACGGCTCCTCGATCAGCTCGTCGCACAGCTGCGCCCGCTCGCCGCGCTCGAACCGCTCGAGGAGCGTGGCCAGGGTCTCGCCGAGCGTCAGCGGGTCGAAGGGCTTGACGATGTAACCGATCGCGCCCGCGAGCTGCGCCTGCCGGCGGTCCTCGGCGCCCGCGCGCGCCGAGAGGAAGACGATCGGGATGCCGCTCGTCGCCGGGTCGGCCGCGAGCTCCGCGGCGACGCGCCAGCCGTCGAGCAGGGGCATCATCACGTCGAGCAGGACGAGCGACGGCGGCTCTCGCCGGGCGAGGACGAGCGCCTCCGGGCCGTCGGCGGCCTCGGCGACCGCCATGCCCGCCGCTTCGAGGTTGATCCGGCAGATCGTGCGGATCGCGCTCTCGTCGTCGGCGACGAGGATCCGCGGCGCGTCGCCCGTAACGGGCTGCTCGGCCGCGGCTCCGCCGGCCGGCTCGGAGCGGCCGAGCAGGCGATCGCGCCAGGCGCCGGCCGACGCGCGTCTCGGCGCGCGGCGGTGTGACCCCCCCGGCTGGGGCGTGACGGCGGTTGCAGGTGGCAGCGGTTCCCCCCTTTCGATGCTCCTGCGATTGCGCGTAGTCTGCCCGATCCGCGCGCGGAGCGGGCTCGCGTTTTACGTGTGGCGCCGGTTCCAGTCGTCGGCGAGCTCGCGCAGGCCGGGGCCCGTGACGCGGACGGAGTTCCGTGCGTGGAGGCGCATGCGGGCCGCGAAGTCGCGGTCGCCCGCTCGCAGGAGCCCCCGCAGCCCGTACTGGGCGCCGATGCAGAGCGCCGCGAGCCGCGCGCCGGCACGGGAGTGGTGCTTGCCCAGGTAGCGGTGACGGCTGCGCCACATCTCGTTCACGCGCCGCTCCGGGATGCCGGCACTGAACTGCGACTCGTGGTGGACGACGGTGACCGACGGGAAGTACTGGATCCGCCAGCCGGCATCGCGCAGGCGCTTCTGAAGGTCGGTCTCCTCCGAGTAGATGAAGAAGTCCTCGTCGAAGAGGCCGACGTCGTCGAGCGCGGCGCGGCGGACGAGGAGCGCCGCCGCCATCGCCCAGTCGACGTCGCGGGTCTCGGAGCCGCCGGACTGCCGTACGCCGACGCGGCCGAGCGTCGGCAGCCCGAGCGCGGCGATCGCCGGCGACGGGAACCGCCAGGCGGAGTCCTGCGGGCGGCCGTCCGGGTAGACGAGCCTCGTGCCGAGCGCGGCGACGCGGGGGTTCGCGTCGAGCTGGGCGACCAGCCGCTCGAAACCCCAGTCGGCGCTCGTCGTGTCCTCGTTGAGGACGAAGACGTAGCGGCCGGTCGTCGCCCGGATCACCGTGTTGTGGTTCGCGCCGAAGCCGGCGCGGTGCGTCTGGGCGATCACGCGGACGTCGGGGAAGCGCTCGCGCACGGCCTCTGCGGAGCCGTCCTCCGACGCGTTGTCGAGCACGACGATCTCCGCGTCCACGCCGCGCAGAGACTCGAGGCAGGCGAGCAGCAGCTCGCGGCTGTTCGTGTTCACGAGCGAGATCGAGACGTCGGGCGTCATCGGCGGTCACCGTCTCTCGGTGGCGGCACGGCGCCTCGGCTCCTCCGCGATCAGCGGGCGAGGCCGCGGGCGACGAGCGCTTCGCGGGCGGCTTCGGCGGAGTCGACCGCGCGTTGCCCGTCGAGCCAGGCGAGCAGGTCGCGCATGCCGTCGGCGAAGGAGATCTCGGCGCGGAACCCGAGCAGCCGCTCGGCCAGCCCGGTGTCGGCGAAGCAATGGCGGATGTCGCCGGCGCGGTACTGCGCCGCGATCTCCGGCTCGACGTCCTTGTCGAGCCCGCCGGCGATCGTCCGCGCCACCTCGAGGATCGAGGTCGGGACGCCGGTGCCGAGATTCACCGTCTGCCCGTCGGCGCCGTCGCCGGTCAGCGCGAGCGCGCAGCCGCGCACGAGGTCGCGCACGTCGATGAAGTCCCGTGTCTGGGCGCCGTCCTCGAAGACGAGCGGCGCGTTGTCGTTCAGCAGGCGCGACGAGAAGATCGCGGCGACACCCGTGTACGGGTTCGAGAGCGCCTGCCGCTCGCCGTAGACGTTGAAGAAGCGGAGCGCGACCGCCGGGATCCCGTACGCCGCGCCGACCGAGAGGAACAGCTCCTCGTGGTCGCGCTTGTTCACCGCGTACACCGAGGTCGGGCGCAGCGGCTTCGTCTCGGCGGTCGGCTCGGGCTCGAGCGGGCCGCCGTCGTCGGCGACGACCTCCCACCGCCGCGCCGCGAGCTGGCTCTCGGGCCGGATGCCCGGAGCGATGCCCGACTCGCCGGTGCGCGGGTTGCGGTACTGCCCTTCGCCGTAGATCGACATCGACGAGGCGACGAGCAGCTTGCGGATCGAGTCGCGGCGCTTCAGGACCTCCTCCAGCACGACGGCGGCGCCGATCGCGTTCACCGACGTGTAGCGCTCGATCTCGTACATCGACTGGCCGACCCCGACCATCGCCGCGAAGTGCACGACTGCGTCGACCCCGTCCAGTGCCCGGGAGACGGCGTCGTGGTCGCGAACGTCGCCGACCTGCAACTCGACGGCGGTGTCGAGGTAGTCCGGCCTGGCCCCGTCCGGGTGCACCTGCGGCTCGAGGTTGTCGAGCGCCCGGACGTCGTGCCCTGCGGCGAGCAGCCGGTCGGCGAGGTGCGAGCCGATGAAGCCGGCGCCACCGGTGACCAAGACGCGCATCGGGAGCGCAGGATAGCGAGGCGCGGAGGTTCTTCCGACGCGCGCTCCGCCGGGCCGCCACCATACGCCGCGTGAAGCTGACGGTCATCGGTTGCAGCCCTGCCTGGAACAACGCGGGCGGCGCGCAGTCCGGCTATCTCGTCGAGGGGGAGGGGCGGCTCCTGCTCGACTGCGGCCCGGGCGTGCTGCCCCGGCTCAGGGAGCGCGAGGGCTGGCCGCGCGTCGACGCGATCGCGATCACCCACTTCCACCTCGACCACTGGGGCGATCTCGTCCCCTGGACGTTCGGCTCCGTCTACGGGCCCGGCCGCGGTGCGCCGCCGCCGGAGCTGTGGCTGCCGCCGGGCGGCGCCGAGACGCTGCGCGGGTTCGCGGCCGCGTTCAACGCCGACCCGCTGTTCGAGGCGTTCTCCGTGCGCGAGTACCTCGACGGGACGCCGTTCGGCGCTGCCGGCTTCGAGCTCACGCCCGTCCGCGTCCCGCACTACGACGTGCTCACGTTCGGCCTGCGCGTGGCCGGCGGCGGGCGGACGCTCGCGTACTCCGGCGACTCGGCGCCGTCACCCGCGCTGGTGCAGCTCGCCCGCGGCGCCGACCTCTTCCTCTGCGAGGCGACGCTGGACGAGCCCGAGCCGGGGCTGCGCGGCCATCTCACCGAGGAGGAGGCGCTCGCCGCGCACCGCGAGTCCGGGGCGGCCCGCCTCGTCGTCGTGCACCGGCCCGACGAGCTGCCGCTCGAGAGCGGCGCCGTCCGCGCGCACGACGGCTACGAGACCGCCGTCTAGCTCTCGGGCGCCGGCCGGGCAGCGCGGTTCCGGAACCGGAGCGCGTCCGGGTACGGGAAGAAGTCCAGCAGCTCGCCGCGCTCGACGCGGCGCTGGGTCGCCTGCCAGAACTCCGGCTCGAGCAGGTCGGCGTGGTGGCGCAGGAACGGCTCGCGCAGCCGCGGGTCGCCGAGCAGGAAGGTCGCGAACTCCTCGGGGAAGACGTCGTCGCGGGCGACGCCGTACCACGGCTCGGCGGCCAGCTCGGCCTCGGCGTCGGGCGGCTCCGGCAGGCGGCGGATCGTCACGTCGCTCAGGTACTCGATCTCGTCGTAGTCGTAGAAGACGACGCGCCCGTGCGCGGTGACGCCGAAGTTCCGCCAGAGCATGTCGCCCGGGAAGATGTTCGCCGCCGCGAGGTCGCGGATCGCGTTCCCGTACTCGAGGACGGCCGCCTCGCGCTCCTCGGGCGAGGCACGGTCGAGGTAGATGTTGAGCGGCACCATCCACTGCTCGACGTAGCAGTGGCGGATCACGAGCGGGTCCTCCTCCGAGCCGGCGACCATCGACGGCGCGAGCTCGCGCAGCTGCGCGAGCAGCTCGGGCGAGAAGCGGTCGCGCGGCAGCGCCAGGTCCTTGAACTCGAGCGTGTCGGCGAGACGCCCGACGCGATCGACGTGCTTGACCATCGCGAACTTCGAGCGGACGGTCGCCCGGTCGGTGTCCTTCACCGCGCCGAACGAGTCGCGGATCACCTTGAACACGTACGGGAACGACGGGAGCATGAAGACGAGCATCACCTGGCCGCGAATCCCGGGCGCCTCGACGAAGCGGTCGCGCGAGTGGAGCAGGTGCTGGCCGAGCTCGCGGACGAAGAGCGTCTTCCCCTGCTTGCCGAGCCCGACCATCGTGTAGAGCTCCGACTCGGCGCAGCGCGACGCCATCGAATGGAGGAACGCGACCGTCCCGGACGGCACCTCCATGTCGACGAGGAAGTACGCGCGCGAGAGCGAGAAGAGCGTGTTGATCCGGTCGGGGTCGAGGAGGATCGTGTCCAGCTCGAGCAGGCCGTCGGCGCCGTGCAGGACGGGAACGGCGAACGGCAGCTCGTCATGTCCGTTCACGAGCCTGCCGAAGACGTACGCGGCCTTGTTCCGGTAGAAGGCCGAGGCGAGCACCTGGATCTGGTAGTTCGGCTCGATGTGCGTCCAGCGCGCCCCCGGCCGCTCGGCGAGCGCCGCCAGCAGCCGGTCGACGTCGCGGTCGAGGTCGGCGAACGGACGGCTCCACTCGAAGTCTCCGAACACGCCCAGGAGGCTCTCGTGCTCACCGCCGGGCCGCGGGTAGTAGCTGCGGTAGATCGGCGGGTCGGGCTCGATGTACTCGGTCGAGGCGGCCGGACGCACGAAGATCAGGTCGTTGTCGTAGTACGTGCGGTGCACGATCCGCTTGATCACCGAGTTGAAGAAGGTCTCGGCGAGCTCCGGCTGGCTGTGCTCGACGAGCAGGCCGATGTAGTAGAGCTTCGCGTCGCGCCACGTCTCGTCCGAGAGCGCCTCGACGTCGAAGGAGCCCCGCAGCCGCTCGACGCACTCGCGGACGCGCTCGTCGTAGAAGCGGATCCGTTCCTGCATCGCCCGCTGCATCCCCGGCCAGTCGCCGGCCTCGAACTGCTCCTTCGCGCGCGCGCCCGCTGCGCGGAAGCGCCGGTAGTGGCGGTCGAAACCCTCGATCAGGACGACGGCGATCTGTCGTGCCGCCCCCTCGGGCAGGGCTGCGGTAGCCTGCTCAGCGTCCGTCCTCACGAGCAAACGGTAGGTCAATGAGCGCAGCAACGCACATCGAGATCCCGGCCGACGGCGCGAAGGTCGTCTCCGGACAGCCGACGCCCGACAACCCGATCGTCCCCTTCATCGAGGGCGACGGGATCGGCGTCGACATCACCCCCGCGATGAAGTCGGTCGTCGACGCCGCCGTCGAGAAGGCATACGGAGGCGGGCGGCAGATCCACTGGATGGAGGTGTACGCGGGCGAGAAGGCGACGCGCGTCTACGGCACCGACGTCTGGCTGCCCGGCGAGACGCTCGAGGCGGCGCGGGAGTTCTCGGTCTCGATCAAGGGCCCGCTGACCACGCCGATCGGCGGCGGCATCCGTTCGCTCAACGTCGCGCTGCGCCAGGAGCTCGACCTCTACGTGTGTCTGCGCCCCGTGCGTCACTTCCCGGGCGTGCCGAGCCCGGTCAAGGACCCGTCGAAGATCGACATGGTCATCTTCCGCGAGAACGCCGAGGACATCTACGCGGGCATCGAGTGGGAGGCCGAGTCGGACGGCGCCCGCCAGGTGATCGCGTTCCTCCAGGAGACGATGGGCGTGCGCAAGATCCGCTTCCCCGAGACGTCGGCGATCGGGATCAAGCCGGTCTCGCGCGAGGGCACCGAGCGGCTCGTCCGCAAGGCGATCGAGTACGCGATCGCGAACGGGCGCGACTCGGTCACGCTCGTCCACAAGGGCAACATCATGAAGTTCACCGAGGGCGCCTTCCGCGACTGGGGCTACGCGCTCGCCGCGAACGAGTTCGGCGCGACCCCGATCGACGGCGGGCCCTGGCTCGCGCTCGAGGCGGGCGGCCGCACGATCACGATCAAGGACGTGATCGCCGACGCGTTCCTGCAGCAGATCCTGACGCGGCCCGCCGAGTACGACGTGATCGCGACGCTCAACCTGAACGGCGACTACATCTCCGACGCGCTCGCCGCCCAGGTGGGCGGGATCGGGATCGCGCCGGGCGGCAACCTCTCCGACGACGTCGCGATGTTCGAGGCGACCCACGGCACCGCGCCGAAGTACGCGGGCCAGGACAAGGTCAACCCGGGCTCGCTGATCCTCTCGGCGGAGATGATGCTGCGCCACCTCGGCTGGGTCGAGGCGGCCGACCTCGTCATCGACTCGCTCGGCGCCGCGATCTCCGACAAGCAGGTCACGTACGACTTCGCCCGCCTGATGGACGGCGCGCACGAGATCTCGTGCTCGGCGTTCGCGCAGGCGATGGTCGACCGGATGTAGCGCGGGCGGCCGTCGCCTCGCCTTACTGCGGCGACGACACGTCGAGCACGACCGTCTTCAGGTCGGTCATGTCGAGCAGCGTGTAGCGGCCGCCGATCCGGCCCCAGCCGGTCTGCGTGCCGGGTGCGCCGCCGAACGGCTCGTGCGCCTCCCAGTAGTCGGTCGAGTCGTTGACGACGACGTTGCCCGCCTGCAGCGCGTCCGCATAGCGGAAGGCACGGGCGAGGTCGGAGGTGTAGACGGCCGCCTGCAGGCCGAGGTGCGAGTCGTTCGCGACCCGGAGCGCCTCCTCGTCGGAGGAGACGCGGATCAGCGGCACGATCGGCCCGAAGGTCTCCTCGCGGTTGACGAGCGTGTCGAGCGAGACGTCGGTGAGCACGGTCGGCTCGTAGTAGAGCCCGGTCGGCCGCCCGCCGGCGCGCGAGCCGCCGAGCACGACCGTCGCGCCCTTCGCGACCGCGTCCTCGAGGTGGCGGTCCATCTTCTGCGCGGTCGGCTCGTTGTTCATCGGGCCGACGGTCGTCGACGGGTCGAACGGGTCGCCGAGCCGCCACTCCGCCGCCGCGGCGACGACCTGCTCGAGGAAGGCGTCGTGGATGCGCTCGTGGACGAGCACGCGCTCGGTCGCGCAGCACACCTGGCCGGCGCAGAAGAAGCCGCCGAAGACGGCGCCCTGGGCGGCGCGCGCGAGGTCGGCGTCCTCGCAGACGATCACCGGCCCGTTGCCCGAGGCCTCGATCAGCGAGCGCTTGAGGCCGGCGGCGCGGACGATCTTGTCGGCGGTCGTGTGCGAGCCGATGAAGCCGATGCAGTCGATCCCGGGGTGGGTGACGAGCCGCTCGCCGGTCTCGCCGCCGCCGTAGACGACGTTGACGACGCCGTCGGGCAGCCCGGCGTCGGCCATGATCTGCATGAAGTTCGCCATCGCGACGGGCGTCCACTCCGAGGGCTTGACGACGAGCGTGTTGCCGGCCGCGATTCCCGGCGCGATCAGCTCGACGGGGATCAGCGTCGGGAAGTTCCAGGGCGTGATCGCGGCGTAGACGCCGTTCGGCTTGCGGAAGGTGAGGATGCGCTTGCCGGGGTCGCGCGAGGGGACGATCGCGGTCTCCATCCGCTTCACGTCCTCGGCGGCGATCCGGAAGTTCTCGGCCGTCTCGTCGATGTCGGGCAGCGCCTCGCTCTCGTACGGCTTGCCCTGCTCGAGCGTCAGCGCCCGCGCGAACTCCTCGCGGCGCGCGTCGATCAGGTCGGCGATCGCGTGGCAGACCTCGGCGCGCTCCCAGGCGGTACGGGCCGCCCAGGCGGGCTGGGCCGCGCGCGCGGCGGCGACGGCGCGGTCGACGTCGGCGGCGCTCGCGTCGGGCGCGTCGGCGATCGGCTCGCCGGTGACGGGGGAGACGATCGTCCGGACGCTGTCGCTCTCGGCCGCGACCCAGGCGCCGCCGACGAAGTTCTCGAGCGCGCGAACGGTGACTGCCATGGCCGGCTCCTCTCTCGACGTCGCGCCGAGTCTACGGCAGGCGTGACAGACTCGTTTCGTGGCTCAGACCGGCGCGGAGATCCTGCTCCAGGCGCTCGCGGACGAGGGCGTCCGGCACGTCTTCGGCAACCCCGGCACGACCGAGCTGCCGCTCGTCGACGCGCTCGCCGGCCGCGACGAGCCGCAGTACGTGCTGGCTCTGCAGGAGGCGACCGCGGTCGGGATGGCGGACGGCCACGCGCGCGTGACCGGCCGGCCGAGCTTCGTCAACTTGCACACGGTCGCCGGGCTCGCCAACGGCCTCGGCAATCTGACGAACGCCGCCGCGGCGGGCACGCCGCTCGTCGTCACCGCCGGCCAGGCCGACCGCCGCCACCTGATCGCGGAGCCGCTGCTCTCGGGTGACCTCGTCGGGCTCGCGCGTCCGCTCGTCAAGTGGTCGCACGAGGTGCGCACGCTCGGCGAGCTCGGCGTCTCGGTGCGCCGTGCGTTCCGGCTCGCCGCCGCTCCGCCCTCGGGGCCGGTGTTCCTCGGCCTGCCGATGGACGTGCTCGAGGAGGCGGGCGAGTCGCTGCTGCCGCCGCGCTCGGACGTCGACGACGCGCCGACGGGCGGCTCGCTCGCCGAGCTCGCCGACCTGCTCGCCGGCGCCGAGCGGCCCGGGATCGTCGTCGGCGACGAGCTGGCCCGCTTGCGGGGCCTCGACGCGGCGGTCGCGCTCGCCGAGGCGCTCGGTGCGCCCGTCCACGGCCAGCCGCTGCCGGGCAGGCTCCTCTTTCCGCCCGCCCACCCGTTGTGGCGTGGGGCGCTGCCGTTCGATGCGGCGGGGATCGCAGCCGCGCTCGGGGCCTACGACCGCGTGCTCGTGCTCGGCGCCGACGCGTTCCTCGTCTACCCGTACACGGCCGCCCAGCCGGTGCCCGACGGCGTCGAGCTGCTGCAGGTCCATCTCGACCCGGCGCAGCTCGGGCGGACGCACGCCGTTCGCCTCGGCGTGCTCGGCGACCCGGCGCGCTGCGCCGCCGAGCTGGGGCGGCTGCTCGACGGGCGCGTGCCGGCCGAGCGGCGCGAGCGCTCGCTCCGCGAGGCCGAGGCGTGGCGCGGCGCGGCCGCCGCGCGCCTCGCGGAGCAGGTCGCCGAGGCCCGGCAGACGAGTCCCATCGGCCCCGCGGCCGCCGCGCATGCCGCGCTGTCGCGCCTTCCGGCCGACGCGATCCTCGTCGACGAGGCGATCACGGCGAGCGTCTTCACGCGCGCTCTCCATCGCGGCGTCGACCCCGAGAGCTTCCTCTGGAGCGGCGCGGGCGCGCTCGGCTGGGGCGTGCCTGCCGCGCTCGGCGCGAAGCTCGCCGCCCCGCGACGTCAGGTCGTCTGCGTCGTCGGCGACGGCTCGTTCATGTACGCCCCGCAGGCGCTCTGGACGGCCGCCCGCTACGGGATCGCCGTCTGCGTCGTCGTGCTCGACAACCGCGAGTACCGGATCCTCAAGCACGGCCTCGACCGCATGGACGGCGAGTCGGCGCGGGCCGGCGCCTACGTCGGCATGGACATCGGCGACCCGGGCCTCGACTTCGTCGCGCTCGCGGCCGCGCAGGGTGTCGCCGGCGCGCGGATCGACGGCGCCGACGAGCTCGAGCAGGCCGTCGCCGACGCCCTCGGCGCGGGAGAGCCGCGGCTCCTGCACGTCCCGGTCGCGGGCCACCGGCCTGTTTGAGCCCTGAGCGACCGGGAACCCTCCTCGTGTCGTACAGCACGAGGAAGGAGGTCTCGTGGTTCTCCACGTTCCGAGGCCGCACGTGCCTCATCCCGACGTCCATCCGCACTTCGACGAGCACCCGTGGCGCACGCTGCCGGCGCTGCTCGTCGCGATCGCGCTCTTCGCGGCGGTGCTGATCGTCGCGAGCTTCGCGATCGCGAAGGCGTTCACCGGGCACGCGTACTGACGCACGCCCGGCAGACTGGGTGCGATGGCCGCACCCGCCCAGCCCCTGTCGTCGCTGCTCGCCGCCGGCGACGTCGTCCTCGACGGCGGCTTCGCGACCGAGCTGGAGGCGCGCGGCCACGGTCTGCGCGACTCGCTCTGGTCGGCGCGCGTGCTGCGCGACGACCCGCAGGCGATCGAGGACGTCCACGCCGCCTACTTCGAGGCAGGCGCGCAGGTGGCAATCACGTCGAGCTACCAGGCGACCTTCGAGGGGTTCGCCGAGCGCGGGATCGAGCGCGCCGAGGCCGCTCGCCTGCTTCGGCTCAGCGTCGAGCTCGCCCGGCGCGCCCGTGACCGGGCCGGCAGCGGAGGGCTCGTCGTCGGCAGCGTCGGCCCCTACTGCGTCGTGTGGGCCGACGGCGGCGAGTACACCGGCGACTACGCCCGGGCGAGCGACGACGAGATCGCGACGACCCAGCGCGCCCGGATCGCGGAGCTCGTCGCGGCCGGCGCCGACGCGATCGCGCTCGAGACGATCCCGAACGCGCGCGAGGCGGCGATCCTCGCCGAGCTGCTGGCCGAGTTCCCCGGCGTCGAGGCGTGGCTCTCGTTCTGCTGCCGCGACGGCGAGCACCTGAGCGACGGCTCGCGCGTCGACGACGTGATCCGCGCCGCCGCGCGCCGCGGAACCGTCACCGCCTTCGGGATCAACTGCACGCCGCCGCAGCACGTCGACTCGCTGCTCGCGCTCGCGCGCCGCGCGACCGACCTGCCGCTCGTCGTCTACCCGAATCACGGCCGCGCCTGGAGCGAGGCGACCTATACGTGGAGCGGCGTCGGCGTCGACCGCTTCCCGCCGGAGCTCGTCGCCCGGTGGCACGGGCTCGGCGCGCAGGCGATCGGCGGCTGCTGCGGCATCGGCCCGGCCGCGATCGCCGAGCTCGCGCGGGCCTGAGCCGCCCTGGGGCTAGGGGTGCCCGATCGTCGCGCGCTGCCGGATCAGGAGCGAGTGCGGCGGCGCGAGGTCGACGCCGTCCGGGTCGCTGAGATAGCCGGGCGCGCTGCCGGCCTGCCCGGTGTGGCCGTACTGCCAGACGATCTTGTTCGTGTGCGGGTCGATCACGATCACGCGGTTGTTGTCGTCGTCGTTGAGCAGGATGTCGCCGTTCGGGAGCGGCTCGGCGAGCGACGGATGGTTGAGCTGCGGGTCGCCCGGACGCGGCTGGTAGCGCCAGACGACGTTTCCGTTGCGGTCGAAGGTCTCGACGCTGCCGGGGCTCGTGTAGTCGACGCTCAGGTAGAGGCCGGGCTTCACCTCGTTCGAGTCGGAGGGATAGCTGAAGCCGGGCGGATGCCAGGAACGGATCACCGTGCCTCCGAGCGTCATCTCGTCGACCCAGTCGCCGTTGATCTCGGTGACGAGGAAGTGGCCGTTGCGCATCGGGAAGGCGCCGTTCGGGCTGCCCCAGCGGGCGGGCGGGGCGTGCGTGCAGCCCTGCGTCGTGTCGCCGTAGACGCGCTGCGGCCGGTGCGCGCCGAGCTTGATCAGCAGGACTCGGCAGTTCTTGATGTCTGCGGTGAGGATCCAGTCTCCGGGAAGCAGCATCGCGTCGTCGGGGTTCCACAGCTGGTTCGGGCCGCTGCCCGGCGAGCCCGGTGTGCCGTAGCGGTAGACGATCCGGCGCTTGGCGACGTCGATGACGCTGATCGCGAAGTCGTCCTCCTGGGTGGCGACGATCCGGGTCCCGTCGGGGCTGAAGAAGGCGTCGTCGGGGACGTTGAACGTCTCGCCGGCGCGTAGGTCGCCGGGACGCGGGAACTGCCAGACGATCTGCCCTTGCGGGTTGACGACGAGGAGCCGGTTGTTGGCTCGGTCGGCGATCAGCAACGGGCCGGGAAGCACGGACGGGTTCGAGCCCGGCGCCAGATGCGGGCTCGTCAGCGGGCGGAAGACGGCGTGCGCCGCCGGTTTGGCGTGCCGTGCCGGCGGCGTCGCGCGCACCGCAGGCGTCGAGGGGCCGTGGGAGGCCAACCCGGCGCGCGCGAGCAGCGCCGCGGCGACGACGAGGAGCGCCGCCGCGGTCCAGCGACGCCTTCTCACGACGTTCGCGCGGCTCGCCCGGGCACGCCGAGCGCGCCGCTCAGAGACAGACTTTCGGTCGTGCACCCCGCCCCCATGCTTCCCGTTGCGTCACGTGCACGGATCCGAAAAAACCACCGAATCGGCCGGCGAGGGGTCGAGCCCGAGCCGCCGCCGGAGTCTCAGCGCGCCGCCCGTTCGCGCGCCGCCGCCTGCTCGAGCTTCAGCGCGAGCACCGGGCAGGCGTCGACCGCCCGCCGGGCATGCTGCTCGAGCGAACGCGGGATCGGCGAGCCGTCCACGAGCGGGTAGCCCCAGTCGTCGAGTGCGATCCCCTCGGGGAAGAGCTCGGCGCAGAGGCCGTGACCGTCGCACGCGATCGGATCGACCCGGAGCCGGAAGCTCAAGCCGCCCTCGTCTCGCGCCGGCGGTGCACCGGCAGCAGCCCGAGGTCGCGGCCGCCGCAGCGGCGTCCGAGGGCGTGCTCGGCGACCTCGTCCGCGAACACGTCGAGCGCGCTGGCGACGAACCGCGCGGCGCCGTCGGGATGGCGGCAGCCGCCGCGGCCGTGGATCTGCTCCAGCCAGCGCCGGATGCGCAGGTCCTCGTCTCCGTTCGCCGACTGGAGGAGCGAGGCGCTCGCCCCGGCGACGGCGGCGAGCCCGTGGACGCAGGGGCCGCACTGGCCGGCGCTCTCGTCGGCGAGGAAGCGGCTGACGCGTGCGACCTCGGCAACCGCGCATGCGCCCTCCGGCAGGACGACGATCGCGCGGGCGCCGAGCAGGCCGCCCGCGGCGGCAAGCGAGGCCTGGCTGACGTCGCAGCCGAAGGCGGCGCCCGCGTCGAGCCAGGCGCCGAAGTAGCCGCCGACGAGGACGGCGCGCGGCGGAGCGGTCGTCCCGCCCGCCTGCGCGACGAGGTCGCGGAGCGGCGTGCCGAGCGCGATCTCGTAGACGCCCGGCTGCCGGACGGCGCCGGAGAGCGTGACGAGCGCGCTTCCCGGCTCGTCGCGGGTGCCGAGCTCGCGGAACCAGTCGGGTCCGCGGCGGGCGACGAGCGCGAGGTGCGCGAGTGTCTCGACGTTCTGGACGAGCGTCGGCGCGCCGCCGACGCCACGCTCGAAGGGGCGCGGCGGTGTCGACGTCGGGACTGCGGGGCCGCCGCCGACGGCGTTGACGAGCGCCGACTCCTCGCCCGTGACGAACGCGTCGGGGACGGCCGCGATGCGAATCGCGACAGGGTCGCTGCGGCCGCGCTCGTGGAGCGCCTCCTGAAGCGCCGCCAGCTCGGCGGTCGCTGCGCGGGAGACGGCGACGATCGCCTCGTCGGCGCCGACCGCGACCGCGGCGACGGCGACGCCGTCGAGCACGAGGTGCGGCACGTAGCGGAGGAGCACCTTGTCCTTGCCGCTCGGCGGCTCGCCCTCGGCTCCGTTCGCGACGACGACCTTGCGCCCGCGCCGGCTCGCGACCGCGCGGAGCTTCAACGCCGTCGGGAAGCCGGCGCCGCCCCGGCCGCGGAGGCCGCTGCGCTCGACGGCGTCGACGAGCGACGCCGGGTCGAGGCGCCGCGGCAGCGTCCCGTGCCGGTGCAGGTGCTCGGGCAGTGTCAGTGGCTGCCCGTCGGGGCGCAGGCCGTGCAGGAGGCGGGGCAGGTCGGTCATGCCGCCGGCCCGCCGTCGGAGCGGCGCACGCGGAGCTTGCCCCGCACCGCTCCGGACCCGGAGTCGATCCGCAGGTCGAGGTCGAGCCGCAGATGCCTGCCGCTCGCGTCGGAGACGACAGCCGTGATCCGGCTTCCGTCGAGGGCGACGATCGGGCCGCGGAACGCCGACGGGGCGCCGGCGGTCGCGTAGGCGACGTCGCTGCTCTCCATCGACAGGCCGCCTCCCGCCAGCGGCTCCCCGTAGAGGGTCGCCCGCAGCCTGCCTGCGACGGGGCCGGCGGTGCGCGCGTCGATCTGCACGGTCGCGATGCCCGAGCTGTTCGGCTGCGACTGCGTCAGCGAGCCCGTGACGGTCGCCGCGTAGGGGAGCGGCGTCGCTTTCGGCGCCGAGGCCGTCGTCGTGTGCCGCGCGGGAGCGGCGGCGCGCACGGTCGGGCTCGGTGTGCGCGCGGCGGTCGGGATCAGCGAGACCGGCGTGCCCGCGCGCACCGCCCAGCCGTGCTGCAGCGGCCCGGACTCGGCCCAGACGAAGAGCGCGAGCACGGTCGCGGGCGCTGCCGCGATCGCCGCGAGTCGCCGGGCGCCGTCGAGGCCGGGCGCGAGGAAGGCCCGAAGCGCCACGGACGCCGCGACCGCCAGCGTGCAGACCACGCTGAGGACGAGCAGCCAGCCGGTCTTCGCGTCCGATCCGGTGCCGAGACCGTGGGCGAGCGCGATCGGCCACGAGGCGTACGCGAGCCAGTGCACCGCGCGCCAGCCGCGCAGCCCGATCCGGGCGCGGACCAGGCTCGTGGCGACGAGCGCGAGCAGGAGGTCGAAGGCGACCGTCCCCAGCCCGAGCCAGATCGGGCGGTACGGCGAGAGGAACGGGAGGATCGCGTCCTTGAGCCCGATCGGCGCGTAGCCGTCGGCGACCGTCGTCAAGACGTGGGCGGCGACGAACGCGATCGCGAGCAGCGGCACCGTCCGGTGGAGCCCGGCGAGCAGCACGCGGGGCCGCAGGCGCAGGGGGCCGGCGACCCCGAGCAGCACGGCGCCGGTCAAGAGCAGCAGCGAGACGATGCCGGTCCCGCGCGAGAGGTACCAGAGCGTCGTCGGGCCGGTGCTCGCGATCACGCGGCCGCCTCGATGTCGGCCGGCCAGCCGCCGACGCGGACGACCGTGCCGTCGGCGTGGACGAGCCGCGCCGCGTGGCCGTGCTGGGCGAGCCATGCCGGCGCCTCGGGGCCGAGGATGACCGCCGCCGTGCTCGCCGCGTTCGCGTCGACGCAGGTGGCGCCCGTGACGGTGACGGTGCGCCACGGGGTCACGGCGGAGCTGCCGGTGCGGGGATCGACGAGGTGGTGGCGCTCGCCGCCGCGCACGCGCCAGCGGCGCGCGACGACGCTCGAGGTGGCAAGGCCGCCGGCCGCGACGGCGACCACGGGGCCGTCCGACGCGAGCGGAGCGTCGTGCTCGTCGGCGATCCGGATCGGCCAGCCGCCGGCGAGCGGCGGGCCGGAGACGGAGACGTCGCCGCCGAGCGAGACGAGCACGCCGGCCCCGGTCGCGCGGCTCGCAGCCGTGGCGGCCGCGTCGGCCGCGGCTGCCTTGGCGGTTGCGCCGAGGTCGAGCTCGACGCCTGCCGGGACGCGGATCTCGAGGCGCTCCGGGTCGAGCTCGACGCCTGTCCAGTCGGGCGACCGGTGCGCGACGGCGACGAAGCTCCCGTCTCGGCCGCGCACGGCGGTGAACGTGCGGTCGTATCCGGCGAGGCGGAGCGCGCGGCCGACCGTCGGGTCGACGAGCCCGCCGGTGGCGCGCGCGACCTCGACCGCGAGCTCGACCGCGTCGAAGAGCGCCTGCGAGACGCGGACGCGCCGTCCGGCCTGCCGGTTCAGCGCCGTGAGCTCGGAGTCCTCCCGGAAGCGGCTCGCGACCAGGTCGACCGCACGGAGCTCGCGAACCAGCTCGCGGCGCGCCCCCGGGAGGGCGACGGGCTGGGAGACGCAGATCGTGGCTCCCGTCCCGAGCGCGCGGAGGCGGGCGGTCGCGATCATGAGCCCCCGGAGACGACGACCGGCGGGGCGGGAGTCGGTGCCGGCGCGGGGGCGGGAGTCGTTGCCGGCGCCGGGGCGGGCGCAGGAGCGCTCACGTTGCCGGGGCCCGGCGGAGCCGGCAGCGGCGGGATCGCCGTGCTGCGCGCCGGGGTGGGCGCCGGAGTGGAGGCGGTGACGGGCGTCGCGGTCGGCGTCGTCGTGGCCGGATGCAGCTTCTTGCCGGGAGCGGATGCGGCCGCGAGCCCGGCGAAGGCCCCGCTGAGGAGCGCCGAGACGGTGAGCGCACCGCCGGTCAGCCGGCGCGTCCGCGCGGCGAGCGCGTCGCGGGCCGCCGCCCGCTGTCTGACCGCGTGTTCACGGACCATGCGCCCAGTGGAGCAGGCGCCGATGAATGCTCGATGAGCGGCGCCCGCACGGCCGGAGCCGTGCGGGCGCCCGTTCTACCGCGAGTCGCTCAGTGCGGCACGCACTTCGGGTCGTTCAGCGCGGCGAGCGCGGCGTTGTCCGGCTCCTGGGCCGCCCGGTCGTAGGGGCCGGGAGCCGCGACGGTGACGCTCACGTCGGGCGTCACGCCGGGCCCGAGGATGGTGAGACGGTACTGCGAGCCGGTGCCGGCCGGATACGAGTGGCCGTTGACCGTGTGCGGGTTGACGCTGTAGCACCAGGATCCGCCCGGCCCGTGCATGAGGAAGCTGTTCTCACGCTGCCAGCCGGGGCCGTAGTCCGAGCCGTACGTGTCGACGTAGAGATTGCGCCCGAAGCTGTCGAGCGGCACGCCCGCGTGCGTCGAGGCGAAGCCGTGGACGCCGGTTCCGTCGTACGTGTACGTGCCCCAGAGATGGTTCCACTGGCCGCCGTACGCCCAGTCGACGTGCACGTCGAGCACGGGAAGCGGGCCGGTCCAGTGCGCGAGGTGAACCTCGAGCTGCGACTGCGCGACGCTCGGCTTGACGCCGTAGTCGGGGAGGTCGCGATCCCAGGACTGGACGGCCCAGTAGCTGCCGTCGGGCGCCTTGCAGGCGGTGACCTCGTCGGCGAGCGCCGGGCCGTCGTACTTCGGGCACGTGAAGGTCTTCCAGTAGTCCGCGGCCGCGGTGCGGAGCTTCGCGAGCGTCGCATAGTCGGCGGCGATCTTCGCCTTCAGGATGTCGCGCTGGGTCTTGTTGCCGGCGGCCACCGCCTTGGCGATCTCCTTCTGCAGCCCGCGGAGGTTCTTCAACGTGGCGCGGACCGTCGGCGCCTCCGTGTAGTTCTTCTTGAAGCCGCCGTCGTAGGAGAGGTCGAACGCGACCTGCTTACGCCCCGGCGTCGGCGCGATCGCGTTGATCGCACCCGAGGCGAGGACGTGGACGACCTTGCCCTTGACCGTGTAGGTCAGCATCGCCTCGCCCTTGGCGTTCACCCCGAGCTTCAGGCCCTTGACGCTGCTCGTGCTGATCAACTGCGACGCGCTCGCCGACTGCGCGACGACCACCGCAAAGAGAACGACGACACCGAGAACGAACCGCCTCACCGCAAAACCCCCCTGACCCGATTTACAAGCCGTACCCGTGTAGCAGCGAGACGGCTTGCTGTCAACGTGGTGCGAGCGGTCCAGGAGGGCGAATCGACGCTCAGCCGCCCGCCAGCTTCACGTCATAGCCGCCGGTGCGCAGGCGGGCCGCAACCTTGTCGCGGTGGTCGCCCTGGATCTCGACGGCGTCCTCCTTGACGGCGCCGCCGGCGCCGCAGAGGCGCTTCAGGTCGCTCGCCACGGCCTGCACCTCGCGCGCCGGCAGCCCACGCACGACCGTCACCGTCTTCCCGCGCCGGCCGCTCGTCTCGCGCGACACGCGCACGACGCCGTCGGCGTGCGGCGGCCGCTGCTGCGCCAACTCGCGTCGCGCGGTGTTCCGGCTGCGCTGATCGCCGTCGGAGGTCGAGTACACGAGGCGGCTGTTCGACACGCGGGCGATCGTACTGGGCGCCCGGCGAGGCGGCGCGGGCCATATCCGACCTCGCCCATCGGCTAGCCCGCGTCCGGCCGGGCGCGGTGCTCGGGCGAGCCCGGCGTGGCCTAGAACGGTATGGATGCGGGAATCGACGGCAGGCGATCGTCGCCAGCGGCTCGCGGGCATCGAAGGCATGCGGGCGGTCGCGGCTTCAGCCGTGGTCATCTACCACGTCTGGCTCTACGCGGCGCCGGACAGTCAGCACGCTCGGCTCGGCTTCGTCTTCGACACGATCGCGGGCAACCTCTTCGTCGGGGTGACCCTGTTCTTCGTCCTGTCGGGCTTCCTGCTCTACAGGCCGGTCGCTTCCGCCGTCGTCCGCGGCCGCGCCGCGCCCAACTGGAGCCGCTACCTGCGGAACCGCGCGCTGCGGATCCTGCCCGCCTACTGGACGGTCCTGCTCGCGGTCGCCGTCGTCCTGAAGCCGGAGCTCGTCCGCCGGCCCCTCCAGCTCGCCGCCAACGCGCTGTTCCTCCAGAACTACATCCCGTCGTACATGCCGACGCTCAACGGCGGCGTCGGGATCGTTCCGGCCTGGTCGCTCACGAACGAGGTCATCTTCTACCTCTGCCTGCCCGTTCTCGGCCTGGCGGCTCTCGCCGTCTCCCGCCGTCTGCTCGCGCCGGTCGCCGCAGCGCTCGCGCCCGCGTTGCTCATGTTCGGAGCGGGCCTCGCGGCGACGCTCGCCGTTCCCGGGAGCTCCACCTCCAGCTTCGCGCTCGTCTGGCAGGCGGGCTTCCTGCCGCACGCCGGCTGGTTCGGCGTGGGGATGGCGCTCGCCGTGGCGCGCGTGCTCTGGGAGGAAGGGCGGCTGTCCGTGCCGCGCGTGTGGCAGCCGCTGGCGCTCGTCGCCGCCGGTGTGCTCGCCGCTGTCGGGCTGAAGCTCTATTCGGGCGGAAGCCTCGACATGCTCGAGTACGAGATCGTGCTCGCGCTCGGCTGCGGGCTCCTGCTCGCGGCGGTCGCGCTCCCCCGGCCGGGGAGCCGCCTGGTCTCCGTGCTCGAGCTGCCATGGCTGCGGGCGACGGGCCTCGCCTCGTACAGCCTCTTCCTCTGGCACGACCCACTGCTCCGCGCGCTGCGCGACCACGGGCTGACCCGTCCGGGCGCAAGCGGCTTCGTCGTCAACCTGCTCCTCGTCGCGGCCGTCTCCGGCGCCCTCGCGGCGGCGACGTATCTGCTCGTCGAGAAGCCGGCGCTCGCGCGCAAGCGTCCGTGGCAGCGCGCCGGCGGCGGCTCGCGGCCGCCGGCGCCCGCCTCGCGCGGGATCGTCGTCCGCGACCGCCTGCTCGCCCTCGTGCGCGCCCGTGCGACGGCCGGGCTGGGCGTGACGGTCGTGGCTCCCGAGCGGCTCACGATCGACATGGACGCCACGGCCTTCGACCGGATCGTCGGCAACCTGCTCGAGAACGCCCTCGCCTACGGCAGCTCGCCGATCGCGCTCGTGGCAGGCGTCGTCGGCGGCGAGCTCAAGGTCTCGGTCGAGGATCGGGGCCGCGGCGTGGGGGCCGATTTCGTCTCCCACCTCTTCGAGCCGCTCGCGCGGAGCGAGGCCTCCCGCCGCGAGCGAACCGGACGCGGCGTCGGCCTCTACGAGGCGCGCGCGGCGGCCGAGGCGAGCGGCGGCCGGCTGACCTTCGAGCCGTGCGCGCCGGGTGCGCGCTTCTCGCTGCTGCTGCCGGGGAAATGCGTCGTCGGCGACGAGGTCGAGGTCCGGCGCCCGACCGGTGCGTCTCGTCTGCCGCGGCCGGCCCTCCCGCCGACCGCGCACGTGGCGGCGATCGCGGGCGCGCTGCTGCTCGTCGGCGTCGTAACCCAGGACGCGACCGCGTCGGCGCCGCCGCCGCTGCCGGCCGTGCAGGCCGCACTCGGCGACTCGCTCACGCGCGGCTGGGGCGCCGGCGGCAGCGGCGTCGACGATCCGGCCGTCTCCTGGGCGACCGGCTCCGCCGTCGACTCCCACTACGCGCGGCTCGTCCGACGCGCGGGCTCCGTCGCCGTGTACAACGACGCCGTGTCCGGCTCGACGATGGCCGGCACCTACACGCAGGCGGGCAACGCGGTCGCCCAGGGTGCGGACTACGTCACGATCCTCTCGGGCACGAACGACGTCTGCACCTCGACGGTCGCCGCGATGACGGACGTCGCCACCTACAGCAGCGGTCTGCAGGCGACGCTTCAGCGGCTCGTCACCGGGTTGCCGGGCGTGCAGGTTCTCGTCGCGTCGCTCCCGAACTGGTATGCGGTCTGGCAGAACCTCCACACCGACCCGGCCGTCGCCGGCGCCTGGCAGAGCTCGGGCGCGTGCAGCGACCTGTTTGCGGCATCGGCCAGTGATGCCGACCGAGCCGCGGTGGGGCAGCGCATCGTCGACTTCAATGCTGCCGCCGCGTCGGTCTGCGCTCAGTTCACCGCCTGCACGTTCGACGGTGGGGCGACGTACGGGCTGGCGCTGACGGCCGTCGATCTCGCCTTCGACGGCCTCCATTTCTCGCAGGCGGGCCAGGAACAGGTCGCCGCCGCGACGTGGGCGGCCGGGCCGTGGGCGACCCCGCCTGCCCTCGACTCGTTCGCGGCGACGGCAAGCGCGGGCTCGGTCGAGCTGACGTGGTCTCCGACCGCCGACGTCGCACGCGTCGTGATCGTGCGCACCTCGGACGGCAGCGTCGTCTACGACGGCGACGGCAGCGCCGGCTCCGCCGTCGACGCGGTCGCCGGAGACGGCACGTACGCCTACCAGGCGCAGACCTTCGACGCCGACGGCGTCGCGGGGCCGACGGTGCAGGCGGAGGCGACGGTCCTCCAGCCGCCGGTCGCCGAGGCGGCGCCTGCGATCGGCGGCGCCGCGACCGTCGGCGCGACCCTCACGGCGAGTACCGGCACCTGGGCGGGCGCGCCGACGTCCTTCGACTACGCCTGGGCGAGCTGTGCCGCCGGCGGCTGCAACGCGGTCGGGGCGAATGCCTCGAGCTACGTACCGGTCGCCGCCGACGCCGGTCGCACGATCCGCGTCACCGTCACCGCCACGAACGCCGCCGGATCGACGAGCGCCGTCTCGGCGGACGTCGGGCCCGTCGAGGCCGCCCCGCCGCCCCCGCCACCCCCGCCTCCGCCGCCTCCGCCACCCCCGCCACCTCCGCCGCCGCCCTCACCACCACCATCTCCGTCTCCGCCTCCTCCCAGCGACTCGTCCGGCGGTGGTGGCTCGTCGAGTAGTGGCGGCTCCTCGTCCGGTGGTGGTAGCTCCTCGGCTGGTGGAGGTTCCTCCGCCGGCGGTGGCGGCGGGAGCGCAGTCGCCGACCTCCGCCTCGTGGGCGCCGTCGAGCCCAAGCAGGCGACCGTGGGCGAGACGCTCACCTGGCGGCTGACCGTCGACGACGGCAACGGCATTCCCGCCGGCGGGGTCTGGGTGGACGTGACCCTCTCGGACAACCTTTCGCTCGTCTCCTCTCATGCCGACCGCGGCAGCGGCTGTCGGACGACGGCGCCCGGCCGGTTGCGCTGCGAGCTCGACCGGCTCGACGGCGCCACCCGGTCCGCCCACGTGAGCGTTTCCGCCCGGGCCACGGCAACCGGCGCCGCCGTGCTCGAGGCCACGACCGGCTACGGCCAATCCGACCCGCTGCCCTCCGACAACGCGATCGCTCTCACCGTGGCCGTCGCACCGCCCCCGCCGCCGCCCGCGCGGCCGCAGATCCGGATCGTCAAGGCGGCGGTCGCGAAGACCGGCGTCGCCACCCTGCACGTCGCGATCCACGGCTGGCAGCTCGACAACACCCGGGCCACGGCTGCGGGTGGAGCTTCGACGGGCCACTGGGTGATCTACGTCGACGGCAAGCGCAACGCCGTCTCGCATCTCGCGGCACTCGGCAAGACCGGCGTTCTCAGCCCGGGCCGGCATCGCCTTCGCGCCGAGCTCGTCCGCCGCTACGGCAACCTGCTGCGCCCGCGCGTGCTCTCTCAGAACGTCTACGTCCTGGCGCCTGGACGACTCCGGATCGTCGCCGCGAGAGCGACCCGAGCCGGGGCCGTCATCGTGCGGGTGGCGATCCGCGACCGTAAGGCGTCCCGCCATGTCCCCGGCTCGTGGGCGATCCTCGTGGACGGCAAGCGCAAGCTCGTCGTGCACCGGCGAGGCCGTGCCGCGACGGCGGCGCTCGCCCCGGGAGGGCACCGGATTCGTGCGGAGCTCGTCCGTCCGAACGGGAGGCCGCTGCGCCCGCGCCTGCTCTCCCAGACCGTCCACGTGCGCGTGCCGGCCCGGCCCTCGTGATGTTCGGCCGGAGTGCGCTCTCGGTGTTCCGGCGCGCGCGCGTGCGCTCTTCGGAGCGATGCCCCGGGGCGGACCGGACTTCCGGCCAGGGCGCTGCAGCGGCATCGGCGCGCACTCTCTGTTTCATGGGGCGAAGCGCCGGATTGCGTGTCTGTGCGCTGGGGAGCCTGGCGGCGGCGACTGCCGTCGTGGCCGCCGGCGCGTCGGTCGGATCGGCCTCGAACCGGGCGTCCGCCTGCAGCAGTGCCGCCGGGCGGTACGGCGCCTGTCGCGCGTGGTCGGAGCCGCAGCTGATCGCGGCGCGGGCCGGCGGCGGGGTGATCGCCGCGAATACGCACGGAACACGAGGACGTGTCTACGCGGCGTGGCTGCAGGGCGGACAGGTGATGCTCGCGACGTGGTGGGACGGTGGGTGGGGCCCGCCGGAACCCGTCGCCTCGCCCGGTGCGGAGGCGACCGGCCTGAGCGCGGCCGTCTCCGACGACGGGCGTGTCCTCGTCGCGTGGGCGCAGGCCGGAGACGTGTGGGCGCAGGTCGTCGGTGCGGCGGCCGCGAACGTCTCCCGCTCGCCGGCCGAATCGGCGGATCCGCAGGCGGCGTATCTGCCCGCGCTCGGGTTCGTCGTCGCCTGGCGTGAAACCCTTGCGGCCGGCGGCGGCTACGCGTCGCAGCGCGGAGTGGCCGAGAGTCAGCTGGCGGAGACGGGCTGGACGCAGCCGATCGCGCGCTACGCGCCTGCCCCGACATCGGGTTCCGGGGTCGCAACCGTGACGACGGTCGGCCCGATCGCGACGAGCGGCGACAGCCTTGTGATCCCGTTCACGACGCTCGACACGCACACGGTGCGTGCTTCCGCGGCCGCTCTCCTCTGGGACGGACACACGTGGTCGCGCACGGGCTTCTCTCCCGCCGGCGCGTGCGGGGACGCCGGTGCGGGTCTGCCCCGCGACGCCGCCGTCCTGACCTTCCGCGAATGCACCGGCGCGGTGGGACGGATCTCCACTGCGAGCGGCGGCGATCTCACCGGCGACGTCTCGCAACCCGACGTCGTCGGGCCGCCGGTCGTCGCCACGGCGGCGGGACGGATGCTCGTCGCCTGGTCGCAGGCTGGGGGCGTGCAGTCCAGCTTCTCGTCCGACGGGGTCGCCTGGACGGCTCCCGGACCGGTCGCGGCCGGCGGGACCGTCGTCTCTGCGACCGGCACCGCCGGCGGCTCCTTCCTCGTCGCCTACACGACCGGCGCGGGTGACCTCTACTCGACGCAGGTCGACCCTCCCTGAAGCGCCCGGTCTCGCCCCGCGCTCGTTGTGCGTGGAGGGTCCCGTCGGCCGCCGGACTCGGGCGGTTGGGAGGAGTGCGACCCCGGATGGCGTACTCGGATTGACCGCCCTCGGCCCTGCCGTCGACTCGTGATCTACGCGTAGATCAGCATCCACGGACGTGATGTGCAGTCGATCGGAACATGCGCCCGGGGTCCCCGACGTTCGGCTAGGAATGCTGGACTTTTGTTTGTCGACTGGGTAGACGAGTGGCCAGTAGATCGCGTCCGGCCCGCCGTGGTGCGTACGGGCCGCGCCGGCACAGGCGCTGTGCGCCGCCGCCCCGCCGCTGCGTGACCGCCTGAAGAGAGGAGCCGCCGCGCATGACCGCCCTTCCCCGTTCGCCGAGTCCGCGCCTCCGCGGCGGCAGGCCGGGGCTCGCCCGCTTGCTCACGGTGGCGCCGGGACGAGCGGGGCGCGGGGCGCTGCGTGTCCTCTGTGCCCTCGCGGTGGCCGTCGCCGCGCTCTCGGCCGGCCCCGCCGGCGGCACGTCTGCGTCCACCGCGAGGCTCGGCAACACCCGAGTCGGCGGCTCGTTCGATCGGGGCGGGGCGGGCTATCTCGACGTTTCCGGCCCGTTCAGGACGAACGGGGGCACGGTCGCGGCTCTCACCGCCTACGTCCGCGGCGAGTCCCGGACGCTCTCTGTCCGCGGTGTCGTCTATGCGGACGCGGGCGGTCGTCCCGGGAGGCTGATCGGCGCGAGCGGCCCCGCCAGGGTCGCCGCGGGCGCCGCGGGCTCCTGGGTGCGGCTGCCGCTACGGGGCGCCGCCAGGCTCGCTCGCGGCCGCTACTGGCTCGGGTTCTGGTACGGCCCCGGAACCGGCTCGGGCGCCGGCGGCGGCTTCGCCTACTCGAGCGCGAAGGGGCGGGAGTGGTACGCGCCGGCGGCCTACCGCGCGGGCGGGAGCCCTCCGGCCCGGTTCCCGGGGGGCGCCGCCAGCAGCAGCAGCTATTCGATCTACGCCTCGCTCTCCGCGGCGAAGCCGCACAAGACCGCCGCGCCCAAGAAGACCGCGCCCGCGAAGAAGACGGCGCCCGCGAAGAAGACGGCGCCCGCGAAGAAGACGGCGCCCACGAAGAAGACGGCGCCCAAGAAGACCGCGCCGACGAAGACCACGGGCGCGCAGCGCGCGAGCAAGACGTCCTACGAGGACACCCGCGAGGGCTTCCCGAAGATCGCCGCCTACCGGCCGGGGTGCGGCACGAGCGCAGCGCAGGCGGCCAGGCTCGACTGGTTCGTCACCGACGGGAGCTGCGACTCGGTGCTCGACTCGGCCCATGCGCTGAACCGCCACCTGCTCGGGATGATCCAGCCGAGCAGCCCCGGCAACGGCCACCTGTTCGCGGCGACGTACGGCCAGTACGACCTGATGACGAGCCCGGTCTCCGACCCGGCGATCGGCCCGATCCGCGCCTTCCAGCAGAGCGACTGGCTGCACGACACGAACGGCGGCGTCCACGCGTACGGGTCGGTCGACGTCCTGAACTGGCTGAGCCGCGACACGGCGCTCTGGTCGGCCGACGTCGTCGCCTACTGGGCGAAGCGAGACGGCGCTCTCGGCTCCGCGCACCCGGGGATCATGGGCGTCTGGGGCGACAACGACTTCTGGTCCGACCAGAGCTACGCCTTCACCGGCACGCCGCTCGACTCGGCAGCCGCGAACCGGGCCACGTGGGACACGAACGTCGTCGCCCATCACGACCGGCTGGCGCACGACCTGCCCGGGATGGTGATCGGAGGCAACGACATCTCCTCCTACGCGGCCAACCCCGGCTCCTACCGCGGTAGCCCGGCGAACGGGTGGCTTCTGCCCGGCGTCTCCGCCGCGGGAATGCGCGAGTGCGCCGACCGCTACTTCGGCCTCACCACGCCGGACGGGATGGACTCGATCATCGCCTCCGCGCAGAGGTTCCTCGCCGGCGAGGCGCTCGACGGGAAGCAGCGCTACCTGATGCTGAACAACTGCGACGCATCGAGCGACCAGAGCAACGAGTACGCGCTCGCGGTGGCGACGATCGCCGGCATGTACTACTGGCCCTACCGGTCGGGCTCCTGGGACTCGACGCTGACGATCGCGCCGGCGATCCCGGACGTGACGCGCAACGGTCGGCGCAACTGGCTCGGCGCACCGGCCGGGCCGCCGCAGAAGCTCGCCTCCGGGCTCTGGAAGCGCACCTTCCAGCACGGCGTCGTCTACGCGAACATGACCGGCTCGACGCGGACGGTGGACGGCCACACGCTCCCCGACGGCACCGGGCTGTTCGTCGGCGCCTGACCCGCGCGCCCGCCGCGTGGTCGGCGTCAGCGCGTGGCTACGGCGACATAGCGTGCGATCGAGCGGATCTGCGCCGGCGTGAGCGACTCTGCGAAGGAAGGCATGTCGCCGCCGCCGTCGGTCACGCGCCGGATCACCAGCTCGTAGGCCGGGTGCGCCCGATCGAGGTCGGGACCTGTGGTGCCCGTCGTGCCGGCGGCGGCCAGCCTGTGACAGCCGCCGCACCCGCTCGCGACGAAGAGCCCCCGCCCGTTCGCGGCGCCCGTGCCGCCGCCGGCCGGCGGCGTCGTGGCCGGCGGTCCCGCCTGCGTCGCGGGCCGCCCCTGGTTCATCATCCCTGACGAGCCGTCCATCATTCCCCCGTCTCCGTGGCCGCTGCTCGTGCCGCAGCCGGCGAGCGCCGCCGCGAGGACGAGGGGCGCGATCGCCCGGGCCGTTCGCACCAGCGGCCGGGATCGGACGACAGGGGCGTTTTCCGGTGCGATCCCGAGCTCGCGGGCGCTCTCGCGGTTGGGGCAGCTGTCGACGTAGAGGATCTCGATCGGCATCGTCAGCAGCACTCGCAGCTCTCGCCGCGCCAGGCGTCACGCCCTTCTTTCGCCGCGACCGCGGCGATCGCGAGCGCGGCGGCAGGGTCCGCCCACCACCAGCTCGCGAGCGCGTTCGCGAGCAGCCCGACAAGGAGTGCGACCGAGAGGTAGGCGCAGATCATGTTCTGGCTCGCCTCGCTCACGGTCGCCGAGGAGCTCAGCTCGCGGCCGACCCGCCGCTTCGCGCGCGCGAGCAGCGGCATCGTCGGCGCGGTGAAGGCTGCGAGGCCGATCCCGACCCAGCTCGCCGCCGGATGGTGCGAGCCCGCGAGGTCGCGGGCCGCTTCGAGGGCGATGTAGGCGACGAGGACCGCGTAGCCGGCGGCGATCAGCTTCTGCGCGCGTCGCTCGGCTGCGTGCGAGGAGCCGCGGCCGCCGCTGAACAGCCACACGATCACACCGCCGGCGAGCGCCTCGATCACGCTGTCGATCCC
Organism: uncultured Actinomycetes bacterium; assembly: GCA_963732915.1. Classification (GTDB taxonomy): domain Bacteria; phylum Actinomycetota; class Thermoleophilia; order Gaiellales; family Gaiellaceae; genus Palsa-739. The sequence continues at coordinate 111,174 of CAVTBF010000001.1, read as the reverse complement.
GAAGCCGATCAGGGCGACCGACCCGGCCGCGACCCCGGCGCCGAGCGCGATCGCGAACTCGACCACGTGCCAGCCGTTGCCGCCCCAGGCAAGCATCCGGGCACGCCGTTCCAGTCGCTCGCGCTCGTGTAGATCGAGGCTCGGTCGCCGCCCGAGCATGTGCAGCTCGCCGCGGGCGGCGGCGGGCGTGAGCTGGATCAGGCCGGGCCGGTCAGTGGTGCTCATGCTCGTTGTGGCGACGACCGTGGCGGCCGCTGTCGATGTGCTCGAGGCCGATGTCGGCGTGCCGTTCCGTCGGGCGCGCGCAGATGGCTCACGCCCATACCGTAGAGAGAACCCGCCACCTCTCGACCCGCCCGCGCGCGACGTCGACCCGATCCGAGGCGGCCGCGCGTCGGATCACCAGGTCGCAAGGCGTTCTCTACGGCGTGCCCGTGGGAGCGGTCGGGCCGACGTGGTTCTTCCAGGGGGCTGAGTCGCCGTGCCGCCTGCGCGGCGGCTCCGAGGCCGAGCGCGGCCGCCGCGGCGAGCCGAACGAGGCTGTCGATCCCTCGAACGAGCGATGGACAAGGAGCGCCGGAGTAGGTCGTATTACGAAGGGCTTCGCAGCGTGGTGGGTGCGCGAGCCTGGACGGGCGCGCGCGTGCGCGTGAATGACGGTGTGGGTCGACCGGATCACGATTCGACTGGCGGCGGTCGAAACGGTGTTCCTTGAGGGGGAGGGGTCATACAGGTGTCTTTTTGGGGACCGGGAGGTCGGTGGTACCGCGCGCGCCATCGTGTCGGGCGGTTGTCGGCGCCTGCGCGCCTGTTCGTGGCAGTGGTCGCCGTCACCGCAGGCTTCGGCTCGTACTTCGCGGTTTCGGCGTTCGGAAACAACCCGCTGACGATCGCCGTCGACGGCACCGCCTCCTCGGCGACCGACGCGGTCTCGGCCGACCAGACCTACGCCGCGTTCGAGGCGGCCGTCAAGGCGACGGTCGCCAACCACACGCTGACGCTGCCGTTCTCCTTCCAGGGCTCGCACGCGCTCACCGTCAGCAACGCGACGGTCGGCTATGACGACAGCCACCGCTCGGTCGCGTTCACCGGAACGGTCAGCCTCGCCGCCTTCAACGGCGGCGACAGCGCCGGCGGCAGCCCCACCAACTTCGACTTCCTGATCACGGCGACCTGGCCGGACGCCACCTCGACGACGCCGAAGCTCGCCCTCGTGGTCAAGACGGCGTCGATCTCGCTCACCCAGCTCAACACGTTGTGGGGCGGGGGCTACGGCGGCGTCACGTTCAGCGACGCGCTGCTCGGGCTCTCGAGCGCCGACCAGACGCTCGACCCGGCGACGCTCCCGAGCAACGCAGCGGGCCTCCTCGGTTCCGACACGATGGATCTGAAGGGCGGCGTCTCGTTCCGCGGTACGTTCGACCCGACCGGCCAGGTGGCGACGGCGTTCGGATACGCCGGCTGGGGCGGCCCGATCGACGTGGAGGGCACGCTCGCGGCGTCGCCCGAGATGCTCTTCGGCGACGCCAGCAGCACGGACCTCGCGTCGCTCGACCTGAAGGCGACGCTCAGCAAGTCGTCGACGGCGCCGGCGTGGCTCACCGACCGCACGACGACCTTCGAGTTCTCGCTCGACTCGTCCGGCAAGGCCGAGCTCCAGGCGCACGACGACGTCACCGTGGCCGTCGACGGCAAGACCGACGAGTTCAAGGGCGACGTCTCGATCGCGTCCACCGGCGACGTCAGCGCGTCCCTTGCGAACCTCGGCACGCTCGCGCTCCCGTTCGGGCTCGACAACGTCGGCGCCGACATCGCGAACACCCGGCTCGGGCTCTCGTACGACGGCACGACGAAGACCTTCGCGGGAACGCTCGGCTTCGACGTCACGCTCCCGTCGCACTCCGAGCCGTTCACCGTCGATGCCGCACTCAAGGTCTCGAACGACGGCAGCGCCTCGGCCGATCTCTCGATCGACGGCAGTCTCTCGGTGCAGGACCTCGCGACGTTCGCGGCGGGCGTGCTCAACACGCAGGCGGTGACGATCCCGGCGGCCGACGCCTTCACGCTCGACAAGCTCTCCTTCGCCGTCGAGCACCACAGCGAGGAGAACGTCTTCAGCGTCGGCGGGCAGGCGACGATCCACTCGCTCCAGGCGAACGCCGTCTTCACGCTGCGCAGCAAGCCCGGCGAAGCCGCCGAGCCGCTGCTCGGCCTCGCCCTCTCCGACCCGAGCTGTGGCTCCAGCGTCATCTGCCTCTCCGACCTCTTCCCGAACGGCACGCTCGGCGACCTCGGCGCGAGCCTGAAGCTGCCGGCGGTCGACCTGGTGGCGACACCGAGCGACTTCACGACCATTGCGAAGTCCGACCTGACGACGCCCGAGCTGAGCTTCTTCTCGACCGTCTACGACACCGTCCCCGACACGATCGACCTCGGCGGCGGGCTGACGCTGCACGCGAAGATGCCCGTCGACGCGCTGCCCGACTCGGTGCGCAAGATCTTCGGCTGGACGACCGGCGACATCGAGCTCGCCGGCAACCTCGGCGGCTCCGCGACGGCGAGCGGGCTCGACGGCGGCAGCGCCGATCTCACCGGCCTCTCCCTGAAGGCGACGCTTCCCGCGTCGTCGGGCGGCTCGCTGCTGCCGAGCTGGCTGTCGCTGACGGCGCCGACGGAGCTCGGCTTCTCCTACGCGAAGGGCGCGGTGTCGGCCAGCCTCTCGACCGCGGCTCACGTCGCGCTCGGCGCCGGCTTCGACACGACGATCGACACCTCGTTCGCCACGACGGCCGACGGCTCCAAGGTCGACCTGAAGGCGACGCTCGACGACTGGAAGCAGCCGTTCGGGATCCAGTGGCTCGACGTGCCGAAGGGCGACCTCGAGATCGCCGCCGACTTCGGAACCGAGACCAAGGTCACCGCCGACCTCACCGGATCGATCAAGGTCGCCGACCAGCCGTTCACGCTCGACGCGAGCCTCGACGTCGGCGACGCGACGAAGGCGACGGTCTCGGCGAGCTACGACGGCTCGACGACGCTCGCGTCGATCGTCGGCGACTTCGCCTCGCTCTCGGGCGTCGGCACGGCGCTCAGCTCGAACCCCGCGCTCAGCGCGGTCAGCGTCGGTCCGGCGAGCATCACCGTCCAGGCCGGCACCGAAGGCGCCGCGGTGATCTTCAGCGCCACCGCGGGCTTCGATACGCCGGCCGGGAAGCACGTCGGAGCGACCGTCCTGGCCGCCGCGAAGTCGACGGGCTTCACGCTCGGCGTCAAGGTCGACGCCGCCGACGTCAAGAACCTGAGCGATCTGATCGACCACGCCCCCGCGGTGCCGGTCGCGATCCACTCCGGCGCGCTCGTGCTGGCGAGCTCGACCGAGACGCTCCAGGCGAGCAGCCTCAGCGACGCCGAGTTCGACTTCTACAAGACGCTCTACGGCTGCGCCGAGAGCGACACGCGCGCGACCTGCACCGCCTTCAAGACCCTCGACGTCACGAAGGGCCTGAAGCTGATCGCCGACGTCGACCTACCCGACTCGCTGACGACGGCGGCGGGCGCGCTCGGAATCCAGACGGGCGGGCACCTCCTGCTCGAAGGACAGATCCCGATCTTCGGCGGCAGCGTGTTCTCGCTCACCGCCAGCCTCGGCGACATGCACTTCTTCCGGCAGCCCGACTGGTTCGACCACGGCGCCGTCTCGCTCTCGATCTCGACCGGCGGTGTCTCGTTCAAGGGCGACCTCGGTGTCCGGATCCGTCGCCAGGGCGACTACAACGCGACGAACTGTCCCGACGGCGGATTCGTCGACTACACGGTCGCCGGCGACCCGATCAGCCCGCAGGCCTGCTACGACAAGCTCGACTTCGTGGTCTCGGCGACGGTCGACTACAGCGATCCGGCCTCGCCGGGGATCGAGATTGCGGGCGCTCTCCAGACCGACAACGGCTGGCACCACGCGTTCGGCCAGTCGTGGCTGACGATCTACCACGCGGCGCTCGAGCTCGGCGTCGCCGTCACCCCGACCGGGCCGGAGGTGACGCTCGGCTTCCAGGGCGACGTCCAGGTCGGGACGAAGGACCTCGCGGCCGCGATCAAGGTCGGTCTGGCGACGCTCGAGGTGCCTCCGTTCGTCCGGCCCGACCTGATCGGCGTCTCGCTCGCGAGCAACTCCGGTGTCGCGCTCTCCGATCTCGTCGCGCTGCAACAGGATGTCGCAGGCGGCGCGACGCCGCTCGACACTTCGGCGCTCCCGGATGTCTCGGTCCGCAACCTCTTCCTCGAGTACTCGAGCGAGAACGACGCCAATCTCTGTCTCACGCAGGGGGTGCACTTCAACGGCGACCTCTACGTCGGCACCAACCTGCCCGCACCGGACCCTGTGGCGACGAACGGCAACGGCTGCCGGAGCTTCGACGCGGATCCCAACTCGCCGTCGCAAAGCTGTCTCGACCACAAGGCGAACGGGTGTGCCGCGACGGTCGGAGCCAGCATCGACACCAGCGGAATCGCGGCGAAGGGCGAGCTCGCCGGCTACACGCTCGGGCCGATCCAGATGCAGGACTCCGCGCTCCACCTCGATCTGTCGGCGACCCAGCAGTCGCTCTACATGGCCGGAGGGGTGAAGATAGCCAGCCCCTCGTACACGTTCGCCGACGGCAACGGGACGCTCTCGTTCAGCCACAGCGGCTTCGGGTTCAGCGCCGACGCCGCGGTCTTCAACGGGGCCTTCCACGGGTACATCGAGAGCTCGACGCCGTTCGACTTCCAGAACCCGTCCTTCGAGCTCAAGGTCTGGCTGCGCGCCGACGCGAACACCGCGATCCAGAACGCGATCAGCGGCGGCATCCAGACGGTGAAGCCGGTCCTGCTCGGGATCAGCCAGGTCGTGCAGCTCTTCGGCCAGGACGGGTCGCTGACGGTGCTGAAGAACCTGCCGCAGACCCTCCAGGCGGCCGGCGTCAGCGAGCCGCCCGCGATCAAGACCCTGGTCGACGGCATCGCGAATGCGGCCAAGCAGATCGACGCCTACGGCCATTCCGGCGGCACCTCGCTCAACCTCGATCTCCTGCTCAAGGGCTTCAAGCTGCCCGACTTCGCCGGCGTCGAGGGCACCTACGTGCCGTCGAAGCCGACGTGTGTCACGACCGTCGTGAACGGCACCTGCTACCTGACCGCGCCGTGGCATACGGCGTTCGGCGACTGCTGCGGCGTCCCGGGCACGTGGGTCTACCCCTCCTGCGTCGGCACCGAGGTCATCAACGGCACCTGCTGGGCGATCCCGCCGATCACCGGCCCGACGATCGGCGGCATGTGCAAGGCGCTCGGCATCGATCCCAACAGCGTCGACTGCAGCTGGGGAGGGCTGCTCCTCAAGTACGTGCTCGGCCCACTCGTTCAGAAATTCAACGCCGCGACCGGCTTGGACCTGCCGTCGAGCCAGTCCCAGCTCACGAGCGACGTCAACAGCCTCGTGAGCTCGCTCTCGACGCCGAACGTGAACGTCTTCTCGCTCGACTGCGCCGAGTTCGCCGTCGCCGCGGGAGCGGCCGCGCAGGGCGCAGCGAACGTCTCGCTCGCGACCGACATGCACGTCTTCGGCCAGGAGCTCAAGTTCGGCTTCGGCTGGAACTTCGGCAACTTCAACGGCAACGCCGGCGAGGTCGTCAAGGAGGTCCTGCAGGACATCCTCAACCCGAATCCGACCACCTGCTCGCCGATCCCGCCGGGCCACGAGCAGCCGCAGGTCGCCGCCGAGACGCTCAACACGTCGGTCAGCACGACCAGCCTGAACGAGGGCGGTTCCGTGACCTGGGACGGGACGTTCGCCACGTCGGAGTCGAACTACCCGTCCGTGACGATCGGCTGGGGCGACGGGACGACCGACACGATCCCGGCCGGCAGCGTCCAGTCGATCTCCAAGAGTCACGTCTATCCGCAGAACGGGCCGCACGGGTTCACGACCGGCCAGTACACGGTCTCGGCGACGGTCAACGACGCCGGCGCGATGACCAACACCGCGAACGAGGTCGTCGCCAACGTGGCTCCCTCGATCACCTCGCTGACCGCGACCTCGCCGTCCTCGACCGAGAACGACGTCGTCACGCTCGACGGCGCGTTCACCGACCCCGGCCTGCAGGACCACCACACGGTCACGATCGACTGGGGTGACGGCAGCCAGCCGCAGGCCGTCGCGCTCACCCTCGGCGACCGCTCCTTCAAGGAGCAGCACCGGTACCTCGACAATCCGGCCTCCGGCTCGACGTACACGATCACGGCCACGGTCGCCGACAACGACACCGGGACGGACACGAAGACGACCGATGTCACGATCAAGAACGCCCCGCCGTCCGCCTTCACCCTCGTTCCGACCGCGGCCAGCGTCGACGAGGGCGCCTACGTCGGCTACACGCTCACGTTCGCCGACCCGGGGACGCTCGACACGCACGACGTCGTCGTCGACTGGGGCGACTCGACCCCGACCACGCAGGTCGCCCTCGACGCCGGCGTGCTGACGACGACGCTCCAGCACCAGTTCGTCGACAACGGCACCTACGCCGTGTCGGCGACCGTCACCGACAAGGACGGCGCCGGCGTGACCCAGACGCTGCCGATCACGGTCGCGAACGTCCCGCCGCAGGTGACCGTCGCCTCCGACGTCTCGAGCGTCGACGAGAACGGCACCGTGAACTTCGGCTTCCGCGTCGCCGACCCGGGCGTGCTCGACTCGCAGGACGTCGTCATCGACTGGGGCGACGGCTCGACGCCCGCCACTGTCCACCTGGCCGCGGGCAAGCAGGACTTCCAGCTCTCGCACCAGTACCTCGACGACAACCCGACCGGAACGCCCGTCGACATCAACAACGTCCAGGTCACCGCCACCGACAAGGACGGTGGGGTCGGCAAGGGCACGCTTCCGATCACGGTCAAGAACGTCCCGCCGACGGTCGCGATGACCTACAGCTCGACCCACATCAAGGAGGGGCAGTCGGTCACGGTCGACGGCACGATCACCGACCCGGGCACGCTCGACAGCCAGACCGTCTCGGTCGACTGGGGCGACGGGACGAAGCCCACCGTGATCAAGCGCACGCCGGACCAGCGGACGTTCGAGGCGACCCACACCTACGTCGACGACAACCCGACCGGGACGCCGTGGGACAACTACACGCTCGCGACCACCGTCACCGACGACGACACCGGCGTCGGCACCGCGAGCCAGACGATCAGGGTCGACAACGTGCCGCCGAAGCTGGCGAATCTGATCTGGACGAAGAACGTGAACGAGGGGAGCGCGGTCACCGTCTCCGGCGACATCGTCGATCCGGGCCTGGCCGACACCGAGACCGTCTCGATCGACTGGAAGGACGGCACCACGACCGTCATCCATCGCACGCCGGCGGAGCGGAGCTTCACGACGAGCCACGTCTACGTCGACGACAACCCGACCGGCACGCCGCAGGACCCGTATACGCCCGTCGCGACGGTCACCGACGACGACACGGGGACGACGTCGAACCCGATGCCGCTGACCGTCCACAACGTCGCGCCGACGGTGACCTTCACGACCGACAAGCAGACCCTGAACGAGGGGCAGACGCTGACGATCAACGGGCAGATCACCGATCCGGGCCTGGCGGACACCCAGACGGTGGTCGTCGACTGGGGCGACGGCACTCCGCCGCAGACCTTCCCGACGCTTCCCGCCGACCAGCGGGCGTTCACCTACACGCACACGTACCTCGACGACAACCCGACCGGGACGCCGTCCGACATCAATCACGTGAAGGTGACCGTCACCGACGACGACACCGGTGTGGGGACGGCCACGCACGACGTGACGGTGAACAACGTCCCGCCGACCGTCGCGATCTCGCTCGACGAGACCACCATCACCGAGAACAACTCCGTGACCCTGACGGGCACGATCACCGACCCGGGCGTCCAGGACACCCAGACCGTTCTGATCGACTGGGGGCCGGGACGGACGAAGGCGGACGAGTTCCAGACGATCCAGCTGCCGGCCGACCAGCGGACGTTCGCGGCCTCGAAGGCCTACGGCGACAACGGGACGTTCCCGATCCACGTCACCGTCACCGACGACGACACCGGCGTGGGGACGGCCGACACGACGCTGGTCGTTCAGAACGTGGCGCCGACCGCGGCGATCGACTCGGCCGGCTCGCTCTCGATCCAGGGCTCGCGAACGTTCATCGCGCGGGCCGGCGTGACGTACGCGCTCTCGGGCCACACGACCGATCCGGGGAGCGACGATCTGACGGCGACCTGGGACTGGCAGGACGGGTTCACGACGCAGACGCCGTATCTGGTCGCGCCGCCGAACCTCGACCCGCAGCCGAGCCCGCAGGTCGATCCGCGCGACGTCACCGACAAGCAGAGCCACGTCTGGCAGAGCCCGTGTCTCTACGAGGGCGTCAGCTTCACGTCGACCGACGACGACGGCGGCACCACGAGCGACGCCGCCAACGTCATCGTCACCGGCACCGAGAGCACCCCGCACGATCCGGGCTGGTGGGCGAACCAGTTCTCCGGCAACGGCCGCGGGCACAACTTCGGCGCGGCGACCCTCTCGTGCTATCTCCAGGTCGTCGACTACGCCAGCGCGTACTTCGGCGACGCGCAGGCCCTGTCGACGTCTGCGGATGCGTTTGCGCTTCTGCGGCCCGCGACGCCGGCGTCGAGCTCTCCCGCCTTCCAGCGGGCGCAGCTCGAAGCCGAGATCCTCGCCGACTGGCTCGACTTCGCAGACGGGTCGCTCCCGTACACCGACTCCGCCGCGTCGGCGCTCGCCAGCGCCGAGCAGCAGCTCGGGAACCCGGCGGCGACCAAGGCCGACTACATCAACCTCACGAAGGCGGTCAAGGCGCTCCAGAAATAGCCTCGGATCACGCGTCAACCTCGACCGCTCCAACGCGGCCTTCGGGATCGGCTCCACGGGCTTCAGCGACGGCATGGTCTGCGTCCCACCCGAGAAGCCGGCGGCTGCGCCGCTGGCGAAGATCGCGTAGCTCGCCCTGGCCTCGAGGCCGCGGTGGTCGCCCTGGATCTCGACGGAGCCCTCCTCGCTCGAGCCGCCCGCGCCACGGAGGCGTTTCGGGTCGGCCGCGACGGCCGGCGCTGGATCGCGAGCGGCGCGATCGACGCCGTCGCGCGCGCCGTGTAGGAAGATGCGCTAGGCGCCCGCCTCACAGAGGGCTGGCCGACCGCCCAGTCGAACGCGAGGAGAGACCATGGCTGATCGCATCCTGACCACCCACGCCGGCAGCTTGCCCCGGCCGCAGGATCTCATCGACCTGATGTGGGCGCGCATGGACGGCAAGGACGTCGACGAGGCGAAGCTCGAGGAGCGCTGGGCCTCCGGTGTCGAGGAGATCGTCCGGAAGCAGCGGGAGACCGGCGTCGACATCGTCAGCGACGGCGAGCTGAGCAAGCCGGGATTCAGCACCTACGTCAACGACCGCTTCAGCGGGTTCGACGGCCGCTCGGAGTTCCAGAGCGACGACGTCGCGCCGTTCCCGAACCTGGCGATGCGCCTGTTCGCGACCGACTCGATGGCGCATGTCGTGTTCTCGAACTGCGTCGGCCCGGTCGAGCTGACCGACAAGCAGGCGATCCACCGGGATGTCGCCAACCTGAAGGCGGCGCTCGGCGACGCGGCGCCGGAGACCGCCTTCATGGGCGCGATCAGCCCCGGCCAGGTGGCGTTCAACTACCCCAACCACTACTACGGCTCGCACGAGGAGTACCTCGGCGTCCTCGCCCGGGAGCTGGCGTACGAGTACAACGCCATCGTCGACGCGGGCTTCAACCTCCAGATCGACTCCCCCGACCTGGCGATGTCGGCGCACTCGCGCTCGGTCGGCTCGAGCATCACGAGCTGGGACCAGCATCTGCCGCTGGCGATCGAGGCGATCAACGCCGCGCTCGAGGGGATCCCCGCCGACAGGGTGCGGCTGCACGTGTGCTGGGGCAACTACGCCGGCCCGCACCACTGCGACGTCCCGCTGTCGAACATCATCGGCGACGTGCTCAAGGCGAAGGTCGGGACGATCTACGTCGAGGGCGCCAACCCGCGCCACGAGCACGAGTGGCGCGTGTTCGGCGACGTCGAGCTGCCGGACGACATGAAGGTGATCCTCGGCGTGATCGACACGAAGTCGAACTACATCGAGCACCCGCAGGTCGTCGCCGATCGCCTCGTCCGCGTCGGGCAGTACGTCGGCCGCGACCGGCTGCTGGCCGGCACCGACTGCGGCTTCGACACCTTCATCAAGTTCTCGCAGGTCGATCCCGACGTCGCCTGGCACAAGCTCCGGGCGATGGTGGAGGGGGCCGAGCTGGCGACGGCCGAGCTCTCGTGAGCCCCGGCGGCTACCTGCCGAGCAGCACGTGCTCGACGCGCCGGTCCGGGATGAACCAGATCAGCGCGACGGTCACGAAGAGCGCGACCGACGCCCACGGCGCGAAGAACGAGCAGGCGAGCGCGACGACGTAGAGGCCGACCGACGCCTTGCCCTTGCGGTCGCTGCCGATCGCCGTGGCGAGCGCCGAGTCGGCCTCGTGCGAGGCGAGCAGCGCTCGCGTGAGGAGCGTGTACGCGAGCGCTGCCGCGAGCTGGACGATCGCGTAGGCGGCGGCCGGGCCCGGCTGGATTCCCGACTCGCCGAGCCATGACGTCACGAAGGGCGTCAGGGACAGCCAGAGCAGCAGGTGGATGTTCGCCCACAGCGTGCGCCCGTCGATGCGGCTCACGACCTGCATCAGGTGGTGGTGGTTCACCCAGTAGATCGCGACGAAGACGAAGCTCAGGAGATAGACGAGCAGGCGCTGCTTCTCGTCGAGCAGGTCGGAGAGGTGGTGCCCCGCCGGCGGGCGCAGCTCGAGGACGAGGATCGTGATCAGGATCGCGATCACGCCGTCGCTGAATGCGTTCATGCGCTCGGGCTTCATCGTCGAGGGGTTTGAACACGCAGGGCTGCATCCCTCTTCCGCGGCTCACCGACGTCGGACGCTAGGGCGCGGGAATGTCGAGCTGGCGGCAGACCGCGTGGACAAGGCCGGGCCCGATCTCGGTGTGGCGAGGCACGGCCGCCGCGCGCGTGCCGTCCGCGCTGCGCCACTTGGTGTGCTTCCCGCCTTCGGCGACCTTCCGCGCTCCGTGAGCGGTGAGGTGCCGCTCGAGCTCGCGGAGCTTCACTCGGCGAGGATCAGATCGAGCTGCTCGCTCCGACCTGCGGCGGCAGCCGGGTCGTCGTCGTCCGGTGCGAGCATGAGCCGCAGTGCGTCGATCACGTTTTCGCGGGCCTCTTCGCGCGTCCGCCCCTGGCTGAGCGCGCCCGGGACCTCGACGACCCGCGCGACGATCCAGCCGTGTTCGTCCGGCTCGTCGTAGCTGATCGTCATGCGCAGATGCTCGCTCACGGCTGAAACGATACGCGGTGGTTCGACCATCGTGAGAGTGTCGCCGCCCGCAAGCGCCGCGTTTGCGTCGACTCCGTCAAGAAGTGCTCCCAACCGGTCATACCCCCGAACCGGATCCGGATGCCCGGTCGGCGAGTGAGCGTCGCTGTCGGCGACCGAAGCCGCTGCGACCGACCTGCGCGGGCGCGGCCCGCTCCCGCTCCGCCGTCAGATGGCGCGAGCCGGCTTCGCCGGCTCGCTTGCCGAGCGAGCGGAAAGCGAAGCGCTTGCGCACACGCGCCGCAGGCGCGCCTGCGCCAGCGAAGCGGGCGAAGCGGGAAACGATGCCCCCAACCGGTCATAACCCGAACCACGCGGCTCTAGCGGCCGATCGGCTCAGGCTCAGCCGACGTCGCCGCAGTCCGGGCTGAGATCAAGCCCGAACTCGTTGAGCTGTGCGCGTACGGTCAGCGACGCCGCTGGCGCAGCCGGTCGGTCAGCGTGGGGCGAGTGTCGTCACCGATCTGCCTGTTCGTCCTGCGGCGCGTGGATGCGCTGGTACCACGCGTTGCGAAGCTCGAGCGCGTCGCGCAGGGCGCGAATGAGGAGCCGCACGCCAATCAGACTCCAGATCACGTAACCGACCGGACCGAGGCTGAGCTGGCGTGCCAGGTTCAGAAGTGACGTACTCATCCTTGGCAAGTGTCCGCCGGTACCGTTCAGTTCCGTAACAGATGGAGCAGGTAACTCTTCGTCTAACCGACGACGACTTCGTCGAGTGGAGTCGCCGAGCGCTGAACGCCCGCCTCGACTTTTCGGAGTGGGTCACGGCAGCCGTCCGACGCGGGCTGGCGAGTGAGCCAGTCCCGCGGCCGGAACCGAGGCCAAAGTGGTACGAACGCGATACCCCGAGCCGCCGCGACCAGCCCTACTACGAGGAGTGTCAGTACTGCGGGTTGCCGTTGCCGTGGGATGTCACGAGGCGCAGGCAATACTGCGATGACCGATGCCGAGTCAGCGCGTGGAGGCTAAGGCAGCGCGAGGGGCGCGCGACCTAGTGTTCTAGCCGGTGTCCGTTCGGCTGACCCTCGACACGAACCTGCTCCAGGAGTACTGGCGCGAGCAATCGAAGCGCGACATCGTCGTTCGATTGCTGGAGCTCGGAGACGAAGGAAACGTCGAGTTGGTGGTGACGAATCGGATCGCAAGCGACATCCCAGACGGACCGCTCGCCGACCGGCTGCGCGAATTGCCGGACCTCGGCATCGGCCAGATCGGCACGGTGTTCCGGATTGGTATGTCGGCGATAGGCGGCCCCGACATGCTGGGGTCGGATCTATTCCGCGACCTGCAACAAACAGTCGACGCGGAGCTGCGCCGTCGCGGCCGTGCCGAAGTCCCTGATTGGCGCGACTGGGACCACCTGCACGGCCACTTCCTGAAGCATCGCGACACCTTCCTGACGTGGGACAAGCGACTTATCGAAGCCGGCCAGCTCGTAGCGAAGCAACTCCCGATCACGGTGATGTCACCCGAAGAGTTCCTAACCTCCCTCGAGACTCAGACTGGCACGGCGTGAGAGCAGCGGACGTCTTCGACCGGCTGTTCAACCACGCGCGAGACGCCGACGCAACGGCTTGAAGGAGACGCCGGTTCGGCGCAGGATGGCTCTGCATGGCAGGTCTCTTCCGCCGCCTTCTCGGAGGCACAAGCGCCCCGGACACTCGTTCGCGCCTCGTGCAGGTCACGCTCTACGAGGGCAGCGAGTCGCTGGAAGTCGTGGGCGAATCGCACTACCAGGAGGCGCTCTGGCGGATCGTCGGCGGGCTCCGCCCCGAGCCTGTCCGCTTCGAGACCCACGCCATGCTCGTGCCGGAGCCGGAGAACGACTACGACGCGAACGCGATCGCGATCCTCGTCGCGGGGCTGAAGGTCGGCTACCTCTCGCGCGAGGACGCGGCAATCTACCGGCCAGGCCTGATCCGGCTGATCGAGTCGTGTGAGACAGGCCTCGTCGCCCTCGTCGCGCACGTCGTCGGTGGTGGCCGGCGCCCCGACCGGGCGATCGGCTTTCTCGGCGTCTTCCTCGACCACGACCCGACCGATTTCGGCCTGCCCGCGCACCACACCTCGGTTCGGACGGGGCTCTCCGCGGCACGCCAAACCGACTTGGAGGACGACAGCTACGACCTCTCCTGGTTGGATCGTCTCCCCGCTGACGACCTCGCCGCAGCCGCGGCGCTGCAGACGCTCCTGGCCAGCGAGGACGAGCCGATCGACCGCCATTACATGTTCTGCGAGCTGGAGCACCGGCTCTACCGCAGCCGGGCCAGGTCAGCCTCGGCGCTGGACGAGTTCGATGCGGCCTGCCGCAACCACGACGCAGAGATGGACGTGATCCGGCCCGCGTTGCTCGACAAGTTCGGCGTCGTGCCAGTGATCGAGATGTACCGGCAGGCGGTCATCCGTTCCCAGAAAGCGAAGCTATGGCAGTCGGCCCGGGAGTGGGCCGAACGCGGGATCGTCATCTACGGAAACCAGGCTGCGAGGCCGGAGGTCGTCGACGACCTGCACAAGCGGTTCGTGTACGCCGCTGCCAAGCTCGAAGCCGCAAGCCGCCCGAGAGCCTCTCGGCCGCGCCAGACGACGGTCGCGCATCTGGCGGTTCCACAGGTCGAGACGCTCGTCTGTGGGTCGTGCGGAATGTCGTTCGAGCGCGAGCGCACGCGCGGCAGGAAGCCGAAGACCTGCCCTACCTGCCGCGGTCTCACCGAGCCAGTAGGGTCTGCCTAAGCTCATCAAGCCGTGCCGCGCGCGTGAAAGTTGGCTCGGCTCGCGGAGCGAGCGGAAAGCACAGCGCACGCCATCGAGCGCGGAGCGCGCGATGGCGAAGCGAAGCGGGCGAAGCGGGAAACGTCATGCTCCCAGCCGGTCATCACCCGAACCGCCTGCGCCGAGTCCCGGCGGGGACGATCTGGTGATCGGAGACGATCGACGAGGTCCTCGTCGCCGTCGTCGAGGGCGAATCCCGCATCGCGGAGCATGTTGGCGAGGTGGTGGCGGTACTGCAGCCGCGCCTACGCCAACGGCGTCATGCCTTCCTACGCCGGGCTGCCACGCCTGAATGTCCGCCGTCGACTCGTTCGAGCGCCTACTACTACTAGTAGTAGAGCGGGCCGCTTACCGCTTGCTTGATCGCACCAATGGTGATCAGATGGGATGGTGCGGATGATCTGCGCACTGGCAATGATCGCCCTCGCCGTCGTCATGGCTGGCGGAGCTGGCGCGGCTACGGCGGCCAAGCCTAAGCCGAGCGCGTTTGTCGAGGCGCACACGTTCTGCTCGACGTTCGACACGAAGACGCTTGCTCAGCGCTTCTCGGTCAAGCCGACCAAGGCGGCGGTGTCAAACGTGATCGCGCGGTGGCTCGAAGGGAAGATCAAGCACGATCCGCCTCCGTTCAAGTACCCGGCTCGCTACCACTCGCTACTCACCCGCGCCTGTCTGACGGCCTTGCGCTAGACGCCCGGCTCGTAGAGTCCGACGACGAGGCGATCTTCGAGGCTATGGATGACGCACGCTGGGACGACGGCGAGTCAGAGGCCGTAGACGCGGCGCGGCTCTGGACCGGTCACGTCGGCTACTTCATCGAGCACCACAAGAAGAGCTTGTAGATGACGAAGGCATCGCGCGAGCAGGCGGCGCTGCGAACGTTCGCGGAGGCCGGCTTGACCGTTGTCGGGCCGCTGGTCAAGTCGACCGAGGAGCAGGAGTGCTGCTGCCAGAAGTGCGGCACGAAGAGGCTCGTCCGCCTCTCGAACTTGCGGAAGGGCGGCGTCGCCTGTCGCTGGTGCCATGGCTGGGCCAAGTGGACGGCGTGGGGTGAGGGCGAGCGCCAGCGAGCGATGACACATCGGCCGATCCGGGGTGCTGACTGGGTCGGCGAAGCGCTGCGCGACATGCGCCTGATCCCGCTCACGCCGCTCGGCGACGAGTTCGCGCCTGTCGGCGTCGTCTGTATGGAGTGCGGCGAGATGACGGCCGTGATGCCAGAGCGGTTCGTCCCTGAACGCGGTTGGAACGGTTGCGAGCGCTGCTCCCAGCATCGGAAGACGCTCGTCCGCGAGTCAGCCGGCGAGGTCTTCCGAAAGGCGGGTCTCCGCTTGGTCGGCGACTGCCACGGTGAGTTCGCGCCGCAACTCGTCGAGTGCCTCACGTGCGGCGCATTACGTCGAGTCTCCTATGCAGCGGCGAACGCCGGCACTGCTCCGGCGTGCTGGGTCTGCACAACCGGCATCAACGCGAACGAGCCGCATCGGGTCTATCTCGTCAAGTTCCCGGATCTCGGTGTCCTCAAGGTCGGCCTGACCCACAACCGCGGCGATCGCCGGCTCACCGACCACGAGCTCGGCGGCGGCCACATTCTGGAGACGGTCGTCGTCGCGAACCGTGCCGCTGCGCGCACGCTCGAGCGGGCAATCCTGCAGGAGTACGAACCGTGGCATGCGACCGCGGTCGGGCCAAGCGACTTCCCCCAAGGCGGCTACACCGAGACGTGGCTCGATGTGTCCGAGGCGCCCCCCTGCAGCCTAAACCGGCATCTGGAGCGCATGGAGCGGGTCAGTGCTCCGTAACGAGACTGGCGCCCTAGATGCCTGGCATCCGGACTGGCATCCGGCCTGGGTCGTGGTGTCAGCCCGGATGCCAGGCCGAGTCGATGTCCCGCGTGCCCGCGTTCCCGCTCAACGGTGCGGGTTTGCGGGGCACTCCCGTTTCCTTCGCCTGCGGCTCCGGATTCCTGACCACTCTCTCTCAACGTACGAAGGGCGAGCGAGAGTGGTCAGGAACCACGGGAGCGCTGGTTCTGGTGAGTTGAGCGGGAACGCGGGCACGCTGTCTGGTGCGGGTTCGGAGGGCGGTGCTGGCGAAGGACTGACTGCAGGATTCGGGCCGTCGAAGGAGGGGGTGGACGTCTGCCAGGGTGATGAGTGGCGAAGGCAGCTGTTGACGGTGGTTCAGCCGCTGGTCAGGGGTGTTTCGTCGTAGAAGATCGTGCCTTCTCACGGCACTTTGCACGAGTTGAAGCCGTCGGAGGTCGTGAACAGGTAGTGCAGGTCGCGGGCAACCGCCTTATACGCCTTCCTGCTTTGCGTAGACAACTCGTCCGGTTTGGTCAACTCGTTTGGGTTCGTCAGCAGGAGACAGCCTGCGTCGGCATCATCGCCGCCGTCACCGTAGACCGCCCATTGGCTCCCAAACCCCCATAGCGCGAAGGTGGTGTTGAAGAGGGGGCCGCCCGCCGCTGCGTGAACGCTGACACGGACTCTGGCGAAGTACGTCTTGTGGCGGTCGCGCCGGAGCTTGCCTCCGCAGCCCTGGCAGTAGTCGTGCCAGGTGAGGACGGGCGCGATATTCGACACGCGGATGTTCGTGATGCGGACGATCTTGTAGTCGGATGGCCAATTGCTGCCGGCCGACTCAAGATGGAAGGCCAGATCAGTAAGGATCGCCTTGCGCTCGCTCTTGGTCGGCTTCCGAGCCGCACTAGAGGGGTGAGCAGAGGCAGACAAGCCGAGCGCGAGCACGGCCAAGATCACCAACCACGGTCTCATGCTGCGCATCGCTTGCCGGCGCTCAGTGCTCCTACGCGTCATGCTCTCTTCTTCCGACGAAGGAGGCCAGGATGCCACGATCTTCGCCGTATCACTCGGTCGCGTCCACCGACCCGGCCGTCTACCACAACAAGTCCAACTGCCCCGACGGAGAACGGATCAAGCCCAATAACAAGCGGCAGGGCACTGGAGGACGCCCGCTCTGCAAGGAGTGCCCGAAGGTTCACTAGCACCGGAAGGTCTATCTCCTAATGGGGGCGCGCGGTCGAGCGCAAGGGCAAGATCCGTGCGACCGTCCTGACTCTACGCGGCCTCGGGTTCTTCGAGCTCCTGCCGGGCGGACCGTCGGGCTGGATGGCCCGGCGACGCAGCTGGTGGGCAGCTGTTGGGCAGTGGGTGGGCAGTTGCTGGGCAGTGCCTGACGCCATCATCCCGGCGTCGTTGACTCGGAGATCACCGGTTCCCTCGGGTCGCCGGCGGGCGCTGTTTGGAGTGTGCGGGCCGCGCGGCGGCCGTCAAGCCGCCTTCGGCGGCTCGCTGCTCGCTGCGCTCGTGACTGCCGCCGCGCCGCCCGCGGGAGTCGTCGACAGCGCCCGCGCCGCCGCCTGATCTCCACGAGCAAGGAGTCGCCCATGACCGACTTGTCCGATCGTTCGATCGCCGGCGGTGAGCGCGTCTGAGCGGCCGTGGTGCCGTCCGCCGGGACCGTCGCTCCGATGCCGCTCGGCCTCGCCTGCGCCGTGCCGCGCCGCCTCGTCGCCGTCAACCGCTCAGTCGTCCCGGCGACGGTCGGCTGCGTGTCCACCGCCCGCAGTTCGTCGCCCGCTCGGAGGCGCAGCGGCTGGAGGTGGTGCGGTCGTTGCGTGTGCTGTACTGCGACTTCATCGCCGGCGGCGGTCTCGAGGAGCTTCGCCGCCGCGGCGATCGGGGAGGAGTGTCCTAGGTGAGGATCGCGACCTACACGCGTATCTCGACCGACGAGGCCCACCAGCCCTACTCGCTCGAAGCCCAAGCCACCCGGCTTGCCGCCTACGTGGAGAGCCAGGAGGGGTGGCGGATCACGCGTCGCTTCACCGATCAGGCATCCGGCGCCAGCCTCGAACGGCCCGGCCTGGAACGGGCGCTGAAGGAGGCCGAGGCGAAGCGGTTCGATCTCTTGCTCGTCTACCGCGTCGACCGGCTCTCGCGCTCAGTCCGCGGGCTCGCGCACGTCCTGGAGCAGCTCGACCAGGCCGGTGTCCTGTTTCGGTCGGCGACGGAGCCGTTCGATACCTCCTCGTCGGCGGGACGGATGATGGTGCAGATGCTCGGCGTGTTCGCGGAGTTCGAGCGGGCGACGATCGTCGAGCGGGTGATCGCCGGAATGGAACGAAAGGCCGCCCGCGGCGAGTGGAACGGCGGCGCCCTCCCCTTCGGCTACCGCCTCGACCCAGGCCGCAAGTTCCTCGAACCCGAACCGGCCGAAGCCGCCGTCGTCCAGGAGATCTTCGAGCGCTACGTCGACCGGCTGCACGGCACCCAGGCGATCGCACGCTGGCTCAGCAAACGCGGCTACCGCACCAAGCAGGGCAAGCCCTTCAACCCGCAGGCTGTGCTGACGATCCTCCGCAATCGGGCCTATCGCGGGCAGATCAGCTTCCGCGGTCAGCACCATCCCGCCCCGCACGACCCGCTCGTTGGCGAAGCGCTGTTCGAGCGGGCGCAGGCGATCCTCCAGCAGCGCGGCGACGACCACTCGCTACGCCGCTCCAACCAGTCCGACTATCTGCTGACCGGGTTGGTGAAGTGCGTGCGTTGCGGCAAGCGCTACATCGGCGCAGCCGCCAACGGCAACGGCGGCCGCTACCGCTACTACGTCTGCTTCAGCCGCCAACGCTACGGCCGCGCCACCTGCGACGCCCAGTCCCTGCCGGCCGACGAGCTCGAGGCCGCGATCCTCGACCAGCTCCAAGACCTGCTCGCCCGCGAAGACGACGTCCGCGACGCCATCGCCGCCGCCTTCGCCGACCTCACCAACGAGCAGCCCCGACGCGACAGCGAGCTGGCCCGCCTCGACGCCGAACTACGGAAGACCGACCAGGCGCTCGACCGCTACTTCCGCGCCTTCGAGAACGGCACCATGCCCGAACAGGCCTGCGCACCCCGCATCGCCGACCTCACCAAGCGCCTCTCAGAGCTGCAGGCGCGCCGCGACGAACTCGCAGCCGAAACCATCGAAGAGCCCGAACCCCTCGGCGACGACGACCTTCACGCCCTCCAAGCCCACGTCGCCCAGGTGATCGCCGACGGCGACCCCGCCGCCCGCAAAGCACTCCTGCAAGCCCTCGTCAACGAGATCCGCGTCCAAAGCCGCGACGAGATCTACCCCTTCTTCACACTCCCGGCGGTTCGACCACCGTACGGATCAGTGCCCCCGGCCGGAATCGAACCAGCGCACACGGTTTAGGAAACCGATGCTCTATCCACTGAGCTACGGGGGCGCCGGCCCATTGTGCCGGGGCCAGGCCCGCGGCTGAGCGGTACATTCAGCCCGATGGCCGACCTGAGCCTGCGCGACCTGCTCGAGGCCCGCCGCGGCGAGGATCTCGACCTCTGGGCGCGGACGATCAACCCGCAGTTCGTGCGCGTGCTGCGGACGATCGGCTTCGACCGCACCTGGGTGCGCTCCGAGGGGCCGTACCTCTTCGACGAGGACGGCAACCGCTTCCTCGACATGCTCGGCGGCTTCGGGATGTACAACGTCGGCCGCAACAACCCGCGGGTGCGCGCGGTGCTCGAGGAGGCGCTCTCCCTCGACACGCCGGGCATGCTCGCGATGGGGACGACGCTGCTGCCGGGGCTGCTCGCCGAGAAGCTGCTCGCCCTTGCGCCGGCGCGCCTCGAGCGCTGTCTCTTCACGTCGAGCGGCACCGAGGCGGTCGAGGCCGCGCTCAAGCTCGGGCGCGCGGCGACCGGGCGCGAGCGCGTGATCTCGACCGACCATGGCTTCCACGGGCTGACGCTCGGCTCGCTCTCGGCGAACGGCAACCCGGAGTTCACCGCCCGGTTCGGGCCGCTTGTGCCCGGTTTCGAGCGCGTTCCGTTCGGCGACCTCGCGGCGCTCGAGGCCGAGCTGCGGCGCGAGGACGTCGCCGTCTTCCTCGTCGAGCCGGTCCAGGGCAAGGGCTGCAACCTGCCGCCCGACGGCTATCTCGCCGGCGCGCAGGAGCTGTGCCGCCGCTACGGGGCGCTCTTCTGCGTCGACGAGGTGCAGACCGGCTTCGGGCGCACCGGGAAGATGTTCGCGCTCGAGCACTGGGGGCTCGAGCCGGATCTCGTTCCGGTCGCGAAGTCGCTCTCGGGCGGCTACGTGCCGGTCGGCGCGCTCTTGATGTCGCGCGCGGTGCACGAGGCGGTCTACGACTCGATGGAGAACGCGGTCGCGCACGGCTCGACGTTCGCACCGAACGAGCTGGCGATGGCGGCCGGGCTCGCGACCCTGCACGAGCTGGAGCAGGGCGGCCTCGTCGAGCGCTCGGCTCGCCTCGGCGAGCGGTTGCTCGAGCTGACCCGCCCGCTCGTCGACGAGTTCGACGTCGTCACCGCCGTGCGCGGGCTCGGCCTGATGTGGGCGATCGAGTTCGGCGAGCCGAAGGGCGGCCGCCTGTCGTGGCGGATGATCGAGAAGATGCAGCCCGGCCTGTTCGCGCAGCTCGTCGTCGGGCCGCTCTTCGCCAAGCACCGGATCCTCACCCAGGTCGCCGGCCACAAGCTCGCGGTCGTCAAGGTGCTGCCGCCGCTCGTCGTCTCCGACGCGGACGTCGAGGAGTTCGCCGCGGCGCTGCGCGCGACCGTGAAGCGGGCGTCGCGGATGCCGAGCTCGCTGACGCGGTTCGCGCTGACCGCGGCCGGCGGGATTCGCGGCTAGAGCTCGCCGCCGCCGTGCCGCGAGGCGATGCAGGCGCGCGCCCAGTCGCCGGCCGCCGCGACGACGCGGTCCGCGAGCGCGTCCGGATCAGCGCCGGCCGAGTCGGGCGGCACCTCGACCACGACCTGGTGCAGCGTCGCCTCGACCGTGCTCCCGAACTCGTGCCGCTCCTCCGCGACCACCGTGAACGACGGCACCGTTCCGCGCAGGAGCTCGGCGAGCCGGTCGATCTCGGCCGGCGTCGCGTGCCGGCCCGCGAAGAGGCCGAAGTTGACCCGCACCTCGATTGCGGGTTGCGTGCGCGCCGGCACGCGCAGGGCGATCGCAGGCTCCGCCATCAGCGCTCCCTCGGCTCCCAGCGGAAGCGGTACATCGCCAGGACGAGCCCCACCGCACCCCACGCCGCGAGCACGCCGAGCGCTTCCGGCTGCGACCACACCGCGTGCCCGTGCAGATACACGGCGTTGGTGAGGTCGACCATGTACTTGAGCGGCAGCACGTCGCCGATCGCGCGCAGGAAGCGCGGATAGTGCTCGGTCGGTCCGAACGCGCCGGTGAGGAACGCCATCGGCAGGACGATCAGGTTCACGACCGCCGACGACCCCTCGGCGGAACGGATCAATCCGGACAGGCCCACCCCCAGCGCGGCGAAGCAGATCCCGCCGAAGGCAATCAGCAGCGCAACCGACCCGACGCGGCTCGGGAACGGCGTCCCGAAGACCGCGCGGCCGAGCAGGAACAGCGCCACCGTCTCGATCGCGAACACGATCAGCGTCGAGCCGAGCAGCGCGGCGACGAACGTCGGCGCCGGCAGCGGCGTCGCACGCAGCCGCTTCAGCACAGCGCTCTCGCGCCGGATCACGAGCGTGATCGCGAGCCCCGCGAACGAGACCATCACGCAGCCGTACGCGAGCAGCGCCGCGAGCAGCACCTGCGACGCGGGCTTGCCGTAGTAGCGGCCCGAGTAGACCGAGCCGAGCAGCACGAACAGGAGCAGCGGGAAGATGAACGTGAAGACCGCCGACTCGCGCGAGCGCCAGTAGAGCCGCTGCTCGGTTCGCAGCTGATGCCAGAAGAGCCTCACGCCTCGGGCTCCTCCTGGACGAGCTCGAGATAGACCTCCTCGAGCGACGGGCGCCGCACCTCGAGCGCCTCCAGCTCCTCGCCGCGCGCGAGCGCGTCCCCGGTCAGCTCGTGCAGGACGCGCGTCGGCTCGGTGGTGCGCACCACGCGCTCGTCGCCGTTCGCGCGGTAGCGGATCTCGACCTCGAGATCGGAGCTCGTCAGCTCGCGCGGCGTGCCGACGCGCACGATCACGCCGCGGCTCAGCACCGCCACCCGGTCGGCGAGCTGCTCGGCCTCGTCGAGGTAGTGCGTCGTCAGCAGCACCGTCTTCCCGAGCGAGCGCAGGCTGCGGATCATCTCCCAGGCCGCCCGCCGCGCCGCCGGGTCGAAGCCGGTGGTCGGCTCGTCGAGGAAGACCAGGTCGGGATCGCCGACGAGCGCGACGCCGAGGTCGAGCCGGCGCTTCTGGCCGCCCGAGAGCGACTTCACCCGCGCGTCCCGCTTTTCCTCGAGCCCGACGAGCGCGATCACCTCGTCGACGTCGCGCGCCTTCGCGTAGTAGCCGGCGAACACGGCGTGTGTCTCGTGGACGGTGAGGTTCGGCCACAGCTCCGATTGCTGCAGCACGACGCCGATCCGCTGCCGGAACTCCGGGCCGGGATGCGAGGGATCGTGACCGAGCACACGGACCTCGCCGGCGTCGCGCGTCCGGTAGCCCTCGAGGATCTCCACCGTCGTCGTCTTGCCGGCGCCGTTCGGGCCGAGCAGGCCGAAGACCTCGCCCTCCTCGATCGAGAAGTCGACGCCGCGCACCGCCTCGAAGTCGCCATATGACTTGCGGAGGCCGCTGACCGTGATCGCGCTCACGCGTCCGCCAGCTCCAGCACCGCGAGACCGCACGGCGGGAAGAACGGCTCCGGGCCGTCGGCAAGAGCGGCAGCGACCCGTCCGCAGTCCGGCTGGTGCGCGACCACGAGCACCGTCTCGCCGCGTCCGGTCACCGCCGCGCACACGCCGGCGAGCGTCGCCCCGGGCGCGAGCCGCTCGTCGACGGCGGGCGGCCCGAGCTCGAGCGCCGCGGCGGTCTCCTGCGCGCGCAGCAGCGGGCTCGTCAGCACCGCGTCCGGAACGAGGCCGTCGCCGCGGAGCCGGGCCGCCAGCTCGCGCGCCTGCTCGACACCGCGCGCGGTGAGCCGCCGCAGCGCATCGGGCTCGCCGGGCGCGGCCTCGGCATGGCGGACGACGAGCAGACGCATCGCAGCGGAGAATAGAGGCGGCCGTGCCCGGGGCGGCGCGGTACGCGCACGAGACTCCGGAGCGCCCGCTCCAGCCGCTCGCACGCGAGCCCGGCTCCGGCGAGACGCCGTCGCGACGATCTCATCGAGCAACTCGGCGGGATCGCTCCCGATTCTGCTGCGCAGGCGGGGGCTCGTCACGCGCAGCGCGGGCCCGGCCTCACCGAGCGTGGCGGCATGGTCGAGGCGCACGTGCCGGTACGCTCGCGAGGTGGCCAGGGCTGGTCTCGCCGGGCCCGCGGCGGCGCTCGCCGCCTCCGCGGCGACGGCCGGCCTCGCGTTCGACGGGGGCGGCTTCGGGACCGTGTCCTGGGACCGGGCGCTGGTACTCCTCGCGGCGGCGGCGCTCGCGGTGATCGTGCTCGCCGGCGTCGAGCGCCCCGGCGGTCTCGCGCTCGTGACGGTGGCGGCGCTCGCGCTCCTGACGGCGTGGGCGGCGGCGTCGTGGGCATGGTCGGACGCGCCCGCGGCGGCGCCCACCGAGGCGCAGCGCGTCGGCGCCTATCTCGCCGCCGCCGTGGCCGTCGTCGTGACCGGCCGGCGGGTCGCCCTGCGCTGGCCCGCGCTCGGCGTCGCCGCAGCCGTCGTGCCGGTGGCGGTGTGGAACCTCGTGCTCCGGGCCGCGCCGGACTGGACGGGGAGACCACGGCTCCTCGCCGACATCGGCTCGCTCGCCGACCCGATCGGCTACGCGAACGCGCTCGCGGTGCTCGACGCGGGCGGAATTCTGCTCCTGCTCGGCGTCGCGGCCGCGGAGCGGCGCTTGCAGGTGCGCGTGCTCGCGGCCGCGCTCCTCGTCCCGCTCGCCGCCGACCTCGGCCTCCTCCAGAGCACGGGCGCGCTCGTCGCGCTCGCGGCGGGCGTCGTCGCCCTTCTGCTCGCGGCGCCGTCCACCACGGCGCGGCTCGCCGCCACGCTCCTGCCGCTGCCGGCGCTCGCGCTCGCACTCGCCACCCGTGCGCACGGGGTCGTCTCGCCGCCGCCGACCGACCTGCTCTCCGCGGCGCGGCAGGGGCACCGGCTCCTGCTCGCGGTCGCGCTGCTCGCCGCGGTACAGCTCGCGCTGGCCTCGGTCGCGCTGCCGGCGCTCGCCCGGCGGGGTCCCGGCCGCAGCGTTTCCGGGAGGACGACGGCGCTCGCGGCGGCCGGGCTCGTCGTGCTCGGGCTCGCGCTCGCCCCGGTCGCCCTCCGCGGGCACGACCGCGCGTACTACTGGCGCGCGGCGGCGCACGAGATCGCGGCGCGGCCGTTGCTCGGCGGCGGGGCCGGCTCGTACGTCACGTGGTGGGTGCGGACGCGGAGCCAGCCGCTGACGACGACCGAGGCGCACTCCCTCTACCTCGAGGCCCTCGCCGAGCTCGGCCCGCTCGGGCTCGTGCTCGTCGCGGGCGCGCTCGGCGCACCGATCCTCGCCGCCGCGCGGCTGCGGGGCTCACCGTGGGGCCCGCCCGTCCTCGCGGCGCTCGTCGCCTACGCGGTGCACGCCGCGGTCGACTTCGACTGGGAGCTCGCCGGCGTGACGCTTCCGTTCGTCCTCCTCGGCGCGTCTGCGGCCGTAAACGCCTCGGCGCCGAAGCCGGTGCTCGCCGTCCGCGGCCGCGCGCTCGCGACCGGCGGGATCGCGGCGCTCGCGGCGGCCGGGATCCTCGCGCTCGCCGGCAGCACGCGTCTCGCGGCCGCGTCGGCTGCGGAGGCAGGCGGCCGCTTCGAGACCGCGGGCGCGCGCGCCCGGTCGGCGCTCCGGTTCGCGCCGTGGTCGGCGGAGGCGTGGCGCGTGATCGCGCGCTCGCGGCTCGCGCTCGGCGATCAGGCGGGCGCGCGCACGGCCTTCCGCTCCGCGCTCCGGCTCGACGGCAGCGACTGGCAGACGTGGTCGGAGCTTGCCGCGGTCAGCAGCGGGGCGGAGCGCCGCGCCGCCCTCTCCCAGGCGGCGCGGCTCAACCCCCTCGCTGCTAGCGGCTCCGGATGAGGATGTTCACGAGGCGCCGCGTCGACGCGCCGGCGAGAGCTCTCTGGCCCTCGACCCGCGCCCGCACGAAGAGCAGCAGGCTGCCCCGGCCGAGCGGCATCTGCGCCGACGGCGAGATCGTCAGCGTCGCCCAGCCGGTCTGGTCGGTGCGCACCTCGACGCCGCGCTGCACCCACGCGTACGGCGCGCCGAGCACGTAGACGAGCGCGTCGCGGACGACGTGCCCCTGGGTGTCGGTGACCTGGACGCGGGCCTGGAACGGCGCGCGGCTGGTGAGACGCCGCGGGTTGAACTTGACGCCGGCGATCACGAGGCGGTCCGGCAGGACGACGCTCGAACCGGGAACAGAGATCTTCCCGTTCGGGAGCTTGACCGCTCCTGCGCTCGAGCTGCCGCCGGAGCCGGCCGCCTTCACGACGTCGCTCGCCCCGGACGTCGCCGCGGTTGCGCCTGCGCTGTTGTGCGCCGTGACGACGAGCCGGATCGTGTGGCCGACGTCGGCCGGCTTGACCACGTACCCGCTGGCGGTGGCGCTCTGGATGTTCGTGCAGCTGACGGCACTCGCGGTGCAGCGCACCCACTGGAACGTGTAGGTCGGCGTCGACTGGTAGCTCCACTTGCCGAACACGCCGGTGAGCGTGCTGCCGACGACGGCCGAGCCGTTGAAGGTCGGCGGCGAGACGTTCTTCGGTGCGTACGTCGCGAGCGCGGCGGAGCCGCCGGCGAAGCTGCTGCCCGCGAAGGCGGTAACCGCCGCGGCGAGCGCGGCGAGAGTGGCCGCGGCCACGAGCAGGCGTGGCAGGAATCTGCGTGTCATCTCTGTCCCCCTGGAGTCGTTCGAATCGTGATACGAAGGAGCTTGCCGGCGCCCCGGAGACGTCGGAGCCAGTTTTACCGAGGTCTTACAGGCGGGCCGGGCCGGTCGGCTCGGCGCCCGCGGACGCCGTCGGTGGTGTCTTCTCCGAAAACGGCGATTTCCAAAACCGGCCGCCTCGGCCCGCCGCGGAGGGGCGGTAGAGTCGAGCCGTGGCCGCCTTCCGCTACGTCGTCGCCGATGTCTTCACCGACACGCCCCTCGCCGGAAATCAGCTCGCGGTCTTCACCGACGCCCGCGAGATCCCGGAGGACAGGCTCCAACCGCTCGCGCGCGAGATGAACTTCTCGGAGACGACGTTCGTCTACCCGCCCGAGGCCGGCGGGCACGTGCGGATGCGGATCTTCACGCCCGCGTGCGAGGTGCCGTTCGCCGGGCATCCGACGCTCGGCACCGCGTTCGTGCTCGCGGCGCCGCTGCAGCTCGGCGAGATCCGGATCGAGACGGGTCGCGGGATCGTGCCCGTTCGGCTCGAGCGCGAGGGCGCGCGCATCTCGTTCGGCTGGATGGAGCAGCCGCTGCCCGAGGCGCGCGACTACGAGCGCGCCGACGAGCTCGTCGCGGCGCTCGGGCTCGAGCGCTCAGAGCTGCCGGTGCGCCGCTACGACAACGGCATCCCGCACATCTTCGTCGCGTTCCCCTCGAAGGAGGCGGTCGCGGCGCTGCGGCCCGACGGCGCGCGCCTCGCAGCCGTGACCGAGGAAGCGGTCAACTGCTTCGCCGGCGAAGGCACGAGCTGGAAGACGCGGATGTTCGCGCCGGGGCACGGCATCGACGAGGATCCCGCGACCGGCTCGGCCGCGGGCCCGCTCGCGCTCCACCTCGCGCTGCACGGCCGGATCGCCTGGGGCGACGAGGTCGAGATCGAGCAGGGCGCGGAGATCCTGCGTCCCTCGCTGCTGTACGCACGGGTGCACGGGGGCGACGCCGGCGTCGAGCGGATCGAGGTCGGCGGCTCCGCCGTCGTCGTCGCGCGCGGCGAGTTCCGGCTCTGAGGCCACACCGGCCGTGTCCCGCCGCGACGCGTCCGGTCGCTGCTACCGAGACGCGGCCGCGGCGGCCATCTCAGTCGAGCCAGGCGACCGCGACGACGTCGGGCAGCTCGAACGGCAGCGAGCGCCAGAAGACGCCGCCGTTCGCCGAGACGTAGAGCCGGTTCCGCGCCGCGTAGAGCATCCGGTCGGGATCGTCCTTCGCGACCGCGACCGCGAACCCGGGCGGCAGGCCGCCGCCGGCCTCGCGCCACGTCCGGCCGCCGTCGTTCGAGAGCATGAGCGGCGGGCGGCGTTCGACGACCGCGACGACCGTCGAGCCGGCTCCCGCCGCGGCGACGATGCGCGGCAGTGCCACCTGCGGCCGCTCGGCCGCCGGAACCTCCGTCCCTGCGCCGAGCAGCTCCTCCGCCTCGACGTCGACGAGCAGGACACCGTCGACCGTCCCGACCGCGGCGATCACCGGCTCGCTCCCGCAAGGAGCGACGCCACGAGCGCGGTCGCCCGCCGCGCCGCCGACACCGGCGCGTGGCCGGAGGCGCGCGCGTCGAGGTACGCGATCGAGAACGCGTCGCCGGCGCCCGTCGGGTCGGCGTCCACCGGATGCGCGCGCACCCGCTGCGAGCCGGCGCGCGTCAGCACGAGCGAGCCCTCCAGCCCGAACGTGACCACGACCTCCGGCACGCCGAGCTCGAGCAGCTCCGAGAGGGGCGCGTCACCGACGATCGCCCGCGCCTCCTCCTCGGCGAGCTTGAGGATCGTGATGTGACGCAGCAGGTCGTGGTCGAAGTCTCCGTCGAGCACGAGCGGCCCGGTCCGGCGCGCGCGGACGAGGCCCTGCCCGTCGAAGAGGAGCCGGCGGCCGCGCGCGAGCCGCGCAAGCGTGTCGGCGGGAAAGTCGCCGCGGAGCAGCGGCGCGACGTGCAGCCACTCGACCCGCCGCAGGAGCTGGGCCGGCGGATCGTCCCGCTGCCACGGCTCGCCGACCGTGTCCACCGCCATCGTCCGGTGCGCCTCCGCGTCGTAGGAGAACGAGAAGGCGGTCGTCTCGCCGCCGGTCACGAGCGACACCGGCAGACCGAGCGCTGCGAGCCGCCGCAGAAACGGGATGCGGTCGGGCTCGCCGCACTTCACCGCGACGACCGCCCGCTGCCCGAGCAGCCGCAGCGCGCGGCCGGCATGCCAGGGGCCGCCGCCGATGCGCGGCGTGCCGTCCTCGACCACGTCGGAGGCGAGGTGCCCGATCACGCCGAGCGGACGCATGCCGGGAGCCTACGAGTCGGCCGAGCGCGCGGTCGCCGGCAGCGAGCGTGTCTTGAGCGCGAAGGCGAGCCCGAGCGAGAGGGAGACGCCGAAGCTCGGCAGCGACGCGCCGATCCCCGACCCGGGCGCGTGCAGATCGGCGAGGAAGCGGCTCCAGAACCCGAGCCCCTGCGTCTGCGCGATCCACTCGTAGACGCAGAAGCCGGCGAGCCAGGCGCCGATCATCCCCGGCCGCCACGTTGCTGCCTCGAACACGTCGGCGCGCGTGTAGTGCCGTCCGGCGGCGAGCCAGTCGGCGAGCAGCACGCCGAACAGCGGCACGAAGAACGCGCCGAGCAGGAGCAGGAACTGCTGGTAGCGCGTCAGGTCGACGCCGAGCGAGATGGCGGTCGCGAGCGCGGCGACGCCCGTGATCAGCCCGCGCTGGCTCACGCGCGGCACGACGTTCTGAACCGACATCGCCGCCGAGTAGATGTTCGCGAACGCCTCGTCGGTCTCGTCTACGGTCAGCGCGAGCAGCGCGAGCAGCGAGCCGACGCCGCCCGCCGCGACCGTCGTCAGCACGGCGGTCGGCCCGGAGATCGCCGGGTGGGAGAGGACGAGCAGCGCCCCGAAGCCGAACTGGAAGAAGGTCGGCAGCAGGTAGCCGATCGCGACGCCCCAGAAGCCGGCCGACCGGGTGCGCGAGAAGCGCGTGTAGTCGGCGACGAGCGGGATCCACGAGACGGTCAGCGCGATCACGAGGTCGACGCCGAGCCAGAACGAGCCGCCCGATCCGCCCGCGTGCCAGAGCTTCTCGGCGTGTCCGTGGCGGACGATCCAGACGGCGAGGTAGACGATCGACGCGCCCACCGCCCAGACACCGACCCTGCGCGCGTAGCGGCGCACGAAGCCGACCGGCCCGAGCAGCGCCAGCGCCAGGCCGACGCCGCCGAAGACGAGCTTCCACATCCAGACCAGGTGGACGCCGACGATCCGGTTGCTGAGCGCGCCCGCCGCGGTGGCGATCACCGTGATCTCGAACACCGACCAGCCGAGGCACTGGGCGGCGTTCAGCGCGGTCGCGAGATAGGAGCCGCGACGGCCGAGCGGCGCCCGGTGCAGCGCCATCGACGGCACACGCGCGTCCGCGCCGATCAGCCCTGCGACGCCGAGCATCGTGTTGCCGATCAGCCCGCCGACGAGCGTCGCCAGCAGCGCCTGCTTCAGCGAGAGCCCGAAGTAGGCGGCCGAGACGAGGACGAGCAGCGAGATGCCGAGGTTCGTCCAGAGCAGGAGCGAGTCGACGAACCCGAGCAGCCGCAGCCGCTCGGGCACCGGCTCGATTCCCCACTGCGGCGTGTCCGGCTCCGCGCTCACCGGTCGCCGAGGGTAACGACGCCGGCGCGTGACGCGGCGGCTCAGTCTGCGAGCAGGCGGCGGAGCACGTAGCGGAGGATGCCGCCGTGCCGGACGTACTCGCGCTCGCGCGGCGTGTCGAGCCGGACGCGGGCGCGGAACTCCTTGCCGTCGGCGCGGACGGTGACCTCGCTCGCCTCGCCGTTCTCGATCCCGGCGATCGAGAACTCCTCGCGCCCGGTCAGCCCGAGCGACGCCGCGCTCTCGCCGTCGGCGAACTGGAGCGGCAGGATGCCCATCATCAGGAGGTTCGAGCGGTGGATCCGCTCGTACGACTCCGCGATCACCGCGCGCACTCCGAGCAGGTTCGGCCCCTTCGCGGCCCAGTCGCGCGACGAGCCCGAGCCGTATTCGGCCCCGGCGAGCACGATCGTCGGTACGCCTTCGCTGCGGTAGCGCTCGGCGACCGCGAAGATCGAGCCCTCCTCGCCGTCGGGCAGGTGCACGCTCCACGTGCCTTCGCTGCCCGGGACGAGCTGGTTGCGCAACCGGACGTTCGCGAACGTGCCGCGCACCATCACCTCGTGGTTGCCGCGCCGCGAGCCGTACGAGTTGAAGTCGCGCCGCTCGACGCCGTGCGAGACGAGGTATTCGCCCGCGGGCGAGTCGGGGCGGATCGAGCCGGCCGGCGAGATGTGGTCGGTCGTGACCGAGTCGCCGAGCATGACGAGGCAGCGAGCCCCCTCGATGTCGGCGACCGTGCCCGGCTCGCGCGACATGCCCTGGAAGTACGGCGGCAGGCGCACGTACGTCGAGTCGGGTTCCCACTCGTAGAGGTCGCCCTCGGGCGTCGGCATGCCGCGCCAGTTGTCGTCGCCCGTGTAGACGTCGCCGTACGTCTGCTCGAACATCTCGCCGCGCACCGAGGATGCGATCGTCTCCTGGATCTCCGCCGAGGTCGGCCAGATGTCCGCGAGGTAGACGGGCTCGCCGTCGGCGCCCTCGCCGAGCGGCTCCGTGGAGAGGTCGACGTCCATCCGGCCGGCGAGCGCGTACGCGACGACGAGCGGCGGCGAGGCGAGGTAGTTCGCCTTCACCTCGGGATGGATCCGCGCCTCGAAGTTGCGGTTGCCCGAGAGCACCGAGCAGACGACGAGATCGCCTTCGGTCACGGCGGCGGAGATCGCCTCCGGCAGCGGCCCCGAGTTGCCGATGCAGGTCGTGCAGCCGTAGCCGACGGTGTTGAAGCCGAGCTCGTCGAGGTAGCGGTCGAGCCCTGACGCCTCGTAGTAGCGCGTGACCACCTTCGAGCCCGGCGCGAGCGACGACTTCACCCACGGCTTGCGCTTCAGGCCGCGCTCGACCGCCTTCTTCGCGAGCAGCCCGGCGCCGACCATCACCTGCGGATTCGAGGTGTTCGTGCAGGAGGTGATCGCGGCGATCACGACCGCGCCGTGCTCGAGCGCGTAGTCGGCGCCCGCGACCGGCACCTGCTTCTTCGCGACCGTCGCCGTCACGGGGACGGCGTCGGCGTCGGCCGTCCCGTCGCCGGTGGGCGGGTCGCTGGCGGGGAAGCTGTCGGCGATCTCCTTGTCGTAGGTGCCGTTCCCGAGGTCGACGCCGAAGTTGCCGAGCTCCTCGACGAACGCCTCCTTCGCGCGCGCGAGCGGGACGCGGTCCTGCGGACGGCGCGGGCCGGCGAGCGACGGCTCGACACTCGAGAGGTCGAGCTCGACGACCTGCGAGTAGGTCGGGTGGTCGTCGGCGGCGTGCCAGAGCATGTTCTCCTTGCAGTACGCCTCGACGAGCGCGACCCGCTCGGGCGAGCGGCCGGTGAGGCGCAGGTAGTCGAGCGTCTGCTCGTCGACCGGGAAGAAGCCGCAGGTCGCGCCGTACTCGGGCGACATGTTCCCGAGCGTCGCGCGGTCGGCGAGCGTCAGGGAGGCGATTCCGGGGCCGAAGTACTCGACGAACTTGCCGACGACGCCGGTTGCGCGCAGGAGTTGCGTCGCGGTCAGGACGAGGTCGGTCGCGGTCGCGCCCTCGGGCAGCGAGCCGGTCATCTTGAAGCCGACGACCTGCGGCACGAGCATCGAGATCGCCTCGCCGAGCATCGCCGCCTCGGCCTCGATCCCGCCGACGCCCCAGCCGAGGACGCCGAGGCCGTTGACCATCGTCGTGTGCGAGTCGGTGCCGACGAGCGTGTCGGGGAAGGCGGCGCCGTCGCGGTCCTCGACGACGCGCGCGAGGTACTCGAGGTTCACCTGGTGGCAGATGCCGGTGTTCGGCGGGACGACCTTCAGCGTGTCGAAGGCGCCCTGGCCCCAGCGCAGGAAGGCGTAGCGCTCGCGGTTGCGCTCGAACTCGAGCTCCGAGTTGCGCTCGATCGCGAGCCGCGTCGCGTACTCGTCCACCTGCACCGAGTGGTCGATCACGAGCTCGGCCGGAATCAGCGGGCTGATCTTCTGCGGGTCGCCGCCCTGCTCGCGCATCGCGTCGCGCATCGCCGCGAGGTCGACGACCGCCGGCACGCCCGTGAAGTCCTGGAGCAGCACGCGGGCCGGCATGTACGAGATCTCCTGCGAGGGCTCCGCGTCGGCGACCCAGCCGGCGACCGCCTCGACGTCGGCGTCGGTGCCGTTGCGGAGGACGTTCTCGAGCAGGATGCGCAGCGTGTACGGCAGCCGCGCCACGTCCCAGCGAGCCTGGAGCGCGTCCAGCCGGTGGATCCGGTAGGTGCGTTCTCCGACGCGGAGATCGGTGGCTTCGCCCATCGAGTCGATTGAAGCAGAACGCCCGCGGCCGTGAACGGAGCGAGCGTCGTTGGCGCTACCGTTGCCGCCGTGGAGCGGGAGGAGATCCACCTCGGCCGCGCCGGGGTCGTCGAGCACACGCACCCGGTCACCGACGAGGACGCCGAGCTCTGGCGTGAGGACGGCGCCGAGCACGACGGTTGGTTCTGCGTTCGCACGGATCCGTTCCCGTGTCCAGCGCCGGGCTGCGCGTTCGTCGCCGAGTTCATGACCGCCGCGCACCTCGTGCTCGTGTGGGAGGAACGCGACGACCCGAACCTGCTCCGCCACGCACAACGCGCGAAGGAGGTCGGGCGCAACCCCCGGGTCGTCGGGTACGAGAGCGGCTTCGGCCCGAGCGCCTCGTACTACGCATGGGAGGCCGCCGGCCGCCCCGTGCACGGCATCCGCGGCAAGTGATCGAGCACCGGTTCGGCGCCGCGGCGTCGTTCTCGGTGGGAGTCGAGGAGGAGCTCTACCTCGTC
The DNA here is from genome assembly GCA_963732915.1 of uncultured Actinomycetes bacterium. Classification (GTDB taxonomy): domain Bacteria; phylum Actinomycetota; class Thermoleophilia; order Gaiellales; family Gaiellaceae; genus Palsa-739. Next base: position 78,164 of record CAVTBF010000001.1, on the reverse strand, counting down.
GACGCCGAGACGCTCGCGCCGGCCGGCGACGGCTTCTCTCGCGCCTTCGGCGGGTCGAGCCCGCGGATCAAGCCGGAGCTGTTCGAGTCGCTCGTCGAGATCGCGACCGGCGTCCACGAGACGGCGGAGGACGCCGGCGTAGAGCTCGGCGCGCTCCGGCACGAGGTCGCCGAGCGGGCGGCCGCGCACGGGCTCGCGGTCGTGGCCGTGGGCTCCCATCCGACGGCGCGCGGCCCGATTCCGATCGTTCCCGTCGAGCGCTACCGGCGGCTGGCCGCCGAGCTCGGGCCGCGAATCCAGCGGCAGAGGGTCTGTGGGCTGCACGTCCACGTGTCGCTGCCGGACCCGGAGTCGTGCCTCCGCGCGTTCGAGGGCGTCGTGCCCCGGCTGCCCGACCTGCTCGCGGCATCCGCCAACTCGCCGTTCTGGGAGGGCGCGGAAAGCGGCTGGCGCTCGGTCCGCTCGCAGCTCCTGCTCGAGATGCCGACCGGCGGCACGCCGCCCGTGCTGCGGAGCTGGGACGACTGGCGCGCGGCGAATCGCGGCGACGACGCGCGCCGGCACTGGGACGCCTGGCCGCGCCCGGAGTACGGGACGCTCGAGGTGCGCGTCATGGATCAGCCCACCTCGCTGCGCCGCTCCGTCGAGCTCGTCGCCGAGGTGCAGCGGCTCGTTCGTGCCGCCGCGGACGTCGACGGCGAGCCGTTCGACCGCGCCGAGGTTGCGGCGGCGCGGCAGCGCGCCGCGCGCGAGGGCGGCGGACCGGAGGCGGAGCGTCAGCTCGAGCTCGGGCCGGCCGCCGCCCTCCGGGAGCTCGTAGCGCGGACGCTAGAGTGAGGCCGTGGCGACGCAGTCCGAGACGATCCAGGTCAGCGGCATCCGCTGCGAGAAATGCGTCATGCGGCTCGCGGGCGCGCTCGAAGGGCACGAGGGGCTCGAGTTCGCGAACGCGAACCTCATGGGCCAGGTCATGCTCTCCTGGGACGACGAGCAGACGAGCAGAGAGGCGCTGCTGGAGCGCCTCTCGAAGGCCGGTTTTCGCGAGCTTTCGGCCGTCTAGAGCGGAATAGGACGGCCGCTCCGGCCGTTCTCAAAACACATGGGACTCGCTGCTACGGTTGCCTCCGTGGGTGCCGAGTCGGACGTCGATCTCGAGCCGCCGGAGTCCGAAGCGGCGCAGCGTCTGGCCGCCGGTGCGCGTGACCGCGTCCGCTTCGAGGAGGAGGCGCTCGGCCTCGCCGATCAGGTCTACCGCGTCGCGCGGCACCTCGCCGGCTCGCGCGAGGAGGCGGAGGATCTCGTCCAGGAGACGTACGCCCGTGCCTTCCGCAGCTGGCGCTCGTTCCAGCCGGGGACGAACCTGCGGGCGTGGCTGCTCCGGATCCTCACGAACCTGAACATCGACCGCGGCCGCCGCCAGCAGCGCGCGCCGCAGATGCAGGCGCTCGAGGCGAACGACTACTTCCTCTACGACCGGCTGGCCGAGAGCGGCGACGGCATCCCTGACGAGGAGAAGGTCGTCGAGCGGCTCTCGCAGGACGACATCGTGTCGGCGCTCTCGTCGGTGCCGCACGATTTCCGGGACGTGATCGTGCTCGTCGACATCGGCGACTTCAGCTACCAGGATGCGGCGCAGATCCTCGACATCCCGATCGGAACGGTGATGTCCCGGCTGCACCGCGGCCGGCGCATCCTCAAACGCGAGCTTGCCGAATCGGCGATCGGAGAAGATGCTGCATGAAGGATCCCTGCGGACACTGCGAAGAGATGATGCAGCCGTACCTCGACCGGATCCTCACCGACGAGGAGATGGCCGAGGCGGAGACACATCTCGACGAGTGCGCCCACTGCCGGCGGCGCTACCGGTTCGAGGAGAGCCTGCGCGTCTACGTCCGGCAGGCGGTGAGCGAGCAGATGCGGCCCGAGCTCAAGGAGAAGCTCGCGGCGCTCAGGATCCCGCTGGACTGACGTCGACGTCGCCCGGCGGGACGAGGTCGTCACAGACGACGGCTCGAGCTTCCAGGCCCCGAGCGCCGTCGTCCGGGATGCGCGACCAGGCCGGGCGCGCGAGCAGGACCGGGTGGAGGCGCACGCCGCCGTAGGTCGCTGCGACCGCCTCGTCGCCGGTCGAGCGCCACGCCGCGACGACCCGGTCGATCGCGCGCGGGTCGAGATCGGGCCCGTCGGCGAGCGCGACGACCGCTGCGTCGGCGTCGGCGGGCAGTGTCTCGAGCCCGCAGCGGAGCGAGGCGCCGGGTCCGCGCTCCCAGTCCGGGCAGCGGATGCTCGGCGCGTCGGTCTCGACGTCGTGCGCGCCGAGCACGACGACGATCCCGTCGAGCGTGTGCGCTGCGCGGAGCGCCTCGAGCACGCGGGGCAGCAGCACCGCCTGCTTCGGCGGCGAGGCGCCGTAGCGCGAGGACGCGCCGGCAGCGAGGACTACGGCGTGGACGCTCACGCCCCGGATCTTCTCAGTCGACCTGGCGCAATCGTCGTCCGGTGACGGCCGCGTCCAGCCGCCGCCAGATGCCCACGCTCACCTCGACGCCCTTTGCGGCCGGCCGGCGCTCGGGCGCGTACGTCGCGTCGATCGCTCGACGGATCAGCTCGGCCATCGGAAGTCCGCTTCGCGCCGACTCCTCGAGCAGCGTCGAATGCTGGTCGCTCCGCACCAGGACATGGATGTCCATCGCCATCTGGACATGGTCATCCATGGAGCATGACGGCGGTGTGCCGGTTTCGTCGCGAGCGGCGGGCGGATGAGGCTCAGGCGCTCGAGGTGACGGCCAGCAGGTCGGCGATCTGGATCAGGCGCACGGTTTGCCGGGCGACGACGCGCACCTCGCTGTCATCCTCCGCCTCCGGGAGCGTTCGCCAGAGGTCGCGCGCCGCGACGAGCAGCTCCTGAATCTGCTCGAGCTCGTCACGGTGGCCGTTCGGCTCTTCGCAGGCGTTGAGCGCGAGTCCGAGCGCGCCGAAGGCGTCCGGCTGCCGCGTGAAGAGCAGCGGCATCGCCATCGAGAGGTACTGGTGGATCCGCGCATGTGCGAGCGGCTGCGAGAGCGCCGCCGGCCCCTGTGGCAGCGACGGCTCGAGCGCCGGCTCGCCGTCGGCGATCCGGCTCGCGTTGCCGGCGAGCATGTCCCGGAGCTGCCGGTCGTCGAAGCCGGCAACCCGCGCGACCCGCACCGAGAGCAGCAGCGAGCCGGGCTGACCGCCGTACGGGTAGTCCGAGGCGTAGACGACCTGCTCCGGCGGCACGAGCCGCAGGAAGCCGAGCAGATCGATCGCGCTCCACACGGAGGTGTCGAAGAAGACGCCGCGCTTGCCGGCGAAGCGGTGGGCGAGGTTCGCGAGGTCGGCGATGCCGGCGTGGGCGATGATCAGCTGCGTTCCGGCGTGCGAGTCGACGAGGTGCTCGAGCTCGGCGGCGATCGGCGGCAGCCCGCGGCCGCCGTGGATGAGGATCGGCACCGCCCGCTCCGCCGCGAGGGCGAACACCGGTGCGAGCCTGGCGTCGTCGAGCAGGAACTTCTGGGCGCGCGGATGGAGCTTGATCCCGCGTGCGCCGAGGTCGAGGCAGCGCGTCGCCTCCTCGATCGGCCCCTCGTCGAGCGCGAGCCGTACGAACGGGACAAGTCGCCCCTCGGAGCGGGCCGCGAACTCGAGCGTCCGGTCGTTGCCGGCGCGGAAGCCGGGGTGGCGGTCGGGCTCGTCGAGGCAGAAGACGTTCGCCCGCGAGACCCCGTAGCTGTCCATCATCCCGAGCAGCTGCTCGAGACGGCCGGTCATCCCGTCGATGTCGGTGCCGAGATGGGTGTGCGCGTCGAAGATGTCCGCGCCGGCGGGCAGCTCGCGACGCAGCTCCTCGCCCCAGAGGGCGGCGACCTCCCTGGCGCGCTCGAGCGGCTCCACCTCGCGCAATCTACCGGCGAGGGTTCAGCCCGAGCCCGGCCGGGCCGATATGCGCCCCATGGACAAGCGTGTGCTGTGGCTGTGCCTGCTCGGCGGCTCGACTGCAGGAGGCTTCCTGCCCGAGGCATGGGGCGCGAGCGCGTTCGGTGTCGCCTCGCTCCTGCTCAGCGCGGTCGGCGCGGTCGCGGGCGTCTTCGTCGCGGCCCGCATCAGCGAGTCGTTCTAGGAGGTCGCCGGGGCGAGGATCCGGCGCAGGAACTCGGCCTCGGGGACCGAGCCGTCCCACTGCGGCACACCGTTCACGGCGATCCGCGGCACCGACCAGACCTCCATCTCCCCGGCGAGCCGCGGAAACTCGTTCGCCTCGATCGCGGTCGCGCTGACCCGCTCGGAGGCGAGCGCGAACCGGTACGCCAGCAGCACGGCCGGCGGACAGTGCGGTCAGGTCGGGGTGACGAAGACGTCGAGCGCGAGGTCGCGGTCGAGCGCGGCGAGCGCGTCCCGCGACTCCGGCCGCAGCGCCGGCTCGCGCCTGCCCGCCTCGAGCACCGCACCGATCAGCGAGCCCAGCTCGTAGCCCCACGGCAGGCCGTCGTAGCGGATCCCCACGTCGCGTCCGTCCGGCCGGACCGCGATCGCCGGGAAGCGCGGGAACCCGTCCGGCTCCTCCTCGACGCGGCAGCTCACGAGGCCGCCCAGCTCCGCGAGCCCTTCGGCGAGCTTCACCGCCTCCGCGCCGAAGTCGACGTCGCGTGCACCCGGCAGCGGGGTCTCCTCCGGGCCGAGCGCGACGAGGAGCTCGACGGGACGCTCCAGCTCCGCGAAGAGCTCGCGGACACGGCTCTCCTCGTCCGGGCGCAGCACGGCCATGCGGCCACTATAGGATCGAGGCGTGGGCGCGATCCTGATCCACGCCGACTCGATTCGCTCGCCCGACATGCGCCACGCCGTCCCGGTCGCGGTGCCCGATCCTTTCCTCTACATCGAGCAGAACGGCACGCGCGCGGCCGTCGTGACCGCGTTCGAGGTGCCGCGGATCGCCGCCGCCGATCCCGGCATCGAGACGATCCCGCCCGAGCGGCTCGGGATCGACGAGCTGCTCGCGGGCGGTGCGCCCGCCGCCGAGGCGCTCCTCGAGATCTACGCCCGAGCGTGCACGCAGCTCGGGATCGGGAGTGCGGTCGTCCCGCCGGACTTTCCGCTCGAGCTGGCCGACCACCTGCGCGCGAACGGCGTCGAGGTTCTGGTCGACCGTGAGCTGTTCGAGTCGCGTCGCCGCTCGAAGAACGCGACCGAGGTCGAGGGTCTCCGCCGGGCGCAGCGGGCCTGCGAGGCCGCGCTCGACGCGTCGCGGTCGATGCTCCGCGCAGCCGACGCCTCGGGCGAGACGCTCGTCCTCGACGGCGCACCGCTCACCTGCGAGCGGATCAAGGTCGAGATCGAGCGTGTCTTCTCCGAGCACGGGGTCGCGGCCGAGGAGTTCATCGTCTCGCACGGCGCGCAGACCGCGATCGGCCACGAGATGGGCTCCGGCCCGATTGTGCCGGGGGAGGCGATCGTCTTCGATCTCTTTCCGCGCGACCGCGCGACCGGCGTCTACAGCGACATGACGCGCACGTACGTGGTCGGCCCGGCGCCGGAGGAGCTCGTGCGCTACCACGCGCTCTGCCTCGAGGCGCTGCAGCTCTCGACGGCGGCCGCCCGGCCCGGCGTGAACGGGAAGGAGCTGATGCGGCTCGTCTGTGACTTCTTCGCCGGCCACGGCTATCCGACGCCGCTGACGAAGCAGCCCGGTGAGGTGCTCGAGAGCGGCTTCTTCCACGGGCTCGGCCACGGTGTCGGGCTCGAGGTGCACGAGAAACCGCACCTCTCGCGCTCGGGCGACGACCTCGTGCCGGGCGACGTGATCACGCTCGAGCCGGGCCTCTACCGGGCGGGGTTCGGGGGCGTGCGCCTCGAAGACATCCTGCTCGTTACCGAAAACGGTATCGAAGTGGTCACGCGATATCCGTACGACTTGACTCCGTAGCAGTCGTCACGCATCGAGGTCCGCTTGACCTCCGTCCGATCGGTGCGAGAGAGTGACACCTGTCACTTCGGCGCCGACGGCGGCCCGAGGGGGTTGTCCACGCCGGCGCCGAGCAACTAGGGAGGCGGTGTTGCATGAGTGCGATGACCCCTGAACGGCCGGTACAGGTGGTGGAGGCCACCCCGGCTGCCGACCCGGCTCCGCTCGGGCTCGCAGGGTTCGCTCTGACGACGTTCCTGCTCAGCGGCCACAACGCGTCGTGGATTCCGGACCTGATCTGGGTCGGGCCGGCGATCTTCTACGGCGGGCTGGCACAGCTTCTGGCAGGGATGTGGGAGTTCCGCAACCGCAACGTCTTCGGCGCGACCGCGTTCTCGACGTACGGCGGTTTCTGGATGGGGCTCGGACTTTTCATCATCCTCGGCGTCAACGGCAAGTTCTTCGGCGGCTTCGCGGGCGGTGACCTGACGAACGCGCTCGCGTGGTACCTGTTCGCCTTCGCGATCTTCAACACGTACATGCTGATCGGGAGCATGCGCGTGAACACGGCCGTGTTCCTCGTGTTCCTGTTCCTCGAGATCACCGAGATCGTCCTCGTGATCGGCTTCTTCAACCTGTCGCACGGCGGCACCGAGTGGTGGCTGCACTTCGGTGGCTGGTGCGGTATCGCGACGGCTGCGATGGCGTGGTACACGTCCGCCGCGGGCGTCATGAACGGCACCGCCGGGAGGAAGGTCTTCCCCGTCGGCAGCCCGATGGTGAGCTGACCTAGGATCAAGTAGGCACGCCTACAGAGAGGAGGCCAGCTCTTGGCGACACAGTCAGGCCACGCGATCGACACGATGTTCCTCGAGGAGCGGCGCTACCCGCCGCCCGAGGACTTCGCTGCCAAGGCGAACGCCAAGCCCGAGATCTACAACCAGGACTTCGATGCGTTCTGGGAGCGGGAGGGGCGGGAGCGGATCACGTGGTTCGAGCCCTTCAACGAGCTGTACCAGTGGGAGCCGCCGTACGCGAAGTGGTACCTCGGCGGGAAGACCAACGTCTGCTTCAACTGCGTCGACCGCCACGTCGACGCGGGCGATGGAGGCGTGGTCGCCTACTACTGGGAGGGCGAGCCCGTCGGAGAGCGGCGCGAGATCAGCTACGCCGATCTTCAGAAGGACGTCGTCCGGTTCGCGAACGCGCTCAAGAAGATCGGCGTCAAGAAGGGCACGCCGGTGGGCATCTACATGGGCATGGTTCCCGAGTTGCCGGTGGCGATGCTCGCCTGCACGCGCCTCGGAGCCCCGCACACCGTCGTCTTCGGCGGGTTCTCGGCCGACTCGCTCTCCGGCCGCATGAACGACATGAAGTGCGAGGTGATCATCACCCAGGACGAGGCGTATCGCCGTGGCTCGACCGTCCCGCTCAAGGCCGTCGCCGACGAGGCGATGGCCGCGGCGCCGGGCGTGAAGAGCTGCGTCGTCTACCGCCGCACCGGCGGGGACGTGGCGATGCAGGATGGTCGTGACCACTTCTGGCGCGATCTCGAAGAAGGCTGCTCAGACGACGCAGCGTCGTGTCCGTGCGAGCCGATGGACAGCGAGGACCTGCTGTTCCTCATGTACACGAGCGGCACGACCGCGAAGCCGAAGGGCATCATCCACACGACCGGCGGCTATCTCGTCGGCACGTCGACGACGCACCACTACATCTTCGATCTCAAACAGGACGAGGACGTGTACTGGTGCGCGGCCGACATCGGGTGGATCACCGGACACAGCTACATCGTGTACGGGCCGCTCGCGAATCGCACCACGTCGGTCATGTACGAGGGAACTCCCGACTTCCCCGACAAGGACCGCTGGTGGGAGATCATCGAGCGGTACAAGGTCAGCATCCTCTACACGGCGCCGACGGCGATCCGTTCGCACATGAAGTGGGGGCCCGAGTACGCGCAGAAGCACGATCTCTCGTCGCTGCGCCTGCTCGGCTCCGTGGGCGAGCCGATCAACCCGGAGGCGTGGGTCTGGTACCGCGAGCACATCGGCGGCGACAAGACGCCGATCGTCGACACGTGGTGGCAGACCGAGACGGGGATGATCCTGATCACGCCGCTGCCCGGGGTCACGACGACGAAGCCGGGCTCGGCGACGCGTCCGTTCCCGGGCGTCGAAGCGGGCGTCTACGACGAGGCGGGCAACGAGGTGGGGCCTGGAGGCGGCGGCTACCTCGTGCTGAAGAAGCCGTGGCCGGCGATGCTGCGAGGCATCTTCGGCGACGACCAGCGATACCGGGACACCTACTGGTCGAAGTACGAGAACATCTACTTCGCCGGTGACGGGGCCCGGATCGACCGGGACGGCGACTACTGGCTGCTCGGCCGCGTCGACGACGTGATGAACGTCTCGGGGCACCGCATCTCGACGATCGAGGTGGAGTCGGCTCTCGTCGACCACACCGACGTCGCCGAGGCGGCGGTCTGCTCCCGGGCGGACGCGACCACGGGCGAGGCGATCGTCGCCTACGTGACGCTGAAGGCAGGACGGGAAGGAGACCTTGCGAAGCTGCAGGAGCTCCGCGACCACGTGGCCAAGAAGATCGGCCCGATCGCGAAGCCTGCGAACATCGTCTTCACCCCCGAGCTGCCGAAGACGCGGAGCGGCAAGATCATGCGCCGCCTGCTGCGTGACGTGGCGAACAATCGTGCGCTCGGCGACACGACCACCCTGGCCGACCCGGCCGTCGTCTCGGAGATCCAGCACCGAGCGGAGGACGAGAAGGCGCAGGAGGCCGAGTCGTAGAGGCTCGACCGATCGCGCAGGACCCGACGGGGGAGCCGGTAGCGGCTCCCCCGTCGCATTTCGCCGATCGACGGAAAGGGGACGCCGATGGGAACGCCCGCCGGAACGCTCGACCCCGAGGCGCATCGCCGGCTGGGGGTCGATCTCTTCAACAGGACGCAGACGCTGCTCGAGCAAGGCGGTCGCACCGCGGAAGACGACGACGAGCTGCTCCACTGCGCGCACGCGTCCGCCTACCACTGGCTCCACGCCGGCGGCACCGACGCGAACCGGGCTCGCAGTCAGTGGCAGTGCTCGCGCGCACACGCCGTGCTCGGCCAGCCCGAGGGCGCGATCCACCACGCGGAGCGTTGTCTCGCGATCGTCGAGGCCGCGCCCGCTGCGATGGAGGAGTTCGATCTGCCCGCCGCGTACGAGGCTCTCGCCCGCGCGCACGCCGTCGCAGGCAACGCGGCCGAGGCGCGGCGCCAGCTCGAGCTCGGACGCACTGCTGCCGCCGCGATCTCCGACGAGGACGACCGCGCGATCATCGAGGCCGATCTCGCGTCGATTCCGCTCTGAGCTCGACCGCGCCGTCTTCGGCGCATGGTAGAAACGGATCGTTCGAACGGCGTTGCGGAGGTCGAAGGCACTCTGACGGGCGAGTCCGGGCGAGGTGCCAACTGGACCGCCGACCTGCAGCACGCGCGATGCCGTTCGCCTGGATGCGCCGGGCAGCTCTCTGCTCGGCGTGCGCCGCTTCGGCCGCGACCCGGACCGGGGCTACCCTGACCGGGTGATCGAGATCGCCTGCGAGGCGTGCGGCTGGCTGGCGGTGACGAGCCAGCCGGTGCACCTTGTCTGGGCCGAGCACGAGGAGGCCTGCCCCGCGGTCGGAGGCGCGGTTCGGCACCTGCCCGAGCTGCCGCCGCTGCCGAAGCTCCTGCCGCCCGTCAACGTGTGCAAGCACCGGCCGGTACGGCGCCAGATCGCCGTCACGCCGCGCGGGGTCAAGCGCTACGCCGTGACCTGCGCCCTCTGCGGCCGGTACCTCGACTGAACGAGCTCTCAGCCGGCCGCGACGACGCGGTCGCCGACGGAGATCGAGCCGCCGGCGAGGATGTCGGCGCGCAGCCCCGCACGGTGGACGAGCGGGCGGAGCAGGCCCGGGCCGGAGAGCTGCTCGAGGTGTGAGCAGGGCTCGGCGAGCCGGCGGCCGACGCACTCGACCGGGCCGATCGCGAAGCGGTGGCCGACGAGGGCGTTCAGCGCGATGCCGCGCGTGACGACGTTGCGGCGCGCTCGCTCCCACGGGAGGCCGATCGAGTCGAGCGCCTCGGCCTCGACGAGCGTGAGCTGGTAGCCGTGCCCCGGCCCGCTGAACGTGCCGTGCCCGTCGCAGTAGCGGTCGCCCTCGAGGCCGCGCCCCGCGATCGCCTCGGCCGCGTCGACGCGCACGAGCGGCGCCTCCGCCTCGGCGGCGACGAGCAGCGCCGCGACGGAGCCTGGCGCGGCGCCGCCGCGCGGCTCCTCGAGCGGGAGGCTCAGGTCGAGCGGCGCCACGAGCCAGCCCTCCTCGATCGTGCCGCCGGGGAGCGCGCCGGCCGGGTCGTGGACGGGGCCGGACGGCGAGCCGAACATCACGACGGCGTGATCGCCGTCCTCGGCCCGGACGCGCGCGAGCCAGTGACCGGGCCAGGAGAACGTCCGCGCTCCGGCGATCGGCACGAGGCCGAGATTGCGGCTCGCGAGCCAGTGCTTGAAGAAGAGAAGCGCGTCGTACTCGGGCGGCGGCGGCTCGGCGCCGACGATCGCGCCCAGGCACGCGCGCAGCTCGTCGTCGTAGCGCGGCACGCCGGCGCGTCAGCCGAGCAGCTTCTCGAACCGGTCGGCGTCGTCGAACGGGCCGATCACCGCGAGCCGCAGCCGCTCGTCGGCGATCAGGTCGCGCGCGACGCGGCTCACGTCCTCGCCGGTGACCGCGTCGATTCCCGCCAGCACCTCGGCCGGGTCGGGTGCGCGCCGCTCGAGCACCTCCTTGCGGAGGCCGAACATGATCAGCCCCTGCGGGCTCTCGAGCCCGAGGACGAAGCGGCCCTTGACGAAGTTCCGCGCCTTCTCGAGCTCGTCGGCGGGCACCGGCTCCGCGGCGATCTTCCGCAGCTCGGCGGCGATCGTCGTCACCGCGTCGTCGATCCGCGTGATGTCGACGCCCGCCTGGGAGTAGAGCGAGCCGGCGTCGGTGTAGCTGTGGTTGACGCCGTAGACGTAGTAGGCGAGACCGCGCCGCTCGCGCACCTCGGTGAAGAGGCGCGACGACATGCCGCCTCCCAGCACCGTCGCGAGCAGCTGCAGGGCGTAGCGGTCGGGATGCTCGAGCGGGTAGCTGTGGACTCCGAGCACGATGTGCGCCTGGTCGGACTGCTTGGTGAAGACCTTGACGCGCCCGTTCGCGTACGGCTGCGCCGGCGTCGGCTCGCCCGTCTCGGCCGGTGTGAGGTCGCCGAGCAGCTCCTGCGCACGCTCGAGGACGTCGTTCCCGGTGCGGCCGGCGACGCCGAGCACCATCCGCGACGGCCGGTACCACTGGTCGAGGTAGCCGAGGAACGTGTCCCGCGTCGCCGCGCGGACGGTCTCCTTGCGGCCGATGATCTCCCAGCCGATCGGCTGGTCGCCGAAGAGGAGGTCCTCGTACACCCCGCCGACGAAGTCCCGCGGCGTGTCGAAGTACATGTTCATCTCCTCGACGATCACCCCCTTCTCGCGGTCGATCTCCTCCTCGTCGAAGAGGGAGTGGCGGAGCATGTCGACGAGCACGTCGAACGCGACGTCGCGGTGCTCGGCTGCGCACTTGACGTAGTAGGCCGTGTACTCCTTGCTCGTGAAGGCGTTGAACTCGCCGCCGATCGCGTCGATCTCGCCGGCGATCTGGCGCGCGCTCGGTCGCCGCTCGGTGCCCTTGAAGAACATGTGCTCGGCGAAGTGGGCGATCCCGTTCGTCTCGGGCGTCTCGTAGCGCGAGCCGGCGGCGAGCATCAGCATCACCGTCACCGACTGCGCGTGGGCGAGGTCGGCGGTGAGGACGCGGAGGCCGTTGTCGAGCGTGTGCCGTGCGTAGACGCTCATGCCTCGACCCGTCTGCGCCAGCGGTCGGGCACCGGGACGCTCGCGGCGCGGTCGTAGTCGTAGCCGACGAGCACGCTCTTCGCCTCGGCGACGACGCGGCCGGCCGAGCGCAGCTCGTACTCGAGCTCGAACGACTTCGTCCCGACCCGTGTCGGCCGCACCCCGATCTCGACCGTCTCGCCGTGCACGACCGGCGAGCGGAAGTCGATCTCGGTTCGCGCGAGGATCACGTCGCGCAGCGGCATCGGCCCGTCCTCCTCCCCGAACCAGGCGAGCCGCGCCTGCTCGAGATAGGTCGAGAAGACGGCGTTGTTGACGTGTCCGAAGCCGTCGAGGTCGCTGAACCTGACCGGCTCGGAGTGCACGAACGGAAAGCCCTCCACGGCCGCCGATGGTATAGACGTACCCGATGGCTGGGGAGCAGACGCTGCGCGCGATCGCCGCCCAGCCGGAGTGGCTGGCGCAGGTGCCGACCGGCAGGCGCTTCCCGGACGGCGCGCGGCTGCTCTTCACCGGCTGCGGCACCTCGTTTCACGCCGCCTGCACGGGCGGCGCGGCGGTGCAGGCGCTCGAGCTCGTGCTGGATCCGGGCCGTGACGCCGATCTGCTCGTGATCGTCTCCCACGAGGGCGAGACGCCGCTCACGCTCGAGGCGGCGCGCGCCTGGCGCGGCCCGCGCTGGCTCGTCACCGGCGCCGCCGACGGGCCGATCGCGGAGCTGTGCGAGGAGGTGATCGTCTGCACGCCCGAGATCGAGGAGAGCTGGTGCCACACCGTGAGCTACACCTGCGCCGTCGCCGCGCTCGCAGCGCTTCGCGGCGAGGACATCGGCGGGCTCCCCGGCGCGGTCGCCGCCGCGCTCGCGGCGCCGCTGCCGTCGTTCGCCGCGCAGGAGCGGTTCCTCGTCGCCGGTGCGGGACGGGACCTGCCGACCGCGCACGAGGCGGTGCTGAAGCTGCGCGAGGGCGCGTGGGTCGCCGCCGAGGCGTACGAGACCGAGCACCTCCTGCACGGCTACCTCGCCGCGGTCGACGAGTCGGTGCGCGCATTCGTGCTCGCGGGCGAGGGTCTGGCGGCAGAGCGCGCCGACGCGGCCGTCGCCGCGCTGCGCGCGCTCGGCTGCGAGACCGACCTCGTGCCGACGCGCCATCCGGTCGTCGACATCGTCGGCTTCCAGCGGTTGACCGTCGAGCTGGCGCTCGCGCGCGGCCGCGAGCCCGACCGGATCCGCCGTCACGAGGCGCGCTGGGCCGCCGCGGCCGCCGCCGCGAAGGCCGACAACGCCGCGTAGCTGCGAGCCTCTAGCCGAGGTTCTGCGTCAGCCGCAGGTCGTCCGCGAGCCCGCGCAGCGGCTCGACGCCGAGCCGCTCGAGCTCGCCGTGGTACTCGCGCACGGCCGCCTCGGCCTCGAGGTCGTCGTCGGCGATCGCCCGCAGCAGGCGAACGAACGTCAGCGGATGCTCGCTGTCTTTGATCCGGCGCCCGAAGAGGGCGGCGCGGGCGCCGTGGCGGCGGGCGTCCGCGAGCAGGTGGAACGCGTCGTGTGTCGTTCCCGACGCGCCGCCGAGGATGCCGGGCACGAGATGCGGGTCGTACGCCGCCAGCTCCTCCATCGCCGCCGGCCCGAGATACGGCAGCTTCAGGAAGAGCGGCCTGCCCGACCGCGGTACGCCGGCGAGCGTGCGGGCGACGAAGTCGTTTAGGAAGCGGCCGGGGTCCGGCACCGCTCCGGGCACGTTCGGGGCGAAGACCTCGAGGAAGTGCCGGAGCCTCGCGTGCTCCGCCTCGACCCGGAACTCGCGGTAGGCCGCGAGGGTGGGCAGGTCGTAGGCGACGTCGTTGGCCGGCGTCACCGAGTAGAGCGCGAGGTCGACGCTCGCGTCGCGGCGGATCTGTTCGACCGTCGCCGTCCGGAACGGGCGTGAGGGCGCGTCGGCGTAGGTTCCGCCGGCGAGCAGGTGGACGTCGGTCGTGTCGTTGGCCCGGACGGCGGCGGTGACCGGAGAGTCGACGAAGAGCTGCTCGTCGCCGACGAGCAGCTCGGCCGAGCTGACGCTCATCAGCATGATGTCGACGAGCCCCTGGCGGACGATCTCGTGCATCTGGTCGCGGTAGTCGGCGAGCGAACGCGCCCGGCCGGTGGCCGGATCGGTGCCCGGGGCCGCGAGCCCGAAGGCCATGTCGGCGTCCTTCGCGTCCGCGAGCAGAAAGTCGCGCGCCCCGACCGGGTCGGCATGGATGCGCGCGAGCTTGGCGTCGAGCGTCTTCATCCCGCGGGCGCCCCGGGAACCTGAGGAGGCCTCAACCCACGTACCGCTCGACCGCGCGCCCGACCGCCTCCGCGCCGAAGCGGATCGCGTCCGCGGGCACGCGCTCGTCGGCGGCGTGGATCATGGCGAAGAGCTTGAAATCGTCCGGCAGCCGCAGCGGCAGGTAGCCGTACGTCTGGATGCCGATCTGCGCGAAGAAGCGCCCGTCGGTGACGCCCGGCATCAGCAGCGGCAGCGGCACGCCCTCGGGGTCGAGCTCGCGCAGGATCGTCCCGAGACCGTCGAGCCATGAGAGGTCGGGCGCCGGCGGGCCGGGATCGTGGCGGACGAGCTCCAGCTCGACGTCGGCGCCGGCGAGCGCGTGCAGCTCCCGGATCAGGTCGTCCGGCTCGAATCCCGGCAGCAGCCGTCCGTCGAGCTCCAGCTCGATCTCGCTCGGGACGACGTTGATCTTCGAGCCGCCGTGGACGATCGTCGCCGTCGCCGTGTTGCGCAGGATCGGCCCGAACGTGCGCCGCTGCTCCTCCGGTAGCAGCGCGAGCACGCCGTCGGTCAGGCGCGGCACGAGCAGCCCGCGCAGCAGCGTCGCTTGCGGCCGCGGCAGCAGGGCCGCGATCCCCTCGACGAAGCTGCGCGCGACCGGCGTGACGTGGACGGGGGTGCGGCAGCCGTCGAGGTCGCGGAGGAAGCGTGCGAGTCGGCCCATCGTGCCGCCGCGCTGCGGCATCGACGCGTGTCCGCCGGGGCCGCGGACGACCGCGCGCAGCCAGGAGATCTGCTTCTCGGCGACCTGGATCGGGTAGATGCGCCGGCCGCCGACCGTCTGCGAGAAGCCGCCGAACTCGCCGAGCGCGTGCTTCACGCCTTCGAAGAGGTCGGCGTGCTCGGCGGCGAGGAAGCGGGCGCCGAAGTCGCCGCCGTTCTCCTCGTCCGAGACGACGCAGAGGATCAGGTCGCCGCGCGGCTTCAGCTCGCCGCGCGCGGCGCGCAGGAACGCGTCGACGAGCATCGCGACGCCGCCCTTCATGTCGAGCGCCCCGCGGCCCCAGATCACCCCGTCCAGGAGCTCCGCCCCGAAGGGGTCGTGCGCCCACGTCTGCCCGGCGGTGGTGACGACGTCGACGTGGCCGTAGAGCAGCAGCGGCGGCGCCTCGCCCGCGCCCGCGACCCGCGCGAGCAGGTTCGGGCGCGCGTCGTCGCGCGCGACGATCCGCGTCTCGACGCCCGCCTCCTCGACGAGCCGCTGCACGTAGCCGATGCAGGCGCCCTCGTTGCCGGGCGGGTTCGTCGTGTCGAAGCGGATCAGGTCGCGGAGGAGCTCTACGACGTCGGGCAAAGCTCCTCCAGCGCCGCGAGCAGCCTGTCGACCTCGGCGGGAGTGTTGTAGTGGGCGAAGCCGGCGCGGACCGCGCCCTCCGGCTGGAGCCCGAGCGCGGTCATCGTCTCGACCGCGTAGTAGTCGCCGTCCCAGACCGCGATCTGCCGCTCGGCGAGGTGCTCGGCGACCGCGCGCGGCGAGTGTCCCGCGACCCGGAACGCGAACGTCGGCACGCGGCCGTCCATCGTCGCGCGTCCGTAGAGGGTGCAGCCGGCGGGGAGACCCGCGAGGAAGCGCTCGCCGAGCCCGCGTTCGTGCGCCCGGATCGCGTCCCACCCGATCCCGTGCACGTAGTCGACCGCGGCGACGAATCCCGCGAGCAGCTCGTGCGCGAGCGTTCCCGTCTCGAAGCGATGGCCGACGGGCTCGTCGGCCGCGGGACGCACCTTGTACGGCCGCCACGAGCGGAGCAGATCCTCCCGGCCGAACGCGAGCCCGAGGTGCGGCCCGAAGAACTTGTAGGGAGAGCAGAGCAGGACGTCGACGCCGAGCGCCACGACGTCGATCGGCCCGTGGGGGGCGTAGTGGACGGCGTCGGCCCACGCGAGAGCGCCCGACGCGTGCGCCAGCTCGACGATCCGGTGCGCGTCGGTCGTCGTTCCGACCGAGTTCGCGGCGAGCGGGAAGGCGACGACGCGCGTCCGCGCGCTCAGCTTCCGCTCGAGGTCGTCGAGGTCGAGCGTCGTGTCGGGGTGGAGCTCGACGAAGCCGACCTTCAGGTCGAGGTCGTGCGCGAGCTCGAGCCAGGGCGAGACGTTGCCGTCGTGGTCGAGCCGCGTGCAGACGATCTCGTCCCCGGGCCGGAGTGTTCGGCCGAGCGCCCGTGTGAGCGCGAAGTTGAGCGTCGTCATGTTCTGACCGAACGCCGTCTCGGCGGGGCGGCAGCCGAGGAAGGAGGCGGCCGTGTCGTGCGCGTGCTCGATCAGCTCGTCGCTGCGGCGGCTCGCCTCGAACGGGCCGCCGAGGTTCGCGTTCGAGTTGCGCAGGTAGCCGGCGATCGCGTCGATCACCGAGTCGGGGCACTGGGTGCCGCCGGGCCCGTCGAAGAACGCGACCGCGGAACGGAGCGCGGTGTAACGAGCGCGAACGGCCTCGACGTCGAGTGCGGCGGTGCTCATCCGGTCTGACGCTACCGCACTACGATGGCGCGGTGAGCTCGACCCTCACGCCGCCGCGCGAACGGCTCGATCGAGGCTCGGGAACCGGGCTCGGCCGCCCCTGGCTCGTGATCGTCCTGAACGACGACCACAACACGTTCCAGGGTGTCGCCGCCGCGCTCAGCGCCGTCGTGCCGGGGGTGAGCTATGACAAGGGCATGGCGCTCGCGAACCGGATCCACGACACCGGCCGGGCGATCGTCTGGTCGGGCCTCAAGGAGCCGGCCGAGCTCTACTGGGACGAGCTGCGCGACCGTGGCCTGACGATGGCGCCGCTCGAGGAGGGCTAGGAGCCTGCGCCGCAGGGCGCAGGAACACCGGGAACCGATGGTCCGGTCCGTCCGGTCCGGCGCCTACGCTGCGGGTCGTGCGGAGATTGAGGCCGCTGTCGGAAGCAGAGTGCTATGCGCGGTGCTACCGCGGCTGGGACGCGACCGTCAGCCTCGTCAAGCTCGAGCCGCGCCGCCCCCACTACGAGCTGCCGGTCTCGGGTGAGGATCTGCGGCGCAGCTTCGAGGCGCGGATCGACGCGCGCGTCGAAGAGCTGCCGGCCGGGCTCGACCCAGGCGAGGCCGAAGCCGCGTAGAGGCTCGATGTGGATTCGGCTCCACGCCGATCTGCGCTCCGAGCCTGTTGCTTCGCGAGACTGAGGGAGTGACCGGCCCGGCGCCCACCCCGAGCGACGTGCCGGACGTGCTCGCTCCCGATCTGCGCGTCGTGTTCGTCGGGATCAATCCGGGGCGGGTCTCGGCGGAGGCCCGGGCGCATTTCGCGAATCCGCGCAACGACTTCTGGCGGCTGCTGCACGCGGCGCATTTCACGTCGCGGCTCTACGCGCCGCACGAGCAGTTCGCGCTCCTCGACGAGCGGATCGGCGTCACGAACGCCTCCTATCGCACGACGCCCGGCTCGGGCGACTTGCGGCGCGGCGACTTCGACGGGTCGGCGGAGCGGCTCGAGGCGATCGCGCGCGACCTCCGCCCCGGCTGGCTCGGCTTCGTCGGCAAGGAGGCCTATCGCGGCTCCTTCAACGAGCGGCCCGAGTTGGGAGTGCAGGAGCGGACGCTCGGCGACACGCGCCTCTTCGTCCTGCCGTCAACCTCCCCGGCGAATGCCGCGGTGCCGTGGGGCGAGCGCCTGCGCTGGTTCCAGGAGCTCGCCGGCCGCGCGACCGGCCTGCCGCTGCGCGAGGGTGTCCGCGCGCTCGTTCTCGGCGCGAAGGCCGGACGTTGCTGACCCGCTTCGAGTTCCGCCACGGCCCCGTCTGGGCGTCGCCGGGCGGCGGAGTGGAGCTGGGAGAGACCGACGATCACGCATTGCGCCGGGAGCTGCGCGAGGAGTGCGGACTCCGGGACGTCGACCTCGGCCCGCTCCTCTGGACACGGACGCACCGGTTCGCGGACATGCCCGGCTGGAGCGGCCAGACCGAGCGCCATTACCTCGTTCGCAGTGCGCGCTTCGAGCCGGCCCCGGAGGTCGACGTCGCTGCGGAGGACATCGAGGAGTTCCGCTGGTTTGCGCCGGACGAGCTCGACGCCGTGGTCACTGCGCCGCGCGGCCTGGCGGTCTTCGTCCGCGACCTGCTTGCGAACGGCCCTCCGCCCGAGCCGTTCGACGCGGGGGTCTAGCTGCGCCAGCGGTTCGTGATCGGCGTGCGCCGGTCGCGGCCGAACGCCTTCGGGCGCAGCCGTACGCCGGGCGGCGCCTGGCGACGCTTGTACTCCGCCCGGTCGACGAGTGCCACCGCCCGCGCGACCACGGCCGGGTCGAAGCCGTCCGCGCTCAGCTCCTCGAGCGAGCGGTCGTCCTCGACGTACGCCTCGAGCACACGGTCGAGATCGGCGTACGGCGGCAGCGAGTCCTCGTCGAGCTGGTCGGCGCGCAGCTCGGCGCTCGGCGGCCGCTCGATCGTCGAGTCGGGGACGAGCTCGCGGCCCGCCTGCCCGTTCAGGTACCTGGCCAGGCGGAACACGTCCGTCTTGAACACGTCCTTCAGGAGCGCGAAGCCGCCCGCCATGTCGCCGTAGAGCGTCGCGTAGCCGACCGACATCTCGGACTTGTTCCCGGTCGCGACCAGCAGCCAGCCGAACTTGTTCGAGAGGGCCATCAGCAGGGTGCCGCGGATCCGTGCCTGCAGGTTCTCCTCCGCGAGGTCGGGCGTGCGGCCGGCGAACGCCTCCGCCAGCGCGCCGCCGAACGCCTCGACGATCGGCTCGATCGGTAGCTCGCGGAAATCGCAGCCGAGGTTCTCCGCCAGCCGCCGCGCGTCGTCGCGCGTCCCGGCGGAGGAGTAGCGCGACGGCATCGAGACGCAGTGGACGCGCTCCGGCCCGAGCGCCTCGGCCGCGAGCGCGGCGGTCAGTGCCGAGTCGATGCCGCCCGAGACGCCGACGACGATCTCGCGGAAGCCGTTCTTGCGCACGTAGTCGCCCAGCCCGAGCACGAGCGCCCGCCGCATCTGCTCCAGCTCGCCGGCGAAGGGAACGACCACGCCGCGCACGGGCTCGCCGGCGCGCTCGCGCGCAGCCACCGGCACCGTCTCGACCTCGGGCGTCTCCGGCAGCTCGCGGGCGAGCGCGCGCCGGCGCACGTCGCGCAACCGTCGTCCGATCACCGCCGACGGGTCGACGTCCACCACGAGCAGGCACTCCTCGAATCCGGGCGCCCGCGCGAGCACCTCGCCCTCGTCGTCGAGGACGAGCGAGTGGCCGTCGAAGATCAGCTCGTCCTGGCCGCCGACCGTGTTGCAGAACGCGACGAACGAGATGGTGTCGCGAGCCCGTGTCCGGAACATCTCCTCGCGCTCGCGCTCCCGCCCGACGTGGAAGGGCGAGGCGGAGACGTTCACGAGCAGCTCGGCGCCGGCCAGAGCGAGGTCGGTCGCAGGCGGCCCCGGCTGCCACATGTCCTCGCAGACCGTGATCCCGACGCGGGCGCCGCCGACGTCGAGCATGACGAGGCCGCGTCCCGGCGCGAAGTAGCGGTGCTCGTCGAAGACGCCGTAATTGGGCAGAAAGCGCTTGCGGTAGATCGCCGCCACGGCGCCGTCGGAGCAGACGGCGCACGCGTTGTACAGGTCGGCGTCGTAGACGGGGGCGCCGACGAGCGCCGTGATCCCGGTCGCGGCGCGCGCGATCTCGTCGAGCGACTCTCGCGCCGCCCTGACGAAGCCCGGCCGCAGCAGCAGATCCTCGGGCGGGTAGCCGGTGACCGCGAGCTCCGGGAAGAGCACGAGGTCGGCTCCGGCGGCCTTCGCCTCGTCGAGGCGGCCGACGATCAGGTCGCGGTTGCCGGCGAGGTCGCCGACGACGGGATCGATCTGGGCGAGCGCCAGTCTCACTGGTTTCAGACTACCAGTCGAAAACTAGGCGGACGGGCGCCGCAGGCGGATCGCGTTCAGGTCGTCGGCGAGGATCTCGTCGATGCGGCCGCGCAGCGACTCGGGCGGGTCGTGCTCGGCGTGGAGGTAGCGCCCGGAGAGCGCGTCGAGCTCGCCGGACGCCAGTGCGGCGGTGAGGCGGGGCGCGCACTCCGGCGGCGTCCACGGTGCGTCGTCGCCGAATGCGCCCTCGGTCATCGCCGTCCGGACGAGGCCGGGGCTGATCACGAACACCGGGATCCGTCCCGCGAGCTCGTTCGCGAGCATCTCGCCGTAGCGGCAGACCGCGGCCTTCGACGCGGGATACGCCGTCGCCGTGCCGCCGGGGAGGTAGGCGGCGCCGCTGCCGACGATCACGATCCGGCCGCCACCGCGCTCGAGCATCCCCGGGATGACAGCGCGGCAGCAGAGGTGCACGCCGAGGACGTTCACCTCGAAGGTGCGCCACCACACCTCCGGATCGACCTCCCAGGTCGTCTCGCGGTCGCCGATGCCGGCGTTCGCGACGAGCAGATCGAGCGGCCCCGCCTCGGCGAACCCGCGCTCGACCGACTCCCGCGAGGCGACGTCCATCTCGATCGCGCGGCCGCCGATCTCGGATGCCACCGCGTCGATCTCATCCCGCGTCCGGCCGGTGACGACGACCTCCATGCCGAGGGAGGCCAGCTCGCGCGCGATGTTCGCGCCGATGCCGCGTCCGCCGCCGGTGACGAGGGCGCGTCCGTCAGGGGTCGCTTCCACGCTGCCAGCCTAGCCGGGCGCTCCTCGACGTAGCCCTGTTAGCGGAAGCTAACCTAGTGTCCACTAACTTCGTACGGACCGGGAGACGACCTTGAGAGCACGCATCTTCGCCGAGGAATACAAGAAGTGGTGGACGCTGGCCGCGGTCTCGTTCGGCCTCTTCATGATCATGCTCGACAACACGGTCGTGAACGTCGCGCTGCCGTCGATCGAGCGCGACCTGCACATCTCGATCTCGGAGCTGGAGTGGATCGTGACCGCGTACGCGCTCACGTTCGCGGCGCTCCTGATCACGGGCGGCAAGCTCGGCGACCTGTACGGGCGCCGGCGGATGTTCATGGTCGGGCTGGTCGTCTTCACCCTCTCGTCGCTCGCCTGCGGGCTCGCGCCGAGCGCCTCGTTCCTGATCGGCGCCCGTGCCGTCCAGGGCGTCGGCGCAGCGTTGATGAACCCGGCCACCCTCTCGATCATCACCGCGACGTTCCCGCCGAAGGAACGCGGCCAGGCGATCGGGATCTGGGCCGGCGTCTCGGCGCTCGCGCTCGCGATCGGCCCGCTCTGCGGCGGCCTGATCGTCGACAACATCAACTGGAACTGGATCTTCTTCGTCAACGTGCCGGTCGGCGCCCTCGGGATCGTCGTCTCGCGGCTCGTGATCAGGGAGTCGCGCGACACCTCACATGAGCAGAGCATCGACCTGCCGGGCCTCGCGACCTCGGGTCTCGGTCTCTTCGCGCTGAGCTATGGCCTGATCGAGGGGAACCAGAAGGGCTGGACGTCGCCGGAGATCCTCGCGTTCTTCGTCGCTGCGGCCGTGCTCCTGGTCGCCTTCGTCTTGCTCGAGCGCCACCAGCGTCTGCCGATGCTCGACCTGTCTCTGTTCAAGATCGGCTCCTTCACGGGCGCGAACATCGTCGCCCTGCTCGTGTCGCTCGGGATGTTCGGCGTCTTCTTCTTCGTCTCGCTCTACGTCCAGAACATCCTCGGCTACTCGCCGACGAGGGCCGGCGCGATCTTCCTGCCGATGACGATGCTGATCATCGTCGTCGCGCCGATCGCCGGGAGACAGTCGGACCGCATCGGCTCGCGGTGGCTGATGGGCGCCGGGATGGCGATCGTCGGAGTCTCTCTGCTGTTCTACCAGCGCGTCGGCGTCCACTCCGACTTCTGGACGCTGCTGCCGGCGCTCGTGCTCGGGGGCATCGGCATGGCGATGACGATGTCGCCGATGACCTCGGCGGCCATGGGCTCCGTGCCGGTCGACAAGGCGGGCGTGGGCTCCGGCGTGCTGAACAGCTTCCGGCAGGTGGGCGGGTCGATCGGGATCGCCATGATGGGCGCGATCCTCGCCGCCTATCTGCATCACCCGGCCAACTCCGCCGCCGGCGCGCAGGACTACGTGAACGGCCTCCACGCGGCGCTGCTCGTCGCGGCCGGCGTCACGTTCGCCGCCGCGGTCGTCGCCGTCGTCGCGGTGCGCACGAGCCCCGAGGTCGAGCACCAGCACATCGTGGAGATGGCCGCGTGACGACGGCGACGCGGCTGCCGGCGGCCGAGCGGCGGCAGGCGATCGTCGACGCGGCGATCCGGGTCTTCACCGAGAGCAGCTATCGCGGGACGACGACCGCGGAGATCGCGCGGGCCGCGGGCGTCTCCGAGCCGATCCTCTACCGGCACTTCGCCTCGAAGCGGGATCTGTATCTCGCGGCGATCGACCAGGTGTGGGAGCAGGCTCGCACCGGCTGGGAGGAGACGCTGTCGAAGGCGCCGGACGTGTGCGACGCGGTCGACGCGATCGGCAGGCAGCACACCTCCGTCCATTCCTCGAAGCTGCAGCTCGCCGAGCTCTGGGTGCAGGCGCTGACCGAGGCTGCGGACGATCGCGAGCTGCGCGAGCACCTGCGCGGCCACATGCGAGAGGTGCACGCGTTCACCGCCGGGATGATCCGCCGCGGCCAGGAGCAGGGCGTCTTCGCTACCGAGCGCGACCCCGACGCCGAAGCGTGGATGTTCCTCGCCGGAGGCCTGCTCGGCATGGTCGGCCGCCGCATCGGTCTGATCGACGAGAAGGAGCTCGCAGCGGTCCGCAAGGCCCGTCTCTCCTGGCTGATGGCGTAACGCCGCCGCGAGCGGGGCGAGGCAACGGAGGCGGCGCGAGACAAAAGAGAAGGCCCCCTGCTGCGGCTCAGGGGGCCTTCTCGAGAGGCGTACCCTCTGGCGACTTAGGAGGTGTGACTCTGCGGCCAAGTCACTCCTCACACTGTCACCGAGAGTTTCGGTGCGCCCCCCTGCAAACCCGAGCCTGGCGTCCGGCCTGGTTGCAAGGTGTCACCCACTATAGGAGCGAAGGGCGCGCTCGTCAAGTAGCTCAGTCAAGTGATCTTGGCATCACTCACTTGACCGATACTTCCGTCTAGACATGCCCTTTTCGGGGGACGCAGACCGGCCTATACTTGCGCTTTGGTGAAGCGTAGGCTTCACTTCGTAGATACGTATGTCGACGCGTAACGCCGCCAACCGCACCGACAGTCCGAGCCGCCTGCCCTCCGGGGGCGTCCGGCTCGGCGAACGTCTGCGCCAGCTTCGAGTCGCGGCCGGCCTGACGCAGAGCGAGCTGGCGGGCGATCGGTTCTCGAAGGAGTACGTCTCCCAGATCGAGCGCGGCAAGACGCGCCCGACGAAAGAGACGGTGGAATGGCTCGCCGTGCGGCTCGGCGTCGACGGTGGCTTTCTCGCGCACGGCGTCGCCACGGACGAGCGCGGCCGGCTGGAAGGCGCGCTCGCGCGGGCGGAGGCGCTGTACGAGGCGAACAACGACGAAGAGGCGGTCGCGGCCTTCGAGCCGCTCGTCGCCGCTGCGCGAGCGACGGGAGTCCCCGAGCTCGAAGTTCGGGCGCTCGTCGGTGCGGGGCTCTCGCAGATGCGCGTGGGGGCGCATCGAGTCGCCCTCGGCCTGCTCAACGACGCGCGCGGCCTTTCCGAATCGGAGGCGTTCTCGGATGTCGAGCGTGCCGACGTGCTGCTGCGGCTCGGCGGCTGCCGCTTCCAGCTGAACAGCGTGCAGACCGCGCTCGGGCTCTTCGACGAGGCGCTCGCTCTTGCGGAGCGCTCGGAGCTGCCGTGCGACGCGCTCAAGGCGAACATTCTCTCGTGGCGGTCGCGCTGCTGGCGCCACCACCGGGACTACGAGGCCGCCCGCGAGGATGTCGAGCGCGCGCTCGAGCTCGCGCGGGGAGTCGACGACGCCCGGACGGTCGGAGCCGCCTATTTCCAGGCCTCGCTGATCGCCGACCGCGAGGGGCACTGGGTGCTCGCGCGCAACTACGCGGAACGTGCGCGCTCCGCATACGCCGAGCTCGCCGATCGGGCCCACTACGGGCAGTTGACGAACAACCTCGGCGGTCTGAACTTCCTGCTCGGGAAGACCGACGAGGCCGTCGAGTTGTTGAAGGAGTCCTTCCGCATCGCTCTCGACAGCGGCCAGGAAGGGGATGCGGGACGCGCGGTCTCCTCGCTCGCGCAGGTCCATCTCCGCACCGGCAACGTCGAGCAGGCGGAGGCGCAGGCGCGGCACGCTCTCCGGCTTCTGGAGGGCCGTGAGGATTACATCGACGAGATCGGCAGCGCCCAGCTCGTGCTCGGGCGCGCCCTGCTCGAGCAGGACAGGCTGGACGAGGCGGAAGCGGCGTTTACGGCGGCGGACGGGAGCTTCGAGCAGTTCGCGTCGGCGAGCCACCGGGCGGCTGCCTGGGTGGCGCGCGGCGACCTCGCCGCGCGCCGTGGAGACGACAGGCTTGCCGCACGTCTCTATCGCACGGCGGCCGAGATGCTGCAAGATGTTCGCTTCTAGATCAGGAAGGAGGTGACGTTGTGACCAAGGCGCGGTTGATCTATTTGCTGCTGGTCGCTTCGCTTTTCGCGTACTTCGCGGCGTTCTTCATGCAGCCGTTCGGGATGAGCGGCGGCGGAGGCTTCTCGGTCGGCTAGTCCGTCCTCCGGCTCCGGGGGAGCTGGCTCGACCGGTCCATCCGGCCCACGGCGGGACGCCACGTCGTGGGCTGTACATCACACAGCGATCGCAACCTCGGTGCACGTGCGACCGGGCGACTTCGGCCCGGCTCGTGCCTCCGGGGATTCTCGTCCAGGCTGACGACCATGCCGCCGTGCATTTGCCGAGCGCGCGGTCGGTTGCCATACTCCCGGAACTTCAAAAAGGAAAGTAAGGGAGGAACGGATGGGCTACGCGAAGGACGTGCTGGTCTCGACCGACTGGCTCGGCGAGCATCTCGGCGACGCCGGCGTCGTCGTGGCGGAGGTGGACGAGAACACCGACCTCTACGACGAGGGTCATATCCCGGGCGCTGTCAAGCTGCACTGGCGTGACGACCTGCAGGACCCGATCGAGCGGGACCTCGTCGAGAAGGCCGACTTCGAGGCGCTGCTCGGCGGGCGTGGAATCGGCAACGGCACGACCGTCGTGCTCTACGGCGACAAGAACAACTGGTTCGCGGCGTACGCCTACTGGTACCTGAAGATCTACGGACACGCGGACGTGCGGATCCTCGACGGCGGCCGCCAGAAGTGGATCGACGAGGGGCGCGAGCTGACGACCGACGTCCCGTCGCCCGCGGTGCAGAGCTACAGCGCGCAGGAGCGCGACGAGACGATTCGGGCCCGCCGCGACCAGGTGCTGCAGTGGATCACCGAGAGTGGTCGTGCGCTCGTCGACGTGCGTAGCCCGCAGGAGTACGCCGGCGAGCTGATGGCGCCGCCCGGCTACGAGCAGGAGGGCGCCTCGCGCACCGGCCATATCCCGACCGCGCAGTCGATCCCGTGGGCGCAGGCGGTCTCCGACAACGGCACCTTCAAGCCGGCGGACGACCTTCGGGCCCTGTACGCGGGCAAGGGCGTGACCGCCGACAAGGAGGTCACGGCCTACTGCCGGATCGGCGAGCGCAGCGCGCACACGTGGTTCGTCCTCCACGAGCTGCTCGGCTTCGAGAACGTACGCAACTACGACGGCTCGTGGACGGAGTGGGGCAACCTCGTCGACGTCCCGATCGAGCGCTAGGGCAGGACGTCCCGACCGAGTACGCCGCCGCGCTCGACCCGCCGGGCGCGGCACCTTGGCGCGAAGCGCGCGACGCGGAAACAAGGAGAGGCCGGGCGATTGCGCCCCGGCCTCTTCTCTTTTTGCCGCTCCGGAGGGTTTGGGGGCGGCGGAGCTCCCGGCCCCGTAACGTTGCCGAGAACGCTTTCGGAACGCTCGGAAGGATGCCACCGGCGAGGGTGGCGGTCAAGGCCGCTACTGCGTGCGGGGCGGCGCGGTCGAGTCGCGGACGACGAGGCGCGTTCCGAGCTCGACGTGGAGCGTCTCGAACCGCTGCCGCGCGAGCAGGCGCAGGAGCATGCTCACGGCCATGCGGCCCATCTCCGCGAGCGGCTGCCGGATGGTCGTCAGCGTCGGCGTGATGATCGTCGCATGCTCGACGTCGTCGAAGCCGACGATCGACAGGTCGTGCGGCAGATCGAGGCCGCGGGCCTTCGCCTCCTGGATCGCGCCGATCGCGATGTTGTCGTTGAAGGCGAAGATCGCCGTCGGGGGCTCCGGAAGGTCAAGCAGCTGACCGGCGGCGCGGGCGCCGCCCGAGATCTCGAAGTCCGCCTCGACGAGGAGCTCGGGATCGGGGAGGATGCCCGCCGCGGCGAGCGCCGAGCGGTAGCCGCGCCGGCGCTCCTCGGTCGCCAGCCAGCCGCCGGGGCCCGTGATCGCCGCGATGCGCCTGTGCCCGAGTCCCAGCAGGTGCCGGATCGCCTGGTCGGCGCCCGACGCGTGTGCCGCAGAGACTGCCGGAACCCTTTCGTGGAGCCGTTCGAGGGGGTCGATGACGACGAACCGGTATCCCTGGCCGAGCAGGTTCTCGAGCTCGTCGCTCGACTCCTCGGGCAGGACGAGCAGCGCTCCGTCCGTCATGCCGTGCATCAGCCGCTCGAGCAGTGAGACCTCGCGGTCATGCTCGTGCTGGGTCGGCGAGAGCACGAGGCGGATGTCCTGCTCGTGCAGGGCCTCGGCGGCGCCGGAGAGGATGGCCGAGAAGTAGGCGGGGTAGACGAGCGGAACGAGCACGCCGACGAGTCCGGTGCGGCCGGCGGAGAGCCCGCGGGCGCTCCGGTTCGCGGTGTAGCCGTGCTCGCGGATGATCCGCTGGACGAGGTCGCGGGTCTCGGGAGAGACGTCGTCGCGCCCGTTGACCACCCGGGAGACGGTGGCGATCGAGACGCCCGCGAGATCGGCGATCTCCCTGATCGTCACCCGGCGCCGGTGCGGATCGTCGACCTGGGCGACCATGGCGACCATTGAAGCACGTTCCGGAAACAAACGAGAGCGACGCGGCGCGTAGTAGCCCGCAAACTCGGTGAATCAGACTTGACATTCCGGAAGCCAGAGTGTTAAACGGTTCCGGAAAGTTTCCGGCACTCGGCTGTCGACTCTTGTTCGACGTCGCCCCGGGGAGGGGCGAGGAAAGGAAGACCGATGCGAAACGATCGTCGCAGGACCCGCTGGGTTGTGGCTGTCACGGCTGCACTGGGTCTCGCAGCAGGCGCGGCGCTTCTTGGAACGGCATCCGCCCCGGCCGCCACGAACTCGGCGGCCGCTCAGGCGGCAGCGCACAAGTGCCTCGTGATGACCGGGTCTGGTGACCCGGCCTTCGTCAGGAACTTCAACCCCTACACGGCGACCGGCCTCCCGAGCGGCTCGTTCGTGCAGGGCGCGTTCTACGAACCGCTGATCATCACCGGCGAGGGTGGACTGAAGCCCGTGCCGTGGCTTGCGACCAGTTGGAAGTGGAGCAACGGCAACAAGACGCTCACCCTCAACATCAAGAAGGGCGTCAAGTGGTCCGACGGCAAGCCGCTGACGGCACTCGACGTCGTCTACAGCCTCACCGCGGGCCAGCAGAACGCGATCATGGACCGCATCGGCCTGACCGGCACGGGCAACGAGGTCAAGTCGATCCACGGCAACGTCCGGAAGGCCACCGTCTCGATCACGCTGAAGGCGCCGGACTCGCAGTTCATCTCGTCGATCCTGAACCGCCAGTTCATCGTCCCGCAGCACATCTGGGCGAAGGTCAAGGACCCGAGCACGTTCCTGAACTCGAACCCGGTCAGCTCCGGGCCGTTCAACGTGATCTCGCGGTTCACGACCCAGGACTACGTCTTCTCGAAGAACCCGCACTACTGGCAGACCTCGGCGAACCAGCCGAAGATCCCCTGCCTCGAGTACGTGCAGGCTGCCTCGAACGACGCAGCCCTCGCGCTGATCCAGAGCGGCCAGGTCGACTGGACGCACAACTTCGTCCCGAACGTCGAGTCGGCGTACCTGGCGAAGGACAAGGCCCACTACCACGCGTTCTACGCGACGACGGCGTACCCGATCTCGTTGACGTTCGACGACACGCAGTACCCGTACAGCCTGCCGGCCTTCCGGAAGGCGCTCAGCCTCGCGATCGACCGGAACTCCGTGTCGAAGCTCGGCGAGTACGGCTACGCGCCGCCCGTCGACGCGATCGGCCTCGGCGGGCTCTTCCCGTCCTGGGTCAAGGACGCCTCCGTCAAGGCGCAGGCCAAGGCGATGGCGACGTACAACCCGACGGCGGCGAAGAAGATGCTGACCGACAACGGGTTCACCTACAAGGGCAGCACCCTGATGGACCCGAAGGGCAACCCGGTCAAGCTCGACATCCACGTCATCTCGGGCTGGTCGGACTGGGTCGCGTCGAACCAGATCATCACGAAGAACCTGCGTGACATCGGCATCGACTCGAACGTCGCCCTCGAGCCCGACTGGGGCTCCTGGCAGCCGAACGCGATGGCCACCAAGAACCCGACGCTGCTCTGGCAGGGCGGGTCGCAGGGGTCGCCGTACGGCTACTTCTACGCCAACCTGTCCCAGAACGCGTACATCAAGCCGGGCCAGGACGGAACGCCGACCGGCAACTGGGAGCACTACGCCGACGCGAAGGCGACGTCGCTGCTCGACCAGTGGAAGGCGACGCTCGACCCGAAGACCCAGCAGAGCCTCGCGACGCAGCTGGAGAAGATCTGGCTGAACGACCTGCCGATCATCCCGCTCTTCATCGGGCCTCGCTGGTCGACCTACAGCACGAGGTACTTCCACAACTTCGACACTCCGAAGAACTTCTGGGGTGACCCGATCTTCACGACGTTCCCCGACAACATCCTGTCGTTCACCCGGATCCTTCCCGGCGGGAAGGCCGGGGCCTAAGACCCCCTAGCGAACGGCGGGCGGGACCGCCCGGTTCCGCCCGCCGTTCTAATCTCCCGAGGAAAGCATGCGCTGGTTCCTCCGCCGCCTCGGCTTCTACGTCTTCGCGATCTGGGTCGCGCTGACGCTCAACTTCCTGCTCCCGCGGCTGATGCCCGGCAGCCCGATCTCGGGTCTGCTCCAGCACCTGCAGCCCTCGCAGCTCGCGGCAAACCCCGGCATCGTCCAGACCTACCAGGCGCTGCTCGGCGGGAGCAACCACTCGGTCTGGCAGGACTACATCACGTACCTGCACCGGATCTCCCACTTCAACTTCGGCATCTCGACCTCGAACTATCCGACACCGGTCTCCGAGGTGGTCGGGCGGACGCTGCCGTACTCGATCTTTCTCGTCGGGGTCGCCTTCCTGATCTCGTTCGGGCTCGGCATCGGCATCGGCATGGTCGCCGCCTGGCGGCGCGGCGGCTTCACGGACAACGTGATCGTGCCGGTGTTCATGACGCTCAGCGCGATCCCCGCGTTCTTCACCGCGCTCCTCGGCCTCTACTTCCTCGGCCTGAAGGCGCACTGGTTCCCGATCCAGCACGCGTACGCCAACGACGCCATCCCCGGCTTCAACTGGGCGTTCCTCTCGAGCGCCTTCCGCCACTCCCAGCTGCCGATCCTCTCGGTGGTCGCGGCCTACGCGGGCGGCTGGGTGCTCAACATGCGCACGGTCATGATCAACACGATCGACGAGGACTACGTGGCGATGGCTCAGGCGAAGGGGCTCCGCGACCGTCGCGTGATGACCCGGTATGCGGGTCGAAACGCGATCCTGCCGCCGCTCAACGGCTTCGCCGCGCAGTTCGCGAGCGCCGTCGGCGGGCTCGTCTTCGTCGAGATCATCTTCAGCTATCCCGGCGTCGGGTACACGCTGCAGAACGCGGTGCTCGGCAGCGACTACCCGCTCGCGCAGGCGATCCTCGTCGTCCTCTCCGTCTGCGTGATCGTCGCCAACCTCGTCATGGATCTCCTCAACTTCGTCCTCGACCCGCGGCTGCGGACCGACTGATGACCGAGTTCGAGCTACCGCTCACCGGGTCGCCGCTGCGGATGAGGAGCCGGTTCCGCGTGCCGGGCTGGCTCGTGCTGCTGCTCCGCAACCCGAAGTCGCGGCTCGGGGTCCTGATGGTCGCGATCGTGGTGGTGATCGCCGCGATCGCGCCGTGGATCTCGGTCAGCGACCCGAACGCCTTCAGCTTCGAGGCGGCGAAGCAGGCGCCGTCGTGGCACCACCTGTTCGGCACGACCGACCAGGGATCGGACATCTTCTCGCAGGTCGTCGTCGGCGCCCGCCGCTCGCTCCTGCTCGGCGCCGCGGCCGGCGCGGTCGCGACCGCGGTCGCCGCGATCCTCGGGATCACGGCCGCCTACGTCGGCGGCATCGTCGACGAGCTCGTGAACCTGCTGACGAACGTCTTCCTGACGATTCCGGCGATCCCGCTGCTCATCGTCATCTCCGGCTACCTGAAGGCGCGCGGCCTCTGGACGATGGTGCTCGTGATCGCCGCCGTTCTCTGGGCCTTCGAGGCGCGCATCCTGCGCGGCCAGGCGCTCTCGCTGAAGAGCCGCGACTTCGTGCTCGCCGCGAAGTCGGCCGGCGAGTCGACGCCGCGGATCGTCTTCGGCGAGCTGATGCCGAACATGATCAGTCGGATCGCGGCCGCGTTCGTGCTCGTCTTCTACGTCGCGCTGCTCGTCGACGCGGGCCTCGAGTTCCTCGGCCTCGGCGACATGAGCGCGACGAGCTGGGGCGTGACCATCTACTGGGCGCAGGTCAACTCCACCGTGCTCCAGGGCGAGTGGTGGCCGTTCTTCTTCCCGTCGCTCGCGCTCTCGTTCACGGTGCTCGGACTCGTGCTCGTGCTCGCCGGGATCGACGAGCTGTCGAACCCGCGGCTGCGCAGCGAGCAGAAGAAGGTGCCGCTCTGGCGGCGGATCGCGTCCGCGTTCGGCGGCCGCATGTTCGCCCGGGCCGAGGAGCAGTCCTGACGGCGCTCCTCCCGCACACCGACGGCGCCGACGAGCCGCGGATGGCGCCCGAGACGCTGCTCGAGCTGCGCGGGCTCGAGGTCGAGTACGGCTGGGGCGAGAGCGCCGTCCGCGCCGTCGACGGCGTCGACCTGGCGATCGGAGCCGGAGAGATCGTCGGGCTCGCCGGCGAGTCCGGCTGCGGCAAGAGCACGGTCGCGAACGCGGCCATGCAGGTGCTGCGCTCGCCGGCGCACATCGTCGGCGGCAGCGTCCTCTTTCGCGGCGACGACCTCGTCGCACGGAGCGCCGAGGAGTTGCGCAAGTACCGCTGGCGCAACGTCTCGATGGTCTTCCAGAGCGCGATGAACGCGCTCAACCCCGTGATGCGGGTCGGCGACCAGTTCGTCGACATGATGCAGGCGCACGAGCGGATCTCGAAGCGGCACGCGCTCGCCGAGGCGGCCGACCTGCTCGACGTCGTCGGCATCGACCGGCGCCGCGTTCGCTCCTACCCGCACGAGCTCTCCGGCGGGATGCGCCAGCGCGTGATCATCGCGATGGCGCTCGCGCTCAAGCCGGAGCTCGTGATCCTCGACGAGCCGACGACCGCGCTCGACGTCATCGTGCAGCGCGAGATCCTGCAGCAGGTGCAAGACCTGCAGGCGGAGCGCGGATTCGCCGTCCTCTTCATCACGCACGATCTCTCGCTGCTGCTCGAGGTCGCGCACCGGATCGCGATCATGTACGCGGGCGAGATCGTCGAGGTCGCTCCGGGGCAGGTGCTCCACGCGCAGCCCGAGCATCCGTACACGCAGGGACTGCTCGACTCGTTCCCGTCGCTCACGGGCGAGCGGACGCGGCTCGTCGGCATCCCCGGCTCGCCGCCCGACCTCGCGGAGATGCCCGGCGGCTGCCGTTTCCATCCGCGCTGCCCGCACTGCGACCCCTCGAAGCCGGGGCTCTACGCGCGGCAGACCGGCGAGCGGCCGGTGCTGCGGGAGATCGCGGCCGGCCACCGGGTCGCCTGCCACCTCGTCGAGGAGCGGCAGTGAGCGGGGGCGGCCGGCTCGAGGTGCGCGGCCTCTCGAAGCAGTTCGCGATCGGGAACACCCTCCGCCGCGCGCACGTCCACGCCGTCGAGGACGTCTCCTTCGAGCTCGTTCCGGGCAAGATCACGGCGCTCGTCGGCGAGAGCGGCAGCGGCAAGAGCACGGTCGCCCGCCTGCTCGCGCACCTCTACCAGCCGAGCGACGGCTCGATCCTCTTCGACGGCGGCGACGTCGCGCGCGTCCACCGCCGCCACGACGTCCTCCGCTATCGCTCCCAGGTGCAGATGATCTTCCAGGACCCGTTCGGCTCGCTGAACCCGGTCAAGACGATCCGGCACCACATCGAGCGGCCGCTGCGGATCCACAAGATCGTCCCGTCCGACCAGGTCGACCAGCGTGTCCACGAGCTCCTCGCGACCGTCGGCCTCACGCCGCCGGAGCAGGTGGCGGCGAAGTATCCGCACGAGCTGTCGGGCGGCCAGCGCCAGCGCGTCGCGATCGCCCGCGCGCTCGCCGTCGAGCCGAAGGTCGTCCTCGCAGACGAGCCGACGAGCATGCTCGACGTCTCGATCCGGATCGGGATCCTGAACCTGATGGTGAGGCTCAAGGAGGAACACCGGCTCGCGTTCCTCTACGTCACGCACGACCTCGCGAGCGCCCGCTACCTCGCGGACGACATCCTCGTCATGTACGCGGGCCAGATCGTCGAGCAGGGCCCGGTCGACGAGGTGCTCGCGAACCCGCTCCATCCGTACACGCAGCTCCTGATCGCCTCCGTGCCCGACCCGACGCGCGCCTTCGAGCGGATCGAGGAGCGGCGCGGCCAGGCGTCCGCCGCCGTCGACCCGGTCGCGGGTTGCCGCTTCGTCGACCGCTGCCCGATCGCGGTCGACGTCTGCTCCCAGGTGACGCCGCCGCTCACCGAGGCACGGCCGGGCCAGTCGGCGCGCTGCCACGTCAACGCTCCCGCATCGTGAACGAGAGGACCCGCCCATGACCAGCGAGCTCAGCAGCAGCTTTCCACCCGACTTCGTCTGGGGCGCCGCGACCGCGTCGTACCAGATCGAAGGCGCCGCGCACGAGGACGGGCGCAGCGAGAGCGTGTGGGATCGCTTCTCGGCGACGCCCGGCAAGGTGTGGAACGGCGACACGGGCACGGTTGCATGCGACTTCTACCACCGCTATCCGGAGGACATCGCGCTGATGCGGGAGCTCGGGATCGACGCGTTCCGCTTCTCGATCGCGTGGCCGCGCGTCGTGCCCGCGGGGCGCGGGAGCGTCAACCAGGCGGGCCTCGACTTCTACGACCGGCTCGTCGACGAGCTGCTCGCGAACGGGATCGAGCCGTTTCCGACCCTCTTCCACTGGGACACGCCGCAGGTGCTCGAGGACGAAGGCGGCTGGTCGTCCCGGTCGACCGCGGAGGCGTTCGTCGGCTACGCGGAGGCGGTCGCGGAGCGGCTCGGCGACCGCATCAAGCACTGGATCACCCACAACGAGCCGTGGGTCGTCGCGTGGATCGGGCACTCGTGGGGCGTCCACGCCCCCGGGCGCACGAGCGAGGCGGACGCGGTCGCTGCGGCGCACCATCTCCTGCTCTCGCACGGCTGGGCGGTCGAGGCGATCCGCCGGGCCGCGCCCGACGCGAAAGTCGGGATCACGCTCAACCTCGCGCACGCGTACCCGACCTCCGACTCTCCCGAGGACGAGGCCGCCGCGTGGCAGGTCGACGGCGAGGGCAACCGCTGGTTCCTCGACCCGCTCTACCGCGGCTCGTATCCGGCGGACCTGCTCGAGCGCAACGAGCTCGTCGCACCCCACGTCCGCGACGGCGACCTCGCGACGATCGCGGCGCCGACCGACTTCCTCGGCGTCAACAACTACTTCCGGTTCCTCGTCAGCGGCGGGCCGGCCGGGCCGCAGATCCAGCGCAACCCGGAGGCGCAGTACACGGCGATGGACTGGGAGGTGTTCCCGGACGGGCTCCGCCAGCTGCTCGTGCGAGTCGCAAACGACTACGCGCCGCCGGCGATCTACGTGACCGAGAACGGGGCCGCGTTCGGCGACATCCGGGGCCACGACGGGAGGGTCCACGATCCGGAGCGCACCGCGTACATCGAGTCGTACCTCGGCGCGGTCGGTCGTGCGATCGAGGACGGGGCGCCGGTGAAGGGCTACTTCGTGTGGAGCCTGCTCGACAACTTCGAGTGGGCCGAGGGCTACTCGAAGCGCTTCGGGATCGTCTACGTCGACTACCCGACGCTCGAGCGCGTGCCGAAGGACAGCTTCTACTGGTACCGCGACTTCATCGCGACCCAGCGGACCACGCCGCGGCTCTCTCCGGCGGCGCCGGTGGCCACGGGGTAGTGCCAGGAAGACGGGCGCGCCGGGCAGGCGTCGCCGTCGCAGTCGCCGCGGCCGCAGCCGCGGTGCTCACGACGGCGGCGACGCCGCGCCCGGCGGGCGACGTCTTCGTCCTCCGCAGGCTCGTTGCCGATCCCGGCTTCGCGGCCGCGCACCACGATCCGCAGCTCGTCAACACGTGGGGGATCGCCGCGAGTCCGACCGGGCCGTGGTGGACGGCGAACGAGGCGCGCGGCTCGAGCACGCTCTACGCGGCGAACGGCCGCAAGCAGGCGCTGACCGTCTCGGTTCCGTGCGGGCCGACGGGCGTCGCCTACTACGGCGGCTCGGGGTTCCTCGTCCGCGGCGGCGGACGCGCCGGCCCCGCACGCTTCGTCTACGCGTGCGAGGACGGGACGATCCGCGCCTGGTCGCCGGCGGTGCCGAACGGCTGGTCGGCCGAGGCGGAGGTGGTCGTCGACGGCGCGGGCACGGCCGCCGTGTTCAAGGGCGTGGCGTTCGCGACGCTTCCGGACGGCTCGCAGCGGCTCTACGCGACCGACTTCCACAACGGCCGCGTGCTCGTGTTCGACTCCCGCTGGCGGCCCGTCGCCCGCCCCGGTGCATTTCGCGATCCGTCGATCGCGCCCGGCTACGAGCCGTTCAACGTCCTCGTCGCCGGTCCGCGGATCTTCGTCAGCTACGCGCAGCCGGCGCCGGTGAACGGGAACGACGCGCCGACCGGCGGCTTCGTCGACGAGTTCGACCTGCAGGGGAAGCTGCTCGCGCGCATCGGCCGCCGGAGCCCGCTCGACGAGCCGTGGGGGCTGGCGCTCGCGCCGCGGGGCTTCGGCCGGCTCGGCGGCGCGCTGCTCGTCGCGAGCTTCGGCACCGGCCGCATCAACGCCTACGTCCGGCACGGCGACGGCTGGTCGTACGTCGGCCAGCTCCGCGGCGCAGGCGGCAGGCCGCTCTCGGTGCCGGGCCTCTGGGGGATCGCCTTCGGCACGGGTGGGATGAGCGGCCCCAAGACGACCCTCTTCGCCGCCGCCGGGCCGCACCGCTGGCGCGGCGCCTCCGAGCTCCAGGTACACGGCCTGCTCGGCGCGGTCACCCCCGCCGCCTGAGCGATGCTCTAGCGGTAGAAGTTCTTGTCCCAGCGGTGGGCGCGGAGCGCCGCGAGCTCGTGCTCGGAGAGCGGACCGAGCTCGGACGCCGCGGCGTTCGCCTCGACGTTGCGCAGCGAGCGCATGCCGGCGATCACGGTCGAGACGGCCGGATGCGAGAGGCAGAAGCGGAGCGCGATCTCGGGCAGCCGCTCGACCGGCGCGCCGAGATCCGCGGCGATCGCGTTCACGCGCTCCCAGACCTCGCGCCGGCGATCGCCGCCGAAGTAGCCCTGCCGCCAGTCGCCGTCGGGGAACTCGGTGTCCGGGTGGATCTTCCCGGTGAGCGCGCCCTCGTCGAACGGGACGCGGACGATCACGCCGACGCCGGCCGCGTGGGCCGCGTCGAGCACCCGTTCGGCCGGGCGCTGCTCGAAGACGTTGTAGATCACCTGGATCGACTCGACCTCGCCCGACTCGATCAGGCGCAGGACGTTGTCCGGCTCGTGGTCGTTGATCGAGACGCCGAAGTGGCGGATCTTCCCGTCGGCCTTCAGCCGCTCGACTCCGTCGCGCCAGCTGCCGCGGCCGACCCACTCGTCCGACCAGACGTGGAACTGCTGGACGTCGATCGCGTCGAGGCCGAGATGGGCGAGGCTGCGCTCGGTGCAGTGGACGATCCAGTCGGCCGGGTACGCGTCGTCGGGGTCGACGCCGGGCCGTGCCGGCCAGATCCCGTTCTTCGGCGGGATCTTCGTCGCGACCGCGATGCCGCCGCCCGCGCGGCGCACGGCCTCGCCGACGAGCGTCTCGCTGTGCCCGTCGCCGTACGCGAGCGCGGTGTCGACGAAGTCCACGCCGAGCTCGAAGGCGCGGGCGAGCGCGGCGAGCGACGCGTCGTCCTCGGCCCCCTGCCACATGTGCTGCCCGATCCCCCAGGCGCCGTAGCCGAGCTCGGACACGTCGAGTCCGGTGCTGCCGAGCGGTCGCCTCCGCATCGTCACGCGCCGCCCAGCGGCGCGTCGCCGTTGCGCGAGCCGACCCGTTCGATCACGGCCTGGGGCACGCGCGCATGCGGACTGAGACGGAGACACATGCGCACGATCTCGGCGCAGTCCTCGGGGCGGATCATCTCCGCGGGCTCGATCCCCGACCACTCCGCCATCGGCGTGTCGACGAAGCCCGGGCAGATCGCGATCGCGCGCACGCCGTCGCCGTCGAGCTCCTCGTTCAGCGAGCGCGTCAGCGAGATCACGGCCGCCTTCGTCGCGCCGTAGGTGGCGAGGCCCGGCGTCGGCAGCGTGCCCGCGATCGAGGCGAGGTTGACGATCCAGCCGTGCGAGGAACGGAGCAGCGGGATCGCGGCCTGGGTGACGAGGAAGAGGCCTCGCAGGTTGACGCCGACCTGGAGGTCGAAGTGCCTCGCCGGCAGATCCTCGACGGTGCCGCCGATCCCGATCCCGGCCGAGTTGACGAGCATGTCGAGCCGCCCGAAGCGCTCCTCGTGGGCGGCGACCGCGCGTGCGCACTCGTCGGCGTCCCCGACGTCGGCCGCCACCGCTTCGGCGCCGAGCTCGGCCGCGGCCGCCTCGACCTTCTCGACCCGGCGGGAGACGAGCGTCAGCCCGAAGCCCTCGTCGCGCAGCATGCGGGCGATCGCGAGGCCGATCCCCGACGAGCCTCCGGTGACGAGCGCCGCGCGTTCCATACATGGTGTCTATTCGAGCGAGGGGGTGAAGGTCAAGCCGGGTCGGTCGCGAACGGGACGCCGAGGGTGCCGTCAGGTTTCCCTCTCCCACGAAGGCGGCGTCCCCCCGGTCGCCGCCTTCGTACTATCCGGGGATGAGCACCGGGCTCACCGGCCTCACGGCCGGCGGCGGCTGTGCCGCGAAGTACTCCGCGGCGCGGCTCGAGGAGCTGCTGCGCGGCTTCGTCCCGGCGGAGGCGGAGGATCTGCTCGTCGGGCTCGACCCGGCTGACGACGCCGCCGTGTACCGGCTCGACGACGAGCGCGCGCTCGTCTTCACGCTCGACTTCTTCCCGCCGCTCGTCGACGACCCGGCGCTCTACGGCCGGATCGCCGCGACGAACGCGCTGAACGACGTCTTCGCGATGGGCGGGACGCCGCTGCTCGCGCTCTCGATCGCGGCCTTCCCGGAAGAGCTTGCCACCGACGTCGTGGCGGCGGTGTTCGCAGCCGCGGACGAGCAGGTGCGCGCTGCCGGGGCGATCCTCGCGGGCGGGCACACGATTCGCGACGCCGAGCCGAAGTACGGGCTCGCGGTCGTCGGCACCGTCCACCCGGACGGTGTCTGGCCGAAGAGCGGCGCGCAGCCCGGCGACGCGGTCTTCCTGACGAAGCCGCTCGGCACGGGGCTCGTGCTCGCCGCGAAGGGCGACGCGAGCGAGGCGGTGCGCTGGATGACGACGCTGAACGGAGCGGCCGCCGAGCTGCTGCGGCCGTTTGCGCCGAACGCGGTCACGGACGTCACCGGCTTCGGGTTGCTCGGGCACGCGCACGAGATGGCGGAGCGGAGCGGCGTGCGGATCCGGCTCGCCGGCGCTGCGCTGCCGGCGCTCGAGGGTGCGCTCGAGGCGGCGCGGGCGGGCGTCCGCACCGGCGGCGACCCGCGGAACCGCGACTTCGCCGGGCCGCACGTCTCGAGCGACGGCGTCGCCGGCGAGGTGCTCGCGCTCGCCTACGACGCGCAGACCGCCGGCGGCCTCCTGGTGACGCTGCCGGCCGACAAGGCGCCTTCGCTCGAGGCCGAGTTCGCCCGCGCCGGACTTTTCGTCGCGAGCGTCGGCTCGGTCGAAGCGGGCGACGGGGTCGTGCTCGAGCCGTGAAGCACGCGACCGACTACCTCGTCTTCGAGACGGACGAGCGGCGCGCGTACCTGAACATCACGCCGCAGGTCGAGGAGTTCGTCCGGGGCTCGGGGATCGAGCACGGGCTCGTGCTCGTCAATCCGATGCACATCACGGCCGCCGTCTACGTCAACGACGACGAGGGCGGGCTGATCGCGGACATCGACGACTTCCTCGAGCGGCTCGCGCCGCACGAGCCGACCTCGCAGTACCGGCACAACGTCGGCGAGGACAACGCCGACGCACACCTGAAGCGGCAGCTGCTGGCACATCAGGTGGTGCTCCCGATCACCGACGGACGGCTCGACCTCGGCCCGTGGGAGCAGGTGTTCTACGCCGAGCTCGACGGCCGCCGGCCGAAGCGGGTCGTCATGAAGGCGATCGGCCTCTAGATGGTTGATGCCACGATCTCGCGCGTCCGGTTGCGCGCTCTGGCACCTCTGGGCCGCTTCGCCTTCTGCGGCCGATGGAGTCGGCCTCCGCGGCGCTTCGCCCCGCCGCTCGCTCACCGCTGCCACCAGCAGCGGCAAGCGACCGTCGCGGCACCCCAGACGCACCAGCCCACGCCCCGGAACGGGCGATGGTGTGGCATCAACCATCTGCCGGTCGTCCAGATCAGGAGCAGGCTGCTCGTCGCGACGGCGACCCAGACGAGCGCGCCGAGCAGGAGCGGGCGCACGCCGGCGCGGCGGACGGCGTCGAAGCGCGTCGAGAGACCGACCGCCGCGAGGGCGAGCGTGATCAGCGCGACGCCGGCGCGCGAGGCGTCGTGCGCGAGCGAGGGCCCGACGAGCCCGGCCGTGTTCGCCGCCGCCGCGAGCACGAACCAGAGCAGGAACCACGGCACGACCCGCCGCAGGCTCGTGCGCTCGTGCTGGCCGCTCCGGCGCACGCGCCGCGCGGCGAGCACGAGGACGATCGGGATGATCATCGTCGTCCGCGTCAGCTTGACGATCACCGCGTACGTGCCTGCCGCGTGCCCGTAGGCGTACGCCGCAGCGACGACCGACGAGGTGTCGTTGACGGCGGTGCCGGCCCAGAGCCCGTACGTGTGCGAGCTGAGCCCGAGCGCGTGGCCGAGGATCGGGAAGAGGATCACGGCGACGACGTTGAACGCGAAGATCGTCGAGACGGCGTACGCGACCTCCGCCTCGGCGGCGCCGACGACGCCCGAGACGGCGGCGATCGCGGAGGCGCCGCAGATCCCGGTGCCGACGCCGACGAGCGTCCGCAGCGTCGAGTCGATCCGGAGCAGCCGGCCGGCGACCGCTGCGACCGTGAGCGCCGCCGCGAGCGAGCCGAGCATCACCGGCAGCGAGCCGGCGCCGACGTGGGCGACCCGGGTCAGGCTGAGGCTCGCACCGAGCACGACGATCGCGCCCTGGAGGACGACGCGCGCGGTGAACGAGACACCAGGGCGCAGGGCGGGCCGCTCGCCGAGCACCGCGGCCGCTCCGGCGCCGAGCGCGAGCGCGAAGACGGGCGCGCCGACCACCGGTACGAGCGATCCGAGCGGCTCGGCGGCCGCGGCTACGACGAGCGCGGCGAGGAAGCCCGGCAGGAGCGGCGGCGGCGTGCGCAGCAGACGCCGCCGTGGCCGTGCGGCCACAGCGGCCTCAGCCGCCGAGCTCACGCTTGCGGGCCGTGATGCTCTTCCGCTTCGCGACCAGCTCCTCTTCGAGGCGGGCGAGCTCGTCGCGGCGCCGGCGGACGAGCTCGAGCTGCGAGTCGACGTGCGGCAGCGCCTCGCCGAGCAGGCGCAGCCGCTCCCCGTCGGAGGTCGTCTCCTGGAAGCGGCGACGGATCGCGGCGCGCGCGTCCTCGGCCTCGACGAGCTGCTTCAGCTCCTCGAGCGAGAGCCCGAGCAGGTCGCGGAGCCGCGTCAGCTCGAGGATCCGCTCGGCGTGCATGTCGTCGTAGGTGCGGTGCTCGCCCTTGCGCCGCTCCGCGCAGTCGAGCAGCCCGATCTCCTCGTAGTAGCGGATCGTCCGCGGCGTCACGCCGGTGCGCTCGGCGAGCTCGCCGATCCGCAGCGGCCTGGCCTCTGTTGCGCTCATGCCGCCTCCACGATCTCTTCGAGGTCGACCTGGTGCGGTACGTGCGCCGGGCGCAGCATCGAGACGACGGCGCCGAGAAGCGAGATGCCGGCGAGCACCCAGAGCGCGACGTGCATGTTCGAGATGAACGGGTCGAGCTGCGCGGCCGAGAGGCCGGACGTGAGGCCGGAGAAGATCTTGAACAGCACGTCCTGCGGCACCGCGGCCGTGATGATCGCCATCACGAACGCGATCGAGAGGACGGCGCCCGTGTTCTGGAGCATCATGCGCGCGCCGGCGGCGATGCCGCGCCGGTTCATCGGGACGACGCCCATCATCGCGGCGGTGTTCGGGCTGTTGAACATGCCGGAGCCGATGCCGAGGATGCCGAGCCAGAGGCCGCTCTGCCAGTACGGGCTGTGCGCCTGGAGCGTCGTCATCGCCGCGAGCGAGAGGCCGGTGACGACCATCCCGAGCGCGGCGAGCCCGCGCGAGCCGTGACGGTCGGCGGCGATGCCGGCGAGCGGCGACGAGATGAGCATCCCGACCGCCATCGGCGCCAGCTCGATCCCGGCCATGATCGGCGACTGTCCCTGCGGGCCTTGGAAGTAGAAGACGAAGAGGAACATCAGCGCGAAGCGGGCGAGCCCGTTGATGAACGCGGCGCCCGAGGCGGCCGTGAAGAGCCGGTTGGAGAAGAGCGAGAGGTCGAGCATCGGCGCGCGGCCGTGGCGCTCGATCAGGACGAACGCCGGCAGGAAGACGACCGCCGCCGCGAAGCCGCCGACCACGAGCGGGCCGTTCCAGCCGGTGAGCCCGCCCTTCGAGAGCGCGAGTACGAGCCCGGTCAGCCCGACGATGTACGTCGAGGTGCCGACGAGGTCGAGGCCGCGCTGGCTGTCGCGCCGCGCCAGCTCGTGCAGGACGAGCCACGCCCACGCGCAGCCGAAGAGGCCGAGCGGCACGTTGAACCAGAACACCCACGGCCAGGCGATCGCGACGAGCGCGCCGCCGAGCACCGGGCCGATCACGAGCCCGACCGCCGCAACCATCGTGTTCGTCCCGAGCGCGAGCCCGAGCTCGCGTTTCGGGAAGGCGTCGGTGACGAGCGCGGCCGCGTTCGCGAACAGGAAGGCGCCGCCGATCCCCTGCACGATCCGCCAGAGGATGAGCTGCGTGCCGCTGCCGGCGAAGCCCGCGCCGAGGGAGGCGAGCGAGAAGATGAGGAAGCCGAGCACATAGGCGTTCTTGCGCCCGAACAGGTCGGAGAGCCGGCCGGCCGTGAGCACGAGGACGGTCGAGACGATCATGTAGACGAGGATCACCCACACGAGCTGGAGGAGCGTCGTGTGCAGGCTCCGCTCGAGGTCGGGCAGCGCGATGATCAGCGTGCCCGAGTTGATCGTCGCGAGCAGCATGCCGAGGCTGGTGGTCGTGAGGACCCACCACTTGTAGTGCTCGCTGTGCCTGCGACTCCGAAGAAAGTTCATTCTTACGTGAACGTCAGGTTAGCAGCAGCGATGCGGTCGGAAGATCGGGTCTACACTCGGGCCGTGCAGGTGGAGACAGCCCCGGCCGCGGTTCGGCGGCGTCGTGCGCTGATGCTGTCGCCGGCGTCGTTCCGGTGGCTCGCGCTCGCCACCGTCGGGATGCTGGTCCTGATCGTGGCGAGCGGCGCGACCGTGCGGCTCACCGGCTCGGGCCTCGGCTGCCCGCACTGGCCGACCTGCACCGCGACGCACGCGGCGCCGCGCGGCTACCACGCCGACATCGAGTTCTCGAACCGCGTCATCTCCGCCTTCACCGTGATCGCGACACTGCTGCTCGGCGTCGGCGCCTGGCGCACGCTCGGCCTCGGCCGCGGCGCGAAGTGGCTCGCGACGGCGACGTGCGTCGGCACGCTCGCGCAGGCGCCGCTCGGCGCGATCACCGTCTACTACGACCTCAACCCGTACCTCGTGATCTCGCACCTCCTGCTCTCGCTGACCGTGCTCGCGCTCGGCGTACTCGTCTTGCTCGAGGCGGCGCGGCTCGTCCGCGGCGGTCGCGGCGCGCTACCGCCGCTCGCCCGTGCCGGCGGCGCCGCGCTGCTCGTCGCGGTCGCGGTGATGGTCGTCTCGGGCACGCTCTCCACTGCGGCCGGCCGCTACCCGGGCAGCTCGGGCTCGACCGTCGTCGAGCGGATCTGGATCTTCCACTCGGCGGTCTACTGGCACGTCCGGGCGGTCGCGATGTTCGGGATCGTCTTCCTCGCCCTCGCCGGCTGGGCGTGGACGCGGCGCGAGCGCTTCCTCTGGCTGCTGCGCGGCTGCGCGGGGCTGCTCGCGATCCTGCTCGCGCAGATGGGAATCGGCGAGCTGCAGTACCGGACGTACAGCACGGTGCCGTGGTGGGTCGTCGTCATCCACGTCGGCGTCGCCGCGGCGCTCTTCGCCTGGACGGTCGGCGTCGTCGCACGGCTCTGGCGGCCGGTCGCAGACTAGAGTGACTCCATGTCGGAACTGAACGTCTCGTTCACGCCGGCGCTGCGCCGGCCGATCCTCGTCGCCGCCTTCCGCGGCTGGAACGACGGCGGCCAGGGCGCGACGCTCGCCGCCGGCTACCTCGCGCGCGAGTGGGACACGGAGCAGTTCGCGGAGATC
Organism: uncultured Actinomycetes bacterium; assembly: GCA_963732915.1. Taxonomy (GTDB): domain Bacteria; phylum Actinomycetota; class Thermoleophilia; order Gaiellales; family Gaiellaceae; genus Palsa-739. Next base: position 35,054 of record CAVTBF010000001.1, on the reverse strand, counting down.
GACTGCGAGGGCTTCTACGACTTCCAGGCAGTGCGGCCGCAGGTCTCCCTCGAGGAGGGGCTGACCCGCAAGCTCGAGTGGCCCGAGAACACGTTCTTCTACGGGCCGGTACCGGGGCTCGACCGCGACGCCGTGGTGCTGCTCGGGGTGGAGCCGAATCTCCGCTGGAAGACGTTCAGCGGCTATGTCGTCGATCTGGCGAAAGACCTCGGCGTCGAGCTCGTGATCACGCTCGGCTCGCTGCTCGCCGACGTGCCGCACACGCGCGAGTCGCCCGTGAGCGCGGCTGCGAGCGATCCGAAGCTCGTCAAGGAGCTGGGTGTCGAGCCGTCGCGCTACGAGGGCCCGACCGGCATCGTCGGCGTCCTGCTCGACCGCTGCCGCGTCGCAGGCATCCCGGCGGTGAGCCTCTGGGCGGCGGTGCCGCACTACGTCTCGCTCGCGCCGAGCCCGCGCGCGGCCCTCGCGCTCACGCGGCGGCTCGGCGAGCTGCTCGGCACCGAGATCGACCTCGACGAGCTCGAGCAGGCCTCCGACGAGTACAGCGAGCAGGTCAGCGAGGCGGTCTCCTCCGACGCGGAGACGGCGGCGTACGTCGACGAGCTCGAGCGGCGCGTCGACCTGATCGACGCGGCCGACGACCTTCCCTCGGGCGACTCGCTGGCGGCGGAGCTGACCCGGTTCCTCCGCGAGCGTGACCAGGAGAACGAGGGCGGCGACACCGGGCCCGACGGGCCCGCGTCCTAACACCGGGCCTGACGGGCCCGCGTCCCAAGCGTCCGGTTCAGCCGCCGTCGTCGGCGACGACCGGCTGTGCGGTCTCCGTCGCGTCTGCGGGCGCGGCGCCGTTCTCGCCGGCCGGCTTGCGGCGCCGGCGACGGGGGCGCTTCGGCTTCGCGGAGGTGTCGGCGTCGGCGGGCCTGTCGCCGTTCGCTGCGGCCGGCTGCGCGGCGGTCGGGGCCGCGCCGTCCGCGGCGCCGCCGCTCTGGTCCGGATCGGCAGTCGTCTGCCCCTGGACGGTGGCCTCGGTCGAGGCGCCCGGCTTCTTCTTGCGCCGCCGCCGCCGGCGGTTGCGGCTGGCCTGCTGCTTCGGCTGGGGTAGGTTCTCGGAAAGCGCGAGTGCGACCTCGTCGATCGCGCCGAGATGCTCGCGGGCCTCGTCGATCAGCTTCGTCGCGCGTGGCGTGTATCCCTCGGCCGAGGCGAGGAGCGCCGCGCCGACCGGCAGCGGCAGCTCGAGCGCGGCGCGGACGAGCTTCGCCGCGTTCTCCTCGTGGCGGTGGCCCCGCGAGTTGGCGAGCGCGCCGAGCAGCCGCTTCGCCTCCGGGTACTCGGCCGACGCGCGCCGGTCCTGCACCTTGCGCGTGACGCGCGCGAGCCGCCACGTCCAGCGGGCGAGGATCTGCTCGGGTGCGTCCGGCTTGCTCTCGCCGATCGCGCGCAGGAGGATCCGGATCCCGGACATGCGCTCCTTCTCCCAGGTCGGCGCCTGCGAGACGAGGGTGACGAGGTCGTCGAAGTCGGCGCGCTCGACCCGCATCGAGACGCGGTCCTGCAGCGCCATCGTCCGCAGTCGCCGGTTCGGGTTCTCGGCGGCGCAGGTCGCGAGGAACTGCTCGAGCGCACCCTTGCTGGCGCGGCCCTCGGTCAGCTTCGTGACGAAGTTCGCGCGCTCGTCGAAGCGGATCTGGCGGCCGGCGATCGTCGCCCAGTAGCGCTGCTCGTCCTCGTCGAGGAAGCGCGGATCGATCCGCTGCCACTCGCGCTGGATGACGCCGATGCGGCGGCGGACGTCGGGCGTGACCGGGACGAGCCATGGCGCCGGTGTCAGGCGGCGGCGGGCGCGACGCTGCGAGCGCCGGCGCGGCGCGGGCGTGACGCGGGCGCCCTCGCGGTAGAAGTCGGCGTCCAGCAGCGAGTGGAGCGAGACGACCCGCTCGTTGTGGGTCGCGCCCTTCGGGACGAAGTCGACGACGATCCCGGCCTCCTTGCGCGGGTGCAGGCGCATGATCCGGCCGATCCGCTGCTGGTAGACGCGCTTCGACGCGGTCGGCGCGAGGTGCATGCAGACCGTCGCGCGCGGCGAGTTCCAGCCCTCGGCGAGCAGCTGCGCGTTGATCAGGACGTTGATCTCTCCGCGCTCGTAGGCGGCGAGCGTCTCGGCGAGCTTGACCGGCGGCGTGCGTCCGGAGACGGCCTCCGCTTTCAGGCCCGCGGCGCGGAACTCCTGGGCGAGGTTGTACGCGTGGTCGACGCCGGCCGCGTAGACGATCCCGGGCGTGTTGTCGAAGCGGTCGCGGTAGAGGCTCGCGGCCGCCTGGTTCAGGGCCTGGTGGTCGAGGGTCTTGGCGAGGATCTCCTGGTCGAAGTCGCCGCCGACGATCGGCACCGAGTTGATCGCCGCGACCGGCGGCACGCGCAGGCAGCGGAGCGGCGCGATCAGGCCGCGACGGGCCGCGTCCTGCAGCGGTAGGTCGTCGACCGAGGCGGGGAAGACGTCGGAGACCTGCTTCGCGATCAGCTGCTCGGTCGCCGTCATGCCGATGTAGAGCGGCTCCGGGAACGAGCGGATCGCGGCCGACGTCTTCTCGCCGAGCGCGGTGTGCGCCTCGTCACAGATCACGAGCTGGTAGGCGCTGCGGCTGATCGAGTCGACGTGCCGCGCGAACCAGGCGTAGGTCTGGATCGTCAGCGGGTTGCCGGCGAGCGGCTCCTTGCCGGTCTCGATCGCGTCGGTGAAGCGGTCGCCGTAGCCCTCGGTGGTGAGGTCGCGCTGGAACTGGGAGACGAGCAGCCGGCGATGCGTGAGGATGAGGACGCCGAGCGTGCGGGCCGCCTCGACGAAGCCCGCTGCCGCGATCGTCTTGCCGGACGCGGTCGGGTGGCGGAACCGGTAGCGGCGCACCGCCCCGGGGTCGTCCTGCGGGCCGGACGGCTCGTCGAGGTCGTCGTCCTCCTCGCCCGCGCCGACGAGCGCCTCGTCCTCGTCGTCGTCCTCGGTCTCCTCCTCGGCGAGCTCCTCGGCGGCGGCGTGACCGTTGCCGTTCCCGTTCGCCTCCTCGTCGCGCTGGCTGGCGGCGATCAGCTCGGTGAGCATCCCCGCGAGCGCGTCGACCTGATGGCGTCGCAGCGCGGTGCCCGCAGCGGTGTGCGGCTCCGGCTCGGCGAGGACGCGCTCGAGGCCGAGCAGAAGCCCGAAGCGCACCTTCCACTGCGATGACGGCGAGCTCCGGCCGGCCTCGATCTCGGCGGTCGCCTCGTCGAGCGCACGCCGGCGCCCGGTGTCGGGGGCGAGCGCCTGCTCGACATCCTCGCCCTCGCGGAGGAACGGCTCACCCGCCCACGTCTCCGCGTGGAGCGCGGCGGCGACCAACGGGTCTGCCGCCTCCGAATAGCTCGTCGGCTGCTGAATGGCTTCCTGCATGTGCGCAGCACACGTCCGTGCTGCAACCCTTCGAGAGGAGCGCGCTCGCCGAATCCCCTGGGCGAGCGAAGCTCGTCCAAGCATACCCCGAGCGCGAGGCGCGTCAACCGGCCGAAGCGGACGCGGCGGGCTTCGACTAGAGGCCGAGGCCGCCGAAGACCGCGAACGGGTTGCCCGGCGCCGTCTCCCACACGACCTCGCCGCCGGGCTCGACCGAGCCGTGCAGGCGGGCGGCGAGCGCGTCGGCCTCGTCGCGGCTCGCGACGCCGGCGATCACATAGCGGAACTGGCGAACGGGCCGGTAGCCCTCGCCGGTGAGCCGCTCGGCAAGGTCGCGCGCCTCCCGGTGGGAGCCGCACTGCACGCGCACCTCCCAGGGCGCGTACCCGTGCTCGATCTCCTCCTCTTCCCATGTCTCGCCCGGCGGCTCGTCGTCCCAGCGCTCCTCGTCGGCGAGCCAGTGCTCGACCCGGTTCGTGCGCGCCTCGATCCCGTCCTCGCGCAGCGCCGCGCGGATCACGGCATCGGCTTTCTCGGCCTGGTCGCGGGTGGACGTGTAGACGAAGACCGTGTCGCCGTCGCGGGAGACGGCGAGGCGCCGTTCCTCCAGCTCGCGCGCCAGCTCGCGGGCCTCGCCGCCGAGCTCGGCGCTCAATCGCGTCAGCAGGCCCGCGGCGTGGCCCGCCTCGTCGACCTCGATCCGGATGCGCCAGTCGTCGGCCATGTCAGGTCGAGCCTACCCGCCGGCGCGCGCCCGTCAGGCGGTCGCGCCGGCACGGTAGTCGGCGAGCGGCGATCCGACGACGCGGTCCGACACCCCGGCCTGATCGAGGTGCTTCGTGATCCCGCCGAGGTGGAACGGGTAGCCGGCGCCGAGGATCAGGCAGGCGTCGACGTCGGCCGCGGCCGTCACGACGCCCTCGTCGAGCATGTGCCGCACCTCGTCGGCGACCGCCTCGAGAATCGCCTCGCGGATCTCGTCGACGCTGCGCCGTGCATCGCCGCGGGCCGCGATCTCGTCGTTCCCGTCGGCGTAGTTCGCGAGTGTCCGGGAGAGCGGGAAGCGCTCGGGATACGCGGTGTGGAGCGTCTCGAGGACGTGGTTTGCGACTCGTGGGCCGACCATCTGCAGGAGCACGGACGGCGCCATCGGCAGGCCGAGCGAGAGCGCGGCGGCGTCGGTCTCCTCGACCGCGTTGCCGTGCTCGAGCGCGTCCATCAGCACCGTCGTCATCCGGGTCAGGACGCGGTTGACGACGAACGCAGGCGCATCGCCGACGAGCACGCCGCGCTTGCGCAGCTTGCCCACGACCTCCCAGGCGGTGGCGATCTGCTCGTCCGTCGTCTTCGGCGTCCGGACGATCTCGACGAGCGGCAGCACCGCGACCGGGTTGAAGAAGTGGAGGCCGACGTCCGCGCCCATCGCCTCGACCGAGAGCGAGGAGGTGTTCGTGGCCAGGATCGCGTCCGGCGCGACGTGCCGCACCTCGGCGAACACCTCGCGCTTCACGTCCAGCTCCTCGAAGACCGCCTCGAGGACGAGGTCGCAGCCGGCGAACTGCTCCCAGCCGGTGCCGCCCTCGACGAGGGTCGCGAGGAACGGGTCCTTCGCGCCGACCTCCTCGCGGATCGTCGCGAGCGCCTCGTCGATCCGCGACTGGTCGATGTCGCGCAGCACGACGGGCACGCGCAGCCGGCGCACGAACAGCGTCGCGAGCTGGGTCGCCATCAACCCGGCGCCGACGATGCCGACCTTGTCGACCTTGCGCGGTGTGGCGTCGGGGACGGGAGAGCGCTTCGAGCGGCGCTCGACGACCGTGAACGCGTAGACGGCTGCCTGGGCCTGCGGGCTCGTGATCAGCTCGGCCATCGCGGCCTCCTCGGCGGCGTAGCCCTGCTCGATCGTCCACTCCCGTGCGCCCTCGATCAGGTCGAGCGCGACCGACGGCGCGCGCGTCGCGCCGTGCAGCGCGTCCTCGACCCTCGCCCGCGCCTTGCGCAGGATCGCCTCCGCGTCCGACCAGTCCGGCGCCGTCCGCTCCGGGCCGCCCCGCTCGACGAGCTCGACCGCGTAGGCGAGCGAGTCGTCCACGAACTCCACCGGCTCGAGCAGCCGGTCGGCGAGTCCGAGCTCGACCGCGTCGGCGGCCGTCGAGAGGCGGTTCTGGCGCAGCGGGTTGGAGACGATCAGGCGCACCGCGGCGTCCGGGCCGGCGAGCTTCGGGACGAGCTGCGTGCCGCCCCAGGCGGGGATGATCGAGAGCGCGACCTCGGGGAAGCCGATGTGGCGCACGCTCGAGGCGATCGTGCGCGCGTCGCAGTGGAGCGCCAGCTCGAGCCCGCCGCCGAGACAGGCGCCGTTGATCGCGGCCACGGTCGGGAAGGGCAGGGCGCGGATCCGCGCGAAGAGCTCGTGGCCGGCGCGCGAGCCCGCCGCAGCCTGCTCGAGCGACGCGATCCGGGAGAACTCGTCGACGTCGGCGCCGACACAGAAGACGAACGGCTTGCCGGTCAGCACCATCGCGGACCACTCGCCGGACTCGAGCGCCTCGACGACCGCGACGGCCGACGCGAACGCGGAGCTGCCGAGCGTCGTCGGCTTGCGGTAGTCCTCGCCGTTGTCGATCGTGACGAGCGCGATCGGGCCGACGCGCGACTCGACGCGGTTCAGCTTGAGCTCGGTGCCGCCGCTCACGCCACGTTCTCCCAGAGCACCGCGCAGCCCATGCCCATGCCGATGCAGAGCGCGGTCAGCCCGTAGCGGCCGCCACGCTCGCGCAGGCCGTAGGCGAGTTGCGCGACGAGGCGGACACCGGTCGCGGCGAGCGGATGCCCGCAGGCGATCGCGCCGCCGTAGGGATTGAGCCGCGGGTCGTCGGCCGCGACGCCGAGCTCGTCGCACCACGTCAGCACCTGCACCGCGAACGGCTCGTTCAGCTCGAAGAGGTCGACCTCGTCCAGCGTCACGCCTGCCTGCTCGAGTACGCGGCGCGTCGCGGGTACCGGGCCGTAGCCCATCAGGTGCGGCTCGACGCCCGCGTAGGCGAAGCCGACGAGCCGGAGCTTCGGCGCGACGCCCAGCTCGGCGAGCGCGGCCTCCGACGCGAGGAACGCGGCGGTTGCGCCGTCGGTCAGCCCCGCCGAGTTGCCCGCCGTGACGCGGCCGCCGGCGCGGAACGCGGGCTTGAGGGCGGCCAGGCCGTCGAGCGAGGTCTCCGGCCGGAGGAACTCGTCGCGGTCGGCCACCTTCCAGCCGTCGTCGGTGAACACCGACATCGGCACGACGGTCTCGCGCATGACGCCGTCGTCCCAGGCGGCCGCCGCGCGCTGCTGCGACTGGAGCGCGAACGCGTCCGCACGCTCCTTCGTGATCGCGGGGAAGCGGTCGTGGAGGTTCTCGGCGGTCTGGCCCATCACGGCGGCCGACTCGTCGATCAGCCGCTCCGAGAGGAACCGCGGATTGAAGTCGACTTCCTCGCCCATCCGGTGGTGGCCCATGTGCTCGACGCCGCCCGCGACCGCGACGTCGACGGCGCCGAACGCGATCTCGCCGGCCGCGGAGGTCACGGCGGTGAGCGCGCCGGCGCACATCCGGTCGACGGCGAAGCCGGGAACGGTCTGCGGGATGCCGGCAAGCAGCGCGACGTCGCGGCCGAGCGTCAGGCCCTGGTCGCCGACCTGCGCGGTCGCGGCGAGGACGACGTCGCCGATCCGCTCGGGCGGGAGCTGCTGGTTCCGGCGCAGCAGCTCGCGCACCGCCTTCACGGCCATGTCGTCCGCACGCGTGCGCCAGTACTGACCCTTCGGGCCGGCCTTGCCGAACGGCGTGCGGACGCCGTCGACGAAGAAGACCTCTCGCAGCTCGCGGGCCACGGACGAAACATATCGATTGACTGACGAGTCAATCAGCGCGCTGTCGCGATACTGCGACGATGGACTGGACGGAGCGCTTCGAGCAGGCGGCGGCGCGCTATCGCGGCGGCGAGACGCGCGACGCCGACCAGCGGCAGCTGACGCAGCTCGCGAACGCGGCCTGGGCGGCGGGCGTGTTCCTGCTGATGGCCGGAAGATGCGAGGAGGGGCGCGACTGGCTGCGCGTCGCCGCGGCGCGCTACCGCGAGAGCTGGGACGCGGGCGCGCCGCCCGACTCGTGGGGCCGGCCGATCGCGGCGACGAAGGCGCTGCTGCTCGCGGGCGAGGACGCCACCGATGCCGCCCGCTGGGCGCTCGACGCGGGCGCAGCCGCCGCGGGGTCGCCGATCGGGCGCTACGCGGCGACGCTCGCCCTGCTCGTTCTCGCCCGCGACCACGAGGCGTCTGAGCTGGCGGAGACACTGCGTGGCCGCGACGACTTCCCGCGTGACGTCGCCGACGCGCTCGGGGCGCTTGCGGCGGGCGACGGCGAGCGGTACGCGGCCGCAGTGGAGGCTGTGCTCCGCTCGTTCGAGGAGCGGGACGAGTTCCTCGAGGACGTCGCAGTCGCCGACACCGCGCTCGTGCTCGAGGCGCTCGCCGCGCCGCGCGGGCTCGCGACCGGCCTCCGAGCCTCGCCGCGGCTCCCGTAACCGCGGACGTGGCCCCTCCGGACACGTCTCGGTGTCAGACACCGGGACGTGGCTGCCCCGGACACGGCCGGCCGTTCGAGCCGGGTCATGGCTCGCGTGAGGCGGGCTAGAGGTGCGCCGCGGCCGCACGGTCGACGACCGCGCGTGTCGGGCCGAGCGCCGCGCGGACGAGGCTGCCCGGCGTGTCCGGGGTCGCCCTGGCGGCGAGCGCACGCGCCGTCGCCTCCGCCTTCTCGGCGCCCGCGATCAGGAACAGCACCTCGTGCGCGGCGCGGAGCGTCGGCAACGTCAGCGTGATCCGGTCGACGTACGGCTCGAGGTGCGCCTCGGCGCCGATCGCTCGATGGTTCGTCTCCGCGAGTGTCGGCTGCCGCGGATAGAGGGAAGCGACGTGGCCGTCGGGCCCGAGCCCGAGCAGGACGAGGTCGAACTCCGCCAGCGACGCCAGCTCGCGCTCGTACTCCGCCGCGCCGGGCCTCTTGCCGAGCTCGCCGCGCATCCGGTGCACCGCCTTCGGTGCGACGGCGAGCCGGTCGATGAGCGCCGCCTTCGCCATCCCGTAGTTCGACCACTCGTGCTCCGGCGGGACGCAGCGGTCGTCGCCCCACCACAGCTCGACGCGGCTCCAGTCGGGCTCGAGCTCGGCCGCGATCTCGTACGCGCGCTCCGGCGTCGAGCCCCCCGTCAGCACGACGTGACCGCCGGCGCGCGCCTGGGCGGCGAGCCGCTCGGCGACCGTGCGCGCCGCGTCCTCGGCACTCTCGACGACCTCGATCTCGACGGCCGGCCCGCTCGTCATTCCGCCAGCTCGCGCGCCCGGTCCATCGCCGCCTGGATCGCGTTCAGGAACGCGGCGCGGACACCGGCCTGCTCGAGCTCGCGGATCGCGGCGATCGTCGTGCCGCCCGGCGAGGTCACCGACTCGCGCAGCTCGACCGGATGCATCCCCTCGTCGCGGAGCTGTTTCGCGGTGCCGAACATCGTCTGCACGACGAGCGTCGTCGAGAGCTCGCGCGGGAGGCCGAGCAGGATGCCGGCCTCGATCATCGCCTCGGCGAGGAGCGCGAAGTACGCCGGCCCCGACCCCGAGAGGGCGGTGATCGCGTCCATCGAGCTCTCCGGGACGCGGACGACACGCCCGAGATGCGAGAGCGCCTCGTCGGCGAGCGCCAGGTGCGCGTCGCTCGCGTGCGCGCCGGCGCAGATGCCCGCCATGCCTTCGTGGACGGTCGCGGGCGAGTTCGGCATCGCGCGGACGACCGGCACGCCCGGGGCGATCCGCGCCTCGATCCGCGCCGTCGTGATCGCCGCCGCGACGGAGACGACCGTCTGCTCGGGCGTGAGGTCGCTGCCGATCTCGTCGAGCAGCACGTAGATGTCCTGCGGCTTGACCGCGACGACGATCAGCCCGGCGCCGGCGATCGCATCCGCGTTCGTGCCCGTCGCCTGTACGCCGTAGCGCTCGCTCAGCTCGGCGATCCGCTCCTCGCGCCGGTCGCTGACCACGATTTCGTCCTTCGTCCGCCAGCCGGAGCTGAGCAGGCCCGAGAGCAGAGCCTCGCCGATCCGGCCGCCGCCGAGGATCGCGACTTTCCGTTCCATGCCGTGATGCTACGCGGCCCGGGCCGCATCCAGCGGGATGAGCCCGCGCGAGAAACCGGCCAACAGGTAGACGCTCGCGAGGCCCGCCCACTCGCCGTACGGCGCGAGCAGCTCCGCGGTCTCCCCGGCCTCGACCGGCCGCCCGCGCTGCGCCCGCAGGAGCTTGATCAGACCGAGGTCGCCGACGAGCCCGTGCTCGCGCCGGCCGAGGCCCTCGAGGCAGACGACGCCGGCCGACCAGGGGCCGAGCCCGCGCTCTCGCTCGATCCGCGCCACGACCGCCGCAGTCGGCTGTGCGTGCAGCCGCTCGAGCTCGATCGCCCGGCAGACGCGGACGAGCGCGGCGGAGCGGCGCTCGTGCAGGCCGAGCCGCCGCAGCTCGGACGGCGCCGCAGCCGCGAGCGCCTTCGTCGTCGGGGCGAGCGCGAGCCCGTCCTCGCCCGCGGGCGAGAGCGCCCGGACCACGACCCGCTCGATACGCCGCGCCTCCTGCCACGTGACGAGCTGGCCGCAGACCGCTCGCAGCAGCGACTTCGCGACGGTCGCGGTCCGCACCTGCCGCAGCCCGCGCAGCGCGCTCGCCGTCCGGGCGAGCAGCGGATCGGAGCCGACGCGGCGCAGGAACTCGGAGTGGTCGTCGTCGAGCGCGAGCATCCAGCGCAGCCGCTCGGCCGCAGCCGCCGAGGAGGCGCGGAGCGTCACCGTTCCGTCGGGCAGCTGCCACGCGTGCGCGGTCTCGTGCCGGCCGTCCACCTCGACGGCGGCGGTGACGATCCCCTCGCGATAGCGCCGCGTCGCGTCGCCGGCGAGCCGCGCCGAGAGCGCGAGCGAGTACGGCCCGCTCGGCGCGACCTCGATCTCGACGGCCACCGCCGCTACGGCCGCGTCTCGGCGGGCGCCGCGCGGAGCCCCAGCTCGGCGGCCCGGTCGAGCACGTCGAGCGCCTGCTGCTCGCGGCCGGCGGCCCGCAGCATGCGCCCCCATGAGCGAGAGGCGAGCATCGCCTCGCGCCAGCGGTGGTTCTCCTCGAGCACGTCGGTCGCCCGCCGGAAAGCGTCGTCCGCCGCCGTGTGCTCGCCCCGGAGCGCCAGCCCCTCCGCGAGCGCCCAGAGTGCCGTCCCGCGCTCCTGCGGCAGCTCGTCGCCGATCACGCGCAGCGCCTCGCGCGCGAGCTCGGCCGCCGCGTCGCCGTCGCCGCGCAGCGCCGCGACCTGCGCGCGCTTGACCCGGAGCATGACGTCGTCCTGGAACGACGGCGCCGCTCCGAGCAGCTTCCCGGCCTCGTCGAGGTGTCCGCTCGCGCCTGCCGGATCCTCGCGCGTGATCAGGATCGACGCGGCGAGCAGATGCGCGCGGGCGAGGTTGAGCGTGTCCTCGGTCGCCTCGAGCAGCGCGATCGCACGGCGGGCGTTCCCGAGCGCCAGCGCCGGCTTGTTCTCGGCATGCGCGACCCGCGCGAGCGACCAGTAGAGCCGCACGCGCACGTACGGGTTCTGACTCTCGCCGATCCGGTCGAGCGCCGTCTTGATCACCTCTTCGGCGCCGCCGAGGTCGCCCATGTCGCTGCGGGCGCAGCTCAGCATCGTCGCGTAGCGGGCTTCGAGCGAGGTCGCGCCGGCCTCGCGCACCGCTTCGAGGCAGCGCTCGAGCAGCGCGGCCGCGAGCTGCGGGCGTCCGGCCGCCCCGTAGCCGTAGCCGAGCTGGACGTACAGCTCGGCGCGCTCGACGGGGCTGAACGGCTCGCCTGCGATCGCAGCCTCGAGCAGCTCGACGAGCTCGTCGAACCGGCCCGCCTCGCGGGCGAGGATCGCGAGCGTCACCCGCACGCGGAGCGCCGACTCGCGATCGCCGGCGGCGAGCGACTCGGCCAGGAGCGTCTCGAGCGGCCCTTGCACCTCCTCGGGCTCGCCGAGCCGGACCGCGAGCTCGAGGTCGGTCAGCGTCAGCTCGCGCTCGGCGGCGTCGTCGAGGAGCGAGCCCGTCTCGAGGTATGCCGGCGAGATCGAGAGCTTGCCCGCGAGCTGGCGAAGCGCCTTCACCGACGGCTGGCGCGTCCCCGCCTCGATGCGCGAGATGTAGGCGTACGAGACTCCTGGCGCCGCAAGTTCCCGTTGCGAGAGACCCCGTTCCAGCCGGAGGCGCTTGAGCCTCTGGCCGATCGTTTCGTCCTCGGGCCGCGCAGGTTCGTCGCGCATCGGAGGCCATTCTCGCGTCGGCATCGACGCATGGTCAAACGGCTAGCGACACTTGACAATGGTCACCGGTACTGGTCGGCTCCGCATATCCACCGGGAGCCGGTTGCGGCTCCCGATCCGAAGGAGACACGCGATGCGCACCGCGAACAGAGGCAGACTTGTCACGTTGACCTTCGTCGTCCTGGCGCCAGCCGCTCTGGCCGCGGTCCTCTACGACGATCCGTGGGTCGGCTGACCGACGTCGCGTCGGGCGGGGGCGGCGATTCCGTCCCCGCCCGCTGTACGCTCGGCGCGTGACGGCCGTGGAGATTGCGCTCTACGCGCTCGTGCTCGTGCCGGCGGCCGTGCTCGTCTGGCGGCGGCCCGCAGTCTCGCTCTATCTCTTCGTCGTCGGGCTCGCGCTCCACAACGCGGTGCTCGCCGCTCTCTACGCGGCCGGCGTGCACGGCTCGACGCTGACCGCGATCGCCGCCTGGAAGGAGATCCTGCTCGCGGTCGCGCTTCTGCGCGTGCTCGCCGACGCGTGGCGTGAGCGCGAGCTGCCGTTCCGCCCCGGCCTCGTCGACGCGTTCGCGGCGGCCTTCGCGGTGCTCGTCGTCGTCTACGCGGTCGTGCCGCAGTCGGCGCTCGGCGGCGAAGCCGGCCGGCACGCAGTCGCGCTCGCGGCGCGCCACGACCTCGTCCCGGTCGCCGCCTTCTTCCTCGGCCGCTCGCTGCGGCTCGACGGCGTCGAGCTCCGCCGGATCGGCTGGACGCTGCTCGCGACGGCCGCGTTCGTCGCCGGGCTCGGGCTCGTGGACGTCTACGCGGTCTCGATCGGCTGGTGGCGGACGAACGGCGTCGTCGACTACTTCCATCGCCACCTCGGCTACGACTACCACGGCACCGGCGAGAACCCGCAGGCCGCCGGGCTGCCCGAGAACTTCGTCTACAACGTCGGCGGCGACAGGCCGTTCCTGCGCCGGCTCGTCTCGACCTTCCTCAGCCCGCTCGCGTCGAGCTACCTCTTCGTCGTCGCGCTCGTCGGCGTCGCCGGTCTCTGGCGCCGCTGGCGGCGGCCGGCGCTCCTGCTCGTCGCCGTGACGGCGGCCGGCCTGCTCTGGACGTTCTCGCGCTCGGCCCTGCTCGCGCTCGCGGTCGGGCTCGTCGTGCTCGCCGCGCTGCTCCGCCGGCCGTCCTGGCTCGCCACGGGCGTCGCGGTGGTCGCAATCGCCTACGGCTGGGCGCATGTCTTCCCGCACGTCGCGCCGACGGGCAACTGGACGAAAGCCGATCTCGTCTACCAGCACGAGCTCGCCGTGAAGAACCCGACCGCGTCGAACGGCGCCGCGAGCGTGAACGAGTCGTCGCTGCGCGAGCACTGGCGCAGCCTGCGCGACGGGGTGACGACGATCGTCCACCACCCGCAGGGGTACGGGCTCGGCAACGTCGGCCAGACCGCGTCGCGGACGGGCACGCCGCTGAAGGCGGGCGAGTCGAACTACACCGAGCTGGGCGTCGAGCTGGGCGCGCTCGGCTCGCTGCTCTGGATCGGCTGGGGGCTCGCGCTGCTCGGCGCGCTCGTGCGCGCGGCGCAGGACGACCGCTGGGCCGCAGCCGCGGCGGCGGCGTTCGCCTCGATCCTCGTGCTCGCGGTCCAGACCGACGTGATCGGCGACCCGTGGGTCGCGTACTGCGTCTGGATCCTCGCCGGTGCGCTCGCGCTCGTCGGGCCGCGCCGGACACGGCCGCAAGAGCGTCTTGCGGCGCTGCGGCGCGCGGCTTAGCGTCGATCGCCGTGGGAAGGCGTGCGTCCGCGCGCGATGTACTGGTCATGGTGGCGCTCGTCGCTGTCGTGACGGTCGCCGCGTTCCGGGTCGGCGGCAGTGGCGGTGCGGCTGCGATCCTCGCCGACCCGGCGCGCACTCCCGGCGTCCTCAATCCGGACGTGACGCAGGCGACCATCCGCTCGACGATCTGCAGGCGCGGCTGGACGGCGACGATCCGCCCGCCGGTCTCGTACACGAACGCGCTCAAGCGGAAGCAGATGATCGACTACGGCGAGACGGGCACGACGTCCGACTACCAGGAGGACCACCTGATCAGCCTCGAGCTCGGCGGCGACCCGACCGATCCGCGCAACCTCTGGCCGGAGCCGTATCCGCGTGCCTCGCAGGTGGACACGATCGAGAACCGGCTGAACGCCCAGGTCTGCGACGGGACGCTGACGCTCGCGCAGGCGCAGCAGCGCGAGTCGGCGCTCAAGCACGGTCAGGGGTAACGCGGGCGCCCGCGGTGGGCGGACGAGCGCCGCGCAACCGGTGTCGGCGGGTTCAGTCGGGCGTATCGCCCGAGCCCGAGCCGGAGACCGGGTCGGATGGCTCGGCTGCGGTCTCGACCGGGGAGTCGGAGGAAGGAGCGGCGGGCGCCGAAGCGGCGTCGGACCGTGCCGCGGCAGCCGCCTTTGCCGCCGCCGTCGCGCTCGAGGTCGCGGCGGTGACCGAGCTCCTCAGATCGGCGATCGACTCGCCCGCGGTCCGCATGTTCATCCACGCACCCGCGACGATGCCGGCCGAGAGTACGAGTCCGATCCACGCCCAGGTCGCCACGAAATCGTTCGTCAGCACCTTGATCACGGCGAAGAGGACGAGCAGCACGGAGAGCGCCGCCGTCACCATCGACGGGCTGAGCGGGCCGAGGGCGAGCCTGATGTTGACGAGCTGCAGCGCCTCCCAGGCGAGGATCGCGAGCAGGAGCAGTCCGATCAGGATGCCCCAGCCGTGCCACATCGAGACACCGGCAGAGATCGGGCCGAACGAGACCTCCTGCCAGTGGAGAAACGAGTCGATCAGCAGCAGCACCCCGCCGCCGATGACGACCTTCGAGCCCATCGTGAGCTTCGAGAGATCCATTGCGCACGTCCCTTCCGAGAGTGGGACCAGACCAGCATTTCCGATCATGACGGGCCGACTGGTCGGCAGCCAGTCCAGAGCGACGCGATCCGGAGCCGGGGTCGAGTGCGGCGGGCGGCCGAGCTACCGTGGCGCCGTGGAGATCGCACCTGCCACGCGGATGGGGCTCGTCGAGCTGACCGTCTCCGACCTCGGCCGGACGGTCGACGCGTGGCAGCGGGCGATCGGTCTCCGCGTGCTCGAGCGCGAGAACGGGACGGCGACGCTCGGCGCCGACACGCCGCTGCTCCGCTTCGTCGAGCAGCCCGGCGCCGAGCCGGACGCGGGCCACACGGGCCTCTACCACGTCGCCCTGCTCGTTCCCGACCGGCCGAGCCTGGCGCGCTTCCTCGCACACGCTTCACGCGAGCGGACGCCGCTGCAGGGGCTCTCCGATCACGACGTCAGCGAGGCGATCTACCTCCGCGACCCCGACTGGCACGGGATCGAGGTCTACGCCGACCGGCCGCGTGCGCTCTGGGAAGGACAGGTCGGCGAGCGGCTGACGACCCTGCCGCTCGACGTCGACGATCTGTTCGCGGAGCTGGCCGACCCGGCGAGCGAGCCGTTCGAGGGGCTGCCGGACGGGACGCGGATGGGTCACGTGCACTTCCGTGTCCGCGAGATCGAGGAGACGATCGGCTTCTACCGCGACGTGCTCGGGCTGGGCTTGATGGCGCAGCTCGGGCCGACGGCGGCGTTTCTCAGCGCGGGCGGCTACCACCATCACGTCGGTGCCAACACGTGGGAGAGCGGCGGCGCCGATCCCGCGCCGCCCGGCTCGGCGACGCTTCGCTACGCCACGGTCATCCTCCCGGACGAGGCCGAGCGGGACAGGGTGGCGGCACGCGTCGCGGACGGGGGGCAGGAGCCGGAGCGCCGCGAGGACGGCCTGCTCGTTCGCGATCCGTCGGGCAACGCGCTGCTCCTCGCCGCGTGACCGCCGCTTCGCTGCGCCACCTGCTGCGGGCACGCGACCTGATCGACGGCCGCTACGGCGAGCCGCTCGACGTTCCCCGCCTCGCGCGCGAGGCGCTCGCCTCTCCGTCGCACTTCGCCCGCGGCTTCCGGCGCGCGTTCGGCGAGACGCCGCACCGCTACCTCCTGCGGCGCAGGATGGAGCGTGCCGCGGCGCTCCTGCGCGAGACCGACGAGAGCGTCACCGCGATCTCGCTGCGGGTCGGCTTCCGCAGCCTCGGCTCCTTCGAGGTCGCATTCCGGCGGTTCGTCGGCGAGTCGCCGACCGCGCACCGCGAGCGCGCCCGTCCGCGCGCCGAGGAGCTCGCACGCCTCCCGGTGTGTTTCGCCAAGCTCTGGACGCGCCCCGACGAGAGAGCAGCTTTCGAGCAGCGCACGCCGGGCGACGGCTCTACCGTCGTCTCGACAGCGACGGGGAGGAAGACGTGATCGGCAGGCTCTCGCACATGGGCGTCTGGGTCCGCGACCAGGACGAGGCGCGCGACTTCTATACGGAGAAGCTCGGGTTCGCCGTCGTGGAGGACGTGACGATGGACGAGTTCGGTGGCTTCCGCTGGCTGACCGTGGCGCCGCCCGGCCAGCCCGATCTGGTGCTGATCCTGCTCACGCCCGGCCCGCCGGCGATGGACGCGGAGACGGCGGCCGAGACCCTCGCGCTCGTCGCGAAGGGCGGCTCGAGCGGCGGAGTGTTCCACGTCGACGACTGCCGCGGGACGGTCGCCGAGCTGCAGGCGCGCGGCGTCGAGATCACCGAGGAGCCGCAGGATCGCTTCTACGGCGTCGACGCGGGCATAAGGGATCCGTCGGGCAACCTCTGGCGGTTGACGCAGCCCCTCGGCAAACCCTGAGCAACGCTCCGGGGTTTCCCGCACTCCCGACGCCTCCGGGTGCGCTATACCTCTCGAGGAGTCGCAGTGGCCAGTAAGCCCGTCGAACAGCTTTCCCAGGTAATCGTCCGCTTTGCGGGCGACTCGGGCGACGGGATGCAGCTCACCGGCTCGCAGTTCACCTCCGAGACGGCGCTGCTCGGAAACGACATCTCGACGTTGCCGGACTTCCCGGCCGAGATCCGCGCGCCGGCCGGCTCGCTGCCGGGCGTCTCGGGCTTCCAGCTCCACTTCGCCGACCACGACATCCTCACGCCGGGCGACCAGCCGAACGTGCTCGTGGCGATGAACCCGGCCGCGTTGAAGACCAACGTCGGCGACCTGCCGAAGGGCGGGACGCTGATCGTCGACGAGGACGCGTTCTCCGACCGGAACCTGAAGAAGGCCGCGTACGGCACGAACCCGCTCGACGACGGCTCGCTCGACGAGTACCAGCTGCACCGGATTCCGCTGACGACGCTCACGGTCGGCGCGCTGAAGGACGTCGTGGGCGTCACGCCGCGCGAGGCCGAGCGGTCGAAGAACATGTTCGCGCTCGGGCTGATGTCGTGGCTCTACGGCCGCTCGATCGACCCGACGATCGACTTCCTCGAGACGAAGTTCGGCGCGAAGCGGCCGGAGATCGCCGAGGCGAACGTGAAGGCGCTCCAGGCCGGCTACGCGTTCGGCGAGACGACCGAGATCTTCGCGGTCACCTACGAGATCAAGCCGGCGAAGATGCGCCCCGGCACGTACCGGAACATCACCGGCAACCAGGCGCTCTCGTACGGTCTGATCGCCGCCTCGAAGCTCTCGAAGCTGCCGCTCTTCCTCGGCGCCTATCCGATCACGCCGGCGAGCGCGATCCTCGAGGAGCTCGCCTCCTTCAAGAACTTCGGCGTGCGGACGTTCCAGGCGGAGGACGAGATCGCCGCCGCGGGCGCCGCGGTCGGCGCCGCGTTCGGCGGCGCGCTCGGCATCACGACGTCGGCCGGCCCGGGCGTGGTGCTGAAGGCGGAGACGATCGGGCTCGCGATCATGCTCGAGCTGCCGCTCCTCGTCGTCGACGTGCAGCGCGCGGGCCCGTCGACCGGGATGCCGACGAAGCCCGAGCAGACCGACCTCTTCATGGTGCTGTACGGCCGCAACGGCGAGTCGCCGGTGCCGGTCGTCGCGGCCCGCTCTCCGTCGGACTGCTTCGACGCGGCGATCGAGGCGGCGCGGATCGCGCTCAAGTACCGGACGCCCGTCTATCTGCTCTCCGACGCGTATCTCGCAAACGGCTCCGAGCCGTGGCTCCTGCCCGACGTCGCCGACCTGCCCGACATCTCGACGACGTTCACGACCGAGACGAACCATGTCGGCCCGGATGGGAGCGACGAGTTCCTCCCGTACCTGCGCGACCCCGAGACGCTCGCGCGGCCGTGGGCGGTACCGGGCACGCCCGGCCTCGAGCACCGGATCGGCGGCCTCGAGAAGGCCGACCGCTCGGGCAACGTCTCCTACGACCCGGAAAACCACGACCTGATGACGCAGCTCCGCGCGCAGAAGGTGGCCGGCATCGACGTCGCCGACCTCGAGGTCGACGACCCGGACGGCGCCGCGAAGGTGCTCGTGCTCGGCTGGGGTGGCACGTACGGCTCGATCGCCGCAGCCTGCAAGGCCGTGCGCCGCGCCGGCCGCCCGGTGGCGCATGCGCACCTGCGCCATCTGAACCCGTTCCCGGCCAACCTCGGCGACGTGCTGCACCGTTACGACAAGGTGCTGATCCCGGAGATGAACCTCGGCCAGCTGCGCCAGCTCGTTCGCGCCGAGTTCCTCGTCGACGCGGTCGGCTACAACCGCGTCGCCGGCGTCCCGCTCCGCCGGGGCGAGATCGCCGCGGCAATCGAGAGGATGATCGATGGCTGACGGCAACGGCGCGCTGAAGCTGACCGCGAAGGACTTCCGCACCGACCAGGAGGTGCGCTGGTGCCCGGGCTGCGGCGACTACGCGATCCTCGCCGCGATCCAGTCGTTCATGCCGGAGCTCGGCATCGAGCGCGAGAACACGGTCTTCATCAGCGGGATCGGCTGCGCTGCCCGCTTCCCGTACTACATGAACACGTACGGGATGCACTCGATCCACGGCCGCGCGCCCGCGATCGCGACCGGGCTCGCGACCTCGCGTCCCGACCTCTCGGTCTGGGTCGTCTCGGGCGACGGCGACGCGCTCTCGATCGGTGGCAACCACCTGATCCACGCGCTGCGCCGCAACGTCAACCTGAAGATCCTGCTCTTCAACAACCGCATCTACGGCCTGACGAAGGGCCAGTACTCGCCCGCGAGCGAGCTCGGGAAGGTGACGAAGTCGACGCCGATGGGCTCGATCGACTGGCCCTTCAACCCGCTCAGCCTCGCGATCGGCGCCGAGGCGACGTTCGTCGCGCGCGCGATCGACACCGACAAGGCGGGGATGACCGCCGTCCTGCGCGCCGCGGCCGAGCACAAGGGCAGCGCGTTCGTCGAGATCTTCCAGAACTGCCCGATCTTCAACGACGACGCCTTCGACTACGTCCGCGACGACAAGGAAGGCGTCAACCGGATCGTGCTCAAGCACGGCGAGCCGATCACGTGGGGCCGCGACAACGAGAAGGCGCTGCGCCAGCTCCCCGACGGGACGATCGAGGAGTGCGCCGCCGGCGACGCCTACGTCCTCGTCCACGACGAGACGCACATGGAGCCGTCGCTCGCGTTCGCGCTCAGCCGCGTCACGCAGGGCACGCACGGCGGCACGCCGGTCGGCGTCTTCCGCAACATCGAGCGCCCGGTCTACGACGAGCTGATGGCCGAGCAGCTGGAAGCCTCGGTCGCCAAGAGCGGCAAGGGCGATCTCGCCGAGCTGCTCCACTCGGGCGAGACCTGGGTCGTCAGCTAAGCGCGTAGGTGGCACCTGCGGATCGGCTCCGCGGCGGCGCGTCTCCCCCGATCCATGAGTTATACAGTGTGATACATCATGGCGCAGAAGAGGAAGGCGGCGGTACACAGGCAGTTCTCGGTCAGGGTCTCCACGGCGACGTTCGACGAGCTCGGACGGCGCGCCCGTGAGCGCGGCGTCCCGCGCAACGCGCTGACCGAGCGCTACATCGCCGAGGGCGTGAAGATGCACGAGCATCCGGGGATCGCGTTCCGCGAGGGTGCGCTCGGGCGACGAGCCGTGCTCGCCGGCACCCGGCTCGACGTCTGGCAGGTGATCGAGACCGTCCGCAATTCGGTCACGCAGGTCGCGCGTGCGGCGTCTTCCGCACCGTCTTCGCGTCCGGTGCCGTCGACTACTACGCGCTCTACCGCGACGAGATCGACGACGTCACCGAGCGGGAGCATGCCGCCGCCGAGCGCGCCGAGGCGGCCTGGCGCGCCGGCGAAGAGCTCCTTGCCCAAGGCTCTTGAGGCTTCTCCTCGACGAGCTCTACACCGGGGCGATCGCCGTCCGCCTGCGCGAGCTCGGGCACGACGTCGTCTCTAGCCACGACCGCGCCGACCTGGCGGGGCTCGACGACGAGCGGCTGTTCGCGCTGATGGCCGCCGAGCGGCGTGCGATCGTGACCGAGAACTGGCTCGCTACGACGAGCTGATGGCGGGGCGGCCGTTGCCAGAGAGGATCACCACGGCGTCCTCTTCACGTCGCGGAAGCAGCTGCCGCGCGGCAAGGAGACCGTCGGCCTCTACGTGCGCGTCCTCGGCGACTTCCTCGCGCGCCATCCCGGCGAGGACGCGCTCCTGAACAGCTACCGCTGGCTCCCGGAGCTGGGGCAAGTCGGCCTCGTCGGGTAGAGGACGCTTTCGCAAGCGCCGGCGCCCTCGTGGAGCTGCTCGACTCCGGCGAGATCCGGTCGTCAGCTAAGTCGCTGTCGCGCGGCTAGGCAGCTTCCGCGACGGTCTCTTCGAGTTCGTCGGCGAACCGCTCGCCTTCAGCGGGATCGTCCTCGAAGCGCACGAGGACCCCTTCGGCGGATTCCGCATACCAGCCGTGGAAGTCAACGCCGAATTCGGCGAGGGCCTCGGGGAGGGAGACCGGCGTGGCTTCGGAGGTGGGAAACATCTTGAAAAAGCTTACAGGTCGTCCGGACGGACTTCGTGAGCCCGTGGCTTACCCGCTTCAGATCCGACGGCGGGACTGAATTTCACGCGGATCTTCTCCGACGCCGTCGATCACGCCACGCGCTCATTCCAAGCCCACTAGCGATGATCAGGGTTGCTATGGCGGCCACGATCGTGCAGCCTGCCCAGATTACTGAGCGCGTGTGACCTCCTAGAGCCTCGTCTATATATCTCGCAGCCACGAACGATGTGACCGCCAGCTGAGAATCAGGAACCTCAGACCCCCGACAAGCCGCTTCACCAGGCCGTGCTCTCCAGGGCGGGCAAAGTAGCTCGCGAAGAGTCCGGAGAGCGCCACGACCAAGACTGCCGCGACATCAGAGCTGGCCGCGACATCGGCCTCATGTATCGCCCATCCGGCGCCCAGGAGACCAGTCGTGCCGACGCCGATGAGCTCTGAAGCGACTGTGATGCCTGCCCTGCGAAGTCGGAACTGGACTTCGACATAGCCGAGGGCGCCGCGTTCGATATCGGTCGCGTGGAGGTGCGTGCGAGACGTCGCATGCTCACCGTCAAGTTCGCTGGCACTGCCCGGAGCCCGGAGTTCCAGGAGGCGAGATCGGGCGATTACGAGTTCATCCGGCGCTGCGATCTCGGCGTGATAGCTCGCCGCCATGCCAAGCGTGGCGCGAGGAAACCGAAGGGGACAGTGTCTATGCCGAAGAACTGGCTGATCGTACGGCTGCGCGGCTGGAACTCTTCTTCGTAGCTGAGCTTCACGACCCTCCGCGCGCCCGGCTGTTCTTCCAGAGTCTCTAACAGGAGAACTGTCCTGCCAGGTCATGAGCGAGTGTGCGGAAGCGGTCGTTGGACCAGAGCCGCTGACGCTGATCGTGTGACCCGGGTCCGCGCGGGCCGGAGAGATTGGACAGAGCCGCTCTCACTTCGGCTTCGCTTCCGAACGCAAGGTCATCAAAGTCCGTACGGAGGTGGACGTCTGTTGCCTCACCCAGAGTGTCCCTAGCGGAGCGTTGGAGAATTGCGGCCGCTATCGAGCCGTTCTGATGCTGCGTGAGTATGGGGAGCGAGTCGCCTGACTCGTCTCGCAGGTCGAAATTCTTTAGGATGCGCTTGGTAAGGAGCTTTAGCGTAATGAACGCGAGCTTCTGCCCTGTTGTCAGCCGTACGGGCATGAACGCGCGGCGTGCGACGGTGAAGTCGATGCTTGATCGCCGCAAGACTCTAGAGACGTCAAGGTATTCGATGCTCTCAACGCGTCTTTGGACCCATCGCCTCCTCTGCAGCAGCAATCTAACCGTTTATTCTTCTACTCTTTTTTCAACGGCGTCCTCGATCTCATCTGGCCAGAGCGAGCGTGAGGGAGGCTGCCAGGAGTTGACACGGCGATCGCAAAGAGGATCTCTCCGATCTCGTCACCCCCGACTCGCCATATCTGCGTCGTGGATCTGGAGCAGGCAGGCATGCCAGGCGGTCGCGCTTGACCGGGCGTGTGGCAACACGATACGGTCGTGCCGTGTCAATGGACGTCGTCGCCGACCGCCTCGGAGCCCGCATCCGCTCCGCCCGCCTCGCCTCCGGTGAGTCCGTTCGCTCTTTCGCCCGCCGGCTCGAGGTCTCGCCAAGCCTGCTCTCGCAGATCGAGCTCGGGCGCGTGCGGCCCTCCGTCGCGACGCTCTACGCCGTCGTGCGGGAGCTCGGGATCTCGCTCGACGAGGTCTTCGCCGAGGCCGGGGCGCCCGCCTCCGGCGAGCCGCCGCGGCACGTCCGCCTCGCCGCCGACCGCGAGCGGATCGAGCTCGACACCGGCATCCACTGGGAGCGCCTCACCGCCGAGCACGACCCGCAGGTCGACTTCGTCCACGTCACCTACGAGCCCGGCGCCCGCTCCACCGACGATCCCGGGCTCCTCACGCACGCCGGCCGCGAGTACGGGTACGTCCTCGAAGGCCGCCTCGGCGTCCAGATCGGGTTCGACACCTACGAGCTCGACCCCGGCGACGCCGTCAGCTTCCCCTCCGCCACGCCGCACCGCTCCTGGGCGGTCGGCGACGAGCCCGCCGTCGCAGTCTGGGTGAACGTTGGCAACCGCTAGGCCCACCATCGGCTTCGCAGGCCTCGGCTCGATGGGCGCCGGGATCGTCGGCCGCCTGCTCGCGGCCGGGCACGACGTGATCGGGTGGAACCGCACCCGCGCTCGCGCCGAGGAGCTGGAGCCGCAGGGGCTCCGCGTCGCCGACTCGCCCGCCGACCTCGCGCGCGAGAGCGACGTCGTCTTCTCGATGCTCACGAACGCGGCCGCGGTCGAGGCGGTCGTCCGCGACGCGCTGCCCGGCCTGGATGCCGGCACGACCTGGCTCGACCTCTCGACGATCGCGCCCGGCCAGTCGCGCGCGATCGCGGCGCTCGTCGAGCCGACCGGCGCGGTCTTCTGCGACGCGCCCGTCTCCGGCAGTCCCGCGACCGTCGCGGCCGGGCAGCTCTCGATCATGGTCGGCGGCGACCGCGCCGCCTTCGACCGGGTCGAGCCGGTCCTGCTCGAGCTCGGCCCCAAGGTCACCTACCTCGGCCCGCAGGGCTCAGCGCTCGTGATGAAGT
The DNA here is from genome assembly GCA_963732915.1 of uncultured Actinomycetes bacterium. Taxonomy (GTDB): domain Bacteria; phylum Actinomycetota; class Thermoleophilia; order Gaiellales; family Gaiellaceae; genus Palsa-739. Next base: position 11,798 of record CAVTBF010000001.1, on the reverse strand, counting down.
TCGCGATCAACCTCTCGCTCGTCGTCCAGGGCATGTCCTTCTGCGAGTCGGTCGCCATGGCCGAGAAGGCCGGGATCGAGCGCGAGGCCGCCGTCGACGCGGTCATGAAGAGCGTGATCGCCTCGCCGATGCTCGGCTATCGCGGGCCGATGATCCTCGACGGGAAGATGCCCGAGACGCCGTTCGCCGACGTGCCGCTCCAGCAGAAGGACCAGGAGCTCGGGCTCGGCCTCGCCCAGGAGCTCGGCACGCCGATGCCGTTCGCCGCCCTCGCGAACCAGTACCTGACCGCGACCGCCGCGGCCGGGCTCGGCGACCAGGAGTGGATCGCCGCCTACGACGTCTTCAGGCGCCTGGGCGGCAGCCTGTGAGCGACCGCCCCCGCCCGTGCCCTACCGGACGACGATCGCCGACGTGCCGCTCGAGCAGGGGCTGCGCGAGGACGAGGGCTGGATCGACATGCAGGTGCAGTTCCTGATCGACGCCCGCGCCGCCCGCTCCGACCAGCTCACGGTCGGCCGCACCGTCCTCCCGCCCGGCTCCCGGCACGAGCGCCACGCGCATCCGAACTGCGAGGAGTTCCTCGTCGTCATGTCGGGCCGCGGCGAGATCTACACCGACACGGGCCGCGCGCCCTCGCAGGCCGGCGACGTGATCTTCACCCCGCGCGGCCACTGGCACGGCTTCGACAACACCGGCGACGAGGACGTCCTGCTGATCTGGGGCTGGAGCGGCGCCGGCTCGCTCGAGGCCGCCGGCTACCTGCTGCCCGACCAGTGACGCGCAGCCTCGGCTGGAAGGCCGCGTTCGGCTCGCCCGAGGGACAGCGGCGGCTCGGGCTCGAACGCCCGCTCGCCGCGCCGCTGCCCGCGTCGGGCCTGCTCGACAGCGGCGCCACCGTCCCGCTCGCCGGCTGGACGAAGCCCGTCATCGAGACCGAGGTCGCGATCTGGGTCGGCCGCGGCCTCGGCGTCGCGATCGAGCTCGTCGACCTCACCTTCGGGCTCGACGACGTCGAGCGGATGCTCGCCTGCAACATCTTCCACCGGCAGCGTGCTCGGCCCGCCGCGCGCGCAGACGCTCGCCGGCGTCGCCGCGACCGTCACCTGCGACGGCGAGCAGATCGCCGCCACCGACGACCTGACCGCGCTCACCGGCGACCACGACTGGGTGCTCGCCGCCGTCCGCGACACCGCCGGCCGCGAGCTCCGCGAAGGAGAGGTCGTGATCGCGGGCGCGGTCGTGCCGCCGTCACCCGTCGAGCCGGGCCAGCACTGGCACGTCGACCTCGGGCCGCTCGGCCGCCTCGCCGTCGCGTCGAGCTACTTCGAGCTGAGCGAGAAGTAGTCGAACGTCTTGCTCTTCGGCGGCAGCGTCAGCGTCGTCTTCAGGCCGTACTTCGAGAAGTCGACGATCGACTTCTGCTGCAGCACCCGTGCCGTCGTTCTCCTTCACGGGGCCCTGCACCTGCACGCGGGCGACCCTCCCCGCCTTCGACACCCACACGTCGATCGTCTGGGTCGGAGCCCAGCGCCTTCTTCAACGCCTTCAGGCCCGCGCCCTTCACGCCCGCCGCCTTCGCGACGTCGAGCACGCGCACGGTTGCCCGGTAGTGGGTGTTGAGCGTGTTGTCGGGCAGCCAGTCGGGGCCGAGGTCGGTCACGTGCGCGGGCGCCGACGTGGCGAGCTTCAGCGCCTCGACCGGATCCTGGTCGGCGCCGGCGAGGAAGGTCGTGTTGGCGCCGTAGCGCTGGATGCCGTACGCGTCATGTCGACCTTGAGCCACGTCTTGCCCTCGGGGAGCGGCATGCTCGTGCTCGGCGACGTGTAGAGGACGAGATGGCCGTTCTGTCCGGACACACCTCGTTCACGTCTCGTCGCCGACGCGGCGGCGGTCGATCGCGAGCCTGCCGCTGCCGGCTGCGAAGACGCCCCGCGCCTCGTAGACGAGCACGTCGGCGCGCCCGGCTTGCGCAGCGCGACCTGCACCTCGATGTCGACGTGCGCGGCCTTCGTCTTCGCGAGCGCGTCGGCGACCGCCTGCTTCGCGGCCGCGGACGGCGCGGACGGCGAGGTGGCGACACGGCCGCGGTCGCCGGGGAGCCGCTCGAGCCGCCGCCGCCGCCACGAGCGCGGTGGCCGCCGCGAGCCCCGCCGCCGGCGCGAAAACCGTCCGCGCATCCCGTTCCACGCGCAACAGGTACCCATCGCCGCCCGATACCGCGCTACGCTTCGGCCCGGATGGCTCGGCGCGCGCAGCACGTGCCCTCTGGCCGTCTTCATCGCCGGGCTGTTCGCCGGTGTGACCGGCGTCTGCCTCCTGCTGCAGCAGACCCATCTCGGCTTCGCGGGCGCCGCAACCGCCGGCGGTATGACGCTGCTCGGCTGGGTGATGTTCCACCCGGCGCGCCGACGTCCTGCCCTAGCGACGCAGCTAGACGCTCCTGGTCCCCGAGGGAGAAGTGGTAGTGGTCGCCGTGCGCCTCGACGTCGAGCTTCTTGTCCTCGAGCACCGACGCCGCGACCTCGTCGAGGAACACCGTCGCGCCGCCCGCCTCGACGACCTCGTCCCCCTCGACCGGGCCGGGGGCGACCGAGAACTCGAGCGACGCCTCCCCGTCCTCCTCCGCCGTGCCGGTGATCCGAAGCCCGCCCTCCGGGCCCGCCTCCGACTCGTCGACGATCCCCTTGATCACCTCGGCTGCCTGTCGGTCAGCGCCAGCACGTCTGCTCCTTCCTCGTGTCGCCTCTGGCGTCTCTTCCCGTTCGGAGTCTGACCGAACCGCACCGGCGTCCGTCGCAGCAGCCCGCGGCGCCCGCACCCACAGGCCGCGCACCGCCGCGCGCGCCGGCGTCCGCGGCGGCGGTTCCTCGCCCCGCTCGAGCGCGGCCCGCACGCGCGGCCACTCGCTCGCCACCTCGGCGCCGAGCAGGAAGATCTGCGACGAGAGGTAGACGAAGAACATGAACGCGATCACCGCGCCGAGCGACCCGTAGACGGCGTTGTAGTGGGCGAAGTGGCCGACGTAGAACGCGAACAGGTTCTCGGCGGCGACGAGCGCCGCCGACAGCAGCGCCGCCGGCCACGTGTCGGCACGCGCACCTCCGCCGCCGGGACGACGCGGTAGAGGAAGAGCAGCACGACGAAGGCGACGAGCAGCGGCGCGGCGAGGCCGACACCACGCGATCCAGCCGGCCGCCCGCGACGACGTCGGTCGGCGAAGCGCAGCACCACCGTCACGCCGAGCGAGCAGCGCGAGCCCCGCCGCGACCAGGAACACGAGCGCCGATGTCGACGAGCTTGCCGTGCAGGAACGGCCGCGCTCCTCGACGTCCCACGCCTCGTTCAGCGCCGCCCGGATCGCCGCCATCATCCCGCTCGCCGAGTAGACGAGCCCGACGATCCCGACGAGGCCGACCGCCGACGCCTTGCCCGTCGCGCCGAGGAGCAGCTGGCCGCAGCTGGTCGGTCGCCCGTCGCCGAGAGCGGCACGTTGCGGACGACGTGTCCACCGCGTCGGCGCGCGAGCCGGTCGCGTGCAGCACGATCGCGCTCACGCCGGCGACGACGATCGCGAGCGGGAAGATCGAGAAGAGGACGTGGTACGCGATCGAGGCGGCGAACTGCGGGCAGCGGTCGGCCTGGAACTCCGCGAGCGACCGGGCCGCGAGCCGGGACGCGAACTTCCGTCCTGCGGACATGTGCGTCCACCCCGGTGTTGTACCCGGGACCCGGGCCCGAACGTAGGCAGGAGGACCGGCCGGGAGCGGCGGGGGAGCGCGCGCCCGGCCCGGTCCTCCCGTGTTCCTACTGCCTGGCCTCCACCCGCGGCGGCTCGAGAGCCAGCTCGAGCGCCTGCTCGAGCTGGGAGCGCCGGAAGGGCTTCATGAGATGGCCGACGGCCTCGAGCCCGGACGTGTCCGGGCTCGGGCCTTCGATGCTCACGCAGAGGATCGGCAACTGCGGGAGCCGGTCGCGCAGCCGTCGGGCCAGCCGCAGGCCCGTGCGCGACGTCGGTTCCAGCAGCATCAGGTCGGGCTCCTCGCCCCCGGCCAGCTCTTCCTGGCCGATCGGTTGATGGCCGAGCCGCAGAACGTGGAGCTCGAGCAGCGACCGGGTTGCTTGATCGGGATCCTCGATCAGAATGGTCGCCATGACGGGAGCATCGGATTTGACTATCGGAAGCGCGAATGCGCGTAGCATGAATCCGGTATGAACGGCTCACGCGTCCTGGTCGTCGACGACGACGACGACATCCGCCGGCTCGTCCGGACGCTGCTCGAGCGCGCCGGGGCGACCGTGCGCGACGCGGCGAACGGGCGCCTGGGGCTGCGGGAGTTCCACAGCTGGCGGCCGGACCTCGTCGTGCTCGACGTCGCGATGCCCGAGCTCGACGGCTGGGGCTGCTCGAGCGGATCCGCGACCTCTCCGACGTGCCGGTGCTGATGCTCACCGCGCGCGGCGAGGAGCTCGAGCGGGTGCGCGGCCTGCAGGGCGGCGCCGACGACTACGTCGTCAAGCCGTTCGGCAGGCAGGAGCTGATCGCGCGCGTGGAGGCGCTGCTGCGCCGCGCCGGCGCGGACCGCCGCAGGACGAGCGCCGAGACGTACGCCGACGAGTATCTGACGATCGACTACGGCGCAGCGGGCGGTGACCGTCGGCGAGCCGGCGCGTGCAGCTGACGCCGCTCGAGTTCAAGCTGCTCGCCGACGTTCGTCCGCCACCCGCGCCAGGTGCTGAGCCGCGACCAGCTGCTCGAGCTCGTCTGGGGCGACACGTACGGCGTCGGCGGCGACCAGGTGAAGCTCTACGTCGGCTACCTGCGCCGCAAGCTCGACCCGGACGCGCCCGACAGCGTGCCGATCGAGACCGTGCGCGGGTTCGGCTACCGCTACCGGCCGCGAGGCTAGCCGGTCGCGCCGTCGAGGAGGTCGCGCACGGCCTGGGAGAGCGCGGCCGGGCTGAACGGCTTCTTCATGTACCCGTCCGCGCCGGCCGCATAGCCGCGCCGCACGTCCTGCTCCTGCGCCTTCGCGGTGAGCAGCAGGACGCGGATGCCGGCGAGCTCGTCGCTGGCGCGGATCGCCTCCAGCACCTGGAGCCCGTCCAGCCCGGGCATGCCGACGTCGAGCACCGCCACCGCGGGCACGTGCTCGCGGAGCAGCACGAGCGCCTCGTCGCCGTCGCGGGCCTCGATGATCTCGTAGCCGTCCCGGCGCAGCCGCGTCGCGACGAGCAGGAGGATGTCGTCGTCGTCGTCGGCGACGAGAACCCGGATCGCGCTCATGCGACGAGCTCCGGGTCGGCGAGGGTGGTCGGGAGCTGCGCCGGGAGCTCGATGCGGAATGTCGTCCCGCCGCTCTCGCGGCGCGACGCCGAGATCCGGCCGCGAGTGCGCGTCGACGATCGCGCGCGCGATGAAGAGGCCCAGGCCCGTGCCCGGGATGTGCGCGTTCACCGCCTGCGGGCTGCGGAAGAACCGCTCGAACAGGCGCTCGGGATCGCCCGCGGGCAGGCCCATCCCGGTGTCGCTCACCTCGAGGGCGGCGCCCGTCCGGCGTCGGCTCGACCCGCAGCTCGACCACGCCCGGCGCCGGGCGTGAACTTGAGCGCGTTGGCGAGGAGGTTGTCGAGCAGCTGGAACAGGCGCCCCCGGTCGGCCACCACCGGGAGCGGCCCGTCGCCGGCGAAGCGCAGCTCGAGCCCCCGCGCCTCGGCCCGCGGCCGCGTCTCGTCGGCAGCCTGGGCCGCGACGTCGGCGAGGTCGAGCTCCATCGGCTTGATCTCGAGGCCGCCGTCGCCCGACTCGAGCCGGGCGACGAACAGCAGGTCGTCGACGAGGTGGAGCAGCCGCTCCGAGCTGCGCGACACGACCTCGAGGTACGCGCGGCGCTCCGGGCCGAGCGGCGACTCGTCCTCCTCGAGCGCGAGCTCGGTGTAGCCGATGATCGACGTCAGCGGCGTCCGCAGGTCGTGCGAGATCAGCGCCACGAACTCGTCCTTGACCCGGTCGGCCTCGCGCAGCCGCTCGTTCTGGGCGGCGAGCTGCTCCCGCGAGCGGACCGCGTCGGTCGCGCGCGTCGCGCTCGCGGATCCGCAGCCGCTCGAGCGCGCGCACGATCCCGGTGAGCCGCCAGACGACGAGGATCGAGATCGGCACCGTGGCGCTGAACACCGCCGGGGCCTCCATGTCCGCCCCGCGCGTCCACTGCACGAGCAGGATCGTCGACGGCGAGAGGATCGCCGCCGCGAGCAGCGCGATCCGCCAGGAGCTCACGCGCAGCTTCGCCGAGCGCCTCGGCAGCGACAGCTCGCGCATCGACGGGTGGAGGGCCGCGGCGCCGAACAGCACGTACGAGAGCAGCCAGCCCGCGTCGATGGCGCTGCCCTCGGTGTAGGCGGAGCCGGCGAGGCCGTACGCCTCGTCCGCGCCGAGCAGCGAGAGCGACCGCGCCGAGGAGCAGCCAGAACGACGGCTTCCGCCAGGCGGGCGAGACGAGGAGGCCGGCGAAGCCCGCGAGCAGGACGACGTCGCCGACCGGATAGGTGGCCGAGACGACGCGTGCCTCGAGCGAGCCGCCGCCCGAGAGCACCGGCTGCATCAGCGCCACCCACTGGACGAGCGCGAACGCGAAGGTCGCGACGCCGGCCTCGGCGAGCGCGCCGAACCGGTGGTGGCCGCCGGCCTTGAAGAGGAGCACGAGCAGCGCCGCCGCGAAGAGCGGGTACGCGGCGAGGTAGAAGCCGTCGCCGAGCGAGGCCGAGGTCGAGTTCGCGCGGTAGTGGAAGAACAGGTCGCCGAGGAGCGACGTCGTGTTCGCGAGCGCGAAGAGCACCCAGGGCACGACCGCCTCGGGGCGCCGCAGCCGGATCCCGGCCGCGATCGCGGCCACGGAGGCGATGCCGAGCCCCTCGTAGATGACGTCGGCCGGCGTCCCGGTTCCGAGCGCGAAGTAGGCCAGGATCAGCGCGACGCCCCCGGCGACGAAGACCACGTCGGGCCCGAACCTGCGCTGCACGCTCGACCTGGACACGCGCGTGGGACTCTAGACGGCCGCGGGGCCGTCAGCCCGCCACCCGGCCGACGGCGGCGACGACTCCCTGCGGGTCGACGAGCATCGACAGGTGCCCGGCGCTTCGGGTAGGAGGACGAACGGCGCGCGGAGGATCCGCGCGGAGCGGCGGCCGGCGGCGACCGAGTCGACGGTGTCGTGCGCGCCCCAGGCGACGACCGTGCGGACGCCGTGGACGCGGGCGAGGTCGGCGAGCGTCCAGCCGGCGATCCCGTTCGGGAGCATCTGCTTGAACGCGGCCGCGGTGCCGGCGACGCGGAACGGGCGCTGCCAGCCGGCGATCTCGGCGGCGGTGAGCGGCGGCGCCTCCGGCCCGTACGCGCGCTGCAGCACCGTGCGGAAGAGCCAGTCGGAGCGCGTGACGAGCCTGTAGGCGGCCGTGAAATACGGGTCGACGACGAGGTCGCCGAGCCAGCGCGGACCGCCGTTCCCGCCCAGGGCGTCGCCGTCGAGCAGCACGATCCCCTGCAGCGCACGGGGCCGACGGAGCGCCTCGCCGACGACGACCGCGGCGCCGAGCGAGTGGCCGACGAGGACGGGCCGGGCGATCCCGAGTGCCCGCTCGAACCCCTCGACCTCGTCGAGCCACGTCGCGAGGTCGTAAGGGCCCTTGCGCTCGCTGTAGCCGAACGGCGGCAGGTCGAGCGCGTACACGCGATGGTCGCGGCCGAGCAGCGGGCCGACCCTGCGCCACACGGCGGTCGCCTCGGCGAAGCCGCCGATGAGCACGACGGGCGTGCCGTGCGCGCCCCAGTGTCGGTACGCGAGCTCGCGGCCGTCGACGCTCACGTACGGGCCGGGGTAGAGCGAGCGGGCGGCCTGGCCGCCCGGGGTGACCGTGTCGTAGGCGGCGGCGCCCGCGGTGAGCGCCGCCAGGAGCGCGAGCAGAGCGAGGCCGAGCCGCTTGCCCCAGCGCCGGACGCGCGTCACCGGAGGAAGCCGGCGACGTGCGCGGCGACGTCGTCCGGTGCGTCCTCCTGGAGGAAGTGCGAGGCGTTCTCGACCAGCTCGAGCCGCGCTGCGCCGGGGATGAGCTCGAGGAACCGCTCGCCGACCCGCGGCGGCAGGACGGCGTCGTCGGCGCCCCAGACGACGAGGGCCGGCTTCTCCCAGGAGCGGAGCGCGTCGCGGACGCGGATCATCGCCGCGGCCGACGGATGGTCGTCCTCGGTCGGGACGAGCTCGGGGAAGGCGACGGCGCCCGCCTTCGACTCGGGGGTCGGGAACGGCGCGTCGTAGGCTGCACGCACGTCGTCGGCGAGCCCGCGCGCCGTTCCGGCTGCGACGAGCCGCCCGATGTCGAGCGCGCCGCCGACGTGGCGGACGGCGTCGCGGAACCGCAGCCACGGCTCGCTCATCCGGGCACCGCCGACGACGCCGGTGTCGAGGATCACGAGGCGGTCGACGCGCTCCGCGTGCTCGACCGCGACGCGGAGGCCGATCGGGCCGCCCCAGTCGTGGACGACGAGCACGAGGTTCCGCAGGTCGAGCTCGGAGACGAGCCGGACGATCGAGTCGACATGGCGGTCGTACGAGTACCAGCCGGGGTCGGTCGGCTTGTCTGAGCGGCCGAACCCGAGCAGGTCGGGGGCGACCGCGCGCCGACCGGCGGCGGTGACCGCGGGCACGATCTTCCGCCAGAGAAAGGACCAGGTCGGCTCGCCGTGGAGGAGCAGGACGGGGTCGCCCGCGCCCTCGTCGACGTAGTGCATCCGCAGCCCGTCGTGGTCGAGCCAGTGCGGCGCGAACGGATAGTCGGGCAGCCCCGCGAACGCCTCGTCGGGTGTGCGGACGATGTCGATCACCGCTCAATCGTAGGTCGCCGCGACCGACCTGCGCCGGCGCGGCACGAGAGACCCGGGTCCCCGCGAAGCGCGGGGCCGCGAAGCGGTGCGAAGGAAAAATAGTGAAGCCGCCCCCCTCAGGGCGGCTCCACTCGAGCAAAAGGGGGCCGGTCGGGCTGCGGCCCACCGCCGGCCCCGCGAGTGAAGATGCCGGTGGACGCCGAAACTTGCGCATGATTGACTCGACTCGTGGGGGGGAACGCCAGAAACGTGCCGGAGCCTGCCCCCACCGACGACGACAGCTGGGAAGCCGACGCCGGCGGCTGGCCGTCGGTGCAGGTTCGACGTCTCCCCGACCGTCCGGTTCCGCAGCCCTCGCGGCGACGCTCGCTCCTCGACGTGGCGTGGGTGGCCCTCGCCGTGCTGGGCCTCCTGGCCGCCGCCGGGGCCGCGATCTGGTACCTGAAGGTGCGTCCTGCCCCGCTCGCGACGACGCTGCCCGTGCCGAGGGTGATCGGCGTCCGCGAGCAGTTCGCGGTCGCGGAGCTGACGGAGGCCGGCTTCGCCGTGCGCGCCGTCGAGCAGCCCGGCAACGCGAAGGCCGGCATCGTCTTCGCGCAGCGTCCGTCCGCGCAGACGGTCACGAAGCGCGGCGCGACCGTCACGATCCGGGTCGCGAACGGTCAGAAGCCCTAGAGGCCGCCTGGGCCTCGCCGGCCTGCGGCTGCACGTCGAGCCGTGGCGGGTGCTTGCGGAAGACGAGCCCCGCGCCGAGCGTGCCGAGCAGGCCGACGATGCCGGCGACGACGAACGCGAGCTCGGTGCCGCCGCGGTCGCAGAGCCAGCCGGCGAGCAGCCCGGCGAGCGCGCCCGTGCCGTTGAACGCGTAGAAGTAGAGCCCGATGATCCGGCCGCGGAGCCGGTCGGGCGCCTGGAGCTGCATCATCGCGTTCGAGTTCGCCGACCAGGCGGTGAAGCCGACGCCGACGAGGAAGAGAAGGATCCCCGTGCCGATCGGCGAGCGCTGCGGGGCGAGCAGGAGCTCGGAGCCGGTGAAGACGAGACTGCCGGTCAGCAGCACCTTCGCCGACGCCCGGCCGAGCGACGCCGCCCCGAGCGAGCCGACGAGCGCGCCGGCGCCGAACACCGCGGAGAGCAGCCCGTACACCTGCGCGTTCGTGTGCAGCGTCGAGTACGCGAGCACCGGCAGCGTCACGTTGAAGTTGAAGCAGAACGTGCTCAGCACGACGGTCAGCGAGAGCAGCACCACCATCCGCTTCTGCCGCCGCACGTAGCCGAGCCCCTCGCGGGTGCCGTGCAGGATCGAGGGCCGCTCGAACGCCTCGAGCGGGAAGAAGTCGCCGACCCGCATCCAGAAGAGGCTGAGCAGCACGGCGAAGAAGCTGATCGCGTTGAACAGGAAGCAGACGCCCGCGCCGGCGAACCCGTAGACGACGCCGGCGACGGCGGGCCCGAAGATCCGCGACGCGTTGAAGAGGCTCGAGTTGAGCGCGATCGCGTTCGGCAGCGACTCCCGCCCGACCATCCGGTAGGTGAGCTGCTGCCGCGACGGGACGTCGAGCACGAGCACCATCCCGTTCGCGAACGCGATCGTGTACAGCATCCACGGCTGCGCCACCGAGGCGAGCGCGATCCAGGCGAGGGCGATCGCCGACGACGAGCTGCAGCGCCTGCGTGCCGATCACGGTGCGGCGCGCGTCGAGCCGGTCGGTCAGCACGCCGGCGAAGAGGCCGAAGACCATGAACGGCAGGAACTGGGCGAGCGCCATCAGGCCGACCGAGAACGGCGAGTGGGTGATCTGGAGGACGAACCAGCCGAGCGCGATCCGCTGCATCCACGAGCCCGTCTGGGAGACGGTCTGGCCGGCGAAGAAGAGCCGGTAGTTCCGGTAGCGGAGGCTCGCGAACGTGCGCGAGTTGAAGCGGCCGAGCGCCGCGGTCATCGTCCTTCCCTCTCGTGCAGGAGGCGGGCGAGCGGCTCGACGGCGGCCTCGACGGCGGCGAGCTCGGCCGGGTCGAGCTCGCGCAGGCGCGTCGCGAGCCACGCGGTGCGGCGAGAGCGGACGCGGCGGAGCGTGCGGGCGCCCTCTGCGGTGAGCGTCAGGCCGCCGCGGCGGCGGTCGGTCTCGCTCGGCGTCCGCTCGACGAGCCCGTCGCGCTCGAGCCGGGCGACGAGCTTCGACATTGCCGCGGCCGACACGCGCTCGCTCGCGGCGAGGTCGCCGGCGCAGATCCCGGGCGATACTTGATCGTGACGAGGATCGCCACCTGCTCCGGCGAGACGCCGCGCCGCGCGCCTCGCGGCGGAGCTCCCGGCTGAGCCGGAGGAGAGAGGGCGCAGCCCGTCGGCGACTGCCAGCCATCCGTCGTCATCTCCGTCGTATTCGGCATTTCGTTAACCGGGTTAACGGTAGCTCAAGAGCGATGATGTCCGACGGGTTACGCGTCTCGTCAGGTGACCCTCAGCGAAAGGAGAGCTCGTGGACTGGAGAATCGAAGTGATCGTCGTGCCGGTGAGCGACGTCGACCGCGCCAAGCACTTCTATGCGGAGCAGTGCGGCTTCGTCGTCGACGTCGACCGCAGCTCGGTGACACGTTCCGGGTCGTGCAGCTGACGCCGCCGGGCTCGGCCTGCTCGATCACGTTCGGCACCGGCCTCGTCGCCTCGGAGCCCGGCTCGCTCAAGGGGCTCCCGCTTGCGTGACGGACATCGAGGCGGCCCGGGCGGAGCTCGCGGGGCGCGGCGTCGAGGTCGGCGAGATCACGCATTTCGACGACGGCGTCCCGTCGCCGGGCGCCGGCGGCGACTGGAACTCGTTCGTGTTCTTCGCCGACCCGGACGGGAACAGCTGGGCGGTGCAGCAGGTACCGGCCGGACGCTGAGACCGCTAGGGGCGCCGAGTTCGCCGAGCGGATGAT